>NZ_CP138953.1:1825000-4532408 GCF_047126315.1 Shimia sp. MIT910701 | reverse complement strand
GCAACCAAAAATAAGTCCTCTATAGTAGCAGTGACATCGCAATAGGATGAATGCCCTTTGGTGGCGATAGGTGCGTCACCGTCCGCTAAGGCCTTTTTGAGCGTATATTCGTACTTGTACGTAGATCTCACGAGACAATACTATCCTCTAGACACGTGCTGATATTGCCGACCACAGCGTCTCCACACCGGCCGCCACCTCATAAACCGCCCCTTGAGGACGATCCAGGGCTTCGATCTCTGTCCGGCCCAGGTCGCGAAGCAGGCCACGGATCATACAAAGCGTTACGGAGTGCGACACGACAATGGTTGGCTGCTCCAGGTCAGACAGAAACGCTACACACCGCGCGCGCAAAGCGTCGAAACCCTCGCCATTTGGCGCGGTCAAAAACAGCCGCATCAGGTCTTTGTCGTGAAAACTGGGGGCGGACCCACAGATCTCACCAAAGGTTTTGGCTTCCCAGTCTCCTGCGTTGATTTCGGCAACACGTGCCTCCAAACGCGGAAGTTTGCCAACAGCGGAAAGCGCGATCCGAGCTGTTTCCTGTGCCCGCCCCAACGGACTGCAAACGGCATCGAAACACTCGATGCTGCTGATTTGCTTGAGGATCTCCCCCTGTTGGCGGGCTTGCGCCCGCCCCAGGTCCGTGAGCGGAGAGTTTTTGCGGCCCTGAAGCCGGCCCTGCCGGTTCCATTCCGTTTCGCCGTGGCGCAACAGGAGCAGGCGTGGGCCGGTGTAGCGAAAGCTCATGAGGCCACAATCACCGCTTCGTTGGTGTTGACCTTGAGGTGCACGTCGCTTCCGGTG
Organism: Shimia sp. MIT910701; assembly: GCF_047126315.1. Taxonomy (GTDB): domain Bacteria; phylum Pseudomonadota; class Alphaproteobacteria; order Rhodobacterales; family Rhodobacteraceae; genus Shimia. Next base: position 4,531,601 of record NZ_CP138953.1, on the reverse strand, counting down.
TCGCGCCAATCATGGCCCACATGGTGGAACTGATCGACAATCATTTCCGTGCCGGAGGTGCGCACGATGTAGCGCACCTGACTGCCCATGAACTCGCGGTGCAGGATGGTGCCAGGCAGGGTGTCAGCGCCTGCTTGATCGACGATCTGCATGTTCTGTGGTCGCAGCACAATGGAGCCTGCACCAGCGTGACCGTCGCTCAGAGGCAGCACATCGCCCGCGCTGGTGCGGAAGAGCTTGGCGCTACCGTCGGTTTCGACCTGTCCCCCAAGAATATTGGCCGTGCCAAGAAACTCCGCCACAAACAGGTTTTGCGGGGTGTCATAGAGTTCTTGCGGGGTGCCAATTTGCTGGATCACGCCTTTGTCGAGCACCGCCATGCGATCGGCGGTGGTATTGGCCTCTTCCTGATCGTGGGTCACAAAGATGGTGGTCAGGCCAAGTTTGCGCTGCAATGCTAGAAGTTCCCGGCGCATCTGCACCCGAAGGCTGGCATCCAGATTGGACAGCGGCTCATCCAGCAGCAGAACCTCAGGTTCCACCACCACGGTGCGGGCCAAAGCGATCCGTTGTTGCTGGCCACCGGAGAGCTGGTTGGGCATGCGATCCGCCAAATGGCTCAACCCGACAAGCTCCAGCGCGGCGTCTACACGCGGGGCAATTTCGGTGCTGGGCACTTTGCGTTCTTTGAGGCCAAAGCCGACGTTGTCTCGCACCGACATATGCGGCCACAGCGCATAGGACTGGAACACCATGCCGACATTGCGTTTCCACGGTGGCAAGCTGACCACATCGCGCCCGCCAATGCGGATGCTGCCACGTGGGGTCGGGCCGAAGCCCGCAATCGAGCGCAGCAGGGTGGATTTGCCAGAGCCGGAGGGCCCAAGGAAGGCGAAGAACTCGCCCGGTTGAATGTCGAGGTTCACCCCGGTCAACACCTCGGTGTCTCCAAAGGAGAGGTGCAGATCGTTGATTTCAATTCCGACCATTTGATTTGTCATAGTTCTATACTCCCGCACGTTTAGTGCGACTGATCCGTGGATTTGAATTTCTTGTCGCGCTCAATCATCAGCTGCGACAGGAAGGTGCCGAGGCCGACGATGATGACCGCAACCACACCAAGGGCTGCGCCAGCGCCACGTCCGGACGGCTTTTGCATGAAGAGGTAGATGCCATAGGCCAGCGGCGCGTCACTTTCCGAGCTCACCAGCATGATGGTGGCAGAGAGTTCCACCGCCGCAGTGGCAAAGGAGGTCACAAAGCCCGCGAGAATGCCGCCCGACATCAACGGGATCACAATCCGGCGGATGGTGGAGCTTTTGGTCGCGCCAAGGCTTTCCGCGGCTTCTTCCAGCGCCAGCGATACCTGTTGCAAGGCAGCAGTACAGGCCCGTAGAGCATAAGGCAGACGCCGGATCATCAGGGCAAGTGCAATGATCACCCACCAGCTGGCCATCGGTTTGTCGGTGAATGGGATGTCGATGGAATGGAACACCCGCAGGTAGCCTATGCCCAACACCACACCCGGCACAGCCAGCGCGGCGGTGGCGAGATAGTCCAGCGACTTGCGCCCCCAGATGCCGGTGCGGATCACGATATAGGCAATGGCTGTGCCAATGATCACGTCCAGCACAGCTGCGATACCTGCATAGATCACCGTGTTGGCAATGAACTGCTTCGAGTTCTCCCACATCACGATGTAGTTCTGGATGGTGAACCCGTCCGGAAGCGGCGCAAAGCTCCAGATGGTGGCAAAGCTGAGCAGAGTCAGGCCGATGTGCGGGCTGAGCACCAGCAACAGGATCAGGCCAACCACCGCATAGGCTGCGACTTTTTCACCGGTGCGCAGGTCACGCTTGGACAGGCCCCCGCCGCCTTTTTGCACGGTGGAATAATCTTTGCCGCGCATCACCAGGAAGGACGCCCAAAGCGAGAAGATCGAGAAGGCCACCAGGATGAAGCTGATCACATAACCCATCGGATCGCTGATCCCGATCGAGCTGATCCGCAGGAAGGCCTGAGGTGCAAGCATGTTGTTCACGTTGAGCAGCAGCGGTGTGCCAAGATCGTCAAACACCTTGATGAACACCAGCGCGGCGCCTGCGATGTAGCCCGGCATGGCCAGAGGAAACACAATTCGGCGGAACAGGCGCATGCCTTGGGAGCCGAGGTTCTGTGCGGCCTCTTCCATCGAGCGGTCGATGTTGCGCAGGCTGGTGGAGAGGTTGATCAGGATAAACGGGAAGTAGTGGATCGACTGCACCAGAATGACGCCGTTTAATCCCTCCATGAAGGGGATGTTGATGCCGAATTTCTCTTCCATCAGCAGGTTGAGCGTGCCGTTGCGGCCAAAAATCAACTGCATCGCCACGGCGCCTACAAACGGCGGCATGATCAGCGGGATGAAACCCAGACTTTGGATCACCACGGAACCGGCAAAGTTAAAGCGGGTGGTGATATAGGCCAGCGGCAGGGCGATGACGGTGGCGACCACCACGGACATGGCGGAAACGTAAAATGAGTTCCAGAAGCTTTCGCGGAACAGCGATGTGCGGAAGAAGTCCACAAAGTTTTGCAGCGTCAGCGCGCCGGTGTTTGGGTCCAGAAAGGCAACGTAGATCACCTGAAGGACGGGAATGATCAGCAGGCCGATCAGCAGGATGGCAATGATCAGCGCGGCGGCATGAAGCCCGGACACGCGCGGAAAGATCGACGCCGGAAGACGGTCAAGCAGAGACGGACCGCCGTTGGAGTGCGGCGAGGCATTCGACATGGGAAATTACCCGAGAATTTAGAGGAGAGTGGCTTTGGTGCCGGGGAGTGACCTGCACCAAAGCGTGGGAAACGAGGCGGCAGCGCGCCGCCTCGGTGAGGTGCCGTTACATCGCGGCAGCTTTGTCCGCCAGCTCTTTGGCTTTGCGGTAGTTTTCCACCACCATGGCGTCCCACTGCTGCTCAACTTCTGCCTGGCGTTCGCCAACAGTGTCAGAGGCTTTTTTGCGCTTTTTGGTGAAGATGCCCGCGAAATCCGCGTCCAGAGACTTGGCTTCGTCAATCGGGTTGGCATCAATCAAGGCACGGGCTTCAGTAATCAGAGCTTTGGCCTCGGCATTGTCGCCACCGGCGTGTTTGGCTTCGGCTTGTTGCACCGCGCCCACGGCGGCCCGCAGGTCGTCCAGGCGGTAGGTGATCATCACGTCAAACATGGAGTTCACCAGATTGTAGCGCGCACCGGATTTGGCCACGTCAAATTTCACCGCCGCCCCGATCGAGCCGTCCTCAAATGGGTTCGGGAAGCCTTCTGGTGCGTTTGCGTAGGTCGCCGGATTGATGGGCAGACGCATGATCGCCGGGTCCAGCAGCACTTCTTGGCCTTCCGGCGTCAGCAGGTACTCAACAAAGGTCTTTGCTGCTGCCTCGTTTGGCGCGTTGCTCACCACACCGATGTTGGCCGGCACCAGCGCGGTCACTTCAGGATAGGAGAAGTCCACTGGGAAGCCGGAGGCTTTGGAGCTGAAGCCAAAGAAGTCGATCACGATGCCAAGGCCAAAGTTGCCGGTGTTCACCCCATCCGGCACGCCAAAGGAGCGCTCGGTCACGGTGGAGAAGTTGCCAGCGATCCATTTCCATTCGGACCAGCCCTTGTCCCAGCCTTCGCCCTGCAGAACTGTTTCCACAGTCAGGTGGGTGGTGCCGGAACGGGAAGGCGCGGACATGCCGACGTGGCCGTGATAAGCCGCGTCTTTCAGGTCTGCCCAGTTCTTGGCGGGCTCCAGTTTCTTGGCCTTCAGGTAACGTTCGTTTCACATGATGCCGTAACCGGCAGCAGCAAAGCCGTAGTATTTGCCGTCTGGATCGTTCATCGGATAGGCGCCGATTTTCTCCGGGATGCCGTCAGAGTTGATCTCGACAGAGGCCAGCAGCCCGTCGCCTTTGAGAACTTCAAATGCGTCAGGCGCGGAAGCCCAGAAGATGTCCGCCGTGTTGGCGTCCGAAATCTCTTGAATGTATTTCACACCTGCGGAGGTCTTCTTGTTCAGGATCTCCAGATCAATGCCCGGGTTGGCCGCTTCAAAGGCCGCCTCAATTGGGCCGGTCATCGAGTTGGGGAACGAGGTGACCACAACCACCTTGTCCGCCGCAAAGGCTGCGGATGCGGAGCTCAGGGCCAGAGCGGCCACAGATGCGCGAAAAGTTCGTTTCATATTTTCCTCCCATGGATGGGCCACACAAGTATAGCCCAACAATGGCCAAACCCTAGCGAGCCAATCTCAAAAGGCTCAACGGATGATTTCGAAACCGTTTTGATTGTGGGTTTGGGTCAATTTTGACACGTGAAATTGTGTCAAATTTGACCGGTTTTTAGTCGATGCCGCAGTACTTCAGGCGCAGGTAAAGCCGTTTGCGCGGGATGCCGAGCAACTCTGCCGCCGCCGCCTTGCGTCCACCACTTTGAATCAGTGCGTTGCTGAGCAGCTCGCGTTCGTGTCGCAGCATGGCCTCGTCATAGGTTTCCGTGACAGCCGCCGAGGCCCGTTCGTCCAAACGCACGGTCAAGCCCACCACCAGCTTTTCAGCCACGTTGCGCAATTCCCGCACGTTGCCAGGCCAGGTGTATTTGCCAAGTGCATCCAGATCCGGCACCGGCAACGCCTTTTGGGATTTTCCATGGCGCGCGGCGGCGCGCTGAATGAAATGATCCAGCAGGACAAACACATCCCGTCCACGTTCTTTGAGCGGCGGCATTTCAATCTGGGCCACATTGATCCGGTACAGCAAATCGCTGCGCAGCTTGCCCTCGGCGAGCAGTTCCTCCGGCTTCTGACTGACAGAGGCCACAACGCGCGGCGCATCGGCGCTGTCAAAAATCCGCAGCAACTGCGCCTGCAGTTGATCGGACAGGGCTTCCACGTCCTGCAAATGTAGCGTGCCGCCTGATGCCCGCGCCACCGCGCCGCCGTCCTCAAACAACGTGCGCTCAATGGTGTCTTGCGACACGGCGGAACAGTTCACCACAACAAATGCACCGCCGGCATTGGGTGACAAATCGTGGATCGCCCGCGCGGCGGCGGTCTTGCCGGTGCCGTCCTGCCCCCACAACAACACATCCACTTGCAAAGGCGCCACCGCCTGCAGGTCTCGCCGCACAAACCGCATGACTTTGGAGCGCCCCACAAGCCGTTCGTCCAACGGCAGCGTATCGCGGGTCTTATGTTGCAGGTTGGTCAACTCCACCTGAAGACTGCGCATTTTCAAGGCCCGCAAAACCACTTGATGCAGGTGATCCGGATGCACCGGTTTTTCCAAGAACTCAAAGGCCCCGTTGCGCATCGCCTGCACTGCTACCGGCACATCCCCGTGGCCGGTGAACAGGATCACAGGCACATCCGGCGCAAGCCGTTTGACCTCTTCTTGAAAGGCCAGCCCGTCCATGCCGGGCATGCGAATGTCGCTGAGCACCACTCCTGGCCATTCGGGGTCCAAAGCTTCCAACGCATCCGCTGCGCGGGCAAAGCCTTTCGCGGCCAGTTTGTGTTTTTCAAAGGTGTCCAGAACCGCCTCGCGCAGATCGTCGTCGTCATCCACCAAGATTATCTGCGGCTGCATCTGCTCCCCCTGTGCGTAGAACAAGCGTTGCCGTTGCACCCGGCCCATCCGTGTTGGGGCTCAGTTGCAAGTCGCCGTTCAGGTCTTTCATGATGTTGTAGGAAATCGACAAGCCCAGTCCCAGCCCCTTTCCAACCTCCTTGGTGGTCACAAAAGGGTCCAGCGCTTCGGCGGCAGGGATCAGGTCAAACCCGGCACCATTGTCGCGCACCGCGAGATGCACGGCGTTGTCGATCAATTGCGCGCTGATGGAGATCTGGCCGGGCCGCTCTGCTTGCTGGGTGGCGTCCAGAGCGTTGGACAGGATGTTGACCAGCACCTGTTCGATCAGAATTTTGTCGCCAATCACAGTCAACTGGGGCAGGTCGTTCGCCACCGTGATCTCGGTGGCCTCCTGCGTGATGCGTGCTTTCAAGAGCGCCAGAGAGTCACTCACCAGTTCATCCAGAGGCAGCCTGTCCTCACTGAATTCGGAGCGCCGTGCAAAATTGCGCAGGTAGGCGATCGTGCGGGTCATGCGATCAATCAGACCGTCCAGACGGGCCAGTTGCCGCGCGGTCATCTCGGCATCGCCTTCGGTCACATAGTCTTCCAGCAATTGCAAACGGTGCTGCATTGCGGCTAGCGGCTGGTTCAGTTCATGCGCAATCCCGGCCGACATCTGTCCCAGTGCGGCCATCTTCCCTGCCTGGATCAATTCCATCTGCGTTTGTTTGAGGGTCTCAACGGCGCGCCGGCGTTCCTGCACTTCGGTTTCCAGGGACATCAGCGCCGCATCGCGGGTTTGAATGGAGCGTTCAAACTCGGAAATCGCCACGGACAGTTGCACAATTTCATCGTCTTCTTTGTTGGGTGGCAGCATTAGGTTCTGACCCTGCGCGATGTCACTCAACCGTTTGGTCATCCGCCGCAGCGGGCGCACAATCCCGGTCCGGATATAGCCAAACAACACGCCAAACCCGATCATCGCCGCCAGCGCGGTTAGGCCAATCAACCACCTGATGGCCAAGGTTGTGTCCTGCCGCGACCGCTCAGTCTGAGCCAAAATCCGCGCCCGCTGCTCTTGACCCGCAGCCGACAGCACAAGTTGCAAATTGCCCAGGTCGGTTTGCAGCGCCGCTAGGCTTGCAAGCATATCGGCTTGCGCGTCCAGCCACGCCAGTCGCAAGCGAAACACGCCGGTCTCGCTGGTCGCAACTGGCACCAAGGCTTCCACAGATTGCCGGAGAGTGGTCAGTTCGGGCTTGTCGTCAAGCTGGGTCCGAAGACCAGCAATGCGCACCAAGGCATCGTCCGTCAGCCCTTGTAACTGCGCCAGCCGCTGCCGGTTTTCCGCCACCGCCGCCTGAAAAATCAACGTCACGGTATTGGCTGTGCTGTCCCCCAGTCGCCGCACGGTATCGCGCTGTTGGCCTTCGTTTTCGATCAACCGCGCCTGCCGTGCACGAAAATCCGGGTCCGCACTGGTCACCAGACTGCTCATGGCAATGGAAATGTTGAAGGCAAAGTCACTCAGCAGCGGGTCGACCTCATCCTGCACATCCGCATTCAACCACCGCAGCGTATTGAGCTGCGCGCCCATCTCACGCTCCGACTGCCCAATCGCCCCCTGCAGCCTCTGGATCTCCGACAGTCCTTCACTCACACGCGCAACAATCTCCGGCGCCTCTCCAGTGCCTTCTGTCTGTGAAATCGGGGTGAGACTGGCCGTCAGACCAGAAACAATCTCTCCCAACTCCAATTGCGCCGCCATGTCCGGCGTCCCGCTTTGCCCCACAATCTGCGTCGCCACAGTGGACAGCTGCGCCGAATACTCCGCCAATGCACTCACTGCCGCCAGTGCCGGGATTTGCTCAGACGCAATCGCCGCATAATCGCGCTGCGCCTTCAGGAAAAACAGGATCGACACCGCCAGCACCAGCCACACCGTCAGGATGATGCCAGAGATCGTGAGTAGCAGTCGGTTCCACACCGACGCGCGGGTCAAAACAGGGGGCAGTCTCATTCGTCGCGCACCAAGGCGTTGGCCCGTTCCGCTTCCAACACCCGCAGCAAGCGGCCCGCCTCGCTCAGCAAAGCCTGCGACGCCGCGCGCCACTCCTGCAAACTGGCCTCTTGCCGCTCAGACAATGTGGCAAAGGCATTGGCATTCGTCGCCCGCCCCTCGTTGCCCACAGCGTCCTCTGCAATTGGCATGGTGGTCAGCAGCCGGCGAATGTCATGCATTGCCACGGTAGGCGCCGCCTGTTCGGCTTCTAGCGCCCGCAGCCTGCGCCACGCCTCCCGGCGCGTGTCAAACATCTCAAACACAAAAGCATCAAACAGCGCGTTCACCGCCCAATACCGTTCACTCGCAAGCGCCGCATCATACTCCAGCCAGTTCAATGTCAGCGCATCTTCCAGCACCTGATGATAGGGTGCCGTGGCCTCAGCCCGGATATGCGCCGCATGTGGCGTGCGCGCAATCTCCGGCGTCATTAACAGCCGCTGCCCCGCGTCAGAGATCACAAAGTCCACAAAGGCCCGGGCCTGTTCCGGTGTCTTGCCATCCGCCAGTACCGCAATGCGGGCGGTGGTGACCATGACCGGCGTTCCATAGACAAAACTCAGATCTTCGTCCGCGCGAGAATGGGCGAGAAAATCGATGGTCAGCCCTATGTCAAACCGCCCGTTTGCCACGCCATCCAGGACAGTGAAGCTGCGCGCGGTGATGGTGCTAAGATTGCCCGCGAGTTCCAGCAAATAGGCCCAACCCTCCTGCCAGCCGCGCACCTGCAAGGAACGTTCCAGCACCATATGCGTGGACCCCGACCGTGAAGGACGGGCCATGGCAATTGCACCCGCGTTTTCCGGTGCCAAGAGCGCATCCCAACCTGCGGAGGCCGCAGCTGCGCGGCTTTGTTTTTGGGTCCACCCCAGGGCCGAATACGCAAAAGAATGCACATCGGGTGCACCGGTGGCTGGTAAAGCCGCCAGATGCCCGTTCTGTTGCAGCAACTCAAAGGCTTCCGGTGAGGAGGACCAGAACACATCAAATTGCCGCTCGTTGCCGCGCAGGATTTCATCCACCGAGGCGTTGGTATTTTTGTTGAGCGTGATGACGTCCACGTCGGGATGCTGCTTGGAAAACGCGGCCACAAACGGCTGATAAAAACCGGGTGGCATGGAGGTCAAAACCCGGAGCTGTTGGGCATAGAGTTGCGTGCCCAGAAGGCTCACCACCAGCGCGGCCAAAGCGGTCTTGCCGCTTCGCATACCTCGCCATTGTGTTCCCGAAAGTCTCACCTAGTCTCCCCCTAACACGTCCGCTTCGGCTCCCAATACAGGCCAAAAGTGCGTGTCGTGGCAGCATAACGTGCGATCTTGGGCTGGCAACCGGCCGCGTGAGGTGCGTCTATCGTTGGGAAAAATTCAAAGAAACTGCGCATTTGCATGTCAGGCAATAGGTCGTGTACGCTGAAAACACGCTGGCAATTTACCGATATGATGAGGTCAAACCATGGAAAAACGACGCATTGTCTCCTCTCGCCACCTTGCTGAAGGCGACGGTTGGGAAGCCTCGGAAGTCGAATACGGCATGATCATTGCCTACAATGCTTTTTCGCGCTGGATGACCCGCTGCATGGCGGCGGCGGGCAATGCCGATATGACGCCGCTGGAGATTCTGGTGCTGCACAACCTCAATCATCGGGATCGGGATAAGCGTCTGACAGATATTGGTTTTCTACTGAATATCGAGGACAGCCACACCGTCAACTACGCGCTCAAGAAGCTGTTGAAAATGGGGCTGATTGAATCCGAGAAACGCGGCAAAGAAGTGTTCTATCGCCCGTCTGAGGCTGGGATTGCGCTATGTGAAGACTATCGCACCGTGCGCGATCGCTGTTTTGTCGAAGGGCTGTCGCGTTTGGATATGACCGGAGACGACATGCGCGACATCGCCTCCAGTCTGCGTTTGTTGTCCGGCCAATATGATCAGGCCAGCCGGGCCGCCGCCTCGCTTTAGCGGCTCATCAGTTCGGGCAGGTAGGTCACGATCTGCGGGAACACCGCGATCAGACCCACACCAACGAGCAACAACAGGAAGAAGGGGAAGGCCGCTTTGGCCACCTCAAGGATGTTGATGCCGGTCATGCCTTGGATGACAAACAGGTTGAAGCCCACCGGTGGGGTGATCTGGCTCATCTCCACCACGATCACGAGGTAGATGCCAAACCACAGCGGGTCGATGCCAACGGCGGCGATCATTGGCATGATGATGGAGGTGGTCAGCACCACCACTGAAATCCCGTCCAGGAAGCAGCCAAGGATGATGAAGAAGATGGTCAGCGCCAAGAGCAACATAGGCGCAGAGAGGTTCATCTCAGCAATCCAGGTCGCGAGGTTGCGAGGCAGGCCGGTGAAGCCCATCGCCACAGACAAGTAAGCCGCGCCAAGCAGGATAAAGGCAATCATGCAGGAGGTGCGCGTGGCAGACAGCAGCGCATCCATGAACAGCTTCCAGCTAAACCCGCCGGAGAGCCATGCAAGCAATGTTGCCAGAACCACGCCCAAGGCGGCTGCGTCTGTAGGAGATGCCAAACCTGTATAGATGGAGCCAATAACGCCAATGATCAGGAGAGCCACCGGGATCAGATTGCGGGAGGCTTTGATGCGCTCTGCAAAGCTGAACTGTTTGGCCTCTTGTGGGATCAATTCCGGGTTCATCCAGGCGCGCACGGCCACATAGCCTGCGAAGAGGGTGATCAGCATCACGCCCGGCAACACCCCCGCAATGAACAGGCGGGCAATGGATTGCTCCGTGGCCACCCCATAGACGATCAGGATGATCGACGGCGGGATCAAAAGGCCCAGCGTGGCCGAACCCGCCAATGTGCCTAGGATCAGGCTTTGTGGATAGCCGCGCTCGGTCAGCTCGGGCACGGACATCCGGCCAATCGTGGCGGCTGTGGCAGCAGAAGAGCCAGACACGGCGGCAAAGATAGCGCAGCCAAAGACGTTCACATGCAAAAGCCGTCCCGGCGCGCGGCCCAGCCAAGGGGCTAGACCGGAGAACATGTCGTTGCTCAGGCGCGAGCGTAACAGGATTTCTCCCATCAGGATAAACAAGGGCAGGGCGGTCAGCGCCCAGCTGTGGGAGTGTCCCCAGAAGGTTGTCGCCAGCACCAGTCCAGCCGGAGCGTTAGAAAAGGCCAACAGCGCCACAAGCGCGACCACGCCCAGCGAAATTGCCACCCATAGGCCCGCGGCGAGACAAACCAACAAAAGACCCAAAAGGATCAGAGCAATCAACGGATCAGCCATGGCTTAGACCTCATCTGGGGTGTTGAGCACCGAGGTGCCGGTGGTGATCAGGTCGACCAATGAGTGCAGCAGGGCGATCAACAAGAGCCCCATGCCAAAGGTCATGGCGGATTGTGGCAGCCAAAGCGGCACGGGGATGATGCCGTTGGACACATCGCCGTAGTACAGGCTTTCCAGCACCAGCGCGCCGCTGAAGTAGAGCGCGTAACCAACAAAGACGCTGGCGACGGTGAGGGCGAGGAATTCGGCGATCAGTACAACGCGGGGAGACAGGCGTTGCACCACTAGGTTCACGCGGATGTGCCCGCCTGAGCGCAATGTGTAAGCCATGGCCAGGAAGGTGGCGCCTGCGAGCATAAAGCCTGCGAAATCTGCATAGGACGGAATGGTTGAGGGCAACACGCCGGGCATCAAACGGCCCATACCGTTGAGCACAATCTGCGCACTGATCAACAGGCATATCGCCAGGATCAGAAAGGCGCTGAGCATCCCTGCGGCCTTGTAGGTTGCGTTTAGAATTCGGCGCATGACAAACCTCTCCCCATCGGTTTGGTGGCACAAAAAGACCGGCGGCACGGGGTGTCGCCGGTCTCTCGTGAGTGGTGGTTATTGCTGGTACGTGGTCAGGATCGACAGCGCGGCGTCAGACGCATTGGCTTTCCAGTTGTCCAGCATTTTGGTGCCGATGCCCTGCAGGCCTTCGACCAGTTCTGCGCTTGGCTCGTAAACGGTAATGCCGTTTGCTGCGAGCTCGGCAGTTTTCGCCTCAGCTTCCGCTGCAGACATCTCCCAGCCGCGGGTTTCCGCCGTGGCCGCTGCAGCCAGAACGGCCGCTTTGGTATCATCGCTCAGCTTGTCAAACACACGCTGGTTCACAACCACGATGTTCTTTGGCACCCAGGCGTTGATTGGGCTGTAGTGGGTCACAAAATCCCACGCGGTGGAGTTCACGCCAGTGGACGGTGAGGTGATCATCGCCTGTACCTGACCGGTGGAGAACGCCTGCGGAATGTTGGAAGCCTCAACCTGCACCGGCGCGGCACCAGCCAGCGTGGCAAACTCTTCTAACGCCGCGTTATAAGCGCGGAACCGCAGACCGTTCAGGTCGTCCACAGTGGCAATCTCACCGTTCGTGTAGAGACCCTGCGCAGGCCATGGCACGGAGAACAGCGGCACCAGACCTTGCTCGGCCAGCAGTTCAGTCACAACCGGCTTCTGCGCATCCCAGAGCTTCTTGGCTTCGTCGTAAGAGGTCGCCACCAGCGGCTGGCTGTCGATGCCATAGGCCAGGTCTTCGTTGGACAGGCGGGACAGGAAGAACTCACCAGCAGGCACCTGACGTGAGCGCACGGCGTTTTTAATCTCCGCATGTGGGATCAGCGAGCCGGCACTGTGCAGGGTGATGTCCAGATCGCCATTGGTGGCTTCACGCACATCATCGGCAAATTGCGCGATGTTCTGGGTGTGGAAGGTGCTGTCGCCATAAGGCGTCGGCATGTCCCAGGCATCAGCAAATGCAGGCGCGGCGCAGGCCAGCGCCGCCGAAAAGGCGATTACATGTTTCATAGGTTGCTCCCTGTTCGTTTTCTTGATTCTTACAATCACATAACGTTGACAAATTGTCAGCGTTATAAACATAAAGCAACAATAAAGTTGATTCGAGGAGAACGGCATGTCCACGCAACCAGCAGAGAAGTGGCAGTTTTGGGTCGACCGTGGCGGCACGTTCACGGACATCGTGGCCAAGGCCCCGGACGGTGCGCTGCACAGCCATAAGCTCTTGTCCGAAAACCCGGAAATCTATCGGGACGCGGCGGTGCATGGCATTCGTACGCTGCTGAAACTGGACGCCGACACAGCGATTCCCGAAGGTAAAATCGCTGCTGTAAAAATGGGCACCACGGTTGCGACCAACGCACTTTTGGAACGCAAGGGCGAGCCGGTGGTGCTGCTGATCACCAAAGGCCTGCGCGATTTGCTGCGGATCGGGTACCAGAATCGCCCGAAACTTTTTGACCTCGACATCCAACTGCCGGAACTCCTCTATGATGAGGTCATCGAAATTGACGAACGTCTGGATGCGGACGGCAACATCATCACCGAACTGGACGAAAGCGCTGCCCGCGCCGCGCTGGCCGAGGCCCACGCCAAAGGCTTCCGCTCTGTGGCCATCGCCCTCATGCACGCCTACCGCTTCCCGGATCACGAACAGCGTCTTGGCAAACTGGCTGAGGAGATCGGCTTCTCTCAAATCTCACTTAGCCACGAGGCCAGCCCGCTGATCAAGCTGGTGGGTCGCGGCGACACCGCTGTGGTGGACGCCTACCTCTCGCCGATCCTGCGCCGCTATGTGGATCAGGTCGCCGATGCGCTGGGTACCGACCAAGGCGGCTGTGACCGTCTGATGTTCATGCAGTCCAACGGTGGCCTGACTGACGCAAGCCTGTTTCAGGGCCGCGACGCTATTTTGTCCGGTCCCGCCGGCGGCGTTGTCGGCATGGTGCGCTCTGCGGCCGAACTAGGTTTTAACAAACTCATCGGCTTTGACATGGGCGGCACCTCCACCGACGTCTGCCACTACGCGGGCGAATACGAACGCTCCTTTGAAACCGAAGTCGCCGGTGTGCGTATGCGCGCGCCCATGATGTCGATCCATACGGTGGCGGCAGGCGGCGGCTCGATCCTCACTTACCGCGACGGTCGTATGCAGGTGGGTCCAGAAAGCGCCGGAGCAAATCCCGGACCCTGCGCCTACCGCCGGGGCGGTCCACTCACGGTCACCGATTGCAACGTCTTGCTGGGCAAACTGCACCCCGATCACTTCCCGCACGTTTTTGGCCCCAACGGCGACCTGCCGCTGGATGCGGACGCCGTGCGCGCCAAGTTCGAAGCGCTGAAGGCCGAAATTGGCACCGACAAATCGGTGGAAGACCTGGCCGAAGGCTTCCTGCGTATCGCCGTGGAAAACATGGCCAACGCGATCAAGAAAATCTCTGTGCAGCGTGGCTATGACGTGACCCGCTACACCATGAACTGCTTTGGTGGCGCTGGCGGTCAACACGCCTGTCTGGTGGCCGATGCGCTGGGCATGGAAAGCATCTTCATCCACCCCTTTGCCGGCGTGCTCTCTGCCTTTGGCATGGGGCTGGCCGACATCCGCGCCATGCGTGAGGCGCAACTGGGCTGCGCGCTGGAAGACAGCAACGCCGCGGCGCAGTTGGCCGATATTGCCGCCGCCGCCCGAGCCGAGGTCGCCAGTCAGGGTGTGGCCGAGGCTGACATCATCGTGGAACAACGCGCCCACATCCGCCCGCAGGGCGCACAGCAGAGCCTGCCGGTGGCGTTTGGCAATGCGGACAAAATGCGTGCTGACTTTGTCACCGCCCACAAACAACGTTTTGGCTTTGCACCCGACACCGATGATCTGATCATCGACGTGTTGGAGGCCGAGGCCGTGGGCCAAACCGGCGAGCCGGTGACCATGCCAAACCCAGCTGGCGCCGCGCGGACCGATGCCACTGTGCCGTTCCACCTGAACGGCGCGTGGCAGGACATCCCGTTGGTTGACCGAACCACATTGGCCGTGGGCGACAGCGTGACCGGCCCGGCGATCCTGACCGAAACCACCGGCACCAATATGATCGAAGACGGCTGGCAGGCGACCTGTGCCGCGGGCGGCAACCTCGTGCTGAAACGCATTGTGCCTCTGGCCCGCAAAGAAGCGATTGGCACTTCCGTTGATCCGGTCATGCTGGAGGTGTTCAACAACCTCTTTATGTCGATTGCCGAACAGATGGGCGCCACTCTGGCCAACACCGCGTATTCGGTGAACATCAAAGAGCGTTATGATTTCTCCTGTGCGATCTTTGACCAAAACGGCGATCTGGTGGCCAACGCGCCCCACGTGCCGGTGCATCTTGGCTCCATGTCCGAAAGCGTACGCACCGTTTTGCACGCCAACGCAGACAAAATCCGTCCCGGCGACGTGTTCATGATGAACAACCCGTTCAACGGCGGCACCCACCTGCCGGACGTGACCGTCATCACACCTGTGTTTGACGCGGCAGGGGAAAACATCCTCTACACCGTTGCGTCTCGCGGCCACCACGCCGACATTGGCGGCAAGACCCCGGGTTCCGCCCCGCCCGACAGCCGCACGATTGATGAAGAAGGTATCGTGATCGACAACTTCCTGTTGGTGGATCGCGGCACTTTGCGTGAAGAGGACGCGCGAGACCTGCTCGCGTCAGGCCCATATCCTTGTCGCAACGTCGATCAGAATATGGCCGACCTCGCCGCACAGATCGCGGCCAACGAAACCGGCGCAACCGAGCTGCGCAAGATCACCACGCAATTCGGCCACGGCACGGTGCAGGCTTACATGGGCCACGTGCAGGACAACGCCGAAGAGAGCGTGCGCCGTGTGCTCGATGTGCTGCATGATTGCAGCTTCTCTTATCCGCTGGACGACGGTGCCAAGATCGAGGTGGCCATTTCCGTCGACAAGGTTGCGCGCAGCGCCACCATCGACTTTACCGGCACCTCCGATCAAAGCCCGCTCAACTACAACGCGCCCATGGCGATCTGTCGAGCGGTGGTGCTCTATGTCTTCCGCACCATGGTGGGCAGCGACATCCCGATGAACGAAGGCTGTCTGAAGCCATTGAGCCTGATTGTGCCCGAAGGCAGCATGATCAATCCGAAGTATCCAGCGGCCGTGATCTCCGGCAACACCGAAGTCAGTCAGGCGATCTGTGACACGCTCTACGGCGCGCTGGGCGTGATTGCTGGCAGCCAAGGCACCATGAACAACTTTGTTTATGGCAACGACACGCATCAGAACTACGAAACCATCTGTGGCGGCACCGGCGCTGGCGACGGCTTTGATGGCACCAGCGCCGTACACAGCCACATGACAAACACACGGATGACCGATCCCGAGGTTCTGGAAACCCGTTTTCCGGTGCGGGTGGATGAGTTTTCGATCCGCCACAGGTCCGGCGGGCAGGGGCAGACCTCCGGCGGCAACGGCATTGTGCGCCGCTTGCGGTTCAACGAGCCAATGACTGTCACTGTACTGTCCTCGCATCGCGTGGTGCCACCCCATGGCGCACAAGGCGGTGGAGCTGGCGCGGTTGGGGAAAACAGCGTCGTGCGCGCAGATGGCGCCGTGTTGGAGCTGAAAGGCAACGACCAGGCGTCTCTTGAAGTGGGCGACGTGTTTGTGATGAAAACGCCCGGTGGCGGTGGTTTTGGCGCGCTCTAAGCGCCAAAATACGCACCTCCGTGATACAGTCGCGATACAGACGTAATACCGACGTCCCAAATTCGTACATTTGGGGCGTCCTTTGAGAGGCAGAATGACACATAAGCCAACCATCCTGGTGTCCGGATACGGCTCCTGGGCCAAAGCCAAAAACAACCCAGCCGCTTTGGTCGCGGCGCGTCTTGGACAAGAAGAGTTTGAGTGCTGCGATCTTGTGGCGGTTGAGCTGGATGTCGACACTAACGCCCTGCAGGATAACATAAATCGCCTTCTGGATACGCATCAACCCGACGGTTGGATCGGTCTTGGCGTGTCCGGCGCAGCGGTGGTGCAGCCGGAAATGGTGGGTATCAACTGGCGCCATTTCAGCGTGCCCGACGTCACCGGTGCCCACCTCCGCGCCACCCCGATCGTCGAAAACGGCCCCGCCGCCTACAACGCCACCCTCCCATGCGTCGAGATGGTCACCCACCTCCGCGCCAACCACATCCCCGCCGCCCTGTCATTTTCGGCTGGGACACACCTCTGTAATCAGCTGATCTACACGCTTGCGCACATGGCGGCGCAGCGCGGAATTGCACTGCGAAGTGGGTTTGTGCACCTTCCGCAGTCGCCTGAAAATATTGCGGAAAAGAGCGGCTTGGAGGAGTATGGCGCGTCCATGGATCTTGCGACATCCACCCGTGCGATCAGGCTCTGTGTGGAACTTTTGGCAGCCAAATTGGCTGCCTAAACCAGCTCAATCAGTCGGCAAAAAGATACTCAGTCCGCGCGATGTCGCGGGCTTGTTCCTCTGAGATGTGCAGGAAGTTCATCACTGCTGCCACATGTTCCTCTTCGCTGCCGGATTGCACCATACGGTTTACGTTTTCAAACTCCGCGTCCCGAATACGATCACTCTCACTCAGGATGTCGCGCCGAATGGTTGGCAGCAGCCGTTCCAATGTTTCCGGCGAGGTTTGCTCTCCCGCCAAACCAATGCGAATGGCATGGCCCGTGAGATACTCATCGGAGAAATCACACTGTATTTCCAACATTCTAGTGGTCGAACGATCGCCAAAGAAGTCCTGCATCAGGTCCATGGCGCTGGGGTCGAGACAGACCACAAGGCGGTTGGTGTCGTAGTAGTCAAACAGCATGCGCATCAGTGCGCGACGGTGTCGTGTGCGTTTGTTCAAGGTCGATTGGATGCCGCCGAGGTCGGGAAGCGGGGTGCTTTCCTCGTTAAAGAGATAGGCAATCGTGGGAAGATCCGTGACTTGGTCGATCTTTTCCAGTAACCTTTTGGCAACATGCCATTTTTTGCAAACGATCAGCATCAGTTCGCGATCGCGCCCCAGCGTACTTTCAGTTTCCCAGAACCGGCTGGCAAAGCGTTTGCCCTGCCGACCGCGTCCGGTGAGAAACTTGAATAGGCTTGGGCCTTCTGCTGAGATTTGGAAGTTCACACCTTCTTCGGCGTAAAGTTGCCCCAACCGCTCCTTGAGATCCAAAGCGTCGGGGCTGATTTTTCGGGCAAAAAGATAGTCTTGGCTGATCAGAAGGTCGTAGTGATCGTTGTAAAATGTCAGCGGCATTCCGTAGTCGGTGAACATTAGGAACGTTAGGGTGCGCGTGCGAATTTCATTGGTGGGCACCAAGTGTCGGACGATGGTCTGAAAAAAGGTCTCGTCCGGAATCCAGGTTGTGCGGAAAAAGCGCATCACGTCGCGGCGGGATTCTGTGAAATGCAGAACCGCTTCAATGGTTTGTCGACGCAGGCACCACCATTGGCTGCCGATCATCACTTGAATGTCCGCAGGAATGTCGCGCGTCAGGCCAAGCTTTTTCTGCAAGTTGTAGGTCGCATAAAAGCGTCGTTTTTGGGTGCGTTCATTGAACCAATGGCGGTAGATCAACCGCTCTGACTTCATACCGGTTTTGATCCAGTCGCTCTCAAAAAAGTCAAAGCTTTCAATGAAGTCGACATCATTGTCATCAAGAAATTCGTGGATGTATTCCGACGATTTGATCACCATGCAGTCGCCAGACAGCATGTAGAAGTGCGAGGCGCGCGGGAATTTTTTAACAGCGGTTTGCACTGCGTAGAGCGTGGCCTCTATCAGGCTCCATTCACCCCAGCCGCATTTGATGCGCTTTTCAGAAAACGCCACGTTTGGGTTTGGGCCAAGCACCTCTTGCAGCAAGGCAAAATGCTCTGGTTTGGCGCGGGCATCAAAATGGATGGAGATATAATCCCCGGTTGCGGTAAGCCGTTCTGCCTGCTTGATGATCGCCTCAGGATCCTTGTGGCACAGAAGAATGTAAGCAATTCTCGCCATCTAGCTTCTTCGATCCCTACTTTGACGTCCTGTGTTTATCCATTTAAAGATGAAAGCGCGTTGAATAAACAGGCTTTGTTCGGAATTTTTTGACACGCGCTCAGACCGTGACCAAAGCAATAACCACGGCGGCTATGGAGGCAGAAACATGGGATTTCCCGGCACTTGGATGACGGAAAGCGAAAGTGTGGTGTATCGAGTTGTGCCAAAATGCGCATGCTCCACCATCGGTCAGATCATGTTCTACTCGGATCATGGCGAGTTTTTTGACGGCGATATCCACGACGCCAAAGGTGGCATGCACAAGTGGGCTATTGAAGCAAGCCATCAGCCGATCACCGATAACGTGCGTGAGCACCGGTCCTATGCGTTTACCTGTGTGCGTAACCCATACACGCGGATCCTGTCCTCATTCTTTGACAAGATTTGCGGCATCCAGCGGAACGGCAAACGCTACCGTGGTAACCTTGTGCCGATGCTGATCCAGAAATATGGGATTGAGGTTGGTGGCGATGACGGCAAGCAGGAGTTTGACCAGATTCAAAGTTTCCGCCGGTTCTTGTTGTTTGCGCGCGACACCATCCGCTGGCGCCGACCAATGGATCCCGACATTCATTGGTCCGCCATGTCCGGCCACGTGTCGACCTTCATCGTAAACGGCGGCACCTACGACAAAATCTTCTGGACCGAGCAGTTTAACGACGGGATGCAAGGCGTTTTGGACCATATCGAAACACCCCATGTTGTTGATCTGACACAAATTCCCCGGTTCAACGAGTCCGAAGGGCATGGGCCAAAGCGGGCACATCCGGTGGAAGATTACTTCGACGATCTGTCGATGCATCTGGTCTATGAGATCTACAAGCGCGACTTCCAGCTGTTCAAATATGACTTCGAAAACCCGGGTAACAAAATGCCAATTGGCGAAATTGACCTGGATGAGGTGCACGCCAAGCTGGGCGATTAAGTCAGAAACATTTGGATTTTGAACCTTTTGAGGCCGCGCTTTTGATCGAGCGCGGCTTTTTGATGTTTGTGTGACGTTTTGGTCGCCAAGAGGAGCCTCTCCTTGCCCATTGGCACCCCATTCGCTAAAGGCACTGACGTAATTATTTCACAAGGACCATAGCGATGGCCAAGCAGAAGAAAGCCCCACGTCCTAAGGCAATCACGCCGAAGGGCTTCCGCGACTATTTTGGTGTTGAGGTGACCGAGCGCACCGAGATGCTGCATCAGATCGCTGGGGTGTATCATCGCTATGGTTTTGAAGCGTTGGAAAGCAGCGCGGTGGAAACCGTTGAGGCGCTGGGAAAGTTCCTGCCAGACGTGGATCGCCCCAACGAAGGCGTGTTTGCCTGGCAGGAGTTTGACGAGAAAGACAACGGCGACTGGATGGCGTTGCGCTACGACCTGACCGCGCCGTTGGCGCGTGTTTATGCGCAGCACCGCAATGATTTGCCCAACCCCTATCGCCGGTACGCAATGGGGCCAGTGTGGCGCAATGAGAAGCCGGGGCCCGGTCGGTACCGTCAGTTTTATCAATGTGATGCGGATACAGTAGGCACAGCGTCTATGGCGGCGGATGCCGAGATTTGCGCGATGCTTGCGGACACGTTGGAAACCGTCGGCATTCCGCGCGGGGATTTCCTTGTGCGTGTGAACAACCGCAAAGTCATGAACGGCGTGCTGGAAGTTATGGGGCTTGGCGAAGATCAAGCGGCCAAAGACAACGTGCTGCGCACCATCGATAAGTTCGACAAGGTGGGCGAGAGCGGCGCGCGCGAATTGCTCGGTAAGGGTCGTTTGGATGCCTCTGGCGCCTACATCGATGGCGTTGGTTTGAGCGACGACCAAATCGAGCCGGTGATCGCGTTTTTGACCTCCAAAGCGGGCGACGTGTCAAAGACCTTTGAAAACCTGCGTGGGGCGGTTGGCGCCTCTGCTGTGGGGGCTGAAGGGATTGCTGAACTGGAGCAGATCGGGGATCTGCTGGCTGCGGGTGGCTATGGCAGTGACAGGATCGAGATTGATCCGAGCATCGTGCGCGGTCTGGGCTACTATACCGGGCCGGTGTTTGAAGCCGAGCTGACCTTTGAAATCTTTGATGAAAAAGGCCGCAAGCGTCAGTTTGGTTCCGTGTCCGGAGGTGGCCGTTACGATGACTTGGTGAAACGTTTCACCGGTCAGGCTGTTCCTGCGACAGGCCTGTCGATTGGTGTGGATCGCCTGTTGGCGGCTCTGCGCGAGAAGGGTCGCATGGGCGGCGCGTCTGTTGGACCGGTTGTTGTGACCGTGATGGATCGCGACCGCATGGCGGACTATCAGGCGATGGTTGCAGAGCTGCGCAACGCGGGTATTCGCGCCGAAGTCTACCTTGGCAATCCGAGGAATTTTGGCAATCAGCTCAAATATGCGGACAAACGCAATTCGCCGGTCGCTGTGATCGAAGGCGGTGACGAGAAAGACCGTAGTGTGGTTCAAATCAAGGATCTGATCCTCGGCGCCAAAATTGCAGAAACGGCAACGCACGAAGAGTGGAAAGAGCGCCCAAGTCAGTTTGAGGTGCCACGTGGCGAGTTGGTCGCGAAGGTGCGTGAAATTCTGGCCAGCCAGAGCGAAGGATAATCGGACCCATGTCTGAAAAAGCAAAAATCCGAGCCCGGGCGGCTGCCTTGGCCTCCGGCTTTGAGTCTGCTGGCGCTGTGGCGGTGGAAACACCAGTTTTGCTACCCGCGGAAGCCTTGCTCGACCTTTATGGCGAGGACATTCGTGGGCGGGCCTATGTGACGACTGACGCCTTGCGCGGGGAGCAGATGCTGCGCCCCGATTTCACGGTGCCGGTTGTGCAGATGCACATGGCGCATGGTGCGGAACCCGCGCGCTACACTTATGCGGGGGAAGTCTTTCGTCGACAGGAAGAAGACCAGACCCGCGCAAATGAGTATATGCAGGTCGGCTATGAGGTTTTTGACCGCGAGAACCCTGCCGCAAGCGATGCTGAAGTCTTTGCTGTGATGCAGGAGGCACTGAAAGGTGTCGAACTGCGGGCCGCGACAGGAGATATTGGCATTCTGGCAGCGGCGGTGGCCGGGTTGGAAACCACCGAGCGCCGCAAGCGTGCGTTGGCGCGTCATATCTGGCGGCCGCGCAAGTTTAAGGCGCTTCTGGATCGTTACTCCGGCAAGGCGGAAATGCCTGCAAGCCGCGCTGCGTTGTTGGCGGCAGACGATCCCATGGCGCATAAGTATCCGGATATTGGCTTGCGGTCGCAAGCCGAAGTGGCTGAGCGTATCGATGGGCTACGCGCAGATGCCGCTGCCGACCCGATTTCGCCGTTGCAGGTTGAATTGATCGAAGCGCTTCTGAATGTGCGTGAGACTCTGCCTAACGCATTGGAGCACATCCGCGATTTGGCGGTGGATATGCCTGCCATCACCGAGGCTGCCTTTCGCTTGCGCGATCGCATGCATGCGCTGGAGGCGCGTGGAGTCGATGTGGAATCCCTAGAGTTTGAAGCCAGCTACGGCCGCACGTCTATGGAATATTACGACGGCTTCGTCTTTGGCTTTTATGTGCCAGGTCGCGCGGATTTGCCTCCGGTGGCCACGGGCGGGCGGTACGATGCCTTGACGCAAGTGCTTGGCCAAGGACGTGAAATCCCTGCGGTTGGTGGTGTCATTCGCCCCGGCATCTTGGTGCAATTGGAGGATGTGGCATGACTATCAAACTGGGTGTGCCCTCCAAAGGGCGTCTGATGGAAAAGACCTTTGATTGGTTTGGCGCACGTGGGGTGACCCTGAGCCGGACCGGGTCGGACCGCGAGTATGCAGGCGCTGTTGCGGGGGTTGAGGGTGTTGAACTGGTCTTGCTGTCAGCAGGTGAAATCCCGCGTGAGTTGGCTGCGGGTCGCATTCATTTGGGTGTGACCGGCACTGATTTGGTCCGCGAAAAGCTGGGCCAGTGGGAGCAACAGGTGCAAGAGAAAGCCGAGCTTGGCTTTGGGCATGCGGATCTGATCATCGCGGTGCCCGGTTGCTGGGTTGATGTGGACTCGTTGGAAGACCTGGATGCTGCTGCGGCTGCGTTCCGGCGCACGCACGGATTCCGCTTGCGGATTGCGACCAAGTATCACCGTTTGGTTCGGGAGTTTCTGCAGGACAACGGTGTTGCGGATTATCAATTGGTCGACAGCCAAGGTGCCACAGAAGGCACCATCAAAAATCTGACGGCTGAGGGCGTGGCGGATATCACCTCGACTGGTGATACCCTGCGGGCCAACCACCTCAAGATTTTGAGTGACGCGTTGGTTCTGAAGTCCCAAGCCACCCTGTTCAAAAGTCGGAAAGCGGACATGGACGATGATGAGCGCGTCGTGATGGGGACGTTGTTGGCGCAGCTTGGGCTCGATGGATAACACATAATACATGGCCCCGGCGCGCAGCCGGGGCGATGCGTTTAGAGTGGCGGGCCGACAAAGGTCTGGCCATGGGCGGATGCAATTTCTGACATTTGGATTTCGGTGATTTCACCGCCTTGCGCCGCTTTGTGAAAGGCGCGGAACATGGCTTCCATTTGCAGTGCCGGCGAGAAAATGTAGCGCAGCCGTCCTTCGTTGGTGCCGACGTTTTTGAAGGCGTGCACGCTGCCGCGCGGGATAAAGGCGACGTCGCCTGGCGACATCTCTTGCACCACACCGTCAATTTCGACGATGAAGTCGCCCTCTAAGAAAAAGAAGGTTTCATCTTGGTCGTGGTGAATGTGACGCCCGGGGCCGACGCCCGGTTGCACGATGTCTTCAAACACTTCCTGTGCCCCGCCTGTGTCCTAACCCGTGAGCAAGATGCGCAGGGTAATGGCACCGAGGAAATCAAAGGTTTCTGAGGATTTGTAGTCTGTGTGGGTGATTGGCATCGTCTGTCTCCTTTGTCTGTTTGCAATATGCGACTGTGGAGGTTTGTTAAATTCGGTGCGTATAGATACTGCTGTGTTCGAATTCGCGCAGACGGATTTAGGCATCGGCAAGTTTTTACGCGTGGTCACATTCGGCGCTTGGCGCGACGGGGCACGGTGGTAAGAAGGGTATCCCAAGGCAGATCAGGAGAGAGTTTCCGTGGACACCAGCACCCGCATTTTCCGCACCATTGCAGGCGAGATTGCCGCCAAACCCGATCAGGTTGGTGCCGCTGTGAAACTGTTGGATGAGGGGGCAACGGTGCCGTTTGTGGCCCGTTATCGGAAAGAGGTCACCGGCGGATTGGACGACACGCAACTGCGGACACTGGCGGATCGCCTGGCCTATTTGCGTGAGCTCGAAGCACGACGTGAGACTGTGGCAGCCTCGATCACTGAGCAAGGCAAAATGACCGACGACTTGGCCAAGGCGATTGTCGGGGCTGAGACCAAGGCGGCGTTGGAAGACATTTACCTGCCTTACAAACCGAAACGGCGTACGAAGGCGATGATTGCTCGTGAGAACGGGCTGGAGTCTTTGGCGGAAGCTATTTTGGCAGACCGTTCCAAAGACCCGGAAGCGCTGGCGGCGGGCTTCGTGACCGAGGCGGTTGCGGATGTGAAGGCAGCGCTTGACGGCGCGCGGGATATTGTTGCCGAAGGGCTGACCGAAAACGCGGCGCTGTTGGGAGAGTTGCGCAAGTTCTTGCAGGATGAGGCAATTGTGGCGGCCAAGGTCATTGCTGGGCAGGAGCAGGCAGGCGCCAAGTTCTCTGATTATTTTGAACATTCTGAGCCGTGGTCGAAAGTGCCAAGCCACCGAGCGCTGGCGATGATGCGGGCGTCCAAAGAAGGCGTGATCACGCTGGATATTGGGCCTGATCCTGAAGGTGGTAAGGAACGTGCCGAGGAGATGGTCGCAAGCTATCTAGATACTCGCACCGACGGGCCTGGCGACGAATGGCTGCGCAAGATTGCCGGATGGACCTGGCGAGTGAAGCTGAGTCTGACCATGACGGTCGACCTGATGGGGGAGCTGCGCGCGAGGGCGCAGGAAGAAGCGATTCAGGTGTTTGCACGCAATCTCAAAGACTTGTTATTGGCGGCGCCGGCGGGCGCGAAAGCGACACTTGGACTCGATCCAGGCATTCGTACCGGCTGCAAAGTGGCAGTGGTAGACGCCACCGGCAAGTTGTTGGACACCGCAACGATCTATCCCTTCCAGCCCAAGAATGATGTGCGTGGTGCTGAGGCGACCCTTTTGGCGTTGATTGCCAAGCACGGCGTTGAGTTGGTCGCGATCGGTAATGGTACAGCGAGCCGCGAGAGCGAAAAGCTGGTGGGGGAAACGCTGAAGCTTTTGCCTAAAGGCGTGAAAGTGCCCACCAAAGTTGTGGTGAGCGAAGCCGGCGCGTCCGTGTATTCGGCCAGTGAATTGGCAGCACGGGAGTTCCCGGAGTTGGACGTGTCTTTGCGCGGTGCAGTGTCGATTGCACGCCGCCTGCAGGATCCGCTTGCTGAACTGGTGAAGATTGAGCCCAAGTCGATTGGTGTGGGCCAATATCAGCACGACGTGGACCAGCATC
The DNA here is from genome assembly GCF_047126315.1 of Shimia sp. MIT910701. Classification (GTDB taxonomy): domain Bacteria; phylum Pseudomonadota; class Alphaproteobacteria; order Rhodobacterales; family Rhodobacteraceae; genus Shimia. The sequence goes on along the minus strand of NZ_CP138953.1, from coordinate 4,506,567 downwards.
GTCTGGGCAAGTCTCTGGAAGCTGTAGTTGAAGATGCGGTGAACGCGGTTGGGGTGGATCTCAACATGGCCTCCGCCCCGCTGTTGGCGCATGTGTCAGGACTTGGGCCACCTTTGGCTGAGGCGATTGTGGCGCACCGCGATGCCAACGGGGCCTTTGGCTCACGCAAAGCTTTGTTGGATGTGACACGGCTGGGGCCCGCGGCGTTTGAGCAATGCGCTGGGTTCTTGCGCATCAACGAAGGGGATGAGCCGCTGGACGCCAGTGCGGTGCACCCGGAAGCCTATGACGTGGCGCGTAAAATCGTGTCAGCCTGTGGGCGGGATGTGCGCACATTGATGGGCGATGGTTCGGCGCTGAAGCGTTTGCGCGCGGAGGATTTTGTCTCTGAACAATTTGGTCTGCCAACTGTGCAGGATATCCTCTCCGAATTGGAAAAACCGGGACGCGATCCGCGGCCTTCCTTTAAGACCGCGACCTTTGCCGATGGGGTTGAGGAAATCTCCGACTTGAAGCCGGGCATGGCCTTGGAAGGGACCGTTACAAACGTGGCGGCTTTCGGGGCTTTTGTGGATGTTGGCGTGCATCAGGATGGATTGGTGCATGTGAGCCAGTTGGCGGATCGGTTTGTGAAAGATCCGCATGAAGTGGTCAAGGCCGGAGATGTGGTGAAAGTCGCGGTCACCGAAGTGGATGTTCCCCGCAAGCGTATCGGTTTGTCGATGCGTAAGGATGGCGGGGCCTCTGCCAAGGAAGATCGCAATGCGCGGTCTGGATTTGGCAGTAAGGGGCGTGGTGGTCCTGGAGGTGGCCCGCGAGGCAAAGGACCGCGCGGCGGTGGTGGCAACTACAGCGCCAAGCCAAAACAGCAGGACGGCGGCAATGGAGCGCTGGGCGCGGCGTTGCTGGATGCGATGCGGAAGAAATAAGTGAGAGGCTCGGGCAGTTTTGTCCGAGCCTTTTTCGTACGCTTTGAGCGTTTGGCTTAGTTGAGCAGCGTGCCCATATGGCGCATCGCAAGTGCATAGCCGTTCACGCCACATCCGGCGATCACGCCTTCCGCGCGCGCAGAGACAAAGCTGTGATGGCGAAATTCTTCGCGTTTGTGGATGTTGGAAATGTGCACTTCCAATACGGGGCCATCAAAGGTGTTGAGCGCATCCAGAATGGCCACAGAGGTGTGGCTGTATGCGGCCGGATTGATAATGATGCCAGCGGCGTCGCCGCGCGCGTCGTGGATCATCTCGACAATTTCACCTTCGTGGTTTGACTGCATCAACTTCACCGCTAGGCCAAGTTCCTGGCCAACCTTCGCGCAGTTGGCCTCTACGTCGGCGAGCGTGTCATGGCCATAAATCTCCGGCTGCCGTTTCCCCAGAAGGTTCAGGTTCGGGCCGTTCAGGATGTAGATTGTCTTGCTCATGGCAGAGGCTCACTTCTGTTGTCGGTCCTGAGCTAGCCGAAAATCTGGTGCAGTAGCAAGAATTAGGACTTCAGATCGCGCAGGATAACATTGGTCTGTGCCGAACTTACCGCAGGCAGGGTGAAGAGGAAGTCCTCGAGGAAGCGGTTGTAGGCCTCGATGTCGGTGCAGCGCACGCGCATGTGGTAATCTGCGGTGCCTGTGGTGGCAAAACACATGCGGATTTCCTCGCGTGCGGTCACCGCTTCGATGAAGCGTTTTAGGTTCGCGGGATCGTGGCGGGTGAGTTGAACATGCACAATGGCGTGGAACGTGAAGCCGAGCTCTTCCTGGCTGAGGCGCGCGCCATATCCTTCGATCAAGCCGGCCTCTTCAAAGGCGCGAATGCGGCGCCAGCACGCGGAGGTCGACATGCCTACTTCGGCTGCCAAATCTGCATTGGATAGGCGGCAATTCTTTTCCAACAGGGCGAGCAGTTTGCGATCTTTCGAATCGAGATTCATGGCATTCAGTTCCGATTCTCCGACTCCATGCGAAACAGTAATTCGTTATTCGGTCAGAATCTAGGAGAACTGAAACGGGAAACCGCCTGTCATGTGAGAAAATACCACAATTCAGGAGGAGCGCGCGATGACCCAAGCCAGCCACGATTTTCAAAGCTATGCCCTATCGGATCGGTATGACCAAACAGAGGGGCGGGTGTTTCTGACCGGCACGCAAGCCCTTGTGCGGATCATGTTCGATCAGGCGCGGCGCGACCGCGACGCCGGGCTCAACACCGGTGGCTTTGTGTCCGGGTATCGTGGTTCTCCTTTGGGCGGGTTGGATTTGGAGTTCTGGCGGGAGCGCGATCGCACCAAAGAGCAAAACATCACCTTCATGCCCGCCGTGAATGAAGACCTTGGCGCCACAGCCGTTTTGGGAGCCCAGCAAGCCACGCTGGACCCGAATTGCGACGTCGAGGGGCTGTTCTCCATGTGGTACGGCAAAGGCCCAGGCGTTGATCGCTCTGGCGACGCGCTCAAACACGGCAACGCCTATGGTTCTTCCCCCAAAGGTGGAGTGCTGGTTGTGGCGGGTGACGACCACGGATGTGTCAGCTCCTCGATGCCGCATCAATCGGATGTGGCCTTCATGTCTTGGTTTATGCCAACGCTGAACCCGGCGAGCGTGGACGAATACCTTGCCTTTGGCGAATACGGCATTGCGCTCAGCCGATTTAGTGGCACCTGGGTTGGCTTTAAGGCGATTTCTGAGACGGTCGAGTCAGGCCGGTCTGTGGAGTTGCAAGCTGACCGCAAGTTCGTAACGCCAGATTTCGACATGCCAGCGGGCGGCGTGCACGTGCGCCCGAGTGATCTGCCCAGCCCTGAAATCGAGACCCGAATTGGGCACAAGCTGCGTGCCGTTGAGGCTTTTGTTGAAGCGAACCCAATTGACCAGCGTATCTATGACATTCCGGAGGCTACGTTCGGGTTCGTGACCACAGGCAAGGGCCATTTGGACTTGATGGAGGCGCTGCGTCTCTTGGGGCTCGACGAGGCGGCTTGTCGTCGCCTTGGTATCGACATCTATAAGGTTGGCATGGTTTGGCCACTGGCGCGCCGCGATGCACTGGCCTTTGTGCGCGGCAAGACCGAGGTGTTGGTGGTAGAGGAAAAGCGCGGCATCATTGAGAGCCAGTTCAAGGAATACTTCTACGATTGGCCTGGTGATAAACCGGAGAAGATGGTCGGCAAACACCGCGCCGTTGGCGATCCGCTCTTGCCCTGGACTGGGGAGCTCTCTCCAAAGATGCTGGTGCCGGTGGTGGCCGAACGTCTGGCGCGTCTTTTCCCAGATGAAGGTCTGCTTGAGAAGGCCGCAGCGCTCACCGAGGAAAAGCCGCCTGTATTGAATGTTTCGGGAGCAAACCGCACGCCATATTTCTGTTCCGGTTGCCCGCACAACACATCCACCAAGCTGCCGGATGGCTCCAAAGCCATGAGCGGCATTGGCTGCCACGTTATGGCCAGCTGGATGAACCGGGAGACGGGCGGCTATGCCCAGATGGGCGGCGAGGGCGTGCCTGTGGCGGTTGCGCAAAAGTACAACGGCAACAAACACATCTTCCAGAACCTTGGAGAAGGCACATGGTATCACTCGGGCTCCCTGGCGATCCGTCAAGCTGTCGCCGCCAAGGCTAACATCACGTACAAAGTGTTGTTCAATGATGCGGTTGCCATGACAGGAGGCCAGCCTGTGGACGGTCCGGTGTCAGTACACGGCATCGCCTGGAATGCGCGCGCCGAAGGTGTTGCACGGATCGCCTTGGTCAGTGACGACATCTCCAAGTTTTCCAAAGCGGATTTCCCGCCCGACACGTCCTTCCACGATCGCAGGGATATGGATCCCGTGCAGCGCGAACTGCGTAACATCGAAGGCGTGACCCTGCTTATATACGAGCAAACCTGCGCCACGGAAAAGCGTCGCCGACGTAAACGCGGAAAGATGGAAGACCCCGATACGTTTGCCTTCATCAACGAGTTGGTTTGTGAGGGCTGCGGTGACTGTTCCAAAGCGTCCAATTGTTTGAGCGTGGAGCCGGTAGAGACCGAGTTTGGGCGCAAGCGGAAGATCAACCTGAGCACCTGTAACAAGGATTTCTCCTGCGTGGACGGGTTTTGCCCAAGCTTTGTGACTGTGACCGGCGCCAAGCGGCGCAAAAAGGATGGCGCGAATGTCGATGTCGCTGGCCTGCTGTCTAACGTCCCCACGCCCAGCGTACCTTCTCTGGACAAGCCATTTGACCTTCTGGTGACCGGTGTAGGCGGCACAGGGGTTGTGACCGTCGGCGCTTTGATCACCATGGCAGCGCATCTGGAAGGGCTGGGCAGTTCGGTGCTCGACTTCACTGGTTTCGCGCAGAAATTTGGCACAGTGCTGAGCTATATCCGTCTCGGAACGAGCCCTGCTGCAGTCAACCAGGTGCGTATTGAAAGCGGCGCGGCTGATGCTGTTATCGGCTGTGATGTGGTTGTGAGCTCTGCGCCCAAAGCCAGTGTGCATTATCGCAAAGGCGCGCAGGTGGTGCTCAACACCGCAGAGATGCCAACCGGTGATCTGGTCCTGAACCGAGACGCCGACCTGAAAGTGGGCGTGCGAGAAGAGGTCATTCGCAAAGCAGTGGGCACCGACAATGTGCGCGCGCTGGACGCGAACAAAATGGCTGAAAAGGTCATGGGCGACAGCGTGTTTGCCAACGTGATGATGCTTGGATTTGCGTATCAGCGGGGATTGGTGCCAGTGAGTGAAGTGGCCTTGAAGCAGGCAATCCTGCTCAATGGTGTTGCTGTGGAGAAAAATGCCAAGGCTTTCGATATAGGCCGTGTTTTGGCACATGATCCTGAGGCCATCCCGCTGGAAAAGCCCCGTGTTGCGGAAACGGCGGACACCTTGATTGCCAAGCGGGGTGCGTTTTTGGCCGACTACCAAAATGCCAAATATGCCGCGCGGTTTGAGGCCCGCATGAAGAAACTGGCACAAGTGCTGCCAGAGGATCTGCTGATTGAGGCGGCAAAGTCTCTGTTTAAGCTCATGGCCTACAAAGACGAGTACGAAGTTGCGCGCCTTCATATGAATGCAGCGTTCGCCACTCGCTTGAACGAGGAGTTCGAAGGTGACTTCAAAGTGAACTACCATATGGCGCCCCCGATGCTGCCTTTGGGCCGTGATGCACTAGGGCGTCCTAAAAAGGTCAAGCTGGGGCCATGGATGCAGCCCCTGCTAGGGGCGCTTTCCAAGGCGCGTGGGTTGCGTGGGTCGTTCCTGGATCCGCTCCGTTTCAGTGCGGACCGAAAACTGGATCAGGAGCTGCTTGAGTGGTTTGAGTGCGTATTGGATCTCGTCGAGCGCGGATACAGCGAAAAGGACCGCGACACGTGCTGGGCGCTTTTGACTGCGCCGAAGGAAATTCGCGGCTATGGCATTGTGCGCGAGGAAACCGCGGAGGGCGTACGCAAGAGTGCTATGATGCTGGAAACCATGTTGTCGGCGAAAGTCTGAGAGCGGCTCGACTGAAATAGGCAGGCGGTGAGGCAGAAATGTCCGCCGCCTTTTTTCGTGTGCGCATGTACAAAAAATGAAGCCCGGATGGCGATCCATCCGGGCTTTGGAATTCTTGGTGGCGGTACAGGGACTTGAACCCCGGACACGCGGATTATGATTCCGCTGCTCTAACCAACTGAGCTATACCGCCGTAAGTGAGGTGCGATTTAGGCTCTTCCTGGGGTGGGGTCAAGAGAGAAATCGCATCAAAAGAGCAGGTTTTTTGTTTCTTGAAGCTTGCGTCAAAAACGAAAGCGCGACGGCAATGGACTTAAGGCTTTTGGGCGTGAGCGCGCATCAATCTGCACGGCAAAAGAAAAGCCCCGACGGCTGTCGGGGCTTTCAAAAAAATGGCGCTTAGAGCTTTTAACCGATAGCCGCTGCTTTCACGTCAGCGTCGATATGGGGCAGGTATTGCTCGAAATTGTCAGCAAACATCCCGACCAACTTGGTGGCCTGCGCATCATAGGCGTCTTTGTCTGCCCATGTGCCGCGTGGATCCAGCAGGGTGTCGTCTACGTCTGGCACAGAGACCGGAACTTCGAAGCCAAAATTGGCATCCTTGCGGAATTCCACGTGGTTCAACGAGCCATCCAAGGCCGCAGTGAGCAGCGCGCGGGTGGCTTTGATCGGCATGCGAGAGCCGGTGCCGTAAGCGCCGCCGGTCCAGCCGGTGTTCACCAACCAGCATGTGGTGCCAAACTCAGCGATCTTCTTACGCAGCAGTGCGCCATAAACTTCAGGGCGACGCGGCATAAACGGCGCGCCAAAGCAGGTGGAGAAGGCTGGCGTTGGCTCCGTCAGGCCGCGCTCGGTGCCTGCCATTTTGGCGGTGAAGCCGGACAGGAAGTGGTACTCTGCTTGCGCTGGTGTCAGACGGGCCACTGGCGGCAGCACACCAAAGGCGTCGCATGTCAGCATGATCACGTTTTTAGGGTGACCACCAAGGCCATTGTCCGATGCATTCGGGATCGAATCCAGCGGGTACGCACAGCGCATGTTCTCGGTGAGGCTTTTGTTCTCAAAGTCGAGCTCTTTGGTTTCTTCGTCGAAAACCATGTTCTCAATGACGGTGCCGAACATCTTTGTGGTGGCGTAGATTTCCGGTTCGGCTTCCGGGTTCAGGCCGATGGTCTTTGCGTAGCAGCCGCCTTCGAAGTTGAAGGTGCCGCGATCGGACCAGCCGTGTTCGTCATCACCAATCAGAGTGCGGTTCGGGTCAGCGGACAGCGTGGTTTTGCCGGTGCCGGACAAGCCGAAGAACACAGCGCTGTCGACAGGGTTGTCCTTAGCGTGGTTGGCGGAGCAGTGCATCGGCATGATGCCTTTTTCCGGCAGCAAGTAGTTCAGCAGGCCAAAGACAGACTTCTTATTTTCGCCGGCGTACTCAGTGTTGCCGATCAGGATCATCTTTTTCTCGATGTTCACAGCAATCACAGTTTCGGTCCGGCATCCGTGCTTCGCAGGATCTGCCTTGAAGCTTGGGCAGTTGATAATGGTGTAATCCGCCACGAAGCTGTCCAGTGCGTTACGATCCGGGCGGCGCAGCAGGTGACGAATAAAGAGGTTGTGCCACGCCAGTTCGTTCACAACACGAACATTGATGGCGTGCGTCGGATCTGCACCTGCGGTCAGGTCCTGTACAAAGTAGTCGCGGCCTTTCATGTGCTCCAACATATCGGCATGCAGGCGATCAAAGGCGTCGGACTCCATCGGGGCGTTATTTTCCCACCAAATGGTGTCCTCAGTCATCGGGGTACGGACGGTGAACTTGTCTTTAGGAGACCGGCCGGTGAATTCGCCGGTGCTCACTAAAAAGGTGCCGCCGTTGCCCAGAGTGCCCTCTCCGCGCTTCAGCGCGGACTCGATGAGGGCAGGCTCAATAAAGTTGTAATAGACATTTCCCAGACCTTCGATCCCTTGATCTTGCAGGCGGAATTGCGGGTTTACCCGTCCAAATGTCATTATCTTACTCCTGTAGCCGCGTGTCCTGTTGCGGCGGTCCTTGAAAGTCCTCGGGGCGAAATATTCTTGCGCGTCAAAACACCCCGAAGTGCGACATGGGCCTCATAACATGCCAATTATTGATAAGAACAGGACGGTTTGGCGCAGTTAGCGCAACCAAATGCAGGTTAGCGCAATCAAGTGTTCCGATAGGAAAGGGCGTGCTGCGATTGTCGCCAAAAGTGAGACAATTTAGCCATTGCTCAAGGAATTTCTGGCCAAATAAGTCCGGTTTGTTACCCGAATCGCACTTTTACGTTGATTGCCCCAGTCTGAATTGCGCATAATGCCGCAAAAAACAGACATAATAAGAGCAGTAATAAGGACCGATCCCATGTCGAAAATTGCCCTTGTGGATGACGACAGGAATATCCTGACGTCGGTTTCTATCACCCTTGAGGCGGAGGGGTTTGAAGTCGAGACATATAATGACGGCCAGCAGGCGCTGGATGCATTTAGCAAAAAACTCCCGGATATGGCTGTTCTGGATATCAAGATGCCGCGCATGGATGGTATGGATCTGTTACAGCGTCTGCGTCAGAAGACCAGTATGCCGGTGATCTTCCTGACCTCCAAAGACGATGAGATCGATGAGGTGCTGGGATTGCGCATGGGCGCAGATGACTACGTCAAAAAGCCGTTTAGCCAGCGTTTGCTAGTGGAGCGCATTCGCGCGCTGTTGCGCCGCCAAGAAGCCGTCGATGGCGATATTGTTGGCGAAACCGAAGACACAAAAATCATGGAACGTGGTGAATTGACCATGGATCCGCTGCGCCACTCGGTGAGTTGGAAGGGGCAGGATGTCACGCTAACCGTGACTGAATTCCTTTTGTTGCAGGCGCTTGCGCAACGACCCGGTTTTGTGAAAAGCCGCGACCAATTGATGGACGTCGCATATGATGATCAAGTCTATGTTGACGACCGCACGATCGACAGCCACATCAAACGTCTTCGCAAGAAAATGCGGACCGTAGATCGTGACTTCTCCGCAATTGAGACGCTGTACGGCATCGGTTATAGGTACAACGAAGAGTAACGACACAAGGCCGGAAGGACCAACGTGCAAGACATGGCCCAAGGGCGGGACGGGGACGTTGTTTTGGGCGATGATTGGGTCGCCCCTGAAGCCAACGTCGAAGATGAGTTGCAAGGCCGGCGCGAACGTCGCCGGCTTTTACCTCTGGGGAAGTCCCCGCTGACACGCAAAATTATTACCTTTAATATGATCGCACTCTTGGTGTTGGTCGCAGGTATTCTATTTCTCAACAGCGCCCGTGACAGCTTCGCGGTGCAGCGCGCCACTGGGCTTGTGACCGAGGCTAGGCTGATTGCTGGAGCTTTCGAGGCCCAGTTGCCGTCAGGCGCGCCTGTCAACCTCGCCACAAATGACGGTGTTGATGTTGGTTCAACGCTTGAAAAGCTGCCGCTGCAAGTTGGCACAACCGTGCATGTCTATGACGCGGCGGGAAAAACGGCTGGTTCAAAAGAAGGCAAAGCGTCTGCGGAGGCGGCCGAGGTTTTGGCAGAGCGCCCAGAAGGCGCGCCGCTCACATCTGCGCTCAATAAGATTTGGAGTTCGATCTCTGGCAAGGACGGTGCTGCGGAAGCTTCGGCGGACCAATTGAATAGTCAGCTTCAAACGATGGCTCAGGCTGCCGTGGCCGGCAAGGAAACCTTCGAGACGCTTGTCGCGGCTGATGGTGGACATGTATTCGCGATGGCTGTCCCCATTGAGCAAAACGACAGTGTCGTTGGCGCAGTGGTGTTGACAAGTGCCTCCGGTGAGCTTGATCGCATGGTGAGTTCCGAGCGGGAACGCGTCTTGCAGATGTTCCTGATCGCCACAGTGGTGTCTGTGGGCTTGTCCATGGTGTTGGCGTCCACCATTTCAAACCCGCTCTCTGATCTGGCAGCTGCGGCAGAGCTGGGCAGAGACAGCGATAGCCGCAAAGTGAATCCGGGCCGTGTGCGCATTCCGGATTTAACGGCAAGACCAGATGAAATCGGACGTTTGTCTGGAGCTTTGCGCGGCATGGTTTCAGCCCTTTATGAACGGATAGACAGTAACGAACAGTTCGCTGCTGACGTTGCCCATGAAATTAAAAACCCATTGGCGTCTTTGCGGTCTGCGGTTGGCTCGCTCCGTATGGTCAAAAAGGAAGAACACCGGGAAAAGCTGCTCAATGTGATCGAGCATGATGTACGCCGCTTGGATCGGTTGGTGAGCGATATTTCCAATGCATCGCGCTTGGACAGCGAACTGGTCAAGGAAGAAGAAGAGACCTTCGACCTGCTTGGGATGGTTGGCAATCTGACGCAGTATTTGGGCGAAGATGCCAAAGGAAAAGGTATCGACTTCATCACGGACTTGCCTGATGCGCCGATTGACATCACCGGCTTGGAGGCGCGTCTTGCGCAGGTCTTTGTGAATCTGATCACCAACGCGATCAGTTTTTGTGAGGACGGGGACGCAATCCGTGTGTGGGCCCGCAAGCGCGAAAACCGTGTGTTGGTGGTTGTGGAAGATACTGGCCCAGGTATTCCAGAGCAGGCACTGAACAAAATCTTCAACCGGTTCTATTCACATCGGCCTGAATCCCAGTTTGGAAATAACTCCGGTTTGGGGCTGGCCATCTCTAAGCAAATTGTGGAGGCGCACGGCGGCGTCATTTGGGCGGAGAACATCCGGCCAACCGATGCGGATGTGACCTCGGAGCCTCTTGGCGCACGTTTCGTTGTGGGGTTGCCGGTGTAAGCCATGACGCAGGCGGACGATCTATTCTCTGCACAGTCGGACATCGCCGTTGAAGAAACCCTGTTGCATGCGTCCTGCGTGGCCGATGACGGGCGTGCAGTTCTGATAAGGGGGGCTGCGGGTCGTGGAAAATCGAGCCTGGCGCTGCAGCTCATGGCGTATGGTGCGGAGCTTGTGTCGGATGACCAAACCGTTGTTCGTCTCTCTGAAGGGCGACTTCTGGCGTCAGCACCAGATACCACTCGCGGATTGATCGAGGCGCGGTCAGTGGGAATTTTGCGCGCTAATCCTGTGCAGGATATTCCATTGCACTTGGTGATCGATTTGGACCAAACGGAAGACCAGAGGTTGCCGCATCCAAGGCAAGTTCAAGTGTTGGGGCAGGAACTTCCCATGCTTTTGGGGGTAGATGCCCCTTATTTTGCCGCTGCCGTATTGCAGCTGTTGCGTCATGGAAGGAACGCCTGAATGATCTCTGACATCACGCAGGACACAGTACCTTTGGTGCTGCTCACTGGTCCATCAGGTGCCGGGCGCTCTACGGCAATCAAAGCACTAGAGGATGCAGGGTTTGAAACCATTGACAATCTCCCGTTGGGGTTGCTGCCGAGACTTTTGTCCGGTCAACCGCTCAAGCGGCCTATGGCGCTGAGCCTGGATGTCCGCAATCGGGACTTTTCTCCGGCGGCCATTCTGGACGCGTTGGAACTGGTGGATGAGTTGCCCAATGTGGCGCCGGAGTTGTTGTACCTGGATTGCCGCGCGGAAGTCTTGCGCCGTCGCTATAATGAGACCCGGCGTAGCCATCCTCTGGATCGGCAGGAAGATCCCAACGCGGGAATTGAGACTGAGCTGTCGTTGCTGCAAGAGGTGCGGGGCAGGGCCACCGTGTTGATTGAGACTTCGGAGCTCACACCACATGAACTGCGCCATGCTGTGCAAAGCAGGTTTGCGCCACAAGATGATCAGGCGATTGGTCTGACGCTTCAGTCTTTCAGCTACAAACGTGGCATTCCCCAGGGGGCAGATTTGGTCTTTGATTGCCGATTTTTGCACAATCCGCATTGGCAAGCCGAACTTCGCGTCATGGATGGTGGTGATGAGCCCGTTGGCGAATACATAGCGACCGATCCGGGCTACGCTCCATTTGTTTCCAACCTGAAGGATATGATGGAGCACGCGTTGCCTGGCTATGTTCGCGAGGGGCGCAGTCATCTTCACGTCGCCTTTGGGTGTACTGGTGGCAAACACCGCTCCGTATTCATGACCGAGACAATTGCCGAATCCCTTGCAAATAGGGGCTGGCGGGTGTCTATAAGACATCGCGAACTCAATCGGTACGCAGTGCTAAGCGCGCGTCCGCAGATCGCAGAAGATGGGGAATAGATAGCTTGATCGGTATCGTGATCGTGGCACATGGTGGTTTGGCCAATGAATATTTGGCCGCCATGGAACATGTCGTTGGCGCCCAGAACGGCGTCAGCGCGATTACTATTGAGCCCGATCATGATCGCAGCCAGAAACAGCGTGAAATCTGTGCCGCGGCCGATGCCGTGGACCACGGGGACGGCGTTGTGGTGGTTACAGACATGTTTGGTGGCTCGCCGTCCAATCTGAGCTTGCGTGCCTGTGCCCCAGCCAATCGGCGCATCCTTTATGGTGCAAATTTGCCGATGTTGATTAAACTGGCCAAAAGCCGCCACTTGGACGTAGCGGATGCGGTCAGAGCGGCGCTGGAAGCTGGCCGCAAATATATCGATAGCCAAAATATTCAAACAGGGTAAGCAGATGAGTGATGTCATCCAACGCACGATGCAAATCGTGAATGAAAAAGGTCTGCATGCACGCGCATCCGCAAAGCTTGTTGAGGTTGTCGAAGGCTTTGACGCTTCGGCAGAAGTGTCAAAGGATGGCTTGAGTGCGGGTGGTGACAGTATTATGGGGTTGCTGATGTTGGCGGCCTCCAAGGGTACCAGCATTGCAGTGGAAACCAGCGGGCCGGATGCACAGGCCTTGGCCGATGCCATTGAGGCGCTTGTCGCAGACAAGTTCGGTGAAGGATTCTGACAAGGGCCACGGCGTAGGAAGACGAATTTGGTAGATACGGTGCCAGAGGCGCAGGTCGCAAAGCCTGCATCAGAGACGGAAGGTCAGGTCTATGATCGCCGCACGTTGACCTATGCCAATTCCTTTGATGACCGCTGGACCTCGTTTGCAATTCGCGCAATCGAGTGGATGACTGGCAAGTTAAAAATCTTGCGCATGGTCAACAAGTTTGAACGCGACAATGAGAAATACCGCGGCCAGAAGTTCTGGCGTGGCGCGCTCAATGTGATGGGTATTGAGCTGCAAACGCCGCTCGAGCAACTCCAGAACATTCCGTCAGAAGGTCCTGTCGTGGTTGTGGCCAATCACCCGCACGGGATGGTGGACGGCATGATTTTTGCGGATTTGATCGGCCGTGTACGCCAAGATTATCGTATTTTGACGCGCTCCGTGCTGACCGGGCTTGATGAAGCCGCGTCCAGCTTCATGATCCCAGTGCCTTTTCCGCACGACCCCGACGCGCAGCGCAAAATGGTTGAAATGCGCGGCAAGGCGATGGCGCACTTGAAAGACGGGGGCGTCGTTGCACTGTTCCCCTCGGGTGTTGTCATGAGCTCGGACACCTGGTTTGGACCGGCCATTGAACAAGAGTGGAACGTCTTCACTGCGCAGATGATCCGCCGTTCTGGCGCACGCGTGGTTCCGATTTTCTACCCTGGTCAAAACAGCCGTGCCTATCAGATCGCAAACAAACTATCGCCAATTCTGCGGCAGGGGTTGCTGCTACACGAGATTGTTCGATCCTGCGACAAGCCGCAGGCACCTGTCGTTGGTGCGCCGCTGACAGATGAGCAAATGGAGCAGCTCCAATCTGATCCACGTGGATTTATGGCGTGGTTGCGCCAGCACACGCTGGACCTCGGAAAGAACGCCTGATTTCTCTTTAGATGGCTCAAAACAAAAAAACGCGAGGTCGGAACCTCGCGTTTTTGCTTTTGGTTTTGTGTTAGCGCGTTGGCACCGGTACGTCGCCTCTGTAGTCATAAAAACCGCGTTTGGTTTTGCGGCCAAGCCATCCCGCTTCGACATATTTGGTAAGCAGAGGACATGGGCGGTACTTGGTGTCCGCCAGGCCGTCGTGCAGCACATTCATAATCGCCAAGCAGGTGTCCAAGCCAATAAAGTCGGCCAGCTCCAAAGGGCCCATCGGGTGGTTCGCGCCCAGCTTCATTGCGTTGTCGATGGAAGCCACATTGCCAACGCCTTCATAGAGCGTGTAGCAGGCTTCGTTGATCATTGGAATCAGGATGCGGTTCACGATAAAGGCCGGGAAGTCCTCGGCGCTGGCGGCGGTCTTGCCGAGGCGCTCCACGATGCCCAGACACGTCTGGTAGGTGTCTTCGTCGGTGGCGATGCCGCGGATCAGCTCGACCAGTTTCATCATCGGCACCGGGTTCATGAAGTGGAAACCCATGAAGCGTTCCGGACGATCCGTACGAGACGCGAGTCGCGTGATGGAAATTGATGATGTGTTTGACGTGAGGAGGGTATCGGGGCCAAGGTGGGGCTTCAAAGTATCAAAAATTTGATGCTTGATCTCTTCACGCTCTGTGGCCGCTTCGATTACCAAGTCGGTTCCGCCAAGTGCTGGCAGCTCCAATGTGGTCTCTATCCGCCCCATTGCGGCGGCTTTTTCTTCGGCGGAAATCATCTCGCGGCTCACCTGCCGTTCGAGGTTTTTGTCGATGCGCCCAACGGCTGCTTCCAGCGCGTTCTGGTTGATATCATTCAGAAGAACATCATATCCGGCCAGCGCCATTACATGCGCGATACCGTTGCCCATCTGGCCTGCTCCAACGACGCCAATCGACTTGATGTCCATAAGTGAAATCCTCTCAAAATCCCTGGCTGACCATAGGCCCGCGCACGTAGTAGCTGCAAGTGGATAAGGCCTTTAAAACTTGCCACAAAATCGCGCATTAGCTTTTTCGCAAGGGCTTTCGGCGATTCTCTCTACTGGGTGAGAAAATTAGTGGTGAGAAAATGTCTTACGAAAAGATGTCTGGCACCGAGCTCAATTATGAGCCGTGCCAATACGGGGAATCGCGATTATTGTTTCGTGGTCCTCAGAAGGCGCTCGACGAGCCCTTTGTTGCGTTTCTTGGGGGTACGGAAACCTACGGCAAGTTTGTACCGCAGCCGTTTGTCAGTCTGCTGGATGAGGCGCTGCCGATCAATTGTGTGAACTTTGGGTATGTGAATGCGGGTATCGACGCGTTTCTTGCGGAGCCGTCGGTGTTGCATATTGCGCAGCAATCCGAAGTGACCGTTGTTCAGGTCATGGGCGCGCAGAATATGTCCAACCGGTATTACAAGGTGCACCCGCGTCGGAACGACCGCTTTATTGGCGCTTCCAACATGATGCAGATGGTGTTCAACGAGATCGACTTTAGCGAGTTCCATTTTACCCGACATATGCTGGGTACACTGTGCGCGCGGGCGCCGGACCGTTACGCCATGGTGCGGGACGAACTGCGCATGGCGTGGAGCGCACGTATGAAGTTGTTGCTGAACACGATTGGCGGCAAGATTGTCCTGCTCTGGGTGGCGGACCATGCGCCGGAAACGGCCATGGGGACAAGCGGTTTGGGACCAGACCCCTTGTTTGTAGACCGGCTGATGATCGAAGAACTGCGCCCTATGGTGGATGACATTGTCGAAGTGGTGGTGAGCGAGGACGCGCAAGCGCAGGGCATCACAGGTATGCAATGCACAGATATGGAACGTGTCGCGGCGCAACGGATGCTGGGTGTTTCAGCCCATCAGGAGGCGGCTGACGCGTTGCAAAAGCCGCTGGCGAAGCTGACCTAAGACCACGCCACACGCCCAATGAAAAAGGCCCGCCTGAAAAGGCGGGCCTTCATGTCTTGTGAGTGGCCGGAGTTTAGCCGAGTTTCTCTGTCAGCGCTGGCACTGCTTCAAACAGATCGGCAACCAGACCAAAGTCAGCAACCTGGAAGATAGGCGCTTCTTCGTCTTTGTTGATCGCAACGATGATCTTGGAGTCTTTCATGCCGGCCAGGTGCTGGATTGCGCCGGAGATACCCGCTGCGATGTAAAGCTCTGGTGCAACCACCTTACCGGTCTGGCCAACCTGCCAGTCGTTTGGTGCGTAGCCGGAGTCAACCGCGGCACGGGATGCACCAACAGCTGCGCCCAGCTTGTCAGCCAGGGCTTCGAGGATTTTGAAGTCTTCTTCAGAACCAACGCCACGGCCGCCGGAGACAACCACACCTGCGGAGGTCAGTTCTGGACGATCGCTTTCGGCCACTTTGTCTTCAACCCATTCGGACAGGCCTGGATTGTCGGCTGCGCCAACGGTTTCCACAGAAGCGGAACCGCCTTCGCCTGCCGCGTCGAAGGTCGACGTCCGGAAGGTGATGACTTTGGTGGAGTCGTTAGACTTCACGGTCTGGATCGCGTTACCGGCGTAGATCGGACGCTCGAAAGTGTCTGCGTCAACCACTGCGGTCACGTCCGACAGCACCATCACGTCCAGAAGCGCGGCCACGCGTGGCATCACGTTCTTGGCGTCGGTGGTCGCTGGGGCCACGATGTGGCTGTAGTCACCCGCGAGGGAAACGATTAGCGCAGCTGTTGGTTCCGCCAGGCGGTGGCCCAGAGATGCGTCTTCGGCAACCAAAACCTTGGCAACACCGTCGATCTTGGCAGCGGCTTCGCCAGCTGCGGCAGCAGAGGCACCAGCAGCCAGAACGGTTACATCACCCAGTGCTTTGGCAGCGGTGACAGCTTTGGCGGTGGCGTCCAACGCCAGTTCGCCGTTGTTGACTTCTGCGAGAAGAAGAACAGCCATTACACAGCCCCCGCTTCTTTGAGTTTCTCAACCAGCTCGTCGACGGAGCCTACGATGATGCCGGCGGCACGCTCAGATGGCTCAGAAGTCTTCACAACTTCCAGACGCGGAGTGACATCCACGCCGTAGTCGGCAGCGGTTTTCTCATCCAGCGGCTTTTTCTTCGCCTTCATGATGTTTGGCAGGGACGCATAACGCGGCTCGTTCAAACGCAGGTCCACGGTGATGATGGTTGGTGTGTTGACCTTGATGGTCTGCAGACCGCCATCCACTTCGCGGGTTACAACAGCCTTGTCGCCGTCGATGTCGACTTCGGAAGCAAAGGTCGCCTGGGACCAACCCAGCAGCGCAGACAACATCTGGCCGGTGGCGTTCATGTCGTTGTCGATCGCTTGCTTGCCACAGAGCACAACACCTGGCTGCTCTTCCTCAACCACTTTGGCGAGGATTTTGGCAACGGCCAGTGGCTCGATGTCCTGGTCAACGCTGTCAGCAGCAACAACCAGAATGGCGCGGTCGGCACCCATGGCAAGAGCGGTGCGCAGGGTTTCCTGAGCTTGCTTCACACCGATGGAAACTGCGACGATTTCGTCCGCTTTGCCCGCTTCCTTCAGACGGATGGCCTCTTCAACGGCGATCTCATCAAACGGGTTCATGGACATTTTCACGTTGGCGAGATCGACACCTGTGCCATCCGCTTTCACGCGGACCTTCACGTTGTAGTCAATCACGCGCTTGACAGGTACTAGTACCTTCATGGGCGTAGGACTCCTCAAAGTTTGTCAAAGCCGCCTAAAGGCAGCTCATCGGAATGCTCTCACCGCGTTGATATAGTGTGCAACGCTGGCGAAACAGAGCAAAATCGTCACGTTTAGGCGCAACGACGTCGCGTATCAGCGTTTTCACGCCACGTTTTTTGCAAGAATGTTTCCGCGGCGCAGAAAAGTTACGTAAGGGGAATTTGCGTCAACTACCTTGTTGGCGCTAACGGCCTCACTCAACCATCTAGCGATTCGCGCCAGGAACCCAAAGCACGTCGGCACGGCCTTCATGGTTGGCGATGCGCGCTGCCACAAAGAACCAGTCGCTGAGGCGATTGAGATAGGTCACCGCATCAGCATTGATGTCCTCAGATTGCGCCAGATCTACGGACAACCGTTCTGCACGTCGGGCAACCGTGCGGCACACATGCAGCTGGGCAGCCAGTGCAGAGCCGCCGGGCAGGATGAAGCTGCGCAAAGGCTCCAGTTGGGCATTCATGTCGTCAATTTCGCTTTCAAGACGGGAGACCTGACTGGCAACCACCCGCAGCGGCGGGTACTCGGCCTCGGCATCTTTGGCCATGTCGGGGCGGCACAGATCTGCGCCCAAATCAAACAGGTCGTTCTGAATGCGAGCGAGCGCCGCGTCCATGTCACCTTCGGCATGCAGACGAGCGACACCGAGGAAAGCGTTGAGCTCGTCGGTGGTGCCATAGGCGGCCACGCGTGCGTCATGTTTGGCGACTCTGTCGCCATTGCCCAAGGCTGTGGTGCCTTTATCTCCGGTGCGCGTGTAGATTTTGTTGAGAACAACCATGTGCTCAGCCTCCGCTGCGTAGCCAGACAAAACCAACGATCAGAATGACCGCAATGAACTGCGCGAGTAGACGTAGGCGCATGATTTTGTTGGCATATTTTTTGTTAAACTCGCCACCTTTGGCAAATCCTCCGATGCCAACCAGAAGGATGAACAGCACGGCCAGGCAGGTGACTGCGATAAGCCAGAAGAGGGGATCGTTTGCCATAGGGGTCTCCATGTTCAGCGGTGGCACTGGTGTAGCGGGTCATTGCCCAAAACTGAACCACCTCTGACACTACGTCGCATCAAGCCCTGGCGATCACCCAATCAAGGAAGGACGTTGGCAGGGCGCGTCGAAACACATTCATGATGTGGGCGGGGGTAGTAACGCGGTATCGCGCACGCGGGCGATTAGCCTCCACCGCGTGGATCAGTTTCTTGCACACGGCCTCTGCGGGGAGCTCAAACGGGTCCAGGCCTTCCTGCTTCTCGGTGAACCGTTTGACCAGCCCGTGTCTGTAGTCCTCCGCAAAGGCGGAGTTTTCCCAATCGATCCACTCAAAGAACTGCGCCGCATTGTTCTTGCGCATGTCAGAGGTTATCGGGCCGGGCTCAATCAGGCTGACGTGGATGGGTGTGTCGCGCAGCTCGATGCGCAGGCTGTCAGTGAGGCCCTCGATGGCATGTTTGCTCGCCACGTAGGCGCCGCGATACCGCATCGAGACGTAGCCTAGGACCGAAGAGTTTTGAACAATCCGGCCATGGCCCTGCGCCCGCATGACGGGGATCACTTGGCGCGTGAGGTCATGCCAGCCGATGACATTGCTTTCCATGAGGTCGCGCAGGCCATCGGCAGGGAGGTCTTCGACTGCGCCGGGCATGCCGCGGGCACCGTTGTTGAAGAGGGCATCCAGCGTGCCCCCTGTGGACGCCAAAACCTCTTGTAGGCCAGCGTGGATGCTTTCAGCATCGCGCAATTCAATGCGGGGGCTGTCAAAGCCTTCCGAAACCAAGTGTTTGCAGTCGTCGGGGTTGCGGCACGAAGCAAACACGCGCCAACCACGGGCGCGCAGGCTATGTGCTGCTGCCAGGCCGATTCCGGACGAGCAGCCGGTGATTAAAATGGATTTCTGTGACATCGACGCCCCGTCGCAAAATGAGTTTTTTGCAACTTAGGGAGCAGTTCAGTTCGATGCCACCAGCATTTTACTGGCCATCCAGCCGATTCGACCTGTTTCGCTATCCTTGAGCTTGACCCAGCCGGAGCCATTCTCGCGCAAGACTTCCACTTCGCGATCACGCGGTAGGACCATGAGCACGTTGTAAGATGTGCCTGGACCGCCGCGCATGTTAACGCGAGAACCACGTACGCGGCGTAGGTCGGGTGCGCTTTGCGATTCCAGAGCCAAGGCCAGCGTGTCCTGCACGTCGGCGTCGGTCACGGTCGGTTTCACAAGCACTGGCGCGCCCGGTGTGGCAAAAGACTCAAGTCCCGTAACAAGCGAAGCCACGACAACCGGTTGCGCCGGTTGCGTTGTGTCGGCTTCATGCAAATTGGTTGCTTCTGCAGACAACAAGACAGGCGTGGCAGCGCTTTGTGTATCTGCAGGCGTGGCAGACGCCTTGATGATCGGCACAGACAAAGCCGCCCGCGCCACAACCGGCGCGTCTTCAACTTGCTGTGGAGCCTTCTTGTCGGCCGTTTGAACCCGCGTTTTGGGTTCGAAATCTGACCCGCCGCTGAGCTCCCAAAATACAAAGCCTAGAAATGCAAAACTGATAATTACAAACTTGTTCACTTAATCAACCCCCGAGAGAATCACCCGTACTCACAACACTGTCGCATTACAGGATCAAACAAAGGTTTACACTGCACACATCATAACACGTCGGGGAAAAATTCGCGAGTGTTCCCTCGCATCTGCTTTACCGGCGCATCGGCAAAAGCTATCAGCGGGGTATGACTGACCTGATCGATGACGACGAACTCCCTACACAGAATGTGACTGAGCCGCTGCGGCGGGCGATTGGCGATCGCTACCTGACCTATGCGCTGAGTACGATTATGCACCGGGCGCTGCCGGACGCGCGGGACGGGCTAAAACCCGTTCACCGCCGTATTCTGTATGCGATGCGTGAACTAAAGCTTAGCGCGACGGGCGGCTTCCGGAAATCGGCGAAGATTTCCGGCGACGTGATGGGCAACTATCACCCGCACGGCGATGCGGCGATTTATGACGCGATGGCGCGTTTGGCGCAGGACTTCAACGTGCGCTATCCGTTGGTCGACGGGCAGGGTAACTTCGGCAACATCGACGGGGATAACCCGGCGGCGAGCCGATACACAGAGGCGCGGATGACCTCTGTGGCGGAAGCCTTGCTGGAAGGCCTCAATGAGGATGCTGTTGATTTCAGAGAGAATTATGACGGCACGCTGAGCGAGCCGGTGGTTCTGCCGGCGACCTTCCCGAACCTTCTGGCAAACGGTGCCTCCGGGATTGCGGTGGGTATGGCGACCAATATTCCGCCGCATAACATCAGCGAGCTGTGCGACGCCTGCTTGCACATGATCAAGACGCCGGATGTGCGCGATGACACGTTGCTGAACTACGTGCCGGGGCCGGACTTCCCGACCGGGGGCGTGATTGTTGAGCCGCCTGAAAGCATTGCGCAGGCCTACCGCACGGGGCGTGGCTCTTTCCGGCTGCGCTGTAAGTGGGAGAAAGAAGACCTTGGGCGCGGGCAGTGGCAGATTGTGGTCACTGAGATCCCGTATCAGGTTCAGAAGTCCAAGCTGATCGAAAAGCTGGCGGAGCTGATCCAGACCAAGAAGGTGCCTATTCTTGCGGATGTGCGCGATGAATCGGCCGATGACATTCGCGTGATCCTGGAGCCGAAGAGCAAGAATGTTGAGCCGGATGTGCTCATGAACATGCTTTATCGCAGCAGTGATCTAGAGATTCGATTCTCTTTGAATATGAACGTCTTGATTGATGGGGTGACGCCAAAAGTTTGCTCCATGAAAGAGGTTCTGCGGGCGTTTTTGGACTTCCGTCGCGAGGTTCTCATTCGCCGGTCCAAGCACCGGATGGAGAAGATTGACCACCGTCTGGAGGTCTTGGAAGGCTTCATCATCGCCTTCCTCAACCTGGACCGAGTGATCGACATCATCCGCTATGACGATGCGCCGAAGCAGGCGTTGATGGCGGAGGACTGGGATCAGGACCACCCACGCGCGCTGGATGAAAAGGACTACAAATCTCCGTTGCCGGGCTCTGGTGCCACCCAGCTGACCGAGGTGCAATCCGAGGCGATCCTCAACATGCGCCTGCGCAGCTTGCGGCGTCTTGAAGAGCTGGAGTTGATCCGGGAGCGGGATGCGCTTCAGGAAGAACGCGCTGGAATCGTTGCGCTTTTGGGCAGCGACGACCTGCAGTGGGAGCGGATTTCCGAGCAGCTGAAAGAAGCGAAGAAGACCTTCGGCAAGGGCTATGAAGCTGGTGCGCGGCGCACGGTGTTTGCCGAGGCGGCGGAAGTTGAAGAGGTGCCGATTGAGGCGATGATCGACCGTGAGCCGGTGACGATTGTCTGCTCTCAGATGGGCTGGATTCGCGCCATGTCTGGCCACATTGATCTGAAGCGGGAGCTGAAGTTCAAGGATGGTGACGGGCCGCGATTCATCTTCCATGCGGAGACGACGGACCGGCTTTTGATGTTTGGCTCCAATGGGCGGTTCTACACGCTGAGCGCGGCGAATTTGCCGGGCGGGCGTGGCATGGGGGAACCTGTGCGGCTGATGGTGGATCTGCCGAATGAGGCTGAAATCATTGACATTTTTGTGCATAAGCCGGATCGCAAGCTGCTGGTGGCCAGCAGCGCGGGTGACGGGTTTGTGGTGCCGGAAAAAGACGTGATTGCGCAGACGCGGACGGGCAAACAGGTGCTAAACGTGAAAGACGACATTCGCGCGATGATCTGTAAGCCTGTGTCGGGTGATCATGTGGCTGTGGTGTCCAAAAACGGCCGTTTCTTGGTGTTCCCGATTTCCGAGATGCCAGAGCTTGGGCGCGGAAAAGGTGTGCGAATTCAGAAGTATAACATGGCGCGCGGGCGTCAGGGTACGCTGGAGCTGGACGGCGGGCTGTCCGATATCACCACCTTTGAATGGGAAAATGGTCTGACCTGGTCGATGGGCGGCAGTGGCAAAACGCGGCACGAGCCAGACCTGTCAGATTGGCTTGGGAAACGGGCCGGGGTGGGCAAGAAAGCGCCCTATGGCTTCCCCAAAGACTACAAGTTCGACAAATAAATTTCGGGGGCCGTTGCGCCTCCGTTTTTCATTGAAATGTCACGTCGGTATTGTGTCGGTATCACGACTG
This sequence comes from Shimia sp. MIT910701, assembly GCF_047126315.1. GTDB lineage: Bacteria > Pseudomonadota > Alphaproteobacteria > Rhodobacterales > Rhodobacteraceae > Shimia. The sequence goes on along the minus strand of NZ_CP138953.1, from coordinate 4,484,440 downwards.
TTTTGCGGAGGTGCGCGTTTTTGATGAAAAGCGACGGGCGCAACGGTCGGTGCGGCTACGAATTGTAGCGATTCTGCGCGTTTGGGTTGAGTGCCTGGCAGTGTGCTTGAGGGGCATAAGTGTGCTTGAGGGGCATACAAGCCTTATGTGGTCTTCAGTTGGCGTAACGGAAGGTTTTGGGAATGGTTCCGAACTGATTTCCGGTGCCTGTCACGATGAGTTTTTGGCCGACCTCAATTGCATTCCACTGATCTTCAGAGACACCGCAAAGACGGTTCCAGAACGCGGGGAGATCGTCAAATGTCAGTCCTCTCTTGCACGTTTTTTGGCTTCGGATTTTTCCAGTCACAATATGCTCGTGTGAAACAGTGCTGCCATTAATTGCGGCCGACGCCAGCAGGCCAGAGTGCAAAAGTTCCCTGGTGCCTAAGCTGTACATAAGGAATATGCCCACGGTCAGGACAAGCATTTTGGGGTGCCAAGAAAAACGTCCATTGTGCGCCCTGCGATCAAAGAAGACAACGAAAGACGCACCGAACAGACCCACCGCGCCAGCTCCTGTGAGAACCACATTCGAAAGGGTGCTGTCGGTGTAGTCAGCATGGAGCAGAAAATTGTAGCCAAACTGGTTCACAAGGAAGCCGATGCATCCAGCAAGAAAGGCATATAAGGCAGTCAAATTGCCCCATCGAAGGGGGCCACGCAGCGACCGACCGCCTTCTCTCATGATGTTGTCCACGCTTGGGGGTGTCACTTGAGTGCTCCATATCTATGGATGGTTTTCTGTATGTATGCAGTTCTTTCCTATGGATACAATGTGCTGTCGGAACGGAATTTGCGTGGCTTCAAGGTTATTGTGACTCCACCGCCCGTTGGTATAGATGCCAGGTGGTGTGGCCCAGAATTGGCAATGTGAAGATTAACCCCAAGAATGCAGGGACCAGCGACAGCAGCATGGTGGCGGAGATGATTGCGGCCCATGTCAGCATGACCACGGGGTTCTCTTTGACCACATGCACAGAGGTCAGCATAGCGGTCACAAAATCGGTTTCGCGATCCAACAGCATCGGCATGGCGATTACGGTCACCGAAAACAGCGCGGCGGAGAGCAGGGCGCCGGCGCAGGTGCCGATGGCGAGGAAGGTCCAGCCTTCAGGCGTGAGGAAGACCACGTTCAGAAAGCCAGCGAAGTCAGAGAAAGACGCGTCTTGTAGGATGATCGCGAGCCAGAGGCGGACTTGGTAGACCCAGACCCAGAAAATGAAGAGCGTGACAAAGGCCATCCAGCCCATCTCGCGTTTGCGCTGGCGGGCCATGACGGTGAAGATGTCGGACCAGGTGAAACTTTGCCCTGTTTGGCGGCGGCGTGACATTTCATAGAGGCCTGCGGCGGCAAAGGGTGCGACCAGAGGGAAGCCAACCGAGGCCGGGATGATCATCCAGATTTTGCCAAGCCACGCCAGACACCAGACAAAGAGGATGCCGAAGGCGGCATAAAACAGGCCGAAAAAGCCGCTCATCACCGGATGGGCGAGGAAGTCGTCAAACCCGGATTTGAGCGCGTCAGTGACGTCTTGCGCCGACAGTTTGTTGGTGCCGGGGATGAGCTGTGGCCGTGGGGGCAGCTTTTCCGGCGCGCTGGGCTTGGTGGTCTCGGATGTCATGACATGGGCCTCCCTTACCAATGAGTGTGCGGTAAGGGATGGTGATCCGGCAAGGGGTGTGTGTTCAGTCGAGTGGAGACGCTTGCAGCCAAACGCCCCCTTCGGGGCGCAGAGTGAGGATCATCACTGGCTTGGGCGGTTTGCCCTCAACCAGATCAAAGCGGAAGCGTTTTAGGAGAGTGGCAAGCACAATCACCGCTTCCTGAATGGCAAAGCTGGCGCCGATGCAGATGCGGGGTCCGTCGCCGAAAGGCAGGTAGGCGTAGCGGTCGATGGCTTTGCGGTCGGCAAAACGTTCCGGCTTGAAGGCGTCGGGATCGTCCCAGAGCAGACGATTGCGTTGCAAGGTGTAGATCGGGATCATGACGGTGTCGCCGGGTCGGATTTCGCGGGCGCAGAGCATGTCATTGGTCTGCGCGGTGCGGGAGATGATGCCCGCCGGTGGGTAGAGGCGCAGGGTCTCGTCGATGATTTGGCGCACATAGGTCAGCTGCATGGCCTGGTCGCCGGTAATCGCACCATCATCGCAGATGTCGGCAATTTCGGCGCGGGCCTTGTCTTGAACGTCTTGGTCAAAGGCGCAAAGATAAAGCGCCCAGGCGAGGGTGAGCGCGGTGGTTTCGTGGCCTGCCACAATGAAGGTCAGCAGGTTGTCGCGCAGCTCTGCGGTGTTCATGGTTTTCTTGGTTTCCGGATCGACACCGGCGAGCAGCAGGTCAAGTAAGTCTGGCGTGTCTTTGGCCCCGCGCGCCCTTCGGGCTTCAATGGCTCTGTCGGCGACCTGCTTCATGTCGCCCACGGCGTTGCCGGACATCATGCGGCCGGGACGCGGCACCCAGTCGGGCACACCCAGCATATCCAGGAGCGAGATTTTGCCGGCCTCGGCGATGTAGTCATCGATGGCCTGATGCACTTTGGAGCTGTCAAAGCTGCCGTCGCCGGAGAACGTCACTTCGCTGATCACGTCAAAGGTGGTCTGCACCATCTCGCTCATCATATCGACGGCGTGGGGGGCTTGGTCCGCGATACGGCTGGCGGCGCGCTCGGCGGCCTGTGCCATGACTGGGGCGAGATTGGCAATGTTGCGATGGGTGAACACCGGGGCTGCGGCGCGGCGTTGCCACCGCCAATGGGCGCCTTCGGCGATGAACAGGCTGTCGCCAATAGCCGGGCGCAGGATGTTCTTGGTGGCTTTGGACTTTGGGTAGTCGTCTACCTTTTCGAGAAGAATGCGGCGGATCGCGCCCGGGTCCATGACCATGTGCCAACGCAATCCGGTGCGGCCGGAAACCATGGGCTGGCGCACGGCGAGTTCCGGCAGGATCGAGAGCAGATTGCTGCGGGCGGCTTTGAGCGAGCCAAACAGGCCCAGTGGCTCGGTGGCCAAGGCGGCATGCACGGGCAGCGGGCGCTTTGGGGCGTCAGGGGCTGGTGCGAGATGAGACATCATGGTTCTCCTTACGGAGCAGAATAGGCGAGGGATCAGAGTGCACAAAGCCTTTGATTGCGCGGACACAGGCAATCCGATATGCCAACGGCAACTTATTGAGGAAGAGTGGCGGAGAATAATGCCCATGTTCAGACTGGTTGCATGCATCGCGGCGTTGGCCGCGCTGGTGTCTTGTACGGCGCCCACCAAAGAGGTCACCGACGAGCCGCTGGATCTGGGCGACTTTGTGCTGGGCCATAACATCGTGGTCGCGCCGGACATCCAGAAGGGGCCGCTGTCGCGTGAAGCGGACACTGAGGCGTTTATTGCCAGCATGAAGAATGCCATCGATGCCCGTATGGGCGCGTCGCGCTATAATGGCACGCGGCTGGTGCATTTTGGCGTGAACATCAACGGCTATGCGTTGGCCCAGAAGGGCGTGCCGCTGATCCTGCAGCCAAAGTCTGCGATCATCATCACCGTGACCGCCTGGGATGACCGGGCCGGAGCGAAGTTCAACGAAGAGGCCAAGGAAATCTTTGTGCTGGAATCCTTCACGGGCTCCTCGCTGATCGCCTCCAGCGGCTTCTCGATGACCGCGGAAGAGCAGATGGCCAACCTGACCTACAATGCGGCGCGGCAGATCGAAAAGTGGATGCATGAAAACAGCGCCTGTCTGGTGGATGATGTGGCGGCGGCAGACCTCGCCAAGTGTTGGAAAGACAACAAGAACGAGGAAATGCGGCAACGGCTGCAGGAGCAACAAGCGAGCCAGGGATAATGCACGCTTGATTTTTGGCGCGTAACACCATATGTCGCGCGCGGTAGAGGAAAACGGGCCAATGTGGCCCCACCAAAATTAGAAGGCGCCCGAGATGGCTAAGGAAAAGTTTGAGCGCAGTAAACCGCACTGCAACATCGGCACCATTGGTCACGTTGACCACGGTAAAACCACGCTGACCGCTGCGATCACCAAGCAGTTTGGTGACTTCAAAGCGTACGACGAAATCGACGGCGCGCCTGAAGAAAAAGCACGTGGTATCACCATCTCCACCGCGCACGTGGAATATGAAACCGACGCACGTCACTACGCCCACGTTGACTGCCCAGGCCACGCTGACTACGTGAAAAACATGATCACCGGTGCGGCGCAGATGGACGGCGCGATCCTGGTTGTGAACGCGGCTGACGGCCCAATGCCACAGACCCGTGAGCACATCCTGCTGGGCCGCCAGGTTGGCATCCCTGCCATGGTTGTTTTCATGAACAAAGTGGACCAGGTTGACGACGAAGAGCTGCTGGAACTCGTTGAGATGGAAATCCGCGAGCTGCTGTCTGAGTACGAATTCCCAGGCGACGACATTCCTGTGATCGCCGGTTCCGCTCTGGCGGCTCTGGAAGACCGCGACGACAACATCGGCAAAGAGAAAATTGCTGAGCTGATGGCGGCTGTTGACGAGTACATCCCACAGCCACCACGTGCGACTGACCAGCCGTTCCTGATGCCAATCGAAGACGTGTTCTCGATCTCTGGCCGCGGTACTGTTGTGACCGGCCGTGTTGAGCGTGGCGTGATCAACGTTGGCGACGAAATCGAAATCGTTGGCATCAAAGACACTCAGAAAACCACCTGTACCGGTGTTGAAATGTTCCGCAAGCTGCTGGACTCCGGTGAAGCGGGCGACAACATCGGCGCGCTGCTGCGTGGTGTTGACCGTGAAGCGGTTGAGCGTGGTCAGGTTCTCTGTGCCCCAGGTTCCGTGAACCCACACACCAAGTTCGAAGCAGAAGCCTACATCCTGACCAAGGATGAAGGTGGCCGTCACACGCCATTCTTCGCGAACTACCGTCCACAGTTCTACTTCCGGACCACTGACGTGACCGGCACTGTTGAGCTGCCAGCGGGCACCGAGATGGTGATGCCTGGTGACAACCTGAAATTCAACGTTGAGCTGATCGCCCCAATCGCGATGGAGCAAGGCCTGCGCTTCGCGATCCGCGAAGGTGGCCGCACCGTTGGTTCCGGTGTTGTGTCGAAGATCGTTGAGTAAGGGTGCTTTTGCGTAAGCAAAACGCCCGTAAGGCGACAGGGGCTTTCAAGTCCGCTTGAAAGTTCCCGAAAGCCACTTCGGTTCAGATTACGGAAAGGCCGCCCAATGGGCGGCCTTTTTGCTTTGGGGTGGGGGGCGAGGTGAGCCTAGACACGCCAATTATGCGCAATGCGGGAACGGCAGCGACCGAGTCAGGGCACTCATTTCGCGTGCGCCTTGCGACTGTCGGACGGAGCCTGCTCGCGGTCGAACTTACCGTAGTCACGTATGACGCTGGCGATGCGGAGTCGGTAGTCCTCAAACACAGCGGCCCGCCCCCTTGCCTGCGCCCCGCGATGCTCATTCAAATTGCGCCAGCGAGCAATTGCTGCTTCATCTTCGAAGAAAGAAAGAGACAAGATTTTGCGTGGGTCAGTCAGGCTCTGGAAGCGTTCAACCGAGATGAAGCCCTCGATCTGATTCAGCATCGGACGCATCTCGGACGCGATGTCGAGATATCCCCCTTTGCACCCGTCCGCCGGTTCGACTTCAAAAATGACCGCGATCACGTTTCGACACCAGGATTGTGTGGCGCAGAAGCGAGCTTTAGGAATGTTCTGTCTTCACGCAGCAGGAATTTCTCTTTCTGGGCAAACTTGTAGTTCTCACGGCCAATGGGGTCTGCTGACAATCGCGACCTATAAGCTTCATAGTCTGCGAGGCTTTTCACATTGTAGATCCCGTAGGCGAGCGTGGATGACCCTTCATGGGGGGCATAATATCCGATCAGATCTGCGCCACAGCGCGGGATCGCCTGCCCCCAGTTGCGGGAATACTCTTCAAACTGAGCCTTTTTAGTGGGGTCAATTTGGTAGCGAATGATACAGGTCAACATTTAAGGATCCTTTCAGTTTGTTTTTTCCGGTCTACCTAATTGCGATAAGTAGATGCTTCGATTAGGGTCGAACTATGAAGGAAGGTCCAGATATTGCACATGTCGCCGCGCTGATCGGTGACCCTGCCCGCGCCAACATGCTGACCGCGCTCATGGGCGGCAAAGCCTTGACCGTGAGCGAGTTGGCAGAAGAGGCAGGCGTTACCATTCAGACCGCCAGCTCTCATCTGTCGAAACTTGATGGAGGCGGTTTGTTGCGTCCTCGCAAGCAAGGTCGACACAAGTATTTTTCTCTCGCAAATGACGACGTTGCGCATGTTTTGGAAGGCTTGATGGGGTTAGCTGCGGGATCGGGCCGTCTTCGCAAACGTACCGGGCCAAAAGACGCCGCGTTGCGACAGGCACGCGTCTGCTACAACCATCTTGCAGGAGAGTTGGGTACGCAAATGTTCGACAGCTTGATTATGCAGGGCCATCTAGTCTTTGACGGTAATGACCTCCATCTAACGCGTTCCGGCCAAGCATTTGTAACAGAGCTCGGAATTGATTTAGCTGAACTACGCAAAAACAAATCAACGCTGTGCCGTGAGTGTCTGGACTGGAGTGAACGCAGGTCACATCTGGCAGGCAGCCTTGGCCGTGCGTTCCTCAGCCGATTTGAAGGTCTTTCGTGGGCCAAGCGCGATCAGACAACCCGCGTGATTTCATTCTCGGCAAATGGAATCGCGGAATTTAAACGACTTTTCCCTGCTGTTTGACCTTGCCTGAAAGTCGGGACCAGACATTGGCACAGCCGCAGCGAAAGCTCACTTTGTACGCATAGGGGGCGAAAAGGGGCGATGCGGGGGCGTCACTCAGTGCCAGATGAGTCTAGGCTGATGTGTTGGGGTTCTCTGAAGGCTTGCCCAGTGCCGCATCAGCGGCATCGGTGATCTCGTCGAGCGATTGTTGCAGGCTCAGTCGCAGGGCTTCGGTTTCGTCTTCGGTGGGTTTGCGTGGCACCGCGTCGGTCCATTCCTGACAGGTGATGATCCCGCGCGAAAACGGCAGGGGCAGCATTTGCTTGTCCCAGGTCGGTAGGCGCAGGACGCGTTTTTGCGCGAAGGCCAGCGTGAACACCCGCGCGCCGGTGGAGCGTGCCCAAATCAGTGGCACGGTGGAGGCGACGCGGGCAGGGCCGCGGGGGCCGTCGGGCACCACACCCAGCGAGCAGCCTTCGCGGTGGCGTTTGAGCACTTCACGGGACAAGGTCACGTGGCGTTGGTGGCTGGACATTGGGATGGTTTCCCAGCCCAGACGCACGAGGATTTGCCCGGCGAGCCGTCCGGCACGGGCGGCGGAGGTGAGCGAAACCACGCGGGCGCCCTTGGGGGCGTTGACCATATAGGGGCCAAGAATCAGCCGTTGGTGCCACACTGTGGTGATCACAGCCTCACCGCGGGCGAGGCAGGCGTCGAGTTCTTCACAGCCGGTGCGCTCAAATCGGGAGGTCTTGAAGGCGAATCGTACATAGGCGGCAAACATGCCTTCCACGGCGCGGTTCACACGCGGGCTATTGGCGATGTTTTTGCGCAAACGATTGAGCGATTGCTTCAGCGACATGGGGGCAAAACCTCTTGAGTGCGCACCTCTCATACAGGGGCAATTCAAAGTTGACCAGTCTTGCGATTTTTGCGCGTTTTACCTCTTGCCACCGGCGCGAGGGTGCCTTACGAAACACCCCACGTTAGGGGTATAGCTCAGTTGGTAGAGCGACGGTCTCCAAAACCGTAGGTCCCGGGTTCGAGCCCTGGTGCCCCTGCCATTTCCCAAAGATTTGGACACGTCTCAAAGCCCCTTCGGGGGCTTTTTGTTTTGTGGTTTGGTGTGAGGGCAGGACTAGCTGTCTTTGCCCCACTCGGCGTCCTGCATTTCACGCAGGCGGGAGGCGGTGCGTTCAAACTCAAAGATGCCCTCGCCCTCAAGGTAGAGCATTTCCGGCTCGGCGGCGGCGGAGCAGATCAAGCGGACCTTGGCTTCATAGATCGCGTCAATCAGAGTCACGAAACGTTTGGCTTCGTTGAAATTGTTGCGGCTGAGCGTGGGGATGTCCTCAAGGATCAGCACTTTCACCGCATTGGCCACCGCAAGATAGTCGCCGGGGCCAAGCATCTTGCCGCAGAGATCAAAGAAGCTCGCGCGGCCAATGCCGTTGCGGTAGGCGGGCAGGGTGACTTCGCGGCCCTTTACGGTGAGCACCAGCGGCTCGGCGGCACCGCCGGTGAGATCGTCCCAAATGGCGCGGATTTGCGCGCGGGCCTCAGACCCGGCCTGCACAAAGTAGACCTGATTTCCGGCGAGGCGGTTTTGGCGGTAGTCGGTGGGGCTGACCATTTCCCAGACCCGCATCTGCTCTTTGATCAGGGCGATAAAAGGCAGAAAAAGCTGGCGGTTGAGGCCGTTTTTATAGAGATCATCCGGGATGCGGTTGGAGGTGGTGACAATCACCACACCCGCCTCAAACAGTTGCTCAAACAGGCGCCCGACAATCATCGCGTCGGTGATGTCGGTGATCTGCATTTCATCAAAGGCCAGCACGCGCACGCTGGCCGCCACAGCTTTGGCAACGGGTTGCACTGTGTCCTCAACACCTTCGGAACGAGCCTTGTGCATGGCTTCGTGGATTTCCTGCATAAAGGCGTGAAAGTGTACACGGCGCACGGGCACGTTAAGGCTGTCGACAAACAAGTCCATCAGCATGGATTTGCCGCGTCCAACACCCCCCCAAAGATAGAGGCCCTGCACCGGCTCTGGGGTGGATTTGCGGAACCAGCTTTTCTTCATAGGCTTGGCCAGATCACTGCGGATGCGTTCAAATTCCGGCAGCACCGCGACCTGGGCGTCGTCGGCGTGTAGGGTTCCGTCAGCCACGCGGGCGGCGTAAATCTCGGGCAAGCTATCCATACAAACCCCTTAGCCAATTGAAGCGGTGAGGAAAAGGGCCACGCCGGACCCTATGACAGACTGTTATGAGGGGGTGAACAAATGCTGAATTGACCTTAGGTGCTTCATTTGTTCAGAATCCGCCTGCGCAAACAGGAGCAAGATGATGAGTGCCAAGACCCCGTTGATGTCCCCGGTTTTGATGGTGGGCTGTATCATCATCCTTGTGAGCTTTGCCATTCGGGCGAGCTTTGGGGTGTTTCAGATCCCGATTGCCGAAGAGTTTGGCTGGCTGCGCAGTGAGTTTTCGCTGGCGATTGCGATTCAGAACCTGGCCTGGGGCATTGGGCAGCCGATTTTTGGGGCCATTGCCGAGAAGATTGGCGACCGGAAAGCGATCATTCTGGGTGCGTTGACCTATGCGGCGGGGCTGGTGCTGTCGTCCTTCGCAGTGACGCCGGAAGCGCATCAGATGCTTGAAATCCTTGTGGGATTTGGTGTCGCAGGCACCGGCTTTGGTGTGATCCTTGCGGTGGTCGGCCGGGCGAGTTCGGATGAGAACCGCTCGATGTCTTTGGCCATTGCCACGGCGGCGGGATCAGCCGGTCAGGTGTTTGGGGCGCCGATGGCGGAATGGATGTTGTCGTTCATGAGCTGGCAGCAGACTTTTGTGGTGTTTGCGATTGCGATTTTGGCGGTCCTGCTGCTTTTGCCCGCGATGCGGGCGCCAGCGGCGGCGAGCAAAGAAGAGCTGCAGGAGAGCATGGGCGAAATCCTGAAGCGGGCCTTTAAAGATCCGTCTTACACGTTGATCTTCCTGGGCTTCTTCAGCTGTGGCTATCAACTGGCCTTTGTCACCGCGCATTTCCCGGCGATGATCACCGAGATGTGTGGGCCGATTGCGCCGGGCTCAACGCTGGCAAATATGGGGATCACTTCGACGTCTACGCTGGGCGCAGTGGCGATTTCGCTGATTGGTCTGGCCAATATTGGCGGCACCTTGCTGGCCGGTTGGGCGGGCAAGCACTTCCCGAAAAAGAACCTGTTGGCAGGGATTTACACCGGGCGCACATTAGCCGCAGCGGTCTTTATTCTGATGCCGATTACGCCGATGAGCGTGATTGTGTTCTCTGTGGTGATGGGCTCGCTGTGGCTGGCAACCGTGCCGCTGACCTCCGGTCTGGTCGCGCATCTCTATGGGCTGCGCTACATGGGCACGCTTTACGGGATTGTGTTCTTCTCCCACCAGCTTGGCAGCTTCCTCGGCGTGTGGCTGGGTGGTCGGATGTACGACCTGTATGGTGACTACACACTGGTGTGGTGGGTTGGTGTTGGCGTGGGCGCGTTCAGTGCAATTGTACACCTGCCGATCCGCGAAAATCGGACGCCAGAGGCTGTCGCCGCATAGGGGCAAGTGGGGGCCAGCCCCCACACCCCCGGGATATTTTGAGCAAGAAGAAGCGCTTGCGTTAACCAACCGAAACCTACGTCGGTACTGCGTCGGTATCGTGACTGTTTTGCAGAGGCAGGGAAATTTCAAGGCCGTTGCGGGTTATCGCAGCGGCCTTTGCTTTAAGAAGAGCTTAGGACTGTGCCGCTTGCCACTGATCGAGAATGTAGCGGCTGGTCATCAGGTCGAGGTGCGCGCCGCCGCCGTTTTTGAACAGGGTGATTTGATCGTCCGAGGTGCGGGTGAACTTGTCGAGGCTGTAGTAATCCGCCAGCACGTCTTCGCGGGTGATCACGCCTTCGGCGAGCGGGATTTTCAACTCGCCAATGTGATCCAGCGTGGTGTCGTAGCTGTCGACAAAGAGGCTGGCGCGGTTGAGGGCGGTGTTGTCGATTTCGCGCATGTCGGGGCGGTAGGCACCGATCAGGTCGATGTGCTGGCCCGGTTGCAGCCAATCGCCGCGCAGGGTGGGTTCGGTGGACATGGTGGCGGAGGTCACGATGTCAGCCTCGCCGAAAGCCTGTTCGAGATTGGTCGCGACCTTAAGGCCGTCGATTTCGGCGGCCATTTTTTCGGCGTTGGCCTGCGTGCGGTTCCAGACCGTGAATTCTGCGTCAGGGAAGACGGCGGAGTAGGCGGCGTGCAGATTGCGGCCCACGGTGCCTGCGCCGACGATCAGGATTTTGGAGCTGCCCGGGCGGGCAAGGCGGCGGGCGGCCAAGAGGCTATCCCCAGCGGTTTTCCATTTTGTGACCAAGTGGAAGTCGATCAGCGCGGACAGGATGCCGTGGGCATCGTCAAACAGCGTGACCGCGCCGTGGATCATCGGCACGTCCTGAGACGGGTTGTCCGGGAAGACGGTGGCAGATTTCACCGCGATGCCAAGGCCGTCGATCCAGGCTTGGCGCTGCAGCAGCGTGTCTTTGCCGCGGTAGAGGAAGCTGTCGGAGATTTCCGCTTTGGGCAGGCTGTGGCCTGCGGCGAGCGCATCGGTCAGCCCAAGCCAGTTGATATTCTTCTCGCCCTCGTCAAAGGAGATGATCGTGGTCATTTGGCTTCCTCCTCGGTGAGCAGGCCTTCTGCAACGAGGCGGTCGGCCCAGCCCTGTGGGTGTTCAAACAGGTGGGTCTGCCAGCCGCGTGCCGCAGCCGCTGCGATGTTGTGGGCGCGATCATCGGTGAACAACAGGCGGTTTGGCGCGATGCCGCAGTCTTCCTCGACATGGGCGTAGATTGCCGGATCAGGCTTGATGAGTTTCAGGCGGCCGGAGACATACTCGCGGTCAAAGCGATTGAGAAACGGATAGACCGCTTGGGATAGGGGGAAGTTGTCGTGGCCAAAGTTGGTCAGGGTGAAGACGGTCACGCCTTTGTCGACCAGCGCATTGAGCAGGCGCACGGAATGGGGAATGGCCGGGGCGGCCAGGTCGTTCCAATTGTCGTTCCACATGCGCAACTCGGCCTCATACTCAGGATACTGCGGCACGAGGCTTTCGATCATGCCGGGCAGGGAGGCCCCGGCGTCGATCTGTTCATGGTGGTGATGGATGTTGGTGTCGGCAAAGAAGGCTTTGCGGCGGGCTTCGCCGACGGTGCGGTCGTAGAAGTTTTCCGGCTGCCACTGGATCAACACATTGCCAATGTCAAAAATCACGGCGTCAATTTGCGACATAATTTGCCCCTGAAAGAATGGTTTGCGCCGACCTTAGTGGGCGCAAGCTGGGACGCAAGTGGGGACTGCGTTGGGCTGGGCTTAGCGGCGCACGCGGGGACGGTCCGGCACCGGCGCGCTGCCCACTTTGGCTTCGCGCCAGAACACAAACAGACCAGCGCCAATGATAAGGGTCATGCCGATCCAGGTGGTGGGCGCAGGCCATTCGCCAAAGATCACGATGCCAAACAGCACGCCCATGGGCATGGCTGCATATTCCAGCGGGGCGATCAGACTGGCCTCGGACACGCGGTAGGCTTGGGAGATGAAGAAGCCGCCAAAGGCGATGGAGCAGCCGAGTAGAAACAGGATGGGCCAATCGGCGGTGGCGGGCCAGTGCCAGGCGCGCAAAAGAAAGCTGATCATCTCGCCGCCCGCGTTTTCATAGGCCCCATGGCCGAGCAGCAGGCCGACACAGGCGGAGACCACAATAAAGACGATCTGGATGAATACGGCCATGGTGGCGGCGCTGTCGGTGGTGCCGATTTTGCGGGTTAGCACGTGCAGAAGCGCATAGGCGACGGCGGAGACCAAGGGCAGCAACAGCGCGAGATTGAAGTCGGAGGCGCCAGGGCGGATCATGATTAGGACGCCAATCATACCCGCGGCGACGGCGGCCTTGCGGCGTGGGCCGATGATCTCTCCCAGCAAGACGGCGCCAAAGAGTGTGATCAGTAGAGGCGAGATGAAGAACACGGCCATGGCGTCGGCCAGTGGCAGCACGGCCAGGCCGAGAAAGAAGGTGGTGTTGGCAAAAACCACACAGAGGCCGCGCAGGCCGTGCATGCCGAGGCGTTTGGTGCGCAGGGCCGAGAGCCCGCCTTGGAATGGCACGATCACAATCAGCAGAATGGCCAATCCAATCAGTGAGCGGGTCAGCACAATTTGGTGCAGCGCGTAGTCGCCGGAGAGGAATTTGATTGCCGCGTCGTTGATGGCGAAAAAGAAGGTCGCGATCAGGGCGGAGAGCGGGCCAAGAGGCAGAGTTGTGCGGGGCTGAGACATGGGCGCAGAAGGGCGGGATTCGCCGGCGAGGTCTAGGTCAAAAACGACCTCCACGGGAAAAGCCGTTGAATTGATTGCGTTTAAAGATGTTGACGGAAGAGATACAATGCATAACCATCGAGTTATGAAACTAATTGGTTATGAAAGCCCTGAGTTGAACGCGGTTTTTGCTGCATTGGCTGACCCGACCCGCCGCGCGATTTTGGCGCGGCTGTGTGAGGGCGAGGCCAATGTGCGCGACCTGGCGGAACCGTTTGAGATGAGCCAACCAGCGGTGTCTAAACATTTGAAGGTGTTGGAGGCCTCGGGGCTGATTGAGCGCGGGCAGGTGGGACAAAGCCGCCCGGCCTATTTGAAGGCGGCGCCGATGAAAGAGGCGGTGGATTGGATGGAGCAATTCAGCCGTTTCTGGTCCGGCAGTTTTGATCAGTTGGACGCGCTTCTTGAGACCATAAAATCTAGCGAAAAGGACGATTTGAAAGATGAGTGATTTGCCGATCTATATGTACAAGCGCACGTTTGAAGGCACGTTGGGCCAGATTTGGCAGGCGTTTAGTGACCCTAAGCTGCTGTCGGTCTGGTATGGGCCGGGGGTGGAGACGGTGATCCACGAGTTTGACCTGCGTCCCGGCGGGCGGTGGCTCAATGAGATGCGCATGGGCGAAAAATCGGACTATAGTCGCATGGACTTTCAAGAAGTGGCTGAGGGCGACAAGATTGTCTGGTTGCATCACAGCACCGATGAGAACTGGGAACAGGCGCCCAATCCGATGATGCCAAACTGGCCGCAGAAGCTTTTGACCACGGTGACGTTCAGCGAGCAGAACGGGCGTGGTCAGGTGAAGCTCGAGCAGGTGCCAGTGGATGCGACGGAAGACGAGATTGCCTGTTTTGCGCAGATGATGGGCAATATGGACAGCGGCTGGGGCAAGGGCTTCGATTTGCTGCAAACCCTGCTGTAACGCGCCAAAACGCTATTTTCTTTGCCAAAAACGCCTGTCTCGGCTTACGCTGGGGCAGGCGTTGCGGTGTTTTTGGACTGTTTTGCGCAAAGGGGATGACATGAAATATGCGGTAGTTGCGGCTTGTCTTGCAGGCTGTATGAGCGGCGCGGGGATGGCGCTTGCGGAGGATGCGGGGGCGTTCTGGCAGCCTGCGCGGGAGAAATTCAACCAGCTGTCGGATGAGGCCTGTGACGGCAACGGGCGGGCGTTTCGGGAGTTGATGCAGGCGGCCATTATGGAAGAACACCCGGTGGCGCAAAATGATCTGGCCTGGGTGTTTGCCACGGAGCGGTGTCAGTTTTTTGCCGATGACATCGAAGCGGTGGCAGACCTGCAAAAGCAGGCGGCGGATGCAGGCTATCCGGTGGCGCAGAACAACATAGGCGTGAAGCTGATGCAGGGGCAGGGCATCGCCAAAAACGTTGATCTGGCGATTGATTATTTTGAGGCCGCGATGCGCGCGGGCTATGGCGAGGCGGCGGCGCAGTTGGGCATTTACTTTGCCGAAGGTGTGCATGTGGAGCGCAATATCGCGCGGGCGGATCAGCTTTGGGAGGAGGCGCAGTTCCTTGAGGCGGATCAGGACATGCTCGACCGGCTGGGGGATGCGCTCAATGCCGCCGCGCCTGCGCCGCAATTGGTGAAGATCTCGGACGGCTGGGTCTATCGCGATGGTGAGGCGGGTTGGAACCTGGTGCAGAACAGCGCCCTCGTGGCCACTGTTCTGGTTGGTTACGATCGAGAGTTTCAGGAATATTACTACGGGTTTTACCGGGTGTCAGACGATCCGATGATCCATCTTATGGGGGCGTCGGTGGAACATGCCGGTGGGCGACAGACCGAACTCGATATGAATGGCTGTGGCGGGCAGAGTTGTCTGACGGACTATGGCGACAGCGCGCAGGTGCGGATTCCGATTACCGCGCGCAATCAAGCGCCAATGCTGGAGGCGTTTAAGTCCGGCAATACGGTGAAATTCCGCTATCAGACCCAGGCCAGCTACGCGCAGGATCAGTTCAAAACCATGACGATGGGTCTGAAAGGCTCCCGCAAGGCGATTGAGGCGTTGGAGCGAGAGGCGGCTTTGTCGCGGCCCTCATCGGTGCCAGCGACACCAGCCCCCCAAACTTCTATGCCACAGTCCGCACCAACAGCGCAGGCGGCAGTGGCGGAGCCGAGCTATACTGGCGGCACGTCCTACTATCATGAGGATACGAAAGACGGAGATATCTTCTGTGCGGCGGAGGATCGGGCGGACTTCAGTCCGGGGTTCTACAAAGAGCTGACCCAACGCCAGCAGGACAGTTGGTTAAACCCCATGGGAGGGCAGTTGAAACCGGCGGCCTCGGAGTATTTGCGGACGGCGACCACCTTGTGGCAGAGCGGGTTGCACGCAAGCAGCAATGGAAATCTGGTGTTTTACAAAAACGGCGCCGTGAAGGAACTGCAACACACGGCGCGCGATGGCGTGTTTGACATTTATGAGGTGATGGCGGGCAGTTGGCAGCAGGAGGACGGGCGCGGGATTGTGATGCGCCTGAAATCCAAATGGAACTATTGGGGCATGGGGCATCGCTACTTCGAATGCACCGGTGGCTCCGTGGCGCGTACCCGTGTCTATGGATATCGCGACGGCAATTCCAAGGCCAATTGGCGCAGCTGCAGCATACAGTTCAACTGTGTGCATTGGAGCGACAAACATCCGGAGAAACAGCCCGGGGACTATTATGGCTCACTGATTGAATGGGCCCCCGGCGACGTTGCCCCAAAACAACTGAAGTGGAGTCAGCTGCAACTCAAAGGGCGGAACTAGCGCGGCCCTTTCCGGCTTCTCATTCCCCCAATATCCCTGCCGGAGGCTCCCGAAGGTGCCACTGGCGCGGCGATCAGCGTTTGGCCGCGCGCAGCTCGCGTTCGAGCGCATCCAAAAAACGGGACCGGTCGGCTTTGGTGAAGCCTTTGCCGCCGCCTTGGCGGAAAGGATCGGCGGCACGCAGGTCGGCCATGAGGTCGCGGGTGGCGAGCACGTTGCCGATGTTCGCCGCTGTCAGCGCCTCGCCGTTGTGTTTGAGCACGCGCGCGCCGCTTTCCACACATTTGGCTGCCAGAGGGATGTCGCCGGTGATGACCACGTCGCCTGTCTTGGCGCGGTCGGCGATCCACATGTCAGCCACATCGGGGCCTTCGGGCACAATCACGTTTTCCACCAGCGGGTTTTGCGACGGGCGCAAGCCGCCGTTGGAGACCACGTAGATTTTCACTTTGTGGCGGGTGCCGACGCGCTCGACTTCGGCTTTCACCGGGCAGGCATCGGCATCCACGTAGATGGCTGTCATAGGTAGAGGTCTCTCTTAGTCCGCATAGAGCGCTTCGGCATGGAAGGCGATGTGCTCTTCCATGAAGGTAGAGACAAAGAAGTAGCTGTGGTCATAGCCTTTTTGCAGGCGCAGGGTGGCTTCCTGACGGCGGGCATTGGCGGCTTCGGCCAGCGCTTCGGGGCGCAGCAGGTCGATGAATTGGTCGCTGGTGCCGGTATCGACCAGCACAGGGCCGTCAAAGCCGTTTTCTTTCATCAAGAGCGTGGCGTCATGCGCGGCCCAGGTGGCTTCGTCATTGCCGAGATAGGCGGTGAGCTGTTTGCGACCCCAGTCCGACGCGGTGGGGTTGGCGATCGGGGCAAAGGCTGACACGGAGCGGAAGCGACCGGGCAGGGACATGGCCATGGTCAGCGCGCCGTGGCCGCCCATGGAGTGGCCCATAATTGATTGGCGGCTCAGGTCGACGGAGAAGTTTTCCTGCAGCATCGAGGGCAGGTCTTCGGTGATGTAATCCCACATGTTGTAATGCGGCGTCCACGGGCCCTGGGTGGCGTTGACGTAGAAACCTGCGCCTTTGCCAAGGTCGTAGGCCGGATCATCGGCCACATCATCGCCCCGAGGCGAGGTGTCCGGGAAGACCAGCGCCACGCCTTGTTCGGCGGCCCATTGCTGTGCACCGGCTTTGGTCATGGCGTTTTCATGGGTGCAGGTCAGCCCGGACAGATACCAGATCACTGGCACGGGGCCGGTTTGGGCTTCCTCTGGCAGGAACAGACCAAAGGTCATCTCACAGCGGGTGCTGTGCGAATTGTGGCTGTACACGCCTTGGGTGCCGCCAAAGGCGCGGTTTTCTGAGATGATCTCCATGGGAAGGCCTCCTGCCAAAAAGGGTCGGCGTTCACGATGTCAGAGTTGGGAGACCCATGCAATCACAACGCTGACTGTGGCGATGGATATGACTGTGGAGAACAGGATTGCAGCAGAAGCGCGATGGGGCGCGACGCCATAGTGTTGCGCCAACATGTAGACGTTTCCGGCCACGGGGAGCGCGGCGGCGGCGATCACCACGGAGGCCGAATAGGTGTCGATCGGCAGGAGCCACAACACGGCGACGGCAACAAACAGCGGGTGCAGGATCAGTTTGGCAAAGGTGAGCCAGAGCGCGACTTCGACCCGCTCGGCGGATTTGCCTGCCAGTGAGGCGCCGATGGCAAACAGCGCGCCGGGGGTGGCCGCGCCGCCCAGGATGGCGAGAAATTCGTTCATCGGGTCTGGGATCGGGATTTCCAGCGCAGACCAGACAAAGCCCAGCGAGATGGCGACAATCATCGGGTTGCGCAGCAGGCCGAGGGTGACGGTTTTGAGCACGCCGATGTGCATACGCCCGTCGCGGCTGCCGGTGATCAGGATCACAATCAGGCTGGAGAAGACAATCAGATCCACCGCCAGCACCATCATCACGGGGCCAATGGCCTCCGCCCCCATCAAGAGGGTCAGCATGGGCACGCCGAGGAAGCCGACGTTGCCAATGGTGGCGCATTGGGCCTCGACGGCGGCAGTGGCGATATCCTGTTTACGCAGCATGGCCACAAGCGTGGCGAGGCCGTAGATGGCGAGGCAGCCCACCAGATAGCCGCCAATCAGGCGCCAGTTGAGCACCTCGGCGAGGCTGAGATTGGCGGAAAACCGGAAAAGCATCGCCGAGAGGGCGAAGTAGAAGACAAACTTGGTGAGGTAGGCTGTGGCTTCCGCAGAAAAGAAGCGGGTGCGCCCGGCCCAGTAGCCCAGGCCGATGATTGCAAAAAACGGTAGCGTTTTCAGAAAGATTGCCAACATGCGTCAGCCTTAGCAGGTTTGTGGGGCTTGGCAAATGGAGGAGTAAGTGCCGCTTCTAGTCGAGGTGGAAATGCGTCTCGATGGGGGATGTGCACAAGCACCCAAACGGTGTTCTTAGACCTTTCAGATTTGTGAGGAGCAAGTGCTTGCCGGGACGGAAGCGCGCGGTGTATTGTCCCCGTTACACTCACCGGGAGGCCGGATAACGCCTATGAGAGATATATGACTGACACCGTGGCCATCCTGAAAAAGGGGCGCAAATTTGCACAGGTGGTGGACAGCGCGCGGGCGTTGTTCATGTCGCACGGCTTTGAAAGCGTGAGCATGGATGTGATCGCGCAGAATGCCGGGGTCTCTAAGGCGACGTTGTACAACTATTTCCCGGACAAGCGGATGCTGTTTGCCGAAGTGGCAAGGCGGGAGTGCATTTTGCAGGCAGAGGGGCTTGAAGCGCAGGTGGATCTGGCGCGGCCCGTTCCAGAGGTGCTGGGCATTGTCGGGCGCGGTTTGATGGCGATCATCCTGTCGGACTTCGGGCGCAATATGTTTCGGGTTTGCGTGGCCGAAGGCGAGCGGTTTCCCGACATTGGGCGGCAGTTTTATGAGACCGGGCCGGGGATTTTGAAAACCCGCCTGATCGAGTTCTTCTACATGGCCGAGGAGCGCGGTGAGCTGGAAGTGGATGACTTTGCGTTGGCGGCGGATCAGTTTGCCGAGCTGTGCAAAGCGGGACTGTTCTTGCGGCAAGTGACCGGCGTGCAGACCAAATTTGCCCAGGAAGAAATCGACTATGTGGTGGATGGCGCGGTGGCGACCTTCATGGCGCGCTACGGCGCACGGGTCTGAAATGTCACGGCGGCAAACGTAGAGATCTGCGAAATTTGACGGACCGAGGCCAATCTATGGTAGGCTTTGTGTAATTGACTTGCGCGTTTGGCGTGAATTTTGGCCCGGCGCGCTCCCAATAGCTTTGTTTAAACTGTTGCCGGGAGGGTGCCATGCCTAAGGCCCAATGGAAGTTTCACTTGATTTTGAAGTCACTTATGGGGACCGCTACGGCGTCTTCGCTTGCGCTGGGCACTGCGGCGGTGGCGCAGGAGTTCAACACGGAACAATCCGATACTGAAGTGGTGCTGGCGCCGGATGGGTTTTCGCCCTACGCCGGACGCAACTTCCCACAGGTGCCTTTGTGGGGCGACAGCCATTTGCACACGATGGTCTCGGTTGATGCCGGGACGATGACGCGGTTGTCCCAGGAAGATGCGTTTCGATTTGCCCGAGGGGAAGAGGTGACCACCACCCATGGGCTACGGGCAAAGCTGTCCCGTCCGCTGGATTGGCTGGTGGTGTCCGATCATGCGGAAATGTATGGGTTGATGCCCCAGCTTTTGGGGGGAGATGCGCAGATCTTGTCCTCGCCCATCGGTAAAGAATGGTACGAAAATCTCACCGCGGGTGATCCGCAAATTGCGTTTGAAACTGCGATGGAGATTGTCGCCTCGCTGTCCGGGGATGTGCCGCCAATTGATAACCCCAAGGCGGTGAAACATGCTTGGGAGAATTACACGGCGCTGGCGGATCAGTTTAACGAGCCGGGCGTGTTCTCCGCGATCATCGGGTATGAGTACACCACTGAAGGGGCCAACAACCTGCACCGCAATGTGCTGTTCCGCGATGACAGCGTGCGGGCCAATCAGACGCGGCCCTTCTCGCAATTTGACAGTAAGAACCCCGAAGACCTCTGGGCCTATTTGGCAGAATATGAGGCACGCACGGGTGGTGAGGTGTTGGCGATTGCGCACAATGGCAACCTGTCCAATGGGCGCATGTTCTCGATGAACGCCTGGGACGGATCTGACTTGACCAAAGAGATTGCCGAGATGCGGGCACGGTTTGAACCTATTTATGAACCAACGCAGATCAAAGGTGATGGGGAGGCGCATCCGTTCCTGAGCCCGGATGATGAGTTTGCAGACTTTGACACCTGGGACGCATCCAACCTGAATGGCACGGAGCTCAAGACACCGGACATGCTGGCGGGGGAATATGCGCGGGAGGCGCTCAAGCGAGGTTTGAAGATCGAGCAAGAGTTGGGCGTAAACCCGTTTAAGTTTGGCATGGTGGGGGCGACGGATGCCCATACCGGGATGGCAACGGCGCAAGAGGACAACTTCTTTGGCAAGCATTCCGGGGTGGAGCCGGAGCCGCAGCGCTGGAAACATGTGGTGATAGAGGCGCCGGACCCAGATCTGTCGATTTATGGCTGGAAGCAGGCTGCTGGCGGGCTTGGTGCGGTCTGGGCCAAGGAAAACACCCGCGCGGCGATCTTTGACGCGATGATGCGCAAGGAGACTTACGCCACCACCGGGTCACGCATGTTGGTGCGCTTCTTTGGCGGGTATGAGTTTACCGAGGCAGATGCGCAAAGCCGGCTGCCTGCAGATGCGGGATACGCCAAGGGGGTGCCCATGGGCGGAAACCTGGCCGTTTCTGAGGATGGCGCTGCGCCCACCTTCCTGGTGGCTGCATTGAAAGACCCGCTGTCGGGCAATCTGGACCGCATACAGATTGTGAAAGGCTGGCTGGATGCAGAGGGTGAGACGCAGGAGAAGGTCTATAATGTCGTCTGGGCCGGAGACCGTGCGTTGGATGGTGACGGCAAGTTGCCGGATGTGGGCAATACCGTGGATGTGGCCAATGCGACTTGGACCAACACCATTGGGGCGGCGGAGCTGATTGGCACCTGGCAGGACCCAGATTTTGAGGCCAACCAGTCTGCGTTTTATTATGTGCGGGTGATTGAGATCCCCACCCCGCGCTGGACCGCCTATGAGGCCAAGCGCTTTGGGGTGGAGATGGATGCGGCGGTGCCCATGATCACCACCGAGCGGGCCTATACCTCGCCGATCTGGTACACGCCGGGGTGATCTGGAAAACGCGTGGGTTATGTCACGGTGAACTGGCCCATCATGCCGCAATCCTCATGTTCGAGAATGTGGCAATGGTACATGTAGGGCGCGTCTTCCGGGGCTTCGTAGTCAAATTTGACAAGCACTTCGGAGGCGCCGTTTTCGACGTGCACCATGTCTTTCCATCCGGCGGCATAAGCCGGGGGCGGGGCGTCGTTTTGCGTTAGGATGCGGAATGAGCAGCCGTGGATGTGGAATGGGTGCAGTTGGTCGTCTACGGTGATGCGCCAGATTTCTGTGTCGCCCTTGCGCACAGTTTCGTCGATGCGGTCCATGTTCATTGGCTGGCCGTTGATCGCCATTGCGCCGCCGCCGCAGACATTGCCCCAGTTGGCGGCCAAGGCAGCGAGGTCGGCACCGGTGGTCATTTCCAAGGAGAAGTCGCGTGTGACGGAGGCTTGGCTGCGGTCTGGCGGGGCCAGATTGGCAAGCTGATCGGGCAAGGCACCGTCAAATCCCTTGTCCGAGGTGCGCGTCAGGGTGAGGGCGGTTGCGGTGGTGTTTCCGCCGCCAAACAGCCCGCCGAGGAAATTGAACAGGCCTTCCTCGGGTTCCAGGCCAACCATCAGGCTGTTACTCTCTGCAGTGCGCAGGTCGACGAGCACCTCATAGCGTTCCCCAGGGGACATAAGGATGCTGTCAGTCTCCACAGTGCGCGCCAGAAAGCCGCCGTCGGAGGCGATGACACGCATGGGGCCGGTTTGCATCGAGAGCGTGAGGAATTGGGCGTTGCAAGCGTTGAGGATGCGCAGGCGCACGAGGCCGGTGGGCACGTTTTGAGCAACGGGGGCGATGGTGCCGTTGACCACCAAGGTGTCGCCAATAAAACCGTCCTCAAAGACCGCGCCGTTGACGTCGTAGGTGAGCGTGCCATCAGCGGCGAACATCTTGTCCTGAAGCACCAAGGTGAAGTCATCCACGCCATAGGTTTTGGGCAGATCCGCGGCGAGGCTGGCGTCATCTTCGACCAGCATCACGCCTGCGAGGCCTTTGTAGGTTTGTTGCGCGGTCTTGCCGTGGGTGTGGGAATGAAACCAGTTCATCGACGCGTGTTGGACAATGGGCACGTCCGGCGCCCAAGTGTCGCCCGGCGCGATTTCCTGATGAGGTCCGCCATCCACGTCGCCGGGAATGTGCAGGCCGTGCCAGTGCAATGTGGTGACATCGTGCAGTCTGTTTTGCACGTCAAACGGTAGGGTTTGACCCTGTTTCACCCGCAGGACTGGGCCAAGGTAGCTGTTGTTGATGCCGTAGGTGGCGCTCGCTGCCGCATTGCCAAAATCATGGGTGGCCGCAGCCAGTGTCAGCGGAAGGCGGCCTTCTATGCCGGTGGTGAGGTCGGTCATGGGGATCAATGGGAGTGGACGCAGGGAGGATTGTGCGAAGCTTGTTCCAGCACTTGCCAGCAAGGCGGTTGCCCCGGACGTTTTGAGAAAGTCGCGGCGGTTCATTGAACTCTCCATCATTCATCAACTATGGTTGATAAATGAAAATAGAAAGACCATTTGTCAACCATGATTGATAAAAAAGATGACCGCTTCCTTGCCGACAATATCAAGGGGCTGATGATGACCGTGTTGGGGCGGTGGAATGCAGAAATGGATCGGGGGCGGCAAGCCACCGAGTTTGCGGCGATCCGAGACTCTGACATGCGGGTGTTTGGGCAGCTGCGGGGGCGGACGTTGAAACTGTCGGCGTTGCATCGCGAGTTGGGCATGTCGCGACAAGCGGCGCAGCAGGCGGTGGCGCGGTTGGTGGAACGCGGCGTGTTGCAGGTGACGCTTGCCGAGGGCAGCAAGCGGGACAAGGTGGTGTCTGTGACCGACAAAGGTCAGGAGCTGCGCGGTTTGGCGGCGCGGCAAATCCGGGATATTGAGGCACAATGCGTAGAGGCGATTGGTGCGGACAACACTGAGGTGCTGCGCGATTTGCTTAAGCAGCTTGGGGCGGCCAGCCCCCCATAGGCGCGCTACTCCCCTCGCAGTGCCTGGGCCAAGTCGGCGTTTTCCAGCACGTAGTTGCCAAAACTTGGCCGCCAAACAAGGCCGCGGTCGCGCAGAACGTCCAGCGCCTTTTGCACGCCGCCTTTGGAGTAGGCTTTCCGGTCCGGACCGGCGAGGGCTTGGCGTGTGGCGTCGGTGTAGGGCGAGAACCGGATGCCTTCGGTGGCCATTTTGCGCAACAGCGCCTGTTGTAGCTTGGTGAGCGTGCTGATTTCGGCCAGCAGGGCTTCGCGCATCTGGTGTTTTTTGCGCAAGGCGATGGTGCGGAGGGCTTCGTCGCCAGCGGTGGGCTCCAGGATCAAGTCGCGCAGGCAGTCGGTGAGGATTTCCGGACGGCGGCCGAGGTCGTCAAACACCGCGCCCACAGTGGCGGCGGTGAGTTGGGCATCGGGCGCGAGGCGGGCGTTGATGCGGTGCGTGAGCGCGGTGCTGTAGCTGCTGCCCAATGTCGGGAAATCGCGCACGCGGGCGCCAAAGAACGGGGCTTGCTGGTCGTGGATCAGCGCGGCGAGTTTGTCACGGTGGGAGCCGGTCATCACCAGATAAAGCCGGTTGGGCAGGCCGGATTGATTCACCGCGTCGCGGGCGGCTTTGAGGGCGAACATGGCGTTTTTGCCCGCCTCAGTGGCGAGGCTTTGCTGGGCCTCGTCGATGATCAACACCACGTCTTTTTGCGTGGCCTCACAGAGCAGTAGGAGCGCATCGGGGATGGTGCCTTCCCATTGGCCCGCCGACTTCAGGTTCACGCTAAAGCCCAGCGCGCCGACGGAGGTGAAGGGCACATTGCGGTGTAATTTGGCGATCAAGCTGTCGTTGTCCTTGAGCGCCTTGGCGAGGCAGGCAGTGATCAGCTTGGCCGGATCAGAGCTGCGGTCGGCCCAGAGGTCCACGTAGAGCACGCATTTGCCCTGCTGCTCCAGAAGCGGGGCGAGGTCGCGGCGTAGGAAGGTGCTTTTGCCCGTGCGCCGTGGGGCTGCGAGGAACAGCCCAGCGCTTTCGCCTACCAAGGGATCGGGGTTCAGCAGGCTGGCGACTTGCTCGGCTTCTAAGGGGCGCGGGATGTGGTGGTCGGTGGTCATGGGTATCCTGGGGTAACTGGTGTGGCGGTATGGTAATCTGATGTGGAGTACTTTGGAATACCCTGTGTGTCGAAGGGGTCATTGACGGAAATGTGACCGCGCTTGTGGGGAGAAAGCGTGGTCGCGTTGGACAGCTTGGCAGGTGAGGTGCCAGACTGGCATCATGAAACAGGTTTTGGCACTGACAGTGGCGGCAACCGTCGCGATGATGAGCGGCCCCTATGCTCCTTCGGCGCAGGTAGGAAGCTGCGCGACGGACGCGATGCTGGTGTTTGACGGCTCCACCTCCATGGCGGAAATCAGTTTTGAGACCGGCCCCAACACCCGCATTGTCGAGGCGCGGCAGGCGATCCGCCGGGCGATGCCGGACATAGCGCCTTATCGTCGGGTCGGGTTGATGACTTATGGGCCCGGCGCGGGCGGGGCTTGTGCAAATGTGGATCTGCGATTTCGGCCGGTTGAGAACGCAGCCGAGCCGGTGATTGCAGCGATTGATGGGTTGCAACCGGATGGGCTGACGCCGTTGACAGCGGCGGTGCAGCAGGCGGCAGAGGCGATGGACTACCGCAACAGCCCCGGCGTTGTGGTGCTGGTGACCGATGGCAATGAAACCTGTGGCGGGCGGCCTTGTGAGATGGCACAGGCGTTTCGAGCAACGGCACGGGATTTGGTGGTGCATGTGATTGGCTTCCGGGCCGAGGTAGATTTCTTTGCCTGGAACAACCCGGAGCAAGATCCGTTGACTGACACCACCGTGGCGCGGTGTCTGGCGGATGAGACTGGCGGCCTGTTTGTGACCACGGAAACGGTGGATGAGCTGGTGGCCGCGTTGCAGCGCACGTTGGGGTGTCCGGTGATAGGCAGACCGTTTGACCAAGTGAAAACGCGCCCCGTGTGAGGCGCGTTTCTTAAGACTTTTGTCGGGTGATCAGTATTCCACCACCGCGCGAATGGATTTGCCTTCGTGCATCAGGTCAAAGCCGTGGTTGATTTCGTCCAAGGTCAGCTTGTGGGTGATCATCGGGTCGATCTCGATTTTGCCGTCCATGTACCAATCGACAAACTTGGGCACGTCGGTGCGGCCCTTGGCACCGCCGAACGCCGTGCCTTTCCAGACGCGACCGGTGACCAACTGGAACGGGCGGGTGGAGATTTCGGCGCCGGCAGGGGCCACGCCGATGATAACGCTGACGCCCCAACCGCGGTGGGAGCATTCCAGGGCGTCACGCATGACCTGCACGTTGCCGGTGGCGTCAAAGGAGTAGTCCACGCCGCCGAACTGGTCTTTTTCGGTTTTGGTGATCTCGACGATGGCATCCACGACGGATTGCTCGCCCAGTTTTGAGGGGTTCACAAAGTGGGTCATGCCAAACTTCTTGGCCATCTCGGCTTTGTCGTCGTTAAGGTCGACGCCGATGATGGTGTCGGCACCGGCCATGCGCAGGCCCTGGATGACGTTGAGGCCAATGCCGCCGAGGCCGAAGACCGCCGCAGAGGAGCCGATCTCCACGCCAGCGGTGTTGATCACCGCGCCGATGCCGGTGGTGACACCGCAGCCGATGTAGCAGATTTTGTCAAAGGGCGCGTCTTCGCGCACTTTTGCGAGCGCGATTTCCGGCATCACCGTGTGGTTCGCAAAGGTCGAGCAGCCCATGTAGTGGTAGATCGGCGTGCCATCGAGCATGGAGAAACGGGTGGTGCCGTCGGGCATCAGTCCCTGACCTTGCGTGCCACGGATGGCGGTGCAGAGGTTGGTTTTACCGGATAGGCAGGAATGGCATTCGCGGCATTCTGGCGTGTAGAGCGGGATCACGTGATCACCCGGCTTGAGCGTGGTGACGCCTTCGCCACATTCCACCACAACGCCTGCGCCTTCGTGGCCCAGAATGGACGGGAACAGACCCTCCGGGTCGGCGCCGGAGCGGGTGAATTCGTCGGTGTGGCACAGGCCTGTGGCCTTGATTTCAATGAGAACTTCGCCTGCCTTGGGGCCTTCGAGGTTCACTTCCATGATTTCCAATGGCTTGCCGGCTTCCAAAGCGACGGCGGCTTTCGTGCGCATCATTTTGCCTATCCTCCCAGTTTGTTTTGGAGCGTGGTTGAAACGCTCTATCATTGCAACCTTATTGGGAACATAGCGAAGGCCCCTCGTGGTTGGCACGGCGGGGACGAAGCAAATTTGTATATTTGCGACAAGGAGTAAGATTATGCGGTTTGTGGTTTTGGCAGCGGCGGGCTTTGTAGGGCTGGCGGCTTTGACAGCGTGTAAAGGGGAAGACGTGGCGGAAGCAAAAGGCAGCACCACCTGTGATCCGGCGACGTTTGAGTTCCTGGTGGGGCAGGACAAGAGTGCGCTTGAGGGCGTGACCGTGCCGGAGATGGTGCGGGTGATGGCCGAGAACTCGCCAGCCACCATGGATTTCCACGAGAACCGTCTGAACGTGGTGCATGATGAAGCTGGTAAGATTTTGAAAGTCAGCTGCAGTTAAGCCGCTGAGCTAGGCGATGGCATGGCCCGGCCTTTGGTCGGGCTATTTCTTTTTCTGGCGGTAGGGCTTGTGGCAGGCTTTGCAGGCCAGCCCAACCCCGCCCAGCGTACTTGCCAGCGCGGCGCGGTCTTTGAAATCCAGCGCTTTCGCGGCTTTGGTGAGATCGTCAGATTTTGCCGAAAAGTCCGCCCAGTTGTCCCAGATTGCTGGTAAGGCCTCGGTTTTGGGGTCGGTGGCCGGGTTTTCAAACAAGGCGTTGATTTTGCCGGATTCCATCACAATGGTGTCGCGCGCCATGCGGGCTTTGGCTTGATGCAGGGGGACTTCCTGTTTCGCCATGCTGACCAGAGTTTTGAAAGCCGCGCCAATTTTTTCCATCGCCATCATGCGGGCCATGACTTCGGGGTCTTTCACACCGTTGTGGGCGTGGGCCGAAGTGGTGATCAACAAAGCGGCGGCGATCAAAAGGTGGCGGCGCATTTTGGCTCCTTTGGTTGGCTGCCTCTATGCAGCCCATGGCGGGGCTGGGAATCAAGTGGAAAATATGGGAACATAAAGTGAACAAATATCACGATTCTGTTCCGTGTGCTGCCTATGCCGAACCGTCGCATTCTTTCCCTGTGGTTCCCGCGTTTGGGGGCCGAGCGCCTGATCCGTATGGAGCGGGGCACCTTTGATGCACCTTTGGCGGTGCTGCGGGATACGGGACAGATGCAGGTGATTTGCTCGTTGTCGGAGCAGGCGGAGCGGGAGGGCCTCACATTGGGGCAGCCTTTGCGCGATGCGCAGGCGATGTGTCCACATTTGATCACGCGGTTGCGGAATGTGCAGGCGGAGCAGGGGTTTATGAAAGTGCTGACGCGCTGGGCGGGGAAGTACTCACCCTGGGTGGCAGCCACGGAAGAGGATGCGCTGGTGCTGGATGTGACCGGCAGCACCCATCTGTTTGGCGGTGAAGAGGGCGTGTTGGAGCGGGTGGGGGAGGACTGCGCGGATTTGCAGCTGACGGTGCGGGCCGGGCTGGCGGATACCTTGGGGGCGGCCTGGGCCTTGGCGCGGTTTGGGAGGCAGCCAGGGCCGCAGCTTGCCAGTGGGACGCATCGCAGCGGGGATGACATTGATCAGGAGGCCCCGGCGACGCGGTCGCGGGCGGTGAAGCGGCGGCATTGGACCCGGGGCGGCGCGGCCCCGCCTGCTGCGGGCGGCAAGGTGGACGT
Organism: Shimia sp. MIT910701; assembly: GCF_047126315.1. GTDB lineage: Bacteria > Pseudomonadota > Alphaproteobacteria > Rhodobacterales > Rhodobacteraceae > Shimia. Next base: position 4,456,420 of record NZ_CP138953.1, on the reverse strand, counting down.
GGGACGGATTGCGCCGCCGGGGCAAACCCACAGTGCGCTGGCGGCGCTGCCGGTGGCGGCGTTGCGGCTGGATAGCGATACGCAGGCGGAGCTGGCGCGGCTGGGGCTGCGGCGGATTGGCGATTTGACCGGGCAGCCGCGGGCGGGGCTGGCGCGGCGGTTTGGCAAATGGCTGGTGTTGCGGCTGGATCAGGCGCTGGGCGCGGTGCCGGAGCCGGTGAACCCAGCGCCGCCGGAGACGTTTTACGCGGTGCGCATGAGCCTGCCGGACCCGATTGGGCTGGAAGAGGATGTGGCGGCGGCGGTGGACAAGGTGTTGGGGCCGCTGTGTGAGCGGCTGAAGAAAAAGTCCAAAGGTCTTCGCGTCGTGCGGTTGCAGGTGTTTCGCACCGATCAGACCATGCAGAGCGTCGAGGTGGGGCTGGCGCGGGCCACCGATGATCCCGAGCGGGTGCGGCCGTTGTTGCGGATGAAGCTGACCGACATCGATGCGGGCTTTGGCATTGATATGCTGCGACTGGAGGCGGTGCGGGTGGAAACGCTGCATGCGCGCCACACGGCGGGGCATCTGGAGGCGCGGCAGGCGGCAGAGAAGCGGCTGAGCCAGGGCCAGGCCTTGGAGGATCTGATTGGCCGGATTGGCGCGCGGGTGGGGCTGGAACAGATCACCCGACGGCATCCGGCGTCCAGTCATATCCCAGAGAAAACCGCGCAGATATTGCACGCCGCCTGGTCAGAGCCCTGGGAGCAGGCCTGGCCAGAGAGCGTGTTGAAACGGCCTTTGCTGTTGTGGCGACCAGAGCCGGTGCACGCGCCGGAGGTGCCGCGCTTGCCGGAGGTGTTCCGGTGGCGCGGGCGCGATATGGCGGTGGCGGATGCGCGCGGGCCGGAGCGGATTGCGCCGGAGTGGTGGCTGGATGAGCCGGAGTGGCGCAGCGGTGTACGCGATTACTGGCGGGTGACCTGCAAGAATGGCGAACGGCTGTGGCTCTATTTTGCCCATGGTGGGCAAATGTCGGCGGGCTGGTTTTGTCAGGGCAGCTTTGCGTGAGCGGCGAACTGGCCTAGGTTGGCCACAAGGCGTTGACAAGTGATCCACGGGTATTGGGACAGGCATATGACATTTCAAGACAGCTATTTGGGACAATTGCGAGCGCAAGTCGGGAGTCGGCCGCTCATCGCCGTTGGCGGTCGGGTGCTTATTGAAGATGACAAGGGAAGGTTTTTGATCATCCAGCGGGCGGATGACGGGCTTTGGGGGCTGCCCGGCGGCAGTATGGAGCTTGGGGAGACCCTACTCGATGTGGTGCATCGCGAAGCCAAGGAAGAGGCCAACGCGACGATCAGAGATGTAACGGTTTTTGGTCTGTCGTCTGATCCAGAGATCGAAAGCCATACCTACCCGAACGGGGATCAAATCCAGAGCGTCTCGCTTTTGGTGCATGGCTTTCTGGCGCAAAAGGCGGTGATGCCCGACCAGCGTGAAACCGTGGCGATTGATTTTGTTGCGCCTGAGGAAATTGACATGGCGCGGTTTGTGCTGCCGGAGCGCCGCACCTTTGCATTGTGGTGGGCCTATCAGGAAACCGGACAGTTTCAACTGGTCTAGGCGCAAAAGAAAACCGCCCCGAAAGGGGCGGCTCTAGCGGGTAAAAAGAAAAGTGCCCCTCGGCGGCACAGACTGGGTGGGGGCAATAGTGCCGCGCCGCCGAAGGTAGCGTTTCGTTTTCGCTATGAGGGTAAGATGGCGGGCAGTTGCGGCGACAAAAGGAAGGCACCAAGGCGTTTTGCGGAAAAATCTGTGACCAAAATGGGGCGTGGTTAACGGCGTGGGAGCGGTATGTTGGGCTTGCTTTTGGTGCGGAATGGCGCAAGGCTGAGGGTATGAATGCCCAACCTCCCAGCAGATTGCACCCGCCCCAGAAGCCGCCTGAGCAGGTGGCGTTTCATCGCACCGAACTGTCGGTTATTTTGGGGCTTTATGGACGGATGGTCGCTGCAGGCGAGTGGCGTGACTACGGGATTTCCAGCTTGCGGGAAGTGGCGGTGTTTTCGGTGTTTCGCCGGGCGGCGGAAAACCCGCTGTATCGCATCGAAAAACGGCCGAAGCTGCGTAACAAGCAAGGGCTTTATGCGGTGATTGGCATGGACGGGCAGGTGCTCAAGCGTGGGCACGACCTGAAAACTGTGTTGCGGGTGCTGGAGCGAAAGCTGATCCGTGCAGTGGAGTGAGCGGGTGGGATTGCGCCAGACCACAGAGTTTCGCAGGGCAACGTTGAAGGAGCTGTCCATCATTCTGGAGTGGGCGGCCGAAGAGGGCTGGAACCCTGGGTTAGAGGATGCGGCCGCGTTTTGGCAGGCCGATCCGGAGGGGTTCTTTGTGGCGACGGTGGATGGCCAGTTGGCAGCGGCGATTTCGGTGGTGACCCACACCGAGAATTTTGCCTTTCTTGGATTGTATATCGCGCGGCCTGCGTTTCGCGGGCAGGGCATTGGTTATGGGCTGTGGGAACATGCGCTCCAACATGCTGGTGCGCGTGTGGTGGGCTTGGACGGTGTGCCGGATCAGCAGGACAATTATGCCGCTTCGGGGTTTGAACTGTTCAGCGCCACGACGCGGTTTACGGGCGAGGTTGTCGCGCGGGAGAGTGATCGCGTCCGAGAGGCGGCGCCGGAGGATGTCGCCACATTGATTGACCTAGAGGCGGCGGCGTCTGGTGTGCGTAAGCCTGCGTATCTTGCTGCGTGGTTTGCACCAGTGGAGAGCCGTCAGACCTGGATCATGCAGGTTGCGAATGGAGTTGCAGGATTTTGCACCGCACGGCGCTGTCGTGAGGGTGTAAAGATTGGCCCGCTTTGGGCGCAGGGCGAAGAGCACGCTCAGGCGTTGATTGCGCATGTGGCCGCGACGATGGGCGGCCCGGTGACGCTGGATGTGCCAGACACCTCGGCGTCGTTGAAGGCGCTGTGTCAGTCGCTGAACCTGACGCCGGGGTTTGCCACCGCGCGGATGTATCGCGGCGCGTCGGTGCCGGTTGGCGACGCGTCAGGCGGATATTTTGCCGTGAGCACGCTGGAGCTGGGCTGACGCAGCGCAAGGGAAGGGGCCAGCCCCTTCTTGGCTTTGCCAATTCATCCCCGGGATATTTGGGGACTGAGAATGTGGGGTCACTCTGGTGAGAGGTGGGTGGCCATCACGCAGAGCAGTTCAAACATCACCGAAACACCCAGGAAGGCGGTGCCGCCGGAGCTGTCAAACGGGGGAGAGACCTCGACCATGTCGGCGCCAATGATGTTGAGGCCGTTTAGGTGGCGCACCACTTCCAGGGCTTGGAAGCTGTTGGGGCCGCCAACTTCGGGTGTGCCGGTGCCCGGCGCGAAGGTGGGGTCCACAAAGTCGATGTCGTAGCTGACGTAAGTGGGCTCTGCGCCCACAATCTCGCGGGCCTCGGCCATGACGTCTTCAAGTCCTCTCGCGAAAAACTCTTCGATGCGGATCACGCGGATGCCGACGGATTTGGCAAAATCCGTGTCCTCGTCATCGTAGGTGCTGCCGCGGATGCCAATTTGCACGAAACGCTTGGGATCAAGCAGGCCTTCCTCCACCGCGCGGCGGAAAGGTGTGCCGTGGGTGTACATCGTGCCGCCAAAATAGCTGTGGTAGAGGTCTGTGTGGCTGTCAAAATGCACCATGCCGACGGGGCTGTCCTTCGCGAGGGAGCGCAGGATCGGCAGAGAAGTGAGGTGGTCGCCGCCTGCGGTGAGGGGCGTGATGTTTTGCGCCAGAACGTCGTCATAGAAGGCGGTGATGCGCTCCATGCTGTCGTGGATGTCAGCGGGGTTGGGGCCCACATCACCAAGGTCGGCGCAGTTGATCAGATCAAAGGGGCGTACGCCGGTGGCGCCATTTTGGGCGCGGATCATGGTGGAGGCGTCGCGCAGTTGGCGCGGGCCATGGCGCGGGCCCGGGCGGTTGGTGGTGCCGCTGTCCCAGGGTACGCCGATCAGGCCAACATCCACATCGGCGATGCGGTCATGGTCCAGATCCATGACGGGTAGGCGCATGAAAGAGGGCACGCCAGCAAAGCGGGGCAGGTCCATGCCAGACACGGGTTGGAAGAAACCGCTGCTCATGTGGAGGCTCCTAAGATGGGTCGTTTGTGGGAGGTGACCGGACCGTCGCCTTGGGCCTCAATACGAGTGATGGCTGCGGCGATGGGCTCATACGCCACGGCCATGTGATGCGCGTTGGCGTGGATCATTGTGTTGGGATCGGTGACCATGGCGACATGGCCTTTCCAGAACAGCAGGTCGCCGCGCTGGTAGGGGCCGGTTGCATCTGGAAAGGCGGCCTCTTGCAGGTCGCTGTCGCCGGGGCAGGGGGTGCCTGTAGCCAAGAGTGCCGCTTGCACAAGGCCGGAACAGTCGATGCCAAAAGAAGAATTGCCGCCCCAAAGGTAGGGCGCTCCGATCAGGCGTTCGGCAACCGTGGCGGCGTCGCTTTCGACGTGATCGATGGGTGCAAGGTGCTGGCTGGGGACATAGAGGTCGCGGGTGACCTGGCCGCCGTCCCAGGCGATACGGGCCCAGTTGTCCTCTTGCGAGAGCACCACAAGGCGAGTGCCGAACGATAGCGGGGTGACATGACCCATGGTTTTCAGGCCTGGGGTGGTTTTGGCGTAGCTGCGGGCGGCGGCGATGCTGTGGGTGGGTGTCTGTTTTGGGTGGCTGAGAAGGTCGCCGATGTCGACCCAGCCGACGTAGCCATCTTTCTCGGCATAGCCAAAGGCCATGCCGTTTTGTGTGTGCACCACATTGACAACTTCGCCGCGCAGGAGCTGGCGTTCGCGGGTGCCTTGCGGGCCGGAGAGCAGGTCGGTGACCACCATGGCGACGCGGTAGGGGGTGGGCTCAACAAAGCGGTCGGCGGTGACTTGGCCGCGCAGGAAGGCGGCGGCGACTTTGCCGGTGCTGGGGGTCAGACGCTTATCCATCAGAGTGACAGAACCTCGGGCAGGGCCGCGAGGATGGCGCGGGCGCCCATGCCAACGCCGCCTTTCGGGCGAGCTGGCGACGGGGTTGGGTTCCAGCCGTAGATGTCAAAATGGGCGTAGCGTTGGTCTTTGGCAAAGCGGCGCAGGAAGAGTGCGGCGGTGATGGAGCCCGCAAAGCCGCCAGAGGGGGCGTTGTCCAGATCAGCGATGCCGGGTTCGATCATCTTCTCATAAGGTTCCCAGAACGGCATGCGCCAAACCGGGTCTGAGACCTCGGTGGCGGCAGTTTCCAGTGCGGAGACAAAGCCAGTATCATCGGTGTAGTAGGGCGAGAGGTCGGGACCGACCGCGACACGGGCGGCGCCGGTGAGGGTTGCCATGGAGAGGATCATATCGGGGGTGTCTTCTGACCCCAGGGCCAATGCGTCGGCCAGCACAAGGCGGCCCTCGGCGTCGGTGTTGTTGATTTCCACGGAGAGGCCATTGCGGGCGGTGAGGATGTCGCCGGGGCGGAAGCTGTCGCCGGAAACCGCGTTTTCCACCGCAGGGATCAGGACGCGCAGTTGCAGCGGTAGATTGAGCGCCATGATCATTTGAGCGAGGCCCAGCACGGTGGCGGAGCCGCCCATGTCTTTCTTCATCAGCGCCATGGAGCCGCCGGGTTTGAGGTTCAACCCGCCGGTGTCGAAACAGACACCTTTGCCCACCAGTGTGAGCGTGGGGCCTTCGCTGCCCCAGCGCATGTCGATCAGGCGCGGGGCGCGGTGCTCGGCGGCGGCACGGCCCACTGCGTGGATCATCGGGAAGTTCTGTTCCAGAAGCGCAGTGCCTTTGGTCACGGTGCAGATTGCGCCGTAGTTCAGGGCCAAGGCACGGGTTGCGTCTTCGAGCTCTTGCGGGCCCATGTCAGAGGCGGGTGTGTTGATCAGATCGCGGGTGAGGGCCTCTCCCGCGGCAATGGCCTCTACTTTGGCGGCGTCCACGCCGGGCGGGCAGATCAGTTGGGCGGTGGCGCCAGAGGATTTGGCGTAGCGGTCAAAGGCATATTGCGCGAGCAGCCAGCCGAGGGCCTCGGTTTCCAGATCGCCAGCGGGCAGGGCGCCAACCAGCGCGTAGGTGCCTGCGGGCAGAGTGGCAGCGGCGGCGGCCAGGGCAAAGCGGCCCCGGGCGCGGGTTTGCGGCGTGCCGAAGCCTGCGACAGCCATCACCGGCGCGCCGGAGGCATCCGGGATCAGAATGGATTTGCCGATGGCGGGCTTGAAACCGGTGGCGGTCAGGAAGGTGCGGGCGGATTGGGTTTGGGCGTCACGCCAGGCCTCATAGCTGTCGCTGTCCACCACATGCAATGGGATGGACGGGCCGCCTTCGGCGGAAGCAAATGTGAGGGACATGGCGCACCTTTCTGACCGGACGTAAGCTGTTTGATCTCCAGCCTAACGGTTGGTGCGCCCCCTGCAAGCGGATTGGCGCACCGATCAGATGTAGGTGCGCTTCAGATCCCAGATTTCACGCAAAGCGCCTTCCCCAACGCGGATTAGGCGGGCATGTGTGGCCGAAAGGGCCACGTGGTCGCCGCGATCACAGCAAGCCACCACATCACCGGCAACCTGTGATAGCGCGGTCATGCAGAGGCGACCGGCGATCAGTTCGACCAGGGACATGGTGTCCGCCAGTTCCGACAGGTTGCTGGCGTTCAGATGGTGCTCGCCCATCGCCAGATGATCGGTCAGCGATTTGACCAACCCCAGAAAGGTCTCTTCGGCCTCATCCGGATTCATTCGTATAAAGACGCGGGCCAATTCGTCCTGATCGACGACGGCCTGTTCGCTCATTATTAGCTTTGCCACTTGTGACATGTCTCACCCTAAGTTTTGTCCGTTTCACCCAAACGGTTAGACACATCAATGACCGCCAAACCTTCTCAAATGGTTTCTAGGGCGGTCTAAAATCCGTAGAATTACAGCTAAATAGCTTTCAATTGCTTAGGGTTAGGAGATTCGTGGATGTGCCTGGTTCGCCTCTGAGATGAGGGCGGTGGTGTCGCATTTTCGTTGTTTTAAAGGTGTTTTTTGAGACGTGCAGGGGGCGGTGTTTGGCGATGGGAACGAGAAAGCGCCGCGCCAGTGGGGACTGTCGCGGCGCTTGGGGTGGGTGCCTTTGGAAACAGGGTGTTTCCGAAATTTGTTAGCGCAGGACCATTTCCGAAGGCCATTGCAAGGTGTGGGACAGCTTCACATCAAAGCTTTCGCCAACAGCCAATTCTCGTTGCCACATAAGAATACCGCGTTGGTCTTCGTAGTTGGTTTCTGTCGGCGCAGGCGTGGCCTGATGGGTGATCTCGAGATCCTGTTGCTCGCTATAGGGCACGCGGCCTAACAGGCGCAGGTCCCAAGCGCGGCCGGTGAGGTTTTCGGCGGTCAGCACACGGGTTTCGCTCTGCTCGTTGCGGGTGGTCAGCACACCTTTGTCGCCGGTGACCTTGTTGGTGACCTTGTTGCTCAGGCGCAGGCCGTTGATCGGGCCAAAGGAGAAGTCGATGTCGTCGCCCTCCGCTATCAGGGGCATTTCCTGTTGGCCAATGTAGGTGCCGTTGAGGAAAAAGTTGGCCTCAAAGCTGGGCAGGATCAACTCGCCACCGTCGTTAGTGGCTTCGGCCATGAGGAAGGCGGTCTCGTCACGCATCGGGTTGGCAAAAGCGTAGGTTTCGGGCGTCAGGTCCAAGGTTCCCAGCGCCAGGTGCAGGGCGTCGGAGGCGGACGACACAGAAACTGGCGTTGGGTAGGCGTATGTGGCGTTGATGCCGTCACCAAAGCTGTAAGAGGCTTCCTCCGCGATCAGTACGGGCTCCGCCATAGGCGCGGCCGACTCGCGCAGATCCATCTCGGCGAGGCGGCCCGCGTTGGTTTTGGCGAGGGCGGGCTGTTCTTTTTCGATATGGCGGCGCCAGGGGGACAGACCGCTGGGTTCGGATTGCCCATCCGGGCGGCTGGTGGAGAGGGTAATAGCAACGTCGGTCCAGTCCTCGTCGGTGAACTGGCTCACAAAAGCGCCGCGTTCGATGCTGAGTTGCGGCGTGTCGGTGTTGTTGAGGTGTACGTCATAGGCGGGCAACCAGCGGGCGAACTGTGTGAGGTGGGTGAGCGTGAGAGTGCCTTCGGTGGCGGCCTCGGTCGCGATCGAGATCGCCAGCATGGCATTGTCGCTCTCGGTGGGGGTCAGCGCCCCGACCAATTGGCGGGCGTCCTCCAGCGGTTGGCGCAGCTCTTCGAGTTGTTTTTCATACTGACGCGCTTCGCGTTCTGCCGAGGCAATATCGCGGTGGGCAGCGAGGGTTTCGCGGCCAATCAACGCCATGGTTTCTTTCAGCACATCCGGTGAGGCGGCGGTTTCCGAGGGGCCTTGCAGGGTGGATAGATAGGCGAGGCGCGCGCGGGCGACCTCGGCGGTCATCATCACGTCGGCGTGGCTGTCGCTGGCTTCCTGCCAGTCGTTTTCGAGCAATTCGAGCTCGGATTTTGCCGCCGCGAGCTCGGGGCTGTCTTCTTGCTGGTGCGGGTACACCCGCTCGTGGCGCAAGGTCACAGCGCCAAGCTGGGCCCCATCGAGGGCCACACGGACGGACATCGGGTCAAGGCTTTCGGGCAGGTTGGTGATCAGCAGATCGTGGGTGCCAGCGGGGGCACTAAAAGGTACCGCGCGCGTGAGGGTGGCGCCTTCGGAATAAAGCGTGGCCGCGGTGACCGGGGCGTTGAGGCGGATGTCGTTGGCCCAAAGCGGTGTGGCCAGCGGGACAAGGGCAGTGGCTAAAATCGCGTGTTTCATCAATCACCTGTGGTTTTGTTTGATGAAAGACGAACACGCGGGGCGCGCGGAGGCAAGTCAGCTTTGCGTATGTTTGGTCGTTGGGCGGGGAGTTGCCGGACATGCGTAAGACGTCGGGCATGAAAAAGGGCGCCTGTAAGGACGCCCTTTGAAATTCGTCATGTGAAAGGGCTTAGCCCTTCTTGAGCACTTCGCGGCCCAGGGTCTCCGCAATCTGGACTGCGTTCAGTGCCGCGCCTTTGCGCAGGTTGTCGGACACGCACCAGAGGTTCAGGCCGTTGTCCAATGTGCTGTCCTGACGGATGCGGGAGATGAAGGTGGCGAAGTCGCCCACACATTCTTTGGGAGTCACGTAACCGCCGTCTTCGCGCTTGTCGATCACCATGATGCCTGGGCTTTCGCGCAGGATGTCACGGGCTTCGTCTTCGTCCAGGAACTCTTCGAATTCGATGTTGATCGACTCGGAGTGGCCGACAAACACAGGCACGCGCACGCAGGTGGCGGTGACTTTGATCGCCGGATCGACGATCTTCTTGGTCTCGGCAACCATCTTCCACTCTTCTTTGGTGGAGCCGTCTTCCATGAACACGTCGATGTGCGGGATCACGTTGAACGCGATCTCTTTGGTGTAGACTTTTGGCGGCACATCAGAGGTTGGGTTATAGACCGCTTTAGTCTGATCCCAGAGCTCGTCCATTGCGTCTTTGCCGGAGCCGGACACGGACTGGTAGGTGGACACAACAACGCGCTTGATTTTGGCGCGGTCATGCAGCGGCTTCAGCGCCACAACCATCTGCGCGGTGGAGCAGTTCGGGTTGGCGATGATGTTTTTCTTGGAGTAGCCGTGGATCGCGTCAGCGTTGCACTCTGGCACGATCAGCGGCACGTCGGGGTCGTAGCGATAGAGCGAGCTGTTGTCGATCACGACACAATTGGCCGCCGCTGCGATGGGGGCGAACTTCTTGGTGGCTTCAGAGCCGATGGCGAAGAGCGCCATGTCCCAACCTGCGAAGTCGAATTGTTCAATGTCCTGAATCTTCAGGGTTTTGTCGGCGAAGGTGACCTCGGTGCCCTGGCTGCGGCGGCTTGCCAAAACAGCAATCTCATCCACTGGGAACTGACGTTCCTCCAGAATGTTCAGCATTTCGCGGCCCACGTTGCCTGTGGCACCAGCGACGACGATGCGATAACCCATCTGAGGTCTCCATTTCTAACGACGCGCTCTCTTAGCCTTGTTTTCCTCAAGAAAAAAGGGGTGGGTGGCCGGAAATTGCTGAAGGGGGTCATTCCGGTTTGCGATGAATGCTGAAAAGGCGTGGATTTTGATCAATCCATCCGGTCTTGGGAGAAGCAGTAGATCAGCGCGCCGGCAAAGACACAGAGTGCCATGAGGCCAAAGAGCGCCTGATAGGCCAACAGGGAATCGGTGGGGGCGATGGCGTTGTGCAATTTGCCGGAGCCAAACTGCATGACCCCGACACCGCCGATGCCAAAGAGGTTCATCAGGGTCACGCCGCGCCCCGTCAGATGGGCTGGGAAGAAGCTGCGGGCGTGGGCGATCAGGACTGGGAAGGCGGCGCCACAGAAGCCAACGACGGACATCAACAGGATCGAGCGGAAGGCGCTTGTGTCTGTGAACACGGCAAGGCCTGTGAGGGCGGTGGCGCCGATGACGCTGCCGCAGATGATGACCCATTTGCGGGTGCCAAAGATGCGATCGGCGGGGCCATAACAGAAAGTGCCACAGATCATGGCCACGCCCATGACCAGTGTGGCCTGGCCAATTTCGCTGGTGGTGAGTGTGAAGACGTCGGACAGGTAGGGGCCGATCCAGAGGCCCCGGATGCCTGCGGCGGGCATGTAGTTTACAAACATCAGCGGGAAGAGCAGCCAAAGCGCCGGGATTTTCAGAAGGTCTAGCACGGAGCCTTTTTCGGTGCCGTTGGCTTTGGGGGGATCTTGCACTAGCGCCCAGAGGCCAACAGCGATGCTGGAACTGATTGCGGCGAGGACCCAGAGCGTGGCGCGCCAGCCGATGGTTTCGGCGGCCCAGGCGGTCGGGTAGGCGGCGATCAGGTTGCCGACAGAGCCAACACCCAACATCAGGGCGGCCAATGTGGCAAAGCGAGCTGGAGCGTACATGCGGGCGAAGATGAAGTAGCTGGCCATCAGTACCGGGGCGCAGCCGACACCAATCAGTCCCATGGCGACGGTGATGTGCAGCGGTGTTGTGGCCATGGCGAAGAGGGCGGAGCCGCCACCGCCTCCAATCAACAACAACACCGCGGAGGTGCGACGTGGTCCGACGCGATCCAACGCTGCACCAACCGGGATTTGCATGGCGGCAAAAACCAGGAACCAGAGGCCGCTGGCAAACGCCAGATCGGCGGGCGTCGCACCGACATCTGTCTCCAGCACTTGGGTGAGCACGGCAAGGAAGGCCCGGAAAAACTGGCTCAGCACATAGGCCAGACACAAGAGAACCAAATCGATGCGCATGTTAACTACCTCCCCATTTCCAAAGGCGACAAGATAGTATGTCTTCGGCGAAGGCAAGAGGTGATTTTTGCTGGCGGCTGAACACCGTTGCCCACAACTCTGTGAGCTGCATGAAACATCCTGATCTTTTGCGGATGGCGCACGTATATCAGGTATTCCGCCACCGGTTTTGGACCGTTTAGCCATGAGCCTTCATTACTTGCCCCACGTCATTCCACCTCACACCGACCTGATGTCTGGTCCGGCGTTTTACGAGAACATTGCGCGCATCACCGAGTTTGATCGCTTGGCTGAACCTATGCGCTATGTGCGCTTGCCAGATGAATGGATTGTCGGGGTGGCTGATATCGTTGGCTCCACCGAGGAAATTGCGAAGGGGCGATATAAGGCTGTGAACCTGGTGGGTGCGGCGGTGATCTCGGCACAACTCAATGCGGCGCAGATGCAGGCATTGCCTTATGTGTTTGGCGGAGACGGGGCGCAGTTTGCTGTTTGGCCGGAACAGCGCGACGATGCTGAGGCCGCGCTGGATGCGGTGCGGCGTTGGGCGCAGGCGGAGTATGGGTTGCAGCTGCGCGTGGCGACAGCAACCGTGGCCGAAGTGCGCGGGGCGGGGCACGATGTGCGCGTGGCGCGGTATGCGCCTTCGGATGGCGTCGATTATGCAAGCTTCTCTGGTGGTGGGATGGCCTGGCTTGAGGCGCGTATGAAGGCTGGCGAAGTCTCCTTACCCGTCAGCACAGTTACTGAGGGGCCGGATTTGACGGGGCTAAGTTGTCGCTGGGCCAATATCGAAGCCACGCAGGGGGCAATCCTGTCTTTGGTGATCGTGCCGCAGGCGGGGGCGCGTGAGGCCGATTTTGCGCAGGTGGCGCGGGACGTGATTTCGGTGGCAGACAAGGCGAAACGCCAAGGGCATCCGGTGCCGCCATTGGGGCCTAGGGCGCAGTTTCCACCGCCGGGCCTGGAGTTGGAGGCGCGGGTTGTCCCCAAAGGAGCCATGTGGTGGCGCAAGGCCAAGCTGCTTTTGGGCAGTGCGTTTGCCTGGGCCTTGCTGCGCTCAGAAATACGTCTGGGGCGGTTTGATCCGGTGGATTACAAGGTCGATGTGGCGCGCAACACCGACTATCAGAAGTTCGATGACGGCTTAAAAATGACGCTGGATTGTGGCGCGGACACGCAGGTGCAAATCGAGGCGATCTTGCAGAAAGCCCATGCGCGCGGCGTGATCCGGTATGGGGTGCATGTGCAGGATGCCGCGATGATGACGTGCATCGTGCCCTCGCCCGTGGAGCGGTCGCATATGCATTTTGTCGATGGCGCGTCAGGTGGCTATGCGCTGGCGGCCCGCAACTTGCGCGCGCAGGCCGCCTGATCGGTTATTTCCCGCGCAAGCGGCCGACGATGCCGGTGGGGAAGAAATAGACCGACAGGATGAAGAGCACGCCAAGCCACAGCAGCCAGCGGTCTGCGTTCAACAGGTCTGGGAGCAGCGGCAGCGTGGCGACACTTTCGCCCGCGAGGCTGAGTACGTTTTGCAGGTAGTTTTGCGCCAGCACAAACAGGGTCGCGCCGATGACGGCCCCGTACATGGTGCCCATACCGCCGATCACCACCATCAAGAGGATATCGATCATGATTTCCATGGAGAGCGTGGTGTCCGGGCCGACGTAGCGCAGCCAGACGGCGTAGAGCGCACCGGCGAGGGCGGCGATGGCGGCGGAAAGGCAGGTGGCGGCGACGCGATAATGCACCACGCGATAGCCGATGGCCTCAGCGCGGAAGTCGTTTTCGCGGATGGCTTGCAGAACGCGGCCAAAGGGCGAGTTCACCACACGTAGCATCAGCAGGAAGAGCACAAAGCAGGAGATGAAGACGAGGTAGTACTTCAGCAGTTTACCGTTGGCCTTCACGCCGAAGAGTTCGCCGTCCATGAACTTGAAAGCTGGGCCGAGCGCTCGAGGGATTTTGAAGGACAGGCCATCTTCGCCGCCCGTTAGGGTGGAGAGCTGGCTGACCAACACGGCCACGGCGGAAGCCACCGCAAGCGTGATCATGGCAAAGAAGATGGCGCGGACGCGTAGGGAAAACAGGCCGATCACCAGCGCGAGGAGCGCAGCCAAACCGGCACCGGCCACCGAACCAACCAGCAGGGCGTCAAAACCGCGGCCCATGTGTGTACTGGCCAAGGCGACGCCATAGGCACCAAGGCCAAAGAACATGGTGTGGGCGAAGCTGACGATACCGCCGTAGCCCAGCAGCAGGTCATAAGAGGCCACCAGCACAATGAAGATGCAGATGCGGGCGGCGGTGTCGACTGAGCGCACGCCGGGGAATAGGAAGGGGGCAAAGGCGAGGCAGATCAGGATCACAATTAGGATCGCCAGAAGGATGGGCGAGCGTGGGGTGTCGCCGGAAACAAGGGTCTTCAGCATGTCTATTTCGCCTTTACCACGGGGATCATGCCCGTTGGGCGCCACATCAGGATCGCCACCATCAGGGCGATGTTGGAGATCAGGGCCGCTTTGGGTTCCAGGAAGGCCACGTAGTTCTGCATCAGGCCGACCATAAGCGCGCCGATAAAGCAGCCTTCGACCGAGCCCAGCCCGCCGATGATCACTACGATGAACACAAGGATCATGGTCTGGTTGCCCATGTGGGCGGTGATGACTTCCTGGTAGAGGCCCCAGAGCACGCCGCCGAGACCGGCAAGGGCGGAGCCGGCGACAAAGACGCCGATGAAGACCATGCGGAGGTTGTAGCCAAGGGCCTGCACCATCTCGCCGTTTTCCACGCCGGCGCGCACGATCAGGCCGATCTTGGTGCGGCGCAGCGTCCAGCGCATGGCGAGGAAGACCACGAGGCCGATGCCTACAGCCACAAGCCGGTATTTCTCTAGTGCTGCTCCGGCGAAGGTGATCGCGCCTTTGAGGGCTTCGGGGCGGGTGATGTAAATCTCTTCCGGTCCCCAGAGCACGATGATGAGTTGTTCAACCACGATCAGGCCGCCCATTGTAACAAGGATCTGTTTGAGATGGTGACCATAGACCGGCTTCACGATGACCCGCTCAAAGGCCCAGCCCATGACGCCAGTGGCAGCCATAGCGCCAACAATCGCGACCATGAGCGCGGTCAGGTTCCAGAGCAGGTTCGGTGCTCCGGTCATGTGCTCCAGCAGGAGCAGGAAAGAGACGCCAACAAAAGCCCCGACGGAAACAAAAGCGCCGTGGCCAAAGTTGATTACGTCCATCAGGCCGAAGACCAGTGTCAGGCCTGAGGCCATGATGAAGATCATCATGCCCATGGCGAGGCCCGAGACTGTGAGCGTAAGCCAGCTGGAGGTGGCAGGAATGGCGACAAGGCCAGCGAGGATCAACGCAATCACCAGAAGGATGGGGGCATGGGGTGCAAGCCGCTCAGTCAGCGACATCTTCGCCATCGTGGGCGCATGTTCGGGGGCGGCGCTCATGGGCGGACCTCCAGATTAGGTGTGTTCGGGGACATCAGTGCGCCTCCATGCTGAGGCCCATTAGGCGCTCTTGTAGGTCGGCGTTTGTGGCTAGTTCGGACATTGGGCCGGACCAGACCACGCGACCGTCATCCATGACGTTGGCAGTGTCGCCAAGGGCTTTGGCAACCGCAAAGTTTTGCTCCACCAACAGGATAGAGGCGCCTTGGTCTTTCAGTTCCTTGATGGCGCGGGCCATTGTGGTGATGATCGCGGGGGCGAGGCCCTTGGTGGGCTCATCGATCAGATACAGCGCGCGCTCTTCGATCATGGCGCGGGCGATGGACAGCATCTGCTTTTGCCCCCCGGAGAGCGTGCCCGCGTCTTTTTTCCAGAAGGTTTCCAGTGCCGGGAAAACTGTGAACAGCCACTGCAGGCGGGCGTCATCAATTGCGCCGGAGACAGCGGCGAGGATCATGTTTTCCTCCACGGTCAGGTCGGCAAAGATGCCCATGTCTTCTGGCACAAAGCCAATGCCTGCGCGGGCAATGGCTGGCGTCGGCAGTTTTGTGATGTTCTGACCGTCAAACGTGACGCTGCCCTGATGGGCGCGCCAATGGCCGATGATGGTGCGCAGGGTGGTGGTTTTGCCCACTCCGTTGCGACCGAGAAGCATGGTGACTTCGCCGCGTGGCACAGTCAGTTCAACCCCTTGCAGGATGTGATACTGCGCGATGTTGGTGAAGACGCCGTCGAGTTTCAGGATGGGATCAGACATTGGCGAGCGCCTCCTCGAGATCACGGCCCATGTAGGCTTCTTGCACCACGTCAGAGGCCATAACTTCGACGGGGTCGCCGTCTGCGGCCAGCGCTCCGTTGTGCAATACGATGATGCGGTCCGCGAGGGTGCGGATCACGTCCATCTTGTGCTCCACCAACAGAATGGCGCGGTCTTTGCGGGTTTTGAGGTCTGCAATGAGATCGAGAACCACCGGGGCTTCGTCCACGCTCATGCCGGCGGTGGGTTCGTCAAACATATAAACCAGTGGGTCGAGCGCGATCAGCAGCGCGACCTCGAGTTTGCGTTGGTCGCCATGAGAGAGTTCAGACACAACCTGATCCGCTTGATCGGTCATGCGGATGCGCTCGAGAATATCATAGGCCGGGCCAGTCAATTCGGCGTGGCTGTCCGCCATGGAGAGGACGTTAAAGCCGCGACCAGCCTTGGACTGCACCACAAGCCGCACGTTTTCCAGCACCGACAGGTTGGGAAACAGGTTGGTGAGCTGAAAGGCACGGCCGATGCCGCGGTGGGTGCGCTGGGCGACGGACATGCGGGTGATGTCGCTGCCGCCAAGTTTCACACGGCCTTCGGAGACGGGAATCTGACCGGAGATCAGATTGAAATAGGTGGTTTTGCCTGCGCCGTTGGGGCCGACAATCGCGGTCAGCTCGCCAGCGTTGAAGCTGCAGGAGATGTGGTCCACCGCGACATGGCCGCCAAAGCGCACGGTCAGGTCGGTGGTTTCCAGAATGGGATGGGACATGGTTTGAAACCCAGTGAGTGTGGTCTGGGGAAGCGGCTGGCCCCGGCATAAAATCCGGAGCCAGCCATCGAGGGAAATAAACAGGTCTTAGTTGCGGACCGGGATTGGCAGGTCTTCGAGCTTCAGCTCGCGCACCAGTTCAGGGATGGCCCATTCGACGTTGTCGTCCACTTTGATCTTGAAGTGGTACATGGTCTGCATCGCCTGGTGATCTTCGGCGCGGAACTTCATGGTGCCTTTGGGGGTTTCCCACTCCATACCTTCCATGGCGGTGATCAGTTCTTCGGTGTCAGTGCTGCCGGCCTTTTTGATCGCCTCAACAACGGCGATGCCTGCGGACATGCCACCGGCGGTGAAGAAATCAGGCGGGGTGCCAAAGCGCTCCTGGTGGGTTTTCACCAGCCAGTCGTTCACGTCGTTCTTCGGGATTTCGTAGTAGTAGTAGGTCGCACCTTCGAGACCCGGGAAATCCTTGTAAGCCTTCATGGCCGCCAGGATGTTGCCGCCCGTGGCGATTTCAACGCCAAAGCGGGAGGGGTCCATCGCTTGGATTTTGCCCATCGGGTTGCCGCCACCGGCCCAGATGATGAAGAGTTTTTTGTCGCCTTCGAGGTCTTTCACCGCAGTGAAGATACGCTCTGCCGCCGCGGTGAAGTCGGTGGTGTCGGTAGGCACGTATTCCTCATGCGCGATGCCCTGGCCCTGACCTTCCAATGCCTCGCGGAACGCGGCGATGCCGTCGCGGCCAAAAGCGTAGTCTTGTGCCAAGGTGGCGATGTGCACGTCTTCACCTGCGAGCGCAATTGCGTTGGCCACGGCGTCTTGCGAGCTGTTGCGTCCGGTGCGGAAGATGTAGCGGTTGTAGTTGGCGCCGGTGATGCTGTCGGCCACGGCCGGTTCAACGATCAGCAGCTTTTCATATTCTTCGGCCACAGGCAGCATGGCGAGTGCCACGCCGGAGCTGACGGGACCCACGGCGAGGTCAACTTCGTCATCGCCATAAGCTTCTTCGAGCAGGGCTTTGCCGTTGTCTGGCTTCAGCTGGGTGTCTTTCTCGATCACAACGATTTTCTCGCCGTTGATCTCCATGGTGCCGCCGGTGGCGTACTCCAGACCGAGCATCAGGCCGTCATGGGACTGCTTGGCGTAGGCCTCAAACGGGCCGGTTTTGCCGTAAACGTGGGCGATTTTGATGTCTGCGGATGCGGCGCTGGTCAGTGCCAAAGCAGAAATCGCGCTCGAGATGAGCCATTTCTTCATGAGTTTTCCTCCCTGAACTCAACCGCAAATTGGATTGCGGCGATTGTGCTCATGGTAGGTGGCGGTGGCAAAAAGGGTCAATTCGGGGAAATTACGTAGGTGGGTGGCTTGGGGAAACCAGACCAATCCGGCGGGCTATTTCAGAGGCTGAGGACAGCCGTTTTTGCATTGTAACGTAGGGTTTCGTGCGGCAAAGAAATTGCCTTTTGAAATATTCCAGTGCATGAAGGTGAGATGACAGGCAAGACCAATATTCCCGATACATCTCAGTCGCTTCCTATCGCGCTTCTGCGCGCCAGAGAGAAGGTGATGAAACCGGCGCGATTATTGCTCGCCAATGCGGGGGTCACCGAACAGCAATGGCGTGTGGTGCGGGTTTTGGTGGAAGAAGGCCCGATGGATCCGACCACAATTGCGGATCGCGCGGTGCTGTTGCTGCCGAGCCTGACGCGGATTTTGCAGAAGCTTGAGGAAAAGGGCTACATAACGCGCACGCGCGATGAGCAGGACGGGCGTCGGCAGGTGATCAAAGCCACCTCCGAGGGCTGTCGCTTGATTGCCGACAACATTCCCGCGGCCAAGAGCTATGCGGGGAAACTGCGTGATCACCTCGGCACGGAACGCTATGAGCAGCTTTTGGAGCTGCTCAATGATCTCAACGAGATTGACCTCTAAGGATTGGCCTGGGCGGGGCGGATCTGATCCGGATGTGCTGCGATGAAAGCGGGATGTACCGCGCAGGCAGTTTTGATGGCGTGCAAGCGCGGGAGATCAGAGAAGTCTACGCCCCAACGATGGGCGTTGTAGAGTTGCGGCATTAGGCAGAGGTCCGCCAGTGAGAGCGTATTCCCGCAACAAAACGGCTCTTGGGCAAAAGTTTCCAACAGCGTGTCAAAGGCCTCCAGCCCGGGGCGGATGAAATGCTGCATCCACTCGCGTATTGCGGCGGGCTTGTTCTCGTCATTGGACGTGGCGTGGCGCACGACGGAGAGATTGCACACAGGGTGCAGGTCGACGGCGATGCTCTGCGCCAAGGCGCGGACCTGTGCACGCTGAGCTGGGTCGTCAGGCAGCAGGTCAAGCGCACGGGTGTCGTTGAGATAGTCGAGAATGGCCAAAGATTGCGTGAAACGGTGGCCGTCAATGTCGAGCACCGGGACCAGACCTTGCGGGTTGCGCGCCAGATGGTCTGGCGCGCGGTGGTCGCCTTCGAGCAGGTCCACGGCCACGCGTTTGAAGGGCTCGTCCGCAAGATGTAGCGCGATGCGCACGCGATAGCTCGCAGAGGAGCGCCAGTAGTCGTAGAGCACTGTGTTCATGTCGGGCGGCTCATCGCTGGTGGCCGCTGGTTTGCGCGGCTTTGAGGGCTTCGCCTAGGACCTCATTGTCGCCGATGTGATTGGCGAGCAGGAAGATCAGCCGCGCGTTGAGCGCGTCGCTGCTGGATTTTTCAAGACCATCATGGGCGCGGGCGAGGGCGTCAAAGAAGCCATCGGCGTGGTCCAGATTGGGGCTCAGGATCAGGTTGTCAGACATCAGATCACTCCTTGCCGGTGGCGCGGCGTAGGGCAGCGCGGAAATGGGGCTCGTCAAAGGCTTCGCGGCGGGCGGCGACGTGTTGGTCCGGGCGGATCAGGTAGACGCCAGCGGGGGCATCGCCGAGGTACTGCCGTTTGAGTGTGAGCGTCGGGTCATCGCGCACCGACAGCGCAAGGCGGGTGGCAGTGACGCCATCTTCCTCAAAGCTGTCCGGCGCATCGGCGTCGATGGTCAGCAGGGTGAAGTCATTGCCGAGTTTACTCAGCAGGTGATCCTCACCGAGAGGGGCGTCCGGGCAGGGGCTGCCGGGGCGCGTGAGGTCCGGCGCGGCGAGGGCGTCCGCGGAGTTGAGCATGCTGCCGTCATAGGTGCAGGGCACGGACAGGCGGCCCGAGTTGACCAGTGGCTGCGCAAAGGCGTGATGCGCGGAGAGGTCCAGCACGGCATCACGTAGGATACGGCTCATCTCGGACTTGGGGGTGATGAACTCGGTGGAGCGGGTGGAGTTGAGGATATTTTCATCCGCACCATAAGCTCGCTCGGTGTTGTAGCTGTCCATCAGGGTTTCAGGCGCTTTGCCGTCGAGCACCAGTTTTAATTTCCACGCGATGTTGTCGGCGTCTTGCAGGCCGGAGTTGGCACCACGGG
This sequence comes from Shimia sp. MIT910701, assembly GCF_047126315.1. Lineage (GTDB taxonomy): Bacteria > Pseudomonadota > Alphaproteobacteria > Rhodobacterales > Rhodobacteraceae > Shimia. The sequence goes on along the minus strand of NZ_CP138953.1, from coordinate 4,436,663 downwards.
CGCCAAAAGGGGAGACTTGGTGCGCGGAATCGCCGGCAAAGAGGGTGCGACCGTGGCGAAACCGCTCCATGCGGCAGCATTGGAAGGTGTAGATGGAGACCCATTCGAGGTCGAACTCGGCCTCGTCGCCCAGCATCGCTTTGAGGCGGGTCATGACATTTTCCGGACGCTTCTCGCGCTCCTTGTCGATATCGCGGCCCAATTGTAGATCGATGCGCCAGACGTTGTCGGGCTGTTTGTGCAGCAGGGCGGATTGACCCCGGTTGAAGGGCGGATCAAACCAGAACCAGCGCTCGGACGGGAAGTCCGCTTTCATCACCACATCGGCGATCAGGAAGTTGTCCTCAAAGACTTGCCCGTCAAAATCCAGCCCCAACATCCGGCGGGTCGGGGAGTTGGCACCATCACAAGCGACCAGCCACTCAGCTTCTAAGGTATAGCTGCCTTCGGGGGTTTCCACCTCGAGTTTGACGTGATCTTCATGTTGGCCAATGGCTTCGACTTTGTTGCGGCCGCGAATTTCGATGGGCGCGCCGTCGGCCTGCATCTCGCGGATGCGCTCGACCAGGACTTGTTCAAAAGTGTATTGCTGCAGATTGATGAAGGCGGGGTTCTTGTGGCCCTCTTCTTCAGTCAGGCTGAACTCATAAACCTGACGGGTGTCAAAGAAGACCTTGCCGGTGTCCCATTGCACGCCGCGTTCCACCAGGCGTTCACCACAGCCGAGGCGGTCCATGATTTCCAGCGGTCGTTTGGCAAAACAGATGGCGCGGGAGCCAAAGGACACGCGGTCATTGTCATCCAGAATGACGGTTTTGATGCCTTGCTGTGCCAGGTCAATTGCGGTGGCGAGACCTACAGGGCCCGCGCCGATGATCACAACTGGGTGGCGTACGGGCGTTGCTGCGTCTTGATCCGGACTGCGCGTGTAGGCGTAGAGCGGGACGTCAAAAATCTTGCTCATGGGGCTCCTCCTCCCAAAGACAGGCGCGTTTGTTAGGGGTAGCGTGGCGCGCGAAGGGGCAGCGCGCCACGACATAGATCAAGGACGAGGGGTTTTGTGGCGCAGGCGGATGGCGGAGTTCGTTCATTCTTGACCAGTCTCAATGTTGTCACTGCTGAAGATCGCTGAGGCTTGGCCGAGGTACTTGGAGATGCCGAAATCTAACGCAGCCGTCGCGCACATCAGAAAGCCAAAGAGTGTCATCATTGCCATAGATGTGTTGGCGAACCGCCCAAGCTTGGTTCCTTTTTCAAGACGGTGCATCGTTTCCATAGCAGCGCTGGATTGTTGCATTTGTTTTGCGCTGTAGGGACGCACAAACAGGCTGAACCCTTCGGTTTCATCTGCAGCTCGCATCGATAGGAGCGCCATTGAAACGATGCTCAAAGCCCCAAACAAGACCGTTCCGCAAAAGAACAAAGCGAAGATGATCTCCATCGCAGCCATCTACCCTTGCAATGCCTCCCACATTTCCAGATCGCGCTGGGCGGTCCAGATGCGCGGTGTGTCGATGCCACGGGCTTCGTCATAGGCCCGGGCGACGTTGAAGGGCAGGCAGTGCTCGTAAATCGCGTAGTCTGCGAACTTCGGGTCACATTCCGCGCGCACCGCGTCCCAGGCTTCTTTCAGGGTGCCGCCGCGGGCCGCAACCTTGGCGGCGGGACGGTAGGTGCTTTCGACAAAGTCGCGGGTGTTTTCGATCGCGTCGTTGACCATCTCTTTGCCCACCAGCGCGTCGCCGCGGCCAGGGGCAATGGCGTCCACGTCGAAGGCGGCGATGTTGTCGAGCGTGTCGCCCCAGTCGGAGAAATGTCCGTCGCCGCAATAGCAGGCGGAGTGGTATTCAACGATGTCGCCGGTGAACATGACGTTCTGGTCGGGCACATGGATGACGATGTCGCCAGCGGTGTGGGCGCGGCCCAGATGCATGAGGTCAATGCGGCGGTTGCCGAGATAGACGGTCATGTCGTCGCTGAATGTGGTGGTGGGGTAGGTCAGGCCGGGGATGCTTTCGTGGCCTTCAAACAGGCGGGGGAAGCGTTGGAACTCGCTGTCCCAGTCTTCCTGACCACGTTCCACCACCATGGCCCGGGCGGCGTCGCCCATGATGATTTGATCCGCGCCATAGGCCGACGCACCCAGCACGCGTACGGCGTGGTAGTGGGTCAGCACCACATGGGAGATTGGCTTGTCGGTGACGGAGCGCACACATTCGATGACTTTATTGGCCAAGCGCGGCGTGGCCTGGGCTTCGACAATCATCACGCTGTCATCGCCGATGATCACGCCGGAGTTCGGGTCGCCTTCGGCGGTGAAGGCATAAAGGCCGTCTCCAACTTCGGTGAAAGAGATGTTTTTCTCGGTCATGTCCCCTTGGGAGGCGAAGGCTTTGGCCATGGTCAGCGGTCCTTTTGCAGCAGTTGGTCAATCGCCCAGTCGAGACGGATGGGCGTGTAATTGTGGGCTTCGACGCCGACATTGCCGCGGCGCGGGGCGCTGTGGAATGCGGTGTCGTGGGTGTGGCAATGGAAGTGTAACGTGCCGCGCCACCAGCCGTTCCATTCCTCAATCGGGTAGTGAAACAGCACGATCTCGCGGTCGTTGCGTTTGAGCGTGATCAGATCGCGGCCCCAATCGGCTTCGTCGCGGTTGCCATTGAGGCAGATTATTTTGCCGTTGAGTTGTGCGAGATACGGTTCCCGGGGGCGGTCTCTTGGCCAGGCAAAATCACCCAGGTGATAGACCGTGTCGTCTTTGCCAACCACGGCGTTCCAGTTGGCGATCAGCATTGCGTCCATCTCGTCGACAGAGGCAAACGGCCGGTTGGCTTTCTTCAAGATTTGCCCATGTCCGAAATGGGTGCAACCGGTGAGAAACTCCGCCATAATTCAGTACTCGGAGCTCATGATTTCAAGAAGTTGCGGTGTGATACGGCCTTGCATCTCCTGCATGTCTGGCGCGAGCGCGCCCATGACTTGCTGCATCATCGGGCCCATTTTGCCCATAATCGCGGCGCCGTGCTCGGAGCTGTAGAAGGTAATCAGCGCGTCGATTTCCTCAGAGGTGAAGATCTCGGCGGTTGTGGCTTCCATCAGCTCTTCGAGTTTTGGCCGCAGAGTGGCCATTTCGCCGGACATCAACTCGCCAATGGCGGCCTGTTGTGCCTCTGACAGCGTGACGCCAGGGGGCATGGAAGCCACAACCTGTGCCGCCATGCTTTCAGGAGAAAACATGTCCGTCATCATCTGCTGCACTTCGGGCATGTTCACGTAGGTCTTGGCCAGCTCAGCGGCGGTTTGGGCCTGTGCGGAGGACAGGCTGAGAGAGAGGAGGGCGGCAAGGGCGATGTGTTTCAAAAGGGTCTGTCCTGTTGGTTTCTTTGAATAAGACCTGCTTAGGCGGCAGCCGCCCTTGTGCCAAGTGGGGTTTAGGTGGCCTCAGCTGGTGGGCCGGCGATGTCGTAGTCCAGTTGCAGGATGCCACCGGGTTTTTGGCTCGACTTTTTGAGGGTCAGGTTTTGCTGCGCGCCTTTGGCAAAACAGGGCAAGCCGTCGCCCAAAATGGTGGGCATGACAAAGACCGAAATCTCGTCAAACATACCTACATCCAATGCGGCGCGTTGGGTTTCGCCGCCGCCCATGATCCAGACCTTTTGGTGGCCATTGGTCTCAATTGCAGCCCTCAGCCCGTCGATGGGGCCAGCGGCGGTGATGTGGTCGCCTTTGTAGTCGTGGCGGTGAGTCAGCACGTAGCCCGCTCGGTCGCCATAGGGCCAGCCCCAGCCCAGCACCTGTCGGTAAGTGGCGCGGCCCATCAGAACCGCATCCACCTCATCGATAAAGGCATTGTAGCCGCCCGCGTCTTCGCAGTTGCATTCCGCGAGCGCGGCATTGAAAGGGTCAAGCCAGCCCACCCCGCCATCCGGGGTGGCGATGTAGCCGTCCAGACTCTGTGCGATATATCCGACGTAGCGGGGGGCGGTGGCCATGGGCGTTACCTTTCGAAAGGGTCCGAAAGCGCAGGCAAAAGCGTGCCGGTACAGTCGCCAAATCCGATGGTGTACCCGTCCCCTTTGGCCGCGCCTTGGAGGGTGAGCGTGTCTCCATCTTCAATGAAGGTACGGGTCTCGCCACTATCAAGGGTCAGCGGCTCTTTTCCGCCCCAGCTGAGCTCCAAAAGGCTGCCGCGCTCGGGCTTTGTCGGGCCGGAAATGGTGCCGGAGCCCAAGAGATCACCGACGTTCATCGGGCAGCCAGACGTGCTGTGATGCGCCAGCTGTTGCGCGGCGGAGTAATACATCTGATCGTAGTTGGTGCGGGCGATCTCGGTTGGCGCTTTGCCTTCTGGCGCCATGGTGACAGACAGGTCGATGTCATAGAGCATCGGGCCGACGTCTTTCAGGTGATCCAGCAGCTCAAAGTCCCGCTCTGGCGTGTTGGTGCGGAACGGTTCCAGCGCGGCCTTGGTGACGATCCACGGGGAGATCGAGGTGGCGGTGGCTTTGGCCTGAAACGGGCCAAGCGGTTGGTATTCCCAGGCCTGGATGTCCCGCGCCGACCAGTCGTTGAGCAGCACGTAGCCAAAGATCATGTCGTCCGCTTCCTGCACGGTCACCGGACGTTGGGAAAACTGGCCAACGATGGCGCCCATCTCCAACTCGATGTCAAAGCGGCGCGATGGCAGGAAGGCAGGCATGTCATGGTCCGGGGACTTCAACTGCCCCCAAGGGCGGCGGATATCCGTGCCGGACACCACCACGGAAGACGCCCGACCATTGTAGCCAATCGGGATGTGCAGCCAGTTCGGCGGCAGCGCGTTTTCCGGGCCACGGAACATGGTGCCGACGTTGAAGGCATGGTTCCGACCGGCGTAGAAATCGGTGTATTCGCTGACCGCAAATGGCATGTGCAGCGTGGCGTCGGCCATAGGCAGGGAATAGTAGGTCAGCGCCTCTTGGGTCTCTTCCGAGGCATCCTCGGCCAGCATGGCCTGTAGTTTGGCTCGGTAGTCGGCCCAGACTTGCGGCCCCAACTCCATAAAGTCGTTCCAGAACGGTGCGTCCAGAACGTCTGCGTCGGGATCGGCGCGCAGGGTGCCTGCTTCTTCCAGGCCGGTCAGGTCGATGATGCGGTCGCCGATGGCGGTGCCGCAGCGCATCTCGCCGTCGTCTACGGAGAAGACACCATAAGGCAGGTTGTTGAGTGGGAAGGGGCAGGCAGCGTCATTGGCGCTTGTGACCCAGGATTTTAACAAAGACATGCGCGTTTCCTTTTGTGGCGGTCAGTCGAGCGGGAGAGACATCCCGTCGGTGCCGATGAACAGAGGGCCGGACCAGGTGCGGGAGGTTTCTTCCTGCCAATGGGTCTCGGTGAAGTTTGGATCGTCACAGGGGACGAGGTGGTTGAGGGCAAGCTGTTTGACGCCCGCCTCGGTGGCGATGCGCCCGGCTTCGGCGGCGGGGGTATGGCTGCGTTCCAGATGGATACGCAGACGGTCGTCGCCATTGCCCACCCGAGCGCAGAGTGCGTCGATGCCGGCCGACAACATCGCTTCATGCACCAGAAGGTCGGCGCCTTTGGCGAGATCAATCATTTCGGCAATTGGCGCGGTGTCGCCGGAGAGCACAACGCTGTGCTGCGCGCCATCAAACCGCAGGGCGTAGCTGTCGGTGATGGGTGGATGTGCGTTGCGCAGCGTTTTGACTTTCAGCGGGCCGAGGTCCATCTGACCGGGCTTAAGTACATGGATTTTAGCCAGTGGTTCCAGTGCGGGGCGGCCTTCGTCGCGCAGGCGTAGTTCCACATCAAAGGACATGGCGTTGAGGAACCCAGTCCAGTAGTGGTCCAGCCCTTCCGGACCATAAATCGGGATGGGATTGCTCAATCCGGCGGTCCAGGCGGTGTGCAGCAGTGGACCCAATTCCAGATAGTGATCGGAGTGCAAATGGGTGATCAGGATGGCGTCCAGATCAGTTAGAGCCACGCCCGCATCACACAAGCCGCGGCTCACGCCCAGACCAGCGTCTACAAGGATGGTCTGCCCATCTATCTCAACCAGAATGGAGGTTGGCATACGGGTGCCGGGCCGGATGGCCGGGCCGCCTTTGGTGCCCAGAAGGGTGACTTGGTTCGCGCGCATAGGTCTTCCTGATATTCATCTGACGCCCCCATGATTTTCTCATTCCAGAAATATCCTGGGGGAGTCACAGTGTGCTGTGACGGGGGCAAAGCCCCCATCAACGTGAGCTTACTTCTTGCCTGGGGTGCCGTCGAATTTCTTTTCGATGTCCACCCAGCAGTCGATGTAATCGTCCTGCACCGGGGCGTCCTTGGCGGCAAATTTGGTGATGTGCTGCGGGAAGCGGGTTTCGAACATGAACGACATGGTGTTGTCGAGCTTGTCCGGGCCAAGGTTCGAGTTGGACGCGCCTTCAAAGGCATTTTTGTCCGGGCCATGCGGCATCATCATATTGTGCAGGCTCATGCCGCCGGGGACAAAGCCCTGCGGTTTGGCGTCATATTGGCCGTAGATGTTGCCCATCAGCTCGGACATGATGTTCTTGTGGTACCACGGCGGGCGGAAGGTGTCTTCGGCCACCATCCAGCGCTCGCGGAACAGCACAAAGTCGATGTTGGCGGTGCCCGGCACGCCAGACGGCGCGGTCAGCACGGTGAAGATCGAGGGGTCAGGGTGGTCAAACAGGATCGCGCCAACCGGGCAATAGGTGCGCAGGTCGTATTTCACCGGCGCGTAGTTGCCATGCCAGGCGACCACATCCAGCGGGGACTGATCGATGTTGGTGCGGTGGAACTGGCCACACCATTTCACGGTCACGGAGGACGGTACTTCGCGATCTTCATAAGCGGCCACCGGGGCCTTGAAGTCACGCGGGTTGGCCATGCAGTTGGCGCCAATTGGGCCGCGCCCTGGCAGGTCAAATTTCTGGCCGTAGTTTTCGCATACAAAGCCGCGCGCGGGACCTTCGAGCACTTCTACACGGTACACCAGGCCACGCGGCAGGATGGCGATCTCTTTGGGTTCCAGATCAATGATGCCCAGTTCCGTGGAGAAGCGCAGCACACCTTCTTGGGGCACCACCAACAGTTCGGAGTCGGCAGAGAAGAAGTATTCGTCTTCCATGGAGGTGTTCACGAGGTAGATGTGGCTGGCCATGCCGACCTGAGTGTTCACATCACCCGCCGTGGTCATGGTGCGCATGCCGGTGATCCAAGTCAGCGTCTCTTCGGTGTGGGGCACCGGGTCCCAGCGGTATTGGCCGAGGCTGCCGAGGTCTGGATCGACGTTGGGCGCAGATTGCCAATATGGAACGTCGATTTTCTGGTAACGGCCGTTGTGTTTCACCGAAGGGCGCAGGCGGTAGCACCAGGTGCGCTCCACGTTTTCGGCTGTGAAGGCGGTGCCGGATAGCTGCTCTCCATACAGGCCGTAGTTGCATTTTTGCGGGCTGTTCATGCCTTGCGGCAGGGCGCCGGGCAGGGCCTCGGTTTCATAATCGTTGCCAAAGCCGGGCATGTAGCCCTCATGCGGGCCAGCCATGGACGGGGCCTTCTGCATGCGGGTCGGAACTGTGTGCTTGGTCATGTCGCGCTCCTGAGTTTCGAATTTGGTTGCATTGGTAATAGTTGATTTTGTAACTAACAAGCAGGAGGACGCGCAGAAAATGACAAAAGCTGATGATTTCGATTTGCAGGCGTTTTTGCCTTATCTGCTCAATCAGGCGGCGGAGGAGGCCAGTCTGGGGTTTCAGAAGGTCTACAAGGATCGCTACGGGCTGTTGCGCAGCGAATGGCGGGTGCTGTTTCACCTTGGGATTTTTGGACGGCTGACGGCGACGGAAATTGGGGCCAAGGGCAAAGTACACAAGACAAAGGTCAGTCGCGCGGTGCAGCGGTTGGCGGATCGGCGTTTGGTAAAACGGGCGCGGAGTGAGGAAGATCGTCGGGTGGAGTGGCTGGAGCTGACGCCTGCGGGAGAGAAAGTTTATCGCGACCTGCGCGAGGTGGCGCAGGCGTATGAAGGCAGGCTATTGGCGCAGTTGAATGAGGCTGAGGTGCAGGTGCTGAAATGCATGTTGCTGAAGCTGGCGGGGCGCAGTTGAAGGTGTCGCGATACCTCGATGTGATTCGCGCGTGTTTCTCATTGAGTTGTGGACAGTTTTTGTGGTGCTGTTTGATTGTATTTAGGTCGGGGACAATTGAAGTCGGATTTTCTTAAATCTCTCAAATTTATGGTAAATCGCTTGAGTGATCCCAGTCCGGTATGGCAATTTAAGACCAATACAAATGGATAGGTCCGGGAGTTTTCTTATGGGTCTTTTGAACAAACCAAATGCTGCGGTATTGGCCGCAACCACTCTGATGTTGAGCGCACCTGCGGCGTTTGCTCAGAATGTCGGCGGGTGGCGCGGCTGGTGGTGGCGCTGGTGGGGCGGCGGCGGAAACGGCGGTGGCAACACTGGTGGCGGCTCAAACGCTGTACCGGAAATTGATGCGGGGGCTGGCCTGTTGGCTGTGGCCGCCGTGCTCGCGACCTTGGCGCTGGCTTGGGAACTGCGCCGTCGTCGTCAAAAACAAAATTAAGCCAGTCTCAACAGGCTGAGGACAATTGGATGGGCGCTCAGATGAGCGCCCATTTTGCTGTCAGTAGGGCTGCCAGAGCGATTGTGGCATTGGCCACGATATGTGCGGCGATGGCGTCCGAGGTCTCTGCGCGACGCAGGTAGAGCAAGCCAAAGGCCACGCCGGCCAAGGTGCCCGCCAGAAAGCGGTCATGCATCAGGCCAAAGAGCAGACTGGAGATGGCGACGGCCAGGATGGTCCAGACCAGCGTGTCTCTGTGCAGGCGGCGCAGGAGGTAGCCTCGGAAGAACAGCTCTTCGATGAGAGGCACCAGCAGGATGGTGCCAAGTAGGCGGGTTGTGATCCAAAAGAGCGAAGGTGCGTCGGTGGCGGGCAGCTCTTGGGAGGGGGCCGTGACAATCCAGAGGACGCCAACGGCGAGGCCGACTGCGAGGCTTTCGAGTGATGGGCGGCTCCAGAGGGCGCGGATGGCCGGCAAGAAGACCAGCAGCGCCAAAGCCATGAGCAGAGCGCGGACGGGATAGCCGGCGGCAGGATCCGGCCAGAAGGCGGAAACAAACACGCCGGACAGCATCATCACGATGAACGGCACGATCTTTGCGGCAAGCGTATCTTGGCGGAGTGTTGTTGCGCTGTGTTGGGGCAGTGGTGAGCGGTGCAGCCATTGGGCGCGGTGGGCGATCAGGACGATGAGCAAGGCCAATGCTGTGAACATCAGCCAGCCCGCATAAGAGTGGAACCCATTGAGAGCGTGCTCTGGTGAGACACGGACACCAATGATGATCAGGATGGCGATGCGCAGGATGTTGAAGAGCCAGCTGGCGAGCACGGCGAGTGGGACGAGGATAAGCCAGAAGCGTTTCTGGCGCAGGTCCGGGCGCATGAGGGCGGCGTAAAAGCCCATAAAAATGGTGATGAGCGCGATACCTTCGACGCCGGAACATTGGCTGGCGATCTGCACCCAGAAACCTTCGACGCCAATTTCATAGGTCGGCGGGTGCACACCCACGTCAAAACCGGTGAGGGTCAACACCAGGAGAACCAGGAAGAACGTCAGGCTGCTTAGGGTGCTCCACTCCCAGAGCGGGCGCATCAGGTCTGCGAGGTCGGGCACCAAAAAGCCAATGAACAAGGCCAAGGGCAACAGGTAGCTGTCGTTGCGCATCCAGTCGCGCCAGGCGGCGAGTGGTGTGACCCAGAACACCGCGCCGAGCGCCGTGAGCAGGCCGCCAGAGGTTAGCAAAACAAGAGTGGGCGTGAAGGCGCGGGAGATTTCGGCGGTGCCAAAAAGCGGTAGCGGCAGGAAGATCAGCACAAGCCCTGTTAGGTGGAACAGCATCCAGACCTGGTGGCCGGGTGCTGCTATCGCGCGGTCAGCCAGAGCGCGGTAGGCGGCGGGGCGCAGCCAGAAATAGAGCGCCATCACAGTCATGACAGCCAAGCCACGTGCGGTCATGGAGCGCAGCGCGCGACAGGCGGCTTCGATCTCGGTTTGGCGGCACTCGATGGAGGCCATGACTTGATAGGTCAGGATGACCAGCAGTAACTCGGCCACCACAAGGGCGGCCATGGTCATCAGGCGCGTTGGACGCGCGGGGGGCTGTGTGGCTTGGCCGCGCGCGGTCATGGTTTAGAAGTCGACGGAGACCCCGGGCAGGTTCAGCGCTTTGACAAGTTCGCGCAATTCCTGACGGGCGGCCACGTTGGAGATGTTGAGCTGTTTCACGCCAATATCGCGTAGGTCCAGAAGGGTCAGGCCACGCGGGAAGAGTTCGCGGAAGACCACCCGTTCGTTGAAGCCGGGCGCGACGCGGAAGCCGATGCGTTTGGCCAAACGGTCCAGCGCTTTGCCCATTTTCTCTTTGTTGACCATCTGCTGCGCGCCCATGCGGTTGCGCATGACAATCCAATCGATCGGCTTAAGGCCAGCCTGCGCACGCAGTTGGCGGGCGTTCCAGACCATTTCGGAATAGACCGATGGGCCGAGGATTTTCTCGCCGTCGGCGTCGATTTTTGCCAGCAGGTCAAAGTCGACAAAGCTGTCGTTCAGTGGGGTAACCAGCGTGTCGGCCAAAGAGTGCGCTACTTGGCTCAACCGGGTGTGGGAGCCAGGGCAGTCGATTAAGATAAAGTCGTTGTTTGGCTCCAGCATAGAGACCGCAGCCGAGAGGCGGTGGTCATAGATGTTTTCACCCGGCTGCAGCGCGCTTTGATCCACTTCCGGCAGGTCATGGTAATCTGGGCTGGGCAGGTCGAGGCCGTTTTTCTGCAGGAATTTCCGCCGGTTGGCGACGTAGCTGCCAAAGCTCTTCTGGCGGAGGTCGAGGTCAATGCCGCCCACCTTGTGGCCCATGCGTGCCAGCGCGGTGGCGATGTGCATCGACAGGGTGGATTTGCCTGCGCCGCCCTTCTCGTTTCCGACCACAATGATATGTGCCATGCCCGATGTCCCTGCTCGTGTTTCAGTGCCGCGGCTCTTACGGCGCGGGTTTGTTGGTGTCTACTATATGTTGTGATTATCCACAGGAAAAGTGATTGCGTTGCTATGCGTCGCGCCAAGCGCCACTTTCCAATCCATCCAGCCGCCATTCGCCAATCTGTGCTCGAATTAGTCGCAGAGTTGGGTGCCCCACAGCGGCGGTCATCCGGCGGACCTGGCGGTTGCGGCCTTCGCGTATGGTGAGGGAAATCCATGTGTCCGGGATCGACTTTCGGACACGGATTGGCGGTGTGCGCGGCCAGAGATTATCTGGCTCATCAATGACTTGCGCCTTGGCGGGCTTGGTGAGGCCGTCTTTCAGCGTCACGCCTTTGCGTAGGGCTTCAAGGGCGGTGTCATCCGGCGTGCCTTCGACCTGTACCCAGTAGGTCTTCGCCATTTTGTGGCGCGGGTCGGCTATACGGGCCTGTAACTTTCCGTCGTCTGTCAGGACCATCAACCCCTCGCTGTCACGGTCCAGTCGGCCTGCCGGATAGACTTTTGGCACGTCAATGAAGTCCGACAGGGTGCGGCGCTTGCTGCCTGCGAGACCTTTGTCGGTGAATTGCGACAGCACATCGAAGGGTTTGTTGAAGAGTATCACGCGGGTCATGATGACCTCCTACACGGGCGTGCGCTGGGGTTGCAAGTTTCGCAGTGCTGCGGTCTTGTGCGCGCAAAGACGCGAAGGGGAAGAAGATGGATTTCAAAGACATGTTGCCGGAAACCTTGTTGGCTCAGGCTGGAGGGGCGATTGATCAGCAAAGCGGGGGCGTTGTGCCGCCAATCCAACCGGCAACCACCTTTGCGCGGGATGAGAACTACAACCCTCTGAACGAAAACAACATTTATGCCCGTCCGCACAATGATGTTGCGCGGCAGGCCGAAGCGGTTTTGGCGCAGCTGGAGGGCGGTGCGGCGGCGTTGTTGTTCCCGTCTGGCATGGCGGCCATAGCGGCGCTGTTTCGCACCGTGCCAACCGGGGGGCGGGTGATTGTGCAGAGTGGCATTTACTGGAACACCACCAAGTGGATCCGGGAATTTTGTGAGCGTCGTCAGATTGTTATCGATGAGGTGGACGCAAGTGACGTCGGGGCGCTGGCCGATGTTTGCGCCAAGGGACCGGCCAATGTGGTTTGGGTGGAAACGCCGTCCAACCCGTGGCTGAAGGTGACCGATGTGGCGGCCGCGAAACAGGCGGCGGAGAGCTGTGGGGCACTCTTGGCGGTGGACAGCACGGCGGCGTCGCCGATCCTGACCAACCCATTGAAACTAGCTGCAGATATTGTGATGCACTCCACCACAAAAGTGATCAACGGGCACTCGGATGTGTTGGGTGGCGTTTTGGTCACAAAAGAGGTCACACCGGTCTGGGAAGAGATCGAAGTGGACCGGGCCAGTGCGGGTGCTGTTATGGGACCGTTTGAGGCTTGGTTGCTGTTGCGTGGGATGCGCACGATGGCGTTGCGGGTGGAGCGCATGGTGGATAACGCTATGAAAATAGCGCGTTTTTTAGAGGATCACCCGAAGGTGGACAGTGTGCTGTTCCCTGGCTTGGACAGCCATCCGCAGCATGAGCTGGCCAAGGCGCAGATGCCCGGCGGGGCTGGGTTCCTGATGTCTTTCCTTGTGAAGGGTGACAAAGAAACGGCACTGCAAGTGGCTGGGAAGATGAAGCTTTTCCATCGTGCCACGTCGCTGGGCGGGGTTGAGAGCCTGGTGGAACATCGCCACACGATTGAGCCGCACACCGGCATTCCAGAAACGCTGTTGCGGATCTCGGTTGGGGCGGAAAATGCGGATGATTTGATCGCAGATCTGGGGCAGGCGTTGGGGCAGTAAAGGCCTCGATTTTCACGTCGGTATTGCGTCGGTATCGCGACTGTTTTGCGACGGTGGCGATTTGGAGAGGCTCATCGCGCAGCTCGCGCATTTGCGCACAGAAAACTGCGGCGATCTGCCTCTGCCGCCAACAAATTGTTAAGGCGTTTGGAAGACTATTGGCGCAGCACGAACGGGCATCGGCCCCACGCAGCAGCGGACCAGGACTTTGAAGAAACGCATCGAAAACCCATCACTGATCACACCCGCCTATGAGGATGGCGGGTTGTTCAAAAAACCGCCAACCGAGTTGGTGGTGAATCTGATTCCGAAGTTTTCCAAAAACTCCCGTGACGATGTGATCATCAAGGGGCTGGTACAAAACGATGTGGAGATCAATGTGATTTTTGCGGGCCGCCGTAAGCGGGAGGCGGCGGAACTGGTGGCGTTGCTCAAGCGGAAGTGGGAGAATGCCAACTACCGCATTCCCAAGGGCTACAAGGCGCCAACCCGTAAGGACGTCTATGTGCCAACCCGCGTGCAGGGGTCTTGGCGCACACGGGTCGTAGAGGATGAGCAAGAGCCCAACCTCTATGACAAGGAATATCAGTTGTTGGTGGCGCGGTGGGCGTTCAACTCGGACACCGGTGAGTTCAAGAGCTTTGGCGAGCCGCCGTTTCAGCAGCAGGTGGTTCAGACCGCTGAGGCCTCCAAAGGCTGACGTGATGGGCGCAGGTCGGCGCCGCGCAATCTAAGTTTACATGTGATCTATGCAGGGGCTGCCGTTGGGCAGGGCCCTGTGCTGTGCGTTTGGGACATTGAACGACTCAGTTGACTTATCAAATTATCGATCATATATAACGATTGTTAGATAATGTTTTGCAAACGAAAGGTCGCGTCATGCCGTCTATCAATTCCGTAACTGTGAAAGCCCCAGCCTCTGCGGCGTGGAACCTGATTGGGGATGAGTTTGTCGCCGTGGACCGCTGGATGGCGGCGATCCCGCGGGCCGAGGCCATTGAAGGACCTGCGTTGCCGGGGGCACCCGCCAAGGGTCGCAACTCCTATTTGGTGCAGAAATTTGCGCCGATGTATCAGGAGGAGGTGCTGACCAAGTTTGATCCCGAGGCGATGACCATCTGTGTCGATGTGACCCTTCACCATGGACCCAAGGCGATGCCAATGAAGGGCTATACCTCGACCGTGACCGTACGGGCGATCAGTGATGCGACCTGTGAGGTGACCTGGATCGGAGAGGCGACGCCAAAGTGGTTTGCCAAACCGATGCGCCGGATGCTGACCAACAGCATGGACGCCGGATTTATCCGCAGTCTTGAGGAAATTCAGCACTTTGTGGAGACTGGCCAACCGCATCCGAGGAAGGTAGAAAAAATCAAATCCGAGGCGGCTTTGGCGGCCTGAGCCGTGCGTCAGGCGCGCGGGAATGGGAGGTCATATGCAGGACACATCCATCAAGGCGCGCTTGATTGACGCGGGTAAAACGCTGTTTGCGGAGCGCGGTTATGCCGGGGCCTCGGTGCGTGAAATTTGCAAGGCGGCGGATGCCAGCTCGACAATGATCCACCACTACTTTGGCAACAAAGAGGGGTTGTTCAACGCCATCATTGATGAGTTCACCGCCGCAACATTTGATGTGCCGCTGCGGCTGATTTCCAAACCGCCGAAGACGGCCGAGGAAATGCGCCTGCGTCTGGAGATGTTTATCTCTGAGACCTTCCGGGCGTTGATTGCGCAGGCGCCGGTGTTTCGCATTCTGGTGCGGGAAAACCGCGGGTTTGTGGGCGGCGCACGCTATCACGAAGGCTTCGCAGCCTATTTGCGCGCGGCGCAGGAGGCGGGCTTTGTGGATGCGGAGCTGGAGGTGGAGTTGATCACCGGCATGGTGTTGGATCGGCTTGGCAACCAGATAATGTATGCGGCTACTATGAAGGGGGACGGCAAGACCGTGCTCAACGACGAGGCCTATGCAGAAGAGTGGCTGGCGGCGAACACTCGGGTGTTGCTGTTTGGTTTGGCGGGGCAGACTGGGTAGAGTGGACTGCGTTATTGTAACCCATTTGTGTTTTTGTTGGTTAGAGATCAGGGGAACACACTAGAAGGCAACCCTGAAATTGTCTCATAGTGACCAATTTGCGGCCCCATCATTTCGCTAACTGTGCTGACGCAATTGGTGAAGTGATTTGTTTTATGGTTATTGAAGACATTTTTTTCGATATGAATTGGACGCAGGGACGGAGCCCCGCTGATGCCCTTCCTAAATCCCATGGGGTCTATTGTGAGGTGATCTGGCCCGTACGTGGCATTCGCATTGGTATTTCCAAAAACATCCATAGTCGGCACAAGGGGCATGCCGGTTGGATGCGCAGTATGAAGGTAGGCACAGGAAGTCGTGCTCAAAGGCGTGGACCGCTGGCCGACCATGCCCGAGACTGGGGCGATCTGGGGTTAGAGACTTTTGTTTTGTCAACGGATCCGAGGCTGGAGGATGGCGCACTGCGTTTGGCTTGTGAAACGCAACTACACACCTGGGCCGAAGAGCAAAACTCTTGGAAGAACTTCAATGGTGAGAAGTGGCGGCCACGAAACTACGGTGTTCCCGTTGTTGATGAGGTGCAAGCCGCATCGGAGTGGGGTGTAACGCTTACCAATAGATTGTGACGGGGCGCTCGCCGGGCTTGTATATGTTGCAAGCCTTTGCCTCTATGCAAAAAAACGCCGTACAGGAGCCGCCCATGAAACTCGAATTTCACCACATCAACTTTGTCTCCAAAGATGTGGATCGGCTGCATGACTTCTACACCAAAGTGTTGGGGCTGGACGATATTCCGCAAGAGGAATTCCCGCGCACGGAGGCGGACAGCGAGAGTGGGTATGACGGGCAGATCCGCTTTGCCACCGATGGGGATATGCAGATGCATCTGGCGGAGCGGCGGCTGGATGTGGCCTTTGTAAACGGGCAGGTGATCAATCCGGTGGATCGTGGGCATATTGCCTTTCGCACCGATGATCTGCCGGCGTTTCTGAAAGTGCTGGAGGAAAATGGCGTGCCCTATTCGGATTACGGCACGGCTTTTGCCAAAGAGTGGCATCAGGTGTTTTTTCAGGATCCTGAGGGCAATGTGATTGAGGTGCATCAGCAGGTGGGCGGCGCGTAAAAGCACCGCCCGGTTGGGTCAAGTCAGCAGCGCCAGATCAGCTTGATTGGTAGGGCGGCGCGTGGGCATGGTTTTGGCGTCTTTGCCCGCCATGGTGAGGGCGAGGTCTTTGTAGAAGCCGTCGTTGTCAAACCACCAGCGGTGGGAATAGACCATGGTTTGCTGTGCGTCGGGCACGTGCTTTTTGTATTGTTCGTTGCAGTAGATTTCCCAGTGGCCTTTGGTGACGGGAGACGGCATGCCAACGTGGCCCGCGCGCTCGCGGCCGCCGTTGATCAGCCCGCCGGCTAGGGCAAGGACGCGGTCTCGTCCGCTGTAGTAGTTGGTGAAGCGTTTGCTGCGTTCATCCAGCACCAGCCCGCCCCAGGCGCCTTTTTCCAGCCATGTGGCGTCGATGTCCGCAGAACAGAACATGACCTGATCAATGCCCCAGTGGCCGACGGAATCGCCAAAGTCGGAGAAGCCGCGCAACACAACCAGCCCGCCCATGGAGTGGGCGATGAGGTGGATTTTGGGGCGCGGCGTGAGAGCCAGCAGCGGCAAGATGCCGTCTTCCACAAGATGCGGGGCGGTCTTTTTGGCATCACTGCGGTCCGCGTTGTAGGCGAGCACCGTGCCGTCGCTTGGCCAGTCATAGGCAATCACCGCGCCCTGAAAACCGTGGGCTTTTACACCGGTTTCAATTTTTCCCAGACGGTCGAGCATGTCCTTTTGTGAGGTGTTGAACCCGTGCACATAGATTAGGATGTCTTTGGTCCCGCCGGCCTGCTGCACCAGTTTGAGCCAATCTGCCTTGGGTAGTATGTCGCCTTTGCGCACCGCGCCGTTGCCCCTTTCTTCGGTGATCGAGACATAGCGGGTGAGGGCGGCGGGGTTGTCGGTAAATTTCTTCTTTTGCGCGTTGTATGTCCGGCGCGAGAAAAACAGAGCCATCGTAAAACCTTTCACTCAAAAGCCTGAGTGTGGCACGGAACCCGGATTTCGCAAAATGACGGTGTGGCGTGGCTGGAGGCACTTGGCAGTCTGGCCCTATACACCTGCGCGTGTGCGCCCTAGCGTGGCGCCATGACACATCCCGTTCTTGATAGCCGCTACAGCTGGATCCGCCTCGCCATCACTTTGTTGATTGGCGTGTTTGCCAATGTCGGCATGTGGGCGGTGATTGTGGTGATGCCTGCGGTGCAGGAGGAGTTTGGCATCGATCGGGCGGATGCCTCGCTGCCCTATGTGCTGACCATGATTGGCTTTGCGTTGGGCAATTTTGCCATTGGGCAGGCAGTGGATCGCTGGGGCGTGACCAAGGCGCTCATCGGCGCGGCGGTGCTCAGTGCAGTGAGCTATGGGGCGGCGGCGTTAAGTGGCTCGGTGCTGATGCTCTCGTTTGTGCATCTGTTTTTGGGATTTGGCACGGCGGTGGGCTTTGGGCCGCTGATCGCGGATGTGTCGCTGTGGTTTCAGAAGCGGCGCGGGATTGCAGTGGCGATTGCGGCCAGTGGCAATTACCTGTCCGGCGCGATCTGGCCGGTTTTACTGAGTGGCGTGTTGAGCACACATGGCTGGCGCGCGGTGTTTGTGGTGCTGGCCGTGATGACCGTTGTGGCGGTGGCGCCTCTGGCTTTCCTGCTGCGCCCTAAGGTGCCTGCCGAGGCTTTGGCAGCACAGGACAGCGCGGCGCAGGCGCGGCAGGCGGGGGCGCCGTTCAAGCCGGCGCCGTTGATGTGGATCTTGGGGCTGGCGGGGATTGGCTGTTGCGTGGCGATGAGCATGCCGCAGGTGCATATCGTGAGCTTTTGCGTGGACCTTGGCTATGGTGCGGCCGTGGGCGCGGAGATGCTGGCGCTGATGTTGATGGGCGGCGTGGTCAGCCGCCTGATCAGCGGGTTGGTGGCGGATAAGCTGGGCGGCGTGCTGACGCTGTTGATTGGCTCAGTGTTGCAGATGGGGGCGCTGTTCCTGTTTCTGCCGTTTGATGGGCTGGTGCCGCTGTATCTGGTCAGTCTGGCTTTCGGATTGGCGCAGGGCGGAATTGTGCCAGCCTATGCGCTGGTCGTGCGGGAGTATATGCCTGCCAAGGAGGCCGGAAGCCGGGTCGGTTTTGTGATGATGGCGACCATTTTGGGCATGGCGCTGGGCGGCTGGATGTCGGGCTGGATCTACGACGTGAGCGGCAGCTATGAGCTGGCCTTTGTGAATGGCATTGCCTGGAATGCGCTGAACATTGCCATCATGGGCATGATTTTGCTGCGCACGCGGGGAGGGCGTGTGGCGGCGGCCTAAAGCGTTGACAGGTCTTCGGTTCGCCTTGCAGACTGGCTTGCACGAGCAGCAGGCCTGTAAAGACGCCGTGGGGGCTTAGACAGAGCAGGGCATTGAGAACACATGACGAGGTTGATCAGGCATCACATCGCGCTGGCGGTTTTCTTTCTGAGTTTGGTGGTTGCCTGGGCGGTTTTTCCGGCATGGCGTGGTTTTTGGATGAACGAAGACCAGTGGATTGAATGGGCTTCGTTCCTGTTCTTTGCCGCTGCCGCCTTTGTGCTTTTGCTGCGTGTTAGTCCGCGCACCACTAAGGATATTGCCGTTGGAGCATTGTGCCTGCTGGCAGCACTGGATGAGATCAGCTTTGGCGAGCGGATTTTTGGCTTTGTCGAGCCAAGTGTGGGCGGGGTGAAAATCGACGGGGCGCATGACCTGATCGAGTTCCTGCGGATTGTGCCCAAAGAGGTGCTGGGTCTCGGCAAAGTGGCGCATCTGGCGCTGTTGCTGGTGCTTGTTGGACTGGCGCTGTGGGGCATTTACCACATGGCGCGCAGGTTTTCCTGGCGCTGGGATGCAGAGGACAGTCTTGGCGTTGTCGCCTGTTTGGCGGTGGCCGTCGCGATGATGATTGATGCGCATGTGCTGGGGTTCAAACATCTGGCGGTAGAGATGGAGGAAATCCTGGAGACCAGCGCCGGGTTTGGGATGTTCCTCTATGCAAGGTATCGGGCGAGGCGCGCAGTGCCGGAGACGGTGGAAGCTTAACCGCGGGCCCGCTCCCAACAAAAAACGCCGCCCCGAGGGAGGCGGCGTTTCTGAAACGAATGCAGCTAAGCTTAGAAGCCCAGGCCTTCGTATTTCTTTTTGAACTTGGACACGCGGCCACCGGCGTCCATCAGACGGGTGGAGCCACCGTTCCATGCTGGGTGCACGGATGGGTCCACGTCGAGCGCCAGAGTGTCGCCTTCGTTGCCGTAGGTGGAACGCATCTTGATGATGGTGCCATCGGTCATTTTCACGTCGATGAAGTGGTAATCGGGATGGGTATCTTTTTTCATGAGACCACTCCTTACGCTTTTTTGGGCTTGTAGTTGGTGTCTTCTGCGATACGCGCGGACTTACCACGACGGGAGCGCAGGTAGTACAGCTTCGCGCGACGGACACGACCACGACGCACAACAGTGATGCTGTCGATGTTGGTGGAGTGCAGCGGGAACACACGCTCCACGCCTTCGCCGAAGGAAATTTTGCGAACAGTGAACGAGCCAGCGATGCCGGAGCCGTTTTTGCGGCTGATGCAGACGCCTTCGTAGTTCTGCACACGGGTGCGGGACCCTTCGGTCACTTTAAAGCCAACACGGATGGTGTCACCGGCTTTGAAATCGGGGATGTCTTTCCCCAGCGCAGCAATCTGCTCCGCTTCGAGCTGTGCGATCAGATCCATTGGATCATCTCCTATAATGCTTGTGGTTTGGCCCACAAAGGTTTGATGCACCTCAGAACTCTTGGTCTTCTTCCGGGTCCGCGCGAAGCGCCCGCCAGAGGGTCAGGTCGTCTTTTCTTGTCTTCCTCTGCTGCTTTGTTGCGGTTTTGAGCGAAGAAACCCAAGCCCCATGCAATGCACAGCAGGCCCGAACGACTCATGAGAGCCGCGGACAGGCGGTGTTTAGGGCAGATGAGCCAAGCGTGCAAGGGGTTTGACAGTGGAAGGGGAATAGAATAGTTAGCTTGGCGAACTATATTGGATTCGCATGTCAGACCTCGCCAAAAAACTACAGAAGGTACACCAAGCCTGTCATCGGGCCTGGGCCAAGGCGGCGCGGGATCTGGAGCTGAGCTTCAGCGAGTTTGAGTATCTGAGTGCGGTTCAGGAACAGGCGGACCTCCAGCGCTATGAGGACAAACACGGCCAGCATTTGCAGGACATCGTTGACGCGCTTGGGGTCACCAAGGCCAGCGCAAGCACGATGATCTCTAAGCTGGAGACACGGGGCTGGGTGACGCGGTTTCAATGCATGATGGACGCGCGGGCACAGCACATCGTGCTGACACCGGAGGGGCAGGTGAAACTGGCCCGGGGCGCGCGGGTCTATGAGCAGATTGCGACACAGATAAACGACGAGATCGGTGACACCCTGAGCCTGTAGGGCGGAGGGGCGGTCGGTCTGAAGTACGGTATAAAAAGTAAGTTAGGCAAACTAAATAAAGGAGACGATCATGACGATAGAAAACCTCTTGTTGGGGATCGCGATACATCAGCTGTTTTGGGAACACCTGCCACACTGGGGCGCGTGGTTTAACCGCGCTCTCAAGCTGCTGCCACACCCCTTGCAGACGCTTTATGAGCAGTGGCGCTGTCCCTACTGCGCCGGGTTCTGGATTGGGCTGGCGGTTCATGCAGCCACGGGCCATTACCTGTTTGCAGGTTTTGCTGAGCTGCCTGCGTTCTGGGGCAGTCTAGGCACACCTATGGCCTGGTTCATGGATGCACTGGTGTTTGCGGCGCTCAACAAATTGGGCGTGCTGAGTGTCCATGCGATTGGCCTGCCAGCCTTGAAGGGGCATCAGGCCAAAGAGGCGTTTTTGGCGGCGAAAAAGGCAGCATAGGCGGGGCATCGCTTTTGAGGAAAGCTTTGCTTGCCAAACGCGGCGCTCTCTCGGTTTACTGAGGGGGCGCAGTGGTTTGGTCAGGTGTGAGATGCGGGTTTTCAAGACAGGTTTGTTGGCGTTGTTGGTGGTGGCGAGCTGTGGCCGGTCGGGGCCGGATGATCCAGCGGCGCAGGCAGCGCAGCAAGCAGCCGCGGAAGAGGCCGCGCGGGTGCGGGCTTTGGCGGCACAGGTGGTGACCTATCCGACATTTGGCGATGCAGATCCGCATGAATGGGACCGGCGGCCTCCGGAGACCTATCCGGTGCATGGTATTGATGTGTCGCGCTGGCAGACCAGCATCAACTGGCAGGAGGCGCAGCGGGCTGGAGTCAGTTTTGCGTTTCTTAAAGCCACGGAGGGCGGGGATCTGGCGGACCCGCTGTTTGATACACATCGCGCCGGGGCGGCCAATGCGGGCATCCCGTGGGGCGGCTATCACTACTATTATTTCTGTCGCCCAGCCGAGGAGCAGGCGGCCTGGTTCATTAAGAACGTGCCGCGTGGCGCGCCATTGCCGCATGTTTTGGACATGGAGTGGACACCGCAGTCGCGCACATGCCGGTTACGGCCCAGCGGTAGCAAAGTGCGCAGCGAGGCGCGCAAGTTCCTGTCGATTTTGGAAGCGCACTATGGGCGGCGGCCGATTGTTTACACCACCGTGGATTTTTTCCAGGACACCGGAATTGGCACCCTTGGCGGCACGGAGTTCTGGCTGCGTTCGGTCGCAGGGCATCCGCAAAAGGTCTATCCCGGTGCGCGCTGGACGTTCTGGCAATACACAGGCACCGGTCTGGTGCCCGGGATCGCAGGCAAGGTGGACATCAACGTGTTTCGAGGCACTCCGGAAGCCTGGGTGCGGTGGCGAGAGGGCCGATAATCGGCCTGCGTATCAGGGGCGATGCGCGCTCAGAAAGTCAACAATGTGGTCAACCAACTCCGGATGCAGGGGAAGCGCAGGGTTTGTGTAGGTGGAAAACGGGGACCCTGGCACGTCAAGTTTGAGAGTGTGCGTGCCGTTTGGCAAAGCAGCGGAGGTGGCGTTGGGCAAGTTCGCAGTCAGTAGAGCGGCATCTACCGGCGTGACTTGCACGTCTGCATCGCCTTGTAAGATGAGAGTTGGACCTGACCACGTGGCGGCAAGCTGGGCTGGATCGTATGTGAAGAGGTCAATCATAAACCGCTGTACGCCTGGGGAAAACAGCGTGCGCACCGGGCCGGGAATGTCCTTTTGAGGGACCTCAGATCCCGTTTCTAAGGTGGTCACAATGTTGTTTAGGTCCTCAAGAATCGGCGCATTATAAGGGTTATTTGCGAATTGCTCTTTCATAAGGGTGCCAATCGGCCGTCCGGGAGCAGCCAGTAGGATCACCCCGCAGAGCCCCTCAATCGGCTCCTGTGCCGCGGCCAAAGACACCAGCCCTCCTTCGGAATGCCCAGCCAGCCAGACGCACTCTGCTTGTGGTGCGGCCCATTTGATCCAGTTGCGTACGTCCTCAGCATAGGCTGCGATTGTCACGTCGTTTGGATCGTCGATCGCGGCGGCGCTGCTGAAGAAACCGCGTTTGTCGATGCGCAAACTGGACACGGCTTTTGCGTAAAGCGCTTCTGAGAGAAGTTTGTAGACGTCAGAGGCCAGCCCCATATTGGGCGCGTTGCCGTCTCTGTCGATGGGCCCAGATCCGGGAATTGTAATCACAAGATCGCGGGCGTTTTCGGCGGCGAGCAGTTCCGCACCCAGAGGGCCAGATGGTCCCGGTATCTGTATTTCGTCGGAATGTGCGGAAGCGGCGGGCAGCGCAAGACTGAGCAGCGCAATACGGCAAAGGCGTGCGAACAAAGCGGTAAATCTCTCTGAATGGGGAAGAGGTGCAGTTGCCGACGCCGGAATGGCTGGAGGTGCCGTCTGGATTTGAAACGATGACCCAAAAAGGTCTGGCGTGAGGTGCCAGGCCAGCTGGCACCTCTTTGAGGTGTTAGTCTTCGATTTCGACCACTGCGGCATCCGGCGCGTTGCGCATGACGCTTTCAATGCCGTTGTCGCGACCAGAGGCGCTGGTGTAGCTCTGCGATGTCCCGATCACCTGACCATTGGTGGCTTTCAGGTTGAACATGAATTTGCCGGAAGCGGTTTCCTTGCGCTCGTAGCGCGCGTCTTCGCCAGCGTTCTTTTTCACGGACTCGATGCCGTTTTCACAGCTGGCTTTCTGTTTGTAGCCTTCGGAAGCGAGGATGTTTTCGCCGTTGCCTGCTTTCAGGCGGAAACGGAATTCACCAGCTTTGTCGGTGTAGAGCTCGAATTTGGCGGCCATGTCTGTGGTCCCTGTGCAAAATTACTATGCGCGAACAAAAACATGGACTGGGGCCGGGGCGCAAGGATTTGGTTACCTGTCTTCGTCGGCCTCATAAGCGGCCCACATGTCTGGGCGGCGGGTCCTGGTGATCTCCTCGGCCATCTCGTGGCGCCATTTTTCGATGTTGGCGTGGTGGCCGGACATCAGCACATCCGGGATTTTGTGCCCCTGCCACTCGGCGGGTTTGGTGTATTGCGGGTGCTCTAGCAAGCCGTTGGAGTGGCTTTCATCTTCGATGCTGTCGGCGTTGCCGAGCACAGACGGCAGCAGGCGCACGGTGGCGTCGATCATGGCTTGCGCGGCAATTTCGCCGCCGGTGAGGACAAAGTCGCCGAGGCTGACTTCTTGAATGTTGTAGTGGTCCAGCACGCGCTGATCGACGCCTTCAAAGCGGCCGCAAAGCATGGTGATGCCGTCCGCCTGTGACCAAGCGCGGGCCATTTTTTGGTCAAACCGACGCCCGCGCGGGGAGAGGTAGACCAATGGCCAGTTGCCACGTGCGCCGCGCATGGTGTGCTCAATTGCGGGGCCAAGCACATCCGGGCGCAGCACCATGCCCGCGCCGCCGCCAGCAGGCGTGTCGTCCACATTGCGGTGTTTGGTCAGGCCGAAGTCGCGCAGGTTGGTGGTCTCGATCTGCCACTTGCCATCTTTGAGCGCTTTGCCGGTGAGGCTTTCGCCCAAGACGCCGGGGAAGGCATCGGGAAACAGGGTGATGATGCGCGCGGACCAGACTTTGGCGAGGCGCGGATTGTGTGTGATCAGCTCGCGCGGTTTGAGCGAGGCGGAGATGGACAGGCGGCCATGGGATTTGGGTTTGTCAGACACGGGTGGGCCTTTGCGTGATCACGGGGTTGCGCTGGTCTGTGGCCTAAAACATCCTATAGGTCCAGTGAAAACAGGGGCCATTAGCCCTGGTAGACGTTTTCCATCCAGACCCTGCGGGCGGCCACTTTGGCGTCGCGCACCTCAATGTCTGGCAGGTCAGATTGATTGGCTTCTAAGTAGAGGTCCTGCAATTCCTGCGGATCTTTGGGGTTGGCCTGTTCCGGAATCTTCAGGTTGTCCAGTACGTCTTGCGGCAGATCGAAGGCGGCCAAAAAGGGCGCCATGGGGCCAAGCGGGTGGGCCTTGCTGTCCTCAAGTGGTGCGCGGATGAGCGGCACGGTGCCAATTTGGGCTTCGACACGGTCTGCGATGGCGGTGAGGTCAGCGGATTCGGCATAAGCTCTGGCATAGACCTCCCACGGATCGGTCATGCGGATCACCCGCAAATGCTGAGCATAGCAACTTTTGAGCCAGCTGTCTGGATTGCGCAGGGACAGCATCAGCGACAAGTCGGTGCCGGGACCGAGGGTTTCCAGCGTGGTCATGGTGAGCGCGCGCATCAGGATTGGGGCGGCGGTGTAGCTGGTAAGCCCTGCGCGGCCGGGCATATGGCCACAGAAATCCTCAGAGCTGATTGCGACGGGGCGCGGGTCCGTAGGATCGAGCGTTTTCAGAAACGTATTCAGGCGTTTGCAAAAGCGGCGCAGTTTCTCAGGGGTGCGGTCGGCGGAAAAGTCACGCGCGGCGTTCACCGAGGCGGTCACATCGTCATAGAGCACGATGCGCAGGTGCGGCTCTAGCTGTTTGCGATTGCGTTGCAGGCCATATTGCAAGCTGGTGGTGCCGGTTTTGTGAAAGCCGGTGTGGAACAAGAGGCGCATAGGGTCAGTCAAACAAGCCTTCGGGGGGATCGGCGATGATGCGGCCTGCGGAGATGTCCACGGTGGGGACATTGGCTAGGGTGAAAGGCAGAAACACGGTTTCCGAGGTTTTTGGGGGCAGGACTTCTAAGAGGTCCGCAGCGCCGTGGTTGAGCACGTTTTTCACTTTACCTAGCACGTTGCCGCCGGTGTCACGCACCTCAAGGCCCACGAGATCTGTGTAGTAATATTCATCGTCCTCAGTTTCCGGCAGGCGATCGCGTGGGACAAAGAGCTTCACGCCTTTGAGCGCGTCGGCTTGCTCTTTGGTTGCGATGCCGGAAAGCCGCGCGGCGAGGCCGTTTTTGATGGATCTTGTGATGGCGATGTCAAACTCAAAAGCGCCGTCTTCGGTCAGCAGCGGGGCATAGTCTTCGAGGGCGTCGGCCTCGGCGGTGAAACTTTTGAGGCGGACTTCGCCGTGTACGCCATAGGCGCCACCAATGGCGCCAACGCAGATGAGTTCAGAGGGGGTGTCGCTCATGGGGCGGCCTTTGCATTGCTTGCGTTTGTTTTCTCCGATTGCGGGCGGAGGTGCAAGGGAGCGAATCTCGAGGAGGGGCGCGCCTGACCCTGGGTGGGTGCTGAAAGCGCCATCCCGTGGGGAGGGTCGGGCGCGGCCCGGGCTTTGCCCGGTCCAAAATCAGCGCGACTGAATGGGCAACGTGTTATCCCGGTTTTCCCAGCCAGCTTTGGCCAGCTCGGGTGTGTCAGAGAGCTCTTCGGGCCAGCCAACGCAGAGGTAGGCAACCAATGACCACTCGGAGGGCACATCCAGATCGCGGTTGAGTTGCGCGGGGTCCAGGATGGAGACCCAGCCAACGCCCAGCCCAAAACTGCGGGCGGTGAGCCAGAATTGGGTGATCGCACCAACCACGGAATAGCGGCGCATTTCGGGCATGGTCGCCGCACCAAGACCTTGGCCTTTGGCGGTGGCGTCATCGCAGTAGATCGCCAGTTGCACAGGCGATTCCTGCATGCCGGAGAGTTTGAGATTTGCGTAAAGGGCTGCGCGGTCGCCGTCATAGCCTTTCAGGGCCTCGGCATTGGCGGCTTCGTAGTTTTTGAGCGCGGCGGCGCGGGCTTGATCGCTTTCCACGCGGATCACGCGCCAGGGCTCTGACAGTCCCACAGAGGGGGCCAGTAGAAACGTGTCGAGGCACTCCTTAAGAAGTGCCTCGTCCACCGGATCGGTGCGGAAGCGGCGCACATCGCGCCGCCACTGCATGAGCCGTTGCAGATCGTCCCGGAACTCAGATGTGAATTCGGTCATTCCGGGACTGTCCGTCTTACTCTTCAGCTGCTGCTTCAGCGGCTTCGGCTGCTTTTGCAGCTTTCTCTTCTGCGCGGTCCTTGGCTTTCTGGCCTGGCTCGGCTTTCTTAGGGTTGTTGCGCTCTTTCTTGGCGACAACACCGGCAGCTTCCAGGAAGCGGGACACACGGTCAGACGGCTGTGCGCCCTGGTCCAGCCAGTACTGAACGCGTTCCATGTTCAGCTTCACGCGCTCTTCGCTGTCTTTTGGCAGCAGTGGGTTGTAGGTGCCCAGCTTCTCGATGAAGCGGCCGTCACGTGGCATGCGGGAGTCCGCTGCTACGACACGGTAGAAAGGACGCTTTTTGGAACCGCCGCGGGCGAGACGAATTTTCATAGCCATGGTGTTATCTCCTAATATGGCGTGTGCACCGGGGTGCGTGAGTGTTGCACCAGTGCGGTGCGGGTTGGTGTCGAAGAACAGGGGCAGCCCTGCTCAACGGTTTGTTATTCCTGATGTTTCTTGTGGTGCTGAATGACCTCAGCAATGATGAAATTCAGGAAATTCTTGGCGAATTCAGGGTCCAGATCGGCCTTCTTCGCAAGATCTTCAAGACGTGCGATCTGTTTCGCTTCGCGATCCGGATCGGACGGGGGAAGGTCGTGTTCGGCTTTGAGCTTGCCAACAGCCTGCGTGGCTTTGAACCGCTCGCCCAAGGTGTAGACGAGGATCGCGTCGAGGCGGTCGATGCTGTCGCGGTAGCCCTTCAACAAGTCGGCGGCGCGTTGGGTGTCGTCAGTCAAGAGCGTAGCCTTTCGGTTTGAACATCGGGTCGGCGTAGTGGCTGATTTCCATCTCGATGGCGTCGCCAATCTGAGAGGAGGCCAGCGCGTCGGGTGCAGGGTGGCGATAGACCACGTCATGCCCGTCCACCGATGGTGCGGATTTGTCTTTCACGGCGCCGAGGCGCTCGGCCAGGCGGATCGAGTCGAGGTTTTTCGGGTCGATGTAGGACACAGCCCCGTCCCAGCCGAGCTCGTTGTAGAAATAGCGGCGCACCGCATGGGTGGCTTCCAGCGCGTAGCCGTGGCCAGCTTTGTCGGGCCAGATGATCCAGGCGATTTCACGCTCCGGCCATTTGGCGGGGAACCAGCCACCGGCCATGCCGAGCGTTTCGTCGGTCTCTTTGTCGTGGATCATCCACATGCCGTAGCCGCGGATGTTCCAGTGGCCGATTTCGGCCGCATAAAGCATCCAGGTCTCATAGGCATTCAGCGGACCGCCCATGAAGCGGGAGCGGTAGGAGGCGAAGGTGGCCTTGAAGTTTGGGTAATCCTCAGGTTCCGGCCCGCGCAGGACCAGACGTTTGGTTTCAAGGATTGGAATGGTTTTGGTGGGCATCAGGCGGCCTCCGCTTTGCTGTGGCGGTAGATGTGGCACGCGTTTCCAAGAACTTCGCCGTCACGCTCGTAAGTGGCGCCAAGGCGTGTGGCCAAGGCAACGGAGCGGGTGTTCGCTGGTGCGATGTAGCTGATCGGGGCGGGGATGCCGAAATGTTCGGCACCATAAGATTTGGCTGCGGCGGCCGCCTCGTAAGCGTAGCCTTTGCCTTCGTGGCCGTTGAAGACGTGCCAGCCAAGTTCCGCTTCGTCCCAACCTTCCGGGTTGAGGAAGCCAACGCCGCCAATCGGCGCGTCGGTTGCTTTGTCAGCCACCAACCACATGCCGTAGCCGCGCAGGGCCCAATGACCCAGAGCGCCAGAAATCACACGCCAGCTTTCGGCGCGGTCTTTGGGGCCGCCAACAAAAGCGCTGCGGTCATCGGCAAAGAAATCCGCGATCACATCAAGGTCGTCTTCGCGGTGGCTGCGCAGGCGCAGGCGCTCAGTTTCGATCACGGGGATGTTCAGGGCGAGGCTCATGCGTAGGCCTCCATACCGCCATTGACCAGGTCGGCAGGGGCTGGATGACGCCAGACCTCTATTTCGCCATAAGCGTCGCCAGCGTCATAGGTCTCTTCCATCACCGCGCCCAAACGTTTGGCCACTGCTTTGGAGGCGTGGTTTGTTACCGCGATTTGAGAGATGGCCGTCTCCCAGCCCAAAACGTCATAGGCGTGAGCCCGTGCGGCTTGTGCCGCCTCAGTCGCATAGCCTTTGCCAGTGGCGGATGGCATCAGAATCCAGCCGATTTCGCGTTCACGCCAGCCATGTGGATACCACAGGCCAACACGGCCTTGGTAGGTGCCTGTGTCTTTGTCTTCCAACGCCCAAAAGCCAAACCCGCGCAACGCCCAATGCCCCATCATCATGGAGATGTAGCGCCAGGTGTCTTCCGGGGATTTGGGGCCGCCCACAAATTGAGAGGCATCGGTGGCGTAAAAGGCGATCTCGGCGGCGATGTCGTCTTCACGGTGCTCGCGCAGGATCAGGCGCTCGGTTTCAAGCTGGGGGATCTCATAGCGCATCATGCGTAGGCCTCCAGCTGGTGACGCCAGACCTGAACCGGCTCGTCAAACATGGCTTCGGCATTCGCATCGCGTTTGGCACCGAGGCGTTCGGCGACGGCGGCAGATTGCGTGTTGGGCAGGTCGATGTAGCTGACCAAGGATGGCAGTTCCATCTGGCCCAAACCAAAATCGCGCACGGCCTCGGCGGCCTCTGTCGCGTAGCCAAAGCCTTCGGCGTCTTCGGTGAGAAAGTAGCCCAGTTCATGCTCCTGGTCGCCAAACTCCATGCCCAGACCCACAAAGCCCAGAATGGCACCGGTGTCGCCTTTCACGATGGCGAAGTAGCCAACACCGCGCAGCATCCAGCCGCTCACACATTGGGTGAACTCGGCCCAGGCTTCTTCTCGGTCAATCGGGCCGTCCATAAAGACCGCACGTTCGCTGGAAAGAATGGCGTGGAAGGTGGAGAAATCCGACAGGCGCATCGGGCGCAACGACAGTCGTGGCGTCTCAAGTGTGGGCACACACATTTCCATCTGCGTCGCCTGTGCGGCGGCAGGTCCGGTGGCAGGAGCCTCCCAGGGATATGTGGTGTGCAGGGCCATCAGAACGCGTCCAATGCCTCGACGGGTGCGGCGTCGAGCACCGGCCGTGTGAAGGTGCGGTCGTAGCGGCGGATGCAGCCGGTTTTCTGTGCAAAAGCAAAGGCTTTTTGGCACTCTTCATCTTGCATCGACGCCGCACGATACGCTTCATAGGCCGCCAGAGATGGGTAAGAGAACATCGCATAGGCCACGTCATTGGCCCCCTCAGATGGCAGCCAATAGCCGTGATGGGTGCCGCCCATCCGGTTGACCAGACCAATCCACACCTTGGCGTAGGCCTCAAAGGCCGCGACCTGATTTGGGTCGATCTCATATGTGAGGGTGCAGGTGATCATTATTTCTTTTTCCCGAATCCGGAGAGGCCGGACGGCAAGCCCATGCCGCCACCCATGCCACCGAGGCCGCCAAGTCCACCGGGCAGGCCGCCTTTGCCGCCAAGCGCTTTGGCTGCGGCTTCAAGCTGTTTTGGGTCCATTTGGGTCGGGTCCATGTTGGCCATGTCCGCGCCGCCTTTGCCAACCATGCCTTTCATGGCCTGTTTCAGCATGCCGCCTTTGCCCATTTTGCCCATCTTCTTCATCATGTCGGCCATCTGGCGCTGCATTTTCAGAAGTTTGTTGAGGTCGGAGACCTCCATGCCGGAGCCTTTGGCGATCCGCTTTTTGCGGGAGGCTTGCAGGAGTTGCGGGTTGGCGCGTTCCTTTTTGGTCATGGACTGGATCATGGCGATCTGACGCAAGATCATCTTGTCGTCAAAGCCAGCGTCCTGAACGCCTTTGGCCATTTTGGCCATGCCAGGCAGCATGCCCATCATGCCTTCCATGCCACCCATTTTCTGCATCTGCTCGAGCTGCATTTTCATGTCGTTCATGTTGAAGCGGCCTTTTTGGAAGCGCTTCATCATCTTCTCGGCTTGCTCGGCCTCGATGGTTTCCTGAGCTTTCTCAACCAGAGCAACGATGTCGCCCATGCCCAGGATACGGCCTGCGATCCGGTCGGCCTCGAAGGTTTCGAGCGCGTCCATCTTTTCGCCGAGGCCGACGTATTTGATGGGCTTGCCGGTCACGGCGCGCATCGAGAGCGCGGCACCGCCACGGCCGTCACCGTCCATACGGGTCAGGACCACGCCGGAGATGCCGATTTTGCCGTCAAACTCTTCGGCCACTTCCACAGCGACTTGACCGGTGAGGCCGTCAACCACGAGAAGCGTTTCGCGTGGATTGACCACGTCGCGCACGTCCTCGACCTCTTTCATCAGGACTTCGTCGATCTGCAAACGACCGGCGGTGTCGAGCATGTAGACGTCATAGCCGCCCAGGGTCGCCTGTTGCTTGGCGCGTTTGGCGATCTGTACGGCGGACTCACCCGGCACAATTGGCAGGGTGTCGACGCCGATCTGGGTGCCCAGCACCTGCAACTGCTGCATCGCGGCCGGGCGGTAGATGTCGAGCGAGGCCATCAGCACGCGCTTGCCGTCTTTCTCGGTCAGGCGCTTGGCAAGCTTACCGGTGGTGGTGGTCTTACCAGAGCCCTGCAGACCCACCATCAGGATCGGCGCGGGCGGGCTGTCGATTTTGAGCGTGCCGGGTTCGGCGTTTTCGTCCCCTGCGAGCACGTCTTTCAGCGCGTCGTGGACGATTTTCACAACCTGCTGGCCCGGGGTCACGGATTTGGTGACAGCCTGACCGGTGGCTTTTTCCTGTACGGCTTTGACAAAGTCGCGGGCGACGGGCAGCGAGACGTCAGCTTCCAGAAGGGCAACGCGCACCTCGCGCAGGGCGGTTTTTACGTCGTCCTCCGACAGCGCACCTTGTTTGGTCAGGCGGTCAAAGACACCAGAGAGGCGTTCGCTTAGATTTTCAAACATCGCTACCGGCTCCTTATCACCGTTTCAAATCTGGCCCAAACATAGGGATGAGCCGCCCAAACGCCAATGTCCCCCGTGGGCGAAACTCGCTGACGGGGGGGCGATCCCGGCACATAGGCCAAGGGACCGGAAGTTTGACGGACTCCCGGAAGTGCTGCGCGTTTACGCCTGTGGGGGTGGAGAGTCAACAGGCACGTGGTTTGCGAGCCAGGTGTTGATGGTTGTGGTGATCTCTTCGTGCAGTTTTTCTTCTGCGCCACTGAGCGCAAGACGAAGGTAGGCAGGAGATTGGTTGTAAAAACACAAATGAAGAAGAAATCGCCTACCGTCCTCAGTTTCCTTTCTTGAAAACTTCGCAGCCTTAAGGTCCGCTAAAGGGTATTCTTCTTCTCGTACGCCAAGCAGCGTTCTCCTCCGCAGGGTAACTTTGCCGGGACTTGGGTTTAGAGACAGTGTCTTGTGTTGCAGAGCGCCATAGATACCGTGCACACCTACTGCTGAAAAAGCGAAAGCAAAACAGTAGAAAGTAAGAGACCGTTCGTCGAAGAGGCTTTTGTCAAATAGCCAGACCATCGCGAACCAAAAGCCGCAAACTGGAAGGGCGCTCCAGGACGGGCCAGCTTCAAAGCTCAAACCTTCAGAGGAATTATGGGTCACTCTCATAGGTGTAGTGTTCGCATTGAGGTTGCGAAAAATTCAAGGGTTTAGTGGGCACCGGGTTGCAAAGAAATGGAATGCGTGATCGATCAAGCTAGGCAGGTACAACAAAGGCAGCAAAACCAATGGACGCATCATCTGAGTTTCAGGACACGTTGCCGGTGAGTTCGGATGCGCTTTTGGCGCAGCTGAAAGACTGGGGGCTGGGGTACGTGCTGCATGAACATGTGCCGCTGCGCACGGTGGAGGATGCCAAGGCGGTTGAGGCGGCGATGGAGGTGCCCGGCGAGGCGGCGTTTCGCGTCAAGAACCTGTATCTGCGGGACAAGAAGAAGCGCAATTATCTGGTGACGCTGGAGCAGGATCGGGAGATCGATCTGAAGGCCTTGGGCAAACAGTTGGGCGTGGGCGGATTGTCGTTTGGGTCGGCTGATCGGTTGTTGCAGAACCTAGGCGTGCGGCCCGGTGCGGTGACGCCTTTGGCGATGATCAATGGGGCCGAGGCGGGCGTGCGGTTCTTTATTGATGCAGCCGTGAAAGAGGCCGACAAGATTTACATGCATCCGCTGGTGAATGATCGCACGGTGGCGATGGATGTCAGCGATCTTTGGGTGTTTTTTGAGCGCCTTGGCGTGGCGCCTGAGATGCTGGAGCTGGGGTAGGGGGCGTTGCCCCCGTCACATCGTGGATGTGACTCCCCCAGGATATTTTTGGCAAGAAGAAGCTTAGGCGGCCTTCGCGGCCACTTCGGCGCCGTCTTTGTTGAGGATGGTCACATCGGTGATGCCGACAAAGCCCAGCACAAAGCGCAGGTAGCCCGAGGCAAAGTCGATGTAGGAGCCCACCTCTGTGCCGCCGGAGGCGATGGTGATAACCGCCTTTTTGCCCTCCAGCAGGCCTTTGGGGCCGGTCTCGGTATAGGCGAAGGTCACACCGGCGCGGGCGATCTGGTCGATCCAGGCCTTGAGGCTGGCCGGGATGGAGAAGTTGTACATGGCGACGCCGATGACAAGGGTGTCGGCGGCTTGCAGTTCGGCCACCAGAGTGTCGGATGTTGCGAGCGCTTCCTTCTGAGCCTCGGTGCGGGCTTCTGGTGGGGTGAAGGTGGCTTGGGCAAAGCCTTCATCCAGGAATGGCAGCGTGGTTTCGGAGAGATCACGGCGGATCACGTGGCTGGCGTTTTGCTCTGTCACGAGTGCGGCGGAGGCAGCGCGGGAGGCGGAGTCGGTGAAGCGGGCGGAGGTGTCGATGTGCAGAACGGTGTGTGTCATGTCTTTGTGTCCGTGAGGGGTTGCGTCTGTGATTGAGTGGAAGATGGGCTATTGCAATTTCACACACAATCGCAACTAATGCGCATGTAGTGTTTGAAAATGCACAAAATGGTTTTTGAGGTTGGGATATGAAAAACTGGGATGAGGTGCGCACAGCGTTTCAGGTGGCGCGGCAGGGGACGGTGAGCGGCGCCGCAGAGGTGCTGGGCGTGCACCATGCGACGGTGATCCGGCACATTGATGCGTTGGAAGCTCAGCTGGGGGTGAAACTGTTTCAGCGTCATGCCCGGGGCTATACGGCCACGGAGGCGGGTGAAGACCTGATGCGGGTGGCGCAGACCACCGACGATCAGTTTGGTCAGCTCGAAGGACGCATTAAGGGACGCGGTGCGGATGTCTCCGGCGAGCTGGTGGTGACGGCGCTTGGCGGGTTTGCCCCGTTGGTGGCGCCGATTCTGGCGGATTTTCAGGCGGCGCATCCGGGTTTGCTGGTGCGGTTTCTGACCGGGGATCGCGTATTCCGGTTGGAATATGGTGAGGCGCATGTGGCCATTCGTGCTGGCGATGGTGAGGTGCAGCCAGACAATGTCGTGCAAAAACTGGCGCAGTTGCCGGCCGGGCTTTATGGCGCGGACAGCTATATTGCCCAGCATGGTGCGCCCAAAGATGAGGCGGATTTGGTGAACCACCGCTTTGCGGGGCATGACAATCCCGACAGCCGCGCGCCATTTTATCGTTGGCTCAAAACCCACGTGCCGCGGGAAAACGTCGTGTTCCGCTCAACGTCGGATCGGGCGATTGCGGCGGCTATTCGGTCTGGGGCTGGGCTGGGGTTCCTGCCGGTTTGGGATGTGGAGGCAACCGAGCCGATGCAGCAGGTGATGGCCCCCAAGCCGGAATGGGACATCAATGTGCGCTTGATCACCCACGTAGATTTGCACCGCACCATTAAAGTGCAGACGTTCTTGGCGTTCCTGAAGGAGCGCGCGCAGGATTGGACCGCCCCACGATGAACCTCCATCTTCGCGGCCATTTGGCCATGTTGCTGTTCTCCGCTTTGGTGGCCGGCTCGTTTTCGCTTGGATCGATGAGCGCCAATGCGGTGGAGCCTGCGGCGCTTAATGCGGTGCGGTTTCTGATCGCGGCCGGGGTGATTGGCGTGGCGGCGTTGGCGACCAAGGGATTGCCGGCCTCTGCGTGGCGGGCGCCCTGGCGGTACTTGATCCTAGGGGGGCTGTTTGCCGGTTACTTTGTGCTGATGTTTGAGGGGCTAAAAACGGCCCATCCGGTGAGCACGGCTGCCGTTTTCACACTGACACCGTTGATGTCGGCAGGCTTTGGTTGGGTGTTGCTGCGCCAGATCACCACCAAACGCATGTTTGTTGCGCTGGGTATTGGCGCTGTCGGCGCGTTGTGGGTGATTTTCCGGGCGGATTGGCAGGCGTTTCTGCGGTTTGAGGTTGGGCAGGGGGAAATCTACTATTTCTGGGGCTGCATGTTACACGCGCTTTATACGCCGATGGTGCGCAAGCTGAATCGCGGTGAGGCGCCGGTGGTTTTCACCTTTGGCACGTTGATCGCGGGCTTAGTGATCCTGACCGGGGTGGGATGGCGCGACCTGTGGACGACGGACTGGTTGGCGCTGGAACCGCTGGTCTGGGGGACAATTGTCTATCTGGCGGTGTTTGCTTCTGCAGCCACCTTTGTGTTGTTGCAGTTTGCGACGCTGCATCTGCCCAGTGCCAAAGTCATGGCCTACACCTATCTGGTGCCCAGTTGGGTGATCCTGTGGGAGATTGGTCTGGGGCATGGGGCGCCCAGTGGCTTTGTGCTGGTTGGGATTGGCCTGACTTGTGTCGCGCTTTGGATGCTGCTGGAAAATGAGGGGTAAGAGTTTTTGACCGCGCTATGACACGCGTCAAAGACAAGCTGTGCGTAGGAGGCTATCCTGACGCGGGAGGATTGATATGCCTGCAGCCACGACAAAAGAGGATTTGTTGGCCATTGCCGACAAGGAATTCTCTAAGCTCCAAAAAGTTATAGAAACGGTGCCAGCGGACACAGCGCTTCTTCAGTATGAAGACAATTGGAGTATGCGCGATGTGTTGGTGCATCGGGCGCATTGGATTGATCTGTTTTTGGGTTGGTATGCCGATGGGCAAGCGGGCAAGCCCGTGGCTTTTCCGGCGCCGGGGTATAAGTGGAACCAGCTTAAAGCGTACAACGCGGATCTGTTGGCCAAGCATCAGGATGTGGATTGGAGCACAGCCAAAGCCGAGTTTGAAGCCGCGCATTTGCGCTGGCATCGCTTGATTGACGGGCTGGACCAAGAGGCGCTCTATGGCAAGCCGATGAAGGGTGGCAACAACAACTGGACCACCGGGCGCTGGGCCGAGGCGGCTGCCTCGTCGCACTACCGCTCTGCGGCGAAGTTTATTCGGGCGTGTCTGCGCCAGGTGGCGGCGTAAGCTCGGTTTCCAGGAACCGTTCAAAGGCATCCAGATTGACGGGCTCAAATTGGCCAAAGCCCTGCATCCAGACGGAAGCGGCACGCAGCGCGTCTGGCTCCAGTTTGCACCATTTTACCCGACCGCGCTTTTCCTGAGAGATCAAACCGGCCTTAGTGAGAATCATCAGGTGCTTGGAAATGGCGGCAAGGGATATGTCAAACGGCTCCGCCACATCGGTCACAGCCATATCATCCTCAAGCAACATATTGAGAATTTCGCGCCGTGTTGGGTCGGCGAGGGCAGAGAAGACGGTGTCCAGAGTGTTTGACATGCGCCCTGCCTAGCGGGTGAGAGCCGGTGGGGTCAATGAGGTGCGACAATCACGTCATTGCGTGCATTTAGCAATAAGTGCTAAATACACATATATGAAAGCACCTGACACACTCCCGCTTTACTGGGTCAATCGATTGGGCTTCGCGGCTCGGAAAGAACTGACCACAAGGTTTGAAGACAACGGCCTCGCGGCGACAGCAGAGGACTGGGCGTCTTTGCGGTTTTTGGCGGCGGGCCCGCAGCCGACAACCGCGTTGAGTGCGGCGACGCTGCGGGATCGCACAACGGTGTCGCGCCTTGCCGACAAGTTGGTGGGCAAGGGCTGGGTTCAACGTACGCCGGATGCAAAGGACCGGCGGCGGTTGAACTTGGAGCTGACCGGGGAAGGGCGCGCGGCTCTGTCGCAGATGAGCGCCTTGGCGGATCAGTTGATTGCGCAAGTCAGTGTCGGGATCAGTGCTGAGGAGCAGCGCGTTGCCGCTTCTGTGTTGCAACGGATGTTTGAGAACCTCAGCGATGCCTCATTGAAAGGAAACGATGATGTCTGATTACAATTACACCGAGTTCAAAACCGAAGCGTACGATCTGGACCGCTTTGCGGGGCCGATGCCGGGCGATAAGGCACCGGACTTCACGCTGCAAACGGCGGATTGGATTGACCAGCGGCTGTTGGATTTTGAGGGGGACTTCCTTGTGCTGGAAATGGGCAGCCTGACCTGTCCATTGTTCCAAGGACGCCGCGAGGGCATGGCGCGGTTGCGGGCGCAGTATGCCAACTGTGATTTTCGCGTTCTTTATGTGCGGGAAGCGCATCCTGGCGCAAAGATTCCGGCGCATACTTCCCAGCAGGACAAGACAGACTGCGCGACCGCGTTGCGAGAAGATGCGGAAGGGCGGTTGATCCTGATTGATGACGAGAACGGCACGGCGCATCAGGCCTTTGGCGGCTACCCGAACTCCGTGTTCATCATCAACCAGAAGGGCTGTGTGTTGTGGTTCACCGATTGGAACAATCCCAAGGCGGTGGAGCGCGCGCTTGCGCAGATCAGCGTCGGGCAGCCAGCAGTGGCAAAGGCGCTGTTCAAACCGGTGCCGCCCTGGGTGGCGTTGCGGACGCTGTTTCGCGGAGGCAAGGGGGCGACGTCGGATTTCTTCCGTGGTCTGCCAACGCTGATCTGGAAAAACCTGATCAAACGCAACTGGCGGATCCTGCGTGGGCAGGACGTTGGGATTGCGCCGGATCACAGCTGTTAAGCGAAGATCAACCAAATCGTTGAGTTGTGATCGGCAATGATTTTTGCATCGAAGGCTCTATGCCCAGTTGGATCAAACAACCTTGCAGGCGCGAAAATCATTTCCGCTTTTGAAGCTGAGCCCCGCTCTTTCGATGGCTTCTTTCAGACGGTCGGAGAAAAAGACGACGCGTTCCGCCCGGTTGTCGCGCCATAGATCCAAGTCTGCCGCCGCTGTTGGATCGATACAGAGCTGAAACGCCTCATTTGGATCGTCGCTCCAGATGTCTGGTTTTACATACCATTGGTTTGCAATCATTGAAGGCTCAACCCCGGTTGATTTTTCGGGGATCAGGCAGTTTCGATTTTCGCGGATGTGCAGGAAGTACCAACGTCCCTCGACTGGGGTCCTTTGGTCATGTTGCCTCAAAGGTACCTCGTGTAACCGAGTAACACCAAGATTGCATTTCTGAAGAAGGTCATGCATGGCACCACTCACGACAAGCAGCCCGTCTTTTGCCTCGAAGACGTCTTTCGAATTAGACAGCTGCTGCTGCGCGTCTTGATAGGTGTAGTACATGTAGTCTGGATATTCTTCGGTGGTAATGTCTGGTCGAGATTCGAGTAAGTTAGCGGGCAAAACATAGCTGTAGCGTTTTGCGAAATCGACCGAGTGCGCCAGAGGATCTGGATGCTCGTCAGATCCGGGAAGATGCAAAGTCACATGTGCGACGATTGATGCGTCCATAAGAAAACACGAATCCCAGACTTTTTCATGCGCCAACTTAAAGTTCCCTGTCTTGGAGTGTTTGGCTTGTTGCAGAGTGATAGCTCTACCCTTTGTCGCGAACCTTTCACAGTGCGTGGAGCTTTTGCAAGTCGTGCTCGAGTGGTGCTTGTGAAAGGTGTGCCAGAGAAGCAAGGCAGCAAAGATCAACCAATTCGTTGAATATCGCCAAACGGTCGCGATGCGGGGCGATGGCCTACAATTGGTCTGCGTTGTTTTAGTGAGTATGGCGTCACTAGTATTTATTTTCAATGCCTTACGTGAATTGTCGCGGCACCGATTCACGGATTGACTCAGGCCGTGCTGCACCGTAGCAATGCGCCAACGTTAGCAAGGGGTAAATTGCGCGTGAGCGAGACCGACCACAAAGACCAGATGAAACGTCTGGAGGACCGGATCGCAGCGGCCAAGAAGGCCCAGGACCCAAAGCCCCGCGCTGATGAACACTATTCGGCAGCCAATCTGGCCTGGCGCATGGTGATCGAAATGGTTTCCGGTCTTGGGATCGGATTTGGCATCGGATACGGGCTGGACAGCCTGTTCGGGACGATCCCGATCTTTCTGGTGCTGTTTACAATGCTCGGTCTGGCGGCAGGCATCAAAACGATGCTGCACAGCGCCAAAGAGATCGAAGAGAAACAAGCGGCGGATGCCGCTGAGAGAGACGAGAGGGATTGAACGTGGCAAGCGAAGCACACGGCGCGGAACAAGGCGGTCTGGAATTCCACCCAATGGACCAGTTTCTGGTGAAACCGCTGTTTGGCGGTGACCACATTGGCCTGTTCACCATCACCAACGTGACCCTGTGGATGGCGCTGGCCGTGATCGCCGTTGTGGCGATGATGGTTGTCGGCACCCGCCGTCGCGCGATCATCCCAAGCCGTGGTCAGTCCATCGGCGAGTTGGCCTATGGCTTCATCTACAAGATGGTGGAAGACGTGGCCGGCAAAGACGCTGTGAAGTTCTTCCCCTATATCATGACCCTGTTCATGTTCATCGTGATGGCGAACTTCCTTGGCCTGCTGCCAATGTCCTTCACCACCACCTCGCACTTCGCTGTGACCATCGGTCTGGCTCTGCTGGTGTTCGTGACCGTGACTGTTGTCGGCTTCGTGAAAAACGGCGCGGCCTTCCTGGGCCTGTTCTGGGTGTCCAGCGCGCCTCTGGCACTGCGTCCTGTGCTGGCGATCATCGAAGTGATTTCCTACTTCGTACGTCCAGTAAGCCATAGCATTCGTCTTGCAGGTAACGTTATGGCGGGCCACGCCGTGATCAAGGTTTTCGCAGGCTTCGCCGCGATTGCTGTGGTCAGCCCGGTGTCCATCGTCGCGATCACCGCAATGTACGGCCTTGAGGTCCTGGTGGCCTTCATCCAGGCCTACGTCTTTACCATTCTGACCTGTGTGTATCTGAAAGATGCGCTGCATCCTTCCCACTAAGGTCCGAACTCTCACACATACCTATTAACTTCCAATCGTAAGGAGATATACCAATGGAAGGTCAACTCGCACACATCGGCGCAGGCATCGCAGGCTTGGGTACTGGCATCGCAGCACTGGGTGTTGGTAACGTTGCAGCCAACTTCCTGGCAGGCGCACTGCGCAACCCATCCGCAGCTGCTTCCCAGACTGCAACTCTCTTCATCGGCATCGCGTTTGCGGAAGCACTGGGCATCTTCTCGTTCCTGGTTGCTCTGCTGCTGATGTTCGCCGTCTAAGCCTACGGAACCATCCTTACGTGCGGGTGCGGGCGCACTTGCTTGCGCCCCGCCCGTAACCCAACGGAAGTTCCCAGGAGGACGACATGGCGACCAAAACGACTGACGCCGCAGGCCACGCAGCAGAGGCCGCCTCTGCATCGGGCATGCCACAGCTTGATTTCTCAAGCTGGGGTAACCAGATTTTCTGGCTTCTGGTCACACTTGTTGTGATCTACTTCGTCCTGTCGCGCATCGCGCTGCCGCGCATTGCCGCGGTTCTGGCGGAGCGTCAGGGGACCATTACAAATGACATCGCCGCAGCTGAAGAGCTGAAGGCGAAGGCCGTGGAAGCGGAAGAGGCTTACAACAAAGCCCTCGCCGACGCCAAAGCTGAAGCAGCAAACATTGTTGCCGCAGCCAAAGCGGAAATCCAGGCTGATCTGAACGCGGCCACCGAAAAGGCGGACGCAGAAATTGCAGCGAAGGCTGCCGAGTCGGAGAAGGCGATTGCCGAGATCCGTGCCGGTGCGCTGGAAAGCATCAAAGACGTGGCCAACGCGACCACTGCTGAACTGGTGTCCACCCTGGGTGGCAAAGCCGAAGACGCAGATGTGGCGAAAGCCGTTGATGCGCAGATGAAGGGCTAAGACATATGCGTAAACTGACCACAGTTGCAGCTGTCATGGCGCTGAGCGCCACCCCGGCGCTGGCCGCAAGCGGCCCGTTCTTCTCGCTGCGCAACACCGACTTCATCGTGACATTGGGTTTCATCCTGTTTGTTGCGATCCTGCTGTACTTCAAAGTGCCATCCATTCTGGCTGGCCTGCTGGACAAGCGTGCAGACGACATCAAATCCGAACTGGACGAAGCCCGCGCCCTGCGTGAGGAAGCCCAGACGGTTCTGGCGTCTTATGAGCGCAAACAGAAAGAAGTGCAGGAGCAAGCTGCCCGCATCGTAGAGCAAGCGAAAAGCGAAGCTCAGGCGGCGGCTGATCAGGCGAAAGTCGATCTGGAAGCTTGCATCGCGCGCCGTCTGGCCGCAGCGGAAGATCAGATTGCCTCGGCAGAAGCCGCGGCCGTCAAGGAAGTACGCGATCAGGCGGTTGTTGTCGCCATCGGTGCAGCTCGTGACGTGATTTCCCAGAAAATGACAGCGGCGCAAGCCAACAAGCTGATCGATGCTGGTATCTCTGAAGTAGACGCCAAGCTGCACTAAGCCTGCTGACTGTCTGAACAAGTTTAAGAAAACCCGGTCCTGAATGGGCCGGGTTTTCTGCATTTCTGCCGCCTTTCAGCCGCATTCTCGTGGTGTTTCTTTGGCCAACAGAGGCACGTCCTGGGAGTTTAGGTATGCATAAAGTGGCAATTTTTCTGGTGATCGCAGCCGCGACCGGCTGTTCCGGCGGCACCACCAAAGTGTCAACCAAATCCGCGCCGTTGGAGCCGGGAGAGGTGTTTTGGGCCAAAAACCAACTTGCGGTTCAGACCGAATTGCCGGGGAAGGCGCGGTTCCAGAACTTCGAAATTATGGCGCTGAGCAATGGCGATCGGGTCTATTGTGGCGAGATGAATGCCATGGCGCGGTCTGGCATCGCAGAAGGCTTCGTGCCGTTTTACATGCGCCGGAGCGCGGGCACGGTGAAAGCTGTGAACACCAGTGCAGCCAGCGCCGCGTTTTCCGCACAAAAATGCGCAGAGGCCCGCAATGGCGCTCTGCGCATCAATAAGGTCTAAGGCTTAACGGACGGGGTCAAAGCGCGCGTTGGGCAGCGTGCAGTCTTTGATCACGTCGCGACCGCAAGGCACGGGTTCCAGGTCTTTGGAGAGGCACACGCGGGCTTCTTGAATGAAGCTGTCGCGACAGGTGATGGTCAGCATGTCGGGTTCAAGCTGTGGGTTGGCCTTTAGGAAGGCGTCCTCCACCACCGAGGCAGGCAGTTTCACGGTTTTGTCCAGTTTGCGGAATACGGCCGGACGCGTGATGCTCTCATAAGCTTTGCGCGCGGTGGTGAAGTAATCTTCGCCGGACAGGCCGGAACAGGTGCCGTGCTTCTTCCACTGGTACCAGGCCAATCCGGACGTGCCCATGATGTCCGCCATGGAATTGGTGACATGGCGGGGTGGGTTGCGCTCTGCTGTGGTGCAGTGATCCGGCCAGCCGCGGTGGTACTGTGGCCAGAGGCCGTGCATGATCCAGCCGAAGTCTTCGCTGTCGTCACATTGCGGGCTGCCTTTGGCGTCACCTTCGATGGCGCACCAGTTTGGCGACCAGCTCAGCGCGAGCACGTAATAGTCAAACTCACCGGCTTTATCGCCGTCGGCAATTGCCTGCCCAGAAACCAACAGGGCAAGGGCCATACCCAGCAATGAACGCATTCACTCTTTCCTTTTTTGTTCAGCCGCACTATATCGGGCTCAAGTTCCCCTACAACGGAAACCCGCACCAGACCATCGGTGCCGTCTGACAAAAGTCAGACGACGGGAAATCTGTATCTTTTACCGGGGAAAAACGTCGTAAGGAGTAGAGATATGGCCAAGCTGCTGCACCCGAAAGCCACCGCCGTCTGGCTGGTGGACAACACCACGATCAGCTTCAAACAGATCGCGGATTTTGTTGGCATGCACGAGCTGGAAATTCAGGGCATCGCAGATGGTGATGTGGCTGCGGGCGTGAAGGGCTTTGACCCGGTGGCCAACAACCAGCTGGTTCAGTCCGAAATTGACACGGCGGAAAACAACCCGCTGCACAAGATGAAGCTGAAGTTCAACGCAGCGGCGTCCGGCGAAGAAAAGCGCCGTGGTCCGCGTTACACGCCGCTGTCCAAGCGTCAGGACCGCCCGGCGTCGATCCTGTGGCTGGTGAAGTTCCACCCGGAGCTGTCTGACGGTCAGATCAGCAAGCTGGTCGGCACCACCAAGCCAACCATTCAGGCGATCCGTGAGCGCACGCACTGGAACATCGCCAACATTCAGCCAATTGATCCGGTGGCTCTGGGTCTGTGTAAGCAGTCCGAGCTCGATACAGCCGTTCAGAAGGCCGCTGCGAAGCGCGCTGCTGAAGGCGTTGTGATGACCGACGATGAGCGCCGTAAACTGGTGTCCACTGAGCAGTCGCTGGAGATGGAAGCCGAGCCGAAGATGCCTTCTGCAATTGAAGGACTGGAAGCCTTCTCGCTGGCGGATGACGACGAAGACGAAAGCGATACCCGGTCTGATGACGAGTTCGCGGATGCGGACAGCTTCTTCAACCTGCCAGGTGGCGACGAAGAAGAGCAGCCGCGCTAAGCGCTGCGAAAACCAAGAATTGAGGCCGTGCTGCTGTGTCAGCGCGGCCTTTTCTTTTGGCGGTGTGTCAGAGTGTTTTACGAGCGCTCAGGGCGGCGCTGATGGTGCCTTCGTCCAGGTAGTCCAACTCGCCGCCAACCGGCACGCCCTGGGCCAGGGACGTCAGGCGTACTTGGTCTTCCAATTGGTCGGCGATGTAGTGCGCCGTGGTTTGGCCATCTACGGTGGCATTGAGGGCGAGGATGACCTCGGTGATGTTCTCACTCACCACACGGTCCATCAGACGCGGGATGGAGAGCTCCTCGGGGCCAACGCCTTCCAGAGCGGAGAGTGTGCCGCCCAGCACGTGGTAGCGGCCGTCAAACACTTGGGCACGTTCCATGGCCCAGAGGTCGGCAACGTCTTCGACCACGCAGAGTACGCCGGTGGCGCGTTTCTCAGAAGCGCAGATATCGCAGATGTCAGAGGTGCCCACGTTGCCGCAGTTCAGGCATTCGCGCGCGGTGGCGGCGACCTGCAACATGGCGTCAGATAGCGGGGTGAGCAACAACGCGCGTTTGCGGATCAAATGCAACACCGCGCGCCGGGCAGAGCGGGGGCCAAGCCCGGGCAGCTTGGCCATCATCTCTATCAATGTATCAATTTCGGAACTGCTCATGTCCGGGCCTTTTCTGGCATGGCTTTTGCTGGACTATAGCAAGAACCAACCCGGAACACACGTCTCTTAGAACGGCAGTTTCATGTCCGCTGGCAGACCCAGCTCGGAGGTAATTTTGCCAAGCTCTTCTTGCGCGCGGTCGCTGGCCTTGGTTTGCGCGTCTTTGATGGCCGCGAGGATCAGGTCTTCGACCACTTCCTTGTCGTCGCCGTTGAAGATCGACGGATCGATGTCCAGTGCTTTCAGCTCGCCTTTGGCAGAGGCGGTGGCTTTCACCAGACCGGCGCCGCTTTCGCCAACCACCATGATGTTGTGCAGCTCGTCCTGCATGTCGGTCATGCGGGTCTGCATTTCCTGGGCTTTTTTCATCATGCCGGCCATGTCGCCGAGATTGCCGAGTCCTTTGAGCATTGGGTCTCTCCTAAGTTTCTATTGGAAGTGTAGATACGAGCCGCGGCCTTTGGTTACAAGAGAGACCCACTACAGCTCAAGACGAAGGCAGCACACT
The DNA here is from genome assembly GCF_047126315.1 of Shimia sp. MIT910701. Lineage (GTDB taxonomy): Bacteria > Pseudomonadota > Alphaproteobacteria > Rhodobacterales > Rhodobacteraceae > Shimia. The sequence continues at coordinate 4,392,522 of NZ_CP138953.1, read as the reverse complement.
AGGGCTGATGGCGCGACGGCATTTTGCTTTCTCAGTCCAAGATTTGAACTGCGCCCGGTCCAGCATTGTAAGAACATGCTCTGGGAGAAATGCAATTTCCACTCGGTTGATACGCGGCGGCCCAGGTTGCAAGCGCCAGACGACGAAACCACAAGCGTAAGCAGTGGCATTTGACGGGCTGGAAAAATCTATCGCGGCATACATGCCGGGAGTTTGATCTTTTGGGTCTTCGTAGTATTTGACGGCCAAGGGGCGGAGAGCGGCGAAGTCTAGGCCCTTATCTATTAGGGCTGTCTGGAACCCGAGAAACTTCTCTTCTGAAATTTTCTGAAGTGTCGCCTTAGAAATGTACTTCAACGAAACTTCTGGGTTCTCAGATGCGACCGATAAGAAATAGTCGCGAGTGTTTGATTGGACGAGCTTGGCGATCTTAACGCGGTCAAAACCGGCTGTCTGAGTGTCTTGCGCCAATACTTTTTGTGCTCCGGCTACGGATAAGAAAAGCAGTGCTGACAAAAGGATTTTGGAAATACCAGAATTACAATTGATTATTTGGTTAGTCACTTTCAAATGGGTCCCATTCGTCTTCGACTTCTGGGAGAGCTTCAGCCATCACTTCATTGGCGATCTCTTGCCTGGACTTAATGTCGGTTATTTTGGATTTCGGAAACGCTTCCATCACGGCCTGCACCAGAGGGTGGCCAAGCGCCTGTTCGCGCATTTCGTTTTCGGCGGCATCGCGGACTTCGGCGATGGAAGGCGCGCCGCCTTCGTTCACCAGAATCACCGCCCAGCGGGTGCCGGTCCAGCGTTGCAGCTGACTGCCGAGTTTTTGGGCTAGGTCTTTCGGTGCGCCCGGAGCGGGTTCAAACTCGATGCGGCCCGGCTGATAGTTGGCGAGGCGCACGTATTCTTCGACATGCACGCGCAGCACGCCGTCTCGGCGTTGACGCACCAGTTCGACAACATGTTCAAAGGTGGGGTATTTGGCCAGCGCTTGGTCGTTTTGCACGGCCAGCGCTGTCACGGTGCCGCCGCCGGCGTGGGCTGTTGGCGCGCCATGCATAGGGCCATTGCCGCCGCCCATCGGGCCGCCCTGGGCATTGGGGCTGCCGGCGCCCGGCCCACCGCCATAGCCGCCACCGCCGTTGGGGGGCGTTGGGGGAGGGGGCGTGTCTTGAAGTTTGCGCACCAGCTCTTCGGGACTGGGCAGGTCGGCGACGTGTGTGAGGCGAATGATCGCCATTTCGGCGGCCATCATCGCGTTGGGGGCCGCGGCCACTTCTTCGAGCGCCTTTAGCAGCATTTGCCACATGCGGGTGAGCACGCGCATCGGCAGGTCTGTGGCCATGGCCTGACCCCGGGCGCGTTCATCGGGGCTAACGGTGGGGTCTTCTGCGGCTTCTGGCGTGATCTTCACCACAGAGACCCAATGGGTGATCTCGGCCAAGTCGCGCAGGATGGCCATGGGATCAGCCCCGACGGCGTATTGCGCGGAGAGCTCGTTGAGCGCGCCACCGGCGTCGCCGCGCAAGATCATGTCGAACAGATCGAGCACGCGGCCACGGTCGGCCAACCCCAGCATGGCGCGGACCTGATCGGCAGTGGTTTCGCCGGCGCCGTGGGAGATGGCTTGGTCCAAGAGCGAGGTTGCGTCCCGTGCCGAGCCCTCGGCAGCACGAGTGATCAGCGCTAGTGCATCGTCGGCGATCTCCGCGCCCTCAGAAGTGGCGATGCGGCTGAGCATGCCGATCATGTCTTCGGGCTCGATCCGGCGCAGGTCAAACCGTTGGCAACGAGACAGCACGGTCACGGGGACTTTGCGGATCTCGGTGGTGGCGAAGATGAATTTCACGTGGGCGGGGGGCTCTTCCAGCGTCTTGAGCAGCGCGTTGAACGCGCTGGTGGAGAGCATGTGCACCTCATCGATGATGTAGATCTTGTAGCGTGCCGAAGCCGCCCGGTAGTGCACAGAGTCGATGATTTCGCGGATGTCGTTCACACCGGTGCGCGAGGCGGCGTCCATCTCCATCACGTCGACGTGGCGCCCTTCCATGATGGCGGTGCAGTGTTCACAGACGCCGCAAGGCTCGGTGGTTGGGCCGGAGCCGCCATCCGGGCCGATGCAGTTCATGCCTTTGGCGATGATCCGCGCGGTGGTGGTTTTGCCGGTGCCGCGGATACCGGTCATGACAAAAGCCTGCGCAATGCGGTCCGCCTCAAAGGCGTTTTTAAGAGTGCGCACCATGGCGTCCTGCCCGACAAGATCCGCAAAGGTTTCGGGGCGGTATTTGCGCGCGAGAACCTGATAGGCGGTGTCGGGAGTGTCAGTCATGGCCGTCCTGAAAGTTGCGGGGACGCAGATTCGGCTGGCCCCTGTCCGTGGTCTGGCGCAGGTTAAGCGGGCGGAGGCGGCGCGTCCACCGGATAAGCAGGGAGCAGGCGCAGGATGCGCGCCGCAAATGCGCCGTTGGCGTCTAGGAATAAGGGGGATGAAATGGGGTATGAGGTTTTTGCGGTGTCCGTTGGAAATGGCCACTTGGCGTTGGCGCCTGTGCCTGGTGCGGAAGGCGATTTGCAAGCCGATGTGGATGCAATCGCCCAGTGGGGCGCAACCCTAGTGGTGAGCGCGACAGAGACTGAAGAAATGCAGACCTTTGGGGCTGAGGCGCTGCCGGGCGCTTTGCGGGATGCCGCCATCTGCTGGGTGCATTTTTCGATTCGCGATTTTGGCGTGCCGGAGGATGATATGCAGGCGCAGTGGGCCGGTGTGTCAGAGCAGGTAGGGCAGCAGTTGCGGGCGGGCGGGCGTGTTCTGGTGCATTGTCGCGGTGGGTGTGGACGATCCGGGATGTTGATGCTGCGGCTGATGATTGAGACAGGGATGGCTGCAGAGGAGGCGTTGCAGCGGTTGCGTGCGGTGCGGCCCTGTGCGGTAGAGACCGATGCGCAGATGGTCTGGGCCACAGACGGCGTGCTCACACAAGCCTAGGCAGAAGACCAAAAGAAAAAGACCGCAGGCTATGCTGCGGTCTTTCCAAATTCTCAAAGCCAGTAAGGCTTAGCCGCCGATGGTCGCCAGGTAGGCAATCAGGTTGGCGCGGTCCTTGGCCTTTTTCAGACCGGAGAAGGACATCTTGGTGCCGGGGGCAAAGCTTTTTGGGTTGGCCAGGAAACCGTCGAGGTTTTCATTGGACCATGTGTCCGCCACCGCAATCAGAGCGCCGGAGTAGTTAAAGCCGGGAACAGAATCCACCGCGCGGTCCACAACACCATAGAGGTGTGGGCCGGTGCCGTTGGCGCCGTCATCCAGCTTATGGCAGGCTTTACATTTGCTGAAGACTTTGGCACCTTTGTCCACGTCAGCGGCCGCCAGCAGTTCTTCCAACGATGGACCTTCTTCTTCTGCGGCACCAGCGTCGTCGCCGCCTTCCACTTCAATCACGTAAGCCTGTTTGGCGTGATCATCCCCATGGCCTTTAGGGCCGGTATGATAAAGGGATTCGGCGGCCCAGCCGCCAAGCAGAAATACCAGTAGGGAGCCGCAGAGAGCCCCTACCACTTTGGTCATTGTCATCGTGTCGAACATGCTACGTTTCCATATCGTGGCGTTTGTCGGCTATCTATCCGCTTCCCCTAAGCGAACGCAAGGTATAGTTACCGCGACCAAACGCCCCCATTGCGGAAACTTCTGCAAATTTGGGGGAGAAAAGGGGCAAGATGGACCAAAAGACCAACCGTATCGCCTTTCAGGGGGAAGCAGGCGCTTACTCTCACGAAGCTTGTCGCAAAGCGCGGCCGGAGATGGAGGCGATGCCGTGCCGCACCTTTGAGGAGGTGATTGACGCGGTGAAAAGTGGTCAGGCGGATCTGGCCATGTTGCCAATCGAGAACTCGACCTATGGGCGTGTTGCGGACATTCACCGGTTGTTGCCAGAAAGCGGACTGCACATCATCGACGAGGCCTTTGTGCGGGTGCGCATCAGCCTGATGGGCTTACCCGGTGTGCCAATGGATGAGATCGACACGGTGCGGGCGCATTTGGTGTTGTTGCCACAGTCGGCCACCTTCCTGAAAACGCATGGCATGAAGGGCTATCCTGCGGCTGACAGCGCAGGTGCCGCGCGGGAATTGGCGGACCATAAGACGCGCAACGAAGGGGTGCTGGCGTCTGAACTGGCGGCGGAGATTTACGGGTTGGACGTGTTGGCGCGCGACGTGGAAGACCACGGCCACAACACGACGCGCTTCATGATCATGTCGCGCGAGCCGGACTATGCCCGTCGCACAGATCATAAGATGATGACAACTTTTGTTTTTGAGGTGCGTAACATCCCGGCGGCGCTGTACAAGGCGATGGGTGGCTTTGCCACCAATGGGATCAACATGACCAAGCTGGAAAGCTATATGGTCAACGGCAGCTTCACCGCGACGCAGTTTTATGCGGACATCGAAGGCCATCCAGAGGATCGCTCCGTGCAGTTGGCGATGGATGAACTTCGATATTTCACAACCAATGTGTCTATTCTGGGCGTGTATCCTGCGGAACGGGACGCGGTTCGGTAGGCTGTTGGCCTGCGCGCGATTTGAGTGTGCGATGAAGTGCGAACAGGAGTGTCATAGGCACTGCCAATTGCAGCGCAGCGTTGTGGTCGTACACTAGAGCCCAAGCTGCGGCTGTACCGCTCGCGATGAGCAGCAGAGTGTTTGTTCTTTTTACCGCCGTGTCGTCGACCTGTGGCGCCAAGAGAAATCCCGTTGGTGCGCGCAAGGACAAAACGCTCCCCGTCAGGAAGATGGACAGAAACACCAAAGGCCGCGCGCATTCACTTAAGGCCGATGCCCAGCTAGCGCAGTTAGCGGCGTACAGTCCTTCGATGACCGGCGTGATCATCAATAAGTAAAGGTTTATACCCAAGAACAGACTGTGCGGTGAAACAGTGCGCCGCGCGTAAGCGAAACAGGTTAGAAGCGCACAGCCTGCTCCGCTCCAGCCTGCAATACGTAAGTCGTCTGAGAGCATGAATGCTGCGAGGAAAGCTGCGGACGGCGCATATTCCAAGGCAGTGTGCCAGATTGGCTTGTAGTTTGACGCCGACATCGCACCTTCACTCACACTCAACTTTTGAGAGTGTGGTGCTGAAGTGTTTTGGGCGCAACAGCTTTAAATCACTAAAAGGCCCTACGCCATGCGCGAATAGCGGTCTTCCAGATCGTCGCGCATGGTGGCCATGCGTTTGGCCATGCGCTTGTTCAGCGAGCTGCGGGCCAGTTTCAGAGATTGCAGAAGCAGACGGGCAGAGAGGCTGTTTGCGCGCATGCCCGACCAGAACTGGATGCGGGTGCGGGTGCGCGACAATGCGACAAGTTCGATCTTGATGTCGGTTTCCAGCCCTTGCAGGATGGCTTTCATCTCAACCTCGTTGGGAGCGTCAAATCCGGTCATTTCCAGATCCAACTCCCGGGCTTTGCCTCGAAACTGGAAGCCGACTTCCCATTTTGCGCCCACGCCGGGGCGGGCCAGAGAGTCAACGCGGGTGACCTCTGCGCCGCGACGCAGGGCGGAGCGTTCGTACACTTCAACATCCGTCAGCAAATCAAATGCCTGTGCAATTGGGATGTCGACGTCTTCTCTGCCGGTGAGTTCCATGGTGCCTCTGCGTCTGCTGTTATTTTGCGGTAATAGTCGCGTTATTCGAGCCTGTCCGCAAGCCAGTTCCGCAGGAGGAAGTGGGCAATGGCGCCTTTGCGCGCAGGTTTCAGTGTTGGGTGTTGGCCGGAAAACACAGTGAGCATGTCTTCGCGACTGATCCAGAGCGCGTCCTCAATTTCATTGGGATCCAGCGTGATGGTGTCGTCCAGCGCTTTACCGGCGCAGCCAAACATCAGGGACGAGGGAAATGGCCAGGGTTGGCTGGCGAGGTAGGATACAGCGCCGACGCGGACGCCGGCCTCTTCAAAGACCTCACGACGGACCGCAGCTTCGAGTGTTTCGCCTGGTTCCACAAACCCTGCAAGCAGTGAGTACATGCCTTCCGGCCATCCGGGAGAGCGGCCCATCAGCACTTTGTTGCCTTTGGTGATGAGCATGATCACCACCGGATCGGTGCGGGGGAAGTGGGAGGTGTTGCAGGCGGGGCAATCGCGCTGCCAGCCGGACTGGGCCATGCGGCTCTCGTCGCCGCAGTTGGAGCAGAAACGGTGTGAGCGATGCCAGGCAAATATCGAGCGCGCGGTGGCCGCCAGTTCGGCGTCGCGGGGATTGAGGTGGGCCATGACGCCACGTAACTCAGCAAACAGGTGATCAGCCGGCAGCATCGGGTGATGCTGGTGCGTTGGGTCAAAGAATTGCTGGAGGTGGGCCTCGTCCAGTTCCGGTGGTGTCCAGGCGGAAATGTCATGGGCGTAGAGCGCGCTGCCGTCCTCTGAGAGGCCCAGAAAAATGGGCGGGACCGGCGGCTCCTTGGCCTCTTCAAACAGCGGGTGACTGGTCGGGAGGTAGACCAATTGGTCGCAGTTTTCCCCACAAAACAGCGGCTTGCCGCGCCAGAGGACGATGCTGCGGCTGTCGGGATGTGTAACGCGGGCGTTGGCGTCTTCCCCACGGATTTCGGCGGCGCGGTTGAGGGCGGAGCCCCCGAAGGTAACGGTTTCGGCGTGTCGCATAGTGCTCTCCTGTTGGCACAGAGGTGGCACGTTGCGCGGCGGGCTGCAATCACATCTCCCATCGCAGTTAGACAGGTTGTGCGTATGTGGTGACGGAGCGTTGCGGCGGTAGTTTGTGATTTGCAATCATTCTAAAAGTGCGCACACTGGGCCTGACTAGGGGCGGCCTCTGTGCTGTGGTGACGTGGATTTTGTCCCCTCTAGGCGCCGGAATGAACCTAAGGAACTGTTGTGTCAAATACACGCCTGAAAGGGGCTGATGGAGCGCGTGTTGCTCTGCGCATCATGGCGACCAGTGATGTGCATGCCACGTTGCTGGACTACGATTACAGCAAGGACAGCGCGACAGAGCTGGGATCGTTGGCGCGGGCGGCCTCTGTGATTGCGGCTGCGCGAGCAGAGGTTCCGGCGACGCTGGTATTTGACAATGGCGATTTCCTTGAGGGCGCGGCGATCGCCGACCCTTATGAGGGCGGCGCAGGCGTTGGCGCGGACAATCCGGTTGTCGCCGCGATGAATGCGCTTGGCTATGATGCGATTGGATTGGGCAACCACGAGTTCAATATGCCCGCCGAGGACGTGCAAGCAGCGTTGAAGGCGCTGCGGTCGCCAGTTCTGTGCGCCAACTTGCATTTGAGCCGGGATCGGGATGCGTCGGTGTATGCGGATTTGTGGCGGCCACATGTGGTGTTGCCTCGCAAAGTCGCAGATCAGCGCGGCAATTTACATGAGTTGCAAATTGGCGTGTTTTCGGTTTTGCCGCCACAGGTGGTGACCTGGGACGCGTTGCGTATTGCCGGGCGTCTGGTGGCCGAGGACATGATGGCGGCTGCGCGGCGGCAGGTGGCGGAGTTGCGACGGCAGGGCGCGGACGTGATTGTGGCGCTGGCCCATAGTGGCATCCGGGATGACGGACATGCTGAGGAAACCGAAAATGTAGCGGTGCCGCTGGCCGGATTGGACGGTGTGGATGCGGTGGTGGCCGGGCATGTGCATCGGGTGTTTCCCTCGCCAAGCTTTGGTGTGAGTGAGGCGGTAGACCCTGTGCGTGGTACGCTGCATGGGACCCCTGCGGTGATGCCCGGGGTTTATGCCAACCACGTGGGGCAGATTGATTTGGCGCTGGTCCAAGACGGCGATGGGTGGCGTGTGGCAGACCACGAGGTGCGGGTGCATGACCTGCGTGCCGAAGTTAAGGCGGCGCCAGTGGAATCGCCGGCGATCGTCACTGCGGTAGACGGCGCGCATCAGCAGACTCTGCGTTATATGCGGCGCACCATTGGTGAGGTGGCGGGGCCGGTGACCAGCTACTTTTCGATGGTGAAAGATGATTGCGCGTCTCGACTGGTGGCAGAGGCGAAGCTCGCTTTTGCGCGACGGGCTTTGGCAGGCAGTGGGTTGGAAACCATGCCGCTCATAGCTTCCGTGGCGCCGTTGAAGTGCGGCGGACGGGCTGGCCCCTATCATTATATCGATGTGGCACGGGGCGCGGTGTCGGCGCGGGTGATTGCGGACATGCAACCTTATTCCAATCATGTCAGCGTGATCCGGACCTGTGGGCGCGATGTGGTGGAGTGGCTTGAGAAGGGGTGTGCTGTCTACAATCAGTTGTTTGTGGGAGAAACGGGACAGTTTCTCTACGACAGGGATACGCCAACCTATAATCGGGAGGCCATTTACGGGCTGTCGTATACGGTCGATCTGTCCCAGCCGGCACGTTATGCAATGGATGGCAGTCTGATCAATTCGCAGGCGCGGCGGGTGGGCAATATCTGTTGGCGCGGGCTGCAGATTGCGCCGGAGCAGGAGTTTCTGCTGGTCACCAATGACTACCGTGGTGGCGGTGGTGGTAATTTTCCGGCGGTTGCACAGGGGCACGTCGTCGAGATTGCGCCTGCGCGGGTGCGGGATGTACTGGCAAAGCACATCGCGGAGACTTCTGGACGGCGTGACGAGACGCTGGCGACATGGCGATTGCACAGTATGCCGGGCGTGAAGGCTCTGTTTGATACCGGTCCGGGCGCGGCGGCCTATGTAGATCTTGCGGCGCTGCCGATGCGGGCACTGGGCGAGGTTGATGGCGGATTCGCGCGCTTTGAACTGGACATGGAACAGCTTTGAAAACTTCGGGGGCATTTGAGCAGGTCGGCTTGCATCTCCGCAGCAATCAGCCTATATCGCCTCTTGAGAGGTTGGCGCGGGCGAGCGCCTCGCCAACCCGGTCAGATCCGGAAGGAAGCAGCCGTAACGAGCCCCGCTTGGGTCGTTGTCCAGCCTCTCACCCAATCTCCCTCCATTCCAGAACGTGATGAAATGCCGGTTTTGCGGCGCGTTAGTTGTTGGCTTGTCGGTGTCTCCCAGAGGTTCAGAGCCTTGAAAGTGTTAAGAAAAGCAAGAATTTGCCTCCGCTGAGCGGAATCACGGCCTGTTGATACATTCCGAACTTGAATGTTGTTGCCCACCGCCTTTAGCTTGAAAGGAAGTATTCCGCTGACAAGCGCGCGGGCGCAGGAGGGGCCAAATGAAAGAAAAGACAATCAAAATTGCCGGGCCAATGTTTGATCGCCGCGGGGCGCTGCGATTGATGGGTGGGAGTGCTTTGTCGATTGGTGCCGGATTGGGTGGAGGCATGGCCTGGGCCAATGAGGACGAGATCATCCGCTCACACGGTTACTCTTTCTTTGGCGATTTGCAGTACCCGGCGGATTTTCCCCATTTTGACTATGTGAACCCCAACGCGCCGAAAGGTGGGACCATAACGATCAGTTCGCGCGGGTCGTTTGACGGGTTCAACCGGTTTGCCTGGCGTGGCAATCCGGAAGGGTATTCCGGCGTGGTGGCTGAAGCCATGTTTGCCGAAGCGCCTTGGGGTGGCGGTGCGCCAGCGGATTCGATCACAGACAGCTATTGCCTGATTGCGAAAGAAGTTGAGTATCCGAAGAGCAAAGAATGGTGCGTCTTCCACATGCGCGACGATGTTGTGTTCCGCGATGGCTCGCCTTTGCGGGCACAAGACGCGGCCTTCACACATAACCTGTTCCTTGAGCAGGGTATTCGCTCTTATGCCCGTTCCGTAAGCGAGCGTATCACCGGTGTCGAGGTAATCGACGATCACACCATCAAATACACCTTTGCGGATGGCATTTCGCGGCGCTCCCTGGTGAGCCAGGTGGGCGGTACGCCGATTTTCTCAGAGGCTTGGTATCAAGAAACCGGCGAAAGACTGGACGAGCCGTCGATCCTGTCGCCAATGGCGTCCGGACCTTACCAAGTTGGCGATTATGAGTTTAACCGCTACGTCGAATATGTGCGCAACCCGAACTACTGGGGCTGGGACCACCCGGCCAATATCGGGCGTTTCAACTTCGACAAGGTGCGAATTGAGTATTTCTCCGACGCGACGGCAGAGTTTGAGGCGTTCAAGGCGGGGGAGTTCACATTCCGCTCCGAAGGCTCCACCAAGCGCTGGGCGACGGGGTATGATTTCCCGGGCATTCAGAACGGCACCGTGAAGAAAGAGGCGTTGCCGGATGGCACGGCGCCCAACAACAGCGGCGTGATCTTCAACACTTTGCGGGCGCCTCTGGACAACCGCGATGTACGTCATGCGCTGTCGCTGGCGTTTAACTTTGAGTGGACGCGGGAGTCGTTGCAATACAGCCTGACCACGCAGCGAAACTCTTTTGTTGAAGGGCAGGATTGGGAAGCCAAGGGTGTGCCCGAAGGCGACGAATTGGCATTGTTACAATCGCTGGGTGATGTGATCCCGCCGGAGATGCTGACCGAAGAAGTGGTCATGCCGCACACCTCCAACGCCTCCAACCCCATTGATCGGCGCAACAAGCGCGCGGCGCTGAAGCTCTTTGAAAAAGCCGGTTGGACTGTCAACGACGCGGGTCAAATGGTAGACGGTGACGGCAAGCAGATGTCGTTGGACTTCCTGGTGATTTCCACTTGGGATGAAACCCGTCTGGCCACGATTGAGAGCTATGTTAAAACACTGGCGAACTGGGGCATTGCCGTGAAAGCGGACAAGGTGGACAGTGCACAAGGCCAGCAGCGGTTCCTCGACAAGGATTATGACCTGATCCACACGCGGATTTTGACCTTCTCTGCCGCAGGAACCGGTTTGAAGCAGTTGTTTGGCTCCGAGACCGCAGAAGTGTCCTCGTACAACCCATCCGCGCTGCGCAGCCCAATGGTGGATGCGATCATTGATGCGGTGCTCGACACCAAGTCACGTGAGGATGAAGAGACTGCTTTGATGGCTCTGGATCGTGCGTTGCGCTATGAACGCGTGATAGCCCATGCCGGTTATGTGCCGGAAACCTGGGTATCTTACTTTGATATGTTTGAACGGCCGGAGGAACTGCCGCCCTATGCGGTCGGTGTGTTGGATTTCTGGTGGTACAACAAGGACAAGCATGAGGCGTTGATCGCCTCTGGCGCGCTGAGGAAGTAATCCGGTGGGTGCTTATATCCTCCGACGGCTGTTGCTTGTGATCCCAACGCTGCTTGGGGTCATGATCATCAACTTCACTTTGGTTCAGTTTGTGCCCGGCGGCCCGGTGGAGCAGGTCATTGCGCAGATGCAAGGTGAGGGCGACGTGTTCTCGGGCTTTGCGGGTGGCAATGAAGATGTCGGGACGGAGGAGACCTTTGGTTCTGACAGTGAATACTTGGGTGCGCGCGGGTTGCCCAAAGAGTTCATTGAAGAGCTGGAGAAAGAGTTTGGCTTTGACAAGCCGCCTTTGGAACGCTTCCTGACTATGATGGGCAACTATATGCGGCTCGATTTTGGGGAAAGTTACTTCCGCAAAATCAGCGTGGTGGACCTGGTGCTGGAAAAGATGCCGGTGTCGATCACGCTGGGGCTCTGGGCAACGCTGATTGCTTATGCGGTGTCTATTCCGCTGGGCATTCGCAAGGCGGTTAAGGATGGCACGCCGTTTGATACCTGGACTTCTGGCGCAATCATTGTGGGTTATGCCATACCTGGCTTCCTGTTTGCGATTATGTTGTTGGTGCTGTTTGCCGGTGGGTCCTACTGGAAGATCTTCCCGCTACGGGGGTTAACCTCAGATAACTTTGAAGACCTGACGATGATTGGCAAAGTGCTCGATTACTTCTGGCACATCACCTTGCCGGTGCTGGCCTCAACCATTGCGGCCTTCGCCACACTGACCCTGCTGACCAAGAACAGCTTTTTGGATGAGATCAAAAAGCACTACGTGATGACGGCGCGGGCCAAAGGGTTGACCGAAAAACGGGTGCTCTACGGCCATGTGTTCCGCAACGCCATGCTGATTGTGATTGCGGGCTTCCCGGCGGTGTTCATTGGCGTGTTCTTTGGCGGCTCTGTTTTGATCGAGACGATCTTCTCGCTGGATGGGCTTGGCAGGCTTGGCTTTGAAGCTGCGGTGGCACGGGACTATCCGGTGATCTTTGGCACGTTGTTTGTGTTTGGCTTGATTGGCCTTGTGGTCGGTATCTTGTCGGACCTGATGTACGTGTTTGTTGATCCCCGCATTGACTTTGAGAAGAGGGAAGGCTGATGGCGTTGTCTCCTCTGAACCAGCGGCGCTGGAACAATTTCAAGCGCAACCGCCGGGCCTTCTGGTCGCTGATCATCTTCTGTGTGGCCTTTGGCGTGTCGCTGTTTGCGGAATTTATCGCAAATGATCGACCGATCCTGATCAACTACAAGGGTGAGTTCTACACGCCGATCTTCAACTTTTATCCCGAGACCACCTTTGGCGGCGATTTCAAGACCGAGGCGGTTTACAATGATCCGGTGGTGGAATGTCTGATTGCCTCAGGTGGGATCGAAGACTGTTTTGACGTGCCGGAAGACATGCTTGAGCAGATCGATGCTGGCACCTTTGAGCACGCGGAGTTTGAGAAGGGTTGGACGCTGTGGCCGCTGATCCCTTACAGCTATGACACACCGGTGGATCGGCCCGGTGCGGCGCCTTTGCCACCGGATGGCACCAACTGGCTGGGCACAGATGACCGGAAACGGGATGTGGTCGCGCGGGTGATATACGGCTTCCGACTGTCGATCATTTTCACTTTGGTGGTGACCACGGCAGCCAGCTTGATTGGCATCGCAGCGGGGGCCATTCAGGGATACTTCGGCGGCTGGTTGGATTTGATCTTCCAACGTGTGATCGAGATCTGGGGCGCGACGCCGAGCCTCTATATCATCATCATTATGTTCGCGATTTTGGGGCGCAGTTTCTGGCTGCTTGTGTTGCTCACGGTTTTGTTCAGTTGGACGGCACTTGTGGGCGTGGTCAGGGCGGAGTTTCTGCGAGCGCGCAACCTGGAGTACGTGCGGGCAGCCAAGGCGCTTGGCGTGAGCAACCGGGTGATTATGTTCCGCCATATGTTGCCGAACGCGATGGTGGCGACAGTGACTATGTTGCCGTTTATCGTGACAGGGACGATCAGCACTTTGGCCGGTTTGGATTTTCTGGGCTTTGGGTTGCCATCCTCGGCGCCAAGTCTTGGGGAATTGACGCTTCAGGCGAAGCAAAACCTGCAGGCCCCCTGGTTGGCGTTCACCGCGTTTTTCACCTTTGCCATCATGCTGTCGCTTCTGGTCTTCATCTTTGAAGGCGTGCGCGATGCCTTTGACCCGAGGAAGACTTTTTCATGAGCGTTTTGGAGGTCAAAGGCCTGCGCGTGGCCTTCCGGCAGGACGGGCAGCGGATGGAAGCTGTCAAAGGCGTGTCCTTCACAGTGGATCGCGGCGAGACCGTGGCGCTGGTGGGCGAGTCCGGGTCCGGCAAGTCGGTGACGGCGTTGTCGACGGTGTCGCTTTTGCCGGGAAGTGCTGAAGTATCTGGCTCTGTGACTTACGAAGGTCAGGAGATGGTGGGCGCGCCCGACAAGCTTTTGCGCAAGGTACGCGGCAACGACATCAGCTTTATCTTTCAGGAGCCGATGACCTCGCTGAACCCGCTGCATACCATTGACAAGCAGTTGGCGGAGAGTCTGGCGCTGCACCAAGGTGTGACGGGTGACAAAGCGCGTGCGCGGGTGCTGGAGCTTTTGCAGAAGGTTGGTCTGCGCGATGCGGAGCAGCGTTTGAGTTCGTATCCGCATCAGCTGTCTGGTGGGCAGCGACAGCGGGTGATGATCGCCATGGCGCTGGCCAACAAGCCGGACATCTTGATTGCAGATGAGCCGACCACGGCGTTGGATGTGACCATTCAGGCGCAGATTTTGGAGCTTTTGGCGGAGTTGAAGGCAAGCGAGGGCATGGGGCTGTTGTTCATCACGCACGATTTGGGCGTGGTGCGGCGGATTGCCGATAAGGTCTGTGTTATGAAGGATGGTGAGATTGTCGAGGCCGGGCCTGTGTCCGAGATTTTTGACAATCCGCAGCATCCCTACACGCAGCTGTTGTTGAGTGCGCAAGCGTCTGGCGTGCCTGATCCGGTGCCTGCGGGCGCGGAGGAAATTGTCAGCACGGAAAACCTGCGGGTGTGGTTCCCGATTCAGCAAGGGCTGCTTAAGAGGACTGTTGGCCATGTGAAGGCGGTGAACGACTCCAGCCTGTCAGTGCGCGCTGGCGAAACGCTGGGCATTGTGGGCGAGAGTGGGTCGGGTAAGACGACGCTCGCTCTTGCGATCATGCGCTTGATCAGCAGCGATGGGAAAATCAACTTTGATGGGCATGACGTGCGCAAGTGGACCACCAAGGAGCTGCGGGCGCTGCGCAAGGACATGCAGATTGTGTTTCAGGACCCGTTTGGCAGCCTGAGCCCGCGTATGACTTGTGAGCAGATCATCGCGGAAGGTTTGGGCGTGCATGGCAATCCGGATGGGCGCGACACGCGCACGCTGGTGGGCGAAGTCATGACCGAAGTGGGCCTCGATCCGGCGGCGATGGATCGCTATCCGCATGAGTTTTCCGGTGGTCAGCGGCAGCGGATTGCAATCGCGCGTGCGATGATATTGCGGCCCAAACTGGTTGTGCTGGATGAGCCGACCTCGGCGTTGGATATGACGGTGCAGGTTCAGATTGTGGAACTGCTGCGCAATTTGCAGAAGAAATATGGGCTGGCTTACTTGTTTATCAGTCACGACCTGCATGTGGTGCGCGCGATGAGTCACAAGATCATGGTGATGAAAACCGGCGATGTGGTGGAGGCGGGCGCGTCTGAGGATCTGTTTGAGAACCCGCAGACCGATTACACACGTGAGCTTTTGGCGGCGGCGCCAACGTGACCAGCCTTCGATTTGATGGTGCCAAAGACACCGATGCAAAGCGGTTGGCGAAGTTGCGGGTAGAGGCCATGCGGCCAAGTTTAGAAGCGGTGGGGCGGTTCAATCAAGAACGTGCGCGACGGCGGTTTCTGGACAGTTTTGTACCGGCAGAAACAACGCTGGTGTTGTCCGGCAAACAGTTGCTAGGTTTCTTTGCAGTGAAGGATCGGGGGGATCATTATAACCTCGACCACCTCTACGTCGCGCCGGATCAGCAAGGTAGGGGAATTGGTAGTCTGATCCTACACTGTGTCCTGCGGGATGCAGCCGAGCGGGATCTGCCGGTGCGGCTGATGGCGTTGAAAGACAGTCCGGTCAATGCGTTTTATCGCCAGCACGGGTTTGAAGTGACGGGACAGGAAGAGTTCGACACGTTGTATCAGTGGGTCCCACCACCAAAATAGGCCGATCCAATGGACCGGCCTTTTTATGAGCGAAGTAACACTGGTCTCAGATCGCGGCGCTATGCTGCGCTTTACTCATGTCATAGGCGTCAAAAGCCCGCGCGATGATGCGGGTCAGCGGGCGGGCCGCCATGGGCACAACCAGGGCTCCGTTTTCAAGCGCCAGAACGTCCGGGAACTGTGCCATGACTTTGGAGAACATCTCGTTCAACTCGGCGCGGGAGATGTCAAAGCGGTCGACAATCTCTTTTGCGTCGATGCGGAAGTCGCACATCAGGGCTTCGATCAGGCGGCCGCGCAAGCGGTCATCGTCTGTGAAGGTGTGTCCCCGCGAGGTGGAGAAGCGTCCGTCCCGGATGGCGCCGGTATGGGCCGAGGTGGCCGGAGCATTCTGAGCGTAGCCTTGCGGGAAGCGCGCAATAGAGGATGCGCCAACTGCCAGAAGCACGTCAGCGGTGTCATCGGTGTAGCCTTGGAAGTTGCGGCGCAAGGTGCCGTTGCGTTGTGCCACAGACAGGCCGTCCGTTTTGGTGGCGAAGTGGTCGATGCCAATTTCGTCGTAATCGTCCCAAAGGAAGAGCTTGCGCGCGGTTTCAAACAGCGCGAGGCGCTCCTGTGGGGTGGGCAGCGCATCTGAGGGGATCATCTGCTGGCGCTTGGCCATCCATGGCACGTGCGCATAGCCATAAAGCGCCACTCGGTCCGGTGAGAGCGACAAGAGCTTCTGGACGCTTTCGGTGATGCGGGCCTGGGTCTGGTGCGGCAGGCCAAATAGGATGTCGGCATTGACGCTTTTTACACCATGGCCGCGGATCATCTCCACGGCATCGCGGGTGATGTCATAGCCCTGGATGCGGCCGATGGTTTTTTGGATGTCATCGTTGAAATCCTGAACACCAATGGACGCGCGGTTCATGCCGGCTTTGGCCAGTGCCTCAAGTCTGGTGTGGTCGATTTCGTTGGGGTCGATTTCTACTGAGAACTCGCCATCTTTTGCCATGGGCGCAACGTCGAAGATCGCACCGGCGAGGTCTTCCATCATGGAGGCGTCCAGCAGGGTTGGCGTGCCACCGCCCCAATGCAGACGGGAAAGGGTTACGCCTTCGGGCAGCGAGGCTTGCAGAATTTTGAGTTCGTCCTTCAGCGTCTCCACATAGGTGGCAACCGGAGACAGCGTGGATGTGCCCTGGGTGCGGCACGCACAGAACCAGCAAAGGCGGCGACAAAACGGCACATGCACGTAAAGGGACACTTGCGAACCTGTCGGAATCGCTTCAATCCACGCCTTGTAAGTGTCTGGCGTTACGTCATTGTTGAAATGGGGAGCGGTCGGATAGCTTGTGTAACGCGGAACCTTCGCGTCAAACAGTCCGAGTTTGGCCAATTGTTTTTCCTGTTCCATGAGCGTGCTCTTAAAGAAATGGGAAATGCGAACCTTTGACCCAGATCAAATCTAGGTATGAACAGGTAATGAACGAGACATTAGACCTAACAGTCGGTTGCGACAGCTGCCCAATCAAACACCGCGCAGTGTGCGCGCGCTGCGATGCGGATGAACTCGAGACCCTGGAGGGAATCAAGTACTACCGCAGCTTTGAAGCCGGTCAGACGGTGATTTGGTCCGGGGATCGCATGGAGTTTGTTGGCTCTGTGGTCTCCGGCATTGCGTCACTGACCCAGACGATGGAAGATGGCCGCACGCAGATGGTGGGCCTTCTCCTGCCAAGTGATTTTGTGGGCCGCCCGGGGCGCGAAACCGCGTCTTACGATGTGGTTGCCACTACCGATCTGGTGATGTGCTGCTTCCGTCGCAAGCCGTTTGAAAGCATGATGGCGGAGACACCGCATGTGGCGCAGCGATTGTTGGAAATGACGCTGGACGAGCTGGATGCGGCGCGCGAATGGATGCTGGTTCTGGGGCGGAAAACCGCGCGTGAAAAAATTGCCAGCTTGCTGTGTATCATTGGCCGTCGCGACGCATCTTTGAAGCTCGAAGGTGTGGGCGGCAAGATTGTGTTTGATCTGCCACTTACCCGTGAAGCGATGGCGGACTACCTTGGCCTGACTCTGGAAACGGTGAGCCGGCAGATGTCTGCGTTGAAGCGCGACGGTGTGATCGAGTTGGAAGGCAAGCGCCACGTGACCGTGCCAAGTTTTGAGCGCCTGCTGGATGAAGCAGGCGACGACGCGGATGGTGGGATGATGGCCTAGCCTCTTTCAAGTCAATAAACTGAAAAAGGCGGGGCTAACCCCGCCTTTTTGTTTGCAGGATAGCGCGTGTCCCACGACACACCATCCGGCAAAATTCGATGTTGATCAATGGGCTAGGAACACTGGAATGTTGGCCTGTTCCAGCATGTTGCGGGTTGCGCCGCCCAAGATGGCTTCGCGGAAGCGGGAGTGGCCATAGGCCCCCATCACAATCATGTCGGTTTCCGTATCGGTCGCGTGGCGCAATAGGACATCGGACACCCGTGGTTGGGTTTTGGACAGCACGTCAACTTCCACACGCACGCCATGGCGTGACAGGAACTGCGACAACAGCCCGCCGGGGTCGGAGCGGTTTGGGCCATGGGTTGGCGGATCGATCACCACCACATGCACCAGATCCGCTTCCTTCAGGAAGGGCAGGGCAGCGCGGGTGGCCACCAATGCTTCGGCGCTTTCGTTCCAGCCGATGGATATGGTTTTAGGCGCAGAGAATGGCTTCGCGGTTTCCGGCACCATAAGAACAGGCGCCTGACCTTCAAAAAGAGCGGCCTCCAGAGTCGGCTCCAGCTCGGTGCCTTGATTCTTGCCGTAGGGCTTCGGCAGGATCACCAGGTCAGAGAAGCGCGACCGTGCGGCCACATGTCGCCCAAGGTCCGCAATCTGGGTGACGCCGGTGTCGCAGGCCCAGCGGACATCGGATTTACCGAGCGCGGCCTCTGCCGCAGCTTTTACCGCGTCGGCCTCTTCATGGGCGCGTTTCAGCATTTCCTGCATCAATAGTGCGTCCGCACCCGCATAGAAGTAGCCGGTTTGAGAGCGATCAACGCCAAGGGCAAGCACGTCAAGATGTGCATCTTGTGCCTCGGCAAGGGCGATTCCTTGTGCGAGCGGGGCCGCCGTGAAGTTAGAGTCCGTCAGAACGCACAGCAAAGATTTGTAATTCATTGTCACCAACCCGTGTTATGAAAAGGTGTATTTTCGATACGACTTATCCACGTTGGTGCAGACAAAGCCGTTATTCTTGAAACAGATACAAACTGAGATCGTTGGTCATTTCTTTGACCCAGATCAATGCGGGACTTTCGCTGCACTTGCAAAACACGGGAGGTCAAATCCGCCCTAAGTCCGAAGAAGAATCGGGCAGGGCAAGACGAAGGGACGCGAAATGGTAAATTACTTCAAGCTGATCGCGCTGGGCCTCATCACGTTTTTTGCGTTGATAGCGGCCAATTACGCGCGTGACGTAGCTTACATGGTACATGCCTGGATTATTTCGGGTGTGTCCTTTGGGCTGTTTATTTGGGTTCTGCGCGGCATGGGCACCGAGAAGGTGCATGCGCAGGACGAATACATGGATGACGTGATCCGCTACGGTGTGATCGCAACCGCCTTTTGGGGCGTCGTTGGCTTTCTGGCAGGGGTGTTTATTGCGTTCCAGCTGGCCTTTCCGGCGCTCAACTTCGAGTGGGCACAGGGCTACGCCAACTTTGGTCGCTTGCGCCCGCTGCACACCTCGGCGGTGATTTTTGCGTTTGGCGGCAACGCGCTGATCGCGACATCCTTCTACGTTGTGCAGCGCACCAGCGCCGCGCGGCTGTGGGGTGGCAATCTTGGTTGGTTTGTTTTCTGGGGCTACCAACTTTTTATCGTTCTGGCAGCGACAGGCTACCTTCTGGGCGGTACGCAGTCCAAGGAATACGCCGAGCCTGAGTGGTATGTAGACCTGTGGTTGACCGTTGTTTGGGTGGCTTACCTGGCGGTGTTCCTCGGCACCGTGATTAAGCGTAAAGAGCCGCACATCTATGTGGCCAACTGGTTCTTCCTCGCCTTCATCGTCACGGTTGCGATGCTGCACGTGGTCAACAACCTGACCATTCCTGTGTCCATTTTCGGCTCCAAATCCGTGATTGTCTGGGCCGGTGTGCAAGACGCGATGGTGCAGTGGTGGTACGGCCACAACGCCGTGGGCTTCTTCCTGACCGCGGGCTTCCTGGGCATGATGTACTACTTCATTCCGAAGCAGGCCGAACGTCCGGTGTTCTCCTACAAGCTGTCGATCATTCACTTCTGGGCGTTGATCTTCCTGTATATCTGGGCGGGTCCGCACCACCTGCACTACACTGCACTGCCTGACTGGGCCTCGACCCTCGGCATGGTGTTCTCCGTGGTGCTGTGGATGCCGTCCTGGGGTGGCATGATCAACGGTCTGATGACCCTGTCCGGCGCCTGGGATAAGCTGCGTACTGATCCTGTAATCCGTATGATGGTGATCTCGGTAGGTTTCTACGGCATGTCGACCTTCGAAGGTCCAATGATGTCGATCCGCGCCGTGAACTCGCTGTCTCACTACACCGACTGGACCATTGGTCACGTGCACTCCGGTGCGCTGGGGTGGAACGGCATGATCACCTTCGGCTGTCTCTACTTCCTGGTGCCTGTGCTGTGGAAACGTGAGCGTCTGTACTCGCTGCAGCTTGTGAGCTGGCACTTCTGGCTCGCCACCATCGGCATCGTGCTCTACGCGGCGTCCATGTGGGTGACCGGTATCATGGAAGGCCTGATGTGGCGTGAAGTGGATGCCAACGGCTTCCTGGTGAACTCCTTTGCCGACACTGTGGCTGCGAAGAAACCGATGAACATCGTGCGTGGTCTGGGCGGGGTTCTGTTCCTCTCCGGTTCCATCATCATGTGCTACAACCTGTGGATGACTGTACGTAAGGCACCGGCCAAAGAGGCCAACCTTTCCGTCGCAGTCCCGGCTGAATAAGGAGGGCCGGCAGCTATGGCTATTCTCGACAAACATAAGATCCTCGAGACCAACGCGACCCTCCTGCTTGTTTGCAGCTTCCTGGTCGTAACCATCGGTGGCATTGTACAAATCGCGCCTCTGTTCTGGCTCGAAAACACCATTGAGGATGTGGAGGGCATGCGCCCTTACACCCCTCTCGAACTCGCAGGTCGTGAGATCTATCTGCGCGAAGGCTGCTATGTCTGCCACAGCCAGATGATCCGTCCGATGCGCGACGAGGTGGAGCGCTACGGTCACTACTCGCTGGCAGCGGAGTCCAAATATGACCACCCGTTCCAGTGGGGCTCCAAGCGGACAGGTCCTGATCTGGCCCGTGTCGGTGGCCGCTACTCCGATGATTGGCATCTGGACCACATGCGTGACCCGCAGTCCGTGGTACCTGAGTCCATCATGCCGAAGTATGGCTTCCTCGAGAAGAAGAAGATCGATGGCAAATACATCGGTGACATCATGAAAGCGAACGCGATTGTGGGTGTGCCTTACACCGAAGACATGCTGGAAAATGCCCAGTCTGACTTCATGGCACAGGCCGATCCGGACAGCGACTATGATGGTCTTTTGGAGCGCTATGGCGAGGTTAACGTGAACGTGCGTAACTTCGACGGTCAGCCAGGTGTGTCCGAAATGGATGCGATGATCGCTTATCTTCAGATGCTGGGTACGTTGGTTGATTTCTCGACCTTCACGCCTGACGCGTCACGGTAAGGAGGAGAGATTATGGAAACCTATTCTTTCCTACGAGAGTTTGCGGACAGCTGGATGCTTTTGTTCCTGTTCTTGTTCTTTCTGGCAATTGTGCTGTGGGTGTTCCGCCCCGGTGCCACCAAGGAATACAAGGACACGGCCAGCATTCCGTTCCGTCATGAAGATAAACCCGCCACGGATGAGGAGGCGCGGACATGAGCAAACCATCGAAAAAGTTTGACGGCGATCCAAACACCACCGGTCACGTGTGGGACGGGATTGAGGAGTTTGACAATCCGATGCCGCGCTGGTGGCTGTGGGTGTTCTATGTCACTATCATCTGGGGCATCGGATACACCATTGCTTATCCGGCCTGGCCGGGCATCAAAGGCGCGACAACCGGTTTGCTGGGCTGGTCCACGCGGGCCAATGTGCAGGCGGATATTGACGCAGCGGCAGACAAGCTGGCGCCGATCAACGCCAAACTGGAAGCTGCGGAACTCACCCAGATCACCACTGATCCGGAGTTGGGGCCTTATGCGGTATCTGCTGGTTCCGCTGTTTTTAAAACTTGGTGCGCACAGTGTCACGGGTCCGGCGCAGCTGGCGCGATCGGCTATCCGAACTTGCTGGACAATGACTGGCTGTGGGGTGGCGACATCGAAAACATCTATCTGACGGTTCGTCACGGTATTCGTAACGAAGAAGACGACGATGCGCGCTATTCTGAGATGCCTGCCTTTGGGATCGATTACCTCGAAGACGAGCAGATTGATGCGGTTGTGAATTTCGTAATGTCGTTGTCAGGTGAGCCAAAGGATGCGTCTGTTGTCGCGGCGGGAGCAGAGGTCTTTGCGGACGAATGTTCTGCTTGCCACATGGAAGACGGCACGGGTGATCGCGAGCAGGGGGCACCAAACCTTGCGGATGCAATCTGGCTTTATGGTGGCGATTATGACTCCATCACGGAGACAGTGACCTACAGCCGCTACGGTGTGATGCCTTCCTGGGGCAACCGTCTGACCGAAGCGCAGGTGCGTGCGGTCTCCGCCTACGTGCATCAGCTAGGTGGCGGCGAGTAACTTCGCCCCCTTTTGGAAACACCGACCGCTCCGGAAAACCGGGGCGGTCTTTTTTTGTGCTTTTGTGCCGGAAAATTTTGCCAATTTGACCAAGATCAAGTTTTTGCCTGGCGCTCCTTGGTAGAACTTGTCTCAAGGGCAGCACGCCGCAACCGGAGCTGTCCATTGGGTGTCGATCTTTCCGTCCTGTTCGCGCGTTTCCTGGAAAGATTGGCACCCACAATTTCTTTCCGTACATGCAAATTGCGCCACTTGGTTGGCGAACTGCGCCAACTTGCCTATGTTTGGCTCCTAAGTTGGAGGCACAGATGCAAAAACAGGTTCGGTATCCGGTTCACAGATCCACGGCAGGTCTCTTGCGCTCCTGCGGTGTTTCTCCCGAACGGGTTTTGCGGCGTGCCGGGATGCCGGTGGATCTGTTTGAGACAGAGTCCAAAGGTGTGACGGCGCAGCAGTTTTTTTCCTTATGGGAAGCCATTTCTGACGAGATTGATGACCCCAAGGTGGTGATCGAAATGGCGAGAACCATGGCGCGCGGGCCTTTTATTCCTGCGGCCTTTGCGTTTTCCTGTAGTCCGAACATCGCCACAGGGCTGAAACGCAAGGCGGTGTTCAAGCCATTGGTGGCACCGATCAAGCTTTTGGTGACGGAAACAGAGCAGCATCTGGTTCTGGAAATTGACGTGGCAGAGCCGAATCGCGATGTGCCCAAGTGCATGGCGGCCTTTGAGATGGTCTATTTCCTTGAGATGGGGCGTACGTTTACGGGCGTGGATTTCCTGCCGGTAG
This sequence comes from Shimia sp. MIT910701, assembly GCF_047126315.1. GTDB lineage: Bacteria > Pseudomonadota > Alphaproteobacteria > Rhodobacterales > Rhodobacteraceae > Shimia. The sequence goes on along the minus strand of NZ_CP138953.1, from coordinate 4,369,600 downwards.
AAGTGGGCGTGCCTGAGTTGATGGAAGATCAGGCGGTGTTTGACCGGCACTACGGGCGCAAGGCGGTGGTCACGCCGCTGCCACGACTGACCCTGACGCGCGAAGATGCCTATCGACCGCTTATTTCGGAAAACCCGCAGCTGTGGGCTGGGTTCGAGCGTGAGTTGACGCGGCAGCTGGCGGAGCATCAGCGCGCCTTGTCGATGGCGGCGCGGGTTCGCAATGCGTTGTTGGAGCTGTTGCCTGCGGGGCAGGCGTCAGTGGATGCGGTGAGTGACCGTCTTGTGACAAGCCGCCGCAGCCTGCAACGCCACCTCAGCAAAGAGGGGCAGACTTTCCAGTCTGTGCTGGATGACACGCGGTCGGATTTGTCCTTACATTACTTGCGTCAAGCTGACATGAGTGTTGAGGAAATCTCTTATTTGCTGGCGTATCGCGACCCGAATTCTTTCTACCGCGCGTTCCAGAATTGGACCGGTCGCACCCCTGCGCAAATGCGCGCAGAGCTACTCTGACGCAGGGAGGTTTTTTTACCTGGGGCGTAAAAGGTGAATCACAAATGTGAGATTTGACACAGGTCAATGTTCTGGCGTCCAATCACTGGGACAAGATCGAGTAATCTCCTCTCCTAACATGTGAGTGATTCCGTGAGCAAAAGTCCCGCACCGTCTCTGTACGCGGCACAAGAGCCAATCTTTCCGAAACGCGTTTACGGGCCGTTTCGCAATTTAAAATGGATTATCATGGCGGTCGCTTTGGGTATCTACTACCTGACGCCGCTTTTACGCTGGGACCGCGGCCCCAGCCTGCCGGATCAGGCTGTGCTGATCGACATGGCAAACCGACGGTTCTTCTTTTTCATGATCGAGATCTGGCCACATGAGTTTTACTTCGTGGCGGGCCTTTTGATTATGGCTGGCTTGGGGTTGTTCCTGTTCACGTCGGCCCTGGGCCGAGTGTGGTGCGGTTATGCCTGTCCGCAGACGGTTTGGACGGATTTGTTCATTCTGGTGGAACGCTGGATCGAGGGCGACCGCAACGCGCGTTTGCGCCTGCATCGCCAGAAGAAGCTGGATTTCCGCAAGGTGCGCCTGCGTGTGGCCAAATGGATCACCTGGCTGTTTATCGCGATGGCCACAGGTGGGGCCTGGGTGTTCTACTTTGCAGATGCGCCTACCTTGGCTGTCGATCTTGTGACTGGCAACGCGCATCCGGTGGCCTATACCACCATTGCCATTCTGACCTTCACCACCTTCTTCTTTGGTGGATTTGCGCGAGAGCAGATTTGCATCTACGCCTGTCCATGGCCGCGTATTCAGGCTGCGATGATGGATGAGGACACGCTCACCATTGGATATCGTGACTGGCGCGGGGAGCCTCGTGGTAAAGCGCGGAAGGGCGAACCTGCCGATGCTCATGGAGATTGTATCAACTGCATGGCGTGCGTGAATGTTTGCCCGATGGGGATTGATATTCGTGACGGCCAGCAGATGGAGTGCATCACCTGCGGTCTGTGCATCGATGCCTGTGACGACATTATGGATAAGATTGGCAAGCCGAGAGGATTGATCGACTATCTGGCGCTGTCGGATGAAGATCGAGAGCGCGCTGGCGAGCCGCCGCGTAGCGTGTGGAAGCACATCTTCCGGGCACGGACTATTATGTATACGTCTCTTTGGTCGCTGGTGGGAATCGGCCTTGTTGTGGCGCTGTTCTTGCGTTCTGACATCGAGGCCACCGTGGCGCCAGTGCGGAATCCGACCTTTGTGACCCTGTCAGACGGATCGATCCGCAACACATATGAGGTGCGCCTGCGCAACAAACACGGCGAAGACAGGATGTTCCGGATTTCAGTCAAAGGGGACCCAAGCCTGCGTGTGCAGCTTGAGGGCACCCCTTATGAGGCGGTAAATGTACCGGCAGACCAGATGCGCAACCAGCGGGTCTATGTGATTGCCCCGGCAGGATCGGCTCCGGCAGACGGCAGCCTGACCAACTTCCGCTTTTGGTTTGAGGACACCGGCAACGGTGACCGCGTACACAAAGACACTGTTTTTAATGGAAAGGGCCAGTGATGGCAGAGAAGAAATTCACCGGCAAACACTTCTTGATGATTTTTGTCGGGGCGTTTGGTGTGATCATTGCGGTCAACCTGTCCTTGGCCTGGAACGCGGTGGCGACTTTCCCTGGTTTGGAAGTGAAGAACTCTTACGTGGCCAGTCAAAGCTTTGATGAGCGTCGTAATGCACAAGAAGCCTTGGGTTGGGACGTAAGCGCACGAGCCAAGGGCGGGTTGTTGATCCTGTCGATCACCGATGAGAACGGCAAACCGGTGCAGGTGTCCAAATTGGATGCGGTACTGGGCCGGGCCACCCATGTGCAGGATGATCGCACCCCGGATTTTCAGTTTGACGGAAAAGCCTATGTGGCGCGTGAAGAGCTGGCGCCGGGGAACTGGAACATCCGTATGAACGCCACAGCGCTGGACGGCACGCCGTTTGAGCAACGCGTGATCCTGCGCGTGGAGCAGAGCTAAGCCATGACCGCGGCGATGCGCCCAAATATCTCGGCCTGTCCGGCCTGTGATGCGGCCCCGGCGGCAGAAGCGCTGGCGGAGCAGGCCATTCAGGAAGAGGCGCGCATCGCGTTGTCTGTGCCAAGCGTGCATTGTGCGGCGTGTATTTCGACCGTCGAGGGCGCGCTGGCAGCGCATCCGGGCGTGCATTCCGCGCGGGTGAACCTGACTTTGAAGCGCGCTTCTGTGGAAGCGGATCCTGAGGTGACCGCCGAAGCCTTGGCGAGCGTGCTGGAACAGGTCGGCTATGAGGCGCATGAGCTTGACGCCGGCACACTGAGCGCGACGCAGACAGACAAGGCGGGGCGTGACCTGCTGATGCGTTTGGCGGTGGCGGGATTTGCGTCGATGAACGTGATGTTGCTGTCGGTGTCGGTCTGGTCCGGCGCGGAGGCGGCGACGCGAGACATGTTCCACTGGATATCGGCGGCGATTGCCCTGCCAACCATCGCGTTCTCCGGCAAACCGTTTTTTGTACATGCCTGGAGCGCGTTGAAGCACAAGCGCCTGAACATGGACGTGCCGATTGTGTTGGCGATTGTGTTGGCGGTGGTCACCTCGCTATGGGAAACCACGTTGTCGGGTGAACATGCCTACTTTGATGCGGCTCTGACGTTGGTGTTTTTCTTGTTGGCTGGTCGCTATTTGGATCATGGCACACGGGCGGTGGCACGGTCGGCGGCAGAAGAACTGGCCGCATTGGAAGTGCCGCGAGTGGTTCGGGTTGTTGACGGGCAGGACGAGACCGTCGCGGTGAAAGAACTCGCGGTTGGTGATCTGGTTCGGGTGAAGCCGGGCGGGCGTATGCCTGTAGATGGCGAGATTGTTGCGGGGCGCTCTGAACTGGATCGCTCTTTGCTCACAGGGGAAACGCTGCCGGTTTTTGCAGAACCGGGCCAAGCCGTGAGCGCGGGCGAAGTGAACCTGACGGGGCCTTTGGTGATCCGCGCCACAGCGGTTGGCGAACAGACCAGCCTGCATCGCATGGCCGACTTGGTGGCCGTGGCCGAGTCCGGGCGGTCCAATTACACATCCCTCGCTGACAAAGCGGCGAAGCTTTACGCGCCGGGCGTGCATATCCTGTCCGCGCTGAGTTTTCTGGGCTGGTATCTGTTCACATTTGACATGCGCACCGCGCTCAACATCGCGGCGGCAGTCCTGATTATCACATGCCCCTGTGCGCTTGGTTTGGCCGTGCCTGCGGTGACAACAGCGGCCTCGGGGCGGTTGTTCCGCAAAGGCATGTTGATCAAACACAGCACCGCGTTGGAGCGGTTGGCGCAGGTGGATACGGTGGTGTTTGACAAAACCGGGACCCTGACAGCTGGCGCGCCTGAGTTGATCAATATTGATAGCTTTGACGAGGCCGACCTGTCCGTTGCATTGGCATTGTCGATGGCCTCGGCACATCCCCTGAGTACGGCTATATCCAAAGCAGCCCAAGCGGCAGGCGTGCGTCCTGCGCGGGTGAGTGAAATCGAAGAAGTGCCGGGGTATGGCACGCAAGGGCGGATCGACGGCCAGTTGGTGCGTTTGGGGCGGCCAACATGGGTTGGCGCAACGGCGGGCAATCAGACATCGGCATTCCTGAGCATAGGTGACCACGCGCCAGTGGCGTTCCTTTTTGCGGATGCGTTGCGGGATGGTGCCGAAGAGAGCGTGAAGGCGTTGCAGGCTGCGGGCAAAGAGGTGATCCTGATGTCCGGTGATACCACCGGCGCGGTGGAAAGCCTGGCCAACCGCCTGGGCATTGCCAAATGGGTGGCGGAAGCGCTGCCGGAAAACAAAGCCAAGCGCGTGCAGAGTTTGGCGGAAGACGGACGTTTTGTGCTGATGGTGGGCGATGGCCTCAATGACACTGCGGCCTTGGCCTCCGCACATGTGTCTATCTCGCCAGCTTCAGCATTGGATGCGGCGCGCGTGGCCTCTGATATTGTGCTTTTGGGCGGCGATCTGTCGCCGATCCCGGAAGCGGTGGACGTGGCCAAAAGCGCGATCAAACGTATCCGCGAGAACTTCCGCATCGCGACGGTTTACAACATTGTGGCGGTGCCGCTGGCGGTGGCCGGACTGGCCACGCCGTTGATTGCCGCGTTGGCGATGTCCACGTCTTCGATTACAGTATCCCTAAACGCCCTGCGCCTGAGAGGATGACATGCAAGTTCTGTCTTATTTGATCCCGATTTCACTGTTTCTGGGGGGCATGGGCCTGGTTGGGTTTCTCTACACTGTGCGCTCCAATCAGTATGATGACCCCGAGGGCGATGCGCAGCGCATTCTGTCTGGGCAGTATGACGACAAGCCGAAGGTTTAGACGTTCGCTATAGCAGCAAAGAAAAAGACCGTCGCGGGAGGCTGCGACGGTCTTTTGGTTAGTCGGTGGTCGATTTGGATTAGCTTGGACCCAGCGTGTAGCAGGTGACTTGTCGTGCTTGCAGGCGGCGGCAGGCGAGGTCTGCGGTCTCTTTGGACATGCCGAGGAAGTTTGCCTCAAACCCGCGAGAGTTTTTCACCACTTTGCGCAGGCTGCCGTCTAACGTCGACATTTCGGACAGAGCTGTTTTCAGCAACATCTTTTCAGCGGCAAAGCGGCTGTTGTAGCGACCGACGTTGATGCCCCAATGGCGCCCGCCAGCAGTCGAGATGCGCGTGATGACCTTTGGCTGTGGCGGTGGTGTGGGTTCTTCCTTCAGGCTCACCAACGTCACACCCGTGTTGTCCTGAGCTTGTAGGAGGGCGGACTGGATGTCGTGTTCGATGACAGTGGCCTCGGCCACAACGGTGGCGTCTGCGGCAACTGTCGCCTCAGACATGGCGGCTGCAGCAACCACGGAAGGTTGTTCTTGTTTAGCTGCCGTTGGCCGCAGAACCGGGCGCAGGGACTTCTTCACTGCGGTGGCCACGCGGATGGTTTTGCCTACTGGCGCAGTCTTGCCCTGATACGCGGGGCGGCCGGGTTTGCGCAGGGCCACACGGCTGGCGGAGCGGTTGAAGCCCAGATCCAGCAATTCGGCCACTTTGGCGTTGCGGGTTGCGGTGGAGCGACCGCCAAATACGGTGGCAATCACACGTTTGTTGCCGCGCTCAGCAGAGGCCACGAGGTTGAAGCCGGCGGCGCGGGTGTAGCCGGTTTTGATGCCGTCTGCGCCACGATAGGCGTCGAGCAGGCGGCGGTTGGTGTTGTTTACAGACTTGATGCCCGCGTTTGTGGAGCGGCGCGAGAAGAGGTTGTAGTAGTCCGGATAGTCATAAAGCACGTGGCGACCCAAGGTGGTCATGTCCCGCGCAGTGGACATGTGGCCGGTTTCGGTCAGGCCGTGCATGTTTTTGAACGTCGTGTTGGTCATTCCAAGCGCCTTGGCGGTGCGATTCATGCGACGGGCAAAGGCGGCTTCGGAGCCTTCGATAGCCTCGCCAATCGCGGTCGCGGCATCGTTGGCGGATTTGATGGCAGCGGCGCGGATAAGATAGCGCAGGGCAATGCGCTGTCCCGCTTGCAGACCCAGCTTGGACGGCGGCTCGGCGGCGGCGTTCTTGGAGATTTTCACTTTGGTGTCGAGGCTGATCTCGCCGTTCTCCACCGCTTCCATGGCGATGTAGAGCGTCATCATCTTGGTCAGGGACGCCGGATGCAGGCGGGTGTCGGCGTTGCGACTGTGCAGGACTTTGCCGTCCCGTGCGTCAATCACCATTGCTGCGTAGGGTGCCGCGAAAGACACCATGGGGGTCATCACGGCACAGAATGCCAGTGTCGCCAAAAATAGCCCGAAACGGGCCGGCTGAATGCGCCGCGCCTTCATGTGAACTGCTCTTTTTCTGCCTCAGGTCTCCGGTTTTCCGGTCTGACCATTTTTAATTGCAAGAAGCGTAACACAGGGTCTGAAACGAATAAAGCTTGTGTTTCTGGCGAGTTGCATTGGGTGCTTAAGGCGGTTTCGCAGATGTTGTGGCTCCGTGCTTGTCAGCCGCTAGACCTGCCTTGTGAGGGCCTTAGCCAATCTCTTCTACCAGTGGCAAAACTTCAGACAGTGACGAAAGCGCCACAAATCGCGGGTTTTCTTTGGGCGTTTCTGCCTGCTCCAGCGCCCAGGCGGGGCCATTGGGCACATGCGCCGCCCAACTGCCAACCGATAGTGAGGGTACAATGTCGGATTTCATTGAGTCGCCCACCATTAACGCCCGATCGGGGCCGTCAGCATGGCGTTTGAAAGTGCGTGTATAAATGTCCGGCGTTTTATGGCTGACAATCTCGACCCACTCAAATAAATCGCCCAAACCTGACTGAGCCACCTTGCGCTCCTGATCGAGAAGATCGCCTTTGGTAATGAGCAGCAAGCGGTGAGATTTTGCCAATGTTTCAACCACTTCCCTGGCATGTGGCAGCAGGTTGATGGGATGTTGCAGCATCTCGCGACCGCAGGCCATGAGCTCAGCAATCACGTAGGCGGGCACGCGTTCCTCAGTCACCTCAATCGCGGTTTCGATCATCGACAGGACAAAGCCTTTGGTGCCAAAACCATAGTGCCCCACGTTGCGCCGCTCGGCTTCCAAGAGGCGTTCTTCGAGGTGATCTGGTTCGGTGAAATCCGCTAGTAGCTCGGCAAATTTGGCCTGGGTGAGACGAAAGAACCGTTCGGTGTGCCACAGCGTATCATCTGCATCAAAGGCAACTGTTGTGAGGGTCTTGGGCATGAAAAAGGTCCGATTGTTCCAGACCTCTTTTCTAAGACCAACTTCAGGCTATATAAACAGCAAACCACGAACCGGATTCTTGTGAATATGCCATTGCAGACGATGACCATGAGCATGGGTGACGACGACGGCGGCGATCTTGGCGTCGCGCTGGAGACCCGTACCCGCACCAAAAAGCCGCCGCTTTACAAGGTGATGCTGCTCAACGACGACTACACACCGATGGAGTTTGTGGTGCATGTGCTGGAACGGTTCTTCTCGATGACCCACGCGCAGGCGTTTGAGATCATGCTAACCGTGCATAAGAAAGGCGTGGCGGTTGTGGGTGTGTTCAGCCACGAGATTGCAGAAACCAAGGTCACGCAGGTGATGGATTTGGCGCAACGGCACCAGCATCCCTTGCAGTGTACGATGGAGAAGGAGTGATCGGGCGCGCCCGGATCACCGCTTGATATGTCCCATTCCCGATTGTCTTTGGCCGTAGAGGACTACGGCCTGTCTTTGCCGTCTGACGGACGGATTGCCGTGTTTGCGCCGCGAGTCGGCTATGATCTGAATGCGCTGCCGCGTACGCAGGTGCATGTGGTGCAGCACCTGAAGCCGGATTTTGATGCGTTTTCAGATGCGGGCTATGAGGCCGCTGTTGTGGAAGACGGCACGTACAAAGCGGCAGTTGTGGTTTTACCACGGGCCAAGGCCTTGGCGCGGGATTTGATTGCGCGTGCGACTGCCTGCGCTGATCTGGTGATTGTCGATGGTCAGAAGACCGATGGCGTTGACGGGCTTTATAAAGAATGCCGCAAACGCGCTGAGGTGCTTGGCAGCTTTGCCAAGTCTCACGGTCGGTTGTTCTGGTTTGAAGGCGGGGGCTTTGCGGATTGGCAGGCGGGTGCGCCCACCAAAGTGGCAGAGCGCTTTGTCACGCGGCCAGGGGTGTTTAGTGCGGATGGCATTGATCCGGCGTCCAAAATGCTGGCGGAAGCCTTGCCGACCAAACTGGGACGTGTGGTGGCCGACCTGGGCGCTGGATGGGGGTATCTGTCTAGCGAGATGGTGGCGCGACAAGCTTTTGACGTGCTGCATTTGGTTGAAGCCGATCACGTGGCTCTGGGATGCGCCAAGGAAAACCTGTCCGATCCTCGGGCGCAGTTTCACTGGGCCGATGCCACGAATTTCAAGCCAGGCCATCGGGTGGACACAGTGGTGATGAACCCGCCGTTTCACACCGGGCGCAAAGCGGAGCCAGCGTTGGGTGAGCGATTCATCCGGGCTGCGGCCAAGATGCTGGCCCCGTCCGGGCATTTGTGGATGGTGGCAAACCGGCATTTGCCGTATGAAGCTACGTTGCAGGATGCGTTCCAATCGGTCGAGGCCGTTGCCGGAGACACCCGATTTAAGGTATTGCATGCTCAGCGACCAACTCGGACCCGTGGGTAAGGGTAGCCAGATTCGGTGCATGACAGCGTGATGGGGATCGTAGATGTCTTTCAATATTGCGGGTAAAACCGCCATTATCACGGGCTCGGCCAATGGTATTGGTTTGGCTGTAGGGCGGCATTTTGCAGAACATGGCGCCAATGTCATGTTTGCGGACATGGATGAAAAAAGCCTGTGTGCGGAGTTTGGTGAACGTCCTGATGAAGGCAATATTCGTTATTTTGCTGGCGATTTACGCGAAAAACTGACGATCAACAATCTGATCTCCGCCACCATTGATGCGTTCGATGAGATCGATATTCTCATCAACGGATGTCGGCAGGTGACCACCAGCGATCCACTAGATCCGGATGACACCTCTGTCGATTTGATGATCCAGCAGAACCTGATGACGTCGCTGCGGTTGAGCCAAATTGTGGCTAAGCGGATGATCAAACTGGCCGCTGGACGGGACGAGGGACCCGTGGGTTCCATTGTGAACTTGAGTTCGATTGCGGCGCAGCGGTCTCAGCCGGACTTATTGGGATATTCGATTGCCACGGCTGCATTGGATCAGATGACACGCGCGATGGCCGTTGCGTTGGCACCTGAGCGGATTCGGGTCAACGCGGTTGCGATTGGCTCAGTGATGTCTGCAAGTTTGCAAGAAGCCTTGAGGGACAATCGCGATTGCCGCAACGAGATTGAGCAACATACGCCACTGGGGCGGATTGCGGCTCCGGGCGAACTGGCGGATGCGGTTCAGTTTTTGGCCTCTGAGGCTTCAGGCTTTATGACCGGGCAGATTGTGACTGTGGATGGTGGTCGCTCGCTTCTGGATACGGTGAGCACCCCGGCGCACTAAACCGCGCTGTTCTGCCGCTGGCGTCTGTTGTGTGCCGATGATAGGCAATGCGGAACACAACGGAGGGGCAGGCATGTCTGATCAAATGGACACCGAAAAGCAACGCGCCAGCGCATGGTTTCGTGAGTTGCGAGATCAGATTGTGGCCGCTTTTGAAGGGCTGGAAGACAGTCATTCCGAAGGTCCGTTTGCAGATCAGGGCGCGGGCCAATTTGAGGTGAGTGAAACTAAGCGCAGCAGTGCCGATGGATCGGATGCTGGCGGTGGGTTGATGTCGGTAATGCGTGGCGGGCGTGTGTTTGAGAAAGTCGGCGTGAATGTGTCCACGGTCTACGGCGAGTTGGGAGAGCGTGCGCAGAATGCCATGGCCGCGCGCAAAGGCTTGCCTGGCATGAAAGAAGATCCGCGGTTTTGGGCCAGTGGAATTAGCCTTGTGGCGCATATGCAGAACCCACATTGCCCGGCGGTGCACATGAATACACGGATGTTCTGGACCCCACATGGTTGGTGGTTTGGCGGTGGCTCCGATTTGAACCCCTGTTTGGAATATGATGAGGACACAGCGCATTTTCACGGGGTGCAGAAGGCGCATTGTGATGCGCATGGTGAGGCGCATTACCCTCGGCTAAAGGCTTGGGCGGACGAGTATTTTTACATTCCGCATCGCAACCGCGCGCGTGGGGTTGGCGGCATCTTTCTGGATGATCACAACACCGGGGATTGGGAAACGGACTTTGCCTTCATCCGGGACATTGGCGAAGCCTTCCTGCCGGCCTTTGTGCCTCTGGTTGAGAAACGTCGGGTGGATGATTTTGGCGAAGCTGAGAAAGATGTCCAACTGGTGCATCGGGGGCTCTATGCCGAGTACAACCTTGTTTATGATCGTGGCACTAAGTTTGGTCTGGAAACGGGCCATGATGCCAATGCCGTGCTGATGAGCCTGCCACCGATGGCAAAATGGGTGTAACGGCAGCAGGTTAGCCCTGCTGCGCTTTGCGGATTTTGCTGCAAAGTAAGGCGTGGACCGCTTCGACTTCGGCGAGATCGCCGCGTAGGGCGGTGAGCTCTGCGCCGCCGGATTTCAGACGGATGCGCAGGGCGGCTTTGCCAGCCGCCATGTCGGTGCGCCGCACATAAATGCTCGTGATGTCGCGGAGCGGCAGTTTACGGGCGCCTTTTTGTTGATCCCGGCGGTTCAGGGCGTAGAGCACGATGGTGCGGGATTTACCGTCAAAGCGGATTTCGGCGCGGTGGCCTTTCATAGCAAAGCGGTAGGCCGCCATGCCGATCAGCGCAAAGGCAATGGACAGCAGGGACTTGGACATCATCGGATCGCCAACAAAATTGGCATCGGGGAAGGTCCATTGCACCAGCGCGCTGAGCACAAACATCACGCCAATGAAGCGTAGCAGAGCCTCTTTTATGGATGAATGACGGAACTCGCCAGCAGTTTCCCGGACGCAGTAGCCGGCGTGTGATGGCCGTGGCTGTAAAGTGTCCCAGTGATAATCGTCGATAGTGCCCAGTTGTCCCAACGCGTGCATGGCTTGGTCCTCTGATCCCTGTTGATGGGATCAGAGTGTCTTAAAAACATGGCCGAAACATGCCGGGAATGGCGCGGTTAAGGGGAAATTAACCGTAAATCGTTGTTAGCTGCGCCAGTCAAAGAAGCCCGGGCCGCCGCGCTCCAGAAGGTATTTGGCCATGCCTTCTCCAAGCGCCGCGCCGTCTTCAATTGGAGCCGTTTGATCATCGCGTAGGCTTTCAGAGCCGTCCGGACGCAGCACTTCACCACGCAGGCGAATGGTGTTGCCGTCAAGGTCCGCGAGGCCCGCGATGGGGGTTTCACAGGAGCCGTCCAGGGCCGCCAGGAAAGCACGTTCGGCATTGAGCCGTTGGCCGGTTGGCCCGTCGTGAATGGCCTCCAGCAGAGCGGCGGTGCTCATGTCATCCGCGCGACGCTCGATGCCAATGGCACCTTGTGCGATCGCGGGCAGCATGTCTTCCGGCTCGATGGCGGAAGCGGCCACATGGGACATGTCAAGGCGATTAAGGCCAGCCATGGCAAGGAAGGTGCAATCTGCGACTTTGTCTTCCAGCTTTTTCAGGCGGGTTTGCACGTTGCCGCGAAACTCTACAACGTTGAGATCTTTGCGGTAGTTCAGCAACTGGGCACGACGGCGCAGGCTGGAGGTGCCTACGGTGGCGCCTTCCGGCAGGTCTGCCAAAGACGCGTGGCTTGGGGAAACAAAAGCGTCGCGGGTGTCTTCGCGCGGCAAGTAAGTGTCGAGCCGCAGGCCGTCAGGTTGCAGGACCGGCATGTCTTTCATCGAGTGCACGGCAATGTCGATACCGCCAACCAACATGGCCTCTTCAATTTCCTTTGTGAACAGTCCTTTACCGCCAACTTCCTTGAGAGGTTTGTCTTTGGCAATCAACTGAGCATTGTCACCGGATGTGGTGATGACCACGATCTCGAAGGCTTCTTCTGGCAGATCAAACGCTGTCATCAGGCGGCGGCGGGTTTCATAGGCCTGCGCAAGCGCGAGCGGAGAGCCACGGGTGCCGATTTTCAGCGGAGAAGCGGGGGTTGGCAAAGTCACTGTCATGGCGCTTGGATAGCCGCGACAGGGTGTCCTGACAAGCGTTGTGGACTTGACATCTTGCCGCTGTTGCCAGACCACGTGTGCGCAACACTGGAAGGATGTAAGCATGGCCGAAAAGACGATCTTGCGGGCGCTGGCGGGCGAGACATTGGACACCCCTCCTATTTGGATGATGCGCCAAGCGGGTCGCTATTTGCCAGAGTATCGCGCCACTCGGGCGCAGGCTGGTGACTTTCTAAGTCTTTGTTATAACAGTAAATTGGCCGCAGAGGTGACGCTGCAGCCGATCCGGCGCTATGGCTTTGACGCGTCGATCCTGTTTGCCGATATCCTGTTGCTGCCGCAAGCTTTGGGCGCGGATTTGTGGTTTGTGACTGGCGAAGGACCACGGCTCTCCACCATTGAAACCCAAGCGGATTTTGACAAGCTTAATGCGCCGAGCGCGATCCATGAGACGTTGAACCCGGTCTATGAAACTGTGCGGATCCTGCGCCGGGAGTTGCCCAAAGAGACCACGTTGATTGGATTTGCCGGCGCGCCCTGGACCGTGGCGACCTATATGGTGGCGGGGCGGGGTACGCCTGATCAAGGACCGGCGCATCAGCTCAAGGATGAAAACCCGGACGTTTTTGATCAGATCATTGATATTCTGACGGAAGGCACCGTGGACTACCTGTCCAAGCAAATCGAGGCTGGTGCTGAGGTTGTGAAGCTGTTTGACAGCTGGGCCGGCTCGCTCAAAGGCGCAGATTTTGACCGCTATGCTCTTGAACCTGCAAGGAAAATCATTGCAGAGCTGAAGGCGCGCCATCCGGACGTGCCGGTGATTGCCTTCCCGCGTGGCGCCGGCGAACGCTATGTCGGGTTTGCCAAGGCAACAGGCGCGGATTGTGTGGCACTGGACGACGGGGTGACACCTGAATGGGCTGCCAAAAACGTACAGGTGGATGGCTGTGTTCAGGGGAATCTGAAGTCCAGCCATATGGTGACCGGCGGGCAGGATCTGGTGGATGAGACCCGCAAGATTGTCGCAGCCTTTGGCAAGGGGCCGCATATCTTTAACCTGGGCCACGGAATCACCCCGGACGCCGATCCGGAAAATGTACAGCTGATGATCGACACGGTGCGTGGCAATTAACCACTGATTTTGACGTTGGTATTCTGTCGGTATTGCGACTGTTTTGCGGAGGTGCGCCTTAAGCGCGCCTCTGTTGCGTTAAGGGACCTTGCGTTGCGGCTTGATAGGGTACAGGGGTGTCCCGGGGCGCAGCGTGCGGCGGGCTGCATGGGCCGGTTACATGCCGAGGCCTTTTAGAATTTCGGCTGTGTGTTCACCGCGCTTGGGAAGTGGTCTGATCTCATCCACGCGGCTGTCAAAGCGCGGGGCCGGGGCGGCTTGTAGGTTGCCATCACTGTGATGCCAGACGCGACGCGCCGACATATGCGGAGCCTTGGCGCTTTCCTCCGGGGAGAGCACCACCGCGACGCAGGCGTCAGACCCCGAAAACAGACCATCCCAATGCAGGCGCGGTTCGCGCACAAAGATGTCGGTCAGGCGGGCGGTGAGTTTGGGCCAGAGGGTCCGGTCGTGTTGCTTGGCAAATTCCGGGTCGTCAGCCAGTCCAAGTTTGTCAAGGAAGGCGGCGTAGAATTGTGGCTCCAGCGCTTGCACGGAGACATAGCCACCATCGGCGCAGACATAGCTGCGCGACCAATGTGGACCGTCGAGCAGGCTGTGGCCACGTTCCATGGAGAGGCCGCCGGCTTGGCGCAGGGCCATCAAGAGCGTCATCATGTGGGCGGAGCCGTCGACAATGGCAGCGTCGACAACCGTGCCTTGGCCAATTTCCTGCGCATTCAAGATGCCGGTCAGGATGCCGATCACCAGATACAGCGCGCCGCCGCCGATGTCGCCCACAAGGGTCGCAGGAGTGATCGGGGGGGAGCCGGGCTCAGAAGCGTACCAGAGCGCGCCGGATTGGGCGATATAGTTGAGGTCGTGACCGGCGGTTTCTGCGCGAGGCCCGGTTTGGCCCCAGCCGGTCATGCGGCCATAAACCAACCGTGGATTGGTGGCATGGCAGTCCGCCGGACCTAGGCCGAGCCGTTCCATCACCCCCGGACGGAAGCCTTCGATCAACGCATCTGCGGAGTCGATGAGTTTTTTGGCGACGACAAGGTCATCCGGGTCTTTGAGATCCAGAGCGATGGAGCGTTTGCCACGGTCAAGCACGGATTGGTCTGCGGTGATAGATCCGCCGCCTTTGCGGTGAATGGTGATCACGTCTGCGCCAAGATCGGCCAGATGCATGGCGGCAAAGGGGCCGGGGCCGAGGCCTTCGATTTCGATGATGCGGATGCCTTGCAGCATGGGCTTGGTCCTTTGGGTCATCGCAGATGCTCCATTGCGCCGGGGGCGCCACGACTCTGCAGGCCCATGAAGGCAGAGGTTTGTGTCAGAATTAACAATGCGCGGGCGCGCAGTTTGGTTTTCGGACCTGTCATGGGATTACAGACCGTTCAACCCGCCGCCAACGGTGAGGACTTGGGCGGAGACATAATTACTCTCGGGGCAGCACATCAGATAGACGCCGTCCGCCGCTTCTTCGGGCGTGCCGGGGCGGCCAAGGGGCACCATGGCTGCAAAGCCGCCTGCGACTTTGGTCGGGATGCCGATGCCCACGGTGTTGCCGTCTACGGTGATGGATTTCTTGTCGTCAGTGGCTTGGGTGAGGCGGGTTTCGATGTAACCAAAGGCGACACAGTTCACGTTGACTTTGTAGCGGCCCCATTCTTTGGCCAGAGATTTGGTCAGGCCAAGCACGGCGGACTTGGCGGAAGAGTAGTTGGCCTGACCAACATTCCCGCCGGTGCCCGCGATGGATGAGATGTTGACCACCTTGCGAAAGACTTCGCGGTCCTCTTCGGCTTCTTGCTTGGCGTGGCCCTTAATGAAGCCCGAGGCGGCACGCAGGATTTGGAAGGGCGCTTTCACGTGCACGTCCATCATCGCGTCAAACTGATCGTCGGTCATGTGGCCAATCAGGCTGTCCCAAGTGTAGCCGGCGTTGTTGACGATGATGTCGATGGCGTTCCATTTTTGCACGCCTGCGCCGATGAAGCGCTCGGCAAAGCCATTTTCCGTGACAGAGCCGACAACCGCGATGGCATTGCCACCCGCGGCGGTGATTTCCTCGACCACAGCTTGGGCCGGGGCCTCCTCAAGATCGTTGAGCACGATGTTGGCGCCCTCAGAGGCGAGTTTTAGAGCGACAGCGCGGCCGATGCCGTTGCCTGCGCCGGTGATGTAGGCGGTTTTTCCAGTGAGTTTGGTCATGCGGTATCCTTTAGCGTGTTTCCTCCGGATCGCTTGCGATCCGGTTCGCGCCCAGCCCCGCCCCCCAGGGCGGGCGCGAAACTGCGACATTTAATACCAATGCATCGTGGCGGTTTGTGTGCGCAGTTGGTTTTGCAACAGAGCCGCCCTCGGGGCTGGGCGCGAACCCCGCGGTGCGTGACTTGGCATCAGTCGATGTCCAGCGAGCGGGCGATCACTTCTTTCATGATCTCGTTGGTGCCGCCGTAGATCTTTTGCACGCGGGCGTCGGTGTAGAGTTCCGAAATCGGATATTCGGACATGTAGCCATAGCCGCCGTGCAACTGCAGACATTCGTCCACGATTTCGCATTGAGTCTGGGTGCCCCACCATTTTGCCATGGCGGCTTTTTCTGCGGTGAGTTGTTCTGCGTCGAGCTCGGCGAGGCAGGTGTCACAGAAGGACGCGAGCAGTTCAATTTTGGTGGCGCATTCAGCGAGTTTGAAGCGGGTGTTCTGAAAGTCCATCACCCGTTTGCCAAAGGCTTTGCGCTCCTTCACGTAGGCCAGAGTATGCTCAAGCGCGCATTGCGACGCGCCCAGAGCCATATAGCCAAGTATGAGACGCTCCCATGGCAGCTGTTTCATCAGTTGGATGAAGCCTTGGCCTTCCTCAGTGCCAATCAGGTTGGTGAGCGGCACGCGCACGTCGGTGAAGCTGAGTTCTGCGGTGTCGTTGCGCTTCATGCCCATCTTTTTGAGGCAACGGCCAACGGCGAAACCCTCGAGGCCTTCGGTTTCCACCACAATCAGGCTCACACCGCGGCCTTTGGCGGAGGGGTCGGTCTTGGCGACGAGCACGATCAGGTCGGCGGAGCCGCCGTTGGTGATAAAGGTTTTGGAGCCGTTGATCAGATATTCGTTGCCGTCGCGGATGGCGGTGGTTTTCACCGCTTGCAGGTCCGAGCCCGTGCCCGGTTCGGTCATCGCAATGGCGGCGACTTTGTCCCCTGAGGCGAGGTCTGGCAGCCAGCGGGCTTTCTGTTCCTCGGTGCCAAAGGCGGTGATGTAATGCGAAGCGATGTTGTGCACAGACACACCCCAGCCACTGTCACCGGCTTTGGTCTGCTCCAGGAAGGTCACGGCGTCGAAGTGGCGCGACAGGCCAAGGCCGCCGTGTTCCTCGGGGAAGGTGGCGCCGAGGATGCCGAGGTCTCCGGCTTTTCTCCAAAGGGACTTGGGAATGACGCCGGCTTCGGTCCAGGCATCTTTGTTTGGGGTGACCTCTTCGTCAAAGAAGCGTTTGACGGTGTCGGCGAAGGCGGTGTGGTCTTCGCTCATCCACATGTGATTGGGCATTGGGAGTCTCCTTGTCCCCAAAAAGGGCCGCGACTGGCCCGGGGTGGGTGCGGAACGCGCCCGCCCATGGGGCGGGTCGGGCGCGGCCCGAAGCGCGATGCGCTTCAGGCAAATTGAATTAAGGCGTGCCGCAGATTTTGGCTTCGCCGCGCAGGGTTTGGGTGCCGTCATCAATATGAGCGGCGAGCGCCACGGTGAGCAGCACGCGTCCGTGCTCTTCTTGGCGGTCCACAACGGTGCCTGAGCAGGTGATGGTGGCCCCAACGGGCGTGATCGCGGTGAATCGGGTTGAAAGGGCGCGCATGCGGTCTTGGCCGGCCCAGTTGGTGACGAGGCGGCCGAGTTGCGCCATGGACAACATGCCGTGGGCAAAGACGTCATCCATGCCTGCGGTTTTGGCAAAGTCCAGGTCGATGTGGATCGGGTTGTGATCCCCGGAGGCGCCTGCATACAGCGCCAAGGTGGTGCGCGAGATCGGGCCGAAAGTCAGCTCCGGGAGTGTGTCGCCGACTTGGGCCGTGGTTGGTGTGACGGTCATGATGTCTCTCCCTCAGCCCAGACGGTGAATGATGCCGCGGGTGGCCTCAACCAAGAGACCGCGCGTGGCGTGGGTGATGCGGGTGGTGATGTGGGCGATTTCCAGTTTCCCACCTTTGGCGTCGGTGAAATCTGTCACCTCGTTTTCGACGGTCACCACGTCTCCGGCAAACATTGGGCCATGGTATGTGTAGGCCTCGGTGCCATGCAGCAGCACGCGCAGGTCGCCATTGATCAGCTCCAGGATGTCGGGCTGACCTTTGCGGCGGGCGATCTGGTCGGCAAAGGTGCCGACCACCACTGCGTATGTGGCAGGGGCGAGGATGTCGGGGTGGCCCGCGGCCTGCGCGGCGTCTGAATCGAAGTAGATCGGGTCTGTTTCGCCGATGGTTTCGGAGAAGAACGCCAGCGGGCCGCGCTCTAGGGTGACCTCGATGGGCGGGGTCACATGGCCTTTGGTGGATCGGTTGAAGATGCCCATGGGGTTATGCCGCCTGATAGAGGGTCACGACACAAGCGCCGCCGAGGCCGAGGTTGTGCTGGAGGGCTGTTTTTGCACCTTCCACTTGGCGAGCGTCTGCCGTTCCGCGCAATTGGTGGGTCAACTCGTAGCATTGGGCGAGGCCTGTGGCCCCAAGGGGATGTCCTTTTGACAGCAAGCCTCCGGAGGGGTTGGTGACAAATTTGCCACCGTAGGTGTTGTCGCCGTCGGCAATGAATTTTTGGGCGGTGCCCTCGGGAGTGAGGCCTAGGCCTTCGTAAGTGATCAACTCGTTGTGGGCGAAGCAGTCGTGCAACTCGACCACATCGACGTCTTCTATGGAAATGCCCGAGGCCTCCTGCACCTGTTTGGCGGCCGCCGCCGTCATGTCGTAGCCGACAACTTGCATCATGTCTTGCGCCTCAAAGGTGGAGACATAATCGGTGGTCATGGCTTGCGCTTTGATTTTCACCGTCGCGTTCAGGCCGTGTTTGGCCGCAAAGCTCTCCGAACAGAGGATCGCGGCCGCGCCGCCGCAGGTGGGGGGGCAGGCCATCAGACGGGTCATCACACCGTCCCACATGACCGGGGCGGCCATAACCTCGGCCTCAGAGACTTCCTTGGCAAAAAGGGCCAGCGGGTTTCGGGTGGCGTGGCGCGAGGCTTTGGCGCGGATTTTGGCGAAATCAGCCAGTTCGGTGCCAAATTTCTCCATGTGCGATTTGCCCGCACCGCCGAAGTAACGCAGGGCGAGTGGGACTTCGGCGTGGCCGACAAGGGTGTCGCAGGCGGTGTCAAAGTCGTCAAATGGCGTGGGGCGATCAGTCCAGTGGGAGGTCAGCGCGCCCGGTTGCATTTGCTCAAAGCCCACAGCGAGCACACAGTCCGCCATGCCGCTCTCGATGGCTTGGCGCGCCATGTAGAGCGCGGTGGAGCCGGTGGAGCAGTTGTTGTTCACATTGATGATCGGGATGCCGGACATACCAACGTGATAAAGCGCTTTCTGGCCGCAGGTGCTGTCACCATAAACGTAGCCCGCGTAGGCCTGCTGCACGTCCTCATAGCTGAGGCCCGCGTCTTTGAGCGCGGCGCGCACGGCTGCGGCGCCCATTTGATCGTAGCTCTCTGATGCGCCCGGTTTGGCAAATTTGATCATGCCGACGCCGGCAACAATGGCCTCGTGACTCATGTGAAATCCTCCTCGCTTGGGCGGAAGTATCGGATTGACGAGGGTATCTGGCAAATTCAATATTCTCTCAAGCTATTCTTTGGAGGAATGGATGAATCTGACCAAGCTGCGCTATGTGGTGGCGGTGGACCGGCAAGGGGCGATTTCTGCAGCCGCGCGGGCGTTGAATGTCACACAATCGGCGGTGACCAAGGCGGTCGCGGACGTGGAGCAAGACGTGGGCGCGGCGTTGTTTGAAAGGCATGCGCGGGGGGTGACCGCCACGGCAGAGGGGCGGGCGTTTATTGATCGGGCGGCGCGGATTTTGGCGGATGTGGATCAGTTGGTTGCAGATGTCGATGAGGGCCGTCAGACGCGGGAGCAGGTGCTGCGGATTGGGGTGTCACCGAGTTCGATGGAAGGGCTGATGAGCCGGGCGATCTGGGCCTTGGTTGGGGCGCATCCGGAGGTGCGCATTCATTTGCGCGGGGCACCGTTTGAGACGGCGGTGCAGCTGTTTCGGCAGGGCGATCTGGATGCATTGATTGGCCCGTCGCGGCCCTTAATGGCGGAGGCCGGGGTGCGCTGTGATCCTTTGCCGCCGCTTAATGCGTTGTTTTTTGTGCGGCGGGGGCATCCGTTGGTGGGGCGCCCGGTGGCCAGCGAGGATTTGGCCGGGTTGCCATTGATTGTGCCAGAGCCAAGCGGGCCTTATGCGGAGCCGATCCAGCATTTGGTGCAGGCCGGGGAGGTCGATCCGATGCGGCGGCTGCACATTATGCCCAGTTTCACCATGGCCGCCGGGGTGATTGAACGCAGTGAGGCGGTGGGGGTTGTTGTGGACAGCTATGCCCAGAGTCGCCATTTCCGCAGCCGGTTTGAGATTCTGGATTTTCCGCAGCAGACCTCTTTGCCGATGGCGGTGGCCTATCGCAGCGGCGGGCAACGGGGGCGGGCGTTGGGCTGGTTCTTGAAAGCGGTGCAGGAGTTTCCGCCCACGCTGGGGGCGGAGATGCCCTAGGGGTTATTCGGCTGCGTCGGGCGCGTTCAGATCGGTGCGCGTGGCACGCCAGAGGGTTGGGATTTGGGTGACCAGCTCTTCAAACAGGCGTTTGTTGCCTTGTTTGGCGGCGGTGTCGGCCTGCGCTAGAATGTCGTGAAGCGCGTGGGCGCTAAAGATTGCGGCCGCGCCGGAGAGGTCATGGCAGCGTTTGGCGACATCCTGAGCATCGCGGTAGGGCGCGGTGACGGCGGCAAGGAGGGCGTCGCCTTCCTCCAAAAACCGAGCTTGCAGTCGCTTGTAAGTGTCTTCCGGCAGGCCTGCGCGCGTGGGTGTCACGGGCGGGGAAGCCTGCGCCGAGGCGAAGTTGTCTTGCAACATTTGCTGTAGCGAAGCGCGGTCGATCGGCTTGGCCAGAAAGGCGCTCATGCCAGCGGCGAGGAAACGGTCGCGGTCTTCGGGAAGGATGTTGGCAGAGACGGCCACAATCGGCGTGTCCTTGTTGGGGCCGTCGCCAGCGCGAATTTGCTTTGTGGCCGCGAGGCCGTCCATGACCGGCATGGCAATGTCCATCAAGATCATGTCAAACTGTTTGACCTGGGCCAGTTGCACACCATCGGCGCCGTTGGAGGCCAGGGTGACCCAGTGGCCTTCGCGTTGCAGCAGTTCCTGTGCCAGCTCGCGGTTGATTTCATTGTCCTCGACCACAAGCATGTGCAGGTGCGCGAGTTCCGGTTCCGGTTCGCTGTCCTTTGGGGCGGGTGGCTGGCGGCCTTCCTCCATGGGCAGGCGTACCCAGAAGGTGCTGCCGACGTCAGGCGTGCTTTCGACGCCGATCTCACCGCCCAGAGCGGTGACGATGCGCCGCGCGATCCCAAGACCCAGACCCGTGCCTCCGGGGACGCGGCCCAGCGTCGGGTCGTTGGTGACAAAGTCGTCAAACACTTTGGGCAGGCGGTCTTCGGAGATGCCAATGCCAGTGTCGCTGACCCTGAGTTCTACGGCTGGATGGCCGTTGATGGCTTCGGGCAGGGCTTCGGCCTCGATGGTTATGGTGCCATTGTCGGTGAATTTGATGGCGTTGCCGACGAGGTTGAGTAGCACCTGTTCCAGGGCTGCGCGATCGGTGCGGACCCAGGCGCGGGCCGGGCCTTCCCAGCGCCAACTGAGCGTGGTGCCGTGGCGGTTGGCGGCGGAGAGTTGGCTGTCTACCAGTTCTTGCAGCAGCTTGGAGAGGTCGGTGCAGGCGATGGTGACGTCGAGCTTGCCGGCCTCAAAGCGGGTGATGTCGAGCACGGTGTCGACATGGCGCATCAATACGCGACCGGAGATTTCCATGTTGCGCACATAGCGGGTCTGGATTGGGCTAAGCGCGGTGTCGTTGAGCAGGCTGAGATTGCCAAGGATGCCGTTGAGCGGGGTGCGGATTTCGTGGCTCATCACGGCGAGGAATTCGGCCTTGGCACGCTCACCGGCCAGCGCGCGGTCGCGGGTTTCCAGCAGTTCTTTTTCTGCGGACACACGATCTGAGATGTCGTGCAGGAAACCGATGAGGATTTTCTCGTCGTTGTCCTCGGCCATTTCGATGGCGATTTCAATCGGGAAGATCGTGCCGTCGGCACGCTTGGCATCCATACGCACGCGGCCTTTGCCTGCGGCGTGGCGGTCCTGGCCGGTGAGAATGCGTTCCATGGCGCGATAGTGGGAATCGCGCAGGTCGGGTGGGGCGATCAGATCCTGAATGTTCTTGCCGCGGATGTCTTCGTAGCGGTAGCCAAAGATGGCCTCGGAGGCTTTGTTGAATTCGAGCACAGCGCCTGTGCTGTCGACCACCAGAACACCGTCCATGGAGGTGGTTAGAATGGTGCTCATTCGGCGGTTGGCTTGAGACACGGCGCGCTCTTTTTGGCGGGCGACGCGGTTTGCATAGAGCAGGTTGATCAGCAGGCCCACCACGGCGGTAATCAGCAGGAGGGCGATGGTGGCCAACCGATAGAGCGTGTTGGTGATGCGTTGGCGGGCGGCGTCGTTTTCTCTGGCGTAAAGCGAAATACCAGAGAGTGAGAGCGCGCGGGCATCGGATCTGAGGTGGGCGGATTGCACCGACAACAGAGGTAAAGCTTCCAGCAGTTCCTCGTCGGGGAGGTCGATCAGGTCCACAGCCTCGGACATGAAAGTGTTCACGCGTTTGAGGGCAGCGTCGAATTCCGGCATCACCGTGAGACGCAGATATGCGGGGGCAGTGGCCATGGTGCCGACGCGGCTGTAGAGAATGTCAAACCGCAGGCGCAGGCGATCCAGGTCTGGTTCCGGCGCCAGGCGCGCGGCTTCCAACGCGCCAGCAAAATCCCGGGTTTCCAGCTCGATCTGCGCGAGGGACCATTCCAGATCGTTGGACGCCAGCAGCTTGATGTTGCGCAGGTTAGTGAAAACTTGCGACGCGGTGACAAAGGCAAACACCAACAACACCGCGATGAGGGTTGTGAGTATGAGGCCCAGCACACTCAGGGGTCTGATTTGGCGCAGAGGCGTGTTGGTGCCCACGGCGAAGGCGGATGTGGGCAGGCGGCTCACGGAATCAAACCAAACACCTGACGTAACCGCACAAAGGCGGGGTGATCAGAGGGATAAAATGTGTCTGGTAGAGGTTGCGCAATTTTCATGCGCAAAACCTTATTCGACGACTTCGATCCTGTCGAGTTGCCAAACCGCGCGGGAATGGACCTGGGAGGTGCGGTATTTGGGATCGGAATCAAATGGGTAGATCACCCAGAGCGGGCCTTTGTCGCGACGGTGCATGGGCGCGCCGTTCATTTCATAGGCCAGGATTGGTGCCTCGGCTTCAAGCGAGTCGACCGGAATTTCAATGGTGTAGTCGTTGATGGCGGAAGCCCGCAGCGTGCTGCCGGAACTCCCCAGAGTTTCCAGCAGCGACGCTAGCGGTACACCCGTGAACATAAGAACCCCATCGGTCCATATGGTCGTGGTTGAAATGGAGGCTGCAGGTAATGCGCGCAGCATCTCCAAATCGTACTGAGCCGTGTCGTCGACGTTTGTGGCGTCGATCGTGCCCGACACGGTCAGGATGACATCGCCGGACGGAACGTCCATTGCGTCAGATGCCCAAACTGGGCCTGTGAGTGGTAGCAAAAGCCAAGCGGCAAGCGCGAAAACTGTTTGAGTGGTTTTACGCATGTCCTGCCGCCCCGTTATGCTTAACTTCTTTATAAGACCGAACACGTTTGACGCGCATCTGGTCAAGGGGATAAACGCCCTATACAAAAGGGTAGGTTTGCCGTTAGGTAAGGCAGAGTTTTTGTTTAAAATTTTCTGTATCTTCCCTAGGTGGGCGGGATGACAGAAGGCCCACTGGCTGCATCATTGGGTATAAGGCACTATTGGTTTTGTTTTGTTTGGCCCTGGTTGGGTGCGATTGTCGCGCTAATTTCCGGCCCCTGGAGGACCGTTTTGAAAATTCTAATCGCTGACGACCACGATTTGTTGTTGGACACTGTGACCGCCTTTGTTGATGCCACCGGTACCATGGGCTCCGTAGGCGTTTCCGATCTGGATCAGGCGATGCAAGCGCTCGATAGCAAGGGGCCGTTTGATCTGGTGCTGTTGGATTACAATATGCCGGGCATGCAGGGTGTCGAGGGGGTGAAGCGGGTACTGGCGCATACGTCCTCTCCACGCGTTGCGTTGATTTCCGGAGAGGCCAGCCGCGAGATTGTGCAAAAAGCCATGGCGGCCGGGGCTTCTGGCTTTGTGCCCAAAACCTTGCCAGCATCCTCTTTGGTGAATGCGATCAAGTTCATGGCGGCTGGGGAGCAGTTTATCCCGGCCGAGTTGATGCAAGCCACAGAAGCAGCGGAGCCGCATCCAATTGCCAAAAAGCTCACGCGCCGTGAGATGCAGGTGTTGGAAGGTCTGTCCGTGGGCAAGTCCAACAAGGAAATTGCCCGTGATCTTGACCTGTCCGAGCCGACCATCAAGCTGCACGTGAAAAACCTCTATCGCAAGATTGACGCGGGCAATCGCACGCAAGCGGCGCTGATCGCTAAAGAAGCCGGCCTGTTCTGACCGTATAATATGTCTGTTGTGCGAAAGGCTTGGCTCACGTGCTGCCAGACCTAAGTAGGGCTTTCTCATCCCTTAATGAATTAAGGACAATTTTTACGGCATTTACCATTATGTCAGTCTTTCGCTGACGCGGGTGACCTGTGCGCGCTATCAGATCCTAGCCGGGGGGCGTTATTGGGGACTGATTATGCTGCGTCGTATTGCTGCTTTGTTTTTTGTTGGGGTGCTTTCCGTTCAGGCTGTGGCAGCGGAAGACAGTGAGGTGTCCTTTACGCCTTTTGGCGAGCGGGAGTACCTGGGCTTTGGCAGTCTGTTTGTGAATGACTTCCTTGGCGACGGGTATGATCGTTGGCGGTCTGGTTCTTATGGTACAAGCCGGTTCTGGGGCTACGGTTGGAATGGCGAGCTGCCGCAGTCGGCCGGGGATTTGCTGGAGTTGCGGGTTGGCGGCGAGATCATGGCCCCAGCGTGCCTGAGTTCCCATATCCCACTGGATCGCCCCTGGGCCGGTGTGCTGACCGCGGGTCTGCACACGCAGTTTCAGCGGCATGGCACTGAGTTTGCTTTTGGTGGCGACGTTTTGATGATTGGCCCGCAGACCGGGCTGAATAGCCTGCAAAAGGCAATTCACGATGTGATTGGGATTGAAGGCCCGTCTGATGAGGTTCTGGCGCATCAGATCCCAAACCAGTGGCGGCTGCGCTTTGTCGGCGAAACTGGGCGCACGTTTGATCTTGGCGGCCAAACCAGCATGCGTCCTTTTGTAGAAGCCCGCGCAGGGGACGAAGATCTGGTACGTGCCGGTGTGGATTTCACCATTGGTCGGTTTGGTCGCGGGGAACTGGTGTCGCGAGATTGGGTAACGGGACACCGCTATCGTTCCGGTGCGCGTCAGGAAAAGGGGCTGAGTTTTGTGGTGGGCGCAGACATCGCAAAAGTGTTCAGCAGCATCTATTTGCCCGAAGACCGCGGCTATCGCCTGACCGATACACGCCGTCGTGTGCGGGCCGGATTGCATTGGCAGGGCAAGAACCATCACCTGTTTTATGGCCTCACGTATTTGAGCGAAGAGTTCGACATGCAGTACCAAGGACAACTTGTTGGCGCGGTGCGATTGGATATTCGCTTTTGAGGCGAGGTGAGGTGTTTTTTGCAACACACTGAGGCGCCTCGCTTTTTTTGAAACTTCCGGCTAGGCAGCTCGAGTCCGCTTTGTTAACCTGTCCGTAATAAAAAAACTACTAGGCAGGTAATCAGGCAATGAAAACGGGCTTTCGTGGCACGTTTGTCATCTCCTGGTCACAGACAGAAATAGATGGTCAGAAGGCCGCACCGTTGCAGGCGCTGGAAACAGGCGTGGTGTGGTCCTGGTCAAGGGACGCCGTCCGTGTGGACGGCCCCAATGGGTTATTGCGTCTGGACCGTGGGGAAGAAGGGGCAAACATCCGCAAGCGTGCGGCGCACATGGTGCGCAAGCTGGTTGGGGCGGCGGTGAATCATCAAACAAACATCCAGAGCCTGGATGCGGTCGATATTGAACTGCCCTTGATGGAGGGCGGTTTTGTGGTGACCGATGGGGCGGAGAGCTACACCGCAACGGTGATTGAAGTGGATGGCAGTGCGCCGCTGCTGATGTTTCTGGACGAGCTTCCGCCAAAGAACAAAGACTTATGGGTGGTGCATTCTGCGATGAGCACTTTGCAGCGGCCCAAATCAGTACAAGAGGGTAACGGAGTGATTTGTTTTACACCGGGCACGCGGATTGCGACTCCGCAGGGGCCACGGTTGATTGAAGAGTTGCGCGAAGGCGATCAGGTGCAGACGCGGGACAATGGCGCGCAGCAGATCCAGTGGATTGGATCGCGGCGTATGACCGGGGCGCGCCTGTTTGCGATGCCAAAGCTGCGGCCAATCCGTATTCGCCCCGGCGCGCTGGGCATCGAGCGGCCAGATCAGGAATTGCTGGTCAGCCCGGAGCATCGGATGCTGGTGCGCGGTCATACAGCGCGGGCGTTGTTTAACGAGAACGAGGTTCTGGTGGCGGCGCGCGATCTGGTGAATGGCAACAGCATCAGCGTGGACACGGCGCTAAAGGAGGTGACCTATGTGCACCTGCTGTTGCCGTGTCATGAGGTGATCTGGGCCAACGGGGTGGAGACAGAGAGCTTCCATCCGGCCAATGCGGCGTTGGACGCGCTGAAGGAAGAGGACCGGGCGCGGTTGTTTGCGCGTCAGCCGGAGTTGGCGCAGAACCCGCACAGCTATGGGCCGCACGCGCGGCGCAATCTGACCGCCAGCGAGGCGGCGATTTTGATGCACGACGCCGCGTAAGCGACATAGCGACCATGACAAAAAGAAACCCCGCCGGACTGGCGGGGTTTTTGCTTAGCTGGAGAGGTCTTCTGCCAACATGAAGGCATTGTCGTCTGGATCATAGAAGGTCGCCAGTTTGACCATTTCCGGGATTACTTGTGTGGGGCCGTCAAACTTCACGTCCGCCGCCTCAAGCGCGCTGCGGGCGGTGTCGATGTCGTCAACGCCAAACACCGGGACGCAATTGCCGGGTTTGGGCTCGGATTGCTCGCCCAAGCCAAGGATCACGCCCTCGGTTTTGGTGTCCAGCTCGCTCCAGCCGGCTTCGTCAATGTGGTAGCGCAATTCAAAGCCGAGCTTCTCTTTGAACCAGGTTGCGCTGGCGTGGCGATCACTCACAGAAATTGAGAGCGTGATGATGTTGGTCAATGCGGCGAGAGCCATGATGCGGTCCTTAGTGGTTGCTGATTTCACAAAATGTAGTTACTATATTTTATGGACATTAAGTTACTTGTCAAGATCACCTCTCGAGCCTGGGCGCTCGACATTCTGGCGCAGATGCATCGCGGCGTGCCGGGGCGGCAGGCGACGTTGATTGCCGCCACTGGGGCAGGGCGCACGGCCTTTGGGGCCAGTCTGGCGCATTTGATGGAGCTGGGGGTGGTGATGCGAAATCCCGGTCACGGGCATCCGCTGCGGCCGGAATTTGTTTTGACGGATCTGGGCGTTGTTGCGGCCGCTAAGGCAGATGAGATTCTGCGGGCGTCGCCGGAGAGCGATACCAAGCTGTTGCGCAAAAGCTGGACCGTGCCGGTGTTGGCGCTGGCGACGCGGCCGCAGCGGTTTTCAGGCTTCAAGGCGGGGTTGGGCGCGATCACAGATCGGGCGCTCTCCACCTCGTTGCAGAAGTTGGAGGCCCAGGAGTGGGTTGCGCGGGAGATTGATCTGTCGGAAAGGGTGCCTTTTCCGACCTATCAAGCGGTGAACGCCGGGGCGCGGATCAGTCAGGTGATTGGGTTGGCGGGGTAGGCTTAGGGCAAACGGTCATCGTTGTTTTGTTGAGATGAAAGTGGCTGTGGTGATAATACGGGTTCGTTGGGTCGAGTTTCTTGATGCCTTCAAAGAAGCGGTCAAAACCCATGCAGAATAGATTGTCTGTCATTGCGAACAGATACGTTAGTACCTCTGATTGCTGTTTTGAGGCTTCCGGGTAAACGTCACTGTAGATCTTCAAGATCTGCCTGCGTTCGGCTTCGGACGGATTCAGGCATTTCACAAAGTCCAGACGCGCTTGGGTGTGTGCAAGATTGTAGGGCGTGTGGTTCTCGGCTCTGTCGAATACGAACAAGTGGTTCACAAAGTCCGCTGTTGCCAGCGCGCCTATGAAGGGGCGATGCATGACGGCATTTTCGGCCATGTTTGTGCCGGGTTCGCGAAGCGCTTCCTTCTTGTAGTGGTCGAGATAAAGCGGTGGATCAAAGGCGTTCAGCGTGGCCCATTCCGCTGGGCAGACCTGTTCGGCAAGTTGCGCGTATGTGGGATCAGCCGGGCGCATCAGGGCCAGGGCACCGGTGTAGGTCAGCAGGCAGGCAGCAATGGACAGAATAATGCGTTTCACAATCGTACCTTTCAATAGCAACCACCCAGGTAATTTATAGGTTTGCCAAGCCATTGATTTGGCGGAAATGTGGCAACTCTGGGGAGATAGGCTTGCCTTGAAATCAGCAAATAGTTGTGTAACTTGCCCCATCAAAGTGGGAGTAATTGCTGTGATTAAGCATTTTCTGGCTATTGCGCTAGCTAGCTTGATGGGGACATCTGCCAATGCGCAGGACATCCGTTGGCAATCTGAAAAGATGACGCCAGGCGCCTATGTGTCGATAAACCAATCGCAGGGAGGAATGATCCATCACGTTTATACTGGCCGCAGAGGCAAGGCGTTTGTGTTGACCAGTTATCGTGGCGCAAAACCCGGCGGCACACCGGCGTTTGAAACACACTTGGACAAAGACGGGAATTATGTGCGCTGGGTACGGCCTGACGGCTTTGAAATCCGGTATCGACCACATGATTGCACCCGCACCCTTGGGCAATGCAGCTACAAAGAGATTCATTCAGACGGAACTCGGAAACAGCGCACTCGTGTGACAGAGGCCACCAAGAAAGGGTTAGCCTTCAAAGAATATGACGAAAACGGCACATTTCTTTTTGGTGGCAAAATGAATTTGGAAGAAGGCGGTTGGGCCGGAAACGGAGTGATTGACAGCGCCCAAGGAAAGCAAAGGTTTACACTTAAGAAGCGCGGTGTCCTCGCCAATTAAGTTGCCCTGAATACGTTGCCTTGTAGAGGGAAGCTAAAGCCGTAGCTGCCAAGCGAGCTGTAGCTGATGTTGTCATGGCATTGGGATTGTCCACTCCCCGCTTGACTCCCCCGGAATCCCCCGTATAAGCGCGGCTTCATTGGTGTTGGTGGCCCTCGCAAGAGGATGCCTGTCATGTCGGCAAAATCCGGCAAGAGGACAACGCCCTTCGAAACCTGAACGAAGGAGATCAGCAGATGACAAAAAGAACTGCTGCCAAGTACAAAATTGACCGCCGGATGGGCGAAAACATCTGGGGTCGTCCAAAATCCCCAGTGAACCGTCGTGACTATGGCCCAGGCCAGCACGGTCAGCGCCGCAAGGGCAAACTGTCTGACTTCGGTACGCAGCTGCGCGCCAAGCAGAAGCTGAAAGGTTACTACGGCGACCTGACCGAGAAACAGTTCCGTCGCATCTACGGCGAAGCTGAGCGTGTAAAAGGCGACACCGGTGAAAACCTGATCGGTCTGCTGGAGCGCCGTCTGGACGCTGTTGTTTACCGCGCCAAGTTTGTTCCAACCGTGTTTGCTGCACGTCAGTTTGTGAACCACGGCCACGTTCTGGTGAACGGCAAGCGCGTTAACATCGCGTCTTACCGCGTCAAAGAAGGCGACGTGATCGAAGTACGTGAGAAGTCCAAGCAGCTCGCAGTTCTGCTGGAAGCCGTTCAGCTGAACGAGCGCGACGTGCCTGACTACATCGACGCCGACCACAACAAAATGACCGCAACCTTCGTGCGCACCCCAGGCCTGTCCGACGTGCCATACCCGGTTGTTATGGAACCAAACCTGGTCGTGGAATTCTACGCGAAGAACTAATCTTCGCCGACCTAGGTTACAGAATACGGAAAGGGCCGCGAGAGTTTCGCGGCCCTTTTTGTTTGTTCAGATTTTGGAAGTTGCTGTAGCGCTGGGCGGGCTTAGCCTTTGGCCAGCGTGTCGCCGAGTTTTTCCAGTAGTTTCAGGCAATCGGACAACTGATCCAGCGCGATGAACTCGTCGGCCTTGTGGGCCTGCTCGATGGAGCCGGGGCCGCAGACCACCACATCCATGCCCATTGACTGAAACAGACCCGCTTCGGTGCCAAAGGGCACAAGGTCCGCGCCGTTGGCGCCGGTGAGTTCCATGAGCAGTTTGCGGGCTTCGTTATCGTCCTCCGGGATGAGGCCAGCGACCTCGCCCACCACCTCAGTGTCGATCTGCGCGTCGGGGTAGACCTTGCGCATTGTCGGCAGCAGCTCGTCTTCGCAATAGGCTTTTAAGGCCTCTTTCACAAAGGTGGCATCGCTGGCTTGCACGGGGCGCATTTCCCAATCCACCTGCGCCTTGGGGGCGATGACGTTGTGTACGCTGCCGCCGTGGATGGCGCCGACGTTCACGGTGGTCCAGGGCGGCTCAAAGCGGCTGGTTTCTGGCGCCATGGTGGTGAGCTTGGCTTTGAGCTCCAGCAGGCGGGAGACGTAGCGTGCAGCGTATTCCACCGCGTTCACGCCCAGATCAGGCGCGGAGCCGTGGCCTTCTAGGCCCTGAAAGCGGGTGCTGTATTCATGGCAGCCTTTGTGGCCTTCGATGATGCGCATGGAGGTCGGCTCGCCAATAATGGCGAGCCGGGGATTGATGTTGCGCTCTTTGAGGGCCTCGACCAGATGGCCTGCACCAATGCAGCCGGTTTCCTCGTCATAGGTGAAGGTAAGATGCACCGGCGTGTCGGTGACACGCTGGGCAAAGTGGGGCGCCATAGCGACGGTTGCGGCGATGAAGCCTTTCATGTCGCAGGTGCCGCGTCCGTAAAGACGCCCGTCGCGCTCTTCCATGACGAAGGGATCGGAGCTCCAGTCCTGATCGGTGACCGGCACCACGTCGCTGTGACCGGAGAGCACAATGCCGCCGTCGACTTCGGGGCCGAGGGTGGCAAAGAGGTTGGCTTTTTTGCCGGTTTCGTCGTGGAAGATCTCCACCTTGGCGCCGCAGTCTTTGAGACGTGCAGCGAGGTAGGAGATCATGTCGAGGTTGCTGTCGACCGAGACCGTCGGGAAGGCGATCAGGTCGGAGAGGATCTGTTTGGTGGTCTCCAGCATGGGTCAGCCTTTGACGATCAGCTTGCGCTCCAGATCACAGAGCGGCTCTGCGGCGCCCTCTTCGCGGATCAGGATGGTTTCGGTGGTCTCCAGCCCCCAGCTGTCCATCCAGAGGGCGGGCATGAAGTGGAAGACCATACCGGGTTGCAGCACGGTTTCGTCCTCGGTGCGTATTGAGGCGGTGCGCTCGCCCCAATCGGGCGGGTAGCTGAGGCCAATGGGGTAGCCCATGCGGCCGGAGCGTTCGATGCCGTGTTTGGCGAGCACATCCATAAAGGCATTGGCAATGTCGCAGGTGCGGTTGCCGGCGCGGGCGGCTTCGAGCCCGGCGGCGATGCCTTCGAGCTGGGCCTCTTCGGCGCGCAGCATGTCCTCGGACGGCGTGCCGAGGAAGACGGTGCGGCTGATCGGAGCGTGGTAGCGGCGGTAGCAGCCGGAGAGTTCAAAGAACGTGGCTTCGCCGGCGCGCATCGGGGTGCCGTCCCAGGTCAGGTGGGCGGCGGTGGCGTCCAGACCGGAGGGCGTGAGCGGCACGATGGCGGGGTAGTCGCCCCAATCGTCGCCAATGCCTTCGATGCCGGCTTTCATAATGTCGGCCACCAAATCGTTTTTGCGCACGCCGGGGGCTGCGCGGTCGATGGCGGTCAACATGACCTTTTCGGTGATTCGGGCGGCCTTGCAGATAAAGTCCACCTCGACATCAGATTTCACCAGGCGCTGCCAGTTCACCAGTGCGGTGGCGTCCACCAGCGTGGCCTCTGGCAGGTCTTCGGTGAGGACGGCATGGGCTTTGGCGGAGTAGTAGTAGTTCTCCATTTCCACGCCAATCCGCGCGGCCGTGAAGCCGCGCGTTTTGAGCTGTTCTGCGAGGTCCTGCATCGGATGCACGACCGGGGATTGCACAAAATGATCGCCGTACCCGAGGATATTGGCGTGATCCATCCAGCAGGTGCGGCGGCCGCCCATCATGTCCATGTAGCGGCCCCACCAGATGGGTTCGCCTTCCATGGTCACAATCACACCTTGGTGGACGTAAAACGACCAGCCATCATATCCGGTCAACCAGGCCTGGTTGGACGGATCGGTCACAAACAGCGCGTCCAGACCCGCATCCGCCATGGCGGCGCGGGTTTTGGCGAGGCGGCGTTCATATTCAGCGGTGCTGAAAGGGGCTTTGGATTGAGACATCTTGTGCTCCTTTTGGGGTCTTACGGCAGGACGGAAGCGACGGCGCGCACGGTGGCGGCGACCACCAAATCGGCTTCTTCGCGGGTCAGGCAGAATGGGGGGGCAAAGCCCAGAATGTCGCCTTGCGGCATGGCGCGGGCAATCACATTGTCCTGCTCCAGCAGTTTGGCGGCGATCTGAGGCCCAATCTTGTCGGCTGCGTCAAAGAAGGTGCGGCTGTCTTTGTCAGCGACAAATTCGACGGCACACATCATGCCTTCGCCACGGACGTCGCCCACGTTGGCGTGTGCGCCGAGGGCTTCAGACATGGTTTTGTTGAAGTAAGCGCCCACGGTGCCAGCATTTTCCACGAGGTTGAGCTCGTCGATCAGCTTGAGGTTGGCCACACCTGCGGCGGCGCCAATCGGGTGGGCGGAGTAGGTCCAGCCGTGGCCGATGGGGCCGTTTTCGTCGGTGCCTTTTTCCAGCACGGACCACATTTTTTCAGACACAATCGAGCCGGACAGTGGCGCGTAGGCGGAGGTCAGGCCTTTGGCGATGGTGATCAGGTCTGGTTTCAGACCGTAGTGGTCAGAACCAAACATCGAGCCAAGGCGGCCAAATCCGGTGACAACTTCATCTGCGACCAGCAGAATGTCGTGCTTGTCCAGAACGGCCTGGATAGCAGGCCAGTAACCTGCAGGGGGCGGCACAATGCCACCGGTGCCGAGAACCGGCTCGCCAATGAAGGCGGCAATGGTGTCAGCGCCTTCGCGGGCAATGGTTTCTTCCAGTGCGGCAACACAGTGGGCGACAAACTGCTCTTCAGATTGGCTCTGGTCTTCGCGGCGGAAGTAGTAAGGCGCCTCGGTGTGCACCACCTGTGCCAGCGGCAAGTCGAATTTCTTGTGGAACAGCTCCAGACCGGTCAGGGAGCCGGTCATC
The DNA here is from genome assembly GCF_047126315.1 of Shimia sp. MIT910701. GTDB lineage: Bacteria > Pseudomonadota > Alphaproteobacteria > Rhodobacterales > Rhodobacteraceae > Shimia. Next base: position 4,336,641 of record NZ_CP138953.1, on the reverse strand, counting down.
AGGCCGGAGCCGTGGTAGCCACGCCAGCGGGAGATGATCTTCTTTTTCTCGGGGCGACCCAGGATGTTGTTGTAGTACCAGATCAGTTTGATGTTGGTTTCATTGGCGTCCGAGCCGGAAAGGCCGAAATAGACCTTGGACATGTGGTCGGGGGCGCGGTCGAGCACCATTTTGGCCAAAGTGATGGAGGCTTCGGTGCCGTGACCCACGTAGGAGTGGTAGTAGGCCAGCTCTTTGGCTTGGTCCGAAATCGCATCGGCGATGTCGCTGCGGCCGTAGCCGACGTTGACGCAGTAGAGGCCGGCAAAGGCATCCAGCAGGCGGTTGCCGTCGCGGTCTTCGATGTGGCAGCCGGTGCCGCCGGTGATCACGCGATGAGGCACATTGCCCCGCGCAAATTCTGCCAGGTGGGTGGAGGGGTGGAAGAAGCTTTCACGATCCCATTGTTCAAGTTTGTCGTTGTGCAGCATGGCAAAACCCTCGTGCTTGTGGCGGCGCGCCGCCTAAAAGTTACATGAAGGGAGCCAAGTGCACGCGCGAGACCGGCTTGGATCTCTGATGAGCGAAGTGGCTCCGCTCACCCTGACAGCAGCGCGCAATGCCTTTATTGCCGGGGTTCGTGACTCGCTTTGAGCATATTTGATCAAACAAAAGCAATATGGATGTTGCGGGCGGTGGCGAAAAAATGCTGTTGCAGCCCCGTCCGTGGGCAAGGGGATTTGGTGGCAAATGTCCAGCGCTATTGGGTTAAGGAAGTCAGAATTTTATCAGCAATTTTAGCGGTTTGGTTGTCTGAACGTTAAAAAGATGGCAAGGTTTTTGAACCTCGCGCACGGCGGCTTTAGGGGGCGGCTCCGTTCACACGGGTAAGTGCAAGAAGGAGACATCGCTATGGTAGAAGCGGTAGGCATATTAGGAGAGACCACGGGGTGGTCTGGATTGAGCGCAACGCAGAACGCGATGTTGCACGCAGCGCTGGCGAAATACGCCGGGCAGCCGGTGCAGGAGCCCAAAGCGGCCCCAAAATCAGAGAAAGTAGAGCCGGTGAAGGAAACTTCACGTAGCCAGCTGCAAGGTCATGAGCCGCAAGGGCAAAAGACGTTGGACAGCGCTGTGATGAGTGCAATCCGCTCAGCAGTGGCAAGTCATCAGGCGTCCGGCGGTGACAACTTTGTGCAAGTTCTGCGCAGTAAGTTGGATGCGGCGGGCATTGATAGCTCCAAATCTGTGGTGGATTACTACGCATAAGACAGATGCCTTGGGGACCTGCTATGTTGGTCTGACGAGGGCAAAGTCGCAGTGCGCCTAACGCGCGCTGGAGGAGCGCAGCCATGTGGGCTGCGTGGTGCGAGGTGTTGCCTCGTGCCCTGAGAGATATTGAGTAAGAAGAAGCGGAGGCGTGCCGGGCATGCCGCCGACGGTGCGCTTGGGGGAAGGGTGGACATTTTGTCTACGTGACGCCCGTTTGCAACAGCCTGAGGGGATTTGTTGAGGCAATTCCCCGCGTCACCGGCTTCCTGTCTTTCCAAGCCTCGGGTGCCTCGCTAAACAGCAGGCAACGAGGGAGTAACGTGATGTCACGAATAGAGCCGCAGCCCGGTGTCATGGATATTGAGTTGTATGTGGGCGGCAGCGCGTCAGTGGACGGCGTCAAAGACGTTGTGAAACTGTCGTCAAATGAAAACCCGATGGGATGCAGTGAGGCAGTGACCGACATGCATGCCAAGACCGGGTTGAACCTGCATCGCTATCCCAACACTGACCACGCCGAGCTGCGCGCCGCGATTGCCGAGGTTCACGGGTTGGACGCCAACCGCATTATCTGTGGCGTGGGCAGCGATGAGGTGTTGCAGTTCATCACCCAAGCCTATGCCGGTGTGGGTGACGAGATTGTGTATCCCGAGCACGGCTTCTCGATGTATCCGATCCTGGCCAAGATGGTGGGCGCGACGCCGGTTGTGGCAAAAGAGCGCGAGCGGGTTGTGGATGTGGATGCCTTGCTGGCGGCCTGCACTGAAAAAACCAAGATTGTGTTTCTGGCCAACCCGGCCAATCCAACCGGCACAATGATTGGCGGCAATGATCTGGCACGTTTGGCCGATGGTTTGCCTGAGGGCTGTATTCTTGTGCATGATGGTGCCTACACAGAATATGTGCAGGGGTTTGACGGGGGCGCGAGCCTGGTGGAAGCGCGGGACAACGTGGTGATGACGCGGACCTTCTCCAAGATCTATGGTCTTGGCGGGTTGCGTGTGGGCTGGGGCTATGCGCCTCAGGCGATCATCGATGTTTTGAACCGGGTGCGGCAGCCGTTTAACCTGAATGACATCCAGATGAAGCTGGCCATGGCTGCTGTGCGCGATCAGGAATGGGTCGCGAAGTGCCGGGCGGACAACACACGTTTGCGGGCCTGGCTGGCTGAGGCGCTGATGGAGCACGGCGTGCCGTCTGACACCTCTTGCACCAACTTCATTCTGGCGCGGTTTGCCGATCAGGCCGAAGCGGAAGCTTGTGATGACTACCTGAAATCCCAAGGGCTGATTGTGCGGCGTGTGGCGGGCTATGGCCTGCCAAATTGCCTGCGGATCACTGTGGGAGATGAGCCAAGCTGCCGCCGGGTGGCGCATGCGATTGGCCAGTTCAAGGACGGCGCGCGATGAGCACACCGGTTTACAACCGCGTAGCCCTGATCGGGTTGGGGCTGATTGCCTCCTCGATGTTCTGGGCGACGAAACGCGGTGGACTGGCCGGTGAAGTGACCGGGTTTGCTAAGTCTGAGGCCTCGCGGGAAACGGCGCGGCGCATTGGCCTGTGTGATCGGGTCTGTGACAGCGCGGCAGAGGCTGTGGCGGATGCAGACCTTGTGGTGCTCTGTGTGCCGGTGGGCGCGATGGGGCCGGTGGCCAAGGAGATTGCGCCACATCTGAAAGCAGGCGCGACCGTCACCGATGTGGGCTCCGTGAAGCGCGATGTAATTGAGGCGGTTGCCCCGCATTTGCCAGACGGCGTGCATTTTGTACCGGCGCACCCTTTGGCGGGGACAGAGCATTCCGGGCCGGAGAGCGGGTTTGCCGAGCTGTTTGACAACCGTTGGTGTCTGTTGGTGCCGGTGGAAGGAAGTGATGCGGAGGCGGTGGCACAGCTCCGAGCGCTCTGGGAAGGCATGGGCGCCAATGTGGATGAGATGGATGCGGATCACCACGATCTGGTGCTGGCTGTGACCAGCCACACGCCGCACCTGATTGCCTACACGATGGTTGGTGTGGCCGATGATCTGCGTCGCGTGACGGATAGCGAAGTGATCAAATACTCGGCGGCGGGCTTTCGGGATTTCACCCGGATTGCGGCATCTGACCCGACCATGTGGCGAGACGTGTTTCTGACCAACAAAGACGCGACGCTGGAGATTTTGGGGCGCTTCACCGAAGAGCTGTTTGCGTTGCAACGGGCGATCCGCACCGGCGATGGGGACCATCTGCATCAGTATTTTACCCGCACGCGGGAAATTCGCCGTGGCATCATTGAAGCGGGCCAGGATACGGCCGCGCCGAACTTTGGCCGTGAGGCGCCCAAGACGTGAAGCGGGCGGCGGCATATCTGGCGCTGATCGCAACCTTTGGCACCGGAGCGTTGAGTGCGGTGCAAGCCAATGCGCCAGAACGCAGTTTGCGGCCTGTTTTGCGGGTTGTGTATCCGGTGGCTTTGCCAAGCTTTGCGCCGGATCGATCCTTGCGACCTAGGCTGCGGCCCGGTTCCAATGCGGCGACGGTAACCCGCGTGGCGGCTGTTGCTCCCGCTGCGGCGGCGACCGCGGCGGCCATCGAGATGGCCGATCCGGAGCCGGTGCGCGTGACGCGGGCAGAGCGCAAGGCGCGCAAAGCTGCGGGCATTGGCAAAGTGTGTCGCAACAAGCGCCTGATTGGCAAAGAAGTGCCGCCGGTGCCCGGTAAGCTGCGCGGCTGTGGCATTAAAAAGGGCGCGATCAAGCTTTATGAAGTTGACGGTGTGAAGCTGTCGACGCCGGCGGTGATGACCTGTGACACGGCGAAGGCGCTGGAGAAATGGGTTGGTAAGGGGCTCAAGAAATCCGTGCGCAGTTTTGGCGGTGGGGCGAAAGAGATCAAGGTGGCGGCGGGGTATTCCTGTCGCACGCGTAACAATCGTCCCGGTGCGAAAATAAGCGAGCATGGTAAAGGCAAAGCGATTGATATCTCTGCCATCCGGCTCAAAAATGGTGAGAGCATTTCGGTTTTGAAAGACTGGAACAACGGCAAGAAGGGCCGCATCCTGAAAAAGATGCACAAGCAGGCCTGTGGGCCGTTTGGCACGGTGCTTGGCCCCAATGCGGACCGCTATCACAAAGACCACTTCCACTTTGACACCGCGAAACATCGCGGCGGGCCGTACTGCCGGTAAAATCCTCGCTTAGCGCAGGAAAATGCGCGGGGCCGGGCCGATGGGCAGCGGGCCGAGCTTAGTGGCGCCGTTTGCGAATGTGAGTGGAATGTCGAGTTCGTTGGCATTGCCAGACAGTTGGGCGACGAAGCCTAGGGCCTGCTCAATCGTATCAATTACCGACGCCGGAATTTGGCCGGAGTGGCGGGCGACGTTGAAAATATCGCGCCAGTTGACGGCGCGAATGGTGACTTCGCCAGTTGGAAAGCCAGAAGTGTCGATGGTGACCTGACCCGCAGCGTGCAGTTGTAGGTCGCCCCAGATGACTTCCGCCAATGTGAGATCAAGCGCTGTTGGTTGGGGCCGGGACTGTTCAATGGCCGTGCGATCCCATGGGCGGTCAAAGCTGGCAGTCAGATCAGCGCGGAAGCTGGAGAAATTGCGCGGCAGCTCGATGCCGTCGGGCAGGGCAAACCCAGCCGGTGGCGTGAGCGCGTCGGCTTTGAAAGCCAAGCGGTAAGTACTGGCGTCATTTTCGTCGCGGTGCATGGCGAGGTTCACCGCGCTGGCCGCCATTTGCCAATCGGCGCTGGAGGTGATGCCAAGGCTTTCAATGGCGACATTGGTGCGGTTGAGCGTGAGATCGGTGCCGGGATCAAGCACAAGCGAGGCGCGCATGTCGCCGGTGGTCACAGTAAGCTTTTCGCCAGGAATGGCGAGGGTTTGGCGGTCTGGCCAGACCGCAATCACATGGTGGGGGCGGTATGTGAGCGCGTGCATGTTGAAAAATGGCGCCTCCCAGGCGACGCCGGTTTGCGGATCCGCCAGCGTGAGGTTTTCAAAGGTGCTGTCCAATCGGCTGGGGAAGCCTGAGACGGAAAGATCATCATATTCCGCGACCCAGCCTTCGGCGCGACGGTCTTCGAACCAGTCTGGCAATGCAGACGAGAGCGCCATGTAACCAAACAGCCAGAAGCCGGACCAGCCAAGCGCGGCCAGAACGATCAGTCGAAACAGCAATTTCATCATGGCTTGGGCCTTTCTCACAGAGTCGGTTTGGTGTTTAACGGCGCAAAGCCAGCAGGACCAGAGGCAGACTATGTGGGTATTTGGATACGGATCGCTTTTGTGGAACCCCGGATTTGAGGTGGCAGAACAGGCGGTGGCGCGGTTGGACGGCTGGCACCGGAGTTTCTGTATGCGTTCGATCCACCATCGCGGCACGGTCGAGGCGCCGGGGTTGGTTTTGGCCTTGGATGCTGAAGTGGGCGCACACTGTCAGGGGCTGGCGCTGAAAGTCGCCGAGGGGCATGAGGCGCGCACATTGGATTACTTGCGTGAGCGGGAGTTGGTGAGTTCAGCCTATCTGGAAGAAACCTTGCCGCTGACGCTGCGCGACGGGCGTGATGTGGAGGCGGTGACCTATGTGATTGACCCTGACCACGTGCAGTATTGTCACCTGTCACTGGACGAGCAGGCGCGGATTATTTCCACCGCCGTGGGCGGGCGCGGGCCAAACACGGAATACCTGCACAATACGGCCAGCCATCTTTTTGAACTGGGCATAGAAGATGCGGATCTGAAATGGCTGTCCCAAGAAGTGCGCAGATTGACCACAGCGTAAACGCCGCCACGGCAGGCGCGGTGAAATTCCTTGGCAGCGCAGGGACATGGCAGTAGGGTGAGCACAGAAAAACAAAGCGTCAGGACCCATCTGAATGGATCAGCCGGACCGTACCGTCGAGCCGAAATTCTCTAAGCCCACCTTCCAGATTCTGCAGATGCTGGTCGTCTTGGGGCTTGTTACTGCTGTAGGCTATGTGGCCTTGCCGCAGGTCTTGCCTGTGTTCACCGCAAACCCAGAGTTGAATGGCTTTATCTTCTTTGTGTTTGTGCTTGGTGTGGCAGCGACCTTTGGGCAGGTGTTGTCGCTCTTCCGATCTGTGCGTTGGATCGAAGGCTTTGCAGGGTTGCGCGAAGGCCATGACGCCAACTCACCGCCGACTCTTTTGGCGCCGCTGGCGAGCCTGCTGCGTGAGCGCGGGGCGCATGGGCAGATTTCGTCGACATCGGCGAGTTCGATTTTGGATTCTGTGGCCACACGTGTGGACGAAGGCCGCGAGATCACGCGCTACATTGTCAACCTGCTGATTTTCCTTGGCCTTCTGGGCACCTTCTACGGGCTGGCGACCACTGTTCCAGCGGTGGTGGACACAATTAAGAGCCTGGATTTGGGCTCCGGCGAGTCCAGCATCGACGTGGTGAGTCGCCTGATGGACGGCTTGGAAAGCCAGTTGGGCGGCATGGGTGTGGCCTTTGCATCGTCCCTATTGGGTTTGGCCGGATCGCTGGTGGTGGGCTTGTTGGAGCTGTTTGCGAGCCATGGGCAGAACCGGTTTTACCGCGAGTTGGAAGAATGGCTGAGCTCGATCACACGGGTGGGTTTCTCCACCGGCGAAGGTGAAGGCGGCGACATTTCGGTGCTGGGCGCTGCGTTTGAGCATATGTCCGGACAGTTGGAACAGTTGCGCCAGACCATGGTGGCTGGAGGGACTGCGCAGGGTAGTGGTGACACGGCAGCCTTGTCGGAAGCGATGCATCGGATGGCCGATCGGCTGGACGCGCAAGACACGGCGACGCAGGCACTGTTGCGCATTGCCGAGGGGCAGGAGCGTTTGATTGCGCAGCTGTCCGATGGTGGCGGTCTGGACGGGGGCATGGATGCGGAGAGCCGGATGCGGCTGCGCTCCATCGACGTGCAGATGCTGCGCATTCTGGAAGAGATTTCTGCCGGTCGTCAGGAAAGCATGACCGAGCTGCGCACCGAGTTGAACGGAATTGCCCGTGCATTGCGCCGGATTGGCAAAGCGGCGGAGGGCGAAAGCTCTGGCCCCGTCACCAAGGTGCAGTTGAAACGGCCACCGGCGCCCAAAGGCGGCAAGGAGGGCTAAGCCATGGCCCTGTCCCGACGCACAGGACAACGGTTCCAAGCCAGCATCTGGCCCGGGTTTGTGGACGCCATGACCGGGCTATTGCTGGTTCTGATGTTTGTGCTGACGATCTTTATGATCGTGCAGTTTGTGCTGTCAGAAACCATCACCGAGAAAGACACCGAGCTAAACGCGCTGCAATCCGAGGTCGCGGCCTTAGCGGATGCCCTGGGATTGGAGCGCACGCGCACGCGGGAGTTGGAAACCGAGATTGGCGGGCTGACGGCCACCTTGGGGGATCGCGACACGCAGCTGCGCGAGCAAGACGCGCTAATCTCGGCCTTAACGGCGACACGGGATGCGCAGGCGGCGGCCTTGGATGCGGCGCGAGCGCAGATCACCAGCTTTGAGGCGCAGGTGGCGACTTTGTTGGCGCAGCGGGATGACGCGCGGGCCGATATTGCAGCGCTCGAAGGCGAACGCGACACGCTGATCGATGAGCGCGAGGCGTTGAACTTGGCGTTGGCGCAAGCGCGTAGCGAGATTGATGCGGGCGCGGAGGCGGCTCGTTTGGCGGCGGCAGAAGCTGACGCGATGCAGGCGTTGATTGACAGCTTGCAGACTGAGGTGGCCGACGGGAAGTTGCAGATTGATGCGCTGGCGGCCGAGGCCGATCAGTTGGAGAGCGCGTTGACCGCGGAAGAGCAGCGGCGTTTGTTGGAGGCGGCGGCGGCAGAAGAACTGCGCAAGCGGCTTGAGAACGCAGATGCGGAGCTGACGGCGATGACATTGGCGCTTGAGGCGCAGCGCAAAGAGGCCGAGGACACGCTAACCTTGTTGGCGGCGGCAGAGGCGGCGCGCGATGATCTGGACCTAAAGCTAGCGGCGGCCTTGGTCGAAGGGCAGAACGTGGATGCGGATTTGGCGGATACCGTGCTGAAACTGGCGACGGTGGAGACCGAGCTTGAGACCCGTGAAGGCGAGCTCGCTTCGGTGAAGGCAGAGCTGGCGGCGGCGCTCTTGGGGCTTGAGGAAAACCGGCGCACGGTGAGTGAGTTGCAGAGCCAGTTGGTGGCCGAAGTCGCCGCGCGGGCGACGGCTGAGGCACAGGTTGGTGAGCGGCGGTCTGATTTGCAGGAACTTGAGGCGCAGTTGACGGAGGCTTTGGCGGCCAAGTTGGCGGCCGAAACCGAAGGGGCCGAGGCGGCGGCGAAGGCGGACGGTCTGGCGTTGCAGGTGGCCGATTTGGAAGAACAGCTTGCGGCGGCGGTTGCGGCGCAGGTTGAGGCGGCAGAGGGCGGCTCGTCCTTGCGGGAGCGGCTGGCCACGGCGCTTGCGGCAAAGCTCGCGGCGGAGCAGAAGCTGCGTGACACGCTGAATGTGGAAGAAGAGCTGGCCAAAGCGCTGGCGGCGCAGAAGGCGGCGGAGAACGCGCAGGCAGAGGCGTTGACAGAAGCGGAGCGACGGGACGCGTTGCTGGCTGAGGCGAATAAGGCGCTGTCGGAAGAAGAGGCCAAATCGGCCGAGAGCCTGCGCCAGATTGCGGCGCTGAACCAGCAAATCGCAGCGTTGCGCAATCAGTTGGGGCAGTTGCAGACCATTCTGGACGACTATGCGGAACGTGATGCGGCGTCGCAGGTGCAGTTGGAGGCGCTGGGATCAGATCTGAACGCGGCCCTTGCGCGCGCGGCGGCGGAAGAGCGTAAGCGGCGGCTTTTGGAAGAGGCGGAGCGTATCCGGCTGGAGCAGGAGAAGATCGCGTTGGAGAACCAGACCAAGGATCTGGAGCAGTATCGGTCTGAGTTCTTTGGGCAGCTGCGCAGCCTGCTGGGCGCGCAGGAAGGGGTGCGCATTGTCGGCGACCGCTTTGTGTTCTCCTCCGAAGTGCTGTTCCCGCCCGGCGGGGCGGAGCTGTCGTTTGAAGGCCAGGCGGAGGTTGCCAAGGTGGCGGGCATCTTGCAGAGCGTGATTGACGATATTCCGAGCAACATCGATTGGATTTTGCGGGTGGATGGCCACACGGATGACGTGCCGATTTACGGTGGGGCCTTTGCGGATAACTGGGAGTTGAGCCAAGCGCGGGCGTTGTCCGTGGTGCGCTACATGATCGACGTACTGGGTCTGCCACCGGCGCGGCTTTCGGCCAATGGGTTTGGGCAGTACCAGCCGGTTGATCCCGCCGACACGGCAGAGGCACGGGCGCGCAACCGCCGGATCGAGCTGAAGTTCACTGAGAAATAATCGCTTTATTCGACCGTCAGGGTAATGGCCTGATGGTCGAGCTGTGCGCCGTCGCGGGTGATGGTGATCTCGCCATGGTAGATACCTTTGGGCCAGCCGCCCATGGGAGTGCGCTTGCCGCCGGCGCGGAAATACTGCGCCTGGGATTTTTCCATAACCGTGATGTGCTCAAACACTTTGCCTTGCGGGCCGGTGATCGTGAGCCGCATCTCATCTTTGGGCAGGCTGCCAAAGGCGTAGCCAAACAAGACCAAGGCCTTGGCTTGTGATGGCATGCGGTTCCGCCCTGCCATACCGGATTTCACGGAGGCAAACTTGGGAACGCCGACCTCAAAGCCCACGCGGATCAACCCGCCGCCAACATAGGAGATGTCATCTTCCCAAAGTGTTTCGTAGTTTTCGCCGCAAACGCCCAAGCGGTCCGGCGCAAAAGGGTCAACAACGCGGTTGCCGTCGCGGATGGAGATGTGCAGGTGCGGGAATTGCGTGCGGCCAGAGAGCCCGATTTGGCCAAGCACCTGTCCACGGGCGATTGTGTCGCCTTGGGAGACTATCACGGAGCCCTGTTTCATATGGCAGTACTGGCTGACCCAGCCGTTGCCATGGTCAATAGAGACGCCATTGCCACAGTCTTTGCCGTTGAGTTTGGGGATGTCTTCGGTGGCGATGACCTTATCGACCATGCCGTCCCGCGTGCCCAGCACCACGCCATCCGCGGCTGCGAGCACATTGACACCGTCGTCCATGGCGTCAGTAGAGGGCAGGGCAAAGTCGGTGCCTTTGTGGCCATCATATGCCAGCGGGCCGCAGGTGTGGTCGAAATAGCCGTCGCCTTCGTTGTGGTCGACGTAGTTCTGAATAAAGCAGGTTTCGCCGAGTTCGCAGTCCACGGGCATCGAAAACGTTGGCGCGCCCGCAGCCGGGAAAGCTGCGAGCGCGCAGATCAGTGCAAGACTGTTTTTGAGCATCAGTCCGCCGTCAGAAGCGGTGGCTTGTCGCCGGTGATGCGTGGGTTGTCAGGGCCAGCCAGATCCAGCTCCAGATTGCCGTTTTTGACCTTCACCTTGACCACGCCACCTTTGGCAAGCTTGCCAAACAGCAGCTCTTCGGCCAGCGGCTTTTTGATGTGCTCCTGGATCACGCGGCCTAGCGGGCGGGCGCCCATCTTGTCGTCATAGCCTTTGTCGGCGAGCCACTGTGCGGCCTTTGGGGTCAGCTCGATGGTCACATTGCGATCCATCAGCTGTGCTTCAAGTTGCAGCACAAACTTCTCGACCACGCGCAGGATGACCTCTTTGGGCAGAGGCGCAAAGGAGATCACCGCGTCCAGACGGTTGCGGAATTCCGGCGTGAACGTGCGCTCGATCGCGGCGGTGTCTTCACCTTCGCGGCGGTCACGGCCAAAGCCAATCGCTGCTTTCGCTTGCTCAGACGCACCGGCGTTGGAGGTCATGATCAGAACCACGTTGCGGAAGCTCACGGTACGGCCGTTGTGATCGGTCAGCTCACCGTTGTCCATCACTTGCAACAAGATGTTGTAGACGTCGGGGTGGGCTTTTTCCATCTCGTCAAGCAGCAGCACACAGTGCGGATGCTGGTCCACGCCGTCGGTGAGCAGGCCGCCTTGGTCAAAGCCGACGTAGCCGGGAGGTGCGCCAATCAGGCGGGAGACCGCGTGCTTCTCCATGTACTCAGACATGTCAAAGCGCAGCAGCTCCACACCCAGCGTGTCCGCCAGCTGTTTGGCGACTTCGGTTTTACCCACACCAGTTGGACCGGCGAAGAGGTAGTTGCCGATGGGTTTCTCAGGCTCGCGCAAACCGGCACGGGCCAGTTTGATGGCGGAGCTGAGCGACTCGATGGCGTCGTCCTGACCAAACACCACGCGCTTGAGGGATTTTTCCAGATCCTTGAGCACTTCGGCGTCGTCCTTGGAGACGCTTTTTGGTGGGATGCGCGCGATTTTGGCCACAACAGCCTCAATCTCTTTCACGCCAATGGTCTTGCGACGCTTGGAGGCGGCCACGAGATGCTGCGCGGCGCCGGCTTCGTCGATCACGTCGATGGCCTTGTCCGGCAGCTTGCGGTCGTTGATGTAGCGTGCGGAAAGCTCCACAGCGGTTTTGATCGCATCGGCAGTGTATTTCACGCTGTGATGCTCTTCAAAATACTCTTTCAGACCTTTGAGGATCTTGATGCTGTCCGGCACGGTCGGCTCGTTCACGTCGATTTTCTGGAAACGACGGGAGAGAGCGCGGTCTTTCTCAAAGTGCTGACGGAATTCTTTGTAAGTGGTGGAGCCCATGGTGCGCAGCTTGCCGCCCTGCAAGGCAGGTTTCAGCAAGTTGGACGCGTCCATTGCGCCGCCAGATGTGGCGCCAGCGCCAATCACGGTGTGAATTTCGTCGATGAATAGTACGGCGTCCGGGTGATCTTCCAGCTCGGTCACGACTGCCTTGAGACGCTCCTCAAAGTCGCCGCGATAGCGGGTGCCCGCGAGCAGCGCGCCCATATCGAGGGAATAAATCGTGGTTTGGCTCAGAACCTCAGGGATTTCGCCCTGAACAATCTTGCGGGCCAGACCTTCGGCGATGGCGGTTTTGCCCACGCCCGGATCACCCACCAAAAGCGGGTTGTTCTTGCGGCGGCGGCAGAGGACTTGGATACAGCGCTCGACCTCGTGGTCGCGACCGATCAGTGGGTCCACGTCGCCTTTGTTGGCTTTCACGTTCAGATCGACGCAGTACTTGGCTAGTGCGCTTTCTTTGCCATCGCCACCGTCGGCGGTGCCTTCGATGCGCTGTTCTTGCTCATCGTCCGCGCCGCTCACAGGGCGGGTTTCGCCAAAGGCCGGGTCTTTCGCCACGCCATGCGCGATGAAGTTCACCGCGTCATACCGGGTCATGTCCTGCTCTTGCAGGAAGTAGGCGGCGTTGGATTCCCGTTCTGCAAAGATCGCAACCAGCACGTTGGCACCGGTCACTTCGGTGCGGCCAGAGCTTTGAACGTGGATCGCGGCGCGTTGAATCACGCGCTGGAACGCAGCCGTTGGCACGGCCTCGGAGCCTTCGATGTCGGTGACCAGATTGGACAGGTCATCGTCAATGAAGTCCTCGAGATCCTTGCGCAATTCGTCGATGTTCACGCCACAAGCCTGCATCACGCGCAGGGCATCGGGCTCATCCAGCAGCGACAGGAGCAAGTGCTCCAGCGTGGCAAACTCATGCTTGCGCTGGTTGGCCTGCGCGAGCGCGGCGTGAATGGCTTGTTCTAGTGAGTTCGAAAATGACGGCACGGTGTGACTGCTCCCTCCGGGTTTCGATGAAGGCGGGTGGGCCTGCCTTCACATTAGGGTCTTATGGTTAAAGTTTGGTCGATTGACGGCGGTCTTCAAGGACTTTCTGCAAAATTTGATACAGATTTCGCTCTATTCAGCCTCTGGTTGGGTCACTCTCTCGTGAGCCGCCGTCCCGATGGGCAAGTGTGTAAAGGGGTTACGCCTACCTGAAGGTGTCGGATCAAAAGTTGTCTTTGCGTTTGCGGACTTCGGTAAAGACGTCCACGGGCGCAGCGCCTTCCATGCCGAGGGCCTTTTGCAGGGCGGGATCTGCACTGCGCAGGAAAGGGTTGGTTTGTTTTTCCAAACCCAGGTTGGACGGCACGGTGGCGATGCCTTTGGCGCGCATGTCGGTGGTATCGGAAATGCGTTGCGCCACGGCTGCGTTGTCTTCCCCGAGGGATGCGGCAAAGGCGCCGTTGGACGCGGTGTATTCGTGGCCGGAGCAAACGGTGGTGGCGTCAGGCAGGGCGGCAAGTTTGCTGAGACTGGCAAACATTTGCGCCGGGCTGCCTTCAAACAGGCGACCACAGCCCATGGCCATCAGGCTGTCACCGGTAAAGACGGCGGCGGTGTCGGGGAAGTGGAAGGCAATGTGGCCCACGGTATGGCCGGACACGTCAAGGATGGAGACGGTTTCGTCGGCAAAGTCGAAGGTTTCACCCTCACTGACAGCCAAATCGAGGGCGGGCAGGCGGTGTGCATCTGCTTTGGCGCCAATCACTTTGGCCGGGTGCGCATCAAGGATGTCGGGCAGGCCGTCGACATGATCCCAATGGTGGTGGGTCAACAAGACGTGGCTGAGCGTCCAGCCACGCGCCTTGAGTTCGTCCAGAATGGGCCCGGGCTCAGGCGCGTCGACAAGGGCGGTGGCGCCGGAGGCGGCATCATGGATGAGAAACGCGTAGTTGTCGGACAGGCATGGAATGGTGACAATCTGATGGGGCATGGAAATCCGCCTCTGCATTGTTATGTTAGCTCTAGATTTGCTGATCGGGGAGCCGGGTGCAATGCATCTTGATGTGCAGGATCTTCGAAATTTCTACTACCGTAGCACCTTGGGGCGCGCGGCCCAGAAAGCTGTGCGCGATGAGATCCTGGAGCTTTGGCCTGTTGCTGAAGCTAAAGGGCAAACCGTGGCCGGGTTTGGCTTTGCCGTACCGCTGTTGCGGCCATATTTGCCGGAAGCACGGCGGGTGATTGGTCTGATGCCGGGGCCGCAGGGTGTGATGCCTTGGCCCGCAGGGATGGCGAATGTGTCAGTGCTCTGTGAGGAAACGCTTTGGCCGCTGGACACCGGGCGTGTGGATCGGCTTGTGCTGATGCACGGGCTGGAAACCAGCGAGCGACCAAGTGATGTGTTGACTGAGGCGCATCGGGTGCTTGGGCCCGGGGGGCGTGCGCTGTTTGTGGTACCGCATCGTACTGGCATGTGGTCCAGCAGTGACAAAACGCCTTTTGGCTTCGGACGTCCGTATTCTGCGGGGCAGTTGGAAACGCAGCTGCGCCAGCACGGATTTATGCCGGAGCGTCATCGCGCAACCCTTTATCAACCGCCGAGCCACAAGAGGTTCTGGCGTAAGACCGGTGCACTTTGGGAAAGCATCGGCAAAACCGTGTCGCCGGTGATGGCGGGCGGGGTGCTGATTGTGGAAGCGAGCAAGCGTGTGCACGCGCCAACGGGACCGGGCGTGTCGGCGCGCGTGAAGAAACCACTGAGCGTGTTGAATCCCAAACCGGAGGTGGCTCCGGCTTAAGGCAAGACTTATGCGGCGCGAAGGATTTCCAGTCGCGGATCTTCCTCGGCGATGCCAACACCGGTGTCAAAATCCTCTTCCATGATCTTGAGCACACAGACGTTGCCGACAAAGATCTCGGAATAGGCCACCTCAAAGCCGTTGCTGTAGGTGTGGTTCACCACATCCACGTCACCTTCCATATCCGCTGGGATGTTGATGGTCAGGTGGTTGCCGGTAAGCTGTTTGAGCACTGCAGGACCTTGCTCCATGGCGTTTTCATGCAGGTTCAGCACCAATGTGTCGTTGCCCTCACCGCCTTCAACATAGTGGCCCATGCCAAAGGTGATGGTGTCGTCGCCCTCGCCGCCAATCAGCGCGGTGTCATTGTTTTGCACGAGATCCGCGGTCAGCACGTCATCGCCTTCACCGCCAAACAGCTGCGTGACGCCGTCATTGGCTTCAGTGACCTCGATGCTGTCGTTGCCTTCCCCGCCGTAGATCAGGTGGGAGCCATCGGTGATTTCAACGCTGTCATCGCCGTCTTTCAGAACTGTGGCGGAATTTTCGCTGAGCGTTAGGTCGTCAGCGTCATCGGTGCCTTCTGTAGGTGTCAGGCCAAAGACGCGGTGGGCGTCAGCGTCGCCGGTGTCCGTTTCATTGTGCTGGCTGTCCGGATCAAACATGCTGGTGAGTTGCACATCGCTGGTGTCAAATTCCGTCAACCCTTCCAGACGGACGGTGCGGGTTTCGACGTTGTCTTCGTTGAGCGGGTTGGTCCAGCTGAAGTGTACATCGACATAGCCGCCGTCCGGATCCTCGGTGGTGGTGACTTCTGGTGTTGGCAATTCGTCCACGTCGTCAAAGCTTGGCTTGGCTCCGATGTCGAGCAGCAGCATGTCTTCGTCCGGGTCAAAATCCGTGATGGTGGCGATGATCTGGTTGTCCTCTTCATCTCCGTCGCGGATGGCTGTCGCGCCGTCGATGTCAAAGGCGTAGACGTCTGCGCCTTCGCCGCCGGTCAGGATGTGGGACACGGTTTCTTCTGGCAGGCCAGACAAGGGTTTCATGATGAAGGTGTCGTCGCCGTCACCTCCGTCTGCGGTTGCCGCGCCGTCGTCGGCTGAGTTGTTGTGCTTCAGGAAGAAGGTGTCATCCCCGTCACCGCCAAAGCCAGAGGCCGCGTCGGAGATATACATGTAGTCTTCGCCGTCGCCGCCAAAGCCCTCGGCCTCACCGCCCAGGGTGAAGACGTCGTTGCCTTCGCCGCCGAGGATCATGCCGTCGCCAAATGATTTCAGGGTGTCGTCGCCTGCGCCAGCGTCGATGTTTTCTTCGCCGTGGGCGTAAAGCGTGTCGCCGTTCTCAGTCCCAAAGAGGTTCGGGCCGTCCAGTTGCGCCTCGTCATCGGAGAGCTCAGGGTCTTCCAGCGCTTCCGCTTCGCCGGTTTCCGGGGTGCCCAGCATCTCCACAAGATTGGCGGCCTGCTGTGCTTCGGATTGCATCTCGTCGGTTTCGGAATCGGTGTTGTCCCTGACCGGATCTTCCCCCACCTCTTCTTCGCCTACGTCGACAAAAGCGGTGGCTGCGCCGAGGCCCAGCAACGACAGTAGAATTAATGGTCCCATGATGTCCCCACACTTAGAATCAGGTCCTAGACCCCCACCGCTTCATAAGGGCCGATGAGCATTGAGAATGTGTTGACGAGGGGCGGTTTGAACCGGGGAAAGCGGGGGGTGGTGGGCTTGAAGTAGGAAAAATTGTCTCTACGTCAGGTTTTTGTCAGGTTCATTTTGCAGCCGGGATTCGAGAAAAACGGATGTTTGGGAAACACTTTTTGACCCAGAGTTAACAGGCAAAGGGTCGCACTTTGCTCAAAGCCTTGAAAAACAGGGCTTTCGTGTAATTGGCGATTACATCAAACATTGTTGCTAGCTGAGCAAGCCTCTGCTACACCCGCGACGGATTTTAACGCCTCGTTAGTCCCGAGGTAATGAAACGTCCTTGCGCGATGCATACAATTGTATGCCGAACGTGAGGCCAGCAAGCGGAAGGGTGGACGTGTCCGAACCAGCTTCGATCTCCTCCGGCATTGCAGAACGCTATGCCGCCGCGGTCTTTGAGATCGCACAAGAGAACAATGCGCTGAGCGAATTGGAAACCAGCATCGACGGTCTGGGCGCGGCACTTGCCGACAGCGCCGAGCTTGTTGATCTGATCAATTCGCCGCTGATCAGCCGCGAAGAGCAAGGTGCTGCGATCTCCGCAGTGGCAAAGAAAATGGGTGTGCAGGACGTTCTCGTGAACGTGCTGGGCCTGATGGCTGAAAAACGCCGCCTGTTTGTTCTGCCACAGCTGATCGAGCAACTGCAGGCAATGATTGCCGAGAACAAAGGCGAAGTGACCGCGGATGTCACCACCGCCAAAGCTTTGACCAAAACCCAGAGCGAAAAGCTGGCAAAAACGCTGGCAGCACGCGTGGGCAAAGATGTCAAAATCAACGCGACCGTCGACGAGAGCCTCGTGGGCGGTCTTGTAGTTAAAGTGGGCTCGAAGATGATCGACACGTCGATCCGCTCCAAGCTTGCTTCCCTCCAGAATGCAATGAAAGAGGTCGGATAATGGGTATCCAAGCAGCCGAAATCTCTGCGATCCTTAAGGAGCAGATTAAAAACTTTGGCCAAGAGGCCGAAGTGGCCGAAGTCGGCCGTGTGCTTTCCGTCGGTGACGGTATTGCGCGCGTCTACGGTCTGGACAACGTTCAAGCCGGTGAGATGGTTGAATTCCCTGGTGGTATTCAAGGCATGGCGCTGAACCTTGAGAACGACAACGTTGGTGTCGTTATCTTCGGTTCTGACCGTGACATCAAAGAAGGCGACACTGTTAAGCGCACCAACTCCATCGTGGACGTGCCAATCGGTGAAGGCCTGCTGGGCCGCGTTGTTGATGGTCTGGGCAACCCGCTGGACGGCAAGGGTCCAATCAAAGCGGAAAAGCGCGGCGTTGCAGACGTCAAAGCGCCTGGCATTATCCCACGTAAATCCGTTCACGAGCCAATGGCGACCGGCCTGAAGTCCGTTGACGCGATGATCCCAATCGGCCGTGGCCAGCGTGAGCTGATCATTGGTGACCGTCAGACTGGTAAGTCTGCTGTGGCTCTCGACGCGATCCTGAACCAGAAGTCTTACAACGAAGCCGCCGGCGACGACGAAAGCAAGAAACTGTACTGTGTATACGTTGCAGTTGGTCAGAAGCGCTCCACCGTTGCGCAGCTGGTGAAGAAGTTGGAAGAGTCTGGCGCAATGGAATACTCCATTGTTGTTGCAGCGACCGCTTCCGAACCTGCGCCTCTGCAGTTCCTGGCGCCTTACGCCGCGACCGCGATGGCAGAATACTTCCGTGACAACGGCAAGCACGCGCTGATCATCTATGATGACCTGTCCAAGCAAGCTGTTGCTTACCGTCAGATGTCCCTGCTGCTGCGCCGCCCACCAGGCCGTGAAGCGTACCCAGGTGACGTTTTCTACCTGCACTCCCGTCTGCTTGAGCGTTCCGCGAAGCTGAACGAGGATTTCGGTGCTGGCTCGCTGACCGCGCTGCCAATCATTGAAACTCAGGGTGGCGACGTTTCCGCGTTTATTCCAACCAACGTGATCTCCATCACCGACGGTCAGATCTTCCTGGAAACCGAACTGTTCTACCAAGGTATCCGTCCTGCTGTGAACACCGGTCTGTCGGTATCCCGTGTGGGTTCCTCGGCGCAAACCAAAGCGATGTCTTCGGTTGCGGGTCCGGTTAAGCTGTCTCTGGCTCAGTACCGCGAAATGGCTGCGTTTGCGCAGTTTGGTTCCGACCTTGACGCCGCAACCCAGCAGCTGCTGAACCGTGGTGCACGTCTGACCGAGCTGATGAAACAGCCGCAGTACTCCCCGCTGACCAACGCGGAAATCGTCTGCGTGATCTTCGCAGGTGTGAACGGCTACCTCGACAAAATCGAGCTGAGCGACGTTGCACGCTTCGAAGAAGGTCTGTTGAACTTCCTGCGCAGCCAGAAGGCCGACCTGTTGGCATGGATCACCGACGAAGATCCTAAGATCAAAGGTGACGCCGCAGACAAAGTGAAAGCCGCGCTGGACGAATTCGCAGCTGACTTTTCATAAGGGGTTCGGACAATGCCTAGTCTGAAGGACCTAAAAAACCGGATCGAGAGTGTGAAAAACACTCGTAAGATCACAAAAGCCATGCAGATGGTTGCCGCGGCGAAACTTCGCCGCGCGCAGGAAGCTGCTGAGCAGTCGCGCCCATATACAGAACGGTTTAACGCCGTTCTGTCCGGGCTCGCGGCCTCGGTTGGCGGCTCCGAATCTGCACCGAAGCTGCTTGCAGGCACCGGAAGCGATCAGACCCACCTGTTGGTGGTGATGACCGCGGAACGTGGTCTGTGTGGCGGTTTCAACGCAAACATCGCTAAGTTGGCACGTGCGAAGGCTGAGGAACTGAAAGCCGCGGGCAAAACCGTCAAGGTTCTGACCGTTGGCAAGAAGGGCCGTGACGCCATCAAACGTGATTTGGGTGATGACTTTGTAGGCCACGTTGACCTGACTGAGGTTAAGCGCGTGGGTTACGATGACGCTCAGGGCATTGCCCGCGACATTCTCGTACGCTTTGACGCGGGTGAGTTTGACGTGGCCACGATCTTCTACGCGAAGTTCGTGAACGTTGTGAGCCAGATCCCAACCGAACAGCAAATCATCCCGGCCTCTTTCGAAGAGCAAGCGGATGGCGCAAGCACTCTGTATGACTACGAGCCCAGCGAAGAGGCCATTCTGGCTGACCTGCTGCCGCGCGGTGTCGCGACACAGATCTTTGCAGCGCTGCTGGAAAACGGTGCCTCTGAGCAGGGCGCGCGGATGTCCGCAATGGACAACGCTACCCGCAACGCAGGCGACATGATCGACAAGCTGACCATCGAGTTTAACCGCTCGCGTCAGGCTGTGATCACCAACGAGCTTATTGAAATCATCTCGGGCGCTGAAGCGCTCTAAGAACCGGAGACGAAACATGGCAAACGCAAAAGGTAAGGTGACTCAGGTCATCGGCGCTGTTGTCGACGTGCAGTTCGACGACTCTCTGCCGGAGATCCTGAACGCACTGAACACCGAAAACAATGGTAAGAAACTGGTTCTGGAAGTTGCCCAGCACCTTGGTGAAAACACCGTTCGTACCATCGCAATGGACGCGACCGAAGGTCTGGTTCGTGGCGCCGCAGTGGAAGACACTGGCGCTCCGATCTCGATCCCGGTTGGTAACGCGACCCTCGGTCGTATTTTGAACGTGGTTGGTGAGCCAATCGACGAAAAAGGCCCAGTGGAAACGGACGAAACCCGTGCCATCCACCAGCCAGCGCCTGAGTTCGCTGAGCAGGCGACTGAGTCTGAAATCCTGGTGACCGGTATTAAGGTTATCGACCTTCTCGCGCCTTACTCCAAAGGTGGTAAGATTGGTCTGTTCGGCGGCGCCGGCGTGGGTAAAACCGTTCTGATCATGGAACTGATCAACAACATCGCAAAAGTGCACTCCGGTTACTCGGTGTTCGCGGGTGTTGGCGAGCGGACCCGTGAAGGTAACGACCTGTACTGGGAAATGATCGAATCCAACGTTATTAAGCCAGACAACCTCGAAGAGTCCCAAGTGGCTCTGGTTTACGGCCAGATGAACGAGCCTCCCGGTGCGCGTGCCCGTGTTGCTCTGACCGGTCTGACCCTGGCGGAACAGTTCCGTGACCAATCCGGTACCGACGTTCTGTTCTTCGTGGACAACATCTTCCGCTTTACCCAAGCGGGTTCCGAGGTGTCCGCGCTTCTGGGTCGTATCCCATCCGCGGTGGGCTACCAGCCAACCCTGGCAACCGACATGGGCGCGATGCAGGAACGCATTACATCCACAAAGTCCGGCTCGATCACCTCGATCCAGGCTGTGTATGTTCCAGCGGACGACCTTACCGACCCTGCACCAGCAACCACCTTTGCGCACTTGGATGCGACCACGGTTCTGAACCGTGCGATCTCCGAGCTGGGCATCTACCCAGCGGTTGACCCACTGGACTCCTCTTCCCGTCTGATGGACCCATCGGTTGTGGGCGAAGAGCACTATCAGGTGGCCTTTGACGTTCAGGGTATCCTCCAGCGCTACAAGTCGCTGCAGGACATCATCGCCATCCTCGGCATGGACGAACTGTCGGAAGAAGATAAGCTGACCGTTGCGCGGGCGCGTAAGATCCAGCGTTTCCTCTCTCAGCCGTTTGACGTTGCGAAGGTCTTCACCGGTTCTGACGGTGTTCAGGTGCCTCTGGAAGACACCATCGCGTCGTTCAAAGCCGTTGTGGCTGGCGAATACGACCACCTGCCTGAAGCAGCCTTCTACATGGTTGGCGGCATCGAGGAAGTGATCGCAAAAGCCGAAAAGATGGCTGCTGAAGCGGCTTAAGCGTTGTCGATTTGAAATGACTCGCCTGGCGCAAACTGAAATCACAGATTTCAACGCGCCAGGCGAGACAGTCACTTTCAATAAATCGAAACGCTAGTAGGAGGCCCGAAATGGCAAACGTGATGCAATTTGATCTGGTTAGCCCTGAACGTAGCTTGGCTTCGTTTGAGGCAACCGCCGTGAAGATCCCTGGTGCGGAAGGTGACTTGACCGCCATGCCAGGCCACTCTCCGCTGCTGACCTCGCTGCGCCCTGGCGTGGTGCGTGTTCAGACCGCAGACGGTGAGAAGGATTTTGTTGTGACCCGCGGTTTCGCGGACATCACAGCAGACTCGATCTCGGTGATCGCAGAGCATGCGCACAAAGGCGAAGACGTGACCAAAGCAGATCTTGAGGACGTCATTGCTGACGCCCGCAAAGCTGCAGCGGAAGCGCCTGAAGAGCACAAGGACGGCGCAGAGAAATTTGTCGCAGACCTTGAGCAGCTGATGCACGACATGGTCTGATCCCACACGGATCACACAGATTAAGAGGCCCCGCCGACACAGGCGGGGCCTTTTGCTTTGATCAGGCCGAAAAGGCCTTGAAAGCGACGTATTTGGATTACAGATTGGCCGACGATGAAACGGATACGAAATAATTACGTCGGAGTGGATCAAGGGGATGAAGCCCTGTTTTCTGACTTTGAGACCGATGGCGAGATGTGGACCGGTAACGGGACTCGGGAACGTCGCAAGCTCATTAAGTTTTCTGCCAAATACCGCGTCCCCCCGACCGTCCAGGTGAGCCTGTCGCTGTGGGATATGGACCCGCAGGCAAATATCCGGGCTGAAGTGGTGGCCGAAGAAGTGACCAACCTCGGATTCCATTTGGTGTTTCGCACCTGGGGCGACAGCCGCGTGGCACGCGTGCGCATGTCCTGGTTGGCGATTGGCGAACTGGCCTTTGCTGATGACTGGGTGATCGAGGACTGATCTCGGCCCAACCTTCTGGAAAAGAGAACGCCCTGCCGGAGGAAAGCAGGGCGTTTTGTGTTTGATCTGGCGTGAGTGGTGGGAGGATCAGCGCAAACGCAATCCGGTGTCAGGATCAAACAGATAGAGACGTTTGGTCGGAATTGAGAGGCCCACGGTTTCGCCTTCGGAGCTGCGGGAGTCGCCGCGTTCTTCGACGATCAGGCGCGTGCCATCTTGCGCAGCGAGGTAGCAGTAGGACACGCCGCCAAGCGCTTCGGTTAGGTCGATGGTCAACGCGTCAGACTTGTGGTCCAGTTCGATATGTTCCGGGCGTGCGCCAACGGTGACTTTCGAGAGGCCTGCCGGCAGGGCGATCGGGCTGTCCTGTGGCGTGGAGAAGGCTGGGTGCACCAGCTTTCCGTCTAGCACGTCACATTCCAGGAAATTCATGGACGGGGAGCCGATGAAACCGGCGACAAAGCGGTTGTCAGGGTCGCGGTAGAGGTCAAGCGGGGCGCCCACTTGTTCAACACGACCGTCCCGCAGCACCACAATTTTATCGGCCATGGTCATGGCTTCGACTTGATCGTGGGTCACATAGATCATGGTGGCACCAATTTCCTGGTGCAGGCGGGCGATTTCGACACGCATGTCGACACGCAATTCGGCGTCGAGGTTGGAAAGCGGTTCATCGAATAAGAAGACCTCGGGGCCACGGACAATGGCACGGCCAATAGCAACACGTTGACGTTGGCCCCCGGAGAGCGCTTTGGGTTTGCGCTTGAGGTACTGGTCAAGCTTCAGAATCGAAGAGGCTTTTTGCACCTTCTCTTCGATTTCCGCTTTGGGGTGGCCGTTCATCCGCAGGCCGAAGCCCATGTTTTCGGCAACCGTCATGTGCGGGTAGAGCGCGTAGGTCTGAAACACCATGGCCACGCCGCGTTTGGCGGGGTCCATGTGCGTCACGTCGCGCTGGCCAATATTGATCTGGCCGTCGGTGGTCTCTTCAAGGCCAGCAATCATGCGCAGCAGGGTGGACTTTCCGCAGCCCGATGGGCCGACAAACACGCAGAATTCGCCGTCTTCGATTTCCAGATCAATGCCATGAATGACCTGCGTTTCGCCGTATTTCTTGATGGCACCTTGAAGGGTTACACCCGTCATGTCGTCTCTACCTTTTGTTGTCGCGTTTCCGGGAAGCGCCAGGCTTCCGCTTCTTCGCCAATGCGTTTTGCGGTTTCCAAAACACGGGGGGCGAGGGTTTCGAGTTGGTCCAGGGATGTGCGGCTGGTTGGGCCCGTCACAGACAGCGCGCCGAGCATGCGGCCACCGTTGGTTAGAATTGGCACAGCAATACAGACAATGCCGGGTTCATGTTCTTCGCGGTCAAAGGCGTAGCCGCGTGCGCGGATGGCGGCGAGTTCTTCCCTTAGGCTCTCCGGCGAATCCAAAGTGCTGGGTGTGAAGCGGTGAAAACTTTGCTGGGCGATAGCGCGGTCCAGGACATCGCCTTCGACATAGGCCAGCATGGCTTTGCCCACGCCGGTGCAATAGGCAGGGCCAACTTTGCCCGCTTGAGAGTACATCTCCACCGGCTTGGCTGCGTTGCGTTTGTCCACATAGAGGACCTGAGAGGCATCCAGTTGGGCAAGGTGCACGGTTTCGCCGGTTTCGGCCGACAATTGATCCAAATAGGGGCGCGCAATAGGCGCTAAAGAACTGGTGGTCCAGGCGGCGTGGGCCAGCCGCACCAGCCGCATGCCCATGGCGTATGTCTGGCGGTCTGGCTCATAGGACAGCATGCCTTGATTGGTTAGGGTTTGCAGGAATCGATAGAGCGTCGCCTTGGGATAAGGACTTTTTTCCTGCAATTCGCCAAAGCGTACCGGCCGCTCAAAAGCAGCAACTTGTTCAAGCACATCAAGGGCTTTGCCGACCGTTCCGTCACCAGACATGTGGTTTTTGTCTCCTCCATAGATTCCTGCAGTCGTTAGGAATCTGTTGACAACCTAGCCGACTCTGTGTGTAGATTTCAATATGTAAAACATGGTTTCAAATAATGGAACCGAAAATTGCATAATTTTGGAGACAGGGAGGAACAAATGCTTTCCAAAATGAAAACTACTGCCACCGCCGCTGCGGTTGCTTCTGCGTTTGCTGTACCGGCGTCTGCGGAACTTTCAGGCGACCTGACAATTTTCCTGGACACATCGAACCCGGCGCCGCGCGCGACGATGGAAGCGATGATTGACCGCTTTAAAGCGCAGCATCCGGGCCTGAACGTTGAAACCACGGTGATCGACCGTGAAGCTTACAAAACCCAGATCCGCAACTTCCTGACCGCAAACGCGCCAGACGTTGCCACTTGGTACGCCGCCAATCGGATGCGCCCTTATGTAGAGGCCGGTCTGTTTGAGGACGTGTCTGACCTCTACGCGGAACCAGAGATTGCCGAAGGTTTGGCCTCCACCAAAGGTGCGCTGACCATCGACGATAAGCAGTGGGGCGTGGCCTATACTTACTACCAGTGGGGCGTGTACTACCGCAAAGACATCTTCGCAGAACTGGGTCTGTCTGAGCCAACCAACTGGGAAGAAGAAAAAGCCAACTGTGGCAAGATCGTTGCCTCCGGCCGGGCTTGCTACACCATCGGTACCAAGTACCTGTGGACTGCTGGCGGTTGGTTTGACTACCTGAACATGCGCACCAACGGCTTTGATTTCCACATGGATCTGGCCGCAGGCAACGTGTCCTGGGAAGACGACCGTGTGAAGCAGACTTTCATGAACTGGAAAGAGCTGATCGACATGGGCGGCTTTATTGCTGACCACCAGACCTACAGCTGGCAGGAAGCGCTGCCGTTCATGGTGAACGGTGAAGCGGCCTCTTACCTGATGGGTAACTTTGCCGTGGCACCGCTGCGCGAAGCGGGTCTGACCGATGATCAACTGGACTTCTATCAGTTCCCAGTCATCAACCCAGATGTTGAACTGTCTGAAGACGCGCCGACCGACACCTTCCACATCCCTGCAAACGCGAAGAACAAAGAAGCCGCACGCGAGTTCCTGCGCTTCGCCACTTCGCCTGAAGAGCAGACCATCATCAACAACGGTAAAAACCTGGGTCAGCTGCCTGTAAACGCTGCCTCTTCCGTGGATGATGATAAGTTCTTGCAGCAGGGCTTCCAGATGCTGTCCTCCAACTCCACCGGCGGTGTGGCTCAGTTCTGGGACCGCGATGCGCCGGCAGAAATGGCGAAAGTGTCCATGGAAGGCTTCCAGGAGTTCATGGTCAAGCCAGACCAGTTGGACAAGATCCTGGCGAAGCTGGAGCGTGCGCGCGGCCGTATCTACAAGTGATGACCCTGTGTCAGGACATCTACGTGTCCTGACATGTCATCTTTTCGGCGAGGCGGGGGTATCCTCCGCCTTTCCACCCTCAATTATCGGGTTCACTTATGACCGTATCTTCAGACATTCCTGAAACCGAAAGCTGGTTCCACCGCAACCAACAGCGCATTGCGCCGTGGTTGTTCCTGGCGCCAGGCATCCTGTTCTTTGCGGTCTATGTGATCGCGCCGGTGTTTCAGTCTTTCAATCTCTCGCTTTATGAGTGGGATGGGTTGGGCGAAAAGACCTATGTGGGGATGCGTAACTACGAAGATCTCTATTGGGAGTATGTGGATCGAGACGCCTTTTTTACGTCGTTGAAAAACAACGTGCTGTGGCTGTTTCTCTACCTGCTCGCCATTCCCGCTGGCCTGTTCATTGCGCTGTTTCTGAACCAGACTGTGCGTGGCATCCGCATTTACAAGTCTCTGTTTTTCTTCCCCTTTGTGATCTCACAAGTTGTGGTTGGCCTGGTGTTTACCTGGTTTTATGACCCGACCTTTGGCCTGCTGAACACCATGCTGGGCTGGGTCGGCATGGGGCCGATCAATGTCTTGGGCAATGAAAACCTTGTGACCTATGGCATCGTTGCCGCTGGCCTGTGGCCACAGACGGCCTATTGCATGATCCTCTACCTCACCGGATTGAACGCAGTTGATCCAGAGCAGATCGAGGCCGGGCGTTTGGATGGGGCCAAAGGTTGGTCGATGTTGTGGAACATCATCCTGCCGCAGCTGCGTCCAGCGACGTTTATCGCCTTTGTGGTGACCATCATTGGCGCGCTGCGCTCGTTTGACCTGATCTCCATCATGACGCAGGGCGGCCCGTTCGGCAGCTCGCGCGTGCTGGCCTACTATATGTTCGAAGTGGCTCTGTCGGAATATGGCTTCCGCATGGGCTATGGCGCAGCCATCGCGGTGGTGCTGTTCCTGATTATGCTGTGCTTCATCACCTACTTCCTGTGGTCGATGTATCGCGAAGAGAAGGGGCACTGAGATGTTTCCGAAACCGATCGAAAAGCAATCCCAGGCCGCGCAGGTCGCGTACAAATCTTTGCTTCCGGTGGCCTTGGCGTTCTGGCTGGCACCCTTGCTGGCCGTGGCGCTGTTTTCCGTAAAGCCGGATGCCGATTTCACCTCAGGCAACTACTGGGGGCTGCCGTCTAGCTTTGAGGGCGCGGCCAACTACGGTCAGGTGTTCTTCAACTCGGATATGCCACGTTACTTGCTCAACTCGTTTATGATCACGGTGCCAACAGTGATTGGGGCGGTGGCGCTCAGCGCGATGACAGGCTTTGCACTTGGCATCTATAAGTTCCGCGCCAACCTGTGGATTTTCTTCATGTTTGTCGCGGGCAATTTTGTGCCGTTCCAAATTCTGATGGTGCCGGTGCGCGACCTGACACTTGAGATGGGGCTTTACAACACCAAGACCGGCCTCGTGCTGTTCCATGTGGCGTTCCAGACCGGATTTTGCACCTTGTTCATGCGCAACTTTATCCGAGCGCTGCCGTTTGAGCTGATCGAGGCGGCGCGGGTTGAAGGCGTAAGCGAATGGCGCATCTTTTGGTACGTGGTGCTGCCGCTAATGAAGCCAGCTTTGGCCGCATTGTCTGTGCTGATCTTCACCTTCATCTGGAATGACTACTTCTGGGCGGTGGTGTTGACCCAAGGCATCGAGAGCCAGCCAGTAACCGCAGGGATCACCTCGTTTAACGCACAGTTCCGGGCGGCGTATCACTTAATGAGCGCGGGCTCGATTGTGGCGGCTCTGCCACCGGTGGCGATGTTCTTCCTGATGCAGAAGCACTTTATTGCTGGTCTGACGCTCGGAGCCGTGAAGTGACGCAAGACACACAAACCTGGCGCATTGATGCGCCGGGTCAGACCTTGGTTCTGGCCTCAGATGGAGGCGTGCCCAGCGCGCTCTACTGGGGGGCAGCTTTGCCAGTAGGGCAAGACCTCACGGAAATTGGCCTGATCGCCGCGCGGGATGTGACCGGCGGGATGATAGACCGCTTGCCAGATGTGTCGCTGTGCCCGGAAGCGGGACAGAGCTTTCAGGGACAGGCGGGGGTGGTGGCCTATCGTGACGGTCAGCCGCTGTATCCTCGGTTCTCGCTGGTTGAGACGGATGGCGCACGGTTTGTGTGTCGTGATGAGGCGCTTGGGCTGACGATCACCTTTGCGTTTGCCATTGAAGGCGACGTGATTGCGGCACGCACAACGCTGGAGTCTGAAGCGGAGATCTCCGTGCATCATCTGGCTGCGCCGGTGATGCCGGGACCGCAATATGGCGAAGAGATTTTGGATTTCTCTGGGCGATGGATCGGCGAGTTTCAAATGGAGCATGCGCCGTGGCGAGCGGGCATTCATATGCGCGAAGCGCGTGGTGGCCGCTCTGGGCATGAGCATCCTCCGATTGCTTACTTTCCAGAACATGGGGCACAAAACACCGCAGGTACGGTATTCGCCATGCACTATGGCTGGTCCGGCGGGCATGTGATGTATGCTGAAGAACTGCCGGATGGACGTCGGCAGATTCAGTTTGGTCATGCCACTGGGACCCGCGCCAGCGGGCAGGTTTTTGAAACGGCAAAACTGTATTTGTCTGTTTCAGAGAGCGGGCTAAATGGCTGTGCAACCGCGTTCCAGCGGCATTTGCGCGATCACGTGGTGACCTGGCCGCATCCAGAGCGGCCACGGCCGGTGCACTACAATTGCTGGGAAGCAGTGTATTTTGACCATGATGTCGAGGTTCTGAAGGACATTGCAGAGCGGGCCGCAAAACTGGGTGCGGAACGGTTTGTTCTGGACGACGGCTGGTTTGGCAAGCGCGATGACGACACCAGCTCGCTGGGCGATTGGGATATTGATCCGCGCAAATGGCCGGATGGTCTGACGCCGATCATCGATCACGTGAAATCGCTGGGCATGGTTTTTGGTCTCTGGTTTGAGCCGGAGATGGTCAATATGGACAGCGACCTGGCGCGCGCGCATCCGGAATGGGTTTTGGGGCCAGTGGATCAGGTTGAAGGTAGGCAACAGCGGGTATTGGATGTCAGTAATTCAGAGGTGCGTGACTATCTCTACGATAAGATTGCTGCCGTGCTGTCCGCACATGACATCGACTACATCAAATGGGATCACAACCGATTGCTGCCGGTCGCAGATGCAGCGCAAGCGGACGGTGTCTACGCGCTAATGGGACAGTTGCGGGCCGATTTTCCAGAGGTTGAGATCGAGAGCTGCGCCTCCGGTGGGGGACGCATTGATGCCGGTATTTTGGAGCACACGCAGCGGGTCTGGTTGAGTGACAGCAATGACGCGCTTGAGCGGTTGCGGATTCAGCATGATGCGGCTCTGATGCTGCCGATGGCGATCACCGGCAGCCACGTGGGGCCACGCCATTGCCACACGTCGGGGCGGGTGCATGACATCCGTTTCCGTGCTTGGGTCGCGGCGCAGCGGCACATGGGATTTGAAATGGATCCGCGCGAGTTGACTGAGGAAGAAGCAAAGGTGCTGTCGCGCGTTACGGCCTGGTGGAAAAGCAATCGCGACTGGCGGCAAACAGCGGACATACTGCGCCTGGACGTTGCGGATCCAAGCGTTATTGCTGAGCAGCAGCTATCCCAAGACAAACAGCGGTTTGTGGTGTTTGCGGGCAAAGCATCGACCGGCACACAAATCATG
Organism: Shimia sp. MIT910701; assembly: GCF_047126315.1. Lineage (GTDB taxonomy): Bacteria > Pseudomonadota > Alphaproteobacteria > Rhodobacterales > Rhodobacteraceae > Shimia. The sequence goes on along the minus strand of NZ_CP138953.1, from coordinate 4,307,476 downwards.
CCGCGCCCCTTACGGCTTACCGGTTTGGAGCCGGATGCCACATATGAAATTGAGCTGATCAATCGGGATGAGGCGCATCATTTGTCGCGCCGCGAGATGCCGTTGAAAGACGGACCCGTGACCTTGAGCGGTCAGCTATTGATGCAACACGGTCTCATATTGCCTTGGTCCTTTCCGGATCGGATGTGGGTGATCGAAGGAAAGAAAAAATGAGCAAGAAGCGTCGTTCCCAGCATTGGTATGGCAAGCTAGACAAGGACGGGTTTATCCACCGCAGTTGGATGAAGAACCAGGGGTTTCCGGATCACGCGTTTGATGGGCGTCCGATCATCGGCATCTGCAACACCTGGTCTGAGCTGACGCCGTGTAACTCCGGTCTGCGGACCTTGGCGGAAGGTGTGAAACGCGGTGTTTGGGAGGCTGGCGGCTTCCCAGTGGAGTTCCCTGTGATGTCGCTGGGCGAAACCCAGATGAAACCCACGGCGATGCTGTTTCGCAACTTGCTGGCGATGGATGTAGAAGAGAGCATCCGCGCCTATGGTATCGATGGCGTTGTGTTGCTGGGCGGCTGTGACAAAACCACGCCGGGTCAGTTGATGGGCGCAGCGTCGGTCGACTTGCCAACTATCGTGGTGAGTTCCGGTCCAATGCTGAACGGCAAGTTCAAAGGCAAGGACATTGGCTCTGGCACGGATGTTTGGAAGTTCTCTGAAGAGGTGCGCGCGGGGGAGATGACCCTGCAAGACTTTATGAACGCCGAAAGTGGGATGAGCCGCAGCGCGGGGGTGTGCATGACAATGGGCACCGCGTCGACTATGGCCTCACTGGTCGAGGCGATGGGCATGGCGCTGCCAACCAACGCGGCACTGCCTGCGGTGGATGCGCGGCGGATGGCTTTGGCGCACCTGACCGGCAAACGGATTGTGGAGATGGTGGACGAGGATCTGAAGCCGTCCGACATCCTGACCAAAGAGGCGTTTGAGAACGCCATTCTGGCCAATGCCGCTGTGGGTGGGTCCACCAATGCGGTGGTGCACCTGCTGGCGCTGGCCGGACGTGTGGGTGTCGATCTGACACTCAAAGATTTTGAGATTGGCTCCGAGATTCCGCTGCTGGTGAACTGCATGCCGTCGGGCAAGTATCTGATGGAAGATTTCTGCTACGCCGGTGGCGTGCCTGCTGTGCTGAGCCAGTTGAAAGAGCATGTGCGCCCAGCGAACACCGTATTGGGCAAGGACATTGCGGCCCATCACGATGGCGCGGAAATCTACAACGACGACGTCATTCGCCCGCTAGACAACCCGGTGAAACCGGCGGCAGGCCTGCGGGTGTTGCGCGGCAACCTTGCCCCCAATGGGGCGATTGTGAAGCCGTCTGCGGCTACTGATCATCTGCTGGAGCATGAGGGCGAGGCTTATGTTTTTGAGAACATCGAGGATCTGAAAGCTAACATCGATAAACCGGACCTGCCGGTGACCGCCGATACCATTCTGGTGCTCAAAGGTTGTGGCCCCAAAGGCTATCCGGGCATGCCAGAGGTCGGCAATATGCCGATCCCGGGCAAGTTGGTGAAAGAAGGTGTGCGCGACATGATCCGCGTGTCGGATGCGCGGATGTCTGGCACGGCTTATGGCACGGTGATCCTGCACGTGAGCCCGGAGGCACAGGCCGGAGGCACTCTGGCGCTGGTGAAAACCGGGGACCGGATCAAGGTGTCTGCCTCGGGCGGCGTGCTGGAGTTGCTGGTGGATGAGGCGGAGCTTGAGGCGCGTCGCGTGGCTTGGGAACCGGATCCGGAACATTACACTCGCGGTTATGCGAAACTTTACTACGACCATGTGTTGCAGGCCGATAAGGGGGCCGATTTGGATTTCCTTGTGGGCAAAGACACGCGGCTTGTCACACGGGAGAGCCACTGATGACCAGTACAATTTTTCCTGATCTGAAAGGTAAATCCGTCTACATCACCGGCGGGGCCAGCGGCATCGGCGCAGCCTTGACGGATGGGTTCATGGCGCAGGGGGCGAAGGTGGCGATCATCGGGCGCTCAGCGGCAGACGACTTCATCGCGGAGATGGAGACAAAACACGGCGCGACACCTCTGTTTATGCAGGGGGACATCTCCGACATACCGCGCCTGCGGGAAACCATTCAGCAAGCGGTTGGGGAGCATGGCGGCTTGGATGTGTTGGTGAACAATGCCGCTAACGACCAACGCCACACGCTCGATGAGGTGGACGAAGAGTTCTATGACTGGATGCAGGCGGTGAACCAGAAGGCCTATTTCTTTGCTTGTCAGGAAGCGGCACGACAGATGGATGGCAATGGCTCGATCATCAACTTCAGTTCGATCAGCTACATCATGGGCAACGCTGGCTATCCGATCTATACCAGCGCCAATGCGGCGATCACTGGCATGACACGCTCACTGGCACGGGAGTTGGGGCCAAAGGGCATCCGCGTGAATGCGCTGGCGCCGGGCTGGGTATTGACGCAAAAGCAGCTTGATATGTGGGCAGATCCAGATGCACTGGCGGCGCATATGGAGCGGCAGTGCTTGAAAGAGCATTTGACGCCGGAAGATATGATTGACCCCACGCTCTATTTGGCGTCAAACGCCAGCCGAATGATGACGGGGCAGTGCATGGCCGTTGACGGCGGCGTTGTGGTATCGGGGTAAGATATGTCTGTGCAAGCACAATGGATTGCGGTGGATTGGGGCACGTCAAAGCTGCGCGCCTATGCCATGGAGGGCGAGAGGCTGTTAGCCACGGCGCAGTCGGACAAGGGCATGGCGAAGTTACACGCTGGCGGGTTCGAAGCGGCTTTGATGGAGTTGGTCGAAGGCTGGCTTGGCGACGGTCCTACAGATGTGATTGCGTGTGGAATGGTGGGCGCGCGTCAAGGCTGGGTTGAAGCGCCTTACACGGCTGTGCCTGCGCCCGCGCTGGCGCCACAGCCAGTGCTTGTGCCTGACACGGATGCGCGGTTGCGCGTGCATGTGGTGCCCGGTTTGAAACAGCCAAAGCCCGCGGATGTGATGCGGGGAGAAGAGACGCAGATTGCGGGGTTCCTATCGCGCAACGCGAACTGGGATGGCGTCTTGTGCCTGCCAGGCACGCACACCAAGTGGGCGCATGTCAGCGCCGATGAGGTGGTGAGTTTCCGAACTTTCATGACGGGCGAGCTGTTTTCGCTTCTGAGCAAGCATTCTGTGCTGCAGCACTCGGTTGGTGAGGGCTGGGACGCGGAGGCTTTTGCGGCGGGCATGGATGTGACTCTGTCGCGGCCGGAAAACCTCGCCTCGGAACTGTTTGGCATTCGCGCCAGTGATCTACTGAATGCGACGCCTTCTGCGGCGGCGCGGTCCCGCTTGTCGGGACTGCTGTTGGGGGCGGAACTCGCGGCATCGCGACCGTATTGGCTGGGACAACAGATTGCGGTGATCGGAGAGCAGCAGCTGTCCGACGTTTATGCAGAGGCCCTGAAGGCCCAGGGCGGTTGGGTGACCGTTGTGGACTGTCAGGACATGACACTTGCGGGGCTGTCGGCCGCGCGCAACCTTTTGGGATAACAACATGAATCGGTCGATTATTGCCATCTTGCGTGGGGTGACCTCGGGCGAGATTGAAGCCATGGCGGACGCCATCATTGCAGCGGGTATCGATAAGATCGAGGTGCCGCTGAACTCGCCTGATCCATTGGCGAGCATTGAACTTTTGGCGAAAGGGTTTGGGGATCGGGCGCTCGTAGGGGCAGGCACGGTGCTCGATGTTGCGCAAGTGGATGCGGTCGCGAGTGTTGGCGGGAAGCTGATCGTTTCGCCTAACTGCGATACCGAGGTGATTGCACACACGGCCAAACTGGGACTGGAAAGCTGGCCGGGCGTGTTTACTCCGACGGAGGCGTTTGCGGCTTTGAAAGCAGGCGCGACTGGTCTGAAGCTATTCCCCGGTAATATGGCCGGACCAAGTGGCTTGCAGGCCGTTCGAGCGGTGTTGCGCAAAGACAGCAAGGTGTATGCTGTGGGCGGTGCTGGTCCTGAGAACTTTGGCGAATGGATTGCCGCTGGTGCAGATGGCTTTGGCATCGGCTCCGCGATTTACAAAGCCAGTATGAGCGTGGAGGATGTGCGTCAACGGGCAGAGGCCATTGTGGCCGCCTATGACGAGGCATTTGCATGAGCACAATTTTTGATGATCGACCGTGTGCGTTGGGCGAGGGGCCGCTGTGGCATCCGGAGCGCAAGCAGCTCTTTTGGTTCGATATTGTCGGCACACGGATGCTGAGCCAGAAGGACGGCGAAGCGCGTGAGTGGCTGTTTGACGAGCATGTCTCGGCGGCCGGTTGGGTGGATCGTGACACGTTGATCCTGGCGTCTGAAACCGGCCTTTGGAAATTCTACCTCGAAACCGAAGAGCAGGAGTATCTGTGCTCTTTAGAGGCGGACAATCCGGTGACACGCTCCAATGACGGACGCGCGGACCCATGGGGCGGTTTCTGGATTGGGACCATGGGGAAAAATGCGGAACCCAAAGCTGGTGCGATCTATCGTTACTTTGATGGTGAGTTGCGAAAGCTTGTCCCCGATGTGACGATCAGCAATGCGATCTGTTTTGATAAGGCACGTGGATGCGCCTACTACACTGATACCGTGACCAAGTTGGTGATGCGCCAGGCTGTGGATGCGGAGAGCGGTTGGCCAGTTGGCAAGGCGGAGGTCTATCTTGATCTCAACGCAGACGGCCTAAACCCGGACGGCGCGGTTGTAGATGCCGTGGGTAACGTCTGGATCGCGCAATGGGGCGCGGCCCGCGTGGCGGCCTATGATCCGGACGGAAACTTCCTCAAGGCGGTCGCGGTTGGGGGGCAACACAGCAGCTGTCCAGCCTTCGGTGGGGATGACCTGACCACGCTTTTGGTGACCTCCGCCCGCGAAGGCATTGATGAAAAGACATTGGCAGAGGCGCCGGAGAACGGCATGGTCTTTGCCATAGACAACGTCGCCCAAGGGGTGGCGGAACCACGGGTGATTTTATGAAGCAAGAACTGGGCGTTTGTTATTATCCGGAGCACTGGCCGGAAGACATGTGGGCCAAAGACGCGGCGGATATGGTCGCGGCCGGCATCCGCTGGGTGCGGATTGGCGAGTTTGCCTGGAGCCGTATGGAGGCTGTACCGGGGCAGTTGACGCTGGAGTGGCTGGATCGTGCGATTGAGACGCTGGGTGCGGCTGGATTGAAAGTCGTTCTGGGCACACCAACAGCTACGCCTCCGCGCTGGATGGTCGACAAACATCCCGACATGCTGGCGGTGGACGAAAATGGCGCGCCACGAAAATTTGGCTCGCGTCGGCACTATTGCTTCAGCCACCAAGGCTATCGTGAGGAATGCGCGCGGATCACGCGCATTGTGGCGGAGCGCTATGGCAAGAACTCGCATGTGGCCGCGTGGCAGACCGACAATGAATATGGCTGTCACGACACCACAATCAGCTATTCTGAACCGGCCAAACAGGCGTTTCAGGGCTGGTGTCAGGAACGCTATGGCACGGTGGAGGCGCTCAATGAGGCCTGGGGCAATGTGTTCTGGTCGATGGATTATGCGTCCTTTGATCAGATCGACTTGCCGAACCTGACCGTGACCGAACCAAACCCGGCACATGTGTTGGCGTTCCGTCGATTCTCCAGTGATCAGGTTGTGGCGTTTAACAAGGTGCAGGCGGACATTTTGAAAGCGCACAGTGAGGCGCCGCTGATCCACAACTACATGGGCCGCATTCTGGAGTTTGACCACTTTGACGTGGGCGAAGACCTCGATATTGCGAGCTGGGACAGCTACCCGATTGGGTTCCTGTCGGATCGTCTGGAAGCGTCGGACGAACACAAGGCGCGGTTCTTGCGGCAGGGTGATCCCGACATGCAGGCGTTCCACCATGATCTCTACCGCGCGGTTGGCAAAGGCCGTTGGTGGGTCATGGAGCAGCAGCCCGGCCCCGTAAACTGGGCGCCGTTTAACCCGGCACCATTGCCCGGCATGGTGGCCTTGTGGGCGCTGGAAGCCTTTGCCCATGGCGCAGAGGTGGTGAGCTATTTCCGCTGGCGGCAGGCCCCGTTTGCGCAAGAGCAGATGCACGCGGGGCTGCAGGCGCCGGATGGTGTCGATGCGCCCGGCATGGACGAGGCACGGGCTGTGGCCGGTGTGCTAGAGATGCTCAAGGAGCAAGACACGCAACAGGCAGATGTGGCGCTGGTGTTTGACTATGCCTCTGACTGGGCCTGGAAAACGCAGCCGCAAGGCGCAGGGTTTGACTATTTCCGACTGGTGTTCTCCGCCTATCGCGGGTTGCGGCGGGCGGGGCTGTCTGTGGACATCGTGAGCGCGGCGCATCGGGATTTTACGGGCTACAAAGCGGTGTTTGCGCCGGGCCTCGCGACGTTGGACCCGGCTCTGGTTTTGGCGATTTCCGAGGCGGACGCGCTGGCCGTGATGGGGCCAAGGACCGGAGCTATCACCGAAGAGTTCATGATCCCGGCCAAAGGTCGCCCGGGTGTGCCCAACCTGGATGTGCGGGTTGATCTTATCGAGAGCCTACCGCCACAGGCTGGCATGGATGTGTCCGGCGGCGGCAAAGTGGAGCATTGGCACGAGCGCTTGTCCGGCGCGGCCGAGGTTTTGTTGAAAACCCAAGATGGTGCGGCTGTGATGATGGCGCAGGATCACCGCTGGTATCTGGGCAGTTTCCCGGATGAGGCATTGTGGGATCGTGTTGTGTCCATGGCTTGTAAGCAGGCTGGTGTTGCGATGTCACCGATGCAGGACGGCGTGCGGCGTCGTCGGTTTGGCTCCTACGAGTTTGTGGTCAACTACAACAGCTTCTCAGCCAGTGTTTCTGGCCATCGCGTGCCAGCATGTGGCGTGCTGGTGTTTGAAGGCAATACGCCGGTCGTGGCCTGTGATCTGAGTTCCAGTTAACGGGAAGTCGGCACAGGTGACTTGAAGCGGGCGGGCGAGGGCAGCGCCCGTTTTGCTTTTCAGCCTCCCGTAACGTCATGCTGCGCGGGGATTGATTGCATGAAAAGTTCGTATACGAATTATAAAGAGGAAATTCGGATACGAACCAATCATGGCAAAACCACCCAAAATATTCCTGCTGATGAACCGCGCCCATGCGGCCATCACCCGTGCGTCGGAACGAAAGACGCAGGCGCTTGCGGATTTGTCGATGCCGCAGCACGGCGTGCTGGTGCTGCTGTCCAAGCAGGATGGTCAAACCGTCACGCAGCTCGCAAAATCCTTGTCGATGCGTAAATCCAGCCTGAGCGGATTGATTGACCGCATGGTGGAGCGTGGCTTTGTACGGCGTGCGCGTCAAGACGCAGACGGGCGCGTGGTGAGAATTTACCTGGAACCGGCTGCAGAAAGCTTAGTGCAACGTACGGTGCCCTTTGTGCAGCACGTAAATGGGCTTTTGTTGACGCCATTTGATGCAGCGGAGCAGGAGGTCATTGGCCGGTTTCTGACCCATTTGGCGGAGAACGCCGAAGATGTGATTGATCAAGCAGAATGGCGCGAGGGACCAGAGTGATGTTGGACCAAGGTGAAGTGATTGTTGAAGATATCAAATTTCGCGCAGAGGATGGCTGGGAGCTGGCGGGCACGGTCTATCGTGGAGCCGCGCCACAAATTGCCGTTCTGATCTCCGCCGGCACAGGCTTTCCAAGGCGGTTTTATCGCCACGTAGCGGCCTATTTGGCGGAACGCGGCGCGGTGGTCCTGACCTATGATTTTAGAGGTATCGGCGAGTCCGGGGCAGAAAACCTCGCAGTCAGTGGGATCGATTATCCGGACTGGGGACGGCTGGATATGACTGCGGCACTGGACCATCTACAGAGCCTCGTGCCGGAACTTCCGGTGACAACATTGGGCCACAGCATTGGTGGACAGTTTGTCGGCTTTATGCAGAACCATCACAAGGCAATGCGCCACGCCTTTGTCGCGGTGGGCAGCGGGCATTGGGGCGTGCATAAGCTGCGCAACATTCCGTTGGAGCTATTTTTTTGGTGGGGCTACGGAGCCTATTGCCTTGCGTGGCATGGGTATATTCCGGCGGGCGGCCTGTGGGGCGGAGAAGCCCTGCCGCCGAATGTGTTCCGCACCTGGCGGCGGTGGAGTGCGCGGCGTGGCTATCTGCTTCCGGACCTGGCCGACGGGCGCTATCCGCATCACTTTGACGATCCGTGCAGCCCTATCAGTGCTTGGGTGTTGAATGATGATCCGATTGCCACCGAAACCGCCTGTGGCGACACGCTGAGCCACTATAGCCAAGCCGAGAAGCACTTGGTGGTGCGGACACCAGAGCAATTGGGCACCAAGAAGGTGGGGCATGACGGCGCGTTTCGCAAAGGGCGGGAAGCGCTTTGGGCGGAACTGTGGGACTGGCTGGCGGAAGGGCAACTGCCGAACGAGGCAGTATCTCAGTAAGTGTCTTCAGCACAACAAAAAAAGCCGGCTCCCGAAGGAACCGGCCTTTGAATTTGCATCAGAGCAGGATCAGACCTTCAGGTTTGGAATGATCTGTTTTTTGCGGCTCACGACGCCTGGCAGCACAACGCTGTCGCCGGACGCTTCCACGTCGAAGGACTTGGCGGCAACGCCCTTCACCAGATCGTTTGGCACCAGCAGGGTCGACTCTTCGTTGAGGATGTCGACAACAAAGAGCAGCACCTGATCCACGCCGTCCTCGGACGCTACGGTGGTCATGGTCTCCATCAGGGATGCCTTGCGGTCCAGTACGGTGGCGGGGCTGGTGGTTTCCAGCACGGACACGCGAAACTTGGTGCCGTCGACTTCGTATTCCTTGGAGTCCATGCGCAGCAGCTCTGCGTCGGAGAAGGAAGACACGTCGGATTTTGCGGCAAACATTTCAGCCGCATAGGATGGAATGTCGATGCCCAGATCGGCGGCCAGTTTCTCGGCCACGGCTTTGTCGTGGTCGGTGGTGGTTGGGCTGCGGAACTCCAGCGTGTCAGACAGGATGCAAGTCAGCATGGTGCCTTTGATCCAGTCTGGCATCTCGATGTCGCCGATCAGGTCGTGCATGATGGTCGCGGTGCAGGCCACCGGACGGATGGTGATGTCGATTGGGCCTTTGGTTTCCAGACCGCCCACCAGCTTGTGGTGGTCGATAATCGCCTGCACGTCAGCGCCGTTGATGTTGGTAGGCAGCTCGGCCGGGTTGTTGGTGTCCACGATCACAACCGCTGCGTCGTCCGCCACGTCTTCGATGATCGCTGGCTTTGGCAGGTCCCAGCGGTTCAACAGCCATGCGGCTTCGGTGTTGGGTTCGCCCAACAGTTTTGCTTCGGCCGGGGTGCCTTTCACTTCGTTCAGATACCAGGCCCAGATGATTGGGGAGCCGGTGGAATCAGTGTCAGGGGATTTGTGGCCAAAAACTTGAGTGGTCATGTCGCGACGTCCTTAGAAACAAAGAAAAACGGTGAAGTTGCGCGCCTTATAGAAGGGCGCGTTGCGTTTGTCACCAGCGGCTTTGACCCTGCGACTTCGCGGCGCGGCGGGGTGTTGATTTAGGGCGCTTTCAGAGGCATGCGGGTGAGGGTAAAGCCAGCGTTTTGCAGCAGATTGAGCACGCCTTGGTCCCCCGGCAAGTGCATGGCGCCCACGGCCACGAGAGACGGGGTTTCCGCCAGTTCTTTGGTCAATACTTCGGCCCAGGCCGTGTTGCGGGCGATGATCAGGTCATCTTCGGCCTGTTTCAGCAGGGCTGCGAGGCGGGCTTTGTCTTCGTCCTCGCCCGCGTTTTTGAAGGTTTCTGCGGTGTTGAACTCCCAGATAAGCTGAATGGTTTCATCCAGATACATGGCAATCACCGAGCCAATCAGATCAGGCGCGGCTAGGTCCGTGTTGAGAGACAGGCTCCAGCGCAGGTCGTCCATCTGTTTCTCAAGCGGATCGGAGGCCAGCATGGTGAGCAGGCCGTCAATGCTGTCGAGCGATGCGGCAGGCAGGTTGTTGGTTTGCGCCATGGCCGCGATTTGTTGGTCGAGGCCTTTTTTGCCTGATTTTACAACATCAAAGGCACAGGGTGGCAGCATGAGGGTCATGCCGAGGAACCAGGGTTGGTAGCGGGCCGCGAGGAAGGGCGGCATGCCGCGTTCTTCCAACTGCACCACCACGCGGTCCCAGAGATCTGGACCGAGGCGGTCAATCAAGGATGGGCCGGATTGGATCAGATAGCTGTCGGGATTTTCTGTCAGGTGACGCTGAAAACGGAGTTGGTCCTCGTCAGTGAGTTCGAGAAAAACCATTTCAGGCGGTGGGGATAGCTCTTCCAAGCGCGCGACCATGGCGGCGTGTTCCGGCAAGTGAACATGGAAGGTGCCGATCAAATGGCTGACCACGCCGTCTTTCTCTGCGCGCCAGAGCAGGCCCTCAGAAAAGGGGACTTCTGCGGCATTGGCTTCCAGCGCTTGGCGTTCGCTTTCGGGCAAGGATGGGTAAACGTTTGGCCCCGCGCAATTGGCCGCAGCGATGCTGGAAAAGCTGATTAGAAACAATAGGGTGGTCAGGAAACGCATCGGGGCCTCGCAGGTGACATTTGCGCCAAGGTAGCAGGGCAATTGGAAGGCTCAAGGGCGAATGCCTAAGGCGTAGCAAATGATGTGGGCAACGCACCGGTTTGGCGTTACCAAAGGGCATGGGCAAGATGGCAGAAACCGATCTTTATGCGCCGGTGAAGGCGTGGCTTGAGGCGCGGGGCTTTGAGGTGAAAGCCGAAGTTGGCGCGGCGGATGTGGTGGCGGTGAAAGCCGGCGAAGAGCCTGTCATCATTGAGTTAAAGACCTCTTTCTCCCTCGTGTTGCTGCAACAGGCGGTGGCGCGTCAGGCGGTGACGGACGCGGTTTATGTGGCTGTGCCGCGTTGGAAAGGGCGCGCGGGGTGGAAGGCGTTTTCCGGCAATATCGGCCTGTGCAAACGGCTGAGGCTTGGGGTGCTGTCAGTGCGACCCAAAGATGGCGCGGTGGAGGTGCATTGCGACCCGGTGCCATTTCAGCCGCGCAAGTCGAAGGTGCGTAAGGCGCGGCTTTTGAAAGCTTTTTCCCGTCTTGAAGGCGATCCGAACACTGGCGGGATGCGCGGGGAGAAGGTCACGGTGTACCGGCAGGACGCCGAGAAATGTGCGGTATTTCTCAATGAAAATGGCGCGTCCAGAGGGCGCGACGTGGCGCAGGGAACCGGCGTGGAAAAGGCCACGACGATGATGCGCGACAACCACTATGGCTGGTTTGAGAAGGTCGACAAAGGCGTCTACATGCTGAGCGAGGCCGGGGTGACGGCCTTGGCGCAGGGTGGGGATTAACCGAGTCGTTTCGGGACAAAAACCACGTCGGTATTTTGTCGGTATCACGACTGTTTTGCGGAGGTGCGTTTTTGGGCGTAGAGAGGCGGCTTTGAGTGTTCATGCACCGCGCGGTGTTGCGCATATTGGCGCAACGGGTGTAGGCGGATTGGGACCACTTTGAAGGACAGCCCATGACCACCACACTCATCGTTTTGGCCCACCCCAGCCGACTGTCTTTTACCGGTGCCTGGGCGGAGGCCTCGGCAGCCGCTTGCGCAGCGGCGGGGCATGAGGTGCTGTGGAGTGATCTTTCCGCGCATCAGTTTGAGGCCGTCGAAGGGCCGCGCCATTTTGGGCAGCCTGAGGCCGGGTCGTTTGATCCGCTCAAAGCGCATGAGGCGGCGGTGGCCGCGGGCAGGGTGCCGGTGGATATGGTGGCAGAGGCGGAAAAGATCCGGCAGGCCGATCAGATCATCTTTCACTTCCCGCTGTGGTGGTTTGCGCCGCCCGCCGTTTTGAAAGGCTGGTTTGACCGCGCGCTGGTGCATGGTGATTTGCACACGGTGGAGGAGCGGTTTGACAGGGGGCGCTGTCGCGGCAAGCGGGCGCTGTTTTGTGTGACCACCGGAGCAAGCGCGGCTGAGTGTGGACCGGGGGGCAAAGAGGGGGATGTGCGCCTGCTGTTGTGGCCGTCGGCCTATACGCTGCGGTATCTGGGGTTTGACGTTTATGAGCCTGAGGTCGTGCATGGTGTGCACGGGTATTTTGAGGGTGCTGAGGAAGCGGCATTGCAGGCGCGGCTGGCGGGCGTGCTGGATGGGCAGGCGGGACTTGTGGCAGGCTTGGACGAGCGGGCGCTGATGCGGTTTAACGCGGATAGTGATTTTGATGAGACCGGGCGGTTGAAAGCCGGGGCAGAGCGTTTTTCGGCGTTTATTTGAGCGGCAGTGAGATGCCCCCCGGGCCACCTCACTGCGCTAGGTTAGTTGCGGGAAGGGAAGATGCCGACTTCTGCAACGCAGTAGAGAATGCCTTCAGGCGCATACTTCATCAGATCAGGCATGCCGAAAGTGGTGCGGCCGTCGCCGCCGTGGATGGTGCCGTACAGGCTGAACAGCGCCTGGTTCTCGACAATGGGGTAGAGGTCTCCATTGGCTTTCACAAAGCCGCGTGGGCAGAAAGTGCCGCCAAACATCATGATTTCGCCGATGAAGTCTTCGGTGCCTGCGGAAGCGGGACCGGCGGACCCGAGTGTTGCAGCGATTGTGGCGGCGAGAGCGAGGTGTTTGAACATGATGGGCCTTTGAACTGGTTTGAATGTGCAGAGCTTAGCGTGAGGGAACGGAGTTGTGGAAATTGTTTGGTGTGAAAGTAGGGGTACCCCGGGGGGGGGAGACGGTGGAGCGTTTACTAAAGGTCAATGGCCAGTATTGAGCCAAGCCGAATTTGTTGACAGGCGCCTCTCAACAAAATAGGCAGGTCTCCTGCGAAATCCTTCGCCGGGGCAAAGTCAGGTCTTTGCCGTATGTGGCGAAAGGACTAAGACATGGCACGTCGGCGCGAGTTCCATGGGGTATGCAATAGCTTCCTTGGCTTTTTTGTAAGCAGAAATAAAGATTTGGATGGGTATTGGGCCTTGGGTCAATACCAATATTCAGTACGTAAGTCGGCGTCCCGCAGCTTGTGGTTTGATTTTTGTGCACCCTTTGACATCAGCGATACGTCGCGTTTTGCACGAGCGCAACGGGCCTATCAGCTTGTGTTTAAGAGTCAGTTGGTGGCGCGCAAAACGCCGGCGGATTGGTGCGCGCGAGGCGGTGTTGCGGTCACCTCTGTGTCGGTGCGAGAGCTTTTGTGTGTGGTGCGCGTGACAGATGATTTGGGGCGGACTTACCGGATGGCATCCCGGGAGTTTGTTCTGCCGCATGATCCGTACAACGAGTTGCGCCGCTGCGCCTCCGGGCGCAACGACTGGTGGCCGCATAGGGATGCCGCCTTGGATGAGCACCGAGATCCGCCGGGCTACCGGCCAAGTGCACCACAGGGTGGTGCAAACGGATATATGAGGTTGCGTGGATGGAGCAGCTTGACGGGGCTGGTTAGAAAGTAGGGCAGCGCCAGGCCGCGGGTGGGGGTAAAGCCCCCGCCCATGGGGGCGGTCGGGGGCTGCCCGGCGGAGCCGGGCGGTGTAATTGCGGATTGTTGTGGACAGCCGTTTTCGATGTGGGCTTAGTCTTCCGGCATGGCGTTCAGCATCCTCACACTCGACACAGGCAATCTCTCGTTGGAATTTGCAGAAAGCGATATTCCGCGATTGCAGGCAGAAATTCAGAACTCTTTTGGCGACCTGATTTCAATGCCGCACATCATGCACGATGACGTGACCTTCGGTGGGCTGAAGTTCCTGTTCTACAACGAATGGGATGATCCTTGCCTGATTTCCCAATGCCACGAGGGCGCGGCGGTTCTAAAACAGTTGGCGGACAAGCTCAGGAGCTGAGGCCGCGCGGTCGATAGGCGTGCTGTTGTTTGTAAAGAAAAGAGCCGCCCGGAGGCGACCCTTTAAACTTGTCTGGCGGAGGCTTTCGTGACCTTGGCACGGAGGCCAAGGCACTGTCGCATCACAATCCCTGACGGGAGTTGTGATTACATCATGCCGCCCATGCCGCCCATGCCGCCCATGTCAGGCATTGCAGGCGCACCGCCGTCTTTGGCTGGCTTGTCAGCAACCATCGCTTCGGTGGTGATCAGCAGGCCTGCAACAGAGGCTGCGTCTTCCAGAGCGGTGCGGGTTACTTTGGCTGGGTCGATCACACCGAAGGAGAACATGTCGCCATATTCTTCGGTTTGAGCGTTGAAGCCGAAGGAAGTGTCAGCAGATTCACGGATCTTGCCCGCAACAACTGCACCGTCGACACCGGCGTTCTCAGCGATCTGACGCAGAGGCGCTTCGATGGCTTTCTTCACGATGGTGATACCGGCGTTCTGGTCAGCGTTTGCGCCTTCCAGACCTTCCAGAGCTTTACCAGCCTGAACCAGAGCAACACCACCACCGACGATCACGCCTTCCTGTACGGCCGCGCGGGTCGCGTTCAGGGCGTCATCAACGCGGTCTTTGCGCTCTTTCACTTCCACTTCGGTCATGCCGCCAACGCGGATCACAGCAACACCGCCTGCCAGTTTGGCAACGCGCTCTTGCAGCTTCTCACGGTCGTAGTCGGAAGAGGTTTCTTCGATCTGAGTGCGGATCTGAGCCACACGTGCTTCGATTTCGGCTTTCTCGCCTGCACCGTCAACGATGGTGGTTTCGTCTTTGGTGATCTCGATTTTCTTGGCGGTGCCGAGCATGTCCATGGTGACGTTCTCGAGCTTCATGCCCAGATCTTCAGAGATAACCTGACCACCGGTCAGGATCGCGATGTCCTGCAGCATGGCTTTGCGGCGATCGCCGAATCCAGGTGCCTTAACAGCAGCAACTTTCAGGCCGCCGCGCAGTTTGTTCACAACCAGAGTTGCCAGCGCTTCGCCTTCAACATCTTCAGCGATGATCAGCAGAGGCTTCTGGGACTGGATCACCTGCTCGAGCAGTGGAACCATGGACTGCAGGGAAGACAGTTTCTTCTCGTGCAGCAGCACCATGCAGTCGTCCAGATCAGCGATCATTTTGTCTGCGTTGGTCACGAAGTAAGGGGAGAGGTAGCCGCGGTCGAACTGCATGCCCTCAACAACATCGGTCTCGGTTTCCAGACCTTTGTTTTCCTCAACGGTGATCACGCCCTCGTTGCCAACCTTCTGCATCGCGTCTGCGATCTGCTGGCCGATGTCGGCTTCGCCGTTGGCGGAGATGGTGCCAACCTGTGCAACTTCGTCGGAGTCTTTTACTTCGCGGGACGAGGCTACGATGCCTTCAACAACTTTGGCAGTTGCCAGGTCGATGCCGCGCTTCAGGTCCATTGGGTTCAGGCCAGCTGCAACCTGCTTCAGGCCTTCTTTAACAATCGCCTGCGCCAGAACGGTCGCGGTGGTGGTGCCGTCGCCGGCTTCGTCGTTGGTGCGGGAAGCAACTTCCTTCACCATCTGTGCGCCCATGTTCTCGAACTTGTCTTCCAGCTCGATCTCTTTGGCCACGGACACACCGTCTTTGGTGATGCGTGGTGCGCCGAAGGATTTCTCCAGAACAACGTTACGGCCTTTTGGGCCCAGGGTCACTTTCACCGCGTCTGCGAGAACGTTTACGCCGCGCAGCATTGCGTTGCGGGCATCGGTGTCAAATTTGACGTCTTTTGCCATCTTATTGGCTCCTAAATTCGTAAATGTCGGTCAGACGATTAGGCAAGAATGCCCATGATGTCGGATTCTTTCATGATCAGCAGCTCTTCACCGTCCACGGTGATCTCGGTGCCGGACCATTTGCCGAACAGGACTTTGTCGCCTGCTTTGACGTCGAGCTCGACGCGCTTGCCAGCGTCGTCACGCAGGCCTGCGCCTACGGATACTACTTCGCCTTCGGCTGGTTTTTCTTTGGCGCTGTCTGGAATGATCAGACCGCCAGCAGTTTTCTCGTCGCTTTCAACGCGGCGTACGAGCACGCGGTCATGCAAAGGTGTAAAAGCCATGACTAGGTTTCCCTAACTAGAGTTGTCTCCCTGACTCCCTCAGCGGAGCCGTTATCACTCCCTGTCGGCGAGTGCTAACGGCGAAAGAGTTAGGGAGAGTGCGAAGGGGAGTCAACGGCGTTGCGCGAGATTTTTTGTGAAGAAGTGGCCTCTTCTAAGTGGTGGCGCGCAATATGGGACGGTTCGAAAGACTGTGCGCGGAAAACACGACATGTCGTCGTGCCGCATTGGCAACACCAAATGTTAACGCCTTTGTCGCAGTTTGTGGTCTGTGCGCACCGAAACAGGGCTGGGGTTTTGAGTGCGTAACCGGCGTAGGGGTACGCCAAGGCTTTGAGGTGAGTGGATGAAAGACGGCTTCGAAAAAGGTGTCGGGGATAACGTATATGCGCGACTGGCGAGCGAATACTGTGCCGACAGCATTGTGATAACGGACCCAAGTGGGTGCACAGAATGGGTCAATGAGGCCTTCACCCGCACAACCGGGTACACGCTGAAAGATGCAAAGGGCGAGTTGCCCTGCCAGTTGTTGAAAGGGACAGAGACCTGTCGGGCGACCATGCAGGAGATTCAGCAGGCCCGGAAGGATCGCCAACAGTTTCGCACTGAGATTCTTCAGTACACCAAAGACGGTCGTCCCTTTTGGTTTGAGTTGCGCATAAACCCTGTCTTTGACGCGGATGGGCGGCACACACATTTTGTTGAGACCGAACGAGATATCACGGAACGCAAAGAGCTTGAGATCAGTAGCGCCGCGGTCATCAACGCGGAGGTGCAGCGTGAGGTTGAACGCAAACTGGTCGCACAGACCAGTGAGTGGCTTTACTCAGCGAAGTCGCTGCCCGAGCTGCTGCGGGTTGTGGAAGCCTCTATGCGTCAGATTTTCCCTGAGGCAGATGGTGAGTTGTACGTATACTCCAATTCGCGCGACACCTTGGATTTGATCGCACATTGGGGACACGCAAAACCAGAACACCTACATATCGCGCCAGACAGCTGCTGGGGCTTGCGCCGTGGCAGGCCCTATGTCTACGGCTCCGCGGACATTCAGTTTGCCTGTGATCACAACCAAAACGATGAACATCCGAGCTTTTGTTTGCCGATTATGGCGCATGGCGAAACCATCGGTCTGTTGCATTTGTGCTTTCGAAACATGCGTATTGCCGATGTCGACAAGATTGAACTGGAGGGGTTTTTAACTGGCAGACGTGATTTGGCGCTGGTCTGCGCTGAACAGATCAGTTTGTCTGTTGCCAATGTGCAGTTGCGCCAGGAACTGCAAGATCAATCCACGCGAGATCCGCTCACCTCGCTTTGGAACCGTCGATGGTTTCTTGAAGCGGCTCTGCGTGAGTTCAATCGCGCACGTCGTGACAATGCACCGGTCTCCATTATTTCATTGGATGTCGACCATTTCAAAAAGTTCAACGATCATCATGGGCATGATGCGGGAGACATTGTGCTCCGGGAAGTGGGCGAAGTCATGAAGCGCACTTTTCCGGACGATTGCTATCCGTGTCGCATTGGCGGGGAAGAGTTTGTCGTTCTTTGTCCCGGGCACTCAACAGACGCAGCCGCCGACCTAGCGGAAGAGTTCCGTGCCGCGATCTCTGAACATCGCGTGCCATATGGTCGTGAAATATTGCCGCGCATCACGATTTCGGGGGGCATTGCCACGTTCCCGGATGCGGGCAGCGAAGTGATCACCCTACTGCGGGCTGCGGATGAATGTTTGTATTTGGCCAAGGAACAGGGCCGAAATCAGATTGTTCTCCCCGAATCCATTGCAGATAGTCTTGAAAAGGCGAAGGAAGGGGCGGCCAGCAAACGGGCAAGTAAATCCAAGTAGAGCCAGAGGTGCGTGCACATCCATAGGACAGCCGGATTGTGCTATCAGACTTGCCCGGAACGCATGAAAGGGCGCTGGTTTGACCAGCGCGCCGTGTCGAATGCCTTGTTCACCGGTCACGGGGCGCCGCCGGTGATTTACATTGCGTGCGGGTCAAGTAGTGTTTGCGTGCATTGTGATAAGGGGCGCGACATGCAGATCACCGCTAATGGCATTCAGATTGAGGTGCAGACCTATGGGTCTGAGGATGGCGTGCCGTTGGTGCTCATTCGCGGGCTGGGGTCGCAACTGATCCATTGGCCTGTGGAGTTTTTCGAAGGGCTTGCAAGGGCGGGCTTTCGGGTGGTGCTGTTTGACAACCGCGATGTCGGCTTGTCGCAGCGCTGTTCGAAAGCCGGCGTGGCCAGCGATGCGGATGAGATCACGGCGGCGGCTTTAGCCGGGGCACCGACGCCTGCGGCCTACCGGCTAAACGATATGGCGAAGGACGTGGTGGGTGTGATGGATGCGCTGGGCCTTGAGAAGGCGCATGTGTTTGGCATGTCCATGGGCGGCGCGATTACGCAGCTTCTGTGTATGGATCATGCGGAGCGCCTGTTGAGTGGAACCATCGTGATGGCCACCGCGCGGCCGTTTGCGGAGCGGGGCGGGAACGCAGAATGGCTGGCGACCTTGTTGGCGCGGCATGTGGATCGGGAGACCTATATCAAGAGTTGCATTGCCGAGTATATCAATTGGGGCAGCCCGGCCTTTCCGATGACCCAACAAGAGGTCGCGGCGCAGGCGGCGCAGGCTTATGATCGGGCCTTTGATCCCGAAGGCATCAACCGGCAGGTGCTGGCCGTCATAGCATCCACGGATCGGCGGCAAGACCTGACACAGGTGGCGCTGCCGTGTCAGGTCATTCACGGCGAAGAAGATACGTTGATCCCGCCGGAAGCAGGGGCGGAGATTGCGGGATTAATCCCGAACTGTGACCACCATCTGATCGAGGGCATGGGGCATGTGATCACGCCAAAGCAAGCGCCGATGCTGATTGAGATGCTGCAGGATTTCATCACCCGCCGGGCGTCCTAAGCGGGCGGGTTGTTGCGCAGCTGAGGGCGGACTATATCCATCCCAGCTTTGATGGAGGTTTTATGGGCCAGAAACTGGATGCCTGATCATGGCGGGTGGCACGATGCCCACCCGGTGCACAACAGAGACAGTGAGACCGGCGCCTTGGCGCAGGGCTGTGCTTTTGTGCCTTTCCCATTTTCTGATACCTTGCGGTGTGGCCAGATGTGGCGCGACCGCTCCATGAGAGACTCTCAACAATGACACGGGACTATTCCCAATTTTTACCAACCAGCGGTGCGGCCAAAGCGGACCCGCCAAAGCGGTCACCGTTGGATATTCTGGGCTGGCAATCGTTTTTTGCCCAGCAAACCGATCTGGACATTCTGGAAGCCACACCGCCGGTGCGGGTGGTGGAAGTGCATCGCAATGGCTTGCGGGTGCGCGGCGATGGCATTGATGCCTTGGTGCCGCCGGGGCCGGAAGCCACGGTGGGCGATTGGCTGCTTTATAATACCGAGCTACCAAGCCACAGCGAAGTGCTGGACCGCAAAAGCCTGTTTAAGCGCCGCGCCGCCGGGCATGACCGCAGCATTCAGATGATTGCCGCCAATGTGGACACGGCCTTTGTGGTCACCAGTTGCAACAACGACTTCAACGTGGCGCGGCTCGAGCGGTTTCTGGCGCTGGCCTTTGAGGCCGATGTGACGCCGGTGATTGTGTTGACCAAAGCGGATCTGTGTGAGGACACCGCGCCGTTTGTCGAGCAGGCGCAGGCGATTTCCGACCGCGTGCCGGTGGTGCTTTTGAATGCCAAAAGCGAGGAACCGGCGGCGAAGCTGGCGGACTGGAGCAAGCCGGGGCAGACGATTGCCTTTCTCGGCACCTCTGGTGTGGGCAAATCCACGCTGGTGAATGCACTGTTTGGCACGGAGCAAGCCGAAACCGGCGCGATCCGCGAGGATGACAGCCGGGGGCGGCACACCACGACCAGCCGGCAGTTGCATTTCACGGACACGGGACTGGCCATTCTGGACACGCCAGGTATGCGGGAGTTGCAACTTGCCGACGCGGGTGACGGCTTGGCGGATCTGTTTGCCGATGTGGTCGAGTTAGCGACGCAGTGCAAGTTCCGTGACTGTGCCCATGAAAGTGAGCCGGGCTGTGCGGTGCGGGCGGCAATTGACGCTGGCACGCTTGATCCGGAGCGGTTGGAGCGCTGGCGCAAGCTGGAAGCGGAAGAGCGGCACAACACCGCTTCGCTGGCGGAAAAGCGGGCCTATGACAAGAACTTCGGCAAGATGATCAAAACCGTGACCAAGGCGCACAAAGGGCGCAAGGGGCGGCGCTAGGCGCCCATCACAGGCTTGTGAACGTTCAGGAACGGCGTGCGGAGTGATCTGCGCGCCGTTTTGCTGCGTAACCGTTTGCAAACCAGCCTGACAAGCGACGGGAGGCGCAAGGCGGATGCACATGCGATTGCCACTTCGGGAACGTGTATTGATGGCGCTTTTGAGCGGCGCGGTGATGCTGGGCTGGGCGGCAGACGCCTCCGCCAATTCCGCGACCCCAGCGCCGGAGGTGCGCAGCCTTCTGGGGCAGCCACAGGAACTTGGCACGGGACAGTTCCGGTGGCTGGGCTTCAAGGTCTATGACGCGCAGATGTTTGCACCGCAAGGACAGGGGTTTGACCGCAACGGGTCTTATGCGTTGGAGATTGAGTACGCCCGCAAGATCAAGCGTAAGATCCTGCTCAAAGCCAGCATGGATGAAATGGCGCGGATTGAAGGCAAGAAATCCGACCATGGGCAAATCCAGCAGAAATTGACCTCTTGCTACCGTGATATTCAGCCGGGTGACCGGATTGTGGCCTCGCCCAATGGCGGCAATGCGTTGAAGTTCTGGGTCAATGGTAAGAGCACCTGCACGTTGCGGCACAATGGTATTCGGGATCGCTACATGGCGATCTGGTTAAGCGACAAGGCGCGGGATCGCGGCTTTGCGCAACAAGTTTTGGCCAGTCAAAAATAGCGCAGCTTTCCGGCTCCCCCAAACCCCCGCACTGTGGTTCGCTTTCCATGGTGCCCGGAAAATGGGTGCTGTTTCCCTGATTGGCCTTCCGTCCCCGCCTTAGAGTTTGGTCCTTCTGTGGCGGGGCAAGCGTGTGACCCGGCTTGCTTGCTCCGCCGGGTCACACGTGTCACCTAGGGCCTCATGAAATTGTTTCTTCTGACCGCTGTGACGATGACGGCTTTTGCCGCGAACTCTGTGCTCAACCGCGCTGCTGTGAGTGGCGCCGGCATGGAGGCGGTGGATTTTGGCGTGGTGCGTCTTGTCAGCGGGGCGCTGGCCTTGGCGGTGCTGGTGGCTTGGCAAAAGCGTGGCTTTGCGCTGGGCGGCGTGGGGCGCGGTGTCGCTGTGGCGGGGTTGCTGGCCTATATCTTTGGCTTTTCTCTGGCGTATCGCGGTCTGGATGCCGGTTTGGGCGCTTTGGTGCTGTTTGGCGTGGTGCAGATCACCATGTTTGGCGGCGCGGTGGTGACGCGTGAAGCGGTGCCAATGACACGCTGGTTGGGCGCAGGTTTGGCGCTGGGCGGGTTGGTCTGGCTTTTGGCGCCGACCGGTGGCCCCGCGATTTCGGCGGCGCATGTGGCGATGATGGCGGGCGCGGGGCTTGGCTGGGGCATCTATTCGCTGCAAGGGCGCAAAGAGGTGGACGCGACGCAGGCCACGGCGATGAATTTCATTTTGGCGGCCCCGGTGGCTTTGGCGCTGGGCGCTGTTCTGGGCATGGATATGGAAATGCCTGCGGCGGGCGTGGTGCTGGCCGTGGTGTCTGGCGTGGTGACCTCGGGGCTGGGCTATGCGCTCTGGTATGCGATTTTGCCAGGCTTGGGCGCAAGTCGCGCGGCGGTGGCGCAATTGTCGGTGCCGGTGATCGCTATGGCCGGCGGTATGGCGTTTTTGAACGAGCCACTGACATTGCGCTTTGTGGGCGCGGCGGTGCTGGTGATTGGCGGTGTGCTGGTGTCGATGCGTAAGGCATGAGGCATTCTGCCGGGGCGCGCAGCGGCTCGGCCTGCGCCTGCCTGCCCCCTTGGCAGGCGCATTCGCGCCCACCCAGGCAGGCACTGGCCTACGTTTCAGAACTTCAACAACGGTTCCAGCGCGTCGTAGTGCACGCCATCACCCCAAGCCACATCCGGGAGGCTGAGCGGGCGGTAGGAGATCTGGTCCATTTCTGCGCGAGAAAAGAAGCGGCGTTTGGAGACGATGTTTTCCGGGTCCTGCCAGCTTTCGTCGAGTGAACCACCTGTAATGGTGCAGCGGAAGAACAAGTCTACTTGATGAAAATCGCTCTCCGCATCGTGGAACTCGTTGATCAGGCAGGGCGCGCCAACGGAGACCGAGAGACCACATTCCTCATGCACTTCGCGGATCAGATTGTCGGCCAGGCTGCTGTGTTTTTCGACACCGCCGCCGGGCGCACACCAGAGTGCGCCTTTGTGATCGGGGTAGGCGTTGACCAGCAAGAGGCGGTCCTCGTGCAGGATCACGGCGCGGGCGGCGAGGCGCAATGGGTGCGACTTTGGTGGGCGAAGGGTTGCCATTGGGGCGCTTTCCGTAAGGTTTTTGCTTTTGTAGGCCCCGCTTAGGGCCTATCTCAAGTCTATGGTTCGATTTTTGAAAATGGCGGCGGTGCTGGCTTTGGGGCTGGGCACGCAGAGTTTGGCAGAGCAGAAAACGGCGGAGGCAGAGGCCGCGCCGCAGGAATGTGTGATCCTGCTGCACGGATTGGCCCGTTCTGAGAGCTCCTTTGTTCTGATGGAGCTGGCGCTGGAGCGCTATGGCTACAAAGTGGTGCGGCTGGGCTATCCCTCCACCGAGAAAGAAATCGAAGCGCTGGCGGATATGACCTTGCCCAAGGCGGTGGCGCAATGTGGTTGGAAGAAAGTGCATTTTGTCACCCACTCGATGGGCGGTATTCTGACCCGCGTGTGGTTTGAAAACCACCGTCCGCCGGAGCTTGGCCGCGTGGTGATGTTGGGGCCGCCCAACAAGGGCTCTGAACTGGTGGATGAGTTCAGCTATCTAGAACCGTTTGTCTGGCTCAATGGCCCGGCGGGGATGCAGCTTGGCACGGATGGGCTGCCCGCCAACCTGCCGCCGGTGGATTTTGAGCTGGGTGTGATTGCCGGTGACAAGTCGCTCAACCCCTATTACAGCAGCCTGATTGCCGGGCCGGATGACGGCAAGGTTTCGGTGGAGAGCACCGAGGTGGAGGGCATGGCGGACCACATTGTGCTGCCGGTGACCCATACGTTTATGATGAACAATCCGATGGTGATTGTGCAGGTGCGCGAGTTTTTGGAAAACGGTGCCTTTGACCATGATCTGGAGTGGGGCGATGCGGATGCCACCCTGCGGGAATTGCAGCGGATTGTGGATGTGGATGGCGATCCGGAAGCCGAGAAAGAAGACGATCTTTGGGACCGGATCTGGAGTGAAATTGTCGGGCCGAGCGCTTCGGGTCAAAGCGGAGCGGAGAACCAATGACGGACCTGCTGCTGCACGGCGCAGAGGTGCTGCGCCCGGAGGGGTTTGTACAAGAGCCGCTTGGGATTGTGTCTGGCACGATCGGGGAGGCGGAGGGCGCGCGGCAAGTGGATCTGCGCGGGTATCAGATTTTGCCGGGCATCGTTGATTTGCATGGCGACGGGTTTGAGCGGCATTTGGCGCCGCGCCGTGGCGCGATGAAAAACCTTGGCGATGGGTTGGTGTCGGTGGATGCCGAACTGGCGGCCAATGGGATCACCACAGCGGTGTTGGCGCAATTCTGGAGCTGGGAAGGTGGGATGCGCTCGCCAGATTTTGCGCGGCGGTTTTTGGAGGCATTGTCGGCCACAGAAGGGCTGCGCACGGAGATGTTGGTGCAGCTGCGGTTTGAGAGCCATCTGTTGGAAGACTACACCGCGTTTGAGGCGGCGGTGACGGAGTTCGACGTGCCTTATGTGGTGTTCAACGATCACCTGCCGCATGCGGCCTTGGCCAAGCGAAAGAAACCGCCGCGCTTGACTGGGCAAGCGCTCAAAAGTGGGCGCAGTCCGGAGGCCCATCTGGCGCTGTTGCAGGCGTTGCATGCGGTGACGGAGTCGGTGCCGGAAGTCGTGGCGCGGCTGGCGGCGCGGTTAGCGGAGACAGGCGTGAAGCTGGGCAGTCATGATGACGACAGTGCTGCGACGCGGGAGACTTGGCGCGGATGTGGACTGTCGATCAGCGAGTTTCCAGAGACCATGGAGGCGGCGGAGGCGGCCAAAGAAGCAGGTGATCCGGTGGTGATGGGGGCGCCCAATGTGGTGCGTGGCGGCAGCCATTCCGGCAAAGTCTCGGCGGCGGAGATGGTTGCGGCGGGCCTGGTGGATGGCTTGGCGTCTGACTACCACTATCCCGCGCCCCGACAGGCGGTGCTGCGGCTGGTGGAGGATGGTGTCTGTGAGTTTGCCGAGGCTTGGGCCTTGGTGTCGGCCAAGCCTGCAGAGGTGTTGGGACTGAAAGATCGCGGCACGTTGGAAGCCGGCAAACGCGCGGATCTGGTGATTGTGGACGCGGAGAGTGGCCGGATTGGGGCCACGTTGGTGGGCGGACAGGTGAGCTTTATGGCCGGCGAAGTGGCCGCGCGGTTTATGGGATAGAGGGGCTTTGCCCCGTCACCGCGGGGCGGTGACTCCCCAGGATACTTTTTTGAATGAGAAGGTGCAGACCCGTGCAATATTTTGAGTTTGGGGATTTGCAGGCGGTTCCGCGGGAGGTTTTGGTGGCGCAGATGGCGGATGCGCGGGTGGCGGAGCATTTGCCGCTTTTGGATGGCGTGTTTGACGTGGAAGGCTTTTTGAAGGCCAAGGCGCAGCGCTGGGCGCAGGATGGGCTGGGCCATTGGGCGATTTGGCAAGGGGATGTCTTTCGCGGCTGGGGCGGCTTTGAGAAAGAGGGGGACGTCTGGGACTTTGGGCTGGTTCTTGTGCCTGCGGCCTTTGGGCAAGGATTGGCGATCACGCGGCAAGCGCTTGAATTTGCGCGGGGGGATGCACGAATTGAAACGGTGCAGTTTTTGTTGGCCCCAACCCGACGGTCGGTGAAAGCTTTGGCGCGGATGGGCGCAAAGGAGGAGGGGGAGGTCCGCTATGGCGGGCAGACCTTCCGCCGGTTTTTGCTGGATGTAACCAGTTAGTCGCCGCGTTTGATGCGGTTGACGTGGCCCATTTTGCGGCCCGCTTTGGTTTCCGCTTTGCCATAGAGATGTACGGCGGTGTCGCGCTCTTGCAGCAGCGCGGGCAGTTGGTCCATGTCGTCACCAATCAGGTTTTCCATGACCACATCGCTATGCCGTTGGCCATCGCCCAGCGGCAGGCCGGTGACAGCGCGGATGTGTTGCTCAAACTGATCCACCGCGCAGCCGTTTTGGGTCCAGTGGCCGGAGTTGTGCACCCGCGGGGCGACTTCGTTCACGATGAGGCCGTCTTTGGTAACAAAAAGCTCCACGCCCATGACGCCGACATACTCCAGTTTGTTCAGGATGTTGGCGGCGAGCAGGACGGCGTCCATGCGTTGACCGGCCGACAAGCGGGCAGGCACAGTCGTGGTGGCAAGGATGCCGTCTTTGTGCACGTTTTCACCGGGATCAAAACAGGCAACCTGACCGTCCAGACCGCGCGCGGCAATCACGCTGACCTCGTGGGAGAAGTCGACAAAGCCTTCCAGAAGGGCAGGCGCGCCAGCCATATCAGCCAGCGCGGTGTCTGCATCGTCTGCGGTTTTGAGGCGGGCTTGGCCCTTGCCGTCATAGCCAAAGCGGCGGGTTTTTAAAATCGACGGCGCGCCGATCTCGGCAACGGCTTTGGTCATGTCGTCGGCGTCGGTGACGTCTGCAAATGGCGCGGTTTTCAGGCCGAGCTCCTGCAGAAAGGTTTTTTCCGTCAGGCGGTCTTGCGACACCCGCAGCGCTTCGCGGTTGGGGCGAATAGGCTTCTGGCTTTCCAGAATGTCCAGTGCGGCGGTGGGGATGTTTTCAAACTCATATGTGATGACATCCACAGAAGCCGCAAAAGCCCGCAGGGCGTCGGCGTCCTCATAAGACGCGGTGGTGACGGCATTGGCCACTTCACCCGCAGGCGGGGTGGTGCCGGGCTCAAAGATGTGGGTTTTGTAGCCCAGACGGGAGGCCGCAACCGACAACATGCGGCCAAGCTGGCCACCGCCAAGGATGCCAATGGTCGATCCGGGAACGAGCGGCTTAGTCATCTTGTGGCTCATCCGGGATCGAGGCGGAGAGGGCGTCGCGCCAGGCGTCGAGACGTTCGGCCAGGTCAGCGTCTTGCAGCGCCAGAATGCCGGCGGCCATCAGGCCCGCATTGGCGGCACCAGCGGCACCAATGGCCATGGTGGCAACTGGGAAGCCCTTGGGCATTTGCACGATGGAATAGAGGCTGTCGACACCGGACAGTGCGCGGGTTTGCACCGGCACGCCCACAACAGGCACGCGGGTTTTGGAGGCCATCATGCCGGGCAGGTGCGCAGCGCCACCAGCGCCTGCGATGATCACCTGTAGGCCACGACCAGCGGCTTCCTTGCCGTAAGACCAGAGGCGATCTGGGGTGCGGTGGGCGGAGACAATCTTCTTTTCGTAAGAAATGCCCAGCTCTTCCAGAATGGTGGCTGCTTCTTTCATCGTGGGCCAGTCAGACTGGCTGCCCATGATGATGCCGACTTGAGGTGTGTCCGTCATATGCGCCTCTGAGATCAGAATTTGGCTCGCGTTATAGACGGTTCAGGAATTTAAGCAATGCGGCGGGTTGGGGTTGCGAAAATGTGGGTGTTTCGAGGTGTGTGGCGCGCGCTGGTGCTCAAAAATTGCACATGAAGCCGGCGGTAAAAACGCAAAAGCACCTTGTCAAATTGCAAGATGCTTTGCGGAAATACGAGGTAAGGCGGGTGCTTAAGCTGCTTGCTTCAGCGTCACGCCCTTGCGCTTGGCGATGAAAGCGGCGCGGCGTGTGCCACGGGCCCATGGCATTTGTGGCGCGTCTTTTTGGGATGCTGCAACTACGGACTTAACGAAGCGGCTCTGGGTTTTCATGTCTGCTCTCCTTGGCATGTCTTGGTCTCTTGTGGACCATTGTTTCCAACTTGAGATCAGTCTCGTGTTGAAATGGGGCAGAGATGCGGCAGGATTGGTCAGATTTGAGGAAAATAGAGAGACAAATCTGCGGTATTCGCAGAAACTATTTATTTACAAACAGATAGAGGCAATCAGGCGACCGTAGTCGGCCTCTTTGGCGTGGGTTGTGCGCCGGTACGAGAAGAATCTGTGCGGGTCAGAATAGGTGCAATGGCGAGTCCATTCGGCTTTGCCAATGTTTGCAGCATGTAAACGATGCAGGCCGTAGGCGGGCAAGTCGAAGAGTTTGCGGTCGCCATCGCCCTCTTTGAAGAATCGGCTGTTGGTTGCGTCTTCGGTGAGGAAGGCATCGAGGAACTCCGGGCCAACTTCGTAGGCCTCTTGGCTGATGCAGGGGCCGATGACGGCGTGGGTGTTGGCGCGAGAGGCGCCGAGGGCTTCCATGGCGTCCAGTGTGGCGTCGAGCACGCCATCAAGCGCGCCGCGCCATCCGGCGTGGGCGGCGCCAATCACACCGGTGTTGGCGTCGGAAAACAGCACCGGCTGGCAATCAGCGGTGAGAATCGACAGGGCCAGACCCGGTGTGGCGGTGACAATCGCGTCGGCGCGCGGGCGTTCGCCTTCGATCGGTGCGGCGATTGTGGCCACATCCGCGGAGTGCACTTGGTGCACGGAGGCAAGGTGGGACAGCTCCACATCCATGGCGCTGGCGACACGCTGACGGTTGATGGTGACAATCTCGGACTGATCGGAGCTGCCGATGCCACAGTTCAATCCGGCAAAGACGCCGGACGAGGCGCCGCCGCGACGGGTGAAGAACCCGTGGCGCACGGGGGCAAGCAAGTCTGAGGTCAGTATCTCAAGCGTCATAGGGTGCATCCTGGTGGAGGGGTGCCGTGTTCCGGGAAGAGCGCGAGCACTTTGAACAGGTTTCCCATTTCCTCGGGGTGCGTCAAGCGGCGATGGGCGGCGATGTGGGATTGCAGGGCGTCGCCCGTGAGGCGGGAGGCCAAGGCCTGGGCGCGGGGGGTGATGCCAAGGGTTTCGAGAAACACGCCTTGCGGCGTGAGCTTGCTGTGGGCGCAGGGGGCGGCCTGGGCAAGAGCCTCAAAATCGACATGCGCGGTGATGTCGGCTTCGCCGGGAGTGGCGAGCGGGTTGGCGTATTCGTGACCTTGCAGGGCCTGTAGGGTGTCGCCTTTTGAGCGCCAGTCGCCGTAGTCGATTAGCAGCGCCGCCCCGCCATGATCACGAATGCGGGCGCCAATTTCATTGGCGACGGAAAAGGCCGGGACGCAGGTTTCGACGATCATGTCTTGTGTCGTGTCCGCAAGGCGGTGTTCGAGCGCTGGCTGCGGTAATTCCGGCCCAAAGGCAAAGCAGAGCTTGCCGTCGCGCATTGCGATCAGGCGCTCATGCCAACCGGTGGGGCCGCGTTGGAATTGGCGGATGGGTAGCGCGTCGAAGAATTCGTTGGCCACAAGAAAGAGCGGCTGCTGTGGCAGGGTGTCCACGGTGTCGTGGTGCGTGAGGTCGGCGGCGATGATCTCGCGTTGTTTGGCGCGCAGGGTGGGCGAGGCTTCGACAAGGTGGATCTGTGCAGCGGCGTGAAAGCCGGGCACCGCGCGGGTGGCGCGCAGGATGTCGGCCATAAGCGTGCCGCGCCCGGGGCCAAGTTCGGCAAGTGTGAAGGGCGCAGGGGCGCCTTGATCGAGCCACGCCTGCGCGAGGGCAAGACCAATGAGCTCGCCAAACATCTGGCTGATCTCTGGCGCGGTGGTGAAATCACCCTCAGCCCCCAGCGGATCACGTGTGGTGTAGTAGCCTAGCGTGGGATGCAGCAGGGCTTCGCTCATGAAGTCGGCCACGGTCATCGGTCCGTGGGCCTCGATGCGCGCCAGCAAGTGTTGGGTCAGATCGCTCATGGCTGGCGTTTGGCGCGCAGGATCAGGTAGGCGCCAAGGGCGATCATTGGCAGAGACAAGAGTTGGCCCATGGTGAAACCGTAGCCGCCAAATTGTAGCGCGAGGCCCAATGGGTTGCCTTCAGAAATGAACTGCGCGTCCGGCTGGCGGAAGAATTCGACAATGAAACGCGCAAGGCCATAGCCCACAAAGAAGGTGCCGGTGATGGTGCCGGGGGCTTTCAATGCGCCACGACGGTAAGCGAGGTAGAGCATGACCACCCCGAGGATCAGGCCTTCCATCAGGGCTTCATACAGCTGTGATGGGTGGCGGGCACAAAGCGCGGCGAGTTGGCCGCAGTCTTGTGCGGCATGGCCGGGGAAGATCACACCCCACGGCAGGTCAGTTGGGAGGCCCCAAAGCTCGGCGTTGATGAAGTTGGCGATGCGGCCCAAGAACAAGCCGATTGGGACGCCAAGTGCCATGGCATCGCCAACTTGTAATTTGATCAGGTCATGTTTCTGACAATAGAGCCAGCCCGCCACGATGACGCCCAACATGCCGCCGTGAAACGACATGCCGCCATCCCAGATGCGGATGATGTCGCCGGGATTGGCGAGGTAGAAGGCGGGTTTGTAAAACAGCACATATCCCAACCGGCCCCCGGCGATCACGCCAAGAATAACCCAGGTGAGCAGGTCTTCGATCTGGCGGGCGGTGATGGGGGCGGTGTCTTTTGGCCACAATGCAGGGCGGTTCACGGTGGCCACCACAATGCGCCAGCCGATCAGGATACCAACGATGTAGGCCAGCGCGTACCAGCGCAGGGCAAATTCCATGCCAAACAGGGAGATGGAGAAGATTTCAGGGGAGATATTAGGGAACTGAATGGGACTGCTCCGTCGCTGTCTGGGCCGCGTGTGGTTGCGCCACAAGTGGCCTTGCCGTTGCGACAAAGTCAACCTTGTGTCTGAGCGGGTTGATGCCCATATAGGCAGTCAGGATCAGATAAGCGGAGAGTGCGATGCAAACCCGGAACAAATTCATGGACGACATGTCTCAGTTGATGACCAACGCCATGGGTGTTGCTCAGGGCGCCAAGGACGAGGCCGACAACGCGATGAAGTCGTTGATGGACCGTTGGCTGGCGGATCGGGATTTTGTCACCCGCGAAGAGTTTGATGCGGTGCGCGCCATGGCGCAGAAAGCCCGCGAAGAGAACGAAGCCCTGAAGGCGCGGATTGAGGCGCTGGAAGGCAAGGCGGGTTAAATCACGCTGATAGGATGACGTGAGAAAGGCTGACCGTTGGGTTGGCCTTTTTTAGTTTTGGGGCGCAGGGATTAGAGCGTCAGGGTGCCGGTGATGCCGGCTTGCACAGCGCCGCCGACCCAGATGTCCGCGCCATCTTGCAGCACATGCACGCGGCCTTTGCGGCCCAGTAGCGTGCCTTGCGCGGCGATGTAGTCACCAGTTGCGATGCCGTCCGCCAGTAGCCACTGGGCAATGCCCGCGTTGAGGCTGCCCGTCACCGGATCTTCAAAGCCACCCGCCGAGAAAGCACGGACCTCGAAATCAAATCCGTGTCCGGCTTCCCCAACTGGCGCGACCAAGCCGATACGCATGCCTTTCAGGGCGGCGTAGTCCGGTTTGGCTTGCAACAGGGTCTGACGGTCTTTGAGCAGGAGCGCGGCCCAGCCAGGGCCATTGTCGACCCAAGCGCCAGCGTCCACTTCTGCGTCCTGTAAACCGAGAGCGGCTGCGATGCGGTTGATCATGTCGGCGTCCAGCGGCCCACTGCGTCGCAAAGGTGGGGCGCAGAAGAACAGCCGGTCGTTGTTGCGGCGGATGTGGATCAACCCCGCGCCGCATTGTTGCACCACGTCTTCGCCCTGAGGTTGGCCGCCTTGGGACAGCCAGACGTGACAGGCGCCCAAAGTCGGGTGGCCGGCAAATGGCAGCTCTTGCAAAGGGGTGAAAATCCGCACGCGGTAGTCGGCCCCGTCGTCGGTGGGATGCAGCAGGAAACAGGTCTCGCTGAGATTGGTCCAATGGGCCAGCTGCGCCATCTGGCTTTGGTCCAGACGCTCGGCATCGGCCACCACAGCGAGCGGGTTGCCGTAACCGGTTTGCTCGGAAAACACATCCACTTGGGCGAAGGGAAAAACGTTGGTCATGACAAAATCATAGGATTGGGGGAGAGGAGAGCAAGTCTCTCCTTGGGCCTGCGACCAAAGGACGAAGACTTGTGCTTAACACAGTTTAATCCACAACTTATTGCGTTATCCACAGATATTTTGCTTTACACACTCAACCTGACGCAGCACCATATCTTGTAAGGGCGGTGAAGTTATCCACAGGTCCTAGAGCAGGCACCAAGCGTTAGGGAGCTGCCACTCCCTCGGCGCGATACAAAAACGAGGTGGCGCCATGGCATTATCTGAGCAGTTTCTCGAAGAAGACTTGCATCCGATCGACATCGTCGAGCACATCGCCGAAGTGCGACACTGGAATTTCGAGCGCATCGCAGATGATCAAATTGCGATGGAGGTGGAAGGCCAGTGGAAGACCTATTCCATAACGCTGGCCTGGTCCGCCTATGACGAAACGCTGAAACTGGTGTGTTCCTATGAAGCAGAGCCGCCAGAGGACAAGCTGCCCGCGCTGTATGAGACGCTCAACGCAGTGAATGACGAGTGCTGGGCCGGGGCGTTTACATACTGGCATAAGCAGCAGCTGATGATTTTCCGCTATGGCCTGGTGCTGAGCGGCGGGCAGATGGCGAGCCCGGAGCAGATCGACACGTTGATCCGTGGCGCGTTGCAGAATGCGGAGCGGTTTTACCCGGCGTTCCAGCTTGTGGTCTGGGGGGACAGAAGTGTGAAAGATGCAATGCAAGTTGCCATTGCAGAGGCCTACGGCCGGGCGTAACACTTGCCCCCAAAAGGATCAGAGGGGGCAATCATGAACATCAACGACGTGGCCAAACGGGGCCTGGTTCTGCTGGGGTGCGGCAAGATGGGATCGGCCATGCTGCAGGGCTGGCTGGCGGATGGATTGCCCGCAAGCAGCGTTTGGGTGCAGGACCCGTTTCCAAGCGATTGGGTGCAGAGCAGCGGCGTGCATGTGAACGCGGATTTGCCTGCGGCGCCGGCGATTGTGATTATCGCGGTGAAACCTCAAATGATGGCGGACGCGCTGCCGGTTCTGGCGGCGATGGGTAACGGCGAGACATTGTTTGTGTCGGTCGCGGCGGGTGTTTTCATCGCCACCTATGAGCAGATTTTGGGCGACCAGACGCCGATTGTGCGCGCCATGCCCAACACGCCAGCAGCGGTGAGCAAGGGCATCACCGCGATTGTCGGCAACGGCCCGGCGGGTGTCGCTGGACTGGACGCCTCCGAAGGCTTGTTGAAGGCCGTTGGGCAGGTGGTGCGGCTTGAGAACGAAGGCCAGATGGATGCGGTCACGGGGTTGAGCGGATCAGGGCCAGCGTATGTGTTTCACATGATCGAATGTATGGCTGCGGCGGGCGAGGCGCAGGGGTTGTCGCCAGAGTTGTCCATGGCGCTGGCCAAAGCCACGGTCGCGGGCGCAGGTGCGCTGGCTGAAACGGCAGAGGAGACGCCGGATCAGCTGCGGGTGAACGTGACCAGCCCCAATGGCACCACGCAGGCGGGCCTGGAGGTGCTGATGGACACATCCGATGGCCTGCCGCCGTTGATGATCAAAACCGTGGGCGCCGCCGCAGAGCGCAGCCGGGAGCTGGGCAATGGCTGATCAAATCGATTTTGACGACTTTCTGAAAGTCGACGTGCGCGTGGGCACTGTGGTGCAGGCGGAGCCTTACCCAGAGGCGCGCAAACCTGCGATCAAACTTTGGATTGATTTTGGCGAGGAGTTGGGCACGCGCAAGACGTCTGCGCAGATCACCGCGCATTACGACCCAGATATTTTGCTGGGCAAGCAGGTTCTGGCCGTGGTGAATTTCCCGCCGCGTCAAATCGGAAAATTTATGTCCGAGGTGCTGGTGCTGGGCCTGCCGGATTACGCCGGTGACATCACATTGATAGGCCCGGACGGGCCGGTCCCAAATGGAGGACGCCTACATTGAAAAGCCTTTTGATCACTCGCCCTTTGCCCGATGCGGTTCTGGAAAAAGCCCGCGGAACCTTCCAGACCACGGTGCGGCTCAACAATATGCCGATGCAAAGTGACGAGCTGCGCGACGCATTGCGCAACTTCGACATGGTGCTGCCGTCGCTGGGAGATGCGTTTGATGCGCCGGTGTTTGCGGATGTCGGAACGCCACGCTGCAAACTGCTGGCGAATTTCGGCGTGGGGTACAATCACATCGATGTGGAGGCGGCCGCCAAAGCCAATGTCTTGGTGAGCAACACGCCGGGCGCGGTGACCGATGCGACGGCGGATGTGGCGATGACTCTGATCCTGATGAGCGCGCGGCGTGCAGGCGAAGGCGAGCGGTTGGTGCGCAGTGGCCAATGGAAAGGCTGGCACCCCACACAGATGTTGGGGCTGCATGTGAGTGGCAAAACCGTGGGCATTGCGGGCATGGGCCGCATTGGCCAGGCGATTGCGCAGCGCTGCCACTATGGCTTTGGCATGGCGGTGAAATACTGGAACCGCTCGGAGAAAGACCTGCCATTCGAAGCAGAGCGGGTTGAAGATTTGGCGGCGTTGGCAGCGCAAGTGGATTTTGTGGTGGCGGCGGTGCCGGGCGGTGCGGAAACACAGCATCTGTTCAACGCAGAGGTCTTTGGCGCGATGCAGAGCCATGCGCATTTCATCAACATCTCTCGTGGGGAAGTGGTGAAAGAAAGCGCCTTGGTGGCCGCGTTGCAAAACAACGAAATTGGTGGCGCCGGTCTGGATGTGTATGAATTTGAGCCGCGCGTGCCGGATGCGTTGCGCAAGCTCGACAACGTCACGCTGTTGCCGCATCTCGGCACGGCAGCCTTGGAAATTCGCACCCAGATGGGCCTAATGGCGCTGGACAACCTGCTGGCCTATGAACAGGGCGAGACACCACCCAATCTGGTGTAATCAGGCGCTAGTCTTCGGCGGTGTCGCCCATGGCGGCGCGCCAATGGCGGCGGCAGAGGGACACGTAGCTCTCATTGCCGCCGATTTGCACCTGAGCCCCTTCCTGCAACACATTGCCGTGCTCATCCTGGCGCACGACCATGGTGGCTTTCTTGCCGCAATGACAAATGGTGCGGACCTCGCGCATTTCGTCTGCCAGCGCCAGAAGTGCGGCGGAGCCTGGGAAGAGTTTGCCCTGAAAATCTACCCGCAGCCCGTAGCACATCACCGGCACCTTCAGGTCGTCCACCGCGCGGGCCAGTTGCCAGACCTGCTCCTCGCTCAGGAATTGCGCCTCATCAATGAAGACGCAGGCCAAGGGTCCGGCGGCCAGACGTTTCTTGAGCACCTCGATCAGGTTGGTGGCGGAATCAAAGGTGTCGGCCTTGTCGGAAATGCCGATGCGGGAGGCGATGCGGCCTTCACCGGCGCGGTGATCTAGCTGCGCGGTAAGCAGGTAAGTCTGCATGCCGCGTTCGCGGTAGTTGTGGGACGCCTGCAGCAGCACGGTGGATTTGCCGGCGTTCATCGTGGAGTAGTTGAAGTAGAGCTTGGCCATGGCGGCGTGATAGGCCGCATTGGTGGCTAGGATCAAGAACACGTTGCGCAGATTGATGTGGAAAATTTGAGGCGTCGTATTGGTGTCGCGTTGCGCGCGTTTTAAATGTGAAACGCGACCCGTCACATCGTGGCATTGCCATGGGGATGATGAGGCCGGGTCGCGTGGCCTTAATGGCCAACGGTATGTGGGTGACAGACCACGCACCGTTTTCCTTGGGTCCGGCCCACCCGCCGGAAAACTAATACTTTCGGATCAATATCCGATTCACTCACAGTCGGATGTAATGCATCCGGTCTTTCTCAAATGCCAAATTCGGGTTAAGCGATGTATGGGAAAAGACTGGCCGCTTTCCCCTTAGAGGCGTCAGACCGCGTTTCTGAGGGGAGGTCTAAAGAGTAAACGGTTTGGGGAAGACATATGAGCGTGGTGGATAGCTACTTAAAGAAACACTCCGAGGCCCTGGTAAAAGACGTTGGAATCGAGGCGGCCTGTGAGCTGACCGGGAAATCCAAAGCCACGCTGGGCCGGTATTATTCCAGCCACGACGAACATGCGGATCGGTTTATGCCAATTGATGCGGTGGCGGCGCTGGAAGAGGCGGCGTCTTATCCGCATGTGACGGCTGCTCTGGCGGAGTTGAAAGGCAACTCGCTGAGCCATGACAAGCGGCGGCGCAATTCTGACGACAAAGGTGGGGTCAACTCTGACGTGATCGCGCTGAGCCAGCGGTTTGCGATGTTGATGGCGGAATATAACCAATCCATCGAGGACGGCATCATCACCGTGACCGAAGCCAAGCGGCTGTTGCGGGAGACCGTGGCGCTGCAGCAGGTGCTTGTGGATATGAAACTGCACCTCGAAGAGGAATCCGTTTAAGCGATGCGCGACCCCGCCGGGCGCCGTCCGCTTCTACAAGCGGAGCGTCACATTCCGGACTTGTTGCAAGGGTTTCTGGTGGATCTGGAAACCACGCAAAGCTCGGCGGAGGTCTGGACGCTGATTGTCGAGGTGGGGCGGACGCTGAATCTGCCTTTCATCGATTTTATCAGCGCGAGCAATTTTGAGGACTGGAAGAAGACGCTGTTCATCCGCACGTCTTATGACAGCACCTGGCTCAACACTTTTAACAAAGATCCGGATGTGGCCAAGTGGAGCTACTTCCGGATGCACGCGCTGCACCACCTGACGCCAATTGCGGTGGGGGTGGAGTTTCTCGATGAATACCACCACATGCCGCAAGCCCGCCATGAGGTGCTGGAAGAAGCCGCGCGGCGCGGGATGCGTGCAGGGTTTTCCATCCCGTTACGCTCACACGCGCCCCCTCAGGCAGCGTTGATCACTTTTTGCGGCGATCACAGCCAGCGGGAGATGAAGCACATCATCCAGACTCATGGCTGGGTGTTGCAGGCGGTGGCGATGATGGGGCATCAGACCTATCTGGCTCATTTTGCGGCGGAATTTACGGAACGGAACAAGATCTCCGACAAACAGCGGGAGTTGTTGGAGATGATTGGCGGCGGCCTGCAGGACAAGGTGATTGCCGAGCGGTTGGGGGTGTCCGTGTCTGCAGTGCGCCAGCGGATGAACAACATTCTGAGCAAGACTGGCCTGTCCAATCGGGCAGATCTGGCGGCGCTGGCGATGAGTGCCGGGCTGGTGGAAGATCCGTTGCACCGGATGAGTGACGATGATGGCAGTATCCTTGTGGAAATGGGGGTGCCCACCACCACAAAGGCGCGGTATTGGCACCGATAGGCGGCGCAATGCAACGAAATAGGGTGGCCCAAATCCTCGGACCACCCCTCGTCATAAAAAGACCTATAGGGAAAAATGTGCACGGGTGTGCATATAAACCTCCGCACGGGACAGCGCAGAGCGGAAGGGGATCAGTAGACTATCACTTCACGAACCCATTGTCTCAGAATGCCTGGGGAAGCATCACGGCGAGACAACGGCTCCCTCCAAGGACCATGCTAGCGCAAATTGGTCTTACTGTCTCTTGTTCACAACTCGGCAACCATTGCTACCACACCTACCAATTGTGATAGGTTTTGTCGCTCAGGCTGTTAAAAATAGCAGTCTGCGCACCGTAGTATACCGAAGATTTCGAATCGTTGGCGTGTTACTGGCGCTTCACAAGCACCGAGCCAACGGAATAGCCCGCGCCAAAGGAGCAGATCACGCCATGGTCACCGGGCTCTAAGTCAGCCGAATACTTCGAGAAAGCGATGATCGAGCCGGCGGAGGAGGTGTTGGCGTAATCTTGCAGAATGTTGGGCTGCTCATCACCTTCCGGCGTGCGGCCCAAGACCTTTTTGCCAATAAAATCGTTCATCGACTTGTTGGCCTGATGCAGCCAGAGACGACGTAGGTTGTCTGGTGCCACGCTTTCGGCCTCGATATGTGCCAGCATATGGGCAGACACCATTGGAACCACCTCTTTGAAGACCTTGCGGCCGTTTTGCATAAACTGCATGTCGCGGCGGTCCACCACGCCATCTGGGCGGGAGCGGCGCAAGAAGCCGTTGTTGTTGCGGATGTTGTTGGAGAACTGTGTGGCGCAGCGGGTCGAGATGATCTCGAAATAGGCGCCTTTGGCGTCCTCGGAGCGTTCGATCACGGTGGCAGTGCAAACGTCG
This sequence comes from Shimia sp. MIT910701, assembly GCF_047126315.1. Classification (GTDB taxonomy): domain Bacteria; phylum Pseudomonadota; class Alphaproteobacteria; order Rhodobacterales; family Rhodobacteraceae; genus Shimia. The sequence goes on along the minus strand of NZ_CP138953.1, from coordinate 4,270,211 downwards.
CCAAAGATGAAGTGGCAGTCGCGGTCGCGCCATTCCAGGTGGCCGGAGCAGATTTCCGGGTTCACGACGATGGCTTTGCGCACGGAGCCGGAGCGGATCATATCCGCGGCGGCTTGCAGGCCAAAGGTGGCGGAAGAACAGGCCACGTTCATGTCAAAGGCAAAGCCGCCCGCGCCCAGTTCTTTCTGTATTTCAATCGCGACAGCCGGATAGGCGCGCTCCATGTTGGAGGCGGCACAGATCACCAGATCGATCTCGTACGCGTCCACGCCAGCCTGCGCCAGGGCTTTGCCACAGGCATCCAGGGCCATTTCGGTCATTACGCCCGGTTCATCGTCGCTGCGTTGGCGCAGCAGCGGGTGCATCACGTCAGGATTCAGCACGCCTTCCTTGTCCAGCACATGACGTTGCTCGATGCCGGAAGCTTTGAAAATGAACTCACTGGAGGAATGTTGCAGCGGCGCCATCTCGCCGGCGGCAATGGCCTTGGCGTTTTGGGCGTTCATCTTGTCAGCATAGGCATTAAAGGCCTCCACAAGCTCGTCATTGGTGATGATCTGCTCTGGGGTGAAAACACCGGTGCCGGTGATGGCAGGCTGAAACATACTGGGCCTCACTAAGTTCTGGTGGGGCGCAGCTAGGCGTTATTTGCACCAAAAGGTCAAGAGTTTCCCCTGGGGCAGGTTGGGCATCGGCCTTGTTTTGCTGATTGGCGGAAGGAAGAGGGGGCCAGCCCCCGCGCTTGCGGTGGCAAGCGCTCCCCCGGGATATTTGGGGAAGGAGAAGGCGGGGTTAAGGCAACGCCTTGCGGATCTGATCAGCGAGACGGGCTTTGAGGGTGGTGGGAGCCGTGGCTGCGCGGGTTTCGATGTGGTCGCGCACAATCGCAAAAGCGCCGCCGATGCAGAAGGTCACGGTTGTGGCCGTTGCGGTAATGCCCTTCGCGGTGAGTTCGTGAGCCAGCAAACCTTCGAGGGCTTTGGTGAAGCGGGAAAACAGCACGAGGTCAGACTGGCTGCGCGACACACGCATGAAGAAGCCGGGGTTTCCCAGGATGTGGTCCACCATCCAATCTGTGGTGACAAAAGTGCCGGACGCGGTGGTGTTGGTTTCTGCCAATGGCCGCAGGTCGCCCAGAACCGTGGAGAAGCCAAAGTCGAGCAGGTCGAGCTTGGTGTCAAAATGCGCATAAAGCGATGAGCGTGCCACGTCGCCGCGCGCGCAGATCATCTTGATGGTGATGTCGTCCCAGCTGTGGCTCTGCAACAGGCCTTGCAGCGCGGTCCACAGGGCGTTTTGAGTGCGGGCAATACGGCGATCTGGCGATTTTTCGGACACGGTTGGCTCTTGGTGTTGGAAAACGGTCAGCTTGTGCGTGGCGTGTCGTTCTTTGAGAGAAAACAACGGGCTAGTGGCGGGTGTGAGCTCGATACAGAAGCCTGCGCGTGCACGCCACCGGAATGTGGGGCCGCGACGGGAACAATACAGGAGAAAAAGCGATGACACCCGAGCGTTATGTGACCTTGCAGAAGGGCGTATGTATCTACGATGTTTTGGCGCTGTTGCCGTTTGCGCTGCCGTTTGTGAATGTGCAGCATTTGGCAACCATGGGGCAGGTCAACGGGCTGCTCGGCGGGGATGTCTGGCCGGTGTTTGATCCGATCCAGTTGATGATGGTGCAGCTGCTCGGCGTGATAGGCACCGGATGGACGGTGTGGCGCTGGCGCAATGTCTCACGTGAGATTGGGGTGTTTGAAGGCGGCTTGCGCCTGTGGGTGACGGCAACGCTTTTGTGGGCGTTTGCGCAGGTGGGGCAGCCGCTGTTGTTGGTGTTTGCCGGGATCGACGTGGTGTTTGGTGCTGCGCTTTTGATGGGGCTTCGACTACGGGAAATCCAACCGACAACCGTTTAGAACGGCGCGTCAGGATAGGTGACGCCCGCCAGATACAGGCCTTGGGGCGGGCAGACCGGGCCGCAGGCGGCGCGGTCGCGGGCGGTGAGCGCGGCGGTCACGTCGTCTGGCGTCCAGGCCCCCGCGCCCACGCGCTCGAGTGTGCCGACAAAGCTGCGCACCTGATTGTGCAGGAAAGAGCGGGCGCGGACGTGGAAATGGATTTCCGGGCCGCCGATGGTGTCGACATGCTCGATGCGGAGTTCATCCAGGGTTTTCTGCGGGCTGGCAGCCTGACAGATCGAGCTGCGGAAGGTGGTGAAGTCGTGGTTGCCGATCAGACGATCTGCCCCGGCCTGCATGGCCTCAGCGGCCAGATCATGTTTGACCTGCCAGACCAGCCCGGCCTGATGGGTGGCCGGGGCCCGGCGCATCAGGATACGGAAGAGATAACGCCGTTCTGTGGCGGAAAAGCGGGCGTGCCAATCATCTGACACTTTGGCGCAGTTGGTGATCGCCACCGGGGCCGGTTTGAGTTGGAAGTTCAGTGCTTCCGAGAGGCGGAACGGGTCCCAGTCTTTTTCCATGTCGCAATGGGCCACTTGTGCCAGCCCATGCACGCCCGAATCGGTGCGGCCAGCGGCGGCGATGGTGTGCTCGCGCGGTTCAAGTTTCGCCAAAGCATCTTCAATAGCGCCTTGCACAGAAGGCTGGTCCGCCTGCCTTTGCCAGCCGGCAAAAGGGGTTCCGTGGTATTCAACTTGCAAGGCGTATCTGGGCATGGCGCGTGCGATAGCCGATTGGGCGGGGAAATTGAAGCCTTTCTGCCCACTGGAAATGGCCTTGGGGCACGCTTAGGTTGGGGGCGAACCATGTAAAGGGGCCAAAAGCTTGGTCATTTCCACACTTGCGGACGGGGTGGCCCGTCAGATTGAAGCGGCTTCAGATGCTGTCACAGGCGTGTTTGAGCCGGTGGTGCGGCTGGGTGTGACTGGATTGGCGCGCTCTGGCAAGACGGTGTTTATCACCTCGCTGGTGGCGAATTTGCTCGATCGCGGACGTATGCCGCAGCTGGTGGCCAATGCCGAAGGGCGCATTGAAGCCGCATTTTTGCAGCCACAGCCAGATGATTTGGTGCCGAGATTTGATTTTGAAACCCATCTGGCGGCGATGACAGGGCAAACACCCCAGTGGCCGGAGAGCACGAGGGCGATCAGCGAGTTGCGAGTTTCGTTGCGGGTGCGACCCAATGGGCTGTTGTCCGGCTTTCAAGGCGCGCGGACGGTGCATCTGGATATTGTCGATTATCCGGGGGAGTGGCTGCTGGACCTTGGCCTGATGGACAAGAGCTTTGCGCAGTGGAGTGCGGAGGTTTTGGAGCGTCTCCAAGGGCGTAATGAAGCGGCGGAATATCTCGGGCTGGTGTCGGCAATGGATGGCGGCGCTGATTTGGATGAGCCGAAGGCGCAGGCTTTGGCGGCGGCCTTCACGGAGTATCTGCACGCGGCGCGCGGTGCTGGCTATTCGGATTGTACACCGGGGCGGTTCTTGCTGCCCGGAGATTTGGCCGGATCACCTGTGTTGACCTTTGCGCCGATGGCGGCGGCAGAGAAACCGGGGCGGCGCTCGATGTGGCGCACGTTTGAGAAGCGGTTTGAGGCCTATAAGGCGCAGGTGGTGAAGCCGTTCTTTCGCGATCATTTCGCGCGCATTGACCGGCAGGTTGTACTGGTCGACGTGCTGGGCGCGATCCACGCCGGGCCGCGTGCAGTCGAAGATATGCGGGGAGGGTTGGCAGACACGCTGGCGGCGTTTCGGCCTGGAAGAAATGCGTTTCTGACACGGCTGCTGATGGGTAAACGGGTGGAGAAAATCCTGTTTGCGGCGACCAAGGCGGACCATTTGCATCACAGCCAGCACCCGCAGCTGACCAATATCATGCAGGCATTGACCCGCGAGGCGGCGGACCGAGCACAGTTTGCAGGGGCCAAGACAGAAGCGCTGTCTTTGGCGTCGTTGCGGGCTACGGTGGAGGAAACGGTGACGCACGAGGGGCGCAAATTGGATTGTGTGCGCGGGCGCCTGTTGGAAGATGGGCGGCAGGCAGCGTTTTATCCTGGCGCCTTGCCGCAGGACGCCAGCGCCTTGCTCACCCCGGCCAAGGCGGGGGCGGAGCGTTGGTTGGAACAAGACTATCAGGTGATGAAATTTGCGCCTGCTGCCAACACGTTGCGTCCCGGTGACGGCCCGCCGCATATCCGCATGGATCGCGCGGCGCAGTTTTTGATTGGGGATGTGTTGTGAGTGGTGTGATGCGTAAAGCAGAGCCGGGGGATGCCGCAGCTATGGCGGTAGTTCTGCAAGGCTGGCTGGTAGACACGCCTTGGATGCCGGTGTTGCATACCTTGGCCGACACGGAAGCGTTTTGCGGGCATTTAACCAAGGCAACGGATTGTTGGGTGGCTGTGGATGCCGAGCAAGTGTTGGGGTTTGTGGCGCGGGGCAAGGATTGGGTCACGGCATTGTATTTGGCACCAGACGCGCGGGGGCGTGGGATCGGGGCGACGTTGTTGGCGCAGGCCAAGGCGGGGCGCGATGCACTCCAGCTATGGTGTTTTCAGAGCAACGCGGGCGCGCGTCGGTTTTATGAGCGTCACGGTTTTGTGGCGGAAGAGTTCACGGATGGCGCGGGTAATGATGAGAAATTGCCGAACGTCCGATATGTGTGGCGCAGTGGGCAGGAGATCAGCCAATGACCAACGGGCCGGTTTTGATCGAGCTTGAGGACCAAGCAGCACCAGAGGTGGCCGATGCCGCGCCGGTGCCAGAGGTGCATGCGCCAGCGCCCAGCGGGCAGGCGATGCAGGTGGCGGCGCAATTGGCGGCGCGCAAGCCCAGCCGGTTGACGCGGTGGTTCTGGGCGCTGGTGGGGATGTTCTTGAGCGCGGCTGTGTCTATGGCTGCTTGGGACTTTGCCACGGGGCTGGTGGCGCGCAACACGTACCTCGGTTGGGCGATTATGGTGATCGGTGGGGCGGCGCTTTTGCTGGCGGTGTTGATCATCCTGAAAGAGCTGGCCGGTCTGGCGCGGCTTAAGCGCGTGGATGGCCTGAAGGCCCGCGCAGATGCGGCGACGCAGAGCCACGAGATGGGGCAGGCACGCGACATAGTGGACGCGTTGCTGCGGTTTTATCGCGGGCGCGAGGATTTGGCCTGGGGGCGTGACAGCCTGACGAAACAGCGCAATGAAGTGCTGGACGCAGATGCTTTGATGGACTTGGCAGAGCGCGAATTGATGCTGCCGCTGGACAAGGCGGCGCAGTTGGAAGTGGAGGCAGCCGCACGCCAAGTTGCGGCGGTGACCGCTTTGGTGCCGTTGGCCCTGGCGGATGTGGTGGCGGCGTTGACCTCCAACGTCCGCATGATCCGGCGGATTGCGGAGATTTATGGCGGGCGCTCAGGCACGTTGGGCAGTTGGCGGCTGTTCCGGGCTGTGATGACCCATTTGGTGGCCACCGGCGCGGTGGCGGCGGGTGATGATCTGATCGGGACCATTGCCGGTGGCGGCGCCTTGGCAAAGCTGAGCCGGCGTTTTGGTGAGGGCATCGTGAACGGGGCTTTGACGGCCCGTGTGGGCGTGGCCGCCATGGAAGTGTGTCGCCCTTTGCCGTTTGGAGAGGGACGTCGGCCTTCTGTCGCGGGCTTGGTGAAACGCGCGCTGACCGGGCTTTTCACAAAGAGTAACGGCGCAGTGTGACGCCCCGGTCATTTGATCGGGGTAAAGACGGCAGCCTATGGGCGTGTTAGCCTTCTGGCATGAGCCAAACCCACGGGCATAGCCAACAAGAGATTGAAGACCGGATTGCCAACCCGCCAGGGCGGGGGCTTTTGCGGGATGTGGTCTATGGTGGGATTGATGGGTCGGTCACAACCTTTGCCATTGTGGCGGGGGTGGCTGGGGCAGGTCTGTCCCCCTTTGTGATTGTCGCGCTGGGCATTGCCAATGTGCTCGCAGATGGGTTTTCCATGGCAGCGGGCAACTTTCTGGGCACCAAAGCAGAGCTGGATGACGCTAAGCGTTTGCGGGCTGTGGAGAAGCGGCATCTGACGGAGCATCCGCGCGGGGAGCGGCGGGAGATCCGGGAGATTTTGCGTCTGAAAGGGCTGGACGGAGAGGTTCTGGAGGCGGCAACGGATGCGATTGTGGCCAATGAGGAGGCCGCTGTTCAGCTGATGTTGGAAGGGGAGTACGGCCTAGCAGGCGTTGACCCGCATCCGCACCGCGCGGCGATTGCGACGTTTCTGGCCTTCTTGGTGGCCGGGCTGATCCCTCTGCTGCCATTTCTGTTTGGCGTGCCGGAGGCGTTTCGGGTGTCTGCCGTGCTGACCTGTGCCACCTTCTTTGGCATCGGTGCGATGAAGGCCAAGTGGTCACTCGATCCCTGGTGGCGGTCTGGATTGGAGACCTTGGCGATTGGCGGCGTGGCAGCGGCGATTGCTTACGGCGTGGGCAGCTTGTTTAACGTGGGGTGACAGTGCTGAGAGCGCGCATGACCCTGGGTGGGGACCGCAGGCGCCCTCTCGCTGGAAGGGTCGGGCGCGTCCCGTGCTTGCAGCACGTGACCCTTGGTCACCGTAAAATCGGCACGCCGCCGGGGCCTTTCATCTTTTCGACCACACCGGCGCGCAGGCTGCGGCCAATGCGATGGGCCAGCGCCGACCAGGCCACGGCCTGATCCTCGCGCAGCTCCTCGCGCAGGGTCAGATCAAACAACGCAAGCCACGTCTCAAACATGCCGGGGCGCACATTGCCGGCGTCGCGGTGCACTTTCAGAGGATTCGCGCTGTAAGAGCGTTCATGCAGAATCGCATTGGCCCAGAAATCGACAATCTTGGCTTCATGCTTGGGCCAGTCATCGACGTGCACGGCAAAAACTGGCCCCAATCCGGGGTGCTGCCGGATGAGCTCATAAAATGCACCTACAACGCGAGCGATGTCGTCACGGGTCACATCAAATTTCGGGGGCAAGGTGGCCATGCGCCAAACTCCTTTTTTTCTTAGGTAATTTTCAATGGGAGAAGTTGCAACTGCAAGGCGCTCGCAACTGCAGCAATTTGAGAGATTTTGTCGGGTTTCTTATAAGCAAAAAAGTCAGGATTGGTTGTTGAGTAAATCACTCAAGTAATTGAAAATAAACAATAAAATACTTGCAGGATGATTTGAGTGGTCCTATATCTAAGTCATCAAAGAGACACGGGGATACCTTGCTTCCCCAAAGCCGCCAGATCAGCGACGCAGCCAGCCAAACGCCAGCCACGCAGCCAGATCGGCACGCCAAAATGGAGAGAGCCATGACTGACAAAGCTTGCAACGTATGCGCGTTTTTTGACAACGAAGCTGTGAAGCAGACTTCTGCAAAAGAAACCGGTGGTCTGTGCCGCTTCAATGCGCCGACCTTCCTCACTGAAGAGGAGATGCACGGTGACGCACATTGGCCGGTTGTAAAGAACAACGACTGGTGTGGCAGCTTCGAAGGCCAAGCCGCTTAAGACATCAGATCAGCAAGCCAGATCCAGCCACGCAGCCAGCCCAATGCCAGCCACGTCGCAAGGTCCAGCCAGCCAATCTGTGAAGACGAAAGAGGGTGCGCGTTGCGTGCCCTCTTTTGCGTTGCGGGCTGAGGCGACTATGGCTTTACCCTGCGCGTGCTGCGGCCTATAAGGCGGCTATGACGCAGATATTCGCAATTATTATTCGAATTATCAGCCCGGCGCTCTAACTGTTCGAGCCGCCGGGACAAGGCGTATGGAAGACCGCGCCGACCCTAGACCATTCCAGATACGACGCCTGAAAAGGACCGGACACATGTGTGCCGAAACACCTGACTACAAAGATACGCTGAACCTCCCCAAAACCGACTTCCCGATGCGCGCTGGCCTGCCCAAGCGTGAGCCTGCGTGGCTGGAACGTTGGGAGAAGATCGGCGTTTATGACCGTCTGCGCGAGAAAGAAGGCCGGGAGCCGTTTATCCTGCATGACGGCCCGCCCTATGCCAACGGTCACCTGCACATCGGCCACGCGCTGAACAAAACCATTAAAGACATGATCGTGCGCTCCCATCAGATGATGGGCAAAGACGCGCGGTATGTGCCGGGTTGGGACTGTCACGGCCTGCCGATCGAGTGGAAGATCGAGGAGCAGTACCGCAAGAAGGGCAAAGACAAAGACGCCGTGGATGTGGTGGAGTTCCGTCAGGAATGCCGCAAGTTTGCCGAGGGCTGGATCGACATCCAGCGTGAGGAGTTCAAACGTCTGGGCATCACCGGCAACTGGCCTGATCCTTACATCACCATGGACTATCACGCTGAGGCTGTGATCGCCGATGAGTTCATGAAGTTCTTGATGAACGGCACGCTCTATCAAGGCTCCAAACCTGTGATGTGGTCGCCGGTGGAGAAAACCGCGCTGGCCGAGGCCGAGGTGGAATACCACGACAAAGAGAGCTTCACGATCTGGGTGAAGTTCAAAGTGGCGGAGCCTGCCGATCACAAGCTGGCCGGTGCTTATGTGGTGATCTGGACCACAACGCCTTGGACGATCCCGTCCAACAAAGCGGTCGTGTTTGGTCAGGACATTGCCTATGGCCTCTATGAAGTGACCGGCACGCCTGAGGAAAGCTGGGCCAATGTTGGTGACCGCTTTGTGCTGGCGGACAATCTTGCGGGCGATGTGATGCAGCGCGCGCGTCTGGACGAGAGCATGTGGAAACGCGTCGGTGACGTGCCGGTGAGCGATCTTGAAGGTGTTGGCTTGGCGCACCCGCTGAATGGCGCCGAGTGTGGCGAAGGCGAATGGGACGATCTGCGTGATTTCCGCGCGGCACCGTTTGTGACCGACACCGAAGGCACCGGCTTTGTGCACTGTGCGCCGTCCCACGGTATGGAGGAATTTGAACTCTACCGTGACCTCGGCATGCTGGAGCAGATGATCACCTATAACGTCATGGACGACGGCGGCTTCCGCGCCGACCTGCCGTTCTTTGGCAGCACCTACATCCTGAACCGCAAAGGCAAGGAAGGCGACGCCAACAAGAAGATCATCGACAAGCTGGTCGAAGTGGGCGGTCTGCTGGCGCGGGGCAAGATCAAGCACAGCTATCCGCATTCTTGGCGCTCCAAAGCCCCGATCATCTATCGCAACACGCCGCAGTGGTTTGCCTCTGTGGATCGTAAGCTGGATGACGGCATGGGCGAGATGGGCGACAGCATCCGCGAACGCGCGCTGCGCTCCATCGATGAGCTGGTGAAATGGACCCCGCAAAAGGGTCGCAACCGCCTGTTCTCGATGATCGAAGACCGCCCGGATTGGGTGCTGTCCCGTCAGCGCGCCTGGGGTGTGCCGCTGACCTGCTTTGTCAAAAAGGGCGCTCTGCCAACCGACGAAGGCTTCCTGCTGCGCGATCCCGAGGTGAACGCGCGCGTGAAGGCGGCCTTTGAGGAAGAAGGTGCGGATTGCTGGTACCTGGACGGCGCCAAAGAGCGCTTCCTGGGTGACAAGTACAACGCGGATGAGTGGGAGCAGGTGTTTGACGTGCTCGACGTGTGGTTTGACTCCGGTTCGACCCACGCCTTTGTGCTGCGCGACCGTGAAGACGGCGTGGCCGACGGCATTGCGGATGTCTACATGGAAGGCACCGACCAGCACCGTGGCTGGTTCCACAGCTCGCTTCTGCAGGCCTGTGGCACCAAGGGCCGCGCGCCTTACCGCAATGTGGTGACACACGGGTTCACGCTGGACGAGAAGGGCAACAAGATGTCCAAATCGCTCGGCAACACCATTGTGCCCGAGAAAGTTGTGCAGCAGTACGGCGCAGATATCCTGCGTTTGTGGGTGGCTCAGACTGATTACACTGCCGATCAGCGGATTGGTCCGGAAATCCTGAAAGGCGTGGCGGACAGCTATCGCCGTCTGCGCAACACCATGCGCTTCATGATGGGCTCGCTCAGCGACTTCACTGAGGCGGATCGCGTGGATCCGGCGGATATGCCGGAACTGGAGCGTTGGGTGTTGCACCGTCTGGCGGAGCTGGATCATCAGGTGCGCAAGGGCTATGCGGAGTTCAACTTCCAGGGCGTTGTCTCTGCGGTGTTCAACTTTGCCACTGTGGAGCTGTCATCCTTCTATTTCGATATCCGCAAGGATGCGCTCTATTGTGACGGCAACACGCTGCGCCGTCGCTCTGCGCGCACGGTGCTGGACATTCTGTTCCATCGCCTGACCACCTGGCTGTCGCCGGTGCTGGTGTTCACCATGGAAGAGGTCTGGCTCGAGCGGTTCCCAGGGGACGACAGTTCCGTACATCTCGTGGACTTCCCGGATACGCCGGCGGATTGGATTGACGAGCCACTGGCCGCGAAATGGGCCAAGGTGCGCGAAGTGCGCCGCGTGGTAACTGCTGCGCTGGAAATCCAGCGGACCAACAAGGTGATTGGGGCGTCGCTTGAGGCCGCACCGGTTGTGCACGTGCGCGAAACGGATGTGGTTGAAGCGCTCAAAACCGTTGAGTTTGCCGATGTCTGCATCACGTCCGACATCTCGGTGACCAACGATCCAATGCCAGCCGAAGCCTTCCGCATGCCGGAAGTCGAAGGTGTGGGCGTGGTCTTTGAGAAAGCGCAGGGGCAGAAATGTCAGCGCAGCTGGAAGATCCTGCCAGATGTGGGTCAGCACAAGTATCCGGGCGTTTGCAAACGCTGTAGCGATGCTCTGGAAGAGATGGGCTACCCACTGAGCTAATTTGCGCTCCAAATGATGCGCATTCTGAGGCGTCCCGCTTGCGGGGCGCCTTTTGCTTGGGCAGTGTGGCGTCATGTTGAGATTGACCGTAGACACCCCAACCGGCCCCATGACGCTCACCGAAAAGGACGGCGCCATTGTGCGGGCTGAATGGGAGAGTGGCGGGGCGGATGACACGCCGTTGTTGCGCAAAGCTGCCGCGCAATTGGTGGCCTATTTTGACGATCCAGCACAGGGGTTTGATCTGCCGTTGAAGGTGGAGGCGTCAGAGTTTCAGCAGCGGGTGTGTGAGGCTATGTTGGCGATTCCGCTTGGGGAGACCCGCACCTATGGCGATCTGTCCAAAGACCTCGGCGTGCCTGCACAGGCCATCGGGCAGGGCTGTGGCGGCAATCCAATCCCGGTGATTATTCCCTGCCACCGTGTGCTCGGCGCAAACGGGTTGGGCGGGTTTTCCGGTCTAGGTGGCGTGGAGACGAAGGTCTGGCTGCTCAAACATGAGCGGGCCGGTGGTTTGTTGATCTGATCAGAGCGTTTCGCGGTACAGCAGCTGTTGCGCGGCACCGGCGACGGTGAGGTAAACGGATGTGGCCACCAGCCCCCAATGCGCCCAGCTTTCCGGGTGGAAATCGACCCAGGCAGCCCAGCCGGCAAAGAAGGTCCAGGCCAGCGCCATCGGGAAGGTGAGCCAGCGCCAGCGCTCTGTGCGGGTGGGATGCACAAATTTGATCGGCAGGAACATGGCCACGGCCAGCACGGAGACCAACGCGAGGCTGACCCAGAAGTTTGGCTCCACCGCAAAGATCACAATCACCACCATATTCCAGCATCCGGGAAAGCCGGAGAAGGAATTATCCCTGGTTTTCATGCGCGTATCCGCAAAATAGAGCGCGGAGGCAAAGGTGATGATGATGATTGCAAACCAGCCGGTCCAGCCATCCATCAACCCGGATTTAAAGAGTGCATAGGCCGGGATGAAGACATAGGTCAGGTAGTCGATGATCAGGTCGAGCAAGACACCGTCAAACTCTGGCGCGTTTTTCTTCACATGGTAGTGACGCGCCAGCGGGCCGTCGATGCCGTCGACAATGAAGGCCACCACCAACCAAAGGAACATCAGGCTCCATTTGCCATCCACGGCGGCCAGCATGGCCAACATGGCAAAGACCGCACCAGTGGCGGTGAACAGGTGGACGGCGAGGGCAAGGGCGCGAATACTCATAGAGGTGTCTTGCCGGAATTGCGTGCAGAGTGCAACGGCTGTGCGGCCTGGCGTCTCGGATGGTTAACCGCGGGCTTTGAGCGCAAAGATCGCTTGGCGCACGGTTTCCGGCAGGATGGTGTCGGCCCCGTCTGGCGCGGCGTCGAGTGCCGAGCCTACGTCTTTGGTCAGTATGCCAATGGTGTTGTCCTCTTCCCAGCCATCACGAGCAAATTCGATGGTGTTGAAACCTGAGGCGAGCCAGTTCTGGCCTGAAGATGTGTGGATCAGGTTCAAGAGCGCGTCTTCGTCTATGCCCGCTTGGTCGGCCCAATCGAGCACAAGGCGCGTCATGGCTGTGTTGGAGGCGGCGAGCAGGTTGTTGAGCACCTTGGCCTGCATGCCTGCGCCATAGTCGCCCATGTGATGAAAATGCGCGCCCATGGCGTCAAACAGGGGCTGATGTTGGTGCAAAGCCTCAGTGTCGCCGCCCAGCATGAAGGACAGCCGCGCTTCTTCAGCCGCAATCGCAGCGCCGGACATCGGGGCGTCGATCAGGGTGATGTGGCTTGGCACACGCTCGCGCAGGGCGCGGACGTATTTGGGCGACAGGGTGGAGGAGACAATCACCGTTTGCAGGTTCGGCGCAGTCTCTATCAGGTTTTGCGCGCCAAACAGCACGTCATCGGTTTGGTCTATGTCGCGCACCACAGTGACTAGGATGTGCAGGTCTTTTCGGAAGTCTTCGAGGGAGCGCAGGGCCGGAGCGAGGGCGCCGAAGTCGGATGCGGGCCGGACATCAAATCCAAAGGCGTCAAAGCCCGCTGCGCGCAGTGCGGCCAGCATTGGGCCTCCCATGCGGCCACATCCTGCGATGCCTATTCCTGTGAGCTGCATGCTTGGTCCTCAAAATGCCCCGCCCACCGCTGCGGGCGGGGCGGATAGGTTATGACAAGGCGCGTTTCAGCGCGGGAATGTTGCTCACGACTAGCACGTCAAAGGCCAGCACGGCCAGCAGGGTCACACCAACCAAAGGGAACGCCAAAGAGACCAGCGCCGCGATCAGCAAAACGCCTTTGAAAAGCGGCATTTCTTTTGGTGCAGGCGGCGCAGCCAGGCGCAAGGCCTTGGACGGGCGGCGCTTGAGCCACATGACCACACCGGAGACACAGACAAAGATGACCATCAGGCAGAACATGGTGTTCAGGAGCAGGTTCCACAATCCCATTAGGCCCATGTGCAAGGGGATGCCCACCGCCATGGATTTGCCCGCAACCGAGTAGTCGGCATAGCGCGCCTCGGCGAGGATTTTGCCGGTGTATTGGTCCACGTGAATGGTGGCGTCTACGGTAGGTGTGGTGCTGTCACCGCTCATGCTGTCTTGGTTGATGGTCCAGACGCCGGTTTCGTCGCGCGGGTAGGCCACGCGAAAGCGCCCCTCAAGGCCCAAGTCGCGGCCCAACGCCACAAGGCTGTTGATGTCCACAGGCGCGCCTTCGGCTGTGCCGGTAACGCCGACATCAGAGCCAGAGGCGGGCATCGGGGTTTGCTCCAACGCCCAGGGCACATCGTTTTGGTTGCCGTGGTTCATGCTGGCGTGGGTGCTGTCTGACAGTGGGACGTCGCTCCACTTTTCTGCAGGGAAGGTGGACCAGGCCTGCACATATTTGCCACCCCAGATGCCAGCCCAAGCAAGGCCGGAGATCAGGAAGACCACCAACAGGGCGGAAATCCAGAAACCGGTGACCGCGTGCAGGCTTTTCCACAAGGCGCGACCGCGCGCTTTCAGGTTTGGAATGAGCACCGATGTGTCGCCACCACGTGGCCACCAGAGGTAGAGGCCGGTCAGAACCAGCACGAGGCCAAGGCCCGCGGCGATCTCAATCAGCCGATCGCCGGTGTCGCCAAGCAACAGGGAGCCGTGGATGTTGTCAGCGAGATCATACCACCCCGCACGACGGTCCCAGTTGCCCAGCACAGCGCCGGTGTAAGGATCAACGGCGACCATCTGGTGGGTGTCGCCGGTGTTGATGCGAAACACAGTGGCAAGCGCATCGGATTTCGGGCCGATGTATTCGACCACTGTGCCGGGCACCGCGGATGTGGCGGCGGCGGCTTGGTCGGAGACGGCCAACGCGGTGCCTTGGGGGGCGACCGCGATCTTTTCGCCGTCGCGGCCGTCAAACTGGGTGATGAACATCATCATCATGCCGGTCACGGCAAGCATGATCATAAAAGGCACCACGTAAAGCGCGGCATAGAAGTGCCAGCGCCAGGCGGCGAAATAGAGTTTTTGAGAGAGAGACGTTGCGCTGGATTGCTCTGCGCGCACGTCGGCAAATTGGCTGTCCTTGGCCATGAGGGAACATCTCCTGAAGGGCCGCGCTTGGGTCCCCAAGCCGGCTTGATTTGTGTTTGATTTTTACAGGGAACTCAGGAGAGTGCGGGCGGACCGCGGGCATCATAGCGGCGGTGGAACCCGGCGCTGTTGTGGGTAAAGTCCCGATGCTGCCAACGGTTGGTCAGGGACGCTTTGAGCGGCAGCGGGAAAGGGCCGTCCATCACCGGGACGACATCGGCCACCACGGAGAAAGCACAAGGGCTGCGCTTGTCCTCGGTCTGCTCATGCAACGGCACCGGCGCCCCGGTGTCGTCCACAAGCATTTCAACCATTTCGTCACCGGTACAGATGACAAGCACCATATGGCCGTCTGCAAACGTCTTAGGCATCCATCCCGTGGGGATGAGTGCGGAGGCCATCACGGCCACCAATAGCACCAAGGACGTCAGCAGGCGCATGGGTTATTCAAGACCGGCAATAATGGAGCGCAGTGTGGCGATGCCGTCGCCTTTTTCCGAACTGGTCAGCACAATCTCGGGGAACGCCGCCGGGTGTTTTGCCAATTTTTCGCGCACCTGTTTGAAGACTTTCTCGCGGTCTTTGACTTTCACCTTGTCGGCTTTGGTCATCACCACCTGAAACGTCAGCGCGGAGCTGTCCATCAAGGACATGATTTCTTCGTCGACATCTTTGATGCCATGCCGCGTGTCAATTAGCACAAAAGCGCGGCGCAAGTTGGCGCGACCAGACAGGTATTGCTTCAGCAGGCGCTGCCATTTCTCCACCACCGCAAGCGGCGCGTTGGCATAACCATAGCCCGGCAGGTCGACGAGATAGTGGCTGTCGGTCAGCGTGAAGAAGTTGATTTCCTGCGTGCGGCCCGGCGTGTTGGACGCACGCGCTAGGCGGCTGCGATTGGTCAGCGCGTTGATCAGCGTGGATTTGCCCACATTGGAACGCCCCGCAAAACAGACCTCAACACGGTCCCCCGCAGGCAGGCCATCCATGGCGACCACACCTTTGAGGAAGTCGGAGTTGGAGCCGTCAAACAGCTTGCGGCCCCGTTCCAGTGCCAAAGGCTCCGGGTCTTCGACAAATGGGAAAGGAAGTTGCATCAGAGCACCTCTGCTGTGTCGCCGACGGCAATGTCGCCGGATTTGGTCACCACACCGTAGACGCCAAAGTCCTGATGACCAAAGGCTTCGTTCAAAACGCCCAGTGTGTCCGCATCGCGCACGCCTGTGTCGGTGTTGACGGTGGTCGCTTTGCAGCGCGTGATGCGCTCGCGCACCTCAATTTCGGTGCCACCGATGCGCAGCGTTTTGCCAATCCAGTCAAACTCTTCCCATGGCGCAAATCCATCGAGCCAGATGTTACCACGCCAGCGTTCCGTGGCGAGCTTGCGGCCCAAGCGGCCTTCGATCGCGCGGTGGCTGGCGGTGGTGTGGATGGCGATGGACGGGAAGGGGCTGTCGGTCATGCCAAATTCACCGGCAGGCACCAGTTTGGCACTGGCGGCGCGGTCTTTGGGCATGATCGGACGCACCCAATCAATCAGCTTGTCGCCTTGGGTTTCCGGATCAAAGGTCAGCTCCCAGAGGTCTGGGTGCTGCAGGGTGATCTTGCCGGTGGCTTCGTCGACCTTGGCGGTTATGGCTTGCAACGAAGGTGCCCCAGCGGCGCGGGAAAAATTCACGCAACGGGCCCATTCGCCCCCATCGGTTTTGGCGCGTTCATGGGCCACGGCGTAGCGGCGATCCCAGGGGAAGGTTTGCCCCTCCACCAAAGAGACATGACCCACGGACTCGCGTCCGTGGGCCTTGATCGGGTGTCGCCAGAGTGCGGAGACGGTTCCCATTATTTGGCGTCCTCCTCAGGCTTCGACTTCTTGAAGCTTGATTTGATGTTGCCAAACACATCCGGTTTGTAGCCGTGCTGGCGCATGATGCCGTACTGCTGGATGAAGGTGATCACGTTGTTGGTGATCCAGTAGATCACAAGACCGGAGGCAAAGCTGCCGAGCATGAACATGAAGACCCATGGCATCCAGGCAAAGATCATCTTCTGCGTTGGATCGGTGGGCGCCGGGTTCAGCTTCTGCTGCAGCCACATGGAGATACCCAACAGGATTGGCAGAATGCCCAAGGAGAAGATCTCGAAGAAGCCCAGTTCCGGCACGCCGTAAGGCAGGATGCCAAACAGGTTTAATATTGAGCTTGGGTCTGGCGCGGACAAGTCGGTGATCCAGCCAAACCAGGGCGCATGCCGCAGTTCTTTGGTCACAAAGATCACTTTGTAGAGCGAGAAGAAGATTGGGATCTGGATCAGGATCGGCAGACAGCCCGCCGCCGGATTGACCTTTTCCTTCTTATACAGCTCCATCATGGCCTGCTGCATCTTCTGACGGTCGTCGCCCGCTTGCTCTTTCAGCTTCTCCATTTGAGGCTGAAGTTCTTTCATCTTCGCCATGGAGGCATAAGATTTATAGGCCAGCGGGAAGACGATGATTTTCAGAACAACAGTCAGCGCGATGATCGCCCAGCCCATGTTGCCGATGAAGCCATAGAGCCACATCAGGAGCCACATGATCGGCTTCGTGAGGAAGGAGAACCAGCCCCAGTCGATGGACTCCAGCAGGCCTTCAACACCTTCTTCGTTCTGGTAGTTGCGGATTTTGCCCCAGTCTTTGGAGCCCGCAAACAGACGGGAGTTGGCGGTTGCGGTCTGACCTTCAGCCACCTGCATGGTCGGCATCACCGCTTCGGTCTGGTAGATGTCGCGAGACTGGTCGTATTTTGCCACGGATTTGAAGGGCTTGCCTTGCTCCGGGATCAATGTGGCCATCCAGTAGTGGTCGGTGAAACCGATCCAACCGTTGGCCTCGACCTGTGTCACCTCGGCAGGCGCACCTTCGCGTTGATCAAAGGTGTAGTCGGTCATGCCGTCATAGTCGGTTTCGGTCAGCTCGCCGTCGGCCATAGAGATCAGGCCTTCGTGCAGGATGAAGAAGTTTTTCAGGTCATCCGGCTGACCATAACGCGCCAGCACACCATAAGGCGCCAGAGAGACGGTGCCTGCACCGGTGTTTTCGACGGTCTGCTCCACGGAGAACATGTAGTCTTTGTCCACCGAAATGGTGCGGCGGAAGATCAGGCCTGCGCCATTGTCCCATTTCAGCGTGATTGGAGTCTCAACGGTCAGCGTGTCGCCGCTTTCGATGTCCCAGAGGGTATTAGAGCCTGGCACCTGGTCCAGAGACAGACCTGCGCCCGGGGCCCAGCCATAGAGCGCGTAGTAGGCATGTGGCTCACCGTTGGGCGACAGGAAGGTGACGATGGGAGAATCTTCGTCCTGGGTTTCGCGGTAGTCGTTGAGCTTTAGATCATCCAGACGGCCACCCAGCAAAGAGACAGAGCCGGACAGGCGCGCGGTATCGATCTCAACGCGTGGGGCATCGGCCACTTCGGTGGGCTCGACAGAGGTGGCGGCACCGGAGTCAGCCGCGGCAGTCGCGGGGGCCGTCGACGGGGTGACCGCATCGGTGCCCTCGACAACGGCGGTTGGAGCGTTGGGGTCCTGGGTCGCCTCAGGGGGGGGAAACAGGAGGAACCAAATCAGGATGACGCCAAAGCTGAGCGCCGTCGCGAGGATGAGGTTCTTGTTCTGATCGTCCATTGCCGCAAGCCATCTGTCGTTAAAAGGATGGGGAGGTTCAACAGAGGTGGCGACCAAAGGTCAAGGGGATTCGACCCAATTTGCCCGAAAGGCAGCGGTTCGTTGCGTGTGGGGAGGGGGACGCGCCAAGGGCGACGCGGTGGTCAGCTTGGTTTGTTGCCGATCTGAAGCGCGGGGCCGATCTTTTCCTGATGCTCGGTCATCCACTTGATGGTCTCGTAAAACGGCATTGGGCGGGCAATGCCGTAACCCTGCACATGGGAACAGCCAAGCTGCGCCAGCATCGCGTGTTCAGCTGGATTTTCAACACCTTCGGCCAGCGTTTCGAGCCCAAGACGCTCCGCCATGGTGACAATCGCGGCGATCATACGTTGCTGATCGGGGTCTTTGTCGATGTTGGTTACAAAGGAGCGGTCGATTTTGATGCGTTTTACCGGCAGGCGGCGGATCGAGGAGATGGACGCGTGGCCGGTGCCAAAATCGTCTAAGTCAATTTCGCAACCCATTGCGCTGATCGCTTCGACGTTGCGGACGACCATGTCGTCCGGCGTGCCCGCCACAACACTTTCAAGCACTTCGATGCCGAGGCGTTTTGCGTCCAGCTCGGTGCGGTCCAGCTCCCATTGGATACGTTCCACCAGAGTGGGGCTGCGAAGCTCCTCCCCGGCAAAGTTCACACCAACCATGGGGACGGTGAAACCGGCGTCGTCCCATGCGCGAATGGCATCAAGGGATTGACGCAACATCAGGTCTGCCAATTGGCCCATCTGGCCGGTTTGATGCAGCACGTCGAGGAACTGGATTGGGGCGAGAATGCCGCGTTCAGGATGTTCCCAGCGGGCCAAAGCCTCAAAGCCGGTGACAAGGCCTGTGTCGGTGGACACTTGTGGTTGAAACCAAGCGCGAATTTGGTCGCGTTGCAGGGTGCGCGCCGCTTCGCTTTGGGTTTTGCGGCGCGATATCACTTTGCGGCCCATATCAGTGGAATAGGCGCGGATGTTGCTGTCGCCGGTCAGCTGTGCCTCACACATCGCCATATCAGCGGCCTGGATCATGGCAGTGGCGGAGGGGCGGTTCAGGCGGGCGGACAGACAGAAGCCAATGGAACAACTGACATAGATAGACGCCATTTGCAGCGGCATAGGCTCTTCAACGGCGGTCTGGAAACGCGTCGCCATCTGAATGCCACTTTCGACATCAAAGTAGGCAATCGGCTCCAAGGCAACGGAGAACGACGCGTCACCGGAGCGAGACACCAGATCACCGGATCGCAGCGCGTTTTTCAAGCGCTCGGCGACATAGCGCAGCACCTCTTCCGCGGCTTGATCACCGTGATTTTCCCGCAGGCGGGCAAAGTTGTCGATCTTGATGGAGAAGCAGGCAGTGGTGCGCCCGTCCTCTTCCAGCGAGGACATCTTCTCCTGCATCTGGCGCTCAAACCCAGCAGGGGTGAGCAGGCCGGTCAGGCCGTCGACTTCGCTCTTCTTGCGCCGTTTGGCAGCCGTGAAAGGTGAAAACATCAGGAACGGCAGTGGCAGCAGGAAAGCGCAGACCAAAAGCCCCAGCTCGCCAAAGGCAAACCATGCCGCCAAGGTCACCACAGGAAACAGCAGAGGGACAACCCGACGCACAGAGGACTCCCGGGTCCAATAAGCCCGAAATGAAGCCAGGAATGTGTCCAGTCGCGACTGCATATGAGGTGTCCTATGACGCATAAAACTTGGTTTAGTGTCAGCGATTCTCTTAAGTGATCAGTTAACGTAGCTTAGGGATCGTATCCGAATTTGGTTCAAATTTTACTGATTCTCGAATTAAACCGGCAAAATCGAACAGGTTGGGATCCATCATGTGGCTTGGGCGGATGTTGGTCAGCGCCTTGAACATTACCTGACGGCGGCCTGGGCTGTTGGCTTCCCACTGATCTAGAATCTGCTTAACTTGTTGACGTTGCAGGCCATCTTGGGAGCCGCAAAGATCACAAGGGATGATCGGGTAGTTCATCGCCTTGGCAAATTTCTCGCAATCCTCCTCGGCCACATGCGCCAGCGGGCGGTAGACAAACAAATCGCCTTCTTCGTTAACAAGCTTGGGCGGCATGGTTGCCAGACGACCGCCGTGAAACAGGTTCATGAAGAAGGTTTCGAGGATGTCATCGCGGTGGTGACCCAACACAACCGCGCTGCAGCCCTCTTCTCGGGCGATCCGGTAGAGGTTGCCGCGGCGCAGGCGCGAACAGAGCGCGCAATAGGTGCGACCGGCTGGAACCTTGTCTTTCACAATCGAGTAGGTGTCTTGATATTCGATGCGGTGTTCGACCTGCATCTTTTCCAGAAAGGCGGGCAGGACGGTGGCCGGGAAGTTGGGCTGTCCCTGATCCAGGTTGCAGGCCAAAAGCTCAACCGGCAGCAGGCCGCGCCATTTCAATTCGTGCAGCACCGCGAGCAGGGTATAGGAATCCTTACCGCCGGAGAGGCACACAAGCCACTTCGCGCCGCGTTCGATCATGCCGTATTGTTCAATTGCCTCGCGTGTCTGACGCACGATTCGTTTGCGCAACTTCTTGAAATTGGCCGAAGAAGGCGCGTCCTGGAACAGCGGGTGGATATCATTGAGGTCGTCTAACATGCCGTGCCTTAAGCGAGGGGTCTTCCAGGGTCAATCTATCCCCAAGGATATCCACAGGTTGGCCGCGGACCACAAGCGTAGTTAAGGAAAACCCGACCCGTGTGATTTCGGGCACAGGGCGTTTGCATAGGATTGGGGACGGGATGTACGACGAAACGAACGCGCCAAACCCCAAGTTTTATGGGGGTTTACGGCATGTGTCGGGCGGTTGGGAAGTGACCGGCTGTGTTTAGATCACGGAACTGTGAACGCCTGGCGGTGTGGCGGAAATGGAAACACTGCGTTTCCGTGCTTCATGGGTGCCTATCCGGGCGCGGTTTGGGCGCGCCCGGGAGGCGAAAGGGGGGCTTACTGAAGCTGCTCTTCGTTACACTTCTTGGCCAGATCGAGCGCCTTGGCGGTGCCAGCCAGATCGACGATGAAGGAGTATTCCTTTTCCGGGAACACGGTCATCGTGGGCGCGCGGCGGATGGCCTCATACACTTCCGGATCCTCGGTCAGCACATAGCCGCCGCTGTAGCCTTTGGTGATGTTGCCACGCATGCCAGTGGCCTCTCCAACGTAGAGGTTTTCACCAATTAGCAGCGCCACATCTTGTTTCACGTCGGTGCGGATGTTGGTCTCCGCTTTGGTGAAGATGCCGATGTAGCCAATGGCGCGGTCCTCGGTCAGACCCATCTGAATGACGTTGTCCAAGCCGTCTTTGGTTTCCACCAGGCAGGTGCCTTTTTCGGTGTCGATGTGCACGTTCCAGCCGTCCACAGAGCCATAGCCGACAAATTTGTCAGCCAGTACAGCGGTGCTGGTTAGGGTCAAGGCGGCCGTTGTGGCCAGGATGTGAGAAAGGCGCATGGGAAATCTCCTGAAAGGACAATTGAATGCGCACAGGCTAGCACTCTCTTGGGTGGTGTCCAGTCAGGTTTCGCGGTTTTGCGTACCCCCGGATGCGCCATTTTTGTCGCCACAACAGGGCGGAACCGGATCGTAGCCGCTGCTGCCAAAGGGATGGCAGCGACCAAGTCGGCGCAGGGTCAGCCAGCTGCCCTTGATCGCGCCATGTTTCTCCAGTGCTTCCAGCGCGTAGGCTGAACAGGTGGGCTGATACCGGCAGTTGAAGCCAACCCAAGGGCTAAACACCAAACGGTAGAACCGGACGGGCAGGGCGGCGATATGGGCAAGCGGTGACATGGGAACTATGTAGGCCATATAGCGCGCGTAAAAAAGGCCGCGTCATGCGGCCTTTTGGATCACTTCACGATGTGCTCGTCTTTCACGAACATATTGGCCCAGGCGCGATCAATCAGGTCAGGGCGCATTTGATAGGGGATGCCCTCAAATTCGCAGATCGAGATGATCTGGTCGATCAGGAACACCGGCTGGTAATTGGCGTAGGTGTTGTCTATTGTCGGGTATTTGGTTTTGAGCAGGTGAATGAGAGATGTCTCATCCAGCGGCAGCCCCTTTTTCTTGGCCACAAGGGCAAAGATTTTCAGGAAGTTCTCCTGGCTTGGGCCGTCAATTTTGATCTTGTAGAAGATACGACGCAGGGCCGCTTGGTCAAAGATCTCATTGGGGTGGAAGTTGGTGGAGAAGATCACCAGTGTGTCAAAGGGCACTTCGAACTTCTCACCGGATTGCAGCGCGAGAATGTCTTTGCTCTCTTCCAAAGGCACAATCCAACGGTTGACCAGCGCCTGTGGCGGTTCCTCCTGACGCCCCAAATCGTCCACGATGAAGATGCCGCCGGTGGACTTGAGCTGCAACGGCGCCTGATAGGTGCGCGCCGTTGGGTTGTAGACCAAGTCGAGCATGTTGAGCGACAGCTCACCACCAGTGATCACGGTGGGGCGGTCACATTTCACATAGCGGCTGTCAAACCGCGCGGTGCGGCGCAGGCTGTTTTCGTCTTGCTCGTCACCTTCGGCGGCGGAGTGCACAATCGGGTCATAGACGGTGATCACCTGACCGGCATATTCGATGGCGTGAGGCACATAAACCTTGTCACCCATCGCGTCGCGAATGCCGTTAGAAATCGAAGACTTACCGTTGCCGGGCGGACCATACATCAGGATTGAGCGGCCAGAGCCCACGGCGGGTCCCAACTGGTCCAGCAGGTCCGGCGGCAGTATCAGGTGCCCCATCGCACCGGTGAGTTGGTCGCGCGTGATCTGAATGTTGCGGATCGACTGGCGTTTGACCTGTTCGCGGTACACATCCAGCGGCACCGGCATGGCACCAAAATACTCGGATTGTGCCAAGGCGTCCTGTGCGCGGCCTTTGCCGGCATCGGTCAGTTGATACCCCATCTCGTCGCCGGAGTTGGCGTTCAGCGTGCCGGTTGCCTCCAGCAGGCGCTGCTCGCGGGCCATGTCGACCAGCTCTTGCGTTACTGCGCGGGGTAGACAGATGGCTTTGGAAATGTCGCCGACCATGTCCACGTTTTTGCGGAACATGGTTTTCAGGAGGATGTCCCGCATCATCACCACGGGAAGCTTCATATCCTCGATCCGTTTTGGCGGCGGCGGGGCCATCACGTTGGTGGTCTGCATGTTCATCGACGCAACACTCCTGATTGAGGGCCGCAAAGCCCTCGGTCTGTTTCCATCCCATAGACAATCAAAAGGTGGCGTTTTTGGGGCCGCATCGGGCCGGCATCGTGAAGGATGCGATTTATTGGCCGTGCAGAACGCCCAGGATTAGGTAGGTGCAGAGCGCCAGGCCAATGCCGGTGCCCATCGGCAAGGTCATCTGATCTCCCTTGCCTACATTCACACCGCTCTCAGAGGCCTTGAGCTTCCAGGCGGCCCAGTCCGGCGCCAGCTTGCGCAAGGGCGTGACGCGGATGATCAGCGTGGCCAATGTCGCAACAATGATCGATCCAAAGGTGATCATCAGCATGTAGCTGGCGTCGCCTTTGTCGACGTAAAGCGCGGCCACAGCCGCCATTTTCACGTCCCCAGCACCCACTTGCCGCGCCATCCACATCAGAAGCAGTACCGCAAACACCACGCCATAATTAGCAAAGCGCCAGACAAACTCCATGATTGGCAATGTGGCAAGCCCGACCACCACAAAGATCGCAAACAAGGCCCAGACGGACAGGTTGCTGATCCGCTTGTGCTTCATGTCCACCCAGAAGATGAACACGCAAAGCGGCAGCGCCGGGAGCAATGCCCAGAGCGCAAATGTGCTGGAGACCTGCATCAAGAAACCTTAGCCGTTTTCAAGCGCATCCAGGGCGCGCACCGCGGCCTCAAAGTGTTGCGGATGGGTTTCCACCGCCTCACGCAGCAGCACTTTGCCGGTTTGGGTATCGCCCTGCTTAACCGCAGACAGCGCCAGTGTGTGCAGCAGCTGCGCGCGTTCGGTTTGCACCATCGGGATCACCGGCAGGGTGTACTGGCGTTGCGCGCCACGTGCCAAAACCATGTTGTTTTTGGCGGTGAACAGCGTGCTGTCCTGACGCACGGCTTCACCAAACAGACGCTCCGCTTCGGCATAGTCGCCACGGGTCAGTTTGGAATAGCCCCAGTTGTTCATCACACCAGCCGGGCGGGTGGTCAGGCCAACGGCGATTTCATAGAAGCTGTCGGCGCGGTTCCACTCTTTGTTGCTATCCGCAATCATGGCCTCAAGGCGGTAGCGCTTAAAGGTCTCATGGGTGGGCGGAATGCTGTCCAACGTCTTTTCGGCGTCATCCCAAAGACCAGCGCGGATTTGCGCATCCGCCAGATCAACACGATCGTTGGCAGTGCTGTCTTTGTGTTTGGTCACCTGTTTCCAGGCTGGCACAGCTTCGGTGAACCGCTTCGCGCGCACGTAAGACACGGCGAGACCGCGTTGAAGATCCAGGCGATCTGGATTGTCTTTCAGCGTGCGCTTAAAATAGGCGATGCCTTCGTTGGGATCGGCCACAGTCAACATCACGTCAGACAGGTTGGCTTCGTCTACGGCGTTCACGTCCTGAATGGCGCGTTCAACGCTTTCGTCACCTTTATCGGAACAGGCTGTCAACGCGACAAGCCCGGCCACACAAATTGTCCCCAAAACAGGATGGCGCATTGTTTGCGTCCTTTGCTGCTCTTGCTCTCAATTTATGGCGTCTGACGGATCACGTAGTCGCTGCTACCCCGCCGCACCAATTTATATTCTTGTTGGTTTTCGTCACCATAGACCGGTTGATTCGAATTTGCGAGTGCTATGCGCAAATTATCCCGGATTGCGTCACTTTCGCCATTGTCCAGAGCATAGGCGCGGCGCAGAATCTGTTCGGCTTCGGCATATTTTCCCTGTTCCATAAGCGTAATGCCGAGGTTGTTCCAAGTTTCCGGATGGCTGTCGTCCGCCTTGAGCGCCTCGCGCAACAGGTCTTCGGCTTGTCCCAAGCGTCCCATCACCAGATTGGCCGTGCCCACGGCAGCCAGAACGTCCGGTGTGCGTCCTTGTTCCAGCCCCGCGCGCACAAAGGCATCCATCGCCAGATCATATTCGCCGGCGTCCATAAGGCGCCAGCCCACCACCAAGCCATCTACAGCCTCGCCTTTGGGGTCGACCGCAGGTGCGTAAGGGCTGTCGCTGGATGCGCCAAAGCCGCCCGTGTCACAGGCGGCTATAGCAAAGCTTAGTATCAACAGGGCGCTGGCCCGGAAGTGTGTCATTTGGGGCGCTTTTTTGCTCGTTTTGCCTCACTGGCCGAGCTGCGTGATCCCAATCACAGACGGGCTGACCAAGATGATCAACAGCGGCGGCACAGTGAGCATCATTGTGGCCAATGTCATCTTTGTTGGCAACTTGTTTGCCGCCTCTTCAGCTCGCATCACCCGTTTGTCACGCATCTCCCCGGCATAGACCCGCAGGGCTTCGGCGATGGAGGTACCAAAGGTCGCGGATTGGATAAGCACGGTCACAAAAGAGGACACGTCCTGTACGCCGCAGCGTTCCCCCATGTCAGACAGAACCTGGGACTTATCCTTACCGGCTTTCATTTCATGTGCCACAATTTCGAACTCTTGTGCCAGCGCCGGATAAGAGGCGCGCAACTCGCCTGCGACGCGGACAATCGATTGGTCGAGCGATTGCCCGGCTTCCACGCAGACCAGCATCATGTCGAGGCTGTCAGGGAAGCCGGCGGTGATCTCTTCTTTGCGCTCGGCAACCCGGCGGGTGACCCAATATTTGGGCAGGAAGTAACCTGCGCCGCCAGGGCCAAGGGTCCAAAACAGCATGTCTGACGTTGTGGATTGGTCGGTTTGCTTCACCAAAATGAAATATGTGACCCCAAGGATCAAACCACCAATGCCCAGGACCATCTGCGCAAGGTGGTAGGCCCGAACCGCATCACGCGATGGATAACCCGCCTGCATCAGTTTCAGGCGCACAGAGCTGAGTTCCGCTTCACTTTGTGGTTCCAGAAAGGCCTTATACTTGTCGAGCTTGGCATTGGCCGCTTTGCGGCGAAGGCGCTCGTCCTTGGTGGTGCGTGAGGATGTCTTTTCTTGGGATTTCTTAAGTTTGGCAATTGGGTCGTCTTGGCGCGCCATCATGCCAGTCACGATTAGAAGCGTGAAGAAAACGCCAAGGACCAGCACCGCGATCATTGGACCGCGGGGTCCCAGCATGTCGGTCAACATCATGTTCAGGGCTTCCAGAATGGTCATAGCAGGATCTCCTTACACTTTGATGTTGGTCAGGATTTTCATGACGATGAGGTTCAACCCCAAGAACACGCCCACGGCGATACAGCCTGGAATGTAGAGCCAGTGGTCTTTGACTTCGTCATAATAGTTCGGGTCCATCACGTTGATTGCGATCAAGGCCATAACAGGAAAACCGGACAGGAATTTGCCGGACCATTTTGCCTCAGCCGTAATGGCTTTTACGCGGCGGAACAGGCGGAAGCGGGCGCGGATCACCTTGGACAGACCGGCGAGGATCTCGGCGAGGTTACCCCCGGATTGCTGCTGGATGGTCACCGCCACCGATAGAAAGCGCAGATCCTGCATGTCCAGGCGTTCAGCCATGTCTTTCAGCGCTTCACCCAAATCGCGGCCGTAGGCAGCTTCATCGGCGATCACGCCAAACTCGGTGGCCAGCGGGTCCTCGATTTCCTTGGACACAATCTGGATCGCGGAGGAGAACGGGTGGCCCACACGCAGCGAGCGCACCATCAGTTCAATCGCGTCCGGCAGTTGCTCTTCGATCATGGAGATGCGCTTGCCCGCTTTCATCGAGACCCAAGTATACACCCCGCCAACACCCATCATCACGGCAATCGCAGCGCGGGTGATGACGCCGGTTTGTGTGCCA
This sequence comes from Shimia sp. MIT910701, assembly GCF_047126315.1. Classification (GTDB taxonomy): domain Bacteria; phylum Pseudomonadota; class Alphaproteobacteria; order Rhodobacterales; family Rhodobacteraceae; genus Shimia. Next base: position 4,243,374 of record NZ_CP138953.1, on the reverse strand, counting down.
ACAGTGAGGCCCATAAAGGCAAAAACAGACACCGCAACCATCATGAGGATCAGCTGCATGGGCGAGAATGCGATCGCGGCCTTCTGCGCCTTTTCCGCCAGCACGGAATACAGGGGAATGCCGCGGTTTTCCGCGTGCTGCTTCATCTCTTTGCGGAGCTGCTCCAGCACCTCTTCACGCTTGGCGCCTTTGTCCAGCATCTCAAGCCGGCGGTTTACACGGCTGTTGAGGCTGATGGATTTGCCAAAAACGGTCAGGTAAACGCCTTCGACCAACACGAAGACGCCCACAAAAATGAGGCCATAGACAATAAGTTCGGGCGAAAATGGCATGTCTGATTACCCCGCAGACGGTTCGTAAATTTCAGGCGGCAGATCGTAGCCCCAGAGACGGAAGCGCTCGGAATAGTGCGAGCGCACGCCGGTGGCTGTGAAATGGCCAATAATCTTGTTTTCCGGCGTCAGGCCGGTGCGCTGGAAGCGGAAAATTTCCTGCATAGAGATCACGTCCCCCTCCATGCCGGTGATCTCGGTGATTGAGGTCATGCGACGCGAGCCGTCCTGAAGACGCGAGGCTTGCACGATCAGGTTCACCGCCGAAGAAATCTGCGATCGCACCGCCTTCAGCGGCATCTCAATCCCGGCCATGGCGATCATGTTTTCCAGACGGGAAATACCGTCGCGTGCGTTGTTGGCGTGAATTGTGGTCATCGAGCCGTCGTGGCCGGTGTTCATCGCCTGCAGCATGTCGATCACTTCTTCGCCACGCGTCTCCCCCACGATGATGCGGTCAGGGCGCATCCGCAGTGCGTTTTTCAGACAGTCGCGCGGGGAGACTTCGCCTTTGCCTTCCACGTTGGGCGGGCGGCTTTCCATCCGGCCCACATGGGTCTGTTGCAGTTGAAGTTCCGCGGTATCCTCAATCGTCAGGATACGTTCGGCGTTATCAATGAAAGAACTCAGCGCGTTGAGCGTGGTGGTTTTACCGGAGCCAGTACCGCCGGACACAATCACGTTCAGGCGGGTGGACACCGCCGCCTGCAGATAGGCGGCCATCTCTTCAGAGAAGGCGCCAAAGCGCACCAGGTCATCAATGCCCAGCTTGTCTTTCTTGAACTTACGAATGGACACCAACGAGCCATCCACCGCAATCGGGGAGACCATGGCGTTGAAGCGCGAGCCATCCGCCAGGCGGGCGTCCACATAGGGGTTGGACTCATCCACACGACGCCCCACCGCCGACACAATCTTGTCGATGATGCGCAGCAGGTGTTTTTCGTCTTTGAACACAATGTCGGTAAGCTCAAGCTTACCGGCGCGTTCCACAAAAATCTGCTTCGGGCCGTTCACCAGAATATCGTTCACGGTCTCATCTTGCAGCAGGGTTTCCAGCGGACCAAGGCCGGTGACCTCGTCATACAGCTCCTGAAACACCGTGGTGCGCTCTTCACGATTGAGCACAATCGCTTTTTCTTGAAGCACTTCGGTGGCAATGGCGGTGATTTCAGCCCGCAGCTCGCGCTCAGACGCCTTGTCCAATGCAGCCAGGTTCAGGTTGTCCAGAAGTTCGCGGTGCAGTTCCAGCTTGATTTCGCCAAGGCGTTCCTTGCGGCGACGCTCTTTGTCACCAGCGGCAACGACGCCTGCCGCCTTCTCAGCCACAGGGCGGCGCATCACTTTTTTTGCTGCCGAAGTTGCGCTGGGGGCAGCAGCTGGCGCAGGAGCCGGTGCGGCTTTTTTCGCTTCGGCTTTCGCGGCTTTTTCAGCAACTGCGGGACCGGGTTTGGCGTCAGATTTTTTGTAACGAGAAAACATGGCGACGGTCCTTTGTTACGCGGCTTTTTCGCTGGCTTGATCCAGCGCGTGCAGGCTGGCGGCGAGCTTGGCAATTTCCTTGCGGAGCGGGTTTTTGGCGGCGCTGATCGCCAGCGGCTGACCATGATCAGACGATTGCGCAACCTGCTTGCCGCCATCAGGCATGTTCAAATCAATCGAGATGCCGAGGCTTTCCGCCAGACGTTTCACCCGGCTTTTGCCCGCCAGATCGGTGAACTTTGGCGCGCGGTTCATCACGTAGCGCAGCTTTTCAAACGGCAGATCTTCCGCTTGCAGAGCCCGCTTAAGACGCATGGCGTTCTGGGCCGAGCGCATGTCGATTTCCATCGTCGCAAAGTAGACATGGGCCGCCTGCAGCACGACTTCGGACCACTGCACCAGCGTCGACGGCATGTCGACAATCACATAGTCATAGTGTTTTCGCGCCATCTCCAACATGCGGTCGATGTCCTCGGGGCCGACAAGATCCAGCGGGATGATCTCCGCCGGAGCGGTCAAAACATGCAGCTTTTCTTCGTAGGTTTGCAGCGCTTGGCCAAAGCTATCGCTGTCCATGCTTTCGGTATCGGTCAAAAGCTCAAACACCGCGTCAGGCCGAGGCAGATCAAGATAGGTCGACATGGTGCCAAACTGCAGGTCGAGATCAAGCAAGCATACGCTTGGTGGCTCGCTTCCTGTGGTTGCAAGTTCCCAGCCAAGGTTGGTGGCCAGAGTGGTTGCGCCGGTGCCGCCGGCGATACCGTGCACCGCGATTAAGACGCCTTCGTGGGACACATCGGATGCGGCGAGTTTCACTTGGGAGGACGCTGGAATTTCTGCGGCCTTGGCCGCCGCGCGGATCTTTTCGATCGCGGCTTGGAGTTCGCCAGGTGGAAGCGGGTAGGGGATAAACTCGTCAGCGCCATGGCGCAGCAAGGTGTGCAACGAGGCCGGGGTCACGTCTTCTGCAATCAGAAGGGTGCGAATGTTGCGGTTGCGTGCTTCGGTGATGATGTCCGTCAGCTCATCCAGAGAATCCTCGTCCATGTCGTCCATGGCAATGGCAATGAATTCCAGATGTTCCGCCTCGGGTTGCGCCATGAATGGCACAGCGTCCTCAAAGCCGAGGTCGCCCCATTGTTCTCCCAGGGCTTCTTCCATATCCACAATCAGAAGTTCAAAATTCTGCACATCCCGGCAAATGGTACATGCCAGGATTGGATTTTGATCGGTTTGCAGCGCTTCGCTACTCATCTTCAGCCTCAAGTCCTCTGGCGCAATATGCGCCTGTTATGGTGCAGAGGTGCCCACCTCTCTTTGGCAGTTGCCTGACAATCACCCCGATTGCTGGCCATCCGACTCGCGCCAGACACAGTTTGCCTCGGGAACGAAGATCACTCTGAACTTGGGCAACATTGGGGCTAAAAAACCGAAATTGTGCGGTATTGTGCGACGATCCCGACAAATGCGGCGGATCGTTTCCGGAACACAAAAAAGCCGACCCAAAGGCCGGCTTTCTCTAGTTGGTTGATTTTGCTTTGCTATTCGCCGCCGCTTGAAATGGACAAGCCGCTGATGTTGGTTGGTGGCACGGCGCTGGCTACGTATTCACGGTAGATGACCGAGGCGTACCGTCCATCCAGGATATTCGGGTGATTTGAAACAAATCCGGTGACTTCAGTGACCGTGCGGCGATTACGGCGTTCGCGGTTTTGGGTCACGACCAAGGGTTGGGTTTTGCCCAGAGACACAACGGCTTCTAGGCGGTCGCGCCCAATGCCTTGGCTGGACAAGTAAGAGACCACCGCACGCGCGCGGCGCATCCCAAGAGATTTGTTATAGGCGTTGCTGCCCACGGCATCGGTGTGTCCATACACTTTGAAGCGCACTTCTGGGAACTCACGGATCCACGCCGCTTGCTGGCGCAAAATGGTCCGGGCGTTTTCATCCAGAACCGCGCTGTCAAAGTCGAAGTTCACCATCGCGGGCACTTCTTCAGCAAATCGGGTGGCCAAACTCAGGACGTATGATTTGTCTCCGTTTTGGATGCCGATGTTGTTGGCGGTGGCTTCACCGAAAGTGCCACTGTCCACAACGGACCCGGACTCACGAACCCAGGAGGGCAGGGCGCTGCTGTCCCCGTCAGAACAGGCGGAGATCAGCAAGAGCGCAAGTGCGGCGAGTTTTTTGATCATGTCTCAGCCTTTCCTTAGTCCATCACGTAGCCGTAGGAGCCGGTGAAGTCCTGCTTTGCAACTTCGCCCGCTGCGCCGCGTTGTTTTTTCGCGCCGCTGGTGGTGTGGCCAAACAGGAAGAGCTCCTGTTCGGTTGGGGGTTTGATCCGGTCGGTTGGCAGAGCCAACGCTCCGCCACGGGTTGGTGTCACCAGATGTGCGGTCACAATCACAACCAGTTCCGATTGTGAGCGCTCGTAGTCGGCGCTGCGAAATAGGGCGCCCAATACTGGCACGTCACCAAGCCATGGAAGCTGCGCGTTGTTGTCCATGAAGTTGTCTTGCAGCAGGCCCGCAATGGCAAAGCTTTCGCCGTCGCGCATTTCCACTGTTGTGGACGCTTCACGCCGGCTAAAGGCCGCAATGCTGACTGTGCCATCATTATAGCCATTTGCCGTATCCAGTGCGGAAACCGCAGTGGCCAGTTCCAAATTGATCAAGTCGCCATCGACCACGCGCGGTACAAAGTTGAGTTCGACACCGAAAGGTTTGAACTCCACGGACAGTTCGCCACCGTCTTGTGCAACCGGAATTGGGTATTCACCGCCGGCGAGGAACTTCGCTTCTTGGCCGGACAACGCGGAGAGGTTCGGTTCGGCCAACGTCCGTACCATGCCTTTGCTCTCAAGCGCTTGGATCATCAGATTGATCTCAAAAGCACCGGCGTTCAGGTTGAACAACCCAGCGCCGCGCGTGCCCGGATTGAGCGGCCGGGTCCCTGTTTCCGCATCGGGCACCTGGTTGAAGAAACCGGTCTGAATGAGGTTGCCATTTCCGCTGATTTGGAAATCGGTCGACAGTGCCTTGGAAACGCTGCGCTGCATTTCTGCAAAACGCACTTTGAGCATGACCTGCTGCACGCCGCCTACGACCATCAGGTTGGAAACCCGCTCGGGCGCGTAACGCTCCGCCAGATCCAGCGCGCGTTGCAGGCGCTGTGGCGAAGAGACTGTGCCTGACATGACGATACCGTCATTGGCAGACCGCACGTCGATTGTCTCGTTTGGCAAAATTTGCTTCAGGCGCTCTTTAAACTCCGACAGATCCGGAGCCACGCGCACATCTACGTTTGTGATCAGTTTGCCGGTGGCATCTAGCAATGTCAGCGTGGTCAGACCAGGTGATTTGCCAAGCACATAGATTGTGCGATCAGACAACGATGAGATGTCGGCAATTGCCGGGTTAGCAATTGACAGCTCTGCGAAGGGAACGTCGCTTTCCACCACAACGGCGCGGTTCATCGGCACGCTGAGCGAAGAGGATGTTCCGCTTCGCACCACACGCAGAGATTCCGCAAAGGACGGGGTCGCCATCATTGGCATAACCCCAACGGCGACGCCTAGCAGGGCCGCCCCAAAAAGTCTTTTCAGTGTCATTGTGACCTGCCTCTCGATCACGCCTCGGTTCGCGGGTCTTTTGCCCACATTTTTGTCCACTCTGCGCCAAGTGGCGAAATATTGCAAGAATCAATGGTTTCGCGCGGTTTGTTGAGGTGTTCTTCTGTGGGGCCTGTGCCACAGAGGAAAGCATGGGAATGGCCGCCAGCGCAATAAACAAAGGCGCCCAAGGTTGTGGGCGCCTTCGAAAAAGTGGTGTTATTTGGGTCGTTAAAACCCGCGTTAATTGGTGCAAGGGATTGGAATTTCGATCACCTGTCCACCTTTGCGGTTTTTGATCGTGCAAACCTTGGGCTGCTGCACTTGAACGATCTGCTGCACTACTGGCGCGTCTTCCTTCTCTTCGATTCCCAGCAACATGCGCTGGTCAACCTCAAAGACCTCGGCAACGGTATTGTCATTGGCGCCCACCAGCGAGAGGGACAGACGACCGGAGCTTTGTGCTTGGGTTAACGCTGGCACCTGATCGGTTGTGGCTGCAACAGTAACGGTACGCGCGACACGCGCTTCCGCTTGTTCCTCATTCACGGATTGGTCCACGGCGACCAGCTTCACATTGGGCTGGATCAGCTTGGTGAATTCTCCGCGGTTGGTTTCGTCACGTTCGATACGGCCGGTCCAGTAGATGTCGACAAGGTCGCCGGGGCGAATGTGTCCGGATACCCCGCTGGCAACGTCAACTTTGATAGTAAACGCGCGTTCGCCGTTCTTGAGGCGCGAAGTGATGCCGGCCTCTTCGCCAGGTTCGGTGAGCTTCGCTGCGAGAAGGATTTCGCCTTTTTCCATCGAGCGCAAAATCACCCGCTGCCGGTTGTTGCCGTCTGGGAACAGCACGTCAGCGTCCGTGAACATGCCTTCGGGCATGGCCGCTTTGGGCCACTGCACGCGGCGCACGTCCTTAAGCGCGAGTTTCTCGCCGAATTTCATGGGGCGCGCGACAATAAAGCCGTCGACCAGCTCGACGGTCGGGTTTTCGGTCTTTTGCTGCGCCAGAGCGTTTTCATAGCCCTTGATGTAATTCTGCGCCATGTAGACTGCGAATCCCGCGATCCCCAATCCAAAAAGCAAAACGGCTGCAAATATAGCACGCATGGGTTCCACCTCGTGTTGTGATCCCGGCGCAAGAGGCGCAGCGGGAATGGTTCAATGACAGTGTGAGTGGCAAATGTGGCAAATTCTGGGAGCCACGACGCAGCTTTCAGGGCAATTGCTGACACTTTTGATGCCCACAAATGCGAACAGGCGACCCATTCTGGGCGCCTGCGCAACGTCTCGATTGTGAAGCGTGTGCTTACTGTGTGGCAAACGGCGCCGTCGTGGCGTCTGCGCCAGTAATGGTGACAGCGGCAGCGGTCACAGGGGTCGCGGTTGCGGATTCAATGGCCGCAAAAACAACAACCGCCAGCCCTACGATACCTGCGGTCAGAACAACCCAGTCCACAGTCACTGCGCCAGCTTCGTCTTTGCGGAAGTTTTTGATGAACGTTTTCATGCGCGTTCTCCGGTAAGAGCGAGGCAGAATCCTCTTGGGAACAAAGGGCGCCGACGGCGCCCTTCATGTTTTAACCAACGAAGGCTTAGTTAGAGCCGCCGGTTGTTGCGATCGCGGAAGTTGTCGCGTCGGCACCGTTCAGAGCCACAGCAGCTTCAGTGGTCAGACCGGAAGTTGTGGATTCGATGGCGGTGAATGCTGCAACGGCCAGGCCGACAACGGCTGCGGTCAGAACAACCCAGTCAACAGTTACTGCGCCAGCTTCGTCTTTGCGGAAATTTTTGATGAACTTGATCATTGGAATTCTCCAGAAATAGATGTGTCAGACGTGTGGGGAGGGCCCGTGCGGGCAATCCCCATTCATATCGTCAGGAAGGCTTAGTTAGAGCCGCCGGTTGTTGCGATCGCGGAAGTTGTCGCGTCGGCACCGTTCAGAGCCACAGCAGCTTCAGTGGTCAGACCGGAAGTTGTGGATTCGATGGCGGTGAATGCTGCAACGGCCAGGCCTACAACGGCTGCGGTCAGAACAACCCAGTCAACAGTTACTGCGCCGGCTTCGTCTTTGCGGAAGTTTTTGATGAACTTGATCATTGGAATTCTCCAGAAATAGATGTGTCAGACGTGTGGGGAAGGCCCGTGTGGGCAATCCCCATTCATATCGTCAGGAAGGCTTAGTTAGAGCCGCCGGTTGTTGCGATCGCGGAAGTTGTCGCGTCGGCACCGTTCAGAGCCACAGCAGCTTCAGTGGTCAGACCGGAAGTTGTGGATTCGATGGCGGTGAATGCTGCAACGGCCAGGCCTACAACGGCTGCGGTCAGAACAACCCAGTCAACAGTTACTGCGCCAGCTTCGTCTTTGCGGAAGTTTTTGATGAACTTGATCATGATGTGTCCCTCCAAAGGATCATATTTACGTAACCACCGTGTCGTGCGTTGTGGGCGTGTCTCTCTCTTGCCTGCCCGACTTGGTATGACAGCAATATCCCCCTCGAATGGGGCGGGAATTGGGCGCAAGTGGTTCGATTTTGGATCAAATACATATTGTTTGGATTTTGCGTTTAGATGATTGTTTTTGCTAAATAAAAAACTTCATTTTTTGTTAACCAGGGCTGCCAATGTGAGGTGAATGCGGCCGAATCGAGAGACTTGGGCAGCAATGAGGCAGCAAAACTGGCCTGAGGGCCCAAAATCTGCGAAGCTGGCGCAAAATGACCCGAGCAGGCGATCATCATGTTGGTAAAAAAGTGTGTGTTGGCAGCGGCCCTGTCCGCATTGGTGGGGGTAAGTGCCCCTGAGACGGCGTTTGCCGAAGGCCCTAAACCATTTCCGGACTTCTCTGCCAAGCGCGTGAAGCCGCCACAACCGGGGCAGGGCAAGCGTATCACTGTGCAGATCGCCCCAGTCGTGGTTCCAGAGGCGCAGTCGTCTGAGGACGCAGGGGAAGTCTCGCCGGGGGCTGGCGCCGGTGCGATGGCCTGGTTCTGGGAGGAAATTTCGCCCAAACTGGATGACACCAGCCCTGGCCGTTTGGAAGGCGCGCTCAATAAGGTGTCCAAACCGCCGGAAGGCAAAGCGGTGCCGACACCCCGTCTGACCACGTTACAGTCTATCGTGCAAGGCCACGGCATCGACATCCTACGCAGCACCATTGGCACGCGGGTGTCGCCGGCTTTGGTCTTGGCCGTGATTGCGGTCGAATCAGGTGGTAAGGCCGACGCGGTGAGCGGCGCAGGGGCGGAAGGCCTGATGCAGTTGATGCCGGACACCGCCGCGCGCTTTGGCGTCGAGGATAGTTTTGTCGGCGCAGACAACATTGCCGGCGGGGCCAAGTTCCTGGATTTCCTGATGGACAAGTTTGAGGGCGACCCGATCCTGGTGCTGGCTGGTTATAACGCAGGCGAGAACAGCATTACCGAACACGCCGGCGTGCCGCCCTATGCCGAAACCCGGGCCTATGTGCCAAAAGTGCTGGCCGCCTTTCAGGTGGCACGCGCACTGTGCATGACACCGCCGGAACTGATTTCCGACGGCTGCGTGTTTGCACAGCGCTGAGTGTCAGCAGTTTGGCACATTAACCGCAAGACCGCCCAGCGAGGTCTCTTTGTACTTCTCGTGCATATCCGCCCCGGTCTGGCGCATGGTTTCAATCACCGCATCCAGCGGCACAAAATGCTGCCCGTCACCGCGTAGGGCAAGTGAGGCCGCAGACACAGCTTTGATCGCGCCCAGCCCGTTGCGCTCGATGCAAGGCACCTGAACCAGACCTTTGACCGGATCACAGGTCATGCCGAGGTGATGCTCTAGCGCGATCTCCGCCGCATTCTCCACCTGCTCCGGCGTGCCGCCCATAACGGCACAAAGCCCAGCTGCGGCCATAGCAGACGCAGAGCCGACCTCAGCCTGGCATCCCGCTTCCGCACCAGAAATCGACGCGTTGAATTTCACCAGCCCGCCGATGGCAGCGGCTGTGAGCAGAAATTCGTCAATCCGTGAAGCTGTCGCGCCGGGCACATGATCCAGCCAATAGCGGATCACCGCAGGCATCACACCTGCTGCGCCATTGGTTGGGGCTGTGACCACCTGTCCACCTGCGGCGTTTTCCTCGTTCACCGCCATAGCGTAGGCGCTCATCCAGTCATTGATGGTGTGCGGCGCATTCAGGTTCATGCCGCGTTCGGCCTGCAAGGCATCGTGGATTGCCTTGGCCCGACGACGCACATTGAGCCCCCCCGGCAAAGTGCCATCTGTAGTCAGTCCGCGATCAATGCAGTCATTCATCACCTGCCAGATACGGGCGCACCCCTTGGTCAAGCTGTCGTGGCAGCCTCGCGCCACCTCGTTGGACTTCTTCATCTCGGCAATGGTCTTGCCGGAATGCTCGGCCATCTCCAGCATTTCGACCGCGGATTTGAACGGGTAGGGCACAGGCGCGCCCTCATCCGTGGCTTTGCCTTCGGTCAGTTCTTTTTCCGTCAGAACAAACCCGCCGCCAATGGAGTAATACTTCTCCTGCAGGATCACGTCGCCCTGGGCATCTGTAGCCATCAGAATCATGCCATTGGCGTGGCCGGGTAGGTTGGGGCCAAAATCAAACTTCAGATCTTCACGTGGATTGAACTTCAGCACAGGCAAGCCGTCCGGCTGGACCGTCTCTGTCTCCCGAATATGGTCCAGCGCCGCTTCGGCCTTTTCATGGTCGTAGCTGTCCGGCAGGAACCCAGCGAGGCCAAGAATGGTCGCCCGATCGGTGGCATGTCCGACGCCCGTGAAGGCAAGGGAGCCATGCAGAGAGCCTTTCAGGCCATGAAACTCAAATGGCGAGGCACGCATCACATCTAAAAACTGCGCGGCTGCCACCATTGGGCCCATAGTGTGGGACGACGACGGGCCAACGCCCACTTTGAACATATCAAAGACAGAGAGAAACATGGCTAGAGTACCGATCCTTCATGAGGCATTGGTGGCTGTGGGTTAGTGAAAGGCGTTGCCGTCATACCTTCTGCGCGGCACATGGCTATGACGCTTGGGCGGGTTTCCAGGCGACTGACCAGCTGTTTCAAACCGGGATAGGCGCCTAGCTCAAACCACTCAGTTTGCCCCTTGGGGTAAAGCGCCAGCCAGCGCACAATGGCTGCCAGGTAGAAATCCAGAACGGAAGGCACCTCCGCATTGAACCAGCTGTGCCCGGCTTGGGCCTCCTGTTCAAAAAGATCCAGTCCCTGCCGCACATGCTGTCGCGCGCCAGTGACCAGTGCAGGAAACGCCTCAGGTGCATCCGGCATGTACTGACGCGGATAAAAGATCATCCGAAAATTGGCGTGCAGCGTGTTTGACAAGTAAAACAGCCATTTGAGAAAAGCTGCCCGCTCCGGCGCCTGAGGCGTCGGAGCCAAAGCCCCATGGCGGTCTGCCAGCCACAATAAAATGGCGGCAGTCTCAAAAATCACACCATCCGGTGTCTCAAGGGCCGGAATCTTTCCCGCGGGATTGATGGCACGAAACGCAGGCTTGTTGTGCGCATCCGCGCGCCGATCGACCAGCGCGGTTGCATACGGCAGGCGCAAGTCTTCCAGCACCATACGAATGATGATCGAAGCGTTGTCTGGCGCATAGTGAAGGCGATAGCGGTCTGTCATGGCGGATATGTAACGTGGGTGTGGCAAGGTGGACGGCGCAAAAACGACGTTTCCGATAGGAAACACGCGCGGGCGGGAGGGTCAACCACAGTCAAAGTGGTTTTCGCGCTCCCTTTTGCAACCAAACCCCGCCAACATAGCGCATTTTCCGATATTCCCCTCTCGCGCCTGACGGGCTTCTTTCTTATAAAGTCCCAAAGCATGCAGGGAGTTGCCGCAATGACCGGAGAGTTGTCGCCCATCGACAAGGCCAAATTTGTCGCCGCCAAACGCGCCACCGACTATGTCGAAGATGGCATGCGCGTGGGGTTGGGCACCGGCTCGACCGCCGCATGGCTGGTGCGCTGCCTGGGTGAAATGGTGCGGGACCAAGGTCTGCGCATCAAGGGCGTACCGACCTCTACCCGTACTGCCGAACTGGCGCGTGAAGTGGGCATCGAAGTGATCAGCCTGGATGAGGCCAAATGGCTCGACGTGACCATTGATGGCGCAGACGAATTTGACGCGGACCTGAACCTGATCAAAGGCGGTGGCGGTGCGCTTTTGCAAGAGAAGATCGTGGCCACCGCGTCGGATCAAATGGTTGTGATTGCCGATGTCGGCAAAGAGGTCGAAACGCTGGGCGCTTTCCCTCTGCCGGTGGAGGTGGTGCCCTTTGGCTGGCAGACCACGCAGGCGTTGATTGAAGAAACCCTTGTGAGCATGGACGTCTTGGGCCGCACCAGCACGCTGCGCATGAACGGCGATGCGCCGTTTGTGACCGACGAAGGCAACCACATCCTCGATCTGCACCTCAACCGCATTGGCGACGCCCGCCAACTCGCACTTGTGATCAACCAGATGCCGGGTGTGGTTGAAAACGGTCTCTTCATCGATATTTGTGATGCGGTGGTTGTGGGCTATGGCGATGGCCGCGTGGAAGTGCGCGACATCAACGCGGGCACAATCGAAGAGGCGATGCTCGACTTCGCAGAAACAGACAATCTGTTCACCGATCTGGTGGACTAACAAAAAGGCACATCATGTCCTTTGATTATGATCTCTTTGTCATCGGCGGTGGCTCCGGTGGCGTACGGGCTGCGCGCGTTGCAGCAGCCGAAGGTGTAAAAGTCGCGCTGGCGGAAGAAGACCGCTATGGCGGCACCTGTGTGATCCGGGGTTGTGTGCCCAAGAAGCTGATGGTCTTTGCGTCTGAGTACGCGGGCATGGTGGAAGATGCACAGGCGTATGGCTGGGATATCAAGCCGGGCGCGTTTGATTGGGATGCCTTCAAGAGCAAGCTGCATGCTGAGCTGGACCGGCTCGAAGGTATCTATCGCAACTTGCTGAAAAACAGCGGTGTCGAAAGCTTTGATCAGCGCGCCAAGATGGTGGATGCACATACGGTTGAGTTGGCCGACGGCACACAGAAGACCGCGAAGCACATTCTGTTGGCGATGGGTGGACGCCCGGTCTGGCCGGACCTGCCAGGGGCCGAACTGGGCATCAGTTCCAATGAAATCTTCCACCTCGACAAACTGCCCGAGAGCATTCTGATTGTAGGCGGCGGCTACATCGCGTCTGAGTTTGCGGGCATCATGAACGGCCTTGGGGTAAAAACCACGCAGTTCTATCGGGGTGCGCAAATCCTGCGCGGCTTTGACGATGAAGCTCGCGGCTTGGTGGCCGAAGAGATGAAGCAGCGCGGCGTCGATCTGCACTGTGGCACCAACATTCTTGAGATGCGCAAAGAAGGCGACAAGATTTGGGTGAAAGCCACCAACGGCGAAGAGCGCCTGTTTGATCAGGTGATGTTTGCCACCGGCCGTGCACCCAACACCGAGAACATGGGTCTTGAAGAGATTGGCGTGAAGCTCGGTCGCAAAGGCGAAGTGGTTGTGGATGACTGCAGCCAGACCGGCGTGCCGTCTGTATACGCTGTGGGTGACGTCACCGACCGCGTGAACCTCACCCCTGTGGCGATCCGCGAGGGCATGGCCTTTGTTGAAACCGTGTTCAAAGGCAATCCAACACCTGTGGACCACGATTTGATCCCGACAGCGATCTTCACGCAGCCAGAAATGGGCACTGTGGGGCTTTCGGAAGAGGAAGCCGCAGAGCAAGAGCCAATTGAGGTTTACGCCACCAGCTTTAAACCCATGCAGCAGGCCTTTGCCGGTCGTGCGGAGCGTGTGCTGATGAAGCTGATTGTCAGCAAGGCCACCCGCAAAGTGCTGGGCTGTCACATCGTCGCGCCCGGCGCGGGAGAGATGATCCAGCTGGCGGGCATTGCCGTAAAAATGGGCGCCACCAAAGAAGACTTCGACCGGACCGTGGCGGTGCACCCGACCATGTCCGAAGAACTGGTCACTATGAAAGCCCCTGTCCGCAGCCTATAGGCTGCACATGGGTTGATTTTTCTGGCGCAACCCTCAGGTTTAGGGGAGCGCCAAAGACGATATAGAGAGGGAAGATCCCGAATGGCAGGAAACAGCGGCGGCCCCTGGGGAGGGGGCGGCAACAACCAAGGCGGAGGCAACCAAGGTGGGGGCAACCGTGGCAACAACAACGGTGGCGGCCGACGTCCCCCTGAGGGCGATGGCCCGCAGATTCCCGACATTGATGACCTGATGAAAAAAGGTCAGGACCAGTTGAAGGTTCTGATGGGTGGTCGCGGTGGTCAGGGCGGCGGCCAAAATGGCAGCGGCCAAGGCGGGGCCGGTGGCCCGGGTATCAGCAAGGGTATGCTGCTGATTGGTGCAGCCGCGGCAGTTGTCGTTTGGGGTGCGGCCAGCTTTTACCGCGTGCAGAACTTTGAACAATCCGTCGAGCTGTTCCTTGGGGAATACTACAGTACCGGCACCGAAGGCCTGAACTTTGCACCGTGGCCATTTGTCACCAAAGAAGTTCTGCCTGTCACCCGCGAACAGACCGAAGACATGGGCGGCGCGCGCCGTGGCGAAGATGGCCTGATGCTGACCGGCGACGAAAACGTGGTGGATGTCGATTACCAGGTGGTGTGGAACATCGCGGACCCGGCCAAATACCTGTTTAACCTGGCCGATCCGCCCCAGACCATTCGCGCAGTGTCGGAATCGGCCATGCGTGAGATCATCGCGCAATCCGAACTTGCGCCGATCCTCAACCGGGATCGTGGCGTGATTGCGGACCGTCTGCAGGAACTCATTCAGGACACGCTCGACAGCTACGACAGTGGTGTGAACATCGTGCGTGTGAACTTTGACCGTGCTGACCCGCCGTCCAGTGTGATTGACGCTTTCCGTGACGTTCAGGCCGCCGCGCAGGAGCGTGACCGACTGCAAAACGTTGCGGACGCCTACGCCAACCGCGTTCTAGCGGAAGCCCGTGGTGAAGCCGCGCAGGTTCTGGAAGAAGCCGAAGGCTACCGGGCGCAGGTCGTGAACGAAGCACAGGGTGAGGCATCTCGCTTTACCGCCGTTCTGGAAGAATACGCCAAGGCACCGGAAGTAACCCGCAAGCGTCTCTATCTGGAAACTATGGAAGAGGTTCTGGGTGACATCGACAAGGTGATCATCGACGAACAAGGCGATGGGGGCTCCGGTGTGGTGCCGTATCTGCCGCTGAACGAACTGCGTAAGGGGAGCAACTGATATGAAAAAGACCACGTATCTTTTGCCGATCCTGGTAATCGCGATTGCGGCAATTATGTCTTCGATCTTCATTGTGGACGAACGCGAGAAAGCCCTTGTTCTTCGGTTTGGTCGGGTTGTGGCCATCAAGGAAGATCCTGGACTGGCGTTCAAAGTGCCGCTCTTTGATGAAGTTGTGCGCTACGATGACCGCATCCTGTCCATCGACGTTGGACCAATCGAGGTCACGCCAGCCGATGATCGTCGTCTCGTTGTTGACGCCTTTGCACGTTACCGGATTGCTGATGTGGTCCAATTCCGTCAGGCCGTTGGTAACGGCGGTGAGGTTGTGGCCGGGCAGCGGCTTGACCGTATCCTGACAGCGGAGACCCGTGAGGTGCTCGGTACCGTGTCGTCCAAGGACATCCTGTCCACCGACCGTGCGGCGCTGATGCTGCGCATCCGCAACGCCGCTATCACTCAAGCGCGTGCGCTGGGTTTGGAGGTTGTCGACGTGCGTCTGAAGGCCACTGACCTGCCACCACAAAACTTGGAAGCCACCTTTGAGCGGATGCGGGCCGAGCGGGAGCGTGAAGCGACTGATGAACGCGCCCGTGGTAACGAGGCGGCGCAGCGTGTGCGTGCGCAAGCAGACCGTACTGTTGTGGAGCTTGTCTCCGAGGCGCGTCGCGAGGCGGAGATCACCCGCGGTGAAGCGGACGCAGAGCGCAACGCGATCTTTGCGGAAGCCTTTGGCGAAGACCCCGAGTTCTTTGAATTCTACCGGTCTCTGAACGCCTACCGGATGGCACTCAAGGGGGACAACTCCTCCATCGTGATGTCCCCGGACAGCGATTTCTTCAACTACTTCCGTGACGTGCAAGGTCGCTGATGGTTGAAACCGCACTTCTGGCTCTTGGGCTGGTATTGGTTTTGGAGGGGCTGGTGTACGCACTGGCCCCTTCTATTGTTGAGGAGTTGCTGGAGATGCTGCGCAGCTTCAGCGAGGGGCAGCGCCGCACCATGGGCCTGATGGCCGTGGCACTTGGCGTGCTGGTGGTCTGGATCGCCAAATCACTCGGTGCGTGACTTCGCCCGGAGTCAAGGCCGCTGGCCGCCAGGCAGCGCCCGACCGCCCCCCATGGGCGGGCGCTTCTGAGCCCGCTCACCATATGGCGCTCGGATACTGCGCTGCGGCACGATTGCCATACTGTCAGGGCATCGCGCCCACCCGCGGACGGGCGCTGCCCAGTCGTACCGCCAAACAAAAACGCCGCGAGACCCTCTCGCGGCGTTTTGCGTTTCTGTTATTGTCAGCGCTTAGACGCGTTCAATCGCAATGGCGGTGCCTTCCCCACCACCAATACAGATCGCTGCCACACCGCGCTTCAACCCCCGTTTTTCCAGTGCGTTCAGCAAGGTGACCATGATGCGGGCGCCAGACGCGCCAATCGGGTGACCCAGAGCACAGGCGCCGCCGTTCACATTCACGATGTCGCGGCTCAGGCCCATTTCATGCATGAAGGCCATCGGCACCACGGCAAAGGCTTCATTGACCTCCCAGAGATCCACGTCTTCCTTTTTCCAGCCAATCTTCTCCAACAGCTTCTGCGCCGCTGGTACAGGCGCCGTGGTGAACAGGCCGGGCGCTTGTGCATGGCTGGCATGGCCAACAATCTCCGCACGCACCTTCAGGCGCTGTGCTTCTGCGGCCTCTGCTGAGGCCACAACCAGAGCGGCCGCACCGTCGGAAATCGACGAGCTGTTGGCTGGCGTCACGGTGCCGTCTTTGCGGAAAGCGGGCTTCAGCTGTGGGATCTTTTCTGGGCGTGCGTTGCCGGGCTGTTCGTCTTCGGCAATCTCCACCTCACCTTTGCGGGTCTGCAGCGTCACCGCGGCAATCTCGCCTTCAAACGCGCCAGACTTCTGCGCTTCCAAAGCGTTGGACAGGGATTTGAGGGCATACTCGTCCTGCGCCTCGCGGGTGAACTGAAAGCTCTCGGCGCAGTCTTCGGCAAAGGTGCCCATTAGGCGGCCCTTGTCATAGGCATCTTCCAAGCCGTCAAGGAACATGTGGTCCACCACCTGCTGATGACCAATCCGTGCGCCGCCGCGCATTTTGGGCAGCACATAGGGCGCGTTGGTCATGCTTTCCATGCCGCCGGCGATCATCACGTCCCGATCACCTAGCGCCACGCTGTCAAACGCCATCATTGCCGCTTTCATGCCAGAGCCGCACATTTTGTTAAGGGTTGTGGCAGGCACCTCTTCGCCAAGGCCGCCTTTGAACCCGGCCTGACGCGCCGGCGCCTGACCCTGACCCGCTGGCAAAACGCAGCCCATTAACACTTCGTCGGCAGTGGTGGCACCCGCATCTGCCAGCGCCGCTCGAATCGCGGTGCCGCCAAGCTCTGCGGCCTCGACACCGTCAAAAGCGCCCTGAAATCCGCCCATTGGCGTGCGGGCCGCCCCTGCAATCACTACTTTTTTCATGGTTTTTGCTCCTCCGCAGTCCCATCAAATCCAATTGCCCTTGGCCTTGCCTGAAAATCTTTGCAAGGATGTTACAGGGCTCTTTGCGCCAATTGTAACCCCGGCGCAATTCCGTAGATCCACGGGATTTGCTCATACATTGGTAACCATTGGGGCCTAGACTTGTGCCAAGGACGAAAGGTGAAGGAGACGTCATATGAATCTGTCGAGTAAGGCAGAGGGTGATGCCCTTGTGGTATCTGTTCACGAGTCGCGCATTGATGCGTCCGTGGCCATCCAATTCAAAGATCGCATGCGTGAAGAAACCGACACGGCTGATGGCCGGGTTGTCCTGAACCTGTCCGAAGTGGACTTCATCGACTCCAGCGGGCTGGGCGCCATTGTCGCGGCCATGAAGCAACTGGGCGGTAAGAACCCCCTGGAATTGGCGGGCCTTAACGAAAATGTGGATAAAGTTTTCCGTTTGACCCGTATGGACACTGTGTTCCGTATTCATAATTCTTTGGACGACGCATTTGTCGTTTGACCCTTTGATCTGATGTTAGGGACACACCCCAGATTGATTAAACCAAAGGCTGATATCCACATCGAGCTGAAGGGCACCCCCACGGAGGTGCGCAATGCGCTCGAGACTCTGCGTCACAAGCTGACGGCACAGGAGTTTGCGGTGCAACGCGGGTGTGCTTGAAATTGTGCTGGCCGAGGTGCTGAACAATGTGGTGGAGCATGCGCTGGCCGGGCGCAGTGACGGACAGATTGTGATCGCCTGCAACTACGCGGACCAATGCTGGTTTGTCGAAGTGCGCGACAACGGCGCCGAAATGCCGGACAGCCAACTGCCGGACGGGACTATGCCCGATCTGGATCGTGACCTTCTGGACATGCCCGAAGGCGGCTTTGGCTGGGGGCTGGTACGCTCGCTGGCACAAGACATTGGCTATCAACGCCACTCCACAGGACACAACGAGCTTAGCTTCCGCGTCCCCGACTGATCGGCAATCCTGGGCCTAACGTGGTCCAACTGGTTGCATCACACGTATCTCCCGATAAACTTCACATGTGAATTAGGGAGACGTCATGCGAGATTTTCATTTTCCGGGCCGGTCACCAGTTATGGCGACCAAGGGCATGTGCGCCACCTCGACGCCTCTGGCAGCGCAGGTGGCCGTAGATATTCTGCGCCAGGGTGGCAACGCCATGGATGCGGCCATCGCTGGCTCTGTCCTGCTGGGCATTTGTGAACCGGCCTCCACCGGCATTGGTGGCGATTGTTTCACCCTTGTGTCTCCCGCAGGCAGCGAAGAGGTTTTGGCCTTCAACGGCTCCGGTCGTGCCCCGTCCGCTGCGGATGCCGCTGATCTGCGCGCGCGTGGTTTGGATGCGGTGCCGCTGTTCGGCGTTGAAGCTGTGACGGTGCCAGGCGCTATCGATGGCTTCTGCACACTGTCTGAGAAATACGGCAAGCTCGGCATCGCTGACAGCCTGGCTCCGGTGATCCACTACGCCGAAGAAGGTATTCCCGTCGGGCCGCGCTCCGCCTTTGACTGGCACCAGACCCAAAGCAATTTGCAAGGCCACGGACGGCGGCACTATCTGCGCGATGGCAAGCCGCTGAACAAAGGCGACATCTTCCGCGCACCGGGCCAGGCCGAAGTGCTGCGCCGTGTGGCCGCGCAGGGCCGCGACGCCTTCTATACCGGCGAGATCGCCGAAGACATGGTGACCACCCTGCGCGCCATGGGCGGCGTGCACACCATGGAAGACTTTGCAGCCACCGCCGGGAACGATGCCACGCCGATCGGCGGCACCTACAAGGGCGCCGAGCTGCTCGAGCATCCGCCAAACGGGCAAGGCGCCACCGCGATCCTCTTGCTCAACATCCTGAAGCATTTTGACATTGCGTCGATGGACCCCTTTGGTGTGGAGCGCACGCATATCGAAGCTGAGGCCGCCAAACTGGCTTATGACGCGCGCGACCGCCTGATTGCCGATCCGGATCACACCACGCGCACGGCGCATATGCTGGCACAGGAAACCGCAGACAAACTCGCCGCATTGATTGATCCTAAACGTGCCATGGCCGCGCCCGCACCGCTGACCGAGGCCGTGCACAAAGATACGGTCTACCTGTCGGTGGTGGACAAAGACGGCATGGCGGTGTCGATGATTTATTCGATCTTCCACGCCTTTGGCTCGGGCATTGCGTCGGATAAGTTTGGCATCCTGATGCAGAACCGCGGTGGTGGCTTCACGCTGCAGGAAGGGCATCCCAATGAGCTCAAAGGCGGCAAACGCCCGATGCACACCATCATCCCCGGCATGATCCGCCGCGAAGGCCGCGTGGAAATGCCCTTTGGCGTGATGGGCGGCCACTATCAGCCCAACGGCCACGCGCGGGTGCTGTCCAATATGGAAGACTTTGACATGGACCCACAAACCGCGCTGGACTCCCCACGCTCCTTTGTCGAGGACGGCGAGTTGAAGCTGGAACGCGGCTACAGCGACAGCGTTAAACAAGAACTCGCGGACATGGGCCACAAGGTTGTGGTGCCCGACATGCCCATCGGCGGCGCGCAGGCGATCCGTATTCACAAAAACGGCGTGCTCGAAGGCGCCTCTGACCCGCGCAAAGACGGCGCAGCGATAGGATACTAAGCCATGCCCATTACCCCAATCAAAGAGCTGGTCGACGCCGCCAAGGCAGAGATCACCACCCTGAGCCAGGAAGAGGCCGAAGCCAAAGTGGCCGCTGGTGAGGCGTTGTTTGTCGACATTCGAGACCCGCGTGAGTTGGAGCGCGAGGGCCGCATCACCGGGGCGTTCCACGCCCCGCGCGGTATGTTGGAGTTCTGGATTGCCCCCGACAGCCCATATCACAAAGAGGCGCTGGCCACGGACAAAACCCTGATCCTGTTCTGTGCGAGCGCGTGGCGCTCTGCCCTATCTGTGAAGGCGTTACAGGACATGGGCGTGGAGAATATCGCGGAAATGGAAGGCGGGTTCTCGACGTGGAAAAAGCGCGGCGCGCCCATCGAGACCGCCTAAAAGCAAAAACGCCGGGCCCTTGCAACCCGGCGTTTCCATCCCTTCTGGATGTGCGCTAGTTCAGCGCGTAATGCAGTGGATAGGCCCCATCTTCAAAAGGCCCAAACATATCGTCCAAATCAGGGTGGCTCACCGGTTCGCCGGAATAGTCAGCGATCAGATTTTGCTCAGACACATAGGCCACATAGTAGCTCTGGTCGTTTTCCGCCAGCAGATGATAAAACGGCTGATCCTTCACAGGACGGCTGTCCTCTGGAATTGCCTCATACCATTCTTCGGTGTTGGCGAACTCAGGGTCTACGTCAAACACCACACCCCGGAACGGGTGTTTGCGGTGACGGACAACTTGACCGAGGTAATATTTTGCGCGTGTTCTAAGCATGTATTGCAGCCCCTACATCCCAAAGATAGACGCTGCAAGGGGGCTTTGTCCAACTTTAGCCGAATTTTAGCAGGAAACAGTCTGTGAACTTAATCTTAACAGTTCTGGAAATTGTCGCGCCGGTCTTTCTGGTCGCGGGGGTGGGTTTTGCCTGGGTGAAAGCGGGGTTTGAATACCGCATTCAGTTTGTCACGCGCCTTGCCATGACACTGGCAGTGCCCTGTCTGATCTTCACCGCGCTGATGAAAACCGAGGCCAATTTGGGCGACTTGGCGAAGCTCACTTTGGCAGGCACCGTAGCTTATATTGTGGTGGGTGCCATTGGCTGGGCGCTGCTCAAGGCCACCGGCCTGAGCCTGCGGACGTATTTGGCACCGATCATCTTCGGCAACACCGGCAACCTTGGCATCCCGCTGGCGCTGTTTGCTTTTGGCCAGCCTGGGTTGGAGGCCGCTGTGGTCATGCTCGCGGTGTCGGCGATCCTGTCCTTCACCTGGGGCATTTGGATTGTCGCGGGCGAAGGCGCCTTTGGCAAAATGATCAAAGAGCCGATGATCTGGGCCACGCTGCTAGGCGCACTGTTTCTGGTGATGGACTGGGAAACACCGCAATTTTTGACCAACACGCTGGATCTGATTGGTCAGATGGCGATCCCGATGATGCTGATCACATTGGGGGTTGCCGTGGCGCGGCTGACACCTGGGCGAGTCGTGACCGCGATCTGGCTTTCGGTGGTGAAGCTGCTGATCTGCGCCGCCATTGGGTGGGGCATTGGCCTTGCCTTTGGGCTCACAGGCACGCTCTTTGGCGTGCTGGTGTTGCAAATGGCGATGCCGGTGGCGGTCACTGCCTATCTCTTGGCGGAGAAATACGAGGCGGACAGCAACGCGGTGGCCGGTTACGTCGTGGTCTCTACGCTGGTCTCTGTGATTGGTTTGCCGATTCTGCTGACTCTTCTGCTCTAATTCCGGCATTGTGATTTACCCTCTGCAGGAAAATCCGCTAAAGTGGCAAAAAAACAAAGAATGAGCGAGAGGCAAATGAGCAGAGTTCTCTTCGCGCTGATGGTTGTGCTTGTTGTTGCGTCCTGCGGCAAGAAGGATACCTCTGCGCCCCGAAATTTGGATAACGCCTGTGCGATCCTGAAAGAAAAGCCGCATTTCCGTCGGGCGTTTGTCTCCACCAAACGCAAATGGGGCGTGCCGGTGTCGGTGCAGATGGCCGTGCTCTATCAGGAAAGCAAATTCATCGGCGACGCCCGCACCCCACATAAATACGCGCTAGGCATTCTGCCGATGGGCCGTCAAAGCAGCGCCTATGGCTATGCGCAGGCACTCGATGGCACCTGGGATCAGTACCGCCGCGAGACACGCAACCGCAGCGCCAAGCGTGACAACATCAAAGACGCGAGTGATTTTATGGGCTGGTACTTCCACGAATCCCGCGACCGCAATGGCGTCTCTTTGAGCGATGCGCGCGCGCAGTACCTCAACTACCACGAAGGCCACACCGGCTACGCGCGTGGGAACTACCGCAACAAACCTTGGTTGGTGAAGGTTGCAGACGACGTGGCGAGTCGCGCCGCAATGTATCAATCCCAACTCAAGAGCTGCTCGCGTTTGCGCTAAAACGCTCACCTTGCTGTGAATGGATTGTGAGGCGCTCCCTGTGGGGGCGCCTTTTGCGTCAGCCGTATTTGTTTACAGCTTCCACTTCCAACGCCAATTTTAGTTGGAGCTCGCTTAGAATCTTCATCTGCGCCTTGCGCTCGGCCGCGTCAGTCAGCGTTTTGAGCTTGGCCATCTTCTCGGAAATCTGCTGCTTCAACACCACGGCCTGCGGCTTGGCCTGACGCTCTTTCATCAAATGGGATAGCACCGCGTCCTTGGGTTGATGTAGATGTTTCAGAGGCTTGCCGGCGCCCGGTAGGTCCTTGAATTCGTCATTGCGGTCTGCTTGTTGCAAAGCCATCTCAATTGCCGGGTTGAGCGGATGGGTCACGAGGAATCGCCTTTCTTGTGCTGCGCATTCCTCATATGGGGTCTCGGCAAATTCGGTGCACCTAGGGGCGGCAATTTGCCCTTATTTTAAGAGGAAAAAATCCTCGCTTGACAATCCCGACTAAAATAATCAGAAATAGCGCATCAGCCACCCAAATGGGGAGCCAACACATTGACTAGGACCAACGGAGAGTCCCATGACCCTGCAAATGCAAGCTCCCGAAATGGCAAACGCGCTGCCCGTCCATGACGCCAACCAACTGACTGGCGACAACGGTCTGGCTCATATCCGCCTGAACGACCAGCTTTATACGCTGCGCATCACCCGCGCTGGCAAACTGATCCTGACAAAATGAGCGGCGCCCTGCATAGAGGGGCGCAGCGCGTAGGTCTGCTCGAAGACCTCGGCGATGTGGAGCGTTTGGCCGTTCGTTGGCTGCGCTCCTGGGGGCGTGATCCGGTGGGGATTGCGCATTTGGAATCCACGCTGACCGTTGGCTTGGGTCCGGATCAAGCGCGTAACATCAAAGGTGTTTTTGAAGACCTGATGGAAGTTGGTCGCCAGTATGGCCGCCGCGCGCTATGTCGCCATGGATGTCATTGTCGCTGCCTTGGTGCAGATGAAGCGGTTTTTGCTCATTTGATTGAGGCCGGGGCCAACGGGGATCAGGAAGACGCGGCGCTTCTGGCTTCTCTCGTGGTTCGCCCTGATATGGCGATGTGCTTTGCCGGTTTGGCGGCAGAGTTTGGAATGGCGCTGAGCAAAGTGGCCCGTGCAGCGCCTGCACGTCCACAATTTTCGACACCGGTTTCGGCCACGGTGCATTAAGCTCAGGCCCTATCAATGTCACACCTCTGGTTTGGCAGATTTTTGGGCTGACAAGGCGCGGAGCTGCAGGAACTCTGGGTGAGTTTTCAAGCTCCGCAAGGCCGTCAGGCGAAAAATCCGCCAAATCCTTCGGACATCCAGCACGCTTCGCCTCAGCGGGTCAATTCGCTTGCAAAGAGGCCCACTCCGTGCGGCGCGCACCGGCCCTCTGAGGCTGTGCGTGCTGGATGACAGAGGCGAGACATTGACAGGGACTGAGCTTAACCACTGTGGCCAGACCGTGGCTGTGCATTCACTTTATTCACAGATCACTCACAAGCATGTTAGGCGGCGCGACGCGCATGTGGTTGCCATTGCTGCGTGAAATGCCCACACTTCTCCGCATACGCCGGGAGCAACTCGGCAGGTTTCAAGTACACCAAAGGAGAACCCAAAGTGTTTTCTGACACCCTTACGTACCCCGACACCCAACAGCGCAGCTGGCGCATCGCCGGGCTCGCGTTTCTATCTATTCTGTTTGTCATGGCGCAGACGCTGATTGCGCAAGCACGCCCTGACAGCTTTGCTGATTTGGCGGATGAGATCAGCCCTGCTGTTGTGAACATCACCACCTCAACCGTTGTGGCTGGCCGCACCGGTGGCCCGCAAGGCATTGTGCCCGAAGGGTCCCCGTTTGAGGATTTCTTCCGCGAGTTCCAGGACCGTCAAGGCGATCAGGGCGACCGTCCTCGTCGCACCTCGGCGTTGGGCTCCGGTTTCGTGATTACCGCTGATGGCTTTGTGGTCACCAACAACCACGTCATAGAAGGCGCTGATGAAATCCTCGTTGAATTCTTTGAAGGCGGCGAGCTGCCTGCAAAGGTTATCGGCACCGACAAAAACACAGACATCGCCTTGTTGAAGGTCGAATCCGACGAGCCGCTTGATTTTGTGGAGTTTGGCGACAGCGATACCGCCCGCGTGGGCGATTGGGTCATGGCCATGGGCAACCCGCTGGGCCAGGGCTTCTCGGTCTCTGCTGGCATCGTCTCCCAACGCGGTCGTGCTTTGTCCGGCGCTTATGACGACTACATTCAGACCGACGCCGCCATCAACCGCGGCAACTCCGGTGGCCCGCTGTTCAACATGGACGGCGAAGTGATTGGCGTGAACACCGCGATCCTGTCCCCGAACGGTGGTTCCATCGGCATCGGCTTCTCCATGGCCTCCAATGTGGTCACCAAGGTGGTCGATCAACTGAAAGAATTTGGCGAAACCCGCCGCGGTTGGCTGGGTGTGCGTATTCAGGATGTGACCGAAGACATGGTGGACGCTGTGGACGGTCTGAAATCCGCCGCAGGCGCGATGGTCACCGATGTGCCAGAAGGCCCTGCCTTGGAAGGCGGCATGCTGGCGGGGGACGTGATCCTGACCTTTGACGGCGCCAAAGTGGCCGACGTGCGTGGTCTGGTCCGCGCGGTGGGCAACACCAATGTTGGCAAAACCGTCGATGTGGTTGTGTTGCGCGATGGCGGCGAGGTGACGCTGGCCATCACCCTTGGTCGCCGGGAAGAGGCTGAAGGCGCTGTGCCAGCGAGCCAACCTGCGCCCTCCAGCGATCCGGTTGAGAAAGAAATCCTCGGCCTGACCGTCACCGTGTTGACCGACGACATGCGCGAAGAGCTTGGCGTGGCGGAAGGCACCGATGGTCTGGTGGTGAGCGCGGTGGACGAGATGTCCAAAGCCTATGAAAAAGGCCTGCGGGCGGGGGATGTGTTGACCGAAGCGGGCCAGCAGAAGCTGACCTCAATTGCCGATCTGGAAGACCGCATCGAAGAAGCCAAAGAAGCGGGCCGCAAGTCCCTGTTGCTTCTGGTACGCCGCGCCGGAGAGCCCCGCTTTGTGGCGCTTAACATCGAAGAGTAAGCGCGGGTACATATCATAACAAAGAAGGGCGCCCGCTGCGGCGCCCTTTTTCATGTCCTCTTGCGTGGGGTCACGCCTCGCGCGGCACCGCCACCAAGCCAAGCCGCCGCGCGCTTTCCAGGGACAGGATGGCACTGTCGAGCCCTTCGGCGCTTTGATAGCGGCGAATGGCGGCGCGGGTGCGGGCATCGCGCTCTGCGGTGATGCTGCCGTAAAACAGCCCGCGTACTTTCAAAGCCCGCTGCAGAGAGGCGGTGAACTCTTCGGTCCAGACTTCGGCACAGGGGGTTTCAAACCACAATTCCCGTCGCTCCTGCACAATGCGCTGCTGTGTTTCGGTGCGGAAAATCCCTGGCGCGATCACAGTGCCATCTGCCAGCACTTCGGGCGGCTGCACCATGACCTGCTCGCTCACAGTTTCCACCACGGCTGGCGTCACATGACGGCCCCAACAGCTGCCCGGCCGCGCATTGGGCGGCGCTCCGGCATCTTCGGCGCGGATAATTTCAGGCTCGTTAAAAGCAGCGATATAAGGCGCGGTGGTGATTTGCTCTTCGCACGCCGTCAGGCTCCCCAACGCCAAAAGCGCCGTGGCGGCCAGAACCGATCGTGCGGCAAAATCTGCGGGCATGCTCGCGCCTCATGTGTTTTGCCCTGTCATACCGCGTTTTGCGCCGCAGCGAAACGCGTCATTTGCTTGAAGGGGCTGGCGGTGTGACCAAACTGTCCAAAAGCGGCGAGAGATCCTCGATCCGCTCGGCAATCACATGGGTGACATTGTTCTCCCGCTGAATGCGCCCGGTGACCCTGAGCAGTCGCCCGGCAATCACCGCGCGGCGGAAATGCTCATAAAGGCTGCGCCAGACAATTACATTTATCACGCCGGTCTCATCCTCCAGCGTGACAAAGATCACGCCTTTGGCGGTGCCGGGCCGTTGGCGCAGAATCACCAGCCCGGCCACGGTGATCCGCGCGCCATTGGGGGGCTCCGTCAGGCGACTGGCCACCAAAGCCGCCGGGGGGCGCGGCCATGCGTGATGCGGGGCCATGCCTGGAGGCCACGTGGGGGTCGGGGATCTCATAATCTGCATGGGAACAAATATAGAACATTTAAAAATTGTCGCAAGGGGAGGGAGCGCTTGTCGCAAATGGGGGTGGAAGCGGCGCAGGCCCTGACCTAACTAGAGATGCGAACAGTTTCACCAAAGGAGCCAGACATGGCCAAAATCACCTATGTCGAGCATAACGGTACCGAACATGTTGTTGAGGTCGCCAATGGCTTGACTGTTATGGAAGGCGCGCGCGACAACAATGTCCCCGGCATCGAAGCCGATTGCGGTGGCGCCTGTGCCTGCTCGACCTGCCACGTCTATGTGGACCCAGCTTGGGTCGAGAAAGTCCCGGCCAAAGACGACATGGAAGAAGACATGCTGGACTTTGCTTATGAGCCTGATCCCGCGACCTCGCGCCTGACCTGTCAGATCAAGGTCACCGACGCGTTGGACGGTCTGGTTGTCAAACTGCCAGAAAAGCAAATCTGATGGCGTTGGCGCGGCGTCTCTTGTCACACCGGCTGCGCCGCGCAATGCTCGCGGTCGGTTTGGGTCTGATGGCCGCGCCTGTGATGGCGGAGATCGCCTCCGCCCGATACACAGACGAAACCTCCCGATATGCCCATGGCGTGCTAGGCGATGCCATCGAGTACGGCACGCTAGAGCTGACGTTGAAAGACGGTAAGCGTCTCGCACTCACACTCCCCCAAGACCGCGTCTTTGAAGACATCGCACCGCGTCTGATGGATATGGACGGCGATGGCGTACCAGAAGTGATTGTGGTTGAAAGCAGTCAAACCGGCGGTGCCCGCCTGGCCATCTACGACGAAACTGGCCTGCGTGCCGCCACGCCCCACATCGGTCAACGCAACCGCTGGCTCGCGCCCATCGGGGCCGCAGATCTTGACGGCGACGGCCACATAGAAGTGGCCTATATCGATCGGCCCCATCTGGCCAAAACCCTGCGCGTCTGGCGGTTTAAAGACAATCAGCTGACCCAAGTCGCGTCACAGGCTGGCCTGACCAACCACCGCATCGGCGAAGACTTCATCTCCGGTGGTATCCGCGATTGCGGCGACGATCCAGAGATGATCACGGTCAACGCCAATTGGTCCGAGGTCATGGCCACGCGCTTTGACGGCAAAGCCCTGTCGCCCCGCGCCCTTGGCGGCTTCAAAAACCAGACATCCCTAAAGCACGCGCTGGACTGCAAAGCGCCTTAGCCTTCTCATTCCAAAAATATCTCGGGGTGAATTGAGCGCACAGCGCTCAAGAGGGGCTGGCCCCTCACGCCACTACCGCACGGTCCCGTCGCTGGCCGAATAAATATGCCGCGTGCCAATCGCGCCCAATGACTGGAAAAGGCTCGCGGTATTAGACACACCAAACTTCTTCAAAAGCTTGCCGCGATGCACCTCGACCGTGCGGTTGCTCATGCCCAACTGGATCGCAATCTCCTTGCTGGTCATGCCTTCGGCGAGCAGTGAAAACACCTCGCGCTCGCGGCGGGTCAACGCCTGATATGGCCGGGTGTCAGAAATATCAGCAAAGCTCCACACCGCGCGCTGCAACGGGTCTTCCGGTGTAAACGTATGCCCGCGCACGCGGCACCAGAACATCTCTCCGCCACGCCGCATCATCACCCGCTCGTCCCAATAAAAATTGCCCTCACGCAGCTCCTGCACACCGCGGTTGCGAATATTGCTGAACTCTTCCTGTGTGGGGTAGAGGATGGCAAAGGTGCTGTCTTTGAGGGCTGCGCGCTCATAGCGGAACATCTCGGCAAAGGTGTCGTTACAATCGCGGATCACCCGGTTTTCGGTGACCACAATGCCCACCGGCGCAAAGCTGAACGCCAGTTCCACAAAATCGCCCGTGGCAAAGGCCTCTTCCACCGAAATGGTCATGTCATCTCCCCCAATTCAGGCGGAGAATAGGGCGCAGCACTTGCCGGTGCAACGCCCCTTGATTGCATCTCCAAAGGTTGTCGATGCTTAGTAGTAATGCCCGTGGCGGTAGTCCCAGCTGATAAAGTGCTCCGACATCAGCTCCATGATCTCGGTACAGGCCAAACCCTTGCGGATCAGCACCGGCCCGGGACTCACATCGCGGTTGCCATTTTGCAGCGGCACCAAGGCGCCTTTGGCATCCACAACAGAGACCATCACGCCCTGCTCATAACGGGTTTTCTCATCGGCATCCGGTTGAATGGACGCCACATAGTCGTTGGCTTCAATGATCATATCCACCTCGGCTTCGATCTGCTCGCCAATGCCTTCCACCAAACCACGATTGCCTTTGCCTGATGGGTTGGCCGAAGAGGCGAAGACCAGTTTTCCGTGCTCTTCCCACAGCGTGCGCACGGTGTTTTCAGAGGGCGTGCCAAACTTGATTACAAAGCAGCTGGTGCCGCGACCGTCCATCATCAACGCATCAGAGCCATCATCGGGAATATGGGCGCGGGCGCCGTCTTTCCATGGCAGGATGCAGCCCAGAAGGATGTCTTTGTCCCAGTGTGATTGATAAAACGCTTCAATTTCGTCGTTGAGATCCGCCAGCGCACGCAGCTGGTCCATCGAGCCGCAGAGCACCACGCCTGGCTTGTTGCGTTTGCGGTTCTTGGCGGAAAATTTGCGCTCCAAACCAGCGGCGTCACTTGTCATCACGATGTAGCCCACTTTGGTTGGGCTCACGATACAACCGCCGGGCTGCACCAGCCGGTCAACGGCCTCTGTTTGAACGCCGCCGTTCCAGCGGATGTGCTTGTCGCTGAGAGTATCTTTCATGGGTCTACCTTGTGTTGGTTGGAAGGGGGGTATGCAGCCAGGGAAACCGCGTTTCTGCAGCGGCTTCATAGGCTTCGATCTGCTCGATTTTTTCGAGCGTCAGGCCAATTTCATCCAACCCGTTCAGCAGGTTGTGTCGCCGGGTCGGATCTACATCAAAGGCAAACTCTGTGCCGTCTGAGGCGGTGATGGTTTGAGCGTCGAGATCCACGGTCATGCGCGCGTTTGCACCGCGTTCCGCGTCTTGCATCAAGACATCGACCTCGGCCTGCGGCAGGGTGATTGGCAACATGCCGTTCTTGAAACAATTGTTGAAAAAGATGTCGGCAAAGCTGGTGGAGATCATGCAGCGGATGCCAAAGTCATTGAGCGCCCAAGGCGCATGTTCCCGACTGGATCCACAGCCAAAGTTGTCACCAGCGATTAGGATTTTGGCGTCGCGATAAGCGGGTTTGTTGAGAATAAAATCCGCAATCTCACTGCCGTCAGGGCGAAAGCGGATTTCCTCAAACAGATGTTTGCCAAGACCAGAGCGGTTGATGGTTTTGAGGTATTGCTTGGGCAGGATCATATCGGTGTCGATATTGATCAGCGGCATAGGGGCCGCGACGCCACAGATTTTGTTTAAGGCTTCCATGCAGAGCCAACTCCATAGACAGGGGATTCAGTGGGCTGAATGCTGTCCTGGTGCCTGTCTGGGCTCTAGGTGGCGCGCTTACTTGCAGAGGCTTTTAGCGGGTCTCGCGCGGCAAGCCAAGCCGCATGTTGCACTGCAATTGCTAGCGCTTACAAAAAAAAGGCGCTGCCCCCTGGAGGTGCAGCGCCATTCTATCTGGGGAGTACCTTAAAGCGCGCGCCAGCCGATGTCGCGGCGGAAGAACCCGCCGGGCCAGTCAATCGCATCGACCATGGCATAAGCCCGATCGCGCGCTTCCTGCAGGCTTGCGCCCCGCGCGGTCACGTTCAGCACACGCCCACCGGACGCGGTGATTTTCCCGTTTTTTTCGGTGGTGCCTGCGTGAAACACCATGTTCTTGCTGTCGGCCGCGATGGCATCCAGCCCGCCAATCACCGAGCCTTTCTCATAAGACCCGGGATAGCCATTGGCCGCCATCACCACGGTGATTGCATGATCATCGGCCCAGTTCACCTGCGCCTCATGCAGCCGCTCTTCGGCCGCCGCATGCATCAGATCCATCGCCTGCGCGCCCAGACGCATCATCAGCACCTGACACTCCGGATCGCCAAAACGCACGTTGTATTCCACCAGACGCGGCTGGCCGTCTTTGATCATCAGACCCACATAAAGCACACCCTGATAAGGGGTGCCGCGCTTCGCCATCTCGTCAATGGTCGGCTGCACAATCTCATCCAGCGCCTTCTGGGCAATCTCATCAGACAGCACCGGCGCTGGGGAATAGGCGCCCATGCCACCGGTGTTCAGCCCTGTGTCGCCTTCGCCCACACGTTTGTGATCCTGCGCCGTGCCGACGGGCAGGGCGGTCTTGCCGTCACAGAGGATGAAGAAAGAGGCCTCTTCGCCCTCCATGAATTCTTCGACCACCACTTCGGCGCCTGCGCCACCAAAAGCCCCGCCAAACATGTCGTCCACCGCATCCAGCGCGGTTTGCAGGTCCATCGCAACAATCACGCCTTTGCCTGCCGCAAGTCCATCGGCCTTCACCACAATCGGCGCGCCTTGCTCGCGGATGTAGGCTTTGGCGGCTTCGGCATCGGTGAAGTGTCCGTAGCCTGCGGTCGGCGCATTGGCTGCGTCACAAATCTCTTTGGTGAAGCTCTTGGAGGCTTCCAGCTTCGCCGCCGCTTGGCTTGGGCCAAACACCAGCACACCCGCCTCGCGCAAACGATCCGCTACGCCTGCTGCCAAAGGCGCTTCCGGGCCAACAATCACAAAATCAATCGCATTGGCTGCCACAAAGGTCACAACCTCGCCGCCATCCTCGATGTCAAAGCTGGCGCATTCCGCGATCTGCGCGATGCCCGCATTGCCCGGTGCCACAATAAGCTTGTCGCATTTCGGGTTCTGCATCACTGCCCATGCCAGTGCGTGCTCACGTCCACCGCTGCCGAGAATAAGAATGTTCATGTTGCCGCCTTCCGCTTGGCCTCCGCTTTGCGGCGTTCTAAGGTGGCTTGGCACAGGAAACAAGGGAACTGAGCAGCGCACCCATGTCCGATCTGATCGACGACCCAAGAGAGGGCGAAAACGCCCCGGAATTCAGCGTCACCGAACTCTCCGGTGCGATCAAACGCATGATCGAGGGCGAGTTCTCCCATGTGCGCATCAAAGGCGAGATTGGCCGGGTGTCTTTTCCGCGCTCGGGCCACGTCTATCTGGACCTAAAAGATGACCGCTCGGTGATTGCCGGCGTAATGTGGAAAGGTGTTGCGGCGCGGGTTTCCACCCGTCCGGAAGAAGGCATGGAAGTGGTCGCCACCGGGCGGCTGACGACCTTCCCAGGCCAATCCAAATACCAACTGGTGATCGAAGACCTGAAGCCGGCAGGCGTCGGCGCGCTGATGGCGATGCTGGAAAAACGCAAAGCCATGTTGCAGGCCGAAGGGCTGTTTGCCCAAGAACGCAAAAAGCCGTTGCCATACCTGCCGGAAATCATCGGTGTTGTGACCTCGCCCAGCGGGGCCGTGATCCGCGATATTCTGCACCGGCTTCGGGATCGCTTCCCGCGCAAAGTGCTGATCTGGCCTGTCGCCGTGCAAGGTGAGCAATGTGCGCCACAAGTGGCCAACGCCATTGAAGGTTTCAACAAACTCACCCCCGGTGGTGCCATGCCGCGCCCAGATCTGATCATTGTCGCCCGAGGCGGTGGCAGCATCGAAGACCTCTGGGGCTTCAATGAAGAAGTGGTGGCCCGCGCCGCGGCTGCCTCTGACATCCCGCTGATCTCTGCAGTGGGTCACGAGACGGATACAACGCTGATCGACTTTGTCTCTGACAAACGCGCGCCAACCCCAACGGCTGCTGCGGAATTAGCCGTACCGGTGCGGCTCGACATGTTGGCCTGGGTCGAAGAACAGGGCGCGCGCCTCACTCGAGGGCTGGAGCAAGGCCTACGCCAACGCGACCAACGCCTGCGTGATCTCGCCCGCGCCTTGCCGCGTGCCGACACGTTGCTGCAAACCCCGCGACAGCGCTTGGACACCGCCGCCGATGCACTGCCCCGCGCGTTGCAATCCGGTATCCAGACGCGCCGCGTGACTCTGGCGGAGAAATCTGGCGGATTAAGCGACAAAACCCTGCTGCGCATGATCGAAATTCGACGGCAGCAGTTGGGCCGCTACGGCGACCGCTTGTCTGTGGATGCGCTGTCCCGCGACATCTCCCGCCAAAAAGACAAAGTCAGCGACCTGTCGCGTCGTCTGTCCGATGCAGGCACCCGTCAGGTGCAAACGCTCAAAGACCGGCTGGCCTCATTGGACCGCATGCGGGAAACGCTGAGTTACACCGCGACGTTGCAACGCGGCTACGCCGTGGTGCGCGGAGACGGCCAGTTGGTGAAAACATCTGTCGAGGCCAGCGCCGCCAGCGCTTTGGAAATTGAATTTGCCGATGGCCGCCTGTCCGTAGGGGCAGGGGGCGCAGCTGCCCCCTCTGTACCGCCGCAGCCAGCACCGGAAAAGCCCAAGCTCGCGCCAAAACCCAAAGCGAAGAAAACGCCGCCACCAGAGCAGGGCAGCCTGTTCTAACGCAGTGGCTTAAACGCCAACATCTGGCCCAAGACAGAGCATCTCTTCGGAGCTGTCCTCAATCTCATACAGCAGCCGCCCGTCCGGCTCGTTTTCGAATTTGGCGCTCAAGCCCCGCCCGTCTTCATAAAAACTCCAGCATTGCGGGCCGGGTGTGTCCTCATAGACAAAACAGATCTGCCCGGCGTCCTCGTACCAATAGCCGTCCTTGCACTGGCCGCTGCCATCCAGAAACGCCCACCGCACCCGCCGGTCTGACAAATACTCTTCCACGCCATAGCGCCGCCCGTCCGCCTCGTAAAACAAGGTCTTGCCAGACACATAGGCTTCAAATTCCGCTGCCGACATGGCGTCCTGCGCCGCCGCCGCGCTGCTTAACAGCGCCAAAACAATGCTCACATACTTCATGGTGCCATGCTGCCCTAGGCGCGGGTGTCAATCCAGTCTCATTGCTGTGATGCGCGCAGTTTTGCCGCCCTTAACTTTTCAACGCGCGGGTCCATCACCCGCCGCCATTGCCGTGGCCAAAGCGCCAGAATGGCCATCAACGGCAATGACTGCGGCAGGGTGGGCATGGTCGACTTGTCCAGTTTCAAGGCCGGGTAGTCCCGCGTGGGCACCATATGATGGTCCGAATGACGCGGCGCATTGAGCATCAGCGCGGAGGTATAAAGCTGCGGCGCGTTCCAGCTGTGCTGTGGCCCCACCGGTTCCGGCTTGCCGTTTTCGCGAACCTGGCGATGCAACCCGTAGTGCTGCACATAGTCTGACAGCAGAAGCTGCATGCTGCCGTAACTCGCCAGCGCCACATAGGCCAACACACCGCCCACCCCGGCCAACCTTGCCGCCACCGCAATGCAAAGCACCGCGCCGCCGACATAGATCACATAGGGATGCAGCAGCGACTTGCGGCTTCCAGCCCGCGCGCGCATCGCATTCTCTGCCTGCCATCCGGCCACAAATGAGCCAATCCAGGCCCGTGGCCAGAAATGATAGAAGTGCTCGCTATCTTGGGGGCTGTTGGGGTCTTTGTCGGTCGCCACCCAGATGTGATGCACTTTGGGATGGGCGGAGGTGTGGTGCCCAAACAGCAGGGAGATGTAGACCCACATGCCCAGCTTGCGTGGAAACCTTGCCGATTTGTGGATCAACTCATGGGCATTGGCATTGCTGACCTGTCCAAAGAACAGTCCAAACGCCAGAAAACAGCAGATTTTGGCGCCAAGGCTGATCCCTGTAGCCCCCGCCAAAGCCATCACGGCCAATATCATCAATGGGAAATGCACCAGACCCAACACCAGCGACAGCCGCATACCGCTGGGAAACTCGCCATCCTCACCGGTTTTCGCCGCTGCGCCCTGCACCAGCCGGTCCATCACATGGATCAGCCCGCTCATATAGGCCAGCGCCGCGACCGACCACAGACCACCCAACAGCCCGCCAAGCGCCAACAGCACCACGGGAATCGTTGTCGCGATCCAGAACCAAGCCAAGTGTTTTCCCTTTCAAAGAGCCCATGCACTTTGTATCCGGACAAAATTACTCCTTCGTTTCCGCGCTGCAAAGCGGTGAGGTGGGGATATTTTCAAAGGATTGCACTTTTCTTGAGGAATCCCGCGCCAACCCCATTGACTCGGCCCCAGCCATCATTAAAAGGCGGGCTTCAAGAGATTTACACGGGGTATCTGTGCCCCGGCGCAGGAGAAGCACAATGGCGAAGCCGACGACAATCAAGATCCGTCTGAACTCGACCGCGGGCACGGGCCATTTCTACGTGACCAAGAAAAACGCACGTACCATGACCGAAAAGATGGTCGTCCGCAAATACGACCCGGTGGTGCGCAAGCATGTCGAGTACAAAGAAGGCAAGATCAAGTAAGATCACTTTCTGAGACACATGCAAAAGCCGCGCCAAACCAAGGCGCGGCTTTTTGCTTTTCTGGGAAACCGCGCCTGAAAAAAAAACAATAAGTTTTCTTCAGGAGGGTTCCCAAATGCCCCATCCATTTTTTATCCGCCCCGCCAAGCCCGATGATGCAGCTGCATTGTCTGATCTCTATGCACGGTCCTTTCCGGACCTGTTGCCTGAAGATTATGAGGAGGCTGTGCTGGATGTAGCGCTCCCGCTGTTTACCAAAGCGCAGCCAGCGTTGCTGTCATGCGGCACCTATTTTGTTGCGGAATGTGTGGAAACCGATGACATCATTGGGGCCGGGGGCTGGACTGATCTTAGCCCTTCACATGGCATCACAGGGACTCACCTCGGTCATGTGCGGCACGTGGCGACGCGGTCGGATTGGCTGCGTCGTGGCGTGGCACGGTCGTTGATCGACGTGTCTCTGGCCTCTGCGGAAGCCCACGGGATGAGGGAGATGAGCTGCATGAGCTCGATCACTGCACGTGATTTCTACGCCTCTATGGGCTTTGAGGAAACCACTGAAGTCGAGCTCACATTGGCTCCAGGTGTGCACTTCCCCGCCATCCAAATGCGCCGCAGCCTCTGCGCGCCGGAGTATGCCTAAAGGATTGCCCGCGCACGAACCGAGGGGCGGGAAGCGAAGCGCCCGCCCCGTGGGGGCGGTTCGGGCGCTGCCAAAGCTTACTTTGACATTGTGTGATAGCCTTCCATTGAAGTTATAAGCGGACACAAAAAAGGCCGGTCACAGTGACCGGCCTTCTCGTTTGCTATCCTGCAAGGATCACTCGCGGTTGCCGAGGAACTGCAGCAGGAACATGAACAGGTTGATGAAGTCCAGATACAGGGTCAAAGCGCCCATGATCGCGGATTTCGCCAGCCACTCGCCGTCACCCATGTGGGCGTGCTGAATGTAGTCGTTCTTGATCTTCTGGGTGTCATACGCGGTCAGACCGGCAAAGATCAGAACACCAATTGCGGAGATCGCAAAGGCCATTGCGGACGACGCGAGGAAGATGTTCACAATCGATGCCACGATCAGGCCGATCAGACCCATCATCAGGAAGGTGCCCATGCCGGACAGGTTCTTCTTGGTGGTGTAGCCATAGAGCGACAGGCCCGCAAAGGCGATCGCGGTGATCAGGAAGGTCTGGATGATCGACTCACCGGTGAACACCAGGAAAATAGAGCTGATCGATGCGCCCATGAGCGCCGCAAAGGTGTAGAAGAACAGCTGAGCGCCAGCGGCGGACAGGCGGTTGATCGCCATGCCAAAGCCAAAGACCATCGCCAGCGGAGCAAACATCACAACCCATTTAAAGTTGGAGAGGTACAAGGTCTCCCCCAAAGTGGACAGACCAGTTGGGGACGATGGATCAACAGCCAGACCGGACAGGGCCCAAGCGGCGGCAAAGGTGATCAACATGCCCACGGACATGTTGCCATAGACCTTGTTCATGTGGGCGCGCAGGCCCTCGTCAATCTGAGCCGCGCTGGCAGATGCCGTGCCGCGGATCGTGTCAAATTCAGCCATCAAAGCCTCCGAGTTAACTTTATTGCCCCCAGAACCAGACGTTCAGAGGGTTTCAATAGGGAATATCGGTGAGGGAGGGCGTGAATTCAAGGATTTCCGCCGCCCAAAGCGGCGAAAATCCGCATCAATGTTAACGTTTGTTCAGCCGCGCCAATGCGCCGGCACATCCCAGACGGAGCGTTTCAATTCAAACTCTACATCCGCCTTGCTCAGGCCCATGTCTTGCAGCGCAGCGGCGTCGAGTTGTGCCAGTTGGCGGCGCTGACGGGATACGGCAAAGGCTTTTACAACGCCGGCAAAGGACAGTTTGGAACCACGAGGGGCGGAGGAAGTGGTGATGAAGGCCATGGGGTCGCTCCTTTCCTTGTTTGCGATTGATCTTCGGGTCTGCATCAAATTACTTGATGTATATGGCGGTCTATGTGTATTTTGAAGGCGAATGTTTGTGACGATCTTCATCACAGATCGTGATGATAGATCAGAAACCTAAATCAATTGAGGGACAGCCATGCGCAATCTTGATGTAACCACGCTGCGAAGCTTTGTTGCCGTCGCCGATATGGGCGGCGTAACCAAGGCCGCAGGCTTTCTGCATCTCACCCAGTCGGCTGTGTCTATGCAGCTCAAACGGCTTGAGGAACTCATTGGCGTGGACCTGCTCGACCGCTCCGGGCGCGGCATCGCGCTGACCCCTGCTGGCGAGCAGATGCTGGGCTATGCCCGTCGCATGGTCACCCTCAACGACGAAATCATGCGCCGCCTGAGCCACGATGAGTTTGAAGGCGCGGTGACACTTGGTGTGCCGCATGACATCGTCTACCCGACCATTCCCCGCGTGATGCAGCAATTTGCGGCCGCATTTCCAAGGGTGAAAGTCAATCTGTGTTCGTCTTTTACGGTTGAGCTGAAGCAGCAATTCGAAAAGGGCGAAATCGACTTGATCCTCACGACCGAGCGCAACACGCCGGAAAACTCGGAAGGCCTCTGCACCTTGCCATTGGTTTGGATAGGCGCACCGGGTGGAGCAAGCTGGCGCCGCCGGCCGATTCCCTTCGCCTCTGGTCGCCAATGCCTGTTCCGGCCCACTGCGATTGGTCTCTTGGACAAAGCTGGCATCGAATGGGACAGCTCGGTTGAAACGGAATCCGACCGCACCGTAGAGGCCACTATTGCCGCCGATCTGGGGGTTGGGGCGATGATTCAAGGCACAGAACCCCGTCATCTTGAGGTGATCGATCACGGCGGCGCCTTGCCCGACCTTGGTGAGCAGCACATCAATATGTATGGCGCAGAGCAGGCCAAGGGCGACATGGTCGCCCATCTGGCCGAGTTGATCCGCAAAAGCTTCCAGCCGATGCACACGCCGCTGGAAAGCCCGCCCCGCCTTGGCGTGGTTGGCTAGGCTTTACTCAACCGTCACAACAACCTTGCCGGTGGATTTGCGGCTGCGCAGGAGCTCATAGGCCTCTGCCGCCTGTTCCAGCGGCAGGACATTGCTGACATGCGGCTTTAGCTTGCCTTCGCCGTACCAGCCAAACAGCGTGCGCATGCTGCCGGTCAACACCTCTGGCTTGAATGACAAGTACCCGCCCCAATAGAGGCCAATCACCGTCAGGTTTTTCACCAGCAGGTGGTTGGCTGGAATTTGCGGCACCTCTCCGCTGGCAAAGCCCAAGGGCAAAAGCCGCGCCTCCGGGTTGCAGGCGCGGAAGGCCGCTTTGAACTGATCGCCGCCCACAGGGTCATAGACGACATCGGCCCCGCCAAGGGCTTTCACTTCGGTGCGAATGTCCGCGTCCGTCGCGTCAATCAAGTGATCCGCGCCCGCCGCCTTGGCCACTTCCAGCTTGTCCGCACCACGGGCGCAGGCAATCACATTGGCCCCCATGATCTTGCCCAGCTCCACCGCCGTGAGGCCCACGCCGCCTGCGGCACCCAGCACAAGGAGGTTTTCGCCGGGCTGCAATTTGGCGCGATGGTCCAGCGCCACATGGCTGGTGCCGTAGGCCACAGGGAAGGCCGCCGCATCTTCAAAGCTCATGCCCTTGGGCATTGGCACGGCGCTTTCTGCGGGATACACGCCAAACTCGGCCAAGCCACCGCTGCCGCCAAACACCAGCACATCCGAGCCAACTGCAGGCCCATCGGTGTCCGGTCCCAGCGCATCCACCACGCCCGCCACTTCCATGCCCAGCGTAAATGGCACCGGCGGTGTGGCCTGATAGGTGCCCTTGATCATCAGCAAATCGCCAAAATTCAGTGCGCAGGCTTTGATCTTCACCCGGATCTCCCCGGGGCCAGGTTCGGGTGTGGCAATATCTACAAGGGTAGGGGCGGTGTCATGGGATGTTACTTGAAAGGCGCGCATCTTAATCTCCTGATCTCAGGTTCGAATACACAAGCGTCCGCGATCAAGTCAAAGCTGATCCCTTGAAAACAGAGGATTGCGACACGACGTCACCCTCTGGCTGAACATTTGATGGCGCGGGAAGTGCTTAACATGACAATCTCCGATTGAATGAGCCACACTATCCAGAAGGGTTAGGACACATTCTTTCCCTTGATTATAAGGCGAAAACTGCTAAGGTGAATTATCGCGAAAGGGATGCGCGATAACTTCACTAAACGAATTGGTGACGCTGCTGGTGGACTGCTTGGTCCTTGGCTGCGGCCCGATATTTAATTCGGAAGGAGACGTGTGATGACACATCCAGTGGACGTGCATGTTGGCAAGAAAATCCGCCAACGCCGGTGGCTGACGGGGATGACGCAGCAACAACTGGCCGAGCAAGTCGGGATCAAGTTTCAACAGATTCAAAAGTATGAAACCGGTGCCAACCGTGTCAGCGCCTCTCGGCTTTGGGACATTTCCGACGCTCTGGACGTGCCGGTCAGCTTCTTCTTTGAAGGTCTCGAAAGCGACAGCGATGGCGCAAGCTCCGGCAGCGTGCCTGCCGACATCATGGCCGACAAAGAAGCGCTGGATCTGATCCGCAGCTACTATGCCATTCCGGAAAACCAGCGCCGGCGCCTGTTTGAATTGGCCCGCGTCTTGTCTGACGTCGCTTGAGTCCATTCCCGCTCTGGTCTAGCCATGGCGCGAACGCCAGAGCGGAGACTGTGACCGATGACACCAGAACAGAACGACCTGATCGCTGTGGCGGACGCCATGGCTGATGCGGCCCGCGCGGCCATTCTTCCCCACTTTCGCAGCACGGCGCTCACCGCAGACAATAAACTGTCTGAGGGGTTTGACCCTGTGACGGTGGCAGATCGCGCCGCGGAGGAAGCAATGCGCGCAGTATTGGCAGAGCGCCGCCCTAAGGACGGCATTTTTGGCGAAGAGTTTGGCAAATCTGAGGGCAGCAGCGGCCTGACCTGGGTCTTGGACCCCATCGATGGTACCCGCGCGTTTATCTCTGGCACGCCAACCTGGGGTGTATTGATCGCGCTGTCGGATGACACTGGCCCGATCTACGGCGTCGTGGATCAACCCTATATTGGCGAGCGCTTCAAAGGTGGCTTTGGCGTCGCTGAAGCCCACGGACCGCAGGGCACTATGCTGCTCAAAACCCGCGACACAGCCACTCTGGCGGAGTCGGTGATCTTCACAACCTTCCCCGAAGTTGGCACTGAGGCGGAGCGCGCAGTCTTTGAGCGAGTCGCATCTCAAACCAAGCTCACCCGATACGGCATGGATTGCTACGCCTATGCCCTTTTGGCCGCAGGTCAGATCGATCTGGTGATCGAAGCGGGTCTTAACGCCTATGACATTCAGGCGCCCATCGCGGTGATCGAGGCGGCTGGCGGCATTGTCACCAATTGGCAGGGCGGCCCCGCGCATAACGGTGGACAGGTTGTGGCTGCGGCCAACAAAGAGCTGCACGCACAGGCTTTGGCGCTCTTGCAGCAGGCGTAAAACGCACCACCCTTGATTGCGGCCCCGCCGCTTCGCTATGATGGGCGGGCACAGCGAGTCCTTTGCCCGCATTCTGTCGCTGTGCCTCATATCGCTACCGAATCGGGCCCGACTTTAGGCCCAAGGAATGCGCATATGGCTCAAGCCGCTGAAACCCTGATCAAATCCGCTCAGACTGTTCTGACCATGGATGACGATCGCCGCGAACTGGCGACGCATGACATCCGCATCAAGGATGGTGTGATTGCCGAGATTGGCGAGAACCTCACAACCGATGGCGAGACCGTTTTTGCTGACGGCTGCGTGGTCACGCCTGGCTTGGTGAACACGCATCACCACCTTTACCAAACCTTGACCCGGGCTGTGCCAGGCGGACAGGACGCCCTGCTGTTTGGCTGGCTGCAACGGCTTTATCCGATCTGGTCACGTTTTGGGTCAGAAGAGATGAACATCTCAGCCCAGATTGGCCTTGCCGAACTGGCGCTCTCTGGCTGCACCCTGACCTCGGATCACCTCTATCTCTATCCAAATGGATCGCGCCTGGATGACACCATCGAGGCTGCCAAGGAGGTTGGGATGCGTTTCCATCCCACCCGTGGCGCCATGAGCATTGGCGAAAGCGACGGCGGCCTGCCCCCGGATTCGCTGGTCGAAAAAGAAGACGCCATCCTCAAAGACGCCATTCGTCTAATCGACACCCACCACGACGCCCGCGACGGCAGCATGGTGCGCGTCGGCGTGGCCCCTTGTTCGCCGTTTTCCGTGTCTCGCGAGTTGATGCGCGACGCGGCCATCTTGGCGCGCGACAAAGGTGTGATGCTGCACACCCATTTGGCGGAAAACGACGAAGACATTGCCTACTCGCTGGAAAACTTCGGCTGCCGCCCTGGCCAATACGCTGAAGAGCTTGGCTGGGTAGGCGAGGACGTTTGGCACGCCCATTGCGTGAAGCTGGATGAAAGCGAAATCGCGCTTTTTGCCCGCACCAAAACCGGCGTCGCCCATTGCCCTTGTTCCAACTGCCGCCTGGGCAGTGGCATCGCGCCCGTGCGCGCCATGCGCGACGCCAAAGTGCCTGTGGGCCTTGGTGTAGACGGCTCTGCCTCCAACGACGCGGGCAATCTGGTGGCCGAAGCCCGCCAGGCGATGTTGTTGCAGCGAGTCGCTCTGGGCGCGGACGCCATGTCCCCCCGCGAAGCGCTGGAAATTGCCACGCGAGGCGGGGCAGAGGTGCTGGGCCGTCATGATTGCGGCCAGATCGCTGTCGGTAAGCGCGCCGACATTGCGATTTGGGATGTCACCGGCGTGCACAGCGCGGGCAGCTGGGATCAGGCGGCGATTCTTCTGGCAGGTCCAACCACCGTGCGCGATCTTTTTGTCGAAGGCCGGCAGATCGTGCGCGATGGCCATATGACCAGCATCAACTTGGCTTCGGTGATTCAGCGGCAGAATGCTTTGGCCACGCGGCTCGCGGAAAGCCTCTGAGCGAATACACCGGCGGGCGCACCTTTGCGTCCGTCACCTTAAGTCATTCAAATCATGCGGAAAAAACAAAAGGCGCCGGGAAACCCTGGCGCCTTTTTGCGTTAGATCCAAATGGAGCGGGCGAGGCGATTCGAACGCCCGACCCTAACCTTGGCAAGGTTATGCTCTACCCCTGAGCTACGCCCGCACCGTTTGGATGGCCGTGATTTAGCGCTCCCCACGGGGGACCGCAACCCCCAATTCGAAAGAAATTCACACAATCCGCAGAAAGTTTTTAAGTACCTGAAAAGTGGTCCAGAAACGCGAAAAGGCGCGGATAAATCCGCGCCTTCATCACTCTCTCCGCGTGGGAGATATTGGAGCGGGCGAGGCGATTCGAACGCCCGACCCTAACCTTGGCAAGGTTATGCTCTACCCCTGAGCTACGCCCGCTTCCTTGGGTGAGGCGTGAAATATAAAGAGTCTCGGCGGGCTGCAAGTGGAAAATGTCGCCTTGCCGAAAAAAATGTGATTTTTGATTTTTCACCGACGGAACCCTCAATAAGGCACGTAGTAGCTTCCATGACAGACACCACACAGACACTCAGCCGCCGCAGCTTTCTGGCCATGCTTTTGTTGGCCCCGGCCGGGGCTTTGGCGCACGCCGGACATGGCATGAGCCACCTGACGGTCACATCCACCGTGACCCGCCGCCGCAAGCGTCGTCTGGATCTGGTGCTGACATTCTACAACGCTGGCACCGAGCCCATGACGCTGGAAGGCATCTCGGTCGACGTCGCCAAACTCTCAGGACAAAAGCTGCCCTTCACCGTGCCTGCCGGCGGGCTGGAGGAGCAAAAGCTGACCCTGCGGTTTGACGATGCGGTGCCCGGCATTTTCACCATGCTGTTGGATTTTGGCGCGGACGGGCAGGGGCCTGTGACTGTCATGCCGTAGGGGATTTCTGGAGGGAACCACATGACTTTGTTGGAAAACGTGAAGCTCGGCGTTCTGGCCGTGGCTATTGTTGTGGGCGCCGCGGCAAGCAGCGATGCCCAGGGGCGTCCGCCAATGCGGCAACACACCGCCACCGAGTCCGAACCGCTTAGTCTGGTGAAGGCCACCAAGACCGCAGGCCGCAACAAGGTGAGCATCTCCCAAAAGGGCTCCAAGCGGGTGATTACCGCCAATGGCATCCCCGCCCATAAGGTGGGCCGGTTCCCCAACAGCGGCAACCCCAATCGCATCAAGGCTCAGTCCTATACCTTTACTATGCCGCTCACACCGCAGAAGACCGTGCTCAGCACGCAAAGCCGCATGAGTATCTTCGGTGTAGGCGTCAACGGCGTGCCATTTGATCCCGGCGCGGCCGAGTTCTGGCGCGGCAACCCGCGCTCCGGCTGGCAGTATGAAGCGCTCGGTGGCGCGGTGCCGCTCGGCTTGGATGCCAACTACGCTCATGTGCAGCCCACCGGGGCGTATCACTATCACGGCTTGCCGGTTGGGCTGATGCAGCAACTTGGTTGGTCGCGCCAGGCGGAATCGCCGCTGATCGGTTTTGCGGCGGACGGCTTCCCGATCTACGCCATCACCGCCACAGTGAATGGCCGCGTCACGCAAATGACCAGTTCCTATCGTCTTAAATCCGGCAACCGCACCGGCAACGGCCCCACCGGCCGTCACGATGGCACCTTTGTCCAAGACTACAGATATGTCGCCGGGGCAGGGACGTTGGATGAATGCAACGGCGCATTTGTGAAAACCGCAGATTACCCGCAAGGCACCTACGCCTATTTTCTCACCGACAGTTTTCCTGTGATCCCGCGCTGCCACAAGGGCACGCCGGACCCCAGCTTTCAAAAACGTCGCCCAAGATAAGTCGCCGCTGATTTTCGAAGGGTGACAACCCGGTGTGTGTTCCTGCACTGCACCCTTTGGAAGCCCCTGAAACGCCCGCACCCCCAATGCGGGCGTTTCTTTTACACGCGCGGTGTTGGCTGTGCCCGCATGAGCCCCATCAACTCCGCCCCCGGCATCGCCTTGTCGGCATAGGCAAAGGCCCCGTCCTGCAACACCGCGCGCATCGCCTGCTGCACCGCGCCATACGCCAACCGGGCCAGGGACCCGCCCACGCTGATCCGCGCCACACCAACCTCTGACAATTCCTGCACCGTATAAAATGGCGCCCGCAGCCCCATCACCACATTCACCGGTTTGCTCACCTCGGCGCACACAGTCCGGATTGCGTCCAGGTCCGGCAGGCCCGGCGCATAAAGCACATCGGCCCCCGCCGCCTCAAACGCCTGCAGCCGTGCAATTGTGTCTTTTAAGTCAGGCCGTCCGTGCAAATAGTTCTCCGCCCGTGCTGTCAGCACAAACTGATGGGCCTTTGCCGCCTCCGCCGCGGCGGCAATGCGCTCCACCGCCAGTCCCATATCCATCACGCCCGCGTCCTCACCGCCGGTGGCATCTTCAATCGAGCCGCCAACCAGCCCAACCTCCGCCGCCATGACTATGGTCTTGGCGCAGGTTTCCGGGGCCAGGCCAAAACCGTCCTCC
The DNA here is from genome assembly GCF_047126315.1 of Shimia sp. MIT910701. Taxonomy (GTDB): domain Bacteria; phylum Pseudomonadota; class Alphaproteobacteria; order Rhodobacterales; family Rhodobacteraceae; genus Shimia. The sequence goes on along the minus strand of NZ_CP138953.1, from coordinate 4,199,103 downwards.
AGATCGGCGGACACCGGCAGGTCTGTGGCCGCCACAATCTCCGCCGCGTTGGAGAGAATCGCCGCCCGCGTCATGCTTGCTGCCCCGTCGCGGAGGCCTTGGGTCACGGCAGCCCCTGCACTGGTGGTCGCCAATGCCGCGAAACCTTCGGCCGCCAACACCCGCGCACTTCCCGCATCCCAAGGATTTGGCATCACAAAAGCCTTGTTTCCCTGATGCAGGTCCAAAAAAGCGGTGTATTTCTGATCTCTACGCATGTGCTGATTCCCAAGTGGTTCTCACCACCGTAGCGTGAAAACAGAACAAAATTGGAACAAATCGCCGTACCTTGCGCATTTTCCTCGCCTGCCTGCGACAATTTTTTTTGATCTAGGTCAATTACGGAGATTGCGACCACGCGCTCAGCACCCTAAAACGACCGGGAACCAGGCGTCGGCGGGATTCCGCACGCCCAGATACAATTCAACAGGAGGCAACGCATGGCAGACGCAGCCATTCAAGGCCACGACCATCATGACGAGCGCGGATTTTTCACTCGCTGGTTCATGTCGACCAACCACAAGGACATTGGCATCCTTTATCTGATCGTATCGGCACTGGCCGGTCTGATCTCCGTATTCTTCACCGTGCTGATGCGCATGGAGCTGATGGACCCGGGTGTGCAATACATGTGTCTGGAAGGCGCACGCTTCTTTGGCGGCGGTGATGGCCCCTGTACGCCAAACGGCCACCTTTGGAACGTTCTGATCACCTACCACGGCGTCCTGATGATGTTCTTCGTGGTGATCCCTGCGCTGTTCGGCGGCTTCGGCAACTACTTCATGCCGCTGCAGATCGGTGCGCCGGATATGGCGTTCCCACGTATGAACAACCTGTCCTTCTGGCTCTACGTGGCCGGTACCCTGCTGGGTGTCGCCTCAATGTTTGCACCAGGCGGTGGTCCGGCAATGGCAGATGGCAGCCAACAGCTTGGCTCTGGTGTCGGCTGGGTCCTGTACCCACCGCTCTCCACCATTGAGGACGGCATGTCGATGGACCTCGCGATCTTTGCGGTGCACGTCTCCGGTGCCTCTTCGATCCTGGGTGCAATCAACATCATCACCACCTTCCTGAACATGCGTGCCCCTGGCATGACCCTGTTCAAAGTGCCTCTGTTTGCCTGGTCCATCTTTGTGACCGCGTGGCTGATCCTCCTGGCTCTGCCCGTTCTGGCCGGCGCCATCACCATGCTGCTGACCGACCGTAACTTCGGCACCACCTTCTTTGATCCAGCTGGCGGCGGCGACCCGATCCTGTATCAGCACATCCTGTGGTTCTTCGGCCACCCGGAAGTGTACATCGTGATCCTGCCAGGCTTCGGCATCATCTCTCACGTGATTGCGACCTTCGCGCGCAAGCCGGTCTTTGGCTACCTGCCAATGGTCTGGGCGATCATCGCGATTGGTGCTCTGGGCTTCGTTGTGTGGGCGCACCACATGTACACCGTGGGTATGAGCCTTACTCAGCAGTCCTACTTTATGCTGGCCACCATGGTCATCGCGGTGCCAACCGGGGTAAAAATCTTTAGCTGGATCGCCACCATGTGGGGCGGCTCCATCGAGTTCAGAACCCCGATGCTCTGGGCCTTCGGCTTCCTCTTCCTCTTCACCATGGGCGGCGTGACCGGCATCGTTCTGTCGCAAGCCTCTGTGGACCGCTACTACCACGACACCTACTACGTGGTTGCGCACTTCCACTATGTTATGTCGCTGGGTGCGGTATTCGCCATCTTCGCCGGTATCTACTTCTACTTCGGCAAGATGACCGGTCGTCACTACCCTGAGTGGGCGGGCAAGCTGCACTTCTGGCTGTTCTTCATCGGCGCGAACCTGACCTTCTTCCCACAGCACTTCTTGGGGCGTCAGGGCATGCCACGTCGTTACATCGACTATCCGGAAGCCTTTGCATATTGGAACAAGATCAGCTCCTACGGCGCGTTCATTTCCTTCGCATCCTTCCTGTTCTTCTTCGGTGTGATCATCTACTCGCTGTTCCGCGGCGCGAAAGTGACCGAGAACAACTACTGGAACGAGTACGCCGACACTCTGGAATGGACCCTGCCAAGCCCACCCCCAGAGCACACCTTCGAGATCCTGCCAAAGCAGGAAGACTGGGACAAAGGCCACTCTCACTAAGGTGAGGCCTCTCAGGTAGAAGATCAAAGAGGCCCCGGCGCAGCGATGCTCCGGGGCCTTTTCTTATGAGGCGAGGGCCCTTGCGGATGTCAGACACGGATTTGGAAACGATCAAGGCCGGGATGGCTGGCGTCTACGAGCGCAACGCCGCCGTCTGGGACGAGGGTCGCGATACGTCTTTGCGGGAAAAAGACTGGCTCTCCCGCTGGCTCGAGGGCCTGACAGTCCCCTCCAATATCCTTGACCTCGGTTGCGGCGCAGGTCGGCCGCTGAGCAGCCATCTGGTTGGGCTTGGGCATGAGGTTGTCGGCGTCGACGCCAGCGCCGCCATGATTGCCCGTGCGCAGGCCAATGTTCCAGACGCCACATTCCAGGTCGCTGACATGCGCCACCTTGATTTAGGCCAGACCTTTGACGCCATCCTCAGCTGGGACGCCTTCTTTCACCTCAGCCCCGCAGAACAACGGACAACCCTGCCACTGATTCTAAACCACCTCAGACCCGGCGGCCACCTTCTGCTGACCGTGGGCGATGACGAAGGTGAGGTCACTGGCACCGTGGCGGGAGAGCCTGTCTATCACGGCAGCCTGTCTCCCGTCGAATACCTCGACATCCTGCAAACCGCCGGCTTTGCCGAGATCACCTACACTCCCAATGACCCCACTGTACTAGGCCGCTACGTTCTTTTAGCCCGCGGCAAAGACGCGACATGACCCACAAAAACCAACGCGCCCCATTCTCCTTCCCCAAATATCCCAGGGTGAATTGCGCGCCCGCGCGCAAGAGGGGCTGGCCCCTGCCTGACGCAAGGCTGACCTGATGCCCCACCGCTGGACACTCCAAACCAACCCAGACCAGCCCGTCCTGACCCTCTGGCCGCACCGCTCTCTGCCACGCCGGGGCTTTGCCGCGATGATTCTCTTTGCCTTCACCATGGGCACCATCCCGCTCTACGGCCTTTTGGGGTCTGTGGCGCTTTGGGGCATTCTGCCGTTCATTCTGGTGATGGTCGGCGGCCTCTGGTGGGGGCTGGAGCGCTCTTACAAAGACGGCGAGATCCTCGAAGAGCTCACTTTGGCCGACGACATCCTGCATCTGCGCCACTCCCCCGCGCGCGGCGCCGCCAAAGAGTGGGAGTGCAACATCTACTGGACCCGTGCCGAGCTGCATGCTTTTGGCGGCCCTGTCCCCAACTACGTGACCCTCACAGGCAATGGCCGTATCGTGGAGATCGGAAGCTTTCTTAGCGAAGACGAGCGCAAACAGCTCTACGTCGAACTGGACGACTTTCTGAGGGCAAACGCCACGCCGTCAAATTAAGCCTGTTGCGCAACAGCGCCGTTGCGCGGGCGCGGCCTTCATATTTGCGGCGAATCTCCGGGTGACGTGAACGTCAAAAAACGCACCGTTGAAAAACAGTCGGGATACCGACGTAATACCGACGTAATTTTTGGGCGCGCCCCGCTGCGGTGCAGCAGGTTAACAGCCCGATTTTGCGCCCGGTTTTTTGTCTGCTAGGCTGATTTTCACACCGCCAGAGTTGGGGAGGACATCATGGCTGTAACCTTACAAGTGCTGTATCCGGTGGGCGACGGCACCACCTTTGACCACGCCTATTACGCCACCACCCACATGGGGTTGGTCGGCGAACACATGGGCGCACATATCACCGCTGCACAGGCTTCCAAAGGGCTGGCAGGCGGTCCGGACACCCCGGCGCCGTTTCACGCGATTGCGACAATTACCTCTGCAGATCAAGAGGCTATGGGCGCCGCCATGAAAGCCGCAGGGCCGGTCATGGCCGATATCCCCAACTTCACCAATGTGCAGCCGCAGATCCTGATAGGCGAGATCTACGGCTGAGGAAAAGGGGAGGGGGCTTAGGCCATCCCGCCCCGCACAAGCCCATTGGCAATCTGCGCATAGGCCTGTGCCATGTCGCTGTCACCGGCGGCAATCGGCGTGCCACCATCGCCCGCAAGCCGCGTGTCCAGATCAATTGGCAGCGCGCCGAGCAGCGGTACACCCAGCTTCTCAGCCTCCGCCGCAACCCCGCCGTGCCCAAAGATATGCGCCTCGTGTCCGCACTTCGGACAGTGGAAAAGGCTCATGTTTTCAATGAGTCCCAGCACCGGCGTCTTTAATTGATCAAACATACCAAGCGCCTTGCGCGCGTCCAGCAAGGCCACATCCTGCGGTGTGCTCACCACGATGGCACCGGTCAGCTCCGTCTTCTGACACAGCGTCAGCTGCACGTCCCCGGTACCGGGGGGCAGGTCAACGATGAGCACATCCAGATCGCCCCACTGCACTTGCGTCAGCATCTGTTGCAGCGCGCCCATCAACATCGGCCCGCGCCAGACCACAGGCTTGTCTTCCTCCAGCATGAACCCCAACGACATCACGGTGACCCCATGGGCCTCAAGCGGAATAATGGTTTTACCGTCAGGACTTGCCGGACGTTTGTTGACCCCCATCATGCGCGGCTGACTTGGGCCGTAGATGTCAGCATCCAGCAAACCCACCTTGCGGCCTTGTTTTGCGAGTGCCACGGCGAGGTTGGAGGACACGGTCGATTTGCCCACGCCGCCTTTGCCGGACCCCACCGCAAGAATGCGATCCACGCCCGCCACTTTCATGGGGCCAGCTTGAGGTTTGGGGTGTCCGCCAATCTTTAGGCTGGGGGCCGCCGGTTTTGGGGCAGGCGCGCTGTCATGCGCCGTCAGGGCCACTTGCACCGAGTCGACCCCGTCCATCTGCGCAACGGCCGCTTCCGCCATTTTACGCAACGGCTCCATGAGTCGTGCTATATCAGGATTTGGCGCTTCGATCACAAACTGCACATTTTTGTCGCGAATGCTCAAAGCGCGCACAAAATCGCGGGAGATCAAATCGCCCCCGTCCGGGAGGGAAATTTTTTGCAAAACCGCTTGCACTTCTTCTTTGCTGACGGACATGCGCGACTCCTATGCTGCGCGTGCACAATAAACGCACTTCTAGAATGTAGATTTAGGAATGGGTTTACATTTCTTCAACCAATTCCGCACCTTGGTTAATTTTTCTACAGTTTACCTTGACGTAACGTCTGCTATTCGCTGAGCGCATGGCTGCTTTGTCAAGGCAGCTATTGTGCAGATGCAGCATCCGCCTATATCACCATCACAACAGCGAACAGACACTCTAGCAGACTGAGAGAAATGACAATGGCATATGTAGCAAGCACATCTTCTGTGACCGCACCTAAAGCCTCTGGCCTTTCGGTCCTTTTCGCAAACGCAGCAGAACGCTTCCGTCAGTACCGCGTGTACCGCGCGACCTACAACGAGCTGAACCAGCTTTCTGACCGCGAACTGGCCGACCTGGGTCTGAGCCGCTCCATGATCCGCCGCTTGGCGATCGAAGCAAGCCGCGAGGCATAAGAATTCGGAAGGCCACTCCTCCCTCAGGCCTTCCACTACTGCGACGATGCCTCTCCTCCTCCCTGGTGTCGTCGTAGCGAACATAGGACCAGAACGGTCCACCGAGCTCAAGCTGCTCCTCTCCTCCTCCCTGGAGCGCTTGAACATAGCGACGGCACCTCTCCTCCTCCCTGGTGTCGTCGCACCAAATTCGGGCCCACAGGCCCAACGGTATCAAGAGCCCTCTCTCATCCTCCCTGAGGGCGCTTGTAACTAGAGCGACGGTGCCTCTCCTCCTCCCTGGCACCGTCGCACTCGAAATTCGATCCCGTCGCGGGGTCACCGGTATCGAGACGCTCTCTCCTCCTCCCTGAGCGTTTTGTGTGAAGCGCGGCGACATCTCTCCTCCTCCCTGATGTCGCCGCTGCCTTCTCTCTCCAAATTCTTGATGCACAACAAAAAAGACGCTCCGAAGAGCGCCTTTTCTCGTGTTTGCCTTGCCTTACGCTTGTGCGCTGGGGCGGGCCGCAATCTTGGCAAGCCAAGCCTGCGTCGCTGTGTTTTCATCTGGCGGTGTCATCTTTACGATCCGCGCAAAATCGCAGAACACATAACCGGTGATGTCCGCCATTGTGAAGCTGTCACCAGCCAGCCAGGGGCTGTCCTGAAGGCGTTGTTCCAATGTGGCGTAGAACAATTGCAGGCGCTTTGCGCCTCGTTCCGCCAACTCAGGGATTTGGTCATAGTTGACTGCCCCAGGCAGTGCGCGGCCTTTGAGGGCAGGGGAGGCATTGCGCAGCGTTTCGGCAATCGACATGCCGCCATGAAACTCACAGATCGCATTCCACATCAGCACCGCGCCTTTTTCATCCGGCGTTGTGCCCATCAGCGGCGGCTCGGGGTGCATCGCCTCAAGGTAGCCCGCAATCGCGATGTTCTCGGTCAGGTTCAGTCCTTCGTCCGTCGTCAGTACAGGTACGGTACCGTGTTGATTCAGCGCCAGAAACTCCGGTGCGCGGTGGCCATCATTGCGCAAATCCACTTGCCGCGTTTCAATCTCCAACCCTTTTTCGGCAATAAACATCCGTGCCCGCCGCGGGCTGGGCGCTGTGGCGCAATCGTAGAAAATCATGAGGTCCTCCTGTCTGGACCTCACCTCAACGCAGGGTGGCGTTTGCTGTCAACCGCGCGGCGGATCACAAACGTGGAGTCAAAACGGAATGTCATCCGGTGCACTGACAAAGCGGGCGACCACTTTCTTTTCACCAGCCTTTTCAAAATCTACTGTCAGCTTGTCGCCTTCAATGTCCGTCACGGCACCATAGCCGAACTTCTGGTGGAACACCCGGTCACCCACCATGAAGCTGCTGACGGCGGTGAGATCAATCGCGGCCGCTTTGCTCTCTTTGGGCTGGCTGGTGCCGTATTGCCCTGCACGGGATTGCAGTCGTTTCCAGCCCGGAGAGTTGTAACCGTCTGCGTTCATAGCAGATTTTTCCAATCCTGACTGGCCAAAGCTGCCGCCGGCAGCCCGTGAGCCGCCGCTGTGTCCATAGAGACCAGGCGGGGTCAATACCTCGACGTTTTCTTCAGAAAGCTCATCAATGAAACGACTCGGCATCTGGCTTTGCCATTGACCAAACACACGCCGGTTGCCCGCAAAGGATATGGTGCAGAGTTCTTCGGCCCTAGTGATTCCCACATAGGCCAGCCGTCGCTCTTCCTCGAGGCCTTTGGGGCCGGTCTCGTCCATGCTGCGTTGAGACGGGAACAGCCCGTCTTCCCACCCCGGCAGGAACACAGCCGGGAACTCCAAGCCCTTGGCCGCGTGCAGCGTCATGATCGAAATCTTCTGCTCCGCATCCTCGCTTTCGTTGTCCATGATCAGGCTGACGTGTTCAAGGAAACCTTGCAGATTGTCGAACCCTTCCAAAGCTTTGACCAGTTCTTTCAGGTTTTCCAGCCGCCCCGGTGCCTCTGGCGTTTTGTCGTTCTGCCACATGGCCGTGTAACCGGCCTCATCCAGAATCACCTGCGCCAGTTCCACGTGGTTCAGCTCTGCGTGGCCTTCCTGAAACCGCATGGCCGTCTGAGTAGTGCCATCATCAATAACATCGTCATCATCCAGTGGCACCTCAACCACAGGTGCGGTGCCTTGCTTGCGCCAGCGGTCCAAACCATCCAGTAGAATTCCAAGCTCTTTGGCGCCTTTGCCGCCAATGCCCTTTTCCTCAACTAGGATTCGCGCGCCTTCTACGAGGCTCACGCCGTTGGCCCGCGCGCAAGTCTGGATTTTCTGCTGCGCCACATTGCCCAGACCACGTTTAGGGGTGTTCACAATGCGCTCAAACGCCAGATCATCTTCTGGGCTGACCACCAAGCGGAAGTAGGCCATGGCGTCGCGAATTTCCAAGCGCTCATAGAATCGCGGCCCGCCAATCACGCGGTAAGGCAGGCCGATGGTGAGGAAGCGATCTTCAAAGGCGCGCATTTGATGTGAGGCACGGACCAAAATCGCCATATCTTCCAGCGACTTGGGATCACTGCCGCGGGTGCCGCGCTGCATCGCTTCGACTTCTTCCCCAACCCAGCGGGCTTCTTCGTCGCCGTCCCAATGACCAATAAGGCGCACCTTCTCGCCCATGTCGGCCTCGGTCCACAGCTCTTTGCCCAGCCGGTTTTCATTGCCGCGAATAACGTTGGATGCTGCTGCCAGAATATTGCCCGTGGAGCGGTAATTCTGCTCCAGCCGCACCACATGCGCGCCGGGGAAATCCTTTTCAAACCGCAGGATGTTGCCCACTTCCGCTCCGCGCCAGCCGTAGATCGACTGATCGTCGTCGCCCACACAACAGATGTTTTTGTGCGAGGACGCCAACAGCCGCAGCCACAAATACTGCGCCACGTTGGTATCCTGATACTCATCTACAAGGATGTAGCGGAACCAACGCTGATAGTTGGACAGCACATCCGGGTGGTCTTGGAAGATTGTGACCGTATGCAAAAGCAGGTCACCAAAATCCACCGCGTTGAGTTCTTTCAGCCGGGTTTGATACTGCGCATAGAGCTGCCCGCCCATATGGTTATAGGCCCCGGCGTCAGCAGCAGGCAGTTTTTCCGGTGTCAGCGCGCGGTTCTTCCAGCCGTCGATCAAAGACGCCAACTGCCGCGCAGGCCAGCGTTTGTCGTCGATGTTGGCGGCCGCGACCAATTGCTTGAGCAGGCGCAGTTGGTCATCAGTGTCGAGAATCGTGAAGTTGGATTTGAGCCCAACCAGCTCCGCATGACGGCGCAGCAGTTTCACACAGATCGCGTGGAAGGTTCCCAGCCAGGGCATGCCTTCAATCTGATGCCCCAACATATTGCCGACGCGGTTTTTCATTTCCTTGGCGGCTTTATTGGTGAAGGTCACCGCCAGAATCTCGTTTGGCCGGGCGCGATTGGTGTTGAGCAAATGCACAATCCGCGCCGTCAAAGCCTTGGTTTTGCCGGTGCCTGCGCCGGCCAGCATCAAAACCGGGCCATCCAGCGTTTCCACGGCCTCACGCTGCGCGGGGTTGAGTTCGTCAAGATACGGCATCGGGCGCGGCGCCATTGCACGTGCCGACAGGGAAGCCCCTTCGAAGGCGTCAAATTCGTCAAAACTGCTCATGGACGTTACCCTATCGCAAACCTTGGACAGGCAAAAGCCTGTTCTTCTTATGTTCCATTGATGGTTGAACGTCCAAAAAGCAAGTCGCGCTGGACTTTTTTTGTGCGGCATATGACGGTCGGCGAATGGATTTGCACGCCCGATACCCCGCCTTAAGTGACCTGCGCACCCGCGCCCAAAAGCGCATTCCCAAATTTGTTTGGGAGTATCTGGACAGTGCCACAGGCCAGGAGCGCACCAAGGCGCGTAACCGGCAGAAACTGGATGAGATCCTGTTTGAACCGTCCATTTTGCATGGTGAACAGACACCAGATGTCACGTCATCTTTCTTGGGGCAAGTCTATGACGTTCCAGTCGGAATTGCGCCGGTGGGCATGTCGGGGCTGATCTGGCCGGGGGCGGAGCAGACGCTGGCGCAGGCGGCGGTGTCCGCCAATATGCCTTACACGCTCAGCACGGTTGCAACGCAAACACCGGAAGACCTTGCGCCTCATATTGGGCAAAACGGGTGGTTTCAGCTCTATCCGCCACGCGATGAAGGTATCCGCAAGGACCTTTTGAAACGCGTGAAATCGGCTGGGTTCACCACCTTGGTGCTAACGGTCGATGTGCCCACAGCCAGTCGCCGAGAGCGGCAAGTGCGGTCTGGTCTGACGACACCGCCGAAGCTCACGCCGCGCCTTCTGACGCAGGTGGCATTGCGGCCAGCCTGGGCCTTGGCGACCGCGCGGTCGGGTATGCCGCGTATGAAGCTGATCGATGATTATGCAGGACAAGTTTCCGGATTAAGTTCCACTGCCCATGCGGGCTACCTGCTGCGTACCTCCCCGGATTGGAACTATGTTCAATGGCTGCGGGACAATTGGGACGGCGCCTTGATTGTCAAAGGCGCGCTGCGCAGCGAGGACTGTGCGAGGCTTGAGGCCATGGGCGTCGATGCGCTGTGGTTGTCTAATCACGCAGGCCGTCAGTTTGATGCAGCGCCGGCTCCCATTGAAGTTTTGCCCAAAATCCGCGCCGCCACTGCCCTGCCCTTGATGGTCGATAGCGGTTTTGAAACCGGCCTTGATATCCTGCGGGCGCTGGCTTTGGGGGCGAATTTTGTGATGATGGGCCGCCCGTTCCACTACGCGCTTGCCGCCCTGGGCAGCGAAGGCCCCGCACATCTTGTGGACATTCTCAAGCAGGATCTAAAAGCCAACATGGGGCAGCTTGGCTTGGAAAACCTGACAGAGGTGCCAAACAAGCTGCGCCCCTTCTAAGCGGTTATTTGGCGGTCAGGTCCTTAGGCATCGCCTCAAACGCGGTTTGAGCACTGACTGTTGGCAGGCCTGATGGAATCCATCCCTTGCCGCGCGGGCCGCCCAACATGCCTTCGGTCACGTCCAACGTCCCATCAATGCCATTTTGCGCAAACAGGCCCATCAGTCGTCCGCTGCGGTTGCCACTTCGACAAATCACCGCGACCCGGTGGTTGGGGTTGCGCTCCAGAACCGCCATGATCCAGCGGCCAAAGTCTGGCTCGCGCATGTCCAGTAGCCAAGCGCCTTCTGCCACACCGCTCTCTTGCCATTCTTGCGGCGTGCGCACGTCAATCAGGATCAGCTCGCCAGATTGCATGCGGGTGTACGCCTCTTCCGCGGTGAGCGTATCGGAGTTCGCGAGCACGCCAACGGGGATAAAAGAGAGGGCACCAAGGGTAAAAGAGAAGCGACGACGGGTCAGCATTTTTACATTCCATGTTTTGATTGTTACGCACATGGCGTGAGGTTTTGCGCAATGCAACTGCGCAAAACCGCCGTTCACGGTAGTTTTATTCCGTTCGGAAACAACTCAAGTACAAAATGTAACGGAAATATTTCAGAATCAGGGTCAGTGGGTATTGCGCTGCGGTGCGGCATGCTTGTAGCAATTCGTCCAAACACCGACAGTGCCAAAGAGGGGACGCCTGCCGATGCCTGAATTTTCCAAAATCCTAGTCGCCAACCGTGGCGAGATTGCGATCCGCGTGATGCGGGCCGCAAACGAGATGGGTAAGAAGACCGTGGCGGTCTTTGCAGAGGAAGACAAACTTGGTCTTCATCGCTTCAAAGCGGACGAGGCCTACCGCATCGGTGAAGGAATGGGCCCGGTTGCTGCCTATCTGAGCATTGATGAGATCATTCGCGTGGCCAAAGAGTGCGGCGCAGATGCGATCCACCCGGGTTATGGACTGTTGTCTGAGAACCCGGATTTTGTCGACGCCTGCGCGGCAAACGGCATCACCTTTATTGGCCCAAAAGCGGCAACGATGCGCGCGCTCGGCGACAAAGCGTCCGCCCGCAAGGTGGCAATCGAGGCTGGTGTGCCGGTCATCCCGGCAACCGAAGTGCTGGGCGACGATATGGACGCCATCAAGAAAGAAGCGGCCGAAATCGGCTACCCGCTAATGCTCAAAGCCTCGTGGGGCGGCGGCGGTCGTGGCATGCGCCCGATCTTTGGCGAGGATGAGCTCGAAGAGAAGGTGCTCGAAGGCCGTCGCGAAGCCGAAGCCGCTTTTGGCAATGGCGAAGGCTATCTGGAGAAGATGATTACCCGCGCGCGTCACGTGGAGGTGCAGATCCTCGGAGACACCAAAGGCAACATCTACCATCTCTATGAGCGGGATTGTTCGGTTCAGCGCCGCAACCAGAAAGTGGTGGAACGTGCGCCTGCGCCCTATCTGTCTGAAGCACAGCGTGAAGAAATCTGTGAACTGGGCCGTAAAATCTGTGCCCACGTGAATTATGAGTGTGCCGGCACCGTTGAGTTCCTGATGGATATGGAGAGCGGCAAGTTCTACTTTATCGAAGTGAACCCGCGCGTGCAGGTAGAGCACACCGTTACCGAAGAGGTGACGGGTATCGACATCGTTCAGGCACAGATCTTGATTGCTGAAGGCAAATCTCTGGCAGAAGCCACTGGCAAGTCCAGCCAGTACGACATCCGCCTTAACGGTCATGCACTGCAAACCCGGGTAACCACAGAAGATCCACAAAACAACTTCATCCCGGATTACGGCCGCATCACGGCGTATCGTTCGGCAACGGGCATGGGCATCCGTCTGGACGGCGGCACGGCTTACGCTGGCGGTGTGATCACGCGCTACTACGACTCGCTGCTGACCAAAGTGACCGCTTGGGCGCCAACCCCAGAAAAGGCGATTGCCCGTATGGATCGCGCTCTGCGTGAATTCCGTGTGCGTGGTGTGTCCACCAACATTGCGTTTGTGGAAAACCTGCTCAAGCATCCGACCTTCCTCAACAATCAATACACCACCAAGTTTATTGATGAGACCGAGGAGCTGTTTAACTTCGAGAAGCGTCGCGACCGGGGCACCAAGGTTCTCACCTACATCGCGGACATCTCCGTGAACGGCCACCCGGAAACGACAGATCGTCCGGCGCCCGCCGCCGATCTGAAAGCGCCGGTGCCACCTGCCAAACATGGTGCGATCAAGCCCGGTACGCGCAACCTGTTGGAAGAGCAGGGCGCACAGGCTGTGGCCGATTGGATGAAGGAGCAGAAGAAACTACTTCTGACCGACACAACCATGCGCGACGGTCACCAATCCTTGCTGGCGACCCGCATGCGCTCCATCGACATGATCAAGGTGGCACCGTCGTACGCCGCAAACCTGTCTGATCTGTTCTCTGTGGAATGCTGGGGTGGCGCGACTTTTGATGTGGCCTACCGCTTCTTGCAGGAATGTCCGTGGCAGCGCCTGCGTGATCTGCGCGCCGCCATGCCGAACGTCATGACGCAGATGCTGCTGCGCGCGTCCAACGGCGTCGGCTACACCAACTATCCGGACAATGTGGTCCAGGCCTTTGTGAAACAAGCCGCTGAAACCGGTGTGGATGTGTTCCGCGTGTTTGACAGCCTGAACTGGGTTGAGAACATGCGCGTTGCGATGGATGCGGTTGTTGAGAGCGGCAAGGTCTGTGAAGGCACCATCTGCTACACTGGCGATATTCTTGATCCGAACCGCGCCAAATATGACGTGAACTACTATGTCTCTATGGCCAAGGAGCTTGAGGCCGCCGGTGCACATGTACTGGGCCTGAAAGATATGGCGGGTCTGCTGAAGCCAGCGTCTGCACGTGTCTTGGTCAAGGCGCTGAAAGAAGAGGTTGGCCTACCAATCCACTTCCACACACATGACACCTCCGGCATTGCGGGGGCGACCATTCTGGCAGCTGCGGATGCTGGCGTGGATGCTGTGGATGCAGCCATGGACGCCTTCTCTGGCGGTACGTCGCAGCCGTGCCTCGGCTCCATTGTAGAGGCCACACGTAACACCGACCGCGACACTGGCTTGGACATCAAGTCCGTGCGTGAAGTGAGTGATTACTGGGAAGGTGTGCGGGCGCAATACACCGCTTTTGAAAGCGGTCTCGCTGCGCCGGCGTCTGAGGTCTATCTGCACGAGATGCCCGGTGGTCAGTTTACCAACCTCAAGGCGCAGGCCCGCAGCCTTGGTCTGGAAGAGCGTTGGCATGAGGTGGCGCAGACCTACGCGGATGTGAACCAGATGTTTGGGGATATCGTGAAGGTGACGCCGTCGTCGAAAGTTGTGGGCGACATGGCGCTAATGATGGTGTCCCAGGGGCTGAGCCGCGAAGAGGTCGAAGATCTAAAGACCGATCTGGCCTTCCCTGACTCCGTGGTCGACATGATGCGCGGCAATCTGGGCCAGCCACATGGTGGCTTCCCGTCTGCGATCATCGACAAGGTGCTCAAAGGCGAAAAGCCAAATCTGGAACGTCCGGGCAAACACCTCAAGCCCATCGATCTGGAAGAAACCCGCGCCGAAGTCTCTGCCCAACTTGAGGGCTTTGAAATCGACGACGAGGATCTGAACGGCTACCTGATGTATCCCAAAGTCTTCCTCGACTACATGGGCCGTCACCGTCAATATGGTCCGGTGCGTGCTCTGCCGACCAAGACGTTCTTCTACGGCATGGAGCCGGGCGAAGAGATCACTGCAGAGATCGACCCAGGCAAGACGCTTGAAATCCGCCTGCAGGCGATTGGTGAAACTGACGAGAACGGCGAAGTCAAAGTCTTCTTCGAACTCAACGGTCAGCCGCGTGTGATCCGTGTGCCAAACCGATTGGTGAAGTCTGCGACTGCGGCTCGCCCGAAGGCTGAAGTTGGCAACCCTAACCACATTGGTGCGCCGATGCCGGGCGTGGTCGCCTCTGTGGCGGTTGCCGCTGGTGCCGAAGTCAAAGAAGGCGATCTGCTACTGACCATCGAAGCCATGAAAATGGAAACCGGCATCCACGCAGAGCGTGATGCAGTTGTGAAGGCTGTGCATACAACGCCGGGCGGTCAGATCGACGCGAAGGATTTGCTGATCGAGCTGGAATAACCCTGTCGCGCCTGTCAAGGGCGTGCCGTTTTCTAAATGAAAAGCCCCATGCAGTTTGCGCTGCATGGGGCTCTTTTTTGTCTGCGGTGAACGTTTTACTCGGACTTCTCTTCCGTTTCCATCGCTGGAGACAGAGATGCGAGATATGCGAACACGTCTTCGCCGCCCTTCTTCAACTTGAAGGACATTTTGGACTTGGTGGCGTAACCGTTGTCTTTCAACCAAGCTTTGGGATCCGTTACGTAGGCCACCAACATTTCTTCGGTCCAAACCACGCCAGCCTCTTTGGCTTCCAGCAGGCCTGCGCCGTATTTAAAATCTTCTGCGGCCACACCGCGACCAACGATGCCGTATAGGTTCGGGCCAGTTTTGCCACCTTTGTACAACACGTCGCCATCTGGGTTCACAACAGAGTGGCAAGCCTTGCATTTTTTGAAGCCTTTTTCGCCAGCTTCAACATCGCCCTCGGCATGAGCAACTGTACCCAATGCTATCAATAGGGACGAGGCTACGAACAATTTTTTCATGAGGATCTACCTAGCTAATGGTTTTGGCTGGGGATCACTCTAGTCCAACATCTATCTCTGTACGAGAGATAAGCTGTCGCAGGGCTTAGCTGCCCTGTTCCGTTGCCAGCATGGCATCGGCACGTTCAAAAATGTCTTTGTAGACCTTTTTGGCCTTGCCTTTTTGTTTGGCGATTGCTGCTTTGGCTTCCTCATAGTTGGAAGACGGATCTCCAACCAAGATCAGACCAACCATGCCCATATTTCTGTGCGGCTGGCAGAAGTAGCCGTAAGTGCCTTCCGCCGTGACAACATATTCGAAGTCTTTCGAGATTTTTGACTTAAACGCGTCTGCGCCTTCAGGCAGCATGAGTTTGTCAGAAACTGCGTTGTGGCTTTTGTCGGATGAAATAAACCGTATGGTGTCGCCTGGGTTTGCACGCAGAAGATCAGGTACAAACACCATCTTCTTTTTTTTGTCATTTGGGTCCGCGTTGTACATCAAAACTTCGTGTACTTGTGGTTCTGCTGCAGCTTCAGGTGCTTCATCTGCAAATGCTGGGGCCGCAAAGGTAGCTGCCAGAATTGTGCTGACTGCAAGCTTTAAATACATGCGCCGAGAGTGTTTCATGAATCGCTCCTAGTTATCTTACAGTATTAACCTACTGTTTTAATCAGGAATGAAACAGTTGAGATTGTGGGGTAAGCCACTGTGTCGCAGGGAGGCGTTTTTGACAGCGGTACGAGTTGGAGCCGAACTAGAAAACAGCGCGCTCCGATAGCAGCCTATCAAAATCTTAAGCGAAGCTTCAAAGCCGCCTTAGGGCGTTTTCCCAAGTTGGCGCGTCCCTGAAATAATTCCAAGTTTAACGCAACACCGCGATCCAGCTGTTGTTCAACACCGACGCCGACAACCCCTGAGGTTGTTGCGAGGCGGTGGGCGGTTTCCTCGGCAGGGGTGAATAGACCGTATACCCTCGAGCCAAGCATTTCCAACCGAACGCGGTCTTTTTGCACGGTAATACTTGGTTGATTTCCCAAAGCGTTCTTGGGGCTGCTTTTCCTTACGCCGGGAGTTGTGCTGCGAAAACTCAAGCGCTCTGACAAGCTAAACAAAGTTCGGGTGTCAGATGCGCGGCCCAATCCTGTCAAAACGGATGTGTCCAGTCTGGTCGCTGCCTGTTGGGCGAAGGCGTTGCTCGAAAAAAGGAGCATCGCAACGCAAACGGGAAAAAGAATTGCTCGCGATTGTGACATGACGCACTACCTTTAGGTTAGGCACCGTGCTTGGCGTGGACATCACGCCAAAAGTGGGCAGCTACAGCAGGTACCTTGCTCTAAGTTTACGTCAAAGAAGGTTAACAACCTGTTGTCCGGGCTGGTTAAGCAAGATGTACATAGCCAGAGTTACAGCTGCGTATCCCCAAAAGTCTCATGAAACTGACGTTTGAGTGCCACATCCACATCGGCCATCGTGACGGGTAAGCCGAGATCAACAAGGGACGTCACACCATGCTCGGTGATGCCGCAGGGTACAATGCCATCAAAATGGCTGAGGTCCGGCTCGACGTTGATCGAAATGCCATGAAAGCTCACCCATTTTTTGAGGCGGATTCCGATGGCGGCAATTTTGTCTTCGGCTTTGTCGCCGTTAGCCTGCAACGGTTTGTCGTCGCGGGCAATCCAGACGCCCACGCGGCCGTCCCGAATTTCCCCTTTCAAACTGAAGTCAGCCAACGTGGCGATCACCCAGGTTTCGAGGTTTTTGACAAAAGCGCGAATGTCTTTGCCGCGTTTGTTGAGGTCGAGCATGACGTAGACAACCCGCTGTCCCGGTCCATGGTAGGTGTATTGCCCGCCGCGTTTTGCCTCAAAGACCGGAAACCGGTCCGGGTCTGTTAGGTCTTCCAGTTTGGCGGACGTGCCTGAGGTGTAAAGAGGAGGGTGCTCCAGTAGCCATATACACTCTTCAGCTTCGCCTTTGGCAATGGCTTCAGCCCGCGCCTCCATAAACGACAGCGCTTCGTCGTACTTGATCAGCGTATCGGAGTGAATCCATTCCACCATTTTGAGCCTCGCCTCGCTTTTAGGTCTTTGGTGACCTAAGCGTCTCCTGCGGCGCGTGCAATCTTTCTGCTGGGGTTTGCTTTGTTTTGCGCTGTATTTTGTCGCCAACGGAGCGGTGATGAAAAAATCCTGCCCGTCGTCACTTTTCGCTTCACATCCCCAATCAGCGGCGGTATTAGCCCCACACCCACCAGGGCAAGTGCGGTCGTGGCGGAATTGGTAGACGCGCAGCGTTGAGGTCGCTGTTCCTTAACCGGAGTGGAAGTTCGAGTCTTCTCGACCGCACCAAATCTCTCAAAAGATTTGATTTTTAAGGGCCGAATTCTCGGCCCTTTGTTTGTTTTTGGGGATGTCGTATCAGCCGACAATCAGTTGTTTGAGCTGCAAAGCTTCATGTTCCAGCTCCGTTAGGCGGTAGTTCACCAAATCTCCAATCGTGACCATGCCTATCAGGCCGGAGTCGTCTGCAATAGGCATGTGGCGGAAACGACCCTCCGTCATGCGGCGCAGAACGGAAACCATTGGCTCGTCCGGTGTGCAGGTCTGCACTTTGCTGGTCATCACGTCTGACACCTGCTGAGGTAGGGTTTGGCCGGGAGTTTCTGCCAGTTTGCGGACGATATCGCGCTCGGACAGAATACCTTGCAAAGCGCCGTTGGCGTCGGTCACCAGGAGGGCACCGATTCCGCGTTCTTTCAGTACTTTCACGGCATCCCCAAGCGTGTCTTGTGGGCGAATCGAAAACACGTTTCCGCCTTTTTGATCCAGCACCTTTTGCACGGTGGCCACATCAGACGATGTATTTGTGTCCGTGGATTGGCTCATGGTTTTGGTCTTCCCCTCCGATTTGCGGTTTGGGGCTTGATAGGAACTGGGCATTCGGGGCTCCTTGCGTAGAAAATTCTCTAGTCTTATGTGTCCAGCCTAACTGCAGAATCTGCTTTTGGGGAATTTTCTTTTGCCAGACGTTGTGCTTTCGCCTTGGATTGCCACTCTATTGTTTGTTTTGGCCTGCTTGGCAGGCCATCGCTATCGCCGCGTGTGGAAAGAAGAGGGCCCGCGGTGGCAGCTTTGGGTGTTTGGTGTCACAGCAGCGGTGTGTTTGTTGGCGGTTGGGTTGTTGCCGATCACCACAAACTAAAAAGGCGTCTCAATGAGACGCCTTCTGATCATATTGTGGTTTCGGAGGTTAGGCGCGGTCTTCTTCCTGCATCTGTTCCAGCATCTTTTTGGCGCGTGGGCATTGCAGGCGCTCGCGCAGCGGGCTGTCCGGATCAATATCCTTGCTGCACACCACGCATTTGTCTGCGTCACTGATTGCGTTCAACCCGCCGCAAGAGCCTTTGATTGTGCGCCCGCGAAACATCACTCCAACCGCCATTCCAAGCGTTACCAGAAGCAACAGTACAAAAGTGAGCATAAAGGTTTCCATCGCTTGGGGTCCTTTGAAGAGGTTAGCTGGGTTGAATGCTGGCGAATTGATCGGTGGCGTAGGTTTCGAAGCGCATCTTACCAGATGTGATCTCACGGTCGATAAACAAGGCCGCGAGATTTTGCCGCTCCGCAATTTCCATGCCACGTTCGCGCCCGACCACCAGGAGGGCGGTGGCCCAGGCGTCCGCAAGCATAGCGTTTTGGGTCAAGACAGATACAGATGCGGTGGCGTGGGTCACAGGGCGACCTGTCGTCGCGCTCAGGATGTGGCTGTAGCGGGTGCCGTCATGTTCGAAGTAGTTCCGGTAGTCGCCGGACGTCGCCATGCCCAGATCGGACACGCCCAGCACCTTTAGGAAGCTGCGCTGACGTGCATCAGGGGTTTCAATGGCGATTTGCCACGGTAAACCCTCGGCATTTTTGCCGGACGTGATGATGTCGCCGCCAATCTCTACCATAAAGTCGGTAACGCCAAAGCTTCTGACGGTGTCGCCCAGGCGATCAACACCAAACCCCTTGCCGATAGCAGAGAGGTACATCTGGGTGCCATCGTGGGACTTTGAAAGTGTGTTGCCGTCCAGCGTGAGCGCCTCAGACTGGCCCACAGATTGCATTGCCTTTGCGACAGCGGCGCTGTCCGGAATACGACCTGTAGGCTTTTGTGTCCCGAATCCCCAGAGATCAATCAAAGGGCCAAGGGTGAGGTCAAACTGCTTGTCACTGGTGTCATGCACGTCTTGAGCAGTCTGCAGAAGTTCGAGCATGTCTGCGCTAAGGAAAAACGGTGTATCGGCTTTTAGCGCATTGATCCGCGAAATTTCTGAAGTCGGGTTCCAGTTCGACATTTTTTTGTCGACATCCTGCAAAGCAGCATCAATTGCGGTCTTCAGGGCGTCCTTGTTGAGACCGCCGCGCGGCTCAACTGCGACAATGGTGTAAGTGGTGCCCATTGTTTGGCCGCTTAACAACAGATCAGCTGCGCCGCGTTTGCAGGCCGCAAGCGCCAACGTCATGAAGATAAAACTGCGTCGCGAAAGGGCGGTCATTTTTAGAGAATCTCAATGAGTTGCAGGAACAAATCTAGGCCGCGGCCCAATTTCGGGGGGCTGCGGTGTATCCGCGCTGTTGCAGACGTTCTTTATTGCCCTCAAAGGTGAGAAACAATAGAAAAGTGGCAGTTTAAGGGCTGGTTGCGCGCGCGTTGAACGCGTATAGGCATGCGCGATAGGCACCTAAACTCGAAGACGAACCAGAAAACGACAGGATGACATAGGCGTGCAGCATTTTGCGCTACGAAAAGGCCTGAATCTTCCGATCACCGGCGCGCCGGTATCAGATGAGATTCACGAAGGGGCTGCGGTACGCACCGTGGCCCTTTTGGGCGGCGACTATTTAGGATTGAAGCCACGCATTTCCGTATCAGAAGGAGATGTGGTGGCGGCCGGAGATCCGGTTTTTGCTCACAAAGATACCATGGATGTGAAAGTGGTTGCGCCGGTCTCTGGCCGGGTCAAAGCCATTAACCGTGGCGCCCGACGTGTTTTGCTCAGTGTGGAAATTGAAGTGGACACCGACGCAGCAGAGCCAAAAGACTTCTCGTCGATTGGCGATGTGACCACGCGAGAAGGCCTGGTGGAGCGTCTCTGTGCCGCCGGTTTGTGGACCTCTTTCCGCACGCGGCCTTACTCCAAAGTGCCCACGCCAGACGAATCTCCAGCGGCGATCTACGTAAACGCCATGGACACAGAGCCGTTGGCCGGCGATCCAGCAGTGGTCGTCGCCGATGCGGGTGATGCGTTTGCCAAAGGGCTTGCCGCCATCACCAAGCTGACCGAAGGCGCGACGTACCTGTGCCACGCGCAAGGGGCAAATGTGCCAAGCGCGGACGGCGTGACGGTTGCGACTTTCTCGGGGCCACACCCTGCGGGGCTCGCTGGCACCCATATGCACTTCCTGGAGGCGCCAACCGCGACCAAAACTGTTTGGACGATTGGCTTCCATGACGTGATCGCAATTGGCCGGTTGTTGGAAACCGGCAATATTGACGCTAGCCGTGTGATCGCACTGAGCGGCCCGTTATGTGCTAAGCCACGTCTGGTTCGCACCATTGAAGGCGCTTCCTTGAAAGAGCTCACCGTAGGTGAAGTTTCCTCTGACCTTCCAGTTCGTTTGGTGTCCGGTTCGGTACTGAGCGGTCAGGCAGGGGAAGACGTTGTGACGTTCCTTGGGCGCTATGCCCGTCAGGTCACTGTCATAGAAGAGGATCACAAGCAAATTCCGATGGGTTGGATCCGTCCCATGCCGTCGAAGTACAGCTTCCTGCCGGTGCTGGGGTCCGCCTTCTCCAAAAAACTCTATCCACTGACCTCAAATTTGAATGGTGGCCGTCGCGCGATGGTGCCACTTGGAACGTTTGAGGCTCTGATGCCGCAGGACTTTCTGCCTACGCAACTGCTGCGTGCGCTGTTGGTGATGGACACCGACGAAGCGCAAAAGCTCGGCGCGCTGGAGCTGGACGAGGAAGATCTCGGTCTCGTTGGCTTTGCCTGTCCTGCTAAATACGAATATGGCGAAGCACTCCGCGATAGCCTGACCAAGATTGAGAGGGAGGGCTAACCATGGGGTTGCGCAACTTCTTTGATCGTATTGAGCCGCACTTTGTAAAAGGCGGCAAATACGAAAAACTGTTCCCGATCTATGAAATGGTCGAGAGCTTCATCTATACGCCGAAGACCGTGACCAAGGCCGCGCCACATGCGCGTTCCTATGTCGATATGAAGCGTATCATGACCTACGTGGTGATCGCGACGATCCCCTGTATCATCATGGGACTCTACAACGTGGGTCTTCAGGTCAACTCGGCCTATGCGACAATCGACCCAAGTGGCTGGCGCGCGGCGATCATCTCTGCGCTTGGCATTGGCTTTGATGCCTCCAACCCGCTGGCAAACTTTGCACATGGATTGCTCTATTTCCTGCCGATCTACATAACGACGCTTGTTGTCGGTGGTATCTGGGAAGTGATCTTCGCAACGGTCCGTGGTCACGAAGTCAACGAAGGTTTCCTTGTTACCTCCATGTTGTTCGCACTGATCATGCCGCCTGCCGCACCTCTGTGGCAGGTTGCGTTGGGCATCAGCTTTGGTGTGGTCGTCGGTAAAGAAGTCTTTGGTGGCACAGGCAAAAACTTCTTGAATCCTGCGCTCACTGGGCGTGCGTTCCTGTATTTTGCCTATCCGGCAGACATGTCGGGCGACACGATCTGGACACCAGTGGATGGATTTTCCGGCGCGACCGCGCTGTCCGTTGGTGCCTCCCAAGGGTATCAGGAACTGCCAAACTACGGCATGACCTGGATGGATGCGTTCATTGGTACCGTTCAGGGGTCCATCGGCGAGGTCTCGGCTTTGGCTTGTTTGGTCGGTTTGGCTTTCCTTCTGATCACAAAGATCGCCAACTGGCGTCTGGTTGTCGGCTGTATGGGCGGCATGATCGGCTTCTCGCTTTTGCTCAACCTGATCGGCTCTGACACCAACCCAATGTTTGCAATGCCTTGGTATTGGCACTTCGTTGTTGGGGGCTTTGCCTTTGGTATGGTGTTCATGGTCACCGAGCCGGTGTCCGCATCCCACACCAATATGGGGCGCTACATCTACGGAGCGCTGATTGGCTTTATGGTTGTCATGATCCGTGTCATCAACCCGGCCTTCCCGGAAGGTATGATGCTCGCAATCCTCTTCGGTAACGTCTTTGCACCGCTGATCGACTACTTCGTCGTTCAAGCAAACATCAAACGGAGGGCCCGTCGCAATGTCTGACGTTTCCAACCAAAACAAAGGGCCCATTGCCCGCTTTCTGGCGGCCCCGCCGGACAGCGTTGGCAAGACGGTCTTTATCGCAGTAAGCCTGTGCCTTGTGGCCTCGATGATTGTGTCCGCTGTGTC
The DNA here is from genome assembly GCF_047126315.1 of Shimia sp. MIT910701. GTDB lineage: Bacteria > Pseudomonadota > Alphaproteobacteria > Rhodobacterales > Rhodobacteraceae > Shimia. The sequence continues at coordinate 4,176,533 of NZ_CP138953.1, read as the reverse complement.
TGTGGCTTTGCGCCCGATGCAGGAGCAGAACAAGCTGAAAGACAAACAAGCCAACGTTTTGCAGGTCGCTGGCCTGTATGAAGATGGCATGGATGTGATCGAAGGCTTCTCTGTGTTTGAGCCACAGGTGCTTGAGTTGGCGACCGGAACATTCACCGATCAGTTTGACCCGGCGACTTTTGACGATCGCGCGGCTGCTGCCGATCCGGAGCTGTCTGCGCGTCTCACTGACGATCCTGCTGGCATAGGCCGTCAGGCGAAGTTTGTGACGGTCTATCTGCTGCGTAACAACGATGGTTCGCTTGATAAGGTGATCCTGCCGATCCACGGCTATGGCCTGTGGTCGACGCTTTACGGCTTCATCGCGCTGGAAGAGAACGGCAACGACATTTTCGGCCTGCAGTTTTACGACCACGGGGAAACGCCTGGTCTGGGCGCTGAAATTGACAACCCGCGTTGGAAAGCTCTGTGGAACGGCAAACGGTTGTCGGATGACGACGGCACGCTGCAAATCACAGTGGCAAAGGCCGCTCCACCAGCCGGTGCCGAACACCATGTGGACGCGCTGGCAGGTGCAACTCTGACTTCGGTTGGTGTCGACAACCTCGTTCGTTTCTGGATGGGCGAAGCTGGCTTTGCACCATTCCTTGAAAACCTCAAAGCAGGAGAGATCTGATGGCCCAGACCAAGAGAGACCTTCTGATCGACCCATTGGTCGACAATAACCCGATCACTCTTCAAGTTCTTGGCATTTGTTCCGCGTTGGCGGTGACATCTTCGCTGCAGGTAGCATTTGTTATGGCTCTGGCTGTGACAGCAGTGACCGGCTTCAGCTCGATGTTCATCTCGGTGCTTCGTAACCAAATCCCGGGCTCGATCCGGATTATCGTGCAGATGGTGATCATCGCCTCTTTGGTGATCATCGTGGATCAGGTCCTGAAAGCCTACGCCTATGACGTGTCCAAGACACTGTCGGTGTTTGTCGGCCTGATCATCACCAACTGTATCGTGATGGGCCGCGCGGAAGCTTTTGCCATGAAGAACCCGCCAATCGACAGTTTCATTGACGGTGTGGGCAACGGCCTTGGCTACGGTGCGCTGCTGCTGGTTGTTGGCTCTATCCGCGAGCTGTTTGGCGCTGGTAGCCTGTTTGGTGTGAGCATCCTGCCGACCGTGAACAACGGTGGCTGGTACGTGCCAAACGGTATGCTGCTGTTGCCACCTTCGGCGTTCTTCATCATCGGTTTGCTGATCTGGGCGGTACGTGCCTGGAAACCGGAGCAGGTGGAAGAGCGTGAATACAAAATTCAAGTTGTGGAGGGCCACTAATGGAAGGGCTTCTCTCTCTGGCCGTAAAGGCCGTCTTTGTTGAAAACCTCGCGCTCTCCTTCTTCCTCGGCATGTGTACATTCATCGCCGTATCGAAGAAGATTTCGACCGCGCTTGGTCTGGGCATCTCCGTGATGCTGGTACAGGCCATTACGGTTCCCACCAACAACCTGCTTCTCACCTATCTGCTGGCGCCTGGTGCGCTGGCATGGGCTGGCTTCCCGAATGTGGACCTGACCTTCCTTGGCCTGATCTGCTACATCGGCGTGATCGCGGCGATGGTGCAGATCCTCGAGATGGTCCTCGATAAGTTCTTCCCGCCGCTCTACAACGCGCTGGGTGTGTTCTTGCCGCTGATCACCGTGAACTGCGCCATCCTGGGTGGCTCTCTGTTTATGGTGGAGCGCGACTACAACATCGCGGAAAGCGTGACCTATGGCCTGAGCTCCGGCTTTGGCTGGGCATTGGCAATCACCGCCATGGCCGGTGTGCGCGAGAAGCTGAAGTATTCCGACATTCCCGATGGTCTTCAGGGCCTAGGCATTACCTTTATCACCGCAGGTCTGATGGCTTTGGCCTTCATGTCCTTCTCCGGCGTGAAACTCTAAGGGGGTAGGCGCAATGGAAACATTTACTCTAGGTGTTGTTCTCTTCACACTGATCGTACTGGCGCTGGTGACCATTATTCTGGCGGCGCGATCTAAGTTGGTGAGCACAGGTAACGTTGAAATCACCATCAACGGTGAAAAGACCATCTCTGTGCCTGCCGGCGGTAAGCTGTTGCAAACCTTGGCGGAACAGAAGCTGTTTGTGCCGTCTGCCTGTGGTGGTGGCGGTACCTGTGCACAGTGTAAAGTGCGCGTCCATTCCGGTGGCGGGTCTATCCTGCCAACAGAGGAAAGCCACATCACCAAGCGCGAAGCGTCTTGCGGTGACCGCCTGTCTTGTCAGGTTGCGGTGAAGCAGGACATGAACATCGAAGTACCCGAAGAAGTGTTCGGCGTAAAAAAGTGGGAGTGTACCGTGCGCTCCAACGAAAACGTCGCGACCTTCATCAAGAACTTGGTTTTGGAACTGCCAGAAGGCGAGGATGTGAACTTCCGCGCTGGTGGCTATATCCAAATCGAGGCGCCTGCGCACAAGCTTTCCTACAAGGACTTCGCGATTGAGGAAGAGTACCACGAGGATTGGGACAAGTTTAATTTGTGGCAGTATGAGTCCACTGTGAGCGAGCCAATTGAACGTGCGTATTCGATGGCAAACTATCCGGACGAAAAAGGCCTGATCATGCTGAACGTGCGTGTGGCCTCGCCACCTCCGGGTTCGCAGGGCATCCCGCCCGGTCAGATGTCGTCCTATATCTTCAACCTGAAGCCTGGCGACAAAGTCACGATCTCTGGTCCATTTGGCGAATTCTTCGCTCGCGATACCAACAAGGAGATGGTCTTCATCGGTGGTGGCGCCGGTATGGCGCCGATGCGGTCGCACATCTTTGACCAGCTCAAGCGTCTCGAGAACCGCGACCGGAAGATCACCTTCTGGTACGGCGCGCGCTCCAAACGTGAGATGTTCTTTGTTGAGGACTTTGACGGTTTGGCAAAGGAGTTTGACAACTTCGAATGGCATGTGGCGCTGTCTGATGCGCTGCCGGAGGACGACTGGAAAGGCTACACTGGCTTCATCCACAACGTTTTGTTTGAGGAATATCTCAAGAACCACCCGGCACCAGAAGACTGTGAATTCTACATGTGTGGCCCGCCCATCATGAACCAATCCGTGATCAACATGTTGCTTGATCTGGGTGTGGATCGCGAAGACATCATGCTGGATGACTTTGGCGGGTAAACCCAAAGCAGATCACTAAAACGCCGCTCTTCGGAGCGGCGTTTTCTTTTGGCTACGTGTAAAAGCGGGTTGGCCTCCGGGGTGGGCGGTGGCAGGGTGCTCGTCTGTGCAGACCCAAAGAGCGAACAGGGGACACAATGGCCAAAGCGGTGTTTTTGCAAGGGGCGCTGATGCGTCATGTGGCGGTCATGTCGTTGACCTCCTCAGTTGGCTTGATGGCCATCTTTGCGGTCGACTTTGTCGATATGATTTTCATCTCGATGTTGGGCAACAAAGCGTTGGCAGCGGCAGTGGGCTACGCCGGTACTCTGCTGTTTTTCACAAATGCTATTAATATCGGCCTGTCGATTTCTGCGGGTTCATTGGTTGCGCGTTCCATTGGCGCAGACCAAACGAAGACCGCCAAAGAGTATGCCACCTCCGTGGCCCTTCTCGGCGCTTTGACAGGCCTTGTGATACCGGCAGTTGTCTTTCTGTACCTGGACCCGATCCTGAGCTGGTTGGGGGCCGAAGGTGACACTCTGGCTCTTGCGAAACGGTATGTTGGTATAGTGATGCCAACCATGCCGGTGATGTCATTGGCGATGGTGAGCATGGCCGTTCTTAGAGCCTATGGCGACGCTCGGCGCTCGATGATGGGCACGGTGTTTGGCGGGGCCGTGAATGCGGCGTTGGACCCACTGCTGATCTTTGGTTTCGGCTTGGGGTTGGACGGCGCGGCCTATGCCTCTGTCATTGCTCGCTTGGTGATGTGTACCTACGCGCTTTTATGTGTGCTGCGCATTCACCAGGGTTTTGCCGCGCCGAAGGCCAGTATTCTAAAACGTGACGCCAAAGCGATCAGTGCGATTGCAGGCCCGGCGATCCTGACCAATGTGGCGTCGCCAGTTGGCACCGCACTCGTGACCCGCGAAATGGCGCGCTATGGGACTGATGCAGTGGCGGCGATGGCGGTTATCGGCCGGTTGATGCCGGTGGCTTTTGCCGTGGTTTTTGCGCTTTCAGGGGCAATTGGCCCAATCGTGGGGCAGAATTTTGGAGCGTCGCAATTTGACCGTGTGCGCGGCACGCTGAAAGCGGGGCTTCAGTTCTTGTTGGCTTATACGCTTTTGGCGGCGCTGATCCTGTTTCTTGCGCGCGGTTTGATTGCCGATCTGTTTGAGGCCGAGGGCGAAATGCGGACCCTGATCTACCTGTTCTGCGGCCCGCTGGCGCTTTTGCAATTCTTCAATGGCGTGATTTTTGTCTGCAACGCCTGTTTTAACAATCTCGGGCATCCGATTTATTCCACTTACGTGAACTGGGGCCGCCATACGCTGGGCACCTATCCATTTGTAATTGCGGGTGGTCTCTATTGGGGGGCGTCTGGTGTGTTGATGGGGCAAGCTATCGGCGGCGCGATGTTTGCTGCAGTGGGTATTCTCATGGCCGTAAAAACAATCAACCGGCTCAGTCGTCCTGAACCGGTTGATCCGTTTGCAGAGGAAAGCACGCTGCATCACATCAGCGGGCGTCGCAATTGGTAGGTTAGCGCGGGAGTTTGGCCGCCTCGCTGGCCAGCGCTTCAACTTGGTCCCAGGCGCCTTCCTTGACCAGTTTGGCCGGAGCAACCCAGCTGCCACCGGCGCAAACCACATTGGGAAGTGACAGATAGTCAGTCGCGTTTTGCGGATTTACGCCGCCAGTGGGGCAGAAGCTGATTTGCGGCAATGGGCTTGCCAGTGAGCCAAGGAACTTGGCGCCTCCGGCAGCCTCTGCCGGGAAGAACTTCAACATGTTGTAGCCGCGCTCCAACAGTGCCATGGCTTCAGAGGCGGACGCCGCTCCCGGCAAAAGTGGGAGGCCTTCCGCCTCGCACGCTTCCAGCAACGTGTCTGTGGCGCCGGGCGAGACGCCGAAGGTTGCGCCTGCTTCCCTTGCGGCTTTCACATCGGCCGGTGTCAGCAGCGTTCCAGCGCCAACCAGGCCGCCAGAGACTTCCGCCATGGCGCGGATCACATCCAGCGCGGCAGGGGTGCGCAGGGTGACTTCGAGGGCAGGCAGGCCACCGGCCACCAAGGCTTCGGCCAGCGGCTTGGCGTGCGCCACGTCCTCAACGACAAGCACCGGTACAATTGGAGCCGCGTTACAGATCTCGCGGGCTTTCTCGCTCGCGGTTTGTGGAGTGATGGACATTGAAATTACCCTTCAAAAATGGAGGCGCCGGTGGTGGCGGGGCCAACCGCATTGCGGAAGGCGGCAAAGAGGTCGCGACCCGTGCCGTGTTGATACGAACTCAGGTCCGCAGCGGCCAGTTCGCGGCGGTCAAAATCCTCGACCAGAACTTCGAGTGTGCCCGCTTCTGCGTCGACGCGCACCATGTCTCCGTCGCGCAGTTTGGCGATGGGGCCGCCATCCAATGCCTCAGGCGAGACATGGATTGCTGCCGGAATTTTGCCGGAAGCACCAGACATGCGCCCATCTGTAACAAACGCAACTTGAAGGCCTTTGCCTTGCATGATGGACATCAAGGGCGTCAGGCTGTGGAGTTCAGGCATGCCGGTGGCCTTTGGTCCCTGGAAGCGCACCACAATAACCACGTCTTCGGTCAGCTCGCCCGCTTGGAAGGCAGCTTTGACTTCGTCTTGGTCGTGGAACACACGTGCAGGGGCTTCAACAAACCGATGTTTTGGTGCGACTGCAGAGATTTTCATAACGGAAGTGCCAATATTTCCCGTTAGTCTTGCGAGCCCGCCGGTCTCTTGAAACGGATCTGTTGCGGGGCGGACAATCTTGTCGTTGAGAGAGGTTGTTGTTCCAGGCTGCCAGATGAGCGCGCCGTCAATTAATTTGGGTTCTTGTGTGTAGTTGTCCAGACCGTCTCCCGCGACAGTTTTGGTATCCGGGTGCAACAGATCGGCGGACAGTAATTCGCCAATCATATAGCCAAGACCGCCAGCGGCGTGGAAGTGGTTCACATCCGCTAGACCGTTGGGATACACGCGGGCCAGAAGCGGTGTTACATCAGACAGTTCGGCGAAGTCTTCCCAAGTCAGGACAATGCCGCCTGCGCGCGCCATGGCGATCAGGTGGATCAGCAGGTTGGTCGAGCCGCCAGTCGCATTGAGCCCGACAATGCCGTTCACAAAGGCTTTCTCATCGAGAATATCGCAGGTCGGTGTGTAGTTATTGCCAAGCGCTGAAAGTGAAAGCGCGCGGCGGGCGCCTTCTTCGGTCAGCGCGTCACGCAGGTCTGTGTTGGGCGACACAAAGCTGGAACCGGGCAGGTGCAGGCCCATGAACTCCATGAGCATCTGATTGGTGTTGGCTGTGCCATAGAAGGTGCAGGTGCCTGGGCCGTGATAAGCGGCCATTTCTGAAGCCATAAGCTCGGCGCGATCCGCTTCCCCTGCGGCAAATCGCTGGCGCACCTGGGCTTTTTCATCATTGGAGATACCGGTGGCCATTGGCCCTGCCGGAAGGAAAACCGCTGGTAAGTGACCAAAGCTTTGCGCCGCGATCACCAGCCCTGGCACAATCTTGTCGCATACACCGAGATAGACGGAGGCATCAAAGGTGTTGTGGCTGAGGGCGACGCCAGCGGCCAGGGCAATCACATCACGAGAAAACAGTGACAATTCCATGCCTGCTTCGCCTTGGGTCACGCCATCACACATTGCCGGAACGCCGCCGGCAACCTGTGCCGTACCACCTGCGGCGCGGGCCGCGTCGCGCAGCAGGGCGGGGTAGCGTTCAAACGGTTGGTGTGCTGACAGCATGTCGTTGTAGGCGGTCACGATGCCGAGGTTACCGGCGCTTTTGGTTGCCAGCGCGTCTTGGTCCTGACCTGCGCCCGCATAGGCGTGTGCTTGGCCTGAACAGCTTAAATGCGCTCGTGCAGGGCCTTGGCTTGCGGCATCTGCCATCCGTTGCAAATAGCCATCGCGATGTGGCTTGGAGCGCGCGATGATACGCGCGGTGACTTTTTCTACGGTTGGGTGGAGTGGCATGGGAACCATCCTTCCTATTTGGGGCGTATTTTTAGAATGCTTGGTCGCCGATGGGCCGCCAGCGGCGTCCACCTTGGTGCATGAGCATGAGCGCTTCTTCGGGGCCGGAACTGCCCGGATCGTAGGGGACGGGGCGTTGGTTGGCCTCTTCCCACGCGGCGATAAGAGGGTCTGCCCAAGCCCAAGCGGCTTCGACTTCATCGCCGCGCATAAAGAGCGTCTGGTCGCCGCGGATCACATCCATGATCAGGCGCTCATAGGCGTCCTGAGACATCAAGTTTTCGCCAAGTGCGTCGGCAAATGACATGTCCATTGCCACCTCTGTGAGGCGCATGCCTCCGGGACCGGGCTCTTTGATGGTGGTGCGCAGGGTTATGCCTTCATCCGGTTGCAAGCGAATGATCAGGGCATTGCCTTTACGGCCTTCCATCTTGTTGGGAAAAATGTTGTGCGGCGGATCTTTGAATACCACAGCGATTTCGGACGCCCGATCGCGCAGTTGCTTGCCGGTGCGCAAATAAAACGGCGTCCCAGCCCACCGCCAGTTGCCAACGGATAGCTTCATGGCGATATAGCTTTCTGTTCGGCTGTCGGTGTTTCCTACGTCGTCAAAATAGCTCTGATTGTCCCGGCCGGCGCGATATTGGCCGCGTACAATGTCACCCGTTGCGACGGGTTCAAGGGCCTCAATCACTTTGACTTTTTCGTCTCGCACCGAATTTGGCGTAAACTTGCTTGGTGGCTCCATGGCAATCAGACACAAAAGCTGCATCAGGTGGTTTTGCACCATGTCGCGCATCGCGCCGGATTGATCATAGTACCCGCCACGGCCAGCCACACCAATGCTTTCGGCAACTGTGATCTGGACGTGGTCAATGTGAGTGGAATTCCACAGCGGTTCAAAAAGTGAGTTGGCAAAGCGCAGCGCCATAAGGTTCTGCACCGTTTCTTTGCCGAGATAGTGGTCGATGCGATAGATTTGCTGTTCGTCAAAATGCTTCAGCAAGTCTTTGTTCAGAGCCTTTGCACTTTCAAGATCGTGTCCAAAAGGCTTTTCGACCACAATCCGGCTGTCGTCCGTGGCGATGCCGTTGAGGCTCAGCCGCTCGGCAATGGCGCCAAAAAGAGACGGAGACACAGACAGGTAGAACGTGCGCGTGGTCTCTGGACGCAGTGCTTTCTTGAGTTCGCTCCAACCGGTTTCGCCCATGGCGTCGATATGGACGTAGCTCAAGTGATCGAGAAAATCTGTGACGAGATCGTCAGGGCGCATGGCCTCGTCGATAAATTCGATGAGCGCTGCCTTGATAAGGTCGCGGAATTCTGCGCTGTCCATGTCAGAGCGCGCCGAACCGATGATTTTGGCTTCAGCTGGCATTTGGCCCGCGCGAAACCGGTGAAACAGCCCCGGGAGAATTTTGCGTCGGGCCAGATCGCCCGTTGCGCCAAAGATCACGAGGTCAAAAGGTTCGACCGGAATTACGCGTGCAACCATAACAGTTTAGCCTTTCAGAAGAGCGCCCATGCGGCGGCCGGTGTCGAGCATACGATTGGAGAAGCCCCACTCGTTGTCATACCAGCTTACCACACGTACAAGACCATCTTCCGTCACGCTGGTTTGCGCCGGTGCAAACACGGAAGAGTGCGGGTCGTGGTTGAAGTCTGCAGATACCAGAGGCGCTTCCTCATAGCCAAGCACACCTTTGAGCGGGCCTTCCGCGGCAGCTTTCAGCGCATCGTTGATGGCGTCAATAGTGGCTGGTTTGTTGGTGTTGATCACCAAATCCACCATGGACACATTGGCTGTTGGTACGCGGATCGCGGACCCTTCCAACTTGCCCTTAAGATGCGGAAGAACTAGAGAGATTGCGCGAGCTGCGCCAGTGGACGTCGGGATCATCGACAGGGCAGCGGCGCGGGCGCGGTAGAGATCTTTGTGGTTGGTATCATGGGTTGGCTGATCGCCGGTGTAGGCATGGATCGTGGTCATGTAGCCGGTTTTGATGCCAAACGTGTCATCCAAGACTTTGGCCACAGGCGCCAGACAGTTGGTGGTGCAGGAGGCGTTGGACACGATGATGTCATCCGCAGTCAGCGTGTCGTCGTTGACCCCAAAAACAATGGTCTTGTCAGCATTTGCGCCAGGTGCAGAAACCAATACGCGCTTGGCTCCAGACTTCAGCAGCAGCTCCGCTTTGTCTTTGGCGGTGAAAATGCCGGTGCATTCATAGGCTACGTCAACATCAGACCAAGGCAGGTCCTGCGGGTCGCGAATGGCGGTTAGACGGATCTCTTGGTCGGCAACTTTCATCACGTCGCCTTCAAGGCTGACGTCGGCGTTCAGGCGGCCGTGAACGCTGTCGTATTTGAGCAGATGTACCAAGTGATCATTAGGGGAAAGGTCATTGATTGCAACGACTTGAATGTCTTTGGCGTTGCTTTCGATGAGAGCGCGCAGGACGCCGCGGCCAATGCGGCCAAACCCGTTGATGGCAATTTTGATGCTCATGTCATTCTCCAAACATGCAAATCAGCGCTTTCGGTAGCGCCACCGTTAGCGCTATCGATACGGTGAAATGCAACAAGAATCAAGGGCAGTAATTAACTTCCCGCAAAAGCGCTTTCGGGGTTGCTTTGGCCTTGGTTGTGTCCGACGATCCGGCCATGGGAAAAAAGCTACTTCTCAAGGACATCGCCAAACTGGCGGGTGTGAGTGAAATGACGGCCTCGCGCGCTATGCGGGGCGCACAGGACGTGTCTGAAACCACGCGCCAGAGGGTTGAGCAGATCGCTCGCGACGTCGGGTATGTGCCGAATCGTATCGCCGGGGCGCTGGCCTCAAAGAAAGTGAATCTTGTTGGTGTGGTCGTCCCGAGCCTGAATTCCTCGGTTTTTCCTGAGGTGCTGTCCGGGATCAGCTCTACGCTCAAGGCGACGGCACTAAAACCGGTGATTGGCGTCACCGGCTATGATTTGCAGGAAGAAGAAGAGGTTATACGCGAGATGCTGAGCTGGCGCCCCACCGGGGTTGTCATTGCCGGGCTCGAGCACAATGACGCAGCGCGCAAGATGTTGGCCAATGCCGACTGTCCTGTTGTGGAAGTCATGGATGTGGACGGCGAGCCGATCAAACACTGTGTGGGCATTTCGCACCTAGAGGCGGGCCGGAAAATGGCGCGCACAATCCTGAAGGCAGGCTACGGCAAAATCGGTTTCATCGGCACCAAAATGCCGCAGGATTTTCGAGCGGAGAAGCGGCTTCAGGGGTTCGAACTGGAGCTGAAGGAAGCGGGTCTGTCTCTGTTTGATCAGGAGCTCTATTCTGGCGTGTCTTCGATAGAGACCGGCAACAAATTGACGGAGATGTTAACGCAGCGCTCGCCGGAGCTTGAGTGCATCTATTTTTCCAGTGATGTGCTCTCGATCGGGGCCTATATGTATTGTCTTTCCAAAGGGCTTTCAGTTCCAGAAGATTTGGCGATTGCGGGCTTTAACAATTTGAATTTGCTCAAAGGTTTGCCAAAGCCTTTGGCGACAACAGACGCGCATCGATTTGAAATTGGTCAGAAAGCAGCCGAAATCATCCTGGCATCGCAAGCTCCTGACAGCCCGTCGCAGGTGATGAAACTGGAGCCGGTGGTTACCACAGGGCAGTCACTTTAACGGCCGTGTGGTAGAGCGTCAGCGACCAGTTTCGCGGTTTCGCGCCAGGTGCCTAAGGGCGGCAGGGTAGGACCGGAAAAACCCGCTTCTTCAAGAGCTTCCGGAATGTCTTGCCGGCAGTGATCGCCTTCCAAAGCGAAGAAAGGCAAGCACAGGCTTTGAGGCGGCAGGGCCTTTCCGGCATCTGCGATAAAAGGTGCCTCTTCCACAAATCCAACCGAAATCTGTAGTGTGTCAAACCGCTTTGAAAGTGCGTTTTGGAAAGCGCGGGCCGATTCGGCGGCTTTGGGTCCTTTTGCGGAGCCGTGTGCGGCAAGCAGTAGGTGACTTTGCGCCTCGCTCCAGTCAAGGTCCGCGAGCGTTTGCTTCACGCGGTCTACGACCAGGTCTGGCAAAAATACGTCAAACCCCAGCGGCGGAAGGATCGGCAAATCCGCGTCGCCTAAGCGCTTGGGCAACATGCGGGAGACAAAGAAGCCGTCCGCCATGAACATAGGAAACACTGGAGAACCTGATTGCATTTCAGCTACTTGCCGCTCAACTGCGCCCGGCATGGCGAGGGTTGCCGCGCGGATCGTCCAAGTGGGCAGGTGGTTGTTGACGGCTTTGGCAAAGCCTTGCAGCCAGAGCTCTGGCGGCACGGGGGCTGAGGGTTGCCCGTGCGCGACAATCAAGGCTTCGCGGGATTCCTTAGTCATGCAGCGGGCGCTTGGAATGCGGCGGCGAGATCTTCTGGCAGGTCAAATTCAGCCAAAGCGCGGGCGCGGGCGTCTTCGGACATTTTGCGGGCGGTTTTGACCACAATATCGAGGACTTTTTCAGGGCTGTGTTTGGCGGCAAAAGGCGCAAAGTACCATTTGATTAATACAAAACAGATAATGTCTTCAAGCGCTTGGACCTGATCGTTGCGCTTGATGCCCTCCTTGCGCAGCATTGCGCCCGCCGCAGTTACGTCTTCTTCGTCATATCCGGCCTCGGCCATGATCTCGCCCACGCGGTTGGCGTGGTGCACGCCAAGGTCGCGACGCCACTTCAAATAACCGGCGCGACCTTCTGGATAGTCTGCGCGTTTGAGCACCCAGCGTTCGATGTGTTGACCTCGCGATGCGATTTGTAACGCCTCGGAAGCATTGGGAAAAAGCCGGTTGCACTCTTCGGTCATACGTTGGCCATAGAGCAGCGCTTCGGGCTGTCCGTCATCAAGCTTCGGGTCTTTGGCGTTGGCGGTGTCGATGGCTTCCAAGGCGGTTTGAAGGCGGGTCATGGGCTGGCTCCGGGCTGCTTTGATAGGTTGGTTTTAGGTCCTGTGGCGGGTCACGAAAAGGGCCAAAAATTCACGTCGGTATTGCGTCTGTATCGCGACTGTTTCGCGGAGGTGCGTTTTTGAGGGTGTTCTGCAATGGTTATGTGCCGGTAAGAAAGGTGCGCAGCTGGTCCAGATTCAGCGGTTTGTGCAAAAGAGGCGCCTTGAGCGCCTGACATTGCAGTTTCAAGTCAGGGTCGCGGTTGGCGCTGATGACACAGGCGGGCAGGGGGCCGTAGGTTTTGCGCAGCTGGGCGATCAGATCGGTACCGGTGGCGCCGTTGTCGAGTTGGTAATCCGCCAACACCATGTCCGGTGCGATGTCGATTTCACGCAGCAGGTCGAGGGCCTCGATGTCGCTGCCGCAGGCGAGCACATCCGCGCCCCAGTTTTCCAAGGTCATGGAAATGGCGTTGCGTAGCTCGGTGTCGTTTTCGACCAAAAGCACGATGCGATGGGCGAGCGGCGCGGTTGGCTGTGGTTGGGGAAGGGGACTGTCAGTGGGGGCAGTTTGGTCTGTGTGCAACGGCAGGGTGATGCAAAAGCGCGTGCCTCGTCCGGGCTCGGACTGCATTTGCATAGGGTGGGCCAGGAGACGGCAGGCGCGCTCTACAATAGCAAGACCAAGCCCAAGGCCTTCGGCGGGGCTGGCGGCGGCATTCACGCGATGGAACTCGTCAAAGACTTTGGCTTGTTGCTCCACTGGGATGCCCGGACCCGTATCCCAGATTTCCACCACCATAGTTTCACCGCGACGGCGGGCAGCCACCAGCACGCGGCCGTCATCGGTGTAGCGCAGCGCGTTGGCGATGAGGTTTTGCAAAATCCGGCGGAGGTAAGTGGCATCGGAGTGGACGGTGACGTCATGGCTGCGCAGGTCGAAACGGAGGCCCTTTTCCCGGGCTATGGGCGCAAACTCGTCGTGGAGCTGGCCCAGCAGAGCGCCCAGCGGGATCTGTGTGTCGTGTACGGCAGCGCGGCCGCTGTCGAGCCGTGAAATGTCGAGCAGCGCGCCAAGGATATGTTCGACGCTTTGCAAGGCGGAGGAGGCCTTGGATAGGCGCTCGCGCTGATCCGGGGCTTCAAGATCGGTTTCCAGAGAGGCCATATAAAGCTTGGCGGCGGACAGCGGTTGCAGCAGGTCGTGGCTGGCCGCAGCCACAAAGCGGGATTTGGAGGCGTTGGCGCGTTCGGCTTCGGCCAAGGCATCCTGGAGTTCCAGAGTACGTTCCTGCACGTGGCGCTCCAGGGTTTCGTTGACCTGAGAGATGGTGCGCAGGGCGCGGCGCTCGGTCGTGATGTCGGTGAAGGAAATCACAAAGCCGCCGTCGGGCATATGTTGGGCAAACACGGCGAGGATGCGGTCTGCGCCCAGTTCGACTTCAAAGGACAAGGGGGCGCGGCGGCCCTCATGGGCGGCCCAATTGGCCAGCGCCTCCGCATCCGCCGCATGCAGGAAGGCGAGCTTGCGGGAGAGTTGATCAAAGATGGTGTCAAACGGCAGACCGAGATGGAAGCGGCGCAAGGGGATGGAGAGCAGTTCTCCCATGCGACGGTTCCAGCCGACGAGCCTGGCCTCCCGGTCAAAGATACCAACACCTTGATCGAGGTGCTCCAGGGTGGCCTTGATGAGCCGGGATTGATCGTCGAGCAGGCGCTCACGCTCTTGCCGCTCGATCAGCATCATGTCGGTGACATCGGTTTGCAGCACGACGGTGCCGCCATCGCGGGTGCGGTGCTCGGATACTTGGATCCATGTGTCGCCAGCCAGGCGGGCGTTGAAGACCACATGCTGCTCGCGGTGACGCAGCAGGCGTTGGTCGGCCCATTGGTTGGCCGTCATCCCGTCCGGTAGCTCTAGGAAGGCGCTTTGCGAGACGATGTCGACATAATTGGCAAACGGCAGGCCGGGTTTGAACAGGGGGTGGATGTCGCGCATGTGTTTGCCAAAGCGGGTGTTGCAGAGCACCAGCTTTTCGTCGGCATCAAACAGAGCAAAGCCTTCCTGCACGGTCTCGATCGCGTTGGCGAGATTGGCGCGGGCGGCTTCGGCTTCGGCGTTGGCTTGGGCAAGGGAGGCGTTGGAGGTGTTGAGCAGATCGAGCGCGTGCTCCAGCTCGCGGGTGCGGGCGGCCACCTCTTCTTCGAGCATCACGGCACGTTCGAATTGGGCATAAGCCACGCCGGTGGTGTCGGGGCTGGCCTCGGCTCGGCGCATCAAGGTGTCGACGATTTTCAGGAGCTTCTGGTTTTGCCGTACCAGAGAGTCCTTTGGGTCGATCAATGTGACGTCTGTCATTGTGGTGTCAGTCCGCTTCCGGAGGGTAGATGGCGACGCCGGTGAAGGTTTGATTGACATGCATCGAATTGACCTGTTCGCCGTAGGTGGAGAAGCCCACCACGTTATGTTTGGCGAGGACGCGGGAGATGTCACCCGTAATCTGTTTTTGGGTGGCCTCAACCCGGCGCAGGACGCAATCGCAGCCCAAAATCATGGCGGGTGTCTGGTCTTTGGCTAAGGCGCTGAGTTCGCGGTCCAGATGGGCCACCATGTCTTCTGGTTCCGCCAAAGTGAGCACCACACCTTCGTCAATTGCGGAGAAAAATTGCAGGTCACCGTTTTGGGCCACGCGCTGAATGGCGCGCACGTGGGTTTGTTCGCCGATGCGCACCACCACTGGATGGGCCGCAAAGGTGAAGGTGGACAGCTGCTCCGGATCTTTGCCAAGAATGCGGGCGTACTCTCGAGCCGCCGGTTCGGCGTTTATTTCATAGACACGCCGCGTGGTCGGGTCGGCACCGGTCACCACCATACGTTTTTCAGTTGGTAGGAGATTGTCTGTTTTGAACACATGCACAGGACAGCTGGAGCGAAGCTGCACCAAAACCGCCGCGTTGCTGTGAAACGCGCCTTTGTACAAGATATGCGTCTGGCCAAAATCTTCGCCGTCCCCTGCGGAGCCGCCAAACAGCGGCACCGGGCCAAGACCCATAGAGAGATCGGCAGCCAAGGCATCTTCGCGGGTAGAAAGGCCATCCACCATTAGAAAAGCGAATTCTGACGTCCAAGTTGGATGGCTTGCGGCAAGGGCTTTGCGGTTGTGGATCATATCGGTGATCCGCGCCTCGGCTTGGATGCGGGTGAGATCCTCGATGAAGAGCGTGCGGGCGGCAAAATGGGAGGCCGGTAGGCCGACAGCGACAATCTCGCCTTCGGTGTAGCCCGTTGCCGTGAGTTCGCCAGCCGTGGTGCAGCCCACAACCTCGGCGGCACCAAATCGCCCTTTAATGCCGGCAAAAAAGGTGTCCAGATTGGTGCGGGGGGATACAAATAGAATGACCAAGGCAAAGGGGTCTGGCCCCAATGCAGCGACAAGTTGGTCGGCTGCGTCTGGTGCGTCACAGGGCGCAAACCCTGTGCGCACGATGTTTGCCCCTGTCAGGGGCGCGCTGGCATCCATGCTGGCAATCCTCCCGCAGCCCACCTCAAAGCCGCTTGTGGAAGATTAGGCTGCCTAGCCGCTGCTGCGCAAGTGTCCCTCGAAGTTGGCCTCTTTGGCGATCAGGACTGCTTGCGTGCGCGAATGAACGCCCAATTTGCGCATGATCGCCGTGACATGGGCCTTCACAGTGGTCTCCGCGATGGAGAGTTCAAAAGCGATCTGCTTGTTGAGTTTGCCTTCACAAATCAAGTCAAGAATGCGGGCTTGTTGTGTTGTCAAACTAGCCAGGCGCGCCACGGCATCCCGAGTGGTGTCGTCCTCGTCGCGGGTGGGCATGTGGCCCTCGGGCAGGAAGCTGCGGTCCTCGGCCAAGGCTTCCAGAGCGCGGCGGAACATGTCGCGTTGGCTGTGTTTGGGAACAAATCCGGCCGCGCCGGCGTTGAGCGCTGCATTGATGATGCGGGTGTCCGCCATCGAAGAGACCACAAGAATTTTGGCATTGGTTGCTTTGCGCAGGCGCAGAAGGCCGTCAAACCCGTCCACGTCCGGCAGGTTCAGATCCAGCACAACCAGATCTGGGTGTGGGGTGTTTTCCAAGCGCGTCAGAGCGTCGGTCAGGCAGGGTGCGGTTGCCACGTCTGTGATCGGCGCGATGGCCTGGAGCGTCATAACCAACGCGTCGCAAAACAAGGGGTGATCGTCCACCACAAGAGCGTTGGAGAAGCGTTTGAGAACTGGCGAAGCAACATCATTTGGCATGGGGGTAGCCTAGCAGAGCGTGGTGCCACGCCAAGGGGGTCAAAGGTCGTATCCTGCGCGATTTCCTAGGAGGAGCCGCGCGCGTGGGCAAGGCTTTGCCGAGGGAAACTTTCCCCCTTGGGATGCGGTATTCTCGCGCCTAGGTGGTAGGGTATGATGACCGCAATCAAGTCGGGAGCGATAGAATGAACCGTTCAACATTAAGAACTGCTGGCATGCGCATGAGCCTTGCGGCGGTGCTGGCTCTGGGCGCGGGGAGCGTGATGGCAGAGATACAGGATCTACATGGATCGGTGATGTATCGCGAAAAGATTGCCCTGCCACCGGAGGCGCTTGTGGAGGTCACGTTGGAAGACGTGAGCAAGATGGACGTGAAGTCGACAGTCCTCGCCACTCAGACCTTGCGGCCGGAGGGGCAGGTGCCGGTAAATTTCCGCCTGAGCTATGATGACGCCATGGTTGAAGAGCGTGGGCGGTATTCGGTGCGGGCGGTGATCCGTGTAGGGGAGGATGTGCTGTGGCGCAGTACGCAGAGTTTTCCGGCATTGACCAATGATGCCCCTGAAACAGTGGATGTGGTGGTGGAGCGTATGGTGAAACCTGCTGAGAGCGCGCTCGCGGGCAATGAATGGCTGGTGGTGCAGATGAACGACAAAACCGTGGGCACGTCCCAGGTGCCGCAAATCCGGTTTGGCGCAGACGGCAAGGTCAGTGGCACGAGCGGCTGCAACCGGTTCTCGGGCAGCTACACCGAGAAAGATGGTCAGTTGGCGTTTGGGCCGTTGGCGACAACGCGGATGGCCTGTCCCGGTGAGTTGGATCAGCAGGAAAAAGACTTCTTCAAGACGCTGTCAAACGTGACTGGGTTTGGCGTGCGCGCTGGGCACACTGTGCTGCTTGATGCAGAGGGCACAGTGGTGATGACGCTGCTGGCGCAATAGTCGGGGGATTTGGCGTCGGCTGATCCAAATCAAAGCTGGAGTGGGTGTTTTGCGTCACATCTGCGGTCAGCAACGTGAAGGAGACAGCCGATGCTGCGACTGGCAATGATTCTGCATATCTTTATTGGGTCCACTTTGGCCGGTGTGGGCGTGATCGCCGCGCTGGTGACCGGTGTGAACAGCGGTTTGATGCTGTTTGCCTATGCGCTGATCGGCTTTGTGATTGCCTTTCCAGCCAGCTGGAAAGTGGCGCAGGCGCTTTATGCGCGCCCGTCCAAATCCAACCAGGCCTGAACCGAGGCAACAAACTCGCGCGGTTTCTCCGCGTGCAACCAATGGCCCGCGCCGGTGATTTTGGCAAAGCGGGCCTTTGGGAATTTTTCCCGGATTGTAGGGCGGTAGGCGTGCGTGACGTAGTCTGACGTGGCGCCGGACAGGAACAGTGTGTGGCCGCCGTAAGCGGTGCCGACCTCGGGGAAGTCCAGAATTTTTGGCATCTCGCGGCCCAGCACATCCAGGTTGAGGCGCCAGCGTTGTTCTTTCACATCCAGCGACTGGGTGAAGAAGGTTTGCAGCGTGGTGTCGTCCAGATGTTCGGCAAGTTGCGCCATGGCGTCAGAGCGTTTGGTTACCTTGGAGAGGTCGACGGCGCGCATGGCTTCGATGTTCTGATTCTGGTCATGGGTGTAGGTCACGGGCGCGATGTCCGCCACGATCAGGCGGTTAACCAGTTCGGGACGCGTGAGGGGCCAGCACCATGGCGGCTTTGCCGCCCATGGAATGGCCAAGCACATCCAGCGGCTTGCCCTGAGCCGTGATGACCTCGGCCAGATCGGCGGCCATGTCCTGATAGGAATGGCTGTCATACCACGGGCTGAGGCCGTGGTTGCGCTGATCGACGCAGAGAATGCGGCGGGTGGCGGAGAGCTTTTTGGCAATGGCGCCCCAGTTGCGGCCGGAGCCAAACAGCCCGTGCACAATCAGAAGGTCCGGTTCAGCGGTGGCAGTGCCATGTTCGATCACGTTCAACATGGCGGTGTGATAGCGCGCTGTGCGGGCGGGTTCCAGAGTTGAGTGTTCTGCGTGCGCGGTCTAGGGTGCGCGCATGATGACGACGCAGGACATTCAGGCCAAAGAGGCGCGGCTTTTGGAACTGGCCAAGGAGAAATTTGGCGTGCGGGCCAAGACCTTGAGCCGGGCGATGAAGAAAATTGGGCGCAGGGTGCCGGCACGGCTGCATCGGCAGGCGGATGTGCTTGTAGAGGCGCAAAGGCTCGGCGGGCATCCGAAGCTGATGATGCAGGTGGATGGCGCGGCCGTGGCCAAAGCGTTTGACGAGATTGTCGCGCATTTGGAGACCATCGACGTGGCGGATCGGCGTAAAGGCGCTTTGCTCAATCTGGCAGCGGCGTTGGTGTTCAACCTGTTGGTGGTTGTGGTTTTGGTGATCCTTGTGTTGCGCTGGCAAGGGCTAGTCTAAGCGGTTTTTGGCGCGCGGTCGCACTCCCACATAATGTCTGGCGTGCCTATGAAGCGGCCCATGCGGGTGAGTTCTGCGTCCAGTTTGGCGGCGCGTGCTTCGGTCCAGTGCACGCCGGTTTCAGACCAAAGCTGTGTGATGGTGATTTCGCCCTTTTTGCGGTTGGCCTTGGCCTCTAAGCGCCCGACAAAGCGGTCCCCCTCCAAAAGCGGATAAACGTAATAGCCCCATTGTCGTTTAGCTACGGGAACGAAGATTTCGATGCGGTAGTCAAAACCAAACAGGCGGAAAAGACGGTCACGGTCGCGGATCACCGGGTCAAACGGATTGAGGATGCGTAGGCGAGAGGTGGGTGCGGTGATTTGTTCCAAGCGCTGAGCGATGTCGGCGGGGGCTTGCATCGGTAACCACTGCCGGTTGGCGGTTTGCACTTCGACATCGATGAGATCGGTTTTGCTCATCCAGTCTTTCACATCTGCGGTTTCGGCGGCTTCCCAAAAGCGTTTGATGTCGCCAGAGGTGGCAAAGCCAAGGCGGGCGAGTGCCTGAGTGCAAAGCCAGTTGATTTGCTCGGCTTGGTCAATCTCTGTGTGCCGCAGCGCATCCGGGATGACGCGTTCCGGCAGGTTGTAGAATTTTTTGAAGTTGTGGCGATAGCAGGTGGCCAGTTCGCCTGCGTACCACAGGTAATCTAGCGCCTGTTTGTGCGGTGGGCGGGACCACATTTCTTTGGGGCCTTCAATCTTGGTGTCAAAAGCCTCGGTCGACAGCGCGCCTTCGTCCGCGATGCGGGACTTGATGTCGGCTGTGTTGACTTTGGTGAGCGCGGTTTTGAACCAGCCCTTTTGGTCCATGTGAGATTTGCGGCGCTTAAACTGCGCGCGCCAATAGGGGTAGGTCTCGATGGGCAGGACGCTGGCGTCATGGGTGAAATGCTCAAACACCGTGCGGTCTTCGGCCAGCAGTTTGTTGAGCATCGGTTCGCGATAATTCTGGTTGCGAGACCAAAGGATGTGGTGATGCGCGCGGGAGAGGACTTGGATGCTGTCCAGTTGCACAAAGCCCAGTTTGCCAATGATGGCGCGCGGGTCGGCGGGGCCAGTGGGGGTGTCGGACAGACCTTGTAAAGAGAGCCAGAGGTGGCGGGCGTCGCGGTTTGAAATACGTAAACTCATGGCCGCACGCTAGGGGAAGGGTTCGAACAAAGAAAGAACATTTTTGCGGGTTGGTCAGCGGACTTGGCATTTGTTTTGCGGGCGCGTATGCCTGAACGTGGTTCAATATGTGGGGCACTATGGCTGGCAAAGTGGCAGAGCGGCGCGCGGCGTTGCGCATAAAGCTGATCGAATTAGCGGAAGAGCAGATTGCAGCGGGTGGACTGTCGTCCCTGAAAGCGCGGGAACTGGCCAAAGGGGCAGGCTGCGCGGTTGGAGCCATATACAACGTGTTTGATGACCTGCATGACCTTGTGCTCGAAGTGAACGGGCGCACGTTCAAGAAGCTCGGCGCGGCGGTGTCTGCCTCTTATGATGGCAGTGAAAGCCCGCGCCAGAGGTTGATCCTGATGTCCAACGCCTACCTTGAGTTTGCCGCCGCGCATCCAAAGCTGTGGCGGGCGTTGTTCGATGTGGAGATGACAGAGGATGGGGCGGTGCCGGAATGGTATCTGTCCTCACTGGGAGCGCTGTTTGCCAATATTCGCGCGCCCCTGTCGGAGCTTTATTCGGAAATGGGCGAAGAGGAACTGGGGTTGATGACTCGTGCGATGTTCTCGGCCGTGCATGGAATCGTGCTTTTGGGGCTGGAGAATCGCATCTCTGGCGTGCCGCCGGAGCACATTCGGACCATGATTGCGCAGGTTTTGTCCCGGATTGGCCCGGAAGTGGTCATGGAAAAATAAGCAAAAACAGGTGCTTCAAAGAAAAATGAACATCGTTCAATTTTTGTCTTGAACGATGTTCGGGAAAATTCTATCACCTTATTTGTGAACGATGTTCAAAAATGGAGCGACAGATGTTCGGAACTTTGAAAACATTGATTGTAGGGGCAAACGCCCGGGCCGAAGAACAGGTGCGTGACGTCTATGCCATTGAGCTGATTGACCAAAAAATTCGAGAGGCGAGCGCAAACCTGAAGGCGGCAAAGGTGGCTTTGGCCGGGTTGATCCAGCGGGAGCGGGCGGAGCAACGTCAGATTGAAACGCTGGAAGCGCGCATTGCGGATTTGCTGGCGCGGGCAAAAGAGGCCCTTGCGGCGGAGAGGGAAGACCTCGCGCAGCAAGCGGCGCAGGCCATTGCCGATCTGGAAAACGAACTGGCGGGTCGCCAGCAAACCCAAGCGCGCCTAGAAGCGCGGATTATGCAGCTGCGCCAGAGTGTGGAGACCGCACATCGCCGCATCATCGACCTGAAGCAGGGGGCCGTATCAGCGCGCGCTGTGCGCAAGGAGCAAGGCATTCAGCGCAAAGTGAACCGCCACTTGGGAGGCGACAGCCCGTTTGAAGAGGCTGAGGCGCTGATCTCCCGCGTTACGGGCGAAGATGATCCGTTTGAGCAAGGCGAAATCCTGCGCGAAATCGACAGTGGCCTGAACCATGGCGATATCGCGGGACGTATGGCGGATGCCGGGTTTGGCGCGTCGGACAAAACCACAGCGCATTCGGTGCTGGATCGCCTGAAAACTCAATCCAATTAAATCGCCGCAGATAGCAACGCACTTTTGACCCATAGAATTCGGAGAAACCAAAATGACTGACCGCAATGACAATTCCACCATCCTGATGCTCAACATGGCCGGTGTGGCCTTGGCCTATGTGCTGCTTGGCATTTCCCTTTGGCTGTCAACTGACGTGCCGCTGTCGACGAAAGGCTATTGGGGCATGGGCATCGTGCTTCTGACCATTAGCCTGATCAACGTGGTGAAGTACCGATTTGATAACCAGCAGCGCGAAGACCGCATTCGCCGCATCGAAGAAGTGCGTGACGAGAAGATGCTGGAAGAGGCGCTGTTGGACGGCAAGCCCGGCGCGTAAGGCACCGCAAAAATTCAAAAAGCACCCGGGTTTGCGCTCGGGTGCTTTCTGTTTGGGCTATGCCTTGGCCTCCGCCATCAGCCATTTGCGAAAGGCCCGTTCTTTGGCGCTTAGGGGGCGGGGCAGGGTGACCAGATGATAGCCCAGGTCGGTGCGCGGCAGGCTACAGATCTGTTTGAGCGTGCCAAAGGCGACCTCGCGTTCGACCAGAGATTTGGGGTGTACCGAGACACCCAGGCCAGCCACGGTGGCGGAGAGCACAAGCTCATTAGTTTCCAGCGAGGTCATGTCCACGCTGTTGAGATCCAGACCGGCGTCCTCCACAACCTGCCGCCATTCCAGCATGTGCAGATCCATTAGCCACGGGTAGTTTCCGGCCTCCGCCAGAGTAATTGTTTTGCTCGTGGAAAGCAGCTTGGGGGAGGCCACCACCCAGAACTCGCCAGACGTGAGCAACTCGCAGGCCACGCCCGGCCATTGCCCATTGCCAAAGCGGATGGCCATGTCAAAGCCGTCCCTACGGAGGTCGATCAAACTAACACTAGGATTGATGCTGAGCGAGATTTCCGGGTGCGCCTGCCAAAAGCCACCAATGCGAGGCATGAGCCAGTTTGCGGCAAAGGAGGGGGTGACGCTGACCGACAGCGGACGGTCCTCTTTGGAGCGCTGAAGCGCGGAGACACCTTCGGCAATCACCTCAAACCCATCGGAGAGATGCTGCGCCAGATGGCGGCCTTCTTCGGTGAGCGCCACACCACGTCCGGAGCGAAACAATAGTGGCGTGGAGAGGTCGGCTTCCAGACTGCGCACATGCTGGGCAATCGCGGCGTGGGTCACATTGAGTTCGCGGGCAGCGGCGCTCAAGTTCTGGTGACGGGCGGCGGCCTCAAAGGCGCGCAGGGCGGCGAGAGAGGGTAGGGAGGACCAATCCATATTGTAATCCTGACTTACATATTGAATGGCATATTGAGTCGATTTTCCGCGCTCTGTCCACCATGTTTGGATCAGATCAACACAAGGAGTGCCAGATATGTTGGGAATTCTTTCAAATAGCTTTCAGGTGGCCACCCGTCAGGCGCATTGGGCGGACAAGGACGCAACACCAGTATCAGAGACCAAACTACAGCCGCATTGGCGTGAGGATCGCCGTGCCCGGTTTGCCCGCAAAAGTGTGCTGGATCAGGCGACAGATGGGGCGCGGCCCAAGTTGTTTGGCTGGTAAGGCAGCGACGCGTTAGCGCTTTTGCCATTCCATAATGTGCAGATAGGGCGCGCGGTTGTAGCTTTCCGCCCGCGCGCCGCCGGTGGCTTTAGGCTCGTCAAAATGGGTGAGCTGAAAACCACAGTTCAACAGCGCCTGCATGTAGAACGCCAGCGGTCGGTGCCAGTTTTGAATGCGTATGCCGCTCCACTCCGCCCAACTCGGGAAAGCGTCTAGGTAGCGGTCCATTGTGAGCGTAGTGGTGCCGTCGGAGTTTTTGACCGGCGTGCCCTTGGATTGGCTGGCGGTGGTCCATGGGTTCAGGTTGGCGATCAGCAAGAGCCCGTTTGGGCGCAACACGCGGTGCGCCTCTGCTAAGGCTATGGGGACGTCCGGTATGTCGATCAACGACAGGTAGCTGACCGCCAAGTCAAAGCTGTTGTTGTCAAACGGCAGGTTCTCGGCGCGCGCGACGTGGTAGTCGGCACCGCCTTTGGCCTTTGCGTGCGAAATCAACGCTTCGGTGGGATCAATGCCCGCAACATGATCCACGTTTGGGGCTATCATGCGGCAGAACCGCCCTTCGCCACAGCCGAGGTCCAGCACCGCCTCTGGAGCAGCCCTCCTCAAGCGCTCCAGCATCGGGGTGTCGAGCACATGCTCCCGACTAAAATCGCCAGTCTCTCCCATTGACGCAATCCAGGCCTCAACCGAGGCGTCCCAACCGTCTGTCATTGTCGTGCTCCGCTGACCGTCTGTAATAAGCGCTATTCAAGAAATTGCGGTGGTACGTGATCTACCAGCCAAACGCCATTGGCGGATTGATAAAAGGTATGGCCATTCTGAGCCATTTCCTCAGTTCGGATCGTCAGTACAACCGGGGAACCATGGCGCCCACCTACGGCCTTGGCGGTTGCGGTGTTGTCGGAGAGATGCACATGGTGCCGCGTGCCTTTGAGCAATCCATTTTGACGAATGGACGCCAGGTTGGTTTTGGCAGTGCCGTGAAACAGAATGCTCGGGGGCGTTTTGGGGGCAAGCCCGAGGTCGACCTGGATCGAATGCCCCTGATTTGCCCGGATGCGGGAGCCGTCGAGGTTCAAGGAAAAGCGCTGCTTTGCGTTGGTGCGCACCACCTCGGCAATGAGGTCATGTGTGAGAGGATGCTCAGATTTCGCAATTAGGTCAGCGACCTGCGCCCATCCCTGTGCATCAAGCGTTAATCCGATGCTGTCCGGTGCGTGCCGAAGGATGTAGCTCAAATACTTGCTGGTCTTTTTCAAATCATCTTTGGTCATATTGCCAAAAGAAAAGGCCGCCGCTGGAAAGTCCAGCGACGGCCTACAAGTTTTTGGGTGTACGTGACCTTAGAGGTTCGGGTACAGCGGGAATTTGGCGCAGAGATCTGCGACTTTGGCTTTTACTGCCGCTTCCACGTCTGCGTTGCCTTCCTCACCGTTGGCGGCGAGGCCATCAACCACTTCTACAATCATGTCGGCAATCGCGCGGAACTCGTCTTCGCCAAAGCCGCGAGTGGTGCCTGCCGGGGTGCCCAAGCGGATGCCGGAAGTCACCATTGGCTTTTCCGGGTCAAACGGGATGCCGTTTTTGTTGCAGGTGATGTAGGCGCGGCCGAGCGCTTTCTCGGTGGCGTTGCCTTTCACGCCTTTCGGGCGCAGGTCGACCAGCATCACGTGGGTGTCGGTGCCACCGGTGACGATGTCCAGACCACCTTTCATCAGCTGATCGGCCAGAGCGACTGCGTTGGCGCGCACCTGCTTTTGGTACTTTTTGAATTCTGGGCGCAGCGCTTCGCCAAAGGCTACCGCTTTACCAGCAATCACGTGCATCAGCGGGCCACCCTGGATGCCAGGGAAAATCGCGGAATTCACTTTCTTCGCAATGGCTTCGTCGTTGGTCAGGATCATGCCGCCGCGTGGGCCGCGCAGGGTTTTGTGGGTCGTGGTGGTGGCCACATCCGCGTATGGGAACGGGGATGGGTGTTCGCCTGCGGCAACCAGGCCGGCGAAGTGGGCCATGTCGACCATCAGGTAAGCGCCCACGGAGTCTGCGATTTCACGGAACTTGGCGAAATCGATCTGACGCGGGATGGCGGAACCACCGGCGATGATCATCTTTGGCTTGTGCTCGTTGGCCAGTTCCTGCACCTGATCGTAGTCCAGCAGGCTGTCTTGCTTGCGCACGCCATACTGTATGGCGTTGAACCATTTGCCGGATTGGTTTGGCTTGGCGCCGTGGGTCAGGTGACCACCGGCGTCCAGGCTCATGCCGAGGATGGTGTCGCCTGGCTGCAGCAGGGCGGTGAACACACCTTGGTTGGCTTGGGAGCCGGAGTTTGGCTGCACGTTGGCGAAGTCACAACCAAACAGCTCTTTGGCGCGGTCGATGGCGAGGTTTTCGGCCACGTCCACGTATTGGCAGCCGCCGTAGTAGCGGCGACCTGGGTAGCCTTCGGCGTATTTGTTGGTCAGCACAGAGCCCTGCGCTTCCATCACGGCGGCGGACACGATGTTCTCCGAAGCGATCAGTTCGATCTCGTCGCGCTGGCGGCCCAGCTCGTTGGTGATCGAGCCAAACAGCTCTGGGTCGCGGGAGGCGAGGGATTCAGTGAAAAAGCCAGCATCACGGGTGGTGGACATGGGCATGTGCTCCAGATCATGGGGTTCGCGTTGCTGCGCTTCCTAAAGGAAAGGTTGGTGTGTTGAAAGGTCCCAAAGCGACGCAACACCTTGCCTGAACGCCGCAGATGGTGCAGGGGATAAACATATGACGCCATAGGAAACCTTTGGCAGGGCAGGGAAACCTGTCGGTGTTTGAATGGAGCCGGGACCAATATGTCCGAAAGAATCGCTTTTGTGGCCAGCAACGCGCCGGTGGCGCAGACCGCGCGGGCGGCGCTGATTGGCCGGTATGGCAATGTTGTACCGGAAGAGGCGGATGTGATTGTCGCGCTGGGCGGGGACGGCTTTATGCTGCACACGTTGCATGACACTCAGGCTTTACCTGCGCCGGTCTATGGGATGAACCGCGGCACGGTAGGCTTTCTGATGAACACCTATTCGGAAAGTGATCTTTTGGAACGGCTTGCGGCGGCGGAAGAGGAAAAGCTCAATCCGCTGGCGATGCGGGCGACCTGTGTCGACAACTCCGTGCATGAGGCGCTAGCGATCAACGAAGTGTCCTTGCTGCGGGCGGGGCCGCAGGCGGCCAAGCTGCGCATCAAGATTGATGGTCGGTTGCGCATGGAAGAGCTGGTCTGTGACGGCGCGCTGATCAGTACTCCAGCGGGGTCTACTGCGTACAATTACTCCGCGCATGGGCCGATCCTGCCGATTGGCTCTGATGTGCTGGCGCTCACAGCGATTGCACCATTTCGCCCCCGTCGGTGGCGGGGGGCTCTATTGCCTAAACAAGCGACAGTGACTTTCGAGGTTCTTGAGGCCAGCAAGCGCCCTGTGATGGCGCATGCGGACAGCCGCTCGATCGAGAATGTGGCTGCGGTTGAAATCCGCTCGGATGAGAGCATCGCGCACCGGATCCTGTTTGACCCGGGCCATGGGTTGGAAGAGCGCCTGATCCGCGAGCAGTTTGTCTGACACCAAAAAGCGCGCCCTCAATTTGGCACGCCGTCCTGGCTTCTTCTTGCCCTAAATATCCCGGGGGTGCGGGGGCTGGCCCCCGCTCCGGTTTTACGATGTGGCGTAGCCGATGCTTTGCAGCGCCACAGTAATTTCATCCAGAATGACAGGGTCATCAATCGTGGCGGGCATTTTCCACTCGGTGCCATCCGCAATGCTGACCATGGTGCCGCGTAGGATTTTGCCGGAGCGGGTTTTGGGAAGGCGATCGACCACTACGGCCAATTTGAACGCCGCCACCGGGCCGATTTTTTCACGCACCAGTTTCACAACTTCTTTCACAACTTCACCGTGGTCACGGTCTGCGCCTGCGTTGAGGCAGAGGAAGCCGACCGGCATTTGGCCCTTGAGCTGATCCGCCACGCCAATCACCGCGCATTCCGCGACGTCCGGGTGTCCGGCGAGCACCTCTTCCATGCCGCCGGTGGAGAGGCGGTGGCCCGCGACGTTGATCACGTCATCGGTGCGCGCCATGATGTAAACGTAGCCGTCTTCGTCAATCATGCCTGCATCGCCGGTTTCGTAGTAGCCGGGGAAGTTGGTCAGGTAGGATTTTTTGAATCGGTCTTCGGCATTCCACAGGGTTGGTAGCGTGCCCGGCGGCAGCGGCAATTTGCTGACAATGGCGCCAAGTTCGCCGGGCGGCAGCTCGTTGCCGCCTTCGTCCAGCACTTTCATGTCATAGCCTGGCATGGGCAGGGACGGGCTGCCCAGTTTCACAGGCAGAAGCTCGATGCCCACGGGGTTACAAATGGCCGGGTAGCCCAATTCGGTCTGCCACCAGTGGTCGATGATTGGTTTTTGCAGCTGGTCTTGTGCCCATATGATGGTGTCGGGGTCTGCACGTTCGCCTGCGAGGAAAACCTGTTCCATGCAAGACATGTCGTACTTCTTCACAAACTCGCCTTGGGGGTCTTCGCGTTTTACGGCGCGGAAGGCTGTGGGGGCGGTGAAGAAGGTTTTGACTTGGTGTTCGGAAATCACCCGCCAGAAGGTGCCCGCGTCGGGCGTGCCAACCGGCTTGCCTTCAAACACAATGGTGGTGTTGCCGTGGATCAATGGTGCGTAGGTGATGTAGCTGTGGCCCACAACCCAACCCACGTCGGAGGCTGCCCAGAACACATCGCCGGGATCGACGTTGAAGACGTTCTTCATGGTCCAGTTCAGCGCAACCAAGTGGCCGGCGGTGTGGCGCACCACGCCTTTGGGTTGGCCGGTGGTGCCTGAGGTATAAAGGATGTAGGCGGGGTGGTTACCTTCGACAGGTACGCATTCGGCAGGTTCAACGCCATATTGGAAGCCGTGCCAGTTGAAGTCGCGGCCTTCGATCAACTGAGCCACTTCTTGCTCGCGTTGGAAGATCACGCAGAAGTCGGGCTTGTGAGTGGCGAGGTCGATGGCGCCGTCCAGCAGTGGCTTGTAGTGCACCACGCGGCCCGGCTCGAGGCCGCAGGAGGCGGCGATGATGGCTTTGGGTTTGGCGTCGTCAATGCGGACGGCCAGCTCGTTGGAGGCAAAGCCGCCAAAGACCACGGAGTGGATCGCGCCGAGACGGGCGCAGGCCAGCATGGCTTCGAGTGCTTCAGGGATCATCGGCATGTATATGATGACGCGGTCGCCCTTTTCCACGCCTTTGGCACGCAACGCTCCGGCGAGGGAGGCAACGCGGTTGCGCAGCTCGACGTAGGAAATCTCGCGCTTGGAGTGGGTGATCGGGCTGTCGTGAATGATGGCAGTTTGCTCGCCGCGACCGGCCTCGACGTGGCGGTCCACGGCGTTCCAACAGGTGTTGACCTTGGCGTCCGAGAACCACTCATACATGTGGTCGCCCTTGTCAAAGAGCGCTTGGCTGGGCGGGGTGTCCCAGTCAATGGCGTCTGCTGCCTGCATCCAAAATGCTTCGGGGTCGTTCTTCCAGCCGTTGTAGACGTCCTGATATGACATTGGGGTCCTCCTATCCTTACACAAATGGATAGAGGAGGGGTTGTCGTGGCGGCAAGTCTTGGCGGTGGAGACGTGGCAGATTATCGCAGAAAATTTGCAAGTCTTTGCTCAGGCGATCTGCAAATTTTTGCAAAGGTAAGGGTTTGCTTGGGGTTCGCTGGAAAATGTCGGGGGCTTTGCAAAGTTGCGAAGTTTCGAAGTGCAAAACGCGGCGGGAATCACTCCGCCGCGTTTTTTGTGAACTTAAAGAGGGCGGCTTAGCCGTATTGCGTCACCGGTGTGCCCGCGATGGCGGCCATGTTCAGCAGGCCGCGCGCGGTGATCGACGGGCTGACGATGTGGGCGCGGTTGCCCATGCCCATCAGGATCGGGCCCACTTCCAAAGCACCGGCGCGCATTTTCAGGATGTTGCGCACGCCAGAAGCTGCGTCTGCGTGGGCGAAGACCAAAACATTGGCCGCGCCGTTCAGGCGGGTGCGTGGGAAGACGCGGGCGCGCAGATCGGGGTCAAGTGCAGTGTCGACGTTCATCTCGCCTTCGTAGGTGAAGTCACGTGGGCGGCTGTCCAGAATCTCGATGGCTTCGCGTAGGCGCTTGCCGGAGCCTTGTTGGTGGTTACCAAACTGGCTTTGTGAGCAGAGCGCGATGTTGGGTTCCAGACCAAAGCGACGCACGTGACGCGCGGCGCCGATGGTGATGCGGGCAATGTCCTCGGGGCTTGGCAGTTCGTGCACTTGGGTGTCCGCAATGAACAGAGGTCCGTCTTCGAGGATCATCAGCGAGAGCGCACCATGTGGCGACAGGGATTTGTTGCCCAAGACCTGTGTGATGTAGTTCAGGTGCCAGCGGTATTCCCCAAAGGTGCCGCAGATCAGGCTGTCTGCTTCTTCGCGATGCACCATGATCGAGCCAATCGCGGTGGAGTTGGTGCGCATGATGGCTTTGGCGAGGTCAGGTGTGACGCCGTCGCGCTCCATCAACTCGTGATAGCTGTTCCAGTAGTCATAGTAGCGCGGGTCGTTTTCCGGGTTCACGATCTGGAAGTCCTGGCCGGGGCGGATAGAGAGGCCAGCGCGTTCGCAGCGGGCTTCGATCACCTCCGGCCGGCCAATCAGGATTGGGGTTTCGGTGGTCTCTTCCAGGATCGCTTGCGCGGCGCGCAGGACCCGTTCGTCTTCGCCTTCGGAGAAGACAATGCGGCGGGCAGCTTTGCGGGCGGTTTCAAACACCGGGCGCATTAGGAGCGCGGATTTGAAGACAGACTGGTTGAGTTTGTGCACATAGGCGTCGATGTCGTCGATCGGGCGGGTGGCGACACCGCTGTCCATGGCGGCCTTGGCTACGGCAGCCGACACCACGCCCACAAGGCGCGGGTCAAACGGTTTGGGGATCAGGTATTCCGCGCCGAAGGTGAGCTGTTCACCTTTGTAGGCCGCCGCGGCTTCAGCAGAAGTTGTGGCGCGGGCGAGTTCGGCGATGCCGTTCACGCAGGCGACGCACATGTCGTCGTTGATTTCGGTGGCACCGACATCCAGTGCGCCGCGGAAGATGAAAGGGAAGCAGAGGACGTTGTTGACCTGGTTTGGGAAGTCGGAGCGGCCGGTGGCAATGATCGCGTCGGGCGCCACTTTGCGGGCTAGGTCCGGCATGATTTCCGGGGTGGGGTTGGCCAAGGCAAAGATGATCGGCTGCGCAGTCATTTTCTCGACCAGTTCCGGTTTCAGCACGCCGGGGCCGGAGAGGCCGAGGAACATGTCGGCGCCGTCAATCACCTCGTCGAGGGTACGCAGGTCAGTTTTCTGCGCAAATTCCGCCTTTTGCGGGTTCATGTCCTCTTCGCGGCCTTCATAGACCAGACCGTGGATGTCGCAGAGCCAGACGTTTTCGCGCTTTACGCCGAGTTTCAGGAGCATGTTGAGGCAGGCGATGCCTGCTGCGCCGCCACCTGTGGAGACAATCTTGATGTCTTCGAAGTTTTTGCCCGCCACTTGCAGCGCATTGGTCGCCGCGGCGCCGACAACAATGGCGGTGCCGTGCTGGTCGTCATGGAACACAGGAATGTTCATGCGCTCGCGGCAAAGCTTTTCAACAATGAAGCAGTCCGGTGCTTTGATGTCTTCAAGGTTGATGGCGCCAAATGTCGGCCCCATGGCGCAGACGATGTCCGCCAGTTTTTCTGGGTCAGCTTCGTCCAGCTCGATGTCAAAGCAGTCGATGTTGGCAAATTTCTTGAACAGAACCGCTTTGCCTTCCATGACCGGCTTGGAGGCCAGCGCGCCGATGTTGCCGAGGCCCAGAACCGCAGAACCGTTGGACACCACAGCCACGAGGTTTTGGCGCGCCGTGTAAAGCGCGGCGTTGGCCGGGTCTTCTTTGATTTCGATGCAGGCTTCCGCAACACCTGGGGAATAGGCGCGGGAGAGATCGCGACCGTTGGCCAATGGCTTGGTTGCGCGGATCTCCAATTTTCCCGGCTTTGGGTTGGCGTGATAAAACAGGGCGGCGTCGCGCAGAGATTGGTTGCGGTTGTCGGACATGGCGGACCTCATTTTGCGCGGGGCGCAGCGGCGGTTTGTGGGGTGGTCAAAATTTTGTTCAGCATTAAACTAGTTTTTCTTCCGAGGAAATGGCCAAATGTAACTTGGCGGAAAGCGCCTCAAATTCGCCGTTGAGTTTTTGACCATTTGGTTACATTCTCGGAAAATTCTGCCGTCAGAGTGCAGTGAGGAGCGGGTATGGAAGAGATCAGAGCAGAGGTGCGGTTGCCAACGCAGGAATTGCGCGATGACATCCCCTTTTACACCAAAGTGCTCAAAATGCGGATAGATATGATTTATCCCGCGGATGACCCGACGGTGGCTGTGTTTTCCGGACACGGCCTGCGGCTGCGCGTTGAGAAAGGCGCGGAAGAAGCGCCGGGGTGCCTGCGGATATTGGCGGATGATCCAGATGGGTTTGCGGATGGCACGCGGGAGCTGACTGCGCCGAACGGTACAAAGGTCGAAATTGAAGAGCTGAACCCGCCGTTGGTTCTGCCGGAGGTGCAGCATTCCTTTGTTGTGCGCAGGCTGGCGGATCAGGCGCCTTGGGTGATTGGTCGTGCCGGGATGCACTACAGAGATTTGGTGCCGGACCGGTTGGGTGGTGCGATGATTGCCAGCCATATCCGTATCCCGGACGGTGGGCCGGTGCCGGATATGGTGCATTATCATAAGGTGGGATTTCAGCTAATTTTCTGCGTCAAGGGTTGGGTTGACGTCTTGTATGAAGATCAAGGCGGGATGCGGCGTCTCAATGCGGGGGACTGCTTTATCCAGCCGCCGGAAATTCGCCATCGGGTTTGTGAGGCCAGTGACGATCTGCAGGTGATCGAGATTGGGGTGCCAGCGGACCATGTGACGGAGATTGACCATGAAATGGAACTTCCAACCCCGCATGAGCGGCCAGACCGCGAGTGGGATGGGCAGCGCTTTGTCCATAATCTGGCAGAGGTTGCAGAATGGGGCGAGTTCCGATTACCGGGCTTTATGTGCCGAGACACAACTATTGCAACCAACACGAAAGATGTGGCGGGGGTGCAGGTGATCCGCCGTGGAGACGGCGTTCCGCAATGGGCGAGCCATGATGCGGATATCCACTTTACCTTTGTGATGCAGGGCACGATGGTTCTGGAAGGTGAGGGGCGCGAGCCACATGCCTTGGAAGCCGGGGATGCCTTTGTGATCCCGCCAGGAATGAAAACCCTCTACGCCGATCCAAGCGCGGACATTGAATTGCTCGAAGTCACGTTGCCGGGGGCGTTTAAGACGAAAGTGACAGAGAGATGAGCTTGGAAAAATCGGCTTTTGCCGTGCGCGAAAATGCCTATGCGCCGTATTCGAGTTTTAAGGTAGGCGCGGCGGTCCGTTCTGAAGGCGGAACGGTTTATGCGGGCTGCAACGTGGAGAATATCGCATATCCGGAAGGTACGTGTGCCGAGGCTGGTGCGATTGCCGCGATGGTCGCGGCGGGGGAGACACGTTTGACCGAAGCTTTTGTGGTTGCAGACGCTAAGCAGCCAGTGACGCCTTGCGGCGGGTGTCGCCAGAAACTCGCGGAGTTTGCTGCGGGTGGAGATACAAAAATTACGATGGCGACGCTGGATGGCGCGCGGCTGACGATGACTATGGCGGAGTTGCTGCCGGGGGCGTTTGGCACCGACCACATGGATACCGACCACCAAGACCGCGACTGACAAAGGAGAAAAGTATGGACGCACGGGCCATCATCGCGCAGTTGCGCAAAGGCGAAGATCCCAGTCGTGAGGAACTGGCCTGGTTTGCCAGAGGGTTGGCTGACGGAACGGTCAGTGATGCTCAGGCCGGCGCCTTTGCTATGGGGGTTTGTGTGCGCGGTCTCTCTGAGGAGGGTCGCGTGGCGTTGACCCTGGCGATGCGGGACAGTGGGGACACGATGTCTTGGGACTTGCCCGGACCAGTGCTCGACAAGCATTCTACCGGCGGCGTGGGCGATTGCGTGAGTTTGGTTCTGGCACCGGCTTTGGCAGCCTGTGGGGCTTATGTGCCTATGGTGTCTGGGCGGGGGCTTGGTCACACTGGCGGGACGCTGGATAAGCTGGAGGCCATTCCGGGCTACCAGACTGGATTGGATGAGGCACAGTTTGATAAGGTGGTGCGCGACGCCGGGGCGTCGATTGTCAGTGCCACAGCTGAGATCGCGCCAGCGGATAAACGGCTTTATGCGGTGCGGGATGTGACCGGAACTGTAGAAAGCCTTGATCTGATCACGGCTTCAATACTGTCGAAGAAATTGGCGGCAGGCCTTCATGGCTTGGTGCTCGATGTGAAGGTTGGCAGCGGGGCGTTTATGAAGACGCTCGCAGATGCCGAGGCACTGGCGGATTCTTTGGTCAGCACGGCCAATCTTGCGGGCTGCCCGACAAGCGCGGTGATTTCTGACATGAACCAGCCGTTGGCGCCGTCGTTGGGTAATGCGCTTGAGGTGGCGGAGTGCATGGAGGTGCTCTGTGGTTCTAAGGGCGGGCCTTTGGCGGAGTTGAGCGTGTCCCTTGGCGGCGTGTTGTTGGCCAATGCGGGCTTGGCGGCGGATGTTGAGGCAGGTGTCGCTAAGATGGTTGAGGTTTTGGCAAACGGGCAGGCCGCGGAACGATTTGGCAGGATGGTAGCGGCCCATGGCGGACCAATGCGGTTTGTTGAGGAGTGGCAGCGTTTTTTGCCGGAGGCCTCGGTGATCCGCGAGGTCAAGGCGCCTCGTGATGGCTTTGTAACCGCAATCGAGGGCGAAGCGTTGGGCCTTGCTGTTGTCGGGCTTGGCGGGGGGCGCATGGTGGAGAGCGACGTGATTGATCCTGCGGTGGGCTTCTCAGAGGTGGTGCGTTTGGGCACGCAGGTCAGAGCGGGTGACCCGCTGATGCGGGTGCATGCGAGCCGAGAGGATAAGGCGGATGTCGCTGCGCAAGCTGTGCTGGAGGCTATAGACATTGGCGAGCAAATGCCGGATATGCCGCCGCTCATTCACGAAAGGAGCCGCTGATGGCACGTGCATTTCTGGTGGTGATGGACTCGGTTGGCATTGGCGGTGCGCCGGATGCCGCACGGTTTTTCAACGAAGACCGCCCCGACACTGGCGCGAATACCTTGGCGCATATTGCGCAGGCCTGCGCCGAAGGGCGGGCTGAGGACGGACGCAGCGGGCCGCTTGAGCTGCCCAACTTGGACGCGTTGGGTTTAGGTGCCGCCTGTCGGTTGGCGTCGGGCGATACCACGCCCGGTCTGGATGCGAAGCCAAAGGGCGCTTGGGGCGCGGCCACCGAGGTGAGTCCTGGTAAGGACACGCCATCCGGTCACTGGGAGTTGGCGGGGCTACCGGTGCCGTGGGAGTGGCGCTATTTTCCCAAAGAGCAGCCGTGCTTTCCGGCCGATTTGACCAAATTGGTATGTGAACTGGCTGGGGTGGATGGCATTCTAGGAGATTGCCATGCTTCCGGTACCGTGATCATCAACGATCTTGGCGCGGAGCATGTGAAAAGTGGCAAGCCAATTTGCTACACCTCTGCGGACAGCGTTTATCAGATCGCCGCACATGAGGAGACTTTTGGTCTCGACCGTCTTTTACGGCTGTGTCAGGATCTTGCGCCGACCTTGCATGAGATGAAGATTGGTCGCGTGATTGCGCGGCCGTTTGTGGGGGATGCAGAGACAGGATTTACGCGCACCACCAATCGCCGCGACTATGCCATTGCGCCGCCGGACACGCTGTTGACCAACTGGGTGCAAGATGCCGGTCGCAAGGTACACGCTGTTGGCAAGATTGGCGATATCCTCACAATGGCGGGTATTGATGATTGCACCAAGGGGGCGGATGCCAAGCTGATGCAGGATTTACAGGGACTGGTGGAAACCGCTGACGATGGCAGTCTGACCTTTGCAAACTTTGTGGAGTTTGACAGCCTTTATGGCCATCGCCGCGACATATCCGGCTATGCGCGTGCGCTGGAGTGGTTTGATTTGGAAATCGAAAAGGTCCTTCAAAATTTGAAGGCGGATGATCTCTTGATCCTGACCGCGGATCACGGCAATGACCCAAGCTGGACCGGAACCGACCACACCCGTGAGCGCGTGCCAGTATTGGCCGCCGGTGTGGGCGCAAAAGAAGCCGGGATCATGGATTTTGTTGATGTGGCCGCAACGGTGGCCACACATCTGGGGATCACACCTCCCCGTGGAAGGAGTTTCTTATGAGCGTTGCTGACCTGCCTAAAGTCGAGCTGCACCTGCACCACGAAGGCGCGGCCCCCCCCGCGTTTATCAAACAGCTGGCGCATGAAAAGAACGTCGATCTGAGCAAGATCTTTGATGACAACGGCGGCTACGCGTTTCGGGACTTTGTGCACTTTCTGAGCACCTATGAGGACGCAACCTCTGTGTTGACCGGGCCGGAAGAGTTTGCGCGGCTGACCACTGCGATCCTGGAAGAAAGCGCCAAGAATGGCGTTGTTTACACCGAAAGCTTTATAAGCCCAGACTTCTGTGGCGGCGGTGACCTTGGCGCTTGGCGCGAGTACCTCGCGGCGATTGAGGAAGCCGCCACTGCGGTAGAGGCCAAGCACGGGATCACCTTGCGCGGTGTTGTGACCGCAGTGCGTCACTTCGGGGCCGACAAGTCTAAAACTACAGCACATTGCGCGGCAGAAACAGCTGGTGACTTTGTGACCGGCTTTGGCATGGGCGGCGACGAAGGTCAGTTCACACAGGGAACCTTTGCTTATGCCTTTGATCAAGCCAAAGAAGCAGGTTTGCAACTGACCACCCACGCAGGGGAATTTGGCGGCCCGGAAAGCGTTTGGGATGCGATCAAAGACCTGAACGTGGAGCGTATCGGCCATGGCGTGCGCAGTATTGAAGATCCTGAACTGGTGAAAGAACTGGTGGCGCGTCAGATCACGCTTGAAGTCTGCCCCGGTTCCAATGTGGTGCTAGGCCTGTTTCCGGACTTTGCCAGCCACCCCATTCAGAAATTGCGGGATGCCGGTGTCAAAGTAACCGTCAGTACGGATGATCCTCCATTCTTTCACACCACCATGCGCCGCGAGTACGAAGAGCTCTCCAAAGCCTTTGGATGGAACGAGAGTGATTTTCGGGCGCTCAACCAGACCGCGCTTGACGCGGCCTTCTGTGATGCCGATACCAAAGCCAAAGTAGCAAAGCGATTGGAGCAAGCCTGATGGATCATTTGACAGTTGTGGATCACCCGCTGGTACAGCACAAGCTGACCATCATGCGCGATCAGGCCACCTCGACTGGCGAGTTCCGCCGTCTGCTGCGCGAGATTAGCCAGTTGCTGGCCTATGAGATCACTCGTGAACTGCCGATGACCACCAAGAAAATCCAGACCCCGATGGTGGAGATGGATGCGCCGACGCTGGCGGGGCGCAAGCTGGCGTTGGTGTCGATTTTGCGGGCGGGCAATGGCCTTTTGGATGGGATGCTGGAGCTGGTGCCGTCGGCGCGTGTGGGCTTTGTCGGGTTGTACCGTGACGAGGAAACGCTGGAGCCGGTGCAATACTACTTCAAGGCCCCAAGTGAGTTGGATGAACGTCTGGTGATCGCGGTTGATCCGATGCTGGCAACCGGCAACAGCTCTGCGGCGGCGATTGATTTGCTGAAAAAACAGGGTGCCAAAAACATCCGGTTCCTGTGTCTGTTGGCCGCGCCGGAAGGTGTGGCGCGGATGAAAGAAGCGCATCCAGATGTACCAATTGTGACTGCCGCGCTGGATGAGCGGTTGAACGAAAAGGGCTATATTTTGCCCGGATTGGGTGATGCGGGCGACCGCATGTTTGGCACCCAATAGGTCAAATTTCGTGTTTTCAACGGTTTACTCGTTGGAAACAAACCGGCTAAGGTGCCCCTACATCTTGTGGGGGCAAAATGAAACTGACCAGAGTTATTGCGATCGGCGTGATCGCAAGTTCCTTGGGCATTGGTGCGGTCACCGCGCAGTCCATTAGTTCAAACGAAATCCCGGCGGAATTCCCGCCGAACGATTTCAAGGGTAAGCAGTTTGTTGACAGCCGTGGATGTGTCTACATCCGCGCCGGTGTTGATGGGGCCACAACTTGGGTGCCGCGGGTGACGCGGGAACGCAAGGTGATTTGTGGCTTCAAACCCACCTTCTCCAAAGCCCAGACCACCACCAGCGCCGCGGCAAAGCTCGACAAAAATGTTGTTCAGATTCAGCCGGCAGCACCGGAGTCCGGTGCACCTGCTGTGGCTGCGGCGCCAAAAGCAGTTGCGTCTGCGGCAGCGACGACAACAACGGCACGCACCACCGGCAGCGCTGCAACCAGCACGGCAAAAACCACTACTCGCACAGTGAAGGTGCCAAAGCAGGCCAAAGGTGCGCCGCTTTACACCACACCAACCGCGGCCCGTCCGACCACTACAACAACCAAGAAAACCACCACACGTACGGTTGCCCCGGCAGCCACCGCAGCGGCACCAACGGTGATCCAGCCTGCGCCAGTGGCCCCCAAAACCACGACAACAACCGTGCGCCGGACCTCCAATCAAGCCCCGCGCGCGGCTGGTGTCGTGTCGCCGTGTCGCGAAGGGGTGACATCCTGGAGAGGCTCTGCCGTTCGGTGCGGACCTCAAGCCCAGTCTCCGGTGACGCCCGGGCGTGGGGGGGCAACAGCGCAACCACCGCAGATGCGCTTTGATCAGAACAGTTCGCTGCGTCGTCCGCCGGTTGGCACCGTTGTGCGCGTCGGCGAAGTTGCGCCGGATGTGCGGGTTGTGCCGCGCCACGTGTATGAAGCCAACAAACACACACAGGTAGTGTCGGTGGTGCCTGAAGGCTATCGTCGTGCGTTTGATGATGGCCGCTTGAATGAACGTCGGGCTGAAATGACACTCGCAGGTGAGGCTCAGATGGCGCAGGTGTGGACACAGACTGTGCCGTATCAATTAGTCGATACTTCCAATGCGGAAGCTGTGTCGCGGGCGGCAACGCCAAATACCGCTGCTACAAACGTGTCCACCAAATCGCAGCCTGCCACCAAGTCTTTGCGGCTGGCAGGCACGCCATATGTGCAGGTTGGTACGTATAACGATCAGGCCAGTGCCCAGGCTGCGGCCAAACAGGTGAAACGTCTTGGGCTGCCGGTGCGGATCGGCAAATACCAGCGGCATGGTGCGACCCAGCGTATGGTGCTGGCAGGTCCGTTTGCCAGCGCAGACAGTGCCAATGCAGCGCTGAGCAAGACCCAGAGCGCCGGATTTGGCGGCGCTTTTGTGCGTCAGTAATTCAGCTGAGGTCTGCGGTGGCGTTTAGCTGCCGCAGATGCCTTGAAGAGCCACCCAGTAACGGTCAATCAGGATCGGTTCTGGCAATTCTTCGGTGAAAGGGGCGGCCTCGATCAAGGCCAGTGTGCTTTCCCCTGATGGGTCCCTCGCCAGCGCGTAAGGCTGTAGTCGGACCCGCTTTTGCTCAAATGCCTGGATCAACGTGTCATCTGCGGCCGCCGCAGGCGGGCTGCTGATCATCAGTTCGATATGCTGAATCAGCAGATCTTCCGGCAGCGCGCCGGTGGTCAGCAGGCGCAGGCTGGCGCGAATGCCGCCGGTTTCTAACACGCCACGCAGGGGATCGGGTGAGGCAGCCTGTGCAGCCACGATGTAACCCGCGGCCACATCCGGCTCTTCGTGATCCTCGATGGTGTCGCGCCCCAACAGCACAACATTGCCGGGTAGAGCGATGGCTTCACGCAGTGCACTGGGCAATACAGAAATTGACCGCACTTGCAGGCGCTTTTGCAAGGCGTCCACGGCCGGAATGGCCAGAGGAGCGGTGCACGGTTGACCTGTTAGCCGGGTGGCGAGCTGTTGCATGTCCTGACCAATGGTCTGGCGGGCCACATTGGGCACCACGCGTAGGGTGTGGTTTGCCAAGGCGTCGGGCAGCCAGAATACGGCCAGCCCCGCCAAAGCAGTTGCGGTCAGGGCCAAGACTGTTTTTCGCAAACGGCCAGAGGCGCGTTGTGGCCGGGCGACCGCTTTGCGCAGTTTTTCGATGG
The DNA here is from genome assembly GCF_047126315.1 of Shimia sp. MIT910701. Lineage (GTDB taxonomy): Bacteria > Pseudomonadota > Alphaproteobacteria > Rhodobacterales > Rhodobacteraceae > Shimia. The sequence continues at coordinate 4,137,349 of NZ_CP138953.1, read as the reverse complement.
CGTCCACCAGATCATCGTGGGACGGATCGATTTCCAGCGTCTCATCAGAGTCGCCGTCCGGAAAAAACACCGCTGGGGTTTGACCCGGATTGAGGCGGCGTACGGCCGGCAAGGACCAGTGGGTGAGTGCGCGGTCCTGGCTGTCTTTGATCACCAAGGAAGCCTCGCCCAGAGACACAATCACTTCACGCCGTTGCACGTCCGGCGTTTCTCGCCACAACGCGGTGCCTTCCAAGCGTTGGAATTTGTCTAGTGCAGTGCTCATTGGTGGGTGCTCAGCCTCATTTTGCAAGAAACCCTAGCAGGGGGCAAACGGAGGAGCAATCACATGGCGGTCACGAAAAAGGCCCGGAGCGATGTCCGAGCCTTGTTCGATACGTGTCTTGCAACCGTTACAGGATTTTGATGCCTGCCGATTTGATGTCCGCTAGGAAAGCGTCGAGACCCTTGTCGGTCAGCGGGTGGTTGATCATGGATTTGATCACGCCGGGAGGGGCGGTCATCACGTCGGCACCAACCAGCGCACATTGGGTGGCGTGGTTCACGGTGCGCACGGAGGCGGCAAGGATTTCAGTTTCGAAACCGTAGTTGTCATAGATCTGACGAATGTCGGCGATCAGGTCCATGCCATCCATGTTGATGTCATCCAAGCGGCCGATGAAAGGGGAGATGAAGGTTGCGCCCGCTTTCGCCGCCAGGAGCGCCTGGTTGGCGGAGAAGCACAGGGTGACGTTGACTTTGTGGCCATCGTCGGTGAGTGCTTTACAAGCTTTCAGGCCGTCCCAAGTCAGAGGTACTTTTACCGCGATGTTGTCGGCGATCTGCACCAGCTTGCGGCCTTCGGCGATCATTTCGTCAGCGTCTGTGGCGGTCACTTCGGCGGAAACCGGACCGTCAACCAGGTCACAGATTTCTTTGGTGACCTCGAGAATGTCACGGCCGGATTTTTTGATCAGGGATGGGTTGGTGGTTACGCCGTCAACCATGCCGGTTGCGTTCAGCTCGGCAATGGCTTTGATGTCGGCGGTGTCTACGAAGAATTTCATGTCAGTTCCTCTCCTGTGCGTGCAGGTTTGAAAGGGCGGCGCTTGCAACTGCGGGATTGCGCTGCGGCTGACTTGGCTTTACCCGATAGAGAGCCCCGCTGGAAGTGGGAATGCGCCCCACGGCAGTATTTTCCGTTAGCGATAACGATTTTGGCGGGCCAAGACGGTGTGAGGGACAGTTGAGCGAGACAGACTTCTTTCCTGAAGGGGCGTTGATAGCGGTGCTGACCACGCAACCGCTGGACCGGATGTTGGACTACAAAGCGCCGGAAGGTGGGGTTTTTCTGGGCGCTTTTGTTGAGGTGCCATTGGGACCGCGCCGGGTGCTTGGCGTTGTCTGGGGGCCAGGCAAGGGTGACTACGACATCAACAAAATCCGCCCTGCCAACCGCGCCTTGGATGTGGCACCGATGGGGGCGGACATGCGTGGGTTTTTGCAGCGCGCAGCGGATTATACGCTCACGCCGATGAATGCGATGCTCCGGCTGGCGACCCGTGCACCCGGCTTGTCGGACCCGCCCTCGATGCGCAAGATCTACCGGCGCGGGGAAGGCGAGCCGGATCGGCAAACCGATGCTCGCCGCCGCGTGCTGGAGACCTTATCTGAGTACGGCAATCTCGCCTTTACCATGGGGGAACTCTCGGAGATGGCGGGGGTGACCAATTCCGTCATCAAGGGCTTGGTCAAGCAGGGCGTTGTGCGCGAGGAAGCTGCGCCACGGGACACGCCGTTTCCGCGTCTGGACCCGGACTACGGCGGCAAGGAGCTGTCTGAAGATCAGGAGGCGGGCGCGGCGGAGTTGCGCGCGGGAGTTCAGAGCGGGACCTATGGCACAACCTTACTGCGTGGCGTGACCGGTTCGGGCAAAACGGAAGTGTATCTGGAGGCGGTGGCCGAGTGTTTACGCAAGGGGAGACAGGCGCTGGTTCTATTGCCGGAGATTGCCCTGACAGCGGAGTTTCTAACGCGTGTGGAGGCGCGGTTTGGCGCGAAACCTGCGGAGTGGCACTCGGGCGTGACCATGACCGAGCGCCGCCGGACTTGGAAAATGGTAGGTGAAGGCGGTGCCCAGATGGTGATCGGGGCGCGGTCGGCGTTGTTTTTGCCGTATCGCGACTTGGGTCTGATCATTGTCGATGAAGAACACGACACGTCTTACAAGCAGGAAGACGGCGTGTTGTATAACGCGCGGGACATGGCGGTGCTGCGGGCGGCGCTTTGCGAGGCGCAGGTGATTTTGGCCTCGGCCACGCCCAGCCTTGAAAGCTGGGCCAATGCCGAAGCGGGCAAATACAAAAAACTGGAGCTGACCAGCCGCTATGGCGCGTCCGTGCTGCCGGAGATGCGCGCGATCGACATGCGGGCCGAGAAATTGCCCGCCAGTCGTTGGATTTCGCCCAGTCTAAAGGCGGCGGTGGACGCGCGGATTGCCAAGGGGGAGCAGGCGCTGCTATTCATCAATCGGCGGGGCTATGCGCCGGTCACGATTTGTCGTGCCTGTGGGCATCAGATTGGCTGTGACAATTGCGATGCGCGGATGGTGGAGCACCGGTTCCTCAAGCGCCTGCTGTGCCACCAATGTGGTGAGACCAAGCCGATGCCGGAGGCTTGTCCGTCTTGTGAGGTCGAGGGAAAGCTTGCGCCAGTTGGGCCAGGCGTGGAACGTCTCGCGGAGGAGGCGCAGGAGCTGTGGCCGGACGCCCGGCAGGCTGTGTTGAGTTCGGACCTGTTTGGATCAGCGCGTGCGCTGAAGGAGAGCATCCGGACAATTGCTGATGGTGGAGCCGACATTATCATCGGTACACAGTTGGTAGCGAAAGGGCATAACTTTCCACTGCTGACGTTGGTCGGTGTGATTGATGCGGATCTCGGGTTGCAGGGCTCCGATTTGAGGGCTGCAGAACGAACGTTTCAATTGATGCGACAGGTCGCCGGGCGTGCCGGGCGATCCGAGCGGGCGGGCTTGGCGTTGCTGCAGACGTTTCAGCCGGAGCATCCGGTGATCCGTGCCATTTTGACCGGCGACGAGACCGGGTTCTGGCGGGCCGAAGCTGATGAGCGTCGTCACGCAGTGGTGCCGCCGTTTGGGCGCATGGCGGGGATTATCCTGTCTGGCAGCGATGTGGCGCAGGTGTTTGATCTGGGCAATGCGCTGGCGAGAAACGCTGGCATGCTGCGCGCCATTGGGGCAGAGGTCTATGGTCCGGCCCCTGCACCGATAGCGCGTGTGCGCGGGCGGCATCGCGTGCGGCTCTTGGTGAAAGCAGACAAATCCGCGCCGTTGCAGAGCGCTTTGGCGCAATGGGTGGGGCAATTCCGGCTGAAGGGCGATCTGCGTCTCGCGGTGGATATCGATCCACAGAGTTTTTACTGACCTCAAACTTAGAAGGTGCGGAAGTGCAGGCTGATCTGTGCGTCTTTTGATCTCGCCTTTTTGCCGCGATCGGCGTACTTGCTGCACATGTTTAGAAAAATCTCTATTGATGACGCACATCTGTTGCCGTGGTGGCGTCGCCCGATCACCTTGCTGTTCCTCATGGCGCTGGCCATGCCGATTGCCTTCAACACCTGGAGCGCGCTGCTCAACAACTTTGTGATTGAGCTGGCGGATTTTGACGGGTCAGACATTGGGCTCCTGCACACCGTGCGCGAAATCCCCGGATTTCTGGCAATTGGCGTGATCTTCTTGCTGCTGTTCATTCGGGAACAAGTGCTCGGGCTGTTGTCCTTGGCGCTGCTTGGCGTTGCGACAGCGGTCACGGCCTATTTTCCGACCATGGGCGGGATTTTGATGATCACCCTGCTGAGTTCGATTGGCTTTCACTACTATGAAACCGTGAACCAATCGCTTCAGCTGCAATGGCTCGACAAGAAACGTGCCCCAAAGGTTCTGGGTTGGCTTGTCGCGGCAGGGTCAGCGGCGACTTTGCTGGCGTATGGCATCATCGTGTTGGGCTGGAAGCGGTACAATTGGGATTATGACGTGGTCTACCTCGCGGGGGGCGGTATCACGGCGCTGATCGCGCTCTACTGTTTTGTGGCGTTTCCGCAGTTTGAAGGCCGCACGCCGCAAGCGCGCAAGATGGTGCTGAAGAAACGCTATTGGCTGTATTATGCGATGCAGTTTATGGCGGGTGCCCGCAGGCAAATTTTTGTGGTCTTTGCAGGATTCATGATGGTGGAGCGCTTTGGCTTTGACGTGCATGAGATCACCGCGCTGTATTTGATCAACCTTATCGCCAATATGCTGTTTGCGCCTTTGATCGGCGGCGCTGTGTCGAAGTTTGGCGAGCGGCGCACGTTGATCTTTGAGTATGCGGGCCTTGTGATTGTCTTCCTGGCATATGGCGGCATCTATTTCTTCGGCTGGGGCATTGCCTTGGCGGCAACACTCTATGTTGTTGATCACCTGCTGTTTTCGCTGGCATTGGCATTGAAGACCTATTTCCAGAAAATCGCGGACCCGGAAGATATGGCGCCGACTGCGGCTGTGGCCTTTACAATCAACCATATCGCGGCGGTGTTCCTGCCGGTTCTGCTGGGCCTGCTGTGGTTGGCATCCCCTGGGGCTGTGTTTGTGCTCGCGGCCTCCATGGCGTCGGTGTCGTTGGGTTTGGCTTTCCTGATCCCGCGCCATCCGGAAAAGGGCAATGAAACCCGACTGACGCGGCCTCTGGCTGCTGCTGCGGAGTAGTTTGTGCTTGCGCAGGCTTGACGGGGCCGAGGGGAGACCCTAGGCCCTGCGCAACCTGATAGGAGAGCAACATGCCGACATTCACCGCACTGACCACATTGATGGGCAAAGAGCAGGCCGAAGCGCTGGGCGCGGCGATGGAGCGGCTGGTGCCGGAACCAACGGGGGTTGGGGTGTTCGAGGTCGAAGACGGGTCTGGCCTCTGGGAAATTGGCGGCTACTTTGTTGAAGCGCCAGATGAGGCGGGGTTGGCCGTTTTGGCGGCAGCGTTCAGCGCGAAGCCTTTTGTGGTGTCCGAGCTGCCGGAAACCGATTGGGTGGCCCATGTGAAGCGTGAGCTGGCGCCGGTTGAGGCCGGGCGGTTCTTTGTCTACGGCAGCCACGACGCGGATAAAATTCCGGAAGGTGCCGAGCCGCTGTTGATCGAAGCCGCGATGGCCTTTGGCACCGGGCACCATGGCACCACTTTGGGCTGCCTGAAAGCGCTGGACCGCGTGGCCAATGAAGGCTTCGTGGGGCAGAACGTGGCGGACATCGGCTGCGGTACGGCGGTGCTGGGCATGGGGGCGGCGCGGATTTGGCCAAATCCGGTGTTGGCGAGCGATATTGACGAGGTGGCCGTGGATGTGGCCAAGGCCAACGTCACGGCAAACGATCTGGATGGGAAGGTCATCTGTCTGGAGGCGGCTGGCTTTGGGCATCCTGACTTGGCGGCCAAGGCGCCTTATGATCTGGTGTTTGCCAACATCCTGAAGGCTCCACTGGTGGATCTGGCACCGGATATGGGCGCCAATATCGCCGCGAACGGCCACGCGATCCTTTCCGGCATCCTGAACGAGCAGGCGGACGAGGTGGTCGAGGCTTATGATGCGGCAGGCTTTGATGTGCACACCCGCGAAGAGATTGGCGAGTGGACCACGCTGACGCTGACACGCCGCGCCTGACGCGGGCAACTCTGCACACAGAATCAAGACACGGGCGGCTGCCATCAGTCGCCCGTTTTTTTTGTGCGCATAGTCGTATTTGTTTCTTCTTTTTGCACAGTCCCTGGTGTAGTCTAGGGTTGTTTCCACTTTTCCTGCGGAAGTGCATAATTGAGGTCAGATTTGACGATAATTTGCCTCATTTTCGGCTTTGTGCCTTAATTTCGCCACATTTCGAGACCAGATTTGGCCATGTTTGGTGGGGGCCAAACCTGAGTTAGTTGCCATGAGTGAATCTTACGCAGAATTTCATGATCGCCTTGCACGGATCTATCGCAAGCAGGCGAAGACCGGTCGTGTGGGCCGTGAATCTGTTGTGATCAATCGCAACGGTTACATGATTGTCAAAGGCGCGGGCCGCCGCCGGGGTATCCCTTGGGCAGGCCTGTTCACCGTGGTTGTGTCTTTCTTCATGATCAAAGGCATCATGATGTCTCAGTTTGGCCCTGACTTCTATTCGCAGGACGTTGCGCGGTTGAGCGGTGGTACGCCGGTGGAAAAAGCTGCGGCCTGGACTATGGCCCCCGATCCCGTATCGCGCTGGATTGCGACGCAAATCAACACCAAGCTCTAAAACTCCAAAGTTTCCGTGGATCCCTCCAAGATCCCACACGGCCTCGGGTCTCTCTCCCCGGGGCCGTTTCTTTTTTTGACGCGTAAAACAAAACCGCCGCCTCGAAGGAGGCGACGGTTTGCGGTCCCACGGAACAAAGCTGCCGTGAGTGGTGGGTGCTTAGCGGATCGCGTAAATGTCGGAGCGGGACAGACCAATGTCGTCCAGCTCGCGGTCGCTGAGCATTGCCAGAGCATTGCGTGTGCGGCGCTTTTCATTCCAATCGACGAAGCGGGCAACAAGCGCGAAGAGGGGCTGACCGATACGGCCAGCAGAACCAGAGGTCGACGTATGTTCGAAGGCGGCCATATCAGAAATCCTTTCTTTCAGTTGCTATGGACTGTGTTTTCGATTGGCCGCACATAGGGCTCAAAATGCACCCCAGCAAGCGTCAAAACGGCATAGGTGGCATGCGGTTATTGCATAGGTCGAAAATTGCGGAAACACCTTATTAATAAGGTCGTTTTTGGTGTCGTGAAGGGTCGCATTTAGACCATTTGGGGCAGGCATTAGGCGGGTCGCCAAATCGTCGCACCTGCAAAAACTTTTGTCGCAATTTGCTTCAGGCTTGGCGTTTGTTCTCGTTTCGTGCTACTTCACGGGGAATAACAAGAAAACAGAGCACAATGGGGCACAACATGCGCGTATTGGGAATCGATCCAGGCTTGCGAAACATGGGCTGGGGCGTGATCGACGCAGACGGCAGTAAGATGAGCCATGTGGCCAACGGGATTTGTCATTCGGTTGGGCAGGATTTGGCGGCACGACTGTTGTCTCTGCATGAGCAGCTAACGGATGTTGTCGCGCGCTTCTTGCCGGACCATGCGGCGATCGAGCAGACCTTTGTGAACAAAGACGGTGCAGGCACGCTCAAGCTGGGCCAAGCGCGTGGGATTGCCTTGTTGGTGCCGGCGCAGGCGGGGCTGCATATTGGTGAGTATGCGCCTAACAAGGTGAAGAAGACGGTAGTGGGTGTGGGGCACGCGGAGAAGCATCAGGTGGAACATATGGTGAAGTTGCAGCTTCCTGGGGTGAAGATCGCCGGGGCGGATGCGGCGGATGCGTTGGCGATTGCGATGTGCCACGCGCATTACGCTCGGGCAGGGGCTGGTTATGCGGAAGCATTGAAGAGGGCGCAGGCATGATTGGCAAGATTTCCGGGACGCTGGAGTACCGCAGCACGGATCACGTTCTGATCGATGTGCGCGGCGTGGGCTATGTGGTTTACTGTTCTGACCGGACTTTGGCGGCTTTGCCTAGTGTGGGTGAGCCGGTGGCGCTTTATACCGATCTGTTGGTGCGGGAAGACCTGTTGCAGTTGTTTGGCTTCTCAAGCCTGTTTGAAAAGGAATGGCACCGCCTGTTGATGAGCGTGCAGGGGATTGGCGCGAAGGCGAGCTTGGCAATCCTTGGCGCGCTGGGAGCAGACGGTGTGAGCCGGGCGGTAACCCTTGGCGATGTGGCGGCGATCAAGGCGGCAAAAGGTGTCGGACCTAAGACGGCGCAACGTGTTGTTATTGAATTGAAAGACAAGGCGCCGGAAGTGATGGCACTAGGTGGGACGCTTGGGGAGGCCATGGCGTCGGTTTCTGGTGAAGAGGCGGCTGCGGACGATGAGGTAATCGAAGATGTGGCACGCACTCCGGTGAATGCGGGTGGGGCTTCGGCGGCTGCTGGAGCGGCCGCTGCGGCGTCTATGAGTGTGCAGGCCGATGCTTTGTCGGCGCTGGGTAACCTTGGTTATGGGCCGGCAGATGCGGCAGGCGCAGTCGCGCAAGCGGCGGGGGAAGACCCCGAGGCGGATACATCTGAGTTGATCCGCGCAGCGCTTAAACTACTGGCACCAAAGGGGTAAAACATGGATCAGCCAGACCCCACATTGCGACCGGAAGCGCGGCCTGAGGATGCGGATCGCGCGTTGCGTCCGCAAGAATTGGATGCCTTTATCGGTCAAAGAGAAGCGCGCGCGAACCTGCGGGTGTTCATTGAAAGTGCGCGCCGTCGCGGTGAAGCCATGGACCACACATTGTTCCATGGTCCGCCGGGTTTGGGGAAGACCACTTTGGCGCAAATCATGGCGCGGGAGTTGGGGGTAAACTTCCGTATGACTTCTGGTCCGGTGCTTGCAAAGGCCGGAGACCTGGCGGCTATCCTCACCAACCTTGAAGCGCGCGACGTGCTTTTTATCGATGAAATTCATCGGCTTAATCCAGCGGTCGAAGAGGTGCTTTATCCCGCGATGGAGGACTTTGAACTCGATCTGGTGATCGGGGAGGGGCCGGCGGCGCGGACGGTTCGGATTGAGTTGCAGCCCTTTACTTTGGTGGGGGCGACGACGCGGTTGGGGCTGTTGACCACGCCGCTTAGAGACCGTTTTGGGATCCCGACGCGGCTACAGTTTTACACAGAGGGTGAACTCAACGAGATTGTCACGCGCAACGCCAACAAATTGGGTGTGCCTGCGCAGGATGGTGGCGCGCGGGAGATTGCGCGGCGCTCGCGCGGGACGCCGCGGATTGCCGGGCGTTTGCTGCGGCGGGTGGTGGATTTTGCCCTGGTGGAAGGCGATGGGGTTATCACAAAATCCCTTGCAGATGGCGCACTTACGCGGCTTGGGGTGGATAACCTTGGGCTGGATGGGGCGGACCGGCGTTACCTGCTTTTCATTGCCGAGAACTACGCTGGTGGACCGGTTGGGATCGACACAATCAGTGCGGCCTTGAGCGAAAGCCGAGATGCCATAGAAGAGGTGATTGAGCCGTTTTTGCTGCAACAAGGGTTGATCCAACGGACGCCACGCGGGCGGATGTTGGCGCAAAAGGCCTGGCAACATCTGGGGCTGAGTGCGCCGCGGCCTCGGGAACAGAGCGATCTGTTTACCCCGCCAGGCAACGGCAAATAAGGCGTCGGTATCGCGTCGGTATTGTGACTGTTTCGCGGAGGTGCGGTTTTGAAAGTGGAAGATGTTAACGCGATGACACAAACGCCAGTTGCGACTTTGGGCGAAGTGGACGTGCGTAAGCTGACCGAACAGGCGGCTGCGGTTTCCGACATTTATGCCGAGCGATTTGGCATTGATCGGGATGCCACCTGGTATCTGGCCAAAATGACCGAAGAGTTGGGCGAATTGCAGTCAGCCTATCTGGCGACGCAGGGGGCACAGCGCGGCGCTTTACCTCAAGCAGACGCGCGCCAGAACCTGATCGATGAAACGGCGGACCTGTTTGGCTTCCTCATGGTCTTTGCGGACTGGCAGGGCATCGACCTGGCCGAAGCTTTTGCAGCCAAATGGGGGCGGTACCTTCCTGAATAGGTGGGTGAGGCGGGTTTTCCTTAGTGCAAATCGGGTAAGTCTTCAGCATCACCGGCCTCTTTATCGGGTGATTCCTTGGTTGGCATAGGGGCAATCACGGGGTCGGGCGCGGAAAATCCGTGTCCAGAATGTGCCGTTTCCGCTCAATTTTACTTTTCTGGGATTGGCTAAAATTCAAGCTATCAAGGCAAGTGTTGGCAAAGTCTAAACACGCGCGGCTTGAGCGGGTTTTTAGGCAAATTCTCTCGCCTACGGTTTTGCCGAAGGAACTCTTTGAAAATCCGTACCTTGATAGGATTTGTCGGAGAGACTGACGCGTTTAGGTCAAAGAAACGGATGTGACCTCTGTCTCGCATTTTGTCCACATTTAAGTCGGATAACGCTCAATTTTTATGGGCTTCGGGGCGGTTAATTCCCTGTAAGGAAAGCCGAAACCGCCCATTCAGGAAAACAGTTTTGGTTGAGGCTCAAGAGCGAGCCGGTGGGAACCAAATCTGAATCAGCGCTCATCTCTGACCAACGAACTGAACTTCATACGGGTAACAGAAAATGCTGAACACATCTATCAAAGCCATGATGGCAGTTGGCGCCTTGGTGTCTATTGCGGGCTGCAAAAGCACCATTGAATCTTATGTGGAAGACGAGGTGGGTGACCGCCTGAATGAAATGGCGGGTGATCGCCTTTACCTTGCGCATGGCGACACCACACTGAACGGCCGGGTCCGTACCGCGTCTATGTCTACAGATGGCGAAGGTAACGTAACCGGCGGCCGTCTTGGTGCCGCGCGCAACGGGTCCATCGAGGTTGGCACCAACATTGGTGAGCTGGAGTCGTTGGAGATGACCAACGGTAGCACCACCACGCGTTTTGGCGCAGGCGGCGACCGCATTGATGACGGCATGGATTCCCTGTTGATCACCGCGCGCAATTCCAACGGGAAGAAGCGCAGCTGGATGGGCAACGCGGATGCGCTGGATTATGATCACCAAACCTTTGGCATGTGGGCGACGGGCGTCGGCACGTCCAATGGCAGTGTGAGCGTGGGCAGCTTCGGTCGCCGAACTGCCTCAGCTGATGTACCAACCAGTGGGTCCGCCACTTATTCCGGCCGCTCCGTCGGTATGGTTGTCACCACAGATGGTCGCGCGCTTGTGTCCGAATCCCAAGTTGGCGTGACCACTTCCGACTTCTCCAATGTGAGCGTTGCCAGCACCAACACCTATGTGCGCAACCTGTCCGGCGGCAACGCCTGGCGTGGTCAGCATCTGGATTTTGCAGGCACCGGCACCATTAGCGGTAATGAATTCACTGCGAACATCAACGGAGTGATACCGTTCAGCGCTGGCGACAGCGGCACGTTAAATGGGGCCTTTTATGGTGACAACGCGGAAGAAGTTGGTGGCACCTTTGAGATGAATGGTGCGATTGGTAACTATTCCGGCGCGTTTGGTGGCAATTAACACTGTCCTATAACGCGTATACAAAATTGTTCTCCGCTTTGGCGGGGAACTGCTCTGAAACGAGCAGTTTATTAGGGTAACCAGAATGGCCAAGGTAGTGACATCCAAACTGAAAATCGGTCTCGTGGCGATTGCCGTCTTTTGCGGGGCTTTGACAGCAGCGACAGGATTTGCCGAGGCCAACACCCCATCTCCTTCAGCATTGGAGATTGAGCGGTCTTTTGACACGGCGATGGCGGCCCTTGATGCTGGGCAACCCGAAGCAGCCATTCCGATCCTCCAAGGTATTCTGGCAACCGATCCCAAGCTTATTCGTGTGCGCCTTGAATTGGCCCGGGCCTATTTCATGGCGCAACAATGGGCACGGTCCCGGGAAGAGTTTTTTCGGGTGCTGTCTGGCGACCTGCCGGAACCAGTGCGTAAGACAGTTCTGTCTTTCATTCGTCAAATCGATGCGCGCCGCGGTTTTGATTGGGATCTGTCGATCGGTCTGACCACGGCCGGCAACAACCGGAACTATGACGCTGAACACCCGTTTCCTTTTGGTCTGGGGCCAGATGGTGAGGTGATTTATGTGTATTCCTCTCGTCCTGTGAAGCAGGTTCCGGCGCTGCGCGCCGAGGGATCGGCAAACTTTCGGTACAAACTCGAGGCCCTAAGCGGCCCCAAGAGCACTGTTCTTGGCTACGCCAGTCTCAGCGCGAGCATCCTGGAGGCGGAGGGTCGCGACTACGATGACCAATTGTTGCGCCTGCGTTTGGGGTTGCGGCATCTTTCCCAGAACACCACGCTGTCTTTTGGGCCGTTTGTGTCTGGGCGTCGGGTGCGCGGCGAACACTATGAGGATCAGTATGGTTTGGACGCAGCCTTTGAGCGCCGCGGCCTGATGGGGGGATCGGTGTATGGACGCTTGTCTTACGCCCATGTGGACAGCCAGTTCAGCAGTTCGTTGGATGGGTCTTTGGCAACGGCTTTTGTTGGCTTCCGGAGGTCTGTCGGCGGGTCAACTATTGTAGGTGGTGAGTTGAACTATGAGCGTCGTCGCCAGGACGGCTTAAACGGGTTTGGTGAAGGAGGGTATGAAACCCTTCAGCTTTCGGCCTATTCCAGTTTTGACATTCGTAATGGGTGGACAATAGAGCCGCGGGTGTTTGTGAAGCACCGACGCTTTCTGGAGGTCAACCCGTTGTACGGTGAAGCGCCGAGTTCAGTGTCACTGGGAGGGGCGCTGCGGGTGGAAAAATCTGACATGTTCTTGCCAGGGGGCTATACGCCATACTTCATGATCGATGCGGAGCGGGCCAGAAGCGACATTGCGGCCTTCAGTTTCCGCTCGGTTGGGGTGCAGATTGGCGTGGAGCGTCGGTTCTGATCCGCGACAGCAAAGCCGAAGCAATACCGGCGCCGATGATGAGGCTGAGGCCGATCCAGGTGTAGGTATCAGGCAGGTCTTCAAAGACCAGCCAGCCAAGGGCGACCGCGCTGACCAGTTGTAAATAGACAAACGGCGCAAGCACGGCGGCTTCAGCGCGGGCATAGGCAAACAGCAGTAGGAAATTTCCGCCCATCGACAGGATGGCGCTGGCGGTTGTGAGCCCAGCCAGCGTGGGTGTCATGGGAGGGATCTGGGTGAGACAGAAGGGTGTCATCATCACCGCTGCCAGAAACAGTTGGGTGAAGAGCAGGCTGGTGGGGCGCGCGATTGGCGCGAGCCAGCGCGACGCTGTGAGGAAAGCGCCGTAGAACAGGCCTGCACCCAGGGCCCAGAGCAGGCCGGCGGACATGTCAAAGCTGGGGCGGACCACAAGCATCACGCCCAGGAAGCCAAGCCCCATAAGCGCGCTGCGGGCGCGGGTGACGGTTTCGCCAAGCAGCAGCACGGACAGCAGGTAGGAAAACAGCGGGCCAATGAAGAAGGCGGCGAAAACGTCGGCCAGCGGTGCGGTTTGCAGGGCGGTCTGGATGCAGGTGATGCCCCCGGTGAGCAGGGCGGCGCGCAGCCAGATGCGCCAGTTGGTGAGCAGGCGCAGCGTGTCCGGGCGCAGCAGGGGTAGGGCGAGGAGGCTGCCGAGTACAAAGCGCGACCAGGCGACAAACAGCGGGCTGGTGCCAAAGCCCTGGGTCATGAGTTTGCCGGCGGTGTCCCCGGCGGGGATCATCGACATGGCGACAAACATCAGGACAAAGGTTTTCCACATGCAAGCGGCGTAACATGTTTGTTCTGGGACAAAAAGTCTGTGTATTGGTGCGCGATTGCAAACAGAGAATTGCGCATCGGCGGGTTGAACCGGCGGGGGGCAAAAGGGTAAAGTTTTACACATGACGAAGGTATTTTCCCGCCGTGCGTTTTTGAGTTTGAGTGCTGCGTCGCTTGGTACGTCTGTTTTGGCAGATGCACCAACCCGGTCGTTGCGGCCTGTGTTGCGGCCGTCGTCGGCGAGAGCCTTGCCCAAGACTGCACCGGCAGCGGACGCTTTGATCCGTGACAGCGGGCTGACAGGCAAGGTCAGCTTTGCCGTGGCGCGAATGGGGGATGGCGCCGTTTTGGAAGGGCATCAGGCCAGCAGTGGTTTGCCGCCGGCCAGTGTCACAAAAATCCTGACCGCGCTTTATGCCTTGGCCTACCTCGGTCCTAACCATCGGTTCCAGACCACTTTGGTGGCGGTCGGAAATATCTCCAACGGGGTGCTGCGCGGTGATCTGGTGTTGCGCGGGGGCGGTGATCCAACGCTCGACACCAATGGATTGGCGGATCTTGCCCGGACGCTGAAAGCGGCGGGCGTGCGGGAAGTCAGGGGGCAGTTTCTTGTCTGGGGCGGGGCCTTGCCTTCGGTCAAACGGATCGACAACAAACAGCCGGATCACGCGGGCTATAACCCTGCGGTGTCAGGCATCTCGTTGAATTACAATCGCGTGCATTTTGAATGGAAGCGCGGGGCCAACGGCTATTCCGTCGCCATGGATGGGCGCAGCGACAAATACCGCCCAGAGGTGGATGTGGCGCGTATGAAGATCGTGAAACGCAGTGTGCCGGTCTATACCTATAAGTCGCAAGGCGGGCGGGATCATTGGACCGTGGCCAGCGGGGCGCTGGGCAAGGGCGGGGCACGGTGGTTGCCGGTGCGCGAGCCGGAGATCTATGCGGGCGAGGTGTTTCGGACTTTGGCGCGGGCGCATGGGATTGCCCTAAAGGCACCAAAGAAAACGCAAAACCCACCACGCGGCGCGGTGCTGGCGCGAAAAAACAGCCCGGCACTGAAAGATATTCTGAAGGGCATGTTGAAGTATTCCACCAATCTCACCGCAGAGATGGTGGGGATGGCGGCAAGCCAGGCCCGCGGTGCGCAGCCTGGTTCGGTGAAGGCGTCTGCGGCGGCGATGAACGCTTGGGCCTCTCAAAGTCTGGGCATGGGCAGCGCGGCCCTAGTGGATCATTCGGGGCTTGGCGAGAAATCGCGGTTGCGGGCGGATGAGACGGCCCTGATGCTGGCACAGGCCGGGCAGCACGCGGTCCTACAGCCCATTTTGAAAACCATCGCGCTGCGGGATTCCAACGGCAAGGTCAACAAGGGCCATCCGTTAAAGGTGCTGGCCAAGACTGGCACGCTGCATTTTGTCAGTGCCTTAGCGGGTTATGTGACCACGCCGGAAGGACGAGACCTGGCGTTTGCGATTTTTGGCGCGGACCTTGGTGCGCGGGATCGGCTGATCGGGCCAGATCGCGAGCGGCCCCAAGGGGCGCGGACCTACAACGGCCGCTCAAAGAAGTTGCAGCAGAAGCTAATTGAGCGATGGGGCACGGTATACGGGGCTTGATATAATTTGGCGCGCGTTATGCGTGCAATTTTCCCACCCAATCCCTTCTCCTTCTTCAAATTTCTTGACGTGTCCCGATCTGGGCGTTGAAAATTTTTTCAATGGGTTCGCGGATGTCTCACCTGAGGCATTGCGGGCTGAGAGACACTGTACTGCGCCCTGACCGGCGGGCTGCAAGGTTTCGGTAATAAGTTCGAATTAATTTAAATGTGAGTTTAATGGCCCAGTGCCAAATGGGCTGACAGGTTGCGGGAAGAGACGTGCGGAAACGCGATAGGCTAGATGAGTTTGCTTTCTTGGAAGAGGTCCAGATGGGCATCTTTGTGCTGGAAGTGGCCGAAGACGGTCTGCCGCGCTATTTGATGATGAACCGTCTTGCGCGTGAAACTGCGCAACTGGAGCCGGAGTTTGTTGTTGGCAAAACTGCCGCAGAGATTTTTGGCGGGATCACTGGTGAGAGGGCATTGGCAAAACATCTCAGCGTGGTCAAAAGCGGCGAGCCGGCGACCTATGAGATCACCTTTCCCTTTGCCAAAAACGTTATGGAAATTCGCACCACGTTGACGCCAATCTATTATGAAGACGGTTCGCTGTCCCACGTGTTGGGCTGCTCGGCGGATATAACGTCAGAGAAGCAGCGGGATGCGGCGCTGGCGCTGACCAAGATTGCCAAGGACAAGGCGGAGCAGGCCAATAAGGCCAAGGAGCAATTTCTGGCCAATATGAGCCACGAGATTCGCACCCCGATGAACGGCATTATTGGCATGTGCGAGTTGTTGCATGAGACGGTGCTGAACAACCGGCAGAAGCTTTACTCCGACACGATCTCCAGCTCGGCCAATGCGCTGTTGGACATCATCAATGATGTGCTGGATTTCTCCAAAATCCAGGCCGGCAAGCTGTCGATCCATGACGCGCCGTTTTCGCTTCGCGATTTGGTCGAAGAAATCGCCACGTTGCTGAGTATCCGAGCCGAAGCCAAGGAACTGAAAATTCACGTGTGTTATCCGGATGAGGCCCCGTCGAATTTTCTAGGAGATGCGACCCGTGTTCGCCAAGTGCTTTTGAACCTGATTGGCAATGCTATCAAGTTTACCGAAGTGGGGCAGGTAGATGTGGTTGTGTTCTATGACCCGGGCGCCACACGTTGGCCCCTTAAGCTGTCCGTCCGCGACACCGGGCCTGGGATCCCTGAAGCCGAGAAGGATGTGATTTTCTCAGCCTTTGAGCAGATCGACAATTTGGCGACGCGGCGGGAGGACGGCACTGGGCTGGGACTGACCATTTCACAGGCGCTGGTAGAGCGTATGCACGGCAAGATCGAGGTCGAGAGTGTGGTTGGCAAAGGCGCCACGTTTACGGTCTCTTTGGCGTTGCCTGTCACCGAAGAGGTCGTCGAGGTGCAGGAGGTGGAGGAACTGCTGATTGCGTCTTATCCGCCGATGGAGGTCCAAGCCGGGCGGTTGGAAGAGACACCACAACCGCCGCCGGGGGCGCAGCTGAAGGGTATGAAAATCCTGGTGGCGGAAGACAACCGCGTGAACCAGTTGGTGATCAGCAAGATGTTGGGCCCCACTGGGGCGGAGTTGCAGTTTGTGCCGGACGGCCAGCAGGCGGTGGATGCCTATATGGCCGGCGAATGTGATCTGATCCTGATGGATCTGTCGATGCCGGTCCTAGGCGGGCTGGAAGCCACGAGACAGATCCGGGCATATGAAAAAGACGCGGCACGACCAGCTTGCAAAATCATTGCGGTGACGGCCAATGCGCAGCCCAGTGATGCGGAAGCCTGTATGAAGGCTGGCATGGATGATTTCCTGAGTAAGCCTTTCCGCAAAGGGGAGCTGATCTCCATCATTGAGTGGTGATGTGGGAGGTTTCCGTTCTACCCTTCGGGTTGAGGGAGATATGTTCAAAACAACCCATTATGGATAGTGAGGGTCTTTCTGGAGTTTACGTGAGATTTTAGCTGCACAAATTGCCAAGTTCATGGCGTGCAAATTGTCGAGTTCGCCACTATTGAAACAGTTTGGTAACACTTCTTTAGCTAAGAATCGTAGGACGCCCCCTTCCACCACAGGGTGGCGATGACGTGGCAGGACTAGGCGTGACGCAATTGGATTTCCCGGACTATCTCGCGCTTTTGGATGCGATGCCAACCCCGATTTTTGTCTTGAAAGTCGGTGAAGATGGGTTGCCGCGGTATGTCATGATGAACGCAACCTGTTGCAAAATGGTTGAGCGACGCCTTGAGGATATTGTTGGGAAGACGGCTTTCGAGATTTATGGCGGCTCCATGGGCGAGCGCGCGCTGGCACAGCAGCTTTCAGTCATGGAGGCCGCGGAGCCGACCACTTATTCAGTGTGTATTCCCTTTCCGCACCGGGTGCTTGATCTGCGGACAACCTTGACGCCGATTTTTGATGCCGCCGGTGCCATGACGTATTTGATTGGATTCTGCATTGACGTGACCTCGGAGAGGGAGCGTGACGAAGCGTTGGAATTGACCAAAATTGCCAAAGAAAAGGCCGAGGAGGCCAGTTCTGCAAAAGAGCGGTTTTTGGCCAACATGAGCCATGAAATCAGAACACCGATGAATGGTATTCTCGGGATGTCTGAGATGATGCTTGAGACAGGTCTTTCGCAGCAACAGAAGCTTTATGCGGATACCATTCACACCTCAGCAAATGCGCTTTTGGATATTGTGAATGATGTTTTGGACTTCTCCAAAATTCAGGCAGAGAAGATCTCTTTGGCGCCGGAGCCCTTTTCCCTGTTGCAGGTGATTATGGAGGTGACCACACTTTTGAGCACGCGGTCGGAGGCAAAGGGATTAGACCTGCAACTGGACTATGGTCCGATGGTGCCACACGGATTCATAGGAGACGCCAAGCGCATTCGGCAAATACTGCTGAACCTGATTGGCAATGCGATCAAGTTTACAGACGCGGGACATATCAACGTATCTGTGACCCATGACGCACGCGAGGGTGTGTATCCGCTAACCCTGACGGTTACAGATACTGGCGTAGGGATTCCGCAAGCAGCGCAGAAGGACATCTTTGCAGCCTTTGAGCAGGTGGAGAATCCTGCGGCGTATCGCGAAGACGGCACTGGCTTGGGGTTGGCCATTACGCAAGCTTTGGTGGAACGCATGGGCGGTGCCATTTCAGTGCAGAGCGTCGAGGGAGAGGGGGCGACTTTTACAGTTCGTTTGGGGTTGGCTGAAGCCAAAGGAGATGATCTGAGTACAGCGGACGGTTCAGGTTCTGCCAGGCAGGCAAAACAGTTTGCGGCGGATTTCCAAGTTGAGGCCGTGACGTCAGTGCCAGTTCCACTTGAGATGCCGTCTTTGGCGGGACGAAAGATCTTGATTGCAGAAGACAACCGCACCAACCAGTTGGTGGTACGCAAGATGCTGGACCCAACGGGCGCCGAGTTGCACTTTGTGCCGGATGGGCAGCAGGCGGTGGAGGCCTATAAAGCGGCTGGGTGTGACCTGATCCTTATGGACTTGTCCATGCCGGTGCTGGGCGGGTTGGAGGCCACGCGGCAAATCCGGGCGTTTGAGAAAGATGCCGCGCGTCCGGCGTGCAAGATCATCGCTTTGACCGCCAATGCGCAGCCCAGCGATGTAGAGGCCTGTATGGCTGCCGGGATGGACGATTTTTTAAGCAAGCCATTCCGAAAAGGCGAGTTGCTTTCCGCTGTCGCAAGTTAGGGATGTTGTTCTGTTTTTGGAGTTAAAACCGGCTTCAAGAAATTGGCCAAACGGTTACAACCAAAGTCGTAAATGCGCAGGTTTTCCTGCGCTTGATCCAATTCTGATTTCAGAATTTATTAACCAAACGCTGTGAATTTATGGCGGATTTTAAAGACGCCGCGCATACGGTTTGGTCCATCGCGATATGCCGGTTTGGGTGGAGGTGCGCGGAGGCACCAAGGGGATAGCTTTGAAAGACAGTGAACAGATCAATCCGTTTGCCTTATTGGACTCGATTGCGTTTGCTGTTTTTGTACTGGAAATTGGACAAGACGGTATGCCGCGTTATGTGGCAGCCAATGCGCCGGCGCTGGAGCATACGGAGTTTACTTGGCAAGAAATTGTCGGAAAGACCGCGCTTGAGGTGTTTGGCGGCGTTGTTGGGCAACGCGGGCTGGCGCATCATCTGAGCGTTGTGGCGCAGGCCGAAGAGGTGACCTATGAGGTGCCTTTTCCTCAGGGCAACCGTGTAGCCCTGATGCGCACAACCTTGAGTCCGTTGTTCGATCGGGCGGGCAAGCTGACCCATCTTGTGGGCTCGTCCATGGATGTGTCTGCCCATAAAGAACGGGACGACGCGCTGGAACTCACCCGGATCGCCAAAGACAAAGCTGAGCAGGCGGTGCGCGCCAAGGAGCGTTTTTTGGCCAATGTAAGCCATGAAATTCGCACGCCGATGAATGGCATCATGGGCATGTGCGAGCTGTTGCGAGACACTGTACTGGACGATCAGCAGCGGCTGTATTCCGAGACGATTTACAATTCTGCAAATGCGCTTCTGGAAATTGTGAACGACGTGTTGGATTTCTCAAAAATCCAATCCGAAACGATTTCATTGCACGTCGAGGCGTTTTCCTTGCGAGACCTTATTTCGGAAACGGTGACCTTGTTGGGCCCGCGGGCGTTGAACAAAGGGCTCGCGCTGGTGGAGGACTACGCACAAGACGCGCCAGACGCTTTTGTGGGTGATGGCACCCGGGTGCGGCAGGTGGTGCTCAACCTGGTGGGCAATGCGATCAAGTTCACCGAAACCGGTCAGATCCGCGTGGGGGTCACCTACGAGGAAGGCGCGGTGCTGCCTTTGCGGATCGCGGTGTCAGATACCGGTGTTGGCATTGCGCCGGAAGATCAGGAGATGGTGTTTTCGGCGTTTGAACAGGTCGATCGGCCGGAAATGCAGAGAGAAGAAGGCACCGGCTTGGGGTTGGCGATCACCCGGGCGGTGGTGGAGCGCATGGGGGGGAAAGTGTCGGTGCAGAGCACCAGAGGTGAGGGCTCGACCTTTAAGGTCTGTTTGAACTTCCCGACCGCCACCTCGGCAGACGTGCGGGCGGCGCGGGATCGGGCAGAGGCGCTGGGCGACACCGATCACCCGCCGCGGCTGGACTTTGAATTTGTGTCCTCGCCAGAACGTGCGCCAGCGGACGCAAGTGCTCTGCCCAACCTTAAGGGGCTGAGAGTGCTTGTGGCGGAAGACAATAAGACCAACCAGTTGGTGGTGAAAAAGATGCTGGCGCCAACCGAGGCGGAGTTGACCTTTGTCGAAGACGGGCAAGAGGCTGTGGCGGCCTTTGAGGCGGGCGATTGGGATGTGGTTCTTATGGACCTGCTGATGCCGGTCATGGGAGGGCTGGAAGCCACGCGCCAAATTCGCGCGCTTGAGGCTGAGAGACATCTGAAGCCGTGTAAAATCATTGCGCTGACAGCCAACACGCAGACCAGTGATGTTGACGCCAGTCTGGAAGCGGGAATGGATGACTTTCTGAGCAAGCCATTCCGCAAGCGCGAGCTGCTGTCGATGGTTGCAAGCGCGAGCTGCTGTCGATGGTTGCAAGCGCGGCGCGGTCATCAGGCGAGACCTGATAACCGCAGGTTTATGTCAGACCATGTGACGGGCGCGGGCGCCGCGCTCGATGCCGGCGGCGTGCAGGCGGTCGATTTCCAGCTCGTAGCGGATTTCTTCGAGGATGCGCAGTTCGGTTTCCGCCAGCGTGCCATCGGCGGCGGCGACATCGCAGGCCAGCGCATAGGCGGTTTCAAACAGGTGCGCAGGCAGGTCGTGACGCACCAGACCAAACAGCGCGGCGAGACCGTCCTCTTGCTCAAACAGTTCAAACACCAGTTGGCTGACGTGCTGCATGCGGTCGATGTCATATTCGGCAAAGACCGGCAGGTTGTTCACGGCGACCTGGATTTTGACCAGCTCTGCGGTGCGGATGTTTTCGTCAGAGGCCGACACGGCAATCATCACGGCGACAAGGCAGTCTTGTGGCGTGAGGGTGGTTGGGGTCTTATCCGGCACTGGGAATTCCTTTGAAATAGCCTTGTTGCGGTGCAGAATATTGACTGACCCCGCAAGGAGCAATAGGAAGCGGCGGATTGTCAGGTGCAATGAGGCGCTTGGCAGGAATTTGCTGAAACCAATCCCGACATCGGAGATGGACAATGTCTGACCTGCGCGACGCAGCCCTCGTATCCAAAGCCTGGCCCTTTGAAGAAGCGCGCAAGCTTCTCAAACGCTACGCAAAGGGTGCGCCGGAGAAGGGATACGTGCTGTTTGAGACAGGCTACGGTCCCTCCGGCCTGCCACATATCGGCACCTTTGGCGAAGTGGCGCGGACCACGATGATCAAGACCGCCTTTGAGGCGATCAGCGACATTCCCACCAAGTTGATCTGTTTCTCGGACGATCTGGACGGGATGCGCAAAGTGCCATCCAATGTGCCGAACCCAGAAATTCTGGAGCAGCATTTGCAGCGGCCGCTGACCTCGGTGCCGGATCCATTTGGCACACATGACAGCTTTGGGGAGCACAACAACGCCATGCTGCGGCGGTTCTTGGACACCTTTGGCTTTGAGTATGAGTTCTACTCCGCCAAAGAGTTTTATGAATCCGGTCAGTTTGACGAGATTCTGAAGCGTGCCGTGGAGCGCTATGACGAGGTTATGGCGATCATGCTGAAGTCCCTGCGTGAGGAGCGCGCGGCGACCTATTCGATCTTCTTGCCGCTGCACCCGGAAAGCGGTCGCGTCATGTATGTGCCGATGAAAAAGGTCTGTGCAGAGACCTATACGGTGACCTTTGACGATGAGACCGGCAAAGAGTGGACCGTGCCGGTGACCGGTGGCAACGTTAAGCTGCAGTGGAAGCCAGACTTTGGCGCGCGCTGGGCGGCGCTGGGGGTGGACTTTGAGATGTATGGCAAAGAGCACGCCACCAACGAGAAAATCTATGATGCGATCTGTCGTGTGTTGGGGGGGCGGGCGCCGAACCACTTCTCGTATGAGCTATTCCTTGATGAAAACGGCCAGAAGATTTCCAAGTCGTCTGGCAACGGTGTGTCGATTGACGAGTGGCTGACCTATGCCTCCACAGAAAGCCTCGCGTACTTCATGTACCAGAAGCCAAAGACCGCCAAACGCATGCATTTTGATGTGATTCCGAAGGCGGTAGACGAATATCACCAACAGCTGCGGGCGTATCATACGCAGGACATCAAGGCACAGCTGAACAACCCGGTGTGGCATATTCACGGTGGCAACGTGCCACAGTCTGATATGATGGTGCCGTATTCCATGCTGCTCAACATTGCGTCTGTGTCCAATGCCGAGGACAAAGACACGCTTTGGGGCTTCATCAACAAATATGCGCCTGAGGCGACCGCAGAGACCCATCCGGGAATGGATGCCGCCGCGGGCCATGCCGTGCGTTACTTCAACGACTTTGTGAAGCCAGCGAAAGTGTATCGTGCGCCAACCGAGCAAGAGCGCCGTGCGTTGGAAGATCTGGCTGGGGCGCTAAGCTCTGCAGAAACGGCTTTGGCGGTGATTGCGGCCAAGAATGCGCTGGTTGGCAATGACGATCCGCTGCCGGAGCCGGATTTTGGGGACGAAGAGTTCCTGCAGTCTATCGTGTTTGCCATCGGTAAAACGCATGGCTTTGAACCGCTGCGCGATTGGTTCAAGGCGATCTATGAGGTGCTGCTGGGCGCCAGCCAGGGCCCGCGTTTTGGTGGCTTCATTGCGCTGTACGGCGTGGAAGAAACCGTTGCGTTGATCCATAAGGCACTGGCCGGTGAGTTGACCGCGGCTGAGTAAAACCCGCATTATGGGCAACGTTTTGAAAGGCTCCGCTTTGGCGGGGCCTTTTGGTTTTGAGGCAGGCGCTAAAGGCGTGAAATGATCTGCGGGCCGATGGTGGGCGTAGTCTCTTGCAAGGGAGGTGCGCCATGAAACATGTTTTGCTCGCAATTGTGGTTGTGATGGAGTTTGCCCGAACGCAAGGCGCCAAAGCGCAGGAAGGCGGTGCCGCCACGGAAATCCAGACGGTGATCAACAGTCAGATGGCGGCATTTGCCAAAGACGATTTTGCCGATGCCTTCACTTTTGCTGCAGATAATATTCAGCGGATGTTTGGCACGCCGGAGAACTTTGGCGTGATGGTCAAACGCGGCTATCCGATGGTGCATCGCGCCGAGGATGTGCGGTTTGGCGAGCTGCGCGCCGAGGGCAATGCGTTGTGGCAGCGAGTGCTGGTGAAAGACGGTGCAGGCGTGGTGCATGCGCTGGAGTATCTGATGATTAGCGATGGTGACAGCTGGCGCATTGCGGCGGTGCAACTGCTGCAGCCAAAAGACGTGGGCGCCTAGCGGGTACGGGCCTCGCGCCAGACCAGAATGGCGGCGGCACAGAGGATGATGCCAGCTCCGAGCCAGCTGATCGCGTCTGGCAACACCGAAAACACCGCGGCGTCATAAAGCGCGGCAAATGCCAGCGACGTATAGAAAAACGGGCTGACGAAACTCGCGTCGGCCATGCGCATGGCGTTGATGAAACAGGTTTGTGCAGAGGCCATCAGCAGACCGATGCCCGCCAGTGCCGCCGATTGTTGCAAGGTAGGCATTTGCCAGACAAAAGCGGCCGCGACCGTGGCGATGGTCAGGCCAATGGCGTTGTTGATGAGCAGGATTTGGAAAGGGCGTTCGCGGCCTGTGAGCTTCTTGATGAAGATCAGCTCGCCGCCCATGGCGCAGGCCGCGCCCAAAGCCAGCAAAGCGCCGAACTCCAGAGCGCCGGCTCCCGGACGGGTGAGCACCATGGCACCGGTGAAGGCCAATGCGGCAGAGCCCCAACGCCACGGGCCGATCTTTTCACCGAGAAACGGGATCGCCAGCAGCATTCCGACCACCGGGTTCAGAAAGCTGATCGCGGTGGCGTCTGACAGCGGGATAAAGGCGGCGGCGGCAAACATCAGCGTCACGCCGCCCCAGCCCAAAGTTGAGCGGCCAATGTGCAGCCCCCAATTGGGGCGGGTGATTTGAGGGCGGACAATCATTGCAGCAGTGGCGAACCCCAAAAACGCAAAGAGGAAGCGCCCGTGGCTGATTTGCAGCGGATGCAGCTCCGGTCCCAAGGCACCAGTGCCCAATGCCTTGGCCAGCAAAGTGGTGCCCGCCGCAAAGGCGGAGGCCGCGAGGGTCAGCGCGGCTGCAAGGGCCGGATTGGTGCGGGGCAGGGACTGTTCGCTCATGAGGTGGTTATGCGCCTGCGGTTTCGGACTGACAAGTGGCGGTTTTGAGCGCTTTGTGTGGTGCGGGAGACTCTGCCGATTTGCGCAGATGTCACAAAATTTACGCGAAACGAAAGATAGGGGTTCCTATTTGTCGCTGATGCCTCTAGGCAGGGCGCATGATCAAACGCACAGATATCCTCTTTGTACGACGCCGACGCGCTATTGCGTGACCGGCCCTTGATCCCTTGCGCTGCAAAGTGGCGCACAACCTCTCAAAAACATTGACGCAAATGCCCCAAGTGATGCAGTCACAAAGGCTCATGATCTGAAAAGGAAGATCGACATGATCCCGTCCGTTTTGCCGACGTACAACCGCGCCGCCCTCACGTTTGAGAAGGGCGAAGGAAGCTGGATGATCGAGGCGGATGGCCGACGTTTTCTGGACTTAGGTGCGGGCATTGCTGTGAATGTGCTGGGCCACGCCAATCCGGTGTTGGTGGAGGCGCTGACCGAACAGGCCGGTAAGCTGTGGCATGTGTCCAACCTCTACAACATTTCGCAGCAAGAGGCGCTGGCGGACAAGCTGGTCGCCAACACCTTTGCGGATACGGTGTTCTTCACAAACTCCGGCACTGAGTGCTGTGAGTTGGCGGTGAAGATGGCGCGCAAGTATTGGCACGACAAGGGCCAGCCGGAGCGGGTGGAGATCATCGCCTTTGAAGGCGCGTTCCATGGTCGGAGTTCCGCCGGGATTGCCGCGGCGGGGGCGGAGAAGCTTGTGGCGGGCTTCGGACCACTGTTGCCGGGGTTCCATCAGGTGGCTTGGAGTGATCTGGAGGCGGCCAAGGCGCTGATTTCTGATCAGACCGCGGCCATCATTGTGGAACCTGTGCAGGGTGAAGGCGGTATTCGTCCAATGGCGGATGAGGACCTCAAGGCATTGCGGGCGATCTGTGATGAGGCGGGGATCCTGCTGATCATGGACGAGGTGCAATGTGGCGTGGGCCGGACCGGCAAATTGTTTGCCCATGAATGGGCCGGTGTGACGCCAGACATCATGATGGTTGCCAAAGGCATCGGCGGGGGCTTCCCGCTGGGCGCGGTGCTGGCCACGGAAGAGGCCGCGAGCGGCATGGTGGCGGGCACCCATGGCTCGACCTATGGCGGTAACCCGCTGGCCTGCGCCGTGGGTGGCGCGGTCATGGATGTGGTCGCGGATGAGGCGTTTTTGGCGGAGGTGAACCGCAAGGCGGGTCTGTTGCGGCAGAAACTGGAAGGGGTGGTTGCGAGCCATCCGGACGTCTTTGAAGCGGTGCGTGGCGCCGGGCTGATGTTGGGGCTCAAATGCTCCAAGGCGGCCTGTGGTGACGTTGTGGCGGCAGGTTATGACCATGAGGTTGTGACCGTGCCTGCGGCGGACAATGTGGTGCGTTTGTTGCCACCATTGAACATCACAGATGAAGAGATTGCCGAGGCCGTTGTGCGGCTGGAGAAGGCAGCAGCGCAAGTGGGCGCGGAAGGTTAAGGACTATAGAGATGAAGCATTTTCTGGATATCAATAAGACCAGCGTGGACGATCTGCGTAGCATGATCGACAGCGCGAAGGCGATCAAAAACGCCCGCAATGGTCGCCCGAAAGGCGCGCAGGATGATGACCTGCCGCTGAAAGATCACATGGTTGCGCTGATCTTTGAAAAGCCGTCGACGCGGACGCGGGTGAGTTTTGATGTCGGCGTGCGCCAGATGGGCGGGCAGACCATGGTTCTGTCTGGCTCTGAGATGCAGCTGGGACATGGCGAGACGGTGGCGGATACTGCCAAGGTGCTGAGCCGTTATGTCGACCTGATCATGATCCGGACCTTTGAAGAGGCCACGCTGCTCGAGATGGCGGAGAACGCCACCGTGCCGGTGATCAACGGGCTGACCAACCGCACACACCCGTGCCAGATCATGGCGGATATCCTGACCTTTGAAGAGAAGGTCGGGCCGATTGCGGGCAAGAAGGTTGTGTGGTCTGGTGACGGCAACAACGTGTTTGCCAGCTTTGCTCATGCGGCGGGGCAGTTTGGTTTTGATTTGACCTTCACTGGCCCGCAAACTCTGGACCCGGAGCAGGTGTTTATCGATGAAGCCCGTGCCAAAGGCGTGAAGGTGGAGATCGAACGTGATCCTGTGAAGGCGGTACAAGGCGCTGACCTTGTGGTGACGGACACCTGGGTGAGCATGCATGATGCGCCGTCCGCACGGGAGCGTCGCCACAACCAGCTGCGTCCATTCCAGGTGAACGAAGAGCTGATGAGCCATGCCAATGACGATGCGCTGTTCATGCATTGTCTGCCGGCGCACCGGAATGAAGAAGCCACCAATGCCGTCATGGATGGGCCAAACTCGGTGATCTTTGACGAAGCGGAAAACCGGCTGCATGCGCAGAAGGCGATCATGAAGTGGTGCCTTCAGAACTAAGGTTCGCGGCAATAAGTAACGTAAGGGCGTCAGCATAGTTGGCGCCCTTTTTGTTGTTTGGGGGCGCATCCTGCGCCTAAGCTTATCCCGCGAAAGGACAGAGGGAGCGCGTGATGGGGGAGACGCAAGGGCGTAGCGGTGCGCCCAGGATTGTGGTGGCTGGAGCCGGGAGTATTGGTTGTTTCGTTGGTGGCTTGTTTGCGCGGAGTGGTCAGGATGTGACGCTGCTGCTGCGGGCGGGAACGGCGGAGGAGATCACGCAGAATGGGTTGACGCTGACCGACTTTGGAGCGCTCGATGCAGCTTTGGCCCCGGATCGGTTTGCGATGAGCACGGACCCAGCCTGTTTGGCGGCGGCGGACATCGTGTTGGTCACGGTGAAAAGTGGCGCCACGGAGGAGATGGCGGCGCAGATTGCTGCGCATGCGCCAGCGGAGGCTGTGGTGGTGAGCCTGCAAAACGGTGTGGAGAATGCGGCACTGCTGCAGGAGATGTTGCCGGGTTGGGATGTGCGCGCAGGCATGGTGCCGTTCAATGTGGTCTGGGTCGGCGGAGGCCGGTTTCATCGCGGCACCAGTGGTGACATCATTATCGAGAGCGGCCAGGGGCATGTGGGTCGGCAGTTGAACGTGCCGGATTTGCATGTGCATGAGCATGGCGACATCGCAGCTGTGCAATGGGGCAAGCTGCTGATCAATCTCAACAACGCGTTGAATGCGCTGTCGGGGCTGCCGCTGAGGGAGCAGATTGGCGACCGGGACTGGCGGCGGTTGATGGCGGCGCAGATGGCGGAAGCTTTGGCGGTGCTGCAGGCGGCGGATGTCGCTTTTCAAAACCCTGTGGCAAAGGTGCCAATGGAGCTGGTGCCACGGATTTTGCGGCTGCCGACATGGGTATTTCGGCTGGTGGCGAAGACCATGCTGTCGATTGATCCCAACGCGCGCAGCTCCATGTGGGAGGACCTTGAGAAGGGGCGTGGGACCGAGATTGACGAGCTGCAGGGCAAGATTGTGCGATTGGCGCGTCAGGCCAATGTCGCGGCGCCGATCAATGCGGGCCTTGCAGAGATGATCCGAGAGGTTGAGGTACTTGGTGCGGGTGCGCCCAATCTCACAGCACAGGAGGTGCAAAGCCGTCTGCGGACACTAGATTCGCCCGCAGACGGGGAAGTTTAGCTGCTCAGCGTGTTGAGCGCGTAGAAGATTGCAGCCGACATCAATGCGGCGGCGGGCACGGTGATGACCCAGGCTGCGACGATGGTCATGAAGTGGCTGCGACGCACCAACTTGCGGCGGCGGCGTTCTTCTGGCGCGATGCGTTTTTCAGGCGGGCGTTGTACGGCGGTTTTGCGCAGGCGGCGCTCGGCGTGCCATTCGCGGTAGAAGCCAACGCCAAAGATGCCGCCCACGGCGATATGGGTGGAACTGACCGGCAGGCCCAACCAAGAGGCGACAATCACGGTGATCGCGGCGGACAGGGCCACACAATATGCGCGCATTGGGTTCAACTTGGTGATCTTCTCACCGACCATGCGGATCAGCTTGGGGCCAAACAGGAAGAGGCCAAAGGAGATCCCAAACGCGCCGATGATCATCACCCAGTTGGGGATGGAAACCTTGGCGGCAAATTCGCCAAACTCGGCGGCGTGCACGATGGCGGCCAGTGGGCCAACCGCGTTGGCCACGTCGTTGGCGCCATGGGCAAAAGACAAGAGCGCGGCGGAGAACACCAGCGGAATGCCAAACAGCACTTTGAGGGACTTGTTGCGGTTCTCTAGGCCTTCAGATTGTTTGCGGATGAGTGGTGCGGAGACCACGTAGAACAGGCCTCCCACGGCAACACCAATCAGCAGGGCAGTTTGCAGGTCAATCTTGATGATCTTTTTGAGACCTTTGAGGGCCAAGTAAGATGCAAACGCTGCGGCCATGATGCCGATCAACACTGGCACCCAGCGACGGGCGGCGGCGATTTTGTCGTCTTGATAGATGATTTTGACCTTGATGAAGGCCAGGAATGCGGCGGCGATTACACCGCCCAGCACTGGAGAAATCACCCAGGACGCGGCGATTTTGGCCATGGTGGGCCAGTTCACGGCCGCGAAACCTGCGGCGGCGATGCCTGCGCCCATCACACCCCCTACAACGGAGTGGGTGGTGGAGACCGGCGCGCCGACCCATGTGGCGAGGTTCACCCAGAGCGCGGAGGAGATCAGCGCGGCCATCATGGCCCAGATGAAGATGGTGGTGTTGGCCATGCCAGAAGGATCGATGATGCCTTTGGAAATGGTCGAAACCACGTCGCCCCCGGCCAGCAAAGCCCCGGCGCTTTCAAAAAAGGCGGCAATCACAATCGCGCCGCCCATGGTGAGCGCGTTGGCCCCCACAGCGGGGCCCATGTTGTTGGCCACATCATTGGCACCGATGTTGATCGCCATATAGGCGCCAATCCCGGCGGCGGCGATGATGATCATTGTGTTGGAGTCACTGCCAGACAGAAGACCTGCGGCAACACCTGCGAGCACAATGAAGGCAATCGCAATGCCAAACCCGACCATAGGGCGGGAGACATAGAGTGTGGCAGATTCCAAATGGGAGATGCGGTTGAGGTCACGGTCCAGAGTGGACCACTTCTTGCCTGAGTTTGGCGAGGTCATGACAAAGAATCCCGGCTTTACGTCGTACGGGGGGGGCTACCCCCGTCGCCGGGTCATTGCAACGATTTCGTTACAAATGCGTTACGAAAGGATTACAATTCTCTCAGAAGGGCCTGAAGCTGTGGTTCGTTCACCATATCGGCGGCTTCCTGCGCAGGGACCCATTTGCGGGTGCGTTCGTCCGCCTCTGGGAAATCGTCGACCAGTTCTTTTACTTCGGTTTCAAACACAGTGACGTCCACCGGGATTTCCAAACCGCCATCGAGACGCTTGTCATAGCCATAGATGCCGACGGGTTCGCGATCGATGTTGGCCTTTTTCACGCCCGCTTCTTCCCAGGCTTCGCGCAGGGCGGCACCCGGTGCATCAAGGCCAGTGATGGGCCAGCCTTTGGGCAGCACCCAGCGGCCAGTGTCACGTGAAGTAATCAGGAGCACCTCGGTTGCGCCCTGTTTCTCACGCGTGCAGAGCGCGGCCACCTGAATGCGGCGTGGACGACGCCACAGGGGGGCAATCACGCTGTCAAAGGCGGTTTTCAGGGCGTTGGTCATGGACGGCTGCTCGGCTTTTTTCGGTTTTTGTATCGGGTCGTTTCTTTGTCGTTCTTTTGTATATACGTTTTGGTTAGCAAAACGTCAAGATGACTGGGAAATACACTTATTGTTTGCGCCGTTTTGCGCGCAAAGTTGGGTCTGCCTGAGTGGGGTCTTCGGGCCAGGGGTGCTTGGGATAGCGGCCGCGCATGTCCTTGCGCACGTCGGCGTAGGAGCTGGCCCAGAAGCCGGGGATGTCCATGGTGGTTTGCACTGGTTTTTGCCCCGGCGAGAGCAGGGTCACGCGCAGCGGGGTGTTGCCCACCATCGGGTGGGTGGTTTGGCCAAAGAGTTCTTGCAGGCGCAGGGTGATTTCTGGGTTTTCGCCGGAATAGTCGATGGGGATTTTGCGATCCAGCGGCGTGGTGAAATGCGCGGGGGCTAGTCGATCCACCAGTTGCATCTGGTTCCAGTCGAGGCGGGCGCGCAGGGAGTCCAGCAGGTCGAATTTCTTCCAGTGGTCGGCGGTTTTTACGCCGGAGAGATGTGGCAGAAGCCAGTCATCGATGGTGGACATAAGCGCATCGGGCGTCATGTCGGGCAGGTCGTGACCGGCGGCGCGGATCAGCTCGACACGGGCCACAAAGCGTTGCGCGGCAGGGGAGAGCGTGATGCCGAGGTCGCGCACCCCGTCGAGCATTGCGGCGGCGATGGCATCATCCGGGGCGTCTTTCCAGATGCGGTCGTCCAGCGCGACAGCGCCGAACATTTCCTGACGGCGGGCAATGACGCGGCGCTCGCGTTTGGACCAGTGGCAGTTGTCTTGCCAAGCGATCTGATCGGCAAACAGCTCGCGGATTGGGCCTTCGGAGATTTGGATGGCCTGACGGATGCGCGCCTCACGCGGGTTGCCGTCTGTGTCTGTCACCACAATCAGGCGGGTGGCGGCGAGCGGGTCTTCGTCGTCTAGAATGGCGCCTTTGCCGCCAGAAAGCACGAAACGCGGGGCGTCGCCTTTGCGGTGCAGGCCAATGCGGTCCGGGTAGGACAGCGCGGCGAGTTCTGCGGCGCTGCGCGGCTTAGGATCGCTGCCTTTGGCGGATTTTGCGAGGCGTTTGGCCTCGTCGCGGATGCTGTGCAGCGCGGCGCGGTTGACGCCGTAGGGGCGGCGATCGGTGAAGGACTTGAGATCGGTCAGGGCCTCGATGCGCAGAGCGAGATCCACGGGCGCGCCGCGGGTGAGGGGGTCGCGCGCGGCGAGCAGTGCGGCCATGGGCGCGGCTTGCGGGCCTGCGGTGGCCAGCATGTGGGCGAGGCGGGGATGCAGTGGCAGTTTGGCAAGGGCTTTGCCATGGGCGGTGATGCGATTGTCTCCGTCCAGCGCGCCCAGCATGTGCAGGACGGATTGCGCCTCGGCAAAGCTGCCGGGGTTGGGCTGCGTCAAAAGGGCGAGGTCGGTGGGGGCGGCGCCCCAGAGGGCGAGCTCCAGCGCGAGGCCGGTGAGGTCGGCGGCTTCGATTTCAGCGGGGGGGAAGGGCAGGAGCGCGCCTTCTTCGCCCTTGGTCCAGAGGCGGTAGCAGATACCCTCGGCGACACGACCGGCACGGCCCTGACGTTGTGTGGCTTCGGCACGGGTGACACGTTCGGTCACAAGGCGGGACATGCCGGAGCCGGGATCAAAGCGGGCGCGGCGGGCGCGGCCTGCGTCAACCACTACGCGCACGTCCTGAATGGTGAGGGAGGTTTCCGCGATGGAGGTGGCGAGGACCACTTTGCGGCCGGTTTTGTCGGGGCGGATGGCGGCTTGCTGATCCTTGAAGGGCATGGCGCCAAACAGTGGGTGCACGGTGCAGTCCGCTGGCAGTTTCAGCAGCGATTGCGTGCGGCGGATTTCGCCTTCACCAGGTAGGAAGACCAGCACGCCGCCGTCGGTCTCGTTGACAGCCTGGGTGATTAGGCGGGCGGTGGCCTCTTCCAAACGGGTGTTTTTGGGCAAAGGACTGTCAAGCCAGCGGGTTTCCACCGGGAAGGCGCGGCCCTCAGACGTGATCATCGGCGCGTTGCCCATGAGGGTGGCGACCGGCTCTGCGTCTAGTGTGGCGGACATGGCCAGCAGGATCAGGTCATCGCGCAGGGCGTCGCAGATTTCGAGGCAGAGCGCGAGGCCGAGATCGGCATTCAGGCTGCGCTCGTGGAATTCGTCAAAGATCACCGCGCCGACGCCAGAGAGTTCCGGATCAGATTGGATCATGCGGGTGAGAATGCCTTCGGTGACCACTTCGATGCGGGTGGATTTGGAGGTTTTGCTTTCACCACGCACGCGGTAACCCACAGTTTGGCCTGCGGTTTCCCCCAATGTCTGCGCCATGCGCTCGGCTGCGGCACGGGCGGCCAGACGGCGCGGCTCCAGCATCAGGATGCGGCCCTCGGTGAGGTTCGCCTCCAGCATAGCGAGTGGCACAACGGTGGTTTTACCCGCGCCGGGCGGGGCTTGCAGGACCGCGCGGCCGGTGGCGCGCAGAGCAGTGATAAGGGGATCGAGGGCGTCGTGGATGGGCAGTTGCGTCATAGGGCACCTTATCGGCCCGTGGGGACGGGGCGTCTAGGGGGGATGCGCGTTAGTCGCGGCGGAAGAGTTCGGCCTTGCCGTGGCGCGAGGTGAGATGCACCTCGGTTGCGCGCCAGAGGTCGCCTTCCGGTGTGTAAACGATGGAGAGCGGCGAGGTTTTGAGCTCGGCCAGTTCTTCGGCGGAATAGCCGCCAATGCGGTCGTAGGTGCCTGCGCAGGTGACTTTGCCGTCGCCGTTTTGGCGGGACGTGAGTGTGATGCGCACGAGGCGGGTGCCGTCATATTGCTTTTGGTCCAGCGTACAGAGCTGATCCGCGTCCTGATCGCGCAGGGTGAGCCACATCATGGTCATCGGGTCGACCGCACCGCGTTTGGCTTTGTCTGAGATCGGCGCGGCGGGTGTTTGAGCGCCAGCGGTTTTGCGCGGCAGGGTGCCTGTGAAGGTCAGGGTGGTTTCGCTGACCCGTTTGCCGGTGTCGATGAAGCCGTCATAGCGAGTCGGAGCGATGTTGCTGCCACGCACGGCGCCTTGACTTTGCACGGTGAAACGGATGCGACGCAGAGCACCGGCGAGGCCGGTTGTGGTGAAACTGCCTTTGCCGGCAAATGTGATTTGGGTTTGCTGCGCGGCGACATCCAATTCGCCGACCTTGAAGCCAAAGGCGTGCACTGACCACTTTTGGGTTTCAGTGTTGGCTTGCCCGGCATGTGGCAAGCCAACTGCGGCACAGAGCAGCAGTGAAGCGAGAAGGTGGGCGGGTCGGGGTAGACAAAATGGGGTCATGCGCGGCATGAAGACTCACAATCAAAAAGATACAGGCTTGTCCATGGATATCGCAGATCTGCGCGACAGAATACTGAAACAGGACCGTCGGGCGCTGGCCCGTGCCATCACTTTGGTGGAGAGCGCGCGGCCCGATCATCGGGTCCAGGCCACGGCCCTGTTGGATGAGCTGTCCAAGGCGGGCAAACAGTCGCTGCGGATTGGGTTGTCGGGCACGCCGGGGGTGGGGAAATCCACCTTTATCGAGAGTTTTGGCATGATGTTGACCGCGCAGGGCTTGCGTGTGGCGGTGCTGGCAGTGGATCCGTCTTCGGCGCGGTCGGGCGGATCTATTTTGGGGGATAAGACCCGCATGGAGCGGCTGAGCCGGGATCGCAATGCGTTTATCCGCCCTTCGCCCAGCCAGACCCATTTGGGCGGCGTGGCGCGGCGGACGCGGGAGGCCGTGGCGTTGTGTGAGGCTGCGGGTTTTGACGTGGTGCTGATCGAGACCGTGGGGGTTGGGCAATCTGAAACCGTTGTGGCGGAGATGTCGGACTTGTTCTTGTTGCTGCTGGCGCCTGCCGGGGGCGATGAGCTTCAAGGTGTGAAGCGTGGGATCATGGAGATGGCGGACGTTATCCTTGTGAACAAGGCCGATGGCGATCTGAAGGCCACGGCCCTGCGAACCTGTGCGGATTACGCGGGCGCGTTGCGATTGTTGCGCAAGCGGCCGCAGGACCCGGACGGGTTCCCAAAAGCGATGACGGTCTCCGCTCTGGAAGAAAACGGGCTGAGCGACGCTTGGGGCGAGATGACGACGCTTACGGAGTGGCGCAAGCAAGAGGGCCATTGGGCTTATCGGCGAGCGGCACAGGCGCAGTTCTGGTTTCACGAAGAAGTGCGGCAGGGGCTTTTGGCGCGGCTGCAGCAGGGCGAGGCGCCAAGGCAACTGTCTAAACTGGATGCCGAAGTGGCCTCTGGCGCCATGACCCCGGGCCAAGCGGCGAAAGAGATGCTTGATCACCTCGCCTGATCCGCGCAATCATCAGCTGATCCTGTTTGGGCCCTTTTAGGGTTTTCACCGTATTGGCCTATAGGGTTGGTTGATTGGGAGTGGGTGATGGAGCTGCCTCCGCCCGGAGCATTTGATTGGTCGTTGCGTGGACTGGAGGAAGCCGAAACGGTTTTCACCCAAAGCCGCGATGGGCGTATCATTATGGAAGTGCGTCATCCTGTTGTTGCCGGAGTCACCTGCGAAATGGTGCATTGGTGGTTCGGGGTGTATGCGCACCTTAAGCTGCAGATCGATGGTGACGTTTTTGATGCGTTTAAGGTTTGGCATCCGCGGGATCACAAGTACTTACGGCGGGCAGACGCTGAGTGGTCCGGGCCATTGCGGCCTGGGGATCGGGTTTCTCTGTCTGAGGCCTATGGGCCGAGCCAAGAGTATAGCAACACAGAAACCGTACAAATCGTGCGCCTGGATCAGCAGGGATTTGGTCTGCGGGCAATCCGCCTTGGTCTGACCGTTGCTGATTTGAGTTATGCGTTTGACGATACACCGGAGGGGCTAGAAGTATCCACACGGCTTTGTGTTGGTGTGGCCAATGGCTGGGCAAAAACGCTGATCAACCAGGTTTTTCTGCCGCTTCTGTTTGATGAAAAGAAAACGGAGGCCTGGATGCTGCACAATGTCGAAGAGGTGAGTTCTTGGGCAAGTTTTCTACCTGAGGTATTTGCGCGGCGTGAACAAGGCGACTTTATTGTCTGGGACCGAGATACTGAGGGCTAACCGCCCTGTTTGTCGCGACGTATCTTGTGAATTTTTCTTGCTATGAGGTGCATCACCCCACAGTCTGAAAGCGGCTGTTTTGGCATGTGCGACAGATGCCAATGCAAGCTCTTGAGTTGCGCAAGCGCAGGAGAAGTACGTGCAGTTACCGGAACCGCGAGAATTTGGCTGGGAGCTTAAGAGCTTTGACAATGCCCATTCCACAGTGACGCATTTGCCGGACGGGCGGACGTTGTTTGAAGTGGACCACCCACCGGTGCGGGACGTGACAGCGGAGATGCTGACCTGGTGGTATGGTGTTTATGCCGACCTGACTCTGGTGATTGATGGGGACACATATCCGGCGTTTCTGGTGAGCCACCCGCTGGATCACATTTCGTTGGACAGTGAAAAAGCCGCGCCAGACGAGCCACTCAAGGCAGGGGATTTTCTGAACATTCAAGAGGCCTATCAGCGCAATCCGAAGTTTGCCCTCGATGAACGGCTGGAGGTTGTGGCGCTGGATGCGCAGCGCTTTGCGCTTAAGGCAACGCGGCGAGGCGTGACCGTGGCGGATCTGGAGTTCCGCTTTGAGGATGGGCCAGAGGGCGCGAAGTTCACCAATCACCTAACGGTTGGGGTGGAAAGCGGCTGGCTTAAGCCGTTGGTCAATCGCGTGATGATTCCCTGGATCTACTATGAGGATAAGAACTACGCCTGGGTGCTGCATTCGGTGGAAGAGGTTGGCAATTTTGAGAATTTCCTGCCGGAAATCTTTGCGCGCCGGGATCAGGGCATGACAATCCGGTGGAACCGCAACTGCCTTGCGGATAATGAAGATCGGGCGCCGGAAGGTTAGCGGGCAAAATGCAGCCAAAGCGCGGCTGAATCACTTGACGCCCCCGCGAAATGGGCCTAATGACGCCAGACAAATTTCCGGGCGCAGCCTAGGCGGCGCCCATTTGCTTTGACGGGGTCGATCTCCCCGTAGACCGATAAAACGAGGATGAACCCATGTCGCGCCGTTGCGAACTGACCGGAAAAGGCCCGATGACGGGCAACAACGTAAGCCACGCCAAAAACCGCACCCGTCGTCGGTTTCTGCCAAACCTGAATGACGTGACCCTGCAGTCTGAGACTCTGGGCCGTGGTTTCAAATTCCGTATCTCCGCGGCTGCGCTGCGCACTGTGGACCACCGCGGTGGGCTGGACGGCTTCATGGCGAAAGCAAAAGACACCGAGCTGTCTGAGAACGCTCTGAAAGTCAAAAAAGAGATCGCCAAAGCACAGGCCGCAAACGCCTGATCGTGCTGATCTTTTGAAGATTTTGACAGCCTCGCAGTTTTGCGGGGCTGTTTCTTTTTGTCGCCTTCACATTCCTGAGAGGGCGTGCCTATATGCGGCCATGACGCTTCGTTTGCGCAGATATGTGGCCGCCGTTATGGCGCTGGTGCTGGTTTTGACCGGGCACAGCATGGCCATTGCGCGTGGCATGACCGGCCCTGAGGGGTTTGCGGAATACTGCATTGGCGAAAGCGCGGTGATGGTGCCAGTGGATGCCGAGGGCAAGCCCACCGGACCGGCGCATTTCTGTCCCGAAGTGAGTTTCACCCTGCTCAACTGGGTGACCTTGGACCAAGCCGATGTCGGTAAGGTGCTGGGTCGGAGCGAGGCGCTGCAGCTGCCTCAGGTGGCTGTCGAGGGCGTGATTCGTCTGATTGCGGAAAGTGCGCGGGCGCCGCCGCTGGGTTTTCTCTGATCCAAACACACAAACCACAGAGAAAACCTTCCGGACAGGAGATCAATATGTCCTTCAAAACTCTTTCCCTCGCAGCGGCCGCTGCCGTTGCTTTTGCCCTGCCTGCTTTTGCGGAAAGCATCATCGCCGTAAATGACGCCTATGCACGTGTGTCTTCCAAGATGGCCAAGGCGGGCGCCGCCTTTATGGTGATCGAAAACACCGGTGCGGAGGACGACCATTTGATTGGTGTGAGCTCCGATGTGGCCAAGCGTACCGAGCTGCATACACACATGGATGATGGAAACGGCAACATGAAAATGATGCACGTGAAAGAGGGCTTTGCCGTGCCTGCGGGTGGTGAACATGCGCTGGCGCGCGGTGGCGATCACGTGATGTTCATGGGCCTGACCCGTGGTCTGGAGCATGGCGATGTGGTGACCATCATCCTGACCTTCGAGAAGGCCGGGGATGTGACGCTGGAGGTGCCTGTGGATCTGGAGCGCAAGCCGGATCATGGGGCCATGAAGCATGGCGACCATTCTGGTCATGGCATGAAGAAGGCCGACGGTTAAGCGGCGTGCTTCTTTGCTGAAATTCAGTGGGGCCGGTCCTTATGGATCGGCTTTTGCTATTTGGCGCGGGCGAGTTCCGAGGCGACCCACTCCGGCACAACCTGTGTGGCGGGGCCAAAATGGGTTTCGGCAAAGCGTGACACACCGGAAGAGGGCTCCAGGTTCAACTCCACCGTATGGGCGCCGAACATGTCGGCCTCGTTGACAAAATTGGCCGCCGGGTAGACCTCGCCGGAGGTGCCGATCGAGACAAACACATCGGCCTGCGCCAAAGCGTTGGAAATGCGCTCCATACCGTAGGGCATTTCGCCAAACCAGACCACGTCTGGGCGGGTGGCAGGCGCGCCGCAGGTCGGGCAGGGATCATCTGGCGACATGGTGGGCGGGGCAGGCCAGCGGTGATCGCAGGCGTGACACAGGCCGCCGTGCAGGGTGCCGTGCATGTGCAAGACGTTCTGGCTACCAGCTTTCTCGTGCAGCCCGTCCACATTCTGGGTCACGATCAACACGGCGCCGGGAAACTTGGCCTCCAGCTCTGCCAGCGCAAAATGGGCCGCATTGGGCTCAGCCTCTGCAGATTGCTCGCGGCGGGCGTTGTAGAAGTCATGCACCAGCTTGGGATTGCGGGCGAAACCCTCCGGTGTGGCGACATCTTCGATGCGGTGCTGCGCCCAGAGGCCGTCCTCGTCGCGAAAGGTGCCTAGGCCACTTTCGGCGCTGATCCCGGCGCCGGTGAGGATGACGAAAGACTGTGACATTAGGGCTCCTGATGTTGGCTGTAGGCAGTGTTGCAAGTGGCACAGAGAGAGGCAAGTGCTTGACCTATATGCCAGTTGCGGCGATGGCTAGGGCACCACAAGGGAGAGAGAATATGCGGGTTCTGTTTGTATGTCTGGGCAATATTTGTCGGTCGCCTTCGGCAGAAGGCGTGTTTCGCGCCATGGTGCCAGAGGTGGAAACCGACAGCGCAGGCACGGCGGGGTGGCACGTGGGCAAGCCGCCTTATGGACCGATGCAGGCGGCCGCGCTGGCGCGGGATGTGGACCTGTCTGATTTGCGGGCCCGGCAGTTTGTGGCGCGCGATTTTGAGCGGTTTGATCTGATCGTTGGGATGGATGCAGAGAACATCGCCAATATCGAGGTGCTGCGCCCGGATGGGAGCGACACCGAAGTGCGGCTGTTCACCGATTATGCGCCGGAGAGCGGCATGTCCGAGGTTCCAGATCCGTATTACACGCGGGATTTTGACGGGGCGCTGGACCTGATCGAAGACTGCGCGCGCGGGCTGAAAGCGGCCTTAGAGGCAGGCTGAAGTTTTGGAAGTTTGGAAACTGGGCTAGTTGTCTGTGTCCAGGGTCTTGAAGGTTCCGTCGAGCCAAGGGAAGCGCTCAAGAGCGGGGCTGACCATATGGGCGTGGATCAGGCCGCGCATGGTTTGGGCCACATCCCGCGGCACCGTGTCGGCCCAGTCGCCGCTGGCGAGCAGCGAGATTTTGCGGCTGAACGGTGCAAACGGCAGCGGGTGCGCGTCAACCTGATCGTGGAAACGGGCAGCTCGCAGATAGCCCAGCGGTGTGGTGATTGCCCAGCCAATACCGCGTGACACCATAGCCATAAGGGACGGGTTGGAGCCAATTTCGAAACGGTGCGGCACTTCAAACTGGGCGCGGGTCAGCGCGGCCTCGATTTGGCGGCCAATGAGCTGTTCCTGACCGTAGCGCAGCATGGGGAGCTCTTGCAGCGCGGTTGTGATATCGCCTTTCGGAGGCAGGTAACCTGAGGGTGCGACGAGGATGAACGGATCCTGTGCAAGCGGGTATTCTGTTATGCCATCAAGTGCTTCCGGAGCCACGGCGGTGATGGCCAGGTGTAGGTCGCCGTTGCGAATGGCGTCTGTGATCTCATGGCTTGGCGCGGTCACAAGGCGAAAGCGGCAGCGGGTCATGGACTCGGCCAGTTTGGTGACCAGCCGCGGGGTCAGATCGTTGTCAAAGTCATCAATGATGCCCATCGACAGTTGCGTCAGGTGGGTGAGGTCCATCACGGTGAGTTCGGATTGCGCCAACCGCAGTTGTGAGAGGACCTCCCGCGCCCGGACCAGATAAGCGCGGCCTGCTGCGGTGAGTTGCATCGGGCGTTTGCTGTGATCTATCAGGTCGGTGCCAAGCGCGGTTTGCAGGTTGCGGATCTGCTGTGACACCGCGGGTTGGGACAGGCCTGTGATCTCGGATGCACGCGCCACAGAGCCGTGCTCGGCGAGTGCCTCAAAAACTTCGAGGCCGCGCAATGTGACGCCTTTGTTGAGCATCGGTCCCTCCACCAGCTTTGGCTTTTGTGAATAGGGAGCGACCTTGGGTCAAGCGCTTTTGCCCGCGCAATAGCCTCAGCGCAGATGTTTGCAGCTGGACACAACGCTGGTTTCAAACTTCTTGTAGCGCTTCCAGAAGATCTCATGGCTGCGTTGGTTCGACTGGCGGATTTCCTGCGCCTTGTGCGGGTCTTTGATGAAGCTTGCGGCCAGGCGTTGATCGGCGCGTGACAGGCTTTTGTTCGCGGTTTTCTGAATACAACGGCACATTTGGCGGGTCGCACCGTCGCGGTCCGAGCGCAAGCAAGCGCGGTTCAGCGTGTTGGCGTCTACGGGCTGCGGGAGTGCGGGAACAAGCATCAGCGCCAGAAGCGGCGCGGCAAAAAATCTGGTCATGGGTGCCTCATCTCTCTGCGTCGGGCCACGTGGCGTGTTTTGTGCCATCTGGTTCGCCCGACAGAAAACCAAAGCCAATATGGCCCAAAATCACTTCTGGTGCAATCACATGCGCGTGTCTGGCGCTGGATGTGGTGCTTGGGCATGGGGGGGAGGGAAAATCATTAGTCAATTTGCAGGGGCGTGGACTAAGCTGAGGAAAAGCAAGGAGGAACCTATGCCGAATATTTCTAAGGAGGCGGAGCTTCAAACCGTCATCACCACCTTCGAAATGACGCCAGGCACCTGTCAGGATTTGCTGGATGCGCTGACCGATGCTTATGACCAATTCATCTCCAAACAGCCCGGTTTTATTGCCGCTGGCTTGCATGTGAATGACGCGCAGACGCGGATTGCCAATTATTCGCAGTGGCGGCGGCGGGAGGATTTTCAGGCGATGCTGCGCAGTGAAGAGA
Source organism: Shimia sp. MIT910701 (assembly GCF_047126315.1). Lineage (GTDB taxonomy): Bacteria > Pseudomonadota > Alphaproteobacteria > Rhodobacterales > Rhodobacteraceae > Shimia. The sequence goes on along the minus strand of NZ_CP138953.1, from coordinate 4,096,920 downwards.
TGCGGGAGCGCAATCGCAAGATCAATCAACTTTGCCGCAGTTTTGAACCGGTGATGTATGACGTTTTGCAGGCCTATGATTGACGTTTGACCCTGTACCTGTTGTTGTCGTGCTTGGTTAGGAGTTTGAAATGTATAAGCATATTCTTGTGCCGGTGGCCTTTGACGAGGCCCATGATCCAAGTGAGGCGGTGGCGGTGGCGCGTCGGTTGATTGATGAGGACGGGCAGGTGAGCCTGTTGCATGTGATGGCCAATGTGCCGAGTTACGTGATCAACTATGTGCCCGAAGGGTTTCAGGCGGAGGCGCAGACGGCGATTGTGGCCAGTCTGGAGGCTATGGGCGGCGACCTTCCCAACGTAAAAGGCGTTGTAGAAGAAGGACATGCGGGCAAGACCATTGTGAAATGGGGGGCGGCAAACGCGGTGGATTGCATTGTGATCGCATCCCACAAACCCGGCGTACAAGACATTGTGTTGGGTAGTACGGCGGCACAGGTTGTGCGTCATGCCAAATGCGCGGTACATGTGACCCGGTAGGCAGGGAGAAAGGCTCAGAATATGCGCGTAGTCAAAGTGTTGCAGGCGGCGGCAGTGGCCTTGATGGGGATCGTGGCACAGCCGGCGATGGCTGAGGATGACATCGGGTTTTCCGATCAGCAGACCAAGCGGACGGTAGATATTTTCACCTACGGTGTGAGCGAATGCGCCAAGGTCGATCTGGTGTATCGCATTGACTGTCTGCGTCAAACCTACAGCCAGACTGTGCGTGTGATTTCAAAGGCTTCGGTCTATTGGGAGGCGGAAGTGGCACTGACCCGCGTGAACCGTGGCTTGTACTCTTTTGTGCGTGCAAACACCGATTCCAATCTCGGGCGCGAGCGTGTGAATGGCGGGCGGATCAAGGCGGTGACGCAGGAGTCTATGCCGCAGGCGATCCAGCTGTATATGGCGGGCGCAGATAAGGCGGCGGAAGTGATGCGCAGCGGGTCGTCGATTGAAGTGCGGTATTTCTCGCCAATTGCAGATGCGGTGGAAGCGTCCAAAGCGCTGCTGCAGTAAAGGTTAACAGCGGGGATCTCGGTGGGGATTTTGACGTCGGTATTGCGTCGGTATTGTGGCTGTTTCACGGAGGTGCGGTTTTGACCGCGCCTCCGTTAACGTTTTGGCGGTTTAAGTCGCGGGACGCAGCTCTTTGGGCAGCTCGTCGATGTGGAAATCCACGTGCAGGTGGTTGCCGTCCGGGTCGTGGATGTTGACCTGCACAATTGGGAAGCCGGGCGGGAAGCCGAGGTAATAGTCCAGATCGTGCGCTTTGAGCACTTCGAGGAAGCCGGGCATGTCAGTGGCGGCAAAAGCGGCGTGCTCCAGGGCGATCTCATGGCCACCCGCAATCAGCGGTTTTGTTGAGCCCACCAGATGCACCACCGCCTTGTCGCCAAGGTACATCCAAGCGCCAGGAAAACCGAAGTCGGGTCGGGGGCCATTGGTCATGCCCAGAACCTCTTCGTAGAAGCGGATCATAACGTCGAGATTTTGGGTGCCGATGTTGGCGTGATCTAAGCTGTGTAATGGCATGACGTGACGGTAGGGCGCGCCATTGCCTTGCGTCAAGCGAAAGATGTTGGCGCTAACACATCTTCAGATGTCAGGTGAAAGGCTTTGCCAAAACCGCCATTCAAAAGGCCGCCAGACAGGTCAAAACGCACAAAAGAGAAATCGGGGAAGTCGACGTAGAGTTTGGCCTTGGGCCGCAGTGACAGGAAGTGGTCTCGGGTTTGAGTGTGTGCCTCACTGTCTTTTGCCAGAAATGATGCCTTTGCGTGAAGGGTCATCCGCGGGTGTGTGAGCGGGTCGCCTTTGTCGCCAGGCTCCCCCACCAACAGAGCGCAGTTCGCATCGGCGCGCAGCGCGCCAGTGTGGCTGGACAGATCGGAGATCAATGTTATCGGGGCGCCGTCCGGCGCGGTGGCGAGGGCCACTCGGGTCACGGATGGGGTGCCAGTGGCGGGATCGGTGACGGCAAGCGCGGCGTAAGTGGCAGAGGACAGAAGGTCGCGGGCCAAGGTGCGGGCGTCAGCATCGGTTGGACGAATGGGGTCGGATTTGGTCATGGTGCGAGGTTGCCAGTTTTTCAGAAGAGCCAAAAGGGTGCAGACCAACAAAAACGGCGCCTGGAATCAACCTGGGCGCCGTTATTGTGTAGCTAGCTGGACCGTGTCTGCTTGCGTGCGTGGCTTGCTGTCTGGCTGGACCTGGCGGTGGGCTGGGCCTTGCTTGATTGCTTGCTTCGTACGTGAGTGGCCGGTCTGGCTCGCTCTCTGTTGACTCCTATTTAGGATGAGTCGGTGGCAGGTTCAAGGAAAAAGTGTTTAAAAACAAAAGGTTGACTAGTTTACTCAGGTAATGCGTTTCAAGTATTTTTGTCAGGAATTCTGGGTTGGTGGTCTCTTAGAGGCAAGGCGCTGGAGACATTGACAATTTTTTCTGCTCGCGTGTTGTGCGCTGTGAATGCCGTTCTGCAGATCGATTGGTTGTGGAGGGAAACGCGGTGGCGAAGACTGGAATTTTGCGAAGTGGACCCTAGATTTTTAGCAATCAAACAAGAGGAGCGTGCTTGATGAAATGTCCAGTGGACGGCGAAACCCTGGTGATTGCGGACCGCAACGGGGTGGAGATTGATTATTGTCCCAGCTGTCGCGGCGTGTGGCTTGATCGTGGGGAGCTGGATAAAATTATCGAGCGGGCAAGTGCCTATGCCGCGCCGCCGCCCCCGCCCCCATCCGAGAACGTGCAGCCTGCGCCGCAGCGGGGCTATGACGGGCGTGGCTATGACGAAGGCCATGTGCGCCGCTATGAGGGCAAGCCGCGCAAGAAGAAAAAGATGAGCAGCTTCCTCGACGATATTTTTGACTTCTAAGATCTCTTAGTACGCGGTTTTGTTATCCGGTTGGTGGATGCAGGGCCGTGCAATGCTGTGCCTGCATGCGGGCGCGGTCTTCGGCGGCGGGCAGGTCCCGCCGCAGGGCTTTCAGGCGTTGGCGTTGTTGCGCCACGTCGATTTCGACCGGGGTTTCTACCGTGCGGTAGCGGGTTTCCGGGCAGCTGTAGGGGCGGTCTTTTTTGTCATAGCAGGTGTCATAATAAGTATAGCTTTCGGAACTGCGGTGGATGGCGTAGCCGAGGGTGATATTGCCTTCGGCGGTTGTGATGGCGCGGCGTAGGGTAGCGACCTCGGATTGCGCGGTGGAGATGCAGCGCTCCAGTGGGGTGGCACAGGCGGTCAAAAGGGTGAGGCCGAGCAGGGCGGCAGGGCAGGCAAATTGCATGAAGGGCTCCTTTGATCGGAGCAGGGTGTGGCGGGTATCGCGCGTCAGGCAAAAGCAGGGGGATGTTATCGGATATCCAGCGTGCAGCGCCGCCTTCCTTTTGCAGTTTTGCTAAATTTCATTTTAGTATACATATCTTTTTTCGCTGATATGGTGTGGCCGCAGTTTTCCCAGAATATTCAATGGAGATCGTGATGGCGGCTTCCCCGACAACAAAAAAGAAAAAACAGAAGGGTCAGCCGGAGAAGCTGGGGCAGGCGATCCGGTTGCGGCGCAAGGCGCTGGGCAAGACGTTGAATGCGGTTGCGGAGGAGGCGGATCTGACCACTGGGTTCATCTCGCAGGTGGAGCGTGGGATCAGCTCTCCGTCGCTGTCTTCGCTGATGTCAATTGCGGCGGCGTTGCAGACCAGCGTGGAGCAGTTGTTGAGCGTGCCGGAGACCTACTCCGAGTTTATCCAGAAAGACCGTCGACAATCCTATGCGCTTGGCACAGCGGGCCGTTTTTATGAGAAACTGGGACCTGGCTTCCTTGGCGCGCTGATGCATTCGCAGATCATTCACCGTCCGCCGGGGCATGAATCCGAGAAAATGTGCCACGATGGAGAGGTGTTTTGCTACCTGCTGTCAGGTGAGGTTGAGTACCATTTGGAGGGTGCAGTGTTTGTCATGGGGCCGGGAGATGTGATTCACCACAACACCGCAAAGCCGCATTTTTCGCGTGTCGTGAGCGACGTGGAATCCGTGGAGTTGTGGGTCAGCACCACGCCAATGAGCACAGCGGCAGAAAATTAAGTTTGCGGATGGCGGAAAGAAGGGCAGTGTTTTCAGTATATTGTATCCAATTTTTGGATTTAAGCTGAAATTCCCGCTTCAAAAATTTAGCTTTGCTAAAAGAAGTTTTAGCAAAATGTCAAAAACTGCCTATTCTCCCGGTCACCGAAGAGATTCGACCAGGGAGGAAAATAGACATGACACGCAGCACCCTTTTGGCGGCGGCTTTGGCGGCAACGACCGCGCTTGTGACGCCGGTGGCGGCGCAGGAACGCGGCGGCACAATGAACTTTGCCCGCTACGACGGCTCGCGCCTGATTGATCCGATTTACGCGGACCGCAACCCGGACATCTGGATGGTGGGCAGCCTGTTTGACACGCTGTTACGTTCGTCTGATGACGGGAAGTCGATTGTGGGCGGATTGGCGGAGAGTTTTGAAGTCTCAGAGGATGGCAAGACCGTCACGCTGATGCTGCAGTCGGGCCTGAAGTTTGCCGATGGCTCGGCGCTGGAGGCGGACGACGTGCTGTTCTCATTGGACCGGGCGCGCAATGGTGACTTGGGGCCGTGGTCCGGCATGTTGGGCAGCGTGTCAGACGTGACCGCGGACGGCAACACAATCACCGTGAGCCTGAGCCAGCCGGATCCAACCATTCTGTCGATGCTGGCTACGTTCAACACCGCGATTGTGAACAAAGACGTGTTTGAGGCAGCAGAAGGCGCAACGGATCAAGAGAAATCCGCCGCCATCTTTGCCGCCGGTGGTGCCGGCGTGGGGTCCGGGGCTTTCTATATGTGTGGCTTTGAGCAGGGCGCCTCGATGGACTTCTGCGCCAACGAGCACCACTGGGAGATGGGCGCCGACGGCAAGCCGCTGCCTTATCTGGACAAGGTGCATTTCGAGATCATCCCGGATGATGCGACCCGTATCCTGAAGTTGCAGGCGGGCGAAGTTGACGCGGTGGAGTTTGTACCGTTCAGCCGTGTGGCGGAACTGGACGCCGATCCGGCGATCAATATGAACCTCTACCCGTCCACGCGGATCATCTATTCGCCAATCAACACCCGCGAGACTCGTGCGGATGGTTCGGCCAACCCGCTCAACGATGTGCGTGTGCGTCAGGCGATCAACTACGCCACCAACAAAGACGCGTTGATTGGTCTGGTGCTGCAAGGCGCAGGTCAGCCGATGACTGCGCCGCTGATGTCGTCTTCCACGCGTCTGGCGTCCAAACTGGATCTGTATTCCTACGACATGGACAAAGCCATGGCGCTGGTGAAAGAGGCCGGGATCGAGCCGGGCACCAAGGTGACGCTGACCACGCTGGCAGGCTCAGCGGACGACTCAACCATCTTTGCTGCGCTTCAGCAGATGTGGGCGCCGCTGGGCATTGAGCTGGTTGTGGAGCAGGTCGACGGGCCGACCCGCAGCGCGAAGAACCGCTCCGGTGAGTTTGACATCCACACCTATGGCTGGGTGGATGATGTGAACGATCCGAGCCAGGTCACCGGTTGGTTGGGCTATTCCCCGATCCGCAGCGCGGTGGGCACCGGTTGGGAAAGCGACAAGTTCAACGCGTTGTTTGAAGCCTCCGGCAAAGAGATGGATCAGGCCGCGCGTGCGCAGCAATATGCGGACATGCAGACGATCTACGCCGATGCTGCGCCGTTGCTGTTCATGTACGAGACGCCTTTTGCGGTGGCGGTGTCCACAGCGGTTGACGGCTACGTGCAAACCCCGCTCGGCGCCAACATCTTCTCGCGCGCAACTGTGAGCAAGTAAGACCTCAGCGCGCCGCGGGCGAGGGCCTGCGGCGCGTGTTTCAATTGGAAAATACCCATGGCCGGACTGCAATACGTTCTGAAGCGCCTCGCGCTGATGGTCCCCACATTTGTGCTTGTGATGATCATCATTTTTCTTCTGGTCCGGCTGTTGCCGGGCGACCCAGCCATCGCAATTGCGGGCGACAAAGCCTCGGACGCTGATTTGGCGGCCATCCGGGAAAAGCTTGGCTTAAATGACCCGCTGCTGGTGCAGTTCTGGCTGTTTTTCACCAACACTTTGCAAGGCGACCTTGGGCGGTCGATCATGATGCGCACCTCTGTGTCCAGTGTGATCCTTGAGCGGTTGCCAACCACAGGGTTCCTTGCGCTTTTTGCGGTGTCTTTGTCGCTGCTGATTGCCGGGCCGTTGGCTTTTGTGGCCGCACTCAACCGTGGCAAATGGCCAGACACAGTAATCCGCACGGTGTTTCAGGTGGGACTGTCGATGCCGGTGTTTTACATTGGGTTGATCCTACTGACCTTCCTTGCGGCGCAGCTGCGCTGGTTCCCGGTGGGGGGTAGCGGCGACGGCTTCTTTGGTCAGCTCTACTACCTGTTCCTGCCGTCGATGACCGTGGCGCTCTACACCTCCGCAATCATCATGCGCAATTTGCGGGCCTCGATCATCGAAGTGCTGGACGCGGAATATGTGCAGTTTGCCCGCGCCAAAGGGCTGCCCAATCGGCTGATCCTGGGGCGGCATGTGCTGCGCAACGCGCTGATTTCCACCATCACACTTTTGGGCCTGTCGATTGGCAACCTGATGAGCGGCACGTTGGTGACCGAGACCGTATTTGCCGTGCCCGGATTGGGGCGGCTAATGCTGGAAGCGATTTTTGCGCGGGACTATCCGCTTATTCAGGGGCTGACGCTAACCTTTGCCATTCTGGTGTCGATTGTCTTCCTGCTGACCGATCTGTTCCAAAGCCTGCTTGATCCAAGGATGCGTCTGACATGAGCGATGCTGTTGTGACTTCTGCAAAATCCTCCGATGCGCCGCTGTCGCGGCTACAGCTGGCGCTGCGCTAGCCGGGGTTTCTGATCGGGGCTGTGATCATCGGGTTTTCCACCCTGTTGGCGCTTTTTCCAAGCTTCTTTGCGCCCTATGATCCAAACTTCATTGATTATCTGGCGGTGCGGCAACCCCCAAGCTGGGCGCATCCGTTTGGCACCGACATGCTGGGACGGGACGCGCTGTCGCGGGTGATCCACGCCTATACGGTGAACATGCAGATGGCGATTTTGGCGACGGTCTTTGCCCTGACCATTGGCGTCACTATCGGGGCCTTGGTGGGCTATTATCGCGGTGTGGCCGACATGATTTTTGGCCGCGTGGTGGATGCGATCATCACCTTCCCGTTTCTGGTGCTGGTCATTGCAGTGGTGGCCGTGTTGGGGCCGGGGCTTATCAACATGTACATCGCGATCACGCTGGTGGGCTGGGTCTATTACGCGCGGCTGATGCGGGCTGAGGTGATTGCGCAGATGGGCAATGACTACGCCAGCGCCGGGATTGTCATGGGCTATTCCGACCGGCGCATCATTTTCCGCCATTTGCTGCCCAATGCGATCACGCCGGTGATTGTATATTGGATGACCGACATGGCGCTGGCGATCCTGCTGGGGTCGTCGCTCGGCTATCTTGGATTGGGGGCGCAGCCGCCGCAGGCCGAGTGGGGCGTGCTGATTGCTGAGGGGCGCAACTTTATCACCACGGCCTGGTGGCTGAGCCTGATGCCGGGGATTGCGATTGTGATCACGGGACTTGGATTCTCGTTGATTGGCGACGGTCTTGCGGACCTGTTGCGGCCACGCGGGTGAGGGGAAAGACAATGACAGATCACCCGATTTTGGAAGTAGAGAACCTCTGCACCACCTTTAGCCGGGGCGGCACCGACCTCCCTGCGGTGCGCGATGTGAGCTTTGCGCTGTGCAAAGGTCAGGTGCAGGGGCTTGTGGGAGAAAGTGGCTCCGGCAAGAGCGTGACTTTGCGCTCGATCCTGGGATTGGCGCGGCACTATGGAGAGGTGCGCGGGTCCGTGCGCTGGCAGGGGCAAGAGCTGACCACGATGTCAGAACGGCAGCTGCGCAAGATCCGCGGCCGCGAGATTGCGATGATTTTTCAGGAGCCGATGATCTCGCTCAATCCGCTGCTGACGGTGGGCACACAGTTGACGGAGACCTTGAAGGCGCACACCGATCTGGGGCGGCGGGCGCGGCGTGATCGGGCAATTGAGATGCTCGATCACGTGGGCATTCCCGCAGCGGCCTCTCGGCTTGGCGAGTACCCACACCAGTTTTCCGGTGGGATGCGCCAACGGGTGATGATTGCGATTGCCTTGGCGGCGAGCCCGAAGCTGTTGCTGGCGGATGAGCCAACCACAGCGCTGGATGTGACCATTCAGGCACAGATTTTGGACCTGATCCTGAAGCTGGCGGATGAGATGTCGATGGGAGTGGTGCTGGTGACGCACGATCTTGGCGTTGTGGCGCAGACCTGTGACACGGTGTCGGTGATGTATGCCGGACGGGTGGTGGAGCAGGGCGATGTGCGGCAGGTGTTGCAAACCCCGCGCCATCCCTACACCGAGGGCCTGATGCGGTCAGTGCCGCAGGATGTGCCGCCGCGCGCGCAGCTCTATTCGGTGCCGGGAACGCCGCCGAGCCTGTTTTCATTGCCGGAAGGCTGTGCCTTTGCGCCGCGCTGTCAGGCGGCTGGACCAGCCTGTCAGACCGCGCGGCCCACGTTGCAGGACATTGCGCCGGGGCGGCAGACCGCCTGTTTCCATCCACTGCCCGCGACACAGGAAGACGCCGCATGACCCAGACTGTGATGAAAATCGACGACCTGCATTTGTCGTTTCCGGTGTCGCGCAGCCTTTTGGATGTGGTGCAGCGCAGGCCGGGGAAATCGGTGAATGCGCTCAATGGTGTGAGCCTTGAGTTGCAGCAGGGGGAGACCCTTGGTGTGGTAGGGGAGTCCGGTTGTGGCAAGTCGACTTTGGCGCGTTGTATTGTGCGGCTGTACGAGCCAACCAGCGGGCAGATCCACTTTGATGAACAGAACATCTTTGGCGCGGCGGCGCGCAAGGATCGCAGCTACAACCGGCGCGTTCAGATGATGTTTCAGGACCCGTATTCGTCGCTGAACCCACGTATGACAACCGGCGATATTCTGGCCGAAGCACTGCGGGTGCACCAGATGCGGCCCGAGGCGGAGATTGCGCCGCGGGTGGCAGAGTTGTTGGATTTGGTGCGGTTGCCGCAAGATGCAGCGGAGAAACTGCCGCATGAGTTCTCTGGCGGACAGCGGCAGAGGATTGCGATTGCGCGGGCCTTGGCAGTGGAGCCGGAGGTGCTGATCGCGGATGAACTGGTCTCGGCTTTGGATGTGTCGGTGCAGGCGCAGGTGGTGAACCTATTGCTGGAGCTGCAGCAGCGGTTGCATCTGACCATTCTGTTTGTCGCGCATGATCTGAGATTGGTGCGGCATGTATCCAACCGTGTGGCGGTGATTTATCTGGGGCGGATTGTGGAGATTGGCGACAGTGAGACGTTGTTTTCTGCGCCGTCACATCCCTATTCGCAGGCCTTGCTGAGCGCGGCGCCGTCGCTGGACCCGGATGACAAAGGCGCGGCGATCCAATTGGAGGGCGAGCTGCCGCCGCCTCTCAATGTGCCGCCGGGCTGTCCGTTCCACGTGCGCTGTCGCCATGTGACAGCCCAATGCCGGACGGTGATCCCGGCATTGCGGGCCTTGGAGGGACGCGGCGAAGTGGCCTGTCATCATGCGGAGGAGATCAATCAACATGCCTGATTGTGGGATCGAGACTGTGCCGCCGCAGGTGTCGGCGTTGCGCGCAGAAATGCGTCTGCGTGGGTTGGATGCGTTTATCCTGCCAAGATATGACGCGCACCAAGGCGAGTATGTCGCGCCGCATGATGAGCGGTTGCGGTATGTGACCGGGTTTTCCGGGTCGGCGGGCATGGCGATCGTGACCATGGATGAGGTCGCGATGTTTGTGGATGGGCGCTACAGCGTGCAGGTGCGGGAAGAGTGCTTGGGTGCGGTGTTTTCATTCCACCACTTGTTTGAAGAAGCGCCGGAGGCGTGGTTGTCGGAGAAGGCCGGGGATTGGTGGTGCGTGGGGTTTGATCCGATGCATTTGCCGCCCAGTTGGCATGATCGTTTTGCCGGGGCGCTTGCGGAGATCGGCGTGCAGCTGGCGGCGCAGAATGACAATCCGGTGGATTTCATTTGGGATGCGCAGCCGCCATCGCCAATGGGGCAGGTCAGCGCGATGCCGTTGCAGTTTGCCGGGAAAACCGCCAGCGAGAAGGTGGCGGATCTGACAGCGTTCATGGCGCAGCAAGGGGCGCAGTTTCATGTGGAGACGCAGCCGGACAACATTGCCTGGTGCCTGAATGTGCGCGGGGACGATGTGCCGTTTTTGCCAATTCCACAGTCCTTTATGTTGGTGGCAGATACGGGTGCGGTGACCTGGTTTGTGGAACCGGAGAAGCTGCCGGATGATTTGGTGGCCAGCCTGCCGGAGAGCATCTCGGTGGTGCCTCCACATGGGTTTTTGCCATCGATCCGCGCCTCGGTGAAAACCGGGCAGCGGGTTCTGGTAGACCCGGAGTTCTCACCAGTCGCGGTGTGTCTGGCGCTGGAGAAGATTGGCGCCAAGATTGAACGGCGGACCAGTTATCTGACCCATCTCAAAGCGTTGAAGAATGCGGTGGAGCTGGAAGGCATGCGCGCCTGTCACCTTCAGGACGGTGTGGCGGTGACTGAGTTTTCGGCCTGGTTGGCGGAAACAGTGCCTGTGCGGGTGGCCAACGGTGATCCTTTGCGGGAGAGTGAGGCAGAGGCGCAGGTGAATGCGTTTCGCGAGGCCAGTGGCAGTTACCTGAGCGAGAGTTTCAATACGATCTCGGCGGCAGGGGGCAATGCCGCGATGTGCCACTACGCCACTACCGAGACGCGCGATGCGGCGATTTTGCCGGAGGCGCCGTACCTGCTGGACAGTGGCGGGCAGTATGAGACCGGGACCACCGATATCACTCGCAGTTTTGCCTTTGGGCAGCGGCCTGAAGGGTACGACCAAGCCTACACCGCAGTGTTCAAGGCGTTTTATGCGCTGGCCACGTTGAAGTTTCCGCGCGGTACGCAAGGGCATCATATTGATGCGATTTGCCGGCGACCGCTGTGGGATTTGGGGTTGGATTATGACCACGGCACGGGCCACGGGATTGGGCATCGGCTGTCGGTGCACGAGCATCCGCAGCGAATTGGCAAGCCAGTCAGTGCGGTGGATTTGATGCCAGGCATGGTGATGTCGATTGAGCCGGGACACTATGTGGCCGGGCTCTATGGCATCCGGATTGAGAACTTGTTTGAGATTGTCGAAGAGGACAACGGCTTCTTTGGGTTCCGCAATCTGACCTGGGCACCGATCATGACGGAGATGTTAGCGTTTGAGGCGCTGACGGCGGCGGAAGTCGCCTGGTTGGACAGCTATCACCAAGAGGTGGAAGCGAAGCTGGGGCCGTTTCTGAGCGACCGTGCCTTGGCGTGGTGTCGGGGCAATGTGGCGCGTGGCCAGGGTGCAGCGATAGGTTGAGCATCGCGTGGGCGTGCTGGTGGGTCAGACTGGCACGTCCGGCGTGTTCTTGATCTCGTTTAACGCGAGGCTGGTGCGGATGGATCCAATGTGCGGCAGTTTCAGGAGCCGCTGTTTGATGGTTTCTTCGTAGTCCCGCACGCTGAGCGCGAGCACCTTGAGGATGTAGTCCTGATCGCCGGTGGCGGAGTAACACTCTACCACCTCCGGGAGAAATTCGATGGCGGCCTCAAATTCTTCCAGCGACTCCTGTGTGTGTTCTTGCAGCTTCACAAGACAAAAGGCGACGATGTCAAAGCCAAGCTTCTGGGCATCCAAAACGTACCGTTTATCAGTGATGTAGCCTTCTTCGCGCAGCCGTTTCAGACGGCGCCAACAGGGTGTGTGGCTCAATCCGGTAACCTCGCCAAGCTCTCGCATTGTAAGCTCTGGTTGTTCCTGAATGGCCCGCAAAATGCGTTTGTCGGCGTCGTCCAAAACTGTCCCCTTCCTCCGTTGTAACTGTATACAACGAAAGCAAATTTCCTTGCAGCATAAAATTTGACCGTTTGGTCCTACTTTTTGCGCGCAAAATGAAACGCTGTTGCGCGTTAGCGGAAACAGGACTTCAAAATCGTGACCCGGTTTCCGGAAGCCGCCCTAGGGTTGAACGCTCATAAGTACGATTTTGGGAGGACGTCATGAAACATTGGATTGCAGCCGCCGCGACAGCCGCGCTTGTGAGCGTTGCGCCAGTTGCCAGCTTTGCAGAGACCATCCGGGTGACTTTGCAGCTGCCGGAAACACATTCCTTGGGCAAAAACTGGTTGGATTTCGCTAGCATCGTGGAGGAGAAGTCCGGCGGCGATCTGAAGGTGCAGCTGTTCCCGTCAGCACAGTTGTTCAAGGACAAAGAAGTGCCAGGTGCCGTGGGTAGCGGTGCGGTGGAAGCGGGCTCTGCTTTTATCGGTCGTTTTGCAGGGTCCGTTCCTGCGGTGGACGTTGTATCGATCCCGTTTATCTTTAGCGACGAGGCGCACATTCGTGCCGCCGTGGCACCGGGCTCCGACATGCGCGCGACTTTGGACGCGGCGATCCTCAAAGAGACCAACAACCGCATTCTGTGGTGGCAGGCTTTTGGTCGCAACGTATACCTGACAAACGGCGAAGCGATCGTGGAACCGGCTGATATTGCGGACAAAAAAGTCCGTACCTACGGTAAGGTCCATGGCTGGACCGTGCAGGAACTTGGCGGTGCGCCAACCCTGATGTCCGGCTCCAAACAGTTCCTTGCGTATCAGCAGGGTGCTGTTGATGTGGGCATGACCGGCGCGTCTGCGGTAAAATCCCGCAAGCTGTTTGAAGTGATGGATCAGATGACCCTGACCTTTGACAGCGCGATCGAGTTTGTCGCGGTGATCAACAATGACGTCTACGAAGGTCTGTCTGATGAGCACAAAGCCATCATCGACGCGGCCGCTGCGGAAGTGGAGCAGAAGTTGCGCGACCAGATCTATGCTGAAGAGGCAGCCACCGTGGACGAGATGAAGGCCAACATGACCGTGACTGAGCTGTCCGATGAGCAGCGCGCGGCTTGGGTTGCGGCGACGGCGAGCGTTGTGGACCGCTTTGTTGAAGAAACTGGCGACACCGGTGCGGCGGCGGTTGCGGCTGTGAAAGGCGCAATGACCAACTAAGCCTTTTGGGGGGACGCTGTCCTATTGGATGGTGTCCCTTTTTTCTTACCCGCGAAAATCACAGCAAGGAGTGGCCAATGATCATCCGGATCATTGATGGCATCACTGAATTCACAGGCAAGCTTTGTGCCTGGACCCTGTTTGCCATCGGCTTTTTCATCACGTTTGAAGTGCTTATGCGTTACGTTTTTAACGCGCCCACCATTTGGGTGGATGAGATCAGCCGAGTGTTGCAGGTCTGGGTGGTGTACCTGGGCGCGGCCTATGTGCTGAAGCACCGTGAGATGGTCACGATTGATGTGCTGTTGAGTAATCCAAACACAATTTGGCGTCGGCTGGCGGAGACTTTGGCGATTGTTGTGTTGTTCATTTTTGCGGGCACGGCGTGTTATTTCGGGTTCCAGATTTGGCTGAAAGCCACTATGGCGGGGCACACCACGGACACCTATCTGGCACCACCAAAGATGATCACCCATGCACCGGTTTGGGTGGGCAGCGCGTTGTTGATGCTACAGGGCGGGGTGCAGCTTTATCGCGTGTGGGCCGAGCCTTTGCCCGGCGATGACGTGATGGGGGGCGCACACTGATGGAAGCGGTTCTCATTCTTGTGGCGCTGATGGCGCTGTTGTTGTTGCGCACGCCGGTGGCCTTTGCTTTGGGCGGGCTGGGCGTGATCCTGTTGGGGCTTAAGGGGCTGCCGCTGGTGGCGGTGCCGCAGCGGTTGCACGGATCGATGGACAGCTTTGAGCTGCTTGCCGTGCCGATGTTTTTGTTGATGTCCAATGTCTTGCTCAAAGGCGGCGTGGGGCGAGACCTTTATGCGGCGGTGCAAAGCTGGGTGGGGCATTGGCCCGGCGGGCTGGGTGTGGCGACGATCCTGTCCTGCACGTTGTTCTCCGCCATTTCCGGCTCTTCGGTGGCGACGGCGGCGACGATTGGCACCGTGGCGATCCCCGAAATGTCCAAGCGGGGCTACGACAAACCATTTGTTTACGGCATGTTGGCGGCGGGCGGCACCTTGGGGATTTTGATCCCGCCGTCGATCCCGCTGATCATTTACGGCGTGGTGACGGAAAGCTCGATCCCGACGCTGTTCCTTGCAGGGATTGGGCCGGGGTTGTTCCTGGCGTCCGCCTTTATCGTCTATGGCATGTTGTTTTCGCGCTTTTACGGCGCCTACCAGCCGATTGCCAAAGCTGATTGGGGCACACGTGCGCGGACCTCGGCGATGGCATTGCCAACCGTGGCGCTGGCAGTGGCCATCGTAGGCTCGATCTACACGGGCATTGCAACGCCATCGGAAAGCGCAGGGCTGGGCTTTGTGATCGCTTTGGTCATGACCTTCGCCATGGGGCGGATGGATTTTGCCAAGTTGCGTGAGGCCGTCGAGGGCTCTTTGCGGACGTCGGTGATGGTGTTGATCATCGTGGCGGGGGCCAAGGTGTTTTCCTACGCGATCACGCTCTATCTGATCCCGCAGTCGATCAGCGCGTTTTTGACAGAGAACATCTCCAACCCAAGCCTGTTTATTCTCGCAGTCGGTCTGGTGCTTCTGTTCATGGGGTTCTTCCTGGAAAGCCTGTCGATGCTGCTCATTATGGTGCCGGTGCTGCTGCCAGCGGTGCTCAACATCGGGATTGATCCGATCTGGTTTGGCATCTTCTTTGTGGTGCTGATTGAGACTGCGCTGATCACCCCGCCCGTGGGGATGAACCTGTTTGTCATTCAGGCGGTGGCCAATGCGCGGTTGCAGGAGGTCGCGAAAGGCGCGCTGCCGTTTGCGGGTATCATGCTGGCGGTGGCGGTGCTGTTGTGGTTCTGGCCCGATCTGGCGCTCTACATCCCCTATGAATTGGCGCGCTAAGTAGGAGGGCGAAGGTGATGAAAAACACGGTGCGGATTGCCCCCAATGAGGGGCGGAACCTACGGGCGGCGCGGTTGCGCTCCCTGCTGGAACAGAAAGAGCTGGTGGTGGCGCCTTGTTGCTATGATGCGCTGTCGGCCAAGCTGATCGAGCAGGCGGGGTTTGACATGACCTTCATGTCGGGCTTTGCCGCCTCGGCCTCGCGCATTGGTATGCCGGATCTGGGGCTAATGAGCTATGGCGAGGTGGTGGACCATGTGCGCAACATATCTGAGGCGACCAGCCTGCCGTTTGTGGCCGATGGCGACACGGGCTACGGCAACGCGATGAATGTGATCCGCACCGTTAAAGGCCTTGCGCGGGCCGGGGCGGCGGCGGTGATGATTGAAGATCAGGTGGCGCCAAAACGCTGTGGCCACACACCGGGCAAGGCGGTGGTGGCGCGCGAGGTGGCGTTTGATCGCATCAAGGCGGCGGTGGACGCGCGGGAGGAAGAAGACGTGCTGATCCTGGCCCGCACAGACGCGCGCAAGGCCCATGGGCTGGGCGAGGCGATAGAGCGGGCGCAGCGGTTCTTTGAGCTCGGTGCGGACATCATCTTTATCGAGGCACCGCAGAGCGTGGAGGAAATGCGCCAGATTTGTGAGGAAACGCCAGGGCTGTTGATGGCCAATATGCTGGAGGGCGGCGACACGCCGATCCTGTCCCATGCGGAGCTGGCGGACATGGGGTTCAACCTTGCGGCCTATCCGCTGACGCTGTTGTCGGCGGTGATGCAGCAGATGGTGGAAACCCTGGCGGCGATGAAGGCCGACACGGTGCAGACGTCCGGGTTGATGTCGTTTGAAGAGGTGCGCGAGCGGGTAGGGTTCAACGCGTATTATGCGGCCTCGGAAGGGTATAAGGCCTAGGGCTAGCTGAGTTGCGCGGGCGTCTCTGGATGGCCCGCGCAAGACCGCTACTTTTTGAAGGCCAGCCGCAGATCATCAATGGCGTTGATCTGGCCTTGTGATAGCTCGCCCAGAACCAGCGGTTGCAGAACATCTTGAAGCGTGTCCCAAGCGCGACCGTCATCCAACTTGTAAAGCCGCTTTCCGAGTCGAGGAATGGCGTAGATCGGCTCGTCGCATTGTGTCATCAGCCAGCGTCCAAGCACCTCCATCTCATGGGCTTCTTCCTCGGAACAGCGAAGCTTTTTGCGAAGAAGCACATGCAGTTGGTCGCGGGTTTCCTGTGTCGGCAGGCCGTCGACCTCCAGAAAGGCTTGCGCGATGGCGCAGATGGCGATGCGCGGGTCGTCAATGCCTTCCACAGGGTGCTGTCCGGTTTTGCGGCGGAATGCAATGCGACGCGGGGCGTTGATGGCCGTGGTGGCCAAATCAGATGCGGTGTCGATGGCTTCGCGCGGGTTCATACGCGCCCACCACCAGATGGCGCCGCCGACAGCTGTGAGAATGGCAATGAGAATGTGCATAGTGAAAGGCTCGACAGGTTATGGTGTAATCTGTCGGGAGATTAGACATCTTTGGTTGTGTTGAGAAGCAGCAAATGCGCCGGTTGTGCGCAGATGTCAGCTGAGTTGCGCGGCGGTGCAGGCGCGGAACTTTTGCACCTCTGGGGCTGCGCCTTCGAGGGGAATGGTCACGGTTTGGGCTTCGGTGAAGGCCAGCGCCGTGGCGTTGAATTGTAACCCGTCGAGCACATTGCCAAAGCCGCTGTCCGCCACATTGAGCGTCTGGTTGCTGTCTGACAGTGCGTGCTGAGGCGTGGAGATCACGGTTTCATTGGGACCGATGAAGCGCATGGCGAACCATGGGGTGGGGTGCCATGGTGCGGACTTTTGGGTGATCGCGAGGGTGTAGAGCGGTTTGCCTGGGTCGTAAGTGAGGTGGATGTGGGCCTCTGCGGTTTCGTGCGTGAGGGTGCAGATGGGAGAGCTTGTGGCTTCCCAATCGGCGGCTGGGGAGGCGAGGAAGAGGGCTGTTAGGAATGCGCGCATGGGGAGAGGGTAGGGCGTTAGGTGGGCGGTCGTCGACACCCTCGAGATCACAAAAGCATGATGCTTTGCATCATGCTGTGCCCGACCTCCCCGTCGCACCGTAGGTGCGCCGCTTTTTTGATCGGCACGCCTCTGGCGTGACGGGAGGGCGCGTTCGCTTCCTCCCAAGGTCGGGCGCGGCGTTTCATAACGGGGCGAAATTCGCGGAAATAGTTTGGATTGAAGTTGGGAAATCCTCCGTTCCCTTTCTGAGCGTTACGAGAGATAAGTGCAGTATGAATATTGCGATCAAATTGGTTTCTGCTTGCGTCGTGGTCATCGCTACTTTTGGTACGGTCGCAGAGGCGCAAGTTTTTCCGTCTCGTGCGGTGCTCAGTGTAACAAATGGGTACACCGGCGCCGACGGAGAGGAACTTAGGAATTTCTTGCAAGCTCAGGGGTTTACGGTTGCGAAGCAGAAAGAAAATGATTGGCATTACGGCGTGTCAATTTACTCTTCTCCCTCCAAAACTCTAAGGGATCATTTAGGTGCTCATCCTGCCTGTGTTGAGCTGGATTGCCAGTGGTACTGGGCTGTTCGAAATCAGACCCCTCCAGTCTTTTCGCTCCTTTTTGCGCATACCTATCGGTTTCTTTGGGTAGAAAACGCCGGCGTTGTTGATGTGATTTTCGAAGACCATTCTTTCTGGCGCGGCAACAAATAGACATCCACGTCAGGATGATGTGTCTTGTTCGCTGCCTAGGCAAATAGATGGCCGGTGTCACTTTCACATAATTCTTTTCCAATTGGCCCGGAACAAGGCGCTTTGCGCCGCCGGGCCAGCGCCGGACCGGCCCCATGGGCCGGCGCATTTGCAAGCGTCGAGCTCGCTAGACAGGGCGGGAGACACGTGGCGGACATAAAGTGCCAACTTGGGGCGTTGTTTGCGCCAGCCCCCGGTCCGGCGCTGGCCCTACAGTTTCACGCTTGGTACGAGGCCCCGGATCAGGTCCGGGGCGGGGTTAGCGGTTGCGTTTGCTTCTGGTGTTCCCACCACGTTGCCCAGCACGTCCAGCCGTTGACCGGCCTTTGCTCTTGGTGGCTTTCTCCTCGGCGGCCTTAATCGCGTACTGCCGCGCCATGGGGTCGTCGGCGACGGCCAGGTCCACCGCTTCCAGACGTTTGACCTCGTCGCGCAGGCGGGCGGCTTCTTCGAATTCGAGGTTCTCGGCGGCTTTGCGCATGTCTTCGCGCAGCCCGTTGAGCACAGCCTCCAAGTTGCCCCCCGCAAGCGGGTTGTCGATTTTGGCGGTGACGCGGGATTGGTCTGTGTCGCCTTGATAAAGCCCAGCCAAAACGTCCTCGACGTTCTTTTTGACCGTGGCGGGTGTGATGCCGTGTTCTTCGTTGTAGGCGATCTGTTTGGCGCGGCGGCGGTTGGTTTCGCCAATGGCGCGCTCCATGGAGCCGGTCATGCGGTCGGCGTACATGATCACGCGGCCTTCGGCGTTTCGTGCCGCACGGCCGATGGTTTGTACGAGCGAGGTTTCGGAGCGCAGGAAGCCCTCTTTGTCGGCGTCCAGAATGGCGACCAGACCACATTCCGGAATGTCGAGACCCTCGCGCAGGAGGTTGATGCCGACCAGCACGTCAAAGGCGCCAAGGCGCAGGTCGCGCAGGATTTCGATGCGCTCCAGCGTGTCGATGTCGCTGTGCATGTAGCGGATTTTGATGCCCTGTTCGTGCAGGTATTCGGTGAGGTCCTCGGCCATGCGTTTGGTCAATGTCGTGACCAGCGTGCGGAAGCCCTCTGCTGTGACTTTGCGGATTTCATCCAGCAGGTCGTCGACTTGCATCTCTACCGGGCGGATTTCGACCTCGGGATCAAGCAGGCCTGTGGGACGGATGACCTGTTCGGCAAAGACGCCGCCGGATTGCTCGATCTCCCACGCCGCCGGGGTGGCGGAGACAAAGACCGACTGGGGGCGCATGGCGTCCCATTCCTCGAATTTCAGCGGGCGGTTGTCCATGCACGACGGCAGGCGGAAGCCGTGTTCGGCCAGCGTGAACTTGCGGCGGTAGTCGCCGCGATACATGCCGCCGATTTGCGGCACGGAGACGTGGCTTTCATCGGCAAAGACAATGGCGTTGTCGGGGATGAATTCAAACAGGGTGGGGGGCGGCTCGCCCGGCGCGCGGCCGGTGAGATAGCGCGAATAGTTTTCGATGCCGTTGCAGAAGCCTTGCGCTTCGAGCATTTCGATGTCGAAGTTGGTGCGCTGCTCCAAGCGCTGGGCTTCGAGAAGCTTGCCTTCGTCCACCAGTTGGTCAAGCCGCGTGCGCAGCTCCTTTTTGATGTTGATGATGGCTTGGTTCAGGGTTGGCTTGGGTGTCACATAGTGGCTGTTGGCGTAAACGCGGATGTGCTCAAAGGTGTCGGTCTTCTCACCGGTGAGCGGGTCAAACTCGGTGATGCTTTCGAGTTCCTCGCCAAAGAAGGAGAGCTTCCACGCGCGGTCTTCGAGGTGGGCGGGGAAGATTTCCAGACTGTCGCCGCGCACCCTGAAGGACCCACGTTGGAAGGCGGCGTCGTTGCGGCGGTATTGTTGGGCGACAAGATCGGCGATCACCTGGCGCTGGTCGTATTCGCCACCTGCTTTCAGGTCGAGCGTCATGGCAGAGTAGGTTTCCACCGAGCCGATGCCGTAGATGCAAGACACAGACGCCACAATGATCACGTCGTCGCGTTCCAGCAAAGCCCGAGTGGCGGAGTGGCGCATGCGGTCGATCTGTTCGTTGATCTGGCTTTCCTTCTCAATGAAGGTGTCAGAGCGCGGGACGTATGCTTCTGGTTGGTAGTAGTCATAGAAGCTGACGAAGTATTCGACGGCGTTTTCCGGGAAGAAGCCTTTCATCTCGCCGTAGAGCTGGGCCGCGAGGGTCTTGTTGGGGGCGAGAATGATGGCCGGGCGTTGGGTCTCCTCAATCACCTTGGCCATGGTGAAGGTTTTGCCGGTGCCGGTAGCGCCCAGCAGCACCTGATTGCGCTCGCCGTCGGTCACGCCTGAGGAGAGTTCGGCGATGGCGGTGGGCTGGTCGCCTGCGGGTTCAAACTCGGTGTGCATGACGATGCGCTTGCCGCCTTCCAGCTTGGGACGGCGTTTGGCCTCACGATCGACCATCTGTGGCAGGTTACTGGCATCACTCATCGTGGCGTCCCGTGTTGAAAGAGTCGTTTGCGCGATTTTGGTCTCTTTTTGTTCTTATGCAAGGGCGAAAGCGCAGATGGGGTCCGGGGATTTGGGTGAGAGGATGCTGCGCCGCGCCAAGAAATACTTCGCAAGTGCAGAAATTTCTGACTGCTTGGTCCAAGAAAATACGCGTGTTGCGGGCAAACTTACCCTTGGTAAGGTGTCGGTACGCCGCTTTTGGTAAGAAATTGTGGGTGCTTTGGTAATTTTAGAACAAAATTCCTGCTATTTGGGAAATTAAATATATGTTGCACTTGCCAAATGATTGGCATCCTCGCTATGGTCAATTCAGCAAGCAGCCCGCTGAGGTCGCCAGTCCAAACTGCACCTACACCCCTCGCTCCCCGCGGCTTGGTCCGGAACCTGGGCTGCTTGCAAGCTTACTCCCCCTTTGATTGGTGATTTGCCGCGCTTTTGCGGCGGTTTGTCCGTGTTTGGCCTCTTGCCCGAACGGTGAGAATCCGAGATAAAGCGGCAAGCCAAGGAGTGCCCCATGATTGCGCGTATCTATCAGCCAGCCCGCACGGCGATGTCGTCGGGAACCGCCAAAACCCACCAGTGGGTGTTGGAATATGGTCCGTCGGAAGCCAAGGATATTGATCCGCTGATGGGCTGGACCGGCTCGGGGGACACGCAAAGCCAGGTGCGCCTGAAGTTTGACAGCAAAGAAGCGGCTGTGACCTACGCACGGGAAAACGACATCGAAGTGCAGGTTTTGGAGCCACACAAGCGCAAGGCCAACATTCGTCAGGGCGGCTATGGCGAGAACTTTGCCACCAACCGACGCGGGGCCTGGACCCACTGAGTGCCGGGACACAAAGTTGATTAAGAAAGGCGCCGTGGGGCGCCTTTTGTGTTTTTGGAGCGGCAATGGCTGAGATTGAATTTCTGATAGATGAGGCTGGCCCGTTAGCGCCGACGTTTCTGTTTGGGCATGGGGCGGGTGCCACCATGGAGGCGCCTTTCATGGCGACGGTTGCGACCGGGTTGGCGCGACGGGGCGTTCGGGTGGCGCGGTTTGAATTTGCCTATATGGCGGCGCGGCGCCGCGGCGGCCCCAAGCGGTCGCCGCCGAAAGTTGATCTGTTGCAGGATGAGTTCCGTGCGGTCGTTCAGGCGCTGCCTTGTGCCGGTCCATTGTTCATTGGCGGCAAGTCTATGGGCGGTCGGGTTGCCAGCCTTGTCGCTGACGCGTTGTTTGAAGCTGGTGATATTTGCGGTCTCCTATGCCTTGGCTATCCATTTCATCCTCAAGGAAAGCCGGAAAAGCTACGCACCGCACATCTGGCGGAGCTGCAAACGCCGTCACTGATCTGCCAAGGCACACGCGATCCATTTGGAACCGATGCGGAGGTGGCGAGCTATGCGTTATCAGAGCAAATTGAAATGGCTTGGGTGCAAGATGGCGACCATGATCTGAAACCGCGTAAGCGGGTGACCGGTCTGAGCCACGAAGAACAGCTGGAACAGGTTTGTGATGGGGCTGCCGCGTGGATCAAGGCGCGTTGCTGAGCATTAGGGCGGATTGCAGCTGACCGCACAAGGACCTGGTGGTGCCCCTTCAGGAAGCGGTTGCGGCGATTGGCGTTTGGACCGGCTTTTGCATGCTGGGTGGACTGCCAAATTTGCGGGAAAACTCGCGGCTGAATTGGGTTGGGCTTTCATAGCCCACTTCATAAGCGGCGGATGCCACTGACAGGTTTTCGGACACCAGCAGTCGGCGTGCCTCAAGAAGGCGGAGATCTTTTTGATACTGCAATGGGGTTGTGGCTGTTACAGAGCGAAAGTGTTCGTGGAAGGCAGACAGGCTCATGCCGCAGTCGGAGGCGAGGTCAGCCACCGGCAGGCTTGATTTGAAGTTTGCCCGCATGGTCGCGATGACCTGGGCAATGCGGCTGGCGGGGCTGTCTTGGTTGAGCAATTGCCGCAGCATGCCGCCATGTTGGGCACGCAGCAGGCGGAAGTGGATTTCACGCAGCACCAGGGGCGCGAGAGTGCGGGCTTCGACCGGATCTTTGGATAGGTTGAACAAGCGGTGTATGGCATCAATCAAGGCGTCGTCGGAGGCGGCTACGTTGAGGGAATGGGCGCTGTCGGAGCTTTCGAAATCGGCCAATTCGTCTTGCATGCTGCGCGCCATCGCGAGGTCCAAACGCAATGCCAGCGCTGTATAAGGCGCATCGGGGCTGGCTTGCATGATCGCGGAGTCAACGGGGATAGCGTGGCTAACGATGAGCGTGTCCCCAGCGCTGTAGCGGACAACGCGCCCGTTTAAGTGAGCTTCTTTGGCGCCCTGCAGCACGAGACACATGATGGGTTCGTAAAACGAGGCGGCGCATGCGGTGGTTTCGGTTTGGGCAAAGGCGAACAGACCGTCCACACCCGTGGCGCATCCTGTGCCCACCGTTCCGGTTTTTTTGACCAGATCAAACACGTCAGCGATCAGATTTTTAGGTATCATGCAGCGGCCTCCCTTGCCTTGAGAATATAGTGGTTTGGTGTCGGGCTGGCATTCACAAAGATGTCAGTCTGGAGAATTGGGCAGATCATTTGGAGGATCAGGCACGGCGGTTGGGCACCGGCGGGTTAGGTTGAGGTAGGACAAACAAGGAGTCCTAACATGCCTCAGACAATTCTCATTACCGGAGCGTCTTCCGGGATCGGCAAAGAAACTGCGAAGCTTTTTGCGGCGCGTGGGTGGAATGTGGTTGCGACCATGCGCGCACCAGAAAAAGAAGAAGAGTTGACGTCGCTTGATAACACTTTGGTGACGCGGCTGGATGTGACCGACGCAACATCCATCGAAGCGGCAGTGGCTGCTGGCGTGACGCGATTTGGCAGAATGGATGTGCTGTTGAACAATGCCGGTTATGGCGCCTATGGGCCCTTGGAGGCGTTTCCAATGGAGCGCGTTCGGCGTCAATTTGATACCAATGTGATTGGTTTGATTGAGACCACCAAGGGGGTGTTGCCACATATGCGGAGCAATGGGGCGGGCACCATTGTCAATGTGTCTTCAATTGGGGGGCAAATAACATTTCCACTTGGCGCACTGTATCACGGCACAAAATTTGCGGTGGAAGGGATTTCCGAAGCTCTGCATTTTGAACTCGAGGCGGCAGGCATCAAAGTCAAAATTGTCGAGCCAGGAATGATTGCTACTGATTTTGGCGGCCGGTCGTTTGACTTTGTGAATGATGAGAGCATGGCCGAATATCAACCGGTTGTGCAGGCGTTGTTCAGCACGTGGGGTAGTGAAGAAATGACGGCCAATGCCTCGCAACCTAATGTGGTGGCTGAGGTGATTTGGGATGCCGTGACGGATGGGACCGATACGTTGCGATACCGGGCTGGTGCAGATGCGGTTGAGTTGCTCAACAACCGTAAAGCGCTTGACGATGCGACCTTCATTGGCGGGTTGAAAGCGCAGCTTGGACTTTGAGCCCAATGGGTGGGCTGGCCGCTGGTCCAAAAGTGGCCTTCCAACGTAATTGATACCATTGGATCGCAACTAAAACTTTGGCTCGAGACCATCAATTTTTGGATCGGGCCGACCTCACCCTAGAAGCAATGCCGCTTAGTAGGGGAGACAAAAACAGCTTTTGTAGCGAACAGGGAGACCTATAGCCATGGCAATTTCACTAAAGTTGAACGGGGAGACCCATACGGTTGAGGCCGAACCGGGCACACCGCTGTTGTGGGTGATCCGGGATGAGTTGAAGCTCACCGGCACAAAATTTGGGTGCGGGGTTGCGTCCTGCGGCGCCTGCACGGTGCATATGGACGGCGAGCCGGTGCGCTCTTGTCAGACGTATATTGAAGACGTCGAAGGGGCGGAGATCACCACCATCGAGAAGATGGAAGAGGACAAGGTGGGCGCGGCAGTGCAGCAGGCCTGGCGCGAGCTGGATGTGGTGCAGTGCGGTTATTGCCAGTCCGGGCAGATCATGAGTGCGGTTGGTCTGTTGCGTGAAAATGCGACCCCGACCGCTGAAGAGGTGGACGAATATATGTACGGTAATGCCTGCCGCTGTGCCACCTATCAACGTATCCGCGCGGGCGTTCTGCGCGCGTCTGAAATTCTGGAGGCTTGAGAGATATGACTGCCAATATTTCCCGTCGCGGATTTCTGAAATCTGCCGCTGCCGCCGCCGCTGTGTTGTATGTCGGGGCCACGCCGGATGGCGCGGCCGCTGCTGGATCTTCGGATGCGATGCTCAACCCGTTTGTGAAGATCGACAGCGATGGCAATGTGATTGCCATAATCAAACATTTCGAGAAGGGGCAGGGGCCTGCCACTGGTCTGTCGACGTTGATAGCCGAAGAGCTTGGTGTGACCATGGCGCAGATTGGCTATGAGTTCGCCCCCTCTGATCCTCAGGTCTATAACAACCTGTTCTTTGGACCGTTTCAGGGCACTGGTGGCTCGACCGCCATGGCCAACTCCTGGATGCAGTACCGCACCGCAGGCGCAAATGCGCGTGAGATGCTGATCAAGGCGGCGGCGCAAGCTTGGGGCGTGGATGCCGCGGGTTTGGACATCCAAGAGGGCATGGTCACCGGAGGTGGTCAATCTGCCCCACTAGGTGAGTTTGTGGCCGCGGCGGCAGAGATTGCGCCATCTGAAACACCGCGTTTGCGGGACCAAACCGAGTGGAAGATCATCGGAAACGAAGCGACGCGGCGTTTGGACAGCCCGATCAAAGTCAATGGCCAGGCCAAGTTTGGCATGGACGTGCACCTGCCCAATCAGATGGTGGTGATGATCAAGCGCACACCTCAACGGGGCGGCGTGGTTGCCGGGTTTGATGACAGCGCGGCCAAGGATGTAAAAGGCTTCATCATGGCGATGCCGCTGCCGACCAAACATGGTGTGGCGGTCTACGCGGAAAACACTTGGGCGGCGATGCAAGCGCGCGCGGCGATCGAGGTGGACTGGGATATGTCTGCAGCCGAGACGCGCTCTTCGCAGGAAATCCGCGATGAAATCATGGCCGCCTTGGAGGCCGCGCCGGTCTACAATGTGAACAAGGCGGATACACCTGCCATCAGCTCGGCAGTGGATGGGGCGGCTCAGGTGGTGGAGAAAGCTTTCTATTTCCCGCTGCTGGCCCATGCGCCAATGGAGCCGATGAACTGTACGATCGAGCAGACAGCAGAGGGCGACATTGTCCTGCATGACGGGGCGCAGATGCCGACCGGGCCACATATGGCGTATCAGCAAATCTTTGGTCTGCCAGCGGAAAAGATCCACATCAAAACCATGCTGACAGGTGGGTCTTTTGGGCGTCGGGCAACGCCGGATGCGGATTATCAGGTGGAAGCGGGCTTGGCCTTTGTGATGACCGACCGGTCTCGTCCGGTGAAACTGGTTTGGGATCGTGAAGACGACATTCGAGGCGGATACTATCGGCCAGCGACGGGGCACAAGGTGCGCGTAGGTCTAGATGCTGACGGTAAGATTGCCGCCTGGGAACATCAGGTGGCAGGTCAGTCGATCATGAAAGGCACGGCGTTTGAGGCGTTTTCGGTCAAGGATGGCGTGGACCATTCCACGGTCGAAGGTCTGGCTGACAGCCCTTATGTCATTCCGAACATGGCGGTTGGTTTGACCGACACCGAGAAGGCCACGTCTGTTTTGTGGTGGCGCTCAGTGGGGCACACGCACACCGCCTATGTGATGGAAGTCATGATGGATATGGCCGCCAAGGCGGCAGGGCGCGATCCGGTGGAATTCCGGTTGGCTTATCTGGAAGGTGGTGACAAAGACGCGCAGCGCAAGGCGGGCGTTTTGAAGCTCGCCGCCGAGAAAGGCAACTGGGGCAATCCGGCGGCAGGCAACGTGCAGGGCATCGCGGTGCACAAGTCCTTTGGGTCTTTTGTGGCGGAGGTGGTCGAAGTGTCAGGCACGCCTGCGGATGGCATCCAGATTGAGAAGGTCACGGCAGCGGTTGATTGCGGCATTGCGGTGAACCCGGATGTGATCCGGGCGCAGACCGAAGGCGCCATTGGCTACGGCATTGGGCACGCGATGCGGGACCAGATCACGCTGGACGGCGGGGCGGTGGAGCAATCCAATTTCCCGGATTACGAACCGCTGCGGATTTCCGACATCAAGGCGATTGAGACGCATATTGTGGCCTCTGCCGAAGCGCCCACAGGCATTGGTGAGCCAGGGACACCGCCATCGGCGCCCGCGTTGGCAAATGCCATTGCACAGCTGGATGTTCAGGTGGCCGAGCTGCCAATGAGCGAAAACGGCGTGTCTTTCGTCTAGGCTATCGGCGCATCGCGATCACGATGGTTGCGGTGCGCCGTCACCCCGAATTTTGGGCAACTCAGGGACGGCACTTCGCAACGCCAGAGTTTGCGAAAAAGTGGCGAACCCCGAAGCTGTTTGACGCTTTCCCGCCTTACTGGTGTTCAGTTGGAATCCCCGTACATGACCGTGCCAACGCGCGGTGAACCGTCGACGGCTGATGTCGATAGGGAAACCGTTGTGAAGCGCCAGTGCACAGTCATGTGCAAATATCCCAAAACAGGACACCCGTGTCTGTTCCATTGCGCTATGAAGGAACAATGTCGGTGGGCAGGATCCGGAGATGGGTCTTGTAGGTGTGGTCTTTATCTTTAGGCGTGTGACTTGATCGGAGATGGCCCCGTTAAAGTGGTGCGCAATTAACCAGTCAGGAACAATTGAATTGTAGGAGAGAAGTCCGCACGACTTGAAAAAGCAATGTGTCTAGAGGGCAGAAATTGGGAATTTTGGCTACGATAACCACGCCCTTTCGCTCTTCGATTGGGTTGGTGGTTCTAGCGTGCTTTCTGGTGCTTGTCACCGCGTTTGGCTCTGTGTTTGGTCGGCTTTGGGAGGCGGAAACTGAAGCGCTGAAGCGGGAAGCGGTCACCGTGCAAAACACGTTCAACGCCCACAAGCAGCAGCGCCTTTCCGAAATTGAACGCTATGCAGCGTCCAATGCGGCATATCAGAATATTGACCAGTCGTTTTCACAGGCCTGGGTTGAGACCCGGTTTGGCGAGGAGTTGGCGCGGGATTCCAACTATAATGGCACGTTCCTGATGGCGCCCAACGGAGAGATTGTTTTTGAGAACATTCCACAGGAGGAAAGCTGGAGCGCTGCCGATGTCCAAAGGTTGATGAGCAAAAAGCGGACCTTCGCCGACATCCGAGACAATTTTTTTTGTGGCCGCCCAGAGCCTGCCAGAAACCGGGAGCTTCTCCGGCCATTTCCCCGCGCTGTCCAATATTGAGGTGGTGACGTTTGGGGAGGAAGTCGCCTTGGCGGCATCCTTTGCGATTGTGCCAGACCCCGGAGGAATCGCGCTGACAGCACAGGCGCCGCATATTCTTGTCGCGGTGTATTGCATAGACGCGGACTACTTGAGCCACGTGCTGCGGGATTTGCCCGTCTCCGATTTGGAGTTCATCCGCACAGAACCAACCGATCAGAACAGCGTTCCGTTATACAGTGACGAAGACACGGTCGCGGGGTATCTTGTTTGGCAACCCATGAGCCAGTCGATGGAAATCCTGGTGGCGTCGACTCCCTTCTTGATCGTGTGTTTCTGCGTGATCTTTGCCATAGCGGTCTACTCGCTTCACCAGAACGCGCGTGGCCGGGTTGCGCTCAAAAGGCGGGAGCGGCTTGTGGAAGACAAGCAGCGCGAATTGGAGCACGGAAAGCGTGCTCTGGAGCAGGCGCATGAGGACCTCCAAAGCAATCAGGAGGAGCTTTACCGGTTGTCATTGGTCGCCAAACACGCCTCTGACAGCATCATTCTGAGCAATGCCAAGAGCGAAATTCTTTGGGTGAATGACGGTTTCTCACGGATGACAGGCTACCGCGCGGATGAGGCGATTGGAGCGACACCTGGTGAGCTTTTGAACGGGCCGGACACAGACTTTGGCACCGTCGCGAAGATCCGGGATCATATCAAGCGTGGCGAAGAATATTACACGGAAGTCCTGAGCTACACCAAATCTGGCGCGCCGTTTTGGGTGGAGGTCAATGTGGTGCCGGTTCTGGATGATACAGGCGCAGTTGAGTTTATTGTCGGTGTTGAGCGTGACATTACCCATACTAAGGCGCATGCGCGTGAGTTGGCTGACGCGAAGCGCGCAGCGGAGCAGGCGGATCGTGCGAAGTCTGAGTTTCTTGCCAACATGAGTCATGAAATCCGGACCCCGATGAACGGGATCATGGGAATGGCAGACCTCCTGGCGGAAAGCGAATTGGGGGCAGAAGAGCAAGCCTATGTAGACGTTGTCCGCAGCTCGTCCAATGCCTTGTTAAAAATCATCAATGACATTCTGGATCTGTCACGGCTTGAGACGGGCGCGGTCGAGATCGCAGGCGCTGATTTTGATCCGCGCAGTTGCGTTGAGGCGTCGGTGGACTTGCTGCGTCCCAAAGCGAAAGAAAAGGGGATTTCGCTGACGGTGACCTATGCCGAGGACTTGCCGCGCTGGGCGCATGGGGACGATGGGCGACTGCGCCAAATTTTGGTGAACCTGGTTGGAAATGCCGTGAAGTTCACGTCCGAAGGGGCTGTGACGGTGCGTGCCTCGGCTGCTGATGGGGATCCGTACCTTCTCAGTATTGCGGTGGAGGACACCGGGATTGGCATTTCCGAGGAACATGCCAGCCATGTTTTTGATCGCTTTTCTCAAGCCGACACAGCCACGACGCGTGCCTATGGTGGGACCGGACTGGGGCTCACCATTTCCAAGGCTTTGGCGGAGCGTATGGGGGGCGATATCACGTTGCGGTCTGAATTGGGTAATGGCTGTTGTTTCACTGTGCAGCTGCCCTTGGCGCCTGCGCAGGAGCCAAGTCTGTCTCTGGTGACCAAAGAGCATTCCCGCGCGACAACACAACTTTCACCCTGTGTGGTTCTGTTGGCGGAGGACAATAAGGTGAATCGCCTGTTGATCCGCAAATACCTGAGCGACCAACCCCTGGAGCTTGTCGAAGCGGAAGACGGCCGTAAGGCAGTGGATTTGTGTCGGGACGTGCAGCCCGACATTGTGCTGATGGATATGTCCATGCCGGAACTGGATGGGGTGTCTGCGACGCGGGAGATCCGCGCCTTGGGAATTGGGCAGCCGACGATTGTCGCCCTGACGGCCAATGCGTTTGAAAGCGACCGCAAGGCGTGTCTGTCTGCCGGAATGGATCATTTTCTTTCTAAGCCCATCGACAAGAATAGTCTGCTCCAGACCTTGGCAGCGCTTCAGGTCGAGAGGATGGGGGTATAAAAGCGCAGAAGCTGTTTTGGAGTGTGGCCCATGTCAGTGTGAGTGCTGCAAGAGCAAGAGCTTTTTAGAGTTTGTGGACGCCGAAGTGTTTCTAATAGCGGCGGAAAATACCTGCGGGGCTGGGCAAAAACATACGGGAAATTCTCTCACTTCACGGTAGGGCTCAAGGGTAACCGATTTTGCGAAAGCTGCCGTGCGGGGGCAATCTATGCATGCGCTATGAAACCGGAAGATAGGGCACACAGACCTTCCGGCAAATTCACGCATGACAAGACTTTAAGATCGCCATCCCAACATGCGCCGTTCGATGAAGCTGATGACCGCGCTGACCACAACGCCGAGCAACGACAGGATCACTACCCCGGCAAACAGACGCTCCAGATCATATAGCGAGCCGGCTTCCAGGATATAGGCGCCGATGCCATATTGCGCGCCGAGCATTTCGGCGGCGACCAGCAGGATAATCGCAATCGACAGGCTGATGCGCAGGCCTGACAGAATACCGGGCAAAGCGCCGGGCAAAATGATCTTGCGCACAATCGACCACCACGACAGGCCAAAGCTCTGTCCCATGCGGATCAGCGTGCGGTCCACGTTGTCCACTGCGCCATAGGTGGCCACGACGGTTGGGGTGAAGGTGCCAAAAGCGATGAGCGCGTATTTGGAGCCTTCGCCAATGCCAAACCAAATGACAAACAATGGCAGCAACGCGATTTTCGGGATCGGAAAAATGGCCGCGATCACTGGCACAAGGCCGGAGCGGATGTAGGAAAACAGCCCGATCAAGACGCCAACCGAGATGCCAATGCTAACCCCCAGGGTGGCACCCACTGCGAGACGGGCCAAAGATGGGCCAAGGTGCTGAAACAGCAAGCCACTGGAGTAGAGTTGGCGGAAGGTTTCCAGAACGTCGGACGGTTTTGGCAGTGTCAGTGCGGAGATCCAGCCTGCGCGGGTGCCCCATTCCGCCACCAGGATGAGGACTACAAATACCATCACGCCAATCCAGGCTTGGGGTTTGGGAGCAAATCCGCCGCCGCGGAACGCAACTGTGCGTTTGGAGGTATCAGACATGCAGAAGCTCCTCATCTGCCGCGCGGGCTTCGTCACGCATCAGGTTCCACAGCCGTTTTTGATAAGCGTCCAAATCCGCATCGCCAAAGGCGCGCTCGGACAGTGGCTTGTCGATCTCGACGATCTCCCGGATTTGTCCCGGGCGGCGTGACAGGACAACCACTTTGTGTCCCAAACGCACGGCTTCGGCCAGGTTGTGAGTGACATAGACCGCCGTGAACGGCTGGCGCGACCAGAGGTTCACCAGATCATCCATCAAAAGCTCGCGTGTCTGGCTGTCCAGCGCAGACAAAGGCTCATCCATCAACATCACCGCAGGCTTCACAGCCAAGGCGCGGGCAATGGCAACACGTTGTTTCATGCCGCCGGACAGTTGTTTTGGCAGAGCTTTGGCAAAATCTGTCAGCCTGGTACGGGCGAGCACATCGTCAATGATCTCCCGCGCCGCTGCGCTGCGAATGCCATGATCCTCCAGCACAAGCGAGATGTTGCCCTTGACGGTGCGCCACGGCAGCAGAGCAAAATCCTGAAAAATATAGGTCAGCGGGTTGAGACAGTCTTTGGGCGCATCGCCAACTTGCAGCACCTGGCCGCGCTGCGGGCGTTCTAATCCACCAATGAACCGCAACAACGTCGATTTTCCGCATCCCGACGGGCCAACGATACAGATGATCTGTTGGTTGGGGATGTCGAGGGTGATGTCGCGCATCACCTCAAAATCATCGTAGGAATGGCCAATGCCCTCAAGCCTGATGTCCATTGTCTGCCTCAAATAGTCTGCGGCGGGGCAGTTTGGACCGCCCCTCCAGAGAGCGGTTTTAGCCGCCGATGGTTTTTACGTAGGAGCTGTCCACAAGGGTGTCGAGCGTGATGTCTTTGCCCACCAGGCCTTCGGATTGGAACCAGCTCAGCTGATCCTGAACGGAGCCCAGGTTCAATGCCGCACCGGAGCTGATACGCATGGTGCCATTGATGATAGAGCCTGCGGCCTTGGCGCGTTCGCGGTCTGTGTAGACATACTTATGGATCAGATCGACCATTTCGTCCTGATCGGCGGTGCCGTCAATCATCGCCGCCGCATAGTCATCCACACCTTTGGAGAATCCGGCCAGGAAACTCTCGGTCTGGCCACGCTCATTGGCGGCGTTGTTGGCGGAGGTGAAAACCGTTGTGACCTGATAGTCTGGAATATAGTCCGCCACATTGCCCACGATGTGCCATGCGCCGGCTTTGGCCAGTGGCTTGGCGATATGGGGCACAATGGACCAGCCATCAACCTGGCCGGACTTCATTGCGCCAATGATCGCCCCGACTTTTTGCAGCGGCGTGTAGCTCAGCTCGATGCCTTCGGCTGCGGCCATCTTGGCGCCCATGTAGTGGAAGGATGAACCAGCCTGGGTGATGGCGTATTTCTTGCCATTCAGATCTTTCAGGCTCTGGATGCCAGCCTGATAAGACGCGTCGGAGATCAGGTATTTCTGACCGTCAATGCCTGCTTCTTCTTGCAGCGCACCGCCAATAACCTTGATCGCGCCTTTGTCTGCGAGGCTGATGAGGCCGCCGGAAATCGCGGTTACGGCGTAGTCGATGTCTCCGCTGGCAATCGCCACGGCCATAGGCTGGGCCGCCTGGAAGAATTCGAACTCCACGTCCAGACCGGCCTCGGCAAAATAGCCGCGCTCAAAGGCCACGAAGTTGCCGGAGTGGGATGTGAAGCGCAGCGCGCCCACTTTGATTTTCTTGTTCATGGCCAGAGCTGGCGCGGCGAGGCCGCTGGCTGCCACGGTGCCGCCCATCAGGGCCATTGCCTTACGGCGCGAAAGTTTGATCACGTTATCCTCCCAATGATCTGTGCTAAATGTCCGGATGTAATTCCGATTTGATGTCGTCTTCTAAAGCCGCAAGAGCAGTCTTGCAGTCGCGGGTCAGAACCGCATCCACAAGTGTCTGTTGTCGAACACAGCGATCGTCAAAGTCGAGCCGACCCTCGCGCAACAGCGCCAGCCGGAAGCGTCGGCTTTGGTTGTAAAGCTTGCGTTGCAGATCGATCAGGCGCGGGCTGCCGCAGGCGTCAATCAGGGCGTAGGAAAACGCGCGGCAGGCTTCGTCCCACTCCATGGCGGTTAAGTCATCTGTGGTCTCGGTAAGCGTTGTTTCGGCTTTGCGCAGCGCGTGATGTGCGGCGATCACACGGCCTTCCCAGGCCACATCTCCGTGTTCTAATGCCAGTCCCAAAGCCAGTTTCTCGATCTCGGTGCGCACCATCAGAATGTCGCGCACATCGTCCTCGGTGGCAGAGGCCACGCGGAAGCCACGTTGCGAGGTGGCCTCCACCAAACCCTCCGCCGTGAGCAGCCGCAGCGTCTCGCGCATCGAGTGGTTGGACCCGCCATAACGCGCCCGCAGGTTTTGCAGTTTCAGCTTTTGATCCGGCAACAAAGCGCCAAAGGAGATGTCGCGGCGCAACGCAGCTGCCAGCATCGCGATGACGGTGTCGTCTTCTTTGGTGTCGCGCCGAAGGATCATTGTGTTGTCCAAAACTCAAAATGTTGGACATTTTTGAAAACACTGAACGCTTCGAGTCAAGTGGTTTGTAAATTCGGCAATGCCGAAAGGCTTTTAGCTGCGTCGGCAGACATTTGCGTTGAGTTACCGAAAGGCAGAGAACGCATGGGGACGGGCGGCTGCGTTGAGGTGGCGCCGGGTGTCTTCAAACACGGCACAGGCGGCGTCGACCAAGCGTTGTTCCTGTGGGCTGCGGTAGGTGCGGCGTTTGGGCAGGGTCTCGCGAGTTTGGTCCTGCTTGGTTTCGCGCTGCGTGTTTTCAGAACGCTGTGAGCGGTGTGTGTCCGTTTTGGCGCGGGGGGGGCGACGGGGTGCGCGAGGGCTTTGTCGGCGTGCTTTTGCGCTAGGCTTTTTGTCTTTTTGCAGGCGGTGATGGGCAACGGCGTCATAGGCCGCGTTGATTTCGCCCATGCGGCGCGAGGCTTCCTCTGGATCGGTGCGGGCCAAATCCGGATGGTAGCTGCGCACCAGTTTGCGCCAGGCAGACCGCATCTCCTTGTCAGACACATCAGGGGTCACACCCAACAGTTCATAGGCCTGTGCGATGTCGTTGTTCATGGCCTGTCCCTCGTGTCCCTGCGTGCGGTCGTTAATCATTTGGTAATAATTTGACCTACCTTTTCCGAGATATGTCTGGAAGCGGGGGCGGTAACCGTTGGTTAACACTTCTAAAAGTTAACCTTGATCTGGTCGTGAGGCGTGGGCGCTTTCTAAGGTGTTGTCCCAAAACAAAAAGCCCCGACGCAGCGCGTCGGGGCTTTTCGGAAATCAGTGGGGGGAGATCAGTTCGCTTTGATCAGGTGCTGGGCAACCATATCGTGATCGAGCCACAGAACCGGGCCATCCGGTGCGCCGGAAGAGCCAAAGATCAGCGCGCCGGTGGCGTTCACAACATGCTGGCTGAGCACGTCACTCACGAGCACTTTGCGGTTGCTGTGCAGCGCCACGATGTCTTGCGAGGTGCCCACAGTCATGTCGACCTGATCGGCGGAGTTGGCCATGGGCCAAGCAGTGAAGTTATAGAACGGCTGCATGGCATCGCTTTGTTGGTAGTCTTGCACGGTCTTTAGCACGCTTTCCAAAGACACGTCGTCTTTCAGCAGGGCTTGGCATTCCGCCCAGAGCGCGTCGACCCAGGCACCACCGCCTTCATGGCGCAGCGCTTCCAGCAAAGGCAGCAGGGACAGTTCGATGCCCGCAAACACATCCGAAGAGTTGGTGCGGATTTCCGGGCAGTTGTAGACGGTGGCCTTTACGCCGTTGTCCCATGCCGTTTGGGCGAACTGCTCTAGGCGCATTTTGGCGTAGCCCTGGGTGTAGCTGGTGTAGGTCTGCCAGCGGTACTCGCCACCGATCAGAACGCGGGTGCCATGGTAGCCATATGCGGAGTAGCGAACCTGACCGCCGTCGGCCTCGATCTTGCCGCGCAGTTCAGCGCTGTGCTCCAGCAGGTGGCCAAAGCTGTTGGCGGTCACTTCGTCAAAGTTTTGCAGGATCAGCTTACCAAGGTCGGCGTCCAGCAGGGCTTGAGACGACATGTGCCTTGCGCCGCGGCCTTTGTAGATACGGTTGGCAATCGCCAAGAAAGCCTTCGCGCGCGGAATGCCGCCCGCCATGGTGTGGGCGAAGTGCACGTTTTTGCCCGCAGGAATGTGTACAGCAAGCGCGCCCATAACTTCTTTCAGCGCGCCGGTGAAACGGGCGGTGCCGATCTCGCGGCAAGCGTCAACCTTGTCCCAGTCGAGTTTGAACTCTTGCCAGTTGTCCAGGGTCATCTCTTTGAGCATGTCAGTTGGCGTTTCGCCCCCTTCCGGTGCGTCCATGTCAAAGCCGGCCATCAGCGGGATGTTGATGATTTTGCCGCCGAGGTTGTCTTCAGCCTGGGCCAGTTCTTCGTCGGTCAGCGCGCGCAGAGTGCCATCGTCTTCGCGGCGGCCAACGGTGATGCCGACAATAGTCATTCCGGCCGCTTTGGCGGAGTCGATCAGACCGGTGGCGTAGCCGCGGCCAAAGAGTTCGCCAAAGAGGACAAACACGTCACCTTCGCCATAAAGCGTGTTGTCGGGCAGGTGTGTCAGAGGGATAGACTGTTCCATTGTGTCTTTCTGTCTTCTGTGGTCGTGCAGGGCCAAATCGCCCGCAGCGGAAAATGATTTCTGTCTAATTGCCTGAGTGGCGCGTCAGGGTCAAATCCAGAAACGATTTGATCGCCAATTGCAACCGGATGTGGGCGAAGAGCCGCAATTTGCGTCATTCTGGCAAAAGCGTCCGGCGGTATTCGCGAGGTGAGAGGCCGGTTTGGGAGCGGAAGAACCGTTCAAAGTGAGATTGATCGGTATAGCCAAGGGCCTGTGCCACGCCGGCCACGCTGTGTTTGGGGTCGGCAAACATCTCTTTGGCCACGTCAACGCGCAGACGTTTGAGTTCGCGCGCAAGAGTGGTGTCCTGCAGTTTCAGGGAAGACGTGAGGCGGGTTGGTGAGATGCCAAGTGCCTGTGCGTGGTCTGCAACGGTCTGTGAGCGATCCGCCAAAGTAGGGCGCGCTGCTGTGCGCAGAGCTCTGACAATTGAGAGGTCGGTGTCCCGCGACGCTGGCGCATCGTTGGATCGCATGTCTTGTGGACGCACTGGCAGGGTGAGCCAGGCGCTGGGGAAAGACAGGGCCAGCCCGGAAACTGCGGCGTGTTTTACGGTAACCCCGGTGGGGGCTTCTGGCAAAGCTTCCGGAAAGGCTGTCGCCAATGTAACCTGTTTGGGCGACCAGTGGGATTTCGCCAGGTATTGCAGCGTGCGGATGTGCAGGCCCATGCCAAAACCTTCAACTTGCACAGGGGCTTGGTGGGTTTGAACCGTGCGGTCCACGGTGTATGTGGCTTGAAGCGCGTCCACCTTCAGGGTGTGGCGGACGGAACTGGCTTGCTGTGGGACACTTAGCAGGAACCGCGTATAGTACTCGCCAATGGTGCGAGCATTTTCAAAAGCGTCTTGGGTCGGCAGCCAGGCTTTCATGTCGAAATTATCGGCAACGTGGTAGCCGAGGTGCGGGTCTTTGGCTTTTTCCGCGAGGCTGTTTGTGAGGCCGTAGATGATTTCGGCATGTACAGCTTTCTCAGGGTCGCGCAAATCTTGGGTAACAAGACCAAAGGATTTTAGCGCGGCTTCGACATTGGCGCCGCGCGCCCTAGCAAGCTCGACAAAGGGACGCAGAAGCTGGGCTTTGACAAAGCCGTCATGTTTGGTGGGCATGGGGCGCGATCCGTTTTGTTATTCAGTTACTTTTAGGCCAGTTTTTGCGTGTTTGTCGGCCAGTTTTTCTCAGTGTGACGGGAAAATTGATCGAAACTGGCCGGAACGGCGCAACACGCTCAGGTAGTATTGTGGAGAATTCTATAGGGGCGCCATTATGTCTAGTCGAATTGTCTCAGGGTTTGTGTCCGCTGTTGTCGGTTTGTTTGCCTCGTCTTTGTCCGCGCAAGAGGCTGCACCACAAACACTTTTTACCAATGTGCATGTGTTTGACGGTGTGAATGAGGCGCGGATTGAAAACGCCTCGGTGCTGGTGGAAGGCAACCTGATCAAGGCCGTGAGCACGGAGGCGATCGATGCGCCGGATGCCACGGTGATTGATGGTGGTGGGCGGACGCTGACACCGGGATTTGTTGAGGCGCACGCGCATTTGATGCTGATGGGGCCAAGCATTCCAGCGATGGAGGCCAATGTCACCTGGGAAGATTTTGCCATTCACGGCACGCGGATGGCAGAGATGTACCTGATGCAGGGGTTCACCACAGTGCGGGATGCCGGTGGCGGCAACGGCGGCCTGCGGCGTGCGATTGACAGTGGTCAAATTATTGGACCGCGCTATTACCCTTCGGCGGCCTTCATCGGCACGCGTGGCGGACACGCGGACTTTGCCAACTTCACTTCGCCACCCGGCGCGTCCACCAATTTTGGTCGTCTGAACATGGCGCAAGAGGCTGACAATGTCGCGGATGTGCAGAAGTTCGGCCGCAACAACTTCCGCATGGGCGCAACACAGCTCAAGTATATGCAATCCGGTGGCGTGGTGTCGGCCTTTGATCCTTGGCAGTTGCTGGCGGGGTCGCCCGAAGAAATCAAAGCAGCGGTGCAGGTCGCCGAAGAGTACGGCAGCTATGTTATGGCGCACTCCTACCGCAAGGAGGCGATTTTGGGGGCATTGGAAGCGGGCGTGATGTCGATCGAACACGGTTTTTCGTTTGACTGCGAGATTGCCGAAGTGATGAATGCCAAAGGTGCCTTTATCACCACCAATCTTACGGCATTTGATCCGGGGCTGCTCAGCATTCCTGCAGTCGCCAGTGTCCCTAGCAGTTTGGCAAAAGCAAAGTCAGCCTCTGCGACGTTCGCCAATTACATTCCTAATATGCAGGAATGTCCGGTCAAACGCGCGTTCCAGACGGATTGTGTGGGCTCGGTCGCGGCTTGTAACATTCAGATTGCCTACGAGAAAAAGCTGAACAACGACTTCTTTGGGCCCTATGCGTCCATGGTGACATTGACCTCGGTTGGCGGCGAGTTGGTGGGCCTGTCCGGGGATTTCACCAATCCTTACACCGCAGGCAAGCTGGGTGTGATCGAAGAAGGCGCCTATGCGGATATTCTGTTGATCGATGGCAACCCGCTGGAAGATTTCTCTGTGGTTGGCACTGGGGATAAATGGTTTGGCGCGGACCCGCGTCCAGCAAGCCCCGAAACTCTGCGTGTGATCATGAAAGACGGCGTGATCTATAAGAACACACTGGACTAATTGCGATTTAGCGCCCGCTGCGACATGGTGGGCGCTTCTTTCTTTCTGATGGAGTAGGGGCGTGACCTTCAAGCCGGTCTGTTTGATCACTGCAATGGCGTTCTTGACGGCAGGCGCCTTGTCGGCGCAAGAGCGCGGATTGTCTGGCCCGTCTTCGGTTGCGGCGGAGTTGGAGCCAGGGGACGGTTTGACCGATCCGCAGCTGCGCTCTGATTTTCCGCGCAATGTCGCGCCCGGTTGGTTTGCCTGGAAAGACGGGCTTGCGGAGAATGGCTTCAAGTTCAACTTCGACTATCTCGCGCTGAGCCAGTGGAGTGATCTGAACGCGACGGAAGACCACGCTGCTGGAGGTATGTTCCGGTTTTATGGCAATTGGGCGGCGACCGAGAATGGCAGCCTGACGTTCAAGCTGGAGCATCGGCACGCCTATACCGATGTGGCGCCCCAGAACCTTGGATTTGCTGCAAAAGCAACGTTTATGCCGGGCACCGCGTTTAACGACAATGGCACCCTGCTGACCAACTTGTTCTGGACACAGCGCGCGCCGAAAGGTGGCTGGAGTTTCCAGGCTGGCCAGATCGATGTGACCGATTTTTTGGATATCTACGGCGCGGTGAGCCCCTATTCGGCATTTCAGAACCTGTCGTTTAACACCAATCCCACAATCAACGCGCCAAACCCCGGTTTGGGCTTGGCGGGCGGCGTGTGGCTTGGCGATACCGTCTATGCGGTGGGCAGTGTCGCTGATGCCAACGCGGCCCCGTCTGATCCGGGGTTTGATGTGTTTGACCACGGCAAGCTGTTCAAGAGCCTAGAGCTGGGTGTCACCAGCGCGCGGGACCGGATCTATTTTGACAATGTGCATCTGACCCTTTGGCACATTGATGCAGATGCCAGCAAAAACAGGGCGGAGGACTATGGTGCAAGTTTCTCGGCAGCTTGGTTTGTCAACAATACGTGGTTGCCATTCTTGCGTGCCGGTGTCGCGGATCAAGGCACGGGGCTGTATAAGCGTTCTCTGTCTACTGGCCTGGCGTATTACGGACGTAACACCGATGCGGCTGGCGTTGGGTTGAACTGGGCGGAGAGTGCGACCTCCACCCAGGCGCAGTTTACGGCGGAGCTGTTTTACCGTTTCTCGCTGTCGTCCGGTTTCCAGATAACGCCGTCGATCCAGGTGATCGACAATCCCCTGGACAATCCCGGGTTGGGTACTGTGACCGTGCTGGGGCTGCGCACGCGATTGGTCTTCTAAAGCCAGTCGGCGTGATTGCGAGTCGGCACTGTTAGCGCGCGATCTGTTTTCGCAAATTTTGGCCGGTACGAAATGTCACACCTTCTGGAATGAAAATGTTAGCGCTCGCATTTTTGCAGAGCGCGATTTTGCCGTGCCTCAACACGTTAACAAGTTCTTTCCAAGTCCTTATGAATATGGGTTTTCCGGCCCTCATCAGAAAAAAATTTACAGTATGCGGTGGCTGGTCGGAAAAATATTTACAGATTTTCTGTTTTATTTCCGTGCTTTGTTTCCTTGTTTTCACAAATCCCTATTCTGACCGCGGGGTCTTGAGCCATCTGGCTTGAGTGAGGAGTTTTTAAAGTTTTTGACCGAGGGAGGAGCCTTCATGTCGTTGGACACCAATGTATCCGCCAGCCCGTTGCCATCCGCAGAGCTGACCAAAGACGCACATATTGATACCGCCAAATACGATGAGATGTACGCGGCGTCAGTGTCTGATCCTGAGGCGTTTTGGCGGGAGCATGGCCAGCGTGTGGACTGGATCAAGCCGTACACCAAGGTGAAGAACACCTCCTTTGCGCCCGGTGCTGTGGACATCAAATGGTTTGAAGACGGCACGCTCAACGTGGCCGCCAACTGTATCGACCGCCATCTGGAAACCCGCGGCAATCAGGCCGCGATCATCTTTGAACCGGATGATCCCAACGAGCCAGCCCAGTCGATCACCTATGCCGATCTGCACCAGCGCGTCTGCCGCATGGCCAATGTGCTGGAGCAGCTGGG
Organism: Shimia sp. MIT910701; assembly: GCF_047126315.1. Lineage (GTDB taxonomy): Bacteria > Pseudomonadota > Alphaproteobacteria > Rhodobacterales > Rhodobacteraceae > Shimia. The sequence continues at coordinate 4,056,867 of NZ_CP138953.1, read as the reverse complement.
CGTGCGCAAAGGCGACCGCGTTGTCATTTACCTGCCGATGATCCCGGAAGCGGCTTACGCCATGCTGGCCTGTGCCCGTATCGGCGCGATCCATTCCATCGTGTTTGCCGGCTTCTCTCCAGACGCGCTCGCCGCCCGGATCAACGGCTGTGACGCCAAAGTGGTGATCACCGCAGACAGCGCCCCACGTGGCGGCCGCAAAACCGCGCTCAAGTCCAACACCGACGCCGCCCTGCTGCACACCAAAGACACCGTCAAGTGTCTGGTGGTGAAGCGCACTGGCGATCAGACCACCTGGATCGACGGCCGCGACTATGACTACAACGAGATGGTCATGGAAGTCGGCGACTACTGCAAACCGGCCGAGATGAACGCCGAAGATCCGCTGTTCATCCTCTACACCTCCGGCTCCACCGGGCAGCCCAAAGGCGTGGTGCATTCCACCGGCGGCTATCTGGTGTATGCCTCGATGACGCATGAATACACCTTTGATTACAAAGACGGCGACATCTTCTGGTGCACCGCCGATGTGGGCTGGGTCACCGGCCACAGCTACATCGTCTATGGCCCGCTCGCCAATGGCGCCACCACGCTGATGTTTGAGGGTGTGCCGACCTATCCGGACGCCTCCCGTTTCTGGCAGGTGTGCGAAAAACACCGCGTGAACCAGTTCTACACCGCGCCCACCGCGCTGCGGGCCTTGATGGGCCAAGGCAATGAATATGTTGAGAAATGTGACCTCAGCTCCTTGCGCATCCTTGGCACCGTCGGCGAGCCAATCAACCCCGAGGCCTGGACCTGGTACAACGACGTGGTCGGCGGCGGCCGCTGCCCAATTGTGGACACCTGGTGGCAGACCGAGACCGGCGGCCACATGATGACGCCCCTTCCCGGCGCCCATGCGACCAAGCCAGGTGCAGCAATGAAGCCCTTCTTTGGCGTGCACCCGGTGGTGCTGGACCCGCAGTCTGGCGAAGAGATCTCCGGCAATGATGTCGAAGGGGTTCTGGCGATCAAAGAAAGCTGGCCGAGCCAGATGCGCACCGTCTGGGGCGACCACGAGCGCTTTGAGAAGACCTACTTCAGCGACTACAAAAACTACTACTTCGCGGGTGACGGCTGTAAGCGCGACGCGGATGGCGACTACTGGATCACCGGCCGTGTGGACGATGTGATCAACGTGTCCGGCCACCGCATGGGCACCGCCGAGGTGGAATCTGCGCTTGTGGCCCACGCCGCTGTCGCTGAGGCTGCTGTGGTGGGCTATCCGCACGACATCAAAGGCCAAGGCATCTACTGCTACGTCACTTTGATGAACGATCAGGAGCCTTCCGAGGAGCTGCGCAAAGAACTGCGCACCTGGGTCCGGACGGAAATTGGCCCAATTGCCTCGCCCGACCTGATCCAATGGGCGCCCGGTCTGCCCAAAACCCGCTCCGGCAAAATCATGCGCCGCATCCTGCGCAAAATCGCCGAAAACGACTACGGCAGCCTGGGGGATACCAGCACACTGGCAGATCCGTCGGTGGTTGATGAACTCATCGAAAATCGCATGAACCGGGGCTGATTGGATATGCAAGGCGATACTGCAACTCTCACCCGCACTGTTAATGTCATCTTGCTTGGCCCTCCCGGGGCCGGCAAAGGCACTCAGGCGGAACTGCTGGTCAAAAATCACGGTTTGGTGCAGCTCTCTACCGGAGACATGCTACGCGAGGCCAAAGCCAGCGGATCTGAGCTTGGTCAACGTGTGGCCGACGTTATGGAACGCGGGGAATTGGTCACCGATGACATCGTGATTGGCCTGATTAAGGAAAAGCTCTCCAACACTGACGCCAAAGGTTTCATCTTTGATGGCTTCCCCCGCACGCTGGCGCAGGCAGATGCCTTGGGCCAACTGCTGGAAGAGTTTGACATCAAGCTGGACGCTGCCATCGAGCTCAAGGTCGATGACAAGGTTTTGGTACAGCGCATCTTGCACCGTGCCGAACAGGCCAAGGCTGCCGGACAGCCAGTGCGCGCCGATGACAATGAGGAAACATTGGTGCAGCGCCTGGAGGCTTACCACGCACAAACCGCACCATTGATTGCCTACTACGAGGGCAAAGGAGTGCTGAAATCTGTGGATGCAATGGGCGTGATTGACGCCATTGCCAAAGAGCTGAGCGTGATCGTTTCCTAATCGATCGCATGAGGGAAAGCACCCGCCAGCCACAGAGCCAGCGGGTGTGGAGGAAAGAACCGAGAGGGAGGAGACATATATGTCCGAAAACTCATCCAACGACGCGTATTGGAAAGCCAATGTGCGTATCATTTTGATCAGCCTCGTCATCTGGGCGCTGGTCTCTTTTGGGTTTGGCATCCTGCTGCGCCCAATGCTTGCGGGAATCTCCGTGGGCGGGTCTGACCTGGGCTTCTGGTTTGCCCAGCAAGGATCGATCCTGGTCTTCCTGGCGCTGATCTTCAACTACGCCTGGCAGATGAACAAACTCGACATCGCCCACGGCGTTGACGAAGAATAAAAAGGATCTGAGGGACAATGAGCCAATTCGCAATCAACCTGCTGTTTGTGGGCGCGTCATTCGCGCTATACATCGGCATCGCGATCTGGGCCCGCGCCGGGTCCACGTCTGAATTCTACGCTGCGGGTCGCGGCGTTCACCCGGTCACCAATGGTATGGCGACAGCGGCGGACTGGATGTCCGCGGCCTCGTTTATCTCCATGGCTGGCCTCATCGCCTTTACCGGCTATGACAACTCTTCCTTCCTGATGGGCTGGACCGGTGGCTACGTGCTGCTGGCGCTGCTGCTTGCGCCATACCTGCGTAAGTTTGGCAAGTTCACCGTGTCGGAATTCATCGGCGATCGTTTCTACAGCCCAACCGCCCGTATTGTGGCTGTGGTCTGCTTGATCGTTGCCTCCACCACCTACGTGATTGGTCAGATGACCGGTGTGGGCGTGGCCTTTGGCCGCTTCCTGGAAGTGTCCAACACCGCTGGCCTGCTGATCGGTGCCTGTGTTGTGTTTGCCTATGCTGTGTTTGGCGGCATGAAAGGTGTGACCTACACCCAGGTGGCGCAGTACTGTGTTCTGATCACCGCCTACACGATTCCAGCGGTTTTCATCTCGCTGCAGTTGACCGGCTCGCCAATTCCGGCGCTGGGTCTGTTTGGGGATCACGTAGCTTCCGGTGAGCCTCTGCTGGCGAAGCTGGATGCGGTTGTGACCGACCTTGGCTTCAAGGAATACACCGCCCACCACGCCGACACGCTGAACATGGTGCTCTTCACCCTGTCTCTGATGATCGGTACCGCAGGTCTGCCACACGTCATCATGCGCTTCTTCACCGTGCCAAAAGTTTCGGACGCCCGTTGGTCCGCAGGCTGGACGCTGGTGTTTATCGCGCTGCTGTATCTGACGGCGCCTGCTGTTGGTGCGATGGCCCGCCTGAACATTTCCGAGCTGATGTGGCCAAATGGCGGCATCTCCGGTGAAGCAGTGACCACCGAGCAGATCGCAAACGATCCTGAGTACGACTGGATGGCCACTTGGCAGAAAACCGGTCTGCTGGATTGGGAAGACAAAAACGGCGACGGCAAGATCCAGTTCTACAACGACAAGAACGAAGATCTTCAGGCAATGGCCGCGGAAAAAGGCTGGGAAGGCAACGAGCTGACCAAGTTCAACCGTGACATCCTGGTGCTGGCGAACCCTGAAATCGCAAACCTGCCGTCTTGGGTGATTGGTCTTGTGGCTGCGGGTGGTCTGGCAGCGGCGCTCTCTACTGCTGCGGGTCTGTTGCTGGCGATCTCCTCCGCCGTGTCTCACGACCTGATCAAAGGTGCGATCAACCCGAACATCTCCGAAAAGGGCGAACTGCTGTCCGCACGGATCGCGATGGCGGTGGCAATTGCTGTGGCAACGTGGCTGGGTCTGAACCCTCCAGGCTTTGCGGCGCAAACCGTGGCCTTGGCCTTCGGTCTGGCAGCGGCGTCCATCTTCCCGGCGTTGATGATGGGGATCTTCTCCACCAAGATCAACAACACCGGTGCGGTGGCTGGCATGCTGGCAGGTCTGACTGTGACGCTGATCTACATCTTCCTGCACAAAGGCTGGCTGTTCATTCCGGGCACCAACTCCTTCACCGATGCTGACCCGCTTCTGGGCACGATCAAATCGACCAGCTTCGGTGCCATTGGTGCAGCGGTGAACTTTGCGGTGGCCTACATTGTGGCAGGTATGACCAAAGAGACACCAGCGGACATCAAGGCGCTTGTGGAAAGCGTTCGAGTTCCCCGCGGCGCAGGTGCAGCTCAGGATCACTGAGCCCTTGCGTCCCTTGACGGCGGGTTGCCCCCAATCCGCCGTCACTTTAATGCCGTTGCCTCCGATCCTGTCGGGGGCAACTTTTCCCTTCCAAGACTGACGGTTGGCTTGGGAGTGATTGCTGCGGCAGCGCGTCCGCTTGCCGCTTACGTCCCCCACATGACAAGGTGCCCCCATGTCACTAACTCATGATCAAATCACCCGTTTTTTGCGTTCCGTTCATCCCTATGACAGCCTGTCTGACGAGGCGTTGCAGGAACTGGGCGCCTTTTTTGAAGTTCAAGTTCTAGAAACCGATACGCAGATTTACCGCCTCGGACAAAAGCTTGATGGCCTGTATCTGATTTATAGCGGCACCGTTGAGGTGACCGATGAAAATGGCGCGGTGGTGTCCCATTTGGGATTGCGCAATTCCTTTGGTGAAAGGGGGCTGCTGCGCGATGGCGTGGCGGTGACCAGCGCCCGATGCGAAAGCGACACAACCTTGTTGATGTTACCTGTGAGTGCGTTCCAGAAAGTGCGCACCACAGAAGGTGCTGTGCAGCGGTTCTTTGATCGTGCCCGGCCAGTAGGGCGAAAGACGCCTACCAGCGATCTGGCCTCCACCGAAGTGGCCACCATTATGGCGCGAACACCGATCACGCTGGCGCCGGAAGACACTGTCAAAGCTGCGGCCCAGAAGATGCACGCCGCTGGGATTTCGTCGCTGTGCATCACCGAAGGAGACGCGCTTTTGGGGATCATCACCACCGGCGATCTGGTCGGGAAGGTGTTGGCCGAGGATCGCACGCCGGAAACTGCGCTGGCAGAGATCATGACCCGCGCGCCCAGAACACTGCCGTCTACGGCGATTGGCTCGGACGTGCTGCACATGATGATGGAACATGGCATTGGGCACATTCCGATTGTCGATAAAAACAAGCTCGTAGGCATTGTCACACAGACCGATCTGACCCGTTTTCAGGCAGTCACCAGTGCCGAGATGGTGCGCGAGATTGCCAAGGCGGACAGTGCAGAAGAAATGGCCAAAGTCACCGCCCGCATTCCACAGCTGTTGGCGCAGCTTGTCGGGGCGGGGCACCGGCATGACATTGTCACGCGCTTGATCACTGATGTGGCAGATACCGCCACGCGGCGGCTTTTGGCGTTGGCTGAGAACAAGCTTGGCCCGCCGCCTGTGCCGTATGTTTGGCTGGCCTGTGGCTCTCAGGGACGGCAGGAACAGACCGGCGTGAGCGATCAGGACAACTGTCTGATCCTAGATGATGCGGCCACGGAAGAGATGCGTACAGGCTACTTTGCACAGCTGGCGCAGTTTGTTTGCGACGGGCTCAATACTTGTGGTTATGTCTATTGCCCTGGCGACATGATGGCGACGGCGGATCGCTGGCGGCAACCGCTGCGGGTTTGGCGGGAATACTTCGTGGGCTGGATCACGACGCCCAACCCTGAAGCGCAGATGTTGGCCAGCGTGATGTTTGATCTGCGGCCGATTGGCGGCAAGCTGGATTGCTTTGCGCGGCTTCAGAATGAGACCTTGGCGGCGGCGTCCCATAACTCGATCTTTGTCGCCCATATGGTTGGGAATGCGCTCAAGCACCATCCGCCGCTTGGCGTGTTGCGCGGGTTGGCGACCATTCGCTCTGGCGAGCACAAGAACCAGATTGATATGAAACACAACGGGGTTGTGCCGGTGGTCGATTTGGGGCGGTTGTGTGCCTTGCAGGGGCGGCTGACACCGGCAAATACACGGGCACGATTGCGCGCGGCCAGTGATGGATCGGCGGGGATTTCAAGCGCGGGAGCGGCGGACTTGTTGAGTGCTTATGACTTGATTGCGGAGATGCGGCTGGACCATCAGCTGCGCCAGATCCATGCAGGGCAGGCGCCGGACAACTATTTGTCACCGGCGGATTTGTCGGACTTTGAACGCAGCCATCTGCGCGACGCTTTTGTGGTTGTAAAATCGCTTCAATCTGCGATTGGCCACGGGCGCGGCGCGTTGAGCTAACGAAAGAAGAGGGGGGCGAGATGTTTCTGGAACTGATCGCGGTGATTTTTGCAGGCATGGGGGGCGCCGGGCTGATGGCGCTCATTCGGATGGCGACAGGTGGCCGGTTGCCGAAATGGCTGACGCCGGTGGCCGCAGGAGGCGCTATGATCGCCGCCACTGTGAGCTCGGAATACAGCTGGTACAGCCGTACGACCGCGACTTTGCCGGAAGGCTTTGAAGTGGTGGAGATTGTTGAAACCAACGCGGTTTATCGCCCTTGGACCTATGTGGTGCCGTTGACCGAACGGTTTGTGGCGCTGGACACGGCCTCAGTGCAAACCAACTCTGCGCAACCTGATTTACGATTGGCACAGGTGTATTTCTATGGCCGCTGGTCGCCGCTGAACCGCCTGAATGTGGCAGCAGATTGCGGGACAGGGCGCCGTGCCGCGCTGACCGATGGGATCAGCTTTGACGATGCCGGTTCCATTGAGGGCGCGCAGTGGGTGACCGCGCCGGAAGATGATGCGCTTTTGAATGCGGTGTGTGAGGTGTCGTGATGGGACAGCGGGCGATTTTGGCGGGGTTGTCTTTGCGGTTACGCATCTTGCTGTTCTTCGCCCTGTTGGCCTTTGGCGGCGTGGCGGTGATGTTTGGCGCGCTTTGGGCGGGCTATCGCAGCGCGTTGACGGACGGGGTGGCGAGCGGATTTATCCTTGCGGGGATCATTGGCGGCTTTGGCTTTCTGGCGTTGGCCGTGGGCATCTGGCTGTTGTTTGATGAGAACGTCGCCAAGCCCATTCAGGCTTTGTCCACCACATTGCGCGCGCGGGCGCATTCCGGTGTGAATGCCACTGTGGACACGCACTCGGCGCGCTACTTGGGAGATTTGGCACCTGCCGTCGAAGCGGTGTCGACGCGGTTGAGCAATGCCACCATTGATATAGCCCAAACCGTAGCCCAAGAGACCGAGACGCTGACCTCGGATCGAGAACAGCTCACCGCGCTGCTGACCGAGATCCCGGTGGCAATCCTGTTGGTTGGTCCGGATCATCGGATTATGCTCTATGACGGGCAGGCGGCAGGGACCTTGGCGCAGATTGCGCCGCCGCGGTTGAATGCGTCAATCTTTGACTATCTCTCTAAAGAGCGGGTTCTGGATGCGCACGAGCGGCTTCTGCAAGAAGGTGTCGAGGTGGCGTTTGAGGCAACTTGTCCGGATGGGCGAGTATCGTTTGATGCACGGCTTAAGCCTTTGCGCGGCACGCACAGCTATATGATCCTGATCGATGATGCCCACTTGGAGATTGCGCCTGACGCGGAGCGTCCCCTGACGTTTGATTTTGAACTGCTCGGGGATCAACCAATTTCCGATCTGGCTGCGCGGCGGCTCGATCAGATCCCCTTTGTGGTGTTTGATTGTGAAACCACTGGCTTGCTGCCGCACAAAGACGAGTTGGTGCAGCTGGGCGCGGTGCGGGTCTTGCGGGGCGAGATTGTATATGGCGAGGCGATGGACCGCTATATTCATCCAGGCCGTCCCATTCCGCCAGCCTCCACCAAAGTGCACCACATTACCGATGCGATGGTGGCTTCTGCGCCGCCGCCAAAATCGGTGGTGGCAGAGTTTCATCACTTTGCGCGGGACGCTGTGATCGTGGCCCACAATGCGCCGTTTGATATGGCGTTTATGCATCGACACGGCAATGAGATGGAGATCGACTGGCCGCAGCCCATTCTGGATACGGTGCTGCTCTCAGCGGTGCTATTTGGTACCACGGAGAAGCACACGCTGGACGCGCTTTGTGAGCGCTTGGGTGTGGTGATCCCCGAGCATCTGCGCCACACGGCGCTGGGGGATGCGCAGGCGACAGCCGAGGTGCTGTGTCATATGCTCCCTATGTTGGCGGCGCGAGGGCATACCACCCTTGGAGATGTGTTGGAGCAGACCCGCAAGCATGGGCGCTTGTTGGATGACATGAACTGAGGCGACTTGGCCTAATTGGGCAAAATCGGGACCATGGTGCCGGTCATCAGCGCGATCTGCGTGCGTTTCGTGCCTTCGATTGCAAAGACTTCGGCCTGCACGATCACCAACCGCTTGCCGGGCTTAATGACTTTGCCGACAGCTTCCAGGCGCTCGCCTTGAGCGGGGGCGAGCAGGTGAATCTTCATTTCGCTGGTGAGAACTTCGGCTTCCAAAGGCATGACAGACAAAGCGGAATAGCCTGCGGCGCTGTCGCCCAGACCAAAGGTCAAAGCGGCGTGGCCAAAACCGTGTTGCTGCTGACAGCTTTCCAGAACGGGGCCAGCCAAGGTCACGCTGCCGTCCGACACATCGGCGACTGTTGCGCCCATGGTTTGCATTATAGATTGCTCGGCAAAGCTGGCGCGGATTTTGGCGTCGATTTCTGGTGACATGCTGCGTTGCTCTCCTTTGGACGCTTGTATCCTGAAGGGGGCAGCACGTGATGGTCAATCACTGACGTTGCGGATTTCTTTAAGGTTCATAGAGCGCTGGTGCGCGCGCTTAACGTGGCATGGGCAGTTGTCGTGGGGTTTGTCCGGTGATGATCGCCATGGCCTCAGGGCGCATTAGCGCAGCCAAGGCGGTGTCGTCGGAGCGCAAGCCACCTGTGTAGGTGCCATAGGCAGGCAGAATGACCCGGTTGCTGTCAAACAGGAAGGCCGGGCGCGAGATGCTGCGCAGGCGGGTTTTTACACGAACTTTCGGGTGATAGTGGCCTGAGACCTCACCACTTTTTCCGTTCTGGGCGATGTGGCGAAAGGTCAGCGGTGGCACAGGCAGCTCGGCCAGATGTGCGCCACCAAGGTCGATGGGGCCGGGGTCATGGTTGCCTTCGATCCAGACCCAGCGGCGTCCGGCCTGAAGGCGGGAAATCCAAAGGCGATCCGCCTCTGGAAGCGTCTTGGCAGCTTCGATATCGTCAAAGCTGTCGCCCAGGCAAATCACTGTGGCCGCATTGCTGGCCTGGAGGTCATTTTCCAATCTTATCAATGTGTCACGGGTCTCATACGGCGGCATTGCTGGGCCGCCACGACGTAGGGCGCGCTCGGTTTTACCGAGGTGCAGGTCGGACACGATCAACATGCGCCGATCCTCCCACCAGAGAGCGCCAGAGCCCAATGCGGTGAGGGTTGTCCCAGCCAGTGAAAAGGAAACTCCGTTCATGGTATGTTCGTATCCTGTGTCCCCAAATGGATCAAGGGGGCAGTTTCACCCCTTGCAGAATTCGAACATTTTTCCGGATTTTACGCTGCTTTGAGCGTGTCAGCGTGCACAACCTAAACTTTTGCGAGCCCGCTGTCGTTCATAAGCGCTTCGGTTTCTTCCGCGAGCAGCCGTTCCTCCGCGCTGCCGCTTTGCACGGGCACTTTGCCAACTTCCAACAACAGCGGCGCGGCCAGTGGCGTGACATGCGGCGCGACGACGTGGTCTATCCGGTCTTCGACACTTTTGAGCAACGCTTCGATCCGAGAAAAATCGACCAGACCGCGCAACGCCTCTTCGCGGGTGATTTGCATCAAGACGTGATCAGGATCGTATTTGAGCAGGGTATCGTAAAGAATGTCTGAACTAAACGTTGCCTGCCGCCCCGACTTGCGCGCACTTGGAGTGTTGCGCTCGATCAGGCCAGCAATGGTGGCGGCGCCCCGGAAGGTTTTCTTCATCAGCGCATTGCCCGCCAGCCAGCCGTCCAAGCCGTCTTTCAATGTCTTTAGGTCAAATAGCGGGCGCGGGTCGGTCACTTCGTCCAGCCCCCAAATCAGCGTGGCATAGTCTGAGGACACAAACCCCATCGGGGCGAGGTCCATGTCTTCCATGCGTTTGGTCAGCAATAGGCCGAGGGTTTGCTGCGCATTGCGCCCGGCAAAGCCGTAGACGCACATATTTTGCCGTCCGTCGCGCTCGAAGGTTTCCACCAACAATCGATCTGGTTCCGGCAATCGGGACATGCTGCGCTGGAGGTGCAGCCAGTTTGCCGTGTGGGCGGGCAGGTCGGGCCAGTTGTCCGCTTGCAAGTAGCGCAAGGTGCGCTGCGATAGTTGTGTGGATGTGGAGAATTTGGTGCCGGAAAACACGGCCACGCGGGGTTTGCGGGTGGCGTTGCGTGAGACTTGTACGGTCATGTCGCGCAGGCCTTCGTAGCGCACAATCTGCCCGCCAATCAGGAAGGTGTCGCCTGCAGAAAGCGTTGCAGCAAAGGCCTCTTCGACTTCCCCCAATGGTTTGCCGCCGAGGTTGCGTTTCAATTGTACCTTCAGGGTGTCACTGTCCTGAATGGTGCCCGCGTTCATGCGCAGGCGGGCGGCGGCGCGGGGATCGCGCAGCTGCCATTGGCCGTCGGGACGCCGTTGCAGGCGTTGCCAGCGGTCATAGGCCTTTAGGGCGTAGCCGCCGGTGGCGCAGAACTCTAAGCAGGTGTCAAAGGCATCGCGGGACAGGTCCACATAGGCGCCCGCACTGGTCATTTCGGTGTAGAGGTCGTCCGCATCAAACGAGCCGGAGGCGGCGCGCAGCAGGATATGCTGGCACAGTACGTCGCGGGGGCCGGGGCCGCGCGGGTCGCCGTCCAGATCGCCCTCCTGCACTGCTTGCAACGCGTTGATGCATTCCACGACTTCCCATCGGTTGGCGGGCACCAGCAGTGCTTTGGAGGGGGCATTGTAGCGGTGGTTGGCGCGGCCGATGCGTTGCACCAGGCGCTTGACGTTTTTGGGGGCCCCGACCTGAATGACAAGGTCCACATCGCCCCAGTCAATGCCGAGATCCAGGCTGCCAGTGCAGACAATGGCGCGCAGGTCGCCCCGCACCATGGCGGCCTCGACTTTCTCGCGCTGTTCGCGGTCCAAGCTGCCGTGGTGGATGCCAATCGGCAGGGCGTCGTCATTGGCAAGCCACAGATTGTGAAAGAATATTTCCGCCTGCGCGCGGGTGTTGTGGAAGATCAGTGTGGTTTTGTGCGCCTTGACCTGCTCCAGAACCGCAGGGATGGCGTAGGCCGCGCCGCCGCCGAGCCAGGGTGGGGCTTCTTCGGTTTCCAGCATGGCAATATCGGGTGCCGGACCGGGATCGGCGTAGAGGATTTCACAGGGATCGGGATTGCGTGCGAGCAGCTTGGCGATGTCTTCGGGGTGGTCGACTGTCGCGGAGAGGCCGACGCGTTTGAGATCGGGGCAGAGGGATTGCAGCCGGGCGAGCGCGAGGAAGAGTTGGTCGCCCCGTTTGCTTTCCGCTAGCGCGTGGATTTCGTCCACCACCACACGTTTGAGGCCTTTGAAGATGCGGGGGGCGTCTTCGTAAGAGGTTAAAAGCGCTAGACTTTCTGGTGTCGTGAGCAGGATGTGCGGCGGGTCTACACGCTGGCGTTTCTTGACGGTTTGCGAGGTGTCGCCGGTGCGATCCTCGATGCGGATGTCGAGGCCGATCTCTTCCACTGGCGCGCGCAAGTTGCGTTTGATGTCGGCCGCCAACGCCTTGAGCGGGGAAACGTAGAGCGTGTGCAGGCCGTCATGCGGCGTGGTGGCGAGGTCGGCCAAGGTCGGCAAGAAACCGGCAAGGGTCTTGCCGCCACCGGTGGGGGCGATCAGCAGGGTGCAGGGATCCTCGGCGCGGGCCAGCATGTCGCGCTGATGCGGGTGCGGCTGCCAGTTTCGTTTGGCAAACCAGGCTTCGATGTTTTGCGGTAGCGCCGTTGTGTCCGGCAAGGCTCAGGTCGCGTCAGGCGCGCAAAAAAGGTTATACAACAGAGAGATAACCTGAGAGGTGTTGTCGTCCGCCAGACTGTAAAAGATGGTTTTTCCATCCCGCCGTGTGGTGACCAAGCCCTCTTCGCGCAGGCGGGCGAGCATCTGGCTCACGGCGGCTTGGCGCAGGTCCAACAGCGCTTCCAGTTCCGACACCGATTTTTCACCAGACCCGAGGTGGCACAGGATCATCAAACGGCCCGAATGCGCCAGCGTTTTAAGGTAAGCGGCGGCGGCTTCGGCGTTTTTCTCCATCTCGGAGGGCGGTGCTGGTGGGGTTTGGATATTCACGGTATTGGGCCCAGTTACTCCTGACTGCGCCTGATATAACATCGACCGCCTCGGTTTTCGAGGTGTGTTAGGATTTTGGTGGCGCTCCTCCGGCAAAAGAGTTGCCGTTTACGTAGTCACAAGGCGCGTCCTGCATTTGCAAGTGCAGGCCGTTGCCGTCAAATTTATGTTGTCTGGCAAGGGTTTCGTTGACCTCTATGCCCAGTCCGGGGGTGGTTGGTGGCGTGACAAAACCATTTTCGACCTTGATGGAGGATGCGATGAGGGCGTCGTGGAACTCGGTCTCGATGGTCTCGATCATCAGAAGGTTGGGGATTGAGGCCGCGAGGTGGATGTTGGCGGCCCACTCAACGGGGCCGGCATAGAGATGTGGGGCCATTTGGGCGTTGTAACACTCTGCAATTGCAGCGACTTTTTTCATTTCCCAGATGCCGCCTGCACGTCCTAAGGCGGGTTGCAGGATTTCGGCGGCACCGGCGCGCAGGACGGCGGCAAATTCGGATTTGGTGGTCAGGCGTTCGCCGGTAGCCACTGGAATCCTTACGTTTTTCGCAACGCGGGCCATGTCTTCGAGGTTGTCTGGCGGGGTCGGCTCTTCGAACCAGAGGGGGCTATAAGGCTCCAAGGCTTGTCCAAGGCGGATGGCACCTGCAGTGTTGAATTGACCGTGGGTTCCGAAGAGTAAATCTGCTTTGTTTCCAACGGCTTCGCGGATGGCAGCGCAGAAGGCGACGGACATGGAGATGTCGCTCATGGCGGGCATGTGGCCGCCGCGCATGGTGTAGGGGCCTGCAGGGTCGAATTTCACCGCTGTGTAGCCTTTGTCCACCATCGCCAGCGCGCTTTCGGCGGCCATTTCCGGAGACGTCCAGAAGTCGGAAATGTTGTGGTGCTCAAGGGGATAGAGGTAGGTGTAGGCGCGCAGGCGTTCGTTCATCAATCCGCCTAGAAGGGCGTAGACAGGGCGGTCGCGATCTTTGCCCAAGATGTCCCAACAGGCGATTTCGAGGCCGGAGAAGGCGCCCATAACCGTTAAATCAGGGCGTTGCGTAAATCCCGAAGAGTAAGTGCGGCGGAACAAACGTTCAATGTTTTCAGGGTTTTCGCCCTCAAAATACCGTTCAAAAACATCACGGATCACCGCTTCCATGGCGACGGGGCCAACGGAGGAGGCGTAACATTCGCCCCAGCCCGTGATGCCGATATCCGTTTGAAGTTTCACCAAAATCCAGTAGCGCCCGCCCCAACCGGGGGCGGGGGGCGCGGTGACGATGATATCCAGATCGGTGAGCTTCATCGGCGTGGTCCTTACAACAGCGTTCGGTGAAGTAAGGGGCCTTTTTGACCTCAAAATCAACGTCGGTATTTTGTCGGTATCACGACTGTTTTGCGGTGGTGCGTATTTGCCCGTTGCGTTTGTTAACTTGAAGACACGTTAAGATGTGCGTCCACCACGCGCTGTACCATCGGGGCAAAATGCCAGAAGTCCGGCGTGACCATGTCAGCGCGTTTGCCGGCCTCGTCGAGGTAGCGGACCTGAATGATCTTCTCCAGATTTGGGTTGGCCTCAAAAGTGGCGACCTCGTCGTCCGACATCGGGCCGCCTTGCAGCTCCAAAGTGTGCACAGAGGCGGCGGAGAGCCGTTTGAAATACTCCGGTTTGGTGGCGCAGAGGTAGCGTTTGGCGGCGACGTGGTAGAGCACACAGTCGGTGACCACCGAGGGGAAGAAGGGGGCAAGCACTTCGGCGCCCGCGTCTTCGTGGTGGCGGTCCTCGGTGTCGTCGGGGTGGTAGGTGCCAAACTCCGACGTGAAATGGCCGATGTCATGCAGCAGCGCGGCGACAATCACGTCTTCGGGCATGCCGTTTTGTTCGGCAATGGTGGCACCTTGCAGCATGTGTTCAGCCATGGTGACCGGTTCGCCAAGGTATTCCTCGCCGCCGCGGCGGTCAAAGATGTCGCCTAAGAAGGCCACGATGTTGTCTCGCGTCAGTGTGGAGAAATCCGGGTTCATGCAGTTGCCTCCAGCGCTGCGAGGGTGGAGAGCAGCCCGTCTTTGTCCGCGTAGCAACCCTGCAGCCAGCGTTTGCCAGCGCCGGAATAGCCTTTGCGGGCGTGCAACACGCGGGTGTTGTCGACAATGAAGGCCTCGCCGGGAGCCAGTTTGAAGCGGACTTCTGATGCCGGGTCGTCGATGATGTCGGACAGCTGGCGCAGCGCTGCGTAGTAGGCGGGCATTTTGTCAAACGGCACGTCGACCGGCGCGGCAGCGGAGCGGGCGTTGAACCGGATGTTTTGTAACGTGCCTTCGGGAGAGAGGCCAATCACAGGGCGGCGGGAGGTGAGGCGTACGCCCGCTTCGCCTGCGTATTCAAAACGCGCGGAATGGCTGTGCAAGAGTGCAAAGCCTTCAGGGTTGATCTCGCGCAGCTTTTGCGCGGCTGCAAAGCCGTCGACCACCATGTTGTCGCCACCTTCGGCGGAATTCTCAAGGCAGGACAGGACTTGCAGGGTTGGCACCGGATCGCGATAGGGGTTGTCGGTATGGGCTTGCAGCCCGAGGCCGGTGAAGGCGAGGTTGGTTGGGTTGACCTCCGTGCGGACCTCAAAATGGCGGCCGTAGTTGGTCTCACGGACGTAGCCGAAGAGGTTGACCACTTTGAACAGAGCGCCGGATTCCGTGGGCAGGCCGGTGACTTTGGCAAAGCCGTAGCGGCGGATGGCGGCAAGCCATCCGCGTTTTGCGTCCGGGTTGCTCGTGAGGTCAGGGTAGTGGCCAGTGGGCACGTCTTCGTTAAGGGCTTCACCCCAAGTCTCGGCGTGCTCTGGCAGGTGGCCCAACGTGGTGTCTTGCTGGCGGTCATAAGCATTGCTGAGAAGCCAAGCGACCGGGAAGGTGACGGTTTTCTTGTCTTCGGCAAAGGTAACAGTGACGGTGTCGTCGGTGACTTCTGCCTTAGACAAGGCGCAAGTGTCGGGAAGGTCGGCCAGTGTGATTAGTCGTTGGCCGTTGCCGGGATCGCGGGTGTCGGCATCCAGCGCGTTGTGCCGGAGCCAGACGCCGTGGTAGCGAAAAGTGTCAGAGGGCGTAGTAAGCGTTAGGACCTGATTGTCGGGGGAGAGCTGCACCTGGGTCATGAGATGTCCTTGGGTTAGGCGAGGGCGTTAGGGCTTGTGATGTCTTGTCGACAAACTGGGGATGCGCAGGCATAAACTCAAGTTATCCTTTTTCATCCTGAGGGACGGTTTTGATAATGGATAAGGCTGGGTTTGATCATCTGCCACTAGAGTGGGTGCGGGCGTTTGAGGCGGCGGCGCGGTTGGGCAGTTTTACAGCGGCGGCGCAGGAAACCGGGTTGACGCAATCGGCGATCAGCCAGCGCATTGGCAATCTGGAGGCGCGGCTGGGGACGCAGCTGTTTGTGCGGCAAGCGCGGCGGATCATCTTGACAGTGGATGGCGAGGCCTGGCTGCCACATGTGCAGGCGGCGCTGGTGGGGTTGCGTGACAGCACGGAGGCGCTGTTTGGCGTGTCGCGGAATCGGCTGACGATTTCGGCAAGCGCGTCGGTGAATGAGCTGTGGCTGGTGCCGCGTTTGGGGCGGTTGGCGGAGGTCAGCGGGGCGCAGATCACGCTGAGCACAATGGTGGTGGCCTCCGGTGATGCCAAAGATGACGCGGCGGTGCGCATCCGCTATGGCAGTGGAGATTGGCCGGTGGCCTATGCGGTGCCGCTTTATGAAGAGCGGTTGAGCCCGGTGGTGGCGCCTGAGCTGCTGGCGCAAGGGGATTGGCGGGTGTTGCCGCGCCTGTCAGTGTCCGGGCCGCGGCCAAGCTGGCGGCGGTGGTGTGCACAGACAGACACGCCGACAACGCCGGTGGCGCATCTGCGGTTTGACAGTTTTTGTGCGGGGCTGGCGGCGGGGCGGGCCGGGCAGGGGGTGCTGCTGGCGTCTTTGCCCTTGGTGCAGGCGGAGTTGGATTCAGGGCGGTTGGTGCAGGTCACAGATGAGGTGCTGCGTCACCACGAGACTTATTGGCTGCTCGGTGCCAAGGAACGGCTGTCGCGGCGGCAGTGGCGGCAGTTGTCGGACTGTTTGGTGGACGGCGCGGCGTAGTTACGTGCCGATGGCCTCGGCAAAGGCTTCGAGTTCGCGCTCGATTTCACTAATCGCGGCTTGGGTGCTGAAGAAATAGAGGTCCGGGGCGTCGACGTCGTCCATGAAGGCTTCGATTTCCATCAAGATGGGCTGACCGTCAAAGTCGGCTGTGATCTTCCAACGTTTTGTATCTTCAACCGGGATGTCGCCCACGGCGGTGCCGATGGACCTGGCAATGTCTTCCGGGAAGGCAAAGCGGCTGTTGTTGGCCAGTTGCGTGAGGAAAGGCGCCACTTCTCGGCTGTCGAAGTTCATCGAGGTTTCCGACGTGATGGGCAGCGGCGCCTTGGGGGCGTTGGGTTTGAACAGCTCGGTGACAAACTTGAGCACGGGGGCCTCCGGGAGCGATTGGGACGTTAGCTGTCAAATACAATCACATTGCGCTTTGCGCTACCGGTTTTGGTGTCGGCGATGGCCTCGTTGATCTGATCCAGCGTCCAGCGGCCGGAGATGAGCTCGTCGAGTTTCAGGCGGCCTTGCTCATAGAGGTCAACCATCCATGGGATGTCGCGTTTGATCACGACGTCGCCCATTTTGGAGCCCTGCATGCCCTGACCGATGGCGGCGAGGATGACAGGCTCGTAGGTGGATTTGGCGCCGGAGTGCGGCATGCCGACCATGATGACCTTGCCGCCCGGTGCGAGGTAGCGGGGGGCGTCGTCATAGGCGGGGATGGCGCCTACGGTGACGATCACCGCGTCCGCGCCCCGGCCCATGGCACGCATGGCTTTGATGAAGGGTTTTTTGTCGGTGGCGAGCACGCCGTCTGTGGCGCCGAATTCTTTGGCGATTTCAAGTTTCTCTTCGCTCATGTCGACAGCGACGATGCGACGCGCACCGGCGATGCGTGCGCCTTGGATGGCGTTGAGGCCGACGCCGCCTGCGCCAATCACCACCACGTCCTGACCGGCGCGGATTTGGGCGGCGTTCACCACTGCGCCAACGCCGGTGATGACGCCACAAGCAATCAGGCTGGCGGCGTCCATTGGGATGTCTTCAGAGATTTTCACCACCTGAGATTGGTCCACCACGACCTTTTCAGCAAAGGCGCCGCAGGCCATGGCCTGGTGCAGTTTGCCGCCGTCCACAGTGGCCAGCGGGCCTTTGTAGCCATCATACGGCGTGCCGCAGATCACGGGTTTGCCCTCAGAACAGGTCGGGCAGGTGCCGCAGGCGCGGATCAGGGTGACCACAACGGGGTCGCCTTCGGCCAGGCCAACCACGCCGTCGCCCACAGAGGTGATGTGACCCGCGGCTTCGTGGCCGTAGACCGCGGGCAAGCTGCCGCCCCAGGCACCGTCGGCAAAAGAGATGTCAGAGTGGCAGATGGCGACGGCGGAGAGTTTGACCTCGATCTCACCCATTTGCGGTGCGCGCAGGGTGACGTCCTCAACAACAAGGGGCTGACCAAATTCATGGCAGACGGCGGCTTTGATGGTGCTCATGGGCGGGTCCCTTGTGTTTGGTGTCACATCCAGTTTTGGCCAGCTTAGGCCCGCACGGATGGTTCAATCCAGACAAAGGGTGTCGTTTTTGGCCTAAGTGGCGCGACGTGACTTTGCAAAAACCACTATTGCAAAGACAATTAGGACGGCGGAGAGCAGGAAAGGTGCGCCAGGCAGGTAGAGGATCGCGTGGTCGTCGGAGAAGTAGGCAAATGTTTGTGTCATCACCAAAGGCGCGAGGATGTGGGCGAGGGAGGTCAAGGAGGAGGACAGGCCTTGCAGCTCACCCTGCGCGTCATCGGACACGCGGCGGGACATGATGCCTTGCAGCGCTGGCAGGCCAATGGTGGAAAGCGCGGCAACGGGAATGCCTATGAACAACAGCAGGCCAGTATTGATGAACCCGAGATAGACCAGCGCGACGACCTCCAGAGCGAGCCCGAGGGTCACAGTGCGGCGGTTGCCCATCCATTTCACGGTCGGGCCGATGAGTGTGGCTTGCACGATGGCGTAACACAGGCCGTAGGCGGTGAGGCTGAGGCCGATCATGCCTTCGGACCAGCCGAACCTCTCGATGATGAAGTAAGGCCAGATTGCCGGATAGACGGCGGCGGCAACCTGATAGAGGAAAAACACCACCAGAAGTTTGCTCATATTGGGCAAGGTGTTGAGTGCAGCTAGGGCCCCAAGCGGGTTGGAGCGACGCCATTCAAACACGCGTCGGTTGGCCTCGGTCACGGTTTCTTTCAGGACAAACCACCCTAGAAGGGCATTGCCGCCTGCCAGCACGGCGGCCGCCCAGAAAGGCGCGCGGGTGCCAAATTGGGCGAGCAAACCGCCGAGCGCGGGACCAAGGACAAAACCCACGCCGATGCCTGCGCCGACAAGGCCAAAGGCTTTGGCCTTTTCCTCAGGTTTCGAAATGTCCGCCATATAGGCCATGGCGGTGGCGTAGGTGGCGGCGGTGATCCCGGCGACAATGCGACCGATCACCAGAATCCAGATGTTCTGTGCCAGCGCCACAATCACATAGTCCGCTGACATCACGGCAAGCGACACCAACAATACGGGGCGGCGGCCAAAGCGGTCCGAAAGATTGCCAAGAAGCGGACCGCAAAGGAATTGCATGAAGGCAAAGACGGTTGAGAGAATGCCGCCCCAAATCGCCGCTGCGCCAAGGTCGCCGCCGGTTACCTCCTGAATGAGGTCTGGCATCACCGGGATGATCAGGCCGATGCCCATGGCATCGATGATCACTGTGGCGAGAATAACAAATATTGGCAGGCGGTTGCGCATGATAATGACTTTAACTCTATGGCTGTATCAGGGCAGGAATTCGCGAGGGGGTCAACTGATTACTAAGGCAGGGGCCCACAGTCTACCGGTGGCAGAAGGAGGGCTTAAACGTGTTGTGCAAACTGGTGTTGCCTCTAGGAGGCTGCAAGCCTGCCGTGACGGCAAGCAGGGTTTAGGCAGCGGACGCCATGAGTAGCAAGGACAGGCTGCTGAGCGCGATTTGCGGCAGATACAGCGCCTCGCTGGCGGCATCTGATGTTTCCTGAAATAGCGCGTTGAGACCCAAAAGCTGGGCATGCAGGGCGGCGTTGGCAGGAGTTGCCGGCGCAGTGTTTGCAGTGGTGTCACCTGCCAGCGTGAGCCAGTTGGCAATGGTGCGGATAGGCGCGCGGGCGTCTTGGGGTGCGCCGAGTTTGAGGGCCTCGCCAATGGCGGTGCCGATCTCCGGCGCATCGGTGAAAGCGACCCGCAAACCGGTGTCGCGGATCATCGGCAGATCAGCCAACAATGTGGTGCGGGCGTCGCTGTCGGGCAGGGTTTTCAGCGCGGTCTCGGCTTGTGTTAGAAGCTGGCGCAGGCGCAGCATCAGCGCGGTGTCGGCAACGTCTTGCGGATTGGTGTTGTGCAGGATGTGTTTGCTGTGCTCCGGCGCTTCCATCGCTTTGTCGAAGGCAGCGACCAAAGCCGGAATGTAGCTGCCATCCTGGGCAACGCCCTCGGCCAGTCCTGCCGGATCAATCTGCACCTCCATCGAACTGCGGTGGATGAAAAAGGCGCTGTCTTCGGGGATCTCGTCGCGTTCGGTCTGCACCTTGGCCAGCGTGCCCAGCACCAGCAAAGCGGCGCGGATTTCGGCGCTGTGGGTGAACAAGCGACCTGCTTCGCCCACCGGGTAAAGCTTGGTGAACATCGGGCTGTCAAAAACAGAGGCGGTCATAGGCGCGATCTTTCTGTCGTCAGTCTTTCAGGATTTGGTCGATCAGGGCGGCAAGGCCCTCTGGATCGGCAAAGAAGGGGGAGTGGCTGGTGGACATCTCGTAGACGTCTGTGGCGGGCCAGTCTTTGGTCATTGTGGCCTGAAATTCTGGCGGGATGGTTTGGTCATCGCTGCAGCGGATGTAGCTGCGTGGGGTTTGGCGGTGGCCGTCCCCCAGCGCGATTTTGGTCTCTTGGGCAGCGATGGATTGTGGCGTGAGATACGTCAGCGCGAAGTCGGCAGTGCCTTCGGGGCAGTCGTGATAGAACGCGTCGCGCACTTGGGAAGGATCGATAGTGTAGCTGAGGCCGTCAGCGGATCTCTCCACGGCTTTCATCAGCGGCTGACGGGGTGCGGCGCGGCGCATTTCGGCCAGTGAGTAGCCATCCCAGGGCGCATAGGCACAGAGATAGATCAGGCGGGCGATTTTGCTTTGGCTGGTTTCATGCGCCATGTCCGCGGCGCGGGTGATCGGGAAGCCGCCCCAGCTGTGGCCTAGGACAACGGTATTTTCCCCCAAAGCGTCGACGATGGACTGGGCGCAGCTGTCGAGTGTGACGTCTTCAACAGGGGTGGTGTCGTTGCCATGCGACGGCATGTCGATGGCGCGGGCGGTATGGCCGAGGGCTTCAAGTGCGGGGATCAGGTCGCGGAAGCACCAGGCGCCGTGGCAAGTGCCGTGCACCAGTAGAATGTCAGACATGGCCGGTTTCTTTCATGAAGGTTGTGAGCAGCGCGGCGTAGTCTTCTGGCTTTTCCACGCAGGGTAGGTGGCCGGTGCGGCGCAGCAGTTCCAGGCGCGCGCCGGGGATCAGCTCGACGGTCTCGCGCACCAGATCGGGGGGCGTGGCGCCGTCCTCGGATCCGGCAATGCCCAGCGTGGGCAGACGCAGACCGGAGGTGGGCGTGTAGAAATCGGTGCCTTGGATGGCGGCGCAACATCCGGCGTAGCCCTCGGTTGGGGTGCTTTCCAGCATGGCTTTCCAGTGGGCCAATTCCGGGCGGCTATGGAAATCGCGTGAGAACCAGCGCTGCATGATGTCAGCGGACATGGCGGGCAGGCCCTTGGTGGTGACCATGTCGATGCGGTCTTGCCACATCTTAGGAGAGCCGATTTTGGCGGCGGTGTTGGAGAGCACCATGGCGCGCACCAGATCGAGGCGTTTGACAGCGAGGCCCTGCGCGACCATGCCGCCAATCGACAGGCCGACCACCAGCGCGTCTTTGATGTTAAGATGCTCCAGCAGCGCTTCTGCGTCTTTCACCAATGTGCCCATTGAGTAGGGGGCAGGCGGCACCTCCGTTTCGCCATGTCCACGCATGTCATAGCAGACGATGCGCAGGCCCTCGGGCAGATATGGCAGGATCGGGTCCCAGAGGTGCAGCGTGGTGCCGAGCGAGTTGATGAACAGCACCGGCGCGCCGTTGGGGTCGCCTTCGTCGCGGTAGTGGATGTCGAGTTGGTTGAGCGTGGCGGTTGGCATGGTCAGTCTTGGTCGTCGGTTCTAAGGCGCATGTGGGCCATGATTTGCCCGTGGTCAGAGGCAAGCTTGTTATAGGGCGCTTCGGCGTGGCTGCCATCGGTGAGATGGTCGTTGAATACGCTGAAGTATTCCATCTCGCCGAGGCGGTCCGGGTTGTCCGGGTGGAAGTGCTGGCTGAGATAGATTTGATCGATGCTTTCGTAAACCCCTCCAAAGGCGGTGGTGTAGACCATGTCGCGCAGGGATTTGCGGGTGAACAAGGCCTCGGCAGAGGTCAGGCGGACAGAGGTGACGGCCTGTTGGATGGCGTCGTTTTCTTTTCGGGTGTAGCGGTCATTGGCGTGTTTGGCGTCGTGGCGCAGCATCCAGCTGTAGTTGCGGAAGGGCACTTCGCCGGAGATGATTTCGGAGCTGACCGCGTGCTCGCCGTCATTAAAATCGCCCAGCACCATGACCGGGCGGCCTTGGTTGAGTTCGTCCACGATGGCGCGGCGCAGGACCCAGGCTTCGGCCATGCGGCGCAGGGCGGCGCGCATGGCGCCCATGGCGCGGCCCAGTGGGTCGTAGTTGGTGAGATCGGCCTCGGTGGCGTTGCCGTTTTCGTCGCGGGTGAATTCGCCCAATTTGGATTTAAGGTGGCAGTTGAAGACGGTGATGACTTGATCGCCCACAGGGATGCGCGCCTTCAAGATCGGGCGGGAGGTGCGGCGCAGGACAAAGGCGCCGCTGTCGTCGCCGTCCAGGCCCTGGAAGGGGATTTCGACAGGAGTTTCCAGCTCTTGGATGATCTCGGGAGGCTCGGCAAAGCCGTAGCGCGACAGGATGGCGACGCCGGGGCGGCGTTTGCCCGGCTCGCCGGTGTCGTTTACGTTGGGCGCCACAAACAGGCCGCCGTCGCCATAAGGCGTATAGCCCAGTTTGCGAAAGATCGCTTTGCGGTGGTAGCGCTTGGATTTGTCCGGGATCACCGCGGCGTTGGACTCTTCTCCAATGCGGTCGGCCTCTGCGATGACAGCTTGTAGAGAGCGTTCGTCAAAGATCTCCTGAAAGCCGACGATGTTGGCGTCCATGGAGAAGAGCTGGGAGGCGGTCCAGTCCTCTTTCCAGGCGTGTTCTTCGGGGGTGTAGGATTGGAAGGTGTAGTATTCCTGATCCGGCCCGATCAGGTTTTTCACGTTGAAAGAGGCGATGGTGAAATTGGTCATAACATAAGCCTAAAGCACTGAAGCCGAGGCGCAGCGCGTCTCGGATCGCGCCCGACCCCGCCCCCCAAGGGCGGGCGCGATGTTGCAACGGAGGCCACAGCGTGTGGCGGTGTGAGCGGGGCATTGAGGTGTCATGTTGAGAGCCGCCCTTCGGTGTCGGGCGCGATCCTTTTTTAGGGGAACCTTTTAAGAGCATCGGCAAAGACATCGGTGTCGACATTGCCGCCGGTGCAGACAGCGACAACGGCGTCGCCTTCGATTTTGTCGCCATTAAACAGAGCGGCGGCAAGGGCACAGGCGCCGCCGGGTTCCACAACGATTTTCAGGCGTTTGAAGGCGAGCGACATGGCGTGCAGGGCTTCGTCCTCGGTGACCACAAGGCCGGGACCTGCAAGACGTTGCAGGATCGGAAAGGTGAGGTCGCCGGGTTCGCGGGTGATGATGGCATCACAGAGCGAGCCGGTTTCGGTGGGGTTGCGTTGTTTGTGGCCGGTGGCGAGAGAGCGGGCGGTGTCGTCAAAACCTTCGGGTTCGGCGGGGCGCACGCGCATGTTGGGCGCTTCGGCTTCGAGCGCCAGCGCAATGCCCGACGTCAACCCGCCGCCGCCGCAACAGGCGATGACGTCACCGGAGGTCACGCCCAGCGCGGTGGCTTGGGTGGCGATCTCAAGGCCGGTGGTGCCTTGGCCCGCGATCACTTGCGGCTCGTCATAGGGGCGGATCAGGGTCAGGCCGCGGTCCTCGGCGATTTTGCCACCAACCTCCTCGCGGCTTTCGCCGCCAGCGCGGTCATAAAGCACCACTTCCGCCCCGAGCGCCCGGGTGTTGTCGATTTTCAGCTTGGGGGCGTTTTCTGGCATGACGATTACGGCGGGGGCGCCATGGGCGGCAGCGGCGGCGGCGACGCCTTGGGCGTGATTGCCGGAAGAATAGGCGATGATGCCGCGTTTGCGGGTGGCGTCATCCATGGCGGACACCGCCGACCAGCCACCGCGAAACTTAAAAGAACCAGTGTGTTGCAGGTTTTCGGCTTTGACCAACACGCGGCGACCCGCAATCTCGTCCAGGAACGGCGAGGTCAGCATGGGGGTGACACGGGCGTGGCCCCTGATGCGCAAGGCGGCGGCGCGGATCATGTCGATGTTCATGCGGGCTCTCCGTTCGGCAATTGCGCGATCCATTGGTGCAGGACGTTGAGGCACTCTGGTTCGTCAAGGAAGGGCACATGGGCGCGGTCTTTGACCTCGGCGGCCAGCATGGGCGCGCGGGACTGCATTTCGGTGTAGGTCTCTTGGCTCAGAATGTCGGAGTTCTCACCACGCAGGACGGCGAGGGGGCGACCACTGAGCTTGTCAAACTGAGGCCATAGGTCGCCTGCGGGGGCTTTGGGATCAAATTCGGCCAGCACGGCGTTGCGCAGTTTTGGGTCGTAGTTGATGTTGAGGCCATCGTCAGTTTCGACAAAGTGGTGTGCGGCTTCTTCTGCCCAACGGCTTGAGGACACGTTGTGAAAGCCGGGCAGACGGGTGGCGAGGGCCTCGGCGGCCTCCGCGCGGGTGGTCCAGACGGGTTTGCGGCCGATGAAGACAAGGATGACTTCCAGGCCGTCAGTTTCGATCACCGGTCCCACGTCGTTGAAACAGACACCGGTGAGGCGGTCTGGGGCCATTTCCATCAGCGTGAGCGCAATGAGGCCGCCGCGTGAGGTGCCAAGGATGGCGGTTTTGTCGATGCCAAGGTGATCGAGCAGCTCAAGCGCGTCTTGGGCTTCGCGTGCGAGATTGTAGGTGGTGAAGTCTTCGGCCCATTCGGACTGGCCGCGACCGCGGTAGTCCATGCGGATCACACGGGCGTCTTTCAAATGCGGCCGCACATAGTCAAAATCACTGGCGTTGCGGGTCAGGCCGGAGAGGCAGAGCACAATCGGGCCGGGCCCGCCGGTGTCATCATAATAGAGCGACAGGCCATCAGAGGTGGTGAAATGGGGCATCAGGAACTCGTGAGATCGGGAATGCTGGTGAGGTCAGATAGAATGTGAGTGGGTGTCCATGGCAGGCGGTCGACGGGCTCACCTGCGCGGTTCACCCACGCGGTGGTGAAGCCGTAGCCGGTGGCGCAGCCCGCGTCCCAGCCGTTGGAGGAGACAAACAAGACATCGTCTTTGGCGCAGTTGAAGCGTTTCCCAACAAGGTCATAGACCACGGCGGCGGGTTTGAAGATCTGCACGTCTTCGACGCTGAGCACATCATCGAGGAACTCTTGCACACCTGCGGAGTCCACCGCGCCGGTGAGCATGTCGGGTGAGCCGTTGGACAGGATCGCGGTGTTCATGCCAGCCGCCTTAAGATTGGCGAGCATGTCGGGCACCTCGGGGTAGGCGGAGAGCTCCCAGTAAAGTGACAGCAGGCGTTCGCGCAGTTCCGGGTCACCTTGCAGGCCGGAGGCTTCCAGCGCCCAGTCGAGGCCGTTTTGCGTGACCGCCCAGAAGTCGGTGTGGGCGTCAGCCACGGCGCGCAGCCAGGTGTATTGCAGCTGTTTCAGGCGCCAATCGTCGGCCACCTTTTGCCAATGTTGGGCAAAGGCCTCGCGGCCCGGCTCTGAGGCGGCTTCGCGGGCTGCGGCGGCAACATCAAACAGCGTGCCGTAGGCGTCAAAAATGCAGGTGGTGATGGCCATGGTGTCCTCCCGTGTCGCCGGCAGAGTGGCAGGTTTGGCGCGAGGCGAAAAGGCCTGTTTTACAAATAGACGCGAGGGCTATAGGGTGCGCGCCTCAAGCCGGCCGGAGGGGTCGGACAAAGCTGACAGATGGGACATTTTATGACCGCAGCAAAATCGGGCGACACCGTCCGCATCCACTACACCGGCACCCTGAGCGATGGCTCTGTTTTTGACAGCTCCGAGGGCCGCGATCCGCTGGAGTTCACCTTGGGCAGCGGTCAGGTGATCCCGGGCTTTGACACCGCCGTTGACGGCATGAGCGTGGGTGAGAAGAAAGTGGCGGAGATCCCGGCGGATCAGGCCTATGGCCCACGCCACGAGGAAGCGATTCAGGATGTGCCACGCGAGCAGATCCCGGCAGAGATCCCGCTGGAAATTGGTCTGCAGCTGCAGATGCAGTCCCCAACCGGTCAGGTTGTGCCTGTGACCGTGGTGGAAATCACCGAGGAAGTTGTGAAGCTGGACGCAAACCACATGCTGGCGGGCAAAGATCTGACATTTGCGATCGAACTGGTGTCGATCAACTGATCCATTGGATTTTTTGAGATTTTTTTGGGCTCACCGCGTTCGCGGTGAGCTTTTTCTTTCGGGCGCGAGTGCGAGATTTGGTTGGTGACCCTGCGTGATCCTAACAGAGCTGTCTGGATTGGGCTTGTGCGAGACATCTTTGCGCCAGTTCCGCGATTGGCCCGGATGATGGTGCCGCCAAGGCAGGAGTTCCCGTCGGCCCGATGGAAGTGGCTGTCTGGAGCGCCAAAAACACAAACATCACGCTGATAACCGCCAGGATAGGTTCCATGCGTTTTAGCAATGGCCGACCATGAAAGGTATTGGTCGCCAGTAGGACCAATAGGGCCATGCCAAACGTGGCAAAAATGAGCGAAATGGCCGGCATGTGCACGCAGATCCAAAAACGTAAGTGTCGTAGGGTAACTTCGTATTGCACAAGCGTGTTGATTATCAAAAATGTTTTTTAAATGGCTATACAAGTTTTGCGTGAGTATCTCCAGGGGGTGTAAGTTAAGAGTCTGATATGTGAAGAAAAATATTATAATTGGGGGCGTGCATCTGCTGGGAATTCATGCCGTTGCCGGCGTGTTTTGGCTTTTGTGCGCTTGTCGGACGTTGGATTTGTCTGCGTGAGCGGGGCGCTTGTCTGTCAAAACGCGGTGGTTTTGGACAAGGCTGTTTGAGCTATACAGCCCGCTAGATTGGCGGGGTATCGGTGGCATCGGCTATTGGGATTTGACAAAGGTGTCCACGATCAGATCGTCGCGGTGACAGTAGGCAAAGCCATTTGTGTAGGACACCGCGCCGCCCAGATGGTTTGCGCAGTGTTTCTCAAAATAGAGATCGTGCAACATCGATTTTGATGGGCTCTGCAAGTCCGTCTGCGCACTGTCTGTCACAGTGGTTTGTAACGCCCAAAAGATCGCCACCAAGCTCACAACAACAAGCAGCGGCTCCGCGCGGTTCAGGCGTGGCTTCGCCGCGGTAGAGACGCTGGAGAGATAGAGCAGAAGCAGCACGCCTAGACCGGCGATCAAGAGAGCGACGAAGTGCATAGTGCGAAGTCCACAGAGAGTCGGGGGAGTGATTGGGCGGTTTATAGGGGGGATTGTGCAGTGTTTCCAAGCGGTAATTTTGGGCGGTATGCGCCTACTTTTTGAGCGTCGGCAGTGAGACAGACCCTTAGCTTTTGATTTAATTTGCGTATTTGGCGCGGCAGCCGTTGATCCATGGATGAAAAATGTGTCCTGTGCGTAGTTTTCGGCACTTTTCTTTTGTCGAAGCTGCGCTAGCCTGCGCGGTGGGAGGCCGTTTTTTATGAATTTAAGTGCAGTTTTGCGACTCAGTTGGCCGCTGTTGCAGGCACCAATGGCAGGGGTGTCGACGCCTCAGATGGCAGCGGCAGTGAGCAATGCCGGTGGTTTGGGGGCGCTGGGCCTTGGCGCGGCGGGCGTGGACGGTGCGCGGGAAATGGTGCGCGCAACGCGGGGGCTGACCGATCGACCGTTTAATGCCAATGTGTTTTGCCACGCGCCTGCGCTTCGGGATGCGGATGTGGAGGCCGACTGGCTGGCCGCCCTGACGCCGACGTTTGCGCGGTTTGGGGCGAAGCCGCCTGAGGCGTTGCACGAGATTTACACCAGCTTTGTGGTGGATCGGACGATGTGTGACATGTTGATCGAGGAGGCGCCGGGGGTGGTGAGCCTGCACTTTGGCCTGCCGGACAAGGCGTGGATTGCGGAATTGCAGGCCGCGGGCAATCTGGTGTTTGCCAGTGCGACCAATGTGGATGAGGCACAGGGCTGTGAGCTGGCTGGTGTGGATGCGATTGTGGCGCAGGGCATTGAGGCGGGCGGCCATCGGGGGACCTTTGATCCTGATGTCGAGGTTGAAGCGCTGCCGACGTTGGCCTTGGTGGAGCGGCTGGTGGCGGCCTGTGAGCTGCCGGTGATTGCCGCAGGCGGTTTGATGGATGGCGCGGATGTGGCGCGGGCCTTGGCGCGGGGGGCTGCGGCGGCGCAGCTGGGCACGGCGTTTCTGGATTGCGCGGAGTCGGCGGCGGATGCGGCGTATCGCGCGGCGTTGCGGGACCCGGAGCAGGGGCCGCCGGTACTGACCACATCTATTTCCGGGCGTGCGGCCCGCTGTTTGCGGAATGATTTTGTGAAGCTGGGGCAGGGCTTGCACGCCAAAGTGCCGGACTACCCAGTGACCTATGATGCGGGCAAGGCACTGAATGCGGCGGCGAAGGCGGCGGGGGAGACGGGCTTTGGCGCGCAATGGGCGGGCACCGGCGTGGCGCGGGTGCGGTCTGGCGGCGCGGCAGAGATTTTGGAAGCCATTGGCGCGGAGCTCAACGCGGCGCAAGCCTGACCCCAGAAATGCGAAATGCCCCGCGAGGGGGCATCTCTGAAAGCTTGCTTAAAGGGACTGTGCTTAGCCGCGGTATTTGGACAGCAGCATCGAACCGTTGGTGCCACCAAAGCCAAAGCTGTTGGTCATCACTGTGTCCAGACCGGCGTTTTCCACCAGATCGGTCGCGACTTCGCCCGGGTTGATCGCCGGGTCCATGTTGTCCACGTTGATCGAGGGTGTGATGAAATCGCCATCCAGCATCAGCAGGCAGAAGATCGCTTCCAATGCGCCCGCCGCGCCCTGAGCGTGGCCGGTCATGGATTTGGTGGAAGAGATCGGTGGTGTGGTGCCTTCGCCAAAGACGCGGCGCACGGCCTCAACTTCGCCAACATCGCCAACCGGCGTGGAAGTGCCGTGGGCGTTGATGTAGCTGACTTTGCGGTCTTCTGGCAGCGTGGCAGTGGCCAAACGCATGGCGCGTTCGCCGCCTTCACCGGATGGGGCGACCATGTCGTGACCGTCAGATGTTGCGGCAAAGCCGGTGACCTCGGCGTAGATTTTGGCACCACGGGCCAGCGCGTGCTCGAGGTCTTCCAGAACCACAATGCCACCGCCGCCGGAGATGACGAAGCCGTCGCGGTCCGCGTCAAAGGCGCGAGAGGCTTTTTCCGGGGTGTCGTTGTATTTGCTGCTCATCGCGCCCATGGCGTCAAACAGGCAAGAAAGCGTCCAGTCGAGTTCTTCGCCGCCACCGGCAAACATCACGTCCTGCTTGCCCATCATGATCTGCTCTGCGGCGTTGCCGATGCAGTGCAGGGAGGTGGAGCAGGCGGAGGTGATCGAATAGTTGATGCCTTTGATCTTAAAGGCGGTGGCCAAGTTGGCGGAGATGGTCGAGCTCATGCATTTTGGCACCGCAAACGGCCCAATGCGCTTGGTCGCGCCGGTTTTGGCAACCGTCTGGTGCGCGGTCAGCATGGCAGAGGTGGACGGGCCGCCGGAGCCAGCGACAAGGCCGGTGCGCTCGTTGACAACCTGATCCTCAGACAGACCCGCGTCGGCGATGGCCTGCTGCATGGCGATGTGGGCGTAGGCCGCGCCGGGGCCCATGAAGCGCAGGGTGCGTTTGTCGACCAACTCTTTGATGTCGATGTCGATGTGGCCGGCGATTTGACTGCGGAAGCCGTGCTCCGCCATTTCAGCGCTGGCGGAAATGCCGGATTTGCCCGCTTTTAGCGAGGCGGTGACTTCTTCGGCATTGTTGCCAATCGAGGATACGATACCCAGTCCGGTAACGACGACGCGACGCATGTGCGCTCTCCCATAGTTTGTTGAGCACTATGTAGGGGATGAAGGGGGGGCGGCGCAAGGTGGCTTGGAATTGAGAGGTGGCCGGGGGGGACTTGTATGCGTTTGCGAATACTGAAGAGATTGGAACGTCTTGGGAGAGGTACTGCAAGAAGTGTTTTAGCTGCGGCAATTTGGCGGGTGTTAGACACTTTTAGGATGAGATGAAGTGAACACTGATAGACTCATCTAACAGCGCGGATAGGTGTGATGACCCATTGGTCTGATTTTTTCCCTCTCGTCTTCTTTCCTTTTAAAATCATCGTCTTGGGAATAGGCGCGTATTTTGCCATCAAATGGCACTACGACAAGGACAACAAGATACGCAAAGAGGCCATGGAACAGCAAAACGCATCCAAAGCGTCCGAGTAGGGCAGCGGCCTGTCCGGGGACGGACAGCCATTCTCATGTTGCGCAAACGGCCTGCTGCAAAAGCGAAAATTGAAGCCAAAAGGGGAAGCGATTACCCTGGCATTTTGTCAAACGCCGGAATGTTGTCCTCTAAGATGGTCGCTCCAAGTTTGCTGGATACGTAGACATTGGCCTTTGGGGCAAATTCAGTGTGTTCGTTGATGTTGCCAGCGCGGATGCCCAGCATGCCTTCGCGGGCGGAGTTTTGCGTGAACAAGGGTGTGCCGCAGGTGCTGCAGAAGTGCTTGGTCATCGTGGTGCCCGCATCTGAGCCGTGAGAGAAGGTTTTGGGCGTGCCGGTGATTTTGATGTCGTCCTGTTTCATGAACATCAGCGTGGCATAAGCGCTGCCGGTGGAATGGCGGCAAGCGGTGCAGTGGCAGTTGGCCATGACTGGCACGTCGCCGTCCGCTTCAAATGAGATTTCGCCGCAGAGGCATTGACCTGTGAGATGTGTCATGGGCTGTCCCTTGTCTGTTCGCGGTTTTGTGCGGCGAGACTACGGGTGTAGCGGAATGTGGATCAAGTGTTGGGGCGCGACGTCACCAAAACGTGTTTTGCGGGAGTCCAGTGTGCGCCGGCGCAGCAACAAAGAAAGAGGCCCGGGGGCCTCTTTCTTTTTATTCAGACTGTTGATGTGGTCCTATTCTGCTGCCAGACCAACTTTCATGTCTTTCACCTCATAGATCTCTTCGCCGTCAGCAAAGACTTTGCCGTTGGCCACGCCCAGCTTCAGCTTGCGGTCGATGATGCGGGTGAAGTCTACGTGGTAGGTGAGCATCTTGCGGTCCGGTTTGACCATGCCTTTGAGCTTCACTTCGCCCACGCCCATCGCCATGCCTTTGCCGGGCATGCCGCGCCAGCCGAGGTTGAAGCCGGTCAGCTGCCACAGGCCGTCGAGACCCAAGCAGCCTGGCATGATTGGGTTGCCGGGGAAGTGGCATTCAAAGAACCACAGGTCCGGGGTGATATCGAACTCAGCAACCACGTGGCCTTTGCCAAACTCACCGCGGTCGGCGGAGATGTCGGTGATGCGGTCCATCATCAGCATGGGCGGGGCGGGCAGTTGCGCGTTGCCGGGACCAAACAATTCGCCACGGGCGCATTTCAGCAGGTCGTCTTTGTCAAAGCTCGTGGGATAGTCGGCCATTCTGGGTGGTCCCTTGTCATTCTGGGGTTGGTTTTGCCTGCTTTATCACCTGCCAGCCCGTCCCTGCAAGGCAAGTGTCAGCAGATGGGCGACGGGGTAGAGAATTGTTTGCGACTCATTTTCATTTGAACTCCGGCGCGGTTTTGCGCTAAATATGCAACTGACGCACAGGAATAGACAGATGACCACTGAGGCACTTCGCAACGGCACCCAATGGCTCGCATCGGCTGGACTGCGCCCAACACGACAACGTGTGGCGCTGGCCGCTTTGCTGGTAGGCGACGGAAACGACCGGCATGTAACGGCGGAAAGCCTGTTTGCCTCCGTGCGCGAGCATGGTGACAGCGTGTCTTTGGCCACGGTCTACAACACGCTGCGGGCGTTTTGTGACGCGGGGCTGATGCAGGAAATCACGGTGGATGGTGCGAAAAGCTATTTTGACACCAACACCGGCGACCATCCGCATTTCTTCTGGGAAGACGATCGGGTGCTGACAGATGCGCCAGCCGAAGAGCTGGAGATTGCCCGGCTGCCTGGTGCGCCTGAGGGTGCGGAGATTTCCAAGATCGACGTGGTGATCCGCCTGCGCCGGACCTGAGCGCGACGCTGGGTCAAACTTTCTGAGAGCAATTGTCCTTGATTTGGGCCTGTGACAGCATGGGCGCCAAGCAGGGAGGATGTGTCATGAAAGCAGTGACGTGGCGGGGCTTTGGACCCGCGCGGGATGTGTTGAAGGTTGAGGAATTGGCAACGCCGAAAGCGGGGGCGGGCGAGGTGTTGGTGCGCGTGGCCTATTCCGGCGTGAATCCGTCAGATTGCAAGGCGCGCAGTGGATCTCGGCCAGGCGTGACCAAGCCACCGTTTGAGGTGATTGTGCCGCACAGCGATGGGGCTGGCGTGATTGAGGCGGTGGGCGACGGTGTGGATGCTGCGCGTGTCGGCGAGCGTGTTTGGCTCTGGAATGGGCAATGGCAGCGGCCGTTTGGCACCTGCGCGGAGTATATCGCCGTGCCAGCGGAGCAGGCGGTGGCCTTGCAGGTTGGTGTAACGCTCGAGGATGGCGCGGTGATGGGCATTCCGGGGCTGACAGCGGCGCAAACGGTGTTTGGCGGCGGCGATGTGGCGGGTCAAACGGTGCTGGTGTCCGGTGGTGGCGGCTCGGTTGGGTTTTTGGCGGTGCAACTGGCGGCTTGGGGCGGGGCGACTGTGATTGCGACCTGCGGGGCGCGGGATGTGGCGCGCGTGAAAGCAGCGGGCGCGACACATGTGTTTGATTATGCCAGCCCGACATTGGTGGCGGACATATTGGACGTGTGTGACGGTGTGGATCGCGCCGTTGAGGTCGAGCTGGGGCCAAACTTGCCGTTGCTGACCGAGGTGATGAAACCGCTGGGCACCATTGCGGCCTATGGCTCTGCCAAGGACATGGCACCGGAAATGCCGTTTGGGCCGATGCTGTTTAAGGCCTTAAAGCTGGATATCTCGTTGATCTACATTCTACCGTTGAAGGAGCGTATGGCGGCGATTGCGCGGTTGCATGGGGCTTTTGCGGATGGGGCTTTGAAGCTGGATGCGCCCAATGTGTTTGCTCTGGAAGAGGCTGCGGCGGCCCATGAGATGGTGGAGGCCGGCGGGCGCACAGGGGCCGTGTTGGTAAAGTGCTGACGCGCAGCGTTTCGAGAAAAGTGGGACCGCAAATACCTTGCCGCGCTTCGCGCTCTCAGGACATTTGCGATGCTGCTGTCTTAATCATTTATCGAAACGCTCTAAGTTAGGCCTTCGAGACCAAACCACTGGGGTAACACCGACATGAAGCGCCGCCAGAGACCTGCGTCCGGGTCTTTGGTGACCACGGTGGGGGCGACTGATTTGGGCTGGTGTGTCCACTGCAAACCGGCGTCCTCGACAGTGACCTTGTAGGCGAAGTCCGCGAGGTTTTTGTCGAGGTTGGTCAGGATGCTGCGGGCATAAGCCGGGCTTTCCACCAAGAGGCCGATTTCCGCGTTCGTTTTGATTGAACGCGGGTCGAGATTGAGGGAGCCGACCAGCACGGAGGTGTCGTCGATCACCGCGAGTTTGGTGTGCAGCGTGATGTGTGGCGGGTTTTCTATGTCGGCTAGGTTGAGCGCTTCGATGGCGTCATGGCGCAGCTCGTAAAGCTCCACACCTGCGGCTAAAAGATCGGCGCGGTGACGGGCGTAGCCGCCGTGAACATAGGCGTGGTTGGTGGAGGCCAGCGAGTTGGTCACGATCCGCAGCTTGACGCCAGATCGGGCCAGATTGGCGTAGAAGCGCGCGCCGTAGTCTTCGGGCACAAAATACGGGCTAATTAGGGTGACGTGGGATTTGGCCTCACCAATGGCGGCAAAAAAGGCTTCGCCCAAGATGTGCGGGCCTTTGCCATCAGGATTGCGCAGTTTTTGCGGGGTGTCGGCAATGATACGCGAGGTGCCTCGGTATGGAGCCACCTTGCGGTTGGCAATGTCTTGCAAATAGCGCGCATTGATCGCTTTGGTGTAGGCGGCGACTTCGGGGCTGTCGGGATCATAGGCCCAGTCGGAGAGCGCAATTTGGGGCGGTTTTGGCGCGGATTTGGCGCGCAGATTGGCAACTGGGATGGCGTAGGTGTCGTTCCAGTAGGTGTCAAAAATCGGGTTGATCTCGGCCGCCTCGGGGCCAAAGATCGCAAGGTCGTAGTCGGCAAAGACTTCGGTGGGTTTGAGTTCATAGTACTCATCCGCAAAGTTGCGGCCGCCAATGATCGCCATGTCGTTGTCGACCACAAAGGTCTTGATGTGCATGCGCCGGTTGACGCGTTTGAAATCCCAGAGAAACCCCATCGCCTTTGGCGCGTTGCGCGAGCTGGGGTTAAAAATGCGGATTTCAATGTTGGGATGGGTGTCGAGGACAGCGAGGTCGGTGTCATCGGCTGTGGTGAAGACGTCATCCACCAGAAGCCGCACGCGCACGCCGCGGTTGGCGGCGTCAAACAGCCGGTGGGTTAGGATGCCGCTGGCGGTGTCCGGTTTGATCAGGAAAGTGGCGATGTCGATGCTGTGCTGCGCACTTTCGATCATGCGCAGGCGGGCGCCAAGAGCGTCGGTGCCGTTGGCGAGTTCGAAATAGGCGGATTGCGCGCCGGTTTGGGCGGAGACTGCGCGGCTGACCGCGTCGGACGAGGCGTCGGCTGGGAGCGCATAAGACGGCGTGCGCGGGGCGTCAAACGGGACTTTGGCGCAGGCGGTGAGAGCGGTTGCGACCGCCAGAAGCGCTGCGAGGCGTCTGGTCGGTTTGCTTAGAACCACTGGCCGGGTTCCATCAGGCCGAGATCCAGAAGCTGGCGCGAGTGCCAGTCAAACCGTACCGAGTTGTGCCAGGCGAACTGGTGAATGTCGAAAGTTGAGCCGGGGTTGGCCTTGAGTGCTTTGGCGGTGCGGAAGGAACAAACAGCTGCGGTTAGGTTGTTGTGCCACGGGCAGGCGAAGGTGTTGTATTCTTCGTCCGTGAAGGTGAAATCATCGCGCAATTGAAGGCCCGGTTTGGCGCGGAAAATCGAGATCCGGTCGATCTTACGTTTGTTGGCCGGGATGTGCTCCTCAAACCGCCAGCGTAAGCCCCCAAAAAAGTCCAGCTGGCGCTCCTTGGGGTGGTCGTGGTTGTCGGCGTCTCGCCGCGCCAAAGCATAGTAGCCGGAGCGGTCGAGTTGCGCGTTTTCCAGCGACACGGCATTGGGCGTGACGCTCAGGTCTGGCGCATAGAGGTCGATCACATAGGTGAGCATCGCGTCGCGCTGTTATTCGGTGTGAAAGGCCAGCATCTCGCCGATGCCACGGGTCTCAC
This sequence comes from Shimia sp. MIT910701, assembly GCF_047126315.1. Lineage (GTDB taxonomy): Bacteria > Pseudomonadota > Alphaproteobacteria > Rhodobacterales > Rhodobacteraceae > Shimia. Next base: position 4,021,588 of record NZ_CP138953.1, on the reverse strand, counting down.
AAAACGGGAAGAACAGGTATTCGGCGTTGAAACAATAATAGAGCCAAAGGGTTGGCGCGGCTTCGATGATTTTGTTGACCGCGTCGATCATCGGTTGGCCGCGCGGCGCATCCATGGTGATGCGCGGACACAGCTCTGCCAATTCGTCCGACAGCGGGAAAGCGGCGGGCATAAACACAATGACCTTTTTGAAGCCAAGGTCGAGGTGATGGTAGAGCGTGCTTTCGATCTCGATGTTGTCTTCGACAAAGATCAGGGCAACCGGGCCTTTGACCAGTTCTGCCGTGCCATCGCGCAGAAACTGCTCCACCGAGTCATATGTCATGCGCGCCTCATGTTTGTATTTTTGTCCTTGTTGCGCTCAAAATCCGCTAAAAGTGATCGCATTGCAAGCGCCCCCGGATTTCTGTAGGGAGGCGCCTTGAAACCGCTACAGGATACATCCCATGGCCGAGAACACCACCGCTGAGAAAAAGAAGCTCTTCATCAAGACCTACGGGTGCCAGATGAATGTCTATGACAGTGAACGCATGGCAGAGGCCATGGGTGGAGCAGGCTACGAGACCACAAACTCGCCGGATGATGCGGATATGATCCTGCTCAACACCTGCCACATTCGCGAAAAGGCCGCTGAGAAGGTCTATTCCGAGTTGGGGCGGTTCAAGGGGTTGAAGGCGGACAAGCCGGACCTGAAGATTGGCGTGGCCGGGTGCGTGGCGCAGGCTGAGGGCGAAGAGATCATGCGGCGTCAGCCGATGGTCGATCTGGTGGTGGGGCCGCAGGCCTATCACCGCTTGCCGGAGATGGAGGCCAAAACGCAGGAAGGCGTGAAGGCGCTGGACACGGATTTCCCGGAAGAAGACAAGTTTGAGAAGCTCAAGGGGCGTTCCAAGGCAAAGCGCCCACCGGCAGCGTTTTTGACCGTGCAGGAAGGCTGCGATAAGTTCTGTGCCTTCTGCGTGGTGCCGTATACGCGCGGAGCAGAGGTGTCGCGTCCGGTGGATCGCGTGCTGACAGAAGCGCGGGATTTGGTGGAACGCGGCGTGCGTGAAATCACTCTGCTGGGCCAGAACGTGAATGCGTATCATGGCGCGCATGGCGGCGGCGACATGACCCTGGCGGGTTTGATCTGGGAACTCGACAAAATCGACGGGCTGGAGCGTATCCGTTTCACAACCAGCCACCCCAATGACATGATGGACGACCTGATCGAGGCACATGGCACCTGTTCCAAGCTGATGCCCTATCTGCATCTGCCGGTGCAGTCTGGTTCCAACAAAATCCTCAAGCGCATGAACCGCAGCCACACGCGTGACAGCTACATCAAGCTGATCGAGCGCATTCGCGCGGCGCGGCCGGATTTGATGTTGTCCGGTGACTTCATTGTGGGCTTCCCAGAAGAGACCGAAGAGGATTTTCAAGACACGATGGACCTGATCCGCGAGGTCACATACGGACAGGCCTATAGCTTCAAATATTCCACCCGCCCGGGCACACCGGCAGCGGAGCGGCCATTGGTGGATGCGGCGGAGGCGGACGACCGGTTGCAGCGTTTGCAAGCCCTGTTGGGGCAGCAGCAGAGAGAAATTCAGGACAGCATGGTCGGCAAGGAAGTCAATGTGCTGTATGAGAAGCCCGGACGTTTGGACGGGCAGATGGTGGGCAAGTCTGATTACCTGCACGCGGTCTATGTGGCTGATCCGGCGGGGCAAATTGGCGACATCAAGCGGGTGAGAATCGTGGAGAGCTCCGCCAACTCCCTGGGTGGCGTTCTGATCTGAGATTGACCCAACGTCGGAAACAATCTTGGTTAATTTGAGAATATTGATGCGCGCGTTCTGCTTGGAGTAGGGCGCGCGTGACACATTTTGGACATATTTTAGGTCTCGCCCCACGCGAATTAAGGATTTCTTCTTCACATGAGAGGCAACTCGGTGCATCTTGAGGGGATATAGAAAGCTTTGATTTAGAACACTGTTTCAAGAAAATGGCTTTCGGGGGATAGGAGAGGTACTCGCTGTGGCTATCAAAACCAAAAAAATGGCGCGGGCGGCGCTTGGAGGTGCGGCGGCTGCCTGTGTTGCACTTCTGGCCATTGCTCAGCCTGCTGCGGCCCAAAACCAACGCACTGTTCTGGGCCAACCGTATGTTCCAACTGTCTGGGTCGATCCGGATGGCTGTGAGCACTGGGTGATGGACGACGGTGTCGAAGGCTATATGACGCCGCACGTAAACCGTCAGGGTATTCCAGTATGCCGTCGCGGCAATGTCTGTGGTGTGATGAACTCCGATCAGTTCTTTGCCACCGACAAATACGCGATCAACTCGGCCAACCGTCAGCGTCTTGCGGAGTTCTTTAACAGCTCCACCGCGTCAGCCTTCATCATTGCCGGTCACACTGACAGCCGCGCAAGCGACGACTACAACATGCGCCTGAGCTACAACCGCGCCAATGCGGTGGCCAAAGTGGCGCGCAGCACCGGCGCCCGTGTGGCGGATGTGCGCGGCTATGGCGAGCGTATGCCCCGTGCGACCAACCGCACCGCGGCTGGCATGGCGGAGAACCGCCGTGTTGAAATCATCTGTCTGCGCTAAGGGAGAGGCGATATGAAACTGACCAAAAGCGTTCTGCTTCTCGGTGCCGCAGTCAGCCTGTCTGCCTGCATCGACAACAAAGTCGACAAGACCGTGGACAACTTCACCGATGATGGCCACCTCAGCAACTTGATTGCCGGTGTCTGGGTCGATCCAAACGGCTGTGACCACTGGATCATCGACGACGGCGTCGAGGGTTACCTGTCCCAGCGTTTGGATCCCTACGGCAAGCCAGTGTGCTCCGGTGCAGCCCCTCCCGGCGTGGCCACCGGCCCGTTCAAACAGGGTGCGGGCATCGGCGACTGGATCTGATCCACATCGCCTGAGAATTTTGGGAAGGTCGCCAGAGGTTTTCGGCGACCTTTTTCTTTGCATCGAGGGTTTTGCCGTGTGCCCGTCACGGAAAATTCACGCCCTCACGCTTGCGACTCCCGGCGCAACTTGGCACCATGGGTGCTATAACCTTCTTCACAGGAGATGTGATTGCCCACTGGCACCATGACCCCACCGCCTTCATCCGATGCGCCGAAAAAGACCTCGGTGGAATTTCCGGACAACCGACTGCTGATTGAGCTTTGCGGCGAATATGATCGCAACCTCGCGGATATAGAGCAGAAACTGGGGGTGCAGATCCTGCGACGGGGAAACCTGCTCGACATTCACGGCGAAGAGGCGGCTCAGACCGAGGCGGCCGACGTGCTGACTGCGCTCTACACGCGGCTGGAAAGTGGCAAGTCGGTGGAGGGGGGCGACATTGATCGTGAGATTCGCATGGGGGGCTCTGAGGAGGACACCGGCGTGCGGGACGGCGATCAGATGGAGATGTTCAAAGGCGGCACGGTTGAGATCAAGACCCGCAAAAAGCTGGTCGAGCCGCGCACCGATGCCCAGAAGGCTTACGTGCTGTCGCTGTTTGACAATGAGCTGGCCTTTGGCATTGGCCCTGCGGGCACTGGTAAGACTTATCTGGCTGTGGCGGTGGGCGTGTCGATGTTCATCTCTGGCCAAGTGGATCGGATCATCTTGTCGCGGCCAGCCGTAGAGGCGGGCGAGAAGCTGGGCTATCTGCCGGGCGACATGAAAGACAAGGTCGATCCGTACATGCAGCCGCTTTATGATGCGCTGAACGATTTTCTGCCTGCCAAGCAGCTGGGCAAGCTGATCGAAGAGAAAAAGATCGAGATTGCGCCGCTGGCCTTTATGCGCGGGCGTACGTTGTCCAATGCCTTTGTGGTGCTGGATGAGGCGCAGAACGCCACCACCATGCAGATGAAGATGTTCCTGACCCGCTTAGGTGAAGGCTCGCGTATGGTGATCACCGGCGACCGCAGCCAGATCGACCTGCCGCGCGGCGTGCCCTCGGGTTTGAAAGATGCGGAACGGCTGTTGAGCAACATTCCCAACATCAGCTTCAATTACTTCACAGCGGACGATGTGGTGCGTCACCCGCTGGTGGCGGCGATCATCAAAGCCTATGATGCCGATGCCGCGCGGGCGTTGAAGGGTCGGGATACAAAATCCTGAAGCTTCTTCTTACCACAAATATCCACGGGGGTGTGGGGGCCGTCAGCCCCCACGCAGCGCAGGGACAATGCTGACCGATACCATTATTGAAGACGACCGCTGGAGCGCGGTGGCGTTTGAGGAACTGGCCGAAACCGCAGCGCAGGCGGTGTTGGCCCATCTTGGCATGGCTTGCGAGACCTTCGAAATTGCTGTGCTGGCCTGTGATGACACGCGTATTGCCGAGCTGAATGCGGATTTTCGCGACAAGGACAAAGCCACCAACGTGTTGAGTTGGCCGAGCGAGGAGCGCGGCGTTGAAGTCGATGGGGACGTGCCCGCGCTGCCGGAGCAGAGTTTTCCGGGGATGCCGGAAGAGCTTGGCGACATCGCAATTTCTTATGACACCTGCGCGCGGGAGGCCGAAGCGGCGAGCAAACCAATGTCCGAGCACGTCACCCATTTGATGGTGCATGGCACTTTGCATTTGCTGGGATACGATCATGTGCGTGACAAAGATGCCACTTTGATGGAAGGTTTAGAGACCACCATACTTGGCAAAATGGGTCTGGCAGACCCATATGAGATCAAATAGCGGTCAAGATACCGCAAGAAACCTTGGAAAGGGCCAATGGGCGACAGTGCAGACGGGTCTTCTAACGCAGCGCCAAGCGCGCAGCCGGAAGGCCAGATAAGTAAACCGAAGGGCTGGATGAGCCGCCTGTTTGGTATGAGTGACACCCCGGAAACTGTGGCAGAGCGCCCGGTGGCCGCAACCACCCCGGTGCCGCAGGCGCATGGCATGATGAACCTGCGCCGGATGCGGGTTGAGGATGTGGCGGTGCCCAAGGCCGATATTCAATCGGTGCCCACCACCATCACAAAGACGGAGCTGGTGCAGCTGTTTCGTGACAGCGGCCTAACCCGCTTGCCGGTGTATGAGAACACTTTGGACACGCCGGTGGGCTTTGTGCACCTGAAGGACTTTGCGCTGCGCCATGGGTTTAATGGTGACAATGCCAAGGATTTTGACATCACCCGCGTGCTGCGGCCGCTGTTGTTTGTGCCGCCCAGCATGTCGATTGGCGTTTTGCTGACCAAGATGCAGGCCGAGCGGCGGCATATGGCTTTGGTGATTGATGAATATGGCGGCGTGGATGGCTTGGTGACCATCGAAGACCTGATTGAACAGGTCATCGGGGAAATCGAAGACGAACACGACGTGGAAGAGGCTGATCTCTTTGTCGAGGAGAAGCCGGGCTGTTATCTGGCGCTGGCCAAAACCCCGCTGGATGAGTTTGAAGCCGCAGTGGGCCGCTCTTTGAGCCACCACGAAGAGGTGGACCCGGAAGAGATCGATACGCTGGGCGGTCTGGTCTTTATGCTCGCGGGGCATGTGCCGGCGCGTGGTGAGGTGGTCGAAAGCCCGGATGGCGTCGAGTTTGAGGTGGTGGACGCCGATCCCCGCCGGATCAAGCGCCTGCGGGTGTTTCTGCCAAGTCCCACTGTGGTGGTGCAGGATGGCTGACGGCGCTTTGCGCCGCCGGTTGCGGGCCATTCCCTGGAAGACGTTTTGCACAGGCGGCGCGGTCGGCTTAATCGCCGCGCTGGGCCATCCGCCGTTTGATCTCTGGTTTCTCTCGCTCTTTGGCTTTGCTGCGGCCTTTGCAATGTTGCGGCTCACGGCCAGCGGCTTTTCGGACGCGGTGTTTGGGCTGGGCTTTGGCACCGGCTATTTTGCGCTGTCCCTGAGCTGGATTGTGGAGCCGTTTCTTGTGGACCCACTGGTACACGGCTGGATGGCGCCCTTTGCGATCCTGTTTCTGTCCATGGGCTTGGCGCTGTTCTGGGCGTTGGCGTTTTGGGGCGCAAAACGACTCAGCACAACCGGCTGGGCCGTGATCCTGACGCTGACCTTGGCGGAGCTGGTGCGGGCCTATGTGTTCACTGGGTTTCCCTGGGCCATGCCATCTTATGTGCTGGTCAACAAGCTGGTGGCGCAAAGCGCGGCTGTGGTTGGGCCTCATGGGTTGAATTTGGTTTTGTTCATTACGGCCTGGCTTTTGGCACAGGCCTTAGTGTTTGGCGGCCGTATTGGTTTTAAAATCAGTGCTGCGGTGCTGGGCTTCGTGGTGTTAGCGATGCCTCTGAGTGGGGCCGATCCGCAGGCGCAGGCGGATCGCCCGGTTGTGCGCCTGATCCAGCCCAATGCGCCGCAGCATCAGAAGTGGGACCCGCAATATGCTGGGCTGTTCTTTGAGCGGTTGGTACAGTTCACCCGCGCTGGAGATGACCGCCCTGATCTGATTGTCTGGCCTGAAACCGCTGTGCCGGTGTGGCTGCATAATGCGGCCAATACTCTGAACATCATTTCCGGTGCTGCAGGCGATGTGCCGGTGGTGCTTGGTATCAATCGCGCGGAAGGGCTCCGCATTTTTAACGCGGCGGTGTTGATGGATAAAGACGGCCGCGTCACGCAGACCTATGACAAGCATCATCTGGTGCCCTTTGGGGAATACATCCCGCTTGGCGATCTTCTAAGCAAGATTGGCATTCAAGGGTTGGCCAGCCGCAATGGCGACGGGTTTTCCCCCGGCGCAGGCGCAGTTGTGTTGGATCTGGGGGCGCTGGGCAAAGCCTTGGTGTTGATCTGCTACGAGGCCGTGTTCCCACAAGATGTGCGGGCTGCACCAGAGCGCCCCAGTTTCATCCTGCATCTGACAAATGACGCCTGGTTTGGCAATTTCTCCGGACCCTATCAGCATCTGGATCAAGCGCGGATGCGCGCGATTGAGAGCGGGTTGCCGGTGCTGCGCTCGGCCAACACTGGGGTGAGCGCGGTGATTGATGCGCGGGGCAGGGTGCTGGATGCCTTGGCGCTGAATACCGAAGGCTATCTGGATGCGGTGCTGCCAGAAGCGCGGGCCAAGACACTCTATGCCAAAACCGGTGATCTACCGCTCACCATTGTGGTTGTGCTGCTGCTATTAACGGCGCTTTTACTGCGTCGGCGCGAAACGCATTGACCCTTCGGTGACGGAGGCGTAAGGCAGACTGGAAATTATCGCCACAACGGCTTCCTGACGTGGCGATCGACTTTTAATGGAGCACTTCATGACACGACAGAACTACACGTTTACTTCCGAAAGTGTTTCGGAAGGCCACCCAGATAAGGTCTGTGACCGCATCTCGGACGCCGTTTTGGATGCCTTTTTGGCAGAGGAACCAGAGGCACGTGTGGCGGCGGAAACGTTTGCCACGACGAACCGGGTGGTGATTGGCGGCGAGGTTGGTCTGTCAGATCAGGACAAGCTGCATGATTACATGGACCGCATCGACGAGATCGCGCGCGCCTGTATCAAAGACATCGGCTATGAGCAGGACAAGTTCCACCACGAGACCGTGGAGATCACCAACCTGCTCCATGAGCAGTCCGCGCATATTGCACAGGGCGTAGATGCGGCAGCCGACAAAGATGAAGGCGCGGGTGATCAGGGCATCATGTTTGGCTATGCCACCACTGAAACCGAGGCGTTGATGCCAGCGCCAATCCAGTACAGCCACGCCATTCTGCGACGTCTGGCCGAGGTGCGCAAATCCGGTCAGGAGCCGACGCTTGGCCCGGATGCGAAGTCGCAGCTGTCTGTGGTCTATGAAGGCGGCAAGCCGGTGGGCGTGAGCTCCATCGTGTTGTCGACACAGCACCTGGACGAGGCCATGACCAGCGCCGACGTGCGCGCCGTGGTGGAGCCCTACATTCGCGAGACCCTGCCAGAGGGCTGGATCACCGATGCCACCGCATGGCACGTGAACCCAACCGGCAAGTTTGTGATTGGCGGCCCGGATGGCGATGCGGGTCTGACCGGTCGTAAGATCATCGTGGACACCTATGGCGGCGCAGCCCCACATGGCGGCGGTGCCTTCTCTGGCAAAGACCCAACCAAGGTCGACCGTTCTGCAGCTTATGCAGCACGTTACCTGGCGAAAAACGTTGTGGCCGCTGGCATGGCGGAGCGCTGCACCATTCAGCTGTCTTACGCGATTGGCGTGTCTGAGCCGCTGTCGGTTTATGCGGATACGCATGGCACCGGCGAAGTGGCACCTGCGGACATCGAGAAAGCTGTGCGCAGTGTGATGAGCCTGACGCCGCGGGGTATTCGCGAGAAGCTTCAGCTCAACAAGCCGATCTATCAGCGCACTGCGGCCTACGGCCACTTTGGCCGGACGCCAACCGAGGACGGTGGCTTCAGCTGGGAGCGCACGGATCTGGTTGAGGATCTGAAAAAAGCCATCTGAGCTGCGCTATAGCACAAGATTTGGAAAGCCCGTCGCATTGGTCGGCGGGCTTTTTTTGTGCCTAGTGCATGTCATGTAAGAGCTGCCCCAACGGAAGTCTTTGGCTTCATGGCGCTCCTGTGCCACGGTCAGTCCGGGAATTGGGAGGAATGCGCGATGTTGATCGATGTGGCTTTGCCGCTGTCGTTGGCGATTATTATGTTTTCACTGGGGTTTGGGCTGACCTTCGCCGATTTTGGCAGGGTGCTGACCATGCCGCGCGCGGTGATCGTGGGCGTGGCGATGCAAGTGGTCGCGGTGCCGGCGGTGGCGTTTTTGTTGGTGTCCTTCACAAGCTTGCCGCCAGCGATGGCCTTTGGCGTGATGCTGCTGTCATTTTGCCCCGGGGGCGTGACGTCCAACATTCTGACCAAATTGGCAGGGGGCACGGTGGCCTTGTCGATAACATTGACAGCGGTGGTGAGCCTGTTGTCCGTGCTGACCGTGCCCGCGCTGACCGGCTGGGCGGCGACCACGTTTCTGGGCGGCGATGCGCCGGTGATCAATGTGACCGCAATTGGCATCAGCATGTTTGTGATCACCGCCGTGCCGGTGGCGATTGGCGTGTTGCTTCGGTTTGTGGCGCCGACGTTTGCGGACAACAATGAAGGCCGGGTGTCGACCTTGGCGCTGGTGCTGTTTGTGGTGATTGTCGCGGCGGCGCTGGCGACCAATTGGACGATGTTCATGGAGAACATTGGCGGATTGGGGCCGGTGCTGATGGCGCTGAATGTGGTGTTGCTGATTGCCGGGGTTGTGGTGGCGCGTGTGCTGGGGCTCTCGGGGCCGGACGGGCTGTGTATCTCTGTGGAGATGGGGGTGCAGAATGCGACACTCGGCATTGCGGTGGCGGGCATTATTGCGCAAACCGGAGGGATTCCGGAATATGCTGTGCCGGCAGCGGTCTATGGGATCACGATGTATATTGTGACCATTCCGGGCATGTTCATTCTGCGCAAGATTTTTGGCTGAACTTGACCTTTGCTGCGGGTTTGGGCAAAGGCAGGCCCGCAGCATAAGGTATTTTGGCATGTCCGACGACAAACACCCCGGCAAAGATTCTGGCAGACACGCAAGCGGTGCGCCGTGGCGCAACTTCTATGGCCGTTTCAAAGGCAAGGGCCTGCGCGCCAGCCAGGAGGTCTATCTGGACGAAGATCTGGCGGCACTGTCGCCGGGCAAAGTGAGCTGGGAAGAGAACCCGGAGCGCGAGAACCTTGACCTGGAAGCGCTGTTTGGCGGCAAAGATGTCTGGCTCGAAGTCGGCTTTGGCGGCGGCGAGCACATGGTGCATCAGGCGGTGCAAAACCCGGATGTGGGCATCATTGGCTGTGAGCCCTATATCAACGGGGTTGCCATGCTGCTGGGCAAAATCCGTGAGGCTGGGGCGGAGAACATCAAAGTGCATCCCGGTGACGCGCGCGACATGTTTGACGTGCTGCCCGATCAAAGCCTGAGCCGGGCGTTTTTGCTCTATCCAGATCCCTGGCCAAAGAAACGCCACCACCGTCGTCGGTTTGTGACGCCGGAACATCTGGAGCCGCTGTCGCGCAAGCTGAAGCCGGGGGCGATTTTCCGCGTGGCGACGGACATCGAGGATTATGTGCGCCAGACGCTGGAGCAAGTGCCGCGCCATGGGTTTGAGTGGCTGGCGGAGAAGCCGGAGGATTGGCGTGAGCCGTGGGGCGATTGGATTTCCACACGCTATGAGCAGAAGGCCTTCCGCGAAGGGCGCACGCCGCATTATCTGACGTTTCGGAAGACGTAACGGGTAGAGCGCCTTTGGGATGACCCGCGTCAAAACGGGTCATTTGCTGACCTTGATTTTTATGGGGAGATTGCCGCAGGCTGATCTTGTTTTCAAAGCAAGGTCATTTTCCCATGGAACCCATCCAAATCACCAATTGTCATGTGCACACGTTTACGCAAGCGCATGTGCCCCGCGACTTTCCCTACAAATGGACCCGCCTGTTTCAGCGGGTGCCGATCCTGATCAAAGGCATTGCTTGGGTAGTGCGGCTGCTGGGGCAAGAGGACATCGCTGAAAAGCTTGATCGCCTTTACCGGTTTCAACAGGAGGCCCAGCACGATGAGCAAGCTACTGTTCTCAACAACGTCAAGAAGCACTACCCGAGCAACACGCGCTATGTGGTGTTGCCGATGGACATGACGGGGATTGGCTACGGTCCGGTCGAAGAAGACCTGCGCACGCAGCATGACAAGCTGCATGAGATGGCACAGGCGGCGGAACCCAAAGGCTCGGTCATACCGTTCGCCACGGTCAACCCGCTGAGCGAAGGCAGTGCGCAAGAGGGGCTGCGGGCGATCAAGGAGTTGCAGTTTCAAGGGCTGAAAATCTATCCGCGCATGGGGTTTGCGCCAGACCATCCGGTGCTGATGGAGACGGTGTATCCAGAGATTAATGCGCGGAAAATGCCGGTCATGACCCACTGCTCGCGGGGCGGTGTGCAGGGACGTGAGGTGTTCGATTACACTGCGGATCGGTTCACGGAACCAAAGGCCTACCGGCCGGTGATGCGGGCGTTTCCCGACATGCGGATTTGTCTGGCGCATTTTGGCGGGCAGAAGGACTGGCACGCCTATGCCAACGGAGAAGCGCCGCGGGGTGATGAGAACTGGCAGGTGCAAATCCGCGACATGATCGGTTCGGGAGACTGGCCGCAGCTGTGGACCGACATCAGCTACACGCTGTTTCACTTTGACGACTACATCCCGTTTTTGCGGCTGTTTTTGCTGGATGAGACCGAGGCGGGCGACCGGTTGCGCAGCCGGGTGCTGTTTGGCTCGGATTTCTACATGACGCGGCAGGAGAAGCTGAGCGAGAAGGCAGTGTGTTTTCGGTTGCGCAATGCGCTGGGCGAAGAGGTGTTTCGGCAAATTGCCCAGGACAATCCTGAGGTGTGGCTGCGTGGTACGGGCAACGCGGGGGCAAATTTTGCAACCGGGTAATTTGTCGCCGCAGGTCGGCATGGACGCGGGCCATTTGTTGCGCTAACAGCAGGGCTGAACGCAAGAAGGATACTGCTCTATGTTCGGCCACGGCACCCCGATCCCGATGACCTCTTCCCCCTGCGGCCCGCTGAAGGGCGAGGCGCATGTGCCTGGTGACAAATCTATCAGCCACCGCAGCCTGATCTTTGGCGCGATGGCCGTGGGGGAGACCAAAATCTCCGGTTTGCTGGAAGGTGAAGATGTGCTGGACACCGGCAAGGCGATGGCAGCCTTTGGCGCAGAGGTGATCAACCACGGCGAAGGCAATTGGTCGGTGCATGGTGTTGGCGTCGGTGGCTTTGCGGAGCCGGACACAGTGATTGACTGCGGCAACTCTGGCACCGGTGTGCGGCTGATCATGGGCGCGATGGCGACCAGTGACATCACCGTGACCTTCACCGGTGACGCCAGCCTGAATGGCCGTCCGATGGCACGAGTCACCGATCCGATTGCACTGTTTGGCGCGACCTCTGTGGGGCGGTCCGGTGGGCGGTTGCCGATGACCATTGTCGGCGCAAAAGACCCGGTGCCGGTGCGCTACGAAGTGCCGATGCCATCGGCGCAGGTGAAATCTGCCGTGCTGTTGGCGGGTTTGAACGCGCCGGGGCAGACCGTGGTGATCGAGAAAGAAGCCACGCGGGATCACACCGAGCGTATGCTGGCGGGCTTTGGTGCAGAGATTTCGGTGGCAGAGACCGATGAAGGCCGTGTGATCACCCTGACGGGTCAGCCGGAGCTGAAGCCGCAGACGATTGTGGTGCCGCGCGATCCAAGCTCGGCAGCTTTCCCGGTATGTGCGGCGATCATCACGCCGGGTTCTGACGTGTTGGTGCCAAATATCGGGCTGAACCCAACCCGCGCAGGTCTGTTTTATGCGCTTCAGGCAATGAACGCAGACCTGACGTTTGAGAATGAACGTGAAGAGGGCGGGGAGCCCGTGGCGGATCTGCGGGCACGGTTCTCGCCCAACCTCAAGGGCGCAGAGATCGATCCGGCGGGTGCAGCCAGCATGATTGATGAATACCCTGTGCTGTCGGTTGTGGCGGCCTTTGCAGAAGGTGACACCGTGATGCGCGGCGTAAAAGAACTGCGGGTGAAAGAAAGCGACCGGATCGACGCCATGGCCAAAGGTCTGCGCGCCAATGGGGTTGAGGTTGATGAGGGTGACGATTGGTGGATCGTAAAAGGTCTCGGCCATGGCAATGTGCCTGGTGGTGCGACCTGCGAGAGCTTCCTGGATCACCGCATAGCCATGAGTTTTATGGTGATGGGCATGGCCACGCAGCAGCCTGTGAGCGTGGACAATGGCGGCCCAATTGCCACGTCGTTCCCGATTTTTGAGCCACTGATGCACGGCTTGGGCGCGAAGATCACCCGGACTTAAGCGGCCAGTCGCGGCCTTTGGCGCACGTTTTTGTTGATTTTGGCGAAGCCTCGGTCATGATCGGGGCTTACGTCATTTGTGGGCCTTTTGCATGAGCTATATTCAACGGGTTTTCTGGATCAGTTTTACCGCCGCCACCGCCATTTATCTGGTGATGGTGTTCTGGACCATGCCGACGATCAGTGCTGCCGCCGGAGGCTTGGCGCCCTTTGACATGCGGCCCTTTGGCTACACGCCGCAGGAGGCGCGCGGGTTCTTATCGGCGCTGACAGCGGAAGGGCGGGACTTTTACATCACCGTGCAGCAACGGCTTGATCTGGTGTATCCGGCGCTGCTGGGGATTATGTTGATTGTTGGGTTTCAGAGCCTGTTCCAGCGGCCCTGGAGTATGGTGTTTTCCTTTGTGGCGCTGATTATGGTGTCAGCGGATTATCTGGAAAACTACATGGTGGCCACCATGCTGCACATTGGTCCGGATGCGGTGGAAGACAACCTTGTGGCCTTTGCCAGCTTTTGGACGCGCTGCAAGTCGGCCGCGGCCACAGTGGCCTTTGTCGGGCTCATGGCAGGCGCGGTGATGCAGATGCGCCGCCGTTGGGCGTAAACCGGCCAAGGAATGTGGCTGTGCCTTGCGTTGCCATGCTTGGCTCGGTAGAGCGGCTGGGATTTGAGAAAAGGCAGGGCAAGACATGCGGTTTACCATAGCGATTGACGGACCAGCGGCGGCCGGCAAGGGCACAATTTCTAAAGCTGTGGCAGCGCATTACGGCTTTGCCCATCTGGACACGGGGTTGCTGTATCGCGCGGTTGGCGCACGGACGCTGGATGGGACGGACCCTATTGAGGCAGCCAAGGCCCTGACCGCCGAAGATCTGAACGCGGACAACCTGCGTACGCCAGAGGTTGCGCAGGCGGCCAGCAAAGTGGCCGTGATTGGCGAAGTACGGGCTGCGCTGGTGGATTTCCAACGCGCTTTTGCGCGGCGCGCCGGTGGGGCTGTGCTGGACGGACGTGACATTGGCACCGTGATTTGTCCCAATGCTGAAGCCAAGCTGTTTGTCACCGCCAGTGCCGAGGTGCGGGCCGAGCGTCGGTATCTGGAGCTTGTTGGCAAAGGCACCGAGATAGATCGTGAAACCGTGCTGGCGGATGTAAAAGAGCGCGATGCGCGGGATATGGAACGGGCGGAGGCGCCATTGAAGCCGGCAGAGGACGCGGTGTTGATCGACACCTCCGATCTGGCGATTGAGGAAGCCATCGCGGCGGCCGTGGCGGCGATTGACAAGCTGCGTCCGGCGGAGTGAGTCATCACCTTTCTGTGAGGTGATCCCGACAATTTGAACCAAATTCTCCCAAGCCTGCGTAAGCGGCTGAAATACTGGGAGGATAGTTCATGTCTTTACAAGCGTTGTTTCCGGCGGTGGACAGCAGTCTGCCAATTGCCGGTGGTACCCTGTCCGCTGTGGCGGATTTTGAGATTTTGGCTCGGGCTTTGGATGCGGCGGGCCTCTCGGCCACCGTGGGTGGGCTCAGTGACTTTACCTTGTTTGCCCCAACAGACGCAGCTTTTGCCGATCTGGCGGTCACCTTGGGGTTCACCGGCGACACAGATGATCCCGACGCAGTGTTTGGCGCGATTGCTGGGGCCCTGTCGGGGTTGGCGCCGGATGGTGATCCGATCCCGCTGTTGACCGACATTCTGCTCTATCATGTCAGTGGCGCCGAAAGTGACGCGGCGGGCCTAAACGCAGACGGGCCGGTGGATACGTTGCTAACAGACGCCTCGGTTGAGGTGACGGGCAATACCGTGGTTGATGGCGATCCGAATTTTCAGAACGCAGACATTGTCAGCCCCGATGTGGATGCGGGCACGGGAACCATTCAGGTGATCGACCAGGTGCTGCTGCCGCTGGACACACCGGCGGAGAGTGATCCGGGCACCCTATTGGACGTACTCAAAGAAAGCGGAGGCAGTTTCGATGATGACAATACTGATTTTGACATGCTTCTGGCGGCGCTACAGGCGACGGGGCTAGACGACGCGGCGGATGATCCTGAGGCTGAGCTGACGGTGTTTGCGCCCAATGATGCGGCCTTTATCTCGCTCGCGCAGAGCCTTGGCTATGAGGGTGATGATGAGGAGGGCGCGTTTCAGGCAATTGTTGATGCGGCAGGTGTGTTGCGCCCAGAAGACCCGCTGTCGTTTGTCAGTGATGTCCTAACCTATCACATCAGTCCGGGGGAACAGGACAGCGGCGCTGTTCTGGGCTCTGAGAGCATCGACACACTGCTTGGCGAAGGGCTTGGAGTGGATGGGACCATGTTGGTGGATGCCGATCCGGATGCGGAGAATGCCGAGATCATCGCCACGGATATTGCCGCAAGTAACGGCGTGGCTCATGTGATTGATGAGGTGCTGTTGCCGCTCGACTTGCCGATGGTGGACCAGACGCCGGAGGAAGCATCTGAGGACAGCTCTGAGGATCCCGAAGAGCCAGAAGGTGATGACGACAGTTTTGGGTGGGTCGAAGGACTTGGGATTGCCGGGCTTTTTCTGGCGCTGTTCTTCCTCGCGTGACGTTGATGCCTCAGGCGGACTTCTTTTCGTCCGCCTGCAGGTCAAACTCTGCGCGGGCTTCGTCGATGTTGGGCAGGTTGTCCAGTGCCCAAGTTCCGAGCGCTTTCACGGGTTCGTAAAAGGAATACCCCAAGTCTGTAAGGGCGTATTCTACCTTTGGCGGGATCGTCGGGTGGTAGGTGCGGTTGACCAGCCCGTCTCGTTCCAGTTCGCGCAGTTTCAAGGACAACATGCGCTGGGAGATGCCCAGATGGCGCTTCAACTCGTTGAAGCGCAGCACTTTGTATTGTGCCAGAGAAATAACGATCAGCACCGACCAGCGATCACCGACGCGTCCTAAGACCTCATTGATGCGGGAGCATTCGGGGCATTGACCATCCTTTTCAACAAAGCACATGGCGGTTCCTTTCGTGTAACCGGGTCTCAGAAATGTGCCTTCTTGTGGCGATTTCCAGTGCCACTTATATCGCGGGTATCGAAAGTATACCACCCTCGGTTCCGGTGATGTTCATCGGCCCGCAAGAAGGATCATGTGAGAATGACAAGTCTGAAAGACCTGATGACCTGGCGCTATGCCACCAAGAAGATGGACCCTGCGAAAGTGGTTCCGGAAGAGAAGGTGGAGGCGATCCTGGAAGCGATCCGTATGGCGCCGACATCTAGCGGCACGCAGCCGTTTGAGGTGTTTGTCATCACCAACGACGAGATGCGTGAAAAAATCCGCAAGGTGGGTTGGGATCAGAGCCAGATCACCGAAGGCAGCCACCTGCTGGTGTTTGCGGCTTGGGACAACTACTCGGCGGAGCGCATTGATGCAGTGCGCGCGCATATGGAAGAGCTGCGCGGCGCAAACGAGATGCTGACGCAGTATTTCGAGAACCTCAAAAACGTGTACCTGCCGCGCGATGAGACCGTGAACCACGACCACGCGGCGCGTCAGGCCTATATCGCGCTGGGCTTTGCTATGCTGGCAGCGGCGGAACTGGGCGTGGACACCTGCCCGATGGAAGGGTTTGATCCAGACGCCGTGGATGAGATCATGGGGCTGAAAGAGTTGGGGCTGAAATCCGTGACCTTGTTGCCGCTGGGCTATCGTCAGGAAAGCGCGGACTGGTTGCTGCCCATGGCGAAGGTGCGCAAGTCGCGTGAGACTCTGGTGAAAGAGATCAGCTAAGGACCTCTGGACGAGATCAGTATTGGAAGGCGCTCTGGAATGGGGCGCCTTTTGTGTCTTCGTTGGGGTTGAAATCCGCTGTGATAGTTATGTAATAACATAACTAAATGAATCTGTCGGATATGAACGTACCCATGGGACGGAATATCAAAACCAATCTGCGAGGGCGACGCAGGCAAGGCAATGTCATGCAGGCTTATGATGCATTGCCGCCTGAGTTGCGCCAGTGGCTGCATACGGCTGCCTTGCCTTGGAGCCCGGCCTCCGCGCGCGGGATATGGCGTAAGGCAGGGGGGGCGAAGGATCCCAAGGCAGCACTTGAGCGGTTGGATGCAGTTGAGGCAGCGACGTTGCGCCGGGATGGTTTGTTGCAGGGAATCGGCTTGCCGAACTAGGGGTTTAGGGCTATATCGCCCCTGTCTATAAGGCGCAAATGCCATAAAACAACGGGACGAGCAGGGTCGGAATCGCCGGCCCTCTTTGTTTTTTGTGTGTTTTTCCAGTTGTTTGGCGCGTCAAAGACCAAATCGATCTGCCAGAATGGCAGGCGCTAACCAAGACCGGCGGAGACAACCGCACGGCCAGAAAAAAACGTTTGATAAAGGAAATGACGCCGCATGGCTAACGCAACCATGGAGGAATTCGAAGCCCTCCTTAATGAAAGCTTCGAAATGGACACACCGAACGAGGGTTCGGTTGTCAAAGGCAAAGTCATCGCTATTGAAGCAGGCCAAGCCATCATCGACGTAGGCTACAAAATGGAAGGCCGCGTTGAGCTCAAAGAATTCGCAAACCCAGGTGAAGCTCCTGAAATCGCCGTTGGCGACGAAGTGGAAGTCTACCTGCGCGCGGCTGAAAACGCCCGTGGCGAAGCTGTTATCTCCCGTGAGATGGCGCGCCGCGAAGAAGCGTGGGATCGCCTCGAAAAAGCATACGCAGACGATGCGCGCGTTGAAGGCGCGATCTTCGGCCGCGTTAAAGGTGGCTTCACCGTTGATCTCGGCGGCGCCGTGGCCTTCCTGCCAGGTTCCCAGGTTGACGTACGCCCAGTGCGTGACGCAGGCCCACTGATGGGTCTGAAGCAGCCGTTCCAGATTCTGAAGATGGACCGTCGTCGTGGCAACATCGTTGTCTCCCGTCGTGCGATCCTCGAAGAGTCCCGCGCCGAGCAGCGCGCAGAAGTCATCGGCAACCTGTCCGAAGGTCAGGCAGTCGACGGTGTGGTCAAGAACATCACCGAATACGGTGCGTTTGTTGACCTCGGCGGTGTTGACGGCCTGCTGCACGTCACCGACATGGCATGGCGCCGTGTGAACCACCCATCTGAGATCCTGACCATCGGTGAGACCGTTAAGGTTCAGGTGATCAAGATCAACAAAGAAACCCACCGCATCAGCCTGGGTATGAAGCAGCTGCAGGAAGATCCATGGGATCTGGTTGCTGCGAAGTACCCACTGTCCTCCGTACACAAAGGCCGCGTGACCAACATCACCGATTACGGTGCCTTTGTTGAGCTGGAGCCAGGTGTTGAAGGTTTGGTTCACGTCTCCGAGATGTCCTGGACCAAGAAAAACGTACACCCAGGCAAGATCGTTTCCACCTCTCAGGAAGTGGACGTCATGGTGCTGGAAATCGACGGCTCCAAGCGTCGTGTTTCCCTTGGTCTTAAGCAGACCATGCGCAACCCATGGGAAGTTTTCGCGGAAACGCACCCAGAGGGCACCGAGGTCGAAGGCGAAGTCAAGAACATCACCGAATTCGGTCTGTTCATCGGCCTGCCAGGCGAGATCGACGGCATGGTTCACCTCTCCGACCTGTCCTGGGACGAGCGTGGCGAAGATGCGATCCAGAACTACCGCAAAGGCGACATGGTTTCGGCCGTTGTCTCCGAAGTGGACGTTGAAAAAGAGCGTATCTCCCTGTCCATCAAAGCACTCGGCGGCGACAAGTTCGCGGACGCAGTGGGCGGCGTGAAGCGCGGCTCCATCGTGACCGTAGAAGTGACCGCGATCGAAGACGGTGGCATCGAAGTGGAATACGAAGGCATGAAGTCCTTCATCCGCCGCTCCGACCTGTCCCGCGACCGTGCAGAGCAGCGCCCAGAGCGTTTCTCCACCGGCGACAAGATCGACGTGCGCGTCACCAACATCGACAGCAAGACCCGTCGTCTGGGTCTGTCGATCAAGGCACGCGAGATCGCAGAAGAGAAAGAAGCCGTGGAGCAGTACGGTTCTTCCGACTCCGGTGCGTCCCTCGGCGATATCCTTGGCGCAGCGCTGAAGACCGGCGACGAGTAAGATCGCACGATCTTTCGTATGAGACTTTGGAAACCCCGCCAGGATTGGCGGGGTTTTCTGCTTACTGGTACAGGCGCTCTGCTTGTTCCGTCAGGGCTTTCATGGCGGCCCGGTAGGGGGCAGGGCCAAAGCTGATGCGGGAAACACCCGTTGCCGCCAGTGGCGCCACGTCGGCGGTGACATCCAGGCACATGGCGTTTACCGGGAGAGAGACCGCCGCGCAGATTGTGCGGATCATTTCTGGGTCAGAAAGGCCGGGAATGAAGAAGCCACTGGCACCAGCCTCGGCATAGGCTTTGCCACGGGTGATGGCAGCCTCGACATGTTGGCCGTGATCCTCTGGTTTGGACTGCAAAAACAGATCGGTGCGGGCGTTGATGTAGAGCGGCACATCGTGGGCGTCGGCTTCAGCGCGAATGGCGGCGATGCGCGCGGTTTGTGTGTTGATGTCGTGCAGGCCTTCACCTTGCACCACGCGGTCCTCAAAGTTGATGCCAATCACGCCTGCCGCCAACACACCCGCGATGTTTTTGCGCAGCGCATCGGTATCAACGGCGTAGCCGCCTTCAAAGTCGAGTGAAACCGGCACGTCGCAGGTTGCGGTGATGCGTGTGGCGATCTGCAGGAGGGTGTCCAGCGGCAGGGCTTCACCATCCGCATAGCCTTGGGCGGCGGCTACGGACCAGCTGCCGGTCGCCAGCGCGGGGGCGCCACCTTTGGCGATGGCTGCGCCGCTGCTAGCGTCCCAGCAGTTGTACAGCACAAGGGGCGATCCGGGGTGGTGCAGCGCGGCAAAGGTGCGGGCGCGATCAGCTTGGGTCATGGGCGTGTCCTTTTTGGTATTGGCGTTCGATTTCGATGAGTTTCTGTTTGCGCCATAAACCGCCGCCATAGCCGGTGAGCGCACCGTCTGCGCCAAGCACACGGTGACAGGGCACCAGCAGGGCAATCTGGTTGGCGCCGTTCGCGCGGGCCACGGCACGGATGGCCGAGGGGCGGCCAATGGTTCTGGCAAGTTCAGAGTAGGTGCGGGTTTCCCCGGCAGGGATGTCGCAGAGCGCGTGCCAGACGTCTTTGGTGAAGGCCGAGCCGTGGAAGGCCAGCGGCGTTTCAAAGCTTGGGTTTTGGCCTGAATAGAAAGCGGTCAGTTCTGCTTCGACCTGATCGGTGGGGCTATAACGACCGAGACCCAAATCGCCTTTGGCAAACTCACGTAAGCGAGACAACTCGCGAGGTAGAGCCTTGCGTTCGACAAACTCCAGCAAATGCAGATGCGAGGCGCTGGAGACGGCGATCATGTCACCCAAGGGCGAAGTGATCCAATCCGCGCGCAGAAAGCCGCCTTTGCGTAGATCAGCCGGGGCACTGCCGAGAGGGCGGGCAAAGGCGGCGCGGAAGGCGGAGGGGCTGTCAAAGCTGGCGCTGTGCTGCGCGTCGATGACCTTGTCGCCCTGACTGAGGACTTCGAAGCCCTCTCGCAGGCGGCGTTGGCGGGCCATTTCGAGGAATGTCATGCCAAACTGACGTTTGAACGACCGGCGCACGGTGGAAAGGTCAAAGCCCATTTGGGCTATGTGGCGTTCCGACCAGCGGATGTCGGGGCGCTCGTCCAGCGCGGCCAGGAGCGCGGCGATTGCGGGGTCCGCTTCGGCGGCAGGGGCCAAGGGATGGCAGCGTTTGCAGGCGCGGTAGCCGGCTTCGATGCATTCACCGATGGAGGCAAAGAAAGTGCAGTTTTCTGATTTGGGTTTACGGGCAGGGCAGGTCAGGCGGCAGAAGACACCAGTGGAGGACACGCAGACATAAGCGCGTCCGTCATAGGCAGGGTCGCGCGCGAGCAGGGCTTTGTAGAGTGCGTCGTGGTTGGGCAAATCAAACATCATGAGGGCACCCTAGCAGCGACTAACAGCGCTGCAGCCGAAAATCGGGCGTGTATTTCAGAAAGCTGGTCAGGAATGCGTGACTGGAAGTTGACCTTAGGGCAGGCTTAAGCTCAGGCAGTATGTGTGAGGGTAATGATGGCAGAGAACAGTTTGTATTCAGATCCGGCGTTGATTTCGGTCTATGACGCGCTCAATGCAGGGCGCGAGGACATCGACTATTACCTGTCGCAGTTGCCCAATATGCCGCAGCGGGTTTTGGACATTGGCTGTGGCACCGGACGATTTGCGCTTGAGTTAGCCGCCCGAGGCCATGATGTCTGTGGCGTTGATCCGGCCCCCGGGATGGTGGCATTTGCGCGCGAGAAACCCGGTGCGGACCTGATCGAATGGTACGTTGGGCGGTGCTGTGTCGTGCCCAAGTCGCGGCCGTTTGATTTCATCTTTATGACCGGGCACGCGTTTCAGTGTCTATTGAGTGATCAGGACATATCGCGCCTCTATGCGGAGGTTGTGGCGCGGCTGGCGCCGGACGGGGTGTTTTTTGCCGAGAGCCGCAATCCGGCTGTGAAGGCTTGGGAGCGGTGGTGCCCGCAGAACGCGGGGCCGACGGTGGCCTTGGCAGAGGGGCGCTCGGTGCAGGTTACCCATGAGGTGACATCGGTGCGGGACGAGCTGGTGCGGTTTGTGGAGACGTACCGGTTTGCTCCCGAGGGCACGGAGCTGTGCTCGGAGAGTTGTTTACGGTTTAGCGCGAAAGATCAGCTGGAGGCGTTGGCGCAGCAGGTTGGGCTGGGCGTTCGGCACCTGAGCGGGGGCTGGGATGGTCAGGTCTTTGAGGAGGCCAGCAGTCCCGAGATTATCTTAGGGTTGCAGTTCCATAACTAAAAAGGCCCGCCGGAGGGGCGGGCCTTTGTGTTTTGTGGGGTGTCTTACCGTCCGCGGATGCGTGGGTCGAGCGCGTCACGCAGACCGTCGCCGAGGTAGTTCACCGACAGTACGGTCAGCGAGATTGCCAGACCGGGCCAGAACACGCGTTCCGGGTAGTCCTGCAGGTACTGTACCGCGTCGTTCAGCAGGCGGCCCCAGGTTGGGAAGTCTGGCGGGAAGCCAAGACCCAGGAAGGACAGCGCCGATTCCGTGATGATCGCGTTGGCGATGCCCAGGGTTGCCGACACCATGATGGGCGACAGCACGTTGGGCAGGATATGACGTGTAATCATGTTCTTGTTGGAGGTCCCGATAGACCGGGCCGCCAGCACAAATTCACGCTCTTTCAGCGCCAGCACATCGCCGCGCACGATCCGCGCGGTGGGCATCCAGGAGGTGATGCCGATGGCGATCACGATCAGGATAAAGATGCCACGCTCTGGACCCACGGCCGCAGACAGCGGTTCGCGGAAGAGCATCATCATCACCAGCAGCAGAGGCAGGATCGGAAGCGCCAGGAACAGGTCGGTCAGGCGCATCAGCGGGCCGTCGAGTTTCTTGAAGAACCCGGCGATGATGCCGACAAAGCTGCCCAGCCCCAATGCCAGCAACATGGCGGTCAGGCCCACGGCGATGGAGGTCTGGCCCCCGGCCATCATTCGCGCCAGCAAGTCACGGCCCAGTTGGTCGGTGCCAAATGGGTGCGCCAGGCTAGGCCCTTGGTTGCGCGAGCGGATGTCGATGTAGGTGGCGTCATAGGGCCACAGCAGCGGACCGATGAAGACCCCGAAGACAATGACCAGGAAGACGATGCCACCGAGCAAAGCGCCTTTGTGCGCTTTGAACTGGTGCCACACATCGTACCACTGGCTGCGTGGTGGGGTGGATGGCTCGGTGTTGGTGGTATCAGTCATAGCGGATCCTCGGATCAAGAATGCCGTAGAGCACGTCTGCGATCAGGTTGAAGAAGACGATCAGGAAGGCGAACATAAAGGTCAGCGTCTGCACGGTGGGCAGGTCGTTGGCCTGAATGGCCCCGATCAGCTGTGCGCCGATGCCGTTCACGGAGAACACCTGCTCGGTGATGATCGCGCCGCCGAAGATGGCTGGCAGACCCAGCGCAATCACGGTCACAACCGGGATCATCGAGTTACGCAGGACGTGTACCATCACAACCACACGTTCGCTCAGGCCTTTGGCACGCGCGGTGCGCACGTAGTCCTGGTTGAGGTTGTCCAGCATGGAAGCGCGCATGTAGCGGCTGATCTGGGCGGTGGTTTGCAGGGCAAGCACCATCACTGGCATGATCATCTGACGCAGCTGATACACAAAGCTGTCCCAATCCACGACCTCATGGGTGGTGTCGTAGATGAAGGGGAACCAGCCGAGGTTCACCGAGAAGATCACAATCACCAGCGGGCCGGTGAAGAACGGCGGAATGGAGTAGCCGATCATGGTGATGAAGGTACCGGCCTGATCGAAGATCGAATACTGCTTGTAAGCAGAATAGATGCCGATAGGCAGGGCGATCAGGATGCCAACGATGTAGGACATGCCCACAACCCACAGGGTCTGCGGCAGGCGCTCTACAACCACGTCCATCACTGGACCGCGGTGCTGCCAGCTGATGATGCGCAGCTTACCTTCGGAGAAGGCGGTGCCAAACATGTGGTCAAACAGCACCTGGGGTTCCACCCAGAAGAACTGGACCAGCCATTTGTAGAATCTGATGTAGCCAGGTTCGCCAAGGCCAAGGGCCAAGCGCATTTTTTCTTTGACCTCTGGCGGAACGGTCAAGGGAACTTGTGCCATCGGGTCGCCCGGCGCGAGCTCGAGCAGGAGGAAGATGACAAGTGAGATAAAGAGCAACGTCGGGATCGCGAGGATCAGACGGCGTATGGTGAAGGTCAGCATGGAAGCGCCTTTGTGCGTCGTTTTTGTTGTTTAGCCCCGCGCAGCGACCTGACTGGGCGGGGCTTAATAGAGTTGGGGCGAGCTTTGAAGCTCGCCCCGCGTCGGTGAATTACTTCACACGATGCCAGTCTGCAACATTCCACAGCTCGGAGTCCCAAACGTTCAGGACAACGCCGCCCAGAGTGTTGGAGTGTGCCGAGACGCGGCCACGGTGCACGAGAGGCACGATGGTGTAGCTGTCTTTGGTCAGCATGTTGTTCATCTTCTTGGCAATTTCGCCACGCTTCTCGATGTCACCGGTGCGTGCCAGTTCGTCGATCAGAGCGTCGTATGCCGGATCACAGAAGCGGTTGATGTTCTCACCCTGCCACTGGGAAGATGGCTTTGGCTCGCCGCCACAACGGTACGCTGCGAGGTACTGCTGAGGGTCGGTGCCGTTGAAGGTGTTCGCATACATTTCTACGTCTGCGTAGAACTTCTGGAAGGTGTCAGGGGAGCCTGGGTCACCACCGAAGAATACGGATGCGGACAGGTTGCGCAGTTCGGTTTCAACACCGATCTCGCTCCACCACTGTTTGATCAGAGCCTGGAAGTCCTGACGTACGGCGTTTGTGGAGGTCTGGTACAGGATGGACAGTTTTACGCCGTCTTTGGCGCGGATGCCGTCGGCACCTTTCACCCAGCCAGCTTCGTCCAGCAGCGCGTTCGCGCCGGCGATGTCCTGAGTGGCACAGTAGTCGTTGCCAGCTGCGTAGTTCGCAGGCACAGGCACCAGGTCACAGGTTACTTTACCTGCTTTACCGTAACCGATTTCAACCAGCAGTTCGCGGTCGATCGCCATGGACAGTGCCTTACGCACGTTCATGTCGGACAGGAATGGGTGTGGGTGAGCAACAGTCGCACGCTCGCCTTCCGGCAGATCGGCGGACGGGTTGGTCATGTTCATTTCCAGGCGCTCAACCAGCGGGCCGAAGCCTGCGATCGCTTTACCTTTGCCGCCTTCTTCCATCTTCGCGATGACGTCGGGTGCCAGCTGCAGGTTCCAAGCGTAGTCAAACTCGCCGGTTTCCAGTACCGCACGGCCTGCACCGGTTGCGTCTCCGCCACCTTTGAAGGTTACGGTTGCGAAGGCTGGTTTCGCTGGATCACGGTAGTTCGGGTTGGCTTCGTACTGGATCACGTCGTTGGTTTTGAAGTCAGTCACAACGAACGGGCCGGTGCCGATTGGGCCAAAGTTCTCAGCAGTACACTCAGGCGCTTTGGCACCCGTGCAGTTCTCGAACTGAGCTTTCTGGATGATTGGCGACTGACCGCCAACGAATGGGCCATAAGGATTTGGCTTTGGCTGGTTGAAGGTCACTTTGACGGTTTTTTCGTCCAGTGCTTCAATGTTTTCCACGCCGTCAAAGAATGCTGCCTGTGCGCAGCCGCCTTCTGGGTGCATGCAGTATTCACCGGTGAATACAACGTCAGCGGAGGTCACTGCGGTGCCATCGGACCAAACCATGCCGTCAGCGATGGTCCAGGTGATGGTGGTCAGGTCCTCAGATACGCCGCCGTTTGCCACGGTTGGGATCTCTGCTGCCAGGTAAGGAACCATTTTGCCGGTTTCGTCGTAACGTGCCAGCGGCTCCAGGGTGAGGGAGGCGGATTCAACGTCCTTGGTACCGGAAGACAGGTACGGGTTCAGGATGGATGGCGCCTGCCAATAAATAATGTTCACGTGGCCGTCCGAACCGCGCTCTGCCATGGCTGCTGGGGCCATCACAAATGCTGCTGCGGCGCCAAGCATCAAAGTCTTTGCTTTCATGTCTCACTCCATGTTGGTGCACGCAGGTCGCGTGCTTTTAGGTGAATTGTCTCCACCCGGTTTTTGCTTGTCTAGAGAGGGCGCAAATGAGCTCATTTGCGGTTTCACAAAGTGAAAAAGTCGTACTCCCCTCAGACTGCAGGCATCACAGACCAGTGAGGGTAAAAATGCAAGGGGCCAAATTGAATAAATGTTCATTCAGGGCCTGAATCTGGGCTGTCTTGGTTTGACCATTGCATTTATGGGCGATAGCTTCGCCGCGAGGGACAACAAAAACAAAAGTTAAGGGGAGTCACCTTCATGTTGGACAACGCCATTGCGTCGATCGAGAATCTGCGAGTCGAGTTCCAGACCAAGGACGGGCCCGTGGTGGGCGTGGAGGATGTTTCCTTCAAGGTGAACCCTGGCGAAACCGTTTGTATCGTTGGAGAATCCGGCTCCGGTAAATCGGTGTCTTCGCTGTCTCTTATGCGTCTGGTGGAGTTTGGTGGCGGTGATATTGCCGGTGGCAAACTGCTGTTTGATCGCAAAGACGCGGATGATGTGGACCTGTCCAAGGCGGATCAGGACCTGATGCGGACGATTCGCGGCAACGAGATCGGCATGATCTTCCAGGAGCCGATGACCGCACTGAACCCGGTGTTCACCGTGGGGCGTCAGTTGACTGAAGGTCTGCGTTTGCACAAAAAACTGTCAAAAGCGGACGCTGAAGCGCGCGCACTGGAGTTGCTGCGTCAGGTACGTATCCCTGAGCCGGAGCGCCGTCTAAAGCAGTATCCACACGAACTGTCCGGCGGGATGCGCCAGCGAGTTGTGATCGCGATGGCGATGGCCTGTGAGCCGCGCTTGCTGATCGCGGACGAGCCGACCACCGCACTTGATGTGACCATTCAGGCAGAAATTCTTGCGCTGATGGATCGTCTGAAACGTGAAACCGGCACTGCGGTGATGTTCATCACCCACGACATGGCGGTTGTGGCGCAGATGGCCGACCGCGTGGTGGTGATGTTCCGCGGCAATAAGGTGGAAGAGGGCACCGTCGAAGAGATCTTCGAGAACCCGACCCACGACTATACCAAGGCATTGCTGGCGGCCGTGCCAAAGCTGGGCGAGATGCGTGGCACCGATGT
Organism: Shimia sp. MIT910701; assembly: GCF_047126315.1. Taxonomy (GTDB): domain Bacteria; phylum Pseudomonadota; class Alphaproteobacteria; order Rhodobacterales; family Rhodobacteraceae; genus Shimia. The sequence goes on along the minus strand of NZ_CP138953.1, from coordinate 3,995,046 downwards.
GCCGTCTCCAATGAAGCTGTTTGGCGACACCACCCACAACACCGATCCGATCCCGGGCACCGATGAGGTGATCCTGGAGGTGAAGAACCTCGTGACCCGTTTCCCGGTGAAAGGCGGCCTGATGCGCCGCACCGTGGCCAACGTGCACGCGGTAGAAGATGTGTCCTTCACTGTGAACAAGGGCCAGACCCTGTCGCTGGTGGGTGAATCCGGCTGTGGTAAGTCGACTGCCGGTCGCTCGCTTTTGCGGTTGGTGGAACCAACCAGTGGGCATGTGACCTTTGATGGTCAGGATGTGATTGGCTTGGACCACAAGCAAATGCACGCGGCGCGCCAGCAGATGCAGATGATCTTCCAGGACCCGTTTGCCTCGCTGAACCCGCAGATGATGTTGCAGGATCAAGTCTCTGAGCCGATGCGCAACTACGGCACGCACTCCGGGGCTGAGCTGCAAAAACGCGTGGAGATGTTGTTTGACCGGGTGGAACTGCCGCGCAGCTTCATGCGCCGCTATCCACACGAGATGTCCGGTGGTCAGCGTCAGCGGATCGCGATCGCCCGTGCGTTGGCTTTGAACCCGAAACTGATCGTCGCGGACGAGGCCGTGTCTGCGTTGGACGTTTCGGTACAAGCGCAGGTTCTGAACCTGATGATGGAGCTGCAGGCCGAGATGGGCATTTCTTATGTGTTCATCAGCCACGACATGGCCGTGGTGGAACGTGTGAGCCACCATGTGGGCGTGATGTATCTGGGCCGGATTGTAGAGATTGGCCCCCGTCGCGCAGTGTTTGAGAACCCGCAGCACCCCTATACGCAGGCGCTCATGAAGGCGGTTCCGATTGCCGATCCACGTCAGCGCAAGTCTGAGAAAGACCTGAACTTCAAGCCGATCCCGTCGCCGATCCACCCTGTGGGTTATGAGGCCGCGCCGTCGGAGTACAAAGAAGTGGCGCCAGGCCACAAGGTTCTGATCACCGACAGCGGGTACTAAGCCGATGGCGGAGCGTCTGAGCCCGCGGGCCATTTTGGACAAGCTGGTGTCGTTTCCGACTGTGTCGAACGACACCAATCTGCCGCTGATCGAATGGGTGCAGGAGTATCTGGCGAGCCACGGCATTGTCGCGCATCAGCACCCACATGAGACCGATCCGGCGAAGGCGGGGTTGTTTGCGCATGTTGGACCTGACGTTGAGGGCGCGATTGTGCTCTCCGGCCATACGGATGTGGTGCCTGTTGAAGGCCAGCCGTGGTCAACCGATCCGTTTGAGGTGGTTGAAAAAGACGGCAAGCTGTTTGGGCGTGGCACCTGTGACATGAAGGGCTTTGATGCGTTGGCGGTCTGGGCCATTGTTGAGGGGCACTACAGTGACCTCAAACGTCCGCTGCAATTGGCTTTGTCTTATGACGAGGAAATTGGCTGCACCGGCGCAGCGCCGCTGATTGAGAGCATCAACAAGTATTTCCCCAAGGGCTCGGCCACCATTGTGGGCGAACCGTCGATGATGGGCGCAGTGACCGGCCACAAGGGCGGTCAGGGCTTCAACGTGCATGTGCGCGGCTTTGAGGTGCACAGCTCGCTGATGCACACCGGTGTGAATGCGATCATGTATGGTGCCAAGCTGATCGAATGGGCCAACGAGATGAACGCTGAGAACCGCGCCAAAGAGGCAGGGCCGGTGGCGGCGACGTTTGAGCCGCCTTGGACCACGGTGCATGTCGGCGTGATTGAGGGCGGCACCGCCCACAATATCACGGCGCTCGATTGCCGCTTTGGTCTCGACTTCCGCATTGTGCCGGATGAGAACCGCGACGACTGGATTGCCCGTTTCAAAGCCAAGGTGGCTGAGGTTGAGGCGGAGATGCAGGCGGTTGTGCCGGAGAGCCATATTGCGCTGCAGGAGAAGTTCTATGTGCCGGGCCTGATGCCGGAAGAGGCGGGCGAGGCGGAGGCCTTGGTACGGCAGTTGACCGGGGACAATGCGCCCCGTGTGGTCAGCTATGGCACTGAGGGCGGGCATTTCCAGGATGCAGGCTACTCGACCGTGATCTGCGGCCCGGGTGACATTGCCCAGGCGCATCAGCCGGATGAGTTCCTGTCCGTGGCGCAGTTTGAGGCTGGGCAGGGCTTTATGCAGAAGCTGATTGTCGCCTGTTCCTGAGATCTTACCAAAGGGTCACGAAATTAACCGAAATCAACGGTTAATGCCTGTCAAATTTTAACCATGGCTCCAGAAACCCGCCGATTACCCCATTCGGGGGGCTTGGCGGGTTAATAACCTGTTGATAACGTCGAGGCGATCTCAGGTGTTGGAGTGCCATGCGTCATAGTCTTCCGATAGTCCCGCAGTTTTATGTGACCGCCCCACAGCCGTGCCCCTATCTGGACGGACGGATGGAGCGCAAGCTGTTCACGGCGCTGCAAGGGGACAACGCGACGGCCTTGAATGACGCGCTGTCGCAGCAAGGCTTCCGCCGCTCGCAAAACGTGCTGTATAGGCCGTCTTGCACCGACTGCAACGCCTGTATGTCCGCGCGGATTGATGTCTCCAAGTTCACCGCCACTAAAAGCCAACGGCGGGCTGCACGCCGCAACGCACATCTACAGCGCCGGGCGACTTCGCCATGGGCCACTGAAGAACAGTTTGACCTGTTCCGCCGCTATCTGGACAGCCGTCACGCAGACGGCGGTATGGCAGATATGGATGTGTTCGAGTTTGCCGCAATGATTGAGGAAACCCCGATCCGCAGCCGCGTGGTGGAGTATTCCGATCAGGACAGCGGCCAGCTGACAGGCGTGTGTTTGACCGACGTGCTCGAAGACGGCGTGAGCATGGTGTATTCGTTCTATGATCCGGAGATGAGCCGCACCTCTTTGGGCACGTTCCTGATCCTGGATCATATCGAAATCGCCCGCGAGGCGGGGTTGCCTTATGTCTATCTGGGCTATTGGGTGCCGGGCAGCCAGAAGATGGGCTACAAAGCCAAGTTCTCTGGCCTTGAGGTTTTTGTCGGCGGCAAGTGGCAAGAGATGCGCGATCCCGAGGACTTCTCGGAAGATCACCATCCGTTGTCCTCTCCACCCATTGCCGAGCAAGTGGCGAATATCTCCTTGCCTGAGGTGCGTGGCCGCAAAGTTTAACCGACTTCCCTCTAAAGTTGACTAAATTTGATGGTTGCGTCAACTTTGGGCTTGTTTTTGTTGGGGAGGTTAACGTGAATTCAAATGAACTTCAGAAGGCTTGGGCCTATCATGATGCCGCAGATCAACTGCTAAATGGGCGCATTCAATCATTCCTGATTGCTCAGGCGTTCTTGGTGGTTGGCTATGCTCAAATTTTGACAGCTGCTGCGTTTTCCCGAGCGGTTGGATCTCAAGGTCTTTTTGGTGGGGGTTTCATTGCTGGCGATGTTCCTGACACTTGTTATGAAATCGTTATCTTCGCAGTTGTCGCGCGGAATCCGCGCACTGAAGAGAGATTACCTTTTGCATGAGAGCCACGGGGATGAGGTGTATAAGAGTTACTTCTCAGCGGTGCGTGGTGACGGAGTAGAACCCACATTGGACGGATTCGCTCGTGGTTGGACGAAGGTTATGCCGATCAGTTTCCTGGTGTTCTGGGCGGCCGCAGCTGGGTACGCGCTTTATTCAATTTCTATGACTTTGAGTGCCTAAGTAACGCCTTGGCCGAGGCAAAACGCGGCACCGGACAGTGCCGCGTTTCCTAATTGTTGCGCTCCGCTCACAAGCGACAGAGCACATGAAGCAGGCGTACCTTAGTTGGTTGCGCTCATGCCCATGGCGCGCTTGGACATAAGCTCAATCGCGTTGCCTGCTGCGCGAGTGTAGGGCGGCCAGAACATGCTCTCCTCAAAGAAGTCCGGGTTGGCCTCGATCAGAGGGTTTGTGTCCACCAAACCGGAGGAGGCGACCATACCGAGGCCTTCCACCACGCGGGTCTGAACCTCTTTGCCGATGAAGTAGTTGGCAAAAATCTCCGCCGCTTCCAGCTTGTCGCCTTCCAGATGTTTGGCAAAGTTGATGGTATCGAGCCAAACGGTGTTGCCCTCTTCAAATGGCACCAGACCCCAGTTGCCGCCCGCTGCGATGGCTGCGGAGGCACCTACGCCATAAGAGGCCACCAGATCGTATTCGCCGGTGAAAGGTGGGGAGGCGCTCCAGAAGTGGCCCACCTGGCCGTAGAGCGCATTCACGGTCTGTTGCAGCTCGCTGTCCGGGGCGGCGAGGGCGCCCAAGGCGGCACGGTCGCCGGACACATCGTTCACTTCAAAGGCGGAGCGACCAAGCGCCAGCAACGCCAGAGACACGTTTGGATGCACCTGACCATCGGTCAGTGACAGGCGGCCTTTCCACTCCGGTTCCAGCATGGCGTTCACAGAGGTCGGCATGTCCTGCACCGTGTCGAGATTGGCCCAGATGCCATAGGCACCGCCGCCCCATGGAATATAGAGGTGCTGATCGCCTTTCATGCCCATCGGAATGTCGGTCAGCGCCTTGGACAAGTGCTGGTAGTTTTCCAGACGGGGAGAGGTCACATTGATTGGCTGCAACATGTTGGCAGAGGGGCTGCCTTCCATGTGGATGTAGTTCAGCGTCAGGAAAGACACATCCACATCGCCGGAGCGCAGCATGTCAAACATCTGCTGGGGGCCTTCGGCCACGGTCTCCAGCAGGTTGACCTCTACGTCGTAGCCTTGCTCCTTCAGCAGCGCGTTCACCGCCGTAATTTCGGCTTCGGTGACGTAGCCGTCCCATGTGAAAATATTGAGCTGTTCAGTGGCCTGCGCCATGCTTGCGCTTACCGCCAAAATACATCCCATCAAAGCGTGTTTCATCTAGGCACCCCAGTTGTTGAAATTAGTGTTTGCGCGACCGGGCAAATGCGCCCCGATCGGCTTGAGGGCACGATTGCGCGCCAACCCCTAACAACCTGTGAATGAGTACCTTCTGGGTTGTGTATTTCCCGGGGGTATGTCGCGCGAAGTTGAAAGGCACTTGATTTCAATTGTGTGCAGTCCTGTGCGCACAAAAAAAAACGCGGCGCCCGGAGGCACCGCGTTCTCACATTCCGCAGATGCGGTGACGTGATTATTCTTCGGCTGCGGCTTCTTCGCCTTCAGCTTCGCCGTCTTCGTCGTCACCAGCGGAGCGCAGGCCGGATGGTGCGGACAGGTTCGCGATCACGAAGTCACGGTCGATGGTTGGCTTTGCACCTTCAGGCAGGTCGATCTGGCTGATGGTGATGGTGTCGCCGATGTCCTTGCCGGTCAGATCTACAACCAGACGCTCAGGGATGTCGCCTGCGGTTACGTTCAGCTCAACTTCTGGACGGACAACGGTCAGAACGCCGCCCTTCTTGATGCCTGGTGCCGCTTCTTCGTTTTCAAAATCAACGTGGATGAACAGGTTGATTTTGGAGGTGCGACGCAGACGCAGCAGGTCGATGTGGGTTGGCAGGTCTTTTACGGTGTCACGCTGAACGCCGCGGCAGATCACGCGTACGTCTTCTTGACCTTCCACTTTCAGGTTGAACAGTGTGGACAGGAAGCGACCGTCTTTCAGTTTCTTGAACAGAACGTTGAAAGGGATCTGGATTGCCAGTGGATCTGCTTCGCCACCGTATACAACACCAGGAACGAAGCCGTCACGACGTGCTTGACGAGCGGCGCCCTTGCCTGTCCCCGTGCGTGCTTCGGCGATAAGATCAGGAATTTGACCAGCCATTTTGAATTCTCCATATACATAGGCAGGGATCCTCCAAGGCTGTATCCCCACGTTAAGACGCGCCTATAGCGCGGATTTGTCAGAATGCAAAGGGGATTCGCGCACTAGGAGCTGTGAAATTCCCGCAAAACGCCCCCAGCGGCCACAACCCGGTCATAGAGCGCAAAATCCGCTGGCCGCGCGGCGCGAAATGCAGCCTCCACGTCAGGGGATAAAACCGCCTCCACCTTTGGGGAAACATTCTTTGGCTGGGGCTCGACCCGATGTCCAAAGCGTGCCTCGATGAAGTCCTGAAGCAGGTCTTGGCGCTCATAGGCAAAGAGATGGTCCACCGGCACGTCGCCCACTTCCAAGGACAGGAAGGACGCCTGCGACCCGATGCCGGCGGCTTTGGATGGGCGTGGGCTGATGGCGTCCAGCACATACTCGTCAAAGCTGACACCGCCGTGGCACGTTGAGGCTTTCGGGTCCATGCGTTGCGGGCTGCGGTATTTGTACCAACTCCGGGCATGGTCAATTGGATCGCGGATTACCGCAAAACGCTCCGGAGTGAGCCCGTAGGTGTCTTTCAGAAAGGGCGCAAACTTGGCGTGGTATTTGCCAACGGTCATGTGTTTCACGCCTTTGGTGAAAGCAATGTCCGCCCGTTTGCGCAGCGCCAGCGCATAGGCTGTCGAGCCGGTTTTTGGCACCGACAGAAATGCCAGATTTGGTTTGAAAAAGACCAACATACGCGCGATACCTCTTGCCCGAAGCGTTTATGGCGCGCCGGACAAGAGCTTGTCAAAGCAATTGCTTAGCCCTGCCAGCGGCCTTCGAAGTTTTCCGGCACCAGCAGGATGTCGCGGTCCAGTTCTTCAATGGTGCGGCGGCCACAAAGCGCCATGGACACATCCAACTCCTTGTGGATCACCTCCAGCGCTTTGGTCACGCCCGCTTCGCCCATCGCCCCCAGGCCGTAGATAAAGGCGCGCCCGATGTAGGTGCCCTTGGCGCCCAGAGCCAGCGCTTTGAGCACGTCCTGGCCGGAGCGGATGCCGCTGTCCAGATGCACCTCGACCTCATCGCCAACGGCTTCCATGATCGAAGGCAGGGCGCGAATGGCGCTGAGCGCGCCGTCCAGCTGGCGACCGCCGTGGTTGGAGACGATGATGGCGTCGGCTCCAACTTTAAGCGCCATTTTGGCGTCATCGGCATCCAGAATGCCTTTCAGGATGACCTTGCCGCCCCATTTTTCTTTGATCTTGGCCACCTTGTCCCAGTCGAGGGTGAGGTCAAAGCTCTGTGCCGTCCACGCGCCCAGATCGGCGGTGTCGGTGATGCCTTCGACATGGCCCACGATGTTGCCAAAGTTGCGCCGCTTCGCGCCCAGCATCTCAATGCCCCAACGCCATTTGGTCATCAGGTTGGCAATGGTGGAGGGGGTCAGTTTGGGTGGAGCAGACAGGCCGTTTTTCAGGTCTTTGTGACGCTGGCCCAGGATTTGCAGATCCAGCGTGATGACAAGCGCGGAACAGTTGGCGTCTTTGGCGCGCTGGATCAGGCGGTCGACGAAGTCTTCGTCGGTCATGGTGTAGAGCTGAAACCAAAACGGCTTGGTGGTGGCCTCGGCCACATCCTCAATCGAGTTGATCGACATGGTGGACAGGGTGAAAGGCACGCCAAATTTCTCGGCAGCGCGGGCGGCTTTGATCTCACCATCAGCACATTGCATGCCGGTAAGGCCCACCGGCGCAAGCGCCACCGGCATCGCGACATCCTGCCCGATCATCTGGCTGGCGGTAGAGCGGCCAGACATGTCGACGGCGACCCGCTGACGCAGATAGATGTCGGCAAAGTCCGATGTGTTTTCCACAAAGGTCTTTTCTGTCCAGCTGCCGGTCTCGGCATAGTCGTAAAACATCCGGGGCGCGCGGCGTTGGTAGAGGCGCTTGAGGTCCTCGATGCAGGTGATGACAGGCATAAACTCACTCTCAGGTCGCTTTTTGGTAAATCTTCTTTACCAATGCGGGGTGGTTTGTGCAATCACCCTAGTCGGTTAACAAGATGTTTACTCTTTGTTCTCATAATTTCTTGTTGTAATTGTACGAGTGACGCGGAGGACCGCATGAAAGGCATTGTTTTTGTCGAATTGATCCGAATGGCCGAGTCTGTGATGGGCGAAGAGGCGGTGGATGATATCCTGGACAAGGTGGAGTTGGAGAACGACGGCGCGTTCAGCGCGGTTGGCAATTATCCTTGTCGCGAGCTTTTGCAGATTGTGGACGCTGTTGGCGCAGAGCTCGGCGCGCCAGTGGAAGCCTTGCACAAGCAGTTTGGCCATTGGATGTTTGGCCGGTTTGTGGAGGGCTATCCAGAATTTTTTGAGAATAAGACAGACGGCTTTGACATGTTGGAGTCGATCGAGAACGAAGTGCATGTTGAAGTGCGCAAGCTCTATCCCGAAGTGGAACTGCCGACCTTTGCCACCGAGAGGCTGGCGGATGGGCGCTTTAAAATGGTTTATTCCAGCGAGCGTCCCCTGCATCACTTCTGTCACGGGCTGGTTGAGGCGTGTTTGCAGCATTTCAAACATGACGCGTCCATCGAAATGGCAGAGCGCAAGGAGGGCGAAAAATTCTGCGCTGAGTTTGTGATGCAGAAAGCGGCCTAATGTATTTACGCGAGGCCATAGCGCCCTCAAAGGATGCGGTGTCCCGGCGACGATACATGCGCGAACGCGTCGCACGGGAGGAGGCGGAAACGCTTCTGGAAGGCAAAAGCCGGGAGCTTTATGAGGCCAATCAGCGGTTGCAGAAGTTGCTGGGCACCATGGAGCAGGCGGTGCAGGACCGTACGCGGGAGCTGGACGAGGCACGGGTGGCGGCGGAGTCGGCCAATGAGGCCAAATCGGTGTTTTTGGCCTCGATGAGCCACGAAATTCGAACGCCGCTCAATGGGATTCTCGGCATGGCCCAGGCGCTGGATGACAGTGGGTTGAGCGAGGAACAGACCAAATTGGTGACCATTCTGGGGGACAGTGGCCGGCTGTTGCTGGCGATCATCAATGATGTGCTCGACATCTCCAAGATCGAGGCGGGGAAGCTGGAGTTCGAGATCATTCCCTACCGGCTCACCGATCTCGTGGATGCTATGCGCCACCATTATCAGTTTCGGGCACAGGAAAAGGGGCTCGCTTTTAAGACCGTGATGTCTCAGGCGGCGCGCTGCTCGGTGAAGACAGACCCGGTGCGTTTGCAGCAGGTGGTTGGCAATCTTCTTTCCAATGCGATTAAGTTCACTGAAACCGGCTCTGTCGAATTGCTTGTGGAATTGCTGCCGCATCGATCGGGCAAGGCCGTTCTGAGCATTAAAGTCAAAGACTCCGGGCTGGGCATTCCTAAGGCACAGCAACTGCGGCTTTTTGAGCGTTTCAGCCAGGCGAATGCCAGCGTGACCCGTATGCATGGTGGCAGTGGGCTGGGATTGGCAATTTCGCGGCATATCTGTGAGTTGATGGGGGGCGAGATTTCGCTGCGCTCCAGTCCTGGAGAAGGGGCGGAGTTTCATGCCAAGGTGATGGTCGAAGTGTCTGACGACAGGCCTGCTCATACGGGAGCGCGTTCGGCCGCAGATGCTGGGCGCAGCCTATCTGGCCTGCGGGTGTTGGCAGCAGAAGACAACCGCACCAATCAGATTGTGCTCAAACATATGTTGAAGAAAGTGGGGCTCGCACTGGACATTGTCGACAACGGCGAAAAGGCGGTGCAAGCGTTGGAAAAGACCCGCTACGATATGGTGCTGATGGACATCAATATGCCGGTCATGGACGGGTTGGAGGCCACGCGGCGCATTCGCGAAATCGAAAGCCGCAACATGCAGGAGCCAACGCCGATTCTGGCCGTCAGTGCCAACGCCATGGTGCATCAAGTGGCCGGTTACTTGTCCGAAGGCATGAGCGGTCATGTGCCCAAACCCATCAGTCGTGACAGTCTCGTGCAAGCCATGGCTTCCGCGCTGGAGACCGAGGGGCGCTGGCCGGATTAGTCTGCGGCATACAATGGCCTGGGGTCAGATGGTTTCCACCTTACCGGAGTAGACCTCAACGATGTGTTTGTCTGCCGCTGCCGCCAGGGCCGCGATCTCGGCATTTTGGATGTCAGACAAAAAGCCCTGCTCCGGCGCCTCAGCAATGGCCCTTAATGCGTGGTCCTGCGCGACGCCAAAGGCGGTGCGCCGGCCGCTGGCCTCATAATCGTCGCGACCAATGCGTTGGAAAATCTCGGGCGTGTGCTGATCGCGACAGCCCGCCACCGTGTGGTCGCTGTCCAGGAAATGACCGCCCACGGGTACTTTAAGCATCTCGTCAAAGTTCAAGGCCGCGTCATCTATCTCCGGCACCCGCAGAAACCGCCGCGCCATGCCGCCTAACTCATTGTCCAAGACCGCCTGGACCGGGCAATACACGGTGGCGCATTCCAACTGGCCGATCCCGCCGAGAATGTCGGCGCCAGAAAGGGACACGGTTTGCATCAGCAGTGCGCGTTCCGCCATCGATTGATGATCCGAATCCGGCGTGTCCGAGCCGGAGCCATAGGTGTGGGCCATAAGGCCAAAGCCGTGTTTCACGAGCTGGATCGACAGAGAAGCCGCTTGCATGGCCTCCACGGAAGATTGCAGCGCGCTTCCGGTGCGCATGTCGAGTGCAAACATCAAGGGCGTGGCGATCACGGGCAGGCCGGGGGACAGCACATGCGACATGGTCACCATGCCCACCACCTCGGCGACCGCCATCACCGCAAGTGCAGCGGGCGACAGGGGCGCGGTGCCACCCGCGCTGGGCAAGGAACAGGCATGCACCGGCACGCCGTATTTACCACAGGCAATGATCACCTCGGTGTCCATGTATTTGAACTCCAGCGGTGAGAAAGAGCAGGTGATGGTGCTGGTCGACGGGTTGGCGCGCAACGCATCCTCGCTCCCCGCCGCGATGGCAGCAATCTTGAGCAGGTAGTCGATGTTTTCCTTTTGGTACGGCTGCATCCAAACATGTTTTTGCGTGTTGGCGGAAATAGCCGCAAAGCTGTGGATGTCGGCGGTCACCTCCGGCACGCCGTGCACAAAAGGATGCGCGATGAAGCCCACTTGATCCAGCGTGTTGGCCACGGCAGCAATTTCGCGCGCCGCTGTCAGGTCCATGTTGCGGTAGCTGGCATCGCGGGGATCTACATAACCATGCCCGCCGGTGCCCGTGCGCAGGATAAACCCGCCGTCCAGCCGCGGCACCTGCATGTCAAATTTGCGATCCCGCCCCGCAAGCCGACAGCTTTTGGGGGTGGCCTCCAAAGCCTCTTGCACCATCGCGCGGGGCATCTTCAAACGGCCGGCCTCCGCGCCTTCGATTGCGCCAGCTTTCAGAAGCGCCGCCTTGGCTTCGGGATGCACAATCATCACGCCGTAGTCCGCCAGCAGGTCCAACACGCGTGTTTTGAGCGTGGTCATACGGTCGCTGTCGAGAAAGCCAAACTGGGCACGTGGCCCTATTACATGCTCAAGCGCAAAGGCATCCGCGGAGGCCCGGCTGACCGGCGGGGACTTGCGTCCACGACGTTTGCGAGGGGCTGTAGAGGGGGATTGGTCGGTGGCCATGATGTGCGCTCCTTGTCAGAAGGGATAGGGCACACACCGATTATGCTCACTGCCTGCCGACTTGAGCGCGCAAAGGATAACATGGCGCGGTGTTCCGCGCCAAATGCTTGTTGGGATCAGGCGCGGTGAGCACCATCTGCCAGAGATTTCACAAAGGCCAGAACGTCGTCGACGGATTGACCCTCCGCGATTTGGCTGACGATGGCGGAGCCGACAACGGCACCATCCGCCACGGAGGCGATGTTTTCAGCTTTTTCCGGCGTGTTGATGCCAAAGCCAACAATCACAGGCAGGTCTGTATTGGATTTGATGCGCGCAACTTCTGGGCCCACATTGGTGGCCTCTGCCTCGGCGGAGCCAGTGATCCCGGTGATCGACACATAGTAAACAAAGCCCGAGGTGTTCTGCAGCACTTTTGGCAGGCGTTTGTCATCCGTTGTGGGGGTGGCAAGGCGGACGAAGTTCAAACCAGCCTTCTGCGCGGGAATACACAGTTCGTCGTCTTCTTCCGGTGGCAGGTCCACAACAATCAACCCATCAATGCCGGCAAGCTTTGCATCGATCAAAAACTTGTCGACGCCGCGTGAGTAGATCGGATTGTAATAGCCCATCAACACAATTGGGGTCGTGTCATCTACGCGCCGAAACTCGGTGGCGAGATCCAGAGTACGCTCGAGTGTCATTCCACCATCAAGCGCCCGCTGGCCGGCCAGTTGAATGGTTGGACCATCAGCCATTGGGTCGGTGAAAGGTAGGCCGAGCTCGATGATGTCGACGCCAGCTGCGGGCAGGCCTTTGACAATCTCAAGCGAGGTTTCATAGTCCGGGTCTCCAGCCATGACGTAAGATACGAAGGCTTTTTTTCCAGCAGCATTCAGTTCGGCGAATTTGGCGTCGATGCGAGTCATGAAGATCCCTCAGAGTTTTCTAGCAGCAGATGTGCCGAAAACTTTGCGGGAAATCAATCCTTGCTGACCTCACGTGCTGCTTAGCTCGTTTCATCCGCAACCATAATCATCCAATGGGTGCCAAACTTATCTTTGCACATGCCAAACCCAGCAGAGAAGAATTGCTTTTCAAACGGCATAATCACCATGCCGCCATCGCACAGTTTGTCATAGCGCGCCTTGGCCTCTTCGACAGACTTGGCATGATGGGCGACCGACACGCCGGCTTGTGGTTGATATGGCATGCCTTCGGCCATGTCGTTGGACATCAAGAGCCAATCACCTTTCTTGATATGGCTGTACATAATCTTGTCGCTCTGCTCCATGCCGATGTCTGGTGGCGCCTCTTTGAAACGCATTTTGACAACCTCGTCGGCGTCAAAGGTCTCCGCGTAGAAATCCATCGCGGCTTCGCTGGAGCCATCAAAGTAGAGATAGGGGATAAACGTCATACCAAAACTCCTTGTTCAATAGGGCGATCCTAACACGTGGCTTGCGCCGCGCCCAAACTCAGCATAAGTGCGAGACAAACCAGAGACAGGAGACCGGACATGGGTTTCAAAATGGGCATCGTCGGATTGCCAAACGTTGGCAAATCCACGCTCTTTAACGCGCTGACCAAAACCGCTGCGGCGCAGGCGGCGAACTTCCCGTTCTGCACCATTGAGCCGAATGTGGGCGAGGTGGGCGTACCGGACGCACGGTTGGACAAGCTGGCCGCGATTGCGCAATCCAAGCAGATCATCCCGACCCGCATGACCTTTGTGGACATCGCCGGTCTGGTGAAAGGCGCGTCCAAAGGTGAAGGTTTGGGAAACCAGTTCCTAGCCAACATTCGCGAGACCGATGCAATTGCCCATGTGCTGCGCTGTTTTGAAGATGGCGACGTGACCCATGTGGACGGTCGCGTTGATCCGGTGGCAGATGCGGAGACCATCGAGACCGAGCTGATGCTGGCGGATCTGGAAAGCATCGAGAAGCGCCTTCAAGGCATCGTGCGCAAGGTGCGTGGCGGTAACAAAGAGGCTGTTCAGCAGGAGCGTCTGTTGAAAGCGGCACAAGAGATGCTGGAAGATGGCAAACCTGCGCGTCTGGTCGAGGTTGACGAGGAAGATGCCAAGGCCTGGAAACTGCTGCAGCTTCTGAGCACCAAGCCGGTTTTGTATGTCTGTAACGTGGGCGAGGCCGAGGCTGCAGACGGCAATGAACACTCTGCTGCCGTGGCTGAGATGGCCGCAAAACAGGGCAACAGCCATGTGATCATCTCCGCACAGATCGAAGAAGAGATCAGCCAGCTGGAAGATGAAGAAGCGGAAATGTTCCTCGGTGAGATGGGCCTGGAAGAAGCCGGTTTGGACCGTCTGATCCGTGCGGGATACGAGCTGTTGCATCTGGAAACCTACTTCACGGTTGGCCCCAAAGAGGCCCGCGCCTGGACCATCCGTCAGGGCACCATGGCGCCTCAGGCGGCTGGAGTGATCCACGGTGACTTCGAAAAAGGCTTCATCCGCGCCGAAACCATTGCCTATGACGACTACATCGCCTGCAACGGTGAAAGTGGCGCCAAGGAAGCAGGCAAAATGCGGGCTGAGGGCAAAGGCTATGAGGTGCAGGACGGCGACGTGATGCACTTCCTGTTCAACACCTAAGTCGATTTTTGATCAGTGCCGGCCCCGTTGGGGGCCAGCACGTCGTGTCCGCAAAATGGCTGGGATCAAGAGCTGATCAGATGACAGCCAGCAGCATCTTCACCAGAGTCGCCAAAGTTAAAGCCGTTCCAATATTCATCTGGAATGGCCCGAAGCGCGTCTGACATGAACGGGTTGGCAACTTCGATGCAAGTCCGCGCGCTGTCGTTCACCTTTGCCTTAGCCTCGGCGATGGTTGGCGCTGCCTCAAACAGAGCTTGAAAAGAGCCATCCTCCATTGCGATGGTCAGGCCACGTTCGATGGCTTGTGCCAGTTCTTCTTGAGACGGATCAACGTACATCAGGAACGCAAGGCGATAGCGGATCAGGATGGAATCGTCCACCATGAGGTTCGGCAGTTCGGCGGCATGGCCTTCGACTTCCGCGTACGGTTCAAAAACGGCGCGTGTGTAGGCGTCGCAGCGTTTGGCATGGGTCATTTTGAAGAGGTTTTCGTAATTTGATTTCACCATGTTGAAGCCAGCGGCTTCGAGAATATTGGTGTCTCCCCAGCCCAGCCCCTGGCATATAGAAAGAGCCATGAATTCGTTGTGGGTGTCGATCTCGTCAAAGCGGTCTGCGTTGTCTTTGTGGATGATGGCGATGCGGTTGCCCAACAGTCCCCGATAAAGGGGGAAGTAAATGGGCCGCAGGTTGTCCTCATAAAACGGGTCGGCCCCAAAGAAGCCCACGGTCCAGTCGCCCTTTTCTTTCATCAAAGTGGCCATGCGTTGGTGGGACGCGGGCTCTGGTTTGGGAGCCAAAGTGTAGTCAAGCCCCGCTTTGGTCAGGGCGAGTTCCAAGACGTCCAATGGATAGTCATAGCGACGGTCGTTGTCCGCAAGTTGCGGGTATGTGACGGTGATCGGCTCTGCAGCAACAATGGTTGCGGCCACTGATAGGCCCAGTGCACATAGGGTTTTCCGAATGATAGTCATTTAGTTTTCTCCTCAAATTAAATCGGCCCTATCAAGCACGCCGGTGTCTAATAAAAGGTGAAAGCATGTTGCTGCAGAGGTGCGTCAATCTGCGAGGAATAGTTCAAATTTGACTGAGCTTGTTAATCTACTTCAGTGCCCGTGCCAGAAATGCCTGGGTATCGGGGTGCTTTGGTGTGACAAACAGAGCGCTAGGCGCACCTTCTTCGACCACTTTGCCGTTCTTCAGGAAACAGACTTTATCTGCCGCCTCCCGGGCAAAGCCCATTTCATGGGTCGCCAGCACCATGGTCATGCCGCTTTCTTTCAATAGGCGCAGCACGTCGAGCACTTCTCCGACCAGTTGCGGGTCCAGCGCGGAGGTGATCTCGTCAAACAACATCACTTCCGGTTTCATCGCCAAAGCGCGCACAATGGCGACCCGTTGTTGTTGTCCACCGGAAAGCTGGTCCGGGTAATGGTCCATGCGGTCGGCAAGGCCAAAGCGCTCAAACAGCTCGGTGACCTCGGGGCGCAGCGCGGCGCGGGATTTTTTGTAGACCCGCCGAGGCGCGAGCATCACGTTTTCCGCCGCGGTCATATGTGGAAAGAGATTGTAGCTCTGAAACACCATGCCAATGCGGCGGCGCACCGGTTGAGGATCCAGGCCGGGCAGGGAAATGTCCTCGCCATCGAGCAGAATTTCCCCGTCCTCAATGGTCTCCAACAGGTTGATGCAACGCAGCAGCGTGGACTTGCCCGCCCCAGACGCGCCGATCAGACAGACCAACTGGCCTTCCTCTACTTCCAAGTCGATGCCATCGCACACGGTGTTGTCGCCAAAGCGTTTCTCAACCGCTTTCAGGGTGATCTTCGCCATCAGCTGCGCTCCCGGTTTTGCTTGGCCATGAGGTAGTCGGCATAGCGGGTGGCTGGGATTGTGACTGCGAGGAAGATCACGGCGGCGCCCACATAAGGGGTGAAGTTCGCGAGCAGCGATTTGAAAACACCGGCCTGGCGGAAGATTTCCACCGGTCCAATGAAGCTCAACAATGCAACGTCTTTTTGCAGGGCGATGAACATGTTCATCTGCGCTGGGATCACGCGGCGGATGGCTTGGGGCAGGATCACAAACCGCATGCTGTCTGCATCCGATAAGCCGAGCGACGCAGCGGCGGCCCGTTGGCTGGTGTGCACGCTTTCGATGCCAGAGCGGAAAATTTCCGCCACATAAGCCGAATAGGTCAGGATCAACGCCAAGGAGCCCCAGATGTAGGGCGAATTCCATGGGCGGGGCAGGCCGAGGCCAGGAATGCCAAAGCCGATCAGATAGACGGTTAGCACTACAGGCACGCCGCGGAAGATGTCGGTGTAGGCCGCGCCTAAAATGCGCAATGGAAACAATGCCGGATTGCGGGTGTCGCGTGCCAAAGCGACCAACAGGCCAAGGATGACAATGGCCGGTGCGCTCCACAAGAAGATCGCCACGTCGAGCTTGAAGGCCTCAAGCAGCTTAGGGAAGGTTTTGGCAAAGACCTCCCAATTGAAAAAGCTGGCCTTGACCCGGTCCCATCCCGGTGCCATCGGCACAAGGATCACAACGGCCAAAAACACCGCCAACGTGCTGCCGCCCGCGATCAGCATAGAGCGGCGGCGCAGGCGGTCTTCGTAAATCTGGCGGCGGGTTTTGCCCGCCGCGTTGGTCTTGGTCATGGTCTTTGATCAGCTTATTTGATCAGCGGCACACCGGTGGTTTCCTGAAGCCATTCTGCTTCAATCGCGGCCAGTTTCCCGCTCTCGGTCAGGGCTGCGATAGCCTCATCGACACAGGCTTTCAAGGCGTTGCCTTCTTCCAGCAGCAGACCAAAGCGGTCCGGGTTGTCGGTGCGGTCGGCAGGGAACTGGCCAATCACGGAGGAGCCTTCGACGACAACGGCGCTCAGGTACAGCGCGGTTGGCAGGTCAAACAGCGCGGCGTCGATCTGACCAGCCTGCATCGCAGCAGTCACATCTGCGTTGTCGCCGTACAGCAGCGGCATGTCATCTGGCCCAATGGTGTCCATCAGCACAGGCACGGCGGTGGTGCCGCCCATCGCGCCCCATTTCAATGCTTTGAGCGCGTCCACTGTGGCAGCGGTGTCTTTGGCCTCCGCAGAGGCCAGGATCGCCATCGGTGCGGCGTAGTAGGCAGACGAGAAGTCGACCATTTTCTCGCGTTCTTCGGTGATGGAGAACTGCTGCAAGTTGAAGTCAAAGTCTTTTGGCCCCGGCTGGATCGCCTGGTCAAAGGAAGAGCGCACCCAGGTCACCTTGTCCGCGCCAAAGCCCATTTCTTCAGCCACGGCATAAGCCACAGCCGCCTCAAACCCTTTGCCGCTTTCTGGCGCATCATCCATGATCCAAGGATAGTAGGCCGGGTTGCCGGTGGCGATGGTCAGAGTGCCCTCGGTCAGGGTCTTGCCGTCGGCACAATGGCCTGCGGCAAAAGCGGCGGAGGTGGTCAGCGCGGTGAGCGCGGTGGCGGCAATAACTTTGTGAAACACGGTGAATTCTTCCCTTTTGAACTGTTTGGTCAAAACATGCTTGGGAAGGGCCGTGTTGTCCAGCGGAACTCTTTGACACAATCGAAGTGCACGTGATTAACCAGTACCAATGTGTACAAATCAGCCATTCATTAGGGGGTGATGGCGGAGACGAAGGGACAAACACGTTCCAACAAATTCAATTACTTAAACCGGCGAACCAGCCAAGAACTGCGCAATATCGCGTCAAAACAAATTTCCGAGTTGGTGAACCTTTCACCTCGGAAAATTTCCTGCCAAAAGACTGCATCTGCACCGAGTGCTCACCAGGAGTTTTTCCTATGAGCAGGAAGGTAAAAAAGCAGTTTCCAGGCACAAGTTCCTATCTCGATCGGCATGGAAAACGTCGTTGGAGATATCGGAAAAAAGGTCTCTCAGTTGAGCTCGGGACCAACTATGCGTCCAAGGACTTTCTTCGACGTTATGAGGACGCTGTTTCCGATGTCGAGAGGCCGAAATCAGAACGCCGCGTTCTAAAGCACAGCTTCTATTCGCTGTCCGAGAAATATTATCAATCATCTGCTTATGAAAAACTGGCGGCTTCGACCCGGAAAAAATATCGGCGCACGCTCGAGAGCTTTCTTGCCGAATATGGTGAGAAGTCTGCCGCTACGATCAAGTTACGGCACGTTCGAAAGATTCTAAATGACCTTCACAATACCCCGAGTGTTGCCAATCAGTTGCGTCTGCTGCTGCAGTGTCTGTTTGAACTCGCAATGGACTATGAATGGAGAAATGATAACCCTGCAGACAAGACTAAGCCTTTGGCGGAAAAAAAGGAGAACATCCATACGTGGAGCGAAGCTGAAATTGCCAAGTTTGAGGCGCGACACCCGGCTGGAACACTGGCCAACACGGCGATGAACCTCATGCTCTACACAGGAGCAGCCCGGGTCGACGTCGTTAAATTGGGCCCCCAGAACGTTGTGGAAGGACGTCTTCGGCTGTCTGACGTCAGCACCTATGGGTCCAATTAGGGTGATTTGATAAGGGAGAGTTTCTGGCTCATCGTAACCACTAAGGAGTGGAAGATGAGAAAGACTACGAAGAGCCCTGGCGAGAAGATCGTTAAAGATATCAAGCGCGCCACCCGTAAACAGTATTCGGCGGAAGAGAAGATCCGTATCGTCCTTGATGGTCTTCGTGGCGAGGACAGCATAGCTGAACTGTGTCGCCGCGAGGGGATTTCTCAAGGCGTTTACTACAAATGGTCGAAGGACTTCATGGAGGCCGGTAAGAAGCGGCTGGCGGGCGATACAGCGCGTGCCGCAAACACTGACGAGGTGAAAGAACTGCGCCGCGAAGCAAAGGATCTCAAGGAGGTTGTCGCGGAGCAAACATTGGAACTGCGTCTTCTCAAAAAAAGCATGACAGGCGATGGGGGCGACCACGAATGAGGTATGCCGCATCCGAGAAGCTGGAGATCATCCGGTTGGTTGAAGAAAGCCATCTGTCAGCGCGTCGTACATTGGCCAAACTGGGTATCCCTCGCACCACATTCTACCGTTGGTACGACCGATACCTGCAGCGCGGGGAGGCTGGTCTTGAGGATCAGTCTCCCAAGCCCAAACACGTTTGGAACCGCGTTCCAGACGAGGTGAAGCGCAAGGTCGTCAGCTTCGCCTTGAAAGAGACAGAGCTGTCACCCCGCGAGTTGGCGGTGACCTTCACAGACCAAGAACGGTACTTTGTATCGGAATCCACAGTGTATCGCACGCTCAAGGCACATGACCTGATCACCAGCCCAGCATTCATCGTGCTGAAAGCCGCGAATGAGTTCGAGCATAAGACAACGGCCATCAACCAGCTTTGGCAGACCGACTTTACCTATCTCAAGGTTCTGGGGTGGGGCTGGTTCTATCTCAGCACAATCCTGGACGATTACAGCCGCTACATCATCTCGTGGAAGCTCTGCACGACCATGCGGGCGGAGGATGTGACTGACACGCTGGACTTGGCTTTGCAGGCGTCAGGGTGCGATCAGGTCCACGTTGTCCACAAACCGCGCCTACTCAGCGACAACGGCTCCAGTTACGTCTCGGGTGACCTGGCTGAGTGGCTGCAGGACAAAGGCATGAAACATTCACGTGGAGCGCCGTATCATCCCCAGACGCAGGGCAAGATCGAGCGTTGGCATCAAACTTTGAAGAACCGGATCTTGCTGGAAAACTATTTCCTGCCCGGCGATCTCGAAGACCAAATCGAAGCCTTCGTCGATCATTACAATCACCAGCGATATCACGAGAGCCTGAAAAACGTCACACCAGCCGATGTCTACTTCGGACGTGACCAAGCCATTCTGGAACAACGAGAAAGGATCAAACGGAAGACATTCGAAGCGCGACGCTTGCATCACAGTCAACGCGCAGCATAATCAAACCGACCCGATGAGCCGAACACTCTCTTAGTTCACGCCGCTTTTGGTTCCAAAAACTTTGACGACGGACAAACTATACGGGCGGACCACTTCAGTGGGGGAGGATCAATACGTGAGAAGCTTTTTGCGGAGCTCCAGCCTCAAACGTTGATGCAGAGAACGCCCCTCTGCACCACTTTCGAAAATCGGGCTAGTCCAATCCTTCATGCTCGCTTTCTTTTCTATCTCACCACTCAAGAATGATTATAGCAAGTCGGTCTAGAAATGCGGCCGGAGGAGACGATTTTCTTTTCAGTGTGATGTCAGCTGCCACGGACTGGCTTGAATGGGAGCATTCAACTCAGTTACGCTATGACGACAGAACCCATCCCCTTGAAGTATTTGAATTTTTCCTAGGACTTCGTCACGCTGGCCGTCCAAAAATGTTCGATGCGGCGTGCAGTCTAGACCAGCGAATACACCAAAAGCTCAGACATTGGACGGAGGCTTGCCGCTAGCGTTGGGTATTCAATGTGTCCATTTCTTCGGTCCTTAAGGCTCCTATGGACGAATGGTAATAATCTGACCTCTCGGTTGGAAAGTTACCAACTCGATAGAATTGGTCCGCCGCTCAGAGCACGATCGTGCGGCGTAAACATCTAACAGTTCTGCTACGCCCAAGCCAGCCAGGCACCGCAATGTGCTTCGCGCAGTGCGATTTAGTCCGAGAGGTATCCATTCGATTGCCACTTCCAATGAAATTGAATCATCGAAGTTCTGATAGCCGACAACTTGTCAAACGCGGTTGTCCTCGTTTTATTGGGCTTTTTGCGACCCCAACGTTTACATTTTGCCCCAAAAATCTAAATTCTAGGTTCTCATGTGAACATTAGGACAACATGGGGACAACATTGCCCACCGGAAATCGGCGAAATTCGGTGATATTGGCGCAAATTCGAGGCCCACATGTTTCCAACTATATTACTCATGTAAACATCAGGCGCGGATTAGGTAAACAAATGTCAACGTCAGACAAGTCATATAGGGACCCAGCGCCATAATTCCGCTGAGCCATTCCTAGTAACCATTCGCACAAAAGATGCCATCGCGCTCATTGCGCTCTTAGCTAAAGTTCAATGCCGCTCACACAAAGATGGAAATCCTACAGCCGAATGGTGCGGACAGCACATGATGACTCCCTCCGACGTGTTTGCCCTTTGCAATTCTTCCCTCTGCTTCTTTCACAACAAACCCAGATCAATCAGCCACTTAACAAGCGTATTCATCCCCAGAGTAAACGCGGCGCCGCAAAGCATCATAAAGACCTCTCGGCGTGCAAAAACTTGTGACCGAATTACGTTCATTTCCGCGATTGAGGTACGCAAGCTGGCGTTGGTGGCTGTATCAATGGCTGCCCGTCTAGTCTCATTCATGTGCGATGCTCCTTCATTCTTGCGATCAAAGTATCATGGCGCGAACTCACCGTAGAGGTCAAACCTACTTAAGCGTTGTATTCAGCCTCCATTTTACAGAGCACCAAATAGATTTGGGCATGCCGATTTTGACGCGAAGTGCCAACATGCAACACAAGTATTGATGCGCTATCGGCCCAACGCTGACACTTTGCGTTCTCCAATCGAATGCCCGCAAAGCACCTCGCAGCAACCGTCAGAATGCAGGCTTGATGGTTTTTGCTGTGAGGAGTGAAAGCTAAGGTGAACGAAATTTATTTGCATTACGTTATAACATAACATATCAGGTGCGAGTCTATTGAGGGTCCGCCTGTGAGCAAGAAAAATGAAACTTGGGCAGAGAAAGTGCTGGGGATCATTCGCCAACGTGATCAGCCCGTTTCTGCTTACGGTGTTCTGGAGGAGTTGCGGTCTGAAAGCCCGAAAATGGCCCCTACCACTGTGTACCGTGCACTCAAGTCTCTGACGGAAAAAGGCAGTGTGCATAGGATTGAGTCTCTCAATGCCTATGTTGCTTGCTCCGATGATGGTCATCATCATCCGTCGATCATGTCGATCTGTGGCGATTGCGGATCCGTAGATGAGCGCGATGCACCGGCCGTGTTCTCGCACCTTTCCTCTGCATTGGGCGAGGCCGGCTTTACGGCGGATCACCACGTGATTGAGGTCCACGGATTATGTGCTGACTGCAAGGAAACAGAGGACGGTACCTGATGGAGAAAGCTGAAATCCAGCGCATCCTGCTTGTTGGTGTCCTCCCCCGACTGCTCGTCGCAGCAGGGGTGATTGTCGCGCTATGGCTGGGGTTCTTCTGGGCCACCACCACGCCGGGGGCATTATGAGTACGTCGGTTGCTTTCAAAAACCTAACACTTGGCTATGAACGCCTGCCTGCAGTTCAGCAACTTGATACTGAGATCAAACAAGGCAGTTTGACGGCCATCGTTGGTCCCAATGGCGCTGGAAAATCCACACTCCTGAAAGGCTTGACTGGATCGTTGTCGCCGATTGAGGGGCATATCGAGGTGTCCAATCTGCGCGCGGATGACATCGCCTATTTGCCGCAGCAATCTGAAATCGACCGGAGTTTTCCAATTTCGGTGTTGGATCTGGTTGCGATGGGCCTGTGGCGTGAGATTGGTGCTTTTGGCCAGGTTGGCCGAAAGATGCGTGGCCGGGTTGAGCAAGCTATCGCCGCGGTTGGACTGCGTGGGTTTGAAAGCCGAGCCATTGGCTCTCTCTCCGGCGGACAAATGCAAAGAGCCCTGTTTGCGCGTCTGCTTTTACAGGACGCAGAGCTGGTGCTCTTAGACGAACCTTTTTCCGCTATTGATATGAAAACAATGGCAGACTTGATTGGCATCATCGAACGTTGGCACGGAGAAGGCCGAACGGTTCTTGCGGTTTTGCACGACGACACCACCGTGAGATCCCACTTCCCCGAGACTCTGATGTTGGCCCGTGAGCTTGTTGCGCACGGCCCAACTGAGACGGTGCTAACGTCCGAAAATCAGTTTCGAGCGCGGCAAATGTGTGAGGCCTGTGCAAGCACGCCTCATGTCTGTGGAAAGTCCGCTGCATGATCTGGGATCTGTTTTTGGCGCCATTCGCGGACTTTGGGTTCATGCGCCGCGCGCTGCTGGGCTGCGTCGCTGTCGCAGTTGGTGCCACGCCTGTTGGTGTCTTTCTGATGTTGCGCCGCATGAGTTTGACCGGGGATGCGATGTCACACGCCATCCTACCGGGCGCCGCGATTGGGTATTTGGTCTCTGGTCTGTCGCTCGGTGCAATGACACTTGGCGGTTTGATCGCGGGTATGGTTGTCGCTTTGGGATCAGGTTTTGTCGCGCGGTTCACCACACTGCGCGAAGACGCCAGCTTGGCAGCCTTGTATTTGATCTCTTTGGCTTTGGGCGTTCTAATAGTCTCGACGCGCGGCAGTAATGTGGATTTGATGCACGTGCTGTTTGGCACAGTTTTGGCGTTGGATGATGCGTCCCTCGTGCTTCTGTGCTCGTTCGCAAGCCTGTCGCTTTTGGTCCTTGCGTTGATCTACCGTCCGTTGGTGCTTGAATGCGCGGATCCGCAGTTTTTGCGCTCTGTCAGCAAACTCAGCGCGGCAACCCATTTCACCTTCCTCATGTTGGTGGTGATGAACTTGGTTGCCGGATTTCATGCGCTTGGCACATTGATGGCCGTTGGTATCATGATCTTGCCTGCTGCCGCTGCCCGTTTCTGGGCGGGGGGTATTGGCACCCTGATCGCCGCCGCTGCGGCCATCGCGTTTCTGTCAAGCCTTTCCGGTTTGCTTTTGTCCTTTCACTACAGCCTGCCGTCCGGCCCCGCGATCATTCTTGTCGCCGGGGTGATCTACACGCTGTCCCTGTTTTTTGGCCCGGAGGGGGGCGTGATCGCCCAGACCCTGCCGCGCCGCCGATTTGAAACCTAACGAAGGAACTCTCATGTTTTCACGTCGCTCTATTCTGCGCTCAGCGGCCGCCGTTACCGCGCTGTCGCTGCCATTCTCCGGCTCCGCTTGGGCGGACGAACCGCTGCCGGTCGTCGCGTCGTTCTCCATTCTTGGTGACTTGGTCGCGCAAGTTGGTGGCGAGCACATCGCGCTGACAACACTCGTTGGCGCCGATGGTGACGCGCATGTGTATCAGCCAACACCACAAGACGCGCGTGCTGTTGCCGGGGCGGAAGTGCTTTTTGTGAACGGGCTTGAGTTTGAAGGCTGGATGGAGCGACTGGTTGAATCCTCCGGTTTTGGCGGCATGCAAGTTGTCGCTACCGATGGCATCGAAGCCATTGCCTTTGATGAACACGATGAACATGGCGACGAACATGATGGCCACGACGATCATGATGATCACGCAGATCACGATGACCATGGTGATGAACACGGTCATGGCGCCCATGCGTTTGAGTGGGCCGGATTGTTCGACCTGAAGGCCGGCACGTACCAGTGGTCCTTTGCCAAAGTAGACGGCGACTACGCTGACCCCGCCATGAAGATGGTCATGTTGGCGGCGAGCGACATTGAAGCTGTTGAAGAAGCGGCTGAGGGCCTGCTCGAAGCGGACGCCTCTGACATCAAAATGGGCGGCGACACGCTGATTGCGGCTGATATGGCTTATGCGCTTACCTTTGACGCGGACAAGGACATCACCCTGTTCACTGTCGAGATCACAGAAGACGGCACTTACGCGTTCTTTACCGAGCACATGCCGTTCGAGTTCGAAGCGGATGCGCATTTCTTCAAAGACACGTCTGGCGCTGATGTCGAGCCGATTGCACAGGAGCCTGAAGGTGATCACCACGCGCATGGGCATGATGACCATGACGATCACGATGACCACGCCGAAGAGGGGCATGACGATCACCATGGCCACAACCACGGCGCCTTTGATCCGCACGCGTGGCAGAGCGTGGATAACGCGGTCATCTACGTAAACAACATCGCCGCAGCACTTGCCAAAGCCGACCCGGAGAACGCAGCGGCCTTCGAAGCGAACCGCGCCGCGTATGTCGCTGAGCTTGAAGCATTGGAAGCTGAGATTGAAGCCTCTATCGGCGCTTTGCCTGCTGAGCAGCGCACCGTGGTGACGCCGCATGACGCTTTTGGATACTTCGCACAATCCTACAACATTCGGTTTGAGGCGCCTCAAGGTCTGAGCACCGAGAGCGAGGCCTCCGCCGCGGATGTTGCAAAGCTGATTGAGCAAATCCGTGAGGAAGGCATTAACGCGGTGTTTGTGGAATCCATCACCGATGACCGCTTGCTGAAACAGATCGCCAATGAGACCAATGCTGTAATTGGCGGCACGCTCTATTCGGATGCGCTGTCTGGCGAGGATGGTCCCGCCGCCACCTATTTGGACATGATGCGCCACAACGTGGTGACCCTGTCCCAGGCCTTGGGCTCCTAAATGGAAGAGTCGCGCGTCCCAGTCACACTGCTCACCGGCTTCCTCGGCGCGGGCAAGACAACCTTGCTCAACGCCGTGCTGGCGGACAGTTCATCGGGGCGCGTGGCCGTCATTGTGAATGAGTTCGGTGAGGCCGGGCTCGATCACGATTTGATCACCGAAAGCAGCGAAGAAATCGTGCTGATGAGTTCGGGGTGCCTATGTTGTTCGATCCGGGGCGATCTCGCCAAGACCATGGCACATCTGTTGCAACGACGTGCACAAGAGGAGATCGCTTTTGACCGCGTGGTGATCGAAACCACCGGATTGGCCGATCCAGGACCAATCTTGCAAACTTTGGTCGCAGATCCCTTTTTGGCCCGCTACACGCGCATGGATGGGGTTGTCACCGTTGCCGATGTTGTGAATGGCCCGGCAACGTTGGACGCTCAGTTTGAGGCGGTTTCACAAGCCGCCATGGCCGATCTGATCGTGCTGAGCAAAACCGATCTGACAACGGAAGCCGAAACAGAACAGTTCCAAAACAGGCTTGCCGCGCTCAACCCGCGGGCGCGGATTATCCCCATCGTTAAAGGACAGGGCGTCGCCGGTCAAATTTGGGGATTGAGCGTGTCACAGCCGAATGCGCCAACGTCAGATGTTGTGACTTGGGCAGTTGGCACACCCCATAAGCAAGACCCACTCGAAAACCTTTCAGGCCTTGCGCCAAGCGCTCCAACGACCGCGTCGCTAAACCAGCATGATGGGCGCATAAGCTCCGCCTCTATCATTCTGGATGTTCCCATCTTCGATGACGTTTTCCATGGTTGGCTGAACTCACTTATCGGCATGCGGGGCAACGACATTCTCCGCATCAAGGGCATTGTGTTTTTGGAATCCCAAGAGGAGCCGCAGGTTTTTCACGGCGTGCAGCACGTCTTTGATCCGCCCAAACTGCTCCCTGATTGGCCAAGCGAGGATCGCCGCTCGCGCATTGTCGTCATTGCCCGTGACATCCCACAAAGCCGATTGGAGCGCAGCCTTCAAGTGTTGCGCAGCAAACCGCCAGAACTCTCTCCCTTCAATGATACGCAGCAGGAAATCCAATGACCGACACGCGTCTTCCCGTAACTGTGCTTTCCGGCTTTCTCGGCGCCGGAAAAACTACGCTTCTCAATCGCGTCTTAAATAACCGCGAGGGCCGGCGCGTGGCCGTCATCGTCAACGACATGTCCGAGGTGAACATCGACGCGGACCTTGTACGCGCCGACACAGAGTTGAGCCGCACCGATGAAACTTTGGTGGAAATGTCCAACGGATGTATCTGCTGCACGCTCCGCGATGACCTGCTGGAAGAGGTGCGTCGCCTCGCCTCAGAAGGGCGTTTTGACTACCTATTGATTGAATCCACCGGAGTTTCGGAACCGTTGCCAGTGGCGGCCACGTTTGAGTTCCGCGACGAGTTTGGCAAAAGCCTGTCCGATGTGGCGCGGCTGGACACGATGGTCACTGTGGTCGACGCAGTGAACTTGCTGAAGGATTTTTCCAGCCACGATTTCCTACGTGACCGCGGCGAAGTGATGGGCGAGGAAGACGAGCGCACGTTGGTACATCTCCTGACGGATCAAATGGAGTTCGCAGATGTTGTCATCCTGAACAAAGTCGCGGACGCCACGCCGGAACAAGTCGATGCCGCGCGCAAGATTATCCGCAGCCTGAATGCCGACACGGAGATTATTGAAACCAACCATTCCCGTGTCGCGGCGGGCAAGATTTTGGACACCGGACTGTTCGACTTTGACAAAGCACACGAGCATCCGATGTGGGCGAAAGAACTCTATGGTTTTGCCGACCACGTGCCAGAAACTGAAGAGTACGGTGTTGGCAGCTTTGTCTACCGCGCGCGCCAACCCTTTATTCCCGAAAAAATCCACGCGGTTTTGAACGGCGCATTGCCCGGTGTCATTCGCGCCAAAGGGCACTTCTGGATTGCGACGCGTCCCGAATGGGTCGCTGAGTATTCCCTGGCTGGCGCGCTTTCCGGCGTTCAGCCCATCGGCACCTGGTGGGCGACCGTGCCTAGGGAACGCTGGCCAGATCATGGGTCAGCGCAGTCCTATCTCGATCAGCATTGGGTGGAGCCTTGGGGCGACCGGCGGCAAGAGCTGGTGTTCATTGGGTCCGGTATCGATTGGGATGCCATCAAGGCCAAGCTGGATGCCTGTCTACTTCCAGTTGTAGCGGCTTCTGGACCAAATGACTTGCCGCTTGATCTGCCAGATCCGTTCCCAGGTTGGCGCCGCGTCGAGGATGTCGCATGATCCAACTTCTGGACATTGAAACAGACACGATTGTTGGCGTTGGCTTTTCGGACAGGGTTGAAGGGCTATCCGCCATCAAAGATGCTGGATGTGCGGCCGTGGTTTGGGAAAGAGATGCACCAAATTTTGCCGCGTGGTTGGCGGTGTTGCCACCAAGTCAGCTTCCCAAAACACGTGTGGTTGTCACACCTGCGCAAATTGCAGCCGAGGCCGAACTGGCTTGCCAACAAGCAGGCACGCCAGACTGTGGTGAACGGGACGCCTTGATCGCGGATATCGCACATCTGGCAGAAACTTTCGCGGCCACCGCAAACGCACCCTACCTACGCTTGCGGCTCGATGTGGTGACAACAAACGCCTGTCGTAAGTTTCATATCGATGCGGTAAAGTCTCGTTTGGTCTGCACCTATCGGGGCACTGGCACACAATACGGCAACTCGCCCGATCGAAGCGATCCGGCGTTCTTTGGCACGGTGCAGACGGGCAACCCAATTGTGTTGCGCGGCACGCTTTGGCCAGAAACTCCAAGCGCTGGCCTGCTGCATCGGTCCCCTCCTATTGAAGGCACAGGGGAAACCCGGTTGTTGCTTGTGCTGGACCCGATTTTTGATGTGGAAGATGCGTACTAACGCATTTGATTGCCGCGTAAAAAAGCCTGCCCTTTGATCCAGAAGGGCAGGCTCTTGTTCAGACGTTGGCCATTGGCTTCATCAATTCCACTTCGGCGTAGTTTCGCACAGCCGTGTAGAAGCAGCTTTTGCGGAAGGTGTGACAGGCCGCGCCCACTTGCTCGACCATCAGCAAAATACAGTCCCTGTCACAGTCAAACCGCAGGTCCACCAAACGCTGAATGTGTCCGGACGTGTCACCTTTACGCCAGAGGTTTGCACGCGAGCGCGACCAATACACCACTCGCCCTGTCTCAATGGTTTCGCGGATCGACTCCGCATTCATCCAAGCCATCATCAAGACCTCGCCGGTCTCCGCTTCTTGGGCAATCGCCGGGATCAACCCGCGATCATCAAACTTTAGGTCTTCAATATTGAAGGTCGTCATCTCGTTGTCCTTTTGGGCCAGCGCGGCGCGCCGGCAAAATCAGAGTGTGTAGCGTAGGAGCGACAGGCTCATCCAAATCACCACTAGTCCGGTGAGGACTTGCAAGCCTGCAAAGGCTACACCTGCCGCTTTGAAGTTATCTGCTGAGGCCAAGGCGGCCGTGCGGGCTGCCACGCTGGACACAGCCACCAACCCGGTGAAGGAGGCGGTGCCGAGTCCCATAACCAAGACTGCCAAAACTCCGGCCAAATGAAGATCCATTTGCCAGGCTATGACCAACAGGAAGATGGCGCCCGTGCAAGGGCGTATCGCAATGCTCGTGATCAAGGCGACGGTCTCTCGAAGGCTGCTCAGCTGCGCCACTTGCGAGGGGGATGGCCCGTGTGCGTGACAGCCACAGTCTGAATGATCGTGATCGGAATGGTGATCGTGATTATGATGGTGGTGATCGGCATCGTGATGTTGGGCCGTGGCCTGCGGCAGGGACCGTGCGCCACGCCACACCAAAAGCGCGCCCACAGACGCGATGGCAAGATAGCTCAACGGCGCCAGAAAATCTTCGGCGAGGGCCGTCATATGATTTGCTGAGACTTCCAAGATCCAAAAGCCGCCGTAGACCAAAACAATGGCCCAGAGGGATTGCGCCAAACTGGACGCCACCGAAAGCAACAGCAAGCGAGACGCGGACACTTGGGTGCCTAATCCGACACCACCAATCAACGCCTTGCCATGACCAGGCCCGACTGCATGGAAAAAACCGTAGGCAGCCGCGCCTGCAAACAAGGCCAAAAGCGCTTCTGTCTGCCCCATGCGAAGGGCGCGAATGGCATCAGCCATGCCGTTTTGAAATCCACGCTGCTCCGTCGCGGCCCATTGCGCGATGGCATCAAAATCAATGACCATAAGCGCACCGCCAAAGAGAAGCGCAAGTATGGCCAATACAGCTATTGTCCGCATCTCAAATAGATCCTGTCAGCAAAATTTGCGCCTACATTGGCCTCTGTTGGTGTTTCTTCGCGGCTGAGTTTCGCCAAAGCCTTGAGCAATGGGTCATGCCTGTTGGGTTCAAACGATATGACGGTGGCCCGGCAATTATCTTTGTTGGCGATCACTTCGGGCGTTTTGGTGATCGAAAAATCGAAAAAATAGGTTGATTCATAAAACGCGACCTCAACGTCGGCATCCTTGAGCGGCAAAGGGGGTTCAAGGCCGCGCAAGAAGGTGAGACGGAGGCGTCCATCGATTATTTGCACATCCAAGCCGCTTGGCCATGCCAAATTGACGGCCTGACCGTTCACGGTCAGGTGCGCAGATCCGTCAAAGTCATCCGGCCAGTTGCTCAACCGATCTGTAAGCGCCACGCGGTCGTCTTCGCTCAGCACGCCGTCTTGCGTCAACGACATGTCGTGTGACGACAACATGTAGAGCGTTTCAAACGCATCATAGAGCCACGTCACACGCAGAGCTTTGAGCGTGTCGTTTTCGGACAGGTGAAAGTCGACGCCGCCGTCAATAAACACATGTGGGTGGGCCCGTACTGCATTGGCGCTGCTCAGAGTGAACACCGTCAAGGCAATGACAGGCGCTACATGCCGGACCGCTGCCCAAAAACGAGACTTCGAAATTGTCCGTTTCACGCGTTCACCGGTTTTGGGACGGCTGTCAGCATGTTGAAGCTGTAAGCCAGCTCTTTCTCAGAAATATCTCGACCAATCACCACGATGCGAGTGCGACGGTCGTCTTTGGGCCAATCTTTCATCTGCACTGGCGGATCAAAGATGTTTTGCACGCCGTGAAACACAAAGGGCGCGTCGATGCCTTGGAGAAACACGATGCCTTTGACGCGCAAAATATCGTTGCCACGCAAAGCGATCAGCGTATCCAGCCACTTGTCAAATGCCGCGTCTATTAAGGGTTCGTCCAGCACAATCGAGGCCGAACCGATCCGGGAGTCATGTGGAGAAAACGCGTTTGTCGGCTGCGCAGCCGGCGCAAACCCAGACAGATTGACCAGCGGATCTGCTTTTGGCTTTCTGCCGGTTGTCCAAGCAAGCACATCAGTATTTTTGGCATCCTTACGCAATCCACTCAGCCCCCAGAGCTGATCCACAATGCCTTTTCCACGTACCGAATGAATGATCTTGGCCGTCGGGTTCAATCCGCGCAGCCGTTCCTCCAGAACAATGACCTCTTCCGACGGAACCAAGTCTGTCTTGCTTAGAATGATGAGATCGGCAATCGCTGCCTGCGACACAGCCTCAAACTGAGCATCCAACGTGGCACCGCCGTTTGCGGCGTCCACCAGCGTCACAACCCCATCCATTCTTGTGATCTGCGCCAAAGAGCGATCCACCAAAAGCGTTTGCAAAATTGGCCCCGGTTCTGCCAGCCCTGTCGTTTCAATGACAACGCGATCAAACGCAAACTCGCCCGCATCCCGCCGCGCAATCAACCCCGCCATGGTGTCGGACAACTCTCCACGCACAGTGCAACACAAACAGCCAGACTGCATCAAAACAACATCATCTTTGGCAGTTTCAATCAGATCATGATCCAGTCCAGCTTCGCCAAACTCGTTCACAATTACTGCTATCCGGCCGTTCTCCTGATGAGCCAGAAGCGCATTCAAAAGGGTCGTTTTACCAGCCCCTAAAAAGCCCGTGAGCAGGGTGACGGGGACGCGTGTGGCGGGCATAGCTGACTCCTGTCAAAGTGGTAGTCGTCAAAAAAGCTGCCTTTAGGCAGTCAACCTGAAGGGTCGATCAGTCGGAGTAATTTAGTATGTTATGATATAACATTATTCAAGACATGGCCGATGTCTTATCAAGGTGTCTACGTTGAAAGACAGAGCGGGAGAGTTGGTTTTCCACCTTTGATCATGGGCAACTCTGAACAAAAGCTGTCGATAGCAAAAGATGCAGCGAAAGATCGCTTACCAACCATACACCGAATGGTTGGGTTCCTTTCGTATCGCAATGGAGGATCGAAGTGCCTACGACCGAAGCACCAATTGTGCGTTAAGCTAAGTTAGTGTTCCGCATTTGAGTCTTCAGATGTCGTTTGCGATCAATCGCATACGATGACAAGATCTATCGTTTCCGTGTAAGGTGCTGCCGCTTCGACAACAACGACCGGCAGAGAATTGGGAAGCCGGTGTAATTCCGGCACTGCCCCCGCAACGGTAACGAAGGTTAGGTGACGGCAATCAGCCACTGGGTCGAGGAGCCCGGGAAGGTGCCAGAACCGAGCGAAAGTTCCTTCCAAGTCCGGAAACCAGCCTTGCGTCTATGTCAAACTGCGGGTGGCAGTGGGGGCACGTGTGTCGGTTGGCCTCCTCAAGCTCTCCGCCAATGTCCTCCTGTCTTCCGCCCAAGCAAGGCCGCGGGGTGCGGCAGGAGAGCCACAAATGACCTCAACAATAGAGTTGTTGGCGCGGCGTGTGCCGGGCTATGCACTGGAACAGGCGTTTTATGCGGACCAGGACGTCTTTCAGACAGATCTTGAAACCATTTACTATCGGGAGTGGTTGTTTGCCATTGCCGCCTGTGAACTCGAAAAACCGGGCAGCTATGTGACCTACAAGGTGGGCGCCTTCAATGTGATCCTAGTGCGGGGCAGCGACAATCAGATCTGCGCGTTTCACAACACCTGCCGCCATCGCGGCTCGGTGATTTGCAAAGCCCACAAAGGCCACGCGCCCAAGCTGGTCTGCCCCTACCATCAATGGACTTATGAACTGGACGGCTCGCTCCTTTGGGCGCGCGACATGGGTGCAGATTTTGACCCTACCCAACACGGCTTGAAGCCGGTGCATTGCCGAGAGCTTGCTGGTCTTGTTTACATCTGCCTTGCCGATCAAGCACCCGATTTCGACGTTTTTGCCGATGTCGCTCGCCCTTATTTGGCGGCTCATGACCTTGCAAACGCCAAAGTCGTGCACGAAAGCAGCATCATTGAGAAGGGCAACTGGAAGCTGGTGTGGGAAAACAACCGCGAATGCTATCACTGTGGCGGCAACCATCCGGCATTGTGCCGTACATTCCCGGACGACCCAGCGGTAACGGGTATCGAGGCTGGTGAGACGCCAGCAGCGCTTCAAGCGCATTTTGAGCGGTGCGAAGCCGTTGGCTTGCCATCGCAGTTTCACCTCAGCGACGACGGCCAATACCGCCTCGCCCGTATGCCGCTCAAGGAAGGGGCGGAAAGCTACACCTTAGATGGCAAATCCGCTGTGCGCCGGTGGTTGGGGCGGTCGCCGTTTGCCGACGCAGGTTCGCTGCTCAAATTCCATTACCCAACAACCTGGAACCACTTTCTTGCGGATCACTCCATCGTTTTCCGCGTGACCCCGATCAGCCCGACGGAGACCGAAGTCACGACCAAATGGCTTGTCCATAAGGACGCAGTGGAAGGTGTCGACTATGATCTCAAACGCCTTACCGAAGTCTGGGACGCCACCAACGACGAAGACCGACAGGTGGTTGAGGACAATCAGCAGGGCATCAACAGCCCGGCTTATGTGCCCGGTCCTTACTCGCCAATACAGGAAACGGGCGTGTTGCAATTTGTGGATTGGTACTGCGCCACATTGGCTGCGCGCCTGTCCCCTGATGTTATGGCGGCGGAGTGACGGTTATGAACGAACTTACCCCTGCAACCGCCCCTGCCATCTGGGATGATGGCGAGATGCTGGAATGCGTGTCGGTGGTACCCGAAATGGCCGACACCGCCAGCTTCACCTTCCGCGCGCCCTCCGGAGCCCTCTTTGCCTATGACTCGGGTCAATTCCTGACGTTAGAGATCCCGGCGCCGGACCAGCCAGGCGGCGTGGTACGTCGCACCTATACGATCAGCTCAGCGCCCTCGCGCCCTCGATCCATCACCATTACCGCCAAGGCGCAGTCCGATAGCATGGGCACGCGCTGGATGCTGGACAACCTCAAGCCCGGCATGCGACTGCGGGCGATTGGTCCGGCGGGGCTTTTCACCAACGCTCAAAGCACATCCGACAAATTCCTGTTTCTGTCGGCAGGCTCGGGCATCACCCCGATGATGTCGATGACCACTTGCATGTGGGACGAAGGGCGCGATTTGGACATCGTTTTCATCAACTGCGCCAAACGTCCGTCTGAGATCATATTCCGTCAGCGATTGGAACAGATGGCAAGCCGTTCACCGGGGCTAGATCTAAAGTTTGTTGTGGAAGAACCCGATCCCTATCGTCCATGGACCGGTTATCAGGGCCTGTTCAATCAGCTGATGCTCGGTCTGATGGCGCCGGACTATCTGGAGCGGGAGGTGTATTGCTGCGGCCCTGAACCATTTATGACCGCTGTGCGAGAGGCCTTGGCTGGTCTCGGCTTTGACATGGATCGCTATCATCAGGAAAGCTTCGGCGCGCCTGTGGAAAGCGTCGCGGAACACCCCGCGTTGGATGATGTTGTGCCCGACGATGATGCGATGGCGGAAATCCACTTTGCCACATCAGGCGTTACGGCCAAAGTGGCGGAAACTGACACCGTGCTGATTGCTGCCCGCGCTGCAGGTTTAAACATCCCGTCAGGCTGTACCTTTGGGGTGTGCGGCACCTGCAAGGTCAAGAAGACAGCCGGAGAGGTGCACATGGTGCACAATGGCGGGATATCCGAGGATGACATTGAGGCTGGCTATATTCTCGCCTGCTGTTCAAACCCAATCGGCAAAGTCTCGGTCGACGTTTGAAAACAAGAAAGGGGCTGAAGCGACGGCCTCTGTTTTTATGTACGCGGCAGAAACTTCTGCAAATCTGGTGGTCGGAAATCCGGCCCCTTCAATACCTTGCCATCTTCTCGCAGCACTGGCCTTCCATCCGCGCCAAGTTTGGACATGTTGGAAGCATGCACCTCTTCCAAGGCGTCCTGCTTTACGCCGTGCAGGCCAAATTCGAGGAAGGTGCCATCCAACACGTATTGGATGTCGCAAAGCGCGTCGAGGGTTTCGACCATATCACCTGTTTCAACCGCCGCGCGCAGCTCAGCAACCTCTTCTTCGAGGATCGCCAGCCGCATTTGCGCCCGAGATTGCGGGATCGATGGGGCGGCCTCAACCGGCACCCCGAACGCCTCATGCCATTCTCGCACAATAGTCAGCGTGTCTCGGGCCATCAAAAGTCCCAGTCTTCGTCTTCGGTCGCCACTGCCTTGCCAATCACATAGGACGAACCAGACCCAGAGAAGAAGTCGTGGTTCTCGCTGTCCGGGCTGAGCGCGGCAAGGATCGCGGGGTTCACCTCCGACACTTCTGGTGGGAAGAGTGCCTCAAAGCCGAGGTTTTGCAGGGCTTTGTTCGCGTTGTAGTGCAAGAAGACTTTCACATCCTCGGTCAGTCCGATGCCGTCATAAAGCTCTTCGGTGTATTCGTTTTCGATGCCGTACAGCTCAAACATCAGGTTGAAGGCGTAGTCTTTCAACTCTTGCTGTTTGTCATCAGACAGCTTCTCATAACCGCGCTGAAACTTATAACCGATGTAGTAGCCATGCACGGCCTCATCCCGAATGATCAGACGGATCAGGTCCGCGGTGTTGGTTAGCTTTGCGCGGCTGGACCAGTACATCGGCAGATAAAATCCCGAATAGAACAGGAAGCTCTCCAGAAACACACTGGCGATCTTGCGTTTCAGCGGGTCATTGCCCGGCGCGTAGGTGTCCAAAATGGAGCGCGCCTTGGCTTGCAGGTGCGGGTTTTCTTCGGACCAGCGAAAGGCTTCGTCGATCTCTTTGGTCGAGCACAACGTCGAGAAAATCGACGAATAACTACGCGCATGGACGGCTTCCATAAAAGCGATGTTCGTCAGCACAGCCTCTTCGTGCGGCGTCACCGCGTCGGGCATCAGCGACGGTGCACCTACGGTGTTCTGGATCGTGTCGAGCAACGTCAAGCCGGTGAAGACGCGGATGGTCAATTGCTTCTCATGGTCCGTCAGGGTTGCCCAGCTTGGAATGTCGTTGGACAGCGGCACTTTCTCGGGCAGCCAGAAGTTGACCGTCAGTCGGTTCCAGACCTCAAGGTCCTTCTCATCCTCCATCCGGTTCCAATTGATGGCGCGGGTGATCTTGGTGTCTAGCATATCTTTCATGGCCTCTCTCCGTTCACAGCGAGCAGGAAACGCAGCCCTGAACCTCTGTGCCCTCAAGGGCATCCTGGCGCAGGCGCACGTAGTAGATTGTTTTGATGCCTTTTTTCCACGCGTAAATCTGTGCGCGGTTGATGTCTCGTGTGGTGGCCTCTGCTGGGAAGAACAGCGTCAGCGACAGGCCCTGATCCACATGTTCCGTGGCCGCCGCATATGTATCGATCAGCGCTTCCGGGCCAATCTCATAGGCATCGCGGTAATAGTCGAGATTGTCGTTGTTCATATAGGCCGCAGGGTAATAGACGCGGCCGATCTTGCCCTCTTTGCGGATTTCGACCTTGGACACGATTGGGTGGATCGAGGAGGTCGAGTTGTTGATGTAGGAGATCGAGCCGGTGGGCGGCACCGCCTGAAGGTTGCGATTGAACAAGCCGTGCTTCATCACATCCGCTTTTAAAGCCGCCCAATCCTCCCGCGTCGGAAGATCAACGCCGTCAAACAGCGCCTTCACTGTGTCACTTTCCGGCAGCCAATCGCGGTCTGTGTATTTGTCAAAGAAGACACCGGAAGCATAATCGGACGCCTCAAAGCCTTTGAAGCTTGCGCCGCGTTCCTGGGCAAGGTCACAGGACGTGCGGATCGCGTGATAGGCCACAGCGGCAAAATAGACCGACGTGAACTCCACGCCTTCGGTGCTGCCATAGTGCACCCGCTCACGCGCGAGATAGCCGTGCAGGTTCATTTGACCAAGGCCAATGGCATGGCTGTCATCATTGCCTTTGCGTACGGACGGCACAGAGTCGATAGCCGACATTTCCGACACCGCGGTCAGCGCACGGATCGCAGCCCCAACGGTGCGGCCAAGGTCGTTGCCATCCATGGTCTTAGCGATGTTCAGCGAGCCAAGGTTACAGGAGATATCGCTGCCCATTTTGGCATAGCCAAGATCATCGTTGAACTCAGACGCCTCATTCACCTGCAGGATTTCGGAACACAGGTTGGACATGTTGATCCGGCCTGCAATCGGGTTCATCCGGTTCACTGTGTCCTCAAACATCACATAGGGGTAGCCGCTTTCAAACTGGATTTCGGCGATGGTCTGGAAGAACTCGCGCGCATTGACTTTGGATTTGCGAATGCGCTTGTCATCGACCATTTCCTCATATTTTTCGGTGACCGAGATTTCAGAAAACGGCACACCATAAACCTTCTCCACGTCATGCGGAGAGAACAGATACATGTCGGCGTTTTTCTTGGCCAACTCAAAGGTGATGTCCGGGATCACCACGCCAAGCGACAGGGTTTTGATGCGGATTTTCTCGTCCGCATTTTCACGCTTGGTGTCCAGAAACCGCATGATGTCAGGGTGATGCGCGTTCAGATATACCGCGCCGGCGCCCTGACGTGCGCCAAGCTGGTTGGCATAGGAGAAGCTGTCTTCGAGCAGCTTCATCACCGGGATCACACCTGAGGATTGGTTTTCGATGCCTTTGATCGGCGCGCCATGTTCGCGGATGTTGGTCAGCAAAAGCGCCACACCGCCCCCACGCTTAGACAGCTGCAGCGCGGAGTTGATGCCACGTCCGATGCTTTCCATGTTGTCTTCCAGACGCAGCAGGAAGCAGGAAATCAGCTCCCCACGCGAGGCTTTGCCGGCGTTCAGGAAAGTTGGTGTCGCGGGCTGGAAACGGCCTTCGAGGATTTCCTCCATAAAGGACATCGCGAGATCTTCATCACCGCGCGCCAGCGTCAGGGCAGTCATCACAACACGGTCTTCATAGCGCTCCAGGAACCGCTGCCCATCCCGGGTTTTGAGCGTGTACGAGGTGTAATATTTGAACGCACCAAGGAAGGTTGGGAAGCGGAATTTCTTCGCATAAGCTTCATCCCAAATCTTGCGCATGAAGTTTTTGGAGTACTGATCCAGCACGGCCTCTTCATAGTAGCCTTCGCTCACGAGGTAGCCGAGCTTTTCATCTAATGAGTGGAAAAACACCGTATTTTGGTTGACGTGCTGCAGGAAATACTGCCGCGCCGCCATGCGATCCGCGTCAAAGCGGATTTTGCCATCCCCGTCATAAAGGTTCAGCATCGCGTTCAGCGCGTGATAATCCAAAGTGCTCAGCTCACTGTCGAGCATAGGTTGTCCCCCAATTTTTGCAGCCCGTCTGTCACGCGGGCGATATCTGTGTCGGTGCCTGCCAGTTCCAAAGTGTAGAGCAGCGGCACGTTGCATTTTTCAGAGATGATGCGGCCCGCAAGCGCGTAGGTCGCACCGAAGTTTCGATTGCCTGTGCCGATCACGCCGCAAATGTGCTTGCGCCGCGCCGGGTCATTGAGAAACCGGATCACCTGTTTGGGCACCGCGCCTCGGCCCTGGCCATCCGCATAGGTCGGACACAGCAAAACAAAAGGCGCATCCACCATTGGCAGCGGCGCATCCGGCTCCACAGCGATACGTGACGCAGCCCAACCGAGCCGCGTCACAAAACGATGCGTGTTGCCTG
Organism: Shimia sp. MIT910701; assembly: GCF_047126315.1. Taxonomy (GTDB): domain Bacteria; phylum Pseudomonadota; class Alphaproteobacteria; order Rhodobacterales; family Rhodobacteraceae; genus Shimia. The sequence goes on along the minus strand of NZ_CP138953.1, from coordinate 3,956,808 downwards.
AAGCGGACGAAAAATAGACAAGTGCCGGAGATCGGCCCGCCACTTTAGGAGGCCAAGCGGGCAATCATGTCCGGACGAAACCCAGACCAATGTTCTCCGTTGGCTTCCACTACCGGTGCTTGGCGATAGCCCATCTCAGTCACGCGGGTCAGCGCGGTGGTGTCGTCGGTCAAATCCACCACGTCATAGCTGATGCCCTTTGCATCCAGCGCACGGGTGGTGGCAGTGCATTGTACGCAAGCGGGTTTGGAATAAACGATGATGCTCATCTGTCCTCTTTCTGTTGTCAAAGTCGAGGACGCAGTGCCCGGCAACTTCCGTGGCACGCCCCCGAACCCTCCGTTCGTGGTCTTTTTTTGCGCTGACGGCAGGTCTCCTGACTTGCGGATCTATGCTTGGCTGGCCTTCCCGAAAGACAAGCTTTCAGTGGCGTGATCAACCTTGCTCACCGCTAACAGTTGCGGGGGCAGTGCCGGATTTTCACCGGCTTCCCTCTTAGCCCTCGACCAGAATCGAAGGAACCGAAGCAACACTATATAGAGTACCCCAAGGGATCATCGTCAATATATAGATTTAAGTTGACATGTGTTTTTTGGAGCCGGCAACACGAAGTGTATCTGGTATTGACTTTCGATCAGTTTAGAGCGGCTTAGCGTCCGAAACCCTATGATTGTGAAACCACGACAATGGTTTTTCGCCCAGGAGATGCGGTCATTTCGCGTCGATAGCGAGGGGCGACTTTTCATGCCAAAGCGGGCTTTCAAGCTGTTCGCAGCGAATACTCGTTCACCATCCAAGGTGCAGGATTGTTGTGTCCGCTTTGGCTGAGCGATACTTCAAATACCACGTTGGGCCAGATGTGACCTTCAATGACACACGAAAGCCGTTTCTCCAGAGCATCTGTTCCTCCTTAATTGCTCCCTGCAAAGCTGTCGTAAGAGTTGGACAATTTGCAATGAGAGAACAGGGTCGCTTTGACAACTTATTTCCCGAGATAAGAGCAGCCAGGTACGCTCGTTGCGGGTCAGAACGTTTTGCGTCTCGCACATTCCACCTACCTCCCAAATATCGCTCGAAGTGTTGCGTGGGATCTTCTGGTTATTCGCGGGTCGCTGTTTTTCGACGCATCTCGTATCGCCTTTAGCCATCCCATTTCATTCGAAGTGACCGGCTCGCCGAAGATTTCAAGTACAGCTTCAGCCGCCGTTTTGCCGATGGCTTGTTCTAGTGCAAGGCACATCAAAAATGCCGGATCGCAGTCCAGGGCAATAGCAAGGGAAGGCACTCTATCCAAGGCAACTTTCGTGCTGCCCAGCTTGATCATAGTAATCATGTTAGGATTCGTGTATCCGGCTTCTTCGGCGATCTTGGCTTGGCTCTTAGTTGGTTTCAGTTCAAGAACTCGGCGCTCAACATACTTTGCCATCTGAGTGTTTTCGTGGGGTTTCTTTGTCATCGCTATTTTCTCAAAAGTAACGCAGCACATGCTGCACATGTTCATTGTAGCGAGGGCATGGATGGGGATGTGTGGCGGGAGCGTTTTAATAATTTGGGAATGATCAAGACTAGGTATTGCACGCAAACGCTGCCCTGCCGCCCGTGCATCGAAGGGGTGTGACACAACCGAAACAAGTCGAGAAATTTTCCGGAGTTTTCTGCATCCCGTCGGCTCGTTGCTATAGCAGAAGCATGAGCGTTGATCTGGAGAAACTGAAAGCCGCATACAGCAAAACGGCTGCCTTGGTTATCGAGGACCCGGTTTACCTGCCGGTCTTCGAGCGGATCGAACGCGAAATTTCCTTTTTCGAAAAACGGGATGACGCAATCCAGAGGGCCAAGGCCATCGCCGAACGCTACAAAGCGGTCGCCTGAATGAGCCGGAGCAGGTGCGCTAGGCTCGCCCCTTTGCCATATCTTTCGCGATCGAGCGCGTGCCCCATGAGATCACGTCGGATGCGCTCATCAACTCCTGCCGCCAACATGCGGTCCTCGAAGCTGTGCCTCAGTCCATAGAGCGTATGCTTTGGTGTCTCCATCAGGCCGTTCTCGCGCAGGAACTTGTTCACGGTCGCCGACAGGCTGGCGGAGCTGTCCCTGTAGCGTGTGAAGCCGTCCGGACGCGCGCGCATTGCTTCTAGGCTGATGCCACAGAGCGGTATCACGCGCCGAGCGTTGGCGGTCTTGAGCTGGCGCACCGCCGGCTCGATGGAAATGTGCGGCACGTTACCGTCTAAGCTTATCTGAGGGGCTGTTAAGGCTGCTAGCTCGCTGGGTCGGGCGCCTGTGTTTATCATGGCCAGCAGGATGCAGCGTGCGTCCTCGTTCAGCCCGTCCAGGGCTCCGGCCTCCAAGATTTTTTCCTTTATCCAGGCGTCCGAAAACGGCGGTCGAGGCTCGGCTTCTCCCTCTTTAAAACTAAGATCAGACAGAGGGAGAATTAGGTTCAAACGCTTCATCTTGTTTACGGTCTTCAGAACGTCGCCGAGATGAATGAGGTCTTTGTTGGCGCTGCCAGGAGAAAGGCCTTCGTTTTCGATCCTGTCTAGCCACCAAGTGCGGAAATCAAGCATATCATCGCCAGTGATCTCGGATATGGGCTTGTCGCCCACGACAGTGACGAAGGTCTTAATGGCCTTCTTTCGAGGGTTCTGCCACTTGCGGACCTGGTCATCGCTCTTACCCAAGGTCTTCTGTCGGGCCAGGTCCCAGTAGAGCTCTAGAGCGCGTGTAATATTGATCGCGGGCTCCTTGGCGCCTCCGAGCAGCGCAGCTGCCTCCCGGAGATCTGGCTTACCCTTGCCCGCCGGAATGGCGTCGATCCGATCCAGAAGCTCGTCAGTAGGTAGTTTGGCGACCCTGTCTACGCGCATGTAGCGGAAGCTGCGCGCCTCTGCGAGTTCTCGAGCCGCTCCAAAGCGCTGCTCGGCATCAGAGGTGTCACCGGCTAGCTTGGCCTCCCACCCGGCCAAAAGCTGCTCCCACGCGGGACCTGCCTTCACCTCAGCCTCGGACATGCTGTCCGTGTGCAATGACTGCCAGATGAACCTGCGTGGTTCGACCAATTCATACCTTTTGGGAACCCTCCTATAGAGGGATAACTTCTTACCTCGGCGTTTAATCGCCATTGTCACCTCGCCACTGATCAGTCGATGTAAAGTAGAATGTACAGCGATTTGTATAGCAAAATAGATCTCAAGGTTGGCGTAGTCTTGAGTGTATAGATAGATTCTTTGAAAAAACAGCGGGTTGCCGCTAGGCCGGAATGATGGGTAATGGCGGAGACGAAGGCTGATTTACAATTCCGTTAAGTGTTTGTTATTGTGTCACTAAAAGAAATAGTTATGGCGAAATACCACATTTCATACCACGTTGAGTTTAATTGTGTCGGGAGTTATGTTGTGGCTGGCTTGAAGCGGACAATCGCTTCCCTCGCAAATAGAGCCAAGCACAAGGTAGCACTTCATCCAAACTACAAGCTGCATATTCTCAGTCCATTGCCGCATGAATCCTAATAGGGATTCCGCCCATTCTTAATAAGAATGAGCGTCCATGATCTTTCTAGAGCTTCGATGGAAAAGGCAGGAAGTGCGTAGACTGCCATATATCGCAGCGCTTTCTGCCTTTTCGCCCCAGACCTGCTGTTCATTGGTACAACTGTCGCTGCGGTGCGACTTCCTCAAAGCCGTCCTTCACACGCGATGCAGCACTGGCACGACCGTTAAAGTCCGCGTCGCGGAAGAAGCGCCACTTCGCTGCGATTGCAGCTCGATCGCACCGAGTATCCGTTTTGCGCAGATAGCGCCCTTTGCAAAGTCGCAGCGGCCAGCCAGGCCCGAAGACGTGACCGGCCCAAAGCAGCCATTAGAGTGTCTTGCAGCAAACGGCGCCTATGAGCCCATTTTGCCGGATGCTGCACCGCGCACTAAGGTCTGGTTACTATAGTGCTGTTTTCATCATGAATATGCCAAGTGCCCCGAACAAAGTGCCAAAGAGCGCTTCACTGGTCTTTTGGAATTGCTGATATAGGCCTCGTGCGCGGCCTGTGGAGAACAAGCAGCCATAGGTTCCATAGATTGCAAAGATGATGATTGTCGATCCTGTTGTGAACATCAAAAGAAGTGTCCAGTCGGTGATTGCGGGCCCGACGAGCGTCGAAAGCGATGCCCAAAGTAGAGCAACCTTGGGGTTGGTAGATGTGACCGTCAGACCATGTAAAAAGTCGTGCCACACCCCGCGCCCCTTGATGGGCGCGATCTGTCCGCCTTTTCCGGTTAGCGCAGCGCGCCATCCTTTGAAGCCAAGCCACAGAAGGTATGCTCCACCGAATAGGCCCATGATGTGCAGGAGGGCCGGATAAGCATCAAATAAAGTTCCAAGTCCTACGGCTGTTAGAAATGACCATAGAAACGCACCGCAGGCTAAGCCCGCCGCAACAACCAATGCAGCGCTCCTGCCCGAACCAAGACCGCGCGATGCAACGGCAACGAGGTTTGGTCCAGGCGAGATCGCCGCCGTGGCGAGGGCAGCCCATGCTGTAAAAATAAGTGAAATCATGAGTGGGCCTTTTGGCTGTCCTCTGGGGATTGCGCGCGATCAAACATGCCGTAATCGCGGATGACGCGTGCGATGCGCAGCCGATAATCGTTGAATACGCCGCTTCGCCCCTTCGTCTGCGCCTCGCGATGCGCGCTCAGAGTGCGCCAGCGTGCGATTGCGTCCTCGTCTTCGAAAAACGACAGGGAAAGCACCTTGCGCGGATCGGTAAAGCTCTGAAATCTCTCGACCGAGATGAACCCCTCGATCTCATTCAACAACGGTCTCATCTCGGCGGCGATGTCGAGATAATCACCCTTGCACCCCTCGGCTGGTTCGACTTCGAAAATCACCGCGATCATGCGCCACGTCCATGCGGGGCTGACGCGAGCTTGAGCCATGTCCGATCCTCGCGGAGCAGAAACTTCTCTTTCTGGGCGAACTCGTAGTTCTCGCGGCCCAACGGATCCGCAGATAGGCGCGCCCGATAGGCTTCATAGTCGGCAAGGCTTTCCACATTGTAGATGCCGTAAGCCAGCGTCGATGACCCTTCATGGGGGGCGTAATAGCCGATCAGGTCCGCGCCACATCGCGGGATCGCTTCGCCCCAATTGCGGGAATATTCTTCAAACTGTGCCTTCTTGGTAGGGTCGATTTGGTAGCGAATGATACAGGTCAACATGGTGGAATCCTCTCGGTACGTTTTCTACGGTCTACTGGATTGCAGCAAAGAGATGCTTCGATTATGGTCGAACTATGAAAGAAGGTCCTGATATCGCTCATGTCGCCGCTCTGATCGGTGATCCTGCCCGTGCCAACATGCTAACCGCGCTGATGAGCGGGAAGGCCCTGACCGTGAGCGAATTGGCAGAGGAAGCGGGCGTCACCATTCAGACAGCCAGCTCCCATCTGTCGAAGCTCGATGGAGGCGGTCTGCTGCGACCTCGTAAACAGGGGCGGCACAAGTATTTTTCTCTCGCCAACGACGAAGTTGCGCATGTTCTGGAAGGTTTGATGGGTTTGGCCGCAGGATCAGGACATCTGCGCAAGCGCACCGGACCGAAAGATGCTGAGTTGCGGCGGGCACGCGTCTGCTACAATCATCTTGCGGGTGATATGGGCACGCAGATGTTCGACAGCCTGATCGCGCAGGACCATCTGATCCTCGACGGGGACGATCTAAAGCTAACACGTTCCGGCCAAGCTTTTGTGACAGACCTCGGAATTGATCTGGCGGATTTACGCAAAAGCAAATCACCTCTTTGCCGAGAATGTTTGGATTGGAGTGAGCGCAGGTCACATCTAGCGGGGAGTCTTGGCCGCGCGTTCCTTAGCCGGTTTGAAGATCTGTCGTGGGCCAGACGCGATCAGAAAACGCGCGTGGTTTCGTTCTCGGCAAATGGAACCAAAGAATTTGAGAAACTATTTTCTGTTGATTGAACTTATTTGAAAATCGGGAACCGGGCATTGGTGCGGGCGCAGTGAAAACTCACTTTGTCCGCGTCTGTGGTTTCCGTGTCAGCTGCAGCGAAAGTACGGTAACGGCTCCGCTCGAAATCATGCCTGCGAATAGCCGGTCTGACGACAATTGCAGCAATGCAGAGGACCACCTGCTGAGAGTGCGAGGAAATGCTGCGCCAGCAATAGCCGCAGCTGCATTAGGCCGCTTTGTCTCGCACTGCCGACCTATAACTCGCCAAAATGCTGCACCCGAGCGCCAACGGCAGCTTTAGGAAAATTGCAATGCAGCGTTTTGGCTTCCCGCTAGCGACAGTAGTGGGCCGAAAGGCGAACTTTGCAAAGTCAGCTTCCTGCGCAATGCTGCCGTCGGCGCCTGGCCGAGGTGGACCTCTTGGTCAGTGATTAGAGATGAAACTGCCGGATGCCCGCTCCCAGCCCGAAGCAGACGTGATCCGCATCGTTGCTGGTTCCAGTCCAAACCCAAAGGTGGGCAGATTCCGGAAGTTGGCTGCGCGTTGCTCAAAGGTATGCAACGCGGGACAAACCCGACCTTGCACTTTAGCCCTTCGCTCGCGCAGCGTCCGTATGCGCTTGTAGCACCTTTCTTACTGCTATGCTAAACACGCCTTCAAAGAATTCACCGATTGTGCTTTGCAAAGCGATCTACGTATTGAAATAATCAGACCAAGCTCGAGGCTGTATCAGTCATTCGCTTTGCCCAATTCAAGTAAAAAGGAAGCACCAAATCTATGCCACTTCTCACCACGCACGTCGGGTCACTTCCACGAACTCAAGAAGTCGTGGATTTCTTGTTCGCTAGAGAGCGCGGAGAAACATACGACCAAGCGCAGTTTGATGCGACGATGACCAAGGCGGTCGATGAAAACGTGCGCCGCCAAGTCGAGGCTGGCGTCGACATTGTCAGTGACGGCGAAGCTTCGAAGATCTCGTACTCAACCTACGTCAAAGATCGTTACACAGGGTTTTCCGGGGACAGCCCGCGCAATGCGCCCGCAGATCTCAAGCTCTTCCCCAGCTATATGGAACGGCTTTCAAAGAGCGGTGGTACGGCCACCTATTCTCGCCCGCAATGCACAGGTGAGATCATGTCTATGGGGCATGACGACCTAAATAAGGACATCGCAAACCTCAAGGCTGCCATGGAGAAACATGGCGTTAAGCGTGGGTTCATGAATGCGGCTTCTCCTGGCGTGGTCGCATTGTTTTTGCCCAACCAACATTACCCGTCTCGCGAGGCGTATCTTGAAGCGTTGGCCGACGCCTTGAAGGCCGAATACGAAACGATTGTGGCCGCAGGATTGGATGTCCAACTAGATTGCCCAGACCTAGCTCTCTCCAGGCAGATGCTCTTCTCGGAGCTCTCCGATGATGAATTCATCAAGATTGCCAAGGTGAACGTCGAGGTGATGAACCATGCGTTGCGCGATGTCCCACGCGAAAAGGTCCGCGTACACGCCTGTTGGGGGAACTATGAAGGCCCGCATGTGTTGGACCTTGCGATGGACAAAGTGTTCAGCACGTTGATGTCCATCGACGCCAAGTATCTCTCATTTGAGAATGCCAATCCGCGCCATGGTCACGAGTGGAAGGTTTTCCGCGCCCGCAAGGACGAGATACCGGAAGACAAAGTTCTGCTGCCAGGTGTTATCGACACGACGACTAACTTCGTCGAGCACCCCGAGCTTGTCGCGGATCGGTTGGCCCGTTTCACTGATATCGTTGGCGAAGATCGTGTAATTGCTTGTAGCGACTGCGGGTTTGGAACCTTTGCAGGGTACGGCGCGGTAGACCCCGAGATTGCTTATGCAAAGCTTGGAGCCATGGCCGAGGGCGCTTCGCTGAAGGTCGCTGAGCCCGTCTAACAACAGATCCGCCCGGCTTGGTATTTTGCGGACTTGCGTGGTTTGGACAAATTACGTCGGTTCCAGCACTGATCCCGCCTAGGCCGTCTGATGTGTTGAGCACAAGTATGAGGCGTGAGTTCGCCCCGCCAGAGTTTTCACAAGAGGGAAGTATGCAGAAATTCAATATGGGGCATGTTCCTCCGGTCGCGTTTGGCAACGGGCGCATGTCCAATGTGCCAGAAATAGCGGCGCGTTTGGGGCAAGGGCCGGTACTTGTCATTGCGGATGCGGTTCTTGCTGACCTTGGCGTCACCGATCAACTGGCTCAAGTACTTGGCTCAAAGGGAAAGTCGTTTGAGGTTGCTGCGACTGTCTCGGGCGAGCCAAAAGAAGCGCTTGTGAACGATCTGTGCGAGCAGGCGCGTGCGCTAGACGCAGCCGTGATCGTGGGAATGGGCGGGGGCGCCGCGATGGACGCCGCCAAGCTTACAGCAGCCATTGCGCGATCGGGCCAACGCGCAGAAACCTTTGCGCTGGCGGCGCAACCTTTGCCGGGAAACGCCATTCCTTCGATCGCTATTCCGACCACGGCAGGGACCGGGTCTGAGGTTACGCGAACGTCGGTTATTTCAAGGGCAGATGGTTCCAAGATCTGGTTCTGGGGGGAGGAGTTGATGTTCTCTCAGGCAGTACTAGACCCACAGTTGACCCTCAGTTTACCGCCCCACATTACGGCATGGACTGGAATTGACGCCGTCGCGCACGCACTTGAAGGCGCGACGTCTCGCACCACCAGCCCAGCTGGCCAGCTTTACGGGCTCGAAGCGCTGCGTATTTTGACCGATGATCTTCCAAAGGTCGTGGACGACGGCTCTAATCTCGAAGCACGGGGTCGTGTTCTTTGGGCAAGCTTGGTCGCCGGACTGGCTTTGCACAATTGCAACACGCATATGGGTCACAATATCAGCCACGCCCTTGGCTCGATTGTTCGTATCCATCACGGGTTGGCGACAGGCCTTGCGCTGGAAGCAAGCCTGCCATGGCTCACTGCCCGGCCCGAGGGGGCGTCGAACTATGCAATGGCCTCTAGGGCAATGGCGGGTGAGGAAACGGCTGACGCGCTGCCTGGTCGGATGTCGGCGTTGATGCGTGCGTGCGGGATTGCGCCTGAGTTGCCCGCGGAATGTGCCGGTGTTTCCAAAACGGAATTGGCCGTCGAAATGAAGAACGACGCGAATATCGGTATGGCGCAAAACTCTGCATGTCCGATGACGCATGAGGATATCGACGAACTGGCTGGCTTGATGATGCAGAAAGGCGTCGCCGCCGCTGCTTAGCCGCCTTTGAACCGGTTTACGAAACCGCCGTCGGGACAACACACGAGACGCTATCCAAATTTATGAGCTATGTTCTGTTTTCCTTTCCTGATTGCGCGAGCCATGTCATCCGCATGGCTCTCGAGGAAATAGGCGCAGCTTACCGAGATGAAGTCGTTGATATGCATCGAGGTGCACATCAAAGCCCTGAATTCCTAAAGCTAAATCCACGTGGGATGGTTCCTGTTCTTGCCGACGAAAGCACTGGTGTCACCCTGTCTGAAACCGGTGCGATCCTTCAGTATTTGGCAGAGCAAGAGGGAGCACTTTCTCCAGCTATTTCAGACCGCGCTCAGCGAGCCTTGTTCCTAAAAACGCTCTACTTCCTGTCGAACACACTGCATGCAGATGCCCAAATCCAATACTAAACAGAGCGATACGTTGGTGAAAGCCGAGCCGAAAGCGTGCGGCCATTCATCAAAAAGCGTATGAGGTCACACTATGAGATCTTGGATGCCCAAATAAGAGACACTGGTGGGCCATGGTTACTGGGCGCGAACTTGAGCGTTTGTGATTTCTATTTGGCTGGCTGCGTGCGTTGGTCGTTGGTCGCTCCAAGGCACGACCCGCTAGAACGGGGCGCAGTGACGTCACTGCCAAATCTGCGAGCACTGCTGGAACGTTTAGAGACGCGAGATAGTGTCATCCGCGCTTTCGCGGCGGAAGACACGCCCAGATCCGCGTTCTTCTTGGGCCCCGTCCGATCAGAAAGAACCCGGAACGCAGGCAACATGCCTTGGGATTTAGGCTAAAGCGCAAGCAGGTAAGACCAGACCAATCTTGGAACACGCTTTTTCATCCTCGGTAGAGGCGCGCCTGAGGTCAAAGTCGCTGTAGCTTTGAGGCATCGCCGGAAGCGTTCTCAAAAAATCGTCAGAATGTCGTTTAGTCTGATGTCCGAGGCCTGCTTATGAATCAATGCGCTGATCTCACGAAAGCCCAGAGTAACGATCCGAATTTCAGTTGCCGGACCCTCACATCCCGGATCGGTACATACCGTCTCTCGCACCGACACCAAACACTGAACGCCTCCGCCCAACTGCTCGCGCACCAATCGCTTGACCCGATGTGTGTGCCAAAAGCCTTGGGCCTTGTGCATGAGTGCCTTCTGCATGGCTAGGTGCCTACTTCGCCGAGAGGCATTGCCATCTGCGCCCCATCACTACGCGCAGGGACCTCCGCATGGGCTTGGAATTCGCGCCAAAACCTATCGAGTTTAGGGATTGCCACCGTGGTGAGGCCAAGGTTCCCCATCCACCTGAGCAGATGATGCGGGTTTTTGAGGTCGCTCTCCATGGTTCCGGAACGGGTTGTGAGAACCACCTTAGTCTCGCCTGATACCAAAACAGCGTCTGTCCCGTCGGGGATCGCGTCTCCGCTTTCCAACGAAACAACCAACTCTGGCACCCCAAAATGAACGCGATGGAAAAAGCCGGACATCATTGCCTCAGCGTCTGCACTGCAAACTCCAACCACAACATCAATTCCAGCCTCCTGGAGCGTCGCAAATCCGCCGCCATTTACGCGTGGATCGGGATCTTGAACGGCGCAAACCACACGCGCAATGCCTGCACCGATGATCGCGTCCGTACACGGCGGCGTTCTTCCCCAATGGCAGCACGGCTCCAGCGTCACAAAGAGCGTGGCTCCGTCTGCCATTTGACCGGCTTGCTCAATCGCCTTGCGCTCTGCATGGGGACGGCCGCCGGGATGTGTGGCCGCCTCAGAAACAACTGCGCCGTGTTTTACAATCACGCAGCCCACAGGTGGGTTAGGCCAAACGTGACCTCGCACCTCACGCGCCAAGACCAATGCGCGTTCCATCCATGCTTGATCAGAGTTGGGTTGGGTTCGGGACATCACCATAAACCTTCATGGGATCAAAGGTCTTGTCGCTTTCCACAAATTGAAGCGGTTGCCCTGCGTTTTCAGCTGTTGGCACAGCGCGGTAGAAACAGGACCGATATCCAACATGACAGGACGCGCCGGACCCAGCGACCTCTACCTTGAGCCAGACCGCATCTTGGTCGTCATCAATTCGCGCCTCAACAACCTTTTGCACCAAATCTGACGTCGCGCCCTTGTGCCAAAGCACCTGGCGCGCGCGGCTGAAGTAATGCGCTTCCCCAGTTTCAATCGTGAGCTTCAGGGCTTCGTCATTCATCCAGCCCAGCATCAGCACCTCACCACTCTGCGCATCCGTAGTGATGCACGGCATCAACCCATGGCTATCGAATTTGGGGGCGAAGTCTGTGCTTTCCTCGACTTGTTCAACGGACGTTCGAGACTGGAATTCGATTTCGCTCATAGGATCGCCTTGTGAAGTGTTACTTTATAACATAATGCTATTCGCGCAGAATCGCAGGATTGTAAAGAGGACGAGCACGCCCATGGACACCACAGACACGCGTATCCCGGTCACTTTGCTGACAGGCTTTCTTGGCGCCGGGAAGACCACCGTTTTGAACCACTTGATCAATGACCCAGAAGCAGGCCGGATTGCTGTGATCATGAACGAATTCGGCGCGGCTGGCCTTGACCATGATTTGATCGAAGCGTCGACCGAGGAAACGATCCTCATGCAGTCGGGATGTCTCTGCTGCACGTTCCGCGGCGATATCTCAAAGACCCTCGGCGCGCTCATGGCGCGCAAGAAGCGCAATGAACTCAGCTTTGACCGGATCGTTATTGAGACGACGGGCATCGCAGATCCCGCCCCGATCTTACACACGTTGGTTATGGACGATCTGATTGCGCCTTATTTCCGGGTGGACGGCGTGGTCACGCTTGCCGATGCTGCGGCTGGCCCCGCAACGCTGGACGCCCATTCCGAAGCCGTCAGCCAGATTGCCATGGCAGATCGTATTGTCGTCACGAAAACAGATTTGGTATCGGAGGATGATGTCGCTGCTTTTGAAACCCGTCTGGCCGATCTGAACGGCAGGGCCAAGCCCATTACTGCAGATCGCGGCGCTGTGCCGGTCGGCGGTTTGTTTGGGATTTCGGCGATGCGCGAAGATGTCTCGGCAGAGGACATCGCAGCCTGGATTGGCAACAGCAGCGCGCCACAGGACGCCGCGAATGGCACAGCCTTGCAAGCGCGTCATGACCATTGCATAACCTCAGCCTCCATCGAGATCGAAGCGCCAATTTCTGCCAATGCGTTCGACTTTTGGCTCGACATGCTGCTCGCGTTTAAGGGTCCCGACATCTTACGCATGAAAGGGATTGTGCACGTTGATGACATGCCTTGGCCTTTTGTCTTCCACGGCGTGCAACACATCTTTGATGCGCCTGTTCCGCTGAAAAACTGGAGCGGGCAAGATGCGACCAGCCGGGTCGTCGTGATTGCTCGAAACATGAGCCAGGACGACCTTGACGCCAGCCTGAACATGCTCCGTATGAAGCCAAAGGAAGTCGAAACAACCGCCGACGGAATGGTCCACGAAACCGCCCCGATGCCGTTCTGACAGATGCTGCAGTTATTCAATTCCATGGGTCGCAAGGTTGAGCCGTTTGTTCCAAGTGATCCCGAACACGCGCGGATGTATGTCTGCGGCCCAACGGTGTATTCATACGCGCATATCGGCAATGCACGACCGGCAGTTGTTTTCGACGTTCTGGCGCGGGTGCTACGCAGGCAAGTGCCAAAGCTCACCTATGCCCGCAACATCACCGATGTGGACGACAAGATCATCGCCGCGGCGGCTTCGAGAGCGGTGAGTTGCGACGCGATTTCAACCGAGTTCACGAAGGCCTATCACGAAGACCTTGCAGCGCTGGGTGTCGCCCCACCGGACATTGAGCCGCACGCGACGGCGCATATCGGGCCAATGATCGAGATGATTGAAGGCCTCATCGCAGAGGGCAAAGCCTACGCGGCGGAGGGTCATGTGCTCTATCACATTCCCGCCTTCCCGGACTACGGCAGGCTCTCAGGTGCGAACCCAGACGAGATGCTTGCGGGGGCGCGGGTAGAGGTCGCACCGTGGAAGCGGGACCCGCGCGATTTTGTACTTTGGAAGCCATCCGACGCCGACCAACTCGGCTGGGAGAGCCCGTGGGGCTTTGGACGCCCCGGCTGGCACATTGAGTGTTCTGCCATGATCCGCGCGCATTTGGGCGAGCAGATTGACATCCACGGCGGCGGCATTGATCTGCGCTTCCCGCATCATGAAAACGAGATTGCACAAGGCACCAAGGCACGGTTCTGGGTCCACAATGGCCATGTGACCGTGTCAGGGGCGAAGATGTCCAAGTCGCTCGGCAATGTTCTCTTGGTGCGCGATCTCTTGAAGGAAGCTCCCGGCGAGGCGATCCGCTATGCGCTCCTATCCGCACACTATCGCCAACCGCTCGACTGGACGCCAGAGACACCAAAGGCCGCGCGCTCGGCGCTGAACCGGCTCTACGGCACGCTGCGCGATCAGCCGGCGGCAGAGCCATCGCCGGATGATATGGCCCCTGTGCTGACCGCGCTTGATGATGACTTGAACACGCCGGCTGCCTTCGCCGCGCTGCATGCACTTGCCGCGCAAGTGCATTCTGAAGCCGACCCAAGCCGTCGCGCCCAGATCGCGGCAGGCCTGCGCGAGGCGGGCAGTTTCCTTGGTCTCCTTCAGCAGGATCCAATTGCTTGGGCGCATGCGGGCGCTGGCGAGGTCGATCACATCGAAGCGCTGGTTGCTCAGCGGGCGCAAGCGCGCTTTGATCGCGATTGGTCGCGTGCCGACGAATTGCGCGATCAACTACTAGAGATGGGCGTAGAAGTTGAAGACTCTGGCCGCGAGAGCCGTTGGAGGATGCGCGCATGAGGGCTTTCTTTGTGCGGCTCCTTATCCTTCCAATCCGTGGCTATCGGTTGATCCTGTCGCCTTGGATTGGGCATTCTTGCCGCTTTCAACCAAGCTGTTCTGTCTATGCGATCGAAGCCCTGGAAACCCATGGGCCCGTCCGTGGGCTTTGGTTGACGCTTCACCGTCTGGCACGCTGTAATCCATGGGGCGGGTCAGGGTTCGATCCTGTGCCGCCTGTCGACAACCCGCGCATGAAATGAAGCGAAGTGTTCCATGACAAAACGCGGTGAACAAATGCGGGCTGAGATACTCGCCGTGCTGCGAGAGGCTGATGGTGCCATGTCCGCCTACGACGTGCTGCATCGGTTGCAGGCGTCACATCCAAAAATCGCGCCACCGACGGTTTACAATGCGCTGGCTGCACTTACCAAGACCGGTCGCGTTCATCGGGTCGAATCCCTCAAGGCCTACATCGCTTGCCAATGCGATGGCACTCACAAATTGGCTGTGCTGTCCATCTGTGACGGATGCGGAACTGTCGAAGAACGCACCGCCCCGCGCCTCGTCGAAAACCTCTCTGGCTTCGTTGAAGAAACGGGTTTATGCCACAGCGACATGTCATTGAGGTGCATGGTTTGTGCTCTTCCTGTAGCTCAAATGCCTAAACTCTGGGTCCAAAACACATGAATAGCTTTGATACGATTTTTCGACGCGGAACTGTCGTCAACCATCACGGCGTCCATGAGACAGATATTGGGGTAGATCACGGACATATTACAGCTTTGGGTAACTTGTCGCGCGCAGCATCGCAAACCGTGGTGGATTGCAAGGGCCTGCACATTCTTCCGGGCGTTATCGATACACAGGTTCATTTCCGCGAGCCGGGTTTGACGCACAAAGAAGACCTTGAAACCGGCTCACGCGGGGCGGTCATGGGCGGTGTGACAGGTGTGTTTGAGATGCCCAACACGAACCCGCTCACAACGACGCGCGAGGCCTTTGACGCCAAGATTGCGGCGGGAACAAACCGCATGCACTGCGATTTTGCTTTCTATGTGGGTGGAACCCACGCGAACGTCTCGGAGCTTCCTTTCCTGGAAAAACTGCCGGGTTGTGCCGGAGTAAAGGTCTTCATGGGATCCTCGACAGGGGCACTTTTGGTCCAAGACGATGACGGTGTTGAGGCGATTCTGAGGGCGATCACCCGTCGTGCAGCGTTCCACAGCGAAGACGAATACATGCTGGAAGAGCGCAAGGACCTTCGTGTCCCAAGCGATCCATCAAGCCATCCTGTCTGGCGCTCGCCCGAGGTCGCGCTGAACTGCACCAAACGTCTTGTCGCATTGGCACACAAGACCGGTAAGCGGATTCACGTTTTGCACATTTCAACCGGGGAAGAGATCGCCTTTCTTGCGGACCATAAAGACGTCGCCAGCGTCGAAGTCACGCCCCATCACCTCACCCTCGATGATACTGCCTACGCGCGTCTTGGGACCTATGCCCAAATGAACCCGCCCGTACGCGACGAGTCACACCAGGATCAGATTTGGGCAGGTGTGGCGAATGGCGTCGCGGATATCCTGGGATCGGATCACGCACCGCACACCCGCGAGGAAAAAGAACATGCCTATCCAGACAGCCATTCTGGCATGACGGGTGTTCAGACCCTCGTGCCGACCATGTTAAACCACGTGAACGAAGGCAGGCTGAGCTTGGAAAGATTTGTCGATATGACAAGTCATGGGCCCAACCGCCTGTTTGGAATTGTTGGAAAGGGCCGCATTGCGGTTGGCTACGATGCTGATCTCACAATTGTGGACATGAAGCGGCGCGAGACCATTACCAATGATTGGATTGCATCCCGCGCGGGGTGGACGCCCTACGATGGTGTCACGGTCACCGGCTGGCCAGTGGGTACGATTGTTCGTGGCCATAAGGTCATGTGGGACGGCGAACTTGTGACGCCCAGTACCGGCCAGCCAATGCGCTTTTCTGAGGCGCTCACGGCTCAAACCTGAACCCTGAAAAAGCCACATGCACCTCATGTTCCTCATGAGGAAATTGAAATTGATCCATCTCGCTCGGCGTGCGAACGCAAAATGGTAATAGTTTGAGCAAGGGCGCCATTGTGATGGACTTTATCGAATTCTTGAATGAGCGCGATTGGCTCATGGCCGACGGGGCCACCGGTACCAATCTGTTCAACATGGGTCTGGAATCTGGCGATTGTCCAGAGCTGTGGAACGACACCAAGCCTGACAACATACGTGCGCTCTATCGTGGCGCGGTCGAGGCTGGGTCGGACCTCTTCCTCACCAATTCGTTTGGCGCGAACCGCTCTCGTCTCAAGCTGCATGATGCAGGTGATCGCGCCTATGAACTGTCCAAACGGTCCGCGGAGCTCGGGCGCGAGATTGCTGACGCCGCAGGGCGTCCTGTGGTCGTCGCAGGCTCGGTTGGGCCAACCGGCGAGATCATGGAACCCGTAGGCGCGCTCAGCCACGCAGAAGCGGTCGACATCTTTGAAGAGACCGCACGTGGCCTCAAGGACGGCGGGGCGGACATCCTGTGGCTCGAGACGATATCAGCACCGGAGGAGTACAGCGCAGCCGCGGAAGCCTTCGCCAGTGTTGAGATGCCCTGGGTCGGGACCATGACGTTCGACACTGCGGGTCGCACAATGATGGGTGTCACGTCACCCGAATTGGTCGATTTGGTCAAAAACCTCGACAATCCGCCCGTCGCCTTCGGGGCCAATTGCGGGGTGGGTGCGTATGACTTGCTGCGCACTGTCTTGGGCTTTCACCAAGCATACCCCGAGATACCGATCGTCGCGAAGGGCAATGCAGGTATCCCGAAATACATTGATGGCGAAATCCACTATGATGGAACACCAGAGCTGATGGCAGAATATGCGGTCTTGGCCCGCGCGGCGGGTGCCAAAGTTATCGGCGGCTGTTGCGGCACGACCCCAGCACACTTGGAGAAAATGCGAGAGGCGCTCGACACGCAGGAGATCGGTGCCCGTCCAAGCCTAGAGGCGATCAGCACAGCTCTTGGCGCGTTTTCCTCCGAAAGCGACGGCACCGATGTCGAGGTGGCACGTCCCAAGCGCGAGCGGCGGGGTCGGAGGAAATCTGCAACGCCAACGGCAGCATAGAAACGTATCATGATCACCATTCTGGATGGCGGCATGGGCCAAGAGCTCATTGCGCGAAGTGCGGCTCGACCAACGCCTCTTTGGGCGACCAAAGTGCTGTTGGACGAGCCAGAACTTGTGCGGGCGGTGCATGACGATTTCTTTGCTGCAGGCGCCATGGTGGCGACTACCAACAGCTATGCCATCCATCATGACCGGCTGATCGCCGCCGGGCTTGATGAACAGTTCGAACCGCTTCACCGTGCCGCGTGTGAGATTGCGTGTGCGTCTCGTGACGCCGCAGAAGTTGGGAGTGTGGCGGGGGCGATTGGCCCTTTGTTCGGATCCTATCAGACCGGCCCACTGCCGCACGACGCGGTAGACCGCTTTGCTGAGATTTGCCGCATCCAAGCCCCGTATGTGGATCATTTCCTGATCGAGACGGTCTCTGCCTTGGCCCACGTTGATGCAACGCTTGAGGGCGCAACCGGGCATGAAAAGCCCATTTGGCTCAGCGTGTCCGTCGATGACTATGACGGCACGAAGTTACGCTCGGGAGAGCCTCTCGAACACGTGGTGGACCGCATCGACCGAGCGGACGCCTTGCTTGTCAATTGCGCTACCCCCGAAGCGGTAACAATGGCCGTAGACGTCATCAAAGGCTGCGGGAAACCCTTTGGTGCTTACGCAAACGGTTTCACTGAAATCACCCAGAGTTTCGTCCAGGTGGGTGCGACCGTTCAAGAATTGTCAGCGCGTACAGATCTAACGCCAGCAGCCTATGCCGATTTTGCGGAGGACTGGGCTCAGATGGAAGCGACCATCATAGGCGGCTGCTGTGAAGTTGGACCTGCGCACATCGCGGAAATCGTGCGGCGGCTGACCTGACCTCTTAACTGCGGGCCATGTATCCGGCATCAAAAGCCCCGGGTAGCAGGTCACCGATCGTTGTAGCTTCTTCTTTGCCGTCGGTGGTGCCCATCCAAACGGTCACATCGTTTTTGCCAAACTCTTTTAAGCGCTGTCGGCAGGCACCGCAGGGCGGCACAGGTTCTGGCGAGTCTGCAATGACATAGGCCTCAATGACTTCGGTCTCCCCTGCGACAATCATGGCAGCAAGCGCCGCTTCCTCAGCGCAAGTGCCCACTGGATAGGCGACATTCTCAACATTTGCTCCGATGTAGATCTTCCCAGATGCTCCGCGCATGGCGGCGCCAACCTTGAAGTTCGAATAAGGCGCATAAGCGTTCTCGCGAGCGGCGGCGGCTGCTTCACGAAGGTCAGGTACCGAATTTGGCATCAGCATTGAAGACTACTCCTTTTTGGTTGAACTTGGTCAAACCTCACGGAAATGAGGGCGGCATAAATCATATGCCAAAGCTTACTTGCGCAGCTCTTTCGTTGGAATACCCATCTGTAGCGTTAATGGTCGGCTGGTTTTCCTGCTGCACAGTAGTGCCGCTTGGCTCGCATCTGCAGAAATTTCCATGCTGCAAGCGCTCGCAGCATCATTTAAGGACTTCCGCTATGGGCTCTAAGCCGCCATGCGGCAGTACGGCAGCGTGTCCGCAGCAAAACTGCGCGCAAACCAAGGTTATCAACTGCTGGTGCCAGCCCGAAGCAGACGTGATCCGCATCGTTGCTGGTTCCAGTCCAAACCCAAAGGTGGGCAGATTCCGGAAGTTGGCTGCGCGTTGCTCAAAGGTCTGCAACGCGGACAATCCGGACATTAAAGCGTTCGCGCTGAAGGTCCGCTGTTGATTTTTCTCAACTTCGGCGGTAACTAACCGATCCGTCTCAACCCCGAACCCCACGGAAGTCCGATGTAATCGCTGCGCACATACTTGAACCAACACCCTGGTAAATTCTGCCGGGTGGTTTTGTGCGACTACTCGAAACATCGTGAGACAATCATGGAAATTCTTAAATACCCGCGCACGCGGCACGTTGAGGGTTCGCGCCTTCAAGTGGGCGATATGGCGGATGACAAACCAATTAAGGAGCTTTCGGGCCAAGTCCTGGTCGTTGAAGAGAAGCTCGACGGGGCCAACTCTGCTGTGTCGTTCGACGCCAATGGCACCTTGCTGCTTCAAAGCCGGGGGCACTACCTGACCGGTGGAGGTCGGGAACGGCACTTTGCCCTGCTAAAGACTTGGGCGGCCGCCCATGCGCATGTCCTGCACCCCGTGCTGGGCCATCGCTTCGTTATGTATGGCGAGTGGATGTATGCCAAACACACTGTGTTCTATGACAGGCTCCCCCACTATTTCATGGAGTTCGACGTGCTGGACCGGGACAACGGTGTGTTCCTCAGCACGGCGGCCCGTCGTGTATTGTTGACCGGATTGCCGATCATGCCCGTGCCGGTCGTCCATACAGGAGAGATCAGGTCTGTCGACCAGCTTGTCGGTCTGACCCGGCCATCCCCTTACAAATCCCCTGAGTGGCGTGATGCCTTAACCGTGGCAGCAGAGCGGTCGGGCAGCCGTCCTGACAAGGTTGGCAAGCAAACCGAGGACAGCGACCTGGCTGAAGGGCTGTACCTGAAACAGGAGAGTGCAGATCACGTGGAAGACCGTTTCAAATTCGTCCGTGCAGACTTCTTACAGGCGATTGAAGCGGCTGATGGGCATTGGCATGACCGTCCAATCCTCCCGAACGGGCTCGCCGACGGTGTTGACATTTTTGCGCCCACATTGGGTTTGGATGGAGCCTATGATGCGTAAGCCCATGAAACCCACCGTCACACATGACCACCTGCTGGCTTTGGTTCCTACCGACCCGGCCTGGAAGGTGGACTGGACCGAGATTTGGTCGCTCTGGCCGGAGCTTGCCATCCTCGACACCTGTCCGCAGGACCCGATCCACCACGCCGAAGGTGATGTTGGGAAGCACACGCGGATGGTTGTCGAGGCGCTGGTGGCTGATCCAGACTGGCAAGGGCTACCCGTTATGGATCGGGGCAATCTCTTCTGGGCTGCCGTCCTGCATGATGTGGGCAAACCTTCCGTGACGAAGCATGAAGATGATGGGAGGGTATCTTCCCGTGGTCATTCCCGGATCGGGGCCTCCATTGCACGGGAACTGCTCTGGCATGCTGGATCCCCATTTGTGTGGCGGGAAGAACTTTGTGGGATCATTGCCCATCATCAACTGCCGTTTTGGCTAATCGAACGACCCGACCCCATACGCATGGCCATCGAAACATCATGGCGTTGTCGGCCGGATCACCTGTGCCTGCATGCCAAGGCCGACGCATTGGGGCGCACATGCGAGGACCAGCAGGCCATCCTGGAGAGTATCAGCCTCGCCGCATTGACGTTCCAAGAGGCCGGGTGCTGGGACCGTCCGTTTGCCTTTGCTAACGATGAAAGCCGCGTCGCCTACTTCGAATTGGAAGACCGTGATCCGCGCTATGCGGCTCATGAAGCGTTCACCTGCACCGTCACGGTGATGTCCGGCTTGCCTGGTGCCGGGAAGGATACCTGGATCAGCAAACACCGCCCCAATCACCCCGTCGTCAGCCTTGACCTGATCCGGGACGAACTGGGCGTCTCAGCTAATGCCAATCAAGGGCAAGTCATCCAAGCCGCATATGAAAGGGCCAGAGAGCACCTGCGGGCCGGACGTGACTTTGTCTGGAACGCAACCAATGTGACGCGCCAAAACCGATCACGCGTGTTGCGGTTGCTGCGTGGCTACGCTGCTCGGTTCGAGATTGTCTATCTCGAACCAGGCCCAGACCAACTGCAGCGTCAGAACCAGGATCGGCCAAATGCTGTGCCTGACGCCGTTATTGACCACTTGTCAAAGAAGCTGGAACCGCCGCAGATTTGGGAGGCGCATAAGGTTACCTTGATTTAGCGCCGTCGCGCGAATGCGGACATTGGCGCGGCACGCGGCATTCGGAACTTTGGGCTCATAGGCGCCGTTTGCTGCAAGACACTCTAATGGCTGCTTTGGGCCGAGTGCAGAACTTCTGGCAGTATTATTGGATCACTTGACTAAGACTTTGCGATTCGGCGGAAAAATTCCGCTTGCACATTCACGCCTGTCTCTTTTGGGATGACAGTTTGCCTTTCTTCCGGCTTTGTTATTTAGTGCGAGCCTAGGGTCAGGACCCATTGATTTCCGTCTAATGGCATGCTTCACGGTTTGAAAACGAGCGGTGAACATGTCTGATCTTTTCTGGTTGACGGACGCGCAGATGGCGCGTCTTGAGCCCTTCTTTCCTAAATCCCACGGCAAACCACGCGTCGATGATCGACGTGTCTTGAGCGGGATTATTTTTATTAACCGCAATGGGTTGCGGTGGCGCGATGCACCTGCGGAGTACGGGCCGCACAAGACGCTGTACAACCGTTGGAAGCGTTGGAGCGACAAAGGTATCTTCGCGCAGATGATGGTAGGTCTGGCTGCCGAACACGGCGAAGAGAGGACTGTGATGATTGACGCCACCTACCTCAAGGCTCACCGAACCGCGACCAGTTTGGGCGTCAAAAAGGGGGGCGAGGACGCCTGATTGGCCAAACCAAGGGCGGTATGAATACCAAGCTGCACGCCATCTGCGACAGCCGGGGACGCCCTCTCAACCTGTTCGTTACAGCCGGGCAAGTCAGCGACTACATCGGCGCGCGGGCATTGGTGAGCAGATTGCCCAAAGTGGACTGGCTGCTTGGAGATCGGGGTTATGACGCCGATTGGTTCCGAGAAGCGTTGAAAGACAAAGGGATACGCGCTTGCATCCCTGGTCGAAAGCGGCGCAAAAAGACTGTAAAGTACGATAAGCGCCGCTACAAACGGCGCAACCAGATCGAAATCATGTTCGGCAGGTTGAAGAATTGGCGGCGTGTCGCAACTCGATACGACAGATGCCCGAAGGTCTTCCTGTCCGCCATCGCCCTCGCAGCTCTCGTTATTTACTGGCTATGAGTCCTGACCCTAAGGGAAAAGATATATGTTTTCAAAATCGCCTAAATCGCGTCGCACAAAAATGATCATGGCGGCTGTGGCTTCTCTCTGTTGCATGTCCTGTGCGCCGGAACCCCGCACGTTAACTCTGCAAGAGGCCACCGGATGTGCTCTGGAAGACACTGAATGTCTTGAAGCGTTGGATGCGGCCGCAGGCGAATAAACAGCCTGCGACCCTTTGGGGTTGAGGCGCTAATGCGCCTCTTTCTGCATTACACCTTGCATCAGAGCTTTGAGATCGACCTCAGTCCCGGTGACCTCTTGGGCACAGCTCATTATGATCATCGGCGCTTCCATCATCAGCCCCTGGTTTTCCATCATGAAATCCATGGCTTGCTCTTGGGAAAGCCCCCGTTTTTCCATCATGAGGTATTCGAAAGGATCTTTGTCACCCGACTCACCGCTGGCTTCAATCTCGAGAGTCTCTGTGATCAACAAAAACGTGTCGTCATCATATTTCGATGCAAATGAATTGGCCTGACAAGAACACAGCTCTTTTTCCTCCGTTCCCTGGCCGGACGTGAATATGCAAGCTTGAAGGTAGCGTTCTTTGGTTTTGGTTTCTTCAACGGTAAACGTCTCCGCATCCACCTCTATGCAAGTTTGATAAATTGGCGCCTGCAACTGCCCAACGACCGGAATGACCGATGGCATCAGTTCGCGTTTCATGCTTTGCATCGCATCCGCAAAAAACATCATATCTAGTCCGGTTTGTCCCAGAAAGAGTGCTGTCATTTCCTTTTGCTCTGGTGTCAATTCGCGCAGTGCTGCTTCGACCTCAAATGTGGTCTTGGTGCAGGCGCATTGTTCGGCGTTGAAGTCCTGCGCTTCACAATACCCGTTCAAATAGGTTTCGATATTGGCCAGTGCGGCTGTGGCCAGAGACAACGTGCTAATGGCGGCGATGAAGAGGCGTTTGAAAATCATGATCTGTGTTTCCTATTTCAAGCAAGAGGCGAGTGTGGTTGTGTTGACAGCGCGCAGCCACATCGGACGTTGGAGTTTGATGTTTGCATCGCTCGCATCAAGCACACCGTGCATGCTAAGGTCGCGCCCGCATGTCAGTTGCAAGATACGCGTTACGCCATCGGGCATTTTCAGCTCTCCGACATAGACATTGTCACCACCATGCTGACGCGCGAGCTGTATGCTTTGGCCTTGTGATTTCATGGTCAAGAATTCACCGCAGCTCTCTGTGCTAAGCGTTGCTTTGGCCATGACCGGCGTGCCCACCGGCATGTTTGGAACCGGTTTACCATCGGGCCCGATGCCTTTGCCAACAGCGCCGGAGGAATGTAAGGTATACTCGCCAACACAAATCGGCGGTCCAACACCCGTCTTGTCGTCCAGATCGGTTGAGGTGCTACTTGTTTCTGGCTCAGATGCGTCTTCTTGGTTTTCCGTATCTTCTTCAACCACGAACACAAGCTCCGGTGCTGCTATATCCTCGGGCTCTTTCACCACAAAGACCAGATCTGGCGCGGAAACTTGGATGGGCTCTTTCACCACGAACAGCAAATCTGGCGCAGAAATTTCCACCGGTTCTTTCACAACGAATATCAATTGCGGCGCTTTGATTAGTTGAGGTTCACGCCTTACAAGCTGAGGCACAAAGCCGTCTTCATCCTCCAGCACGGGAATGTCTCGCAGCTGGCCAGTCCCGTCGGGCAACGGGTTTGAAAGATTGGGATCTTGGCCGTCGAGCGTCTGCCCCATCGCGAGCGTAGCCAACATCGCACAGATGCAGAAGCAGGGTAGGAAAACACGAAGAATGCTATGCTGGTATCTGGTCATTATCGCGGCCTACTGCCCGCTGGTACAGAGAGGAGTACCCCGGGTAGACTCGGTGAAATCCGCATTCAGCTGACCTTTGATATAGGCGCAGGTGCCAAATGTTGCTGGCGAAACAGGGTCGCCGTTCTCAACGTAAGAGGTCGCAGTGGACAAGTTTTGCTGCAGGCTGCCCTTATACATTCTGCAGTTCCAATTGTACGGCGCGTTACCCCATTTGGAAGAGTTCTTCATGTCGGGCGGAATCGTCCAAGGGAAAGCAATGTGATGCGTCCCATCTTGGGGGGGTGAAATTAGGTCTCCCGGGTGCGCTAGAATATAGTCTTGGTGGATTTGCCGATGTGCGCCGCCCGCCTGTCTGAAAACAGTGCAAGTTACCCAAAGGCCCGTGTCTACCTTCCTGGCGTTACCGACGAACTTAATCGGCACATTCAGGATAAAATCGTCGATGTGCTGTTCGGCAAAGGCTGCGCCCGTAGAAAGCAAACCGCAAACCATCGCGGCGGCTAAGTTCAGGGTAATCTTCATGCGCTTTATCCTTGTTTGTAGGGTCATTGACACTCTTCGGGCCCAAACATCTCTTCGCAGGTAAGAGTTGTTTCATGCATTTCTTGTTCGGTCATATGATCTGAACCGTCACAAGCGAGCAGAGCCAGTGACGTTAAAGCAACGATAATCGCAGGGCCGAAATAAGAGCGTCTGGCGGATTTCATTGAGTAACCTCAAGTGTTTGCGTCGCTAAGACAATATCATCACCATTTGATATGCCCGTCACACCGAGAACATAGCGCAGCTCATAGGTGCCAGCTTTCTCGGGCGCTTTGAGCATGGCCGGAGCGCCTTCTTGCGCGCTTAAGCGGGTCTCATATTTGAATGGCTTTGCACCGATCTCAGCGATGGAGATATAGTCGCTTTCGAAATTCGGCCCCCGCCAATTGATCGGTAGCGCACTGCCCGCTTTTACGGTCGTTGGGGACTCAAGGGTTGCAGTAACTTCCGTCACGTCGATCATCTGGCGAGCCAGAACAACGTCGTCGCCATTGGCACCCGTCACCGCAAGCACATAGCGGATTTCATATTGGCCCTGAACGCCCGGGACCGTCAGCGTGGTGGGGCTGCCCTTGCGAGTAAACTCACGGGTGATGTGTTTGAACGGCTGCGTGCCTGTCGCGGCGATAGCGATATAGTCACCATCCTGGTCCGGCCCCGTCCAGTCACTGGCAATCGTTTGACCCATCTTGGCTGTGGCGGGCGCAGTAACGCTTGCTATGGTGTCTTCAATGACGATGGGCCGAGACGCGAGAATGACATCATCATCGTTCGAATTGCCCTGTGCCAAGACGTAACGCAGCTCATAAGTGCCAACGACCCCCGGCATTGTAAGTTCAAGCGGCGTGCATTTTCGGACCAAAGTCCGGTTCATGTGTAGATGCGGCGCATCGCTTTGCGCAGCAACAGAGATGTAATCGCCTTCGGCCCCAGGCCCTTCCCAAGCAACAGAGATCGAAGCGCCTTTTGACGACACCTCAGGAGCATCAAGTCTCGCCTCAAGCCAAACACCGGTATTAGCCCATGTCTTTACCTTAGCAAGCAAACCGTCTGCCATCGAAGGCAGTGTCATCACATCAGGGCGTGCCCGTAGGTTCAAACCCTCTGCAAAACCCGCGTCTTGCGTAATGGCAACATCGTGCAGACAGATCGCATACCAAGGGTCTGTGAGTTGTTTTGCGTCGCAAATCTTTTTTGCCGCGTCCAAAGCCGATAGCTCTATTGACGCAGGCTCCGCTGGATGACCTTCAATGGCGAAATCTGCCGCTGTCTCACCGGCGCGATATGGCAGGAGAGGTGAATTTTCCTGCAAGCGCCACCGCCGTGTAAAATCACTATGAATCCAAGACCAGTGGTCAAAACCGTCGGGGATGTCCAAATCATTTTTCGGATCACCGTCATTGTCACCCAACAATCCCGAAACCGCGAAATCGCCGTAAAGCTCTACATCAACATTGATATGTTTGTGCAGCTTTCGAACACT
Source organism: Shimia sp. MIT910701 (assembly GCF_047126315.1). GTDB lineage: Bacteria > Pseudomonadota > Alphaproteobacteria > Rhodobacterales > Rhodobacteraceae > Shimia. The sequence goes on along the minus strand of NZ_CP138953.1, from coordinate 3,930,844 downwards.
GACAGCAGCAACACCTGATTGCACAATCCGTACGAGATTGTCGCGCGGGCGTGTCACCAAAACGCCTTCTACCGTTCCTGCTTTAAAACTCTGCAGCGAAAGCGATGCGCTGCCGTTAAAGGCCCGCCAAGTATCATCACGCAGGTCATAGTTCAGAACCAGCTGGCCAAAACGTATTCCCACCGCAGAGTGCGCACTGGTCGTATTGGTGTATGGGCTAAGACGCACATGAACGGCAAAGCGGTCATCTTCTGCTTCAACCAACCGCATATCGCCGGCGCTTTGAAGATCGTAAAGCAACCTGTCAAAGGTCGTGTAATGCGGCTCCCCCCATCCACCGCCTTTGGCATCGGGCTCGTCATCTGGATCAGGTGGAATATCGCACCCAGGCTCCATGAAATCGACCATTTCCATTTCTTCGCAATAGGTTTTCCCGGCCTGGCACCCGAGTTTTTTGGCCTCGTCGCAAAGCAATGTTTGCCCCAGTCGCGCACACGCGGTTTTGAGCCGATCAATATCTTTTTCGCAATCTTCTTTGACCTTGGCGCATTTTTGTCGGCAATCGGCCTCACCACCTCCTGCAAACCCATCGAAAAACGATTGTGCCTTTATCGGAGACGCGATTGTGGCCGAAAGGAAGGCGGCCAAGAGAACCGCGAAAAATTTAGGCTTGAACATCGATTATGGCCTTCCGCAGATGTCAGAAAGGGAGCGCAGGAACTGAGCGAGATTGAACACCTCGGTTTCGTTTAAATCGTGCGCTTTGCCTTCGGGCTGGGGCGCTTGCGCAAAAAGCTGCACAACGGGATCGGGGTGCTTTCGTGCCTCGTCTTTCATGCAGGCCAAATCGGCTTCTAACACAGGGTCTATCGCAGGCAGGACAGTGATAGGTTGGCTAGCCAGAATATGCTGGTCCTGACTAAGTGCATAGGTCACCACATATTCTCCTGGTGTCTGCGGGGCGCTGAGCATCGTCGGCGAGATCGCATCAATTCCAAGCATCACCGCTTTGGGGCGCTCTCCTGCACGCCCGATACCAATGCGGTCGGTTTGATAACCAGGACCAATCCACGTGACTTCGAATTGCTGACCCGCTTCAACCTCATCAGGGAATGAGAGATCGACGGGAATGTCACTGATACTGATTTTGCGCGTTGCCAAAACTTGCTGTTGCGCAATGCGCATCAACGCAATTTCAAAGTTGCCCGGACGCGGGGGCATTTCCAAAAACGCGGGCGGCGGTCCCGTTATGACCTTGCCATTGATTTTCACGCCCTCCGGCAAACGCACGATAACCTCGTAACCGTCGTCATCAATATCTTCTATGTTCAATCCTGCCCAGCTGATGGGGACAACGGCCGCTATTTCACTTTCAGCTGGGGCGCTTACTGAGAACGCTTCAACCCTTTGAACTTCGCTGACCACTTGGCTCATCGCTTCAGAGAGCTCTTTGGCGTCTTTTGCACGCAAAAACAGGCCCCCGGTCTCGTTGGCGATGCAGGTCAGCTGCGCATCGGCTTGAGGGTCTTCAATATCAAAGCCCACCACATGCGCCGTAAAGTCGACACCAGTTTCTTCCAGCATCCGCGCGACAGCGCATGGATCCGGTGAGCAAGTTTCAACGCCATCTGATATTAAAATCACCGTAGCCCTATCCTCTACATGGCGCATTGAAGAGGCCGCCTGAGATATAGCCGAGGCCATAGGCGTTTTGCCTTTAGGAGAGATGCGATTTACTTGCGACGCAATCTCACCAACTGTTTCCGGCCCAGTTTCCACCAAGACCTCAATGTCCCCGCAATCCCCTTTGCGGCGATGGCCATAGGCCATCAAACCTAGGTCATCCCCTGCCGCCAAATCGCTCAAGAGTGTGCCTATAGTGTTTTGGGCAATGGTTATCTTTGCTTTGCCGTCGATTTGCCCCCACATCGACCCAGAGGCGTCAAGCACCAACATAGTCTTATCTTGTGCGATCAGTGGAGTTGTGAAGAAGCTCGCAACCAAGGCTGGTACAACGACGCGTTTCATCTGCATGGAACGGTCCTAGCTATAAAGATACAGGGTAGAGGAAGCGTCACTTGAGGCCATGTCATCCCAAGACGTGACAATCATCACTCCGCTTCTCTCGCCAAACGCTTTGAGCGCGGTTGTGGCGAGCCTCTCTTTTTGCAGGTCGCTGATTTTGCCGCCTTTTTTGACTTTTGATATTTTCATCCCATCAAAGAATGCAGCTTTGGGCGTAAACATCTCACCGGGGAAAAACATCTCCCCCGGAAACACGACCTTTTCAGCACGCGGAGAGCTGAAAATCGCAGCCACTGTCCCTCTTGTCACTCGGACAAAATGGAACTGTGGCCTTGCGATATCATGGCTTGGAGTGATCTCAAGGTTTTCTGCCAAAAACATGCGTATTTTGGACCCGTGGAACCCGACCAAATTGTCTGCGAGGCGCAGATCGACAACAGCCGTGCGTTCAGCCCACGCCACATGCGGGATCATCAGGAAGGCACTTGAACCGAAAAGCACATCGCGACGTGTGGCATGTGCCCCGAGGGCGCATTTAAACTTGTGCATCAATAGTACTCCAAATGATTTTACTTCAAGCAACATCATTTGGAGAGCTTGCTGTTGCAATATATCGAAATTGATATATCAATTTTAAGGTATGGAACGGACAATTCTTGAATGTGCTTACAGCATCGAAACAGCGAAATCTCCCGATGCTGCCTGGGCGCGCATGCTGGACACGCTTGCGCGTTTTAAGCTCTACAAAGTAATCTATGCGACAAGAGACGATGGCAGCCCACCCCATTGGAACGTGAGGTCAAGTTTGCCCAATTCATGGCCTCGTGAATTGGCAAAGGATCCTGAATTCATTGAACCATTTGTTACATTCTGCTGCGCAACATTTGAGCCAACAAAGGTCGGGGCTGAATATCTGGACCTGAACGATCATTATATTGACGAGTACACACGCAAATATATTCAAACGACGACCAAATTTGACTGGCACGCAGGCATTGGGATTCCAACCGCTTTGAAAGGATCGGGCAGGCACGGCGGGTTCATCTTGGGTAACGCCATGATGCGATACGACTTTGAAAGAAGCGTAATGCCTTTGGTTGATGACCTCCGAACGCTTTGCCTTGTTGCGAACGCACGGTTTGAGACGTGGAGGAAGGGGGAGATCCACCAAGATGTAGTACGACCGTTGAGCCCACGTGAAATACAGACGTTGGAAATGTTATCGAGAGGACTACGTCCGAAGCAAATCGCGGATGAGCTTGGCTTAAAAGAGTCCTCTGTTCGTCTATATACAAAAAATGCACGAAATAAGCTCGGCGCGTTGAACAACAATGAGGCCGTGCGACTGTTTATTGATCGGCGACATAAATAGCTAAGGCCATGCAACCGGTTTGAAGGTTAGATCGTATGGAAAACTGGAGCGATTACAGAGTATCGCACAAGAACCAATTTGGCTCTGATTCATTTCTTTGTTTTACACACGTCAAATCATTCTGTTTTTGACTTGTTAGGCTGTGGTTTGATGCAAATTAGCCCCTATTATTAATCACAGTCGCGACCCGTGCTGCAACTGCGAGGTCGCGTTGCCAACAATGCTTGTACCTCTAGTGAAAAGCGCTCTGCTATCGCAGTGACCGCTTTGTCCTAGCCGAGGCGTCAGTTCAGGTTGCCGCGAACGACTGAAGTGACGATATGCGACGTACTGTAACAAAAGACCTGCAGCAAGCGCGAAGGGATGCTTCGCTAGCAAAAGCTGCACTTGCAAAAGTTTGCTTTGTCCGCGACCTGTAAATTGCCCCTCAGATCCTCGCTGCGTATTGCATGAATGGCAGCGATCCCTGCCGCCGCGCGGCGTCGATGATAGAGCGACTGCAGAGATTTTCGTGCTGCGAGCGCGCGCAGCGAGAAATCGCAATGACTGCCATGGGCTCTAAGCCGCCATGCGGCAGTGCAGCAACGTGTCCGCAGCAAAACTGCGCGCAAATCAAGGTTATCAACTGCTGTTGCCAGCCCGAAGCAGACATTCTCATTCTGCAGAGAAGGCGGGAAACGTACGTTCTCTTCGCTGGGCCAATCACTCATTCCTCCTCGAAAAATGCTCCCTACAATCGGTACTTTGCAGTCCTCCATGGAAGTAGATGCATGAGGTTGACTGAAGCTAGAGAATACCTCAGGTTGTGACCACCAACAGCATTGCCGTGAGGAAGGCTTTTTTGTCCAACAAAATTATATTTTCGTCCAATATTAACATTGGCCAGAACGGCGCCGAGAATGACGATGAGTTTCTCTTTAAGTGTTTTGTCGATCACCACGCGTTGACCGAACTCACAGATATCAATAACCCATCTAACTTCGTCTTGGGAAGCACTGGGAGCGGCAAAACAGCCTTGCTTCGAATGATTGAGAAAAACGAGGAAAACTGCGAAGCCTTTGAAGTTCACGAGATGGCGATGAACCACATCGCCAACAGTGATGTTATTCAGTTCCTTCAAAGTATCGACGTCGACCTTAGTATCTTTTTCCAAGCTCTTTGGCGGCATGTGATTTGCATCGAATACATTAAGCTAGTCACTAGTGCTGACACAAAGGACAAGTTTCGATTTATTCGGACGAAAATCGTGGACTTCATCAAGCGAGAGAGCGTTCGAGAAAAATTGGTGAAGTTCATTGACGATAATGAACACAGGTTTTGGAACACCGTAGATGAGAACATCATTGAGATTACGGAGGCTCTGGAAAAGAACCTGACTGCCTCGCTGGGCGCGGAAGTCGATAAATTCAACGCACGTGCTGGTTATGCTAGGGGGCTGAGTGCTGAAAAGAAGGTGCAGCTTCAGCAGCGAGCAAAAAAGTTCGTCGATGGCAATACTATTGCTGAACTTGGCCACGTAATCTCTGCACTTTCTGAGTACACAAAAGGACGAGGTGATAAATACTTCATTCTAATTGACAGGCTTGATGAAGCATGGGTCGACGAGTCAATAAAGTATCAACTTATTCAGTCTCTTTTTGAGGCACTAAAGGGACTTCAAAAGCTTCGAAATCTCAAAGTCGTTGTTGCCCTACGAAACGATGTATACGAACGGATGATTAGAGAAGCGCCACCGTCGCGTAACCAGCTGGAAAAATACAATGACTATATAATTCGGCTACGTTGGTCAAAAGATCAACTTTGGAAGCTGGCTGAAAAACGGGTGAATCACTTATTCAAATGGAAATATTCTTCAGAAAACGTCCATTTTGTTGATATATATAAGCAAAAGGTCGACGGTCGAATATCTGCCTGGAACTATTTGGTTGAGCGTACACTACTGCGGCCAAGAGATGTCATAAACTTTGTGAATGAGACTTTGCAAAAATCTGAAGGAAAGTCATCAGTGAGCAAATCTGATTTTCTCAAAGGTGAGCATACATATTCGGACCTGCGCCTCGAAAGCCTTCGGTACGAGTGGCAGGGAACTTATACTGGAATTTCCGTTCTGCTTGAAGCTCTTCGTAACAAGCCTGCCTATTTTGGCGTTTCGGAGTTTGCTACATCCCAGTTTGTCGATCTCTTATGGTCTGAAATAGGGAAAGATACTGAGGGTCAGAAGGACGATATTTGGTTATCCATAAACAAATCAATTGAGGACGAAGATTTGGTCGAGCCAATAAAATGCTGTCAGACTATGTTCTCCCGGCTGCATTTGATAGGTGCGGTGGGCCTAAAGCTGTCTTCTTCGGCTTCTTGGCAGTGGTTTCACGAAACAGGCAAACCAGTCCCCAATCATCAAATCGATATGGCGACAAAGGTGAAAATACACCCCATGCTGCAGTTCGCGTTAGGGGTTTCTGATCGTACAATAAGTAGTAAGGAATGACTATTCATTCATTTCTCCGCAAATTTTGGAGTCACCAATATGGTATTAGGTTGGAAAGTTTGTGTGCAATAGTCGCATTTTTGGCACCAAGACCATGTCATCCGCTGCCGCACTTTGCAAAGTCCGCTTTCTGCGCATCGCTGCCATTTGTGGCTCACGCAGCATCCGGCACCGCTGCGTTTTAGTATTGAAAGGCAGCTTTCGGGATCTGCCCACCTTTGGGTTTGGACTGGAACCAGCAACGATGCGGATCACGTCTGCTTCGGGCTGGGAGCGGGCATCCGGCAGTTTCATCTCTAATCACTGACCAAGAGGTCCACCTCGGCCAGGCGCCGACGGCAGCATTGCGCAGAAAGCAGAATTTGCAAAATCGTCGGATTTTAGGGCTTTGCAGAGGTTTCGTGCCGCACGCGCACTTGGAAAAGCCGCCCTTCGCCGCAGGTGCAGCCGCCAATTGTCATCGAACGGGAAAGGAGCGGGACAGTGCCGTTGTTCAAACACCGATGGTCAATGTCTGCCTTATGCATTATTGATCTCAGCGCAATGCAACCGGCCAGGCAACCAGACCGCCCCGAGTTTATCGCGATGGCAACCGTCTTGATGGCAACAATTGCGTTGTCGATAGACGTGATGTTGCCCGCGCTCGGGGACATGGCATCGGAGCTTGGCGTGGAAAGCAACCGACGCCAGATGGTGATCGTTGCCTTGTTTTTGGGGTTGGCGGCGGGTCAGTTGGTGTTCGGGCCAATGTCGGACAGCATAGGCCGCCGACCGGCTATCGTCATTGGCGCAGCCTTCTTCGCTGTCGGCGGTTTGATCTGCGCAATGGCAACGACTTTCGAGACGCTCATAGCGGGCCGCCTGTTGCAGGGCGCGGGAGCCGCAGGGCCTCGGATTGTCACCGTGGCGCTGATCCGCGACCGCTTCGAAGGTGCCGCGATGGCGCGCGTGATGTCCATTATCATGGGCATCTTCATCATGGTGCCAGTTCTTGCTCCATCGCTCGGCCAGGCTTTGTTGCTAGTAATGCCCTGGCGTGGATTGTTCACGCTTCTGTCGGTCGTTTGTGTCGGTGGAGCCTTGTGGCTTCTTCGCCGGCAGCCCGAAACGATTCTGGAGAAACGCACCTTTCGGGTCGGCAAATTCGCTGCTGCTGTTCTCGAAGTCCTGACGGAACGACGGGCCATGGCATTCACTGTGGCAGGTGGTCTCTGCTATGGTGCGCTTATGGGATATATCAACTCCTCGCAGCAACTCTTTCAGGAAACTTATGAAGTCGGAACTCTTTACGCCGTCCTATTTGGCTGCGCAGCGCTTTTTATATCGGTCGCAACACTGACCAACGCGCGCCTTGTGAAACGCTTCGCCATGGATCGGATTTGTGTTCTTGCAGTCTCAGGGCTGATCATTTGGTCACTCGCCTTTATGGGCATGATGATGATCATGGGTGATCTTCCGCCGCTCTGGCTGTTCATGAGCGCAAACTGTCCAGCACTCTTCCTTCTTGGTCTGACGTTCGGTAACTTCAATGCAATCGCACTGGAAAAACTGGGGCATATTGCAGGGCTCGCAGCTGCTGTAACGGCGTCAGTATTGACGCTCGTGGGTGCTGTCGCGGCGGGCGCAATCGGATTCAGCTACAATATGAGTCTCTATCCCATCTTTCTGGGGTACGCTATCTGCGGAGCCATAGCCCTGATCCTGATGTTATTGCCCTCCGCCAAAAGCTGACATTCGGTCGAAGTGCAGCATTCTGCAAAATGGGCTCGGAGCTGCACTGCGGCAGTGCAGCGCCTAATTTTGCTGCTATAGCTGAGATGACGCCACCATAAATGACGGTAGGCAGCCCTTTCATGACATTCACATGAGGCTCAGAACGTTCTCCGCTGCAGGCGCAAAGCTGTAAGGCCGATTTCCCGAAAGCAGCCTTTCAATAGGAAACCGCAGCGGTGCCGAATGCTGCGTGAGCCACCAATGGCAGAGATGCGCAGGTAGCTGACTTTGCAAAGTCGTCAAACTAGCCACCTATTGCCCCAGAATTCTATGAGTAATGCTGCGACGCAGATCACCGAAGCAGTCGTTAGCTGCGGTTGCGAAGGTTCATGCCAAGCGAAATTGCACAATGCGGGACTTTTCTGCCTTTGGCGGAACCAACCCCGATCAGCAGGTGCAAAGAGTAGCTTAATTTACGCCAAATCCTGTCCAAGGATTGAGGAGTAGCTCAAATCGAACTAATTTGATCTGAATGACTGGTTCGATAATGGCCGAAAATGACCGGTATCTGTCATTGCGCGCCGGAGATATTCTTGAAATTTTCTTGTATATGACGACGAACGAAAATGTCCTCTCTGGACCTTCACCCACTACTAAGCGTGTAGTAGCGCTGGTATACGATGGCGCAAATGCAACAGACATAGTCGGTCCGTTGGATGTTCTGGCTGGTGTCCAACTTGCGCTTCGAACGTCAGACCAACCTTACAAAATAGAAGTTGTATCACTGAATGGCGGGCCAATAACCACGGGACCTTCATGCGTTCAAATTCAGACGATCCCCCTGTCAAGTATCCGCGGTGGGGATATCGATATTTTGCTAGTTCCTGGTGGCGAAACTGCCATGGAGGTGGCGAAACAATCTAAAATGCGATTAGCAATTGAAGAACTTGCCGCTCAATCAACGCACACAGCTAGCATATGCACGGGCGCCTTTCTATTAGCGGAAGCAGGGCTTCTAAAAGAACGAAGAGCCACGACACACTGGGCATGGGCAGAAAAGTTAAGACAAAAGTTCCCAGACGTCACCGTTGAAGATGACAAAATCTACATTCAAGACGGAAAAATATTCACATCTGCAGGTATTACAGCAGGAATGGACCTTGCTCTGGCGCTTGTTCAGCTCCATTTCGGCCCGCGTATAGCTCTAACCGTCGCTCAATATTGGGTTATGTTTCTAAAACGGCCAGGCGGTCAATCGCAGTTCAGTTGTCTCTTGCCGTCAGTTCAATCAATCACTGGACCAATAGAGAGGGTTATGCTGTGGGCCCAAGAGAACCTTGAATCAAGTATTACTGTCGAGTCAATGGCAAGATATAGTTCGATGAGCGCAAGGAACTTCCATCGAAGATTTACTAAAGAAGTTGGTCAAACGCCATCAAAATACATACAAACACTCCGGTTATTTAGAGCAAAAAGCGAACTAGAGCTGTCTCAAAAATCTCTAGACGAAATCTCTAGAGACGCTGGCTTTACAAGTTCACATCAGTTTCGACGAAGCTTCATACGCTCTTTTCAAGTCTCACCTACACAATACCGCAACAGAAATAGAGAATTGCCTTGACACAATTTGGAATTAAAAACTCTTTTCAGGCAAATCTGGAAAATCTAGTAGGCGTTGAATACTATGATGCATCTAACTTTAGGAGTAACCAAGTAGATATGGTTGTAAGCTCCGAAGAGCACTTTTCTCAAATTTCAATCATCTTGGATACACTTGGATTTCAGATCAATCGATCAAAGTGTCTGGACGATCTTTTCTCGAGCATCTCTGAGGACCCGGAACGGACTGCAATTGTAGTTATTTGCATGGATCAGAATAATATACACAGACTAGAAAGTCACTTTAGGCTTCTGAAAATGATGGATTATCACTTACCAGTATTGATCCTTGATTGTGGACTAAACACAGGATCAGGGATCTATGAAAAAAAAATTTACAGAGACTGTGTGCATCACTTCACTTGCGCAACGTCCATTTTGTCAAAGCAAATTTACAGTGCAGTTCTCGCAAGTTTGGCCTGGTCGTCCGAGATTGATCGCGTTCATGCGAGCAGCATAATGCTTCTCGAAAAAATTTATAAGAAACACTGAAAAAACTGATCAAACCCGATGTTATGAGCTACGCGCCAGTGATTGGACTGTACGTGTCGCGGTTTGATGCCGCTCCTTGCGCATAGTTGCCCTTGATGGCTAGCAAGACAGAGGTGGTCTTACGTTTTCGACCAGTTTGCGGCCAACTTAAGATGGATCAGAGTTTCATTTAGGCTGCTATTCTCATTGGCTGTATTTTGCTGGCACCAGCAGTTGACCACCTTGGTTCGCACGCAGTTTCGCTGCGGACACGCTGTCGTACTGCCGCATGGCGGCTTAGAGCCCACATTGACTAATGCCGCGCATTACAACAACGGCAGCTTTCTTGTCTTGACGAATTGGTTGTGCCGGATCAGCGTCATGTCAGAACGGTCGGCTTTATCAACACGCGGGATGTCAGAAAACGATGAAGATAGAACACACCGAAGTCCTTGTTATTGGCGGCGGAACAGCCGGCTTCGGCGCTGCCATCTCTGCTGCGCGCGAAGGTCTTCAGGTCACATTGTTGGAAGCGACCAGCAAAATCGGCGGCGTTATGGCTTTCTGCCCTGGTATGCCTTGGGGCGGCGCATATCCGATGGATCAGATTATCGGCGGCATAATTGAAGAACTCACAGAACGCCTCGCATCGATGGACCCGCCAGCCGCCGAGAAGCGCGCTTGCACGCTAGACAATTTCGGGCCCGAAATCATCTACGACCATGATGTGGCGACGCTCACTATGTTTGAGATGCTCGAAGAAGCGGGTGTGCGTGTCAGGCTGGGAACCATCGCGCTTGAACCAGAGATGGACGGTGCGTCGATTGTATCCGTCTCGTGCTGTGATCGGCATGGCCCCTTTACTGTTCAGCCGAAGATCGTACTTGATTGCTCGGGCGACGGCGACATCTCGGCCAAAGCAGGTGTGCCTTACGTTCTTGGTGATGCGTCAGGCAACATGATGGCAGTTACGATTTCCTTCTTCATGATGGGCGCGGACTGGGACCGCGCTTTCGCCGATCCGGACCCGTATTTCCAAAAATACGCAGAGATTGGTGTCGAAGATGGCAGGTTGCACAGCGATCTCCGGAAGCTGTACCTCATGCGAGGCTTTCATGAAGGCACGGTCTTTTGCAACTCTGTCCATGTCCGCGGTGTGGACGGCACAGATCCGTTGGCCGTGAGTGCTGCCACACAAGAAGGTCGCCGTAGGTGCCACCAGTTGGCCGCGTTCCTGCGTACTGAAGTTCCGGGTTTTGAACAGGCGCATATGGCCATGCTTTCACCAACAGTTGGCGTGCGCGAGACGCGCAAATTGCGGGGCATGTATCGCCTGAAGGGAGAGGACCTGGCATGTGCGACCAAGTTCGAGGATGGGATTGTGGCGTGTGACAACCCTATCGACGATGTGATGCGCGCCAAGGGCGACATGACCCATCACGCTGCCATCCAATCCGGGCATTACTATACAATTCCGTTCCGGTCTCTGGTACCTGAGGAGATAACAAACCTCATGTTTGCGGGGCGCATTTTGTCGGCAGACTCGGTCGCATTCGCCTCCGTACGCGGCATGCCACAATGCATGGCGATGGGTCAGGCCGTCGGAACGGCAGCAGCGATGTCTATACGATCAAACATCGCCGTTCAGGCAATCTCGACGGCCCGTCTTGTTCAACGCGTGTCCGAACAAGGCATCAACCGGTTGAGACTGCCTGAACACGACGTGCCGTAACGATTTGGCTAGCAAATCTGGTATCTACGAAAATGCGGACGTTCGATTGTCGGATGGTCGGGATAGCTTTGTCTCGCAATCCAGTCTTTGGAGCATGTCGAGATCTCGCCATCGCAGCGAAGGTCTCATATGGCGGGCCGCGTTGCAACATCGACGGTAATTGCTGATGGCGGTAATGGGCCGTTCGCAGGACTTTGCAAAGTCAGCTTCCTGCGCATAGCTGCCATAGGGTCTGATAGGAAGCTCACGCAAAAGGGGTATCTAGCCGAGCCTGCTATCTCACCAGCTCAAAGGGTCTCTAAGCTAACCATCTGGGATGTGTTCTTGCTCTGTGCGGCAACCATCCAGCGCGGAAGCGCTTGGGTTCCAAGCCATCCGAATTTCAAGGTCTTGGGTGCCTTTACAGCGTGAGCAACGAAGGCATGGCCGAATGCCTTCTGAAAACTGAGAAATCGCTTTCTCGTTGGTTGTCGTCCCGTAGTAACCGCAGGGGCATTTGATCTGGAGACGAAGCAAACCGGCTTCCTTGTTAGATTAAATCAGAGCCTTCTAGGAGCTTTCCTCGAAGGTCGTTCCATGCTGGCGCATCTCGGCACCAACCTCAACCCACCCGCCTCTGGCGGGTTTTTTTTATGGAGAAACACATGAACATAAACCAAGCCACCTTAGACCTTGTGAAGCGCTTTGAAGGTCTTGAGCTTACTGCGTATCTCGATCCGGTTGGCGTACTCACCATTGGATACGGCTACACCAACAACGCGGGTTTTGGTCCAGGCGTGTCTGTGGGTGAAACGTGGACCAAGCCCTTTGCGGAGCAAATGCTGTGGGAGGGGCTTGAACGCTTTGCGGATCAAATCAGACCCATGTTCCGTCGCGCGCCAAATGACAATGAGTTCGGTGCGATGCTGTCTCTCGCATATAACATTGGCGTTGGGGCGTTCAGCCGATCTACCTGCCTGCGCCGCTTCAATGCGGGGGACATTGAGGGCGCTGCCGAAGCGCTGACATGGTTCAACAAGGCTGGTGGCAAGGTCTTGCGCGGGCTTACACGCCGCCGTGCGGCCGAGCGCGAACTGTTTCTTACGGATGCTGCAATCCTTGAAGCAACACCCAAGGCTGACGCTGAGCGCAGTTCACCGGCTCAGTCCAAAACGATCCGCGCCGTTGCCGGTACTGCTGCGGCGGGGGCAGGGGGTGTTCTAACCGCATTAGGCAAGCTGGACCCTTTGGCTCAGTATATCCTATTAGGCTTTTCTGCTGTTGCGCTGATCGGGCTGGGCTGGATTGCGCGCGAGCGGCTTCGCAAATGGGCAGGAGGGGCGCGGTGATGCTGCGCTTCCTACCTTCCAAGTCGGCAGTATGGGCCGCACTCAGCGTGTTTGTGGTCGTCTTGCTTGCATGGCTTCGCATCGATGCGAAGAACGATCAGAGGCGCAAAACAGAAGCCCTGCAGAACAAAGCCCGCCTTGATGCCATCCAAAGCAAACAGGAGATAGATCGAGATGTGGAGACGCAAGACGATACCGCTCTTATTGACCGCCTCACTGATCGTTAGCGCATGCTCTCAATCTCCCGCTGGAGATTTCTGCGACATTGCCGAGCCTATCCGGTTTGAGCGCGACGTCGCTTCGGTGGTTGTGACAGGAAATCGCGGCACCGCCGAAACGATCGATGCCCAGAACCGTTATGGGGAACGGCACTGCGGATGGTGAGCCATCCCCGATTTGTCATGCGTCGGTTATTGCGTGGCTCACCTTATTTGTCATGGGCCAAGTGCGGCGATACGAGTTTGGCGAGCTCGAAACAACGGACAATTTCGCCGTCACAGTCACCGGCTCTACAAGTGACTTCCTTTTCTTCAACGTTATGCGCGTGGATGGCAGTGCCGTTACAGGAATGGAATATTCGCTTGATATCATCGTAGCTGTTTGACTTCGCGTCTCCCAGCAGAACCAAGGCACTGAGGAGTTCAGCCGCCGGGTGTTCAACGACAATCCCAACATTCGGCGGTTCCACAGCAATGTCGTAATTGATCGGGTGAAAGCCGGGCTACAGGTACCGGTTTGAGGCAACGTGCCGGGTTTCTGAGGCGTTATGGCGCGGTGGCTAAAGTGCTTGGAATTGACTTGAGAACCAACAAAGCGCCGCCTGCTGCAATTGTTAAAAACACAAGGGCGACCTTCAGATCGCCCCACCAAGGTTGTCTTTTCATGAAGTCTTTCATCCTTTTCATGTCTGTCCTCGCGTTGTGACTACAGTATCGATATCCCCACCGCGGATACTTGACAGGGAGGTCGTCTAAATTTGAACGCATGAAGGTCCCGTGGTTATTGGTCCGCCATTCAGTGATACAACTTCTATTTTGTAAGGTTGGTCTGACGTTCGAAGCGCAAGTTGGACTCCAGCCAGAACATCCAACGGACCGACTATGTCTGTTGCATTTGCGCCATCGTATACCAGCGCTACTACACGCTTAGTAGTGGGTGAAGGTCCAGAGAGGACATTTTCGTTCGTCGTCATATACATGAAAATTTCAAGAATATTTCCGGCGTGCAATGACAGATACCGGTCATTTTCGGCCATTATCGAACCAGTCATTCAGATCAAATTAGTTCGATTTGAGCTACTCCTAAATCCTTGGACAGGATCTGGCGTAAATTAAGCTACTCTTTGCACCTGCTGATCGGGGTTGGTTCCGCCAAAGGCAGAAAAGTCCCGCATTATGCAATTTCGCTTGGCATGAACCTTCGCAACTGCAGCTAACGACTGCTTCGGTGATCTGCGCCGCAGCATTGCTCATAGAATTCTGGGGCAATAGGTGGCTAGTTTGACGACTTTGCAAAGTCAGCTACCTGCGCAATGCCGACATTGATACCTCCCGTTGTCTCATGGCAGGCAATTGCTGGGATTAGATTTGATGTCCGAAGGTTTGCTCTCAGCCTATTCCGTTGAAAAACTCTTCCTTGATCGGCTCCCAATTCGCTGATTCAATTCCTTTAGGGATTGGGGGATTTTGCGATGATGGGACCGAAGCAGGAAGCGCAGGCGGCATTGTTCTACGAGTTCTCGCTGGAAGACCATGTCCCGCAAGACCACCTGCTGCGCTCGATAGATCGGTTTGTCGATCTTAGCGATATCCGCCTTTATCTTGCAGACTTTTATAGTCACACGGGTCGTCCTTCGGTCGACCCGGAGCTACTGATCCGCATGCTTTTGGTGGGCTATTGTTTTGGCATTCGGTCTGAACGGCGGCTCAGTGAAGAAGTACATTTGAACCTTGCGTATCGCTGGTTTTGCCGCCTTGACCTGTCCACTCCGGTCCCCAACCATTCGACGTTCTCCAAGAACCGGCTGGAATGCCCCATCTGAACTGGTCCGACGTTATATTTAGGAAACGGAGGACAGAGAATGGCGAACAAGAGACACAAGCCGGAGGAAATAGTTCAGAAGCTGCGGCAGGTTGATGTGCTTGTCGGTCAAGGAATGATGCGCGTGGATGCGATCCGTGAAGTTCGCGTAACCGAGCAGACCTATTATCGTTGGCGCAAGCAATATGGTGGGATGGGAACCGACCAACTGAAGGAGCTAAAACGGCTCAAGAAGGAGAACGAACGGTTGCGTAAGGCCGTGTCGGACCTGACTCTGGACAAACTCATCCTGAAGGAAGCAGCCCGGGGAAACTTCTGAGCCCCGCCCGCCGGCGAGCCTGCATCGACCTGATCCGCAGCGAGATGAAGGTGTCAGAACGCCGGATCTGTAGGGTGTTGGGGCAACATCGATCAACACAACGATATCAGCCACGAGGTCGAGAAGATGAAAAGCGGCTTGTGGCAGACATGATCGAACTGGCCAGAGAGTATGGCGGCTACGGCTATCGTCGTGTTGCCGTCCTACTGCGAGATGCTGGCTGGCAAGTCAGCATCGGCCGGGTCGAACGGCTGTGGAAGCGAGAGGGGCTGAAGGTTCCAGCAAAACAACCGAAGAAAGGGCGGCTTTGGCTCAATGACGGATCATGCATCCGGCTCAGGCCAGAGCATCGCAACCACGTATGGAGCTACGACTTCGTCCACTGCCGCACTGACGATGGAAAGGCGTTCCGGACATTGAACATCCTAGATGAGTTCAGCCGTGAATGCCTGGCGATCCGGGTAAAGCGAAGGCTGAACTCGCCCGATGTGATCGATGCTCTGACCGATCTGTTCATCCTGCGCGGGCCACCTGCATATGTGAGAAGCGACAATGGCCCCGAGTTCATCGCTCAGGCGGTTCGTGACTGGATCGCCGCAGTCGGTGCCAAGACGGCGTACATCGAACCAGGGAGACCGTGGGAGAACGGTTATGTAGAGAGCTTCAACGCACGGTTCCGAGACGAATTGCTGAACCGGGAGATCTTCTACTCGATAAGGGAGGCGCAGATTGTCATCGAAGGTTGGCGTAAACACTACAACACCAAGCGGCCCCACAGTGCTCTAGGATACCGACCGCCGGCACCCGAAACCATCGTCCAGATGGACCAAAGGCCAGTCATGCACTAACAATCAAACCGGACCAGTCAGATCAGGCTAGCCAGTTGCAGTGAGGGCGCTCGGATCTTAAGTATCCGGCCCCACCTCCGACAACAGATTTTCCTTAACTAATATCTCGATGCGGATCTGTTCCTGCGATTTCAGCACCGAACGACCATCAACACCAGCCCTCAACAATCTTACCGCACTGCGTACCAGATGGCCTGGATTTTGAACAATCAGTGCATCAAGTTCACCAGACATAAGGCCTTTTCGGGTACGGTCGGTCAATTCATGTGCGAGTATTATCGGCTTTGATTGTAGTTTGGTGTCGGACAATCCTGCCAACGGCGCGCGCGCCTCTGAACTCATGATGTAAATTGCGACAATGTCGGCGTTTTTTTTAATAGCCGTAGCAATGACAGATTTTGCGCGCTCTTTATCGCCGTAGGTCTCCATGGATGGCAGGGCCGTAAGGTTCGGGAAATCGGTTGTCAGAACCTCATCAAGCCCGAAGCGGCGTTCAAGACTGTCACGGGCGTTCATGGTTTCGGTGACAATCATTACCTTGCCCTGACGGCCAGTACAAAACCGGCCAATCAGACGCGCGGCGGTGGCTCCCGCTGCCCGGTTATCGATGCCGACAAAGTCTAGGCCGGACATGTCTTGTTGACCGGAAATCAAGTGCACAACCTGTATGCCCCTTTCTTTCAGCCGAATGGCAGCATCGCGAACCTGTGGCGATTCCGGGGCCATAAGGGCGATACCATCGACATCTTCGGGGATGATGGCGTCGAGCGCCCTCGTGATTTCATGCGGGTCGTTTTGAGAAATGCTCTGATAGCGCAGATCCATGCCTTCGGCCTTGAGCGCGGCATCCGCCTCCTCGATATGACTGCTAAGCTCTGATACGAACAGGTCTCCGTGCCTCGGCAGCAGGAAAAGAAAGCGATATTGCTTGCTTTTTGCCAGGTTGGCTGCGGACAGGTTACGCACAAATCCTATCCGTTCGATTGCTTCGTTGACCGCATCCACTGTTTTTTTTCTAACACCGGATCGCCCGTTTAATACGCGATCGACCGATGCCAGGCTGACGCCGGCAGCAACTGCTAAGTCTTTGGTAGTTGGTCGCATTTTCAAAGCATTTCACTCGATCTACGCCACTTGGGGCGAGGTCGACATTGGCCTGAATTTTAATCAAGCGCAACCGTTCTGAGGTACGCGCCTCAAAAAAAGCTTGATATGAGGTACGTGCCTCAAATACCACTGAGGGCATTCGATGAGTCGCGATCGAAGGCGCTGCGACGAATGAATAGGGAGGACTAAGGAATGAGAAACAACCTTACATGTACGGTTGCGTTGGCTGCACTGACTGCGGGCGCGGGTGTCGCAAGCGCAGAGGACCTGACGCTGTGCTGGGCGGCATGGGATCCCGCCAATGCGTTGATTGAACTAAGCAAAGATTTCGAAGAGAAGTCTGGTCACAAAATGAGCTTTGAGTTTGTGCCCTGGCCCAACTTTGCCGACCGGATGCTGAACGAACTGAACTCCGGCGGCAAGTTGTGCGATCTGATGATTGGCGACAGCCAGTGGATCGGCGGTGGTGCCGAAAACGGACACTACGTTAAACTGAACGATTTCTTCGATGCAGAAGGCATCACTATGGAAGATTTCATCCCGGCCACAGTGACAGGCTATGCGGAATGGCCAAAGAATACGCCGAACTACTGGGCGCTGCCTGCGTTTGGGGATGTGGTGGGCTGGACATACCGCAAAGATTGGTTTGAACGCCCGGAAATTCAGGAGGCTTACAAAGCCAAACACGGGCACGATCTTGCCGTTCCTGAAACGCTAGACGAGCTCAAGAACATAGCCCAGTTTTTCCAGGAGCGGGAAATCGACGGCACAAAGGTTTATGGCGCGGCGATCTATACTGAGCGTGGATCGGAAGGCATCACCATGGGCGTCACCAACGCGCTCTACAACTATGGATTTGAATATGGCAATCCTGAAAGCCCCTACGAGCTTGAAGGTTTTGTAAATTCCGCCGAAGCGGCCGCGGGGCTGGAGTTCTACAAAACCCTCTACGACACAGCGACTCCTCCGGGATCTTCCAACTGGTATATGGGCGAAAACATTGATGCCTATAAATCGGGCCAGGTCGCACTTCAGATGAATTTTGCCTTCATCTGGCCGGGTGTTGAGGCCGATCCCAATGTGGGCGGTGGCAAATCAGGTTATTTCCCCAACCCAGCCGGGCCGAGCGGTCAATTTGCACAGCTTGGCGGACAGGGGATTTCGGTGGTCGCGTATTCTGACAAGCAAGACGCGGCACTGGAATATATCAAGTGGTTTGCGCAGCCCGATATCCAGGCCCGTTGGTGGGAACTGGGAGGCTATTCTGCTCTGAAAGCAGTGGTGGAAGATCCGGGTTTTGCCACCAGTCAGCCCTATGCGCAGACCTTCCTTGACTCGATGGCGATCGTCAAAGATTTCTGGGCGGAACCGACCTATGCCGAACTGTTGCTGGCAATGCAGCAGCGTGTTCATGACTATGTGATTGCCGGAAATGGCACCGCGCAGACAGCTCTGGACGGTCTGGTCAAGGATTGGGTCGAAGTCTTCGAAGACGACGGCAAAATATGAGCAGTGACACGGGGCCGAACCTGTTCGGTACTCATTTCCCGACCGGCGCCAGGCTGGTCGGGAGCATCACACGACCCATCCGAAATAGCCTCATCTAAGGGAACGCTGTTCCGATGAAGGACCCCAAAATGGTTTACACACCTATCGAGAAGCTCGCCCAGGCGACGCCCCAGCCGATGGCGCAAAAAGTCAGGGGCTTGTCCGACCGGGCGATTGCCTGGATTTTCGTGGCTCCGTCGATCTTTCTGTTGCTGGCGGTAAACATCTTTCCGCTGATCTGGACGATCAGGCTGAGCTTTACAAACTTCAAGGTCAACCGGGCCAACCGCGATATCGAATTTATTGGATTACGCAACTACGAGCGCATTCTGACAGACAGCGACATCTGGATGACGATGCAGGCGACCGCCCATTTCTTGATCTGGACCATCGTGCTGCAGGTGCTGATCGGGTTCGCACTGGCCTACCTGATTAACATGAAATTCAAGGGCAATGATCTGTGGACCACGATTATCGTACTGCCCATGATGCTCAGCCCAGCGGTTGTTGGCAACTTCTGGACCTTTCTGTACCAGCCGCAAATCGGTCTGTTCAACTACGTGGTGACGTTCTTCACTGGCGGGGATCCGTCAAGTTTCTCGATGATCGGGGACGTGCATCTGGCGCCATGGGCCATCGTGATTGCCGACACATGGATGTGGACACCCTTCGTCATGCTGATTTGCCTGGCTGGGCTGCGTTCCATCCCGGATTCAATCTACGAAGCCGCAGAATGTGACCGTGCAAGTAAGTGGCGCCAATTCTGGACCATCACGGTTCCCATGGTGCTACCGTTCCTGATGTTGGCCGTGCTGTTCCGTGGCATCGAAAACTTCAAGATGTTCGATCTTGTGGTGCAACTAACCGGCGGAGGGCCGGGCAACACCACGACCCTCACATCCATAGATCTGAAGCGGGAAGCCTTTGAAAAATGGCGCACAGGGTATTCGTCCGCCTACGCGGTGATCCTGTTTGTGACCGTGTTTGGCCTCGCGTCGATCTATGTCAAAGCTTTGAACAAGGTCAAAGAAAGATGAGCTTTTCTGTTACTGAACCAACCATTCGGACCAAATGGTTCGCGGGGACAGCTGTTATCCTTTACGCCGTGATCACGATCTTGCCGTTGATGTGGATCGTGGCGACCGGGTTCAAATCACCCGCGGACTCGATCGCTTATCCGCCCAAGGTGGTGTTCGAGCCAACTCTGGAAGGATACGTAAACCTTTTCACAACGCGTACGCGACTTGCCGAAGGTGATATGGCGGCTCTGCCACCAGCAGAGACATGGTACGAGAAAATCGTGCGGGATCAGGGGCAGATCATTTCCGGCCCGTCGCGCTATGGCGAACGATTCCTGAACTCTGTCATCATCGGATTCGGCTCGACCGTGCTCTGCATGGTGCTTGGCACGGCTGCTGCCTACGCATTCAGCCGCTTTCGAGTGCCACTTAAGGACGATCTGTTGTTCTTTATCCTGTCGACGCGGATGATGCCGCCTATTGCGGTCGCAATTCCAATTTTCCTGATGTTCCGGCAGCTGGGTCTGAATGACACGCATCTGGGAATGATCCTGCTGTACACAGCGGTGAACCTGTCCTTGTCGGTCTGGCTTCTGAAGGGCTTCATCGACGAGATCCCGGTGGAGTACGAAGAGGCTGCGCTGATTGATGGATACACAAGGTTTCAGGCATTTTACAAAGTCGTGTTGCCGCAGGCGGCCACGGGTATCGCCTCGACCGCGATCTTCTGTCTGATTTTTGCCTGGAATGAATACGCCTTTGCAGTGTTGCTGACATCCGGCACGGCGCAAACCGCGCCACCCTTTATCCCGACAATCATAGGCGTTGGCGGCAAAGACTGGCCGGCTGTCGCTGCCGGGGCCACCATCTTTCTGGTGCCGGTTATGGTTTTCACCATCCTGCTGCGCAAACACTTGCTGCGTGGGATCACTTTTGGGGCGGTACGCAAATGAGACAATTTTTCAATGGCTTGATTGGGCTACGGCGCGGCGCGTGGGAAATACTGGCGTCAACAATGATCGCCGTCGGAGTGGTCATGCTGATGCAACCCTTTCTGCTTGGGTTGTTCACCTATTCCTTCATTGTCACCCTGAGCGGCACGGTGATGTTCATCATCGTCAGCCACTTTCCGGAGTAAACAGATGGCACAAATACGTATCGAAAATGTGCGCAAGGACTTTGGAACTTTCAACGCGGTTCAGTCGTCGACATTCACAATCGAAGATGGCGAGTTCTTCATGCTGCTGGGGCCTTCGGGGTGTGGAAAAACCACCACGCTGCGCATGATGGCCGGGCTTGAATTGCCCACAAGTGGAGAGATCTACATTGATGGGGAAGAGGTGGGTATGAAGCCCGCCAGTCAGCGCGATATTGCTTTTGTCTTTCAAATGTTTGCGCTCTATCCGCATATGAATGTCGGTAAAAACATCAGCTACCCGCTCCTGAGCCAGGGCATGTCAAAGGCAGAGGCTAAGAAAAAGGTCGACGAGGTCGCTCAGATCCTTGGCATTTCGGACATCCTCAAGAAGCCAGTTGGTGGGCTTTCTGGCGGGGATCGTCAACGCGTAGCACTTGGGCGCGCGATTGTGCGTAATCCCAAAGCCTTCTTTATGGACGAACCGTTGGGGGCCCTTGACGCCGAGTTTCGCGAGCATATGGCAGAGGAGCTGCGCGCTTTGCATGACCGGATGGGCGCGACCACGGTTTACGTGACCCATGATCAGCTGGAGGCCATGCAAATGGGCGACAAAATTGTGGTGATGAACCACGGCGTTGTCGAGCAATTTGGCGTGCCGCAGGACATCTATGATTGGCCTGCCACGATGTTTGTCGCCAGCTTCATCGGCTCGCCTGCCATGAACTTTCTGGAATTCCACGGCATGGTCGGCAGTGGCGCAACATCGCTGACACTGGGCGATAGCGAGATCAGCATCCCGCAAATGAGATCGGGCGCCACAGGTGATCTGGCCATGGGCATTCGGCCAGAGCACGTTCACCTGAATGACACGAGCACCTATCGGGGTGAGGTCATCGCAACGGAATATCTGGGAACCACCCAGATAGTCACCCTGAACACTCCGAATGGAGAGGTCAAAGCGCGCGTCGCCTCCAGCAAGAAAGTGGCCGTGGGTGAAACAGCCGGATTGGGTTTTGACGAGCGTTCGATTTCAGTTTTTGACAAACAAAGCCAGCGCGCCTTGTTGTCGGCAGGAAATGAAGGAGTATTGCAGCATGGCTGAGGTAGAACTTCGTAACATCAGCAAGAGCTTTGATGGCGTTTTTGCCTTGAACAATGTGTCCATGACGATACCCGATGGGGCCTTCGTGGTTCTGCTGGGACCAACAGGAGCGGGCAAAACCACAACGCTGCGCATGGTGTCTGGTCTGGACAAACCTGACAGAGGCGACGTGCTAATGAACGGCCACAGCTTGGCGGGTTTGACCCCGGCCCAGCGCAACGTTGCGATGGTTTTTCAGCAATACTCGCTGTACCCGCATCTGACGGTCTATGAAAACCTTGCCTTTCCCCTGCGTTCTCCACTGCTCAAGACCTCAGAGGAAGACATCAAGGTCAAGGTGAGTCGCGTGGCGGAAACACTTCAGATTGCGCACAAGCTAGACAACAAGGCCACGGCCCTGTCCGGTGGCGAAATGCAGCGGGTGTCAATCGGTCGGGCGCTCGTGCGCAGTCCCGAGCTTTACCTTATGGACGAGCCGCTAAGTTCTCTTGACGCCAAGTTGCGCGCGGATTTGCGGATTGAACTTAAAAGCATACAGGCGGATTCCGGCGCGACTGTACTCTATGTCACACATGACCAGATCGAAGCCATGACAATGGCCACACATGTCGGCGTTCTGAACGAAGGCAAGCTGATCCAGTTCGGATCGCCCAGAGAGATTTACGAAGACCCGGTCGATATTTACGCGGCCAGCCGCCTAGGGCAACCGCGCATCAATATCCTGCCCGCAGATCTTTTTGGACATGCCCCAACAGGTGCGACTTCCATTGGACTGCGCCCCGAGCAAATCCATCAGGGCGAAGGTCAGGAAAGTCTGGTCACGCGAGTGGAACATCTGGGCGATCAAACAAGGCTGCACCTTTCACTCAAGGATCATGATCTTACCACAGTTACAGACGCTCACACCCAGCTTGCAGCAGGCGATATCGTTCGCATTTCGCCGCAGAACCCATTTTTCTTCGACGCCGCAGGCGACCGGATTCACTAAGGACAAATCGCATGACACAGTTCATCAACAAAAAAGAAGACATCGTTGCCGAAGCCGTTGACGGGACAATCGCCACCTCTGGCGGGCGGTTAAAGCGACTGGACGGCTATCCGCACATCCGCGTTGTTGTCAGATCAGATTGGGACAAGTCAAAAGTCGCAATCGTCTCGGGCGGTGGGTCCGGGCACGAACCGGCGCATGCCGGCTTTGTCGGCGAAGGTATGTTGACAGCGGCCGTATGTGGCGAGGTTTTTGCCTCGCCTTCCGTCGATGCGGTTCTTGCCGGAATTCTGGCGGTGACGGGCCCGGCGGGGTGTTTGTTAGTTGTCAAAAATTATACTGGCGACAGGCTGAATTTCGGTCTGGCCGCAGAAAGAGCGCGCGCTTTTGGCATCAGGGTCAATATGGTGATCGTCGACGATGATGTGGCCCTTCCAGACTTGCCACAAGCAAGAGGCGTCGCCGGTACACTGTTCGTACACAAGATTGCGGGGGCGCTGTCCGAAAACGGTGCAGATTTGGCGACCGTGACAGCCGCTGCCGAGAAAGTTATCAAAGGTGTGAGCTCGATCGGCATGTCGCTGGACACATGCACTGTTCCGGGGGCTCCGAAGGAAGAGCGCATCCCTCTGGGCAAAGCTGAGCTTGGTCTCGGTATTCATGGCGAAGCGGGGGTCGAACAGATTGATTATTCTGACGCCAAATCGGCCATTGGCCAATTGGTCGAAAAGCTGGCCACCTCTATTGATCCGAACAAACAATACGTGGCCTTGTTGAACAATCTGGGTGGGGCTTCGGTTCTTGAGATGTCCATTCTGGCTCATGAGTTGGTGAATTCGGGAATTGGCGCGCAGATTTCCCACATCGTTGGACCGGCAGCGATGATGACGTCGCTGGAAATGCGCGGCTTTTCAGTATCACTCTATTGTGCCAGCCCAGAGGAATTGATGGCCCTGCAAGCCACCACGCAGCTGAGCGCCTGGCCTGGCGTGAATTCAGTTAGTCCGGTTGAAATCATGCAATTGCCCGACGGCCTGAAACCCATTCGTCCGCTTGCGTCAGACCATGCCGAAACCCGGTCTTTCCTGACACATTGTTGCGAAATCCTGATCGCGGCAGAGGGCGATCTGAACGCTTTGGATGCAAAGTCCGGTGATGGGGATACGGGAACGACATTGGCGGGCGCTGCCCGCGCATTGCTTAAGGCGATGGATGAATTACCGCTGGCTGATCACACTCAGCTTTACCGGGCGATTGGTCAGGAGTTGAGCCAGACCATGGGTGGTTCTTCCGGCGTGTTACTGGCTATCTTTTTTGCCGCAGCAGGAGACGCAGCCTCAAGCGGTTTGTCGATGAGCGAGGCCTTGCACTCAGGTCTGAACCGAATGCAGGAGATCGGTGGCGCTAATCTGGGGGATCGTACCATGATTGACGCGCTCAAACCTGCGCTGGAAAAACTGGACGGTGGCTTGCCGCAGGCCGCCGAAGCCGCACGTGCAGGTGCCAACCAAACCGCGCACATGGATCGTGCCCGAGCAGGTCGGGCGTCTTATATCAATCCAGAGCAGCTGCGTGGCAATATCGACCCTGGCGCCGAGGCTGTCGCGCGATTATTGGAAAGACTCTCCGTGTGATGTTGCAAAGATAAATTCTGTACACTTCGCTGCAAGTTTCCCGATAACAAAAGCAAAGAGATAAAACCAATTTTTCGATCTCGGATGGTGGTCAAAAAATGTGAAAACAGCACTTATTTGACGAACGTTGTAGTGCTTCCGGTTTGGGGCTTCTTTGCGATGGCCGATAGCAGCAATTCGCGGTCGACATTAATGAGAAGTACGGTATTCAGTGAAGGCTCGTAGCTGCCGATCGCCGCAACTTGGTTGAACGGCGCCAATGCGGACGAAGCTGCCGCTCAGGAATTGAAACCGAAAGTCAGCTTTTGGTTTCCAACGACCAGTCCAGTGCTTTGACCTCAAGGGCTTCATCTCTCAGGTAAAAATGAAAATGCCGTGTGCCAGACCCTTCCAACATGATCCAAGGTGTGGGCTCCATATCGTCTCGGGTGTTGCCTGAAATTTCGTAGAACTCGCCCCATGACGGCGCAAGCCCGCTGAAACGGCATTGGCCGTCATACCATCCATGGTCATTTACTGGTGTCACACGATACCGCTCGCAGCCTTTGAAGTAGACCGTGATCATAGGTACGTCCTCGTATTCACGATAGACATATGGATTTGGCCGCATATGGGCCAACAGCGTTTCGCCGTTTTGCTCAAGCTTGAGGGCGACATCGTTTGGATGCGCGTTCCAATCTTTATTGAGGCGCGTAATTGTCGGCAGATCGTCAGTTTGGAAGTACCAAGGCAGTTCGTCTTTAGGCGTCCACGTGACCAAAAGACGATTTGGGCGCTGTGCTAATGGTCGCAGAGTGTCCGTAGGTTCGTTGATCAATACTGCAACACTGCCGCGCCCCGCCAGCTTCCAGCCCGTCAGGCAATTCCTTATCCGTCGCCCATCGACTTGAGCGATCGACAAGTTTCGATCTGCAACCTGCAATACGTCTCCTGCCTCTGGAACATGTGTGAGCTGATCCAACATCAGGACAGTTCGAGGCTTCCCAGCTTCATCGTCTGGCAGGTTAAATACATCGGTCAGGCGACCCTTGGGTTTGCGCACACGGTTACTCCACTAGATGAAACTGAAGTTACCCGTAATGATAAACCTTTGAAAGCAGACACTCGGGCACCGCGCAGCATTCGGTAAATTGGGCTCGATGCAGACCTTAGCTGCGCTGTGATCTAACGTCCGCTAAGGGCCGTTGCAAGGCCTTGCGAAGATGGCTTTCCGACTCTGAAACGCAGAGCGTTGACTCGGGGCTGATAGGGCTTGAACAGCCGCTGCTTTCACTATCGTGGAGAGCTTTCTCAACAACAGTAAACGCCTGCTCTTCGGCTGCAGCTCCGAAACGTCTTGTTCAACTTGGACTGAACGCAGCATTTTGAACATTCCGCTATCTGTTAACCCGCTTTCGAGCGAGACTGCCGCCTCCTACCAATTATTCCTTCGTCATTTCCGCCAAAATTCTGTCGAATAACGCGACTTTCTGTTCGTCAGAAAGGACTTGTGGCGCAGAGGTCTTGACCGTTGCGATTTCCTCGAAAAGTGCGGAACGTTCTTCGTCGCCAATTGTTCCGTAGTGCCGTTGTGTGGTTGCCTCGCTGTCATGGCCCATGTTTTGCGACCACGCGCGGCGCTGGCGCTCAGTCAGGGGCCTGCGGTCTCGTTCCGCCGCAATGGTATCCTTTACAGAGTGAGGGGTGTATTTTACTGCAGTGTCACGACAAGCGACCGCAAATGCCTTTGACACCGCGTTTTTGGATGCCATGGGCTCAATTGGGGCTCGACAAGGGTCTTTGAGGTCCTTGCGGTGTTGAAGCACTCGAAGGTTAGGGAAGAGCGCGTCCTGCCCCGACAAGCCCTTTGACGCCAGTACATCAATCCAGTCTTCTATCGCACTTGCAAAACTGTCCGATATCGGAAACCAGTCAATCTTAAGGCTCTTGCCGTTCTTGGCTCGCGATACATTCGCGTCCTGCAAGATCTTTTTGTCTACCGCATCAAAATGGCAGATGCGCAGTGAGGTAATCGTGTCCGCCCTCAACGCGCCGAGATAAGCGATGGCCACCATGGCGCGGGCCCGTTTGTCCGCAAGTTTCTCGGAGGGCATACCCAGCAAGAGCTTTTTAGCCTCTTCAATGCTAGGGTAAGCCTTTTCCTCGGAGGCAAGAGCTTTCGCATAAATGGCCTTAGGCATTTTCAAGTAGTTTGGCAAATCTTTAGGCAGGCGCTTAAAGCCATCCTGCTTAATCAACCATTCCAGAAAAGCCATGATCTGCGAAGCCTGATGCGACACAGTCGATCTCGACTTCCGCGCTTCACCTTGTGCCGAAATTGCGTCTTTGAGCGCGCTGCGCACCAAATCCACATCGCGAATTGTGAGTTTTTCAAAAGGTTTTCCATCGAGTACATCTTCAAAAATGTCCGTCGTCAAAGTTTTTGGAACCAAAAGCGGCGTGAACTAAGAGAGTGTTCGGCTCATCGGGTCGGTTTGATTATGCTGCGCGTTGACTGTGATGCAAGCGTCGCGCTTCGAATGTCTTCCGTTTGATCCTTTCTCGTTGTTCCAGAATGGCTTGGTCACGTCCGAAGTAGACATCGGCTGGTGTGACGTTTTTCAGGCTCTCGTGATATCGCTGGTGATTGTAATGATCGACGAAGGCTTCGATTTGGTCTTCGAGATCGCCGGGCAGGAAATAGTTTTCCAGCAAGATCCGGTTCTTCAAAGTTTGATGCCAACGCTCGATCTTGCCCTGCGTCTGGGGATGATACGGCGCTCCACGTGAATGTTTCATGCCTTTGTCCTGCAGCCACTCAGCCAGGTCACCCGAGACGTAACTGGAGCCGTTGTCGCTGAGTAGGCGCGGTTTGTGGACAACGTGGACCTGATCGCACCCTGACGCCTGCAAAGCCAAGTCCAGCGTGTCAGTCACATCCTCCGCCCGCATGGTCGTGCAGAGCTTCCACGAGATGATGTAGCGGCTGTAATCGTCCAGGATTGTGCTGAGATAGAACCAGCCCCACCCCAGAACCTTGAGATAGGTAAAGTCGGTCTGCCAAAGCTGGTTGATGGCCGTTGTCTTATGCTCGAACTCATTCGCGGCTTTCAGCACGATGAATGCTGGGCTGGTGATCAGGTCATGTGCCTTGAGCGTGCGATACACTGTGGATTCCGATACAAAGTACCGTTCTTGGTCTGTGAAGGTCACCGCCAACTCGCGGGGTGACAGCTCTGTCTCTTTCAAGGCGAAGCTGACGACCTTGCGCTTCACCTCGTCTGGAACGCGGTTCCAAACGTGTTTGGGCTTGGGAGACTGATCCTCAAGACCAGCCTCCCCGCGCTGCAGGTATCGGTCGTACCAACGGTAGAATGTGGTGCGAGGGATACCCAGTTTGGCCAATGTACGACGCGCTGACAGATGGCTTTCTTCAACCAACCGGATGATCTCCAGCTTCTCGGATGCGGCATACCTCATTCGTGGTCGCCCCCATCGCCTGTCATGCTTTTTTTGAGAAGACGCAGTTCCAATGTTTGCTCCGCGACAACCTCCTTGAGATCCTTTGCTTCGCGGCGCAGTTCTTTCACCTCGTCAGTGTTTGCGGCACGCGCTGTATCGCCCGCCAGCCGCTTCTTACCGGCCTCCATGAAGTCCTTCGACCATTTGTAGTAAACGCCTTGAGAAATCCCCTCGCGGCGACACAGTTCAGCTATGCTGTCCTCGCCACGAAGACCATCAAGGACGATACGGATCTTCTCTTCCGCCGAATACTGTTTACGGGTGGCGCGCTTGATATCTTTAACGATCTTCTCGCCAGGGCTCTTCGTAGTCTTTCTCATCTTCCACTCCTTAGTGGTTACGATGAGCCAGAAACTCTCCCTTATCAAATCACCCTAATTGGACCCATAGGTGCTGACGTCAGACAGTTCGCGTATTTGCCATATTTAGCGCAGTGTTGAATCGCCATCTCCTGCGCCTCAGGGGTAAGTGTCGGTATCTCATCGTACGCGTTGTATTTAAGCGCAATCCCATTTTTGGATGCGAAATCTTGGACTGGCGCTGTCGGGGTGCAGGCCGCCAAACCTAGCGCAGTAATCGCGGCGATAGACAACAGGATTTTGGTCATAGTGGTCTCCTCAAATAACAAACATGACTTAGGGTCATTTGCGAATGTTTCCTTGAGGAGATCCGCCGAGTTTTTGGTTTTAGCCGCCAAATTGGGGGCTCGGTCTTGCTCCAAGTGAAGCCCGCTAGAAGACTAACCTGCAGAGTTAGTCGCACTAGTTGGTCGTCTCCGCTCGGACGGCGTGTTATGATTGTACGTCAAGTGCTTAGGAGATTTTCTGGGTCCGAAGCCAATCATCGACAAGTGTGAGTTTCCTATAGATTTCGGAAAAAATTGGAGGGACTGTAGTGGGCGGGTATGGCTCAGGCAGAATAGCTAGAACCATTAAGGCGGAGAATTGCCGGTCCTTAGATGTAAACAAGTTCCACAGATCTGGTTGTTTAACGGCTGGTGCCAGCGGGTGTTGGGTTTGGTCTGTCGATGGTAAGGAGGTTGCTCGCATCTCTTATAGGGCAAACAGGAACTGCCTGACGCTGGACTACCGAGTTCGTCAAAATGGCGGCGATTGGGAGCCAATAGAGCAGCCTGTGCCTTTGGAGTACGTGGACTGTCACTATGGCGGCCAGCGCCCCTATTTTCGATGTCCTGGCGTCGTGAATGACGCTCGTTGTGGAAGGCGCGTTGGCAAGCTGTTCTCTGGTGGGAGGTATTTCTTATGTCGTCATTGCTATTCGATTGCCTACGCAAGCCAATCTGAAGAGCGTTATGACCGCCTGCTTCGTAAGGCTAACAAGCTACGTGTTGCTCTGGGTGGAGAGCCGGGAGCAGCGCATTTCGTTGCTAGGCGTCCAAAGGGAATGTGGGTTCGTACCTATGAGCTTAGATGTCGTGAAATACTTAGGTGCGAAAATCTTGCCTCGGTCTTGTTTATGGAAACATTTGATGACAATTAGCTTTTTGAATTTATTCAACGTATCGCTGAATTGATAGGCGGAAATTACGTGCGAGAGAGAGCCGAACGAATCTGATTGAAGCCTGTTTGTCTATCTAGAAACCTCAATAAACACGGCGGTCGCATCGTCCGAGATTTTGCGCTGTGGGAGTTCACTTTGAACCCGCGCGAAGAAACTCTCCAAGTCAACGCACCCTTGCGAGATGCCTGCCAGCTCTCTGCGTGTAAAAAGTGAGTGAAACCCGTCTGTGCTCAGAATAATGCGGTCTCCTGGCTGAACGTCAAAGGAATTTTGATAGAGTGTATAATCGGCGTTTCGTCCCGAAAGAGCAGAGTAAATGACATTTTGTCTAGGGTGGCGCTTTGCTTGTCCCCTTGTGATGATGCCGTTTTTTAAAAGCCGTTGCACTTCGGTTTGGTCTTCGGTCCTGCTTAATACTCCAGGCCCTCGGAAATGGGTGATGCGGGTATCACCTACATGCCCGACCTCAGCGACCCCGTTTTCAATGGACAAGCATGTTAGAGTGGTGCTCATTTTCGCTAAAGATTGGTTTTCGCTGGCCTGGCGACGGATTTCAGCGCTTGCACGTGCAAAAATCTCATCCATCAAGCCAAAACTTGTCAGGGAACTTTCTACTTCGCTAATTGCAATTTTCGCTGCTGTTTCCCCACCAGCATATCCTCCAACCCCATCAGCAATCGCAGCAACCCAAAAATCGTCTTTGTTTAAAGGTGCTAGGCTGCAGTCTTGGTAAGCTCCCTTTGGCCCAACGATAGACAATGTTTGCGATGTTAGTTTCATGCTTTTAAGTGAGATTTCTTAGTGTCGGGTGCAGCTGTTCATTGTCTGTTGTTATGCACTGACAGACACGTGAAAACTGATACTTGAAATTGAACTCGGTTGCTATGACTTCGGCAGAAATTCTGGCAGCTTGTTCATCAGAAATTTTTGGCCCAGCCATTTCCATAAAGGTTCTGGCGACGTACCAGCGGTTGTGACTAATCCCGAGCAACATCAAGCCTAGTGTGATTTGCGAACGAACAGGCAAATCCGCGTGCTCATAAAAAGTCTTTGCCCGATTGGTAAGCACATCGCAAAAATCGAAACCGAACACGCCAGATGACAAAAAGTTAGAGTACATTGTAGCCAGAGAGCTGAACATCCCTGGGTCTTCGGCTCTAATGGACAAGATGTGTTCGGAAGTTAGAACTGTTAGAACGTTATCGTTAGATGTTCCTGCATCCTCGTTTCCTTCTAGAAGATCAAAGATGTTGTCCCATTGCTCCGATGAAGGCGAATCCTCGGCTTTCAGAATGGCGACAACTTCTTCTTCCTCGGTTGATGTGAAAGTGACATTCGTTTCTTGGATGGCTTGAAATAGCGCCGCCCTTACTTCGATCACTGATTGAAGCCGCCGTCGGGCTTTGACCTTGGT
This sequence comes from Shimia sp. MIT910701, assembly GCF_047126315.1. Taxonomy (GTDB): domain Bacteria; phylum Pseudomonadota; class Alphaproteobacteria; order Rhodobacterales; family Rhodobacteraceae; genus Shimia. The sequence goes on along the minus strand of NZ_CP138953.1, from coordinate 3,899,877 downwards.
GCATTTGGAAATAACTTCGCCAATCGGCCCAGTCAAATTTAACTCTAAGTGAGGCGTGCGAGTTGCACCATTTCCAAAGATATCGTGTAGAATTGCGCCTACCGCGTAGATATCGGCCAAATGGGTGGCTCGTTTGAAGTCGACGGCACACTCAGGAGCACGATAAAGTAACGTTCCTCCACCCATGTTCGTTCCAGTCAACGTCGACGTTTGGCCAGCACCTGGTGTGCTCAACCCAAAATCGGAAATTTTATACCTTTTGGTGCCATCCTCTTCGCGGAAAATCAGAATGTTATCAGGCTTGAAGTCACGGTGGTAGAAACCGCTGTCGTGTAAGAACTCCAGGCCTTGAAGAATTTGCGACAATGCGTCCGTGTATTCTCCATTTAGTGACCGGTCTTGGTTCAGTGCGTCTGCTAGGCTCTCGTTCGCACATGGCATAATAAACCATGGATCAGGGCCACTTAGGTCCGAGTCCAAGATTTCAACAATATTTGGGTGAGAAATGCTTTGTTGATACCGCACCTCTCTCTCAAATCGTTTCCGAAAATCACTGTGAGCCTCTGGGGGACAGACACTAAGGTTGAGTGTCTTTCGAGCAAACTTCATACCTTGCCCGTCGGTTACAAGTTCAACGATGCCGAAGCCACCTCGGCCAAGTTCCTTAATAACCGTGTAAGCCAACTCGCATATCTCCAAAAATAAGGGGGGCAAAATGGGGGGCGCTTGAAGTTTATCAGCCCCCAACATCCTGAAAGAAATGGATTTTTCAGGATATAATGGCGGAGACGAAGGGATTCGAACCCTCGATACCGTTTCCGGTATACTCCCTTAGCAGGGGAGCGCCTTCGACCACTCGGCCACGTCTCCGCGGACCCGTATATTTGGCACTTCCCGCAGACACAAGGCCCAAATCTCACGAAAGTCAGAAATTTGGTGATTGGATTTTGGGCGGGCGTAAAGGCACCTGTAAAGAACGCTCGCGAGATGGCCTCTCTGCCCCTAAGCTTCTCACAACATTTGTTTTGGGAGGACGTGACATGAGTTTGGATGAGGAGATGTTCCTAAAGGGGCTGGCGGCACGTAAGGCCACGTTGGGGGCAGAGTATGTGCAGAACATCTTGGACAACGCTGATGACTTTCATCGCCCGTTTCAGGAGGCAATGACCGCTTGGTGCTGGGGTTTTGGGTGGGGAGACGACACGATTGATGCCAAAACCCGTTCGATGATGAACCTGTCAATGATTGCGGCGCTTGGAAAGATGACCGAGTGGGAGATCCATCTGCGCGGGGCTTTATCCAATGGCGTGAGCAAAAACGAGGTGCAGTCCATCATCCATGTGGTTGGCATCTACTGTGGGGTGCCTCAGGCGCTGGAGTGTTTCCGTGTGGCCAAGCGGGTCTTTGCTGAGGATGAAAAGTAATCGTTTTGCCACAAGGTGTTACGATTTTCTCTCCACCCGTATGATCCGCTTTGCACAGGACCGCGTATTGAGGATATGGTGAGTGCAACACTTGATATCCCCCGCGCCTCGGCCGCAAAGCCGAAGGTGCGTCGCAACGAAAGGCAGCGTGTGTCGCAAGCCAAAGCCGCGCCCTCGCAGGAAACCCTGTGGATGATTGCCGTGCGTGATCATCGCGACAAGGCTGCGTTTGCGTCTCTGTTTGCCCATTTCGCACCACGGTTGAAAGGCTTTGTGATGCGAAACGGCACCTCCGCCGCGCAAGCGGAGGAGATCGTGCAGGACGTGATGCTGACGTTGTGGCGTAAGGCTCATATGTTTGATCCGCATCGCGCACAGGTCTCGGCTTGGGTTTATCAAATTGTTCGCAACCGTCAGATCGACGTCGCCCGCAAGGAAAACCGGCCCATGCCCGAAGCTCTCAAAGAAGAGCCGGAGGCCGAGCCCGATGCGACGCAGATTGTGGCGATTGAACAGGAAACGGGACAATTGCGTGCCGCGCTTGCCAAGCTGCGCCCGGAGCAGCGTGAGGTGATAGAAAAGGCCTATTTGGGCGAGCTGACCCATCAGGAGATCAGCAACCAAACCGGCCTGCCGCTTGGCACCATCAAATCACGCATACGTCTCGGGCTGCAGCGCCTTCGACACGAACTCAAAGATCTCTCGGAATGAGCCAGCCTATGCCCGCAATCACTCATCATATCCCAGAGCCAATGATGGCCGCCTACGCCGCCGGCACCCTGCCGCATGCGTTTTCCCTTGTGGTGGCCACGCAAGTTTCCATGTCCGCGGAGGCGCGTGCCACCCTTCAGGCGCATGAAGCCGTGGGCGGTATTGTTCTGGAGGATACCAGCTCTGTGGCTGTGTCTGACAATATGAAGTCCAACCTCCTGTCGATGCTCGATGATCCTATGCCGGAAGAACCGGTGTATACACGCAATGGCGTGTACCCTGCGCCGGTGATGGAAGCGCTCAAAGGGCGGGAACCACGTTGGAAAACGCTTGGCATGGGTGTGAAACAGGACATTTTGGCCGAAGATGAGTTTGGGTCCGTCCGGCTGCTCTACATTCCACCGGAACAGGCGGTGCCGGATCACGGTCACAACGGTCTGGAAATGACGCTTGTGTTGCAAGGCAGCTTTAGTGACGAAACTGGACACTTTGGTGTTGGAGATGTGGAAGTGGCCGACGAGACGTTGGAACACACGCCCATTGCCGGGGCAGGGGAGGCTTGCATCTGCCTTGCCGCCACGGACGCCCGGCTAAAGTTCAACGCCTTTGTACCTAGATTGCTGCAGCCGTTGTTCCGCATCTAGGCGCCTGCATGTGTCAATGGTCGCACTTGCGCTGTTTCCCAGCCCTTAAGGTTTGACGGCATCCCAACCGGGAAACACCTTGGGCCGTGGTTTTTCACTCTGTGTGGCACGTAACATGTCCAGACTGCGCTCGACCTCGGCTTGAGTCATATCGCGCGCAATGACAACAATCCGCGTTTTGGTGTCGTTTGGGTCCCAATTGGTCAAAGGCTCTGGACGATCAAAGATGTGTTGAACACCGTGAAACACAAACGGTGTTTCAATGTCTTTGAGAAAGACAATGCCCTTAACGCGCAGAAGGTTCGGTCCTTTCAAGGCAACCAAAGTGTCCAGCCAGTTATCAAAAACCTCGTCAGCAACCGGCGTGTCCAGCGTGATGGACCCGGATTGAATGCTTGCATTATGCGGCGAAAACACAGGTTGGGACGGCGCTTTAGACAAACCGGATAGATTGGCCAAAGGGTCTGTTGGCGCAGGGCTTGGCTCTTGTCGTGTCATCCAGGCTAGCGCTTGGGGGCCTGTTGCCTCGCGCCGAATGCCGGACAGGCCAAACATCTTTTGGGGATCGTAGGCGACATCCGTCGCAGTGATGATTTGTGCCGTGGGATTGGTGTCTTTGAGGCGGGCTGTAAGTGCGGCGACTTCAGCGCCAGACACCAAGTCGGTTTTACTGAGCACCAAGAGATCTGCGGTGGCCGCCTGAGAGACGGCTTCAAATTGCGCGTCCAGAGTCTTTTGTCCGTTGGCGGCATCTACCAAAGTCACCACCCCGTCCAAAACACATGTCGTCACCAGTGCATAATCCATCAAGAGTGTTTGCCGGATTGGCACCGGGTCGGCGAGCCCTGTGGTTTCAATCACCACTCTGTCGAAGGCCAAGTCACCCTGTTCGCGGCGATCCAAAAGGTTGGTCAGGGTGTGGGACAGGTCTCCCCGGATGGAGCAACAGAGGCAGCCGGAGGCCATAAGGACCACTTCCTCGTCAGCGACCTCAATAAGATCATGGTCCAGTCCAACTTCGCCAAATTCATTCACAATCACCGCGATGCGATCAGGATTGTCTGAAGATAGAATATTGTTGAGAAGCGTGGACTTTCCCGCGCCGAGAAAGCCCGTGAGCAGGGTAACGGGAAGGCGTGTTTCGGGCATGGGGCACCTTTGGAATTGGGGGTGACAGCGGCCCGTATAGGTAGTGTTATATTATATCAAAATCAACATCTACTTACCGCGATAGATCAGCAAGTCCGGCAGGAATTGCAGGCTCTTCATTACCCAGGAAAACGGGCGCGGGAAATCGGTGCGGAACCGTTCGGTACGCATTGCCTGAACCACCCGAGCGGCGGCGTCCTCGGCCTGCATCAACATCGGCATCGCAAAACTGTTTTTCTCGGTCAAGCGGGTTTTGATGAAGCCAGGGTTGATCAAGCGCACCGTCACGCCGGTGTCCTTCAGGTCATGGCGCATGGTTTCTGCCAGGCTCACCAACGCGGCTTTGCTCGCGCCGTACCCAATGGCCTTGGGCAAGCCGCGATAGCCAGCCAGGGAGCCAATCAAGGTGATGTCGCCATGGCCTTGCGCGACAAACTTGGGGGTGACCTCTCCCAACACCCGCATCGCGCCCATGAAATTCACATCCGCCATTTGCAAGGCTGCATGGCTGTCCCAGTCCGTGGCGGGCATTGGGTCATAAGCGCCGGCATTGTAGATCACGCCGTCGATCCGTCCGACAGATTTGGCGGCAGCCCGCACCGCGTCGGTATCGGTCACATCCAGGATCAACACGCGGGTGCCAGGCAGGGCGGAACACAAGCTGGCCAGCCGCTCGCCATTGCGGGCCGATAGGATCACCTGCGCGCCTTCTTCGCTGAGTTGTTCCGCAATCGCGCGGCCCAGCCCTTCGCTTGCCCCGATCAGCCAATATGTTTTGCCTGCAAACTCAATCATTCGCCCGGCGCCGTGGTTGGGGTGTTCTCAGACAACAGGGTGGTCGGCGCCGGTTGCTTTTTGAGAAACGGCGCTTTTTTGACCCATAAGATGATCGCCTGCCAATGGATCAAAGCCACAACGCGCGCCGCGCCGAGGGGACGGCGCAGTGCGGCCCACAATAAGCTGCGGCTGCGGGCAGGTTTTCGTGGCCCGGCCAAAGTGGCAATCACACCCTGGTCACCGTTTTCATAGGCGATCCGGATGCGCACCAGGTCAGGGGTAAACGCGAAGTTGAAACGGTAGTGCCCCTCAACCTTTTGAAACGGGGAGACATGCATCAGCTTTTTTGCGGTCAGCCGATCAGAGGGCGCAATCGGGCGAAAATCCATGTGAGCGCAGAAGTAGCAGTGCCGGTCGCCAAACGTGTTGTTGACCTCTGCCACAAAGGCACAGGGCTGATCGTCAATGACGGCCACCCAGAAACTCACCGGATTGAAATGGAACCAAAGGAAACTCGGCTGGGTGAGTAGCAAAAGTTGTGCTTCTTCAACGGGAAATCCACGCTCAAGCAACACGTCCCGAAACCATTCCAAGCCGCTGCCGTGATCACGTGCGCCACCATGACGGTGATCCCACAGCGACCAGAGGTTAAACCCGTTGCGCGAGAGCACAGCAGGCAATTTGCCGGGGGCGTCGAGATCGACAACAACAAAGTCCACGCCGTATTTGAAGGCGTTTTTCAGCCCGCCACGGCGGGCATGCATCGTCTCTGCTTGAATGTGGTCCAAAGTCATATGAGTGTTACGCCTATCAAACCGGTTTGGTTCACTCCTGTTCTCCAACACATATGGATTTTTGAAAGAGTGAACCAATCAAATTGGCGCGCCGTATCCCCTTTCAAACGATCAGAAAAAGAGGACCACCATGTTTGATCAGAGCATCGGCAGCCGCCGCAAGATCGCCATCGTTGGCGCCGGGATTTCCGGCATGTCGGCGGCCTATTATCTGTCTGAACAGCATGATGTCACCCTCATCGAGGCTGCGCCACGTCTGGGGGGACATGCGCGCACGGTGGTCGCCGGCAAAAACGGTGATCAGCCGGTCGATACCGGCTTTATTGTGTTCAACTATGCCACGTATCCCTATCTGACCCGCCTGTTTGAGGAACTCGATGTACCGGTGGCGAAAAGCGAAATGAGCTTTGGCGCTTCGATCAATGACGGTTGGCTGGAGTATGGCCTCAACAACCTCAAAGCCATCACAGCACAGAAGCGCAACCTGTTGCGTCCCAAGTTTTACGGGATGATCCGCGACATTTTGAAGTTTGGCAAATATGCCGAAACCGCTGCGGACACCGATGACATCACCATTGGTGAGTTGGTGGATCAGCTCAAGCTCGGCACATGGTTCCGCGACAACTACATGATGCCGATGTGTGGGGCGATTTGGTCCACGCCCATTGCGGATATCGACCAGTTCCCAGCCAAATCTCTGGTGCAATTCTTCAAAAACCACGCTTTGTTAGCTGGCAGCACGCCGCACCAATGGTGGACCGTAGATGGTGGCAGCATTGAATATGTCCGCCGGCTCGAGGCGGCGATGGTTCGGCGTGGTGTCACAATCCGCACCGGCGCGCCGGTCACGAGCGTGACACGTTGTATGCTTGACGGGCGTGCAACGCCGGGTGTGCAGGTGGCGATCAAAGGCGCTGAGGCGCAAGAGTTCGACGACATCATTTTTGCGTGTCATTCCGATCAGACGCTGGCGATCCTCGGGGATGCGGCCACCACAGCGGAACGGGCGGCGTTGTCCGCGATCCGCTACCAGCCCAACCGCGCGGTGCTACACCGCGATGACAGCGTTATGCCCAAGGCGCGCGATTGCTGGTCCAGTTGGTCCTACCGCTCCCAAAACGGCGCAATTGGCCTGAGCTACTGGATGAACCGGCTGCAAAACATCGACGAAAGCGATCCGCTGTTTGTCACTCTGAACCCGACGTCTGAAATCCGTGCGGAGCTGGTTTACGACGACGTCACTTTTGCCCATCCGGTGTTCGATAAGGCCGCAATCAAGGCCCAAAAAGACATCGCGGCGATGCAGGGCCTCAACCGCACGTGGTTTGCGGGGGCGTATAACCGGCATGGCTTCCACGAGGACGGCATTGCCAGCGCGATGGCGGTTGTGGACTTGATCGGCGCGCAGCAGGTTGCTGCGCCAACGGATCTGACCCAGACCCGCGAAGCCGCAAACGGAGCGTGGTTGCGCGACGCAAGCTGATCGTGTCTTCACCCAATCAACATAAATATGGCTACCCACGGGTGAGCCTCTATGCCCTGATGCTCGCTGCGGCGGGCATCCCGCTCTATATCCATTTGCCGCGCTTTGCCTCGGTTGAGCTGGGCATAGGATTGGCGGCGCTGGGCAGCTTGCTGCTGGCGCTGCGGGTGATCGATTTGGTGCAAGACCCTCTGATCGGCTGGGCGATTGATCGCTTCCCCAAAGCGCAAAATTTCTTTGCGTTGAGCGCAGCCTCCGGGCTGGCCATCGGCTTTCCACTGTTGTTTTCCGTGACGGGGCAAGGCGGCATGCTGCGCCTCACCGTTGTTCTGATCTTGCTGTTCTCCGCCTACAGCCTTGGCATGATCCTACTCTATGCGCGCAGCGCCACTTTGGCCAAAACGCCCACCACACCGGACCTGATGCGTTTGGCGGCTTGGCGTGAGGGCGGGATGCTCACCGGTGTGATCCTCGCGGCCATGTTACCGGCGCTTTTGGTAGGCATGGGGGCTGCAGGTGAAGGCTATGGCGCTTTTGGTTGGGCGCTGGGCGGCGTGGCCGTGGTGGCTGCGGTGATCAGCTATCCGATCTGGCAACGCCCGGTGATCAAAGGCGAAAAACCCTCGTTGCAAGGCCTCGCACAAGCCGGCGCGCTTAAGCTCCTGCTGCTGGCCTTGGTCAACAGCCTGCCGGTCGCAATTACGTCCACGCTCTTCCTGTTTTTTGTCGAGGACCGCCTGATGCTCGCAGGCCAAGCCGGCCCGCTTCTGGTGTTGTTTTTCCTTTCGGCAGGTCTAAGCGTGCCGCTCTGGACTCGACTGGCCAACCGCGTGGGTGGGCGCCAAGCGCTCCTGATTGCTATGCCGTTGGCAATCGGCAGCTTTGTTGGCGCGGCCTTTTTGGCGCCGGGTCAAATGGCGGGCTTTGCGGTGATCTGTTTGGCGTCTGGCGCAGCTTTGGGCGCGGATATGGTGATCCTTCCGGCGCTCTTCTCCGTATCCCTCACAAATGCAGGGCTCAACGCAGCGTTGGCCTTTGGCGTTTGGTCCTTTGCTGGAAAACTGGCCCTTGCTCTGGCGGCATTCTTTGTATTGCCGCTGTTGCAGGCCGCCGGGTTTCAGCCGGGCCAAACCAACGCGCCAGAACCGCTGACAATGCTGACCATTGCCTACGCTGTGGTGCCCTGTGTGTTGAAACTTTTTGCGTTGGCCCTTGTGCTGACTTTGCCCACCAAGGAGGCAGTGGCATGAAACTGTTCACCCTTTTCCTGATGATGACCCTCGGACTGGTCTATATGAAATCCCGGCTGTTTAGCTTCCGCGCCCAAACGGCTTCGGATTATGCTGGCCTCGGCCCCGCAATTTCCCTGCGCGAGCATCTGAACGGAGAGATCCTGTCAGAAGGTCTGATCTACGGTCCCAACGGGCGTGTGACCAACAGCTTTGTCGCCAAAATGGTCGGCCAATGGGAAGGCAACAAAGGCACGCTGAGCGAGGCGTTTACCTACTCCAATGGCAAACAACAGAACCGCAAATGGTTCCTGACCATGGGCAACGACAACCGGTTTACCGCCACGGCCGATGACATTGTCGGCGAGGCCACCGGCGAGGTGTCTGGCGCAACGATCCGCATGGACTACACCATCGTGCTGCCTGAGGACTCCGGCGGTCACAAACTCAACGTGACCGATTGGCTCTATCTGACCGAAAGCGGCGTGATCATGAACCGCTCAGAGATGCGCAAATTTGGGCTGAAGGTGGCGGAACTCGTCGCCACCATGCGGCCGCAGTAGAACGCTTAGCCTTTCTTGGCACCGATCTTCGGCTCGGTGCCAGCCCGCAGACGGGCGATGTTCTCATGATGGCGGGCAAAAACAATCACCGCTAGCAGGATCGCCAGAACGACTGCGCTGCCATAGCCTAAAATCAGCATCCAGACGGCGCTGGAGGCCGCCGCCACCAAAGCGGAGAGCGATGAAATCCGGCTCACCGCAGCGGTCGCCAGCCAAGTGAGACAGCAGGCAATGCCAACAGGCCACGCCAAAGCCAACATCAGGCCGAGGAAGGTCGCAACCCCTTTGCCGCCTTTGAACTTCAACCACACCGGATAGCAGTGGCCCAGGAAGGCCATCAGCCCCGCCACCTGCGCCGCGTCTTCGCCAGCCATGGCCCGCGCGATCAGCACGGCCACCGCTCCTTTGCCGCCATCTAGGATCAGGGTCAGCGCCGCCGCCTTCTTGCTGCCAGTGCGCAACACGTTGGTGGCGCCAATGTTACCTGATCCAATCTCGCGCAGATTGCCCAGCCCCATGACCTTGGACAAAACCATGCCAAAGGGGATCGACCCCAGCACATAGCCAACAACCGCCCAGAGCAGCAGGGCAGGCAACGCAGTTTCCAAGACGGGCATCAATCTCTCCGGTATACGGCCGCACCGGCCACGTAAGTTGCCAGCACCTTACCCTGCAGGCGGGCGCCGTCAAACGGCGTGTTTTTGGATTTGGACTTCAGCTTAAACCGGTCGAGCACAAACGGCGCATCCGCGTCAAACAGCACCAGATCCGCAGGCGCCCCCGCTTCCAACCGGCCACTGTTGAGCCCCAGACGTTTGGCCGGGTTCAGCGCCATGGCGCGGAACAGTTCCGGCAGCGTCAGGCTGCCGTTGTGATAGAGCCGTAGTGCCGCTGGCAGCAGGGTTTCCAGCCCCACTGCACCAGAGGCTGCTTCCTCAAACGGCAGGCGCTTGCTCTCTTCGTCCTGCGGCGTGTGCATCGAGGAAATTGTGTCAATCAACCCGGATTTCACCGCGTCGATCAGCGCCAATCGATCCTCTTCCGCCCGCAGCGGCGGCTTGATTTTAAAAAACGTGCGATAGTCCGCCACGTCCAACTCGTTCAGTGTCAGATGGTGGATCGACGTGCCCGCCGTCACGTCCAGCCCGTTCTTCTTGGCGCGCTCCAAAGCGGGCAGGGCCCGGGCGGCAGTGATCTGATCGGCGTGGTACTTTGCGCCGGTCATCTCCACCAGCGCCATGTCTCGGTCCAGCCCCATACGCTCTGCCATCGGCGACACCGCTGGCAAACCGCGCAGCGCTGCAAACTTGCCCGCCGTGGCCGCCGCGCCTTTGGACAGGCCCGGGTCCTGCGGATGCGCAATCACCAACGCGCCACAAGAGCGCGCATAGCTCAACGCGCGGGACAGCACCTTGGGGTCGGTCACCACGTTGTCGCAGTCGGTGAAGGCCACCGCGCCCGCATCCAACAAGAAGCCGATCTCCGTCATCTCTTTGCCGTCGCGGCCTTTGGTCAACGCCGCCATCGGCAGCACATTCACCGGAGCGGCCTCATTGGCGCGGCGTTCGACAAACTCCAGCACCTCCGGCGTGTCGATCGCCGGGAGCGTGTCGGGACGCGTGACCATGGTGGTCACACCACCCGCCGCCGCCGCTGCGCCAGCGGATTTGTAGCTTTCCTTGTGGCGCTCCCCTGGCTCACAGACCTTCACGCCAATATCCACAATCCCCGGCGCCAGACATTTGCCACCGCAATCGACAACCTCATCTGCCTGTGGCGCGGCCTCATAGCCCACCTCTGCAATGACGTCATCGGCCACCAAGACCCACCCAAGGGCGTCGCTGTCCTTGGCCGGATCAATCAAACGGGCGTTTGTGAAGAGCGTGCTCATTGTAGGTGCCTTTCGATGGCGGTTTTGAGGGTTTGAGGGTTGGGCAATCCAGTAATTTTGAGCCCGTCTGCCAACTTGGAGCCTTTCACCTTAAGGGTGTCATAGCTTGCCGTGACTTCGGTTACTGCCTGATGCGTCAGTCGATCACCATTTGGGAGCAGTGTTCTCCGGTTTGTCACGACAACGGGCCGTTCAAAAACACCTTGTGTGAGCTTTCTATGAAGGCGTGTCGCAAGAGGGGTGATCCCGAGCGCAATTATCAAAAATGTCAAAATGTGAAGCGCAGATCTGTCGAGCATGTTTTCTGGCAACAGATCGACCACAAAGAAATAGTAGAGCAGGCATGCGACACACATAATTGCGTAAAGCACGTAAGCCGGTCGTATGTTGTAGCTTTGGTTTTGAGCAAAGACGATGCTTTCCCCATCTTCCAATTCGTATCCATACAAATCGTCGTTCATGACGTTATGCACCTTTCACGCGCTCAATCGCGGCCATGGTGGCCTGCGGGTCCGCTTGGTATTTGATCAGGTGCTTGTCGCCGTTTTTCGTGACCACCTGGACAAAGCTGCCCAATTTGTTCAGCTCGGCAATGTTGGTGAGCGCAATCGCCCGCCCGCCGCGGCCAAGCAGCCGTTGGTTGGTCAAATCCCAGCGCACGGCCAATTCATCAGACATCAGGTAGCCCGCGCGCACCACAACCGCGGCCAAGCCTCCAACGGCACCGGTCCAGACATAAGGGTTGCCCACGGCCCACAAGATGCCCATGCCGGCGGCCATGGCTCCGGCGGCGATCCAGGCGTTGGTGCGCACATAGCTGCTGCGTTCGCCTTGAAAGCTCTGCATCACGGTCTCGCCGTCCAAAAGCTCTGCGGTGGGTGTCAAAAGATCAGGCATCACAAAATCCAGAACAGCAGCACGCCCAGTACAAGCGCAACAAGGGGCAGGGCCACGAGGGCCAGCAAAAGTGTCATATGTGGGTTGGAGGACGGGGCGGGTGGCGTTTCCCCACCGGTCGGGGCCGCGCCTTTGGCGCTTGCATCCGGCAGCGGTTCAAAATGCACCGGCGCGCCATCTTCTTTGTAGGTGCCAATCCAGCGCAGCGGCGCTTTGGGGGACAATGTCTGCGCCACGCCATCAAAGGCCGCCGACAGCACAACCAGCACCCAGCCCTTTTGCGCCGCCAAGCGCGCGGCGTCTTCGTCCACGTCCTTTTGGGCAATGCCAAGGCCTTCGACCATGTAGCCGGTCAGGCCAAGCTCTTCGAGGTCGCTCACCGGGAACAGCTCGATGAAGTCTTCATCCAGATAGGTGAAACCAAGCGCCTCCTTCAAAGGCCAGGACAGCAGCGCGCCATCTGCGCCAGTCTTCTGTGCACGAAATGTGTCCATGTCCTCAGACGGCAGATCAACGGCAAACAGCCTCACCAAGCCACGTTCTGAAGAGGAGACCTGCACGTGCCTTAGCCCCCGATCCAGATCATCAGGCCGACAAAGGCAAACATCACCAATAGCGCCACGGTGGCGACCATGCCGGACATGCGCGGGTCTTTGGGATCTTCGCTCATGCCATCACCTCTGTCTGGCGGGAGGCACGCAGGTTGCGCGCCAACAGGTCCATCGCCGCCATACGCACGGCCACGCCCATTTCCACCTGCTCCTGAATGACCGAGCGGTTGATGTCGTCGGCAATCTCGCCATCGATCTCCACGCCGCGGTTCATCGGGCCGGGGTGCATCACAATCGCATCGTCTTTGGCATGGGCCAGCTTGGCGGCGTCCAGACCATAGCGGTGATAATACTCGCGCTCCGACGGAATAAACCCGCCGTCCATACGCTCTTTCTGAAGGCGCAGCATCATCACCACGTCCACATCCTTGAGACCTTCTTCCATGTCTTCATAAATCTCCGCACCGAACTCTGCGAAATTGCCGGGCACCAATGTCGGCGGCCCGATCAGGCGCACGCGGTTTTCCATCTTGCCGAGCAGGATCAGGTTGGAGCGCGCCACACGGCTGTGCGCAATGTCGCCACAGATCGCGATGTTCAGGCGGTGCAACCGGCCTTTGGCGCGGCGAATGGTCAGGGCATCAAGCAACGCCTGTGTTGGGTGCTCATGTCGACCATCTCCGGCGTTCAGCACGGCGCAATTCACTTTCTGCGCCAGCAGGTCCACCGCACCGGAATGGGGGTGACGCACGACCAACAGGTCAGGATGCATCGCGTTGAGCGTCATCGCCGTATCAATCAGCGTCTCGCCCTTTTTGATCGAACTCGCCTGCATCGCCATGTTCATCACATCGGCGCCCAAACGTTTGCCCGCGATCTCAAAACTCGCCTGTGTGCGGGTGGAGTTCTCAAAGAACATGTTGATCTGCGTGAGACCGGCCAGCGCATCGGAATGCTTCTGCGCGCGGCGGTTCTGATCGACGTATTGATCCGCGAGGTCCAGCACGGTGGTGATCTCTTCGGGCCGCAAAGGCTCGATCCCCAAAAGATGCTTGTGATCAAAGCGCATGTGCTGCTCCTTTTGCCGAGATTGGCCTGCTTATATGAAGGCGGAGAAGGCGGGGCAAGCACCCGTCGTCGGGATCGAAGACTATGCGCCCTTTTGTCTGTCGATCAGCCGGTCTACTCTGCGGCTATGGAATCGGCATTGGACTATCATACGGCGCGCGCCTTGCTGGAATGGCATGTGGAACTTGGCGCCACCGAAGCCATTCTGGACGCGCCTCTGGACCGCTACGAAGTCCCCAAAGAAGACCCCAAGAAAAAAGCCGCTGCGGCCATGCCGGAGGCGCCTGCCGCACCGGTTCGTAAGCCCGCGATCGATCCGGTGGCGGAGGCTGAAAAGGCCGCAAAAGCCGCAGGGGATCTTGCTGCGCTGGAACAAGCCTTGGCGCAGTTTGAACATTGCACCCTCAAACGCGGCGCGCGCAAAATGGTCTTTGCTGATGGCAATCCCGCCGCGCGCGTTATGGTGCTTGGGGACGCGCCGGATCGGGATGAGGATCGCGCAGGCAAACCCTACATGGGCCGCGCTGGCACTTTGTTTGACAATATGTTTGCCGCGCTGGACATGGGCCGCGATGTGCCGCTGAGCAAAGACGCCGTCTACATCGTGCCGGTTGTGCCCTGGCGGGCGCAACGGGGGGGCGAAGTGCCGCCAGCCGTTTTGGCCATGATGCGTCCCTTTGTGGAGCGCCATGTGCAACTGGTCGCGCCCGACTATATTGTGGTGATGGGCAACGCCGCCTTGGAGTGCGCCACCGGCAAGCGTGGCATCAACCGGGCCCGTGGCGAGTGGCAGACATACTTTAACAAACCGGTGCTGCCGATGATGAGCCCCTCGGACCTGTTGCGCCGTCCGGCTCTAAAACGTGAAGCATGGGCCGACCTATTGAGCCTGAAAGCCAAACTGGACGCGACCCCATGAAGATTCTCGCCTTCTCCGACCTGCACCGTGCTGCCCCTGCGGCCCGTCGCCTTGTTGAGATGAGCCAGGACGCAGATCTGGTGATTGCGGCAGGGGATTTTACAAACCACCGCATAGACTTGCCCGGAGCCTTAGACCTGATCGCGGGCATCACCGCGCCGATCCTCATGGTGCCGGGCAACAACGAAAGCGAAGACGAATTGCGCGCCGCTGCGCCCAGCAACGCCACGGTCCTTCACGGTGAGGCGAATACCTTCGAGGGCCTCAATATCTTTGGCCTCGGCTATGCCGTGCCTGTCACGCCCTTCAAAGACTGGTCCTGCGACCTCGACGAGCAAACCGCCGCCAACATGCTCACCGCCTGCGAAACCGCCGACATCCTGATCAGCCACTCGCCACCCAAGGGCCATGTTGATGTGACCTCCACCGGCCTCTCACTTGGCTCCACCGCAGTGCTTGAGGCAATAGAGCGCATTGCGCCGCCCTTGGTCCTATGTGGTCATATCCACGATTGTTGGGGCCAGTCGTCGCAGGTTGGCCCGTCCAAAGTTGTGAACCTCGGACCCACCGGCACGTGGTTTGACATAGAGCCATCCGCCTAGGAGACCGCCATGGGCCGCATCGACGAAAGCAAAACCTTCATCCCCGTGAAGATCGCCATCCTGACAGTGAGTGACAGCCGCGACCTCAGCCAAGACCGATCTGGCGACACACTGGTGGCTCGGCTGGAAGAGGCGGGGCACGTTCTGGCCGACCGCACAATCATCAAAGACGAACGCGCCGAAATTGCCGACCAACTCCGCGCATGGTGCGCGGATGAGGCCATCGACGTGATCATCTCCACTGGCGGCACCGGCCTCACCGGGCGTGACGTCACTGTGGAGGCGCACCGCGACGTTTATGAAAAAGAAATCGAGGCCTTTGGCACTGTTTTTACCATGGTGTCGATGCAGAAAATCGGCACCTCCGCTGTGCAATCCCGCGCCACCGGCGGCGTGTCCAACGGCACTTATCTCTTCGCGCTGCCCGGCAGCCCGGGTGCCTGCAAAGACGCTTGGGACGAAATCCTGAAGTACCAGCTCGACTACCGCCACATGCCCTGCAACTTTGTGGAAATCATGCCGCGGCTGGACGAGCACTTGAAGCGGTCCAAGTAATTTCAGGCCTCCGCCAAACTTTTTGACAGAAAATGTGACGGAACGTTTGCACCTGTCCGTATCACCTATGCGTGCCTTGGCTTTTGACCCGGGCAAGCGCATCATGGACCATACCACCGACGCTGGGAGGCGAGGCAGATGAGATTTTTGCGGCAAAGTCTGACGGGGCTGTTTTTGCTCTCCGCTACAGTGGCTTTGATCCTTTATGCGGGCAGCCTTGTTTTTAACGCTGTCGAAGAGCGTATGGCCCGCGACAGCAAAGGTCCGCCTGCGCGCGAGCGTGTCTTTACGGTCAATGTAAAAACCGCACAGCCCGGCGCAGAGACACCGGAATTGGTCGCCTTTGGTGAGGTGCAAAGCCGCCGCTCTTTGGAAGTCCGCGCCGCTGCCGCAGGCACGGTGATTTTCCTATCCGAGAATTTTGAGGACGGTGCCAATGTCTCAGCGGGCGAAGTGCTCGCCAAAATTGACCCCACCAAGGCCCGCTATGCCTTGGACCGCATCGCTGCGGACCTTCTGGACGCAGAAGCGGAACAGCGCGACGCGGACCGCACGCTGATCTTGGCGCAGGACGAACTGAAATCCGCCGAGGCGCAGTTGGGTTTGCGCCAAAAAGCCTTTGATCGCCAGATCGACCTACAAGAGCGTGGCGTGGGCACCGCGGCTGCTGTCGAAGTGGCTGAGCTGGCGCAAGCCGCCGCGCGTCAGTCTGTCTTGTCCAACCGCCGTGCTTTGGCACAGGCTGAGGCCCGCGTGGATCAGGCCAAAACCCGCCTGGACCGCACCAAGATCCTGCTGGCCGAGGCGCAGAAAGACCTCGACGACACCATCATCACCGCGGATTTCTCCGGCACGCTGTCGGAGGTCAACATCGTGCAGGGCGGTTTGGTCTCTATGAACGAACGCCTTGCGACTTTGATCGATGCACAAGCTCTGGAAGTGGCTTTCCGTGTGTCCACCACGCAATACGCACGGCTTTTGGATGACGCCAACAACCTGCAACGCGCGGAAGTCAAAGTGGCTATGGATGTACTGGGTGCAGACCTGACGGCAACTGGTGTGATTACCCGCGATGCCGCCGCCGTGGGCGAAGGCCAAACCGGGCGCGTACTTTATGCCCGCCTTGATGGCCCGCGCGGCCTGAAGCCCGGCGATTTTGTCACCGTGCGCGTACGCGAACCCGAGTTGGAAGACGTTGTGCGTTTGCCTGCCACCGCGATCAACGCCGCCCATGAGGTGCTGGTTGTGGGCGAAGGCAACCGCTTGACCACCCAAAAAGTCCGCCTTGTGCGCCGGCAAGGCGACGACGTGTTGGTGCGCGGACGTGGTTTGGCAGGGCAACAGGTGGTGTCGCGTCGCACACCGCTTTTGGGTGAAGGCATCGCGGTGAAGCCCCTGACCGGTGAGGAAAAAATCCCCGACGCCCCAGCCATGGTCGCCTTGAGTGAGGAGGAGCGCGCCAAGTTTGTCGCCGCAATTGAGGCCAATGGGCGCATTCCGTCAGACGCCAAAAAACGCATGTTGCAGGCGCTCAGCCAACCGGAAGTGCCCGCGCGTATGGTGGAACGCCTGCGCAGCCGGATGGGGGGCTAAGCCATGCGGGAAATCGGCGACCGCGCCAGCGGCATTCTGAGCTACTTCACCCGCCACGCCACCGCCGCCAACCTGCTTTTGGTGGTGCTGATATTGGCGGGAATCGCCGCTATGCCACGCATGCGGGCGCAGTTCTTTCCGGATGTGATTGTTGACAAAGTGACAGTTTCGGTTGTCTGGGAGGGGGCAGGGGCCGAAGATGTCGATGCGGCGATTGTACAGGTGATGGAGCCTGCCCTGCTTGCTGTGGAAGGTGTGGAGAGCACCGCCTCGCGCTCCACCGAGGGCAGCGCCCGCATCACGCTGGATTTTGAGCCCGGCTGGGATATGGCCCGCGCGACCGATGACGTCCAAGTTGCCGTGGACGCGGTAAACACCTTGCCAACTGAAGCTGAAGACCCAACGGTCCGGCGCGGCGCTTGGCGTGATCGTGTCACCGATGTGGTCATCACCGGTCCTGTGGACATTGATCAGATCGCGCGATTTGCCGATGAATTTGTCGCGCGGCTTTATACCGAGGGTGTCACCCGCACCACCATTCGCGGCTTGGCTGAACGGCAGACCATTGTCGAAGTATCCTCTGTGGATCTGATCACCCACGACATCTCCATGGAGCAAATCGCGCAGGCCGTGGCGCAAGAGGTCAACGCAGACCCGGCTGGCGACGTAACGGGGGCCTTTGCTCGTGTGCGCACAGGGGTGGAAAAACGCGCCCCGGATGAGATCGCCGGCATTGTGCTGCGCTCCAATTCCGATGGCACCAAACTGACCGTGGACGACGTGGCCACTCTGCGCGTTGAGGGCGTGGATCGCAACCGCACCTATTTTGTTGGCGAAGATCCAGCAATTTCAGTTCGTGTAGATCGGACAGAGGCCGGGGATGCCATTGCGATGCAGGCGGTGGTTGAAGATGTTGCAGCCGAGATGCAGGCGACCTTGCCGCAAGGCGTGAAAATCGAGCTGATCCGCACCCGCTCAGAGGCGATTACCGGACGTTTGAACCTGTTGATTGACAACGGTCTGATGGGGCTGGCTCTGGTGATCGTGCTGTTGTTCTTGTTCCTGAATGCCCGCACGGCCTTCTGGGTGGCCGCTGGTATTCCAACGGCGATGTTTGCCGCCGTAGCTCTGATGTATGCGGCCGGGCTCACGATCAATATGATCTCGCTGTTTGGCCTGATCATCACACTCGGTATTGTGGTCGACGATGCAATTGTGGTGGGAGAACACGCCGACGCCCGCGCGCGCCGCCTCAATGAGACACCATTTGTAGCGGCCGAAAACGCCGCCAAACGCATGTCGCTGCCGGTGTTTTCCTCCACCATCACCACCGTGATTGCCTTCTTTGGCCTAACCTTTATTGGCGGTCGCTTTGGCGATCTGATTGCGGACATCCCGTTCACAGTGATTGTGGTGCTGATGGCGTCTCTGGTCGAATGCTTCCTGATCCTGCCACACCACATGGCACATGCCATTAAAAACTCCGCCAAAGAGCATTGGTACGATGTGCCCTCCCGCGTGGTGAACCGCGGCTTCCGCTGGGTGCGCGAAACTCTGTTCCGCCCCTTCATGCGCTTTGTGATCTGGGCACGGTATCCTGTCATGGCGGTGGCCGTGGTTGCTCTGGCCACGCAAGCGGCGCTGTTCATAGGCGGTGACGTAAAATGGCGCTTTTTCAACGCGCCGGAACGCGGCTCGGTGACCGGTAACTTCGCCATGCTGCCAAGCGCCTCTCGCGCCGACAGCCTGGCGATGATGAAAGAGATGCAACGGGCCACAGAAGAATTGGGCAAAGACTACGAGGAGCGGTTTGGTACCAACCCTATGGACTATGTCATTGCGGAGATAGGCGGTAACTCCGGCCGCTCCATTCCCGGCTCAGAGAGCCTTGATCCTGATCTGCTGGGCAGCATTGCCATTGAACTCATCGATGCCGACCTGCGCCCCTATTCCAGCTTTGCCTTCGTCGGCGAGCTGCAAGACCGTGTCGCGCGCCACCCCTTGGTGGAAACCATCAGCTTCCGAGGCTGGCGCTCCGGTCCCGGCGGTGATGCGCTGGACGTACAGTTCTCCGGCGCTGACAGCGAAACGCTCAAATCCGCCAGCGAAGCCTTAAAAACCGCGCTGGAAGAGTTTGGTGAGGTCTCCGCCGTCGAGGACAACCTCAGTTACGACAAAGAAGAGCTGATCCTAGAGCTGACCCCGCAAGGTCGCGCGCTGGGCTTTTCCATTGACGCCCTAGGTAAGGTCTTGCGCCATCGCCTCAACGGCATCGAAGCTGCCACCTATCCCGACGGCCCCCGCAGCGCCGCGATCCGCATTGAGCTGCCCGAAGGGGAACTCACCGCAGACTTCCTAGAAGGCAGCCTGATGCGCACCCCAAACGGGGCTTACGTGCCGCTCGCAGATGTTGTGACCGTGCAAAGTCGCACCGGCTTCTCCACCGTGCGCCGTGAAAACGGCGTGCGCCTGATCTCTGTGACCGGCGATATCTCTGAGGATGACCCGGCCCGCGCCGAAGCCATCCTGGAACAGCTGCGCAGCGACATTCTACCGACCATTGCCAGCGAAAAGCAGGTCGAATGGCGACTCGCAGGCTTGGCGGAGCAGGAAGACGAGTTCCTCAATGACGCCCGCTCAGGACTGATCCTTTGTCTTGCCGGCATCTATCTGGTGCTGGCCTGGGTGTTCTCAAGCTGGACCCGCCCTATGGTGGTTATGGCGATCATTCCCTTTGGTCTGGTCGGTACGATCTATGGCCATTGGTGGCACAACGTGCCGCTGTCGATGTTCACGGTTGTTGGCCTGCTGGGCATGACCGGCATCATCATCAACGACAGCATCGTGCTGATCACCACAATTGACGACTACGCCAAAGACCGCGGGGTGATCCCTTCGATCATTGACGGCGCCGCCGACCGATTGCGCCCAGTGTTCCTAACCACGGCCACCACCGTGTTGGGCCTTGCTCCTCTGCTGTTTGAACGCAGCGCGCAGGCGCAGTTTCTCAAACCTACCGTGATCACACTGGTCTACGGGTTGGGTTTTGGCATGTTGCTTGTGCTTCTGGTGGTGCCGGCTTTGGTGGCGATCCAGTATGATGTCACCCGCCAGATGCAGGCCCTGCGCCGCGCCCCCCGTGCCAAAGGCATACGCGCTGGCGTGCTCTTGTGTGCAACAGTTATCGCTGCATGGCTGGTGGCAACTTTCGGCTGGGTGTTGCTGAACGGTGAGATTCATCCGCTTCTGGCGCAAGCTGGCCTGCCCACGGAAACCTTCAACAGCACTTTCCCAGCGCTGTTGCTGTTCCTCGTCGGGGCATGGTTAATTTCGTTCGGAGGCTATTTGGTCGGCGTCGCCTGGATGATGCTGCGCGGACGCAACAAATCAGCATCAGCCTGAGCAGCCAATAATATCCACCGCATGGTTGGCACCCAGCACGGTGAACCGCAGATCGGCGCGGTTCACCATGAAAGAACTGGCGTCCACATGCATCATCTCGGTTTCGGTCACCAATGCGCCGCCCTGGCGTTTGGTGGTGCCTTCCGCCACCCAGACATGGGGATCGGCGGTTTCCACCACCGCCACTTCAGAACCGCCAGCGCTGGGCATGTGAATGGTCGCCTTTAGCGCCACACCGTTTGAGGTTGGCGACAGTTTGCAAGTCACTTTGCCGACGCCGGCTTCGCGTGCCGTTAACGGCTGATCCACCAGCGCCGCTGTAATCTCCGCATCGCGCGCGCCACTGGGCGGCAGCTCTGCTTTCACTTTTAGGCGTTGCGGCACACAGATATCGCGGCAAACACCTATATCCAACGTGGCTTTCAACCGCACCGGCTTGCCTGCATCTTTCGGCGCAATCCGCACCGGCAACACAAGTTCATCACTGTAGCCAATCGAGCGCATGCCGTTTTGGTTAAACACTTCCGGTGTAGGCCACTCCAGCGCCACGCTGCCCATATTGCGCGATCCGCTCCAGGTGATCTGCGGTGGAATGCCCGCGTCCCCCGGCGCGCGCCAATAGGTCTTCCAGCCGGGGTTCAGGGTGATCTTCACCGCCGCCATATGGTTGCCCTCCGCGTCGCGCCAGCCGGGCAAAACCTCGGCCTGCACCACCTGATCAAAGGATTGCGCAGATGCACTTGCAGGCAAAAGGGCAGGGGCGATCAGCGCGGCTAGCGCCAGCGAGGGGAGGAGGGAGTGTGTCTTCATGCCCCACACATGGGCCAAACCGGGTTAAAATCCAACTCACAATCCGATCAGAAAACCGAGAGCGATTGAAACAGTTTGCTTACCTCTTGCGTCTACTCTCTGGGAAACACATGTTGAAAGAAGACGTCGACATTCAACGTATGAGGTCCCCTTGGACACGACACAAGACACTGACACACAAATGGATTTAACCGGACAGCTGCTCATCGCCATGCCTGGCATGAGTGACCCGCGTTTTGCCCATTCGGTGGTGTTCCTCTGTGCACATTCGTCAGATGGCGCCATGGGGTTGATCGTGAACAAGGCGATTGATGGCGTGAAGCTTTCGGATTTGTTTGAGCAGCTCTCGATCAAACCCAAATCCCCTGAGTCGGCCTCTTCTCTGCATTTTGGCGGCCCAGTTGAAACCGGGCGTGGCTTTGTGCTGCATTCGCCAGAATACAAATCCGACCTGTCTAATCTCGAAGTTGGCGCGACCTTTGCCCTGACCACAACACAGGACATTCTCGACGACATGGCGCAGGATTTGGGGCCGCATAAGGCGCTCACCTTGCTGGGCTACAGCGGCTGGGGGCCAGGGCAATTGGAAAACGAGATCAGCGACAATGGTTGGCTGATTGCGGATGCCACCGATCAGATTGTCTTTGACACCAAGAACTCGGACAAATGGGCCGAGGCGCTTAAGAGCATTGGGGTGGATCCGCTAACGCTCAGCTCCGCGGCAGGACACGCGTAAGTCCTTTTTCTATTTTATGTATCCCGGGGTGCAGCCGCGCGGCGCAGCCGGTCATTGATTGCGCGCCCAAGTCCATGGTCCGGAATGGGCGAGACCGCAATAGGCGCATCGCCATCGGCGTCCAGCGCGTGCAGGTGGTGGAATAGGTTGGCGGCGGCTTCGGTCAAATCGCCGGCTGCGCTGAGGTTCAAAGTCGCTCCATCAACCTTGCCAAACCCCAACAGGCGCTCGCCGTTCACGATCTCGACCGCGTTCAGGCGCACCGACGCGCCAGGCGCGTAGTGAGACAGCATTTGCCCCGGTGCCATAAGCGGATCAGCTTCCGAGCGGATCACAACCGGACGTCCCAGAGCGGCTTCAATTGCTTCCTGTGGCAACCCACCGGGGCGCAACAAAGTGGGCTCGTCAAACAGGCCCAGAATGGTGCTTTCCACGCCAACCCCACAGTCGCCGCCGTCCACCACAGCCTCGATCCGACCGGATAGGCCATTGATCACATGCTGCGCGCGGGTGGGGCTGATTTTGCCCGATGGATTGGCGGACGGTGCGGCCACTGGCCCGTCAAATGTGGACAGCAAAGCTTGCGCCACCGGGTGTTCCGGCACGCGGATCGCCAAGGTTGGCAGGTTGGCCGTCACAAGTAGCGACAATCCAGAATCATCTCGCAGTGGCAGCACAAGGGTGAGCGGCCCGGGCCAGAAGGCGGCGGCCAGACGGTCTGCCATGTCATTCCAATGCACGTAGCGTTTTGTCGCAGCCACATCCGCCACGTGCACAATCAACGGATTGAAAGTGGGGCGGTTTTTGGCCTCAAAAATCCGCGCTACAGCTTTGTCCTGACGCGCGTCTGCGCCAAGCCCGTATACCGTTTCCGTCGGGAAAGACACCAATCCGCCCCCCTGCAAAACCGATGCTGCGCGCGCAAAGCCAGTGGCGTCGGGGGAGAGGGGTTCTGTGTCCACGGGGCGCTCCTGTGACGCTGCGTTTTTCTGTGATCGGTTCAACAAGGCCCTTATCGTAAGGCCCAAAGCTGCATACAAGCAGCCGCAAGTAATGCCAAGCCTGCCGGAGAGACCGATGCCCTTTCGCGCCCCAGTAACCGATATTCAGTTCCTTTTTGACCACGTGGTGGATTTTGCAAAAGTCACCTCCACCGAGCGCTTTGCCGACGCGGACCGCGACACCACCGAGGCGATCCTGCTGGAAGCGGGCAAGATGGTTGAGGAGGTCATGGCGCCGATCAACCGCAACGGCGATCTGACCCCGGCGGTTCTGGAAAACGGCGTTGTGCGCACCTCTCTAGGTTTTGCCGAAGCCTACAAAGCCATTGCCGAAGGCGGCTGGATTTCCACTTCCGCCTCGCCGGAATACGGCGGCATGGGTCTGCCCCACACCATCACCACCGCGGTGAATGAGATGATGGCGGCTGGTTGCCTGTCGCTGCAACTCAACCCGCTGATGACCCAAGGCCAGATCGAAGCGCTAGAGCATCATGCCTCTGAGCAGATCAAAGCCACCTATCTGGAAAAGCTGATCACCGGTGAATGGGCTGGTACCATGAACCTGACCGAGCCTGCCGCAGGCTCCGATGTCGGTGCATTGCGCTCTAAAGCCGAGCCCAATGGCGACGGCTCTTACGCCGTGACAGGTCAGAAAATTTACATCAGCTGGGGCGACAACGACTTCACCGGCAACGTCTGCCACCTCGTGCTGGCCCGTCTGCCCAATGGCGTGCCCGGCACCAAAGGCATCAGCCTCTTCATAGTGCCGAAATACATCCCGGATGAAAACGGCAACCCCGGCGTGGCCAACACTCTGGGAGTGGTGAGTCTGGAGCACAAAATGGGTCTGCACGGCTCCCCTACGGCGGTGATGCAGTTTGATGGCGCCAAAGGCTGGCTCGTAGGCGACGCGCATGACGGCATGAAATGCATGTTCACCATGATGAACAACGCCCGTCTGGGTGTGGGCGGTCAGGGTGTTGGCGCTGCGGAAGGCGCCTACCAGAAGGCGCTGGACTACGCGATGGAGCGCAAACAGGGCCGCACTCCGGTTGAAGGCGGCGGCACCATTGTGGACCACGCTGACGTGCGCCGCATGCTGGCCGGTATGAAGGCAGACATCTTTGCCGCCCGCGCCATCGAAATGGCCTGTGCCGTGGCGATCGACATGGGCACCGCCACCGGTGACAAGGATTGGAAAGCCCGCGCCGCCTTTCTGACCCCGATTGCTAAGGCCTTCGGCACCGATGTGGGCATCAAGGTCTCTGAAGATGGTGTGCAAGTCCACGGCGGTATGGGCTTCATCGAGGAAACCGGTGCGGCGCAGTATTCCCGCGATGTGCGCGTGACAGCGATCTATGAGGGTACCAACGGTATCCAATCCATGGACCTCGTGGCCCGCAAGCTGATGGACGGGGGCGACGCCGCCTATGCGCTGCTTGATGAAATCGAAGATTGCGCTGAAAAAGTCCGCGAGAGCATGTCTGATTTGGCCGAGCCGCTGTGGCAGGCCACCGAGACCCTGCGCGAAGCCACCGAATGGATGGTTGCGCAAGGCAACATGAACGACCGCTTTGCCGGCTCCGTGCCCTTCCTGCGCGGCTTTGCTCGCGTGCTGGGCGGCTACTTCCACCTGCGCGCCGCCATTGCCGAAGGCGGCGACGGCGCACGCACGCGCCTGGCCCGTTTCTACATGCAGCGCCTGCTGCCGGAACACGCCGGTGTGCTGGTGCACGCGATGCAGGG
The DNA here is from genome assembly GCF_047126315.1 of Shimia sp. MIT910701. Lineage (GTDB taxonomy): Bacteria > Pseudomonadota > Alphaproteobacteria > Rhodobacterales > Rhodobacteraceae > Shimia. The sequence continues at coordinate 3,875,332 of NZ_CP138953.1, read as the reverse complement.
CGCAGATGACCTCTATGCGATCACGCCAGAAGATCTGGGCGCAGCCTGATGAAAGACGGCGCGGCAGGCATTCGCTACCCATGGGACACCCCTCCGGCGGAGGGGGAGGCCATCGAAGTGGCCACTGGTGTCCTCTGGATGCGCCTGCCGTTGCCGATGAAGCTCGACCACGTCAACATCTACGCGTTGGACGAAGGCGACAGCTGGACCATTGTCGACACCGGCTTTGACAGCAAACGTGGCCGCGCCATCTGGGAAACCCTGATGGCCGGTCCGCTGGGCGGCAAACCGATCTCGCGCGTTGTGGTCACCCACCACCACCCCGATCATGTTGGCCTCGCCGGTTGGTTCCAAACCGAGCACGGCGCCAGCCTTTGGACCACCCGTACGGCTTGGCTCTTTGCGCGCATGCTGCAACTGGACGAACAGGCGGTGCCACGTCAGGAAACGCTGGATTTCTATCGCGCCTGCGGCATGGACGAGGAAATCTACAACCAACGTGCCAGCGAACGCCCGTTCAATTTTGCCGACGTCGTCGCGCCGATGCCTCTGGGTTTCAAACGCATCAAGCAGGATGACGTGATCGAGATGGGCGGTCGCAGATGGACCGTACATATCGGCAACGGCCATGCGCCGGAGCACGCCACCTTCTGGTCCCAGGATGACAACCTTGTGCTGTCGGGCGATCAAATTCTGCCCTCGATCAGCTCCAACATTGGCGTCTACGCGACCGAACCCGAGGCCGATCCGGTTGCCGACTGGCTCGAAGCCTGCGAACGTCTCAAGCAATATGCCCGGGACGATCAACTGATCCTCGGGGGGCACAAGCTGCCCTTCACCGGTGCGCCTTTGCGGATGAAGCAACTGATCGAAAACCACCACGGTGCACTCAAGCGCCTGTTGGAGCATCTGGACACGCCACAAACCGCCGCAGAGTGCTTCCTTCCGCTGTTCAAACGCCAAATTGATGGGGGGGCTTACGGTCTTGCTTTGGTCGAAGCCCTTGCACATCTCAACCATCTTTACCAAGTTGGCGCTGCAAGCCGCACGACGCGCGAAGACGGCGCGTATCTGTGGCAACGAATAGACTGACAGGCGCGAACACCTATGACTGATGAGATCAAAACCACCGCGGAAGCCATCGAAGCGGAGGCTTTGCCACGCTTGTACGAGGTGCATTCTGACCCTGATGCGGAAACCGTTGCGGTGCCCGACGACATCGCCAAACAGCCGGTGAAACAGAAAAGTGCGGCGGAATGGGCCTATGAACGCCTGATCCTCTACATTCAGAACTTCGAAAAGCAGCTCGATAACGAGCACGAAGTGGCCATGGGCTTTGTCGGCGGCGAAGCGGGTGTGTTGCGCATCGAGGGCATGGGCTTCTTTGATCCAGATATCGTGACCTTTTATGGCACCGACAGCAGCGGCATCAAAACCCAATTGGTGCAGCACGTTAGCCAGCTCAACGTCATGCTTCGGGCTTTGCCAAAACAGAAAGACACTGGCGAGGCCCCCTCCCGGATTGGTTTCCGATTGGCCGAGGGGCTGAAGAAAGACAGCGCCTAAACGCTATGCACCACCCTGCGACACCTGAGTGGGTGACAGGGCCAGATGAATCAGCTATCCAGCGCTCTAGCAACAGGAAGGATTACCCAGATGGCAGAACACAAGCACGGCTCGATGAACATCGAAGCACAGGAAAAAGCATTTGAAGGCTTTATCAAATGGTCCACCTACGTGTCGGTTGCCGCGATTGCCGTTTTGATTTTCCTGGCGCTGTTCAACAGCTGATCGCGTCTCGCCGGGGTTCTCAGGTATGAATGTTTTGGTACGTGGTTTGGCGCTTGTGGCGCTGGTCGCTTCAGTGTCGGCCTGTTCGGTGCGCAATCCGGCGTCCAGCAACTCGCCGGACGCCGCTGTGGAGGCCGCGCGTTATGTGCATGACGGCCCTAAACAGCTGACGCTCTACACCATGATCTCCAACGAGAGCGGCTCCGGCGCGCATACCTCGTTGATGATCAATGGCAGCCAGCGCGTGGCGTTTGACCCGGCTGGCTCCTTCCGCAAAGAGGACGCGATCGTTGCAAAAAACGATGTGGTCTACGGCATGACACCTTATATGGTGGATCAGTACACCCGCTTTCATGCGCGCGAGACCTACCATGTGGTGGTGCAGTCCATCGACGTGAGCCCGCAGGTTGCGGAGATGGCCCTGCGCGGCGCCGAGTCGCTGGGTCCGGTGACCGAGGCACAATGTGCAAAATCTACCTCTGCGCTGTTGAAGACCTTGCCGGGTTTTGAGGATGCGCCGCAGTCTTATTATCCGCGCAAGTTGATGGACTACTTTGCCGACAAAGGCGCGACCTATGATCGTCTGTTTGAGTACGACGACGACGACAAGTCCAAGGTGCTCGCCGCCTTTGTCCCGGAATACGAACGTCAGTAAGATCTCGAAAATGATGCACAGAAGCGCCCCAAGGGGCGCTTTTTTGTGCGCGCATCGCCACAGTCGCAAAACAGCCGTGATACCGACGCAATACCGACGTGGATTTTAGAGGAAATACAGCCCCAGAAACAACGCCGCCGCGCCGCTGAAAATCGCCGCCAAAACGTTCTTAGTGGCATAGCCCACGCCAAGCGTCACTGCCGCCGCCGCCAGCCGCGCTGGGTCCGGTTGCCCTTCCGTTGCCGCAGGCCACAGCACAAGTGGTGCCACCAGCCCTGGCAGTACAGCCACAGCCGTATAGCGCAAATGGCGCAGCACCCACTCAGGCAATTCCCGGTCGCCGATCACGCCCAAAAACAGGAAGCGCAACCCAAAGCTGCCCATCCCCATGGCGACAATGATCACCCAGACGGTTGTGCTCTCACTCATGCCATGTCCCTGTTTTCGGTGCGCAATTCCACAAAGGCCCCAGTCATCATACCTGCAATCCCTGCCGCGATCAGGCCCAGGTTCCAGGGCAGGAAGGCGAAGAGCAGCGCGCAGATGACCGAGACCACTGCCGCCGCAACATGCGCCTTGGTGCGCAGCATTGGACCAATCATCGCAAGGAAGGTGATGGGCACCGCAAAATCGAGCGCAAAGCTGTCTGGAATGGACTGTCCCACTAAAGCACCTACCAGCGTTGCAAGGTACCAATTTGGCAGAACCGGCGCGATAACCCCTGCAAAATAAGAGGTTTTTTGCGCCAGCGTCATCTCCGGACGCTTCTCATATTCCATGACCGAAAGCGCATAGCTTTGATCTACCAGACTATAAGCTACTAACGCCCGCCGCCACACTGGCAACGGCCCAAGGTGCGGCGTCATAGAGGCCGAGTACATCGCCATCCGCAGGTTCACTGCCAGTGCTGAGGCGATCACCACAATGGTTGGCGCATTGTCCGCCATCAACTGCAGCGCTGTGAACTGCGCGGCACCTGCGATCACCACAATCGAAAAGCTCATGACCTGCACCAAAGGCAGTCCTGCCTCGGTGGCCACAACGCCAAACAACATGCCAAACGGCCCGACCACCAGCACAAACGGCAACCCATCCCGGAAGCCGCGCCAGAAGGTGGATCTATCCCAATATGACGCCATAAAAGCCTCGCTGAAATGTACCTTAGTCGGGGTAGCGAGTTGGCCACGGCTGCGCAAGCGTTGTGAACGCAAGGTCGCAGCAAAGTTTTTGATGGTGGCAATACAAAAAAATCATCACTAGTTTGCCCACTAATCAACGGAGGACACCCATGGCAGACGCGCCGGACTTGGCACAATATCTGATTGCCCCTGATCCCAAAGCGCCACGCTTGACCCGCGCCGTCACTGGCGTGGATCACCTTGGGCAGGAAACCGAAATTTCCGTTGTAGAAGAACGGCCTCTGACGATTTACCTCAACAGCCAGGAAATCGTGACAGCCATGACCATTGGCGACTATCCGGAGTATCTGGCGGTTGGTTTTCTGCGCAATCAGGGCATGTTGCGCGACGGTGATGTTGTCACGCGGGTGGACTATGATGAAGAGCTCGAAGTGGTTGTCGTGCGCACCGAAACAGAGACCAATCACGAAGAGAAACTCAAGAAAAAGACCCGTACATCGGGCTGTGCCGTGGGCACCGTTTTTGGCGACATGATGGAAGGCTTGGAAGGGGTAGAGCTGCCTCAGACGCAGGTCAAAACCAGCGACCTCTATGCGCTCGCCAATACCATCAATCGCACGCCGTCGCTGTATCTGGAGGCCGGTGCCATTCATGGCACTGTGCTCTGCCAAGGCGCGCGGCCGTTGGTCTATATGGAGGACGTTGGCCGGCATAATGCGGTCGACAAAATCTCTGGGTGGATGTTTCAGCACGGAGAAGTAGCGGCGGATAAGATGCTCTACACCACCGGTCGGCTCACGTCCGAGATGGTGATCAAATGCGCCTTGATGGGCATTCCCGTTCTTGCATCTCGTTCCGGGTTCACCGCTTGGGGCGTGGAGATCGCGCGCCAAGTGGGGCTTACCGTAATTGGCCGGATGCGAGGCCAGCGTTTTGTCTGCCTCAGTGGCGAGGAGCGCTTGCTGCGCGATGTTGATCCAGCCAGTGTGCCGGACGAGGGCAAAAAGCACGCGCGTAAAGGGGGATATGGTCGATGAAACAACCCCTTGGCGTGATTTTGGCGGGAGGCCAGGCCACCCGCATGGGCGGTGGCGATAAGGGCCGCTTGGCCTTAGGTGGCAATACCATTTTGCAGCACGTGATCGACCGTTTGGAGCCACAGGTGGCTGGCATGGCGCTCAACGCCAATGGCGACCCAGCGCGGTTTGCGGATCTGGAACTACCTGTAATTCCGGACTCTCTGGCGGAGTTTCCTGGGCCTTTGGCTGGTGTGTTGGCCGGTCTGGACTGGGCGGCAGAGCAGGGGGCGGATGCGATTGTGACGGCCGCAGCCGACACGCCATTCTTCCCCTGTGATTTGGTGCCACAACTCTTGCTGGCTTCTGAAGCCAGCCCGCATCCGCTCGCCTTGGCCGCTTCGGGAAAGCCGGGCGGCAAACTCTGGCGACAGCCGACCTTTGGGCTCTGGCCCGTGGCTCTGCGGGAGGACTTGAGGGCAGCCTTGGAAGCAGGCTTGAGAAAAGTTGTGATCTGGACGGACAAACATGATGCAGGTCAAGCCGCCTTTGTGCAAAGCGGGATAGACCCTTTCTTTAATGTGAATACACCGGAAGATCTTGAAGAGGCGCGCCGGATTGCTGGAGAGATGGAATAACAATGCAAATCTATGGCGTTGTCGGGTGGAAAAATTCGGGCAAAACCGGGTTGATGGAACGTTTGGTGACCGAAATCACGGGGCGCGGCTTTAGTGTGTCCACAGTCAAACATGCGCATCACAGCTTTGACGTGGATCACCCGGGTAAGGACAGCCACCGCCATCGGGTGGCTGGGGCGCGGGAGGTCTTGTTGGCGTCCAAAAGCCGCTGGGCGTTGATGCATGAGTTGCGCGATGAAGATGAGCCAACGCTTGAGGACCTGCTCACCAAGCTCTCAGATGTCGATCTGGTGCTGGTGGAAGGCTATAAACGGGATGCCCACCCCAAGGTCGAAGCGCATCGTCAGGAGACCGGCAACGCGCTGATTTCGCCGGAAGATCCGACCATTCGCGCAATTGCCAGCGACGTGGCGCTGGAAAACGACAAACCGGTATTTGACTTGAACGATACAAAGGCAATTGCTGATTTTATTCTGTCTGACTTGGGGATGAGCGCGTCACCCGCCGGTTAGGAGGCCCATATGTCCAAGCAAAATGAACTGGTGCCGCCGCCTCTGAAAAACGATTGTTTTTCTTTGCCCGCGGACACGCATTGGACGCCTGTGTCTGAAGCCCTGACGCTTCTAAAGGAACGACTTCATGTATGTGTTGACACGGAAACGGTCCCGCTGTTTGCAGCCTTGGGCCGGATCGTGGCAGAGGATGTTGTCGCGCGGCGGTCCAATCCGCCACAGCCGAACTCTGCGGTGGATGGCTACGGGCTGCATCATGCCGATATCATTGAAGGGCCGCAAACGCTGCCATTGGTGGCAGGTCGATCAGCTGCGGGTGACCCGTTTGAAGGAGAACTGCCTTCCGCTCACGCTGTACGCATCCTCACAGGGGCCACCGTGCCTGAAGGCGTGGACACTGTGATCCTGCAAGAAGACGTGACCACCGATGGCACGGCAATTGCCTTTCACGGTCCGCTCAAAAAAGGCAGCAATACCCGAAAGGCAGGGGAGGACGTAGCCGTCGGCGGTGTCATCCTCGCCAAAGGCCAGCGCATTACGCCTGCCGATCTGGCCTTGGCGGCCGCAACAGGCGTGTCACAGCTGTTGGTGTTCAAGCGCTTGCGTGTGGCGGTGGTTTCCACCGGAGACGAGTTGGCGGAGCCAGGTCAGGACGCGCGGCCAGATCAGATTTTTGACGCGAACCGCCCCATGCTGCTTGCTATGATCGCCCAATTTGGTTTTGAGCCCATAGACATGGGCCGCGCGCCGGATGATCGTGACGCCTTAAAAAGTTTCTTGGATGAAGCTGCAAGTTCTGCGGATATGATCCTGACTTCCGGCGGTGCCTCTGCGGGCGATGAGGACCACATGTCCGCCTTGCTCAATGAAACCGGTTCCATGACGCTGTGGCGGCTGGCAATCAAACCGGGCCGTCCATTGGCTCTGGGGATGTGGGCTGGCACGCCTGTGTTTGGCTTGCCGGGCAACCCTGTGGCGGCAAAGGTTTGCACGTTGATTTTCGCCAAACCCGCTATGGACGCTTTGGGCGGTGCCGGATGGCAGGAACCGGTGGCGCAACGGGTACCCGCGGCTTTTGCAAAGTCCAAGAAAGCTGGGCGGCGCGAATATCTGCGCGCGCGCTTGCGGGACGGGCGGGCGGAGGTGTTCAAATCCGAAGGTTCCGGGCGGATCAGTGGGTTGAGCTGGGCTGAAGGGTTGGTGGAGCTACCAGACGACGCCATGGACGTAGAGGAGGGCACGGAGGTGCTTTACTACCCTTACTCCGCGTTTGGGCTGTAGATGTGAAAAAGGCGCTCGATGGCGCGCCTTTTTTAGTCGAAGATCCCGGCCACGCGGCCTAGCAGCATAAAGGCGCGGGCGGTGCGGGTTTCCGAGAGGGCCGCAATGTCCGCGTCTGATGCGGTTTCTTCAAACTCCACAAAGCACTTATCAAAACGGCGCAAGAAGTGATGCGCGGCGTCGCGGAAGATCGGGTCTTGTTTCATGCGACCTGCAGCCAGCGCCAGCGAACTGCGGTCACGCACACCGCCCAAGGCCGCAATTGGCTTCCCACGTTCGCCACTTGCAAACCGGCGCCAGATTTCCGGGCGTGCTAAGTCTGGGCGCAGGTCGTCCATGTAGATGCCGTCCTGACTCAGTAGCGTCAGAACATCCTGGCTGGCTTGAATCAGTTGGGCCGCTTGACGGTCCCGCAGCGCTTTGCGTAACGCGGCAAAGCCTTCGGCATCATCGGCGTTTTCCGGGAAGTTCAGGGCTTGGATGAAATCTGAACGGGGCAGAGGCGGGGACAGTTCTTCAGCAGGTGTTCCCAAGGCCAGGGTGCCCTGATCCGCCTGGTCGTCCTTCACAGGCTCGGCTTCCTGTGATTTGCGGATGCCATCATCACGGTCGCGGCTCGACGAAAAAGTCGCCAGCGCAGTTTCCGTTTTCCGCGTCGCCGCCGCAATCTCGTCGAGCTTCTTCGCGACCGAAGGCTCCACGCCTTGCTGTGCCTGCACGCCCTGAGCCTGATTGACATAAGTGCGGCGCATGGCGTCGATCGCCGCCTGCAAGCGGGCGCTCTCTTCGCGCATAACGCGGGAAGACCGCGCAGCTGTGGCCGCCACCCAGATCATCGCAACCGGCATGAAGACTGCCAATAGCGTCATGAGGAACTGCAGGCCGCTGCTGCCATCAACCGGATTGTGCTCCAGCACCAGGAAAAACACCACAGACCCCACCAGCCAAACAAAGCTTAGGCCCACCGCAATCAACTCGATTGAAGTGACTTTGGGGCCGTTTGGTTTGTCATAGATGCCCAGCGGCGTTGGCTGGGAATCGGTGTCGTCTGTCATGCGGGGCCGCATCTTAACTATCTGGTTCACTGATAAGAAATACTGAGAACTTCGTAACTTTTCTCGCCGCCCGGCGTGCGGACTTCGACGCTGTCGCCTTCTTCTTTGCCAATCAAAGCACGTGCGATGGGCGATTTGATGTTGAGCAGGCCTTTTTCGACATTGGCTTCATGTTCGCCGACAATCTGCCAGGTCTTTTCTTCGTCGGTGTCTTCGTCCACCAATGTGACGGTTGCGCCAAACTTAATAGCACCGGAGAGGGACGCTGGATCAATAACTTCCGCCAGGCCAATCACCGCTTCCAGTTCCTTTACACGCCCTTCGATGAACCCCTGTTTTTCACGTGCAGAATGGTATTCTGCGTTTTCTTTCAGGTCGCCTAGCTCGCGCGCAGAGGCAATCGCCTCGATGATCGCGGGGCGTTCCACCGTTTTCAACTGCTTCAATTCCGCTTCGAGCGCCGAGTGCCCGGCGCGGGTCATTGGTATTTTTTCCATGGGTGCGGTCCCGTTGGTCTTTGGCCGCCTAAAAGGCCGGGCGGCGGGTATGTTTTATGTACTAGCACGGCAGAGTGCCCTGAGACCTCTTTCAAATGCAAGAGGGGGAAACAATGCAAGTAGAAATACGTTGTGCCGCCGCAAAATTACGCAAATGGGGCGAAATGTCGTGGGGTTCCGATTGACGTATTGATTATAGTCGGGCTAGCAGGTGCGAAAGATTATTACCCAGCGATCCGAAAGGGGAAGCCAATGTCGGAAATCGAACGCGAAGCCATGGAGTATGACGTTGTCATCGTTGGTGCGGGTCCTGCTGGCCTATCGGCAGCGATCCGTCTGAAGCAATTGGACGCGGACCTTGATGTTGTGGTCTTGGAAAAAGGGTCCGAGGTGGGTGCGCACATTCTTTCAGGTGCTGTTCTGGACCCTTGTGGTTTGGACGCGCTGATTCCTGACTGGAAGGCCAAAGGCGCGCCGCTGAACACGCCGGTGAAGGAAGATAATTTCTATATGCTGGGCGAGGCGGGCGAAATTCGCGTGCCAAACTTCCCGATGCCGCCGCTGATGAACAACCACGGCAACTACATTGTGTCCATGGGCAACGTCTGCCGCTGGATGGCGGAGCAGGCGGAAGAGCTTGGAGTTGAAATCTTCCCAGGTATGGCCTGCTCTGAGCTGGTTTATGGCGACAATGGTGAAGTCAAAGGCGTGGTCGCCGGTGTCTTTGGTTTGGAAGAAGATGGATCTTACGGACCAAACACCGAGCCAGGAATGGAACTGCACGGCAAATACGTGTTCCTGTCTGAAGGCGTACGTGGGTCCCTCGCCAAAGAGGTGATTGCGAAATACAATCTTCAGGACGGCAAAGAACCGCAAAAGTTTGGCGTTGGCATGAAGGAGATCTGGGAGATCGACCCTGCCAAGCACAATCTCGGCGAAGTGACCCACACGATGGGCTGGCCGCTGGGTAAGAACGCGGGCGGCGGGTCCTTCATCTATCACCTGGAAAATAACCAAGTGTATGTCGGCTTTGTGGTGCACCTGAACTACAAGAACCCACACCTCTTCCCTTACATGGAGTTCCAGCGCTTCAAGCACCACCCAAAGGTTGCCGAGCTGTTGGAGGGCGGCAAGCGGGTTGCGTACGGCGCGCGGGCAATCTCGGAAGGTGGCTATCAATCCATGCCGAAAATGGTGGCGCCTGGTGTGGCGCTCCTGGGCTGTTCCGTGGGTATGGTCAACGTGCCGCGTATCAAAGGCAACCACAATGCGATGCTTTCCGGGAAAGCGGCCGCTGAAGCAGCGTTTGATGCGATCAAGGCTGAGCGTTCTGGCGACGAGCTTACCGCATATGAAACCGAGGTGCGCAGCGGTGCGATTGGCAAGGACCTGAAGAAGGTGCGCAATGTGAAGCCGATCTGGTCCAAATGGGGTCTGACAGCTTCCTTGATGCTTGGCGGCTTGGACATGTGGACCAACACATTTGGTTTCTCTCTTTTTGGTACCGTCAAGCATGGCAAAAATGATGCCGACGCGACCGAGGAAGCCAGCAAACACAAGCCGATTGAATACCCGAAGCCAGACGGCAAGCTGTCCTTTGACCGCCTGACAAACGTCAGCTTCTCGATGACCAACCACGAAGAAAGTCAGCCGTGTCACCTGCGTCTCGCCGACGGCGGTGTGCCGGTTTCGGTGAACCTGCCGAAGTTTGCGGAGCCTGCACAGCGCTATTGCCCCGCTGGTGTATACGAAGTGGTCGAAGAGGAGGGTAAAGACCCTCGCTTTGTTGTGAACTTCCAGAACTGTGTACACTGCAAAACGTGCGACATTAAAGATCCAAGCCAGAACATCACGTGGGTTACGCCACAAGGTGGCGATGGGCCTAACTACCCGAACATGTGATCTAACACGCGGAAATTTTACCAAAACATGGGGCGGCCAACGGGTCGCCCCATTGCGTGTTGGCAGCCCCCCGACTACCTTTGCTGGAAAGTCAGTGCATGGGAGTCTCACGTGGCCGGTCAATTTCTAAAAACAGTGGCGATCACCGCGCTATTGGCAACCACGTCTTTGCCGGTTCATGCGGACAGCATGGCCGGGGCCTACTTGGCTGCGCGACAGGCGAGCTATGGCTCGGATTATACCGAAGCAGCGCGCTATTACAGTGACGCATTGACCAAAGATCCGAGCAACCCGTTGTTGCAGGAAAACGCAGTGTTGGCGTTTTTGTCTCTTGGCCAGATCGATCGCGCGATGCCGATCGCGCGGAAGATGGATTCGGATGGGCATCAAAGCCAACTAGCGGAGATGGCGATCACCGCAGGCTTGGTTGAGGACGAAAACTATGCCGAGCTGGCCGCGCGTTTGGAAAGTGCAGGGGTTGGCCCCCTAGTGGACGGACTGATGAAAGCCTGGGCGCAGATTGGCCGCGGGGCAATGTCCGAAGCCCTCGCCGCTTTTGACGAAGTGTCTAAGGAGCAAGGACTTGGAGGCTTTGCGGCCTATCACAAAGCTTTGGCTCTGGCATCTGTAGGGGACTTTGAGGGAGCACATGCGATTTTCCTCGAAGGTGCCATGAATGGCATGCAGTCGACCCGCCGTGGGGTTGTGAGCGAAGTGGAGATTCTGTCTCAACTAGAGCGCAATGAAGAGGCTATCCAGCGTCTGGACACTGCCTTTGGGGCCGACCTTGATCCGGAACTGCGCATGCTGCGCGAGCGTCTTGAGGCGGGCGAGGTGTTGCCATTCACGCATGTTGGCTCGGCAGCTGATGGGATTGCGGAAGTGTACTTCTCGATCGCCAATGCGCTGCGAAATGAAGCCAATGCGGATTACACCTTGCTCTATGCGCGTTTGGCGGAGTTCCTGCGGCCGGACCACACAGAAGCTCTGTTGCTAACGGCGGAATTGCTGGAAACGCTTGGCCGATATGAGTTGGCATCACAGACCTATCAGAAAGTGTCTGCCGATGATCCGTCTTTTCATGCGGCGGAGCTTGGTCGTGCAGAAGCCCTGCGTGAAGCTGGCAAAATCGAGGCGGCGATGGAGGTTCTGGAATCGCTGACGCGAAGCCAACCGGACTTGCCTTACGTGCACACCGCGCTCGGGGATCTGCGTCGGCAGGAGAAAGACTTTGAAGGGGCGATTGCGTCTTATGACACCGCTATCAGCCTCTATGACACGCTGGAGATGCGGCAGTGGTTCTTGTTTTACGCCCGCGCGATCAGTCATGAGCGGCTCGACAACTGGGAGGCTGCCGAGGCAGATTTTCGAAAAGCGCTGGAGCTAAACCCCGAGCAGCCGCAGGTGTTGAACTACCTTGGCTATTCCTTGGTAGAGAAGCAGATCAAGCTTGATGAGGCGCTGGATATGATCGAGCGCGCCGTCGCCGCTCGCCCGGACAGCGGCTATATCGTGGACAGTCTTGGTTGGGTTTTGTTCCGTCTTGGCCGTTATGAAGAAGCCGTTGGGCATATGGAACGCGCGACGGAATTGATGCCTGTTGATCCAGTCGTAACGGATCACTTAGGCGACGTATATTGGGCGGTTGGTCGCAAGCTTGAGGCGCAGTTTCAGTGGCGGCGAGCGTTGAGCTTTGTGGACGAGGAAACGGCTGAAGAAGCCAAGCCAGATCGTATTCGCCGCAAGCTTGAAGTTGGTTTGGACGTCGTACTGGAAGAGGAAGGCGCGGAGCCTTTGGCGGCCAAAGACGGTAATTAAAGCCTTTGCGCCGCCAGTTGAAAACTGGCGGCGCGGTTTGTTTAGTTCAGGCGGGCGACAACGTAGTCGGCGATGTCTGACAACAGTCCCCGGATTTCGTGGTCCGGAAGTTTTTTCACCGCGTCCTTGGCTTTTTCTGCCCAAGCCAATGCGTCGTCGCGGGTGCGATTCAAAGTGTTGTATTTGTCCATCAGGGCCAACGCATGATCTAGGTCGCCGTCTTCTTGGCGGCCTTTTTCAATTGTGCGTTCCCAGAAGCTGCGCTCCTCGTCGCTGGCTTGTGCAACAGCTTTGATCACAGGCAGCGTTAACTTTCTTTCGCGGAAATCGTCGCCCACGTTCTTGCCGGTCTGGGCTGAGTCGCCCTGGTAGTCGAGCAGGTCATCCGCGATTTGGAAGGCGATGCCGAGGGCGTCGCCGTAGTCAAACAGGGCCTGCACATCCTCCGCAGACGCGCCCGCAATCACGCCGCCGACTTCGGTGGCGGCAGAAAACAGCGCGGCGGTCTTTCCTCGTACCACCTGCAGGTAAATATCTTCGTTGGTGGAGAGGTCTGTGGCGGCGGTGAGCTGCAACACTTCGCCTTCCGCAATGGTGGCGGAGGCATTGGACAGGATGCGCAACACGTCGATGTTGTTGGTTTCGGTCATCAGCTGGAAGCTGCGCGAAAACAGGTAATCCCCCACCAGAACCGAACTTTTGTTGTCCCAGAGCAGGTTGGCTGTCGGACGGCCACGGCGCTGTTCACTTTCGTCGACCACATCATCGTGCAGCAGGGTTGCGGTGTGAATGAACTCGACCGTTGCGGCCAGATGCACATGGTAGGGGCCGTCGTAGCCGCAGAGTTTTGCCGCGGCCAAAGTCAGCATCGGGCGCAGACGTTTGCCGCCAGCGCCAACCAGATGTGCGGTGACTTCGGGAATGCGTGGGGCGTGTTTGGAGGCCATACGCTCTTCGATCAGCGTGTTCACCGCTTCCATATCATCGCGCAGCAGAACTGCGAGGGCTTCATGCGGCTTGCTGGCAGCGTGATCGAGACTCATTTTGGACTTCCTGTCGCGAGGGGTCGACATTGGCCGCTCCCTAACCTTAGATCGTTATTATGAAAGAGCTTTTGCGTAGCACAGATCCGACCACCATCGCCTTCGCCACCGCCCTGCTTCAGGGAGAGGGTATAGACTGCTTTGAAATGGACGTAAACATGAGCGTCCTGGAGGGCAGCATTGGCATACTGCCGCGCCGGTTGATGGTGCGGAGCCAAGATTTGCAGCAAGCTGAACGGGTTATGCTGGATAACGAGATTGCATTGGGGCGGTCCTTGTGAGTGCGGCGCTGACGCAGAACGATTTTTTGAGCGGACGCGTGACCTTATGGCAACCCAAGGACGGATATCGCGCTGGGGTTGATCCAGTTTTGTTGGCCGCAACGATCCCGGCAAAGCCTGGGCAGCAGGTTTTGGAACTGGGCAGCGGGGCCGGGGCGGCGTTTTTGTGCCTGGCGGCGCGGGTGCCGGATCTGACGGTGCATGCGGTCGAGTTGCAGCCGGAATACGCAGCTTTGGCGCAGCGCAATGCCAAGGACAACGGGGCGGATGCAACCATCTGGGAAGCAGATTTGGCGGCTTTGCCACTAGAATTGCGGCAAATGCAGTTTGACCATGTTCTGGCCAATCCACCGTATTTTGATCGCACCGCCAGCACGGCAGCGCAGGACGCGGGACGCGATGTGGCGATGGGGGAAGACACGCCGTTGCGAGTTTGGATTGAGGTGGCAGCCAAGCGCCTTGCACCAAAAGGCACAGCGACCTTTGTGCATCGTGCGGAGCGGCTGCCGGATTTGCTTTCGGGCATGCAGGATGTGCTTGGTTCGCTGCAGGTATTGCCATTGCAGGCGCGGGCCGGACGGGACGCCAATCTGGTGCTGGTGCGCGGGGTGAAAGGCGGGCGGGCCGCGTTTCGTCTGCATGCGCCTGTGCGCCTGCATGAGGGTGACAAACACACCCAAGATGGGGAGAGCTACACAGCCCAAATCAGCGCGGTTTTGCGAGACGGGGCGGCGCTGCTTTTCCCTTAAAACGTTAACGCAACGCTCGGGTCAGTAAGGCTGTCCGATTCGGCAAAAAACCACGTCGGTATCGCGTCGGTACTACGACTGTTTTACGACAGCGTCGGCGGAAATTCTCCAGTGTTAAGAATATGTCACAAGTGGCGCGTGACTTGCGGCAAAAACTGTGCTGCACTGGTTTCACTACATATTGTTTGCATAGGAGAACATGATGAGCGTAAGCGCACACCTCGAAGAGCTGAAACGCAAACACGAAGCCCTCTCTGAGCAAGTCGAACAAGAGCAACGCGCCCCCGGCAGCAGTGATCTTGACGTCGCTGAACTCAAGAAACAGAAACTCCGCCTCAAAGAAGAAATCACGCGATTATCCGCGTAAGCGCTAGCCAGATTTCAAGCTGGCGCGCGTGGCGAGGACCGCGCCGCCAGTGATCAGCAAAGCCGCCGCGCCCAGGTGTATCGTGGGCTCGGCAAACCCAGCCCCCACCAGAGCCAAAGTCGACAGCAGCGGAGCCGCATATGAGGCGGTGCCCAAGAGCTGGATGTCGCCACGTTTCACCCCCACATCCCAGACATAGAACGCCAGTCCAACAGGGCCGAGGCCGAGGGCAAAGACTGACACCCAGGTGAGCATGTCGGCGGGCCAGACGGTATCCTCCAGCGCAATGTGCAGCAGCGTGGAGAGCACGGCGGTGGCGAGGCAGAAGACCACCACGGACACTGTGGGGATGTCGCCGAGGCGACGGGAGAGCACCGAATAGCTGGACCACGTGAAAGCGCAGGCAAGGGCGAGGCCATAGCCGGGCAGGTGGGTCGGGTTGAAGCCGAGGCCGCCGCCGCCGATGATCAGCGCTGCGCCCAAGAAACCAAGGCAAGCGCCAAACAGGTGGCCGGCGCGCAGGCGTTCACCGGGCAGCAGGCCGGACATCAATACAATCAGAAGGGGCCATAGGTAAGCGATCAGTCCGGCTTCGGCCGCGGGTGCGAGGCGTAGGGCGGAGAAGTAAAGCGCGTGGTAGCCAAACAGGCTGAGGCTGCCAAAGAGGTAGACCTTGAGGGGGATGCTGCGCAGGGCGCGCCACTCGCCAGTGGCAATGGCCCAGACGACCCCCAGCGTGCCGCCAATGGTGAAACACAGTGCATTGAGCATAAGCGGCGGCGTTGGGGCGCTGCCAACCGTGAAGAGGGCGAGCAAAGCCCAGAGCAGCACGGCGATGAAGCCAACTGCGGTCGCTTTGGCGCGGGTCATGCGGGGGGAATCTCCTCGATCGGCGTGATGATCAAGTTCTCGGTCACTTCGGCGGTTTTGTCTATCTCTGCCATCATCCATTCGCGCAGCGCGGCGATGTGGGGGCGGTCCTGGGTGCCTTCGCGGCAGAGGAAGCGAAAGCGGGCCTGCAGCCAGATGGCGTGTTTGTAAGGCGCGACAAGGCGGCCTTCGTGGATGTCTTTGACCACCAGAGCGCGGCGCCCAAGAGCGATGCCGGCGCCAGCCAGGGCGGCGTCGATGCTGTGATCCGCGCCGGTGAAGCGGGGACCATGAGAGGTGTCGATGTTAAGCTGCATCAGGCGACACCAGGCGGCCCAGTCCGCGCGGGGGCGCAGGAAGTCGATGGATTCGTCGTGGATCAGCGTGGCGGTTTTCAGGCTTT
Source organism: Shimia sp. MIT910701 (assembly GCF_047126315.1). GTDB lineage: Bacteria > Pseudomonadota > Alphaproteobacteria > Rhodobacterales > Rhodobacteraceae > Shimia. The sequence goes on along the minus strand of NZ_CP138953.1, from coordinate 3,859,315 downwards.
CCGGCGTGGGGAAACGTTCGGCCATTTCAGGTGTCATAACCGGGGTGACCCATTCGCGCGCCATCGGGTAGGTCCAAAGGCCGGGTTCGTCTTTCAGCAGGCCAAAGCGGATGGCCACATCGACCTCGTCACGGTTGAAGTCGAGGTTGCGCAGGGTGGCGGAGAAACGCAGTTCGATTTCCGGGTGGGCGCGGGCAAATTCGTAAAACCGAGGCGCAAACCACTTGGCGGTGAAAGCCGGGCCTGCGGTCACCATGAGGGTGGCGTCATCCATCTGGCGTTGGGCGGCGCGCCAGGCAGAGGACAAGGTTTGGAAACCTTCCTGAATGCCGGGGGCAAGTGTTTCGCCGATCTCGGTCAGGGCCACGGCGCGGTTCAGGCGGTGGAACAGCGGCGCGCCGAGGTGCTCTTCAAGTGATTTGATCTGATAGCTGAGCGCGGCGGGCGTGACGTGCAGCTCATCGGCGGCTTTGGCAAACGACATATGGCGTTGCGCGGCATCAAAGGCACGCAGCGCGGTGAGTGGGGGCAGGCGATCGGTCATGTTCGGTTAAATACAGATTAAGTGAGGCTAGGGAAAGTCTCGTTTGTCGCGAAGCTGTGTTGGCGCCATATTGGGGTCAGTTAAGTTTTCCATCGTCAAACAGAAGAGAGGCTATCATGATCGAGACTGCTATCACCGCCCGCACTCAGCAAGCCTACCAGGACGCGCATGCTGCCCGTAGCGCTGCCTTTGTTGGTTTTTTCAAAGTTCTGTTTGGTGGCAAATCCGTTCCGCTGAACCATGGTGTTCTTACGGAACCGTCCCGCTGCGCCTGAGACAGGCACTTACGGGGCAAAAGAGAAGGGCCGGTCGTTTGACCGGCCCTTTTGGTTTGTGAGTCGTGTGGGGATCACACGAAGAACTGGCCACCGTTGGCGGAGATGGTGGAGCCGTTGATGAAGCCTGCGTCATCGGAGGCGAGGAAGGTCACGCAGCGCGCGATTTCTTCTGGCTCACCCAGACGGCCGGTTGGGATCTGGCCAATGATCGACTCGCGGACTTTCTCTGGCACGGCCATCACCATCTCGGTGGCGATGTAGCCAGGGCAGATGGCGTTGGCGGTGATGCCCGCGCGGGCGCCTTCCTGGGCCAAGGATTTCACGATGCCAAGGTCGCCAGCTTTGGTGGCAGCGTAGTTGACCTGAGCAAATTGACCTTTCTGACCGTTGATCGAAGATATCACGATGATGCGGCCAAATTTGCGTTCGCGCATGCCAGCCCAGACAGGGTGCACGGTGTTGAACACGCCGGTCAGGTTGGTGTCGACCACTTCGTGCCACTGCTCTGGGGTCATTTTGTGGAATGGGGCGTCACGTGTGATGCCAGCGTTGGCAACAATCACGTCGATTGGGCCGAGATCATCTTCGACCTGCGCCAGACCTGCTTTGGACGCCTCATAGTCGGCCACATTCCATTTGTAGGTCTTAATGCCGGTGGCTTCGGTGAAGGCGGCGGCCTTCTCGTCGTTGCCGGCATAGGTTGCTGCAACTTCATAGCCTTCAGCCTTCAGTGCTTTTGAGATGGCTTCACCGATACCGCGGCTGCCGCCGGTGACGAGTGCTACTCTTGCCATGATGGTCCTCCAAGTGAGTAAATGTGTTGGTAACTCTGTTACGTTTTTAAATCACATTACGCAACATAATTACGTGATGAATTGCCGCACTGCAGATATTTTTTGCTGCTTGTGCGAAAAATGACCTCCCAGTACAAAAAAGAGGCGCCCGATGGACGCCCCTCTCATTCTCAAACGCATAGGGGCGTTGCGTCAAGGACGCTCAAGGCACATGGCCACACCCATGCCGCCGCCGATGCAGAGGGTTGCGAGACCTTTTTTGGCGTCGCGACGCTTCATTTCAAACAACAGTGTGTTCAGGATACGCGCACCAGACGCGCCAATTGGGTGACCAATGGCGATGGCGCCGCCGTTCACATTCACAATCTCAGGGTTCCAGCCCATGTCTTTGTTCACGGCGCAGGCCTGTGCGGCAAAGGCTTCGTTGGCTTCTACCAGATCCAGCTCTTCGGCGGACCAGCCGGCTTTGTCCAGTGCCTTGCGGGAAGCGTAGATTGGGCCAACACCCATGATGGACGGGTCCAGACCGGCGGTGGCGTAAGACGCGATGCGGGCCAGAGGCTCGATGCCGCGCTTTTCCGCCTCATCAGCGGTCATCAGCAGAGCGCCAGCCGCGCCGTCGTTGATGCCGGAGGCGTTGGCCGCGGTGACGGTGCCGCCGTCGCGGACGAAGGCTGGGCGCAGTTTCTGCATGGCTTCGATGGTGGCGCCGTGGCGGATGTATTCGTCGGCGTCCACAACGATGTCACCCTTGCGGGTTTTTACAGTGAACGGCACGATCTCGTCGGCAAACTTGCCAGCTTTCTGAGCGGCTTCGGCCTTGTTCTGGGAAGCCACGGCGAACTCGTCTTGGGCTTCGCGGCTGATCTGCCACTTCTCAGCCACGTTCTCTGCGGTTTGGCCCATGTGGTAGCCGTTGAACGCATCCCACAGGCCGTCGCGGATCATGGAGTCGATGTATTTCACATCGCCCATTTTGGTGCCTGCGCGCAGGTGCGCCACGTGGGGAGACAGGGACATGTTTTCCTGACCTCCGGCGGCCACGATAGACGCGTCACCCAGTTGGATGTGCTGTGCAGCCAGAGCCACGGCGCGCAGGCCGGAGCCACACACCTGGTTGATGCCCCAAGCGGCACTTTCGATTGGCAGGCCGGCGTTGACGTGCGCCTGGCGGGCCGGGTTTTGACCTTGGCCACCGGTCAGAACCTGACCGAGAATGGTTTCAGACACATCCGCCTTTTCAATGCCGGCACGCTCTACCAGTGCGTTAAGCACGGTGGCGCCGAGATCATGTGCGGGGGTGTTGGCGAAGGAGCCGCTGAAGCTACCGACGGCGGTCCGGGCCGCGGAAGCAATCACTACGTTGGTCATATGCAAATCCTCTACAAAATGCTGGGCGGAGCATGTGCGGGACCGCCCCCCTCAGGCAACCCGCAAAACTCCGTTTCCGTAGCGTCAATAGCGCATTTGCCGCACTGCGGCAATGGTCAGGCTGTCACAGGGCTAAAGTCGCATGGCGAGAATGCGCCCATCGCGTGTAGGCGAAGCACTGAAGAGGAGGTTTTGCAGGGGAGTTAGGCCGCGTTACTTTTGCGCTGTTTCCACGGTGGGGAAATGGTTGGCGCGCCAAAGGCAAAGCCTTGTAGGCAGTCAAAGCCGAGGTCCGCCATCATCTGCGCATCTGCCGGGCTTTCAATACGGCTGGCAACGGAGTGCATGTCAAAGCGCTCACAAATCGCAGCGACAGCGGAGGCAATCACCTGATTGCTGCCATCCAGAGAAATGTTGCGGCTGAAGCTGCCGTCCAGTTTGATGATGTCAAAATCAAAGTCGCGGAAGACGGTCAGCGTGGTCAGGCCGGAGCCGTAGTCATCCAGTGCAAAGGACATGCCTTTGACCTGCAGCTCTTCCATAAAGCCTTGAACAATTTCCGGGACCTGCACCACGGATTTTTCCGAGATTTCAAAGATCAACCGTTCCGGAATGGTGGCGGCGCGGGTCAGGCCGCGCTGTAGGCAATCCATCCAGGGGGCATAGCCGATCGAGCGGGCTGACATGTTGATTGAGAGGCGCAGGCCGGGCTGTTCCGCCAGAGCTTGCAAGCCAAGCTCGAGCGCAAGCACATCGAGTTGGCGGCCCAGTTCGCTGTCTTCAACGGCGCCCATGAAATCTTTGGCGGGAATGATGCGGCCGGTTTCGTCCAGCACCCGCACAAGCCCTTCGTAAAACGCGGGACGCTTGGTGTTGGAAGCCTGAACAATCGGTTGGTAGGCGAGCAGAACCTGCTTGTGCGCGATTGCCTCGCGGACCATGTCCAGCGTGGAGGAATCCCGTGTGTCCAGGGCGTACGCCAGCGGGCTGCGATGCCCTTGCTTCGCGCCAGCCTTGCGTTTCTTTTTGTTTGGGCGATCCATAGCAGGCTTCCCATCATCCCATTTAGCAGCGTGCCCATTTAAGAACACAGACATGAACCATGTCTTAAAATGACGCTCTGGGACGGCGCTGAACAGGGGTGTTTTAGCCCTGTTTTTAACTAACTTAAGGCGAATAGAGGGCGGTTCGCCCAGTATGTGCCACAGGGCTTAAGAAGCGGTTTCCGACGCCGGTCAGTTGGAGGTATGCACAATGTGGCAGGTTTGACGCGCGGGGCTCGACAGCAGTGGCAAGAGATCCTGGGGTGCCGCTCGCAGGAGTTTGACGGAGGCTTTGGCACAGCGGTGCAACGCTTGTTCGCGCGCCACCATGGAGGAGGGCTCGGCCCAGGAATAGCCGATGGCACCGTTGTCGGCGACGGCAAAGGCACCGGAGCGTTTCTTGTTTTGCAGCTTTTTGTATTCGCGAAAGTCTTTGTTGGCCGCGTGGGACAGGGTCACGCCAAAGGCGGTACGGTCGTAGTCTTTGGGCACGCTGCGGGCGTACAGTACGCAGTAGTCCGGGTTGCGCGATTGTTTGTGGCACAGGGTCTGCGCATAAGCTTCGGCCAGCCAGAGGGAGTTGGCGTTGGCGTGCACGCCAGCGTGGCGTTCCGGGCGGTTGATGTAGATCGCCCCGAAGTAGTCGGATTTACGTTTGAACTGGCGGAAGGCGGCGCGGGCATCGCCGCGCAGCTCAAACCGTTTCACCATTTCGATCTTGGTGTGTCTGCCGTGCTGTTGAATGTCCTGCGCGGCAAGTTGGGCGGGGGCGCCCAGAAGGAGGAGAAAAGCCAAGGCGTGGCGGATCATAGGGGTCTCTTCTTATGTGCCAGTCGTCAGGGCTTTGGGGCGTGTCAGGAGTTCCCCATGGCGATTACGGCGGAAAGGATAGCACGGGCGTTTTCGCTCGACCAGTCTGCATCCCCTTGTAAACGTGCAATTTCCTTGCCGTCGCGGTCCATAATGATGGTGGCGGGCAGGCCAAAGACAGCCATTTCCCGCGCAACGGCTTGCTTGGGGTCGCGATGCAAGGGAAGGTTGTTCACGCCAATCTCGTCAAAGAACTTCTGCATCGCGGGGACCATGTTGCGGCCGGTGGCGAGCGTCAGCACCTCAAAATCTGCGCCGCTGAGCTCGGATTGCAGTTCTGACAGCATCGGCATTTCGTGGCGGCAGGGGGCGCACCAGGTGGCCCAGAAGTTCAGAAGCACCACTTTGCCTTTGTAGTCCCCCAAGGTGGCTTCGCCGCCGTCTTCTGTGAGGAAGCTGTTTTGCGAGACCTCTTTGGGGGCAGAGTGGAAGTTGAGCTTGCGCATGTCACCTTCGCGCATGTCAACGACGGCGGAAAAGTCGCGGGTTTCAGCCTTGGCTGAAGGTTTCAGAGCAACAAAGGAGAGGGCGGCAATTGCGATTGCTGCCAAGCCTGTATAAACCAGCGCGGACCCATTTACTTTCATCTTCCCTCCAAAAGGGCTTCTCATGACCAAAGATACCTCAAACCAGATGTGGGGTGGCCGTTTTGCCGCCGGACCGGACGCCATTATGGAAGCGATCAACGCGTCTATTGGCTACGATCAACGTATGGCGGCGCAGGACATTGCTGGCTCTCGGGCCCATGCGGCGATGCTCGCCAAGACAGGCATTCTGACAGATAGCGATGCGGAGGCCATTCGGGAAGGGCTTCTCACGGTGTTGTCAGAGATTGAGGGCGGCACGTTCCAATTTTCCACGGCGTTGGAAGACATTCACATGAATGTGGAAGCGCGGCTGAAAGAGATCATTGGCGAGCCTGCCGGGCGCTTGCACACAGGCCGGAGCCGGAATGACCAGGTTGCGACGGACTTTAAACTCTGGGTGCGCGATCAGATTGATGCGGCGATTGCCGGCATCGAGGCGCTGATCCGTGCGTTTGTGTCGCAGGCTGAAGCGGGCGCGGATTGGGTGATGCCGGGCTTTACCCATCTGCAGACCGCGCAGCCGGTGACATGGGGCCACCACATGATGGCTTATGTGGAGATGTTTGGCCGTGACTTGTCACGTTTCAAAGACGCGCGGGAACGGATGAATGAATCCCCTCTGGGCGCGGCGGCTTTGGCTGGGACGTCTTTCCCAATTGATCGTGAGATGACGGCCAAGGCGCTGGGCTTTGACCGTCCGGCGGCGAACTCTTTGGACGCGGTGGCAGATCGTGACTTTGCGTTGGAGTTCCTGTCCGCAAGCAGCATTTGCGCCATGCACTTGAGCCGCTTTGCCGAAGAGCTGGTGATTTGGTCCTCCGCGCAGTTCCGCTTTGTGACGCTCTCTGATCGCTTCTCCACCGGCAGCTCCATCATGCCGCAGAAGAAAAACCCGGATGCGGCAGAGTTGATCCGTGCCAAGATTGGCCGGATCTTTGGCGCCAACACTGCGCTTCTGATGGTGATGAAGGGCCTGCCGTTGACGTACTCCAAGGACATGCAGGAAGACAAAGAGCAGGTCTTTGATGCGGCGGACAACCTGATGCTGGCGCTGGCGGCGATGGAAGGCATGGTCAAGGACATGACTGCCAACCAGGATAGCCTGGAAGCAGCAGCCGGCAGTGGCTTCTCCACCGCAACTGATCTGGCCGACTGGCTGGTGCGGGCGCTGAACATGCCGTTCCGCGACGCGCACCATGTTACCGGCTCGCTGGTTGCCATGGCGGAAAGCAAGGAGTGCGACCTGCCAGACCTGACGCTGGAAGACATGCAGTCTGTGCATGCGGCGATCACGGAAGATGTGTTTGGTGTGCTGGGCGTACACAACTCGGTGTCCTCGCGCATGTCCTATGGTGGCACCGCGCCCACCCGTGTGCGTGAGCAGATTGCCGCTTGGAAAGCCAAGCTGGACAGCTAAGCCCTTGGGGAGATGACGCCGGAGGGCGGTGTTTCCCCTTTCCAATCCGCGCGGTTTTTCCGTATGGTGGACGCGTCGACTGCATTTGCACCGGGGGGTGCATTAGGTCCTGTTGACGCTGCTGCCATGGGAGATCCCACATGTTCCGCGTTGTTTTTGCCTGTTTGAGTTTGGCTGTTGTGTCCGCGTGTGGTGTGGACGGAGAGCCTTGGACACCCCGTGCCAACGCCAATATCGGAATCGGCTCTGACGGGGTGCACACATCCGGCAGCGTGGGCGTGACCAACGGCACCGTGAGCATCTCAATTGGCGGTGGCTGTCGCTGGTATGGCTGCTAAGGGCTTAGCCTCTTGAAAGCTCAGTCCCAATCGGGACATTCTGATCCGAAGCAAAGGCGGCGCCGTACCTGTGGTGCCGCTTACTTTTTGGGATTGGGGAACACATGTCACCTTTGCGTTGGGTATTTTTGGGATTGGCCATTTGGGGCGCGATCCATCCGATGATGTATTTTGGGCCGTGGATTGCCGAGAACGGTCTGGATCTTCAGGCCATGGTGGCGCTGTGGAAAGCCAATGACGCGGTGACCGGCATCTATTGGGATCTTGTGATCTCTGCCATCACGCTCACGGTGTGGGTTCTGGTTGAGGTCTGGGTGCGGCGCAATTGGATTGCGCTATTGGCGATTCCAGCGACTTGGATGATTGGTGTGAGCTGTGGCCTGCCGCTTTATCTGTTCCTGCGGGCAAAGCCGGTGAAGTAAGTCGGCTCAGGAGCATTGATCGGCGCTGCGCCGCGGCGTATGAGGGAGGCCGAACTACGCTAGCGGCACGCAGGAGACGGCACTATGGATCATTTTCTTTATCGCGACGGGGAGTTGTTTGCCGAAGATGTGCCGGTAAAGGAAATTGCCGCGCAGGTTGGCACGCCGTTCTACTGCTATTCCACCGCGACCTTTGAACGCCACTTCCGCCTGTTTGACGAAGCACTGGAAGGCACGGATCATCTGGTGTGCTACGCCATGAAAGCAGCCTCTAATCAGGCGATCTTGAAAACTCTGGCCGCACTGGGCGCGGGCATGGATGTGGTGTCGGGCGGCGAATATGCGCGCGCCAAGGCCGCGGGGGTGCCGGGCAACAAGATTGTGTTCTCCGGTGTCGGTAAAACCGAAGATGAGATTGAACTCGCGCTGACTGGTGGCATCCGCCAGTTCAACGTGGAGAGCGAGCCGGAAATGGCGGCGATCAGTGCCGTGGCGAGCCGTTTGGGAGTTGAGGCGCCAATCACCATTCGGGTGAACCCGGATGTGGATGCCAAAACCCACGCCAAAATTGCAACCGGTAAGTCGGAGAACAAATTTGGCATCCCAATCAGCCGCGCCAAAGAGGTTTATGCGCTGGCGGCGTCTTTGCCGGGCCTAAAAGTCATTGGTATTGATGTGCACATTGGCAGTCAGTTGACCCAGTTGGCGCCGTTTGAGGCGGCTTATAAGAAGGTCGCGGAACTGACTGAACAGTTGCGGGCCGAAGGGCACGACATCAAGCGGTTGGATCTGGGCGGTGGCCTGGGCATTCCCTATGAGCGCTCCAACTCTGCGCCGCCGCTGCCGGTGGAATATGGTGCGATGGTAAAGCGTGTGCTGGGGCACTTGAATTGCGAGATCGAGATTGAGCCGGGTCGTTTGATCGCGGGCAACGCGGGCATCATGGTGTGCAAGGTGATCTACGTGAAGTCCGGCGAAGACCGTGAGTTCCTGATTGTCGACGGGGCGATGAACGACCTGATCCGTCCGGCGATGTATGAGGCGCATCATGATATTGTGCCGGTCGTTGAGGCCGAACCGGGGCAGGAGCCTGCGCAATATGACATCGTGGGGCCGGTCTGTGAATCTGGCGACACCTTTGCCAAAGGGCGCAATATGGCGCAGCTTGCCGATGGCGATCTGATCGCGTTCCGCAGTGCAGGGGCCTATGGCGCGGTAATGTCCAGCGAGTACAACACGCGGCCCTTAATCCCAGAAGTTCTGGTGAAGGACGATCAATTTGCGGTTATCCGCCGACGTCCAACCTATGAAGAGATGATAAACCGCGATAGCATCCCAGAGTGGCTGGATCAGACCAGCGACTAAGAGCCAACCGATAGGAGCGCCGTGACCCGTCAAAGCCCTTCAGATGCAGCCCTGTTGCACCTTCGGTGGGTCATTGGCCTGACCCGGTTGGGTCTGTTTGCAGAATCATTCACACGTGCGTTTTGGCCGGTGTGGACCATTGCCTTTGTGGTGCTGGCCGCACTGATGGTGGGGCTGCAGGACCATCTGCCGCTGGAAATGATCTGGATTTGCGGCTTTTTGGCTGCGGCTGGGATGCTCGTGTTTTTGGTGCGTGGGGCGCGGCAGTTGGTGCTGCCGTCCCGTGACATGGCGATTGCGCGGCTGGATGCAACCTTGCCAGGACGGCCGATTGCGGCGCTGCGCGATGCGCCGGCGGTGGGCAAGGACGACGCCGCCTCTCAGGCGCTTTGGATGGCCCACCAGAAACGCATGGCAGCGCGCACCAAGGGCGCCAAAGCGGTGCAGCCGGATTTGCGGATTTCGCGGTTGGACCCGTTTGGGTTGCGTTACACAGCGATCCTGTTGTTGATGATGGCCTTTGTCGGTGGATCGTTTTCAAATCTATCGTCCGTGAGGGAATTGGGGCCCGGAGGCGGGGCAGCTTTGGCAAGTGGGCCAACCTGGGAAGGTTGGATTGAGCCGCCGAGTTACACCGGCAAACCTGCGCTTTACCTGAATGATCAACCTGAGGGCAAGTTGGTGTTGCCGGAAGGCAGCCGGGTTTTGCTGCGGCTTTACGGAGAAGTCGGTGCTCTGACCGTGGCGGAGACCGTGTCCGGCCGGGTTGGGGCGATTGAGAGCGCGGCCGAGCCGGAGCAGAGCTTTGATGTGCGTCAGACAGGTGATTTGGAGATCGCCGGGCCGGGCGGGGCTGCCTGGCATATTGTGATGCAGGATGACCTTGCGCCGAAAGTGATTTTGAGCGGGCAGGTGGAGGCCTCTGGGCGTGGTGAGATGACCCTGCCGTTTCATGCGTCTGACGATTATGGCGTGGTCGGCGGAACAGCGGTTGTGGAGCTGGATCTCGACGGCGTGTCCCGACAGTACGGGGTGCGGGTCGATCCTGAACCTCGTGAGGCGGTGGTGGTCGAACTGCCCTTGCCGATCTCCGGCGATCGGGCGTCGTTTGAAGAGACCTTGATTGAGGACTTTTCCGAACACCCTTGGGCGCATTTGCCGGTGAAGGTCACGCTGACTGTAGAGGATGACGCGGGGCTTGAAGGACAATCCGGAGACTTGCGGTTTGAACTGCCGGCGCGGCGGTTCTTTGACCCGTTGGCGGCGGCAGTGATCGAGATGCGGCGGGATTTGTTGTGGTCACGGGAGAATGGCAAACGCGTGGCGCAGTTGATGCGGGCGGTGTCGCACCGGCCTGAGGATGGCGTGTTTCGGCGCGAGACAGATTACCTGCGGTTTCGGACCATTTTGCGGCGGTTGGAAGTGAACGTGACGCATGGGCTGTCTGAAGAGAAACGCGACGAACTGGCTGAGGCGCTGTGGCAATTGGCGCTGGACTTGGAAGATGGCGATCTTGGCAGCGCGGCGGAGCGTTTGCGACAGGCGCAGGAGCGCTTGTCCGAAGCGATGAAAAACGGTGCCAGTGATGCGGAGATTGCGCGTCTCATGCAGGAGTTGCGCGAGGCCACTGAAGACTACATGCGCGAGTTAGCGCGGCGGCAGCAGCAGGACGGCGAAGAAGGCGAAAATCAGCAGAGCGCAGAGAATTCGATGCAGATGGATCAGAACGATCTGCAACGCATGATGGACCGCATTCAGGAACTGATGGAACAGGGCCGCATGGCAGAGGCGCAGCAGGCTCTGGAAGAGTTGCAGCGGCTGATGGAGAACATGCGCGTCACCCAAGGCCAAGGTCAACAGAACCAGGGCGAGCAGGCCATGGAAGGGCTGGCTGAAACGCTGCGCAATCAGCAAGGCCTGTCTGACGAGGCTTTCCGCGAGTTGCAGGAACAGTTCAACCCAAACGCTCAGAGCGGACAGTCACAGGAAAACCAAGGGTACAGTGGTGGCGAAGGGCGTGGTCAGGCGCATGACGGCACTGGTGGCGAAGGTCAGGGTAACGGCGAAGGTGAGGGCGAGACCGGCCAATCCAATGGCGATCAACAGGGCCAGCAAGGCGCGCTGGAGGACCGCCAGCGGGCATTGCGTCAGGAGTTAAACCGTCAGATGCAGAACTTGCCGGGGCAGGGCACGCCAGAGGGGGATGCCGCGCGGGAAGCGCTTGGTAATGCGGAAGGTGCCATGGAAGGTGCCGAAGAGGCGTTGCGTGAGGATGATCTGGCCACGGCAATTGATCGGCAAGCGGAAGCGATGGATGCCCTGCGGGAGGGGCTGCGCAACCTTGGTGAAGCCATGGCGCAACAACAACAGCAAGGCCAACAAGGCACCGCCGAGGCGCAGGGCCAGGCGCAAGACCCGCTTGGGCGCAGCCAAGGCAATCGCGGAGCGGCAGGTACCGATGAAGGGTTGCTGCAGGGCGAGGATGTGTATCGTCAGGCGCGTCGTCTGTTGGACGAAATCCGCCGCCGTGCCGGAGAGACAGAGCGCTCTGAGTCAGAGCGTAACTATCTGGAACGTTTGCTGGAGCGGTTCTAAGGCCTGCGCTGGACAGCCGGTTAGGACTGTCCGGTCAGGGCGTTGAGTTTCAGAAACAGACCAGCCACTTTGTCGTCCAGCCAGATACGGGCACCGTTTGCTGAGGCCATAAAGCTGTCGATGTAAGGCGCGGCCTGCGGGTAGCTTTTGCTGAGACTGTCATGCGAACTGTAAACAAACACCGCTGCGCCCGCGAGCAGGATCACCAGTGCAAATCCGAGACGGAACCCACGCGCACGGCTGGCGCTGTTGTTGGTTTTCTGCCCTAAATCCGGATTGCGCGGTGTGTCGCCCGAGGTGCGCAGGGTCGAGTTGATCTCTTCGATATCCGGCAGCAGGTCGCGGCGGGTGTCCTTGGCGCTGCGGACGGTTGCGGCCACTGCCGCTGCGGTGGCGGCATCGTCTTGCCCCCTTAGGCGGCGCAGCCGGTTGGCGGCTTCATCCGCGCGGCGGTCTGTGGCTGTGGGGCGGTCTTCGCCCTGGTCGAGACCTAGATCACCCTGTGTCTCAAGGCTTTGCGGTTGTTCGGCCGCGCGGGCGCGGCTTTCGTATTCCACTTCTTCGCGCAGGATGTCTTTGACTGAGTCGTCCAGCCCACGTGGCTTGGGGGCAGGCTCTGGCTCTGCATCTACTGCGCCGTCGTCTTCCGGGAGGGCGTCGGTCTCAAGGTCGTCTTCCAGATCTGCGGCGACTTCCAGTTCATCTTCGTCGTCCGGTTCAGGCGCTGGGACGGGCTCGCTCTCTTCTTCCTGCGCGTCCGGTGTTTCGGCAATGTCTTCGCGGTGCTCTTCAGCGTCTGCTGGAGCCTCCTCGTGCTGAGGCGCTCTCTCTTCGGCCCAGTCTTCCTCGGTTTCCAGATCCCAGTCTTCGCCCCCTAGGTCCAGATCATCGGGGTTTTCTTCTTCCTCGTCATCGAAGAAGTCCTGATTGTCCTCCGGCTCTGCTTCAATAGAGAGCTCTGGCGGTTCGACCTCTTCAAAGACTTCTTCTTCGGGCGCAGCAGCGTCGTCTTGCGTGGCCTCTTCGCTAGCCGCAGCGACCACATCGGCAACAGCGTTCTCAACGGGTTCTTCCGCCTGCATGTCCGCGTGCACCTGAAACCAGGTGTTGCCGCAGTTGGAGCATTGCACATCCCGCCCACCGGTCGGGATGATGTCGTCAGGCACTTCATATTGTGCCCCGCAATTTGGGCAAGTGAGCCGCATACTCGTCCCCTGCTGTCGAAGTTCTTGCTTTTATTCAGGAACCATATTCTGAAACATCGCTTGGCGAAAGTGCAAAGGCGGCGTGGAACAGATTGCAACCAAGGCGATGCTCGTGCACAACAATCGGGACAAATGAGGTCTCATGTGATCGAACTAGACAATATTGCGTATAGCTATGGTGGCGGCGAGTTGCTGAGCGAGGTGTCCCTGAAGCTGGCACCCGGATCTTTCCATTTTTTGACCGGGCCGTCCGGGTCCGGGAAGACCACGTTTTTGAAGCTGTGTTATGGCGCGCTGACCCCGACGGCGGGGCGGGTGCAGCTGTTTGGCAAAGATGTGCGTGAGATGGATCGGGATGACCACGCTTTGGCGCGGCGCCAGATCGGCGTGGTGCATCAGGATTGCCAGTTTTTGGACCACCTGCCGGTGCGAGAAAATGTGGCTTTACCGCTAACGGTTTCGGACAGGGATTCTTTGGAGCAGCATTCCAACCTGAAAGAGCTTTTGACCTGGGTGGGTTTGGGGCATCGCGCCAGTGCCTTGCCGCCGGAGCTGTCAGGCGGGGAGCGCCAGCGGGCGGCTTTGGCGCGGGCGGTGATTATGTCGCCGGATGTGGTTTTGGCGGATGAGCCAACCGGCAATGTGGATTGGGAAATGTCCCAACGGTTGCTGCAGCTTCTGGTGGAACTGAACAAGATGGGCAAGACCATCTTGATTGCGACCCATGATCTGAACTTAATCCGATCGGCCAAACATCACGTGCAGGCACGGGTGCTGCGGATTTCGGGGCGTAAGTTGCAACTGGCGGGGGCAGATCTATGAGCAAAGGTCTGCAGCTTTCCAAGCTGATTATGGGCGACGCGCAGGCAGACCGCGTGGTGCCGCCAACGGGATTTACCGCGCGATTGACGTTGTTTGCGGCGGGGGCCATGGCGTTTTTGACGGTGTTTGCTTTGGCGTTGTCCTTGGCCTCGGGCCGACTGGCGGCGCGGTGGGGTGATGAGCTGGCGCAGAGTTCAACGTTGCGGATTTCCGCGCCGGAAGAGCAGATGGCGGCTCAGACAGCGGCGGCACTGACCGTGCTGGAGAGCACGCCGGGAATTGCTTCGGCGCGGGCCTTGAGTGTTGACGAGCAGCGCGGCTTGCTGGCGCCTTGGTTTGGGCCGGACCTGCCGCTGGACAGCCTGCCGATCCCGCAGTTGATCGAGATTGTCGAGACCGAAGAGGGCTATGACGGCGCTGGGTTGCGGCTGCGATTGCAGGCGGAGGTGCCGGGCGCGGTGCTGGATGACCACACCCGTTGGCGGCGTCCGCTGGAGCGTGCCGCTGGGCGGTTGCGTCTGCTGGGCTGGGTGTCGATTGGCCTGATTGGGGCGGCCACGGCGGCGATGATTACCTTGGCGGCCAATGCGGCGTTGGCGGCTAATGCGCAGGTGATTTCGGTGCTGCGCTTGATTGGCGCAAGGGACAGCTACATTGCACGCGCCTTTGTGCGGCGCTTTACCCTGCGCGCCCTTCTGGGCGCCGCTGTGGGCACCGCAATGGGGGCCTTGGCCGTCTTCTTGCTGCCTTCGGCGCAAGAGAGCGGCGGCTTTCTGACCGGGCTAGGGTTCCAAGGCATGAGCTGGGCGTTCTTGGCGCTGATCCCGCCGCTGGCGGGCGTGGTGGCCTATCTGGCCACCGGCGCGGCGGCACGACGTACACTAGGGGAGTTGACCTGATGCGCTTGGCGTTTCAATGGGTGATGTCGATCATCTATGTGGTTCAGAATGCGATTGTGATGCTGGCGATGGGGATTGTGTTTTTCCCCTGGGCGTTGTTGTCCTCTAAAGGGGCCATGGCGGCGTGCAACACCTACGCCACTTGGGCGATCTGGTCGGCGCGCTGGTTGGTGGGCATTCGATCCGAGGTGCGTGGCGAGGTGCCGAGTGGTGCCGTTTTGGTGCCTGCGAAGCACCAGTCGTTTCTCGATATTATGATGATCTTCAAAGCGGTGCCGCAGCCGCGCTTCATCATGAAATATGAGTTGCTGTTCACGCCGATCATCGGGGTGTACGCGTGGCGTTTGGGCTGTGTGCCTGTGCGGCGCGGCAAGCGGGGTGCGGCGATCAAAGCGATGTTGGCGGATGTGGAAAGCGGTCGGGTGCCGCCGGGCCAGTTGGTGATTTATCCGCAGGGCACACGGGTGCCTGTTGGCGAGCATGTGCCGTATAAGGTTGGCCCATACGTTCTTTACAAAGAGACTGGGCAGACGGCGGTGCCGGTGGCAACCAATGCCGGGATGTTCTGGCCCAAGGGCACGATGCTGCGCAAGCCGGGCCTGGCTGTGGTTGAGTTTCTGGAGCCAATCGAGCAGGGCGCAGACCAAAAAGAATTCATGACGCGGTTGGAAAAGGTGATTGAGACCCGCTCCAATGCGTTGATGGTGGAAGCGGGGTTTGATCCGGATGCAGTACGTCAGTGATCTTGCGGAGTTAGAGGCGCTTTATGGCAAACCGGCCTCGGCGTCGGTCAATAAAGTGGCGCTGCAGATGACGCCGCTTTACCGCAAATGGATCATGGCGTCGCGGTTCTGTGTGGTGTCGACGGTGGGGCCGGAGGGCACGGACGGCAGTCCACGCGGGGACGATGGCCCTGTGGTGCGCGAGCTGGACGACCGCACGCTTGCGATGCCGGATTGGCGTGGGAATAACCGGATCGACACGCTGCGCAACATTGTGGCGGACGGGCGTATATCGCTGTTGTTCATGGTGCCGGGCTCCAACAATGTGGTGCGGGTCAATGGGCTTGCCAAGGTGACCACAGATGCCGCTCTGTGCGAAAGTTTTGAGGTGCAAGGCAGACACCCGCGTGCGGTGATTGTGATAAAAATTGGCGAGATCTACACGCAATGTGCTCGGGCGGTGATGCGGGCCGGGTTGTGGGCCTCGGAGGATGAAAGCGCCGATTTGCCTACAGTGGGACAGATTCTGGCCGAGCAGACCGATGGGGCCGAGGGCGGTACGCCCTACGATGAGGGCTGGGCCGCGCGGGCTGCGAAGACGATGTGGTAGTGGCCTATGGGCCATAATTTCAAATGAAAAGGGCGCCCCAAGAGGCGCCCTTTATTGTTCATTTTAGACAGCTTAGCTGTGGATTGCGCCGTCGCCGCAGGCCAGTGCGGCTTCGCGGACCGCTTCGGAGTAGGTTGGGTGCGCGTGGCAGGTCAGGGCGATGTCTTGCGCTGAAGCACCAAACTCCATGGCCACGCAGAGTTCGTGGATCATGTCGCCAGCCGCCGGGCCGATGATCGCAGCGCCAAGCACGCGGTCGGTCTCTTTGTCGACGATGATTTTCACAAAGCCTTCGCCTTGGTGTACCGCTTTGGCGCGGGCGTTGCCCATGAACATGAACTTGCCAACTTTGATCTTGCGACCTTCGGCTTTCAGAGCGGCCTCGGTGGCGCCGACGGTGGCCACTTCTGGGGTGGTGTAGACCACGCCCGGGATCACGCCGTAGTTCACGTGGCCATGTTTCCCGGCCAGAACTTCAGCCACGGCCATGCCTTCGTCTTCGGCTTTGTGCGCCAGCATTGGGCCTTCGATCACATCGCCGATGGCGTAGATGCCCGGCACGTTGGTGGCCCATTTGCCGTCCACAGCGATCTGGCCGCGTTCGGTCATTTTCACGCCAAGCGCGTCCAGACCCAGGCCTTCTGCAAATGGTTTACGGCCGGTGGCAACCAGCACCACATCTGCGTCCACAACCTCTTCGTCGCCGCCTTTCTTAGGCTGATAGCGCACTTTGGCTTTGGTTTTGGTGGCGTCCACGCCCTGCACAGCCGCGCCCATGATGAACTTAAGGCCTTGTTTTTCAAGGATACGCTTGAAGGTCCGCTGTACATCCGCGTCCATGCCGGGGCAGACCGCGTCCATGTATTCCGCCACGGTCACTTCTGCGCCGAGGCGGGCATAGACTGAGCCCAGTTCGAGGCCAATCACGCCAGCGCCGATCACGGTCATCTTCTTTGGTACCTTTGGCAGGTCCAGCGCGCCGGTGCTGTCGACCACGATGCCTTTGTCGTTGTCGACTTCAACACCTGGCAGGGAAGACGGCACGGAGCCCGAGGCGATCACGATGTTCTTGGCGTCGTGCACGTCATCGCCAACTTTGACCTGACCGGCAGCCGGGATAGAGGCCCACCCTTTGAGCCAGTCGATCTTGTTCTTCTTCATCAGGAACTCGATGCCGCCCGTGTTTTGTCCAACAACATCAGTCTTATACGCCTTCATCTGGTCCCAATCGACCGACGGGCTTTTGCCCTTCAGGCCCATGTCAGCGAAGTTGTGTTCGGCCTCATGCAGCATGTGGGTCGCGTGCAGCAGCGCCTTGGACGGGATACAGCCCACGTTCAGGCACGTGCCGCCCAGTGTTTCACGGCCTTCCACGATGGCGGTTTTCAGACCCAGCTGCGCGCAGCGGATTGCAGAGACGTAGCCGCCAGGGCCTGCGCCGATGATGATGACGTCATATTGAGCCATAGGTGTGTTTCCTTGGTCTATTGCAGGGGCATTATGCCCCGTCTTGTGGGAAAGCTCTCACAATGAAGAGCTTGATATGGTTGGTCTTTATTCGGGT
Source organism: Shimia sp. MIT910701 (assembly GCF_047126315.1). Taxonomy (GTDB): domain Bacteria; phylum Pseudomonadota; class Alphaproteobacteria; order Rhodobacterales; family Rhodobacteraceae; genus Shimia. The sequence continues at coordinate 3,841,869 of NZ_CP138953.1, read as the reverse complement.
TTCAACAGTTTTACGGTGACGTTGGTGATGCCGTCGCGCTCCATGTGCATGGCGAGTTCCTCGCTGTCAAAAAAGGCGCGGGCCTTGTCTTTTTCGACGATGGCAAACAGCGCGATGGCATGGTTTTCATGATCGGGATCGGACCAGACGTTGAGGTCCACAATCCCGGCGGCTTTGCGGTTGGCGCTGTCCTTTCGGAAGACGGTGAGCCAGGCGTCAAAATCGGCAACATCAGCTTGCCAGAGCACATGGGTGGGCATGGTCTATCCTCCTATGTTCTGCATCTCGCGCGGCGCGGGGCCAGCGGCGGGCAGGGGAAATGCGCGTCTCTCCAATAGGGGCAGTTTGGGCGATTTTTGCACGTCTGCATAGCGTCGGTATTGCGTCTGTATCGCGGAGGTGGGGAAATGGGTGGCGAAGTGCGGGAAGGGGCGCTGCCCCTGAGGCATCTGGTATGCCTCTACCCCGGGAGATTTGGGGTTAGAAGAATTTGGTCGGCGATTGGAGTTTAACACTTAGTTATTCTCCTGAGCCGTGGCATTTGCACGCCTCTCTCCAAAGATTGCGATACTCAGAAGGAATGCTGCTATGGCGAAACAGGTTCCCCAAAACAGTTCACTGCGTGCGTAGCCATTGCTTAAGTCGACACCATAAAACACCGCGTCGTGCAGTCCGGCGATTGCAAACATGGCTGACACTGTTGCGACGACGGTTTTGGACCAGCGGAGAATGACCAGTAAGACGATCATCGTCACGACGGCAAAGTGCGCGCCCTGTCGGTCAATCAGAGCCAGATACCCTTGGAGTGAGTTGCTTACTGTCGCCAAATAGAAATATGGCCACAGGCGCTCAATTAAGATGGCGATCAAGAACAATCGCGCCACTTTGACAGGCCATTGGGAGGAGCGCATTGACTTCATATCACCTCTCCGCACGGGCCACGTGTGGCTCGGGCAGCGCCCGACCGCTCCCATGGGCGGGCGCTTTCAGCACCCACCCGCGGTCAGGCGTTGCCCTATGTTGGGGGCGGTCGGTCACGGTTTTTACAGATCCATCAGCAGGCGGCGTGGGTCTTCCAGCGCTTCTTTCACGCGCACGAGGAAGGTCACGGCGCCTTTGCCGTCTACGATGCGGTGATCGTAGGACAGGGCCAGATACATCATCGGACGGATCGCAACCTGCCCGTTGATCGCCATTGGACGGTCCTGAATTTTGTGCATGCCGAGGATGCCGGACTGCGGCGGGTTCAGGATCGGGGAGGACATCAGGGAGCCGTAGACACCACCGTTGGAGATGGTGAAGGTGCCGCCCTGCATTTCGGCCATGGAAAGCTTGCCGTCACGGGCGCGCTTGCCTTTCTCGGAGATGGCTTTCTCGATGTCCGCAAAGGACATGGCGTCCGCGTCGCGGATCACGGGCACAACCAAACCCTGCGGCGTGCCGGCGGCCACACCCATGTGCACATAGTTTTTGTACACGATGTCGGTGCCGTCGATCTCTGCGTTCACCTCAGGCACTTCCTTCAGCGCATGCACACAGGCTTTGGTGAAGAAGGACATGAAGCCGAGACGCACGCCGTGCTTCTTCTCGAACTGGTCTTTGTACTGGCTGCGCAGCGCCATCACCTCGGTCATGTCGACCTCGTTGTAGGTGGTCAGCATGGCGGCGGTGTTCTGGCTGTCTTTCAGACGACGGGCGATGGTCTGACGCATCTTGGTCATCTTCACGCGCTCTTCGCGGGCCGCGTCGTCAGCAGCAACCGGTGCACGTGGGGCGGCGGCTGGGGCAGGGGCTGCGGCGGCTGGCGCCAGCGCGGCTTTCAGCACGTCTTCTTTCATGATGCGCCCGTCGCGGCCGGTGCCGGTTACAGAAGCGGCGTCGATGCCTTTTTCTGCCATCAGCTTGTTGGCGGAGGGGGCGTTTTCCACATCAGCGGACCCGGCAGGTGCGGCTGCGGCGGCTGGAGCGGCAGCAGGAGCTGCGGCTGCGGAGGCAGATGCGCCACCGATCACAGCCAGCTTGGCAGATGCGTCCACGGTGGTGCCTTCTGGAGCGAGGATTTCGGAGAGCACACCGGCGGCAGGCGCGGGCACTTCAACGGAGACCTTGTCGGTTTCCAGCTCGCAGAGCATCTCGTCTTGCGCAACGGTGTCACCCACGGCTTTGAACCATGTGGAGACGGTGGCCTCGGTCACGGATTCGCCAAGGGTTGGGACCATCACGTCCACCGCGTCGCCACCACCGGCAACGGGGGCTGCGGCGGCAGGCGCTGCGGCTGGCGCAGGGGCGGCGCCTTCTCCGGCGTTGATCATCGCCAGCAGGGCGTCAACACCCACGGTGTCGCCTTCGGCAGCGACGATTTCACCCAGAACGCCCGCGGCAGGGGCAGGCACTTCGACGGTCACCTTGTCGGTTTCCAGCTCGCAGAGCATTTCGTCCACGGCAACCGCATCACCCGGCTTTTTGAACCAGGTGGCAACAGTGGCTTCGGTGACGGATTCGCCAAGGGTAGGGACTCGAACTTCGGTCATGGATCAATTTCCTTCCATGGAGAGCGCGGCATCCACCAGCGCTGCTTGTTGGGCTTTGTGTTGGCTTGCCAGTCCGGTGGCAGGGGAGGCGGAGGCCGGGCGGCCTGCGTATGCCGGACGGGTGTGTTTGGCTTTGATGCGGGTCAGGGCCCATTCGATGTTGGGCTCGATGAAGGACCACGCGCCCTGGTTCTTGGGCTCTTCCTGACACCAGACCATTTCGGCATCTTTGAAGCGCTCAAGCTCCTTGATCAGCGAGTGGGCCGGGAACGGATAGTATTGCTCAATCCGCATCAGGTAGATGTCGTCGATGCCGCGGGCGTCACGCTCTTCCAGCAGGTCGTAGTAGACTTTGCCGGAACACATCACGACGCGTTTGACGTCCTTGTCCTTCTTCAGATTGGTGTCGGAGTTGCCTTTTTCAGCATCATCCCACAGCACGCGGTGGAAGGAGGAGCCATCGGTGAAGTCTTCCGCTTCGGAAATGGCCAGCTTGTGGCGCAGCAGAGACTTTGGCGTCATCAGGATCAGCGGCTTGCGGAACGTGCGGTGCAGCTGACGGCGCAGGATGTGGAAGTAGTTGGCTGGCGTGGTACAGTTGGCCACAATCCAGTTGTCGCCACCACACATCTGCAGGAAGCGCTCCAGGCGGGCCGAGGAGTGCTCTGGGCCTTGGCCTTCAAAACCGTGTGGCAGTAGAACGGTCAAACCGGACATGCGCAGCCATTTGCTTTCGCCGGAGCTGATGAACTGGTCGAACATGATCTGCGCGCCGTTGGCGAAGTCGCCAAACTGAGCTTCCCAGAGGGTCAGCGCGTTTGGTTCTGCCAGCGAGTAGCCGTATTCAAACCCCAGCACCGCGTATTCAGACAGGGCGGAGTCGATGACTTCGTACTGGCTCTGACCGGCGCGGATGTTGTTGAGCGGGTAATAGCGCTCTTCCGTGTCCTGGTTGATGATACCGGAGTGACGCTGGGAGAAGGTGCCACGGGTGGCGTCCTGACCTGCGAGGCGGACCGGGTAGCCTTCGGTCAGCAGAGAGCCAAAGGCCATGGCTTCGGCGGTGGCCCAGTCAAAGCCTTTGCCGGAGGAGAACATCTTGCCACGGGTGTCCAGAAGTCGGCCCACGGTTTTGTGCAGTGGGAAGCCATCTGGCACGGTGGACAGGGACTTGCCGATTTCCGCCATGGTTTCTGGCTTGATCGAGGTCTGGCCGCGCTCATAGTCTTCGCCGCGTTTGTCCAGGTGGGACCAACGGCCGTCGAGCCAGTCTGCCTTGTTTGGCTTGTACTCTTTGCCAGTCTCAAACTCTTCGTTCAGGTGAGCCTGGAACGAGGCTTTCATGTCCTCGATTTCGCCCTCTGGGATGAGGCCGTCTTTCACCAGGCGTTCGGTGTAGAGCGTGAGCGTGGTTTTATGCTTCTTGATGCGCTTGTACATCACCGGGTTGGTGAACATGGGCTCGTCGCCCTCGTTGTGCCCAAAGCGGCGGTAGCAGAACATGTCGATGACGACATCTTTCTGGAATTTCTGACGGAACTCGGTGGCCACTTTTGCCGCGTGTACAACCGCCTCTGGGTCGTCGCCATTCACGTGGAAGATTGGCGCTTCCACAACCAGCGCGTTGTCGGTTGGATATGGCGAGGAGCGGGAGAAGTGCGGGGCGGTGGTGAAGCCGATCTGGTTGTTCACCACGATGTGCATGGTGCCGCCGGTTTTGTGACCCTTCAGGCCGGAAAGCGCAAAACACTCAGCTACAACACCCTGACCCGCAAAGGCGGCATCGCCGTGCAGCAGGATTGGCATCACTGCGGTGCGCTCGTCATCGTTGAGCTGGTCCTGCTTGGCGCGGACTTTGCCCAAAACAACCGGGTTTACTGCCTCAAGGTGGGAGGGGTTTGCGGTCAAAGACAGGTGCACTTGGTTGCCGTCAAACTCGCGATCCGAGGAGGCGCCGAGGTGGTATTTCACGTCGCCGGAGCCGTCGACATCCTCAGGTTTGAAGCTGCCGCCTTGGAATTCGTTGAAAATCGCGCGGTAGGGCTTGGCCATCACGTTGGCCAGAACCGACAGGCGGCCACGGTGGGGCATGCCGATCACGATCTCTTTCAGGCCCAAGTTGCCGCCGCGTTTGATCACCTGCTCCATGGCCGGGATCAGACTTTCGCCACCGTCCAGACCAAAGCGCTTGGTGCCCATGTATTTCACGTGCAGGAACTTCTCAAAGCCTTCGGCTTCGACCAGTTTGTTCAGGATCGCTTTGCGGCCCTCGCGGGTGAAGCGGATTTCTTTGTCGTACCCTTCGATGCGCTCTTTCAGCCAGCTCGCTTCGTCAGGGTTGGAAATGTGCATGTATTGCAGCGCGAAGGTGCCACAGTAGGTGCGCTTCACGATGTCCATGATCTGGCGCATCGTGGCGATGTCCAAACCGAGTACTTTGTCGATGAAGATTGGGCGATCCATGTCGGCGTCGGTGAAGCCGTAGGATTTTGGATCAAGCTCCGGATGTGGGGTCTGGTCGCGCATGCCCAGCGGGTCGATGTGGGCGATCAGGTGGCCGCGAATACGGTAGGCGCGGATCAGCATCAGGGCGCGGATGGAATCCAGAACCGCGCGTTTGATGGCTTCGTCAGAGACCTCAACGCCTTTCTCGGCGGCTTTCTCTTTGATCTTTTTGCCAGCGGCCTTGGCCTCCGCCGGTTCCGCCCATTCGCCGGTCAGGCTTTGGGTCCAGTCGTCGTTGGGCTGTGGCGGCCAATCCGCGCGCGCCCAGGAAGGGCCCGCGGCCTCTGCCTTTACGTCCAGCTCCGCATCGCCGAGCTGACGGAAGAACTCCTGCCAGACTTCGTCAACCGCATTGGGGTTGGCGGCGTAGCGGGCGTACATCTGTTCGAGGTATTCCGCATTGTGCCCCTGCATAAAGGAGGAGGCGTGGAAGATGTCGTTTGGCGACTGTTCGGTCATGATGGCACCTCATGTGGGTTGGGACCGTATTTGTTGGGACCGGGTTGGGACGGGCGTGCAAGGAGCACAATTGTCAGGATTAAGGTAGCGGCGGAGAAGAGCCACAGAGTTATGAATAGCGCACCACTGGAAGGCGCCCGCACCTCCGTAGGAAACTCAAGCCCCTCAGGCACAGAGGAGAGGTCTAGGGGGACTGTTTCGCTCGTAACGTAAAACAACCCAAAACAGATCGCTGCTGCGGCAAACGGGGCAAGGACAATCCAGCCAGGTCTTCCCAAGTCTTGAATGCGCCTCCAGCAAACCGCCAGCAGTGGTAAAGCAACAACGATTTGAAGAACCGTGCCAAACCAACCGCTATCGTAACTGGTATGATGCACGATTCCTTCTCTTTGAACGCCGTTTTCTATTGTGATGGTAAACTGTTCCGTCACGGTGGGGCCAAAAACGACCGAATTAAATATGGTGAGCGCGATTGAAGTCAAAAAGAGGAGCCACACAAAGCTCCATAGTTCATACCGGTCCGACCGACCCTTGAAATCAAGGCCACGCAAAAAAACAACTTTAGCGTTTTCAAACATTAGCAACTCCCTTTAGTCGCCATAACTCGGTTGAGTTAACAGCGCGTTCAAGAAATCGCGTGGCTGATACGTGGAGAAGAGCGGAGGCTTCGTTGCTTTTTGAGCTTGAAATAGCCCAGCACTGTCGGGCAGCCCCCGACCGCCATACCTTGCCGAAGGCAAACCTTCGGTTTGACGGGCGGGGGCTTTCGCCCCGCCTGCGGTCAGGCGCTGCCCTATGGGCATATGTCGGGGGCCAACCAAGCATGCTTAACCGATCGCTTTGAGCACAGCTTCGCCGAGGCCGGCTGGGCTGTCTGCGACGACGATGCCAGCTTCCTGCATAGCGGCGATCTTGTCTTCGGCACCACCTTTGCCACCGGCAACAATCGCACCGGCGTGGCCCATGCGGCGGCCGGGAGGCGCTGTGCGGCCTGCGATGAAGCCAGCGGTTGGCTTCCAGCGGCCTTTTTTGCGCTCGTTGGCGAGGAATTCAGCGGCTTCTTCTTCCGCAGAGCCGCCGATCTCACCGATCATGATGATGGACTGGGTCTCATCATCCGACAGGAACATGTCCAGCACGTCGATGTGCTCGGTGCCTTTGATTGGGTCGCCGCCGATGCCCACAGCGGTGGACTGGCCCAGACCGATGTCTGCGGTCTGTTTCACCGCTTCGTAGGTCAGGGTGCCGGAGCGGGACACAACGCCCACGGAGCCACGCTTGTGGATGTGGCCTGGCATGATGCCGATTTTGCAGGCGTCAGGGGTGATCACACCTGGGCAGTTAGGACCGATCAGGCGGGACGCGGAACCTTCCAGCGCGCGCTGTACCTTCATCATGTCCAGCACAGGAATGCCTTCGGTGATGCAGATGATCAGTTCCATTTCCGCATCGATGGCCTCAAGGATCGAGTCCGCTGCGAAGGGCGGAGGTACATAGATCACGGAAGCGTTGGCTTCGGTCTTGGCTTTGGCGTCGTGTACCGAGTCAAAGACCGGCAGGCCGAGGTGTTCCATGCCACCTTTGCCCGGGGTCACGCCGCCTACCATTTTGGTGCCATATGCGATGGCTTGTTCAGAGTGGAAGGTGCCCTGAGAGCCGGTGAAGCCCTGACAGATAACCTTGGTGTTTTCATCTACGAGGATAGCCATTTATGTGGTTCCTTCTTTCATTTCTGTAATCGCCGCAAAGGGCGGTAAGTCTGGTGCGTGTGTCTTGCGGAGTAGAGCCTATGATGTGCTCGCAATGGGGCATTTACGCCTTATGTGAGCTGTTTGATCTGGGGAAACGGCGGCGCGGAAAAAGTTAGGTTCCGGGCCGCGATAGTTTTCAATCGTGCGCGTCACCACAATAGCATTTCCGTCCTTGCAACTTACGGCTTGCTCGGGGCGAAAGTCACGATCCGCGCGGTGCGGTGTGCCGTCATATCTTGCTCGCATTTCACATTTTCGATTTTTTTCGACCGAAAATCGAACATCAAATCCGGGCAGAAAAAAATCGCCATTACCATCGGACTTGTAGCCGATCGACTTTAGCGTGCTTTCGCTGTCCTTATATGACGGATATTGTCCGCAAACTTTGATGAAGGGGGTCACCAAACTTGAAAGGCGAGCCTTTTTAAGTTTGGTTTCCGCTTCCACCGATTGCCCAAAAATCGATAGCGCGGCCGCAACGATCACACTGATCGAGCGTGTAGCCGACAGAGATGTTGTTTTGACCGCGCTCATACTTTAGCCCTTAACCGCTTTCACGATCTTCTCGGCGCCGTCGGACAGGTTGTCGGCTGCGATTACATCAAGACCAGAGGTGTTGATGATCTCTTTGCCGGCTTCCACGTTGGTGCCTTCGAGGCGCACAACCAGTGGAACCTGCAGGCCAACTTCTTTAACCGCGGCCACAACGCCCTCTGCGATCACGTCGCAGCGCATGATGCCGCCGAAGATGTTCACGAGGATGCCTTTGACGTTTGGATCAGAGGTGATGATCTTGAACGCTTCGGTCACTTTCTCTTTGGTGGCGCCGCCGCCCACGTCGAGGAAGTTGGCAGGCTCTGCACCGTAGAGTTTGATGATGTCCATGGTAGCCATCGCGAGCCCCGCGCCGTTCACCATGCAGCCGATTTCACCGTCCAGAGCTATGTAGTTCAGGTCGTATTTGGACGCCTCAAGCTCTTTTGGGTCTTCTTCGGTCTCATCGCGCAGTTCGGCGATGTCCGCGTGGCGGTAGATGGCGTTGCCGTCAAAGCCCACTTTGGCGTCGAGCACTTTCAGTGCGCCGCCTGGCATGACGATCAGCGGGTTGATCTCCAGCTGCTCCATGTCTTTTTCCATGAAGGCTTTGTAGAGAATGCCCATCAGCTTCACGCATTCTTTCACCTGTGCGCCTTTAAGGCCCAGGGAGAAGGCAACGCGGCGGCCGTGGTATGGCTGGTAGCCGGTGGCCGGATCGACGGAGAAGGACAGGATTTTCTCAGGAGTGGCTTCGGCCACTTCTTCGATGTCCATGCCGCCTTCGGTGGAGCACACGAAGGACACGCGGGAGGTCTGACGGTCGACCAGCAGAGCCAGATACAGCTCACGCTCGATATCGGAGCCGTCTTCGATGTAGATGCGGTTGACCTGTTTGCCCGCTGGGCCGGTCTGGTGGGTCACAAGGGTGCGACCCAGCATCTTTTTGGCTTCTTCGGCGGCTTCTTCGACCGATTTGGCGAGGCGGACACCGCCTTTTTCACCAGCGTCGGCTTCTTTGAAAGAACCTTTGCCGCGCCCACCTGCGTGGATCTGCGCCTTCACAACCCATAGTGGGCCGTCAAGTTCGCCGGCGGCGGTTTTTGCGTCTTCTGCTTTCAGAACGGCGCGGCCTTCGGACACCGGAGCGCCGTAGGAGCGAAGCAGGGCTTTCGCCTGATATTCGTGGATGTTCATGGAACTGTCCCATCTTGCTGCGATTGAAGCGGTTCTGGCACAGTCCGGTCGAGCCGATAAGCAAATTCGACAGGAATGGTGGATTTTTTCTTATTTGTGATCACAGTGAGAAAATGTGTGATCACAAATGAGCCTTCCTCGGCGGAAAGTCGCACAAGTTAAATAAATTGCCTGTGAAATAAGGGGATGCGCCGACGACTCGGATTGCAGTGCAGCGTTACCGCAAACGGATTGGCGATATGCGGCCAGCGATTTTATCGGCTCTGCGATTGTATTGACCCGTCTTAACGGGCCGAAACATCACTCTACAACGGGTGCGTTGAAATACTGGTTCAGGCCAGGCGTAGCAAAGGTGTTGTTGGGGCCTGGGGTGATCGGCGATTGGGCTTGCGGTCCCGCGCGCGCGCTGCGATCCGAGGTGGTTTGCGGGTTGCCGCAGGCGGCGAGGGCTGCAAGCGAGAGTAAGGTAACGGGCAGAGCTAGGCGATGAAACATTTGGGACCTCAAACAGATTGGTCAAAAGACTGGGGCGCCGGAGCGCCTACAAGCAGAAAGTGTAGGCAGTTTGGTGGCCAGCGCAACCAAAAGGATGAATTCGACAGCCGCGGGCGCATTGTTGTTTTACACGGCATGCTTTCTCCCCCATGCTGGGAGCATATTTGGCGCCGGTCTCGCATCGGCTTGGAGAAGACATTTGCGTTGGGATATTGTGACAACGGCGTTTGAGCCGACGGCGGTGACGTTGGGGTTCCTGGCGCATCATGTGGATTTGGGCGTGAACCGCATTTGGTTGCATCTGGACGCACCCAACAAAGAGCTGGAAGATATTGTCTCCGGACATGAGAAGATCAAGGTTGTGCGTTGTGACGGTGCGTATTGGAAGGACAGCGTCAAGGGTAAACGCCCCTGGGATTTTCGTGTGCGTCAATCGGTCAATGCAGATTCTGCGATGTCCCAAAGTGATGCTGATTGGATCGCACATATTGATGCGGACGAATACGTCACAAACGCAGCGGCGCTGTTTGCGTTTCTGGCACAACAGCCGGATCAAATCCTAAGTATTGTTGCATTTAACAGTGAACGGTTACACGTGCGTGGCCAACCTCAGCCACATGTCTTTTCGGGAGGCTTTCGGGTGCCATTTCCGCGGATCGTGCATCGAGCGCAGCCTCTCATATACGGCAGATACGCGCGCTACTTGCAAAAAGGGGTTGCGGGGTATTGGCACGGCAAAGCCTTCACGCGGGTGTCCTCCGGGCTGCCTTTGGCATTGCACCGCGCCGAATTGCCTGAGGATGTTGTTGAGGAAGACGTTCAGGGCCGTTTTCCAGGGCGTGCGATCTTGCATTTTGACGGAATGACCAAGGCGCATTGGCTTGATAAACTGCGCAAAAAAGTGCCGAATGGAAAAGTGCTTCAGCCACACAACCAAGCGCGGATCAATCAGGCGCAGGATGTGTGGGACCATCGCGACGACAGCGACTATCTGGATGACCTGTACCGTCACGTCAAAGAGATCAGCGGTTTTCAGGCGTTGGTGCTGCGTCTGTTGGGACGCATGACCTCGTCGGGCGTCGATGTGCCCGCCAAGATCAAGAAGGTGTTCCCGGAAGCACATGTAGATCTGTCCCCGGCGGCGGTTGACGCTGCGCTCATGGATATTCAAGACGGGCGGGTGCCCACCAGTTTCTAAAACAAAAAAGGCGCCGCAATGGGCGCCTTTTTCAAATCTGTCGTGCTTTGGCTTAGGCCAGGGAGCCGTCGATGCCTTTGCAGGCGTCCACGAGGCCTTTTACAGCGTTCACGGAGGTGTCGAACATTTCCTGCTCTTCTTTGTTGAGCTTGATGTTCACAACCTTCTCAACACCACCGGCGCCGATCACGGTTGGCACGCCAACATACATGTCTTTCACACCGAGGTCGCCGTCACAGTAGGCGGCACATGGCAGAACGCGCTTTTGGTCTTTCAGGTACGCTTCGGCCATTTCGATGGCGGAGGCCGCTGGTGCGTAGAAGGCGGAGCCGGTTTTCAGCAGGCCAACGATTTCGGCGCCGCCGTCACGGGTGCGCTGAACCATGGCGTCCAGTTTTTCCTGCGTGGTCCAGCCCATCTCGATCAGGTCTGGCAGAGGGATGCCGGCTACGGTGGAGTAGCGCACGGAAGGCACCATGGTGTCGCCGTGGCCGCCCAGAACAAAGGCGGTTACGTCGCGCATGGACACGTTGAACTCTTCGGCCAGGAAGTGGCGGAAGCGTGCGGAGTCCAGAACGCCCGCCATGCCGCAGACTTTGTGGGTTGGCAGGCCGGAGAATTTCTGCAGCGCCCAAACCATTGCGTCCAGCGGGTTGGTGATGCAGATCACAAATGCGTCTGGCGCGTTGTCGCGGATGCCTTCGCCGACGGACTTCATCACTTTCAGGTTGATGCCCAGCAGGTCATCACGGCTCATGCCTGGCTTGCGTGCCACACCTGCGGTCACGATGCAGACGTCTGCGCCGGCGATCGCGGAGTAGTCGGAGGAGCCGGACATCGCGGCGTCGATTTTCTCGACCGGGCCGGATTCTGCGATGTCGAGCGCCTTGCCCTGTGGCAGGCCGTCAGCGATGTCAAAAAGTACAACGTCACCAAGTTCTTTGATTGCAGCGAGGTGGGCGAGCGTGCCGCCGATGTTACCTGCGCCGATGAGGGCGATCTTTGGTCGTGCCATGGATCTATCTCCGGTCCGGTTGATTATCGGGGGGTGGCTTAAGTCGAATTTCGCGTTGACGCAAGTGTTTGAAGCCGGAGGCAGCCCAGCTGCCGCACCTGTGATCACGGCACAGAGGGGCAAATTCTCGCGCAATTTGTATGGTTTGGCACGCTTGATTTGGCGCGACGGCTGTGAGTAGATGTGCGGGACAATTCACAGGCTTCTTTGAGGACCAAAAATATGAAAACGACTCTGAAAACCCTGATGGCGCTGACTTTGGTGGCCATGACCGTCTCTGCATGTGGCGGCGGCAACGCGACCACAAACGTGCAGGCTGTGAGCGTTGGCGACCAGTTGGCATCGCTGGAAAAAGCCTATGCGGACGGTCTGGTGACAGAGAAGGAATACAAGGATCAGCGTAAGAAGATTCTTGACGGCAAGTAAGCGCTCTTACGCTGCTTTGCAGCATGAGTTGCCTCGATTTGCAGCAGGCGCATCCTTGGGTGCGCCTGTTTTTGTATGACTGATTCTCTCACATTCTGGATATTGGCACCGGTTGCGGTGCTGTTTGCGGGTGTCTCCAAAGCCGGATTTGGCTCTGGCGCGGCCTTTGCCAGTGCGGCTGTCCTGGCGTTGATTCTGCCGCCGGTGCAGGCGTTGGGGTTGATGCTGCCGCTGTTGATGCTGGTCGATTTGGTGACGCTGAAGCCCTATTGGGGCAAGTGGCGCTGGCCGGAGGCAAGGGTGCTGATTCTGGGTGGATTGCCGGGAGTTGCGGGCGGCGTTGCGCTGTTTCGGGTCGCCAATGATGATGTGTTGCGCCTGTTGATTGGCGCTGTTTCGCTTGGTTTTGTGATCTGGCAACTCTGGCCGCGGGGGCAAGCGCGAAAAAAGATGCCAGTGCGGGCCGGATTGCTCGCGGGGGCTGTGGCCGGGTTCACCAGCTTTGTCAGCCATGCGGGTGGACCGCCGGCGGCGGTTTACTTACTGTCTCGGGGGATGGGCAAAACTGCCTATCAGGCCACCACCGTATTGGTGTTCTGGGCCATCAATATCGCTAAGTTTGTGCCCTATGCGTTTCTCGGGGTGTTTACCGCCGAGACCCTGCGCGCGGGTGCGCTTTTGGCACCATTCGCGCTGCTTGGGGCATGGGGTGGTGTGAAGCTGCATCACGCCGTTTCAGAGCGGGTCTTTTTCGCGTTGACCTATACGCTCTTGTCGATCACCGGCGTGAAGCTGATTTTTGACGCGCTTTTCTAAAGGCGTATGACATCAGGCGTCGTCACCTTTGGCTGGCAGAGCTTCGGCAAGCTTTTCATAGGCTTGGCCGGTTGCCATCAGACAGGTGGAGCCATTTGGCATGGTGACGGTGATGGTCCAGCTGCCGGAATCTTCCGAAGCAAAAATCTCCACCATGGCGCCCTGCGTGCCAAGACCAAGCGCCTGACGGGATTCCCCGTACTTCTGGGCCAGACGTTCCACAACAAGGTCGCGGGTGGCGCAGTGTTGCAGGTTCTGTGCCTGGGCGATTGAGGTGGCGCAGATCGAAAGGCCAAGACCGGCCGTCAGGGTCAAAAAAGTGCGTTTCATGTGGTTTCCTCTCATAAAGAAGGCATGTGCGCGCCTTTTGCACGCCATGGATTTCAAAGCTCTCGCCTCTTCTTATGATCGCGGTCCTTTTGAACCGTCTTTGCGTTCCTCCCACAGGAAGCGATGGGATGAGTGTGCGCAGGTCGGGGCTTAAAAATGGTTAACGTAACGATTTTATTGTTTCCAAAAGCGCGACATTTGGCGCATCTGCTTGAGAAGGCGCGAGACTTTTCTGCGATGCGGCAAAAATATTCTTGAAGTTTTCTGAGAAAAATGCACCTCTCTGCGCAACATAATTGCGGAGAGATTCATGGATCAGCGCGCGCGCCCCTATCGTTCGGTTCTTTACATTCCCGGGTCCAAGGACCGCGCTTTGGAAAAAGCACGCGGGTTGCCGGTGGATGCCATCATCTTTGATCTGGAAGATGCTGTGGCACCGGATGAGAAGGAAAACGCCCGTGCCACATTGGCCGATGCGCTGACTCAGGGCGGGTATGGCAGCCGGATGCGGATTGTGCGGATCAATGGTCTGGACACCCAATGGGGCGAAGCGGACGCCAAGGCTGCGGCGTCTATGGATTGCGATGCGGTGCTGTTGCCTAAGGTGGAAAGTGCGGCGCAAGTTGACGCGTTGGCCGCATTGATCGGCGACAAGCCGATTTGGGCGATGATGGAAACACCGCGCGGCATGTTGAGTGCGGCGGAGATTGCGGCGCACCCTCAGCTCACCGGCTTTGTGATGGGCACCAATGACCTTGCCAAAGAACTGCAAACCCGTTTCCGCCCGGATCGTTTGCCGATGATGGCAGGGCTTGGTCTGTGCCTTCTGGCCGCAAAGGCCGAAGGCATTGTGATCGTCGATGGCGTCTACAACGCGTTCAAAGATGCGGATGGGCTGAAGGTGGAATGTGATCAGGGCCGAGACATGGGCTTTGACGGCAAAACACTGATCCATCCGGCGCAGGTAGATGTGGCCAATGCGGCCTTTGCGCCAAGCGAGGCCGAGATCGATCTGGCGAAGCGACAGATTGCGGCGTTTGAGGAGTGTGAAGCCAGCGGGCAGGGCGTGGCCGTGGTGGATGGCAAGATTGTCGAAAACCTGCACGTTGTCACCGCGCGTGAAATTTTGGCGAAGGCAGATGCAATCGCCGCGCTGGAAGGCTAACTCTAATCCCATAGCAAGAGTGACGCACGAGGCAGTTCGTGCGTCTTAATCCAGCGAGGGAGCAAGATGACATTATTGGTTTTGGGAGTGCTATTGTGGGCCGGAGCCCATTTGTTCAGACGGGCTATGCCGGAGGTGCGCGCAAGTATGGGCGACAAGGGACGCGGGCCTGTGGCCCTCGCGTTGCTGGTCTCGGTGGTGCTGATGATCTTTGGCTTCCGCATGGCGCCGCATATCGACGTTTGGTACCCGGAGAGCTTCCTGCGTCACATCAACAATCTGTTGGTGCTGATCGCGATCTTCCTGATGAGCCCGGCGCCACGCAAAGGCAAGTTGTTCAACAACATGCGCCATCCGCAGCTGACGGGCTTTGGACTGTGGGCGTTTGCGCATCTGTTGGTGAATGGCGATGTGGCCTCGCTGATCCTGTTTGGCGGTCTGTTGCTTTGGGCCGTGCTGGAGATTGTGGTGATCAACCGCGCGGAACCGGACTGGACGCCCACAGAAACCGGCAGCATTGCCAAAGACGGCATGTTCTTTGTGGCCTCCCTTGTGCTAATGGCGGCAATCGGCTGGGTGCACACCTGGCTCGGTTACCCGGTATTTGGAGGCTAACAGCATGAAACTTTATCGTTTTCTATCTGAGGAAGACACATCGGCGTTTTGTCACAAGGTGACGGACGCGCTTAACAAGGGGTGGGAGCTGCATGGCTCTCCAACACAGACCTTCTGTCAGGCCACCGGCGTTATGCGCTGTGGTCAGGCGGTCGTGAAGGAAGTGGACGGCACCTACACCCCGGAGACCAAACTGGGAGAACACTGATGGCCAAGACCAATCCGGGCCGGTTTTTTGAAGACTACACGCTGGGTCAAGTGATCGAGCACGCGGTGCCACGCACCGTGGGGGCAGGGGAGCGGGCGCTGTACCATGCGCTCTATCCCGCGCGTCATGCGCTGTACTCGAGTGACGAGTTTGCGCGGGCCTCTGGCCTGCCGCAGTCGCCGCTTGATGATCTGGCGGCGTTTCACGTGGTCTTTGGCAAAACGGTCCCGGATGTGTCGCTCAATGCAGTGGCAAACCTCGGCTATGCCGAGGGGCGCTGGCTGAAACCGGTGTATGCCGGGGACACGTTGCGCAGCACATCCGAAGTGATTGGTTTGAAACAGAATTCCAACGGCAAAACCGGCGTGGTTTATGTGCGTACACGCGGCATGAACCAGCGTGACGAGGTTGTCATGGAATATGTGCGCTGGGTTATGGTGCGCAAACGCGATGTGGATGCCCCGGCGCCAGAGACGGTGGTGCCGGAGCTCTCCAAAGTGATTGATCCTGCCGATCTGGTGATCCCGGAGGGGCTGGATTTTTCCAACTATGATTTTGCGCAGGCGGGGGAAGCCCATCGCTGGAGCGATTATGAGGTTGGCGAGACCATTGATCACGTTGATGGTGTGACGCTGGAGGAAGCCGAGCACATGATGGCGACGCGGTTGTGGCAGAACACCGCCAAGGTGCATTTTGATGCGACTTTCCGTCCAGATGGGCAGCGCCTGATCTATGGCGGGCATATCATTTCCTTGGCGCGCGCGCTGAGCTTCAACGGTCTGGCCAACGCACAGATGATTGTTGGCCTGAACGGTGGCGCGCATGCTAACCCGGCGTTCTCTGGTCTGACGGTCAAAGCGTGGTCTGAGGTACTGGACAAAGCGGAGACCTCCGCACCGGGTGTAGGTGCGATCCGCTTGCGTCTGGTCGCGACAAAAGGCGGGGAGCCGTTTGCGCTCAAAGGCGAGGACGGGAAATACCAGCCGGATGTGCTGCTTGACCTTGACTATTGGGCGTTGATGCCGATGTGATCAGTCTCATGTTGAGGCCTCTTTGCACCGCCGCCGCACTTGCTCTGGCCTGTCCCGCACAGGCCGAGTTTTCCTTTGACACCACGAGCGATGACACCATCGCTTATGTTGAAAGTAACCTGCTTGGGATTTTTTATCATGAGCTGGGGCATGCGCTGATCGACATTTTGGGTTTGCCAATCTTTGGGCAAGAGGAAGATGCGGCGGATGTGTTGTCGATTTTTCTAATCGACGCGTTCTATGAAGAAGAGAGTGCGGTGCAGCTGGCCTATGATGCGGCCTTTGGCTTCCTTGGGGAGGCAGAGGCAAACTCAGAGATTGCTTTCTGGGACGTGCATGGCCCGGATTTGCAGCGCTATTACAACACCGTGTGCCTTTTTTATGGGGCCAATCCCGAAGAGCGCGAAGACGTTGCACAGGATCTTGGGCTGCCGGAAGAGCGCGCCGAATACTGTCCGGAAGAGTACGATCAGGCGGCGCAAAGTTGGGGCGGGGCGTTGGATGAGATTGTGCATGACAAGGGTGGCAAAACCCTGGCGTTGGGCGATTTTGAAGTGGACAGCGATGGCGGTTCGCTGACGGCGGACGTTGTGCGGGCAGAGGTCGCGGCGCTCAATCAAGAGTTCCGCCTGCCTGAGGATTTGCTGATTTCTGTGATCCCCTGTGGCGAGGCCAATGCCTATTACGATCCGCAGCGGGTCGAGATCGTGATGTGTACCGAGTTTGCTGATGCGCTGGTGGAGATGTCGCCGGAGATGTGAGCCACACAAGGACGTGAGAGGATTTTTACGCGACCTGCGCTAAGGTGGCGGTATGATCCTACGGCTTTGCTTTTTACTTTTGCTTTGTGCCCAGGCCCCTATGGCCCGTGCCTGCGATCTGGCGTTGTTGTTGGCGGTGGATGTGTCTGGCAGCGTGGATGCGTCGGAATATGACATTCAAATGGGCGGACTGGCGGCAGGATTGCGCGACGGCATTGTGGTGGAGGCCTTGATCAAGGCGGAAGCGGCGGTGGCGGTGATGCAATGGACCGGGGCGGACCGTCAGGTGATGTCGGTGCCCTGGATGCGGGTGCGCAATGGGGCAGAGGCGGCGGCCTTGGCGGCGGCGGTGGACGCCGCGCCTCGGGGATGGCGGCGATACTCCACAGCAATTGGAGATGCGCTGACGCGGGCGGCACAGGAGTTTGAGGTGGGGCCGACGTGTCGTCGTATGGTTCTGGATGTGTCCGGAGATGGGCCGTCCAATGAAGGCTCAGCGCCGGATGAGGGGCGTAAGCGGCTTGGGATTATGGGGGCGACGGTCAATGGGTTGGTCATCGAAACGGATGAAGAGGACCTCACTGGATACTATTGGGAAAATGTGATCACAGGGCCTGGGGCGTTTGTGGTAACGGCCAATGGCTTTGAAGAATACCCCAAACGAATTCGGCAAAAGCTGGTGCGGGAGGTGGCGCAGCAGTTGTCTGCCTTAGAATGAAGCTCAGTTTTGGTGTTGCAATTGTGAGCGCAAACATGGCCAAGCGGCCTGTTGTTCACAGATTCCACAAAACTGCCTTAGAATTTCCCGACAAAAAGAGTTAAGTTCATCTATGTGATCACATTTAAAAATGCGTGATCACAAAAGCAAAAAAAATCCATGGTATTGCGCCAAAAAACCACGGTATTTAGGGTATCGTAACCGTGACAAGATGCAAAAAAGCGGTAAAACGAACTCAGCTAACCGGAAAGGAGCCAATATGGCCGATGTCAATCGGGGCAACCGCCCGCTTTCGCCTCATTTGAGTATTTACCGTCCACAGATGACCTCCGGGTCGTCCATCATGGTTCGCATTAGTGGTCTCGGCGTGCTGGGTGTCGCTCTGTTTGTTGTGTGGTGGCTTTTGGCTGCTGCAAGCTCAGAGAGTGCCTTCGCGTTGATCGATGGCTTGGTGCGCAGCTGGCTTGGTGGGCTGGTGCTGACCGCGGCAACCTGGGGCCTGTGGTATCACACGCTGGGGCGCTTGCGTCACGTGGTTTGGGATCTGGGCTATTGCTTTGACGTGAAAACGTCCGAACGCATGGGCCTGGGCATGTTTGTCGGCGCAACTGTGCTGACCATCATCACCGTGCTTGTGGTGTAAGGAGAGACAGAATGCGATATCTGACTGACCGCAAACGTGCGATGGGCCTGGGTTCTGGTCGCTCTGGAACAGAGGGGCATTGGCAGATGCTGGTGCGCTCTGTGATCATGGGCGTTCTGGCACCGTTATTCATCTTCACCGTCGGGTTTGGCATTGGCGGGTCCTATGAAGAGGTGATCGCCTACTTCAGCCGTCCGTTCCCCGCGATTGTAACTGGCCTTGGTCTGGTTATTGGCCTGGTGCAGCTTATGGCCGAAGCACAGGAAGCGATTGAAGACTATGTGCATGGCACGGCTGGCAAACTGTTGCTGGTGGCAAATAAGGCGTTTTGCTTTGCGTTGATCGCAGCAAGCCTGTTTGCGCTTGTGAAGCTCGCCCTGTGACCCCTGCGTGAGGATCTAAGAAGATGACTGCAGCATATGAATATGAAACCCACGAATATGATGTCGTGGTGGTGGGCGCTGGCGGCGCCGGTCTGCGCGCGACGTTGGGTATGGCAGAACAAGGCCTGCGCACCGCGTGTGTGACCAAAGTTTTCCCGACCCGCTCGCATACGGTTGCGGCGCAGGGTGGTATCGCGGCGTCCCTGTCCAACATGGGGCCGGACAACTGGCAGTGGCACATGTATGACACTGTGAAGGGCTCTGACTGGCTGGGCGATACAGATGCGATGGAATACCTCGCACGTGAAGCGCCAAAGGCGGTTTACGAACTGGACCACTATGGTGTGCCGTTCTCCCGGACTGAGGAAGGCAAGATTTACCAGCGTCCGTTTGGTGGTCACACCACCGAGTTTGGTGAAGGGCCTGCGGTACAGCGGACCTGTGCGGCAGCGGACCGGACCGGCCACGCGATCCTGCACACGCTCTATGGTCAGTCGGTCAAGAACAACGCCGAATTCTACATTGAATACTTCGCGATTGACCTGCTGATGTCTGACGATGGGCAGTGTCAGGGGGTGGTGTGCTGGAAGCTGGATGACGGCACCATGCACGTGTTCCACGCCAAGATGGTTGTGCTGGCAACCGGTGGCTACGGTCGCGCCTACTTCTCCGCAACATCTGCGCATACATGTACAGGTGACGGTGGCGGCATGGTAATGCGTGCTGGCCTGCCGATGCAGGACCTTGAATTTGTGCAATTCCACCCGACCGGCATCTACGGCTCTGGCTGTCTGATCACCGAGGGCGCACGTGGTGAAGGTGGATACCTGACCAACTCGGAAGGCGAGCGCTTCATGGAACGCTATGCGCCGCAGTATAAGGACCTCGCGCCGCGTGACTACGTGTCTCGCTCTATGACCATGGAAATCCGAGAGGGCCGTGGTGTGGGCGACGAAGGCGATCACATTCACCTGAACCTGAGCCATTTGCCCGCTGATGCTCTGGCGGAGCGTCTGCCAGGCATCTCCGAAAGTGCGAAAATTTTTGCCGGCGTTGATGTGACCAAAGAGCCGATCCCGGTTCTGCCAACGGTGCACTACAACATGGGTGGCATCCCAACCAACTATTGGGGTGAGGTGCTGGATCCAACAACTGACGATCCAACAAAAATTGTACCAGGCCTTATGGCGGCGGGTGAAGCGGGCTGTGCATCGGTACACGGTGCCAACCGTTTGGGCTCGAACTCTCTGATTGACCTTGTGGTGTTCGGCCGTGCAGCCGCGATCCGCGCTGGGCAGGTTGTGGATCGGGATGCGCCGGTGCCAACACCGCCGCAGCATCAGATCGACAAGGCGTTTGAGCGCTTTGACAGCCTGCGGTACGCCAAGGGCGCAATCCCGACGGCCGATCTGCGTTTGGAAATGCAGAAAACCATGCAGCGCGACGCGGCTGTTTTCCGGACCGCCAAGACGATGAAAGAAGGCGTTGAGGCAATGACGGAAATCGCGGGCAAGATGGGCGATCTACACGTGACGGATACGTCGCTTGTGTGGAACTCAGACCTGATGGAAACGCTGGAGCTGACCAACCTGATGCCGTCGGCGATTTCAACTATCGTTTCGGCAGAAGCCCGCCATGAAAGCCGCGGCGCGCATGCGCATGAGGACTATCCCGATCGGGATGACGAGAACTGGCGGGTGCACACTGTGAGCCGTGTTGATGAAACCGGTACCAAAGTGGACCTGAGCTACCGCCCAGTGATCGTTGATCCTCTGACAAACGAAGATGAGGGCGGTATCAGCCTGAAGAAAATTGCACCAAAGGCACGGACGTTCTGATGAAAGCGCTGGGTTTTGGAATTTGCATGGCTGTGGCCGGTTTGGCGACACAGGTTTCGGCAGAGACCTCTGTTGTTGTTGATCAGGTGCAGTCGTGTATGTCCAAAACCCATGCGCCTGGCAGCTATCTGGTGGCGGTGCACAAAGAGGTGCCAACCGTTATGGCCGCCACAGGTGGTACCGAGGCAGGCGTTGTGAAAATCAACGATTGTCTGGCGGACACTTATGATGTGCAGTTCAGCGCGGCGCTGTCCACGAGCAATGAGGCGCGCAAAGAGTTGGTGGCGCAATGCCATCGCAAAGGCAACGCGCATTTGATCGTGGGCACGATTGTCACGGCTGCGACATTTGCCGCTGTGGGCACCGCCAACGAATTCTGGCTGCTGTTTGGTGCCGGTGTTGGTGGGGCGTCTATTGGCCGGGGGATCAAGTACAAGATGTCCTGTGACCAGCTGGCAGATCCGAATTTCCGGAGCGGCAAGCAGATTGATGTCGCGACCGGCTGTCCCAAACATGCGGACGTGATGCACGGTGGGAGCCGCTATTGCCGGTAAGCTGTATGGCATATGATCTGCACGCTGTGCTGCGGGAGGACCTGTGATGTCCTCGCGTCGCGTGATTGTGCATATTGGGGCCCAGAAGACAGGGTCCAGCTCGCTGCACCGCTTTCTGGCGCGCAACCGGGACGCTTTGGCGGAACGGTTGGATATTCGTGTTCCGTCCAAAGGCTCTCTGACGCGGGAGTTGGGGCGGACCTGCACGCTGTACAGTATGCGGCCTGCGAAACATGAGGCGGACCTTGTCGCGCTGATAAGGCAGGTGCGTGATGAGCTGGACGGTGACGATCGGGTCTGTGTCATCAGCCACGAGAACATCTGTGGTGCGATGATGGGGCGTTCGGACGTGCGGGAGGTGTTCCCGAGTTTGTCCAACATCCTGCGCTTGTTTGAACAGTATCTGGCGCCGTTTGTACCGGACTACGTGCTCTACACCCGGGAGATGCAGGGCTGGAAGCGCAGCGTGCACAATCAGGCAGTGAAGTCCGATGGCTATGCGGGCACGCTGGAGAATTTCCTGGCCGAAACCGCAGACAGCCGGGGCTGGGGCGCTGTTCAGGCCGAGATGGAAGGTCTGGTGGGGGCGGACCGCGTGCGTGTGTTTGCGCTGGAAGACGAGACCACGCCTGAACGGCCGGGGCGGCAGCTGTTGCGCTTTGCCGGATTGACCGATGCCGAGATCGATACGCTAGAGCCGCTGGCCGGGCGGTCCAACCAGAGCCTCAACCCCGGGGCCTTAGAGTTTATGCGCCAACTCAACGAGTTGGCGCTCGCGCAGCCCGCCCGCAAGCAGGTGGCCGAGCTGATTAAGAACAATCAAACGCTTTTTGCCGATGGTCCGATGCCATCACAGAAAGCCTGAACAGGAACGAAGGTATGCGCATCGCGCGCGCCCACGTATAGGAAGGAAAGACCATGGTCGAATTTGCCCTCCCCAAGAACAGCCGGATTGTGACTGGCAAGACCTGGCCCAAGCCAGAAGGTGCGACCAACGTGCGTAAGTTCCGCATTTACCGCTGGAACCCGGATGACGGTAAGAATCCGCAGATCGACACATATTTCCTCGACATGGACAAATGTGGCCCGATGGTGCTGGACGCGCTGATCAAGATTAAAAACGAAATTGATCCAACGCTGACCTTCCGCCGCTCTTGCCGTGAGGGCATCTGTGGCTCCTGTGCGATGAACGTGGACGGGATCAACACGCTGGCCTGTATCTACGGTCTGGATGAGATCAAGGGCGACGTGAAAATCTACCCGCTGCCACACATGTCGGTTGTGAAAGACCTGATCCCGGATCTGACCCACTTTTACGCGCAGCACGCGTCGATCATGCCGTGGCTGGAAACCAAGACCAACCGTCCAGCAAAAGAATGGCGCCAGTCCATCGAGGATCGTAAAAAGCTGGATGGCCTGTATGAGTGTGTGATGTGCGCGTCTTGCTCCACCTCCTGCCCAAGCTACTGGTGGAACGGCGACAAATACCTCGGCCCAGCGGCGTTGCTGCACGCCTATCGCTGGATCATCGACAGCCGTGATGAAGCCACGGGCGAGCGCTTGGACGAACTGGAAGATCCGTTCAAGCTGTACCGCTGCCACACCATCATGAACTGTGCCAAGACTTGCCCGAAAGGTCTGAACCCGGCAAAGGCGATTGGCGAGATCAAGAAGATGCTGATCGAACGTCACGTGTAAAGCGCCGTTTCAGAAATATCGAAAGCCCGTCTGTTTCAGGGGGGCTTTTGTTTTGGGCAAAGATGTATCCCACCGCATACATTTGCAATTTTTGCATAGCATCGTTGCAGGATCAGCGGTTTACGGGCGCGTAATCCAACTTAAATTGGCGGGCGAGGGAGGACACCGGATTTACATGGAGTACCCCAATGTCCGCGTCTAAAAACGAGAGCCCTGAAGATTTTGCCGTCCGCGCGCAGGAAGTTCTGGAACAGGCCTATGGATATTACACCCAGCCACCGCGCATTGCAGAGGTGAAACCGTCTAGCGAGACCTACTATGAGTATGTTAAGGTTGCCTAAGCCACATGTGCTTGAGATGAGGAGCGCTCCGAATTTTCGGGGCGCTTTTTGTTTGCTCCAGGGCGCTGACGTTAGGTCTGGCTTGTTGCTGTGGGCCGCCTGCGGCTAGCCTTTCCCGAAACAGGGGAGGATGAGCCATGACCGATGTGATCATCGTGGGCGGCGGCTTGGCAGGGCTTGTGGCGGCCAATGAGGCGGCCAGCCGCGGGCGCAAGGTGCTGCTGCTGGATCAGGAAGGCGAGCAAAGCCTGGGGGGGCAGGCGTTTTGGTCTTTAGGTGGTTTGTTCATGGTGGATACGCCGGAACAGCGGCGTATGGGCATCAAGGACAGCCCGGAATTGGCGCTTGCCGATTGGATGGGCTCGGCGCAGTTTGATCGGGCAGAAGATGCCAATCCGCGTAAGGTGGCGGAGGCTTATCTGGAGTTTGCATCGGGGGAGATGCGTAGCTGGTTGAAAAGCATCGGCATGCGCTGGTTTCCGATTGTGGGCTGGGCCGAGCGGGGCGGCGAGATGGCGCATGGCCATGGCAACTCGGTGCCGCGGTTTCACATCACCTGGGGCACAGGGCCGGGTGTGGTTGCACCGTTTGAGCGGCTGGTCAGAGAGCACATTTCTGGCGGGCGTGTGGAATTGGCATTCCGGCGCAAAGTCACTGATCTGATTGTGGAAAATGGCGTTGTAAAAGGCGTGCGTGGGCAGGTGCTTTCTCAGGATGGTGCGGAGCGTGGGCGCTCGACCTCCCGGGAGGTGGTCGGCGAGTTTGAGCATCGGGCCGAGGCGGTGGTGATCACCTCCGGCGGGATTGGCGGCGACCATGACATGGTGCGGCGATATTGGCCGGAGGAGCGGCTGGGTAAGGCACCAAAGCGCATGGTGGCCGGGGTACCGGATTACGTAGACGGGCAGATGCAGCGGGTGGCCGAAGGGGCTGGCGCAGGTATCATCAATGGCGACCGGATGTGGCATTACACTGAAGGCTTGGCAAACTGGGATCCGATTTGGCCCAACCACGGCATACGCATTTTGCCGGGGCCAAGTTCGATGTGGTTTGATGCCTTGGGCGACCGGATGGAAGCGCCGTATCTGCCGGGCTTTGACAGTTTGGGGACGCTGAAACGGATTTTGGCGACGGGGCATGAGCACAGCTGGTTCATTCTGACCCAGAAAATCATCGAAAAAGAGTTTGCTTTGTCAGGGTCTGAGCAGAACCCGGACCTGACCTCTGGCAAGTGGTCGGAGGTGATTAGGCGTCGCTTGATGAACAAAGGCGCGCCGGGGCCGGTGGAGGCGTTTAAGGAGTATGGTGAGGATTTCGTGGTGGCCAACTCGTTGGAAGAGTTGGTTGCTGGTATGAACAAGATCACGCCGGATGTGCCTGTCACCCTTGAGAAAATCCGTTCTCAGATTGAAGCGCGGGATGCCCAGATTGACAACGCATACTGCAAGGACGCGCAGGTGACCGCCATTCGAGGTGCGCGGAACTATCGGGGAGACCGTCTGATCCGCACCGCCAAGCCGCATCGCATTCTAGACCCGAAGAACGGTCCGTTGATTGCGGTGCGCCTGAACATCCTAACACGCAAATCACTGGGTGGGTTGCACACGGATGTCACCGGACAGGTGTTGCGGCCGGATGGGAGCGCGTTTGAGGGGCTGTTTGCGGCCGGTGAAGTCGCGGGCTTTGGCGGTGGTGGGTATCACGGCTACAACGCCTTGGAAGGGACCTTCTTAGGGGGCTGCATCTTCTCCGGAAGAGCGGCAGGACGGAGCGTCTAGACCACTTTCTGATCTGTGTTATCCTCCCAATATTGTTAAAAAGTTGGGAGGAAACGTTATGAAGAAACTTGTGGCCGCATTGGCGATTATGCTGAGTTCTCAGGTCTTTGCAGGGGAAACGCCGTCGCCGGATGGGGCGAAGGTGTATTTCATCAACCTCAGCGATGGCGATTCTGTGGAGGCACCGTTTGTGGTGAATTTTGGCCTGTCCGGGATGGGGGTTGCGCCTGCCGGTACGGAGAAAGAGAACACCGGGCATCACCATATTTTCATCAACCGCCCGCCGCTTGGTGAAGGTGCAGAGGATGCGGAATTGATGGAGAACGGCGTGCCAACGGACGACAACCATCGGCATTTTGGTGGAGGTCAGACCGAGGTGACGCTGGATTTGCCTGCTGGCACGCACACATTGCAGCTGGTTTTGGGGGATGAATTTCACGTGCCACACAACCCGCCTGTGGTGTCTGAGGTGATCACCATCACCGTGAAATAACACGGCTTTTTGCATTGCAAGACCGTCTGGTCGGGGGCAGGATCGGGGCATGACAGACATGCCTTTGCCCCCCGCCGATGCAGACGACCGCCGCGCGATCAAGCCGGTGATCTGCTATCCAAATGAGACTCTGCCGGAGGCGCCATTGGCGCTTTATAAGGCGGCGCGTGCGACTGCCACAAAGGTGGATGAGGTTCTGATACCGGCGCGGGATGCGCGGTGTTTTGAGGTGCCTGCGGGGCAGTTTTTTCGGATTTCCTCTGTGGAAGGCCCGCAGGTTGGGGACCTGAATCTGTGGAATTCCAAAGACCTGAGTGAGCGGTTTTTCTCCGGCAAAACAAGGGCTTTGCACGGTACGCACATTACCACGGGTGAGCGGATGTGGACCAGCCTGCCGACCTTGCGGCCAATGGCGACCATCGTCGAGGACACGTTGGGCTGGTACGGCATCGATGCCTTTGGCGGGTCGGTGCACGACGTCATTGGCACGCGCTGTGATCCTTACACCGGCAACCTGTTGGCGGGGGATCATTACCACTATTGCTGTCACTCCAATCTGACCCGTGCTTTGGCAGCGCATACGGGCATGTCGCTGCAGGAGGCAGAGCCCTATGTGCATGATGTTCTTAATGTTTTCATGTGCACCGGCTTCACGCGCGACACCGGGCAATACTTCATGAAAGCCAGTCCCGTGCGGCCGGGAGACTATCTGGAGTTCTTTGCCGAGATTGATCTTTTGGGGGCGCTGAGCGCCTGTCCGGGAGGCGATTGTTCCAGTGAGCACAGCTCCGACACGGCGGCGTGTTACCCGATGTTGGTGGAGGTGTTTGCACCGGAAGAGGGCACCTTGAGGGATTGGAAATCGCCCACGATCAATGGCTACGATAGAAGCCACGGACTGGCGCGTTAACCTTCAAAAAACCACGTCGGTATTGTGTCGGTATCACGACTGTATCGCGGAGGTGCGCGTTTTGGGGCGCAGAGCCGCGTTAACGTTTAAGCACGGCGGATGCCGGCTTGGCACGTCGCTGAAACTGAGAAAAGGGACGGTAATTTGATGATGCGTCGAGAAATGATTTTGGCAAGCGGTGCGGTGGGGCTATCGGGGCTTTGGGGAACGTTGGGTTCGGCAGCGTCTGGCGGTTTCTTTGTACCTGCCGAAGAAGAGCCACATCAGAGAACCTTCATGCAATGGCCCGCGAGCCGTCAGGTTCACTCTGATCCGGTGTTTCGAAAAATGGCACAGCAAACCATAGCTGATATTGCCAATTCGATTTCCGAGTTTGAGGAAGTGGTCATGCTGGCTGCTGCGGAAGATCATCGCGAAGCGCGTACGATGCTGGCTGAAGCGGTTTTACTTTGGGATATTCCGACCGAGGACTTGTGGTGTCGGGATTCTGGGCCGATCTTTGTGACAAACGGCCAGGAGGAGTTAGCCGTTAGCCATATTCAGTTCAATGGTTGGGGGGAGAAGCAGGTCAACCGGCAGGACAGTCAGATAGCCAGAAGGGTTGCAGAAAGACTGGGGCTGCCGTTGTTGCCATCAGGATTGCGGGGCGAGGCCGGGGGCGTTGAGCAAGACGGCCATGGTCTACTGATGGCGCATGAGAGCAGCTGGGTGAATGAAAACCGCAACCCGGGGATGTCGCGTGACCTGGTCGAAGAGAAGCTTCTTCGGGCCTATGGTGCAGAGCAGATGATTTGGTCAGAAGGGGTTTGGAACGAAGACATCACAGACTACCACATCGACAGTTTGGCGCGTTTTACCGGACCTGGTCGCGTCTTGATAAACTTACCGGATGACGCGGATCCGCACGACCCCTTCCATTTGGCAGGGATCAAGACCCATAACCGTCTTGTGGCGGCAGGGATGGAAGTTGAGGTGATCCCTGAGCCATATGAACGTCGGGTACAGAGTTATGATTTTGTCGCATCTTATGCGAATTACTACGTTTGCAACGGTGCTGTCATTGCCGCAGAGTTCGGTGATCGGGAGACAGACGAGATCGCGCGGGCGGCGCTGGCGCGCCACTATCCGGGGCGCGACATTGTGATGCTGAATGTCGACCTGTTGGGAGAAATGGGCGGCGGCATTCATTGTGCGACACAGCAGATGCCCGCGGTGTAAAGCATCGAAGCTTACTCGGAGATGGTGCTAACTTGCTTTGCTAGGGTGCTTTGCCTTATGCCTGTAGCTCCGCGTCCCAATAGAGGTAGTCCATCCAGCTGTCATGCAGGAAGTTGGGGGGGAACTTGCGACCCATGTTGCGCAGTTCTTCGGAGCCGGGCTGGCGCGGCGGTTTGCGCAGGCTCATGCGGGCTTGCCGGAGGCTTTTGGAGCCCTTTTTGAGATTGCAGGGGGAGCAGGCCGCAACCACGTTCTCCCAACTGGTGATCCCGCCTGCGGCGCGAGGGATCACGTGGTCAAACGTCAAGTCGCCCCGTGAGCCACAATACTGGCAACAAAAACCATCCCGCAGAAAAAGATTAAAGCGCGTGAAGGCCACGCGCTTTTGCAATTTCACATAGTCTTTGAGCACCACGACGGAAGGGATCCGGATTTCAGTAGAAGGGCTGCGCACCACATGGTCGTATTCGGCCACGATATCGACCCGATCCATGTAAGCGGCTTTGATCGCGTCCTGCCAAGGCCATAGCGACAGCGGGTAGTAGGAGAGGGGGCGGTAGTCTGCATTGAGAACCAATGCCGGATGATGCTTCAATCCGCCGGGATGTCGCGTGAATTCCGTCCTAAAATCGCCGTCCATAAGGGTACTCCCTCGCTGCGTTCGTGCCGCAGTGGCACGAGGCCTATGACCACTATATCTCGTGTCTCAACTCTGACAAGCCTCACAATATGCGTGATCTCCATTTGTGATAAGGCAGGTGCAGAGTTTCATGGATGGGTGACGGATTTATGACGTCAGATGCCTAAACCGCATTCACCCCACCTGTTTTACGGGCGGGGTGAGGAGGTGGTTTAGCTTTGCGCCGTGGTCGCTTACCAGAATTTGGCGCCCGAGATGTCGAAGGTTTTGGAGAGCGTAAGAGCAAAGCGGGTCTCGTCTTGCGCGATCATGCCGCCGATGCCGTGGCGGCCGATGGCGTTGGTCGCCTGTGCGTCCACCGAAAAGCCGGAGTTGCCAAGGTGATAGCGCGCGCCTGCCGCCCAGGTGGTGTCGTTGCCGTCCCGACCGATAGGCGTGACTTCCGCCATCAGCTCAAGGCCGTTGTCAAAATTGTATCCAATGCCCATGCCAAGACCGACAAGTTCCGTGCTGCCCCAGGCGGCAATCTTTGGGCTGGCCGTGAGGGAGAACCCGTTGCGCGCGCGATAATTGGCTGTCAGGTCCGTATAAAAGACACCTACTTTTTGCGAGGCAGAGCTGATCTGTCGGCCGTAAAGCATACGACCCGCCAGAGAAAACGGGTTGCCGTTGTTCTGATCCATCAGGCGCAGTTTCGGACCAATCATGTAGCGCACGTTTGTGGTTGGCACCAGATTGGCGTTTGCGGTGGCGTTGTCTGCGAATTGCTCGAAGATGAACTGCAGCTCAACGTCACGATCCGGGCTGAAGTTAATCGAGGCACCGGCATTGTTTTCGCTGCCGTACCAGAGGTCGGCGCGGACAAGGCCTGGGTCCAGCGTGGCTGCGGAGCCGAGGGTGAACCCGTCCTGCTGGGCGTTGAGCTGTGGCCGGGTCGTTGGCAGGGACAGTGTGCGGTAGCTTTCATCTCGCTTGTCGCCCGGCGTATAGATCAGGCGGCCGCCAACCATCAGGTGGTCGCCGTCCGGCCAGAAGGTCCAGGTGCTTGTGGCTGGGGAGACGCCAAAGCCGTTGGTCACATAGCCTTCAAAGGCAACGCGTGGGGTGACGTTGTAGCGGCCACCGGCGGACCAGACCGGTTTGGTCACCCATTCGCCACTGCTCGCTATGGTGTTGGGGCTTCCCACGGAGGATTCGACGGTGCCAAACAGGGACAGGCGGGGGTGGGCCTTGTAGGACACACCGGCGCCCATAGTGACCATATTGCCGTAGAATTGTCCGCCGTCGATTTCATCCGGACCCAAAGTGATGCCCGGGGTGAAATGCACCTGTAGCTTTGGATTGACAGTGTAGGTGATCGGCATTTTTAACGCGCCGATGGCGACGTTGGATTGCGGGCGGAAAAAGTTGCCCCAGAGGTCGGTCTGCATTTTGGTGAAGACCTCAGCCGATCCAAGGGCGGCGATGGCCCAGCGGTCATCTTTGTAGAGCTGGTATTTGCCCCAAAGCGCGAGCTGGTTGGTTTCGAGCTGTGGAATGCGCTCCGGACCGACGCCGGGGAAGCCGTTGATTGGGCCACCCACCGGATCAATGTAGTTTTGCAGCTCAAACCCGAGGTTGAAGCGGTCGGAGAAGGCGTAGACGCCGCCGCCGTGGTAGTTCTGGTTGCCGGTGCCTGCGCGGTCGCTTGGGCTGGTCTGGCGGGCGCCAACGGTCAGCTCCAGCGTGCCCTTTGGGTAGAGGTTGCCTGTTTCAAGCGAGACAATGCGCGTTGGACCGTTGTCCAGCGGATTGACGCTTTGGGCCGAAGTCGTCGCAGGGATCAAAGCGGTGGCGCAAAGAAAGCCGGCAAGCTTGGCGCTGTTGGAGGTCAGGCGGAATGCGGGCGTTTTGGGGCTGTCAGAGTGCAACACGGTGAAATCCAATACATCAAATCTTAGGTTTTCTTACCGCAGGGGGCCGATGGCGCAAAAGGCTTTTGCGCTATCGGGACTGCGATTGCTGCGAAAATGCGCAGGCCGTGGCCTTAAAGGCCCAGTTTGTCGCGCATGAAGGCGAGCGCCACGCTCAGGCCGTCGGGTGCAATGCCGTGGGCCGTGCCTTTCATAATGTGGGCGTAGACATCGGTGAAGCCGGCCTCTTGCAGGGCTTCGGCGGCCTGAGGCAGGGATTGCGGCGGCACCACGTCGTCCTGGTCCCCGTGCACCAGCAGGATCGCCGGTTTGCTGATGGCTTCGTCCTTGAGCAGGTCTGGCTGAAGCAGTCGGCCGGAGAAGGCGACGATGCCGGCGAGTTCGTCTTCGCGGCGGGGGGCGACATGCAGGCTCATCATGGTGCCTTGCGAGAAACCAAAGAGCACAACCTGTTCCGGCAGGAGGTCTTCGTCGACCATCACGGCATCCAGGAAGGCGTTGAGGTCTTCGACGGCGGCCATCATGCCGCGTTCGCTTTCCTCTTCGGAGGAGCCGTCGATCCAGGGGATTGGGAACCATTGGCGGCCCATCGGCATGCCCGGGATTTCTTCGGGCGCGTCTGGCGCGAGGAAGAGCGTGTCGGGCAGGTGCTCGGCCAGCGGATCGGCTAGGCCCATGAGGTCCGCGCCGTTGGCGCCGTAGCCGTGCAGGAAAATCACCGCAGAGCGGGTTTCGCCGGAAACCGGTTCCTTGCGTTGAGCTTGCAATACACGTGTCATGGAGGGCCCCTTGTCTGTGGTGGCTGCGGCTGCAGCAGTTAGGGGCGTGTGTGGCATGTCAGGCGGCCTGTCGCAAGATGCGCGTGGCCGCCTGAAGGGATGTGTTGCCGATCAGGCGAAGGCGGCTTCGAGCGCGATTTCGACCATATCGCCGAAGGATTTTTCGCGGTCTTCAGACGGCAGGGCTTCGCCGGTCAGAAGGTGGTCGGAAATGGTCAGAACGGCCAGCGCGCGTACGTTGTGGCGGGCGGCGAGATTGTAAAGTTCGGCCGCTTCCATCTCGACGCCAAGAATGCCGTGGCGCACCATTTGTTCGTTGAGGTCCGGGCGCTCGTCATAGAACACGTCGGAGCTGTAGATGCCGCCAACATGGGTTGGGGTGCCCTTGGCTTCGGCCGCATCAGCCGCAGCGCGCAACAGCCCGTAATCGGCGCATGGGGCGAAGTTCAGCTCCTTAAAGATGCCGCGTGATGGGGTGGAGAGGGTGGAGGCAGTCATGGCAACGACAACGTCGCGCACCTTGACGTGCTCCTGCATGCCGCCTGCGGAACCAATGCGGATCAGGGTTTTGGCGCCGTAGTCCTTGATCAGCTCGTTGACGTAGATCGACAGGGACGGCATGCCCATGCCGGAGCCGTGGATGGTGACACGGTTGCCTTTCCACATGCCGGTGAAGCCGAGCATACCACGCACTTCGTTCACCAGTTTCACATCGGTGAGGAAGGTCTCCGCCGCCCATTTGGCGCGGTAGGGATCGCCTGGCAGAAGAACGGTTTCTGCGATGTCTCCGGGTTGGGCTCCGATGTGTACAGTCATGGCAATTCCTTTTGTTTTTCTATGGGCGCAGAGCGTTGCCCTTTGGGCAAACGTATAAGAGTGAATCAGATGGTCAAAATTCTAGCGCGGCACAAGGCAAAAATCTGAAAAACATCTGCTGGAAAAAGCAAAAGCCGAAGCGGGCCTGATGGCGCACTCCGGCTTTGTCGGTTGGCTCGGAAACCGGGATCAGATTTCCATGGCGTCCGGCGCAATGCCTGCTGCTAGGGCTTCGTCAAACCACTTCGGCTTGCGGCCTTTGCCGGTCCAGGTTTTGGTTTTGTCTTCTGGATGGGCGTATTTTGGCACGCCTTTCATCAACCCGCCGCGCTTTTTGCCGGAGACGCTGGCCAGCTCTTCCAAAGAGAAGCCGTATTTTTCGGCGGCTTCCTCGATGGCTTTCAGCGCATCAGTTTTGCGTTGCGCTTCGCGTTTTTCCAGTTGGATATCGATCTGCGCGCGCAGGTCAATCAACGCTTCGCGGCTCATATCTTCCAAATTCATTTTGGACCGTCCATTCGCTTATTCCGATTGACTTACATTTTCACAGGCAGAAATAGGGATATGCAAGGCGGAAGACTATTTTTGCGTGATGGGTTCTGAATTTTACAATTATAAGTTGCGAGTATGGTTTTCCTTACCCGCAAAATCTGCGCTGGTCTCATTTTTTGAGACCGCTTTCTCGGTGCACCAACGCTTACTCGGCCGCCACAGCGTCGGGATTCGCCAATGTGACAATGTCGCCCATGATGGTGTTGAGTTCGAAGTCCTTTGGGGTATAGACCCGCGCCACACCCATGGCGCGCAAACGCTCTGCGTCTTCGTCAGGAATGATACCGCCGACGATAACAGGCGTGTCGCCTAATCCGGCATCACGCATACGCTGCATCAGGTCTTCAACCAACGGGATGTGCGAGCCCGACAGGATCGACAAACCCACCACATGGGCCGCGTCTTCCAACGCTTTGGCCACAATCTCTTCGGGTGTTAGGCGGATGCCGTCATAGGTGATGTCCATGCCGCAGTCGCGGGCACGGAAGGCGATTTGCTCGGCACCGTTGGAGTGGCCGTCAAGTCCCGGTTTGCCAATGAAAAATTTTAGGCGGCGGCCCAGTTTGTCAGACACGGCGTCCACGGCATTGCGCAGATCGTCGAGACCTTCGGTTTTGTTGGAGGGGGCACCGGATACGCCGGTCGGGCCGCGGTATTCGCCGTGCACAACGCGCATTTGTGCGGCCCATTCGCCAGTTGTGACACCTGCCTTGGCGGCGGCAATAGAAGCGGGCATGATGTTGTCGCCATTGGCCGCCGCAGCGTGCAGATCTGCGAGGGCTTTTTCAACGGCCGCGCTGTCGCGCTGATTGCGCCATTCGGACAGACGAGAAATCTGTTCCTGCTCTACGGCTGGGTCCACCACCATGATGCCACCATCACCGGTCATCAACGGAGAGGCCTCGCCTTTCTGGAATTTGTTCACGCCCACCACCACGGTCTCACCGGCTTCGATGCGGTTGAGGCGTTCGGCGTTGCTGTCCACAAGGCGGGATTTCATATAATCGATCGCGCCAATCGCGCCGCCCATGCTTTCCAAATTGGCCAATTCACGGCGTGCGCCGTCTTTTAGCTCTTCGACTTTGGAATCCACCGCCGGGTTTCCGTCAAACAGATCGTCGTATTCGAGAAGATCGGTTTCAAAGGCCATGATTTGTTGCATGCGCATGGACCATTGCTGATCCCATGGGCGTGGCAATCCAAGCGCTTCGTTCCAGGCGGGCAATTGCACGGCGCGGGCGCGGGCCTTTTTGGACAGGGTCACAGCCAGCATTTCGATGAGAATACGGTAGACGTTATTTTCTGGCTGTTGTTCGGTCAGGCCCAGAGAGTTGACCTGCACCCCATAGCGGAAGCGGCGGGATTTGGGGTCAGTCACGCCATAGCGGTCCACCAGGATTTCATCCCAGAGGTCCACAAAGGCGCGCATCTTGCACATCTCAGTCACAAAGCGGATGCCCGCGTTCACAAAGAAGGAGATACGGCCACAAAGGCGTGGGAAGTCTTCTTCGGCCACGCGAGGCTTTAGCGCGTCAAGCACTGCAATGGCGGTGGCCAAGGCAAAGGCCAGTTCCTGTTCTGGCGTCGCGCCTGCCTCTTGTAGGTGGTAGGAACAGACGTTCATCGGGTTCCATTTGGGCACGTTGGTGTAGCAGTATTCGGCCACATCCGCGATCATCTTCAGGCTGGGCTCCGGCGGGCAGATGTAGGTGCCGCGGCTCAGGTACTCTTTGATCAGATCGTTTTGCACCGTGCCTTGCAGCTTGGCGACATCGGCGCCTTGCTCTTCGGCCGTGGCGATGTAGAGCGCAAGCAACCAAGGCGCGGTGGCGTTGATTGTCATGGAGGTGTTCATCTGCTCCAGCGGAATCTGGTCAAACAGGGTGCGCATGTCGCCCAGGTGGCAGACCGGCACGCCGACTTTGCCCACTTCGCCGCGCGCCAGGATGTGGTCGCTGTCATAACCGGTCTGGGTGGGGAGGTCGAAGGCCACGGACAGGCCGGTCTGGCCTTTTTCTAGGTTGGAGCGGTAGAGCGCGTTGGACGCCTTGGCGGTGGAATGGCCGGCGTAGGTTCGAATCAACCACGGACGATCCTTGGCAGGTTTATCGGCGGGCTGGTTTTGCTGCGTCTGCGACATGTTTCATTCCTCTGCTGGGGGTCATACGTGGACCTAGCAACAATCTTTCGTTTGAGCGTATGTACGCGAAACATCCTTTGCAAGTCAATTCGCTGCGTTGCGGCAAAATCGTTCTGTTGGTGGGGAGATCACTGGGGTACGCGTGCGCGAAGTCTATTGCGCCCGCGCGCGCGGTGTAGTCAGAGTCATTTCATGACATCGACGATTGAGCTCCCCCTTTGGCTTTTTGTACTGATCCTGCTGTTTGCGGTGGTCACAGCGGCCAGTCACTTGCTTTTCCCCTCGGTGCGCTGGTTCTTCCGGCGTCGGATGGAGCGCGTGGTGGCGCGGCTGAACGAGCGGTTGGAGCGGCCCATTGAGCCGTTCAAGCTGGCGCAGCGCCACGACATGATCGAGCGGCTGATCTATCAGCCCGATGTGACCCGCGCAGTTGCAGAACACGCAGCAGAGGAAGGGATTCCCGAGGCCGTGGCCTTTGAGACGGCCAAGCGCTACGCGGGCGAGATTGTGCCGTCGTTTTCGGCCACCATGTATTTTGGCGTCGCCATCAAGATTGCGCGATTCCTGAGCCGGGCATTTTATCGTGTGCGGTTGACCCATGTGGATGAGGCGGCGCTGGACGCGATCCCGCAGGAGAGCACCATCGTTTATGTGATCAATCACAAGAGCAACATGGATTATGTGTTGGTGACCTATCTGGCCGCGCGGCGCGGGGCGTTGTCCTATGCGGTGGGGGAATGGGCGCGGGTTTGGCCGCTCAGCCGGTTGATCCGGGCGATGGGGGCGTACTTTATCAGGCGCAAGTCGCGCAACGATCTCTATCGCAAGGTGCTGGCGGCTTATGTCCGGTTGGCGACCGAAGCGGGGGTAGCCCAGGCGATGTTCCCGGAGGGGCGGTTGTCGCTGACCGGGGCGCCGCAGGACCCGAAGCTGGGGCTGATCAAATACATCACCGATGCGTACCAGCCTGAGGGGCGCGATGTGGTGTTTGTGCCGGTGGCGATAAATTATGACCGCGTGCTGGAAGACCGCATCCTGTTGGAATCGGCGGCGCGGGGCGGGAAGGGGTTCCGGGCGCGGATTTCGGTGATTGTGGGGTTCTTCTTCAAACAACTGTTGTTGCGGCTGCGCGGAAAAGTGCATCGCTTTGGCAATGCCACGGTGCGCTTTGGACGGCCTGTATCGCTCACGGAGTTCTCCAAGGACGTATCCGGTGATGTGGCCAAACCGCTGGGTGTGGAGTTGATGCGGCGCATCAACGGGGTGGTGCCAATCTTGCCGGTGCCGCTGATGGCGTATATTTTTGAGCAGGCCGCCGGGCCTTTGTCGCAGAAGGATGTGAAAGACGCCTTTGCGGCGCGGCTGGCGGCGCTGCCGCAGTCTCGGGCACGGTTTATGCGGGAGGTGCCGGAGGAGGCGATAGACAGCGCGCTGAAGACTTTGGTGGGGCGGCGGGTGCTGTTGGAGAGTGACGGCACGTTTTCTGTGAACAAGGACCAGGCGGAGATCCTGCGGTTTTACGCCAATTCCATAAGGCATTTGATGGGGTGATTGTGCGATTGCAGCAATTCATGCTGCGCCTGCTGGGTCATAAAATTACAAAAACACCTTCATGAAGGTTGCAATGTTACCTCGCCATCCGTATCACGGTGGCAGGAACGCGATTCTGCATCGCGGCGAAACGACCAATCAGGAGGCGAAGATGGCTCTGGATACTGAAAACGGCATTGCGACCTACGACGCACCACAGAAAGACCTGTACGAAGTGGGCGAAATGCCTCCGATGGGACATGTCCCAAAACAGATGTACGCGTGGGCGATCCGCCGCGAGCGTCAAGGTGAGCCGAACCAGGCGATGCTGCAGGAAGTTGTCGACGTGCCAACGCTGGACAGCCACGAAGTGCTGGTTCTGGTGATGGCCGCGGGCGTGAACTACAACGGTGTTTGGGCCGGCCTCGGTGTTCCGATCTCCATGTTCGACGTGCACAAGCAGCCCTATCACATCGCAGGCTCCGATGCGTCCGGCATCGTTTGGGCCGTGGGTGACAAGGTGAAGCGCTGGAAAGTGGGCGACGAAGTTGTGATCCACTGCAACCAGGATGACGGCGACGACGAGCACTGTAACGGCGGCGATCCGATGTTCTCCGACAGCCAGCGCATCTGGGGCTATGAAACGCCTGACGGCTCCTTCTCTCAGTTCACCCGTGTGCAAGCACAGCAGTTGATGCCGCGTCCCAAGCACCTGACCTGGGAAGAAGCAGCCTGTTATACGCTGACGCTGGCAACTGCTTACCGGATGCTGTTTGGCCACGAGCCACACGATCTGAAGCCAGGCCAGAACGTTCTGGTATGGGGCGCGTCCGGTGGTCTGGGGTCTTATGCGATCCAGCTGATCAACACCGCTGGCGCCAACGCGATTGGCGTGATTTCGGACGAGAGCAAGCGTGACTTTGTCATGGGGCTTGGCGCGAAAGGCGTGATCAACCGCAACGACTTCAACTGCTGGGGTCAGCTTCCAACCGTGAACACGCCGGAATACAACGACTGGCTGAAAGAGGCGCGCAAATTTGGCAAGGCGATCTGGGAGATCACCGGCAAAGGCGTGAACGTGGACATGGTGTTTGAGCACCCGGGGGAGAAGACGTTCCCTGTGTCCTCGCTGGTCTGTAAAAAAGGCGGCATGGTTGTGATCTGCGCCGGTACGTCTGGCTTCAACTGTACCTTTGACGTGCGCTACATGTGGATGCATCAGAAGCGTCTGCAGGGCTCCCACTTTGCCCACTTGAAGCAGGCTGCGGCCGCCAACCAGTTGATGGTGGAGCGTCGTCTGGACCCATGCATGTCTGAAGTGTTCCCTTGGGCCGAGCTGCCGGAAGCGCACATGAAAATGTATCGCAACGAACACAAGCCGGGCAACATGTCGGTGCTGGTGCAGGCGCCAAAGACCGGGCTGCGCACGCTGGAAGATGTGCTCGACGCGGGCAAGTAACACGCACGGATCATAAAACGGTTTCCCCCGTTTTCCTCCAGCCCCCGGAGCCGCCTGGCTTCGGGGGTCTTTTCATGTCTGGGACCGTGGTGATTGCAGGGCGTCTTGCGCTGAGCGCTTGACCACTTGGTGCGAATCACGACAAGTAAACTTGTCATTTAGAGAAGGATGCTAGTCATGCCCAGTTCCACGTATTCGCAAATTTCCGTGTTTGTCGCCGTCTGTATCGGAGTCGCGTTTTTCTTTGTTTTTGAGGTGTCTTTTGTGGCCAACATCATCTTTTCTGCGCTTTGCATTCTGTGGGCCGGTTGGGTGTTTTTCTCGATTTTCCGGGATCAGGATGAGTTGAAGTGGGCCAGTGTGCGCTACGCATTGGCCACGGCAAGTTCCGTTGGGGTGCCGCTGTCATTGGCGTTTGTCATGCTGATGGTGACGATGCCCGCTTTGCAGAATGTCGTTTCCAGTGTCGCGGCGATGTCTGGCAGTGGATTGCCACTCTCGGCGGTTGGATTTGGCCTGGGCGTCACCTTTGCGATGATTGTGATGAGCGCCGTGTTTGTGATCAGCCAATCCTTTTGGTGGGTGTCTAGGCGCTAGGCCAGCAAAACGGAGTGGTGTCATGAAGAACAAAATTCGGGTGCTGCGTGCTGAGCGACGATGGACACAGGCCGATCTGGCCGCGTCGCTTGGCGTTTCGCGCAATTCGATAAACGCCATTGAAAACGGGAAGTACGACCCATCGTTGCCTTTGGCCTTTCGGATTGCGCGGGTGTTTGAGCTATCGATTGAGGAGATCTTTGAGGAGGAGGGTGTCTAGGGGGCAAAGTGCCTTCGCCTACCGGCAGCAAGCAGCCAACCGGTGCGCGCGGAACATTGTGTTTGACGCAGGCAGGAAACTCGCGCGGATCGAAAAAAAGCGGTTTCCCGCGTTGGCCTCTTCGCCCGGTGGCTCAAGGTTTCAATTGGCCGCACAATTTCTTGTTTGGGCATTTCACTTTTTGGAAAGGTCTCCCGCTTAGGCCTTTGCATTAGTCTTTTAGCGGAGTGTCAAAATGAACATCAAAACCACCCTTGCGGCATGTGCCTTTTCCGTCTTAGCTGCGGCGTCTTCAATGGCCGAGACCCTTACTTTTGCAGCAGGCGAATGGGCGCCTTATATCGGCTCAGAGTTGCCAGACAATGGCCTGCATACTCAGCGTGTACGCGAAGTGATGAAGTCGGCAGGCTATGACATTGAGCTTGAGTACATGCCGTGGAAGCGATCCTTTGAGATGACCAAGAAAGGCGACTTTGTTGCGACGTTTTCTTGGTCACGCACGGACGAACGTGTGGATGAGTTCTACTACCCAGAAGTGCCAGTGGACGGTCAGACAGATGTGATTTTTTACAGCCGGACCAAGTATCCAGACGGCTTGAATGTGACCTCAATTGACGACATTCAAGCGCAGGGCCTCTCTGTCATTGGCTATGCGGGATATTGGTATGAAGCGGAATACCAGAAGCGCGGCATGGACATGCGCACAGTGACATCTGCAGAAAGTGCGTGGAAAATGTTGCAGTCCGGCCGGGCGGATGTGCTGATCGAAAACAGAGTTGTTGGTGAGTTGTCTTTGAATGAGGTTCTGGGCGACGAAGCAAGTGATATTGGCGAGGCAGCTGAGGTGCGATCCGCTCCTGTCTATGTCCTGTTTTCTCGCCAGCATCCTGACGGGGAAGCCCTGCGGGATGCTTGGGACGCGCACGCGAAGTAACTTCCAATACTTCATTTCTAAAGAGAGCCTTCGTCTGCAATAACGGGGGCTTTTTATTGCCAGTGCTCTGTTAGACATGTTGGGGGAGCGAGACATGAAGCGCATTGACCTACATTATTGTAACGAATTCCCCTGGACGCCCTTAAGCGGCTGGGCAGGCGCAAAGTCAGTGGGGTGGGTGCTCAAGTTCACGAAAAGTGGACAGCCAATGAGGCCAGATTCCGTCTCACACCCATTTCTGGTTCAAAGGAAAAAGTGGTGTTTGATGCATGTGCATTTCCAGAAAGTGGATTTGCTGTTTGCAACGCCGCAAGAGCTCAGATTGTTTCTGGAAGTCATGGGGCGCAATCCACTTCCTTCCGGTCCCTCATTGCTTGAAGGGTGGCCATTTCCGGGAAGACCAAACGCGCATTGGCTCTCGCGACTTCCGAAAAGGGCGAAACCATGGAAGTACCGCCAGGCGATTTGCCGATACCTGTCGCAATCTCCTGATGTGAAATGTTTCCTTGCTTTCTACGAAAATGAACCTGTGAAGTTCGAATTTGAATATGTTTTTGATACCTGCATTGAAGCGTACAAAGCGTATCAATTGACATTCTCAACGAAAAAAGATGTCACGACTTAGTGAGAGGCGAAGGGATTAGAAAGGCAAATTAAAGGGGGTCTATAGTTGGGGAGGTCTGGCGCTGTCTGACGGCGCGTTTGTGGCCTTTGTTTCGGGTTCAAGACGAAACCCGCTGGCCCCCAATCGCTGCCCGCTATAGGGTCGCGCCATGAGCAGTACCTCCATCACATTCAGCCATGACCAGGCCGAGGCCTTCGACAATATCTCCGCCTTGCTGAAAGGATTGGGGGTGGATTTGGACGAGGGTCTTTTGACGCCTGCCACCGAAGGCAAACAGGCGATTGCCGCGGTAACCGGCAAGGCCGGGTCGGGCAAGACGTTGTTGCTGTCGGAGATGGTGAAGGCGCTGGAAGGCGCGGGGGTGGATATTGTCTCCGGCGACTATGAAGGCAAGCGCAAGAAAGATCACCGGACGTTGGCGATTTTGGCGCCGACCAACAAAGCGGCGAGTGTGTTGCGGATGCGCGGCGTGCCGGCGACGACCATTCACCGGATCATCTATACGCCGGTCTATGACCCTGAGTATGAGAAGATCGCCGAGTGGCTGGCGGACAATGGTGAGCGGCCGGATATTGAGGGGCTCACAGATGAGGCTCTGGATCGGGCGGCGGAGTTTTACAAGCTGCACAAGTCCATTCCAGGCGCTTTGGCGGCGGCTGGGCTGCGGGGCAGTGATTTCATCACCGGTTGGAAGCGGCGGGATGATCCGCTGGACATCGGGTTTATCGACGAAAGCTCGATGCTGGATGACAAGCAGTTTGACGATCTGAAAGAGATTTTCAGCACGTTGGTGCTGTTTGGAGATCCCGCGCAGCTGGCGCCGGTGAACCAATCGGGCGCGATGGTGTTTGATAAGTTGCCCGCACCGGCGGTCTATAATCTGGAGCGCATTCACCGCCAGGACGCGGACAATCCGATTTTGGATCTGGCGCATGCTCTGGCCGACCCGCAGCTGGAGTTCCATGACTTTGAGCGCATGGTGGAGGACACCGCGCGCAAGGATGATCGGGTGCAGTTTGCCCAGCGGGTTGAGGTCGACCTGATGGCGCGCTCGCCGGTGTTGGTGTGGCGCAATGCGACGCGTATCCGGCTGATCAACGCGTTTCGCATGGTGCATGACGCGCCGGAAGATGAGCTGCTTGAGGGCGAGCCGCTGATCTGTGACGGGATCGAGTTGCCGATGAAACACCGTAAGAAGCGGCTGGATCTGGAGGCGCGGGGGCTGATCAAAGGCGCGCAGGTGATTTATCTGGGGCCGGGCCGCAAGCCGGGGTTTTCGCGGCTGCATGTGATGGGCGCGGAGGATCCGCGCGTGTCGGCGGCGTCGATTGTGAAGATCGAGATGCCGGATGAAGAAGAGCCGTTTATTCCCTATGCGGCGCGGATGGGGGCAACGTTCCTGCACGGGGCGGCGGTGACCATTCACAAGGCGCAGGGCTCTCAGTGGGAGAACGTGCAGGTGTTTGCGCCGGACCTTTATGTGGCTGCACGCATGAACCGCAGCGAGGCGGGGCAGCCGTTGTGGAAGCGGTTGGCTTATGTGGCGATTACGCGGGCGAGCGAGCGGCTGCATTGGGTGGTGCGCAATCGGCTGGCAAAGCCGTCGGGGCCGCTGGACGTGAGTGATTTGACGGTGGCGCCTGCGCCGCTGGAGTTGATGGCGCAGGAGGAAAGCGCGTGAAGAGCATCATTGTGACCGGCGCGAGCCAGGGGATTGGCAGGGCGACAGCGGTGGCCTTTCTGGACGCTGGTTGGCGGGTTGGTGTGTTGGCGCGCAGCGAAGAGAAGCTGCAAGCGATAGCCGACGAGTATGTGAACGCGGTGCCGTTGGTGGCGGATGTGACCGACGCGGCGGCGATGGAGAGCGCGTTTGCGCGGTTTGTGGCGCGCGCCGAACGTCTGGATGCGCTGTTCAACAATGCAGGCATGTTTGGCCCTGCCGGGTCGATTGATGAGATCGATCTGGGCGGCTTTGACCAGGTGCTGGATATCAATGTGCGCGGCATGTTTATTGCCGCCAAGCTGGCCTATGCGCAGATGCGGCGGCAGGTGCCGCAGGGCGGGCGGATCATCAACAATGGGTCACTCAGCGCGCATGTGCCACGCGAAGGTTCGGTATGCTACACGCTCACAAAACATGCGGTAACCGGGCTGACCCGGGCCTTGTCGCTGGACGGGCGGCCGTATGACATTGCCTGTGGTCAGATCGATATTGGCAACGCGGAGACCGATATGGTGGCGGGGTTGAACGCGGCGCTGGTGGCGGATGGCAAAGCCCCCAATGCCACGATGGATGTGCAGGATGCGGCGCGGTCTGTGCTGCATATGGCGGAGATGTCGCTCAATGCAAATGTGCAGTTCATGACAGTGATGGCGACCAAGATGCCTTACATCGGGCGCGGTTAAGCCCTCCCATTGTAAAAGGAAAGCCCCCGACCAGGGGGTGGTCAGGGGCCAAAGGTTTGGTGCTAAAAAGCGGGATGTAAAAAGGTATTTGGGTAGTCAGAATTTGCGTCGTTGTTATCCAATGAGGCCGCCGTCTGTGCGACGTACCGCAAAAACACCAGACCGTGGCACGGAGGTGCCGCCATCCGGGAAGTGGGAGTTGCCTTTTTCACCCGGGTGCTGAATGCCGACAAACATGGTGCGGCGATCCGGGGACCAGCAAACTCCGGTGACTTCACATTCTTTGGGGCCAACCAGGAAGCGGCGGATTTCACCGGTGACGGTGTCGCCCGCAAGCATCTGGTTGTTGCCCATGCCCGCAAAGTCGCCTTCGTTAGAATATTTGCCGTCGGTCTGGATCCACAACAGGCCGGTGCTGTCAAAGGCCATGCCATCCGGGGAATTGAACATATTTCCGGCATTGATGTTTTCGCTGCCTGCATATGCATCATCATGCACATCCGGGTTCCCGGCCAGCGCGAAGAGGTTCCAGCTAAAACCGTTGGCGCTGTGGTCTTCGTTGTCGGGCATCCAGCGGGCGATCTGGCCGTAGTGGTTTTCGACACGTGGGTTTGGCCCGTTGGCCGAGGTGTCATCGCCGCCAGCGTTTGGCTTTTTGCCCCGGTTCTTGTTGTTGGTGAGCGCAACAAAGGCTTCTGCCTTGGTTGGGTTCACC
This sequence comes from Shimia sp. MIT910701, assembly GCF_047126315.1. Lineage (GTDB taxonomy): Bacteria > Pseudomonadota > Alphaproteobacteria > Rhodobacterales > Rhodobacteraceae > Shimia. The sequence continues at coordinate 3,798,932 of NZ_CP138953.1, read as the reverse complement.
GCCACCCATTCTGGGCGGTCCATCGTGGTTGCGCCAACTTTGGACGCGGCCTGACGGGTATGGATGCGGATTTCCGCGTCGGACATGCCGGTGGTGTCGGGCGTTAGGGCCAGCCATTCGCCGCGCATGTCATCAAAGAACTTGGCGACAAACAAGTCGCCACTTTCCAGAAGATCGCTGTTGTCGCCGGTGGCAGAGTAGGTGCCGTGAGAGACAAATCGGTAGAGGAATTCGCCGCGCTCATCGTCGCCGAGGTAGACAACCGCTTTGCCGTTGGCCGCCAACACCACGGCGGCGTTTTCATGCTTGAAGCGGCCCAGAGCGGTGCGTTTCTTTGGCGTGGAGGTTGGGTCAAACGGGTCGATTTCGACCACATAGCCCGCGCGGTTTGGCTCATTTGGGTTTTTGGAGACGTCAAAGCGCGGATCCACCTTGGCCCAGCCGTAACCCCAGTCTTTGGAGGATACACCGTAGCGCTTCAGCTCTGCAGAGACCTCATGCGCTTCATCTTCAGCGGAGAAGTAGCCGTTGAAGTTTTCTTCGCAGGTCAGGTAGGTGCCCCACGGGGTTTCGCCGTTGCCGCAGTTGTTCCAGGTGCCTTTGGTGGTGGTGCCGGTAGGATCTGCCTCGGTTTTCAACAGGTCATGGCCAGCGGCAGGGCCGGTCAGGTCCATATCGGTTTGCGGTGTGATGCGGCGGTTCAGGTCGCTGTCGACCACCACCTGCCAGTTGCCGCTCTCGTCGCGGGCCACTTCGAAGACAGACACGCCGTGGGCGTTCATGCCTTTTTGCACATCGTCGTCGGACACCCACTTGCCCTCGGGGTTGTTGCCCCAAAGGATTTTGCGGTTGGTGTATTCGTTGTTGATGGCCATGACGGTGCGGCCATCTTTGGTGAAGATCGACATGCCGTCGTTGTTGTCACCAAAGGCACGCGCCTGAGAAGCCGCGGTGCCGCGTGTGGCTTCGTCAAAAGCCGGGGCGTCAGAGAAGAGCGGATCGCCCCAGGTCACAACTTGTTCCCACTCAAAGCCGTCTGGCACGGTGATGGTGTCCTCTGTGTTGGCGGCAACCTGGGTGAAGCCAAAGCGATCTCCAGCGGCCACGGCCTCGCGGGTCAGGGCTGTTGTGCCGACCAGAAAAGAGCCGAGGCCAAAGGTCATCACACCGCCCAGGAAGCCACGACGAGAGAAGGCGGTTTCCACGATGCGGTCAAAGTCGGTTTCTTCCGCGCGAGGCGAGATCAGCTCGTCGATTTCGTCAAATGACAGGTCGTCAATTTGGTGGTCAGAGGACATTCCTGGCTCCGTAGGCTTGGATCTTTGGTTGATGCCAAGACTAGGAGGTCGCTGATTCAGATTCGTGACAAGCTGTTTGCAGTTTTGTGACGCTGCCCGGCGTTAAGCCGCCTCTGCCAGAAGGGCTTCGAGTTTCAGTGGACGGCTGTACATTTGTAGGCTGCCATCTTTGTGGCGCGGCCACTCGGCGGTGTGGCGATCTCGGTAAAGTTCGACTCCGTTGCCGTCTGGGTCGTTGAAGTAGATGGCTTCGGACACGCCATGATCAGAGGCTCCCAGCACTGGATAGCCGGCGGCAATGACCCGCTGCACGGCGGTCGCGAGGTCGGCGCGAGAGGGGTAGAGGATGGCAGTGTGGAACAGGCCGGTGTGGTGTTCCGGCGCGGGGCCGCTGCCCTTGCTGCGCCAGGTGTTGAGGCCGATGTGGTGATGGTAGCCGTCTGATCCGAGGAAGGCGGCATCGTTGCCGAGGCGGGTTTGGACTTCGAAGCCCAGGACATCGGCATAGAAGGCGATCGCGCGGTCAAGGTCGGCGACTTTCAGATGTACGTGGCCAATGCGGGCGGAGGGGGCGTAAGGCGCGGGCATGAGAGGTCTCCTTTGTTGGCAACAAAGGTAGGCGCGGCGCTGGGCGCTGAAAACTTGCGATTTGGCGCGGATTATGTGCGGAAATGCGGAGGGAGGACTTCGTTTTGATGGGCGGCAGTGAGAGCTTGCATATCGCGCGTATTGGTCGAAGTTGGCCACAACAAAGTACGCGGCGAGGGAGAGAAAATGACAGCAATGGTACCAAGGCTTGAAACGGATCGGCTGATCCTGCGCGGGCATGAGCTGACGGATTTTGAGGATAGCGCCGCGATGTGGGCGGATCCGGAGGTTGTGGCGCGGATTTCGGGTGTGCCGTCGACAGCGGCGGAGTCGTGGTCGCGACTGTTGCGGTATATCGGGCATTGGCAGGCGCTGGGCTATGGCTACTGGGTGCTGGAGAGCAAGGTGGATGGCACGTTTGTGGGCGAGGCCGGGTTGGCGGATTACCATCGGGACTCTCAGCCAAGCGTGCATGGCAAGCCGGAAGCCGGTTGGGCGTTAAAAACCTCGGCGCAGGGGCAGGGGCTGGCGACGGAGGCTGTTAGGGCGGTGATGGCCTGGGCGGATGATGTGCTCGCCAAGGAGTTTCCGATGGCCTGTGCGATCTTTGATCCGGCCCATGCGGCGTCTGTGCGGGTGGCTGAAAAGGTTGGGTTTGACAACCCGGTGACGGGCACGTTTGGGGACCAGGAGGCGCTGTTTTTGGAGCGCGCTTTGGGGGGCAACTGAGGGCCAACAAAAAGCCCCGCCAGTGGCGGGGCTGATTGTTTGCAGTGATGTGGAAAACTTACGCGCCGACCATGCCGACAATTTCGTAGGTCTTTTTCAGGATTGGCGCGGCGATTTCGCGGGCCTGACCTGCGCCGTGGGCGAGGATCTTGTCGATCTCGTCCTGATGCTCCATCAGGCGGGCCATTTCCGTGCTGATTGGGGACAGTTTGGACACTGCGAGGTCAGAGAGCATTGGCTTGAACTCGGAGAATTGCTTGCCGCCGACGTCGGCCAGAACCTGATCCACGGTCAGGCCAGACAGACCTGCGTAGATGTTGACCAGGTTGCGGGCCTCGGGACGCTCTTCCAGACCTTTGGCCTCAGATGGCAGAGCTTCCGGGTCGGTTTTGGCCTTGCGGATTTTCTTGGCGATGGTGTCCGCGTCGTCGGTCATGTTGATGCGGGAAGCATCGGACGGGTCGGACTTGGACATCTTTTTGGTGCCATCGCGGAAGGACATCACACGGGTGGCCGCGCCCTCGATCACCGGTTCGGTGATTGGGAAGAAGTCCACGCCATAGTCGTGGTTGAACTTGGTGGCGACATCGCGCGTCAACTCAAGGTGCTGTTTCTGGTCCTCGCCCACGGGCACGTGGGTGGCGTGGTAGATCAGAATGTCCGCCGCCATGAGCGCCGGGTAGGCAAACAGGCCCAGCGAAGCGTTTTGCGAATTTTTACCAGCTTTGTCTTTCCATTGGGTCATGCGCTGCATCCAGCCCATGCGGGCGACGCAGTTGAAGATCCATGCCAGTTGTGCGTGTTCCGGCGCGGCGGATTGGTTGAACAAGATCGATTTTTTCGGGTCGATGCCTGCGGCAATGAAACCGGCGCAGAGTTCGCGGGTGGCGCGTTGCAGCTTGGCAGGGTCTTGCCAGACTGTGATGGCGTGCAGGTCAACCATGCAGAACACAGTTTCATGCGTGCCAGCCTCTTGCATATCAACAAAGCGCTTCATCGCGCCGAGGTAATTGCCCAGCGTCAGACCGCCCGAGGGTTGAATCCCGGAAAAGACGCGTGGGGTAAAGGTGGAGGACGTTTGGACCGCCTCGTTCATTGGAAATACTCCATCTGGATTTGTTAGCCTGCTTGGCTTATCTCCGAGGCCAAACACCGTCAAGCCGGACCGGCAAGCAGGGCGGGTAAGGAGTACAGGCATGTCGCACCCAGATGATCAAAGCCCCGTGAACCCGTTGCCGCCGGTGGTGACGGCGTTGTTTTTGTTGCTGGTCGGTGTGGAAGCCACCTTGTGGTTTGGTGCCCAAGGCATTGTCGGAGGACCGGCATCGGTGGGTTGGCGGCTGGATGCCATTCAGCGCTACGCGTTTTCTCCGGACATTTTTGATTGGATGGTCTCCAACGGAGTGTATCCGGCAGAACATATGATCCGTTTTGTGAGCTATCTGTTTGTGCACTACAACTTCACCCATGCGCTGTTTGGCGGTGTGTTGCTATTAGCAATGGGCAAGATGGTCGGGGAGGTGTTCTCCGGTTGGGCAACCTTGGCGATCTTTGTGCTTTCCGGTGTCGTAGGTGCGCTGGGCTACGCGGTGATTTTAGACAGCCCGACGCCGCTATTGGGCAGCTACCCTGGTGTTTATGGGCTGATCGGGGCGTTTACGTTTTTGCTGTGGACCAGCCTCGGAGAGGTGGGCGCACCACAAGCTCGAGCGTTTTCGCTGATTGGCATGCTGGTGGCCATTCAGTTGGGCTTTAACCTGATTTTTGGAGGCAGTCCGGATTGGGTCGCCGATGTGATCGGCTTTGGCGCAGGGTTCTTGATGTCTTTTGCGCTGATCCCTGGAGGGTGGCAGCGGATCCGCGAAAAGATCCGCCGCCAGTGATATGACCGCTTAGGCGGCGTCTTCTTGAGGAGTCTCTTCGGCGTTGTTGGCGCTGCGCACGGCAAAGGCCAGTGCGATGGCGCTGATGCCGTTGGACAGAAGTTCGATGGCCAGCAACACACCCAGCAGAACAGCTGCGGATTGTGGGAAGTTGTTCAGCACCATCAGGCCCAGGATCACCGAGACCAGACCGGACAGCAGCAAGGCCCAGCGGGCGCTGCCTTCGAAGTTGGAAAAGCCAAACACGCCTTTGAACACGCCGGATACAAGGAACAGAATGCCTGCGGCGAAGGTCAGGGACAGCAGGCCCTGAAGCGGTTGTGCGATGATGTGCACGCCGATGACCAAGGCGAGTACACCCAGGATCACACCGGCGATTTTTGCGCCAGTCGACGGCGCGCTAAAGGCGGCAAAGGTTTGAAATGCGCCCAGGAAAAGGAAGCTCCAGCCTGCAAAGACTGTGGCGGTTACCGAGGCGGCGAAAGGGTTGGCTAAGGCCAGAACACCCAAGACCACGGCCAAGATGCCGACGATCAACATTACGATCCAATTATTCATGTCTCACTCCCGAGATTAAAGAATGCCTAAGGTTAACGGCACATTAGGGGGCGGGAGCAACTGGTTTCTGAGTCTATTTGTCGGTTTGTGCCCGCTCAACCACGGCGGGCAGCAGCCCTCAATTCGCTGGGAACATAGGCGCCAATCAGGCGGCCGACGGCAAAATAAACAACCGCGCCGAGCGTGAGCAGGATCAGCAAAGCCACGTAGCGCCAGCCGGGAAGGCCGAACCACGGCACCAGAATGACCCAGGTCACCCAGAGCGCGCCGCCCATGGCGGCGGAGGCCAGACAGATGCGCCAAAGGCGTTTGCGCAGGCGGATGTCAAACTTGGCCACTTGACCGTAGCCGCGCGCGCCAAAGCCGAGTTGAGCCACCATGATCCAGGCGGAGACGGTGGCGGCAATGGCAGGGGCCATCCATTGGATGTAGGGCGCCAACCCAAAGGCCAGCACGGCGTTCACCACCATGGCCCAGACGGCGTAGTGGAACGGGCGCTTGGTGTCTTCGCGGGCAAAAAACAGCGGTTGCAATAGCTTTTGCAGGACGAAAGCTGGCAGACCAAGCGCGTAAATCGCCAAAGCGACCGAGATGGCGGCGGTGTCATCAGAGCCGGTTGCGCCGCGTTCATAAAGCACGGAGACAATCGGCAGCGGGATGACGAGGAATGCCACGGCACAGGGGAGGGTCAGGAACATCGCAAACTCGCTGGCGCGCGAGAAGGCGTTTTGAGCCCCGACATCGTCGTTGGCTTTCAAGCGACGGGAGAGATCTGGGAGCAGAACAATGCCGATGGCGATGCCGATCACACCAAGGGGCAGTTGGTACAGGCGATCTGCGGCATAGAGCCAGCTCACGGCGCCTTCAGTGTTGGAGGCCACGATTTGCCCAACCACAAGGTTGATCTGCATTACGCCGGAGGCCAGCGCGGCGGGCACAGCGACGCGGACCATGCGGGCCATGTCGGGCGTCCATTTGGGCAGGCGCAGTTTGATGCGCAGGCCGGCTTTGCGGCTGGCAATCCAGACCAAAGCAAGCTGGGCCACGCCGGCGACGGGAATGGTCCAGATCAGCCAGGTGATGACAGGGCCACCCGACAGATGCCCGAGGATCAGGGCAGGGATGATCAGAATGTTGAGCAGCACCGGGGCTGCTGCGGCGGCGGCAAAGCGGCCGGTGGCATTGAGCACGCCGGAGAACAACGCGCCCAAGGACATGAAAAAGATGTAGGGGAAGACGATGCGGCCATAGCCCACCGTCAGGTCAAACCGCGCGTCTCCGGCAAAGCCTTCCGCCGTAAGCCAGACCAGCGCGGGCATGAAGATCATGCCGAGAGCGGTGAGGGTCATCACTGCGGCAAACAGCAGGCTCAGGGCCTCGCTAGCAAAATGTTCCGCGTCTTCTTCGCCCTCCAGCTTTTTGGAAAACATCGGCACAAAGGCGGCGTTGAACGCGCCTTCGGCAAAGAAGCGGCGGAACATGTTGGGCAGGCGAAAGGCCGCCACAAAGGCGTCCAGTAGAGGGCCAGGGCCGATGTAGTTCAGAATCAAGATCTCTCGGACAAAGCCCAGCACACGGCTCAGCAGAGTCCAGAAGCCCACGGTCAGAAAGCCGCGCATCAGGCGGATGGGCTTCATGCGTTGGCCCTTTCAGCGCCTTGCTGGATGGCTTCGCGCAGTTTCTTCTCCAGCGCCTTTTGTTTGCCTTCGGCGTGGAACTTCAGGCCAAACATGTCTTTGACGTAAAAGGTGTCGACCACCTGCTCGCCAAAAGTCGCAATCACGGCGGAGGCGATGTAGACGTTGCTGTTGGCCAAGGTTCGGGTGAGGTCAAACAGCAGGCCTGCGCGATCGCGGGTGTCCACTTCAATGATGGTGTAGATTTCTGAGCCTTCGTTATCAAACAGGATCGTGGTCGGCACCTTAAAGGCCCGTTCGCGCTTTTTGATCACGTCGCGGGATTTGATGGCCTCGGTGGTGACAACCTCACCAGCCAGGGTGCGCTCAATCATCTTTCGAAGGCGCGGCAGTCGGGCGGCCTCATACGGCTTGTCTTCCGCATCCTGAATCCAGAAGGCGGCGGTGGCGTAGCCGTCTTTGGAGGTGAAGGTGCGGGCGTCGACGATGTTGGCGCCCACCAGAGCCAATGCGCCACACATGCGCGAGAAGATGCCGGGGTGGTCCGCCATAGCAAAGCAGACGCGGGTGGCGTCGCGGTCATCGTCCGGGTGCAGGTCGATGCGGACTTCGTTGTCCGGAATGTCGCGCAGCAGGTCCGCAAACACTTTGTGGGCGGTGATGTGCAGGCCCTGCCAATACGGCTCATAGTGGCGGGCGGTCTCTTTCTTGAGGTCTTTGCTGGGCCAGTCGGACAGTTCTTCGCGCAGGAGTTTCTTGGCCTTGGTGCCGCGGTTTTCGCGGGTGATGGCCTCCATGCCATCCTCCAGCACCAGTTTGGTTTGACCATGCAGGGCGCGGATCAAAACAGCTTTCCAGTTGTTCCAGGTAGCCGGGCCAACGCCGCGGATGTCACACACGGTCAGGATGGTCAGCAGGTTGAGGCGATCCACCGTTTTCACAGCTTTGGCAAAGTCGCGCACGGTGCGCGGGTCAGCGATATCGCGCTTCTGCGCGGTGTCTGACATCAGCAGGTGATAGCGCACCAGCCATTCCACGGTTTCACTGTCGGCTTTGTTGAGGCCCAGGTTCGGCGCGACCTTGCGGGCGATTTGCGCGCCGAGCACAGAGTGGTCGATGTCGCGGCCTTTGCCGATGTCGTGCAGCAGCATGGCGACCATGAGCACTTTGCGGTTGATGCCGCCGGAGGCGAGGATTTCGGAACTGAGCGGCAACTCGTCCTCAAGGTCTTTGCGTTCGATGTCCATGAAGTTGGAGATCACCTGAATGGTGTGTTCGTCCACCGTATAGGAGTGATACATGTTGAACTGCATCATCGCGACGATAGGCTCAAACTCCGGAATGAAGGCTGAGAGCACGCCCAGTTCGTTCATGCGGCGCAGGGCGCGTTCGGGGTTGCCGTGTTTCAGTAGTAAGTCGAGGAACAGGCGGCGCGCCTCTTTGTTGGCGCGGAAGTCGTCGTCGATCAGGTGCAGATTGGCCGTCACCAGCCGCATGGCGTCCGGGTGGATCAACATGCCGGTACGCAGGCCCTCTTCGAACAGGCGCAGCAGGTTGAGCGGATCGTCGAGGAAGGTCTTTTCATCCGCCACATCCAGACGGTTGTGCACCATTTTGTAGCCGGGCTTCATGCGTGGGCGGCGGCGGAAGATGCGCTCTAGCAGCGGTTCGGCTTTGGCGTGATTAGCTTCCAGCTTGGTCAGCAGGATGCGGGTCAAGTCGCCAACAGCGGTGGCTTGGCGGAAGAACTCTTGCATGAAGTGTTCCACCGCGCGGCGGCCACCTTTGTCGGTGTAGCCCATCTGATCGGCGATCTCGACTTGCACGTCGAAGGTCAACTGCTCCATGGGGCGACCGGCCGTCAAGTGCAGGTGACCACGCACCGCCCAGAGGAAGTTTTCCGCCGCGATGAAGCGCTCAAGCTCTTCCTGAAGCAGCACGTCTTTCTCAACAAGTTCAGAGACATCAGAGACGTGGTAGACGTATTTGGCGATCCAGAAGAGCGATTGAAGGTCGCGCAGGCCACCTTTGCCCTCTTTGACATTGGGCTCCACCACGTAGCGCTGGCCCTGCTTTTTGTGGCGCTCGTCGCGTTCGTTGAGCTTGGCTTCGATGAATTCCTGTTCGGTGCCTTTGAAGAGTTCCTCTTCAAGGCGGGTGTTGAGCTCTTCGTCAAGCGGCTCATGGCCGCGCAGGAAGCGGTTTTCTAGCAAGGCCGTGCGGATGGTGAAGTCTTCGCGTCCCAAACGCAGGCAGTCCTTCACGGTACGAGAACTGTGGCCAACTTTGAGACGCAGGTCCCAGAGCAGGTAGAGCATGGATTCGATCACGCTCTCCGCCCATGGGGTGACTTTGTAGGGCGTCAAAAACAGCAGATCTACGTCGGATTGCGGCGCCATTTCCCCACGGCCATAGCCGCCGACGGCAAAGAGGGCGAGGCGCTCGGCTTCGGTGGGGGTGTGCAGTGGGTAGAATCGGACGGTGGCGACGTAGAAGGCGCAGCTGACGAGGCAATCGGTGAGCCAGGTATAGGAGCGCGTCATGGCGCGGGCGGCGCGCGGTTGGTCGCGGAACGCCGTTGCAATTTTAGCCATGGCCGCTTTGCGGCGGGCCATGAGAAGAGGCACGATTTCTTTGCGCAGGTCGCTTTCCTTGCCGTCCTGTTTCAGGATTTCGGCAAGTTCCGCGGCCACTTCGGCGCAATTGAAAATCTCGTCAGCTGAGCAGATCAGCCCCGCGCTGGGCGGGGCTGGAAAGATGTCGCTGGCCTTAGCTGCCAGCGCCTCCAAATCGGGTTGGGGCAGGGTCAATGATTACCACCTTCTTGTCGCGGATTGTGGCCACGGCCAGCCCGCGTTCGTTTGTGCCGTCGGTGCGCAGGCGGAAGATGCCGTTCACACCCTGAAAGCCTGCGCCTTGTGTCAATGCGCCTGTTGTCAGTGCATCAGATTTGCCTTGTTTGACCAGCGCGCCGATTGCCGCAATGCCATCATAGGCCAGACCACCAATAGAGTGGGGCAGACCGCCGTACGCCTGCGCGTAGCGGGTTTGGAATTGGTTGGTCAGGGTTGGGTCTGGCATCGCATACCAACCACCCTGTACGCCGGGCAGTTCCAGCGTTTGCGCCGGGATGTCCCAACGGGTCAGGCCTATGTACTGGATGGTGGCCGGGCTGAGGCCTGCTTCTGGCAGAAGCTGGGTCAGCAGGGGCAGGGCGCCGGAGGTGTTGGCGGTGAGGAACAATGTGTCAGCGCCGTTTTGCTCTGCGTTCAGCTTGATCTGGCTGACAGCGGCAATCACGCCTTCTTGCGAAAACTCATAGCCTACTGCGCCCGCGTTGTTTGCGCCATTGCGGGTGATGGCGTTGGCGATGGCGGTGTTGCCCAGCAGACCAGCGGAGTTGTTGGCATGCACCGTCATGATGTTGCCTTTGCCTTGACCTTTGGCGAAACCCACCAGCCGGTCGGCGGTGTTGTCAAAGGTTGGGCCAAGCACAAACAGGTTGCCGCCTGCGATGGTGGTGTTGTTGGAGAAGGACAGCACGTTCACATTGCGCGCGGCCACTGCCGTGGCCGCGGCGTTGGCAGCTTCGCCAAACACCGGTCCCAGAATGATTTTGGCGCCTTCATTCACCGCTTGTACGGCGACGGCTTGGGCGGTGTTGGGATCGCCTGCCGTGGCGTAGACACGCAGATCAATTTTCACGTCACCCAGATCTGCGATTGCCAGTTTGGCTGCGTTCTCAAGGCTTTGTGCCAGCAGTGCGTCGCCAGAGTTGCTCGAGCCTTTTGGCACCAGAAGCGCCACAGGCACGGGGGCGGAGGCGTCGATTTTTGGACCGGAGCTTCCACCGGTTTCGTCACAAGAGGCCAGTGCCAGCGCGGCAAGCCCTGCGACCGCCCCTTTCACAAAGCGTTGGGCGGGTTTAAGAAAAGACAACATAGGTAAGCTCCACTCCCGTTGGGGTCACGCCCGTGATTGAGGTCCGGCCGCGTTGCTGCCGAATAATAAACGAGTGAAAAGGCGGGTCCAGCTATGAATCACCAGACCGTGAAATTGCAGCCCGGTTTGTACTTTGTCGCCACACCTATAGGCAGTGCGCGCGACATCACTTTGCGGGCTTTGGACATTTTGGCCAGCGCCGATGTGATTGCGGCGGAAGACACGCGGTCGATGAAGAAACTCCTTGAAATACATGGGGTGCCGCTCAATGGGCGGCCTGTGTTGGCCTATCACGATCACTCTGGTGAAGGGGCGCGTGGCAAGCTTTTGGGGTATCTTGAGGCCGGGAAAACGGTGGCTTACGCGTCAGAAGCCGGTACGCCATTGATTGCCGATCCGGGCTATCACCTGTCAGTTACTGCGGCGGAAGCTGGCCATCTGGTGACCAGTGCACCGGGGCCAAGCGCGATCATCACGGCCCTGTCGCTCGCTGGCCTGCCGACGGATTCGTTTTTCTTTGCAGGGTTTCTGCCAAACGCCAAAAAGGCACGGCAGACAGCCTTGGAGGCGGTACGGGAGGTGCCGGGCACGCTTGTGTTTTACGAATCGCCCAAACGGGTGGCGACTATGGTGGCAGACGCCGCCGAGGTGCTGGGTGGCGGGCGTAAGGCGGCTGTGGCGCGCGAATTGACCAAGAAGTTTGAGGAAGTGCTGCGCGGATCGCTGGACGAATTGGCAGCAGATTTGCCGGAGCGCACGATCAAGGGCGAGATTGTCGTGTTGATCGACCGGCAACGCGGAGAGGCGGCCAGCGAGGACGACATCGAAGGGGCGCTGAAAGAGGCGCTGGAGACCTTGTCAGTGCGGGATGCGTCAGACGCGATTGCCAAAGCCTATAGCATCAACCGGCGCAAAGTGTACCAATTGGCTCTGAAGTTGCAGAAGGCGGGGTAGCTCGCCGGAGATTGAGCAAAGGTCTGGTATGAGTGACACGCGCAGGGAAGACACCGGGCGCAGCAATTATTTGGCGGGGCAGGCCGCCGAGGACGCGGTTTTGCGCCATTATGTGTCGCTGGGCCTGACGCTGGCACAGGCGCGGTGGCGTGGCAAGGCGGGCGAAGTGGACCTGATCCTGCGGGACGGCGATGACCTGGTGTTTGTCGAAGTCAAACACAGCCGCAGCTTTGACAGCGCGGCGGCGCGGTTGTTGCCTAAACAAGTTGAGCGGTTGATGCGCGCGGCGGAGGAATTTGCAGGTGGGCAACCCAAAGGTTTGCTGACCGAGATGCGGTTTGATGTGGCTTTGGTGAACGGCCAAGGTGAGGTTCACATCCTTGAGAATGCGCTTTGGTAAGATCATGCGCCCCATTGCAAGCGGGGGTGGCATGGGCCATGTAAGTGTGGACTTATTATCAGGGTGCGCACATGAAAATCGCCTTTCAAATGGATCCGATCACCTCGGTCGACATCAATGCTGACAGCTCTTTCCGCATCGCCGAAGAGGCGCAGGCGCGGGGGCATGAGCTGTTTTACTACTCGCCGGATCACCTAGCTTACGAAGAAGGTGAGATCACTGCGCGGGGCCATTCCATGGTGCTGCGGCGCGAGCAGGGCAACCATGTGGATCTTGGGCCATTTGAACGGGTGAACCTGAAAGACTTCGATGTGGTTTGGCTGCGCCAGGACCCGCCGTTTGACATGCATTACATCACCAGCACGCATTTGTTGGATCGGCTGGCGCCGGACACGCTGGTGGTGAATGATCCGTTCTGGGTGCGGAACTATCCGGAGAAGCTGCTGGTGCTGGATTTCCCGGATCTGACACCGCCGACCACGATTGCGCGGGATCTGGAAACCATCAAAGAATTCAAAGCCAAGCACGGCGATGTGATCTTGAAGCCTTTGTACGGCAACGGTGGCGCCGGTGTGTTCCGACTGGATGCCAATGATCGGAACCTGACCTCGCTGCATGAGCTGTTTACTGGGTTTAGCCGCGAACCGCTGATTGTGCAGAAATTCCTGCCGGATGTGAGCAACGGCGACAAGCGGGTGATCCTTGTGAATGGGGAGCCTGTGGGCGCAATCAACCGTGTGCCTGCGGCCGGGGAGACGCGGTCGAACATGCACGTGGGTGGACGTCCAGAGAAGATTGGGCTGACCGAGCGGGACTTGGAAATCTGTGCCGCGATTGGGCCGCTGCTGCGGGAGAAGGGGCAGATTTTTGTCGGGATCGATGTGATCGGCGACTACCTGACAGAGATCAACGTGACCTCGCCCACGGGTATTCAAGAGCTGGAGCGGTTTGACGGGGTGAATATCGCCGAGAAGATCTGGGAAGCGATTGAAGGCAAGCTGGCCTAAATCTCTTGGCTGGTGGTGAGGCGGAAGCTGATGGCTTCTGCCAGATGGGGGCGGCGGATTTGTTCGGCATCCTCAAGGTCCGCAATGGTGCGGGCCACGCGCAAGACTCGGTGATAGCCACGCGCGGTGAGGCCAAAGCGTTCGGCCACTTGTGACAGCAGCGCGCGGCCTTCGGCGTCTGGCGTGGCGATCTCTTCCAAAGCTTGGCCATGGGCGTCGGCGTTTACGCGGATACCGTCGTGGCCCGTGAACCTCTCCGTTTGAATGGCACGTGCGCTGGCGACGCGCTGAGCCACCTTCTCCGATGTGTCGCCATCGTTGGGCAGGTCGAGGTCGCGGAAGGCGACCGGGGGCACTTCGATGCGCAAATCCAGACGGTCCATGAGGGGGCCGGACAAGCGTCCAAGATACTCCAGACCACAGTCCGGCACGCGGGCGCAGGCTTGGGCGGGGTCATACATGTGACCGCAGCGACAAGGTTTGGCGGCGGCGATCAGCATGAATTTGCAGGGGTAAGTGACGTGTGCGTTGGCGCGGGCGATCATGACCTGACCGGTTTCAATGGGCTGGCGCAGGGTTTCGAGTACGGGGCGGGAGAACTCCGGCATCTCATCCATGAACAGCACGCCATTATGGGCGAGGGAGATTTCACCGGGTTGGGCGCGTCGTCCGCCGCCTACGATGGCTGCCATCGACGCAGAATGATGCGGTTCGCGAAAGGGACGGGTGCGGGAAATGCCGCCTTGCTCCAATATGCCCGCCACCGAATGGATCATCGAGGTTTCAAGCGCTTCGGCAGGGCTCATCGGAGGCAGGATCGTAGGCAACCGTGCGGCCAGCATGGATTTTCCTGAGCCAGGGGAACCCACCATAAATAGATGATGTCTTCCGGCTGCGGCGATTTCCAAGGCGCGTTTGGCGCGTTCCTGGCCTTTCACGTCACGCAGGTCGAGGGTGCTGCTTTCGCCCCGAACTTCGCCGGGTTGTGATGGCGCGAGCGGCGATTGGCCTGTGTAGTGTCGGACCACATCCGCCAAAGAGGCCGCGCCAATCACTTGCGTGGCGGCAACCCAAGCGGCTTCGGGGCTGCTGACCGCGGGGCAGAGCAACATGCGGTCCTCTTCAGCGGCGCTCATGGCGGCGGGCAGCGCGCCGGTGATGCCAACCAATGAGCCGTCGAGCGACAGTTCGCCAAGGCTGACGGTGCTTTCAGAGGCGTCTTCGGGGATGATGCCGAGCGCGGCCAGCAGGGCGACTGCGATGGGCAGGTCAAAATGGCTGCCTTCCTTAGGCAGATCAGCCGGGGAGAGGTTGATGGTGATGCGTTTGGACGGCAGGGCGATGGCCATGGCGGCAAGCGCGGCGCGGATACGGTCGCGGGCCTCAGAGACAGCTTTGTCTGGCAGACCAACGATTGAGAAAGCAGGCAAACCGGGCGCAAGGGCGCATTGCACCTCCACTTGATGCGCCTCAACCCCTTCAAAAGCCACGGTATAAGCCCGAGCAACCACGGCACAACCCTCGCCACACAACAGATTAACAAACGTTAACTATTTGTAGCGAGGGTTGGTTAGCGAATGGTTAATGCGCCTATTGCAGCGCCATGAAGGCAGGCCAGGCTTCCGGATCGGCTACGGTTTTGTCGCGGCAGAAGGCGTTGCACAGGCCAAAGGTGCGTCCGTTGAGCTCCATCAGATGCGTGGAGGGCTTGCCGGAGTAGGGGCAATTGGCGTTCTCCGGCGTGCCGTTGTCCACGGCCTTTGCTGCGAGAGGCTTTGGGCCGGGCCAAGCGCGGGTTGGGTAGTCTTTGGCGTACCATGGCAGGGTCGCGCCACGGGCAAATCCCATGGCGCGCCAGCGGCGGAACGCCGGGTCGGCCAGGTGGGTGTCGACATAGGCTTGGGCGACCTCGCCCACAGGTAGGTTGTAGCCGGCAATGCGGGCCGCGACCGGGGCGTAGAACGCATCGGCGACGCTGTAGGTGCTACAAAGCCACGGGCCGTCCGCGCCGTAGTTTGTGCGGGCGTGTTCCCAAATGGTTTCAAGGCGTTGGACGTCCTTGATAAGGTCTTCAGATGGGCTGCTGTCTTCATAGGACAGGCGCAGGTTCATCGGGCAGTCGTTGCGCAGAGTGAAAAAGCCGGAATGCATTTCGGCTGCCAGATTGCGCGCGGTAGCACGTGCGCCGGGATCACTGGGCCAAAGACCCGCATCCGGGTGGCGGGTGGCGAGCTCTTCAGCAATGGCAAGACTGTCAGAGAGGATCGCGCCTTCGGGTGTTTTTACCGCAGGAACCGTGCGCGCTGGCGCGATTTTGGTGAGTTGCTCTGCCACAGATTTGTCGGAGAAATCCACCAAAGTGGTTTTCCGGGCGATGCCGAATTTTTCAAACAGAAGCCAGCCGCGCAGCGACCAGGAGGAATAGGCGTAGTCGCCGATGTATAAATCGTAGGTCATGAGGTGAGGTTAGCACGACACGACTCATCACGAAATTAAAACATTTTGACGGAATCCATCATGGAATGTGATTGATTGGATTTGCTGTCCAGCCCGTGTCGTCAATTTTGATGGAGGTGACCGAGAGGTTGTCTATCCGGTGGGCAAAGGCCTCGTCCGCTGTGAGCCGCTCGGCGCGTTGGATTTGCGTGAGGATCACACCAAAGTGCACCACCACGATCAGTTTGGCACCACGATGCGCGTCAATCAAGCGGTCAATTGCGCCATCCACACGGGAAGTGACCTCGTTCCAGCTTTCCCCATTTGGCGGGCGCACGTCACCGGGGGTTTCCCAATAGGCGCGGATGCGGTCTGGGTCAGCGGCCTCGATTTCGGCGAAGGTTTTGAGTTCCCAGTCGCCAAAGTGGATTTCGCGCAAGGCAGCATCGTGTGCCAAGCGGCGACGATCGCGTTGGATGGCGTCTGCGGTGGCGACACAGCGTTGCAGATCGGAGCTGATCACAATGCCGTCAGAGGGGAGGTGGTTCGCGAGCCGGGCGACTTGGGCTGTGTCAGACAGGTCGGCGGGCAGATCAGACCAGCCTACCATGGTTTTGGCATGGGTCGGGCCATGGCGCACAAGGTGCAGCTCGGTCATGGCAGATCTCCTTTTAGCACCATCGGCAACCCGGCCACCACGAGCACGGCCAGATCGGCCTGTTGCGCGATGGCTTGGTTGAGGGCGCCTTGCGCGTCTCGGAAGCGGCGGGCGAGGGCGTTTTCCGGCACCACGTCGAGGCCAACTTCGTTTGAGACCACCACCACATGGGCGGAGCAGGCCTGCAATGCGTCGAGCAATTCGGCTTGTGCCGTAGCGAGATCATTTTCTGCAAGCATTTGATTGGACAGCCACATTGTGGCGCAGTCCAAAAGGACAATTGTGCCTTCGGGCAGGTCGCGCAGAGTTTCGGCAGTATCCAACGGGGCTTCGATTGTGCGCCAGTTCGGGCCGCGTTGTTCCAGATGTTTCTGCACTTTTTGGCGCATTTCATCGTCAAAGGCTTGCGCTGTGGCGATGTAGATGCGTTGCTGCGGGGACGCCATGACCAAACCTTCGGCGAAGGCCGATTTTCCCGAGGCCGCGCCTCCCAAAATCAGGCTCAGTTTTGGCAACATGTAAGTATCCTCAGTGGGTTGTTCGGCACCCTGCGCCAATCATTGTGCCGGAGCAAGCGTGAAAGCAGGATGCGACAGGCGGCGGGCTTGCATCTTGTGATGAGGCGGGGTTTTGTGACGCCATGAAACAGATACTTGCCTCTCTCTCCTTTG
Source organism: Shimia sp. MIT910701 (assembly GCF_047126315.1). Taxonomy (GTDB): domain Bacteria; phylum Pseudomonadota; class Alphaproteobacteria; order Rhodobacterales; family Rhodobacteraceae; genus Shimia. The sequence continues at coordinate 3,782,171 of NZ_CP138953.1, read as the reverse complement.
TCGTGATCGCGGGCGTCAGCCATGCTCAAGCGGTATCCTATGATCTTTTCCGCGATGCGGATGTTGTGTTCCTCGGAGAGGTTCACGACAATCCGGCGCATCACGATAACCAAGCGCAGGCTGTGTTGGCAATCGCACCCAAGGCGGTGGTGTTTGAAATGCTGGTACCGGAGCAGGCGGCAAAAGTGACTTCGGATTTGCTAGATGATGCGCAGGCTTTGGAAGCTACGTTGGGCTGGAATGACAGTGGCTGGCCAGATTTTGCCATGTATTATCCAGTGTTTGCCGCGCTGGGTGATGCAAAGATCTATGGCGCGCAGGTGCCGAGTGAGGCGGCACGGATGGCGTTTGAGGGAGGGGACATGTCGGCGCTTCTGGAAGGTGCAGGAGGCAAGTTTGGGTTGACCCTGCCATTGCCTCAAGCTCAGCAAGACGCGCGCGAGGCACTGCAATTTTCAGCGCATTGTGACGCGCTGCCCGAAGAAATGTTGCCCGGCATGGTCATGGCGCAGCGGTTGCGCGATGCGCGGTTGGCGCAGGAGGTGACCGAAGCCTTGGATGCGACAGGTGGGCCGGTGGCTGTGATCACCGGCAATGGCCATGCGCGCACCGATTGGGGCGCACCGGTGTTGTTGCCAAAGGAGATTGCCTCCATGTCCTTTGGCCAGCTTGAGGCTGAGCCGGAGAGTGAACCGCCTTATGATCTCTGGATTGTGACGGAGGCGGCCGAGCGGGACGATCCTTGCGCGGCGTTCAAATAAGCAAGCTTGCCCCTTTGGCTCATGCGGCCTAGGTTTGGGCACCTTAGCGTGAAAGAGGTCTGCTAAATGCTGACAGACAAACGAATTCTCCTGATTATTGCCGGTGGAATCGCGGCCTATAAGTCCATGGAGCTGATCCGAAGGTTGCGGGAGCGAGGGGCGTGGGTGACGCCGGTGCTGACCCGTGCAGCGGAGGAGTTTGTGACGCCTTTGTCCGTGTCGTCCTTGGCGGGGGAAAAGGTCTATCGCGATCTGTTTGATCTGACCGATGAAGCGGAGATGGGGCACATCCAATTGTCGCGCTCGGCGGATTTGATCGTGGTGGCGCCGGGCACAGCGGATTTGATGGCGAAGATGGCCAACGGCATGGCGAATGACATGGCCTCAACGCTGCTGTTGGCGACAGATACGCCCGTGCTGGTCGCGCCGGCGATGAATGTGCGGATGTGGGATCATCCGGCAACGCAGCGCAATTTGGTGCAATTGAAGGCGGATGGGGTGAGCTTCGTTGGCCCAAATGAAGGCGACATGGCCTGCGGCGAGTTTGGGCCGGGTCGGATGTCTGAACCCATGGAAATTGTTGATGCGATTCAACGCGCTCTGTCCGAAGGTCCGCTGCAGGGGCGGCGGGTCTTGGTGACCTCGGGCCCGACACAAGAGCCGATTGACCCGGTGCGCTATATCGCGAACCGCTCGTCGGGGGCGCAGGGCACTGCGGTTGCCAATGCACTGGTAAAACTCGGCGCGGAGGTGGTGTTTGTCACCGGACCTGCGGATGCGGCGCGGCCCACGGGTGCGCAGGTTGTTGAAGTACGGACGGCGGCGGAAATGCTGGGCGCCGTGCAGGAGGCTTTGCCGGTGGATGCGGCGATCTTCTGTGCCGCGGTGGCCGACTGGCGGGTGGCAAGTGCCTCTGACAGCAAGATAAAAAAGACCAAGGGCGGATTGCCAACCTTGGAGTTTGCCGAGAACCCCGACATCTTGGCGACCGTAAGCCAGATGGGGGAAGGGCGTCCGGGGCTGGTGGTTGGCTTTGCCGCCGAAACCGACGATGTGATCGAAAATGCCACTGCGAAACGTATCCGGAAGGGATGTGACTGGATTGTTGCCAATGACGTGAGCCCGGCAACCGGGATCATGGGGGGCAGTGAAAATGCGGTTACGTTGATTTCGGACGCGGGATCAGAGGCTTGGCCACGCATGGGCAAACGTGAAGTGGCGGAGAAATTGGCCGCGAAGATCGCGGAAACGCTGGTGAAGTGACGCGCTGACGCGCGGCCTCCGGCGGGGATATTTGAGGAATAAGAAGACATGACGGCGGTGCCAATTAAGTTGAAGTGGCTGGGGGATGCGGACAGGGACGTAGCCTTGCCGTCCTATGAAACGGTGGGCGCGGCAGGGGCGGACGTACGGGCAAATTTCCCGCCAGATCAACGGGAGGGCGTGACTTTGGAGCCTGGCGCGCGGGTGTTGGTGCCAACCGGACTGTCTCTTGAAATTCCGCAAGGCTATGAAGTGCAGATGCGCCCGCGCTCGGGCCTGGCGCTGAAGCATGGGATCACCTTGCCCAACAGCCCAGGCACCATTGACAGCGACTACCGGGGGCCGCTTGGCGTGATCGTGCTGAATGCCGGGCAGGAAGCGTTCGAGATCAGCCATGGCATGCGCATCGCACAGATGGTTGTTGCACCAGCTTTTCAAGCAGAATTTTCATTAGATCAAGAGCTTAGCAAAACCAGCCGTGGCTCCGGCGGGTTTGGTTCTACCGGAGTAGCCTGATGCTGTTGGTGCTGTTCATGGCGGCAGGCCTTTGGGGCATTGGTATGGCCATGGGCGCGCCAAAATCGGCGCGGTGGACCATGATCGGGCTGTTATACTTAGCTGTTGTTGGCGTGCAGGCGGTGTTTCCACCGGAGCATCAGTTGGTGATCGCGACCGGTGGCAGTCTGGCGATGTGGTTGATGATTGGCGGGGCGGTTGCGGTGGTCTTGGCTTACTCAAGCATGTTGCAAAAACTGCGCCAAAAAGCGGACGCGAAAGCCGAAGATGCGGCGCAGGAAAACGCGGCGCAGGAGCTGTTTTCCGAGACCGAATTGAACCGCTATGCGCGCCATATCGTGCTGCGTGAACTTGGCGGATTGGGGCAGAAAAAGCTTAAAGATGCCAAGGTGTTGGTGGTTGGGGCTGGTGGGCTTGGATCGCCTGTTTTGCTCTATTTGGCGGCGGCGGGCGTTGGACGTATTGGGGTGGTGGATTACGATGTGGTCGACAACTCCAATTTGCAGCGCCAGGTGATCCACAAAGATGAGGCGATTGGCACGCCGAAGGTGCTCTCGGCGGCGGAAGCGATGACGGCGCAGAACCCGTTTGTGACGGTGGTGCCATACCCCCGTCGATTGACCGAGGAGGATGCGGCGGAGATCATTGGCGCATATGATCTGGTGCTGGATGGCACAGACAATTTTGACACGCGCTATTTGGTGAATGAGGTCTGTGTCGCACAAGGCAAGCCGTTGATTTCCGGTGCTCTTTCGCAATGGGAAGGGCAGTTGAGTGTGTTTGACACAGCCAGTGGAACGCCTTGTTACCAGTGCATTTTCCCAGAAGCGCCCGGGCCGGGTATCGCGCCAAGCTGTTCTGAAGCGGGGGTGGTTGGGCCACTGCCAGGGGTTGTCGGCACGATGATGGCAGCGGAGGCTGTGAAGGTGATCACCGGGGCCGGGGCGGCGCTGCGTGGGGAGATGATGATCTATGACGCTCTGTGGGGGGAGACCCGCAAAATTGGGTTAAAACCGCGCTCGGATTGCCCGACGTGTGGCGCTAAAAACGGCTGATTTCCCCGTCGGTATTGCGTCGGTATCACGGCTGTTTTGCGACTGTGGCGATGGCTGCACATGACCGTCTAACCTGTGCAACAGTGCACGGATTGGTGAGGTGGATTGCACCTCCTTGGAGCGCTGCCTAGGGTGGGGCAAAGGAGATTCATCTGATGACAAATCCGCTGCTGTCCACGTGGGACACCCCGTTCAAACTTGCTCCGTTTGACAAGATTTCTGACGACGATTTTGCGCCTGCCTTTGAAGAGGCTTTGACCGCGCATAAGGCAGAGGTGGAGGCGATTGCCGAAAGCGCCGAGGCGCCGAGCTTTGCCAACACCATTGAAGCCATGGAAGTGGCGGGCGAGGGGCTCGACAAGGTGCTGTCGGTGTTTTTCTCGGTGGCCGGGGCGGACAGCAATCCGGCGCGCGAAGAGTTGCAACGGGACTTCTCGCCCAAGCTGGCGGCGCATTCGGCGGAGATTTCCGCCAACAAAGCACTGTTTGGCCGGATCAAAACCATTTGGGACGCGCGGGACACGTTAGACCTAACGGAAGAGCAGCAGCGGGTGTTGATGCTGACCCATCGCGGCTTCGTGCGCGGCGGGGCGGCGCTGGAAGGCGATGCGGACGCGCGCATGAAAGAGATCAAAGGCCGCTTGGCTGTGTTGGGCACCGAGTTCACGCAGAACCTGCTGGCGGATGAACGCGCTTGGTTCATGCCGCTGGCGGAGGAAGACCTGGAAGGGTTGCCCGCCTTTGCCGTGGACGCGGCGCGGGCGGCTGGCGAAGAAAAAGGTGCAGAGGGGCCGGTGGTGACGCTGTCGCGCTCGATCATTGTGCCGTTTTTGCAGTTCTCGCCGCGCCGCGACCTGCGGGAGAAAGCGTTTGAGGCTTGGGCCGCGCGTGGGGCCAATGGGGGCGAGACCGACAACCGCGCGATTGCTGGGGAAATACTGGCGTTGCGCGAAGAGCGGGCAAAGTTGTTAGGGTATGACAGCTTTGCGGACTACAAGTTGGAAACCGAGATGGCCAAAACTCCGGACTCGGTGCGCGGGTTGTTGATGGATGTCTGGGCTCCTGCCAAGGCAAGGGCGGAGGCGGATGCCGCCGTGCTGACCGAGATGATGCACGCGGATGGGATCAACGGCGATCTGGCACCGTGGGATTGGCGCTATTATGCAGAGAAGCGGCGCAAGGCGGAGCATGATCTGGATGAGGCGGCGCTCAAGCCTTACCTGCAGCTTGATCGGATGATTGAGGCCAGCTTTGCCTGTGCGACCAAGCTGTTTGGGTTGCAGTTCAAAGCGTTGGAGGTGCCGCTGTACCATGAGGATTGCCGCGCCTGGGAAGTGACACGCGACGGGGAGCATGTGGCGGTGTTCATCGGCGACTATTTTGCGCGGGGCGGGAAACGCTCTGGTGCGTGGTGTTCGGCGATGCGCGGGCAGGCGAAATTTCCGGAAGTGCAGGGGCCGGTTGTGATCAATGTCTGCAATTTTGCAAAGGGTGATCCGGCGCTGCTCAGCTATGACGATGCGCGGACCCTGTTCCATGAGTTTGGCCATGCGCTTCATCAGATGCTGTCCAATGTGACCTATGAGAGCATTTCCGGGACCTCTGTGGCGCGAGACTTTGTAGAACTGCCCAGCCAGTTGTATGAGCACTGGCTGGAGGTGCCTGAGGTGCTGGCGGAGTATGCCACCCATGCGGAGACCGGGGAGGCCATGCCGCAGGCGATGTTGGAGAAGGTGCTGGGCGCGGCGAACTTTGATCAGGGCTTTGCCACGGTGGAATATGTGGCTTCCGCGCTGGTCGATCTGGCCTTCCACGAAGGCGCGGCGCCAAGCGATCCGATGGCGAAACAGGCGGAGGTTCTGGCGGAGCTGGGCATGCCAGCGGCGATCACCATGCGCCACGCAACGCCGCATTTTGCCCATGTGTTTGCCGGGGACGGCTATAGCTCTGGCTACTACAGCTATATGTGGTCAGAGGTGATGGATGCCGATGCGTTTGAGGCCTTTGAAGAGGCCGGGAGCGCGTTTGATCCGGAGACGGCCAAAGCGTTGGAGACACATATCCTGTCGACAGGTGGATCGGTGGAGGCGGATGAGCTGTATAAACGATTCCGCGGGCGTTTGCCTGGGGTTGAGGCGCTCCTGAAAGGGCGCGGCCTGGCGGCCTAAGGCCTTCTTTCAATTAGATTTGAAAACACCCGCAGGCGGAGGACCCCTGCGGGTGTTTTTGTGTGCTTAGCCGATCACGTCATGGCCGCGGTTTTGCATGCAGCGGATCAGAACGTTGCGGCGTTCGTCATTCACTTTGGAGGCGTTTTCAGCCGCGCCAATGGCGCCGCCGGTGATTGCGCCAACCACGGCACCTTCCCATTCATCATCCGCCTCAATGGCGCCTACGCCTGCGCCAATCACCGCGCCAACCGCAGCGCTTTCGGCCCCGGCGCCGTTGGTGAAGGAGGCTGCCTGTGCGTGGCAAGCATTGTAATCGCTGTCAAAATTGGCGTTGCGAGTGCCGTCCACTGTCAGCGGGCGATCCACGGGCGCGGTGCAAGCAGCCAGAGACAGGGCGGCAATCAGGCTCAGCATCAATGTGTTGTGTGTCATTTGGGTCGGTCCTTTTCAAAATGAGTCCGTCTTGGGATGAGCGACATTTAGGTGGATGAGATTTTCATTTCAAGCTAAAAGTTTTATGTTTTACGTAAAAGCTTGCACGGAAAACGTAATTGGATTATTGAAAAGCAACAACTAATGGAGCAAAATCATGAAGCTAGTGGCCCGTCTCGCCATGTTGATCACGGTGGTCTATTTCACCTTTGGTTGGGCGGTGTTGTGGATATCCGCCTTCCTTGGCACGGGCGAAATGTTGGCCGATGCCTTTGATTTGCCTCTGGATATGCCGGTGCCGCCGCTCTGGGCGATTCTGGTTGGCATGGGGATGATGTGGCCCGCGTTGATCAGTTTGGGCGTCGGGTTCTGGGCGCTGGATCGAATCCTGCTTTTGAAAAATCCGCAGGACTTTGCGCAGATGGGCAAACACCTGCAGCTGTGCGCTTACGCGTTCTTGGCGTTTTGGCTGCTCAACGCGCTAAATGTGTCGATGCAACCGGTGGTGTTGAGCGCCCATTTGGCACCAGGGTTGCGCCCGGAGTTTGTGTTGATCGACATCGATATTGATGTGGTTTTCCTGGTGCTTGGGGTGGTGTTTTTTGCCATCAGCCGGTCGCTCACTCAGGCGCAAGAAATTGCTGACGAGAACAGCCAGTTCCTGTAGGAGGCCCTATGCCCATACGCATCAACCTCGATCTGGAACTGGTGAAACGCAAGATGACCTCGCGCGAGTTGGCGCAGGCTATTGGATTGACCGAGACCAACCTCAGTTTGCTGAAATCCGGCAAGGTGAAAGGCATTCGTTTCAATACGCTGGAAGCGATCTGCGCCCACCTGGGATGTCAGCCGGGAGATATTCTGGAGTATGTACCGGAGGAAGAGTAGGGGCATCAAAAAAGGGCGCCGCAGGATTGCGGGCGCCCTTTGAATTTGGTGTTTTCTAGGTTTGCTCAGATCGTCTGATCGTAGTCGCCCACGCCGGGCTCGGTTCGGATTACGGCGTCGATTTCGGCAAAGATCTGGCGCATTTCGGCGTCGCTTTCGTTGCTTTCGATCACCACCACCAAGTTTGGTGTGTTGGAAGACGCGCGCACGAGGCCCCAGCTGCCGTTGTCCAGGATCACGCGGGCGCCGTTGACCGTCACCACTTCGCTTATTGCGCGGCCGGCGATTTTTTCGCCACCTTCGTGCATGGCGGTGAGCTTGGCCACGATGCGCTCGAGGATGTCGTATTTCTCTGTGTCCGCGGCGTAGGGCGACATGGTGGGGGTGGACCAGGTTTTGGGCAGGGCTTTGCGCATATCCGACATTTTCATGTCCGGGTTGCGGTCGAGCATTTTGCAGATTTCCACGGCCACGCGCATGCCGCAGTCGTAGCCACGGCCCACGTCACCCGCGAGGAAGTAGTGGCCGGATTTCTCAAAGCCTGCCAGCGCGCCGAGTTCGTGCACGCGGCGCTTCATGTGGCTGTGGCCGGTTTTCCAATAGTCGGTTTTGGCGCCGGTGGCCAAAAGGTCTGGATCTGCCGCGTAGAGGCCGGTCGACTTCACATCGGCCACAAAGGTGGCGTTGGGGTAGAGCTTGCCAAGGTCTTTGGCCATGATCACGCCCACCTTGTCGGCAAAGATTTCTTCGCCCTCGTCATCCACCACGCCGCAGCGGTCGCCGTCGCCATCAAAGCCAAGCGCGAGGTCCGCGCCGGAGGCCTTCACGCTGTCAGACATGTCGTGCAGCATTTCCATGGCTTCGGGGTTCGGGTTGTAGTTGGGGAAGGTGTAGTCGAGCCGGTTGTGGCTATCGACAACTTCGACGCCCATACGTTTGAAAATTTCCGGCGCAAAGGCGGCGGCGGTGCCGTTGCCGGTGGCGCAGACAACTTTCAGCGGGCGGGACATTTTGAAGTCGCCAACCAGGTCGTCGATGTAGGCTTCGCGCACGCCGTCGATGACCTCGTGCTTGCCACCGTCATGCGCATCAAAGTCGCCGTTCAGCACGATGTCGCGTAGTTCGGCCATTTCATCGGGGCCATGGGTGAGCGGCTTTTCAAAGCCCATTTTCACGCCGGTCCAGCCGTTGGGGTTGTGAGACGCGGTCACCATGGCCACGGCAGGGGCATCAAGGTGGAATTGCGAGAAATAGGCCATTGGGGACAGGGCAGGGCCGATGTCTTTCACGTGGATGCCAGCCTTCATCAGGCCAACAATCAGCGCCATTTTGATGGACACGGAATAGTCGCGGTAGTCGTTGCCCACGGCAATCACCGGCTCAATGCCGCGACGTTGCATTTGGGTGCCAAGGCCAAAGCCAAGTGCGGTCATGCCCGGCAGGTTGATCGCCTCCGGGAATTGCCAGCGGGCGTCATATTCACGGAAGCCTGTGGGGGCGATCATCGGGTCGCGCAGGAACTCCCAGGTGTTCGGGCGCACTTCGGGCAATGGTTTTTTCATGGCAATGTCTTTCTTCTTCAAAAATCAGTTTATCAAATAGCAATTGGGTTGGCTTTGGCCAACACATCAAACTGCATCAATGTGTCAATCAGATGAGACATTTGGTCAAGCGGGATCATGTTTGGGCCATCAGAGGGCGCATTGTCCGGATCCTGATGCGTTTCGATGAAAACGGCGGCCGTTCCAATAGAGACAGCGGCGCGGGCCATCACGGGGGCAAACTCGCGCTGACCGCCGGAGCTGCCGCCTTGACCGCCGGGCTGTTGCACGGAGTGGGTGGCGTCCATCACCACCGGGTAGCCGGTTTTGGCCATCTGCGGCAGGGAGCGCATGTCCGCCACCAGCGTGTTGTAGCCAAAGGAGGTGCCGCGCTCGGTCAACAGGATGTTGGTGTTGCCGGTGCTTTCGATTTTGGTGACGATGTTGCCCATCTCCCAAGGGGCCAGGAATTGGCCTTTCTTCACGTTCACCGCAGCGCCGGTTTTGCCGGCAGCCAGCAGCATGTCGGTCTGGCGGCACAGGAAGGCGGGGATTTGCAGGATGTCGACGGCCTCAGCCGCCAGGGCGCATTGCTCTTCGGTGTGCACATCGGTCAGCACGGGCACGTCAAAGTCCTTGCGGATGCCGTCCAGAACCGAAAGGCCCGCATCCAAGCCGAGGCCACGAATGCCGGTGAGCGACGTGCGGTTGGCTTTGTCGTAGCTGGCTTTGAAGACATATTGCGCGCCCGCCTTGGCGCAGGCTTCTTTCATAGTGCCTGCGATCATTTCGGCGTGGTTTTTGCTCTCCAATTGGCATGGGCCAGCAATGACCGTCAAAGGAAGGTCATTGCCGATGGTGAGAGCACCAACATTTACATGTTTCATTACGAAGACACCTGTTCTCTGAGGATGGACGCGGTCAGCGAGATCATCAGATAGATGCCCGAAAAGATCAGGAAGGCCAAGATCGTGTTTTCAAAACTGCGCGGGTAAGACGGGTCCTGGGCGGAGACCGGATCCACCGAGGTGGTCAGATAGCGCACCTGACGGTTGGCTTCCAATTCGGTCTGCTTCAGGGTCTGCAACGCGGTCTGCATTTGCAGGTCAGCAGCGGCGAGGTCGGCCTGTGCGATCTGGATTTGAGAGGTTTTGGCAGCGAGGGATTCCTCACCTGCGGTGGCCTCTGTCATGCGGGCGCGCTGGGTGGCCAGAGCAGCCTCCAGGCGGCGCACGTCGCCTTGTACACCTTCGACACGGGCCTTGTTGGGGCGGGCGTTGTCTTGCAAAGCGGCGAGTTGCAATTGCTTCTCTTGAAGCTGGATTTCCAGATTGGTGATCTGTTGACGCAGGGAGGCAATCACGCCTTCGGGGTCAAGCACGGTGCTTTCTTGCAGGCGCACAAGTTCCACCTGCGCATTGCGGCGCTCTTCTTTGGCGGTCTCGAGACTCTTGCGGGCGTCGCGCAGCTGGTCTTCGCGTTTGCGTTGGGAGAGGTCGTCAACCCGTTGTTCGGCATAGGAAATCAGCGCTTTGGAGAACTGCGTTGCGATTTCTGGATCAGCGGCGCTGACCTCCATGCGGATGGAACCCTCGGTTGGGTCGTAGCCGATTTTTACAAATTTCTTGTATACCTTATAGGCTTTTTCGTTGGACGGGTTTTCGTCCAACCGCTGGATCGGGTCGATGTTGGGATCGGAGAAGTGCCCCTTGAAGCCCACATCGCTGTCCAGCCGGATCATTGCGTCCTTACTAGTCAGGTAGTCCTGCACCGCGATAGCGTCCTGGTTGGAGTTGAGCTGCGCGGGTAACAGACCGCCAAGACCACCGCCGCCGGTGCTGTCGGCTTGTTGCACCAGGAAGGCGGATTTGGTTGAGTACATCGGCGTGGCGACATTGTAGAAGTACCAGCCAGCAAAGATTGTTGGCAGGAAGACAAAGGCCGAGAGGCGTGCCAGCAGCAGGAGCAGGCGGCGGCGACGGCGGCGGGCAATGTCTTTCTGGATTTCGCCAATCTCGAGCGCGCGCATCTCTGCCGGGGACATGGTCTCGGTCGATGGCAGGTTGGCTTTGCCCATGGGCATGGTTTGCGGCAGCTGTACCTTGCCCGCCTTGGCAGGGGGCTTGCTCCCTTTGTCGGAAGGCATGAGGTCCAGCATGTTGGTGCGCTGGAACGGATCGATGCCCGCCTCGCGCAGCAGGCGCACGGCGTCATAGTCAGACGTAGGCGCCAGATTGTTTTTCTGCGCGATGCGGCGGGCCATGCGCAGTTGGCGGCCGGTGAGACCTTCGCGTTTGATCGCGTCAATTGCGGCCTCTGCCCCTTGCGGCGTGGGCTGCGCTGTGTTGGCGGCAGCGGGCTGCGGCGTTGGTTGCGGCGCGGCTTGGCTCTGTGGCTGCGCGCCCGGGTTGGGCAGGTTCACAGCGCGTGGACGTGGTTGCGGCTCGCCCTGAGGGGGCGGCGCGGCACCTTCCGCAGCCGGTTGGGCCGGCGGGGTCTCGCTGCGGCGGACGCGGAATTTCTTAGCCTTGGGTTTGGTAGTCATAGAGCTGCTTGGCCTCTTCCAAGGTGTCGAACATATAGAGTTTGCCGTTCAGCAACACCGCCGCCGATCTGGCAAATTTTTCCAGCACTTGCGGCTGGTGTGACACAATCACAATTGTGGTGGTGCGCAGGCGTTCGCGGAGCACCTCACCGGCTTTCTTGTTGAAATCCACATCGGTGGAGGAGGGCATGCCCTCGTCAATCAGGTAGATGTCGAAGTCCAGCGCGAGCATCAGCGCAAAGGTGAAACGTGAGCGCATGCCGGACGAATAGGTGCCCAGTGGCTGATCAAAATATTCGCCGAGGTTGCACAGCCAGCGGCAGAAGGCCTCGACATAATCCGGGTCCAGCCCGTAAAGGCGGGCGATGTAGCGGCTGTTTTCCACGGCGGTGTGTTTGTTCACCACGCCACCCATGAACCCCAGCGGGAAAGAAATACGGCAGTCGCGGCGGATGGTGCCTTCGTCAGGTTTTTCCAGCCCCGCCATCATATTGATCAGCGTGGTCTTGCCGGTGCCATTGGGGGCAAGGATGCCAAGGGAGTTGCCCAATTCGACACGAAAAGAGACGCGCTCAAGGATGACCTTGCGCTGCGTGCCGGTCCAGAAGGACTTACTCACATTGTCGAACTCGAGCATTACCTGCTCCTGAAACTGCTCTCACGTGCCGTTATAGCACAAAACTATACACCATAGTGGTTAACGCTCTGACGGCGTTTTGCCCAATATGTCGGATTTGTCAGGCAGATAGCAACTGTCTGAGGCGGGAATGGGGCAAGAAATGCAAAAAATTGAAACGGAATGCAGAAGTCCCGGGGAAATTTGGGGAAATTCAGTGTTTCCAGTTGCTTTGTTAAGCACTGATGCAAAAAACCACCGATGCTTGGGGGCACCGGTGGTTTGCATGGGTTTTGGTTAAGGTTTTGGCTTACGCAACCGCTTGCCAGACGGTGCCTGCGATCAGCGCGCCGGTTAGGGCAAAGCCGAGGTAGGCGGCAAAGATGCGCGGTTTCACCAAGGCCCAGACCGCGATGGCGGCGGGGATGCAGCTGACGCCACCGGCGATCACAAAGGACATGGCGGCACCCTGGGACATGCCTTGTTCCATCAGGCCGCTGATAAAGCCCACGGCGGCAAAGCCGTTGAGGTAGGCGGGCATGCCGATCAGCGCTGCGATCAGGATGGTGCCAAAGCCTTCGCCACCAAGGAACTGACCGACCCAAGCCGTGGTGTCATAGACAATCATCAGCGCCTCGAACATGTAAGCAATGAGCAGCCACTTCACGAGGAACAGCGCATTTTCCAGCCAGGTCTCGCGGAAGACAGAGCGGCGATCCGCGTTGCCCCAGAATTTCCAGACAGGCTTTTCGGAGAACGGCGCTTTGGTGCCGCAGCAGCCGCCGACCTGCGGTTTTTCCCGCAGCGGATCGGCAAAGACTGCGCTTTTGGAGAAGGTCATGGTCAGGAAGCCACCCATCATGCCGATGCTCACGGCGGCGACGGTTTTGGCCAGCGCGAAGTCCAGGCCCAATTCGCCCCAAGTGATTGTAAACATGGCCGGATCCATCAGGGGCGACGCCAGCCAGAAGGCCATCACGGCCCCCAATGGCGCACCAACCGCGAGCAGGGCGGCGATGAAGGGGATGACTTCACAGGAACAGAAGGGCGACAGGCCGCCCATAAAGGCTGCGAGGATGATCATGCGCACCTGGTTGCCCTGAAACGCCTTGGCAATCAGGTTGTCGGCACCGCTGGCTTTCACAAAGGCCACAAGCGTGATGGCGATGATGATGAAAATGCCGGTGTGGCTCATCGCCTCAATGACGATCTCAGACGCGGGCAAAAACTTTTCCGGTGCGACCAGCAGCAGGATCAGCGGGATGATCGCCACCGCGAGCCAGGCTTTGTCGAGTTTTTTCCATCGGGATCGCCACGGGGCGGGGGCGTTTTGGGTTGTATCAGCCATGGTCGTGCTCCTTGCACTTTTGGGCGAGATCGGCGCAGCACTCTCTCAACAGGAACGTGGAGAGATCGCGCACAGCGTCATAAGCGATGGCGGCGCAGATGATGGACCGCCCTTGTTTTTCCTGAGTCACCAGCCCGGCCTGGGCGAGGATCTTCATATGATGGGTCAAGGTGGAGCCGGTCACGCCGCTGCGTTTGCCAAGCTCTCCGATGGAGAGGCCCTCATGGCCCGCGCGCACCAGGCAGCGCAGAACCGAGAGCCGTTGTTCCGATCCAAGCGCCGCAAAGGTGGAGGCAGCCACTTCGAGGGAGATATCTGTTGGGTCACTGTGTTTCATATTTCTAAAAATATCGAAATAAGTGAGTCGCGCAAGCCTTATTTCGAATATTGTCGAAATAAGTTTGGCGGGCTATCAGGGGGCATGTCACTCCGCCAGGAAATACAGGGCTGCCAAATATGTGCAGACCGGTTTGCAGCCACCGCGACAGGCCATGTGCCACGGCCGGTGGTGTGGTTTGAGGCAAAGCCCAAGCTGTTGATTGTGGGGCAAGCACCGGGCGCGCGGGTGCATGAGAGCGGGCGGCCGTTTACGGATCCCAGCGGGGACAGGTTGCGCGATTGGATGGGCGTGGATGAGGCTGATTTCTATGACACAACCCGCGTGGCGATAGTGCCGATGGCGTTTTGTTTTCCTGGCTACAACGCGACCGGGAGCGACCTTCCGCCGCCGCCGGTCTGTGCCAAAATCTGGCGAAAAAGAGTGATGGACGTGTTGGGTGACGTCCCACTGACGCTTGTGGTGGGCGGCTACGCCCAAAAGTGGCATTTGGGCACCAAGGCGGGGGTGACTGATACAGTTCAAGCTTGGCACGACCATGCGCCCACGGTCTTCCCCTTGCCACATCCGTCCTGGCGCAATACGGCATGGCTGAAGAAGAATCCCTGGTTTGAGGCTGAGCTGTTGCCTGTGCTGCAAACCCGCATCAAGGAGGTGCTGACATGAGTGACCTGACCCCACTGGACAAGGCCCATGCGGCAATGGAAGCGGCGCCGGAAGATGATGCCGCACGTCTGCGGTTTTATGAGCGTTTGGCGGATGCGGAGCTGTTTTTGCTGCTGGAAAAAGAGCCAGAGGATGATCGCATTGCGCCGGAGATTTTTGAAACCTCCGATGCCAGCTTTGTGCTGGTGTTTGATACCGAAGAGCGGCTGGCACAGTTTGTGGGGCGCATCGCCCCATATGCCGGGCTGTCAGGTCGCGTGATTGCCAACATGCTGGCGGGGCAGGGCATTGGATTGGCGGTCAATCCCGAAGTGGCGCCGTCCTCGATCCTGATCCCCAATGAGGCGCTTGGCTGGCTGGCGGACACGCTGGAGCATGCGCCGGATGAGGTTGAGGCCAAAGTGGAGAGCTTTGAGCCGCCTGCTGGTCTTCCTGAGGTGCTCATTACAGCGCTGGACGCTAAACTGAGCACGGCCGGTGGACTCGCCAAAATGGCGTATCTGGTGGGGACGACCTATGAGAGCGGCAGCCGCTCACACATGTTGGGCTTTGTGGAGGTGGTGCCGGGCGCGGATGGGGCGCTGGCCAAAGCGGTGAACGAAGCGCTGACCTTCTCTGGCATCGAGGCGGGCGCGCTGGATGTGGGATTCTTTGCCGCCAGTGATCCGGTGGCGGCGCAGTTGGCGCGGGTTGGGCTGCGGTTTGACCTGCCAGAACCACCAAAAGCCGAAGATCACGTGCCAGTCACCCCGGGCAGCGATCCGGACAAACCGCCAATCCTGCGCTGACCCTCGTCTTCTCCTTCCCCAAATATCCCGGGGTGAATGGCGCAGCGTGCTGCGCCAGAGGGGCTGGCCCCTAATACCCCGCGCTGCGGTCGACGACATGCACAAAGGGTTCGCCTGCCTCGCCGCGGCGCACGTTCTCGGCCACCACTTCGCTCGAGGTTTTTACGCGGGTTTCCGAGGCGATGTGTGGCGTGACCGTGACATTGGGATGTGCCCAATAAGGATGCTCTTTTGGCAGCGGTTCTACGCGGAAGACATCCAACGTGGCATGGGCGATATGGCCTTTATTGAGCGCGGCCAGCAGGTCGTCGTCATCTATCAGCGGGCCGCGGCCCGGGTTCACGATCATCGCGCCTTGCGGCATCCACGATAGGCGCTCGGCGTTGAGCAGGTTTTCTGTCGCGGCGGTTTTTGGCAGGAGAAGCACCAGGATGTCGGCGCGGGCGAGAGCGGTTTTTAACCCGTCATCACCGTGCAGGCACGTAACGCCAGCGATGTCTTTGGCGCGGCGGCTCCAGCCCGCGACGTCAAAACCCAGATCGCGTAGGGCTTCGGCGCAGGCGCGGCCCAATTCGCCAAGGCCCATGATGGTCACACGGCGGTCTTGCGCCAGCGGTGGCACATGGGGAGTCCAGTCGCCGTTTTGGCCAAGGATATTGCGGTCCATGCCAAGGTGATGGCGCATCACATGGCCCACAACCCATTCCTTCATACCTTGGGTCATGCCGGGATCGACCATACGGCAGAGCGGCATGGTTAGGGACTTGTTGCCTACGATGCTCTCCACACCGGCCCAGAGGTTCAGCACCGCTTTGCAGCGGGTGTACGGCGTGAAGTCTTGCACGGCGCTGTTGGGAGCATAGACGATGTAGTCGACGTCTTCGGGGGCAAACTGGGTTTGCACGTTTGCGTCCACACCGGCGACTTTGAGTGCCTCTTTCAGCGGGGCTTCATATTCCGCCCAGCGTTCGGGCTTGGCGGCAAAGAGGACGTTGATCATGTGGCAAACACTCCGGACATATCGGCAAAGCCTTTGATTTCGATGGGGTTCCCAAAGGGATCGTTGAAGAACATGGTGCTTTGTTCGCCCGGTTCACCGGCAAAGCGGGTGAAGGGCTTGAGCACAAACTCCAGACCCGCCTCGGTGAGGCGTTGCGCGAGGGCGTCCCAGTCTGCTTTGGGCAGGATCACACCAAGGTGCGGCATCGGCACCATATGCTCGCCCACCTTGCCGGTGGCGGCGGTGGCAAAGGGTTCGCCAATGTGCAACGAGAGTTGATGACCAAAGAAATTGTAGTCCACCCAGGTGTCGGTGCTGCGGCCTTCGGTGCAGCCCAGAAGGTCGCCGTAAAAGGCGCGGGCCTGGTCGAGATCGCGGACATTGTAGGCGAGGTGAAAAATGCTCATGCGCGGCTCCTTTGCGGGGCAGAATAGGGTCTGTGTGCATAGGTAGAAGCCTAAAGTGAAGAAGGGTAGCTTGTTTTTGCATCTTCAGACATAAGGAAAACTATGGATGTGAGATTTGTGGAAACTTTGCTGGCGGCGGTGGAAGAGGGCACTTTGGCGGCGGCAGCGCGGCGTCAGGGCATTACGGCTGCTGCGGCGGCACAGCGGATTGCGGCGTTGGAAGTAGGGCTAAAAGTACCGCTTTTGGTGCGCGATGGGCGGCATATGGCGGCGACGCCAGATTGTGAGGCGTTGCTGCCGGATTTGCGGCAGATGGTGGCGCTCAAGGCTGGGCTGGCAGGGCGGTTAACGCAGGACCAGTTGGGCGGGCGGTTGCGATTGGGCGCGGTGTCAACGGCGTTGAGTGATTTTGGCCCGACGGTGGTGCAACAACTGGAGGCGGAGGCACCTGCGGTGGAATTGGCGTTGATTCCGGCGGCCAGTGAGGCGGTGTTTCGTCAGTTTGAGGACGGTGCGCTGGATGCGGCGCTGATTGTGGCGCCGCCGTTTGCTTTGCCCAAGACGATGCAGTTTGACGTCTTGGCGAAACAACCGATTGGTTTTGTGCGGTCCGTGACGCAAGCGGACTCTAAGGACGTGCCCTATCTGGTTTACAGCCGATCTTCTTGGGGCGGTGCGGCCTGTTGGCGGGCGTTGACCTCGCAGGTTGCAGCGCCGCAGGTGCGGTGTGAAATGGATGCCGTGGAGATCATTGCGCAGATGGTTGAGGACGGATTGGGGCAATCGGTGTTGCCACAATGGGGCGGGCTGGACCGGCACCACGGCGGGCTTGTCTTTGAGGCCATTCCCGGCGCACTGCGTGAGGTTGGCCTGCTGACATGGCGGCGCGAGGCGCGGCGGCCAGTGATCAAGCTGCTGCGGCGGTGTTTGGGCGTTGAGGTGGCTTAGTTAGCGCGGGCGGTGGACGTGGGCGGATTGCACCAGGCCAAAGCCTGCCATCAGAACCAACATGGCGGAGCCGCCGTAGCTGACCAAAGGCAGCGGCACGCCGACGACCGGCGCGAGGCCCATGACCATGGACATGTTCACCGCAAAGAACAGGAAGAATGCGCCTGCGATGCCGAGGATCAATAGCGACGAATAGCGGTCTTTGTTGGAAATCGCAGAGGCGATGCAGAACACCACGATGAGGGCGTAAAGCGACAGCAGGGAGACCGCGCCAATGTAACCAAACTCTTCGGCCAAGGTGGTGAAGATGAAATCGGTGTGTTTTTCCGGCAGGAAGTTCAGGCGGCTTTGGGTGCCTTGCATAAAGCCGCGCCCGGTCCAGCCACCAGAGCCAAGCGCAATTTTGGACTGGGTGATATGGTAGCCAGCACCAAGCGGATCAGAGGAGGGGTCCAAGAAGGTGTCGATGCGGCGATACTGGTAGTTTTTCAAAAGTTGCCAGTCTGTGCCGCGCGATTGGAACACGGCGACCACCAGTCCCACAACCATGCTGATCACAGCGGCGAAATAGCCCCAGTGTACGCCTGCGAGGAACATCACAATGGCACCGCCGGTGAGCAGCAGGATTGAGGTGCCTAGGTCCGGCTGGCGCAGGACCAGCATGGTGGGGGTGATGATCAGCAGGACGGGGATCAGCACCCAAAGCGGCTTGCTGGTTTTCTCGGTGGGCAGCCAGTCGTAATAGGCGGCGAGGCTCATCACGAGGGTGATTTTCATCAGCTCGGAAGGTTGCAGGCGCATAAAACCCAGGTCGATCCAGCGCTGGGCGCCCATGCCGACGCTGCCCATGACCTCGACCAGCACCAGCAGAATCAGCGTGACCAGATAGGCAAAACCCGAGATCGATCGCCAAAACCAGATTGGCACCATGGCGACAAAGAACATGACGAACACCCCAAGGGCGTAGCGCTTCATTTGCGGCTCGGCCCAAGGTCGGAAAGAGCCGCCTGCCACAGAGTACAACATCAGGAAGCCGACACCGGCCACGGCGGTGATCAGCAGTAGCAGGGCCCAGTTGAGGTGCAGCACTTTACGCAGCCCGGTGGGCACATGTTTGACGTTATATTCGAGATAACTCATCTGCGTCTCATGCCCTGTTGCGGCGCGTGATTTCGCGGCCCGGTACCAGTTTTTCCAGCTCTTCCTGCTGTTTCTCGATGCTGTTGCGGTCTTTGGTGGGGTAGGCCGACAGGGGCGGCGTGCCGCCGTAGAGCGCCTGAAGCGTGATGTCGCGGCCAATTGGCGTGGCAGCTTTGGAGCCGCTGCCGTGTTCCACCACGACGGCCACGGCAATCTTCGGGTTTTCGAACGGGGCGTAGTTTACAAACAGGCCGTGGTCGCGGCGATTCCACGGCAGGTCTTCGTTGCGAGTCACACCACGCGCACGCTCGGCGGCGGTGATGTTGCGCACCTGAGAGGTGCCGGTTTTGCCCGCCATGCGGTACTCATCTTCGATGATGCGTTTGCTGTAGGCTGTGCCTCGGCGGTGGTTGGAGACCGCATACATACCGCGTTGCACCTCCGCGAGGTGGGTGGGGCTGATGTCCAGACGGGGCGCTTCGGCAATGGGTTGTTCGACGCCGTTGATGGATTTTACCAAACGGGGCGGCACCGCTTTGCCGGTGGCCAGGCGTGCCGTCATCACGGCAAGTTGCAATGGCGAGGCGAGCACAAAGCCTTGGCCAATGGAGGCGTTGGCGGTGTCGCCCACCACCCAGTCTTCGCCGCGTACGGAGTTTTTCCATTCGCGCGAGGGGTTTAGACCACGCGCGACGCCGGACAACGGCAGGTCAAACTTTTCACCAATCCCGAATCTCGCGGCGACTTCGGACATCTTGTCGATGCCGACCTGCAGGGCGATGTCGTAAAAATAGACGTCGCAGCTTTCACGCAAAGCCTGCACAAGGTTCATTTGCCCGTGTCCGCCGCGCTTCCAGCAGTGGAAGCGGCGGTTGGAGATTTCCATGTGGCCGGGGCAGTAGACAGTGTCGTCGAAGCCGATGATGCCTTCTTCAAGGGCCGCCAGTGCGGTGATCATCTTGAAGGTGGAGCCGGGCGGATAGGTGCCTTGAACGGATTTGGCCGCAAGGGGACGGTGGTCGTTGCCGGTGAGTTCGCCGTAGTCTGCGACCGAGATGCCTTCGACAAACAGGTTAGGATCAAAAGTTGGGGCGGAGGCGACGGCCAGCAGGTCACCGGTTTCGCAGTCCATCACCACCGCGGCGGCGCTTTCCTCGCCCAAGCGGGCCTGGGCGTAGGACTGCAGGCTCTGGTCAATGGTGAGTTGAATGTCGTCGCCTTGCTCGCCTTCGCGGCGGTCAAGCTCGCGCATGATGCGGCCGACGGCGTTGACCTCGACCCGTTTGGTGCCAGCCACGCCGCGCAGATCGTCTTCCATGCGGCCTTCAAGGCCCACTTTGCCAATCTGGAAGCGCGGGATGCGCAGCAGTTGGTCTGGGTTGTCGATCTTGGAGAGGTCGTAGTCGGAGACCGGACCAACATAGCCCAACACATGGGCCATGTCGCCGCGTAGCGGGTAGTAGCGTGACAGGCCGACTTCCGGCGTGATGCCCGGCAGGGATGGGGTGTTGACGGCAACGCGGGAGAGTTCGTCCCAGCTCACGCGGTCCGCAATGGTGACCGGCAGGAAGGGCGGGGAGCGGCGCATCTCGGTGACGGCGCGGTCCAACTCGTTGGGGTCAAGTTCCACCAAGGTCGCCAGTTTGTCGATCACGGCGTCAACGTCGCCGGCGTCTTCGGGCACCAGCGTGACGCGGTAAGACGGCTCGTTGCGGGCCAGCACAATGCCGTTGCGGTCAAAAATTTCACCACGGGCTGGCGGGATCAGGCGGATGTTGATGCGGTTTTCTTCGGCCAAAAGGCGGTATTGGTCCGCTTGGTCCAGTTGCAAATGGCGCATGCGAAAGCCGAGGCCGGTCATAAAGGCCAGCATGGTGCCGCCAAGCAGGAGCGCGCGGCGGGAGAGGCGGCCGTGGACCTCGGTGATTTCGGTGGGGGTCTTGGCGCGCATCAGTTGGCCCCCAAGGCGTCATGGGCTGTGGCGCGGCGCACGCCAAACAGCAGATGAGACAGGAAGACCACGCCGGGGTAGATGGCGATGTTCATGATGGTTTGCATCAGCATGAGGCCAAGGGACGGCAGCGGCAGCAGGAAAATGGTGCCGATCAGGCGGTACCCTACGGTGATGGCCAGCATGATGACGGCGGCTGTGAGCCATTCGGTGGCAAAGGTGGCGTCGCGCAGGCGGGGGGCGCGGTTGCGTTGGATTTCGCAGGCAAACACCATGATCGCAGCGGCCAGTCCCGGGGGACGCAGCAGCAGGAAGTCGGCCAGCAGAAAAACGACAGCGATGAGCAGCGGCGGGGTATAATCAGGCTGGCGGACGGCCCACGCCAAGGCGAGAACCACCATGAATTCCGGCCCGGCCCAGCGGCGCGGGGTGGTTTCCAAAGGTAGAAGCTGTGCAAAGACCAAGAGCAGGCACAAAAGCGCAAAGATAAACCGCATCAACCACTTATTGGACAGAGCCGCGTTAGCCATCGGTGGTCTCCGAGAAGGCATCGGGGCTGTCTGGCGCTATCACGGTACCGGGGCTGTCGAGGCGTTCTTGGCCGTGGTGGCGCAGAACGCGCAGGAATTCGAGACGCTCATAGTCGGCGGCGAGGCGCACGCGCAGGCGGCCGGAGGGGTCCACCGCAACTTGGCCGATCAGCAACCCGCCGGGGAAGACGCCGCCGTCTCCGGAGGTCACAACGCGGTCGCCGGGACGCACGAGGTCCGGGGTTTCGAGGAAATCCACGTGCGGGGCAACGGAGTTGTCACCGACGATCAGGGCGGATTGGCCAGACGGCTGGATGCGGGCAGGAATGCGGCTGGAGCTGTCGGTGAGCAGCATCACACGGGAGCTGGATTGGCCAACGCCTGAGATGCGGCCCACAAGGCCAATGCCGTCCATCGCGGCCCAGCCATCGATGATGCCATCGCGGGCGCCGATGTTGAGCAGCACGGATTGGCGGAAAGGCGAGCCGCTGTCGGCCAATACCACTCCGGTGACATAGGTGAGTTGTGGATCAAGGCGCACGTTGTTGAGGTCAAGCAAACGGGCATTTTCCTGCCTCAACTGAATCGCGGCCTCTTTCCAGGCCTTCATTTGCTGCAACTCGCGGCGTAGCTCGCGGTTTTGCTCGACAATGCGGGTATAGCTCTGAAAGTTGCGCATCATGTTGACCGCGCCGGTGACCGGCGCCATGGCCCAGTCGAAGTTGGGCACGACAGCGTCGGTGATTTGCGCGCGGAAGCGTTCCACGCGCGGGCTGTCGATGCGCCAGATCAGGAAGATGCCAAGCAAAAGCAGGATCAGCACACCCAGAAACAGCCGCCGTAGCGGTGCGGAGAAATCCTCGCTCTGGGTGCGATCTTTGGCCAAGGTGCCTCCGGATCAGAAGGGGTGGGCGCTATGCTACACCGCCGGAAGGCTGACGCCAAACCGGCGCTGAGAGGCCGGGTTAGCTGTCGTAGTCAATCGCGTGGCGCAGTTGCTTTTCATACTCCAGCGCTTTGCCGGTGCCCATGGCCACACAGTTCAAGCTTTCGTCAGCGATGGACACGGCCAGACCGGTCTGCTCACGCAGGGCCAGGTCGAGCTCGCCCAGCAGCGCGCCGCCGCCGGTCAGCATGACGCCGCGATCCACGATGTCGGCCGCCAGATCCGGTGGGGTGGCTTCCAGCGCGGTCATCACCGCTTCGCAGATTTGCTGTACCGGTTCGGCCAGCGCTTCGGCGACTTGTGCCTGAGAAATTTCGGTTTCCTTTGGCACACCGTTAAGCAGGTCGCGGCCACGGATCTGCATGGAAGCGCCACGGCCGTCGTCTGGCATGCGGGCGGTGCCGATGGAGGTTTTGATACGCTCGGCGGTGGCTTCACCGACCAGCAAGTTTTGCTGGCGACGCAGGTAGTTGATGATGGCTTCGTCCATGCGGTCACCACCGACACGCACGGAACGCGCGTAGACGATGTCACCCAGGGACAGAACGGCCACCTCAGTGGTGCCGCCGCCGATGTCCACAACCATGTTGCCGGTTGGATCGGTGATGGGCATGCCGGCACCGATGGCGGCTGCGATCGGTTCGGCCACAAGACCTGCGCGGCGTGCGCCAGCGGACAACACCGATTGGCGGATCGCGCGTTTTTCAACGGGGGTCGCGCCGTGGGGGACGCAGACAATGATCTTGGGTTTGGAGAATGTGGAGCGCTTGTGCACCTTGCGGATGAAGTGCTTGATCATCTCTTCGGCGGTGTCAAAATCGGCGATCACACCGTCGCGCATGGGGCGGATGGCCTCGATGCTGCCCGGCGTCCGACCCAGCATCAGCTTGGCATCTTCGCCCACGGCGAGCACTTTTTTCACGCCGTCTTTGACGTGATAGGCCACCACAGAAGGTTCGCTGAGAATAACACCTTTACCTTTTACATAGACCAGCGTGTTTGCGGTCCCGAGGTCGATGGCCATGTCGGATGTAAACAGGCCGCCCAAATTTCCCAGCATATGATTTTGTTCCCCAGAAATTCCCAAAGCCCGCGACTCTCCTCAAGTCCGGGCGGCCTTCTTATAGGAACTCAAAGGCCAATGTGAAAGACCCGCAGTAAATCAAAGGCGACATTCCGCCGCGAGGGGTGGCCACAGGGCAGCCACCCAGGCGAAAATGCCCGCTTAGAAGGCAAATTTCAGCATACCAACCACGCCTTCGTCGTCGCCGTCGCGGCCGTGGTAGCGCATGTCGAAGGAGATGTTGTCGGTGAAGGCGTATTCCGCGCCCACATCCCAATAGTAGTCGCTTGCTGCGCCATCATCTACGCCGTAGCGGGCAGAGGTTTTCCAGCGGTCGCCAATGTCATAGCCGACCTGTGCGTAGCGGTTGTAATTTTTGTTGGTCCAATCATAGGCGGCGTAGCCTTTGACATACATGGCGTTGTCAAAAGTGTAGGTCAGGCCCACGGCAGCTTCGCTGCTGTCGTAACCGGAGTCATCGTAGGACTTTCGAACCAAGCCAAGATCATAGGCAAAGTTGGTGCCGACATTGGAGCGGTACCCTGTGTACAGGTCGTATTGCCATTTGTCGGCGGTGCCGATGTCGACGTTGGAGCCCCAGGCGCCAAAGTAAAACCCACTGTTTTCGACTTCGACCCAGGGTTGGATCGCGAAACCGTCAGATTTGGACACACCGGAGTCGATGTAGTCTGACGTCATGTCCGCCCCGTAGGACCAGTTCCAGCCTTGGGCGGCAGCGCCGGTGGCAAAGGCAAATGGAGCACAAAGCGCGGCGGCGCAGATGGATGTGCGATAGTTCATGGGTCTTTCCTCTCATGCGTGAGTGGTGGTCTTGTTTTTGCGAGACTTGTCTGTCTCGCGACCCATGTGGCAGGCGCTCACAAGGCTTTGAAGTGGGGCGCAAAAAGCCGCTTAGACTTGGGCGGGAAGTTGCAAAATCTGACGGTTTTGGTGGGCCAAAAACTGCCGTCTGGGCTTTGGCGCGCGGGCAGGCTATTGAAAGCGGATGCTGAGTTACCAACACATCTTCCACGCCGGCAATCTGGCCGATGTTCAGAAACACGCGCTTTTGGCGGTGATGCTGGAATATATGGGGCAAAAGCCCAAGCCGATGAGCTATCTAGAGACCCACGCAGCGCGCGGGGTCTATCAGCTCGATGATGCGGCGGCGGTGAAAACCGGTGAGGCCGAGGCCGGGATTGGCAAGGTGGCGGGGTGGTTTGCGGACGATCACCCTTACAAACGGGCCTTGATGGCTGTGCAAGCGCGGCATGGGGACACCGCCTATCCCGGCTCGCCGGCGATTGCGCAGGCGTTGCTGAGGGGCGAGGACAGCATGCAGCTTTGTGAGTTGCATCCTCAGGAAGCGACGGCGTTGCGCCAGGCTATGAAAGGCAGCGGCGCGAAGGTGCATCAGAAAGACGGGTTTGAGACCGTCATGGGGATTTGCCCGCCAACGCCGCGCCGGGGTGTGCTGTTGATTGATCCGAGTTACGAGATCAAGAGCGACTACAAAACCCTGCCGGGTTGGATCGCAAACGTGCACCGCAAGTGGAACGTCGGTGTGATTGCGCTGTGGTATCCGATCCTGCGAGACGGCACGCACAAAGCGATGCTGGAGGCGCTGGAGGCGAAAAGCTTCCCCAAGGCCCTGCGGCATGAGGTGGAATTCCCCCCTGCAAAAGAGGGCCATCGTATGATAGGGTCAGGCATGTTCATCATAAACGCGCCTTATGGACTGCAAGCGGAGGCGCAGGACCTGACGACGAGGTTTGCCAGCCTCTGACCTCCGTTGACCCAGTGTCCCACGGCTAAATTTCGCATTCTTTAGGGTTGTGTTTCACATTGTGAAATCCACAAATTGTGGAGTGATTTCAATTGACAGTGGGGTGAGGGCTGCGCATTTTTTCGGCGTGGCACCTGACGGTTTTTGTTTGCCAAGATTTTAGCCAAGAAGTTTTTCAGGTGTGCTTATTTAAGGGAGTTTTGTTATGGGTCTGAACCCAATGAAGGCTGTCGTACGTCTATCAGCGGTCACCGCTGTGGTCACGACGGTTGCGACCGCACTAGCGGCGCAAGAAAAGCCCAACATTCTTGTGATCTGGGGGGATGATATTGGCCAGTCCAATATCTCGGCCTACACCATGGGACTGATGGGCTATCAAACGCCAAACATCGACCGCGTGGCCAAAGAGGGCATGATTTTCACCGACTACTATGGTGAGCAATCCTGTACCGCAGGCCGGTCATCTTTCATCACCGGCCAATCGGTGTTCCGTACAGGTCTGTCCAAAGTGGGCATGCCGGGCGCGCCTGAGGGCATGCAGGTGGAAGATCCGACCATTGCGGGGCTGCTGAAAGCGGAAGGCTATGTCACCGGGCAGTTTGGTAAAAACCACCTGGGTGACCGGGACGAGATGCTGCCAACCAACCATGGCTTTGATGAGTTCTTTGGCAACCTCTACCACCTGAACGCAGAAGAAGAGCCGGAGAATGAGGATTATCCTCAGGATCCTGAGTTCCGCGAGCGGTTTGGTCCACGTGGTGTGATCAAGTCGTCCGCAGATGGCACAATCGAAGACACCGGCCCGCTGACCAAAAAGCGGATGGAGACCGTGGATGAAGAGACCGTTGCGGCGGCGATTGACTTCATCAAGCGTTCCAACGAGCAGGGACAGCCGTTTTTTGTCTGGTGGAGCGGTACGCGGATGCACTTCCGCACGCACGTGAAAGACGAGATGCGTCTGAAGGCGGATGAGATCGCTGGCAAACATATGGATGAGTACCAGGCAGGCATGATCGAACATGACATGCATGTTGGGCAGCTTCTGGATGTGCTGGACGAGCTTGGCATCGCCGACAACACCATTGTGCATTACTCCACCGACAACGGGCCGCATATGAACAGCTGGCCGGATGCGGCGATGACCCCGTTCCGTGGTGAGAAAAACACCAACTGGGAAGGCGGCTGGCGCGTGCCATCTATGGTGCGTTGGCCGGGCAACATTGAAGCCGGGTCGATCTCCAATGAGATCATGCACCACATGGATTGGCTGCCAACCTATCTGGCGGTTGCCGGAAAACCGGACATCAAGGAAGAGCTCAAAGCCGGTGGTGTTCAGGCGATTGGCCGTGAGTACAAGGTGCATCTGGATGGCTACAACTTCCTGCCATACCTGACGGGTGAGACCGAAGAGACCCCGCGTCGGGAGATCTTCTACTTCTCTGATGACGGTGATCTGACCGCGCTGCGCTACAACGACTGGAAGGTGATCTTCCTCGAGCACCGCTATCCGCAGACCCTGCGGGCCTGGGCGGAGCCATGGACAGAGCTGCGTATTCCGCTGTTGTTCAACCTGCGTCGCGACCCGTATGAACGCGCCAACATCACTTCCAACACCTATTGGGATTGGTATCTGGACCGCGTCTACCTGCTGTTGCCAGCGGCTGGTTACGTGAGCGAGTTCCTTGCAACATTTGAGGAATTCCCACCACGTCAGAAGCCGGGCAGCTTCACCATTGGCGATGCCAAGGACAAGATCTTCAGCCAGATTGGCTCCAAGTAAGATCCTGATGGAGAAAACCCTTCCGGCCGGTTTTGGCCGGGAAGGATATTTTTGATCTGGGGCGCGGCCCCAATGCAATTTGGATGGTCCCATGATTTTGTTGACTTCGTTTAAAACAACTTGTTTGTCTTTGGCTCTGGTGGGCGTTGCCGGTGTTGGTTTGGCCGATCCACTGCCGTCCTGGCAGGGGGCGTCCAAAGACCGGATCATTGCGTTTGTCGAAGCGGTGTCTGAGGTTGGCGGCGACGACTATGTGACGCCGGCAGACCGAATTGCGGTTTTTGACAATGACGGCACGCTTTGGGCGGAGCAGCCGATGTACTTCCAACTGTTTTTTGCGCTCGATCGCGTGGCCAAGATTGGGGCGGAAAATCCGTCGAAACTGAGCAGCGATGTGCTGAAGGCTGCCGCGGCGGGCGACATGGATGGTGTTTTGGCTGGGGGCAAAGAGGGGCTGATCGAGATTTTGGCGCTGTCCCATGCCAACCAGAGCCTGGATGATTTTTCTGCCGATGTGGCCGCGTGGGTCTCAGAGACAAAGCATCCGACCACGGGGTTGGGCTATGATGAGATGACCTATCAGCCAATGGTGGAACTGCTGCGGTATCTGCGGGACGAGGAGTTCAAGACCTATATCGTTTCTGGTGGCGGGATCGATTTTATGCGGGTCTTTGCCGAGGACGTTTATGGCATCCCGCCAGAGCAGACGATTGGGTCGTCGTTAACGTCTACCTATGAAGTGGTCGACGGGGTGCCGACGATTATCAAGAAGGACACATTGTTCTTCAACGATGACAAGGCGGGAAAGCCTGTGGCAATCAATCACCACATCGGCAAACGGCCGATCATGGCTGTGGGCAACTCAGACGGCGACTTTGAGATGCTGGAATACACCACTGCAGGTGAGGGCGCGCGGCTGGGGGTGTATATCCACCACACCGATGGTGAGCGTGAATGGGCTTATGACCGAGAAGGGCACATTGGGGTGCTCAATCGTGGATTGGATGAGGCCGAAGATCGCGGCTGGGTGCTGGTGGATATGAAAAACGAGTGGACGCGGATTTTCACCGGCGAGGCAGAGTGATGGCAGCACTGGACGAGATCAATGCGCTTCGTGAGCGCATGGGTGAGAGCATCATTGGCCAGCGCGATGTGATTGACCGCTTGCTGATTGGGCTTTTGGCCAATGGCAACCTGTTGCTGGAAGGGTTGCCGGGCTTGGCCAAGACCCGTGCGGTGAAGGCCTTGGCGAAGAACTTGGAGTGTGACTATTCGCGTATCCAGTTTACGCCGGATTTGCTGCCTGCGGATGTGACCGGCACGGAGATGTATGTGCAAGGCGCGGCCGACGGAGACCAGTTTCGGTTTCAACCGGGGCCAATTTTTGCCAACGTTGTACTGGCGGATGAGATCAACCGCGCGCCAGCCAAGGTGCAGGCAGCTCTGCTGGAAGCGATGGAAGAGCGGCAGGTGACGGTGGCCGGGACCACGCATCAGATGGAGCCGCTGTTCATGGTGATGGCGACACAGAACCCGGTGGAGCAGGAGGGGACCTATCCGCTGCCAGAGGCACAGATGGACCGGTTCCTGATGCATGTGAACATCCTGTATCCGCCACTGGAAGATGAGATTGAAGTGATCCGGCTGGTGCGCGGTGAAGATCAGGCGCAATTGCAGGAGCAGGCAGCAGAGAAGGCGGCAAAAGCGCCGCGTGAACCGATTTCGCAAGACGTGGTGTTCCAAGCGCGGCGCGAGATCGCAGGTCTGCACTGTGCCGAAGCGATGGAGGTCTATATGGCCACGATTGTGCAAGCCACCCGCACGCCTGCGGCGTTTGGTGAAAACCTCGCCAAGTGGATTGAGCTGGGCGGTAGCCCAAGGGCGTCTCTGGCGCTGGATCGATGCTCGCGGGCGCATGCCTGGATGAAGGGGCGCGACTATGTGGACCCGGAAGACATTCAGGCGATTGCGCCGGATGTGCTGCGCCATCGATTGGCACTGAGCTATGAGGCGCAGGGCAGTGGGGTGTCTGCGGATGATGTGGTGGCCGAGCTGTTGACCTTGGTGGCGGTGCCGTAAGCGGAGGACGCGATGCGAAACCGTGCAGCTTTGTCTCGTGCCGGTGTGGCCCCAGATCGGTCGCCGTCTGAAGCAGCGGATGACTCGCGCATCCATGTGAGTTTGCAGGGGCTGCGGTCTTTGGAGGCGGCGGCGCGGGCAATCTCCTTTTTGCCTAAACAGCCCGCGCGGTCAGCGTTGCAGGGGCGACATAGGTCACGCATTCGCGGGCGTGGTTTGGACTTTGAAGAGCTGCGCGACTACTTGCCGGGAGATGATGTGCGCGCGATTGACTGGAAGGTCACGGCGCGGGCGGGGTCGCCCTATGTGCGCGTTTACACCGAGGAGCGGGATCGTCCGACATTGATTGTGGTCGATCAGCGTATGTCGATGTTTTACGGCACGGTACACAACACCAAAGCGGTCACGGCGGCGGAATGCGCAGCGATTGTGGCACATCGGGTGGCCAAGCAAGGCGACCGTGTGGGTGGTGTGGTGTTTGGGGATGCCGATATAGATGAGCTGCGCCCCGGACGGGGACGGGCGGCGGTGACGCGATTTTTGACCTGTTTGGAGACGGCCAATCATCGCTTGAAGGCTGATGCGCCAAAAGCGATCCCGATGCCGTTTAACGATGTGCTAGCGGCGGTGGCGCGGTTGGCGACGCGGGATCATCTGGTGATCGTGATCAGTGATTTTGACGCCTGTGATGAAGAGACTGAGCGACGGCTCGGCGCGATTGCGCTGCACAATGATGTGGTGCTTGGACTAGTGGGTGACCCCAGCGCGGACATGGTGCCAGAGACCGGCGAGGTGACGGCGTCTGATGGGCAGAAACAAACCTTGTTGGATTTTCAGGCGGCGGAGGTCCGTGCGGGCTTGGCGCAGGTGACTGGATCGCGGCGGGACCAGGTGGCAGAGTGGCAGAAGCGGATGCGCCTGTCGGTGCTGCCGTTGACCTCCGCGGAAGACACGCTGGCGCAGGTGGTGCGGTTGCTGGGAGGGCGCGCGCGATGAGCGACGAGGCCACCGCAGCCGTGGACAACGACAGCCTTGTCGAGCTGATCAATCAGCTTGCGGAAGTGCCGGACCCGGCACCGGTGTCGATGGTGCCACAGACAGCCGGGTGGCTTGTGTTGGCGGGGATTGTCTTGGCTGTTTCTGCGTGGCGCGGCTGGCGGACGTGGCAGCACTATCGGGCCAATGCGTATCGGCGGGCGGCGTTGAAGGCTCTGGCGCAGGCAGGGGACGATCCGGCGGCTGTTTCGGGAATTTTGAAACGTGCGGCGATGGCTGCCTATGGGCGGCGACGTGTGGCCGGGTTGAGTGGGCCGGCTTGGGTCACGTTTTTGAGCGAGACCGGCGCGGGAGAGTTTGAAGAGACGGCCTTGGCGCGCGCGGCCTATCAGAGAGCTCCGGTGGAGGCAGATCCGGGGTTGCTGGCGGCGGCACGGGCGTGGGTTACATCGCATAAGCCACCGGAGGTGGCGGATGTTTGAGCTGAGCCATCCTTGGGTGCTGTTGCTGTTGCCTTTGCCGTTGATTTGGCGGCGGATTGTGCCTCCATACCGGCAACGGCAAGACGCGCTGCGGGTGCCGTTTTTTGATCTGATCGCGGAGGCTGCCGGGCTGACCGTTCAAGACGGAGCTGCGATTGTGGCGCACAAGCGGCGGGCGCTGATTGGGGGCGGCCTGATGTGGGCGCTGCTGGTGCTGGCCTTGGCAGGGCCGGTGCGGTTGGGGCCGCCGCAGGAGATCACCAAGGCGACGCGGGATGTTATCCTGGCGATTGATATTTCCGGCAGCATGGACACGCGAGATTTTCCAGGTGAGGACGGCAAACCGGTGCAGCGGCTGGCGGCGGTGCAAGAGGTGGTCGAGGCGTTTCTGGCGGATCGGACTGGCGACCGGGTGGCGCTGATTGTGTTTGGCACGCGGGCCTATGTGCAGGCGCCGTTGACCGAGGATCTGGACACGGTGCGGGCGTTGTTGGCGCAGACCGAGGTGGGCATGGCTGGGCCACATACGGCGCTGGGCGACTCGATTGGCTTGGCGATCAACACGTTTGAGGCCAGCGAGATTGAGGAACGGCTGTTGATCCTTTTGTCCGATGGCAATGACACGGCGAGCCGGATGAGCCCGGTGAATGCCGCCGAGATTGCGCGGGACAAGGGCGTGCGCATGTTTGCGATTGGGGTTGGTGACCCGGAGGCTAGCGGCGAGGATCGGCTGGATATGGCGTTGCTCAACAATTTGGCACAACGCACGGGGGGGGAGGCTTATTTTGCCGCCGATGCGGACGCGTTGGACAGCATTTACGATGAAATTGACGCGCTGAACCCGCAGGAGATCGAGACATTGAGTTGGCGGCCTCAGCAAAACTTGGCGCATTGGCCTTTGATGGCGGCTATGGCGATTGGGTTGATCTTGTTGATGTCGCTTTGGGTGCGGGATCACGGGAGGGCGCGGGCATGACCTTTGACTTGTCGCTGTTCCTTGAGGCGTTTCATTTCCTGCGGCCTTGGTTGCTTGTGTTGGGATTGCCAGTATTGGTGACCTGGTGCCGGTTGCGGCAACGACGCGGCGCGACAGGCGGCAACGACGGCTGGCTTGCACCGCATTTGGCCGAGGCTTTGACTGTGCCCGGGAATGCGGCGGGGCGGGTTCAGCCGATTGATGTGATCTCGGTTGTTTTGCTGCTTTTGGTTCTCGCTGTGGCTGGGCCGAGCTGGACCCGCGCACCGACACCTTTTGCGGCCCAGACCGCGCCACTGGTGGTGGTGATGCAGGTCACGCCGTCGATGGAGCAAACCGATGTGGCGCCACAGCGGCTGGCGCGGGCGCGGCAGAAGACGATGGATTTGCTTGCCTTGCGCAGCGGAGCGCGTACGGCATTGGTGGCCTTTGCAGGGACTGCGCATGTGGTGGTGCCGATGAGTGAAGACCCCGGGGTGATGCAGCCTTATTTGGAGGGGCTGACCACGGCTGTCATGCCGATTGAAGGGCAGGACATTCAGGCCGGGTTAGCCACGGCGCAGGCGCTTTTGGCGCGGGAGGGTGCGCCGGGGGGCGTGGTGTTTATGGTCGATGAGCTATCCGCCAGCGCGGCGGCGGAACTGGCGGAGGCTTGGGGCAAAGCTGATTCTGGTGCGGAGGAGGCGGTAGCCTCTGAAACTGTGGCTTCGATGAGTTTTCTGTTCATGCTGCCTGAAGGTACTGAGCTGCCACAGGTGCCGGACGGGGCCTCGGCAACACGCGTGACGCCAGACAATCGGGATGTCGCGGAGGTGGAGCGCACGTTGGCCTCGGCCTATCGGCGGGCGCAATTGGAAGATGAGGCGCAGCCGTGGGAGGATCGCGGCGCGTGGTTGGCCTGGCCGGCGTTGGCTTTGATGCTGCTGTGGTTCCGGCGCGGGATGGCGGTGCGTTGGGCCGGACAAGCGGCCTTGGT
The DNA here is from genome assembly GCF_047126315.1 of Shimia sp. MIT910701. Taxonomy (GTDB): domain Bacteria; phylum Pseudomonadota; class Alphaproteobacteria; order Rhodobacterales; family Rhodobacteraceae; genus Shimia. The sequence continues at coordinate 3,750,184 of NZ_CP138953.1, read as the reverse complement.
GCTGTGGATGTTGCAGCCGGGGCAGGCGCAGGCAGATGGCTGGCGCGATTGGTTTTTGACGCCGGATCAGCAGGGATGGCGGGCGTTTGAGCGTAAGGACTACGCCGTTGCTGCGGAGGCGTTCGAAGACCCGTATTTGCGCGGCGTGGCGCTATATCGCAGTGGGCAATATGAGACGGCAGCGCAGGAGATGGCGCGGCTGGACACGGCGGAGGCAGCGTTTTTGCAGGGCATGGCGCATCTGAAGTCGCGCGGGTATCGCGATGGGGTGCGGGCGTTTGAGCGGGCTTTGGAGATCAATCCCGAGCACAAGGATGCACAGCAGAACCTGCCGATCTCCAAAGCCATCGTGGACTATGTGGATACCACGCGGGAGCAGTCTGACACGGGCGAGGACACCGGGATTGGCGCGGACGATGTGGTGTTTGACAACGAAAGTGGGCGCGGGGAAGACACGCAGATCGAAGTGCCGCAGGAAGATGCGCCGGCGCATTTGTCGACGGAACAATGGATGCGCACGGTGGACACGCGCACAGAGGATCTCCTGAAACAACGGTTCCGGTTGGAAGCGGCACGGGGGGAGCGGCCATGAGATGGGGCTTTGCCTTTGTGCTCTGGGTGGTGAGCGTTGTGGCGGTTTGGGCGCAAGATGTTCAGCCCAAGCTGGAGGTGACGTTTGAGGAAAGCGAGACCGTGCCGGGACAGCCGTTAACCCTGCGGCTGACGGTGTTGGTGCCAACGTTTATGCCGGACCCGCCAGTGTGGCCGGATTTTGAGACCCCGAACCTGATGGTACGGCTGCCGTCCAAGGCGAGCTCGCCGACCAGCAAGAGCATCGGCGGGGAGACCTGGTCCGGCATTTCGCGGCGCTATCAGATCACACCGGTGGTGCCGGGAACGTTTGAGATTCCGGCGGGAGAGGTGAAGGTACGGTATCGCGCGCTTGACGGTAGCGAAGTGCTCGAGGCAACGCTGCCGGTCCCCGCGCAGACAGTGACAGGTGTTGTGCCGGAAGGCGCGGAAGCGATGGATCCGTTTGTGGCCGCCGAGAAGCTGACCCTGACGCAAGCTGTTGAGGGGGAGACCACGGGGTTGGATGCCGGTGCAAGTTTTACGCGGGTTCTTGAGGTGAAGATCGAAGGCGTGTCGCCGATGTTTTTGCCAACTGTGACGCCGGAGGAAGGGCTTGCAGGGCTGCGTGCCTATCCAGAAAGTCCTGTGGCCGAGGAGACGGAAAACCGCGGCGTGGTGAGTGGCTCGAGGGTGGAGAAGACGGTCTATGTGGTGGAAGGTGGCGTGGAAGGCACGCTGCCTGAGGCGCGTTTGCAGTGGTTCAATCTGAAGACTGGCAAAGTGGAAGAAGCCACGGCGGAAGCCATTGACGTGCAGGCGGATGCGCCGGTTTTGGCGCCCAGTGCGGAGCCGTTAGATGTCGAGAAAATCGTACGGTGGGGCGTGGCTTTGGTGGCGCTGTTATTTGTTGCATGGGCTTTTGCGCGTTGGGGCGTGCCGGTTTTGCGCCGGTCTTGGGGCTTAGCACAGGAACGGCGGTTGCAAAGTGCGGGCTATGCTTACGGCTTGCTGAAACAGGCGGTGCAGAAACGGGATTTGAGTGCCGCCAAACCGGCCTATTTGCGTTGGGCGCAGAAGGTGCCGCTTGCGGAGCAGGAAACCGAACTCGGCATTGAGGAGGCATTCTTGCAGATTGGCGCGGCGCGGTTCGGTACTGCCGGTACCGCCGAGGAAGCGCAGGCTTGGGATCACCTCAAAACACTCTGCCATAGAAAACACCGCGAAACCCGCTATCGTCGCGACACGAAGACTCCGGATTTGCCGCCGCTCAATCCGGTCTCCACGCATCAGAACTGAAAGACAGGTTTATGACATTAAAGACTTTTTTCGGCGTGGTCCTGGCGTGCTTGACGCTGGGGAGTGCCGGGAATACGCAAACACCACACGGCGCAGGCGTGCCAGCATATGTGGGGTCAGAGACCTGTCGCGATTGTCACACAGAAGCCTACGATGATTGGAAAACCTCGCACCACGGCGAAGCCTGGCGGATGCCGAGCGAGGACAGTTTTGTTGGGGCTTTTGAAGGCGAGAGTTTTGAGCATGATGGCATGCGTGCCACCTTTACTAAGGACGGTGAAACCCATGTTGTGACTGTGCGCGAGAAAGACGGTGTTGAAGCGACATATGAGATGCATTCGGTGGGCGGGGTACACCCATTGGAGCATCCGATCCTGTCGACCGGCAAAGGGCGGTTGCAGAGTTTTGATGTGGTCTGGGATGTGGAACAGAAGCGCTGGTACCATCTCTATCCGGATCAGGACTTGCCACCGCAAGATGCGTATCATTGGACGGGTGTTTATAAAAACTGGAACGGGCGCTGCGCAGAGTGTCATGCGACCGCATTTGAGAAAAACTATGATTTTCGGACCCGTCGCTACGCCAGCACACAAGTTGAAATAGGGGTGGGGTGTGAAGCCTGTCACGGGCCGGGGGCAGCGCATGTCCAGATTGTGGCCGGTGAGCGGCCGGAGCGCTTTGCTGTCAGTTTGGACGATTGGGGCTTCACGGCGACGATGTCAGAGCCGGCCGAGGCGATGGAGCAGTGCGCAGGTTGCCATGCGCGGCGCGAAGGTTTTGGCAACGGCAATCCGTTGCCGGGGGAGGCATTTGCGGACAACTACAACCTCTCCATGTTGCGGCCAGGGTTGTATCATGCCGACGGGCAGATTTTGGATGAGGTCTACGTCTACGGCTCCTTTTTGCTGTCCAAGATGTCTCAGAAAGGCGTGACCTGCGCCAATTGTCATGATCCGCATACCGCAGAGGTTTTGGCAGAGGATAATGCCGTGTGTACGCAGTGCCACTCGCCAGCGGGCAACCCGGACTTCGAAAGCTTGCGGTTGGCAGATTATGAGGATGTGGCGCATACCAACCACCCTGAAGGCACCGAAGCGGCGCAGTGTGTGAGCTGTCATATGGTGGATAAGGTTTATATGGGCACCGATCCGCGCCGGGATCACAGCTTTCGCGTGCCGCGACCTGACCTAAGCGATGCGCTGGACAGTCCCAACGCCTGCATCACCTGCCATGACGATAAGAGCAACGAGTGGGCGGCAGGTAAGGTGCGCGATTGGTTCCCTAATGGCCGCTGGCAGGAGCCTCACTACGGCGAAGTGTTGGCCAAAGGGCGCGCCAATCCGCAAGCCGCTGCGGGTGATTTGATGGGGCTGGCACAAGATGAGGAACAGCCAAATTTGGTGCGGGCGACGGCATTATGGTTGTTGGGGCCGGGGGCGACAACGCTGGATTTGGAAGATCTGGGGGCGTTTTTGCAGAACGACGATCCGCAAATCCGGGTTGGGGCGCTCAATGCGTTGCGTGCACGGGCCGTCGTGGCGACCGCGCCCTATTTGTTGCAAGGCTTGAATGATGACGTAAAAGCAGTGCGCTTGGCGGCGGCGCGGGCCATTATGAGCCAGCGGCCGGATCGCTTGCCGGATGACCTCCGTGCCGCCTTGGGGCAAGCCTATCGGGAATTTGGCTCTGTGGTTCAAAACCAGATGGATTTTGCCGAGGCGCATTTGCAGGTTGCAGGCTATTCCATGGTATCGGGCAACATCCCCTCAGCCGTTGCTGCGTTGTCGGAGGCGGTTAAGCTCAATCCGCAAAACACGCAGGCCTGGAGCAGCTTGATCCGGATGACGGCGCAGGTTGAAGGGCGTCGCGCAGCGCAGAAACGTATGCGTCAGGCGCTGGTTTACAACCCTGATGATCCGGATTTACGGCAATTGGCGGAACAATTCTGAAAAATCAGTGTGGTAAGTTGGCGAAAGCCTGTGTAGGAGGTCGCAGTCATAGCAAGCTTTGACCGGCATCCGGTTGTGCAAGCCCGATGAGACGAGTATCACTCGGGATTAATTTTACGGGAGGGCGCGGATGAGCGACGGCAGTGTTTTGGCAGTGATTGCCATTCTTCCTTTTTTAGGTGCGTTGGTTCCAGGCATTATGATCCGTGCAGGGCGTAACGCCTGTGCGTCATTTACCGCCGTGCCAACCATTTTGGCGCTTATCCTGTTGGGCACGCAAGCTCCGGCGGTGATGCGGGGCGAGGTTGTGAGTACAACCATACAGTGGTTGCCACAGCTTGGCTTGTCCGCAAGCTTCTTTTTAGACGGCTTGGGCCTGCTCTTTGCCGGGATGATCCTTGGGGTTGGCCTGTTGATCATTCTTTATGCCCGGTTCTACCTATCCGGTGATGATCCGATGGGGCAGTTTTATACCTACTTGCTGCTCTTCCAAGGCGCGATGCTTGGCATCGTTTTGTCCGACAACATCCTGCTTTTGTTGATTTTCTGGGAGCTGACCAGCCTCTCGTCCTTCTTGTTGATTGGTTATTGGAAGCACCTGCCAGAAGGCCGTCAGGGCGCACGGATGGCGTTGACCGTGACCGGCGCAGGTGGCTTGGCGATGATTGGCGGTATGCTGATCCTTGGAAACATCGTGGGCAGCTACAACCTGACCGACATTCTGGCGCAGGGCGATGTGATCAAGGCGAGTGAATGGTATATGCCGGCACTGATCCTGATCCTGATCGGCGCATTCACCAAGTCCGCGCAGTTCCCGTTCCACTTCTGGCTGCCACATGCGATGGCGGCGCCAACCCCGGTGTCGGCCTATCTGCACTCTGCCACTATGGTGAAAGCTGGTGTGTTCCTGATGGCCCGGATGTGGCCTGTTTTGGCGGGCACGGACCCATGGTTCTATATCGTGGCGACCACCGGCCTGATCACGATGGTGCTGGGTGCTGTGATTGCGCTGTTCAAAGATGATCTCAAAGGCTTGTTGGCGTTTTCGACCGTGAGCCACTTGGGCCTGCTGACCATGTTGTTGGGCTTTGGCACCAAAGCCGCGGTGATTGCGGCTGTGTTCCACATCATCAACCACCTGACCTTTAAGGCTGCGTTGTTTATGACCGCTGGGATTGTCGACCACGAGGCGCACACGCGGGACATCAAACGGCTGGGTGGCTTGGCCAAACTGATGCCAATCACCGCGATCATCGGGACGATCACAGCGCTGTCGATGGCGGGGACCATACCACTGAATGGGTTTATTTCCAAAGAGATGATGCTTGAAGAAGCGGCGCACACGGTGTGGTATAACAACCCTTGGATTGTACCGGTTCTGGCAACTTTGGGGGCCTGTTTCTCTGTGGCCTATTCTTTCCGGTTTATCTTCCACGTGTTTGGCGGGCCGGTGCGCGATGACTATCCGTCCACGCCACATGATCCGCCCTTTGGGCTCTACGCCGCGCCTGCGCTGTTGACGGTGCTGGTGGTTGGCATTGGCGCAATGCCGTTTTTGGCAGAGCCGCTGGTGACCGTGGCGGCCAATGCTGTGACCGGCTTGGATACGCATCCGCATTTGAAGCTTTGGCACGGTGTGACACCGGCGCTGTGGATGTCGGTGATTGCATTTGTTGTGGGCGGTGGTCTGTTGGCTGTGCACGGCAAGCTGGATGCGATTTGGCTGCGGGCACGTCGGCCTGAGGCGAAAGCGATCTTTGATGCGATCATGGACAGTTGCGTGGCGCTGGCCAAAGCCATTGCCCGAGGTACCCATAATGGCGTGATGAGCCGCTATCTGGCGTTGTTGGTTGTGGCTGCAGTCGGGGTGGGCGCACATGCCTATTTCACCGGTGGTATCAGCGCGCCAACACGAGAGATCCTGCCGGTGCCGCCTTTGGTTTGGGTTGGTTGGTTGTCGCTGATTGCGGCCACGTGGCTGGTGGTGAGCCAGCACCGCAATCGCTTCCGCTCTTTGGTGTTTATCTCGATCATCGGCCTCGTGATTTCGGGTGGGTTTGTGTACCTCTCCGCACCGGACCTCGCGCTGACGCAGATTTCGGTTGAGACCGTGACCATCATGCTGCTGCTTTTGGCGCTCTACTTCCTGCCAAAAGACACGCCAGCGGAAAGCAGCAACGGCAAGCGGCTGCGTGATGCTGTGGTGGCGATTGCTGGCGGCGGCGCAGTGGCCGCTTTGGCGATGGCCTTCCTGACACGCGATGTGGACAGCATTTCGGCCTATCACCTGGCCAATTCCTATAAAGGCGGCGGCGGTACCAATGTGGTGAACGTGATCCTCGTGGATTTCCGGGGCTATGATACCTACGGCGAGATCATCGTGCTGGGCATTGCGGGCCTGGCGATCTTTGCGTTGATGGACGCGCTGTTGCGGGGCCCAGCGGCGAAGCGTTTGCGGGATCGGGCGTTCTCGCCAGATCGGTCGCGTGACCGTCACCCGCTGATGATGGTGGTGGCGACCCGGGCCATGCTGCCGATGGCAGTGATGGTGGGGCTCTACATCTTCTTGCGCGGGCACAACCAGCCTGGTGGCGGCTTTGTTGCGGGTCTGGTGATCTCCATTGCCTTGCTGATGCAGTACATGGCCTCGGGCTTTGCCTGGGCGCAGTTGCGGCAGCGGATCGAGTATCACTCGATGATTGGCTGGGGCGTCATCATCGCCGGGTTGACCGGTGCGGGTGCGTGGCTGGCGGGCAAACCGTTCCTGACCAGCGCCTATGGCTATCTGCACTTCCCACCTATCGAAGAGTTTGAGTGGGCCACGGCGATGGCGTTTGATTTGGGCGTGTTCTTGGCGGTGTTGGGCGCGGTGATGCTGATGCTCTACAGCCTGTCGCGGATTGCGCGGTTTGCCGGGGAAACCATCAACGTGACCCCTATGGATCACGACCCGTCCGAGGCGCCGGAGGATGGCGTAGACGAGCAAGAACAGAAGGAGGGCCAATGACATGGAGATGATTGTTGCCAGTGCCATTGGCGTGCTGACGGCGGGGGGGATCTACCTGATCCTGCGCCTGCGGGCCTTTCCTGTGATCCTCGGGATGGCGTTGCTGTCTTATGCGGTGAACGTGTTCCTATTTGCCACCGGGCGTCTGGCGGTGAACGCACCGCCGATCCTGAACAAATATGCTGATGTCAGCTATTCTGATCCGCTGCCGCAGGCCTTGGTGTTGACCGCGATTGTGATCAGCTTTGGCATGACCGCGGTTTTGGTGATGATCGCGCTGGGCGCCTATCTTGAGGCGGACAGTGATGAGATCAACATGACAGACGACGATGGTGCGCAGGACACAGAGGGGCAGGGCGTATGAACCACTGGATTATTGCTCCTGTTGTGCTGCCAGCGCTGTTGGCGCCGGTGATCGCTTATGTCATGCGGCACGACATTAAGCTTGCGCGCTATGCGTCGGTGGCGGGCACGGTGATGTTGGCGGCGATTTCGCTCGGCTTGCTGGCGATGGCGGCAGATGGTGAGACGCATGTCTACTACCTTGGCGACTGGCCTGCGCCCTTTGGCATTGTGTTGGTACTCGACCGCCTGTCGGCGATGATGGTGCTTCTGACAACCATTTTGGCGCTGATTGTGCTGTGGCATGCGATTGCCACGGAGTGGGACAACCGCGGACGGCACTTCCACGCGCTGTTCCAGTTCCAGTTGATGGGGGTCTGTGGTGCCTTCCTGACCGGTGACGCGTTTAACTTGTTTGTGTTCTTCGAAGTGCTGCTGATCGCCTCCTATGGTTTGATGATCCACGGCGGTGGCAAGGTGCGGCTGAAAGCAGGCCTGCAGTATGTGGTGATGAACCTTGCGGGCTCCACGCTGTTCTTGTTTGCACTTGGCGCGCTGTATGCGTCGACCGGCACGCTGAACATCGCGGATCTGGCCGTGAAAGTGCGGGGACTTCCGGTGGAAGAGGCCGCTATCCTGCGCGTGTCGGCGGTGTTGCTGTTGATGGTCTTTGCCATCAAGGCAGCGCTGTTCCCGGTGCAGTTTTGGCTGCCCGCGACCTATGCCAATGCGCCAGCACCTGTGGCGGCGTTGTTTGCGATCATGACCAAAGTCGGTGCCTACGCGATCATCCGCTTCTACACATTGGTGTTTGGGCCGGATGTGGCTGCGGTGGACGGGCTGATCGGAAGCTGGGTCATGCCCGCGGCGGTGATCACCTTGGCGGTGGGCGCGATTGGCGTGTTGGGTGCACGGCGGTTGATGCCGATGCTGTCCTTTGCAGTGGTAGGCTCCATGGGCACATTGTTGCTCGCGGTAGCGGCGTTTACGCCTGAGGCGATTTCGGCGGGATTGTACTACCTGCTGCACTCGACCTTTGCGGCGGCAGCGCTGTTCCTGCTGGCGGATCTGGTGGTGACACGACGCGGCAGCGATGCTTTGTCAGCCCAGCCGCCAATCTATCAGAACGGCTTGTTTGCAGCGTTCTTCTTTGTGGGCGCCATTGGCGTGACGGGAATGCCGCCGCTGAGCGGGTTCCTGGGCAAGCTGCTGGTGCTAGACGGGGTGCGCGACATGCCATGGATGGCGACGGCCTGGGCGGCGATCCTGATCGGCTCGTTGGTGACCATTGTGGGCTTTGCGCGAGCGGGCAGCGTGGTGTTCTGGAAAGCCACAGCTTTGGCCGATCCTGAGGCGGAAGAGCCGAAAGACGCAGCGACAATTGGTGTAAATGCGCTGACCGGTGTGAGTTTGTCTTTGGCTACCTTGGTGCTGTTGGCGGCGTTTGCCGGGCCTGTGATGGGCTATCTGGAGCAAACCTCAGCTCAGCTGTTTGATGTGTCAGGCTATGTTGACGCGGTGCTTGGGCAGAATGGGGAGGATCTGAAATGAGACGGAAACTTCTACCACACCCGATTTTGAGCCTGACCTTGTTGGTGATTTGGCTGATGCTGGTCAACAAGGTGACGGTCGGTAACGTGCTCTTGGGGGCGATTTTTGGGGTGATCGTACCTATTCTGACTGCGCCCTATTGGCCGGGACGCCCACATATCCAAAACTACTTCAAAGTGGTGGAATATGTGCTGGTGGTGCTATGGGACATTGTGGTCGCGAACTTCCACGTCGCCGCGATCATTCTGTTCAAGCGCAACAAGGACATTCACGCGAAATGGGTCACCGTGCCGTTGGATGTCACGTCACCGGAGGCGATCACCATTCTGGCAGGCACCATCACCATGACCCCGGGTACGGTGTCGGCGATGTTGTCCGCGGATGGCACAAGCGTGCTGGTGCATTGTCTGGACTGTGAAGATCCGGAGGCGGTGCGCGATGAGATCAAAAACCGCTACGAGCGCCGGTTGAAGGAGATTTTCTCATGATCACAATGGCTCTCTATTTTGGCTTTGCCTGCTTTGGACTTGGCATGTTGATGTGCGTGTTTCGCATCGCAAAAGGCCCCACCGCGGCGGATCGCATTTTGGCGCTGGACACCATAGTGATCAACGCGATTGCGCTTTTGATCTTGTACGGCGTGCACAAAGGGACGGCGATCTACTACGAGGCCTCCATGCTGGTGGCTATGGTCGGGTTTGTGTCAACGGTTGCCTACTGCCGCTTCGTACTGCGCGGCGACATCATCGAGTAAAGGAGAGACAGATGTTTGCAGAAATCCTTGTGTCCTTCTTCATCGTGCTGGCCGGAGTGTTTGGGCTGGTCGGCAGTTTTGGCATGCTCAAACTCAAAGACACCATGCAACGGCTACACGCCCCCACCAAGGCGACCACGCTTGGAGTGGGCGGCGTATTGATCGCCTCGATGCTGTACTTCCTGCTGGTGAAAGGCACGCTGTCGTTTCACGAGTTGCTGATCACGATCTTCCTGTTCCTGACCGCGCCGGTGAGCGCGCATTTTGTCGCAAAAACTTACATTCAGGCGAAGATGAAGCCGGAGGAGCTGCCAGGCTCTGAAGGGGAATTTGGCTGGGCGATTTATGATGATCCGCCCGCCTATTACGACAACGACTGATCGTTTTGATACCTGAAATATTCGGAAAAACGCGCCGCTCGTCGGCGCGTTTTTGCTTTTTCTGCCAGATGCTTGGCTTTTGTGGTTAACGCACTCTTGCCGCCTGAGGCGGGCCATGGTTCTATGGCAAAAATTGTCATGTGATCACCGCCGTTTCATTTGGCCCTGATCTCCAAGCTATTGGGATAAGACACCATGAAGTTTCCGATTTTCACCTCTCTCTCTGCGGCCATGCTCTCGGTCAGCTTATTGGCGACCAGCGCGGCGGCGCAGGATGCGCCAGCTCCAAAAGTCGCAATAGCTGCCGCCTACACTGACGAGTTGGTGGATGAAGTGATTTTTATCGGTAAAGGCGAAGCCGTGGACAAAGTGGACCTTGTGGCCCGCGTGAGCGGCTTTGTGGAGAAGATCCACGGGCAGGACGGCGACGAGGTGGCTGAGGGCGATCTGTTGTTTGAGATCGAGCCGGAGGTCTATCAGGCGGCCGTGGATGCGCGGCAGGCGGACCTGGCACAGGCGGAAGCCAATCTGCGTCTGACAGAGGTCGAGTTGGTGCGAAAGACCGAGCTGTTTGAGCGGGATGTCGGCACCGAGGCGGATCGCGATGTGGCCGTGGCCAACAACGAGGTGGCCAAGGCGCAGGTGTCGATAGCCAAAGCTGCCATTGCGCAGGCACAGCTGGATCTGGACTACACCAAAATCCATGCGCCGTTTGACGGGCGCATCGGCCGGTCCAACGTCAGCGTGGGCGAGTTGGTTGGTCCAAACACCACCTATCTGATCAACATCGTGCGTACCGCGCCGATCTTTGTGGAATTCTCCCTGACTGAAAAGCAGCTGGTGGAGGTGATGGAACACCACGAAGCGGAACTTCAGGAATTGTCAGATAGAGAGAAGGCGCCAAAGGTCTTTGCAATCTTGCCCAACGGCGACGAACTGGATGAAGTTGGACAGGTGGTCTTTGTCGACAACCGGATCAACCCGTCAACCGGCACCATCACCTTGCGCGCGGAATTTGCCAATGAGCGTGGGCTGTTGCTGGACGGCGCGTTCCTGAACATCCGCATTGCCAGTGCGGCCCCAAGTCAAGTGTTGATGATTCCGCAGGCCGCTGTGCAACGAGACCAGCGTGGGGACTTTGTGCTGGTGGTTGGCCAACAACAGACTGTGGAGCAGCGCTATGTGACCCTAGGCCGTCAGGTCGAAACCGCGGTGGTGGTTGAGGATGGCATGCGTGAAGGCGAGTCCGTGATTGTCGAAGGCCTCCAGCGTGTGCGCCCCGGTGTGACCGTTGATGCGGTGCTGGCCGGTCAGCCGACAGAGGAGCAGTAACCCGTGTTTTCAGCGATCTTCATCCGGCGCCCGAAAACGGCGTTTGTGATTTCTCTGGTGCTCTCCATTATGGGGTTCATCGGGTATAATGCGCTCCCTGTGGAGCAGTTCCCGGACATCACGCCCCCTGTGGTGACCGTGTCAGCCAACTACACTGGCGCGAACTCCGAAACTGTGGAGAACACCGTGGCCGCGCCGATTGAGGCACAGGTGAACGGGGTGGACGACATGATCTATATGTCGTCGGACAGTACGGACACCGGCTCCTACAACCTGTCTGTGACCTTTGAGGTGGGAACAGATCCGGACATTGCCTCGGTGAACGTGCAGAACCGCGTGGCACAGGCTACGTCGTCTTTGCCAACCGAGGTGACCAACAGCGGGGTGGTGACACAGAAGTCCTCCACCAACATGTTGATGATTGTCACGCTGGTCTCGCCAAACAGCACCTATGACGAGGTGTTCTTGTCCAACTACGCTTCGATCAACCTGCGCGATGCGTTGGCACGTGTGAAAGGCGTCGGTAAAGCGGACGTGATGACCAACTTTGAATACTCCATGCGGATGTGGATGGATCCAGACCGTATGGCAGGGTTGGGGCTCACACCAGGGGATCTGGTAGCGGCCATTCGTGAGCAGAACCTTGAGGTCTCTGCTGGTCAAATTGGGACGCCACCGATCCCAACCGGGCAGCAGTTTCAATACACCATCAAATCCAAAGGCCGTCTGACCACGGTGAAGGAATTTGAAGAGATCGTGCTGCGTACCGGCGAGGCGGGCAGCATTGTGCGCATGAAAGATGTGGCGCGGGTCGAGCTGGGAGCGAACTACTACAATGCCTCTGGCCGAGCGGATGGCAACCCGGCGACGGTTCTGGCGATCTATCAGGCGCCGGGCGAAAACGCTTTGGCGGTGGCGGAGGCTGTGAAGGCCGAAGTCGAACGCCTGTCGAGCGCCTTCCCGGATGATGTAGAGTACGCCATTCCGTATGACAGCACACTGTTTGTGGAGCAGTCGCTGAGCGATGTGGTCTCGACCTTGATCCTGACGTTCATCCTCGTGATCTCGGTGGTATTCATCTTCCTTGGCAATGTGCGGGCGACGGTCATTCCTGCGGTGGCCATTCCAGTGTCTTTGATTGGTGCATTTGCCTTCTTGTTGTTGTTCGGCATGTCGCTGAACACGATCTCCTTGTTTGCCTTGGTGCTTGCGATCGGGATCGTGGTGGATGACGCGATTGTTGTGGTGGAGAATGTTGAGCGCATCATTGCGGAAGAGGGGCTGTCTGCGGCGGACGCCACCCGCAAGGCGATGGGACAGATCACCGGGCCGGTGATTGCAACCACGCTGGTATTGCTGGCGGTGTTTGTGCCGGTGACCTTCATGCCGGGCATCACCGGGCGGCTCTACACGCAGTTTGCCGTGACCATCTCCACCGCTGTGGTGATTTCCTCGATCAACGCGCTGACGCTGTCTCCGGCGTTGTGCTCGCTGATCCTGAAGCCGCGTGATCCGGGTGGCCCTAAGGGCCTGATGGCGACGTTTGAGAAAGGCGTGGACGGCGCGCGGGGCGCTTATGTTGGGATTGTACGTCGGTTTGTGCGTATCCCAATCCTGGCGCTTGTGATCATTGGCGCGATGATGGCGGGCTCCGGCACGTTGATCAAATCGATCCCTGCAGGCTTCATCCCGCTGGAAGACAACGGCACGCTGTTTGTGGATGTTCAGCTGCCGGATGCGGCCTCGCTTGAGCGGACCGAGAAGGTCACCACACGTTTGAACGAGCAGCTGATGGAAATCCCAGGCGTGGCTGGCTCTGTGCTTGTGAACGGCTTTAGTTTGCTGAACGGGTCTGGCTCCAACGGGGCGATGATCATTTTGAACCTGGAGCCTTGGGATGATCGCCAGACAGATGAGCTGAGCGCGGATGGGATTTTGGCCAAGGTTTATGGCCTTGCCAATCAGGAGATTTCCGCCAGCGTGATTGCCTTTAACCCACCGCCGATCTCTGGCCTTGGTCTGAGTGCGGGTGTGGAAATGAAGGTGCAGCAAACCGGTGGCGGCACCGCACAGGACTTGGCGGCCGCTGTTGGCTCGCTGGTCTATGCGGCCAACCAACGGGACGAGATGGCACAGAGCTATTCGACCTTCCGCGCCAACGTGCCAAAGGTCTATGTCGACCTGGATCGGGAAAAGGCGAAGTCGCTCAACGTGTCGATTGCCGACGTCTTCACCACGCTGCAGGGCTATATGGGCTCGATTTATGTGAATGACTTCAACCTGTTTGGTCGCGTCTATCGTGTGATGATTCAAGCGGACGGTGAATTCCGCTCGCAAGTCGAGGACATCAATGCGCTGTATGTGCGGTCCCAAAGCGGCGAGATGGTGCCTATGGGTACGCTTGTGACGGTGCGCAATGAGTTGGGGCCGGTGGCGCTGAACCGCTACAATATGTTCCGCTCTGCGACTGTGACCGGGGTGCCAAAAGAAGGCCTGTCGACCGGGGATGCGATCCGCGTTCTGGAAGAGGAGGCCGCGACGGCTCTGCCTCCGGGATATGCCTTTGAGTGGACCGGGACCGCGCAGCAGCAGCAAGCCGCAGGCGGTCTTGTGGTGCTGATCCTGATCATGGCGGTGGTCTTTGGCTACCTGTTCCTTGTGGCGCAGTACGAGAGTTGGACCATGCCGGTGGGCATTCTGCTCTCGGTCACCGTGGCGCTGTTTGGCGCGCTGGCGGCGGTGCTTGTGTCCGGTGGGGATGTGAACCTCTACACCCAGATCGGGATGATCATGCTGATTGGTCTGGCCTCCAAAAACGCCATTCTCATCGTGGAATTTGCGATGGAGCGGCGTGCCGCGGGGCTGAGCATCAAGGAGGCCGCAATTGAGGCCGCGAGCCAGCGTTTCCGTGCGGTGATGATGACGGCGCTGTCGTTCCTGTTGGGCGTGGTGCCGCTGTTGGTGGCCAATGGCGCCGGGGCGGCAAGCCAGAAGGCCATTGGTGTGGCCGTGTTTGGCGGCATGCTGGCGGCGACCGTGATTGGGGTGGTGATTGTGCCGATCCTTTACGTGTTGCTGCAAGGCATGCGGGAGTGGGTCAAGGGCACCAACAAGAAGGCGGAGCCGTCTGAAGCGGCGTAAGGTGCTGAGAATAATAGAGAAGGGCTGGAGGCAACTCCGGCCCTTTTTGTTTGGCGTAAAGCTCGGTAGCCTTTGGGCATGATACGGTTGCTTTTGGTTTTTGTGCTTTCGGTGTCCGCTTGGTCTGCCTTGGCAGAAGAGCGGCCGCAGGGGCTTATGTGGAACCGCTCGGGGTTGCCTGCGACTTTGCCGTTGTTGATCAAGACCAACGACGGTGCGGATTATTTCCTGAATTTACGGGATGTTGAGCGCGACAAAGTCGTGCTGGCCGCTTACGTGCGGGGTGGGGAGTTCTTTCAGGTATTGGTGCCGCCTGGGCGGTTTGAGCTGGTGTTTGCTTCTGGCGAAGAGTGGCAGGGCGAGGCGCGGATGTTTGGGGTGCACACGCATTTGTTCAAGCTGGATCAGACGTTGCGCTTTCGCGCGACGATGAGTCAGCGGCGGGGGCATATGATTGACCTCACGCAGACCGGAGGCACAACCATCAGCGACTTGGCAAAGTGTCAGCGACTGGCACTGGACCCGGAGAGTTTGCGCAACCGGAAAGAGCAGTTTGATCCGCTGCTGCGCGATCCAAGCGGGGCGCCGGAAGCTTGGCCAGAGATGCCGGCTCCGCGTTATGATGTGGAGACGTGGACCTGCCTTTGAGCACTTGTAAAAAGGCCTGAATAGGCTCAGTCTTAGAAAGCTAAATCTAATTAAATCTATTACGCTGGACCACTTGAATTCCTTCCCTGCTTGGCATCAATATTTGGGCGACAAAGCAAGTATTGTTTTGAGAATAACGCTACGAGGTTATTTTATGGCCCAAGATGTGTCCAAGCTTACCGGCGCTGAAAGACAGCGCATCTCGCGCACGGCAAAACGTAACTTCCGATCGGAGGTGATGCTCATTTTGACGGCTGGTTTTGCGCTGATCATGGTGATGTTGTTTGTATTGGGCAACCGGTTAGTTTTGCCAATGTCGGAGTTGCTACAGATACGACCTATGATTGTGTGGGTGGCGTTGCGTATGACACTTTCCGTAGTTTGGGCTCTTGCTCATGGATTTTGTGTAAAACCAAAAATTGAAAATGCGCGAGAGCTGGATGCGGCCGTGCTACATCACTACCAGAAACTGCGGAGAGAAGAGCTTCAAAACCGTCTGCGAAGCTAGAATGGTTCGCTAAATAGTCTTGTAACGAGACAGGGGGTAGAAAAGGCCGGAGAAAACTCCGGCCTTTTGTGGTTTCGTGTGTCTTTACAGTTGGATGCGGAAGCGGGCGAAACCGTCGGGGCCTTCGCCTGCAGCCTCAATAGAGACGCCTTCCACGCTGTCGCTGTAGTCTGCCGCCTTAGGGCCGGTGTCAAACAGGACCGAGGTGCCTCGCAGCGGCGCGAAGGTCCAGTTGGCGTCGGCGCGGGGGCTGATGGTGCCTTTTTCCACGATGTAGCGCACGATCACGTCGCGGTTGGTGTCCGGGCCTTCAAACACGATGGTGTCACCCATGGCGCCGGGGAATTTGCCGCCGCCGCCGGCGCGGTAGTTGTTGGTGGCGATGATGAATTCTGCGTTCATGTCCAAAGGCTTGCCGTCAAACATCAGGTTGGTGATGCGGTTGGCATCGGCGTTGATCAGGTTGCCTTTGGGGTCGAATTTGGATGGTTGGGACAGGTCGATTTCATAGGTCACACCGTCCATGACGTCGAAGTTGTAAGACGGGAATTCTGGGTTCAGCAGCACCTGATCGGCTTTGCCAGTCTCGACTTGGTTGAAGATGCCTGCGGAGCGTTCCAGCCAGTCTTTGACCTCCTGACCTGTCACGCGCACGGCGCGGACGGTGTTGGGGTAGAGGTAGAGGTCGGAGACGTTTTTAATCGCCACGTCGCCTTTGGCCACGTCGGTGTAATACTCCGGACCACCACGGCCACCGGCCTTGAATGGGGCAGCGGCGGAGAGGATGGGCAAGCCTTCGTGTTCGGTGCCTTTCATCATCTGTTCGATGTACCAGAGCTGGGCAATGGAGACGATCTGAACCGATGGGTCATCGGCCACCAGCGCGAAATAGCTGTGCAGAGGCGCGTCGGTCTTGCCAACGGCGCGGCGGACATACGCCAGCGTCTCGTCGTGTTCTTTCTGGACGCTGGCCAGAACGTCTGGTTGGTCTTCGACCAGCGCGGTGATGGAGCGGTCTTCGTTCCGCTTGGAAATTGGGCGCGCTTCGGTGCTATGAGAGACGATTTTCCATTCATTTCCAGAGCGTTCCAGCATCAGGTCGATGAGACCCATGTGTGAGCCCCAGAAACCGCCCATGGCCGCTGGTTTGCCCATAATGGTGCCGTTTGCCACGTCCACGCCAGCCATGCCGTCATACGCGGAGGACGGGAAGACGCGGTGGTGGTGGCCGGTGAGGACGGCGTCGATGCCCTCAACAGCGGCAAGCGGCACGGAGGCGTTTTCCATGCCATCGGAATGATCTGCGGCGCCGATGCCGGAGTGGCTGAGCGCGATGATGATGTCGGCGCCTTCTTCTTTCATCTGCGGCACGAAGGCTTTGGCGGTTTCGACAATGTCACGCGCCTGTACGTTGCCTTCGAGGTGGCGGCGATCCCAGTTCATGACTTGGGGAGGGGTAAAGCCAATCACACCAACCTTAATTATGTGTTTCTCGCCCGCACCGTCGGTGAGTTCACGCTCCAGAATGGAATAGGGTTTGAACATGGTTTTGTCTTCGCGCGGGGTGCCGCCTTGCTCCAGAGAGATGTTGGAGAGCACGGTTTCAAAGTCCGCGCCAGCCATGGATTTCATCAGGAAATCAATGCCGTAGTTGAATTCGTGGTTGCCGATTGTGGCGGCGTCATAGCCCACAGCGTTCATCGCGGTGATGATCGGGTGCATGTCGCCTTCTTTCATGCCGCGCTCATAGGCGATGTAGTCGCCCATTGGGTTGCCCTGCAGGAAATCGCCGTTGTCGATCAGCATCGAGTTGGTGGCTTCATCGCGGATGTTTTTGATCAGCGAGGCGGTGCGGGCGAGGCCTACAGTGTCGCGCGGTTTGTCGGCGTAATAGTCGTACGGGAAGACGTGCACGTGCAGGTCCGTGGTCTCCATAATCCGCAGATGTGCTTGATTTTGCGCAGCATTTGCCGAGAAGGGGTGCAGGACGACGAAGCCTGCGGTGGAGGCCAGGAAGTGGCGGCGGGACAGGGTGAATTGGGCCATTTTGGTGCTCTCTGTTGTAATAGATATTGCCCGCACGGCTGGGGCCGAGGCGGGTTTGTTTTTGGAATAATGCAGGGAGTGTAACAGCGATTTGACCGCGCGGACAAATTTCTGAGACATGGGCGGATGTCTGCGCGTTAACCGGCGGTTTTGGAGGTCAAAACCACGTCGGTATTCTGTCGGTATCGCGACTGTTTTGCGGAGGTGCGTTTTAGGGCGATAAGGCGTTAACGCAACGGGCGTTGTGGCGCAAAAAAAAGAGGCCCCGGATCAGGTCCGGGGCGCGTGGTTTCTTTTAGGGGTGCTGTTAGGAGTTGCCGTTGCCGGTGAACCGCGCAGCATCCGCAGCGGCGCGGCGGATGGCGTTGGATTTGTGCACGGTTTCCATGTATTCGGCCTCCGGGTCGCTGTCATAGACAACGCCGCCGCCGGCCTGAATGTAGAGCTTCTGGTCTTTCACAATCGCTGTGCGCAGCGCGATACAGATGTCCATATCGCCGCCTGAGCTGAAGTAGCCAACGCCGCCGCCATAGATGCCACGTTTTTCGGGTTCCAGCTCGTCGATGATTTCCATCGCGCGCACTTTAGGGGCGCCGGAGACGGTGCCCGCAGGCATGCCGGCAAAGAAAGCATCCAGCGCGTCTTTGTCTTCCGTCAATTCGCCGACGACGTTGGAGACGATGTGCATCACGTGGCTATAGCGCTCGATGATGAATTTCTCGGTGGGGCGCACGGTGCCGATTTTGGAAACGCGGCCAGTATCATTGCGACCCAGATCCAAGAGCATGAGGTGCTCGGCGAGTTCTTTCTTGTCCGCCAAGAGATCCTCTTCGAGGGCCTTGTCCTCTTCTGGCGTGGCGCCACGGGGGCGGGTGCCTGCGATCGGGCGGATGGTGACTTCGTCGCCAAACACCCGCACGAGGATTTCCGGGCTGGCGCCGACCACCTGAAACCCACCGAAGTTGAAGTAGAACATAAACGGTGACGGGTTGGTGCGGCGCAGGGAGCGGTAGAGCGCAAATGGTGGCTGCGGGAAATCCTGCGTCCAGCGTTGGGCGGGCACCACTTGGAAGATGTCGCCGGCTTTGATGTACTCCTTGGCCTTCTCCACAGCGGCCAGGTAGCCCTCTTTGGTGAAGTTGGAGACCGGCGGGGAGACTTCGTGCGCTTCCCCCAGATCACGCGCTGCTTGGGGCATGGCGCGTTCGAGATCGCGCACGGCGTCCATGACACGTTCGGCAGCCTGCGCATAGGCGGCGCGGGCGGATTGGCCGTCGCTGACCCAAGCGGGAGAAACCACGGTGACTTCGCCTTTCACGCCGTCGAGCACGGCCACCACAGAAGGGCGCAACATGCAGGCGTCGGGCAGGCCAAGCGGGTCCGGGTTGATGTTGGGCAGATGCTCCACCAGCCGGATCATGTCATAGCCGAGGTAGCCAAACAGACCGGCGGAGGCCTGTGGCAGGTCTTCGGGCAGGTCAATTTTGCTTTCGGCAATCAGGGCACGCAGGTTGGTGAGCGGGTCGCCGTCCTGTGGGGTGAAGCCATCGGGATCAAACCGCGCGGTGCGGTTGATGCGGCTTTCGGTGCCGTGGGTTTGCCAGATCAGATCGGGCTTCATGCCAATCATGGAATACCGTCCACGCACTTCACCACCGGTCACAGACTCCAGCATGAAGGCGTCTTTGTGAGCGCCGGTGAGCTTGAGCATGAGCGACACTGGGGTGTCGAGGTCGGCGGCGAGCCGCGTGTACACTACCTGATTTTCACCGGCCTCATAGGCTTTGGCAAAATCTTCAAACGAGGGAGTCAGGTCCACCTTGGCGGCCTTTCTTTACTGGAAGTTCGCGTGCACCGCGTTCAGTGCCTGCTGGTTGATCTGGGTCGGGTACATGCCTTGCAGCGCCTGTGCGTAGGCGGCGAAGACGTCCTGAGAGATGCCGCTGGAGAGCTGTGCGGTGATCGCCGCCTTGAGCGCGGTGACTTCTGGATCGTCGGTCGCAGGCTCGGTGATGGCGTTCAGGCGCACCACAATCAGGCCGTCCGGGCTGTCCAGTGTGCGCAGCTCGCCCACTTCCATCTCAAAGATTTCGGAGAGGAATTCTGCAGGGGTGCCCGGCACAAAGGCGGCGCGGTCCATTTCGACCTCTTCGTTGGCGGTGAAGCCAAAGGAGGTGAAGCTGGTGCCGTCGTTCAGGCGTGGCTTCAGGGTTTCGATCAGGCCTTTGAGCGCTTCGGTGGTGCGGTCGGCGGTGATCTGCGCGGCGGCCTCTTCGGCCACATCTGCCAATGGGGCAGGCTGGCTTGGGGTTTCGCCCTCCAGACGCAGGGCAAAGATGCCGCCGTCTTCAAGCACTTCGATCTGTGGGAAGTCTTCGACGGTCACGGTAGAAGCCACTTCGCGGAAGCCTTCGTAGCCAGCGAGGTCATCTTCTGACAGCGGGTGCCAATTGATGGTGCCAAGCTCCATGTCGGTTTCGGCCACCAGTTCTTCCAGGGTCGCGCCACCGGCGAGCAGGTCGTCGATGTTGCCGATCTGGGTGTCGATCAGGCGGCGGGACCGATCTGCGGCGAGCTCTTCACGCAGCAGCTCTTTGGCTTCGTCAAAGGTGGTGGTCTGCGCGGCCAACACACCGTTCACGCGGAACAGGGCTGGGCCGAGGTTGGACGGCGCAGGACCGGCGATGCCGTTGGCGGGTGCGAGGAAGACAGCTTCACCGGCTTCGCCAAGGTCCGCTTTGGTCACGTCACCAAGGTCCACATCAGACAGCGACAGGCCACGTCCTTCAACCAGGCTGGTGAAGGTGGCGGTGCCCGCAGCAATCTGGTCCATGGCGGCTTGCGCGGCGGCTTCGTCGGCAAAGGCCAGACGCTCGACCAGACGGCGCTCCGGGCGGTTAAACTCGGCGTCGCGCTCATCATAGAGGTTTTGCAGGGAGGCTTCGTCCACGTCCACCTGATCGATGATCATTTCAGGCGACAGCCACGCGTAGGTGATCTGGCGGGTGGCGGGCAGCATAAAGCGGTCCTGATTTTCGGTGTAGTGGGCTTCGATCTCGGCCTCGGTGGGGGCGTCCACGGCGCGGGTCAGGTTGTCGGCTGTGAGCTTGGACCAGGTGAAGTCGCGCTCTTCGGCGACAAATTTGATCACGGTGTTGGCGTAGACATCGGGCATCACCAGACCGGAGACCACGGCGCTTTGCAGCAGGGAGCGCACGGTGTCTTCGCGCACGCTGTCTTCAAACTCGGATTCGTTCATGCCGGCCTGGTCGATGGCAAAGCTGTAGGCGTCGCGATCAAAGGAGCCGTCGAGCCCTTGGAAGGACGGGATGTTCATCAGCTCCTGGCGCAGGTTTTCGTCGCCAATGGAGATGCCGAGGCGTTCATTCTCCGCATCTATCGAGCGGGTGGTGGAAAGGCGGGAGAGCACCATGCGGTCGATGCCAAAGGCCTGTGCCTGCACAAATGGCAGCGACTGGCCGGTTTGGGCCTCAAGCGCGCGCAGCTCTTCTTGCAGGGCGCGGGCGTAATCGTCGACTGAGATGTCTTTGTCGCCCACGGTGCCCACGGTGCGCACGGTGCCGGTGAGGCTGGTCGCGCCAAAACCGCCCAAGCCCAGAATGAGCAAGCCCATGAGAATCCAGACCGCTGTTTTGGAGGTTTTGCTCTGCGCCATGTCCGATGTCCGCCCTGTAATCGTTCAAGTTTCTTCTGCGAAGGTCTACGCGGTTGGGGCAGGGGGGGCAAGCATGATTGGCTTGTCGCCCCTGTGTAGTGGTTGCGTCAGGCGCTGACCGTGGCCAGACGGGCAAAGAGATCGCCGATTCCGGCGCGATCGACGTTGGCAAAGGCGATACGCAGGGTGTCTTTGCCCGCCTGATCGCCCTCAGGCGTGAACATGGTGCCTGGCAGGGTCAGGATGCCGTGGCTTTGCACCAGTTGCTGCGCCAATTGGTCAGATGGCAGGGCGAAGGGATGCTTCATGTAAGCGAAGTAGGCGCCTGCGCCTTGAAGTTCCCAACCCTGGTCGGTGAGCAGGGGCAGATTGTCGGCAATTGCCGCGCGGCGGTCGAGGATTTCGGCGCGTTCGCCGGCGAGCCATTGGCTCAGATTTTGCATGCCCCAGAGCGCGGCGTGCTGGCCGAGTTGGTTGGGGCAGATGGTGACGGTGTCGAGGAATTTTTCCGCCTCCGCCAGCAACGTCGCGCTGCCTACCATGGCGCCGACACGGTGGCCGGTGAGGCGATAGGCTTTGGAGAAGGAGTAGAGTTGCACCAATGTGTCTTGCCAATCCGGGTCGCCAAAGAGGTTATGCGGTGCGCCGGTGCGGCTGTCAAAATCGCGGTATGTTTCATCGACGATCAGGCGAATGCCACGGGATTTGGCAAGCTCATACATGGCGCGTACCAGCTCTGCCGGATACTCGACGCCGCCGGGGTTGTTGGGCGTGACCAGTACAATGGCGCGGGTGCGCTCTGTGATCAGGGCGGCGGCGTGCTCTGGGTCTGGTTGGAGATGGGCGTCGGTGGGCAACGGCACGGTGGTGACGCCCTGCATGTCGAGCCACATTTTGTGATTGAAGTACCATGGGGTTGGTAGGATGACCTCATCTCCTTCGCCAGCAATTGCGGTGAGGGTGGCGCAGAAGGCTTGGTTGCAGCCAGAGGTGATGGCGACTTGCGCCGGGGCGATGTCGCCTGCGTAGGCGGCGGACCATTGCGTGGCGACTTCGGCGCGCAACTCGGGCAACCCTAGCACAGGGCCATAGAGGTGGGCCTCCGGATGGTTGAGCGCGGTGTCTGCGATGTGGTGCAGGAGGGGCTCCGGTGGGGCGGCGACAGGGGCGGCCTGGCTGACGTTGATCAGCGGGCGGTCGGCCGGAAAGGTCACGCCTTCGAGCCAGCGGCGGGCCTCCATCACGGGCGGGGCAAAGGTGGCGGCGGTGCGGGTGAGGGTCATTTGGTCAATCTCTCAGGCAAAAGCGGGCAAAAGAAAACCGCAGCGAGGCGCCTCGCTGCGGTCCGAATTGGGCGGTTTGTGATGTGGGCCAAGCCCACCAACCGGTGCGATCAATCGGTGCCGCGATAAGGCTCGACGTATTGCAACGCCATGTCCCATGGGAAGAAAATCCAGGTGTCCTGGCTGACGCCGGTGATGAAGGTGTCGACCATCGGCTCGCCTGCAGGTTTGGCGTATACGGTGGCGAAGTGGGCCTTAGGGAACATCTGGCGCACCAGTTCGAGGGTTTTGCCGGAATCCACCAGATCGTCGACGATCAGGATGCCTTCACCGTCGCCCATCAGCTCTGCGTCCGGGCTTTTGAGGACCTGCGCCTCACGCTGTTTGTCCTGTGCACCACCGCCGGAGTAGTAGGATTTTACGGAGATGGTATCGACGGTACGGATGTCGAGTTCCCGGCTGACGATCATCGCCGGGGCCATGCCCCCACGGGTGATGGCCACGACGGCCTTCCATGCGCCATCATTTGGGCCTTTGCCGTCCAGACGCCATGCCAGCGCGCGGCTGTCGCGGTGGATTTGATCCCAGCTGATGTGGAAGCCTTTTTCGTGTGGCAGACGCTCGCTCATGTGGACTCACCCCTTTGTCGCAGATTTGGGCTGTTCTAGCAGACGGGAAGGGCGGCGCAAACTGTTTGCGTGCCTACCAAGCGGTGACGCGGTATTTGTTTTCTTTCAGCGTGATTTTGGGCGGGCGGCCGGTTTTGTCAAAGGCGTGGTAGGCGGGGGCGAGCTGCTGCCAGAAGTCTTCCCACTTGTGACCGGATGCCGCCGCCATGCGTTGCGGTATGGGGCGGAAGGGGAAGGCGTGCACGGGCACTGAGGATAAACCGTTGTTCAGGGCCGCTTCGACGGCGACGTAGATTTCCTCGATCGCAGGATCGGTCATGGCGTAGCAGCCGATAGAGACGCAGTCGCCATGTACCATCAGGAAGCTGCCGGTGCGGTCGTGTGCGCGGTCAAAGCGGTTGGGGAAGCCCAAGTTGAAAGACAGGTGGTAGCTGCTGTTTGGGTTTAAGGCGGATTTGGTGACCGTGTAAAAGCCCTCAGGCGATTGGCGGTCACCTTCTTTGAGCTTGGGGCCGAGGTCGCCGGAGTGGTTGCAGATCGGATAGGTTTTGAAGAGGGCGTAGGTGTCGCTTGGGGTTTGTACCCAGAGTTCCAACTCGCGTTCTTCTTTGAAAATGCGGATGTAGACCGGCGCGCCAAGGGTGGTGTTGTGAGCGGCAAAGCCCGCGTTCAGAACAGGCGTTTGACGGGCGCGTACCACGGCGATGTTGTCCCGCGGCCAGATGGCGTCTTTGATCGGGGGCGGAATGTAATGCGGACGGTAGAGCGCAAAAATCCCCAAGGCGCTCATGATGCAGAGCAAAAAGAAGAGAGCCTTGAGGAGTTTGCGCATGGTCCGAGCGCGGCTTAGGTGGCCGCGATCTTGACACCTAGAGCCGCCAGAAGGCCGCCAAAGACGCGGTCAATCAGGTGCTTGAGGCCGATGTAGATTTTGCGGGTGCGGTCCAGAGAGAACAGACGCGCCACGGAGGTGTTCCAGAGGAATTCACCGAGGAAGATACATACCAGCAGTAGCGCCAGCGCCAGCGGGGTGGCGTCAGTTGGCACGGTGCCGACAAAGACCGCGCCAAAGAAGACAGCGGGTTTTGGGTTGGCGAGCTGGGTCCAGATGCCGAGGCGCAGTGCGGACAAAGGTGTCATGGCGGCAACTTCGGCGCCGTTGTCTTCCAGAGGTTCATCCGCTGCACGCCACATTTTGAACGCGGTCCAGATCAGGAAGGCTGCGCCGCCGATCTTGAGAACGGTCAGCAGGAACGGTGCGTATTCAAACAGCAAGGCAAGGCCAAAGAGGGCGGAGGCCGCCCAGAAGACCGCGCCGAGGCCGATGCCCACCGAGAGCGCCGCGCCGGTTTTGAGGCCTTGTTGCAGACCCACGCGGGCGGCCATGAGCACGGCGGGGCCAGGGCTGACGGCGGCCATCAGGCAAAGAGAGACGGCGGCGATAAAGGCGGCGAGGCTCATTTGCGGCCCACCACGGCGTCGATGTCCGGCGCGTCGACCGCTTTCATGCCTACAACGTGATAGCCAGCATCCACGTGCAAGTTCTCACCGGTGACGCCGCTGCCCAGATCGGACAGCAGGTAAAGCGCGGAGTTGCCCACGTCTTCGATGCCAACGTTGCGGCGCAGTGGGGAGTTCAACTCGTTCCATTTCAGGATGTAGCGGAAATCGCCGATACCAGAAGCCGCGAGGGTTTTGATCGGGCCTGCGGAGATGGCGTTCACGCGGATGCCGTCTTTACCGAGGTCTTCCGCGAGGTATTTCACGGAGGCTTCCAGGGCGGCCTTGGCGACACCCATGACGTTATAGTGCGGCATGACCTGCTCGGCACCGTAGTAGGTGAGAGTGAGGGCAGAGCCGCCGTCCGTCATCAGCTTCTCCGCGCGCTGCATCACGGCGGTGAAGGAATAGACGGAGATGTCCATGGTCATCAGGAAGTTGTCTTTGGAGGTGTCGACATAGCGGCCGCGCAGCTCGTTTTTGTCCGAGAAGCCAATGGCATGCACGATGAAGTCGATTTTGCCCCATTTCTCTTCGATCTCAGCAAAGGCTGCGTCGATGGAGGCTGCGTCGGAAACATCACAGTCGATCAGCGTGTCAACATTGAGTTGCTGAGCGAGCGGGACCACACGCTTTATGAAAGCGTCACCCATATAAGAGAATGCCAGTTCGGCGCCGGCGTCGGCACAGGCTTTGGCAATGCCCCAGGCAATAGACTTGTCATTGGCAAGTCCCATAATCAGACCGCGTTTGCCTGCCATTAGTTGATTTGACATCCGGTGAACTCCGTCCCACTTGGTTATGCGTGACGTTTAGGCGATTGACCCTGTCGCATCAAGGTCTTCGCCGACGTGGAATATGCCTAGCCTGAGAGGCTGGATGATGCATTTGGAGGCAGTGATGAGCGAGAGAACAGGGATTTTTGCGGGCGAGGACCCGTTTGAGATCGCGCGGTCATGGTTGGCGGAGGCTGAGAAGAGCGAGCCAAATGACCCCAATGCGATTGCGTTGTCGACAGTGGACGCGGACGGCATGCCAAATTCCCGCATGGTGCTCTTGAAGGACATCGAGGATGCGGCGTTTGTGTTCTATACAAATTATGGCAGCGCCAAAGCGCAGGAACTGGACGGCGCAGGCAAGGCGTCCTTTGTGATGCACTGGAAATCTTTGCGCCGCCAAATTCGGGTCAGGGGACACGTTATGCGGGAAGAGGGTCCGCAGGCGGATGCATATTTTGAGTCGCGCAGTTTGAAGAGCAAGCTGGGCGCCTGGGCGTCGGAACAGTCTCAACCTCTAAATTCGCGTACAGAATTAATGGCAAAAGTGGCAAAAATGACAGCTGCGCACGGTACCCATCCCAAACGCCCGCCTTTCTGGGGCGGATATCGGCTTATTCCAGCCGAAATTGAATTTTGGGCGGATGGGGCCTTTCGGTTACACGACCGCTTCCGATGGACCCGTGAAGCCCCTGAAAAACAGTGGGAAATTCAGCGTCTTAACCCTTGATTAGTTAAAAATTTTCGTGGCAAGCGCATGAAAAGCATGGAAATTTTGCGCTTGCCGAAGTCGTCTTGATGCAGCACAGTCACGCAGATCATGGGGATGATACAAACTAAGGTTGAGGCATTGAGTACTCTAGAAAATGACGTCACGCAGGTGATGGGCGTGGTGAAATGGTTCGATCCGGTCAAGGGATTCGGATTTATTGTGTCTGACGACGGCGGGCCGGATATTCTGTTGCATGCAAACGTGCTGCGCAATTTCGGTCAGAGCTCTGTTGCAGACGGGTCCGCGATTGAAGTGTCCGTACAAGTGACACAGCGCGGGGCGCAGGCAGTCGAAGTGTATAAGATCGAAGCACCGGAAACGGAAACGCCGGTGGCGTTGTCCGATTTTGAGGGCATGGATCTGGATGATATTCGCGCGACGCCGCTGGAGCCCGCGCGGGTGAAGTGGTTCGACAAAGGCAAAGGCTTTGGCTTTGCCAATGTGTTTGGCCGCCCGGAAGACATTTTCCTGCACATCGAAGTATTGCGCCGCTCAGGTCTGTCAGACCTACAGCCTGGCGAAGCCTTGGCGCTGCGTGTGATCGACGGTAAACGTGGTCGCATGGCAACCGAGGTATTGGCGTGGGAAAACGCAGTTTTGGAAAACGACTAAAATTCTCTGGCGCGGGTCGCATGATCGGCGCCGGATTTTTGTGGCTGGCGGCAGGGTTCATGATCTCCTTGCCCGCCCAAGCCCAAGACGCCTGTGACGAAAGCAGCCTGTTGATACGAGGCGACTTTGGTCAGGCGCGATTCTCCGTAGAAGTGGCAGACACAGAGGCCGAGCGGGCACAGGGATTGATGCATCGATCTCACATGCCAAGTAGCGCGGGCATGCTGTTTATCTATGAGACCACACGGCCTGCATCTTTCTGGATGCGCAACACTCTGATTCCCCTCGATATGCTGTTTGCAGACGAGCATGGGGTGATCCAACACATTCACAGCAACGCCATTCCACTAGACGAAACCCCGATTTTTGGCGGCAATTCTGTGCGCTATGTGCTTGAAATAAATGGCGGTTTGGCCAAGGCGATGGGGATTTCTGTTGGCAGTGAAATGCGCCACCAAAATTTTTTACAAGAAATTGCAAACTGGCGTTGTTAGGGGGTTTTCATTCCGGAACAGTGGGGGTAAACCCTGCCTCACAAGTCGGGGCGTAGCGCAGCCTGGTAGCGCACCTGTTTTGGGTACAGGGGGTCGCAAGTTCGAATCTTGCCGTCCCGACCATTTTCCTCCCAGAGGAAAAGAAAAAAGACGTAGCCTTCCGGCTGCGTCTTTTTCTTTTGGGCGGGTGCGCAAAACCATGGATGCCTTGTAGCGAAAAGGCACAGGATCCGCGTCTGCAGCGCATGCCCGCTTGATCGGGCAGTGGTCTGCTTTTGGCCAGGTATGTGATTGACTGCTTCGGTCACAGCTCCTCGTTGAAGGCGATTTTGTAAGTGCTCGGGCTATTTGTCGATCAAAGACATTTGGATCGATCCGCTCCGCGCGCAGAGCGGTTGGGACGGAGCTGCCGCAATACCATCTAGGCGCGGGCCCAAGATGGGAACCGATTGGAAAATCATGTGCCCGGCGCAGACACCGGAAAAGCGCATGACCGATTTCTTCTTGGGAATGACGGCGCTGGTGGCTTGCAGGGCGCGCGCGCAAAATTCCGGCGGCGATTATGTGATCAGTTCATGGCCATGTCGTCTGGTGCGGAAGTGGAATCCCTGCGCGATGCGACGGTGCCGACCGGAACTCTGGACGCCTTGGGCCATGGGTATCTGGAAACTATCTGATTACGTAGGCGGAGCTATGACGGACAAGGGAAAGGCGTGGCTGTCAGGCTACGTTTTTGCCCCTTTTGGCCCGTTGGCTGGGCCGGGCAGAATTTACAATTTTCAAAGCCGTAGCAAGTAAGCTAGGTAGATCAAAAGGTGCTGTTTTTGCTGTTCATGTGAGTTTTTTGGGCGCCTGAAGTTGAACGTTAAGTAGCGGAGCCAGAATGGAACTCTCTGAAATTGCTCAATTGGCTCTGTCCAAAATTACCGGCATGACGACCAATGCGAACTTGCGTCATTTCTGGGTCTATGTCCTTTGTGGAATGGGAATTGCTGTCGTTGCGCATCGGGTTGGTGGAGACGACAGAAAGTTTCGTTCTGTCTTTTTTAACAAGCAAGTCTGGGGCTCTCGATCTGCGTTGATCGACTATTCCATCCTGCTGCTTAATCCGATCTTGCTGGTTTTTGTTTTGGATTGGCTATTGCGGACTTTGTGGCAGCTTGTGCCTGTTGTCGCGGATGCAATCCGAGCATTGGGCGTGGACCTACAGTCGGAGGGGGGCTCTATCTGGGTTGCGGTGGCGTTGACCGTATCGCTTTATGTGGTCAATGACTTCATGCGTTGGTGGTTGCATTACCTGCAGCACAAGGTGCCTGTTTTGTGGGAGTTCCACAAAATCCACCACTCTGCGGAGCAGTTGAATTTTGCCACAGCAGAACGGCACCATCCGTTTGACGCGGTGTTTTTCTCTTTTGGGACGGTCACTGCGGCGGCGATTGTGAATGGTGTTTTTGTCGGACTGTTTGGGGAGCATCTGACGGTTTACCAATTGGGCGGTGCAAACGTCATTTTCTTTGCGTCAAACCTGATAGGGGGGGTGTTGAGGCACAGCCCAGCTTGGGTAAGCTATGGGCCGCGGTTGGAAAAATGGCTGATTTCGCCCGCAATGCATCAAATCCACCATTCCAGTGATCCGAAGCATTGGGACAAAAACATGGGTGGTGGATTGGCGATCTGGGATCGCTTGGGCGGCACGCTTTATGTGCCGAATGGGCGTGAAGAGCTGAATTTTGGCATTGGTGAGGAAACCAAAGACTATCGGTCGCTTTATGGGATTTACATTGAGCCAGTTTTGAAAGCCGCGCGGATTTACACGCGAAATTGAGGGCTCGGGGCACCGACTGTGTGTGATTTCACGTTGTTGGGTGAAAATGGGCTCACATGAACACAAAAGGACGTTGGCGGTTTTAGGGCAACAAAAAAGGCGCCGTATGGCGCCTTTCTCATGTCTGATCCGTCGCTCGTTTAGAGCAGGGCCAGATCCACAGCGCTTTCGCGGCCGTCGCGGCCAGCCTGCAGCTCGTAGCTGACTTTCTGGTTGTCTGCGAGGCCGGTCAGGCCGGAACGCTCAACAGCAGAAATATGTACAAATACGTCTTTGCCGCCTTCATCAGGTGCAATGAAGCCGAAGCCTTTGGTGGTGTTGAACCATTTGACGGTGCCAGTAGCCATCGTCGTTTCTCCATGTTTTGTGTCGCCCGCGACATGCGGCAACCCGGCGGGTATCTTGATCGAAAGCTGAGCCGGTTAGGAGCAGGGGGTCGAAAATAGAAACTGCGCACCCCCCATGTGATAACAACGCCCGCAGAAAACAAGGACTTTTTGTGCAATAAGTGTTTTAGCTTGTCAGATTCTACAAAAATTTCATGGCATTGCTTGCCACAAGCGGGGTGCCGCACCCCAGCGGGGAGGTTTGCGCAGAATGACGCCTGGATTTGCGTACTGCCAAAGTTTTGAGCAGGTTGCCTTGAAGCGCGCGCATTGGAGCCGTTTGTCATGTTTTGACCATGTGGTAAATTTTTTTATTGATTGGTCAAAAAACCTGTGCAAGCCTGAATGGGTAGCCAACAAGGTGTATGGGGAGGTCCTATGTCCAACACACCGTTCAGCGACGGCATCCAAGCGGGGCGTTTAGACTCTGCGGAATTGTCCGAGAATTTTGGGGATTTGCACCCCCGGTTTGACGATCACGAGGCCCTTGTGGCGGCGGATCGCTGTTATTTCTGTCACGACGCGCCCTGTATGACGGCTTGTCCGACAGACATCGATATTCCTCTGTTCATTCGTCAGATCGCCACTGGCACGCCGGAAGCGGCGGCCAAGACGATCTTTGATCAGAACATTCTGGGTGGCATGTGCGCCCGGGTGTGTCCCACGGAAACGCTCTGTGAGCAGGTCTGTGTGCGTGAAACCGCCGAAGGCAATCCGGTCGAGATTGGCCGGCTGCAGCGCTATGCCACTGATAAGCTGGTGGATGCGGGTCTGCACCCTTTTGGCCGAGCCGACAGCACCGGCAAGAAAGTCGCTGTGGTCGGCGCGGGGCCAGCGGGTCTGTCCGCGGCGCACCGTCTGGCCATGCATGGGCATGATGTCACCGTTTATGATGCGCGTCCAAAAGCGGGTGGTCTGAACGAATTTGGCATCGCGGCCTATAAATCGGTTGAGAGCTTTGCCGAGCGCGAGGTCGCATGGCTGCTGAAGATTGGTGGCATCACGGTTGAGACCGGCAAGAAGCTGGGCGACGGGCTGTCGCTGGATGGTCTGAATGCGGAGTTTGACGCGGTGTTCCTTGGCATTGGTCTGGGCGGCGTGAACGCGCTCGGCGTGGATGGCGAAGGCAAAGACGGCGTCGATGATGCGGTGGATTTCATCGCGGAGCTGCGTCAGGCGGATGACCTCGGCAAAATGGCAATTGGCCGGGACGTTGTGGTGATTGGCGGTGGCATGACCGCTGTGGATGCAGCTGTGCAAGCGAAGCTCTTGGGCGCGCTGAACGTGAGCCTTGTCTATCGTCGCGGTAAAGACCGGATGAATGCGTCCGAGTTTGAACAGGATCTGGCGGCTTCCAAAGGCGTGCGGATCATCACCAATGCCTCGCCCAGAGCGGTGATTGGCAACGGCGCGGTGCGCGAGATCGAGTTCGAATACACCGACAACGATCTGAAACCAACCGGACAGACCATTCGTCTGGCGGCGGATCAGGTGTTCAAAGCCATCGGCCAGACACTGGAAGGCGAGGGCCTGCCAGCGCTGGAGTGGGGCAAGATCAAAGTGGATGACAACGGGCGCACGTCCGTGGATGGCATCTGGGCTGGTGGCGACTGTGCCACGGGCGGCGATGATCTGACCGTGACTGCGGTGGCTGAGGGTCGTGACGCGGCTGAGGATATTCATGCGGCTTTGAGCGCCGGTTGACACCATAGGCCCCGTCCCGGGCTTGACCCGGGACCTCGCGCCGGCTGCGCGATGGTTAGAGGCCCCGGATCAGGTTCGGGGCGCGGCGGGACCAAGCAAAAAAGGAGATAAGCATATGGCCAATCTCGAAAGTGACTTTGTAGGGATCAAATCCCCTAACCCGTTCTGGCTCGCCTCGGCGCCGCCAACGGATAAGGAATACAACGTGCGCCGTGCCTTTGAAGCGGGCTGGGGCGGTGTTGTGTGGAAAACTCTGGGTGCGGAAGGGCCGCCCGTTGTGAACGTCAACGGACCGCGCTACGGCGCAATTCACGGTGCAGACCGCCGGTTGCTGGGTTTGAACAACATCGAGCTGATCACCGACCGTCCGCTGGAAGTGAACCTTGAAGAAATGACGCGGGTGAAGCGGGATTATCCCGATCACGCGCTGATCGCCTCGGTCATGGTGCCGTGCGAAGAGGAAGAGTGGAAACGCATCCTTCCCATGATCGCGGAGACCGGCTGTGACGGGTTTGAGCTGAACTTTGGCTGTCCACACGGTATGGCGGAGCGCGGCATGGGCTCCGCTGTGGGGCAGGTTCCAGACTATATCGAAATGGTTGCGCGCTGGTGTAAAGAAGCCACCGACCTGCCGGTGATCGTGAAGCTAACGCCAAACATCACCAACATCCTGCATCCTGCGGAAGCGGCGCTGCGCGGTGGGGCTGATGCGGTGAGCCTGATCAACACGATCAACTCGATCACCTCTGTGAACCTGGATGCGATGAGCCCGGAGCCGATGATTGACGGCAAAGGCACGCACGGCGGTTATTGCGGCCCAGCTGTAAAGCCGATTGCGCTCAATATGGTCGCGGAAATTGCGCGCAACCCTGAAACGGCGAAGTTGCCGATTTCCGGCATCGGTGGCGTGACCACTTGGCGCGATGCGGCGGAATTCATGGCGCTGGGCGCAGGCAACGTGCAGGTTTGTACCGCGGCGATGACCTATGGATTCAAGATTGTGCAGGAGATGATCTCTGGTCTTTCCCAGTGGATGGACGAGAAGGGCTACACCTCCACCGCAGATTTTGTCGGCATGGCGACGCCAAACGTGACCGACTGGCAGTATCTGAACCTGAACCACGTCACCAAAGCGGTGATCAATCAGGATGACTGCATCAGCTGTGGCCGCTGTTACGCGGCGTGTGAGGATACGTCTCACCAGGCGATTGAGATGTCTGAGGACCGTGTGTTCACCGTGAAAGACGATGAATGCGTGGCCTGTAACCTCTGCGTCAACGTGTGTCCGGTGGAGAACTGTATCACCATGCGCACACTGGAGCCGGGTGAGATGGATGAGCGCACAAACACACCAGTGGAGGCCGATTACGGCAACTGGACCGCGCATCCAAACAACCCGATGTCCACGGCAGCGGAGTAAGCTTCACACAGGGCGGTTTGGCCCGCTTTTCAGGGATCTTCCCTTCCTGAAACTGACCGTCGCGGTGTCCCCCGCGACGGTTTTTTGTTTGTGCGATCGTTAGGTGAGTCGCGCCGGTGGGGTGAGTGTTGAAACAAGGCCGGTTTTCACATCATAGATCATGGTGGACACGGTCAAGTAGTCCGGTACGGCGGGGGAGGTGCGCAGAGTCTCAAGGTCTTCACGAAGACTGTCTTCATGGTCGTGGATGGCCAGGGGAGCAACATCGACGCCAGTTTTGGATTTGATCGCGGCCGCCAGATTTGGGTCGGTGAGCCGTTCGGAGCCGCAGTGGGTGTGCTGCATCAGGATGAGTTCAAACGGGGTGTCTTGTCCGCCGTTGATTTGGTTGATCATCACCGAAAGCGCAGCGATTTCGTCGATCACAGCCGGGGTGACGCGTCCGCCGGTGTTGCGCACCACAACCGCTTCGCCGAGGTCGAGGTTGAAGATATAGGCCGGGTCTACGCGGGCGTCCATGCAGGTCAGGATCATGGTGTTAAGCGTGGGGAAGACGGAGAGATCCGCCTCGGCAAAATTGGTCGCGAATGCCTGATTGCGTTCGAGTAGGGTGGATGTGTTGGACATAATTGCTCCTTGTTTTCAATAGGTCATCGGTTGGTCTTGGACCGATGGGAGGGATGTGGTAGTGTGCTTTAAAATTTAAAGTTATAACTTTAAAAAATAAAGTAACGCTTTCGTGAGGTCGAAGATGGCAAAGGCGCGGTCGTATAAATTGCTCTGTCCCATAGCACGGGCTTTGGATCGGATTGGGGACCGGTGGACGTTGCTGATCCTGCGGGATTTGCACGCGGGACCGATGCGGTTTGGTGAGCTACAGAAAGGCTTGCCGGGGATTGCGGCGAACTTGTTGACCGACCGGTTCAACAAACTGGTGGCGGATGGTCTGGTGTCAAAGGAGGAGACCTATGCGCTGACGCCTTTGGGGGCGCGGACGCTGGATGTTTTGTTCGAGTTGGCGGTGTTTGGCGCGGAATTTGAGCCTGAGGGCGAGGTGGTCAAACCGGGCAATTTGCGCACAGTAGTCACCACGTTGCTGGCGGCAGCGCGGCGGGCCGAGCTTGGCGACATCGCGCTGCGCGTTGGGCTGGTTGTGGATGGTGAGATGATGCAACTGGATGTGGCGGATGGGGCGGTGCGTGCCAGCTACGGTGCGCATGAGGCGCCGGATGTGGTTTTGACCGCTGGATATGAGGATTTGCTGGCCGTGTCAGAGGGTGACCTGCCGGTGGAGGCCTTCATTGGTGCACGGGCGGAACTGCAGGTGGTCACCCCCGGCGCGGAAGGTGCGTTTGCCCAGATGATGGGGGCCGTGATGGCGGTCTTGCACAGCGCGGATTAAGGCGTCAGCAGCTTGCGATACATCTGATCGAGGAAAGTGTCGGCGCCGTCGAGCGCGTCGGTGTCGCGGTCGCTGAGCACCTGCACCTGCGCGTCAAAATCGGCGTAATGCTGGGTTGTGGCCCAGATCGAGAACATCAGATGGCGCGGGTCCACATCGGCCAGTTTGCCTTGGGCGATCCATGCGCGAATGAGCGCGGTCTTCTTGTCGACCAGCGGTTTCAGGTCGCTTTCCAGATGCGGCTCCATACGCGGCGCGCCTTGCAGGATTTCATTGGCAAAGAGGCGGCTTTCGCGCGGGAATTCGCGGCTCATTTCCAATTTGCGGTGCACGTAGTCGAGGATTTCTTCAAGCGGTTCGCCGTCCGGATCCATGTGGTCCAGCGGGTCGAGCCAGGTTTCCATCAACTGGTTGAGCAGGGTGACATGGATGTCTTCCTTGCCGCCAAAATAATAGAGGATGTTGGGCTTGGAGAGACCAGCCTCTTCGGCGATCAGGTCCAGCGTGGCGCCGCGATAGCCGTGGCGGGAAAACACTTCGAGAGCGGCGTCCAGAATGCGCTTGCGGTTGCGCTGCTGAATGCGGCTGGGTTTGCGCGTCGATGCCTCGGCCATAGGTAACGTTCCGTATTTCTTTGCCTTTTAGGCTAATGCAGCCAAAGGCGTGGGTCTACAGGGATTTAGGATAGGAAAGCCTTACTCAACGGCACCAATCCCGCGCAGGATGATGGTTTTGATATTGGTTTTGGCCGCTTCCCACTGTTTGTCGTTGAGGGGGCTGCCACCGTTAAGGGTGTCGATCTGGTGGCCAAAGTCGGCGTAATGCTGGGTGGTGGCCCAAAGCATGTAGAGCAGGTGGCGCGGATCTATCGGCGCCATACGGCCCTCTGCGATCCAGCGTTCGATCACCTCGATTCGCCCGTTGGTCCAATCGGTGAGGGTGGTCTCCAGATAATCCTGAATCACCGGCGCGCCGTGCATAACCTCGCTGGCCCAGACTTTGGAGCCATCCGCATGGCGGCGGGAGATCTCCATTTTGGCGTCGATATAGGCGCCAATGCCTTCTTCGGGGCCGTCAGCCTGATCAAAGATATCGGCTGCCTGGAGCCAGATTTGGAAGATTTTTTGCACCACCTGCCGATAGAGCAACTCCTTGGTAGGAAAGTAGTAATGCAGGTTGGCCTTGGGCAGTCCGGCGACGTCGGCAATGAGCTGCATCGTGGCCCCGCCAAAGCCAGCCTCGGCGAAGACTTTTTCTGCTGCTGACAAAATGAGCGCCTCTGCCTCTTGGCGGCGCATTTTTTTGCTGGTCGCTTTGGGGGATGCCGCTGTGGTCTCTGCCATCAAAAATGCCCTGATAAAAAATCTTGACCGGTTGGTCAGGGTGTGCTCGTCTGAATTTGACCATACGGTCAGGAAGGCCGTGAGATCAAGAGCCCCACCAGCAAGGGCAGCCCAATTGGGCGCAAGCCCGGGCCAGATAATAGGGAGTAGATGCTATGGGTGCACCGGGTGAGAACCTTAAGGTGAACGCGGATCGGCTGTGGGACAGCCTGATGGAAATGGCCAAAATTGGCCCCGGTATCGCCGGTGGTAACAACCGCCAGACATTGACCGATGAAGATGCGGAAGGCCGCGCGCTGTTCCAGTCGTGGTGTGAGGCCGCGGGCATGACCATGGGCGTGGACACGATGGGCAATATGTTTGCCACCCGCCCAGGTGAGGACCCCGACGCGCTGCCGGTCTATATGGGCAGCCATCTCGACACGCAGCCAACCGGCGGCAAGTATGACGGCGTGCTGGGTGTGCTTGGCGGGCTGGAAGTTGTGCGCTCGATGAATGATCTGGGCATCAAGACCAAACACCCGATTGTGGTCACCAACTGGACCAACGAAGAGGGCACGCGCTATGCGCCAGCGATGCTGGCATCCGGTGTGTTCACCGGGCGGCACACGCAGGATTGGGCCTATGATCGCGTCGATGCTGAGGGCAAGAAGTTTGGGGATGAGCTGAAGCGGATTGGCTGGGTTGGCGACGAAGAGGTTGGCGCCCGCAAGATGCACGCGATGTTTGAGCTGCACATCGAGCAGGGGCCTATTCTGGAAGCGGAAGGCAAGGACATCGGGGTTGTGACCCATGGTCAGGGCCTGCGCTGGATTGAGTGTACCGTGACGGGTAAAGAAAGCCATACGGGTTCCACACCGATGCGGATGCGCAAGAACGCTGGGCGCGGCTTGGCGCGGATCACCGAGCTGGTGCATGAAATTGCGATGAAGCATCAGCCCAATGCGGTAGGCGCGATTGGGCATGTGGATGTCTATCCAAACTCGCGCAACATCATTCCGGGCAAGGTGGTCTTCACCATCGATTTCCGCAGCCACCTGCAAGAGGTGATTGACGCGATGTTGGCGGAGTTTGCTGAGAAGGCGCCGCAGCTTTGTGAAGAGATCGAAGTGGGTCTGGACTGGGAGATTGTCGGCCAGTTTGATCCGCCCGCCTTTGACGAGACCTGCGTGGGCGCGGTGCGCGAAGCGGCGGAGCGTCTGGGCTATAGCCACATGGATATTGTCTCCGGCGCGGGGCATGATGCCTGCTGGATCAATGATGTGGCGCCGACCGCGATGATCATGTGTCCTTGTGTGGACGGGCTGAGCCACAATGAGGCGGAAGAGATTTCCAAAGAGTGGGCGAGCGCAGGCACGGATGTGATGTTGCACGCGGTGCTCGAGACAGCGGAAGTTGTGGAGTAAGCCAGTGGTCCGCGTCATCGTTGTTAGCTTGGGAGTTGCTGTTGGAGCAATCATCGGCTGGCTTATCGTTGAGCAAAGCGGGCCTTTGGCGCCTTATGCTGGGCCCATCTACTTCGCCCCGGTCTTAATAGGGGCCGCTCTCGGGGGATGGCTTGCTCGGCTGATCTGGAGAAGGTTGCTTTAGTTTCAGTGCTCGGCAGCATCAAAGACCGAAAATTCGGATAGTGCGCGCAGGCGCAAGCAGGGAGAAAACGATATGGCGACAAAAGTCATTAAGAACGGCACCGTGGTGACGGCGGATTTGTCTTATGAGGCGGATGTGCTGATTGAGAACGGGCAGATCATTGAGATTGGCAAAGGCCTCAAAGGCGACGAGACGCTGGATGCGACCGGCTGTTACGTGATGCCGGGCGGGATTGACCCACACGTGCACCTTGAGATGCCGTTTATGGGCACCTATTCAAGCGATGATTTTGAAAGCGGCACGCGGGCTGGTCTTGCGGGCGGCACCACGATGGTGGTGGATTTCTGTCTGCCGAACCAGGGCGAGAGCCTGTTGGACGCGATCAAGCGGTGGGACAACAAATCGACCCGCGCGAACTGTGACTACTCCTTCCACATGGCGGTGACCTGGTGGGGCGAGCAGGTTTTCAACGATATGAAAACCGTGATCGAGCAGCGCGGCATCAACACGTTTAAGCACTTCCTCGCCTATAAAGGCGCGTTGATGGTGAATGACGACGAGCTGTTTGCCTCGTTCAACCGTCTGGCAGAGCTGGGCGGGATTGCTATGGTGCATGCCGAGAACGGCGATGTGGTGGCGGAAATGACCGCGAAGCTGCTGGCCGAGGGCAACACCGGGCCGGAGGCGCATGCCTATTCTCGTCCGTCGCAGGTTGAAGGGGAAGCCACCAACCGGGCGATCATGATTGCCGATATGGCGGGCGTACCACTTTACGTGGTGCACACCTCCTGTGAAGAGGCGCATGAGGCCATTCGCCGGGCGCGCATGCAGGGCAAACGCGTCTGGGGTGAGCCGCTGATCCAGCACCTGACGCTGGATGAGAGCGAGTATTTCAACCCGGATTGGGACCATGCTGCGCGCCGTGTGATGTCGCCGCCGTTCCGAAATCAGAAGCATCAGGACAGCCTGTGGGCCGGTCTGCAATCTGGCTCGCTGAGTGTGGTGGCCACCGATCACTGTGCCTTTACCACGGAGCAGAAACGCTTTGGTCTTAAAGACTTCAGTCAAATTCCGAATGGGACCGGCGGGCTTGAGGATCGGATGCCGATGCTCTGGACCCATGGGGTGAACACCGGCCGGTTGACGATGAATGAGTTTGTGGCTGTGACCTCGACCAACATTGCCAAAATCTTGAACTGCTACCCGAAGAAGGGTGCCGTTTTGGTGGGCGCGGATGCAGACCTTGTGGTGTGGGATCCGGAGAAGTCTAAGACCATCACGGCAGGCAGCCAGCAGTCCTCGATTGATTACAACGTCTTTGAAGGTCATGAGGTCAAAGGTCTGCCACGCTTTACGCTGACCCGTGGTCAGGTGGCGGTGCATGACGGTGAAATTCGCACGCAGGAAGGCCACGGCCAGTTTGTGGCGCGCGAGGCCAACACCACGGTGAACAAGGCGCTGTCCACCTGGAAAGAGCTGACCTCGCCGCAGCCTGTACAGCGGTCCGGTATTCCGGCGACGGGGGTGTGATGCTAGGCGTGATGCTCATAGCTTTGATCGGTTTTTCAGCGGTTACTGTTGCTCTTATCTGGGGCATCATGTGGGCCGCTGACCGATGGTTGCATCTCTATGCAGCTATGGGTGTGGGCATTGCTGCCATTTTGTATCTTGTTCAAAACATTGCCCGTGGCATCGCCTATTGCAATGAAGACCCGGTCTATGTACCGCCTTCGCCGAGCGAGGGTGGCGAAGGCCAGATCATCGCCAATTGCGACAGTGCAGGCGGCATAGTGGATCGGGTTTATCTATATATGGTTGGCCCTGCAGCGGTACTTTGCCTTGGGGTGATCATGGTACGTATCTGGCGTCGCAGCCGGGCCTTGTCTGCTGCTGAGGTCACGTCATGAGGACGCTGGGGCTTCACATACTCGAAGAAAAAAGTGGCCTCGTGATGCAGGTTGTTGAAGACATGGCCCGGCCTTTGGCCGGGCAGCCCCCGACCGCTCCCATGGGCGGGGGCTTTGCCCCCACCCGCGGACGAGGGCTGTACTCAAGAATTGAGCGTGGCGCTTCAGGTTGGTACCAAATCTTCAAGTTCGGGCAGGAGGCGCACGCTTTCTTGTTCGTGCGGGTCGGTGCGGGCGATCACAGCAACCGCCTCAACCTCGCCGGTGTTGATCGGCAAATGCGGCACGCCGGCGGGGATGTAGACCAGATCACCCGGATCGGTGCACATAAAGTGCTCCAGCTGTTCGCCCCAATACATCACGGCATTGCCTTCGAGCACGTAAATCGCGGTTTCATGGCTTTCGTGCAGATGGGCTTTGGCGCGGCCGCCGGGCGGGATGCGCAGGAGGTGCATACAAATGCCCTGCGCTCCGGTGGTTTCGCGCGCAATGCCTTGAAAATAACTAAACCCTTGTTTGCCGTCATAAGTCTCGCCAAGGCGCAGCTTTTGACAGGTGGTGGGCATGGGGGTCGACATGGGGGCTCCTTCCCGCAGTGGACAAAAACAATAAGACTATCAGAGAAGTGGAGAGCGGTGTGTCAAGCGTGATCGGCGCCAAGAACCTGAGCCTGACGTTTCAGACCAACGATGGGCCGGTGCATGCGCTCAAGGACATCAACCTTGAGATCAACAAAGGGGATTTTGTCTCCTTCATCGGGCCGTCGGGCTGTGGCAAGACCACATTCCTGCGCTGTATGGCCGATCTGGAACAGCCCACAGCGGGGGAGATCACCGTCAATGGGGTGAGCCCGGCAGAGGCGCGTAAGGCGCGGGCTTATGGCTATGTGTTCCAGCATGCGGGGCTGTACCCGTGGCGCACCATAGGTGGCAACATTCGCCTGCCGTTGGAGATCATGGGCGTTGATAAAGCCGAGCAGGACAAGTCCGTGAAGGAAGTGCTGGAGCTGGTGCATCTGGAAGGGTTTGAGAATAAGTATCCCTGGCAGTTGTCTGGCGGGATGCAGCAGAGGGCGTCGATTGCGCGGGCGTTGGCGTTTCAGGCCGACATTCTGTTGATGGATGAGCCGTTTGGTGCGCTGGATGAGATTGTGCGCGATCACCTCAATGAGCAGCTTTTGGAGCTGTGGGCGCGGACCAATAAGACCATTGGCTTTGTGACACACTCGATCCCGGAAGCGGTGTATTTGAGCACAAAGATTGTGGTGATGAGCCCCCGTCCGGGGCGCATACATGATGTGATTGAAAGCACATTGCCCAAAGAGCGGCCGCTGGACATTCGCGACAGCCCTGAGTTCATCGAAATTGCACATCGCGTGCGGGATGGTCTGCGTGCGGGGCATGGCGATGACTGAGGTTGCCGTGAGACTGGCGGTGGAGGCGGATGTGCCTGCAATGGCGCAGATCGTCTGTGACTGGGAGGCGGCCACGGATTGGATGGAGTCGCCTTATGGTCCCGAAGAGATTGCTGGGTTTATTCGCGAGGCGATGCCGGAGCGTGAGATTTGGGTCGCGGGTGAGCCGATTGAGGGCTACCTGTCGTTTGATCCGAGCGTGTCGCGTGTTGGTGGCCTGTACTGCAAGACCACGGGCGCTGGTGTGGGCAAGGCGTTGATGGATAAAGCGAAAGCAGGGCGTGACTTTGTCTGGCTGACGACGCATGAACCAAATGAGCGGGCGCAGAAGTTCTACAAACGTGAAGGGTTTGAAGAGGTTAGTCGTCATGACGCGGAGCCACCAAACACGGTGCGTGAAGTGCGGATGGAGTGGCGGGCATGAGGAATATCGGACCGATCCTGACCGTTGTCGCTGCGATCTTTGTGCTGTGGTATGCGGGGGCCGTCGCGCTCAATGCGCCTTGGGCCTATGACAAAGCCAAACGCGCCAATGTGGAGATCACCTTCTCTGAGATGGTGGCCGACACGATGCAGCAAAAGAAACCCAAGCTTCCGGCACCGCATCAGGTGGGCAAGGAAATTTGGAAAACCACCGGCGAGATGGTCGCCAAAGGTCGCGCATTTTCCAAGCGCAGCCTGATTTATCACAGCTGGATCACGCTCTCCGCGACCCTTTTGGGCTTTGCGCTGGGCACGGGGTTGGGCGTCGCTCTGTCGGTGGGGATTGTTTACAACCGCACCATGGACATGAGCGTCATGCCCTGGGTGATTGCCAGTCAGACCATTCCGATCCTGGCGATTGCGCCGATGATTATTGTGGTTTTAAACGCGATTGGCATTTCCGGCCTGCTGCCCAAAGCGGTGATTTCCATGTATCTCAGCTTCTTCCCGGTGGTTGTCGGCATGGTGAAAGGCCTGCGCAGCCCGGATCATATGATGGTCGATCAGATGAAGACCTGGAGCGCTACCAAAGGCCAGGAGTTCTGGAAACTACGTTTGCCAAGCTCGATGCCGTTCCTGTTCCCCTCGTTGAAGGTGGCCATGGCGGCCTCGCTGGTGGGGGCCATTGTGGGGGAATTGCCGACGGGGGCTGTGGCCGGATTGGGCGCGCGGTTGCTGGCAGGCAGTTACTATGGACAGACGATCCAGATCTGGAGCGCGTTGATCACGGCAGCGGCCCTTGCGGCGGCACTGGTGGCGATCATTGGCGTGATCCAGAAAGTGGTTCTCAAACGGATGGGGATGGCGTGATGGGTTGGATTGTTTTTGGACTAGTTGCGTGGCTGGTGGGCTGGCGGGTGAATTCTTACCTGTCCCATCGTCCGCGGACGCAGTTTAGCGCGTTGGCGGTGCCAGTGATATTTGGTCTGACCATTGTGGTGCTTTGGGAATGCGCGGTGCGCGGGTTTGAGATCAACCCGGTGCTTCTGCCTGCGCCCACGGCGATTGCGCTGAAGTTTGCCACGTCGATCCCGATCCTGTGGGAAGACTTTGTGCAGACGGTGATCAAAGGCGCGATGTCTGGGTACATTCTGGGCTGTGGTGCAGCTTTCCTGACCGCGCTGGTGATTGACCGTTTCCCGTTTTTGCAACGGGGCTTGCTGCCGGTGGGCAACTTTGTCGCCGCGCTGCCGATCATTGGCATGGCACCGATCATGGTGATGTGGTTTGGCTTTGACTGGCAATCCAAGGCCGCCGTGGTTGTGGTCATGGTGTTCTTCCCGATGTTGGTGAACACGGTGGAAGGCCTGCAAGCGACGGATCATATGCAGCGGGATCTGATGCGGACCTATGCGTCCAGCTATGGTCAGACGTTGATGAAACTGCGGCTGCCTGCGGCGATGCCGTTTATCTTCAATGGATTGAAAATCTCCACCACGCTGGCCTTGATCGGGGCGATCGTTGCTGAATTTTTTGGCAGTCCGATCAAAGGCATGGGCTTCCGGATCTCGACAGAGGTTGGTCGGCTTGCGCTGGATATGGTTTGGGCGGAGATTGTGGTCGCAGCCTTGGCAGGCTCGCTGTTTTACGGCGGTGTGGCCTTGCTTGAGAAGTCTGTGACCTTCTGGCATCCCTCACAGAGGAAATCGCGATGAGCGACACGTCTTTCCACTCTTACGTGCGTGTGTTTGAGCACTATCTGGAGCGCATCGCGCACCTGATGGCACAGGCCACGCCGGAAGCGTTGGAAGGGCGGTTGACGCCGGAGAGTTTCACGGCGCTGGAGAACTTTGCGATTGCGCAGGGCTATGTGTTGCGCAGTCTGTTTCCGCTTTTGGGACGGGAGGTGCCGGAGTTGGCAGAGGCCAGTTCGGTGGCGGATGTAAACTTGCGCGGGGCGTTTGTACGGGCGCAGATTGCGGCCCTGACGCCCGCGGATTTTGCGGGGGCGGAGACCCGCGCAGTGACCCATGTGGCCGGCGAAGCCACGCTTACCCAGCCGGCTTGCGACTTCATCACCCTTTACGGGATGCCAAATTTCTTTTTTCATCTGAACATGGGCTACGCGATCCTGCGGGCGCAGGGCGTGGCTATTGGCAAAGGTGATTTTGACGATTTTCATAGCTACCCCAAGGGGTTCAGCTTTGTAACAAACGCCGCAGAGACGGTGTGACAACTATAAAATAGCTAAAACCAACAAGGAGATAAGCCAAAATGAAAACGATGATGAAAGCTCTGACAGCAGCGGCGCTGGGCGTGGCTGCCAGCGTGGCGCAGGCCGCAGATGACGTAACCTTGCAGCTCAAATGGGTCACGCAGGCCCAGTTTGCGG
This sequence comes from Shimia sp. MIT910701, assembly GCF_047126315.1. Classification (GTDB taxonomy): domain Bacteria; phylum Pseudomonadota; class Alphaproteobacteria; order Rhodobacterales; family Rhodobacteraceae; genus Shimia. The sequence goes on along the minus strand of NZ_CP138953.1, from coordinate 3,707,109 downwards.
GCTACTATGTGGCGCAGGACAAAGGCTTTTATGCCGAAGAAGACCTGAACGTGACCATCAAGCCGGGTGGCCCGGATATTGCCCCGGCGCAGGTGATTGCCGGTGGTGGTGCCGATGTGGTGCTGGACTGGATGCCATCTGCTTTGGCGTCCCGCGAAAAGGGTCTCGCGCTGGTGAACATTGCGCAGCCGTTCAAATCCTCCGGCATGATGCTGACCTGCCGCAAGGACGCCGGCGTGACCTCGCCGGAAGATTTCGCCGGCAAGACGCTGGGCGTTTGGTTCTTTGGCAACGAGTATCCGTTCCTGAGCTGGATGAGCAAGCTGGGCCTGGCAACAGACGGCTCTGACGGTGGTGTGACGGTTCTGAAGCAGGGCTTCAACGTGGACCCGATCCTTCAGGGGCAGGCGGCTTGTGTGTCGACCATGACCTATAACGAATACTGGCAGATCATTGATGCGGGTCTGAGCCCAGATGACCTGGTGGTGTTCAAATATGAAGATCAGGGCGTAGCGACGCTGGAAGACGGCATGTACGTCATGGAAGAGAAGCTGGCCGATCCGGCATTTGAGGACAAGATGGTGCGCTTTGTGCGTGCGTCCATGAAAGGCTGGAAGTGGGCGGAAGAGAACCCGGAAGAGGCGGCGCTGATCGTGCTGGACAACGATGCCTCCGGTGCACAGACCGAAGAGCATCAGGTGCGCATGATGAGCGAGATTGCCAAGCTGACCGCAGGCAGCAACGGCGCGCTCGATGTGGCGGATTATGAGCGTACTGTGGACAGCCTGATGTCTGGTGGTTCTGACCCTGTGATCACCAAGAAGCCGGAAGGCGCGTGGACCCACGCGATCACCGACAAAGCGCTGAACTAAGATCTGTTTCAGGCGTGCGGAAAGGCCGGGTTTTGCCCGGCCTTTTCTTTGGTGGCAGGGTTCCAATTTTGTAGCGCGCCACATATGTGGATTGCGGCATGTGACGGCGGAGACTTTTTATGAGCGGTAAGAAGCTGACCTGTTTTGACTGTGGCCAGGTGAACCGTGTGCCATATGACAAGTTGGGTGCCGGGCCGAAGTGCGGCACCTGCGGCAAAGGGCTGATGAGTGGCAAGGTGGCGGAGGTTGATCTCGCAACCTTTGAGAAGGCTGTACGCACGGATGATGTGCCATTGGTGGTGGATTTCTGGGCGCCGTGGAGTGGGCCGTGCCGGCAGATGGCGCCGCAGTATCAGGCGGCGGCACAGGAGGTCAAAGGCGCGGTGCGCTTGGTGAAGCTCAACACCGAAGCGTATAAAAATGCGGGGGCCAAGTATCGCATCCGGGGTATTCCAACCATGGCCCCGTTTACCAACGGAAAAGAGCGCGCACGGCAGTCCGGCGCGATGCCCAAAGCCGCAATTGTGAAGTGGGTCAAGGCGTCCGTCTGAGGGCGTTGAGCAGGTAGCGCGGCAGGCGGGCCAGCACGCGGCGGGCCAGTTCCGGATATTCCACTTCGCCCGCCAGAAGCCGCATGTACATCATGCGCACAGTGCCGGAGCGGCGGAAGGTGCCGATGAAGGCTTTCTGCCAGCGGGGTGCAAAGATGATGCGGCGCAGGTTGCGGGCGATGCGCAGGTTGCGGTGCATGTCTTTGAGCTCGGTTTTATACAGATTGATGGCGGTGTGGGGCGCGTTGGCTTTGAACGCGTCACAGGCGGCCTGCGCGGCGAGCTGGCCGCTTTTCATCGCAAAGGCAATGCCTTCTCCGGTGATCGGATCCACCAGCCCAGCGGCGTCGCCCGCCAGCAGGATATGGGCGCGCCCCGGGGTGGGGCGGAAGTCGCCAAATGGCAGGTGGTGGCCTTTGATTTTCACGGCTTCAGAGGGCAGGCCCAACGTGCGCATGTAGCGCTGCATGTGGTCTTTCATGTCCGGGTTTGGTGCCCGCAGACCACCGACGCCCACCGTGGTGGAGCCTTGTTTGGGGAAGGACCAGCCATAGCCCCAGGTGGCGGCGGCAAAGTCGATGCGCAAAGGCTGCTCCGCTGGGTCCTGCGCCGACAAAGGCGCCTCGATTTCGAGACCAAAGCCGATGGTTTTGGTGTCAAAGGATTTGCCAAATAGCTGCCTGGCGACAATTGAGTTTACGCCATCCGCACCGATGATCACAGCGGCGGTCAGTGTGGTGCCGTCGCGCAATTTCACCGCGGTTTCAGTGAGTTCCGCGATGGCCTGTCCGGTGAAATCCTCGACGCCTGCGTCCAGCGCATGGGCAAACATCGCTGCATCGAGATCCAGTCGCATGGTCAGATGCAAGGGCGGGATGTCAGAGAGCACGGCCAGCTCGCGCCCGTCATGCCAGAAGGCAATTTCCTCGCGCGTGACAGCGTGGGCGAGGTTAACATCCTGGCCAAAAATCTCGTGGTAATAGGTTCGGCTGCGCTCGGTAAACAGCCCGCCGCAGAGTTTGTTGCGCGGGAAGGTCGCCTTGTCGATCAGAGCCACAGAACGGCCCTGTTTTGCCGCCCAGGTGGCCGCAGAGCTGCCGGCGGGGCCTGCGCCAATTACAATGATGTCAAACTGGGTCATGCGCGTGTCCTTCTGGGGCGGGTTTCTACCAGCTTTTCGCGGCGGCGCCAGAGGGTTAGGGTGGGGGAAGCCAAGAAAGGAAGCGCCATGAGTGACGAGACACAACCAGACGGAGAAGCAACCCTGCGGGTGCTGGCGATGCCGTCAGATGTGAACATCAATGGCGACATCTTTGGCGGCTGGGTGTTGAGCCAGATGGACATTGCCAGCGGCATTGTCGCCGCCCAACGGGCCAAGGGACGGGTGACCACGGTGGCGGTGGATGCGATGCAGTTTATTCGGCCTGTGCAAGTGGGCGATGTGCTTTGCGTCTGGGCCTGGGTGGAACGCGTGGGGCGCAGCTCTATGGGCGTGAAAATCGAGGCCTGGGCGGTGCGGCATCGGCGGGGTGTTTCGGAGAAGGTGACAGAGGCGGTGTTCACCTATGTGGCGATTGATGAAGATGGCAAACCGCGGCCTGTGCCCGAAGAAGATGCGGCCTGGCCGCCACGCTAATTAGGGCGGATTTGCACGTCGGTATTGCGTCTGTATCGCGGCTGTTTTGCGGAGGTGCATTTTTTGGCCTCCGCAACGGCGGCGGGCGGTGGGGTTTTGCGGCTTTAACCTCTGATGGGCAGGGTCTGTTCTGAGGAGGCGCAGGATGTCTGAGGATCAGAGCGAAGAGTTGCCGCTGTTTCAGCGGGCCAGCAAAGGCACAAAGGCGCAGCGCATGGCGCGGGAGGCGTTGGGGCGCAACCTGTTAGTGTTGACGTCAGAGACCTGGGTGACGGAGGCCTTGCGGGAGGCGGTACCGGAGGCGTGGCACACGCTGGAGCAGGATTTGGATGTGGCTGAGCCGAAGGAGAAGGTGACACTGTATCTGGATCGTTCGGTGGCGAAGTTTTACCGCGCCATGGGGCAGGGCTATCAGGCGCGCATCAATCGGTTGCTCGCGACCTGGGCGCAGATGAAGATTGCCGAGGAGGTGCAACTGGACGCGCATCTGGCGGCGCGGTTGCGGGATTAGGGGCCTTGCCCCCGTCCCTGCGGGGCAGGGCCTCCCCCAGGATATTTTCAGACTGTGAAGGGTTTAGGCTTTGTAGAGGCCAAACTCGTCTTGCTCGGCAAAGCGGCCGCGCAGGGCGGTGAGCGTGAGGCCAATGAGGCCAGCGCTGAGCGGGAAGCCGAGGGAGAAGCTCAGGTAAGTGGTGAGGGCGGTCCAGACCGAGGCGTCCTGAAACATCATCTGAATGCCACCAAGCAGGATGCCTGCGATGCTGCCAGCAAAGATGAGGATGAGGGCCATGTCTGCGTCTCCGGTTGATGTCGTTAACCATTACTAGGGTGAAATGGGGCGCAAATGTGGCACGGTTGGGGCTTTGCTGTGGGCGGTGGCTAAAACTTATCTGGGTTTGTCGGGGCGTCGGGTTTTGAAGAGGGCTGAGACGATGGCCGTGAAGGTCGCGCCAAGGGTGGCTCCTGTGGCGATCCAGCCGAAATACCAGAGCTTGCCGGCAAGCGCGTCCTCGGCATAGGAGGCGGCGAATTGGGTTTGGCCGTATTTGGCGGTGGCGAATGCTAGGGCTGTGGTGATGGTCAAGGTGACGGTGAGCGAGATCGGGCGCAGTTTGAGGCCCGCGAGGGTGGCGAGGATCAGGCCGATGGGCGCGCCGACGAGCAGGGTTTTTTGGCTCCACCATGGGTGCGCACCGAGGGGGCGGGCGATGTCCAGCGCGATGAGCGCGGCCATGACGAGCGCGGCGATGAGGGCGGGGAGCAGATGACGCATGGGGGGATCCTCGTGAGTGGTGGTGTACTGAGGATGGGGGCGCGGTGTGGTGGTTTTAAGAGGTGTTACAGTGGGATGGCGGGGGTGTGATGATTGGTGTAGGAGGGCTGGGCGTCGAACGACCTCGGGTGGGCGAGGGTTGGTGCATGGCTTGGGGCGCTGTGTGCCAAAACTTCTGGCGGTGGTTTGTGGTGCAACGGGTGCAAGATCGCCCTCCCGTGGGGGAGGTCACCTCTCGGGATCTTGGTGCGCACGACCCTGTCGGTCAGTGGGGCAATGCCCAGCGGCTTGCGAAGCAAGCCTTTCAGCCCAATAGCCTGCGTGCGCTTAAGAAATTAGTTTTTTGTAGCCACTCCACGCAGCCGCCGACAAACGGCCCTCAAACTTATACCTCTCAATAAACTCTTCGAGCGATTTTTGGTCTTGGTGTTCGTGCTTTGCCTTACACGCAAACCAAGCAATGCAGTAAGCAATTTCGTCTTCAATCAAAGATTCAAAAAATGCGGAAAGGTGGACCAACTCGTCTTCCGGACAAGTGCGTCGTATAAGATTATCTATGTGAAGAAGCATATTAGCGAGTATGAAGCATTTGGTTACGTAGGCCGCCGCATTTACGCTATTCTGATTAAAGGGGTCTTCGTCATTGGCTGCCATCTCAAGCAGGCGCTTGGCAAACAGCGCTGCGTTAAAATACGGTGAGGACTCTTCCCGGTTGTTGACGACTGGTTTTATGTCCAGTCTTGCTTTCTCGCTAAGCGCTGAGGTCAAAAACGAGCCAAAAGTTTGTTCAAAAATTTGCTTTTCAAGCGCTTTCTTTTGAAGTTCCGTAAGTTCTTCCTGCCCTTTTAGAAGTTCTCTTGTATCGTTGCGTTCTTCTTTCACCTGCTCAAGCTCTTCGCGTTGCAGAGTGACTGCCAACACAAGCATCAACAAGGCGGTCCCAGAAAACAGAGCGTTCGCAGCGCCGAAGGTGTCGCCAAATGTGCCCCCCGTTTGATCGGAAGAGATGGCATAAATGAAATTTAAGACATACGCGGTTGGGACGAACCATATTGCGTGCTTGAGCCAGAATTTCAGCGATTTGAAGCGATTCAGTGATGTCATGACCTGAAACATAACTACGGGCGTTATCGCCTTCAAGTTGTGGTGTTCGAAAGCTTGGATGTTTTGCCAATCGCGTCCGAACCGAGGGTGGGTGCGAACGCGCCCGCCCGTGGGGGCGGGTCGGACGCGTAAGCCCGCTTTGCGGGCTTTGGGGTGGCAGTTTTGGATGTTGTAGAAAAAAGAACACCCGCGGCGGGGCGCGGGTGTTTTTAGTTTTGGGTCACTCAGCGTTTGGGTGCCGTCTCACCGGGGCGCGTACGGGTTCTGGCTGCGCCAAAACCCTGCCACGCGCGGTAAGTGTTTGACGGGGTCAAACACTTACCGTGTAAACTTCTTATGCTTCAGGCGCTTGGGCTCCAAGGCATCCGGGCCGAGGCGGCGTTTCTTGTCTTCTTCGTAGTCCTCAAAGTTGCCTTCAAACCATTCCACATGGGCGTCGCCTTCGAAGGCGAGGATGTGAGTACAGATGCGGTCGAGGAAGAAGCGGTCGTGGGAGATGACCACGGCGCAGCCGGCAAAATCCACCAAGGCGTCTTCCAACGCGCGGAGGGTTTCCACGTCCAAGTCGTTGGTCGGTTCGTCGAGCAGGAGGACGTTGCCGCCCTCTTTCAAGAGACGCGCCATGTGCACACGGTTGCGTTCACCGCCAGACAGCAGGTTCAACGGTTTCTGTTGATCGCCGCCTTTGAAGTTGAAGGACGAGCAGTAGGCGCGGGAGTTCACTTGGGCGTCGCCCAGTTCGATGATTTCCGCGCCGCCGGAGATGGCTTCCCAGACGGTGTCTTTGTCGTTCAGGTCATCGCGGGACTGGTCGACGTAGGAGAGCTTTACGGTGTCGCCGTATTCCACGGTGCCTTCGTCCGGCTGTTCCTGACCGGTGAGCATTTTGAAGAGCGTGGATTTACCGGCGCCGTTGGGGCCGATCACGCCGACAATCCCACCCGGGGGCAGGGAGAATTCGAGGTTTTCGATCAGCTGCTTGTCGCCAAAGTGTTTGGAGAGGCCGTTGACCTCGATGACTTTGGAACCAAGACGCGGCCCGTTTGGAATGACGATCTGCGCGCGGGTGATTTTCTCGCGCTCAGACTGGCTGGCGAGATCGTTGTAAGCCGCGATACGGGCTTTGGACTTGGCCTGACGGGCTTTTTGGCCCTGACGCATCCATTCCAGTTCGCGCTCCAGCGTTTTCTGCTTGGATTTGTCTTCGCGGGCTTCCTGCTCCAGACGTTTGGCTTTTTGCTCCAACCATGCGGAGTAGTTGCCCTCGTAAGGGATGCCGCGGCCGCGGTCGAGCTCGAGGATCCAGCCGGTGATGTCGTCGAGGAAGTAGCGGTCGTGGGTGACGCAGAGGATGGTGCCCTTGTAGTCGATCAGGTGCTGTTGCAGCCAGGCGATGGTTTCCGCGTCGAGGTGGTTGGTTGGTTCATCGAGCAGCAGCATGTCAGGCGCTTCAAGCAGCAGTTTGCAAAGCGCGACGCGGCGTTTTTCACCACCGGAGAGGTCGGCGATAGCGGCGTCATCGGGCGGGCAGCGCAGGGCTTCCATGGAGATGTCGACCTGGCTGTCCAGATCCCAGAGGTTCTGGGCGTCGATGTCGTCCTGCAGCTTGGCCATCTCCTCGGCGGTTTCGTCCGAGTAGTTCATGGCGAGTTCGTTGTAGCGGTCCAGAATGGCCTTTTTCTCGGCCACGCCCAGCATGACGTTTTCGCGCACGTTGAGGCTTTCGTCGAGCTTTGGCTCCTGCGGCAGGTAGCCGACTTTGGCGCCCTCAGCGGCCCAGGCCTCGCCGGTGAAGTCCTTGTCCAGACCGGCCATGATTTTCATCAGGGTCGATTTACCGGCGCCGTTGACGCCGACGACACCGATTTTCACGCCCGGAAGGAAGGACAGGTGGATGTTTTCAAAGCACTTTTTGCCGCCGGGGTAGGTCTTGGACACACCCTGCATATGGTAGACGTACTGATATGAGGCCATTGGGACGACTCCGTTCGCCAGAATTCACGTTGGGAGGTGTGATAGCGGAGGGCGGGGGCGGGGGCAATGGAGGTTGGTGTGCTGGTCGTTTGATTGGGAGCGCGCATTGGCTAAGGCCAAAAGATAAATCACTTTCGCTGCAACACGCGGTAGCACTGAAAAGCTAAGTAGAAGGGGCCAAGAAAAAAGGCGATGCGCAGAAACCTGTCGCTGCCTCCGAAGTCCACTCCAACATAAGGTAAGCAGTAAAGGATCAAAGCGAGCGCATAGCCGATGAGATCGATTTTCAGCTGTTCTTTTGGTGGAAGGTTTTTGTAGGAAAACTTAGACATTCTCTGTGTTTTCTAGTTGTCGCTTGTCGAAGCCGGATCTCATTCCTGAACACTTACTTATACTTCCTCAAATACCTCCTCAAAAAATATACCAAGGACAGTATCGGATACAGCCAAACAATTGTATAAAGTTGACGGGTGTAGAAGTGAGGGTTTTCAATATGTCTCGCGATGAAGTGCCAATATGAAAATGCAGCAGTATAAACCACAGCGCTCACCGTTAAATCCAACCATAGTGGTAGTTGTGGGAGTTTTTGTTTTGGAGGTTGCATTTTTTCGGTATTCGCTAGTTACAAGATAGATACTGCTGGTCAAATCTAAGCTATGGGTTGTATGTTGGTCAACGTAGTATCCGTGTGTTTCTGAACTTTCCACGAGACGACTTGTGCAAAAAGTTGACCGTGCATGTATCAGAAAGTAACGGTCTTCACGTGGTCAATGGAGCGCCCATAAGTGTCTCGCATCGTGTCTTCAGTTGTAAAAAGCAGGGTGCAAATCCCTCCCAAATAGATCACAAAAAGAACTACCGCTTTTCGTTTGCCGCCTGTTTGGCGTAGGCGGTTACTCAGGTAGCTCACTAAATTTGCCTTCGAGAAAAGGTTTGAGGCGGTTTCATGGGACATGGAGTTTTCGTTCGCTTTGTTGAAAGGCACGGATGGGTAATTCATTTGTCCTCAGCACGCCTTTCAGTGCGTCGAACAAGCACGTTGACTCCAATGACGGCATAATATGCTATACATGCAGATACTTCTTTGAGGCCGATGTCCGCCCCCAAAAGCAGGTAAATTATGGGCCCCAAAAAACAAATCACAAAAAGAACAATCCGCAATATGAGATAGATCGCTTTCAAGCCTCGGATCATAGTGCCCTTCGCCATGTTTGTTTTGCCCTAGAATTCAAAAGTGGTTCTCAATCTAGCCTATGACGGTGGCCCAATGAACGGCTCAAGGAACTTCCGACTTTGGTCATAAAACACCAAGCACAGTCCGATCATGAACAAGCCAAAAAAGTCGAAAACGCTAATGCGCGCATCGTCGAAATAGCCAACCAGCACAAAGACTGCAAAAACTGCAATGCGAGATAGGTAGTTCATTTCCCGTGCAAAGCTCCTCCAGCTAGTCTTCCCTTGAAAATATTGCAGGAAGGATTTTGGATATGAGAAAAATTGCCGAAAACAAACTTACCCAGAAAGCTGTTTTCATCGTCGTGTCACTGTAAAGGTGCGTCTCATGCCGACCTTCCCAAATGTATGCCGAATAGAAACCGGCGAGGCAGAGCGCGCACAAAAAGACGATCATCAACGCGCCGAGCCTCTTCTTTTCTTTCGTTTTTCACGCTTTACGTTGCATCCAAGTTCCAATTTTGGTCGCGGCGACATTATGCGGAAATTGCCAGTTGTACAGGCGCAGACAACAAAAATTAGGAGTCTTACTTTTTCTTCCGCGTCTCCCTCCAACGGAGGTAAAATTGGTGCGCTATGTAGAACGGCATGACAAAGAGGGATGCTCTGGCCACTGCGATGCCGTCGCCTTGTGGCAGGTCGTCCGAGAAGAGAAGGAACATCGTGCAAATTGCGATATAGCAGGTCAAATCAACTCGAACTTGCTCACTTTTGGTCATGTCGCGGTAATGTTTCATTGGAACTTGATAATCAAAAATTGTGGCCGAACCAACAGGAGTTTTTTGTTTCTAGGATGGCAACTTTGTCGTTGGATTATCACAACATCAGACAAACTGGGTCGACCTATTAAATAGAGCTGTCGTTTGCACTTAGAGTTGACCTTCCCATCACAAAAGCCCACTAAACCCCGTGCCTTACGGATTGCCATATGTTGCGCGCGGCCAGCGGATTGGGCTGCTTGGGGGATCGTTTGATCCGCCGCATGCAGGGCATGTGCATATCACCAAAGAGGCGCTGAAGCGCTTCGATCTGGATCAGATCTGGTGGCTGGTGAGCCCGGGCAATCCGCTCAAAGATCGCGGGCCGGCCAAGCTGGCGCGGCGTATGGCGGCGGCGCGGGAGATCATGGACCATCCGCGCGTGCATATCTGTGACTTTGAGAGCCATGTCGGCACGCGCTATACGGCGGAGACCCTGGCGGTGTTGCAGGACACATGTCTGCAAGCGCGGTTTGTCTGGTTGATGGGCGCGGATAATCTGGCGCAGTTTCACCGCTGGAAAGACTGGCAGGACATCATGGCGCGGGTGCCCGTTGGGGTGCTGGCGCGGCCGGGGGACCGGATCGAGGCGCGCACAGCCAAGGCGGCGCAAGTGTTTCGGCGCGCGCAACTCCATCCGCGCAACAGCCGCGCGCTGAGTCGTCAGGATGCCCCGGTTTGGGCCTTTGTGAACGTGCCTATGCAAGATATTAGCTCCACGCAGTTGCGAAAAAATGGCTCTTGGCCAAAGGGTTAAGTGCCAAGCGCGTCACCTGTGAATTTCTGTCGCACCCCGTAAGTCTCTATTAACTCAGCAAGTCTAGTTTGACCGAGGAACTAAAGGCGTCTCTGCGTCTTTTGGGCGGCCGAATTTGCGGTTTCCATGTCAAAGCACAGAGACACACACAGAGGTAACGGTTTCTCATCCGGCGTTGCGTCGGCTGGGGGGATGAGGCTTCCGGTCTGCGCAATTGGCAGGGAGGGAGCGCGTAACAGATTGAAACTGCGCCAAAAAGCTGGCGCCTAATCAGGCTCCGCTACAGGATGTAGCGACGGTCTGGCCGGAGCAAATAATGACTGGTGAGAAGAAGCGGTCCTTTGGGCTGTCGATCATGGGGCGGCTGCTGCTGCCGATCGTGGCCTGTATCTTGGTGTCCTTCATTGCGACCACCGTGTTTTGGGTAACCAAACAGAGCAACACACTGATCAAGGCCTTTGAGAGTGAATTGGCGTTGTCGCAGATCTTTGTGGCGCCGCCTGTGGCCGCAGCGGTATGGGATTTCAACACCGATGGCGCCGCGGGCGCGATTGCGGGTGTGACCCAGATGGAAAACGCTTTGTTTGCCAAAGTGTTCGTGGACGGCGAGCAATTCGCGGAAGTGTCCGTGGAAGGCGCCGATCAAACCGGCTGGGAAGAAGGCATCGCAGAGATCCTGGCGATGGAAGAGGCAGAGGCGCGGTTGGAAGCCAATCATGTGGCCTATGTGAAATTCCCGATCCACCACACCGACGGCACAGTTGTGGCCGAGATGGTCATGGGCTTTTACGACGGCGTGATCGCGGCGGTGGTGAATGAGCTATACATGCAGTCGTTGATTGCGGTTGCGGTGATCTGTCTGGTGATGTCGGCGATTGTCTACTTCTCCGCGGCTGGTGTGACACGTCCCTTGGCGCGGATCGTGGCCCGGATCACGGCGCTGCGTGAGGGCGACACCGCAAGCGATGTGCCGTCAACCGAGCGTAAGGACGAATTGGGCCGGTTGGCGCGGGCCGTGCGCGAGTTTGTGGAGACGATCAAAGCCAACAAGGCAATGGAAGATCAGGCCAAAGAGTCTGCGCGGGAGCAATCCGAAGTTGTGAATGAGCTGGCCGACGGGTTGAACCAGCTGGCGCAGGGGCAGTTGAGCCACCGCATTAGCGTTGAATTTAGCAGCGACTATGAGATGCTGCGGGCGGACTTCAACAAAACTGCCGAGGCGTTGGACGATGTGATTGGCCGCGTGTTGGGCACCATTTCGCAGATCGAGGACGAGACCGGCGAGATGGCGGAGGGCACGCAGAACCTCGCCAAACGCACTGAGGCGCAGGCGGCAACGTTGGAAGAGACTGCGGCGGCGATTGGTTCGATCACTGATGGGGTGCAGACTGCGTCTGATCAAACCAAGTCGGTGGAAAACACCGTGGATGCCACCAAGGCCGAGGCTCTGCGCGGCGGCGAGATTGTGAAGTCTGCCGTGGATGCGATGCAGGACATCAAGGACAGCGCCGGTAAGATCAGCGAAATCAACCGCGTGATCGAAGATATCTCCTTCCAGACCAACCTGTTGGCATTGAACGCCGGGGTTGAGGCCGCACGGGCTGGTGACAGTGGTCGCGGCTTTGCGGTTGTGGCCTCCGAAGTGCGCTCTCTGGCGCTGCGGTCAGCAACAAGTGCGCATGAGATCAAAGAGTTGATCGACACATCGGCGGATCAGGTGGAAGTGGGTGTGGACCTTGTCGATCAGGCAGGGAAGGCGATCGAGGGTATCATCACCAAAATCCAGGAAGTAAGCCGCTTGGCTGTGCAGATTGCCGACAGCTCGCGCGATCAGGCGACCGCGATCACCGAGATCAATTCCGGTGTGATGGATTTGGACCGCGTGACGCAACAGAATGCCAGCCTGGTGGACCGCTCCAGCGCGCAAGGCCGGGCCTTGCTAGAAGCGGCCCGCGAGTTGGCCGAACTGGTGGCAAGCTTCCGTCCGTCTTCTGTTGGGGGTGCGTCCTCTACGGCTTATGAAGAGGATTATCGTCAGTCTGCCTGACGGGCGTTCCAAACACGCACAGATTTGACAAAGGCCGGGGTGCAGAGATCGCACGCCGGCCTTTGCTTTTGTGGAGAGGAAAGGCGGATTTCTTCACGCCAGCTTTACCGAATCCAGCCACGATGAAGGCACTCGGGGGAGTGGTGTCAGTAGAGGACTTGTGATGCAAAAACGCGCAATGATGTTTGTGACGCTGACCGTGCTGGCGGTCTCTGCTATGGCGGTCACCGGCTCTGCCGAAAAGAGCTTTGCGGCTTCCACCAACCTTGAGTTTCTGAGTAATCGATGAGGTGATGGCGGCCCTCTAGGGGACCCGTCGCAGAAATGGCCTTGCGGAGTATATACCGGCCGTGAGTGTTTCCAGCGGCGCAAATGTCACTTCGCCAACAAAGGCTTGTGCGGTGGTGCCGTCCGGCGCGAGACCGGCCCAGGATTGGACGGATTTGTCCACGGCCCAGAGATTGGCAAAGAGAAAGCCGGGTTCTTTGGGCAGCTGGGCCTCCTTGTCCGTGACCTCAAAAATCAGGCGATCCTCAACATACCAGCGCAGCCGGTCGGAGTGCCATTCAAAGGCATAGCGGCGGGGGCGGTCCGCGGCATCAAACCCCAAAGCGATTTTGTGCGCGGTGAGGCGACCATCCACAAACCAGGCGACTTGCATTTTTGTGGTGTCCTGACCCAAAAACTCAATGTCGATTTCATCATGTTTGGTGCCGTAGTGCGGACCGGTGTAGGTGAAAAATCCGGTGACAAGTCCGGCGCCTTTGGCTGGGTGTAATAAGGCTTCATAGCGGCCATAGTGGCTGCGGGCCTGGCGGCGAATGGAGGCGCCGAGAAAGCGGTTTTCGGCGGCTTTTTGCGGCGTCAGAGAGAGGTGCAGCCCTTGTTCGAAGCGCAGGTTGTTTCGGCTCCAGTCCGTGTCAAACGCCGGGTGCGAGAAGGCATAATGCGCCACCTGCCAGCCCTTGGGCTGGGCATGGGCAAACCGCTCTGAAAATCCGGTGATTGGATCTGCGCCACCGGCGCTGCCCATGGTCAATGCCACGGCCAAGCCAAGACGCAGACGGCGTCCGCCCTCGAGTATCCCACGCATCAGGCCCCCACCCGATTAAGGTTAATGGATTATATCCATACCTGTGAGAGCATCCTGTAGGGCAGGGGCGCAAGCTAAAACGCGCGTGATGGTTAACGCGCGCCTTGGTTAATATCTGTGGTTGGGTGGCCGCAAATCGGCTCAGGGACAGGTCTTGGCCTGGATCTCCACGCGACGGTTTTGGACAGAGGTGCTTTCCAGTCCGGCCAGCGGGCGGGCCTCGCCCTCAGACATCACCACACGGATACGTGAGGGATCTTTGAGACCATCGCGCAGCGCGGTTGCCACGGCCTCCGCCCGTTTGAGCGCAAGCGCCTTATTGGCGGCGTCGCCGCCGCTGCTGTCGGAATGACCAATCAGGCGCAGGCAGGCCGGTTGCATTGCGGAGGTGTCCAACACGGACACCAACACGGCAAGTTGTACCTGCGCGTCCTCATTGAGGGTCGCACCACCCTGAGGAAAGAAAACGTGACTTTCCCGTATCTCGGCCGACAGCGCGTTGGGGGCTGCGCCAGAGGGCGCGGTGTCAGAGAGCACGGAAACACGGGCGCGGCATCGGGTCGGTTCCACGCCATATTGTTCAAGGGCACGGGCACATAGCGCGGCCTCGTCCATCGCAATACTGGCGGTGGGGGCCAGGGAAGAGGCCAAGGTCAAGATCAGCAAAACAGGTAACCGAAAGATACACATAACAACGCTCCTAACCTGCTCAGGGTAAGAGCAAACCGTTGCAAAGCGGTAAACAAGAGTGGAACAAAATAAAAACAAAGGCGCAATTGTTCACCATTTGTTCAGCTTTACCGGTGACACTGATTGACGTTGTTTGTTTGGTAAATGGTGAGCTGCATGGTTGCAGAAGGTCCTGACACGGGGCGGCAGACCTGGATTGACGCTTTGCGGCTGTTTGCAGGAGTGTCCATGGTGGGGCTGCATGTGACGGCGGATGCCCAGGGGCAACCGTTCCCGGAGGCGGACCCGGCGGCGCGCTTGGCGCCTATGGTGCTGCGCGCGCTGCTGTACACGGCGCGGACAGAGCTTTTCTTGATGATTTCGATCCTGCTGTTGTTGATGGCGCTGACACGGCGACCACGCAGCTATGCCACGATGATGGTGGAGCAGGCCCGCAGGCTGTTGATCCCCTTTGGGGTCTGGACGCTGGTCTATGCCGGCTACAACCTGCTGAAGGCCACAGCCTTTGGCTATGAGGCGCAGGTTGTGGCGGCTTTGGCGCAGCCGGTGACCTGGTTGGGATATCTGGTGTTGGGGGATGTGAAGTATCACATGCATTTTATTCCAACACTGTTTGCGTTGCTGTTGTTTTTTCCGTTGTTCCGGCTGGCGGAGCGGCGACCGGTTTTGGGGCTGACCATTGTTTTGGGTCTGGTGATGAAACAGATGCTGGACCCGATGATCTATCGCGCCCTGTGGGGCACAGAGGCGCTGGGCTATGTCGTGCGCGGGCTCAAGGTGCTGAGCTACCTTGGCTATGGCATGGCGGCGGGCGCGGTTCTGGGCCTATGGCGCCGCAGCACGGCAGAAGAGCGCGCTGGCTGGCTGGGGCCCATTGTGGTGATAGCTATGGCGCTGTTCACGCTCAAGCTTATGGCTACGGCGCAAGTGGTGGCCACGGGACAGTGGGTGTTTGACAACCCCTTTGCCTATTGGGCGGATTATCTGATGCCAGTGGCGCTTTTGCTGCTGTGCCTCTGTCTGGCGCATAAGGCTTGGCCGCAGTGGATCTCGCAGCTGTCCCGATATGCTTTTGGGCTCTACCTGTGCCATCCGATTTTTCTCGACCTGGCGGAGATGGCTTTGGCCGGGCGGGAGGTGCTCCCTATACAGTCGATCGCGCTGGAGTTTGCCTGGACCCTGCCGATGACCACACTTTTTGTCTGGGGGTTGAGCCGCCATGCGGCAACCGCCTGGACCGTAGGGTTGGGCCCACTGCCGCGCCTGCGCAGGATGCGCGGGCTGCAAAAGGCCTGAGGCCGCTTTTGATCAAGGAGACTGTGATGCTTACCAACTCAGAAGATGTCGGCATGATTTCGATCCTGAAGATCGCCACCGCCAGGCTCACATCGGCGGATTATGCCACGCTCAAATCGGCCCAGGCGCGCTGTCTGGCGCGGGGGCGCTCGGCGATGCTGGTGGATTTGAGCGCGGTTCGGCGGGTGGCGCGGTCAGGGCTGGCAGCCTTGGTGGAGTTTCAAAGCGAGGCGCCGCAGGGGCTGGCGGTTGGCTTTTTTGGGGCCCGAGATCGGGTGGAGCAGGATATCGCCCGCTGCGCGCTGGCGTCTTTGTTGACGCTGTTCAAGTCGCGCAAAGAGGCGCTTGTGGCCCCCACGTTTCGCTCCCGCCAGCTTGCCGGCGTGAAGGCGGTGATCCTTGTGGCCGGGGCGGGCAGCCGTATGGCCCCGTTGAGTGTTCAGACCCCCAAACCGTTGCTGGATTTTCTGGGGCGCCCGGTGCTGGACCATGTGATGCGGCATCTGGCAGGCTTTGGCATTCGGGATTTTATCCTGAACCCGGGCCATCTTGCGCCACAGTTTCACGCGCATGTGCGCAGCTCACCGCTGCGCAGTGTTCAGTTCCTGAACGAAGGCGTGTGGCGGGACGGCGCATGGCAAGCCGCCCCTTTGGGCTCGGCGAGTACACTGCGCCACTTGCATCACAATCACAGCGCTTTTGACCAGGATTTCCTGGTGTTTTGTGGCGACGCGGTCACCGACATTGATGTGGCCGCACTTCTCGAGCAACACCGCGCCAGCGGGGCGGATGTCACCATTGCTGCCCAAAAAGTGCCCCCGGATCAGGTTCAGAAATATGGGATCATTGATGCCGATCGCGCTGGGCGCATTTGCCGGTTTGTCGAAAAGCCAAACCCCGCGCAGGCACCGTCCCGTCTGGCCAGCAGCCGAATATATGTGATGTCGCCCCGGGCGTTGGCACATGTTGCGCCACATCCGGACCAGGACATTGCCAAGGACCTTCTGCCGCGCCTTCTGGCGGCAGGCGCGCATCTGCAGGTTTATGACGCGCCGTTCAGTTGGGTCGATATGGGCTGTCCAAAAGACTATTTTGCCGGTGTGTCACGCGGCTTACGTGGGTTGATTCCGGGGGTAATGCCATTGGGACATCTGGTGCGGCGCCACGTCTGGGCAGCGGATGGGGCGGAAGTCTCTCCTAGGGCGGTGATTGTCGGGCCGGCCTTCATCGGCGCGGATGCGGTGATCGAGGCGGGGGCCAAGCTGGAAGGGCCGGTGGTCGTGGGGACGGGGGCACGTGTTTGTGGTCGCAGCCTTGTACGTCGATCAGTGATCAGCGCGCAAACACGGGTTGGTGCGGGCACATGGGTGGACGACATGATTGTCGCGCCGGAGTGGGCGTTGGACCATCGTTTTGCGGACAGTCGGGTACAGCCACTGACACCGCTGGAAGGGATCGAGGCGGAAGTGCCGGACTGCACCGGAACGTTGGTGGCCCTACCCTTTACGGATCAAAAGATCGGCGGAGCCGCGCGATGAAGATGCGAGGGGGCGCTGGTGCAAGGCTTTGTGCGATTGCCGTCTTGCTGGGTCACATTTTCGGTACCGTCGGTCATGCGGACACGTCCAGTACAATCGCTGCGAAGGATCGGTTTTGGATTTTGTGGGAACGCGTGAGCTTTGTTGGCAGCCATTGCCCCGGTGGCGCGCAATGTCAGGAACGGCGCAGTTTTTCCAGCCGCCCGTTGGACACGAGCAACACCGGTTTCATCTATCGTCTGTTTGGGGTGCGGGATGGGGGACCGCGAGCTGGCACCCTGCCGCGCGATCATCCGGACGCGCCGGTGATTTGTCAAAAAAACCAAGCGGCGCTGAGCCTTGGGTTTGACCCGCGCGCCTTGCCGCGGTCAGAAAAGGGCGAGGTTTTGCGGGGCGTCAAACAGTTGCATCTGGATTTGACCACATTGAAACCGCCGCCGGGATTTGACGCCACTTTTGGCAGCCGGTTGCACAAGGCCTATGTGGGCCGCCTGCGGGAGGCAGGCATTCGGGTGGTGCCCAAAGATCAGCTGCATCTGGTGCCGGGCCAGCCGACACTCAACCTCTATTTTTCCTTTTCTGATCCCGATGACCTCTGCAAATACGAGTATTCTGTGTTTGCCAGCCTGTCTCAGGAAGTTTTGTTGACCCGTGATTTGCGCATCAAAGTGGCGGCTGGGGTGTGGTCCTATTCCACCGGATCCACAGCCAAGGACCATCAAGGCACCGAGGCGGACGCCATCCTGCGGGTTCTGGAGGCTTTTGTGCGCGATCATCAACAAGCCAACGCGCGCTGAATCTTTTTTCGTTGGAGAATTGTCTGTGATGCCCCTGCCGTATTTTGAGGCCTTTTCCCATCGGCAACCACCGGTGTTTACGTCCTTGAGGGCGGGGCGGCGGCGGATCTGGCATTTTCTGGCCGGTGCCACGGTGGCCGCAGGGGCCGTTTATTTGCAATGGCGCTGGACGGTTTCTCTGAACCCGGAGGCCTGGGTGTTTTCGGTGAGTGTTGCGGTGGCGGAGACGTTGTTTTTTGTCGGCACGCTGTTGTTTTATTTTGACATTTGGGATGAAGCGGAGCGGCCAGAAATGCCTGTGGAAACAGGGAAAGTCCGTGACGTAGCAGCGCGCGCAGCCACAACCGTTGATGTGTTTGTCACCACCTTTGATGAACCCATTGAGGTGGTGCGTCCATCCCTAACTGCGGCGGCTGAGGTGCTGGTGCCAGAGGGCGTGCGGGTGCGGTTGTGTTTGCTGGATGACGGGGATCGTGCTGAAATGGCGCTGGAGGCGGAGCGGCGCGGGATCAGCTATTTTGCGCGCCGCACCAACGAGGGGTTTAAGGCCGGGAATTTGCGGCATGCGCTGTTGCGCACATCTGGCGATTTTGTGGTGATTTGTGATGCAGATACCCGCCTTCTTCCAACATTTTTGCAAAATACGCTGGGGTATTTTGAGAGCCCCAATGTGGCCTGGGTGCAGACGCCGCACTGGTTTTATGACCTGCCAGACGGCGAAACATGGCAAAGCTGGATGGCGCGGAAACTGCCGCGCTGGGCCTGGGCGTGGCCCAAAACGACAGGGGTCGCGGTGCTTGGATTTGCGAAGCTTGCCACCTGGATCAGCGGACGAACACGTGTTGGCGCGGATCCGTTTATGTCCGATCCGGCGGTGTTTTTTGACGTGATCCAACGGCGGCGCGACCGCAATGGCGCGTCGTTTTGTTGTGGTGCGGCCTCCATTCATCGCCGAGAGGCGGTTTTTGATGCGGCTTTGCGCGACAAGGCGCAGCTGGTGCTGGCTGGCAAGTTGTCCCTGAGCGACACAGCGCGTCTGGCTGCACATCCGTTGCAGCCCTATCGGTTTCACGTGTCCGAAGACCTCTACACATCGATTTTGTTGCATGCGGATCGAGAGGCTGGTTGGACTTCGGTCTACCATCCGCAGGTCGAGGCGCGCATGCTGTCGCCCTGGAGCATGTCGGCCTGGGCGGCGCAGCGGCTTAAATATGCCGGCGGCACATTTGATATTGCTGTCTGGGACAATCCGCTTTTCCGGCGCGGGCTGAGCTGGCGGCACAAGTTGCACTATGGCGCGACCTTCTGGTCGTATTTCAGCGCGCTGTGGGCTCCGGTTTTGCTTTTGGCACCGGTGGTGTCTCTTTTCACAGGTTTGGCGCCGGTGCGGGCTTACTCGATGGAATTCTTTCAGCATTTTCTGCCTGCGGTGATCCTTGGCGAGTTGGCCATGGTGGCAGCCTGCAAGGGGCATGCGATCGGCGCGGGGCGAGTGATGGCGGTTGTGGCACTGCCGGTGCAGTGGCGGGCGCTGTATTGTGTGTTGCGGCGGCAGAAACCCCAGTTTGCCCCCACGCCCAAAGTCCCGGGGTTAAACGAAAGCGCCAGTCTGTGGATGGTGTGGCCGCATGTGGTCCTTTTGATGATCATGCTCGTGGCCGCCCTTTGGGGTATTTGGCAAACGGTTCAGAATACGCCTGGCTACAGCAGTGCGCTGTTGTCGGTGAACTTGTTCTGGTTGCTCATTAATATGCGGCTTGTGGCGCGGGCTTTGCACATGGCGCGTTGGCGTTCCCCTGCGCAGCTCAACGCACGCCACCTTTCTGTTTCTCAATCCAAATCCTCGGAGGTGCCCCATGGTGTCCAATTCCCCGCGGGCTGAGAGGCCCAATCGGAGCAACCGCGGCAGTTTTGCGTTTCTGGCGGGCCTTTTGCTGACCGCAGGCCTTGCCACGCAGCAAGATACCTGGGGCCGGGTGATGCGGGACAGCAGCTTGGCAGAGTTGCCGCAGGCCGAAGGTCTGGAGATGCAGCCGGCGCGGGGGCTGACCGAACAGGATTGGGCGGCAGCGGCGACCGCTTGGCGGTATTTTGAGAGTCATTACCGGCCGGAAAGTGGCTTTGTGGATGCGATCCACGACCACCCCAGTGCCACCTTGTGGGATCAGGGCAGCTACCTGTTGGCGCTTTTGGCGGCGCGGGGACTGGGAATCCTTGAGGATGATGTGTTTGCACAGCGTAGTGCGGCGTTTTTGGGCGGACTGGAGCGCTTGCCGTTGTTTGACGGGCAGTTGCCCAACAAAGCCTATGACACGTGTAGCCTTGCAATGGTGGACTATGCCAACACGCCAGTGCCTGAGGGCATTGGCTGGTCTGCGTTGGATGTGGCGCGGTTGTTGATGGCGTTGCGGGTTTTGGAAATTCGTGAGCCAACTTATGGCCCGCGGATCCGCGCGTTGCTGGCGGATTGGGATCTGGCGGCGATGACGGCGGAAGGGCGGCTTTGGGGCAGCAGCCGGGAAGGCGGCCAGACGCGGTATCATCAGGAGGGGCGTATTGGATATGAGCAATATGGCGCGCGCGCGGCCGCGCTGTGGGGCTTGGACGTATTGGACGCCAGCACCGCGCGGCCGATCATGGCGTGGGAAGAGGTGTCTGGGGTGGAAGTGGCGGTGGACCGCCGCCTGGCCAAGGATTTTGGCGCCATCACCCCGGTGGTGAGCGAGCCGTATATTTTGCAGGCGTTTGAGACTGGGTTGAATGGCGAAGGGCAACTATTAGCCAGTCGGATTTACCAGGCGCAGGAGGCGCGGGCGCGGCACACCGGCAAGGCGACAATGGTCAGCGAGGATCACATCGATCAGGCGCCACATTTCCTCTATGGAGCGGTGTTTGGCATTGGCGCGGACTGGGCGGTGGTGGCTGAGGACGGCAGCGCTCATCAGGAGCTGCGCACGGTTAGTCTAAAGGCAGCTTTTGGCTGGGACGCGCTTTATGGGACCAATTACACGCAGGACGTTTTGGCGGACCTGGCACCATTGGCCGGGGAGCAAGGCTGGTACGCCGGGCGCTATGAATTGGATGGGCGGATCAACACAGCTTTGACGCTCAACACCAATGCGGTGGTGTTGGAAGCGTTGCATTATAAGTTGAAAGGGCCGCTGTTGAAGGCTCGGTGAGGCTGTGGCAACGGCGGCCTGCGCAAAAGGAAAAGGCTTCGGCGATATGCCGGAGCCTTTTCCTTTTGCGTTTTGTTAGGGGCGATGGCAGGTTTTTCAGAAGGACCTTAGTAGCCGATCCGTGGCGCCGGTCAAAATGCTGCCCAGCCGTTGGGCAGGCAAGTCGACCTGCATGGTGGAACGCGTGCCAGAGGATAGGCCGCGCAGGGCATTTTGCATTTGCGGGCCGGGTGTTGTGAGGCGCACGTGTACTTCGCGTGCAGACGTGCCGTTGGTTTCAATTGGCGAGATGGTCTGCACCTTGGCAGGGAAGTGGTTGTGGGGATGTGGCAGTCCGGCAAGAGTGACAAACAGCGGATCACCAACGTGTAGGGACTCTGCCTCTGACACAGGAACAACAAAACGCGCTTCATAGGTGTCGGGGGCGTCCGTGTGGATTTGTGCTAGGGTCACATCCCAGGTGCGCGCGGCGTTTTCCGGCAGGCGGCGCAACCGTTCGATGCGGCCGTCGTTTGGTGCAAAAAGCCAGGGTGCGGCCGCAATTTCTTCTAGCTCCACCACGCGGGTTTGCAGCGCGGCGGCCTCGACCTCCAGCGCAACCACCTGTGCAAGGCGGTCGGCTTCCTGGGTTTGCACCAACTGTGCCAGTTCAAATTCCACATCCCGCACCAGACTGTTCAGGGTTTCGCGTTCCAGCGCGGCGCGCAGCATCAGGATCTTGCGCACGGATGGTGGGGTGTTTTCGGCCCGCAGCACCAACTCACGTACGGCCAATGCGGTTTCCCGCTTTAAGCTTTCGCGACGATGCATGAGCTGCTCTCGGGCCAATTGGTCTTGCCGTTTGACGTTGTGGCAGCTGTGCAGCGCGGTGTCGATTTGTGCGTCAGAGGTCGCAGCGGGGAGGGCGGCCTCGCGCCAACAGGCATTGGCTTGCGCATTGATGACAAGCTCCTGTCGCAAGGCGTGCAAGAGGGTATGCAGCGCGGTTTGATCCAGGCGGGCCAGCTTTTGCCCCGCGGCCACCTGATCTCCGTTGTCGATCAGCAGTTCGGCCAAGGCGACATCCGCCGGCAGAACAACCTCCACGGCGGGGGTCTTGCTCTCAAAGGTGCCGGCTACGGTGCGGGCGGCCTGGACTGGCAGACGCGTGGCAAAGGCCCAGGCGCTGATCAACAGGAGGCTGGTCGCCAGTAGCGCCCAGAGCACCCACATGCCTTGCAAAGGGTTCAGGCTGCGCGGCGGGCGCAGATCAAGTTTTGGTCGAAACATCTGCAGGCCCTTTGCGTTTTTCCAGCAGCCGCGGATCGTAGGTTTTCATGGTGACTTGGAGATAGCCCTGGCCCTCTTCGCCGCCGGTTTGCACATCCAGACTGTCGCGCATGATTTTGGCCAGCGGCGACAGGCGTTCGCCTTCGACAGATGTGTCGGCCGCCACCCGGGCTTTGTGCATCGCGCCGGAGGACAGGGCGAGCCGAGGATCCAGCATGCGCAGTTGGCATTGTCCAACAAAATGCTTGAACTCAAAAGAGATGTCATCGGAAGGCGCATCGCTGTCGTTGGGTGATTGGCAGGCCACAGCAAGCATTTCATTGGCGACCATACAGACCGCACGGCGGTTGCCTTCGTCGCCGTCGCGCCGGAACTGGCTGCAGAGCCAGGCGTCCAGCGCCTCCTCGTTGTCCAGTTCGCGGGTGGTGACAAAGCGGCTCCAGCCGGAAGACAGGCGCGCGCGGATCTCGGCGGTAGAGGCAAATTCAATCACCCGGCCGTTTTGCATCATCAACAGGCGGTCGCAGCGTTCCAGCAACTGGCGGTTTTCGGTGGCCAAAAGCGTGGTGTGCCCCAGGCGGGCTTCGGCACGCAGGCGATCCCCCAGCGCCGCCAGAAGGCTTTCGCTGGCGCCGTCCTCGGGCCGGTCGATCAGGAACAATCCAGGACGCAAGGCCAGCGCACGGGCCAGCGAGAGCGCCTTTTGCTCGGTGCGGGACAGATGGCGCACATCCGGTGCAGACAGGATGCGGTCCACTGTGTCGGCGGTAAAAACCAGAGATTGCAAGGCCTTGCGAGCCCGCTCCAGTTGCGCCTCGCCGCTGAAACAAGACAGGTTGGCCGCGCCGCCGCCGGGGACAGCCAAGGTGTCTGGCGGAACCAGAACGCTTTGGATTGGGCGCTCTTCGCCGCTTCGGCCCCAAAGTGGGGCGCCTTGCAGGGCCACAAAGCCTTCCACTTGAAGGCCGGTGAGATCGTGTGGGGCGTGTAGGGCCCTCATCAGCAGGGATTTGCCTGAGAAGCTGTCACCGGACAGGCCGATCACTTCACCGGGATCCACGCGAAAGGACACGTCAGACAGCAAAGGAGTCCCTGTATGTGCGCGTACCGAAAGATGATTCACCACCAGCGCGGTTTCGTCGCCTTCTGGATCTGCGGAATAGGGCGGTGGCAGGCAGACAACCTCATCTGCGCGGCCCAATCGCTCCGGGTCGGCCACGGAGCGTTGCCGGAAATAGGCAAAGAAGGCGTCGACGGACCAATAGGTCACCAGCGCAATGGTGGCGATGGCCGCCACATTGATCACTTCCAGCGCAGTGAGCCAACTGGCGACGGCAAAGCCAGCAACCAACCCGCCAAACGCGAGGGATTTTTGCAGTGCTTCCAAAAGCGCGCTGTCGCCCCGCGCGGCGTTGGCCAGGTCTATCGCGTGCTGATCGCGACCACTTAGAAAGCTGGTGGCCTCTTGCGGCAGGAATTCCCACATCGGCTCGCGGCGGGTCCAGCGGGCGGCGATGCCACACAGGATCCAGCTCAACACGCCGCCGATGGCAAAAGGTACGGCAACCAGCGGGTGCAAGAAGCCAAACACCCCGCCGGCAAGCACAGCCACCAGCGCTTGGCCGGTCACAGCGTTGCGGCGCCGGATGTGGCGATAGCCCGCAAGGGCGCGGGCGTGGCCCACGTCGAAAATAATAATGCCAAGGATGGGAACAAGCGCACCAAAGGCCAGGAGCGGTGCCAAAATACGTTGCCCGTCCTGCGCCACCAACTCGTAAAAGAACACCACAAAGACCGCCACGGCGAGCAGGCAGATCCCGCCGCCCAGCGAAAACAGGAAGGAGACCGCGTGGGTCCACATGGGGATGGTGCGGTCGCGAAACGGTAAGGGGCCGGTTGGCGCCGTGCCAACAGCGTCAATCGGCAGGTCAGGCAGCACGCGATCATGAGACATAGAAACAACACCCAGCTACACAAAGAATAGGGAAATGGTAGCGGTGGCGGGTTAAAAATGTGTTTTTGAATTTATTTTTTGTTCTTATTTTGTCCATTTTCTGTTTTTGGGTGTCGATAATTTTTCAGTTGCTAATTCTTAACCATTTTGCGGTTTCATATTTGTGTTCCGTCAGGAGTGTGTTTGATGAAGAGTGCTGTTGGTTCCAGCAAGCGGGCGCCGGTTCTGGGTGTCTTGATGTTCTGTGTTGTGGTCCTGGGAATTGCCGGGGCGAGCTACGCGGTGGGCATCACTGCGCGTCGCGTGTTTCTGGCGCAAGAAGAAGAGATTATTCCGATCATTGCCGGGGGGCGCTGGATGAGATTCCTGCGCTGATGCGAGGCAATTTGCCCAGTGTGACCAGCAGTATGGTGCATGACGAGCAGCGTCGGGAGAAGCCGCCGCGCATGTGTGAGATGCCAGCGGATTTCTTTGACGATTTGCCGCGCGGTGCAAACGCGCCGCATGGCTATGACAAGCACAATGCCTATGTGCGCAAATACCGGAGCCGCCGCGGATTTTTGAACGAACGCGAATTGCGTGCGGCGCAGGTGGCCTGGCACTACTTTGAACAATTTACCCAGGAAAGCACCGGCTTGGCCAATTCGGTGGGCAATTACCCGTCGACCACGCTTTGGGATACGGCATCTTATATGGCGGGATTGGTCAGCGCTTATGAATTGTGCCTTATCGAGAAGCCGGAATTTGACCAGCGGATCACACAGCTTTTGACCACCGTCAAAGGGCTGGATCTGTTCCGCAAAGAGCTGCCCAACAAAGTGTATCACACCCAGACCGGCGCCAAGGTCGATTACACCAACAAGCCCGGGGAAATCGGGTTTTCGGCGCTGGATATCGGGCGGTTCCTGGTGTGGATGCGGATCTACAAAAACCGTTACCCCTATTTGGCCAATACCATCGATTCCGTGTTGCTGAAATGGGATTTCCGCAATGTGCTTGATGAGGAAGGGCTGATGTTTGGTGCCTATGTCGACAAGGAAACCGACGAGACGGTCTATGCGCAGGAAGGCCGGTTAGGCTATGAGGAATATGCCGCAAAAGGCTTTGCGCTCTGGGGGTTTCGGCCGCGTCTGGCGCATCGGGCGGAGCCGTTCTTGACCGCGTCGATTTTTGGCATTCAGGTGCCTTATGATGGACGTGACCCGCGGATATTCCACTCCCAGAACTACGTGGTCACCGAAAGTTACCTGCAGGACGGGTTGGAGCTGGGCTTTGACATGCCGCATGACGACAGCAGTCCGGAGTGGGTGCACACCGATGGCTGGCGCGCGGAGTTTGCAGACCGGATTTATCAGGTGCAGGAAAACCGCTGGCGGCAGACCGGGTTTATGACGGCGCGGTCCGAGCACAACGTCAAAGGTCCGCCGTATTTCACCTATGACACGATTTTTTCGGATGGTTATCCGTGGAACACGGTGACGCCGCGCGGGGATTACGTGCCCGATCATGCGGCGGTGGCTGGCAAGGCGGCGCTGGGCCTCTGGGCCTTGTGGGAAACCGACTATACCGACGTGCTCTATGAGGCGATGATCGAGCTCTATGATCCAGAAAACGGCATGTACGAAGGGCTCTATGAGCGTGGACAGGGCCGGGTCAGCATTTTTACCGCCAACAACAACGGCATCATCCTCACCGCCTTGCTGCATAAGGTGCAAGGCACAATTTTGACGCCGTACACCGGCGACACCGAGGTCTGGTACACCGCGTTTCGCGATCAGGACATCCGATTGCTGCGCAAATACCCGGACCCTCCCCAGAAAGACGATTGGCTTCCCGCTTTGCGTCATTCGGTACAAGAGAAGGCTGATTTCTAATGCGATACTCCCTGCGAACTCTGTTTCTCTCCGTGGCTGTCCTGACAGGTAGTTGGGTGCCGGCAATCGGGCAACCTGCCATCGCGGCCGACCGCAGCGCCGAAGCTTTTGCTTCTGAGAATGCGATTTTGGACACGGCCATTCCCTTTGCCATTGGCGCCCGCGAGGCGCGCCAGGCCCTGCGCGGGGCCTTTGGCTGGCCCAGTTTCCAAGAAGGTCTGGTGGAAGGCGTGTATTTCCGGTTTGATCCGGATGGCTACGCGCGGTTTGCGCCGACGCCGCGCCTGGATGTGGATGTGTTTGAAGTCATATGCCGCCCGCGCACCTATGCCTGTGCGGCGCGCAAGGACGGGTTGGAAGTGTTTTTGACCGACCGGGGCCAACTGCAGATGCGATTGGAAAATGCCCTGGCCGGTGACATGTTCTTTGTGTCCGAAGGGGTGTCGGAAATTCAGGTGCCGGAACGGATATTGCAGCCACTGGATGTGCAGTTGGAGCTGCTGCTTGGGGCGGGCGGTGAACTGAGCACACGACGTGGCGGGACCGAGGTCTCCCGCGTGTCGTTAAAAGGATTTTCCGCCGTGACGGCCTATCTGCGCTGGATTGCGGCGCGGCAGGATTATGCGGTGTTGCCGCGAGGCTGGCCGGTGCCAAACGCGGAAACCTCCGGCGGGATGACAAAGCCGGCGGCCTGGAATTCGCCGATGCCGCAACCACAGGTCGTGGCCCCGGGGTATGGCGCCAACATGGCCTCGGGTATCGCACCGGCCACCACTGCGGCACCGCTGACCTATCCTGCGCAGACACCGCAAACGGCTTTGGTATCCGGGGGCAGCATGCCGTCCGTACAGGTGCAGCCCCTGGCGATTCAGCCGGTTCTGTCGCCTTTTGGGGCCAGCCCGTCGGATGTGTTGGATGCAGACACATTGCGGCAAGAGCTGGCCGGGTTGAAAGATCTGATTGTTGAAGCGCAAGGCTCGGGCGTTGGGGTGTCATCTTCACGTGACGCAGGGGCCGTGGCCTGGCGGGGGGCAGACGGCAATTTTGTCGACAGTCCGTCATCGGATGATTTGGCCTTGCTTTTGGAAACTCTGGAGCGTTTGCAGGCCCAGGTGGCACTTTTCCAACCAAAAGGCAGTGTTGTGCCCATGCCAACCGGGCCGGGCCAGATTGCGCCTGAAACCGCGGGGGGGGCGTTGACCGGCGTTGGCGCGCTTGCGGCGCCTGAGGTCGATCAGACAAGCGATCGATTGGCCTATTTGGTCACCCACTTGGGGTTTGATGCGCAAACTGCGGTGGCGATTTTGCAGGCGTCGCCGAATGGGGCGGCGGGCCCACAAGCGAGCGGGGCAATGGTGACCGACGCCGTTATGCAACAGCCTGGCGTGCTGTATGAAAATGCCATGGTGGATCAAATTCTCGCGGAACTTGAAGCGGAGATGGCGGATGTGGGAGGGTCACAGGCGGTGATGCAAGTGCAGCAGCAGCAGGCACAACGCGAGGAGTATCAACTGTTGTCGCGGTATTTTGCTTCGGTGGGCTTGCCCGCGCTTCTTCCACTGGCCCATTCCGTCACCGATGGGCAACCCTGATCCAAAGAATGTGGTTGAGAATGGTTCGGGAAAGGGGGCGCTGCACGTCACGTCGTTTTACCGTGTTTCACGGCGCTGTGGGGCGTTGGCAGCAGTCTGCCATGCCAAAGCCCCTTGCGCAGGTTGGGGGTCATTCGCTACGCCTATGCAGACACTCAAATGAATTCTGACCAAAGGGTTCCATGCTGCGATCTTTTCTCTTTGCGATCTTGATGGGACTCAGCAGCTTGGCGGTGGCATCGTCTGAAGCCATGGCCGAGCAAGTCAACGTGTTTGCCGCCGCCAGTTTGCAGGAAGCTTTGTCCGATGTGATCGTCGGGTTTGAAATGGCCAGTGGGCATGAGGTGGTCGCGTCCTTTGCAGGGTCTTCTGCCTTGGCGAGACAGGTGCAGTATGGCGCGCCCGCAGACGTGGTTATGTTGGCAAATGTCAATTGGATGAACTACCTGTCTGGCAAGGGATTGCTCCTCAATGAAGGAGAAAAGTCCTTATTTGGAAATGGCTTATCTCTTGTAGTTCCAGTTTCATCAGAGGTGACGTTGGAACAGGCTGATGTCGCAGAATTGTCTCAAATTTTAAACAGTGGGCGCGTCGCCATGGCGCTGGTCGAAGCGGTGCCAGCGGGAATTTATGGCAAAGAAGCGTTGACATCGCTTGGGCTCTGGGACGCGGTGCAGCCTAACGTGGTGGAGACCGACAATGTGCGCGCGGCTTTGGCGCTGGTGGCTTTGAGGGAGGCCTCCGCGGGGATCGTATATACCACGGACGCCATGGTCGATGACCGCGTGCGAATTGTGGCGCAGTTTCCGGCGGCCAGCCACAGTGAGATAGTCTATCCGGCGGCCATCGTGGTGGGGCGGGATCGGCCGGAAGTCATTGAATTTATGACCTATCTCGGTAGTCAGATGGCGCAGCATGCCTTTGCGCAACGTGGGTTTACGGTGCTGGAGGAGGCACAGTGAGCGACTGGCTGGGACCCCAGGAATGGGCTGCCGTGGGATTGTCGCTCAAGGTGGCGTTCTGGGCGATGATGGGCGCGGTGGTGCCGGGTGTCTTTGTGGCCTACGCGCTGGCGCGCTGGGAGTTCTTTGGTAAGCAATTTGTTAATGTTTTGGTGCATTTGCCGCTCGTTCTTCCACCAGTGGCGACCGGCTATTTGTTGTTGGTGACCTTTGGCACGCAAGGTGTGGTTGGGAGCGCTCTCAAGGAGATCGGCGTGGTCTTTGCCTTTCGCTGGACCGGGGCCGCGCTGGCGGCGGCGGTGATGGCCTTTCCTTTGTTGGTGCGCTCGATCCGCCTGTCGATCGAGGCGATTGATCCCAAGTTGGAACAGGCCGCCGCGACATTGGGGGCCACGCGTATGCGGGTGTTTTTCACGGTCACATTGCCGTTGATGTTGCCTGGGCTGTTGGCTGGCATGGTGCTCGCCTTTGCAAAAGCGATGGGCGAGTTTGGCGCAACCATCACATTTGTCAGCAATATTCCCGGCCAAACCCGGACCTTACCCAGCGCGATTTACGCGTTTTTGCAGGTGCCGGGCGGTGAAGCCGCGGCGATGCGGCTTGTGGTGGTCAGCATTATTGTGGCTGCGGGGGCGTTAATACTGTCTGAAGTGCTCGCACGGCGGATCGCGGCGAAGGTGGGACAGTCATGAGCGTCGCAGTGCACATCCGCCAAGGCTTTCAGGGGTTTGACCTTGATGTGAGTTTTGAGGCAGCGGCGGGGTTGACCGTTCTGTTTGGCAGTTCCGGGTCCGGAAAAACCTCTGTGATCAATGCGGTAGCTGGATTGAGCCGGCCTGCGCAGAGCCGGATTGTCGTCAATGGCGAGGTTTTGAGCGACAGTGCGGCAGGCCGCTGGGTGCCGCCACATCAGCGCAGCCTGGGCTATGTGTTTCAGGAAGGGCGGCTGTTCCCGCATATGACTGTGCGCAATAACCTGTTGTACGGCAATGGGTTGGCCAAAGGTCGGGCGGAGGTCGCGAGCTTTGATCAGGTGGTGGAGATCCTCGGGATTGGCAGCTTGCTGGAACGGCGGCCTGCGGAGTTGTCGGGGGGCGAAAAGCAGCGGGTGGCCATTGGGCGGGCGCTGTTGGCGCGGCCAAAATTGATCCTCGCAGATGAGCCGTTGGCGGCCCTAGACGAGCCGCGCAAAGCGGAAATCCTGCCGTATTTTGAGCGGCTGCGGGATGAATTTTCCCTGCCTATTCTGTATGTTACCCATTCGATTGCGGAAGTGGCGCGGCTGGCGACCACGGTGGTGGCACTGAAGGATGGCAAAGTGGATCGGGTCGGGCCGGCGGCGGAGGTGCTGTCTGATCCAAGCTTTACGCCGATGGGGCCGCGTGCTGTTGGGGCGGTTTTGGACGCGAAGGTGGTTATGCACCATGAAGATGGGCTGACGGAGTTATCCGCCAACGGCGTCGCTTTGATGTTGCCGCAGCTGTCCCATGCCATTGGCGATCAGGTGCGCGTGCGGGTTGCAGCGCATGATGTGATCCTCTCCAGAGAGGCGCCTAAGGGATTGTCAGCACTCAATATTGTCGCGGGAAGGGTGCAGTCGGTGCGATCAGGAGGTGGTCCTGGGGCGATTGTGTCAGTGGACACCAAAGCAGGGCGGATTTTGGCGCGGATCACACGGCGCTCGGCGGCGGCTTTGGCGCTGGAGGAGGGCGTGACCTGTTATGCGGTGATGAAGTCCGTGTCGGTGGCGCCGCAGGATATTGGCACGCGCTAAGGGCGTTTTGTTGCTGCGTTAAACGGTAAAAAGACGGCGAAAATCACGTCGGTATTTTGTCTGTATCGCGGCTGTTTCGCAGAGGTGCGTTTTCCAAGGGGCAGGGCGAGCGCAACAGTTAACGCAACGCCCGTTGCATCGCGTTAGAGCACGCCAATTTCCGCCAGCGCGCGGTTCAACTCGTCTGGCAAGACATCATCATTGGCGCGGTTGGCGGGGAGGTCGGCAGGGGCGTCCTCAACTTTCAAATAGCGCCAGCCCTGAAATGGACGCTTGAGTGCGGCCTGGGTCAGCTGTACCTCCGGTTCGAGCACAATGGCACATCGGCGAATGCCGTCTGATCCAATCACTTCGTCGAGACGTAGGATACGCTGACGGCATTGGATGCTGCCCTTGATGACCCAATAGATTGAGCCACCGTTGAGGATTTCAGCCTCACGTTTAGGCCACATGCGCGTGACATGGCGGGGCAGCCCATCCGGAAAGCGCGCTTTATTGGCCTCTTGCCAGGCGGCGAGGGTTTCGGGGCTCTCCGAGCCGACCGAAAGTTTCACAAGATGCACGGTTTTGCCCACAGGTTATCCACAGATTTATGCACGGAAGTTACATTATATAGTGGGCGTATCAACCTTCAACCCCAAAATAATGTGGTTTCCTTGCGGAAATTTCCATATTTGGCCGTTGTCAGATCACGCTGGTTTGATATAGATTAAAAAACCCTAAACCAACGCGCAGCACAAGCAAGGAAGCCAACGATGAGTCGTTTCGCCGCCCCCATCGCAGAACAAATCTGGGACATGAAATACCGTTTCAAAGAGGCGGACGGGACGCCGATTGATTTGTCGGTGGAAGACAGCTGGCGCCGCATCGCGCGTGACCTGGCCAAGGTGGAAAAAGACCCGGCCAAATGGGAAGAGAAATTCTACGGCGCGCTGGAGGATTTCAAATATCTGCCAGCCGGCCGGATCACTGCCGGTGCGGGCACCGCGCGCAACGTGACCCTGTTCAACTGTTTTGTGATGGGCACCGTGCCGGACAGCATGTCCGGTATCTTTGACATGCTGAAAGAAGCGGCGCTGACCATGCAGCAGGGCGGCGGGATTGGCTATGACTTCTCCACCATTCGTCCGCGCGGCGCGGATGTGAAAGGCGTGGCGGCGGATGCCTCTGGCCCGCTGTCTTTCATGGATGTGTGGGACGCGATGTGCCGCACCATCATGTCTGCAGGCTCCCGTCGGGGTGCGATGATGGCAACCATGCGCTGTGACCATCCTGATATCGAAGCCTTCATCACCGCGAAATCCGACCCAGCCCGTTTGCGCATGTTCAACATGTCCGTGCTGGTGACCGATGCGTTCATGGAAGCGGTGAAGGCGGACGGCCCATGGGAGCTGGTGTTTGGCGACAAGGTTTATCACACCGTGCAGGCGCGCGATTTGTGGAACAAGATCATGCAGGGCACCTATGATTACGCCGAGCCGGGCGTGATCTTCATCGACCGTATCAACCAGCGCAACAACCTCTCCTATGTGGAAGAGATCGCAGCGACCAACCCGTGCGGCGAGCAACCGCTGCCGCCTTATGGTGCCTGCCTGCTGGGCTCGATCAACCTGGCGCGTCTGGTGACCGACCCGTTTGAGAAAGCGGCGGAACTGAACGAAGAAGCGCTGACCGATCTGGTGGCCACGGCGGTGCGGATGATGGACAACGTGGTCGATGCGTCCAAATTCCCGCTCGATGCACAGGCACAAGAAGCGCAAGCCAAGCGCCGCATTGGCCTTGGTGTGACCGGTCTTGCGGATGCGCTGCTGATGCTGGGTCTGAAATACGGCACCGAAGAGGCAGCGGCGCAGACCGAAGCCTGGATGAAAGCGATTGCGCGCGCATCCTATCTGGCGTCTGTTTATCTGGCAAAAGAGAAGGGGGCCTTCCCGCTCTTTGACAAAGAGAAATACGTCAACGGCGGTCTGGTTCAGGACATGGATCAGGACGTGAAAGACGCGATTGCCAAGCACGGTATTCGCAACGCGCTTTTGACCTCCATCGCGCCAACCGGCACCATCAGCCTCTATGCGGGCAACGTAAGCTCTGGCATCGAGCCGGTGTTTGCCTATGCCTACACCCGCAAAGTTCTGCAGAAAGACGGCTCCCGCACGGAAGAGGAAGTTGTTGATTACGCAGTGCAATTGTGGCGTGACAAGTTTGGTGACAAGGAGCTGCCAGACTACTTTGTGAACGCGCAAACCCTGGAGCCAGCGGCGCATGTGCGCATGCAGGCGGCGGCGCAGAAGTGGATCGACAGCTCGATCTCCAAGACCATCAACTGCCCGGAAGACATCAGCTTTGACGCCTTCAAAGACGTCTACATGCAGGCCTGGGACACGGGCTGTAAGGGCTGCACCACCTATCGTCCAAACGACGTAACCGGCTCGGTTCTGACGGTTTCGGAAAGCGACGAGAAGGCGCCGGGCGAGCAACCAGCCGATCACGTGGCCGATGGTGGCGAAGTGATCTACATGTCCGAGCCGCTGGAGCGTCCGCAGAGCTTGGAAGGCGCAACTTACAAGCTGAAGTGGCCAGACAGCGAGCACGCGATTTACCTGACGGTGAATGACGTGATTATCAATGGGCATCGCCGTCCGTTTGAGGTCTTCATCAACTCCAAGAACATGGAGCATTACGCTTGGACGCTGGCGCTGACCCGGATGATTTCGGCCGTGTTCCGTCGCGGTGGGGATGTGTCCTTTGTGGTTGAAGAGCTGAAAGCGGTATTTGACCCGCGCGGCGGCGCCTGGATGGAAGGCAAGTACATTCCTTCCATTCTTGCAGCGATTGGCGGCGTGCTGGAGCGTCACATGATTGCGATTGGTTTCATCGAGGGCGAGGGCATGGGGCTTAAGTCCGACCCGCAAGCTGAAGTTATGGCTGTGGGCGGCGCGCCCCGTGGCAAGCCCTGCCCAAGCTGTGGCGAGTTTGGCTTGCAGATGGTGGAAGGCTGCATGACCTGTAACAGCTGTGGCCACAGTAAGTGCGGGTAAGCCGACTGGCGGAACAGTTGTGTTAGACCCCACATAACTTGGCCACTATGGGGTGTTTTTTGACCACTCCGCACAGATCAAATGACCATCGACCTCCGTGAGGTCGATGGTTTTTTAATGTTTTCAGTCACTTGTGAAAGTGGCGGCTTTCTTGGGTACTAGAAGATGATGCCTTAGACACCGCTTGGCGGCGGGGTTGCATTGCTCGTCCGTTTGTTCCCTAAGTGTTCCACAGGTTCCGGAACCTTTCATACCACATCTGTCCGATGGTCATTAGCTGTCGGGCGACTACGCAAGGTGCTTCCTTGCGCTATGAAAGGACTCCAGCTTGACCAAATCGCAATCCAAAATTCCGTTTCATGACCTAACCTTCTACGACGACCTGCCCAAAATGCGCGATGTGGAGGCTCGGTTGAAGACATTCCTCGAGGCGACCCGCAAAAGGGCACAGCGGATTGAGATAGAGGCGGGTCGCTTGGCGGAGGAAGACCGGGTGTATCCGTATGACTCGGTCGGTGATGCGGACATGGGGCGCATCAGGCGTCGTGCAATGTGGTTCCTCGAACGCAAGCAGCTTTTGACCGGCATGCATCACCTTAGCGACGAGAACCGTGTCAGGCTCACATCCCTCAGAGGCGGGTTGCCAGTGGCCCGCGTCGCCACCGAGCACGAGGCTGACGAGATCGCGGCCGCGTTGCACGCCGAGATGCCGTGGATGGCACCCGCAACCGAAGCAGTCTGGCATGGTCTGCGCGCATCAGCCCGTAACGGGCTGCCGGGGCTGAGGATCAATCCGCTTGTTCTGGTTGGCTCCCCTGGGATCGGCAAAAGCTATTGGGCGCGCCGTCTTGCTCATCATCTCGCAGTACCTACGACGATGATCGACGCGACCGGTGAGCCCGCAACATTTGCCATCGTCGGCTCTCAACGCGGCTGGTCCAGTGCTACCCCGGGCAAGTTGATGCAAACTGTCCTGAGGGACCGCCACGGTGGACCACTTGTCATTGTCGATGAGGTCGAGAAGTCTGGAGACGTTCATTCCAGCAAAGGCACACGCCATTCGCTGACAGAGGCCCTTTTGCCGCTGCTGGAACGCATGACAGCAGCAACGTGGGAATGCCCGTTCTTTCAGATCAAATGCGATCTTTCCTGGGTAAACTGGGTCATGACGGCAAACAGCCGCAAAGGGCTGCCAGAGCCGCTGCAAAGCCGCTGCGTTGTCTTAGACCTGCCGGACCTGACAACCGGCCAGCTGCGTCAGTTCGCGGAAACAGAAGGCCATCGCCGCAGTCTACCAGATGCAGCAATGGCCGCCCTCATGGATGTCTTCGAGAGCGGTACGATCAGACACACCAACCTGAGCCTGCGTACCGTCAGCCGCATGCTTGATCGCGCCGAGACGCTCGCCAACCAACCCCTGCTGAGCTGAGGTCGCACCATGAAATATCAAATTATCCCATATCAAAGTGGCGAAGTAGTCGTTCTCGGCGACCTGCACTATGACAGCTATCGACGCTTTGCCTTGTGCCCTATTGATCAATGGAACTTGCAGGACATCGTCTGGAATGCAGACGCTTTGATCCTCGCTGGCGACCTCACAAACGGTCCCGCTGATCGCTGGGCGCAGGTTTTTCAATACCTGTCAGAGTTCATTCAGCCAGAACGAATCTACGCGTTGCCTGGGAATCACGATTATTACGGTGCTCACCTGAGCGACGACTATAAGCTCGAAAGAGTGGCAAAAAATGCGGGCGCCCATTTCGTACAGAAAACAGCTCTGTGGCATGGTGATACGCGTATCTTTTGTTGCACATTGTGGACGGATTTTAATCTTTTGGGCGAAGCATCCATTGCGATGCACACTGCTAACTTACTCATGGCAGATTATGGCGTGATCGGTGCGCCACTGGATCCCAACATGCCCGAAGTCGGTATCCCAATTATGCGGCCGGAACGGCGGTTGAAACCCAGCGAAACACTGCGCGTTCATCAGGATCATCGCGCCTGGCTCACCCGTAGTCTGGCCGACCAACATCCTATGGGAGCATGTGGCAAAACAGTCGTCATCACTCATCACGGTCCCCATCGGGCGGTCGCCGGCGAGATCGACACGCTTTCTGCTGCGTTCCACTCAGACATGAGTGATCTGCTCATTCAGTATCGGCCCAATGCATGGTTCTTTGGCCACTCACATCGACGGCTTCGTACGAAAGTTTACGGCACGGATATCAGCAACGTATCTGTGGGGTATGCGGGTGAGTTAATTGATGAATCGGTTTCATACTTGCGGGAAACTTGCGTGTGGAAAAGCTAGGTGCGATGGCGTTGTGTGTCAGATACTAAAGCGGCTACATTGACTGCAAATATTTGCAGAGAGGGCGGCCAGCCGACATTCGCTGCGGATGCAACGTTTTTTCTAACGTCATGAGGTATCAGAGATTCAGCAGTGTGTTTTTAAGCAGCGGGAATTCTTAAGTTGCTTCACCCCAAAACTTGGCACTGAAATTGTTCAATCTTGAAGTGCGTGGGTCCACAACAGCTTGGAATGAAGCAGGGATTTCACTTCCATTCCCACCTGCCCTGAAAAAGTCCCTAACAGAAAACAGCGCCAAGTCTTTTAGATGCTCCCACTCCCTGGATAGCGTGTCCTGCAGGTCTTGTTTTTGTTTCGCCACACTGGGCTTCCTTTTGGGGCGTTGCGAGGTGTAGTCAGGGCGC
This sequence comes from Shimia sp. MIT910701, assembly GCF_047126315.1. Lineage (GTDB taxonomy): Bacteria > Pseudomonadota > Alphaproteobacteria > Rhodobacterales > Rhodobacteraceae > Shimia. Next base: position 3,671,130 of record NZ_CP138953.1, on the reverse strand, counting down.
GGGTTGTGCTGATGGTGGAATTCAATACGTCCGAAAGCCCATGGGTCTTCAACTGTCCGACGCCATTTATACGATACGCTGACTCGAAGCTCTTTGCTGAAGTGATGGGGCCAATATATTTGATCATCGACATAGAACAATTGCCCATCCTCAACCTCTGTCTTCACACGAGCCTTCATCTGTGAAAGGGCAAATGAAAGATTTCTTCCGGCACGCACTGCTTCTGACCTTTTTCGATCACGCTTTTTGGCTGACCTAGACACAGCGAGTTCTCTGAGAGACCGTTCAAACTTATGGAGCTCGGCTGCCAAGTAAGATCCGCAGTCCGAAGGAAACAACTGATGAAGCCCGGCTGCACGTTCGTATTGCAATGCTTGATCGATGAGGGTTTCTAACTCGCGCTCATTGATGTTCGAGATGGCTTCCTTCTCTCTGTCGGTGAGATTTATCATATGTATTCCCTCAAAATCGGTGTTCTAAATTCAAAGCCTAGATCAGTCAGTGCCCGTCAGCGTTATTCTGTGAGTTCCGGTTGAAGTTACTTCAATGGCAACGCCTTCAGTCCAATGTCATACAGATCTATCGGCCAAATAATAATCGATGACCTTTAATAGCACATGTTGCCACCATATATTGAGATTCAATCAATTTATGGTGCCAGTATGATTCCAAACACAAGATTTACAGAGCTGCTGACTGATATCGAACCAAGCAAGACCACGAAGTCCGACTCCAGTGATGCGCATGTCAAAATTCGATCTAGTCTGAAGACTGATCCAAATTGGGCTGCAAACTGGGAAGGAAGCTTCTTAGCGGGAAGTTATGCCCGAGATACTGCTATCCGGCCCAAAAGGGTAGGTGACGAATATGAGCGTGCTGACGTAGATATTATCTTGGAAACGAACTTTACAGAGTCAGATGATCCGACATCTGTGCTTAATCTGCTGGCAAAGGCTGCACGCAACCAAGACTATGAAGTTGAGCGTATCAACCGGCGTTCCATTCGTGTTGTTACAAACAAAGCGGAAATCGATCTTGTCCCGGTGTTCAAGACCTGGGACGCTTACAAAATTACAGATCGGGAAATTGACGGTTGGACACCGACCAACCCGCCAGCACACACGAGCTGGAGCGGCGAACAGAACTCGAACTTCAATGGCCGCTTCAAACCATTGGTCAAGCTTTTTAAGTGGTGGCGGCGTGAAAATCGTTCTGGACTTCGCCCTAAAGGTTTTGTGCTTGAAGTTTTGGTCGCAAGACACGCTCCCAAAGCCGAGACGCACTATGGTGAGTGTTTCGCGCAAATGCTTGAAAACATCGTTGCCTCGTATGGCGATATGGCAGACTATCGATCAAAAGCCTTGGCTGGAAGATCCTGGTATGCCAGGCAATGACATTCTTTCCAAAGTATCGATAACTAACTGGAAGAGCTTCATTTCACGTGTAAAAACGCATGCAGCCGTTGCTCGAAAGGCTTTAGAGGAAGACGATACTGAAGAGGCGACGCGCCTGTGGCGCAAGCTCTTTGGATCCAGATTTAAATCGACACAAAAGTCGGCTGCAGGCACGAGTACCAGTTCGTTCGCCGCCGTGCCAATTGAGAAAAAATCCTATTCATTTCCTGATCGGGCTGTGAAGGCAACAACACCTCGGGGCTTTGCATGAAGTTCTGGTGGATTACAGATCCAACTAGGCTTGAGCATGAAAAGGCGGCTGTTGAAGCCCTGGTAGCTGAAGTGAGTTGGTTCACACTCTCGACCTGGAAGATTGACGGTGGTCGACTAAGCATGGAAGGTGATCTGGTCGCGCATGGCCACATCTATCCTGTCCGACTGCTATATCCTGATCGGTTTCCTTGGGTTCCTGCTTGGGTTGTTCCGCAAGACCCTGATGTTAGATGGAGCAACCATCAATATGGTGCAGGTGGCACGCTCTGTTTGGAGCTTCGCCCAGATAACTGGGATCCCAATGCGACCGGCGCAGATGTTTTGCAGAGCGCTTACAATCTCTTGGATCAGGAGAACCCGTTGGGCAAAGGGGAAAAGCAGACGGTTCCGTCGGCTCACCTTGTCAATGACATTCAGAGATACGACTGGAAGCAGCACCCAATCTTGGTAAGCAAAGCCTGCTATGCACGGCTCCAGGCCGGTGTATACGATGATATCGCGGCCATTCGTTGGTCTGTTGAGGATGATGTCTGGCCGATAATGGTGACCGACAGCGCAGATAGAGCGCGAAAAGAGCATCCCGCATCATTCGACCTTGGAACTTGGCGGATCACTGTAAAAGTCTTGGTCACGAAGAATGCTCCACCGAAAGAAGTTAGTGGCACACGAGAAGAGTTCGCAGATGCACTTGGTGTTTCCCTTGAAGGCATCGGCACCGAAGAAGGTGTCGTGTTTGTGTGTGGCACTGACGAGCCGGTCGCATTCCATAGCCCAAAAAATGATGGGGTATATCCGCGTAAATGGATTGTTCTTAACAACGCATTTGGCGAGCGGTCAGGTCATGGCGATGCGTTGTCTGCCAAGACAGTTGGTATTGTCGGGGTTGGTTCGGTTGGATCAAAGTTAGCCGAAACCCTACTTCGGTCAGGCATTCGTAATTTTGTCCTGGCTGACGGCGATGTATTCTTACCAGAGAACCTTGAACGTCATGTGCTAGATTGGCGCGATGTTGGGTTTCGAAAGGTCCATGCCATGAAGCGCCGACTTCTTCAAATCTACAATGGTACGAATGTTCTTGTTATTGATAGCAACCTAAATTGGCAGCTTTCGACATCATACCAAGCGAAGATAGTTGATTGTCTTTCCGACTGTGAACTGCTGATAGATGCGAGTGGGGATGAAGCGACGTCGCGGTTTTTAGGTGCTCTTGCAGACTATAATAAGATGCCGTTCTTGTCAGCGAAGGTATTTGAAGGTGGGTTTGGTTGTTTGATAGCTCGCGCCGTTCCTGAGATCGATGCGAGCTACAGCGACGGCTATGGCGCATACGTGGCGTTTTGCAACGAACAAGATAAGGTCCCACCATCAACAGGGCATCGTCCTTATGAGGCGATAAGTGAAGAAGGTGCGCCTGTAGTGGCCGATGATGCGGCAGTCACTATTGCATCTGGGCATGCCGCGCGTGTGGCAATTGATATACTCGATCCGGAAGTTAGTTTGGGTCCACATGCTTGGTTGTTGGTTGGCCTAAAGAAGGAATGGATTTTTGGTGGGTATGGCCACAATTGGCAGTTGGATGTCGGAGGTCCAACCAAGGCCGCAGATGGGCTCGAAACTGATTTGCAACTAACTGAATTTCAGAAGGAACTGCTTGAGGGGATATCTGGTGAAACTAACGATACCCCATGAACAGGTCGGCTCCTTAAGAACAGCTCTGGAGAAGGCAGGGGCAAAGGAAATTGGTGGACAGATCTACGGCGAGCAAATAGCACCCTCAGACTTCCTAGGATCTGACTTTACCTTTCAGAAGCGCCCTGGGACAATCTCTCGCTTCTTAGTCGACCTAGTGCAAGCTGCGACTGACGCGCTGGCGTTCTTTGATCGGACACGGCATCAATACACGAGATTCAACTACATTGGCGAATGGCATAGTCATCCGTCTTTTGCCGTCCATCCGAGTAACACTGATGTACAAACAATGCGTGAGCTGGTTGCGAGTCAGGATTTTGAAGGTCAATTCGCACTTCTGCTGATTTGCAAACTGGCTGGGCAATCATTGGAACTTGGGGGGTGGCTTTTTGATCCTGAAGGCCAAGAATTTCCTATTCTTATAGAGGTTAGAAATGAGTGACGCACCTAGCTTGATCGACAAGACAGGGATGGGCGGCATAATCGCAATTGATGGTTTTGACTATCAAAGGTGGGATGCGATTTGCCGTATTCCAGCCTGGCTAAAAAATCCTGCATTCGAAGGTTTGACAGTCGAAGCGCTGGAGGATTTTGAAGCGCGCTTCTTCTCGCCTCATGCTGTGCATGGCCATGTACTTGAGAGGTTTCAGGCAAAGTCAGGGCATCTTACACGCTGTGAGATCGTTGAAGTGTTCGAGAACTTTGAGACCTATAACACACACTATCCCAACACTGCTTTGATACAAACGCTCGTCACGCCAGCCTTGCCAACCGCATTACGTTGGCTTGAGCGAGATGCCGGGCGAATAGAACGGGCGCGGCGGTTTTACCAACCATTTACGGATATTACGGACGCCAATGATCGAGCGTTTCAGACGAAACTTGAAGACGAATTCTCCGGTGGTCTTGGCCGGTTCGTTGCAAAGAACGCTAACCTCTTTCTGCGTAGTTTGCATGACCAAAGCGCTGCTGCGTCGGCGTTCTCAGAGGAGCTGCGCAAAGCCTACCCAGAGTCCGATTTTTGTATTCGATCAGCGCGAGGCCTGTTCCAGAAGCTCAACGAGGTTTTCGCAAACGCTGTCGGTGAAATGGTTGATAGAGCGGTACTAATCGATCTCTTTAGTGCAATCCTACCGGAACTGCTAATTTCCCAAGGATGCCCAGTCCGGATCCTTTCCGGGGAGCAACCGGAAGAAGTAGATTGCATTGACATTGATGGCCACCTCTTCAGCGGAGGTGATCTTGCATATCCTCTGCCGGATGTTTGGAAGTCAAAGCTGCTGCAGCCGCTTAATAGAGCTGCGGAGTGGTGTCGTGCTAACGGTCACACTAGGATTGTCCTTTCTGGTCGCTACCGATTGTCCACTGGATTCGCGATTGGCGCGGCCTTCAGATCGGCTTCGGGTTTTGAGATTGAGATTCCAACGCGCGACGGGTTTTGGAATACTGACTCCCATCCCATTCCAGGAAAATCGTATCCAGAATGGACGATTGAACCGCCGGCGCAACTTTTTGAAGAGAAACTTTTGGTAGCGATCGGATGCTTGAGGGATCCAACACAGCAAGTGGAAAAACAACTGACTTCAGGTGATGCGAAGCAGATCCTGCGTATTCATCTGCCTGAAGCAATAACATCAGCCGAAGATACTCAAGCTTCAGTTCAGTCGATAAAGATGGCGATCTCTTCTGCTTGTGGCAAATTCAATGTGAACCAGATTGATTGTTACTTCGCTGGACCGGCGGCGTTGGCGGTTGCTCTCGGACACCGTTGGAATGGTTTGCCGCCAACGCAATGGTATGAATTTGTCACTAGTGAAAATGAGTATGTTCCAACTCTGCAGGTATCGTAACTGGGTGGGGCAAAAGCGTGCTGCTTATGCTTCAAAAGAAACCAAGTGCCTGCTTTGCCCGCTGTGACTGCCGAATCCCGACTGCAGGTTTGCCACCGCCGAATTCGAGCTGGTGCCGCGAACGACCGCTATGCGGGCGCGATTGCAGAACTTGGGCTGATCGTTGAATGGCGACTTTGGGCCGTGAACCCGATCACAGTTTATGTTTAGCATAAAAAATCTGGGACTATATAATCAACTGCACCAAGCCAGCCACGCTTGCGGCCACGACCCCGTCCTGAATTATTTTCTGTTTTGCTGACGCCGAAAGCGCTTCGCCCTTCAACATGGCCTTTGCATTAACTGTTAGAGACACCATTGCGGCGATCCCCATGCTGTCAAGCACGTCCGCGTCAGTATCGTGGCCTAGTTTTCGTAAGGCCAAGGTCGTGTCCTCTGTGAGGTCTGCGTTGCTGAATTCCGAAGACCCCCAATCTGGCGATGCTTCTGCGACTTCGCTGGTGGTCAAAACCTCGATGTCTTCATATCTTTCGTTGTGCGCGCGCACATATGATGCATAGTTGGTGGCCTTGAGTTGCACCTCGGAAACATCGCCTGTCAGGGTATTGATTATTCGAACATCTGCACCCGCATGGTTCGTGTCGCCGAAGAGTTCAACAATGTATTCGTCACCGTCAAGGTTCTCTCGCTGTTGAAAGGCCAGTTCGTGATAGATGCCCTTCACATTGTTTTTGAGGCCCGCAATTTGATCGATGGAAAGCGATTGCACATAGGCTGAAAGTTCAACCTCCGTGGCACCGGCGAGGCTATTGTTGGATCGGCGCAGCGCCTCAAGGACCAATTCTTCATTACCAGAAAACGATGGCAGATCTGGCGACATCAGCTTCAATATGGTCGCAGATACCGCACCTGTAAGCACGGGGGCGGCGACCGCGGTCGTCTTTCTGGTTGATGGCTTTTGACTGTTGATCGTCGATAGGGCGTCGAATAGCTCCATCAGGTCTTTTTTACGGTCTTCAAGTTTCATGAGTGGCATATCTGGCCAATCAGCCACTTTAGCGATGCAGATATCCAGTTGCTCCATGAGATCACCCTTTAAGTTTTGCTGCAAGGTTTCAGCAGTGATCGGGTCCAAAGTCGCGTTCTGATTGGCACGTTCACGAAACGCTGTCGCGAGCATCAAACACGTTTCAACAAATCGCATTTCTTGCGGGTCTAAGGACTTTTTCTTACGTCGTTTCCCGGTCCATTTGCTGATAACTTTGCGAGTCCCGAAGTATGCGACAGCACCACCTGCGGCTGCGGCACCCAAGACAATCCATCCACCGGTCGCAACGCCGCCTCCAATCCATGCCAACGCGGCACTGTTGAAAGCAGCACCTGAAAGCGAAGAAATCGCGGTTCCCGTGCTGGCTGTTCCAAGAATAGATGCGATGGAAAATAGCCCAGCAGTTGTACCTGCAGCAGCCAGCTTTACAGATAGCGCCCTTACGATCCTTGCTGAAGTTCCTTGTTTCTCATTTAACAGCGCATCGACGAGGTCCTCTAAGGCCATCGCGCCTTTTTCGTAAAAATTCTCCTGCGTGTAGTTGTCATGTCTCAGTTCAAACTCTGCATATTTCACGACCGCATGATCCTTGACGGCTTTACCGCCCTTCGCGGCCAGTTTGCCTGTTTGGCGCGCCACAGGCTTAGCGATAGCCCATCCTGCTTTACCGGTTACCTTGGCCAAGAACAGCGCTGAGCGTCCCGTAACGCGGGCTGTTCGCCGTGATATCGTTGGCCTGTTCTCGTTCTTCTTGTCCAAGCGTAAGTCCTTGCAATGGGCATGTTCTTCGGTTCTGTAGGGCCAGTCTTTTGTCGAAGACGACATAATTAGTGTGCCGACATTTCAGTGCGGATTTCGTTCCTAAGCCGCTTGCCCAGCACCGCGCACCGCGCGTCGGAACATCAACTGCATCAGCATGTCGCGTGCTTCTTGGTCCTGCATAAATGCATTCCGCATTGCCCCATCTCGCTGAAACGCCTGGATCGTGCGTCGGACAAACTCGGCCTCAAATCGCGGCTGGACATCCCTTGGATCGTTGTTCCGAAGCATTTCCGCCCAGGCTTCATCATCAAGGATGTCCTGATTTACGGCCTCGAAGCGAATATAGTCCTCCTCGCTGAACTCTGTCCCATGCCGGGAGTTGAACGCTTCGATGATTTCGGAAAGGGTCTTGGCTTCCTCTTCCGTAAATGGATTCGCGCCAAAACGGTCGATTGGGCTCAATGAGGCGTTGTCATCGGCACCGAGACTCGCATCCTGCGGGTCTCCTTGCTTTTCCAGCTTGTAAGCGTCGAGTTCGAGCATGTCGTCCGTGACATCCTCACCCTGCGGTGCTTGACGGCTTGGCAACATACGCTTCAGCCACGACCCATAAACATGCAGCTTTTCAAGGTCCGTATCACCAAGTGGGACAACTTGCGCGATAAATGAATAGAAACGCAGGAATGAAGCAAGGACTTGGCGGAACTCCTCCTGCTGTTCTTCGTCTAAGTTGTTCGTAAAGCGAGCGATCGCTTGTCGTACGACGCCTTCCAGAACGGGCCGTTCATCCACACGGCGTGTCGCATTTATGAAACGATCAACGAAACGGTCTATCTCTTCGGCATCAAGGACTCCAAAAGAAAGAAGGCGTGCCTGAAGGTTGTAGACTTGGTTCGGGTCCGAGACATCTTCGAGGGTGGTTACATTGTAGTAGGGCTTAAAGGCTTCCTGGATCTCTTCCACGGTATTACGGAAATCCAAAATGAAAGTGCGATCTTTCCCAGGGTAAATTCTGTTGAGCCGGGCGAGTGTCTGGACCGCTTGCAGGCCCGAAAGACGACGGTCGATATACATCGCGACTAACTTGGGTTGGTCAAAGCCCGTCTGATACTTTTCCGCTACCACAAGAACATTGTATGTCGCGCTGTCAAATTGCCTCGGTAGCTCGGTTTCGGCAAAGCCATTGATGCCAACCTCGGTATAAGATTGGCCGTCGACCTCAATTTCGCTCGAGAAGGCCACAAGAGCTCGAACGTCGGTGTAACCCTGATCTTCGATGTACTTCGTGATTGCCTGGTGGGTCTTGATTGCATGTTCACGGCTGGCAGTGACGACCATGGCTTTACCTTGCCCGTCAATTTCAGGCAGGGCATGTCTGCGGAAGTGTTCAACAATCACTTCTGCTTTCTGGGACATCGCCGTGGGGTGGAAGTCGATAAAACGCGCGACCTTGCGTGACGATTTCCGTTCCAAAAGCCGGGGATCGTCATCAATGGCTTTTTCAAGCTGCGCGTAGGATGTGTAGGTTTGATAGTTGCGCAAAACATCAAGGATGAAGCCTTCCTCGACAGCTTGACGCATGGAGTAAAGGTGGAAGGGTTCCGGGCCCTTCTCCTGATCGTAAATTCGGCCAAATCGCTCCATCGTCACGTTCTTTGGCGTCGCGGTGAAAGCCAGATAAGACAGGTTTGCTTGTGGCCCACGGAGCCGCTGCAGCTCCAATAGGGCCAGTTCTGTTGCGTCGAGCTCCTGTTCTTCCTCTGTCGCTTCGCCGTCTGCAAGAACACGCGCCATGCTATCCGCGTGTTTTCCGGATTGGGAGCTATGCGCCTCATCGATGATGATTGCAAAGCGCCGGCTTTCTTCGTTTTTCAGTACCGATAGTTGTTCTGTCGAGAATTTGTGGATCGTCGAGATGATGATCTTTGCGCCATCCTGTATCGCCTTTTTGAGCTGGCGAGAGGTGCCATCGATCGGCACGACATACCCTTGGGTTTGCGCGAAGGATTTTACGGTTTGCTGGAGCTGACGATCCAGTACAACACGGTCGGTCACGATGATGATCGTATCGAAGATCGGCTGATCATCATCGTTGTGAAGTGTCGCAAGATGATGGGCCGCCCAGGCGATGGTGTTTGATTTTCCAGAACCGGCCGAGTGTTGAAACAGGTAGTTTTGACCCGCACCGTTTTCCTTGGAATCCTGGACAAGCATGCGAACAGCATCCAGTTGCTGGAAGCGCGGCCAGATTGTTGTACGTTTTACACGGCTATTTGGCTGTTTCACTTCGTCGACCAAAACAAAGCGATGCAAAATTCCCAACAGTACCTCGCGGGAAAAGACAGCCTTTCGCGCGCCAATGTCGCGGTAGAGATATGCAATGCGGAACTCTTCCTCGACATCAGGGTTGCCCGCACCACCATCACGGCCGCGGTTGAACGGCAGGAAGCGTGTTTTGCCGTTGTTCAGGTGGGTCGTCATCGAGACGTTGTCCTGATCCAATGCAAAATGAACCAAGGCGCCGCGCTTAAAGGTCAGGAGCGGCTCACCATTCGGAGCTCGGTCTTTGCGGTACTGCTTTTCCGCTGTCTGGTAGGTCGACCCCGTCAGGGTGTTTTTCAGCTCCAGTGTCACCGCGGGAATGCCGTTCACAAACAGCACCACATCAATCGCATTCTCATTGCGCAGCGAATAACGCACCTGACGCATGGCAGTGAGGATGTTTCCTTCGTAAGCGCGCAGCGATGCGGGGTTAAGGCCTGACGCCGGCTTGAAGGCGCAGAGCGTGATCTTGATGCCTGGAACGATGGTGATGCCTTGTCGCAGGACCTCCAAGGTGCCGACTGCTTTCAGGCGGCTGTCCAGCTGTCGCGCCAGTGTTTCGCGCTCTTTACCTGGATACTGATCGCAGAGTTTTTTCCACGCATCCGGTTGAGTATTGCGCACGAATTGCTCTGTCATCTCTGGATCAAGGGCCAGCTTGCGGTCGTAATCTGTGTATTGACGCTCAACCCACCCTTGGCGGGTGACAAGCTGATCCACGAGATGGAGTTCAACGGCTTCTTCAGTATGCAATTTGTTGCGGGAAATGTTGGGGCTGGGCATGAAAATATCCTAAAGCGAGGCTACGACAGAAAGCACAGATGAATGCGTTGTGGTGTTGTCAAATGAGTGGATGAGAGGGCCGCGCAACGTCCGGTCGCGCAGGTCTATTTGTTGGGTTTGGTAATTGTATGAGAAGACATAACGATTGCCTGACAGCGTCACCCAGCAGGTGCGCGCCAGATTGCCGTTTCGCTCATAAACCTCAACACTATCGCGCCCGAGAACGAGCCGTTTGCGGACTTCATCTGCCAGCGGCTGAATAATATTCGCGACGGCTGCGCCATGGTGTTGTGCTTCGCCGATAACCTTTACGACAAATGCGTCGATTTCAGGGTCTGTATTAAGTTGACGGGCCATTATCCCTGTATCTCCTCTTCGATTTGGTCTAGTTTGGCAGAAGCCGCGCCGGAGCTGGTGTAGCTGTCCACCTCGATCTGCCCAGTGACGGCGGCGGTGATCAGGGCTGCGCGGTATTCGCGCAGGTGCGTGACACTCTTATCGGTTTTTGTGACAATCAGTTCCAGCTGACTAAGCTTCTCGTCAAGCTGCCCTAAGACTGCGAGCATTTCTTCTTTGGGTGGAACAGCAAGAGGAAACTTTTGAAGATTGGTTTTCGATATTGAGGCCAAGTTGGTGGATTGGTTCGAGTGCAAATAGAAAAAGTCGCGCGCGTATTGCGCATTCGTTGTAAGAGAGATCCACCGCGAAAAGGTTTTATCCTTGGGCCTAACGGCAAAAACGTGGTTTTGATTGATGCACGGTGCAAAGGGCGCTTGCCAGACTGCGCCTCGCCCAAGCTTATCGTTGTCACCACCTTCATTCATAAGAACATCACCTGCGGCCAAGGCGTACCTTTTGCGTTCCGCGATTGTAGCGTCGATTTCGGCGATGTCAGATAGGTCGAGCCAGCCTGCTTGGACATTCGCCACCCGCAGATACGGCGTCGCGATGGTGTTCTCATCGGGGGCGATTTTTCTACCGAGCGTTATACCTCCAAACACACTAGCCAAGTGCTTTAAGCGCCAGACTTTCCAGCCTTTGGTAACACGTGGAATGTACTGATTTCCTGTCTCTTCCAGCGGCAAGTCTGGGTTAAGGCCGACCGTCACGCTGCGAGAAATTGTGGAAAATCGTTCCTCCTGCAAAACCTCCACCAACCGCTCCTTCTTTGCGATCAGCGCATCAATGCGCGCGGTTTCGCGGTCGAGGAAAGCGGCGATCCGTTTTTGGGTGGGGAGGTTGGGAAGCCAAACTTTGTTTGATAGGCTTTCCTTTTTAATGTGCCTCATGGTGCTGCCATGCGCATCATCGTCGGCCCACCGAGGTGCATGAGCCTTAATCAGGTAATATAGATAGGTCTTGTCGGCATTCTTCTTAGGGACAACTTTGAAGATGTGCTGATTCAGGATGGCATCGCCGCGATCCCAAATGAATGCGTCAATAGTTGCGGACCAAGAGAAGAGTAAATCGCCATCCTTGATCAGATAGCCACGGTTGATGTTGCCATCAAAGTAATTGTCGAAAGGCTTCCCGCTGAGCTGGGCAATACGAAGAATTGGTAGGCCCTCATCCCCCCAATCTGAAGGTTTGAAGGCGGCGCCATTGTGAAAATGTGCAGCGTGTTTGATCGGGGTTAAGGTCACGCCACCACCTCTTTCAACAGCCCAGCGATCTCTGCCTCAAGCGCCTTCAGCTCCGCATCAATCTCCGCCAGTGGCCGCGGCGGGACATACTGATAGAAATAGCGGTTAAAGTTGATCTCATAGCCCACGCGGCCAACGCCGCCGTCAGTCACATCAACATGGCCTGTGTCCACCCAAGCATCTGGCACAAAGGGTTCAACCTCGCGCGCGAAATAGTCCTGCCAGTCTTCACCCAGCGGCACCAACTCGTGATCGCGCAGTTTCGTGTCAGGCTCCGGCTCGCCATTCTTATCGGTGCAAATCTCGGCATCCTCATGCGGCGCACCAAATCGGGCCACCAATGTCTTGGTTGCTGCTGCGGGCAGCTTGATGCCCCGTTCTGCCATGGCATCCGTCACATCAGCGATGAAGACCGCGCGATCCATCCAGACATCGCCCAGCTTTTCCTCAAGCATTGCAAAAAGCGTGTCGGTGAAGCTGTCGAACTTCTTGCCCGCCTTCTCAAGCGCGGCCACAGTCTTTTCGTCCGCTTTCAACGCGCCCAGTAGATCATGGGTGATCTCAAGCCGCAGGCGCAGGGGGCGTTCTACCCGAATTTCACGGTAGCCAAAGTCGGTCGTGTCAAAGATTTTGGAAACATCCCCAACACCTGCGTTGCCGTTCAGAAATTCACCATAAATGCGCACGATCTCGGCCCGCGCATCATCGCTGATCTCGCGGCGTTTCGAGCCAAGGGATTTGCGCATGGACTGCCAGAACTGTTCGCCGCTGGCGTCAATCAGTTGGACCTTACCACGACGGTCTTCAGGTTTGCGGTTGGATAGGATCCAGATGTAGGTCTGAATGCCCGTGTTGTAGAAGATGTCTGTGGGCAGGGCGATGATCGCCTCGACCATATCTGTTTCCATGAGCCAGCGACGGATTTCGGAATAACCTGATGCAGCGCCACCGGAAAACAGCGGGGAGCCGTTCATGACGATCCCGACACGCGACCCTTTTTCATCATCGCGCATCTTGGAAATCATGTGCTGCACGAAAAGAAGCTGGCCGTCTGACGTGCTCGGTAGACCAGCGCCGAAACGACCCTGATGCCCCAGCTCTTCCGCCTCTTCCTTGATCGGTGCTGCGTATTTCTTCCAGTCAACGCCGTAGGGCGGGTTGGAAAGCATGTAGTGGAAGGTTTCAGCGCGGTGGGCGTCTTCGGTCAGGGTATTGCCATAGGCGATGCGCGAGGCATCGTGGCCCTTCACCATCATGTCCGATTTGCAGATCGCAAAGGATTCGCCGTTGAGCTCCTGTCCGAATAGGTCAACGTGAAGCCCGCTGTTCAGGGCCTTCATGGATTCTTCGGCGACAGACAACATACCGCCCGTGCCGCATGCTGGGTCATATACGCGGCGGATAATACCCTTGCCGGACAAGGCTTCTTCATCGTTGACTAGGAGCAGATCGACCAGTAGGCGCACCACTTCGCGCGGGGTGAAGTGTTCCCCTGCAGTCTCGTTGGACATCTCCGAGAAGCGGCGGATTAATTCCTCGAACAGGTAACCCATTTCAAGGTTGGAAACCTCATCCGGGTGCATTGAAAGCTGGCAAAAGCGATCAAAGACCATCCAGAGCGATCCTTTTTCATCCAAGTCTTTGAGGATTTCGGTGAACTTGAACTTCTCAATGAAAATATCGCGAACGTTCGGGCTGAAGCCCGTAAGGTAGTCAATGAGGTTCGAACGCAGTTGACCCGCATCCTGCTGTCGCAGGTTCTCGAAGGTGAACTGACTCTGGTTGTAGATTTGGCCGCCCGCATTCGCGACGCCCGACAGAATGGCGATGCGCATTTGCTCGTCCATTTCGTCAGGCAGGTTTTCTGCCTCATCAAGGACGGCTTTCTTGGTCTCATCCAGCAGGCAGTCCAATCGACGCAGGATCGTAAAGGGTAGAACGATCTTCCCATATTCGGATTGCTTAAAGTCACCGCGCAGCAATTCTGCAATCGACCAGATAAACGAGGCGTTGTTATTGATGGTGTCCTGGCTCAAGACAGGTCTCCTACAAATGAGGCTAAACTTAATTTCAGTTTCAATGTAGGTATTTAGGTCTGAAGATGGAATCTATTTTAACGCTATAGTTGTGGATTGTTGGCTGATTTTTCAGGCTTTTTTGTGTTTTGATCTTGGAAACTACACCAGCTCACACGAACGACTTTCAAACTTGTAAGCTCGAGGGGAGTGCCTTCAATGGGGGGGGGTACGATTGGTTCCCAAGTTTTTAGTCAAGGCACCCAAATGCGCTTGCTGATAAATGCATCATTTAAGGTCTACATTTGACTGTAGCTTGCAAAAACACGGAAGGTGAAACCCAAATCCGTTGATGGCTGGCAGCGAACGCTTCAAGGGGCTCTAGGAAATAAATTTTCCGACAAAAATCACCAGAAACGCCCTTCTGACATGACTTGGGTGCTTCTCCCTATCGGTGAGACCGTTGGTCGAGCACACTCTCCCAATCCGATAGGGAGGCGTTTAATCAGCTGATCAATAGGCCGCAATTCCCAATTGAAATGTTGTGCCAACCTGTGTCGAACACGCCACGGTAGAGTGGCAGGCGGCAAAACCGTTGCGCGGATTCCCTTGTTTCTCGGCGATCGTTCCTCCAAATCTAATCCCATGACAAACACAGCACATCATATCGCTTCACGGCTCATACGAATAACCTAACCAGGTAGTTTCGACGCATATTCCAGTGCGCCGATTTCGTAGAACTGTCCGAAAGCGATACGCGTGTATTTTCATTCTCATCATATCGATGGCCATCAATACGTGGTCAGTCTGCCGAAACTTCGCATAACGACTGCGGATGGTAGTGCCGAATCGGAACCCGTTTGGTTCTGGATTTTGAGCGAAATCGAGAATGCTTCTTTGAGAAAAATTATCTTGCGATTTTGGATTTGGGTTTTTCGCAAGTGGCAATCGGAACTGAAGCTGTCGTGGCGACCATAGATTTAGAAATCTAAGGTCCATCATCACAACCTGTTGCGGGAGTTTGTAGGCGAAAAAGGAACCTGCAGGCGCTTCCTAATGTGCTGATTTTAATTGCAAAAATAGTTCACGGGGCGTCATTCGCACGCTATCGTTAACGCAACTTCTTGGCGTGAGCCAAAACGACGAAAGGAACAGACATGACCGAACACTAAAAAGGAAAAACGCGACCTGCGCCAACAGATCGCGACAATTCCTGAAAGACCGAAGCCTTCCTCAAAACAAGTTTTGAGTACCACATCCGAGGGCTCATTTCAAGGACATCGGTTTTTCAAACAATCCTGGTCTCGCTCCAAGTCATCCATTGATGGCAGCGGAGGAGGTGTGTCTCGAACTTTCTTCGCCGTCCATGTTGGGTGTTTTGCGAACGGTTTGAGATCGCCTGAGGGGATCATTTCCAAACTCGGGGAACGTCCCCACGCAATAGAAAGACAGAAACATGTCCATCCATTTCCAAACTGGCGGCATCCGCCTTCCTGAAGTCAGCCGCGGCAATCGTGACACCCAAGTTGGGTCAAAACGACATTTCACTGGTGGTGCCGTTATCGGTGACGATCACGGTGTTCGCCTTGGTCTTGAAAGCAATCTCGAGAAAATGGCCCTGCTTCTTCTATCGGCACGCCCGACCACTCTGGATGTCGTCGAGCAAGTTGCCTTCGAATGGTATGACGAACATGGTGAGTATCACACGCACTACATGGACTTGGTCGCCAAACAGACTGATGACCGAGTTGTTGGTTACGCAGTTCGTCCGAGCCAGCACGCAGGGCTCAAGTACACATTGAAACTGGCACGCATCAAGCAGCAGGCCATTCGCGGGGGTGTCGTGAACGACTTCCGCTTGTTCACTGAACAGGATGTCTGTCCGGTCGAATTGTTCAATGCGGAGCTGTTTCATGCTGTGCGTCGGCCAGATTGCTTTGCAGATCCTGTCATGCAGGATGTCGCTGGCGCGTCAGTTGGTGTGACGACGATTGGCGCATTGGTCGACGAGTCCGGCCTTGACGGAATGGGTTTTCGGGCTGCGGTTCGCCTCATCAAATCCGGCCACCTTCAGATGGTTCGGTATGAGCGTATCGAGCGTTCCTCTGAGGTATTTAGAACCCTCACCATCTGAGCCCAAACCAATGAGGTTGGCCTGACACGCTGAAACAGCTCAGGCTGATCTCTTTCCCTTTTTTCTCGTTCCGGACCGAGGCCGTTGCGCCCCGGAACGGTACCTCCATGCCATTGAAAGGAATAATCATGGATCTCTCAAACCCTACTCAGTATTCCCACAACACTCGCTTGATCATCGGTGAATTTGACCGCGTCACAATTGAAGGTGTTAGTTACCGTCTTCATCAAGAAACTGAAGTTGGCTTCGTCTTCCTCCGCGATGATGAAACCCATCTGGCACGTCAGTTCAGCCATGAGGTGTCCGTCGTCAAAGTTTTTGGAACCAAAAGCGGCGTGAACTAAGAGAGTGTTCGGCTCATCGGGTCGGTTTGATTATGCTGCGCGTTGACTGTGATGCAAGCGTCGCGCTTCGAATGTCTTCCGTTTGATCCTTTCTCGTTGTTCCAGAATGGCTTGGTCACGTCCGAAGTAGACATCGGCTGGTGTGACGTTTTTCAGGCTCTCGTGATATCGCTGGTGATTGTAATGATCGACGAAGGCTTCGATTTGGTCTTCGAGATCGCCGGGCAGGAAATAGTTTTCCAGCAAGATCCGGTTCTTCAAAGTTTGATGCCAACGCTCGATCTTGCCCTGCGTCTGGGGATGATACGGCGCTCCACGTGAATGTTTCATGCCTTTGTCCTGCAGCCACTCAGCCAGGTCACCCGAGACGTAACTGGAGCCGTTGTCGCTGAGTAGGCGCGGTTTGTGGACAACGTGGACCTGATCGCACCCTGACGCCTGCAAAGCCAAGTCCAGCGTGTCAGTCACATCCTCCGCCCGCATGGTCGTGCAGAGCTTCCACGAGATGATGTAGCGGCTGTAATCGTCCAGGATTGTGCTGAGATAGAACCAGCCCCACCCCAGAACCTTGAGATAGGTAAAGTCGGTCTGCCAAAGCTGGTTGATGGCCGTTGTCTTATGCTCGAACTCATTCGCGGCTTTCAGCACGATGAATGCTGGGCTGGTGATCAGGTCATGTGCCTTGAGCGTGCGATACACTGTGGATTCCGATACAAAGTACCGTTCTTGGTCTGTGAAGGTCACCGCCAACTCGCGGGGTGACAGCTCTGTCTCTTTCAAGGCGAAGCTGACGACCTTGCGCTTCACCTCGTCTGGAACGCGGTTCCAAACGTGTTTGGGCTTGGGAGACTGATCCTCAAGACCAGCCTCCCCGCGCTGCAGGTATCGGTCGTACCAACGGTAGAATGTGGTGCGAGGGATACCCAGTTTGGCCAATGTACGACGCGCTGACAGATGGCTTTCTTCAACCAACCGGATGATCTCCAGCTTCTCGGATGCGGCATACCTCATTCGTGGTCGCCCCCATCGCCTGTCATGCTTTTTTTGAGAAGACGCAGTTCCAATGTTTGCTCCGCGACAACCTCCTTGAGATCCTTTGCTTCGCGGCGCAGTTCTTTCACCTCGTCAGTGTTTGCGGCACGCGCTGTATCGCCCGCCAGCCGCTTCTTACCGGCCTCCATGAAGTCCTTCGACCATTTGTAGTAAACGCCTTGAGAAATCCCCTCGCGGCGACACAGTTCAGCTATGCTGTCCTCGCCACGAAGACCATCAAGGACGATACGGATCTTCTCTTCCGCCGAATACTGTTTACGGGTGGCGCGCTTGATATCTTTAACGATCTTCTCGCCAGGGCTCTTCGTAGTCTTTCTCATCTTCCACTCCTTAGTGGTTACGATGAGCCAGAAACTCTCCCTTATCAAATCACCCTAATTGGACCCATAGGTGCTGACGTCAGACAGAGGTGATCCGGTCTGACGCGCAGGTGAAGCGTCGCTTTACGGCGATGGGTCTACCGGAGATGGTCGAAACCGTTCATGGCGACATGTATCGTGCTGTTTTAGCGGACTATTGCGGCCGAGTCGGGTTGGAGCCACCTGTTGAGCCAGACTTGATCGGTCGTATTTTCCATGGCGCGCGATATCGCTTTGGACGGGCTATCGAACTGTTGTTGTTGGCTATGGAATTCGCGATTGAGCAGGATGATGAGTATCTGACCATCGATCACTTCGCATCCGCCTATGCGATGAATGAGGCCTGTCCGGCGTCGGAAAATGTCTTCTATGCAGACAACTATCATGTCTTGGATCCCGATGCAGGTGATGACACGCCAATGCCGCGATCGCGCCGGAAGCGGAAAGGATGAACGCTATGGCAGCTTTATTCCCAGATCTTCCGTTTCAGCCTGACGAAACGCCCATGTCATGGGCAGCACGACTAGCGGCCTTCCATACGGGAGGCCGCGTTCTGCCGTTTCTAAATACCATGAGTATCCCGGCTGCAGATCTTGCAGCGGGCAAACCTGAAGCTGTTGAGCGATTGTGCCAGATCACCGGTCAGGACCCGGAACCTGTCTTGGCAAACACGATTATGGCTCTGGGCGAACGCCGCTATCGTCTTCGCGGATGTGAGTTTTCTGCGGAGTTCACTACTGGAATTGTGACGCGGTTTTGCCCGCTTTGCCTCGCAGAAGATCGCGATGGGCAGGCTTGGCCAAACGCAGCTATGCGGCATCGTTTGCATTGGCGGCTTGCACCTGTGCGGACTTGCCGAAAGCACAATACTCCTTTGATCAATGTACGCATGGGCAAGTGGACCGACGTGCTTCATGAGGTTCAAGCGATGAATGATGCTGTGACTGCTGGTAGCGGTTCGGCAGAGAAACTTCCTTCACGGGTTCCATCACCACTGCAAGAGTACGCCGAAGGACGTCTTGAGGGACAGGCGGGACATGCATGGCTAGACGGGCAGAGAATTGATCAAGCCTGCCGCGCTGCGCACATGCTTGGTGGCCTGATGACATATGGTCCCGCGCAAAAGGCGGCCGAAATGACGGAAGATATGTGGGATGAGGCGGGTCGCACTGCATGGCCTGTTGTGCGTGATGGAGAAGATGCAATCCGTGAAATCATCAGAACACAGCTCCTGAGTGCGATCAAAAAGAATGGGCACCCGAGTCCGAGGAACGCATTCGGCATGCTCTATGGCTGGCTGTTCGCCAGTAAGCTGTCAAAAGATCCAGGCCCCATTCGCGACATCGTGCGCGACGTCATCATTGACAATGTGCCATTGGTGCCGGGCCAGATGCTTTTGGGCGAGCAGATCACGAAACCTCGCTTTGCCAGTATTGCCTCTATTGCGAAGGCTGAGCACCTTCATTCAAAGACGTTGACCAAAATTTTGGAGCTGGCTGGCGTGATTGATGAAACGGAGCCATTGAAAGGCGCGCCGAATGTTGTTGCCGATTACGCTAAGGCGAAACCTCTCATTGAGCGCGCGCAGCACGCAACGCCAGTCACCCGGGTCCCAGATATGTTGTCTGCATCTCGCCCGCTGGTTGCTGCTTTGATTGAATTGGGCCAGCTGCGCAGAATACAGGATCATGATGAGCTCAAGAGTAAGGTTGGGAAATCGATCGATGGGCGGTCAATCGATGAAGTTCTAAAGTTCATCGAAGGGCGATTTGAGGTCGTGGATGTCATACCGGCGGGGCATGTGCATTTGGCGAAGGCGGCCGAGAAAACTAGAGTTACATTGCGGGCAATCCTAGAGCTTTTGTTCGGTCAGCACTTGGAGGATGTGTATCGATTAAACAATCATCACGGTTTTGACTCGGTGATGGTTTCACCAGCTGAGATCATGAAATGTATCGAAGAACCGCCCGACAACGTTTCGGATGAGATTCGATTTTGGATGGGGTGACAGCCATTCCGCTTATCTATCCACATCTAACTTTCAAAATGCTGCCTTCCGGCGGCATTTTTTTGGAACTTTCGATGGTCATTTGATATGTGTAAATGGTCATTTTGGCCGCCGGCGGGTAAAATTTTCTAAATGAAATCAATGGGGTTATATTGCGGAATGGCCAAGTTATGGGGTGTTCAACAAGTTGTCAGTTACCTCATAGGTTTTCCAAGAGTCACACCATAAGTTTTCCGGATTTCCTAAAAACACCAAAACGGTGAACAAGAAAAACGGCGCGAGACTGATCTCACGCCGTTTTTCTGCTTTTGGGTTGGGAGTTTACGAGAGGAGGGCTCGGACTTCCGACCTGAGAAAGACGCTTCCGTAGCGCTGCCCATTTACTGAGAATGGCTGGATGGATGCTGCGCGGAGTTGGTGCGTAACCTTTTGCCAGGATTGTCCGGTTTCTTGTGCTAGTGTCCTGGGCGTCATGAACTTGGCATGAAACGCGACTTCGTCATGCGGTTCAAAATAGGATTGCATGGCCTTTGTTGTCGGGTTTTGTAGCGCTGTTGTTTGGACAAAACAGTCTTCTATTAAGCGCTTGAGAATTGAAGGCTGATTGATCCCAACGGACTTAGCGAAGTCCTCGATGTTTATTGCCTGGTGCCCAATTGGTTTCAGAGCGGCGACAACGTCGTCATGATAAACGTGGATGGCTGCATACCCTTCGCTTCCCATCCTGTTGGCAACGCGCGCGATCCTTCCTTCCAAGATGGCGGCGATTACTGTGCCGGGGCCGACTTTAAGCCTTTGCGCTGCTTTTGAGATATGTTCCCAACCGTGTTGCGCTTGTCTAAGCTGGACAGCACCACGGAGTACCTGGTTCAGGAAAGTGAGGCCATCTGCCGGGTTCCAAACAGCCTTCACATTGCCAGCGGTGAGTTCTGGTTTGAGAACGCCGTCAGCGACAAGCAAATCGAACTGAGAGCGCGTTGCATTGATTGCGTCGGCCATTTCTTTAGCGCTGATCAGCTTTGTCATTCCCGACAGCAAAGGTGTAGCCTGTTCTGCGTCAAACACCTGCCATGCGTCCGGCATGCCGCACTCTGCCGGCGGCACAATGTCTTTTGCGACGAGGACCTTTCGAAGGCGACGTTGATCAATGCCAATTGCCTGCGCTGCAGTTCGTACGGAGTGCAACCGTCTTTCATAGACGGGATGCCCCAACAGTTCATCACCGGGCCCAAGTGGCTGCCATATGGTCACGCAATATCTTCTGGAACGGCGCGTATGCTGGGTCATTGCGGTGGTCGTAGGCCAAGCGCTCATACATTAGTGGGTAAATTGCCTTTCCGCCGTCTTGTGGGGTTCCAGGCTGACTTTGAAGCTCTTCCAAAGTCTCTTGAATGGCAGCTACGCCTCGTCGCGCAACGTGAAACCCCATTTCACACAGAGCAGGGCGGTGTTTTGGTTTCACACGGGCGAGAGGGATGTTTTCCAGTCGAAGCCGTGCGGCTCCCAGATATCGGCAGAAGTTGGCGGCGGCGTGGAATGCGTGTTGGTCCAACCAGTTCTTGGGGTTCGTGTGGCCGTTAAGTCTGCTCTCAACCCAGAGTTCAAAGGGCAGTGCCTTTCTGGAGCCAACTTCCATTTCACCGGCAAGAACTTTGGGAGCCAGTAGGGCCAATTGAGGTGCGGAGTCATAGCGACGGATCCGATTTCCTTCGCGCCAAAGTGGTAGCAAGGACGTGTTATGTTTATGGCAAATGGAGACATGAGGGACCATCCAATGCCCGCGTAGGGCCATGGTTTCCACACCTTCCTGGGCGTCTTCAAGCAGACAGCGAACGCAGCCGCGGACTTCTGGAAAAAAACAGGGCGCGCGCGGGGAACCTATGAGCGCAAAGCTCCAGCTGTTTGT
This sequence comes from Shimia sp. MIT910701, assembly GCF_047126315.1. GTDB lineage: Bacteria > Pseudomonadota > Alphaproteobacteria > Rhodobacterales > Rhodobacteraceae > Shimia. Next base: position 3,649,547 of record NZ_CP138953.1, on the reverse strand, counting down.
TGTCTGCGGCCTTTGGTGACCAAGCAATCACTTCTTCAGGTACGTCGACACCATGGTCCCGCAGATGCATGAGAGCGTTGTCCGATTGCCGCAACACTGCGTTGAAAGAGGTGCTTTTGTCGGTACACAGCGTCGCTACATCGACTTGGAAATGCGATGCGTATCGCGACAGCCATGAGGAAAGCGTCTCTCGATCTCTGTCTGACGTCAGCACCTATGGGTCCAATTAGGGTGATTTGATAAGGGAGAGTTTCTGGCTCATCGTAACCACTAAGGAGTGGAAGATGAGAAAGACTACGAAGAGCCCTGGCGAGAAGATCGTTAAAGATATCAAGCGCGCCACCCGTAAACAGTATTCGGCGGAAGAGAAGATCCGTATCGTCCTTGATGGTCTTCGTGGCGAGGACAGCATAGCTGAACTGTGTCGCCGCGAGGGGATTTCTCAAGGCGTTTACTACAAATGGTCGAAGGACTTCATGGAGGCCGGTAAGAAGCGGCTGGCGGGCGATACAGCGCGTGCCGCAAACACTGACGAGGTGAAAGAACTGCGCCGCGAAGCAAAGGATCTCAAGGAGGTTGTCGCGGAGCAAACATTGGAACTGCGTCTTCTCAAAAAAAGCATGACAGGCGATGGGGGCGACCACGAATGAGGTATGCCGCATCCGAGAAGCTGGAGATCATCCGGTTGGTTGAAGAAAGCCATCTGTCAGCGCGTCGTACATTGGCCAAACTGGGTATCCCTCGCACCACATTCTACCGTTGGTACGACCGATACCTGCAGCGCGGGGAGGCTGGTCTTGAGGATCAGTCTCCCAAGCCCAAACACGTTTGGAACCGCGTTCCAGACGAGGTGAAGCGCAAGGTCGTCAGCTTCGCCTTGAAAGAGACAGAGCTGTCACCCCGCGAGTTGGCGGTGACCTTCACAGACCAAGAACGGTACTTTGTATCGGAATCCACAGTGTATCGCACGCTCAAGGCACATGACCTGATCACCAGCCCAGCATTCATCGTGCTGAAAGCCGCGAATGAGTTCGAGCATAAGACAACGGCCATCAACCAGCTTTGGCAGACCGACTTTACCTATCTCAAGGTTCTGGGGTGGGGCTGGTTCTATCTCAGCACAATCCTGGACGATTACAGCCGCTACATCATCTCGTGGAAGCTCTGCACGACCATGCGGGCGGAGGATGTGACTGACACGCTGGACTTGGCTTTGCAGGCGTCAGGGTGCGATCAGGTCCACGTTGTCCACAAACCGCGCCTACTCAGCGACAACGGCTCCAGTTACGTCTCGGGTGACCTGGCTGAGTGGCTGCAGGACAAAGGCATGAAACATTCACGTGGAGCGCCGTATCATCCCCAGACGCAGGGCAAGATCGAGCGTTGGCATCAAACTTTGAAGAACCGGATCTTGCTGGAAAACTATTTCCTGCCCGGCGATCTCGAAGACCAAATCGAAGCCTTCGTCGATCATTACAATCACCAGCGATATCACGAGAGCCTGAAAAACGTCACACCAGCCGATGTCTACTTCGGACGTGACCAAGCCATTCTGGAACAACGAGAAAGGATCAAACGGAAGACATTCGAAGCGCGACGCTTGCATCACAGTCAACGCGCAGCATAATCAAACCGACCCGATGAGCCGAACACTCTCTTAGTTCACGCCGCTTTTGGTTCCAAAAACTTTGACGACGGACACTCAATCAATTTTCACGGCAAACTAAAATAGGAAACTGAGCCTCCACCAATGAAGTGGTCCGCCCCTTTAATTAGGAAAGTGGAGGACCTGAGAGGGCCAATAAGAGACCCAAGCCCGCAAAGATTGGCGTGAAGCCGCGCCAGCCAAGCATAGAGAACGGAAATAGATTGTTAGTGTGCAGGCCCCGGACTTCGAAAGTGACTTGATAGCCGCCATTCGTGATCTGCGCAGGAGGAGGTACTACAGAGCTCGGTGCCGTCATTTGATTGAGCGCAGCATGTCCAAGCAACTGATCGCGTTCCCCGATAAAGGCGGGCCTTGCTGGACTTTGTGCGGCGCTTCGTCTCGCGGCGGCGCGGTCCGGCAAAGCAGACATCAGCTGCCAGCGCGAAACGAAGCTCCGGTAGAGAGTCCTCCTCCTCGGTGTGGCCTTTCTTGTGCATCGCCTGGAAGGCGCGGAACTGGTCGAGCGTAGGAAGCGGCCCGCGCTGGACGTGACCTGAGCACCGAAACTTCAACCCACGTCACGAGCTCGCCACCCTTATACTTGACTCTTTTGGTGTGTTAATATTCCTTGCACCTCAGATCGCGACTCTGATCGCGACATACCCAAGGAGAGACCCATGAAAGTCAGCACACTGACACGGGGTCTTTGCTCCGCTGCCGCAGCAGTGACGTTTTCCGTCACCACCGCCACGATTGCCTTTGCAGAGACCATCACCGTCACAGACGTCGCAGGCCGCGTTGTCGAAGTTGAGAAAAACCCATCCAAAGTTGTGATCGGCGAAGGCCGTATGATCTATTCGATTGCGCTTCTGGATCAGGACAATCCGTTTGAGCGCGTCGTTGGCTGGAAAGACGACATGGTCAAATACGACCCGGACGCCTATCGCAAGTACCTCGCCAAATACCCTGAGATCGCCGATCTGAAGAGCTTCGGCAGCCCTTATTCGGACGAGTGGAATCTTGAAGCGGTTGTGGCGCTTGGCACTGAAGTGGTGTTCATGAACCTCGGCAACCTGCTCAAGGCGCAGGAAAGCGGCATCATTGAGAAACTCGATGAGGCGGGCGTGGCCACGGTCTTTGTCGACTTCCGCCAGAACCCCACCGAGAACACCGTGCCCAGCATTCAGCTGATGGGCCGTATCTTTGACAAACGCGATCAGGCGGATGAGTTTGGCGACTTCTACCAGCAGCAGATGAAACAGATCTACTCCCGCGTGGCGCAGATCCCGGCTGAAGACCGCCCGATTGTGTTCATCGAAAATGCCGCTGGCTATAACCCGAACAAGTGCTGCAACACCTACGGTGCTGCCAATCTGGGCCGTCTGGTTGACTTGGCCGGTGGCCGCAACTGGGGCTCCATGAAGTTCCCGGGCTTCAAAACCAGCGTCAGCCTTGAGGCGATCTTTGCCGATGATCCGGAAATCATCATTGGCACCGGCGCCAACTGGTCTGAGGCCAACCCGGCGACTACCGCTGTGCTGTTTGGCTACGAAGCAGAGCCAGCCGCAGTACAGGAACGCCTTGCAGGTCTCGCTTCCCGCGAAGGCTGGGGTGAACTGTCGGCTGTGAAAAACGGCCGCTTCCACTCGGTCTACCACCAGTTCTACAACAGCCCGTATCACTTCGTCGCCATGCAGGCCTTTGCCAAATGGATGCATCCGGAGCTGTTTGAGGACGTGGACCCAGAAGCATCCATGAAGGAACTGCACGATAAGTTCCTTCCGATCGACTACTCCGGCGTGTTCTGGGGCAGTCTGAAGGTTGGCGGCTAATCCCCCTCGCCAACTTCCCGGCTCTGCTTATGCGGGGCCGGACCCTCTTTTTCCCTCCTCGGAGATCTTCCCCGTGACCCTCGAAGTTGATCCCGCGGCGATCCGGCATGATTATGTCGCCCGCGTGTCCCGCCGTTATGGCGTCATTGCCGCTGTCTTTGGCCTGCTTTGCCTGAGCTTCCTTCTGGACATCACCACCGGACCGGGTGGCTACAGCCTGTCCACCATCGCCGAAGTGTTGGTGGACCCGATGTCGCACGGCGCACGGTTGAAGGTCATTGTCTGGGACTACCGCCTGCCTGTGGCCGTCACCGCCGTTTTGGTTGGCGCACTTCTTGCCGTGGCTGGCGCGCAGATGCAGACTATCCTGAACAATCCGCTGGCCGAACCGTTCACTCTTGGTGTCTCCGCCGCTGCAAGCTTTGGTGCCTCGCTGGCCATTGTGCTTGGCTTCAGCGTCATCCCGGCCGTTGGTCCCTTGCTGGTCACCGTAAACGCCTTTGTCTTTGCGCTCTGTACCTGCGGTTTCATTCTGCTCGCCACCCGCCTCAAAGGTGTCGGATCAGAAACCATGATCCTCTTTGGCATCGCAATCTTCTTCACCTTCTCCGCCTTGCTGGCGCTGATGCAGTACATGGCGTCCGAGGACCAAATCGCCCGCATTGTCTTCTGGATGATGGGCTCCCTCAGCCGCGCCAGCTGGGAAAAGATCGGCCTCGGCACCATCCTCTTGTGCTTCGCCATCCCCTTCAGCCTTTACCGCACCTGGCCGATGACCGCCCTGCGCATGGGCGAAGCCACCGCGCAAAGTATGGGCGTGGACTTGGGCCGCCTGCGCGTGGAAATGCTGATCTGCATCTCTCTGCTTGCGGCCACTGCCGTGTCGTTTGTCGGCACCGTTGGCTTTGTTGGCCTCGTTGGGCCGCACATTGCCCGTATGCTGGTGGGCGAGGATCAACGTTACTTTGTGCCGCTCTCAGCGATGGTGGGCGCGCTGGTGCTGTCGCTCACCTCGCTGATCTCCAAAACCATCACGCCGGGCATCATCTACCCCATCGGCATCATCACCTCGCTGATCGGCGTGCCGATCTTCATCTCGATCATCCTCAGCTCACGACGGGAGCGCCTGCAATGACCCTGACCATCGCCAATCTGTCTGCAGGCTATGGCCGCACCACCGTGCTGCACGACGTGACCGTCACCGACATTCCCCCCGGGGCCTTTGTGGGCCTTATCGGCCCCAACGCCGCGGGCAAATCCACGCTGTTCAAAACCATCGCCGGGCTGATCACGCCCAGCCAAGGCACACTCACCATCGCGGGCGAAGACGTCACCCATCTGGGACGCAAAGACCGCGCCAAACGGGTGGCCTACATGCCGCAAGCCTATGGCTGCAACGCGTTGCTCTCGGTGTTTGAAAGTGTGCTGCTTGCGCTCAAGCAGACCACGGGCTGGCGTGTGAACGACGACAATCTCGACCGCGTGTCCGACACGCTACACGCTCTCGGCCTATCCCACCTTGCCAACCGTGGCGTCGCCGACCTCAGCGGCGGACAGGCGCAAATGGTGGCGGTGGCGCAAACCATCGTGCGCGCGCCAGATGTGATCCTGCTGGATGAACCCACCAGCGCGCTGGACCTGCACCACCAGCTCTCGATTCTGACCTCGATCCGCAACGAGATGGACCGCAAGAAACCGGTGGTCATGGCCGCCCTACACGATCTCAATTTGGCCGCCAAATTCTGCGACCGTCTCGTGCTTCTGCGAGAAGGCGCCATTCTGGCGGATGGCAAGCCCGAACACATCCTCGCCCTGCCTCAGATCGAAGAAACCTACCGCGTGCTCACAGACCTAGAGCGTACTCAGCGCAATGTGCTCTATGTGGATGCAAGGCTGGCGTGATTGGCGTAAGGCACGTAAGTGTGGCCTTGGTGCAAAAATCACTTTGAAACTCGGTTGCCAAACAATGCCAGCAAGCCGTCTGCCAAAGCCCCCCGCCAAATGGCGTAGTCGTGCCCGCCCTCGTAGGTTTGATAGGTGACATCGGGGTGTCCGAGCTGTTGCAAGGTGGATGCGAGGTGCTCGGACCCTTCGAGGATGCCAAACTCATCGGCGAACCTGCTGGTTTCGTAAGTGCCCGCCGACAGGAACGCTTTGATCGAGGTAGGGGATCGCTCTTTCGCCAGCTGTGAAGTGTATACCTCACCCTTCGTCTCATAGTCTTCCGGCGCATACCAGTAGGAACCGGACATCGAGACAAACGCGCCGATGTCTTCAGAATGATTGAGGGCGATGCAGGCCGAAGACAATCCACCCAAACTAGAGCCTGCGACCACGGTGCGATCCGGGGTAGGGGACAAGCCAAAATACTGCTGCGCGATTGGAAGAAGTTCAGAAGCGATGGCGTCTCCAAACTCAGCGTTGCAGGCCAACTCTTGCCAGCGGGTTTCCGGGTCCAGGCTGTCCACAAAGACTGTGGGAACCGCAGGTAAGCGGCCGTCGCGTTGCAAGTTGTGCAAAACTTGAGGCTTTTGAGCCCGGTTGATATAGCGCGCACCATCAAAGACGATCAGCAGGACGTTGTTTGGGTCTCTGGGCGTGAACTCTTGCGGCGTGTAGAACCAGACCCGACGTTGGTTGCCGAGAATGGCGCTTTCAAATCTTTGCTCGCGTAGGGGCAGGTTGGATTGCGTTTGCTCAAAGCTGGGTTGGACCGGGGCATTTGGCAAAGCCAGGTAGCTTTGCTGTTCAAAGCGATCCTGGGCTGTTGGGATAAAGGGGACCTTGTTCAGCGGGTCAGCTTGCAGCGTGGACAGAAGGGCAATGCGCTTTTCGCGCTGGGAGCCAGGTATCGATGGAATATCGGGCGCGATTTGATAGCTCATGCGCAGGTCAGCGCGCACGCGAAAGGAGGCAAACCAGATGTCGCTCTCCGCCAGTTTTTGCATCCAAACATGATCGTCGGCGGGCGCCCCAATGAGCCGCGCGTTGTGAGTGGCGCCACGCCATAGGAAAGTGACCAATCGCATGTCGGGATCTTTTTGCGAGTCCGCCTCGATCAGAGGGGTGCCATCACGAAGACGCTGGTCCCAAAAGGCGTACAAGCTCGCATCGTTGATCCCCTTTGCCAAAAGCGCCTGCAAAGTGGGGCTTACCGGATCCTTTGCGACATTTGGCTCTGCGGGGGGGAGTTGCTCCTCTGGGGGCAAGTTGCGCAAGAGGGTCACGCGGGCTGTGCCGGTCCCTTCCGGCGACACAAGTTCAATGTCATAGGTGTCGGCCTCTGCCACAAAGCGAAAAACGCCGCGGGTCACGACGTCTTGCAGCACTCTGCGTTTGGTTCCATCGGTTGCGGTGAGAATGACATCGACTGGGGCGCCGGATGCCTCCACAACGCCTTCCACATAAGACCCAGTCACGGTGACCAACTGGGCTTTTGCGGTTTGGCTGCCGGTGGCAAAATCGAGGGCCAATTCCGGTGTGTCGTTTGATATCAACATTGTCTCTGCCGTTTGCGCATAGGCAATCGCCGCACTGTGCAAAGACAGCGCGGCGACGGCCAGATAGGTTGAGAGTTTACCAGTCATAGGTCAGTTGGAAGCGCACTTCGCGACCTTCGCCAAACCAGCAGTAGTCATCCCAACTGGAGACACAGGACGCCACATAGGTTTTGTCTGTGAGGTTGGTGACGGCGAGGTTGGCCTTAACGCCTTTGAGGTTGGAACTCAGCAGGCCAAGGTCTGCGCTCAAGCCCAAATCAAACAGCGTATAGGACGGCACTACGATGTTCTCGGCATAATCCCCAAAGGACGAACCGGTGTAGCGCGCGCCGATGGCACCAGAGAGGCCTTCGATGAACTCATAGTTCAGCCAGAGGGACGCGTTGCTTTCGGGGATACGTTGCGCGGTGAAGCCGGCGTATTGGCCCTCGGTCATTTGCGCATCAACGAGGCCCAATCCTGCGATCACATCAAGCCGATCGGTCACGCGGCCGCGCGCTTCCAGCTCAAACCCTTTGGAGCGGCGTGTGCCGATGTTGGTCCGGTGTGGCCAGCCGTTGACTGGATCGTCTTCGACAATGTTGGTCTGCTCGATGTCAAAGTAGGCGGCGCTGACAAAGAGTTTGTCATCGGCTGAGGCCCATTTGGCACCAACCTCAAACTGTCGCGCATCGCTTGGGTCCAGCAAATTGCCATTCACGTCATAATCGGTGGACGGCTGGAACGAGGTCGAGAAGCTGGCGTAGGGCACAATCCCGTTGTCGAATTCATAGGACAAACCAATGCGACCGCTGAACGCTCCGGACTCGGCCGTGTCGCTGCCGCCGAAGCTGAGGTTTTCTGTGGTGGTTTTGGTCCGGTCATAGCGCCCGCCAAGGAGCAGGTTGAAGCGGCCAAATGCAATTTGGTCCTGTACGTACAGGCCTGTCTGCTTAAAGCGAACGTCTTGGATGTTGTCCGGGCGCAGGTACTGCGACGGATCATCCGCCGGGGTGATGAAGCTTGGATTGGACAGGTCAAATTGCAGAGGCGTGACCCAGTTGGTGCGGTTGTTGGAACGGTGCTTTTGCTGTTGATAATCCAAACCAACCAGAAGCGTGTGGTCGGTTTGACCAACAGAAAACTGAGACTCCAAGGAGTTGTCAAAGGTGAACTGTTTATAGTCATCTTTGATCCAGGCCACGCCAAGGTCGGCGATATCATCTGGCACACCAACGCTATCGATATTGTCCACCAAAACGTTGTTCTGGAACTGATCGATTTCTGTGTAGCGCAGGGAGGACCGGAAGGTCATCCCGTTGTCAAAGCTGTGCCGCAGACGGGTGCCGAAGGAGTATGTCTCGCGATTGAGTTGGTCATATTCCGGCGCAATGGAGACCAGATCACGGTCATAGTAGTGCCCGCCAACGGTTGGCTCCAGTGTGCCCTTCAAGGTGTAGAAATTCCGCTGACCAGCCTCGGGATCTTTTTGATAGATCACGTCGGCTTGCAGCTCGGTATCAGGCGTAATCTCCCAGCGGATAGAGGGTGCCAAGGAGAGGCGGCTTTGGCCAAACGCGTCCCCTTGCAGGTCTTTGTCCCAACCGGTCACAGCCAAACGGTACTTGAGTGTGCCGTCTTCGTTTAAATCTCCCCGCAGGTCTGCAGACAGCTGTTTGTAGTTGTCTGATCCCAAACCAAAAACCAGACGGTTGCCGGTGTTTTCATTGGGGGTTTTGAGGGACATGTTGACCACGCCGCCCGGGATCGCGCTGCCAAACACCACGGAGTTTGGCCCCTTCACGACCTCAACCCGGTCCAGCAGGAACGGATCGAGTTGCCCGAAGCCTGGGGTGCCGAATTGGGAGCCGTTCAGGTATTTGGGGGCGTAGGTAAAGCCGCGAATGAAGGTTTCGTCATAGATAGTGGACTCGCCACGGTAGTTGGTCACGACGTTTGGCGTATAGCTCAGCGCCTCTGCCACGGACTCCGCGCCCTGATCCAGCATTTGGTCTTCTGTTACAACATTGACCGTGACTGGGGTCTTCACCAGCGGCGTGCTGGTTTTAGTGGCGCTGGAGCTGTGGCCAGCGGCATAGCCTTCCACTTCGGGGCTTTCAAAAGCCTGAAGCACGGTGATTTCGTCAAGCGTATAGTCTTCTTCTGCAAACGCAGAAATTGGCATGAGCGCAGTGGTCGCCAGACAGCCGGCAAGGATGTGCCGGCTGCGAAGTGTGATGTCCTTCACGGTGTGTCCCCTTTAGATAACTGCACTTTGGGAACGCCCGGATGCAGTTAATGTTGAGTATTTTTATTGGGTTTTATAAAACGCGGGGAAAGGGGTCTATTGTGAACACCTTTGCGCAGGCGACAGTTTTGTTTGCGCAGCGACGTTTTGACAAAGACGCGACCTAACAAAGGACCATCTGAATGTCGGTTGATCTTTTTCCTGGTGAATTTCGTGTTGGTGTTCTGAATGAGACAATTTCTGGGGTCAGCGATGATGCGTCTGCGCCAGTACAGCCGAAGTTCCTTGTTCTGATCCTGCTCAAGGGACGCCAGAAGTTTTATGTGGACGGACAGCTTGTTGAATTGAACGCGGGTGAAGGGGATGCCGCCGAGCCTGTTGGCTATGCAGTTCTGTTCACGAAGGAATGTGACTTGCAATTTGCCGGATCGTGGGGCGATCCGTTTCAGAAGATTTCCATTGCCGGGCCGCCTGACTGGTTTGACCACATCGCGCGCGACATGACACGTGAAGAAGGGTTGCCGAACTTTCCAAAACAGCATTTGGAGCAGCGTATCTGGTCCCCGAGCAAAGAGACATTGCGCCTGGCACAACAGATCATTTTCTCGCCACCAGAGGACAGTGACCAGCAGTTGGGCCTTTTTCGGATGTCACGTGCTTTGGAAGTTTTGCGCCGCATTCCGGCTGAGATTACTGCGACAGAGGATCATACCGCCAAAACCTCTCTCCAAAACAACGAACTAAAACCGCTTGAGCGTATTCGGCTTCATATCCTGGAAAACCTCACGCAGGACATCTCGTTGGAATATTTGGAACAGACGTTTGGGCTCAACCGTCGATCTATACAGCGGCGATTTAAGCAGGCCTATGGGGTCAGTGTTTCGCAGTTTGTCCGCAAATCTCGCCTGAAACGGGCGAATGAGGCGTTGCAAAAGGAAGGACTGCCATTGGCGAAAGCGGCGCATTTGGCGGGCTATTCCTCACCTGCGAACTTTGCGACGGCATTTCGGCGCGAGTTCGGTGTGGCGCCAACAACGGTCCGGAACCGGGAGATTTGATGCTGCAGAAGTGCGGAGCTCTAAGGCGACTTCCTCATGTGGCTTAGGTGCTAGCGATGCCTTGGTAAGGAAGCCAGTAAGTCGTTCCAATGCCCCAGGTCGTTGTGGGGATCAAGGGCGAGCACAGCAATTGCCTTCCCGTCCGCCGCATAAAACTCCAGATGGGATACTGCGCCAAAACGGCTGACCCAGCAGGACGCCACTTTCGATAAATCGACGGCAAAGTGGCGGCGATCACAGTTCACCAGCAGGATTTTGTCGAGAAGTCGAATGTCACCGTCTTGGAAAATGACGCCTTGCAAGAACCCACATCCGGCAACCAGACTGCTAAAGGAAATCCGTCGCCCGATGAGGTAGGTCAGGAAGCTGACAATCACTTGTTCCTGAATTTGCCAAGCACGCCCATCGCCGACATGGGGCAGGGTGGCCAGGCGCGTTGAACCACCGTCTTTCAGAATGTCGTTGAAGTGCATGCCACTGTCGCTGCGCGCCCAGCGGTCTTTGGCCTGACGAACAGCCGCAAGAGACACAATGTTTGTGTGCTCGACCGTGGGAGCTGCGGTTAAGTCCGATTGAGCGTCTTGGTCCAGAGCGGAGAGCACCAGCGCATCATAGCCGCCGTTGGCTTCGATACGGAGAGATACGTGATCCTGCGGGTCTGTGACCAGCAATACGGTGTCTGGGCCGGCGCGACCTGCCGTACGGGCGAGCTGTACCTGAGTGGTTGGGTTCACCCTGAGAGTGACGCGGCTGCGCGAGATATGGAAGGGGCGGGTGATGTCCTGAAGCCGAGACAGGCCGCCCATGCTGGAGAGCAGGGCAGCCCCGTTGTTGGTGCTTATCAGCGCGTCAGACAGTTGCGCACCGATCAGGCCAACGGTGTCCAATCCACCTTCCACAAAGGTCACCTCCGCCTGTGCCTGTAAGGCGGCAAGGGTGCGAGGCTGCTCTCCGGTTTGGAAAAGCGCGGTGTCTCGGGCGGGGGCGCGTTGGGGCATGTGTTGCCTTGTTAGTAAACGTCCCGCACATAGCGCTTATCGCGCTTCAGGCGGTTGACGTATTCAATTGCCGCCTCAGACGACATACCGCCCTGGGTTTCGATGATCTGATGCAGTGCCTCGTCCACGTCGCGGGCCATACGGGTAGCATCGCCACAGACGTAGAAATAGCCACCTTCTTCGAGTTGCGCGAAGAGGTCTTTGCCATTTTCGACCATGCGGTGCTGCACGTAGACTTTCTCCGCCTGATCGCGGGAGAAGGCGAGGTCCAGACGGGTCAGCAGGCCGGAAGACGAGAAGGCGCTGATTTCATCTTCGTAGATGAAGTCGCTGGCGCGGTGTTGATCGCCAAAGAACAGCCAGTTGGCGCCTGATGCGCCGCGTTCGCGGCGCTCTTCGAGGAAGGCGCGGAACGGCGCGACGCCGGTGCCTGGGCCAACCATGATCATCGGCACGCTGTCGTCTTCGGGCACGCGAAAGGACTTGTTTGGCGACATGAAGATACCGGCCTGCGCGCCCTCCGGGACGTGATCGGCGAGGAATGTAGAGCACACGCCGCGGTGCGGTCGGTTCTCATACATCCAACGCACAGCCGCAACGGTCAGATGCACTTCGCCGGGGTGCGCCTTCGGGCTGGAAGAGATCGAATAGGCGCGATGCTGCAGGGGCTTCAGCCAGGTGATCACCTGCGTCGGGTCCAGCGCCAGATCGGGGTTGAGGTTCAACAGATCCAGAGCGTCTTTGCCCCAGAGGTAGTGTTCCAGCGCTTCTTTATCACCATTGCCCACGACATGGCTCAACTCGTCATTTTTGGCGAGGGGTTCAATCGCGCGGATCAGGTCGCGGGATGGGGTCATGATCTCCAGGCCTGTGGTCAGTAAATCGCCCAGCGGCTGGCCAGAGATGTCGGTTTCTGCACCGGCGCCCAGGCGGTCCAGCCACGCCTGCACCAGATCCGGCGCGTTCAAGGGCATAACGCCAAGCGCGTCACCGGCCTCATAAGTCATGCCGCTGTCGCCAAGATCGAAGGCGATGTGGCGGATTTCCTTGGCGGATTTCGCGCCGGACACAACGTGGTTGTCCAACATGGTTGAAAGATACGGGTTCTTGCGTCCCCAGCCGGATTTCTCCTTCTTGGGGGCAGCCTCAGCGGTGGGCGCGGCCGCAGAAACGCTGCCTGCGTCCGGGATGGTGGCGGCGATCCATGCCTCGGCGGCGTCCTCAAAATCAACGTCGCAGTCCACACGGGCGCCAAGGCGTTTGGCACCAAGTTGCTCAAGACGGGTGTCGACCAACTTACCGGCCTGACAGAACTCGTCATAGGAGGTGTCGCCAAGTGCCAGTACGCCGTAGTTTAGGTTTTCCAGACGCGGCGCAGTGGAGGCGCTCAGAGCGTCCCAGAAGATATGCGCGTTGTCTGGCATTTCGCCTTCGCCGTAGGTCGACACCACGATGATCAGGTTTTGCATGGTGGCAAGCTGCTCCATGCTGACGTCGTCCATTTCGGCCACACGTGGGGTGAAGCCTTTGGTTTTGGCCAGAGCGGCCGCGTCTTCCGCCACGCTTTCGGCATTGCCAGTTTGCGTGCCAAACAGGATGTCGAGGTATTTCACATCCGCCGCTTCTGCGGCTGGCGCAGCGGCGCCGCCGCCGGCGACGAGGCGAGAATGCAGGCCGGCGAGGAAACCGCCTAGCCAAGTCTTTTGCTCGCCGGAAAACGGCGCATCCTCAGGGATATAGGGCACTTTTGTGGTCATATCGTTCATTGGGATTACTCCGCTGCGGTGCGGGCGATCACATCTGGGATCGCGTTTTCTGCAAAGAGCGCGTCAAAGCTGGGTACTTCGCCCAGAGCCGCGCGGTTTTTGGCGCTTTGGTGCAGGATCCAGGCATAGGTGCCCGGGCTGTCCATGCTGAGAATGTTGCGTAGGCTGAGCGCGCGCTTGAAGTCACTCAAGCGCTTGTTGGCCACAAGGGCGGCCAAGCCTGCGTCGTCATAGCCTTCGACAGAGGCTTTGGCGTGTTTTGCCAAGGCTGCCATGAGGCCGAAGTCTTCGGTCAGGATCAGGTTGCGGGCGGCCTTGTCGCGGGCGATGCGGTCGGCCCCCTTCACACGCTTGTCGGCAATCGCCTGTGCCTGTTCCAACACTACGTAGCTGCCCAGCAGGCGGAACATCTCATCGGTGTCCATTTCGCCATAAGACGGCACCGCGCCGCTATGGACTGGGCGCCCTTGCTTCCACGCTTTCTTGAGCTCGGCAATCTGATGCGCCGCGAGCGCGGTGGAGAGTTCCTCGATCAGCTCTTTGCGGCTGCGGGCGGCCAGTATGGCGTCGGAGTCCTGATATTGCAACAGGGCTTTGGGCATAACCCAAGCCATGTGCGCACGGGTGTTGTCCCAGTCGCCCAGCAGATCACGGCCTTTGGCAGAGCCGGTTGCCTCTACGTGCCAAGTCAGCATTTGACGCACGGCCTGTTCATGAATGGTGGCATGATCGGAGCCGTCGACCAGTGTGCCTGCCAGCACAGAATCCTGGCTCATCATGTCCTGCAGACGCCCTTCGGGGTCGTACTGATAGGCAAAGCCGCCGGACATGCCGTTGCCAAAGCCTTTGGCAAAGCCACCGATGTTGAGGATCGCGCCGTTGGTCATGTATTCGGCACAGAAATCGCCCACGCCTTCGACCACCGCTGTGGCACCGGAGTTGCGCACGGCAAAGCGGTCGCCCGCTTGGCCTTCGACAAAGGTCCGCCCGCCGGTGGCGCCGAACAAGGCGAAGTTGCCGATCAGCACGTTTTCACGGCCTTTGGCCCCGCCCGGGCTGCGCACTACGATTTCGCCACCAGATGCCCCTTTGCCGACACCGTCGTTACAGGTGCCGGTATGTTCCATCACCATGCCGTCGTTACAGAAGGCACCAAAGCTCTGGCCCGCGGAGCCGTTGGTGATCACACGCACCGAGCGCGGGTCAAGGTAGCGGCGGCCTCGGCTGTCTTCGAATGCAGCCGCTGGCAGATCGGCCAACTCGTGGTTCAGAAGGCGTTCGATATCGACGCCAAGCTGGCCACCAACGGTTTTGTTGCGGTTGTTAAGCGGCGCATTGGGGCGCAGCTCGATTTTGCGTTCGCCGCCCTCGATCAAGCGGGATTTCACCTGCTCCAGAAGCGCGTCATCCACGGCAAAGTCTTTTTCCAGATAGATCGGATCGTCGACTTTTATCTCTGCCACATTGGTCAGCATCGCCCGCAGGTCGAGCTTCCCAACGGAGGCCGGGTGATCCAGAAGGTGCAGCAGATCGGAACGACCGCGCGCTTCTTGCAAGGATTTCAGACCCAGTGACGAAAGGATTTCGCGCACTTCATGTGCGATGTTCAGCAGATACTGCGCCAACGCGCGTGGATCGCCGTCAAATACTTCGGGGTTGGTGGTCAAACCGGCCGGGCATTTCACGTTGCAGTTCTTCGCCATCACGCATTTCAGCATCATCAGCGCGGTGGTGCCAAATTCAAAGCTGTCGCCGCCCAGCAGCGCGCCTTTGACCACATCTGAGCCGGTCTGCATCGCACCAGAACAGCGCAGCAGCACTTTCTGGCGGATGCCGTTGGCGCACAGCGCCTGATGCACTTCGGCAATGCCAATTTCCGCCGCGCGACCAGTGTATTTGAGCGAGGTCACCGCCGCCGCGCCGGTGCCGCCGGTGTTGCCTGCGATGTTGATCACATCAGCACCGGCTTTGGCGACGCCGACAGCAATCGTCCCGATGCCCTCAGAGGACACCAGTTTCACAATCACCCGCACCCGCGCCGCCTTGGCGTCGTGGATGAGCTGCCCAAGGTCTTCGATGGAATAGGTGTCATGGTGCGGAGGCGGCGAGATCAGCTCTACGCCAGGTGTGCCCCCACGGGCGGCCGCGATCTCTACGGTCACCTTGGGCGCGGGCAGCTGCCCCCCTTCGCCGGGTTTTGCACCCTGACCGATTTTGATCTCGATTTCTTCCAGGTTCGGGTCGGCCAAATAGCCTGCCCAGACGCCAAATCGACCGGAGGCAAACTGTTTGATCCGGCTGGCGCGAATCGTGCCGTATCGGGTGATGTGCTCGCCGCCTTCACCGGAGTTGGACATGCCGCCCGCCATATTGGTGCCATGCGCCACAGCCTCGTGGGCTGAGGCCACCAGCGCGCCGTGTGACATTGCACCAGAGGCCAGACGACCAGTGATCTCGCTGGCCGGTTGCACGTCTCCAAGTGGCAGGCGGTCGGGCGCTTGGCGCAGGCGGGATATGTAATCCAGCGCCATGCCTTTGACGGTGACTTTCAACGCGCCTTTGGTGATGTAGTGGCCTTCGACGTCTTTGCCAAAACGATCCACCAGCGTTTCGGCCAGCACATCAAGCCGGCCGATGTCACTGGACTTTGGCCCGGATAGGCGCAGGAGGTATTCGCCTGTACTCAGTTCCTCAACGGCAAGTCCGCGAATGACAAAGTCATTGTTGCCAGCCCGATTGAAGAGCATCATCTCGCGCTTCATGTCGGCAACGGTGTCCAGGAAGGTGATGTCCGCTGGGAAGGCCAGCACATCGCGCAGCGCAGCTGGGCGGCGGTGGCGCTCTTCGGCCATCATAGCGCTGAAGGCGCGGTAGCCGGGGGTGATCTCGAATGTGTTGATCTGCTCGTCAGAGAGCTTCTCAAACGAAGTGTTTACATAGCCTTTGTCATCGACGCCAAAGGCATCATCCATTTGGCGCAGGGTCAGCAGGCGGAATGGATCGGTCTCGCCATCCAGCGCACCGCCGTCGTTGCTTTGGTCAAAGGTGATCTTCTCTTCTGTCAGATCGACAAAGCCACGCACAGCGGTGGTGCCGTAAGAGTGGCCTGCACCTTCGGCACGTTCTTTGAAGAGGCCGAGGATCGGAATGTCCTTGTCGCTTTCCACCGAAAGCGCCCGCTCGTGCCAATCGGCCACGGATTTCGCGACAACGTCAAAGCGCACGCCACCGACAGGGGTTTTCATGTTTGGCAGGTATTTGGCAAAGACCGGATCGTTGGTGTCCAGGAAGTTAGGTTCAAAGAACTCGCCCCCCGAGTAGCTTTCCACGGTGCAAAGCCCAACTTTGCCCATGGTTTTCATCAACGCCTTTTCCGCGGCCTTTTTAAACTTGCCGTAGGCGGCTGGCGCGTCCTCGCCAAAAAGCTCTTCGGCGCGCATGCGCACGGCCATGGGATAAACCGCGGAGGCACCAAAGCCCAAGGCACAGCAGATGTGGTGGGACGAACAAATTTGGCCGCTCTCCACCACCAAGCTGACCTTGAACCGCATGCCTTCTTCGATCAGACGTTGGTTGATTGCGGAGATCGCCAAAGTCATTGGCATGGGCGCAAGTGCGCGGCTGAGGTGGCGATCGGATAGGATTGCGATGCCACCTTTTTTGCGGGCGAAGGCCACGATCTCGTCCGCCACGGCGTCAATTGCATTGGTCAATGAGGCTTCGTTGGCAGCGCCATCGTCGAACTCTGGTGCATAAAGCATGTCAAACTTGGCCCAAGGCGTGTCCGTTTGAGCTTTGATCTTCAGCACATCGGTCATCAAGAGCACTGGGCTGTTGACCACAATCTGACGCGAGCGGCTTTGGCCGAGGTGCGGCTTTTCGCCGAGCGCCACGCGCAGGGTCATGCCATCCGCTTCGCGGATCGAATCCAGCGGTGGGTTGGTCACTTGGGCAAAACGCTGGCTGAAGTATTTGGCCACGCCGCCTTCGTTATCTGAAAGCGCATTGATGGCGTTGCCGTAACCCATGGCCGAAACCTTTTCGACGCCGGTTTGCAACATAGGGTCCATCAGGAACTTGAAGCTTTCCTGGTTGAGCGTGTAGCCGACATATCGCGCGGGCCAGGCGAGATCACCATTGTAGCTCGCCGCCGCATCGGCTGGCAGGCGGTCCGCGACGGGCAGATCATCGATATTGACCTGTGCTTCAGTCAAAAGCGCCGCATAGTCTTTGGCCTGCGCCAGCATCTCCAGCGCTTCGTCGGTTTCGTAGATCCGGCCTTCGGCGTGGTTCAGGTAGATCATGCCGCCCGCTTCAACACGGCCGCGGCGCAGCACGTCTTCGGGTGGGAAGTCGATCTGTCCGGCTTCGGACATCACTGCGAGGTATTCGCCGGTTTCCACAGACCGCATCGGACGCAGGCCCAGACGGTCCAGACGAGCACCAATGATGTTGCCGTCGCCAAATACGAGCGCGGCAGGGCCGTCGTTTTTTTCTTCCGAGAGCGAGAAGTACTCCAGCATGGCCCGCACTTGTGGGCTGACGCGGGCATCGTTTTCCCATGCCGGAGGCATCATCGCGACCACGGCCGTCACCAAATCCAGACCTTCGTCATAGACGCGGGCGTTCAATGTCTGGTCCAAACGACAGCTGTCAGACTGGCCCTTGGGGCGCACAATTGCCTTGTTGCGGGCCAGCGCAATGGCGGCCTCGCTGAGGCGGTTTTTCTTGTCTGTGTTCAGCTCACCGTTGTGGGCCATCAGACGGAACGGCTGCGCCATCGATGGATGCGGATCGGTGTTGGTGGAGAAACGCGTGTGGAAATACAGCGTGTGCACCGCATGGTCCGGATCGGAGAGGTCGGAGAAATACGGGATGATTTCCCAAGAGTTCAGGCGGCCTTTAAAAACCTGCATGCGTGAGGACAGGGAGAGAGGATATAACCCTTCAAGCGCCGGATCGGTGTAGGCTTCTGCCTCAATTGCCAACAAAGCGGTGTGAATGCGGCGATCAAAACTGGTTTGGTCCACGCCATCTGGCGCCACAAAAACCCATTGCGCAATCGGCAACTGCCACTTCACGGCCCGCTCGCCAATGGCGTCATTGTTGACCGGCATATTGCGGATCAGCTTGGTTTGGAAGCCGGCCTCATCCAGTGCGGTTTCAATCAATTGCGCGGCGCGGTCGTGCTGAGACTCATCTGCTGGCAAGAAAAAGTTGCCCACGCCAAACTGGCCAGGCGAGAGGGAAATACCGGTGAGTTTCTCAAAGAAGGACACAGACAGGTCCACGGACACACCAGCGCCGTCGCCGACACCTTCGGAGGACATGCCACCACGGTGCGGTACAGCGCACAACGCTTCATGGCCCCGTTTGAGCACGTCATGGGTTTGACGCCCATCTTTACGTGTCAAAAAACCAACCCCGCAGGAACTTTGTTCGAGGTCAGGGTTATAGAGGCCAAAAGGGGATGGCTTGGTAGTCATTCCGAGCTCCAAAGACAAAAGGGACGGGACCGCAGGCTGCGCGCTGCGGGAATAGTCTGTCTCTGGCAATTGGCTGGAGGTCTACTTAGGGGTGCTTTATCGGACAAATCCGTGAAATTCAAGGCAGGGGGCGGAAGCCCCGTAGTCACATCACCCTGACATTACCATCAGGCATGGAGGGCAAGGAGTGCGCGTGCTGTCGAGGGCACGAACAGATATTTAGATTTGGGGAAGAATTGAGGATTTTTAGCGTTTCCTTGTCATTCCTGCATTGGCACACGAGAATCATGTTGGTCAGTTGGCATACCGGGATGTCCGCGTGATTTCGGGCCAGGTGTGGTGGAGTGTTTGAAATTGACTGAAAATATCAGGTATTGACCCTGATTGTTTTGGTCGGGTAACTACTCACATCTAAAACGGACCTTCTAAATGATCATCTGCAGCTGCCAAACCATCTCTGATCGCGACATTCACCAGGCTATCGACTGGATGCGTGCGGCGGACGAGACGGCGATCATAACGCCGGGCAAGATCTATCATGCTCTTGGCAAGGCGCCGGATTGCGGCGGCTGTATGAAGCTCTTTGTGTCTTCGATGCGGTCAAACGCCAATCTTGAAGTGCCGCCAGAACTGCGTGGTTTGCGTGTGTCCGCCAACCAGAAGCTGGCCGCCGTTTAGACGCAGGCAGCGCGGTTATTCCACTCTTTCAAATACTTTAGGAAACCTGTTTTGTTTTGCCGGCTCAGCGGCGCGACCTAAGCTCTCAGCAGGGCATTTGGCCCTCCTTCAATAAGAGCCAAAAGGGAGTGTAGCTATGAAAGGCGACAAGAAGGTAATTGAGTATTTGAATGTTGCGCTAAAACATGAACTGACAGCGGTCAGCCAGTTTTGGCTGCATTATCGTCTTCAAAATGATTGGGGCGTCACAAAGCTTGCCAAAAAGATGCGTGAAGAGAGCATCGAAGAGATGGAGCATGCGGACAAGCTTATTGATCGGATTATCTTCTTAGAAGGTATGCCAAATCTGCAAAGCTTGAATCCGCTTCGTATCGGCGAAGATGTTCGCGAAACATTGACGTGTGACCTCGAAGTAGAGATGGAAGCTGTGGCTCTGTACGCCGAAGCGCGCAAGTACTGCGCGGATGTGGGCGACTTTGCCTCGATGCATCTCTTTGAGGAGCTGATCTTGGACGAGCAGGGCCATGTGGATTTCCTTGAGACACAAATCGGGCTGCTCGATGACATTGGTGCGGCCAACTACAATCAGTTGAACGCTGACTCAGCTGACGACGTAGACGGGTAACAAAATCGTGTTTGAAGCGCGGTTCTAACTGTGGCCTTTCAGTGTTTGAGCCGCGCTTGGCCATTCGAAAATTGGATAATTGGGCGACACCCCCCTTTAGCACGTCGTTTAACGCCTGCAGTGAGGTGTCGCCGGTTGGCGCGTGCGCTCGTTGTGGAAAAGTCGGCCCAGCACAATTCCGTGTACGCATCCATTTTGACGCGGTCCAACGGCTTGACTCAATTCTAAATTTACCCGATTAGTTCGCTCAGGATTTTACCCGACTTACTTTGTCGGGTTTTTTTTGGAGGGAACGCGAATGTTCAAAACCACTTTGAAACTGACCACTGCACTGGCTTTCTGCGCCGTTGCAGGTGCTGCAACTGCGGAAACCTATGGTCCGTATCCGATCACAGTTAAGGGCTATGAAGGCGACAAGACCAACTCTGTTTCCTATTCTGGTCAGATTGCACGCCACGCGCTGCACGACAGCCTGAAAAAAGCTGCTGGCAAGGGCGACGGCGGTGCCAATGCAGCCGAAGTTGAAGCGATGCTGCTTGCTTTCTTTAACGGTTCTGACGCGGATCTGGACATTCTGGCGCCAGCCTCCAAGGACGGTTACCCTGTGAAACAGGCGACCGTAAACGCGATCTCCAAAGGCAAGAACATCTCCGGCAAATTCTATGACGGCGCAATGCCTGCATGGCCTGGCGATGTGACCGGCAAAGAAGCTGTTCTGCATATGATCAAGCACGCTGCTCAATCCAACGGTGGCTTTGACGCGGAAAACGGCATGGACTGGGGTCAGCTGATCTCCAAGTACACCATGGGCGCCATGATGTATAATCAGGCTGTTGACAACTATCTCGACGAGAAGCTGGAAGCAGACAACAAGCCAAACAACAAGCCATACAAAGATGGCGCGTATTACACAGGCAAAGAGCACTCCTGGGATGAGGCCTTTGGTTACTGGGGTGGCCCTGCGCACACTCTGAGCCTGAGCCCAGAGCAAGCTTACAGCATTGCCAAGCAAAAAGACCTCGCCGCGGCGGATGCCGATGGCGACGGCATGGTTGACCTGAAATCCGAGCACGTGTTTGGCCCGGCCTACTACGCAGCCGGTGCGGACAAAGGTGGCACAAAATCCACCAACTACATGCACACCATCATGCAGGCCTTCATCGACGGCCGTAAGCTGATCACCTCTGCAAACGGCGAAGCGCTGACCGATGCGCAGCGTGCGGAACTGAAAGGCTACGCTGCAACCATCGAGTCCGAGTGGGAAAAAGTGCTGGCGGAAGCGACCTTCAAATATGCCGGTTCTGTCTACAATGACATCTCCAAAATGGGCAGCCTGGAAGGCGAAGAGCTGGCAAAAGCGTACCGCAACTACGCCAAGCACTGGGGTGAGCTGAAAGGCTTCGCAATGGCGCTGCAGACCGGTAAAAACAACCTCGGCAAAACTGCCGTGGAGCTGAACCGTCTGATCGGCTACGGCCCGGTTACTCTGGACAACACCTACGTCACTGGTGTGGACGCGGACGGCAACTTCCTGCGTGACCGTCGCATGACCTGGTCTGACTATCAGCTGAACATGCTGAACGTTCAGCAAGTGCTTGTTGACACCTTCGGCATCGAGTCCCGCGCCAACGACGCGCTGGCCGATCTGGAAGGTCTGGCAGGCAAGCTGAACTCCGAAGCATCTGCTGAAACCGACTAAGGTACAGGCGGGCGGCGTTGACAAAAGCGCCGCCCCCATTCTCTTTGCCCCATGGATCTGACACAGACATTCGCCACGGTTTTCTCCGACTTTGCTGATCCCAAAAAAAGGATCTTTGTCGGCTATCTGGCGCTGTCTCTACTGATCGCTTTCCTCTGGTTGTTGTTTGTCAAACGCCGTTCTCTGCGCGAGACATTTGCGCGGGTGTTTGACCGGAAGGTCTTCTTTTCCAAGTCCGCATTGGCCGACTACCAGATCTTTGTGATCAACCGCGCCTTTACGCTCTTCATTTCACCGCTTTTGATCACACAGGTGGCCATTGCCACTGCGATTTACTTTGCGTTGCACAGGCAGAGCTTTATCAGCTCGGGTGTCTTTTCGGATGCCAACAAGGCGCTGGTTGTTGCGCTGTTCTCCGTCACCCTGTTTGTGATGGATGACCTGACCAAATATCTGCTGCATCGCTGGATGCACAAATGGCCGCCCTTGTGGTCAATCCACAAGGTGCACCATTCCGCAGAAACGCTTACGCCGATCACGGTTTACCGAGTGCATCCGTTTGAAGGTGTGCTCTACGGGTTGCGCAGCGCCTTTGCGCAGGGGTTGGTATTGCCGGTCTTCATTTTTGCTTTCGGCAACACCGTTGATCTCTACACGGTTGTGGGGGTCAATGTGTTGGTGTTTGTGTTCCACGTCACAGGTTCGAACCTGCGCCATTCCCACATCAACATCAGTTATTGGCCCTGGTTGGAACGGGTGTTGATCTCTCCGGCGCAACACCAGTTGCACCACTCCACTGCGGAACGTCATTTTGACAAGAATTTTGGCGCGGCTCTGGCGATCTGGGATTGGCTGTTTGGTTCTCTGCATCTGTCAGAGCAGGAAGAGGAACTGACCTTTGGCTTGCCTCCAGAAGAGGCGAGCGCCACCAATCTTTTGGACATCTATCTGCGCCCGTTCTCTGATACCTGGCGTTATATCAAACGGCGCAGCAAAAAGGTGGCCAAACTGCTGCGAACGCCACAGCGAAAAACGGAATAGTTTTTCGATTTTGCGCACGACTTGACTAATCGCAAGGCTGCATGGCGCTGCGAGAGCTATCTCACTGACAAAGAGTGCAGGTTTGGAAAGGTTGTCCGCCCACACGTCTTTAGCCAGTTGCCGTTGCGACCAGCCATTTCTTTCATTCTCTGAACCCGCCTTCGCTGGCGGGAGACAAAGGACATGAACAATGGCCAATCACACCAACTTCTCACGTCGCCTGTTTTTGAAAGCCACGGCTGCCGGTCTCGCGACACCGGCGATCGGCACGATGGCACAGGCCATGGCGCTGCCAGAGCTGTCGATTTTTGGGCCGCCCGCTGGGCCTTCGATCACCTTGGCCCATGCGGTCGCCTCTGGAAAACTTGCCGAGGTTTCTGCGGCCCCCAGTTTCACCGCATGGCGCAGCCCGGATGAGTTGCGGGCGGGGCTCACCTCCGGCTCTATTCAAATCTCCGTGGTACCGGTTCAGGCCGCAGCGAACCTCTACAATCGGGGCTTTCCAATCCGACTGACCAACGTGATGACCAATGGGCTCTTGTATGTGATCTCAGAAGATGCTGCGATCAAAGGTATCGCTGATCTCAAAGGGCGGCACATCGCCGTGCCATTCCGGGGGGATACACCGGAAATTCTGTTGGCGCAGCTGCTTGAGCATCACAATCTGGCGGCTGAAACGGACCTCAAGATCACCTACACAGGCACGCCAACAGAGGCGATGCAGATGATGATGGCGGGGCGTGTGGATGCGGCGTTAACGTCTGAGCCTGCGGCCACAGCCGCCATTCTCAAAGGCAAAAAAATGGCTGGCAAAACCATCCATCGGGTGATCGACCTGCAAGAGGCCTGGGGGGAGATGACGGGTGCGGCGCCAGTGTTGCCACAGGCAGGCCTTGCGGTCACGCAAAGCTTCCTGGATAGCTCTGCCCAGGCGCTGCCTGCCATTCAGGCGGCCCTGGACTTGTCAGTTGCAGAGGTGCAAAGCGATCCGATGTCTGTCGCCAAAAATGCCACCGATGCTCTGGGATTGCCGGCTCCGGTGCTGGCAAAATCTGTGCCAAGCTCCAACCTGGTGGTGCGCGCTTCGCATGAAGCGCGTGCGGATATTGAGCGTATGCTGAGCGCGATGTCTGGGGCAGAGATGAAGAAGATTGGCGGCAAGTTGCCGGACGACGCCTTCTACATTTAACCAGCCAGGGCAGGGGCGGATTGACGCCTCTGCCATCCCAAAGGACGCTATTGTGACAGTCTGGTCATTCCTCCTTTCCCGTGCCGGACGTGTGTTGGAGTTTCTCTGGTCCGGATGGGCTGGATTGGCGGCGTTGTGCCTGCTTGCCGCCGCTTGGCAGGCGGGCCATGAGGCTTATGGCCCCTTCATCCTGACGGCGCCATTGGACACGCTCAGGGCCATTGGCCTGTTGGCACGGGACGCGGAAGCCTGGGCAATAGGGGGGCTGACGCTTCAGCGGGCGATCACGGGATTTGCTCTTGTCGGCATTTCCGGAACCGCGCTTGGGATTGTCGCAGGATACTCCCCGGCCACGCTTCGGTTGGTGACGCCCCTGATCACCGTGCTCTTGGGCGTGCCGCCCATCGCCTGGATTGTGCTGGCCATGATCTGGTTTGGCGGGTCGGACGCGACCGTGCGCACGGTGATCCTGATTTCCGCCTTGCCGGTTGTGTTCATGGGCGCGGCGCGCGGTATCACAACACGGGATCGCGGATTGGATCGGATGGCGGAAGCCTTTGGCGCAGGCCCTATCCGGCGCTTTCTCACCGTGGGTTTGCGACAAACCACCACCACGCTGTTTCCTGCACTGGCCTTGGCGCTTGGTACGTCGTTCAAAGTGGCGGTGATGGCAGAACTTCTGGCCAATGCGGGCGGCATTGGCGGAGCCTTGGCGGAGGCGCTTATCAACCTCGATATTGCGCAGGCGCTAGCCTGGGTTTTGGTGTCAGTCGGCTTGTTGATAATTGTCGAATACACGCTTGTGCAGCCGGTGAAATCAGAAGTCGACAGCTGGCGCCGAGCTGCTCAGCCCTGGGGGGTAAAGCGATGAGTTTGTTGCGTTTGCAAAACATCGGTCACGCCTATCTGGGGCGGACCAACCTATCTGGGATCACGCTGGATGTTCAGGCGGGAGAAATTGTTGCGCTTGTCGGGCCGTCTGGCAGCGGCAAGTCCACACTGGCCCATATCGCCGCGGGACTTGTTGAGGCAAAGGAGGGCCGGATCACGCGTGGCTATCTTCGTCATGGAATGATCTTTCAGGATCCGGCTTTGCTGCCTTGGGCGACAGCACAGGGAAACATTGATTACGTGTTGCGGTTGACGGGTCTGCCGCGCAAAGAACGTGCGCGCCGGATAGCGCAAGCTGCAGCGCAAGTGGCGCTGGAGGCGGAGGATCTGGATAAGTTTCCCGTAGAGCTTTCAGGTGGCATGCGTCAACGGGTGGCTATTGCGCGGGCATTGGCCATTGAGCCGGACTTTCTGTTTTTTGATGAGCCGTTTACCGCACTGGATGTCGCGTTGCGCCGCCGTATGCAGGACGTGTTGATCGAAACCTGCGCGGGCGGTCAGAGGGCGGGGTTATTTATCACCCATGACTTGCAAGAGGCCGCACGGATTTCGCATCGAATTGCCGTTTTGGATGCGCGTGGTGATGGCATTCTCGGGGAACGTTTGTTGCCCGATACGCCGGGACATCGGGGAGATGCGCAGGTTTTTGCATGGGTGCAGGATGCGCTTAGGTCTGATCCCATTTTCCGCCATATCCATGATGTGGACGAAAGGCAGATCGCATGAGTTGTGGACCTACGGCGCATCGTCGGACCTTGACGTCTGGTCTTTGGGCGACGTTGTCTGAAGAGGGCTTTCGGCTCTTCTTTCCCGTCGCGGCGCTTTATGCTGCGTTTTATCCGCTGCTTTGGATCCTCGCGTTTGGCTTGGGAGTTCCTTTGGCAGAGACCGTTCCGCCGTCCTTGTGGCATGCACATGAGATGATTGTCGGAGCCTTTGGTGCCGCGCTCATTGGGTTTATCACTACCGCCGCCCCGGAATGGACAGACACTGAGCCACCGCGCGGCGCGTGGCTGTGGCGCTTGTTGGCGCTATGGAGCGTTGGTCGGGGAGTGGGGTTTCTGGGCTGGGAAGATATTGGCCTGATTGGTGCTTTGGCCGATGCGCTCTGGATGGTTGGCTTGGTTGGCTGGCTTGTTCACCTGTCCTTGCAAAGAAGAACAGATCAACTTCTCCCGTTTGTGTTTTGGCTGGCCCTGCTGGCAATTTGCACGGCGGTCGGACGTTTCGGTTTCCATGTCGACAGCTTTGAGCTTGCCAGCAAAGGCATTTACCTCGCGGGTTTTGCGTTTCTGGGTCTGCTTGGCCTTGCGCTTTCGCGTATCACCGTGCCTGTCACCAATCTTGTTCTGGATCCTTCCGAGGAAACCTCTCCTTTCCGCCCTCATCCCGGCCGTCTTCATCTGGCACCAGGATTGGTGTTTGTGGCGATGATGGGGGAAGCGGCCGGTCTCAGCGACGCTGTTTCGGGGTTTCTTTGGTGTGCAGCAGGGGCGGCGTTTATGGATCGTGTGGCAGAAGGATTCATTGGCCGGGAGGCTCTGCGGGCGGAAATCTTGATGCTGGCCGGAAGCAGCGCGTTGGCCGGCGGGGGATTGATCCTGTTTGGTGCGGCGCGTCTTGGTGCCTTCTGGTCCGAGGTGTCTGGTCTGCATGTGGCTTTTATGGGCGGTCTGGGGGTGGGCACCTACGCCGTGTTTGCCATTGCGGGGCTACTACACACGGATCAACCTTTGGGCTTGTCGATCAGAACCCGTTTTGGTGCCAATTGCCTTGTTGCTGCGGTCGCCCTTCGAGTTGCGCCCGATTTTGGCGTGGATTTGCCTGGCCCCATGTACGCCGTCGCCTCTCTCTTGTGGACGGCAGGTTTTCTTTTGTGGTTGGTCGCGTATTGGCCTGCGATCTCCGGACGCGGCAACCTTGGCGATGATGTGTCGGCTTAAGGGTTTGAGACCGTTTTAGGGGTCCTTGCGGTTTCCGGCCTTTGGCAAGTTGATCGAAACGCGCGATTTGCTGTTGGGCCAGTAACGAGTTTCAGTCCGTTACTTACGCGGGAGTACAGGCCCATTTCGGTGAGGGTGCTCGGGGCAGGTGGCGACAGGCCGGGTCACAGGAAAATCACACAGGTATTCTAGTGATGTCCGGAGAGCTGAACCAGCACGCTATCTAACACGTGCAACGACAAAGGATAAGCAAAGCATGGGAGCAGCTGAGGGCAGCGCAGAACAACCTAAACCCAATGCGAAAGAAGCCAACCAACTGATTTCGGCGTGGACTCGTCAGGACTGGCGCGAAGTTCTAACGTCGCCGAACCTGTGTGTCTTGCAAGCGCTTGTGAACGGAGCAGCGACCGCCAGCGGGGCCGGTGACACGCGTGAAGACGCGTTGGAATGCTGTCTGGGTGAAACTGCCGAAATTCAAGCGCATATTGCCCTGCGAGAAACCGGTCAGCCGCCAATTTTGACGGGACAATCTGGCGTTGCTGCACATCCAGACCCGATTGTTGCGCAGCGCCTTGCAATTTTTGAGGCCCATGAACGTGCCGCTGTGTGGGCATGGTGGCTTGGGCAAATGGGCGCGCGGCCTGTTTCTTCTGATTGGTTGTCTCGGATGGGGATCTGGGAATGGCTTAAAAAACTGCGCCTAGGCGCTGTTCAGCGCCGTCAGACGGGGGTCTGGTTGCTTGACTGTCCCGGTGTTGTTTTCGTTGCGGTCAGCCGTGCGCAGGGCGGAACAGGCCAGGACCCAATTCTGGGATTTGGTGCCGACACAGACCCTGAGCGCGCTGTGCGCAAAGCGTTGCGTGAGACACTGTTGATGGAGCTGAATCTGGGAGAGGTGCTGGCTTCTCGCAGCGGACACAGCGACCAAGACACCCGCGCAATTGAAGACAAAATAGCGGCCTATACCCACCGTTGTCCTGCGCTTTTGGGCGCTGAGGCTGAAATCGAGCCTGCTTCAGCGCAGGCGATCACGATTGAGGCGCTGTCGAAAGGGGTGACGCTGCGTGACATTACGCCGGCCGGTCAACTGCGGCGCGTTTGGTGTTGCACAGTGCAAGGTATCGAAAATGCCGGCCTTCAGGGGCAGGATTCGCCATTTATGTAACCGGGGGGATTTTCAATGAGCCATAATCCAACAGCAGAAGAAGTGATCTCGGCCTTTCATATTGAAACGGGGCACCACAAAAATCAGAACTGGGTCAGCGGGTCTGGATGCCCTGCGGGGCATGTAGAAGGCGATGGCGCAGGCATATCATCGGAACAGCCAGCCATTGATTTTGCGTCTGAGAGTTGGCGTGAGGCCTGTGTGGCGTCCAAGAAACATATCCCGGCCGGGTATACCTATCTGGGCCAGTTGATAGGCCACGATATGGGGCACAGTGTTCCGATCACTCAAGTGCCCTATGCGGTGCGTGAGGAGGATGAATCGTGTCCGCCCAAGCGTCACAATGCCATCGAAAACCCGTTGACACTGGAAACACTCTACGGGGCCGGCCCGCGGGTTCTTCCGCATTTGTATGATCAAGAAACGCAGTTGTTTCGGATCAACCGGATGAGTGTCATCACGCTGGCCCACCGAGGCGATGACGCGAGCGTTCGGGCCATTGCCGACGCGCGCAACCGCGATGTCCACCTTTTGCACCGAATAACGGCGATCATGATGCGGTACCACAATCGTGTCGCGGAGCAGTTTTATCAGGTGTTGCCCGGGGACGAGAAAAGCCGGCGCCACATGGCGTTTTCCATGGCGCGCAATCATGTGTTGCGCAGCTGGCATCGCATTATACGCAAGGACTTTTTGCCTTGGTTTCTGGCTCCCGCAGTGGCGGCGATGCCAGAAGAGGAGCTACGCGGTTACAAAGTGATTGATGCGGTCACCACGCAGCACGGATTGATGCGCGCTTTTCACGCCTTGCCGCGTAAAGCTTACAAATTCCCCGAGTTGCGTGATCTGGGCGGACTTGTTCTGCGGTCGCCGAGGAACAACGAGCACAAACTCAGCAGTTGGCCGTTGGATTGGTCGCTGTTGTTTGATCAAGCGCGGAACGGGACAAAAACTGGCATCTCAGCCAGCTTCTCGCCGCTCTTCCGGCCACGCGGTGGGGTGACCATCGATCAACTTGATGCCGCGACTGCCCGTGACCTGGGGCCACAAAGTCTGGACGGTCCGGATATTCAAGCGGTTTTGGCACAGATGCCATCGGATTGGTCCGACCGCTTGGCACCCACCAAGCTTGCTCAGGACTTTACCCGGCAGGTGGCGGCGCCGATGGGGTTTGAACTGACGGAAGCTGAGGTTGCGCGTTGTCACATCCATCTGATCTTGATGATCGAGGCCCAGCTATACGGCAAAAACGGCGGCTTTGGGCCGCTTGGTAGCCTATTGCTGCGCTGCAAGATCGAAGACGCCATTTCCAGAGTGCGCATGGTCGATCCCAGTGCTGTTGCACCGGATCTGCCTCAGCCCAGCAGTTTCATGCAGATCATTAATATCGTGAATACGTAAGGAGGAAGTAAAATGGACAAGTATATTATTGTGGGTCGCAAGGTTGATGGCGGCGGGACAAAGTATTTGCATCACGACGGTGAGGTATCCACCGACCCGGAAAATGATGGTCAGCTTGGCACGGCGTTGAACGTGGAGTTTATTGGTAAGAAAGTGGTGGAGCTGTCACGCGGAGGTCCGTTGGATGAGGACAGCGCGGAGTACAAGGAAGCGGCCGAACTGCTCAAGCAGGCGATGGCGGTTGTGCCGATGGATCAGACACACGACCTCAATGACCCTAAGATTGCCCAGATCCATGAAAACTTCGAGCTTAAGCTGCAATGGGATGAGCGTACGTCGGACGCGGAAAACGGCGATGTGAACACCCGCACTCTGGTGGTTCCGGTGCGCGACACGCTGGCGGAGCGCGAGGCGTTTTTTAGCACCCAGGCCAATCAACCAGGGTATGAGCCGCCGCTGACCTATACGCTCGATCATTTGATGGTAAAGCACTTTTACGATGGTTTGCTGGATCGCGCGCTGACCGATGTGCAAGCGGCTGGCACGGTGCTTTCGGATGAGGCAAAAATCGCCATCAAAGCGCAGCTGAACACGCTTTGGGCGGACTCAACAGCGCTTGATAATGATCTTGGCGCTGAGGATGACGAAGAAGATCCAACCCGCAAATCCATGGCGCGCATTCTGGCGTCGCCGGTGTCAGCCTTCCATCGCGCGGTGGGTATCTACATCACCAACATGTGCGACTAGGGCATCAGACGATAATGGCTGCGCCGCAAGACCATAGAGCGTGCGGCGCAGGTCTTCCCCCACCGCGTCGCTGCGCAATGGGAAGCAGGCGACAAACCAGTCGATCACATCGTGCAGTTGCGGGGTGTCCGTGCCGTGCCAAAGCGCGCTGATTTCTTGGTAATATTGCTCTAAGCGTTGTCTGGCGGCCTTGGTTTCCCCCAGTTTTGCCAGTGCAGCGCTGTGCCAGCCACCGGTGGTCGACATCAGTCCATCGCCGCCTGCGCAATGGTTTGCGGCGGTGGCGTAATCGCCGAGCAGATAATGCGCAGCCGCCAGATAGATTTCGTGAAACGGTTGCAGCGTTTCAGGCAGCCGTTCCAACTCGATTAGCATGGCGCGGGCGCGCGGCTCATTGCTGCAAAACGCAAAGCCCAAAACACCTGATGCCAACGTCTGGGTATTTTGCGCATTTAATTGCAGGGACTGCTCAAAATGGAATTCGGCCAGGTCGAATTCGCCCTTATGGCAATAGCACCAGGCCAGAACCCGGTGAGCGCGCGTGTCCATCGCGTCTGCTGCGACCGCGTCCAGCGCATGTGTCAGCGCTTTGTCCCGGAGGCTTGGATCCTGATGGGTGCCGGGGCGCAGGATATGGCGGATGTTGTAGATCCCTGCCAGTTCTGCGTGGGCAGGGCCAAACTCCGGTTGTTCCTGGGTGATGCCGCGCAGAAGTGCCACTGCGTGCGCTTCGTCGTCATGGGTCCAGGTGCCCTTGAGAGCCAGGGATTGGAGCCAGCGGTCGTATAGGTCGGCGCGCTCGTCTTTGCCCTGCCGGTCCGCCACAACCACCCGCAGTGCGTTGCCGATGTTCAACATGAGCATTCGGACCTTGCCAACCCAGTCGCTGTGAGGATCTTCGATCATTTCGGACCAGATCAGCTCTCGATTGCGGGGATGCACAATTTCGACCAGAAAACGATACTGTCCGTCCAGCTTGAAAAGGCGTGGCCGGATAGCGAGGAAATCGTTGTCCTCTGGCTCGGTGGCAATGACCTGCCATTCGCGAAATCGGCCGAGCCGGCTGCGAAGGTCTGTGACAAGGACCGCTTGGAAGCTGGCATCGCGATCATCAAGCAGACCGTTGTCGGGGTCTTCGACCACCATCGTCACGCGACTGGGACGCCCCGACTTTGCCGCAGCTTTGTTTGGCGCGCCTTCGGGGTTCAGCTTGATCGCCGCCAGAAGTTCAATTGTGCTGGTTTCGGGATCTTGATCGTAGGCTTCATCAAGTGCCTGATACAGCTGGTTGTAAACTTCTATGGCCTTGTTTGGCGCGCCTGCTTCCCAATACTGAAGCATCAGAAATCGGGCGGCTTCCTCATGACAGGCATTCAACTCCAGAAGAAACTGCGCCGCATCTTGAGACAGTGCTGCTTCGGGCTGTGACATCACCTTTTCCAGCGTCGCGCTCAGTTTTGATACGGTGATGTTGCGGGTGATCGCCAGCCAGCTGTCAAAATTGTCCGAAATCCCGAGCAGCTGTTCAAAGGCATCCAGCAGGTCCAATCCGGCGCGGCGCGCTGTTTGGAATTGGTCCGGGTCCGACAGACCTTGCTCCACCTCGTCAAACAGGCTCCAGTCCCTCGGGTGGTCTAACACGAGTAACCCTTTGCGGGCGACCAGCGGAAAAGCAATTCGCGTTTCTGACATAATACGCAAATGCCGAACCGTTTGGCGCAGCGAGGCGCGTGCCTTGGCCAGCTGTGCATCCTGCCAAAGCAAGTCAATGATCAGTTCGCTGCGTCGCTCCTTACCTGGTTCCATCGCCAGGTAAACCGCCAACGCCCGCGCTTTTCTCAACTTCGTCTCAGAGAGGAATTGAACAAACGTTTCCGGTACAGTTTTCATGTGGTTATTATGCTGAGGGACGCGAACCTGTGCAATGAGTCATTGTTAACGAATTGCGGTGCTGACTATACAAAAGGTTGTGGCTTTTGATTTGAACAGAGACTGGGCAGTGTTGGGCTTGGACGTGGGCGATCGTGTCAGGTTTTGGCAGGCCGCAGGGAGTGTTGTCGATGATTGGAAATCCGAGCTGAGCGGCGTCACGATGTTTTGAATGGCAGCCTGTCTTGGCTTGAGACACAAACAAAAATGCAGATTTTGGAGATGATTATGACAAAGACTATTTGCGGTGTGGCCGGTTTCGCATTTTTTCTGGCGGGCTGTAGTGACTTAGGGGGCACAAATTCGGAAGGCCACCTGACCAATCTCTCTGACAATCTGGTTGCCATTGCAGCACCGTATCAGGATCTCACCACAGTGCGGATCAACCCTGAAGACGGGTGTTATGAGTACCGGCATGTGGGGCCGGTCGAAACGACGTACCTGCCGTTGCGGGCGAAGGCGGGGAACCCGCTGTGCTCCCGGCCACCGGAATAGGCGCGCTGTTTAAGTTGTGGACGTCACCGCGTCCTCAGGGGGGTGTAGGACCGCAGTCGACCCCGTAGCAACATGCTCATAAAGGTCGTTGATGTGCGGCATGACCATCCGCACACATCCTGAACTTGCCCGTCCGCCGATGGAGCTTGGCGAGGGAGAACCGTGGATGCGCAGGTAGGTGTCGCGGTTTCCGACGTATAGGTAGAAGGCTCTGGACCCGAGTGGGTTGGAGGGGCCGCCATTCATTCCGTTCTCGTGCTGTTTGTAGACGGCCGGCTCGCGTTTGATCATTTGCGCAGTCGGGGTCCAAGTGGGCCATTTGGTTTTGCGGCGGATTGTGTAGGTGCCGGGTTCGTAGAGATTGCCTTTGGCAATGGCGACGCCGTAGCGCATCGCGGTGCCATCGTTTTGAATGTGGTACAGATACCGCGCCACCGCATCGACATGGATGTCCCCCGGCGTCAGGCCGTCGTTGGCTTTCACGCGTTGCGGTAGAAATCTGGCATGTAGGCCCCAGGGGTTGGAGGTGGCTGGATCATAGTTGGCAGGAGTGACCTGCCGGTCCCAGCTGTTCCACCGTGATCGGTCTGAAATGGGTGCTGCACTGACAGGTGCGGCGATGGGTGCCGAGAACAATGCGGCGGACGTGATTAGGAAATGTCGGCGGGTGAGCATGTCAATGTCCCTCAAGAAAACAGACCCTGAATGTAGGAAGAAATCTGTCCCTGCAAAAGTCAAATTGTCGTGTGAAGCGCTGCAGAGCGGTGACGGAAGCTGGGGGGCGTAAAGATTGCCAGACACGGTATCCCTCTTTGATTATGAAGAGTGTTCATAATCATCCTTTGGGATCATCATTTTTCTCTCATGTTTAAGCTAGGCTATAAGCCCGACCAACATAGATGATCGGAACCTGCGGTATGCTCAATTTTTCCCTGCCAGAAACCCCAGCCCACGCAACGCTGCGTGCGCTCGCGAAAGACCGGATATTGGTTCTGGATGGCGCAATGGGCACGATGATTCAGAAGCTGAACATGTCGGAGGAAGACTTCACCGCCAAAGGGCACATCCATGGTCCAGGCTGCCGTCATCACTATGATCCAGACCAGCCGCAACAAGGGAACAATGATCTGTTGGCGTTGACCCAGCCAAAAGCGGTTGAGGATATCCAGTTTGAGTTTGCCATGGCGGGCGCAGACATTCTCGAGACCAACACATTTTCCTCCACGACAATCGCGCAGGCTGATTACGGGCTGGAAGATGCGGTGCATGATCTGAACGTCGCTGGTGCCCAGGTGGCGCGCCGGGCCGCGGATCGGGCGCAGGCAGAAGACGGACGGCCACGGTTTGTGGCCGGGGCAGTGGGGCCAACCAACCGCACGGCGTCGATCAGTCCGGATGTGAACGATCCGGGCTTTCGTGCGGTAAGCTTTGACGACCTGCGCATCGCCTATGGACAGCAGATTGATGGGTTGATCGAGGGCGGTTCGGATTTGATCCTGATCGAGACGATCTTTGACACGCTCAACGCCAAGGCGGCCATTTTTGCGGCGTTTGAAAGTTTTGCGCGCGCCGGGAAGCGTTTGCCAATTATGATTTCGGGCACAATCACGGATGCCTCCGGTCGGACGCTGTCGGGGCAAACACCGACGGCGTTCTGGCATTCCGTAGCCCACGCGCGACCCTTCTCCGTGGGCCTGAACTGTGCACTTGGGGCAGAAGCGATGCGCCCCCATATGGCCGAGATTGCTGGTGTCGCGACATCGATGACCTGTGCCTATCCCAACGCGGGTTTGCCGAATGCCTTTGGCCAATACGACGAAACGCCGGATGAAACGGCAGCTCAGGTTGCAGGGTTTGCCCGTGAGGGGATCGTCAATCTGGTCGGGGGGTGCTGTGGCACAACCCCAGATCACATCCGCGCCATCGCCGATGCCGTTGCCCCTTTTGCTCCTCGTGAGGTGACCAAATGACCGCTCCTTATCTCCGCCTCTCAGGTCTTGAGCCCTTTGTATTGACCCCAGATATTCCTTTTGTGAACGTCGGCGAGCGTACCAACGTGACCGGCTCCGCCCGGTTCCGGAAGTTGATCGTGAACCGCGACTATGCCGCTGCGCTGGATGTGGCGCGCGATCAGGTTGAGAATGGCGCGCAGATCATCGACATCAACATGGATGAAGGCCTGATCGACAGCAAACAGGCGATGATCGAGTTCTTGAACCTGGTGGCCTCAGAACCGGACATTGCCCGCGTGCCGATTATGATCGACAGCTCCAAATGGGAGGTGATTGAGGCCGGGCTGCAATGTGTGCAGGGCAAGTCTGTTGTGAACTCCATCAGCCTCAAGGAAGGCGAAGAGGCGTTCCGGCATCACGCGGGCCTTTGTCTGGCCTATGGCGCTGCGGTGGTGGTGATGGCCTTTGACGAGACCGGCCAGGCGGACACCTTTGAGCGCAAAACGGAAATCTGTGCGCGGGCTTACCGTATTCTTGTTGAGGAGATGGGCTTCCCGCCTGAGGACATTATCTTTGACCCCAATGTGTTTGCTGTGGCGACCGGGATTGAGGAACACGACAACTACGGCGTCGATTTTATTGAAGCGACACGGTGGATCCGGGAAAACCTGCCGCATTGCCATGTTTCCGGTGGCGTTTCCAATCTCTCGTTCAGTTTCCGTGGCAACGAGCCGGTGCGGGAGGCCATGCATGCGGTGTTTCTCTATCATGCGATCAAGGTTGGCATGGATATGGGGATCGTCAACGCGGGCCAGTTGGCGGTTTATGACCAGATTGATCCAGAACTGCGCGAAGCCTGTGAAGATGTGGTGCTGAACCGACTGCCCAAAGACGGTGGCAACGCGACCGAAAACCTGCTCGATATTGCCGAGCGTTACCGCGGACAGGGCGGAGCGAAGGGCAAAGAGAAGGACATGAGCTGGCGTGAATGGACAGTTGAGAAGCGTTTGGAACATGCGCTGGTCAATGGCATCACCGAGTTTATCGAGGAGGATACCGAGGAAGCGCGCCTTGCGGCAGAGCGGCCTTTGCATGTGATTGAAGGGCCTCTTATGGCCGGCATGAACGTGGTGGGCGATCTGTTTGGCGCGGGAAAGATGTTCTTGCCGCAGGTGGTCAAATCCGCGCGTGTGATGAAACAGGCGGTGGCGGTTCTGCTACCGTATATGGAAGAAGAAAAACGCCAGAACGGAGGCGAAGGGCGTCAGTCTGCCGGCAAGGTCCTTATGGCCACGGTTAAGGGCGATGTGCACGATATTGGCAAGAACATCGTCGGGGTTGTTCTGGCCTGCAACAACTACGAGATTGTTGATCTTGGCGTGATGGTGCCGCCACAGAAAATTCTGGAAGTGGCGCGGGATGAGAACGTCGATATCATTGGGCTGTCCGGGCTTATCACGCCGTCACTGGATGAGATGGTTCACCTTGCGACAGAGCTTGAGCGGGAAGAGTTTGATGTTCCATTGCTCATTGGCGGCGCGACCACTTCTCGTGTGCATACGGCGGTGAAAATCGCGCCGCGTTACAACAAAGGGCAGGCGGTGTATGTGACCGACGCCAGCCGTGCCGTTGGCGTGGTTGGGGCGCTGCTAAGCTCAACGCAAAAGCCGGATTATGTTGCGGCCTTGCAGGCGGAATATGCCGATGTGGCAGAAAAGCACGAGCGCAGTGAGCGGGCCAAGAACCGCCTGCCTCTGGCCAAAGCGCGAGGCAACGCGCTGAAGCTGGATTGGGACACCTATACGCCGGTTGCGCCAAGCTTCACGGGGACGCGGGTTGTCGAGGATTGGGACCTTGCGGAGATTGCCCGGTACATTGACTGGACGCCGTTCTTTCAGACCTGGGAGCTGCGCGGCGTTTATCCCAAAATTCTGGATGATGAAAAACAAGGGGAAGCAGCGCGGGCGTTGTTTGCGGACGCTCAGGCGATGCTTGAGAAGATCATCTCGGAGCGCTGGTTCACACCGCGCGCTGTGGTTGGTTTCTGGCATGCAAATGCGGTGGGCGATGACATCCGGCTGTATGCGGATGAGGGCCGCGGCGAGATGTTGAGCACGCTGCACACCCTGCGCCAGCAGACAAGTAAGCGCGGAGATCGACCAAATGTGGCGCTTTCTGATTTTGTCGTGCCTGAAGGTAAGGGGGCGGATCATGTTGGCGGTTTTGTGGTGACCGCGGGGCCGGAAGAGATTGAGATTGCCGAGCGGCTCGACAAGACCAACGACAATTATGGTGCCATCCTGGTGAAAGCGCTGGCAGACCGCATTGCCGAGGCCATGGCCGAGATGTTGCACGAGCGCGTGCGGCGGGAGTTCTGGGGGTATGCTTCAGAGGAGCAGTTTGATCCGCAGGCTTTAATTGGTGAGCCATACAAAGGCATCCGTCCTGCGCCGGGGTATCCGGCGCAACCGGACCACACCGAAAAGCGGACGTTGTTCTCACTGCTTGACGCAGAAACGGCCACCGGCGTTACCTTGACGGAGAGCATGGCGATGTGGCCGGGGTCATCTGTTGTCGGGCTCTATATTGGCCACCCGGAAAGTTATTACTTTGGCGTTGGCAAAGTGGAGCGCGATCAGGTTGCGGACTACGCGGCGCGCAAGGGTATGACACTTGCAGAGGCAGAACGCTGGTTGGCGCCGGTGCTCAACTACATTCCTACGGATGGCGCCCAAAACGCGGCGGCTTGAGGTTTACAGGCCGATGTAAGTTCAGCCTGCCATGAGGGCAGGCTTTTGGTTCGGGGAAAATAAGAATGGCCACTGCTTCTTGCGTGCGGTGGCCTTTTGTTTGTCGTGGGGCTTTGGAGGACGGTTCCGGTACATGGTTACAAAAAGTTCAAGGAACTGACACTTTTTCTTTGAGCAGCGCCCGTATTGCGATCCCAACAAAGTTGGGGATGCGCTGTGCTGAAAGTAGACAATCTGACAAAGGCCTTTGGGCCGAACGTGGCTGTGGATGCGGTCAATCTGACTGTGGAGAAGCCCGCGATGATCGGGATCATCGGGCGATCTGGGGCGGGGAAGTCTACGTTCCTGCGGATGCTGAACCGCCTGACGGACCACACCAGTGGGCAGATTGTTTTTGGCGACAAAGACATCACGGCGCTGAGTGGTGGTGACAAGCGACGTTGGCAGAGCGATTGTGCGATGATTTTCCAGCAGTTTAACCTTGTGTCGCGGATGGATGTGGTCAGCAACGTGCTGCATGGCACGCTCAATCGGCGCAGTACTTTGGCCACAATGTTCAACCTGTTCCCCGACGAAGACCTGCACCGCGCCATCGACATTCTCGCGCGTCTTGGTGTTGCCGAACATGCGGCTAAGCGAGCTGAAGCCTTGTCCGGTGGTCAGCAGCAACGTGTCGCTATTGCCCGCGCGTTGATGCAGGATCCTGAGATTATCCTCGCTGACGAGCCGATTGCCTCGCTGGACCCGATGAACGCGCAGGTGGTGATGCAATCGCTGCGTCAGATTCATGAAGAAGATGGCCGCATGGTCATTGCCAACCTGCACACGCTGGACACTGCGCGCCGCTATTGCGACCGCGTTGTTGGGATGCGCGACGGGCGGATCGTTTTTGACGGAACCCCAGAGCAGCTGACCACCGGTGTGGCGCGCGACATTTACGGCGCAGATGCCTCCTTTAGCGAAGCGGCCACCTCGACCGAGATCGAGACGCTGGACCGCACCGCCAAAGAGCACGCCGATCTCGAACTTGCCTGACTTTCATCATGCCCCACGCAGCGAACAGCGTGGGGTTTTTACCAACTGGAGAGACCACGATGAAAAAACTGCTCGCTGCCGTACTGGCAACCACCGCCCTGACCACACCTGTTGTGGCAGAAGACATCAGCGAATTCCGCATTGGCCTTTTGGGCGGCGAAAACGCTCAGGACCGTTTGAACAACAACGAGTGCCTTCGCGCAAAGACGGAAGAAGTGTTGGGTGTTCCAACCAAACTCTTCGCCCCGGCAGACTACAACGGCGTGATCCAGGGCTTGCTGGGCGGTACCATCGACATGGCCTGGTTGGGTGCATCCGGCTACGCCAAAACCTATCTGTCCGACCCGGAAGCGGTTGAGCCGATCCTGGTAAAAGTAAACGTGGACGGTGGTTACGGATATTACTCCATTGGCTTTGCCCGCAAAGACAGCGGCATCACCTCGCTGGAAGACATGAAAGGCAAGACTTTTGGCTTTGGTGATCCAAACTCCACCTCCGGCTTCCTGATCCCATCCATCGAAATTCCGGAAGCTACTGGCGCGACTATGACCTCTGGTGATTACTTCGGCGAAGTAAAGTTCTCCGGCGGCCACGAGCAGACCATCGTTGGTGTGAATAACGGCGACTTTGACGGCGGTGTGACCTGGGCTGACGGTCTGGGCGAATGGGAAGACGGCTACAACTCTGGTGCACTGCGTCGCGCTGTGGATGCTGGCCTTGTGGACATGAACGAGCTGGTCAAAATCTGGCAGTCCAAGCCGATCCCAGAAGGTCCGATTGTTCTGCGCAAAGCGCTGCCAGAGGACGTGAAAGTCAAGTTCACTGCGTTGATGGCGTCCTTGCCGTCGATTGATCCGGATTGCGCCTATGGCGTTCTGTCTGGCGAGGCCAAAGGTGTGATGCCAATCGGGCATGACGCCTATGAGGTGATCATCGAGGCACGCAAGCTGAAGTCCAACTAAGCCAAGAACACTTGGTTTTGGCAGGCCCCGTTTGTTTCTGCGGGGCCTGTTTTTCAAGGAAAGGGTGATCATGACAGATCAGGCTTCAAGCGTATTGGACATCCGCGCCGACTATATGGCGCAGATGCGACGCAAGCGGATGATGGACGGCATCATCTTGGTGGTGTTTATCGCGTTAATGGTCACCGGTTTCATGATTGCAGATGACCGGAACGCAGGCGGTTTCTGGGACGGGCTGCACCGGTTTTTTGATTTCCCCAAAGAGGTGTTGAGCGAAGCGGTCGAGAAGATTGCGGAATTGCCGGGCAATCTTTGGACGTATTTCCCATCGCTGATCGAGACCATCAATATTGCCGCCGCTTCCACTCTGTTGGGGGCGATGCTGGGTATGTTGCTGTCGCTGCTGTCCACGCGCGGCATGGCGAAGTGGCCGCGGCTTATCCCGCTGTTTCGCCGGGTGATGGACATAATGCGCGCGATGCCAGAGATCGTGATTGCGCTGGTGCTAATTTTTGTGATGGGCGGCGGGCCAGTGCCTGCGATGATTGCCATTGCGTTCCATACAGCGGGCGCGCTCGGCAAGCTGTTCTCTGAGGTCAACGAGAATGCCTCCCTTAAGCCGATCGAGGGGCTGCAATCGGTTGGGGCTTCTTGGTCACAACGGATGTGGCTTGGCGTGATCCCGCAGGTGGCCCCGAACTATTTCAGCTACGCGCTGCTGCGTTTTGAAATCAACATCCGCGCGTCGGCGATCCTTGGCTTCGTTGGTGCAGGCGGCATTGGCTACGAACTGCGCAACGCCATGAGCTGGGGCAAAGGTCAGTATGACGACGCCATGGCAATTTTCCTGCTGTTGTTCCTGACCATCGTAGCGGTCGATCAACTCTCTTCCGTGGTGCGCGAGCGCCTGACACACGGCAAAACTCAGAAAGTGGCGTCATGACCATCACTGCCAATGAAACCGATCTGCTGAAGGTCGAGGCCGACCGTCTGTTCAATCGTAAGAAGCTAATGAGCTTCGGTCTGCCTGCCATGGTGCTTGCTTACCTGACTTACATATTCTTCGCCTTTGACATTCCGGGACTGGCGCAGCGGTTTGAAGTGGATAACGCCCGCGCCTTGGTGGCGGACAGTTACAGCTACAAGACGCATGTCACGCGTGACAATCGCACCGGAGAGATCAGCGCCGCCATAGAAGGTGAGCGCAAGGGCACTTATCCCGACGGCACGTCACCAGAGTGGGTGACCCGTGGCGAGACCGAGACGGTCATTGATTTGGGAGACGGGCACGTTGTGACCTTTGGCGCAGACAATTTTGTCAGCTACGCCATTCCGGAATATGGGATTGTAACGGCGCAACCTAGCCGCGCGAAAGGCGTGCAGGCGGTGTTGCCGACTGACGAAACTCCAGAGTGGATCAACGCGTCAAAAAACCGGATGACCATCACCACGGAGGCCGGGCGTTTGACCATCACGCGCAACCGGACAGAAGTGTTCCGCTACTTCAACGGTTGGGAGCTGTTCTTCTTTACCCTGGACAGCCCGTATTCCGGCCTGAGCGTTGGTGAGGTGATGTCGCGCGCGCTGGGCGGGGAACATGCGCAGATTTGGCAGGATTTCTGGACCAACAAGATGTGGCGCCATCAGGACGTGGCATGGGCGATCTTTGAAACCATCTTGATGGCCTTCCTCGGCACCATGGGCGCCGCGATGGTGGCATTGCCACTGGCGTTTATGGCGGCGAAGAACTTCTCGCCATTTATGGTGGTGCGCCAAGTCACACGTCGGTTCTTTGACTTTTTCCGCGGCGTGGATGCGCTGATTTGGACGATTGTCTTGTCCCGCGCATTTGGGCCTGGCCCCCTTACCGGCGCTCTGGCGATCCTGATCACGGACACAGGTAGCTTTGGCAAAATGTTCTCGGAAGCGCTTGAAAACGTAGACAAGAAGCAGATTGAAGGCATTCAGTCGACAGGGGCTAAGCCAATCCAACGCTATCGCTTTGGTGTTATTCCGCAAATCACCCCGATCCTGCTGAGCCAGATCCTTTATTATCTGGAATCCAACACCCGTAGCGCGACCATCATCGGCGCCATCACCGGGGGCGGCATTGGGTTGATGCTCACCCAGGCCATGATCACCCAGAAGGACTGGGAAGAGGTGACCTACTACATTGTGCTGATCATCTTGATGGTGATGGTGATGGATTGGTTCTCTGGCTGGCTGCGCCGCAAGCTCATTGCGGCAGATGACAGCGGTCACTGAGAGGGTGCGTCCGGCGGTGGTTTTTGCGGGGTCGCAACTGCAGCCGGACGTCCAAAATCACTTTAAAGGGGAGCCAAAGATGCCCAAACTCTCAGCCAACACACCGTTGATCCATGACAATTGCATTCTGCATGACGCTACCTTTGGGCGCTATGTGGAGATCGGGCAGGGCAGTCGGATTATCTCTGCGCATTTTGAGGATTACTCCTATTGTGACCGGATGGCGGAGGTGGCCAATGCCAAGATTGGCAAGTTCGCCAACATTGCTGCGTTTAGTCGGATTGGGGCGACGGACCATCCGATGGAAAACGCCTCTTTGCACCACTTTCTCTATCGGTCCGACGACTATTTCGACGATGCCGAGCCGGATGCAGCCTTCTTCGCACATCGCCAAAGTCGTGTGGCCACTATAGGGCATGACACCTGGATTGGGCATGGGGCGATGATCAAACCAGAGGTCACGCTTGGTCATGGCAGCATTGTGGCCAGCGGGGCCGTGGTGACCAAAGACGTGCCGCCCTACATGATCGTGGCGGGCATGCCAGCCACGCCTATGCGGCGGCGGTTCAGTGAGAAAGTGGCGGACCGTTTGATGGCTTTGGCCTGGTGGGATTGGGAGCATGGGCGGCTGCGCGCGGCGCTTGCCGATTTCCGCGCGCTGAAGGCAGAAGCCTTTCTAGAAAAATACGAAACCTGAAGCCACTGAGCGGTCTGGCGGTTTATTCCGCCGCCAGACGTGAGGTGGGCTGGTTGGCAAAGAAGCGGTGTGCCGCTTCGCCGGTCAAATGCGTGATGCGCCCAGCGCAGATTGTGCCTTCAACGGCATGGGTCTGGGCATTCACAATAGCGACATCGGCGCGCTTGCCCTGCACAAGTGTGCCGCGATCCGACAACCCCATTATGTGCGCCGCATTGGTCGAGATCATCGCCCAAGCCTTGGGCAGGTCGCATAGACCGTCGTCCACCATGCGAAAGGCCGCCTTAGCGAGCGCCGGATAGTGATAGTCAGACACCAGCACGTCGCAAAGGTTTTCCTCCACCAGACGGGCGGCGTTGATATTGCCTGCTTGACTGCCCCCGCGCACGATGTTGGGGGCGCCCATCACCACGTGGTCGCCCACCGCCTTGGCCACGGCGGCCGGGCCGCGTGCGGTTGGAAACTCACAAATGCGCGCACCCAGCACAGAGTAGCGTTCGCGGGTGTCGCCGTCCGGGTCATCGTGGCTGCCATAGCGCACACCAAGCGCGTCAAAGCGTTCTGCCATGGCACAGAGGTAGCGCGGCACCCTTGGGGACTGGTCAAAAGCGGCGCGCACGAGGCGCATGTGTTCTTCAGGCGTGCGCCCGGCTTTCTGTGCCCAGAGCGCAATTTCATTGGGTTTTTCCCGGGCCAGATAGAGCGCCTCTTCGAGGTGGTTATTGAACACCACATAATCGACCTTGTGCCGCTCCACAGCGGACAGCAGCCGCTCGCCCGTGTCCACGGTGTGGGTTTCACAGCGGATTTGAATGCGCAGGTCGCTGACGGCGTGATCGCGGTAGTGGTCCATCGCCGCAAGCAGGGTTTCTGCCGCTTCGGGGCCGCGATGGCCGCCTTCCCAGCTCCAGCTCTGGGCCAGCCATGCGGTGGTCACCCCATTGGCGGCGGCGTCCCGATCGGTGGCACGCAGGCCCATTTCCAGCGGGAAGGGTGCGGAGGGGCGCGGCGCGATATGACGCTCAAAGGCGTCGCCATGCATGTCGATGATGCCCGGCATCAGCAGATAGCCGGTCAGGTCTACCTCCGGCAACGGGCCGGTGGTGATCAATCCATTTTCAATTGCAAGCGTGTCTTCCTGAAGGAGGCCGTCGCACAGAACTTTGGCGCCGGTGAGGCGCAGGGACAGGGTGGGTTTGGACATGTGGATGTGCTCAAATTGTTTTGCGCCATCTCTACAGTCCTTATGTGTCGCCGCCGTGACGTTTCAGGGTCACTTTTTCAAACTATGTGGAGATATCTTTTTGCACGTGACGTTACTCTGACAAGGTGAGTGTGACCCGGTCTCCGGCGAACCATGTGGTGCCGAACTCGATTGGAGTCTGATTGGCATCCACGTTTACGCCGATAGAGCGTAAGATCGGATCACCCTCGTTCAGGCGCAAATGGAGCGCTTGTGTGGCTGTGGCGCGCTTGGCTGTGAGGCGTGTCCAGGCGCGGGTGTAATCCG
Organism: Shimia sp. MIT910701; assembly: GCF_047126315.1. Taxonomy (GTDB): domain Bacteria; phylum Pseudomonadota; class Alphaproteobacteria; order Rhodobacterales; family Rhodobacteraceae; genus Shimia. The sequence goes on along the minus strand of NZ_CP138953.1, from coordinate 3,606,058 downwards.
ACACATTGTTGGCTTTGAGAGCTGCCGTGACCGACCGCAGGTCTGCCAGTTGGTCCGTGAGCATCGGAAAGCGCGCGGCAGGGAATACGCTGCGGAACACGGCAATCGGGTTGTCGTCCGCAAGCGAAAGTCCGTCATAGACATGCACACGCGCGTTTTCGGAGAGCTTCAACGCTTCCTTTTCCGCAGAGTCGGCCGTGCGGGTTTCCAGGTGCAGGACCTCCTTGCCGGGCAGTCGACCCGCTTGCTCCAGATTGCGGTGGAAGCGCACACGCTTGCCGATGGCATAGTCTGTGGGAACTTGAGCCACAAAGACACCTGCGCCACGCCGCGCATGCACCAAGCCATTTTCGGACATGGATTTTATTGCGTGCCGCACGGTGTGTCGGTTGACGCCAAATCGCGCCGAAAGCTCTGCTTCGGTAGGTAATTTTTCGCCGGGGGCGTAGCGGCCTTCGGTGATGTCTTCCGTCAGAGAAGCGGCAATCGATTGCCAGATTGGGGTGCGTTTGGCGGTCATGGCAGGCTCGATGTCATCAAAAATTCACAGGACTCAGGATTGCGCGACTCGCATCGCACAGCTAGGATTTGTCTAGTTGTATAGTAAAGTAGACAAATTCACAAGGTGTCTAGATGACCGCAGAAAGTAACAGACGCGCCTGGATGTCGCTGCTCGCCAAAGCGCCCGCAGATCGACTGAACGCGCTTTGGCAGGCATATGGCGCTGCCCCAAAATTCCACTGGCTACGCGCGCCGGAAATTGGCGCGAGCATGGTGAGGGGGCGCCTTGGAGGCACTGGCGCGCCGTTCAATCTTGGCGAGATGACGCTGACGCGCTGCGCCTTGCAGCTGGAGAGTGGCGAGGTGGGGCACGGCTATGTGCAAGGGCGTGACAAGCAGAAGGCAGAGATTGCTGCGCTGGTGGATGCGTTGATGCAGGGGCCGGAAGCGGCGGCAGTGAAAGCCGCTGTTCTGGAGCCACTGAGCGCAGAGATGGCGGAAGTCAAAACCGCGCGTGCGGAGAAGGCTGCGGCCACAAAAGTGGATTTCTTCACCATGGTGCGGGGAGAGGACTGATGAACGCAGATGTTCTGAAAGGCGGATTTGCCAATGCGCCGGTGGATGCCGCGCATGCGTTTCGCGCAGCGATGAATGTGATGGCACGGCCAGGCACGGTCGAAACCCTGGAAGGCGTTGAGCCGCCTGCACCGATGTCGATTGCCGCTGGGACGTTGATCCTGACGCTGTGTGATCCAGACACGCCGTTGCATTTGGCTGGCGACTGGGATTGCCAGGAAGTGCGGGACTGGGTCGCTTTCCACATTGGGGCGCCCATCGTAGGGGCTACACATGCGATGTTTGCGGTTGGCAACTGGAATGCCCTAGCACCACTCAACCGTTTTGCGATTGGTACGCCGGAATATCCGGATCGTTCAGCGACATTGATTGTGGAGCGCGAGGCACTTGTGGCAGCGGGCGCAACATTGCGCGGGCCAGGTATTAAGGAAACCGCCGAGATGGCGCTGCCTGAGACAGAAGCTTTTCAGATGAATGCTCTGCTCTTCCCATTGGGGCTCGATTTCTTCTTCACCAGCGGAGATCAGGTATCTGCGCTGCCCAGAACAACAAAAGTGGAGGCGGCCTGATGTATGTTGCAGTGAAAGGCGGCGAGCGCGCGATTGACAATGCGCATGCGTGGTTGGCCGAAGAACGCCGGGGCGATCTGAATGTGGCGGAACTGTCCGTTGCGCAGATCCGCGAACAGCTGAGCCTTGCGGTGAACCGGGTGATGGCCGAGGGATCGCTCTATGATCCGGATCTGGCGGCGCTGGCGATCAAGCAAGCGCGGGGCGATATGATCGAGGCGATTTTCTTGATCCGCGCCTATCGCACCACCTTGCCGCGCTTTGGGGCATCGGCGCCGGTGGAAACCGCTGATATGGCCTGTGATCGCCGGATTTCGGCGACCTTCAAAGACGCGCCGGGCGGGCAAGTTTTGGGGCCAACTTTTGACTACACCCACCGTTTGCTGGATTTCGCGTTGGTCGCAGAAGGGGAGGCTTCCGCGGTTGAGCGCGGTGAAGCACGCGCAGAGCCGACGCCGCATATCACGGAGTTCCTGAACAAAGAGGGGCTGATCCAGACGGAAGTGGACTCGGAAGACGTCCCTGGCGATTTGACGCGCGAGCCGCTTGAACTGCCAGCCAATCGCCCGTTGCGGCTGCAAGCGCTGACGCGTGGCGATGAAGGCTTTGTGCTGTCGATGGCCTATTCCACGCAACGCGGGTATGCGCGCAACCACGCTTTTGTGGGCGAGTTGCGCATTGGCAAAGTCCCTGTCGAGATGGAGATCCCAGAGCTGGGGTTTGCCATTGAGGTTGGCGAGATTGAGTTGACTGAATGTGAGACGGTGAACCAGTTTCAGGGCAGCAAAACTGAGCCGCCGCAGTTTACGCGCGGCTATGGACTGGTCTTTGGGCAATCCGAACGCAAAGCGATTTCGATGGCATTGGTAGACCGTGCATTGCGTTGGGAGGAGCTGGGCGAAGACAACCTTGGCGCGCCGGCGCAGGACGAGGAGTTTGTGCTCTATCATTCCGACAACATTCAGGCGACGGGCTTCTTGGAGCACATCAAACTGCCGCATTATGTGGATTTCCAGTCTGAGTTGGAGCTGATCCGCAAGCTACGCCGTGAGGCGATGGAAAACACAATGCCAGTACAGGAGGCGGCGGAATGAGCGACTATAACTTTGCGTATCTGGATGAACAGACCAAGCGCATGATCCGGCGTGCGATCCTGAAAGGGCTTGCCATTCCGGGATACCAAGTGCCGTTTGCGAGCCGGGAAATGCCGATGCCGTATGGCTGGGGCACGGGCGGGGTGCAGGTGTCAGCGGCAACTCTGACGCCCGAGGACACGCTGAAGGTCATCGACCAAGGCGCGGATGACACCACAAATGCCGTGTCGATCCGCAAGTTTTTTGAGAAAACTGCCAGTGTGGACACCACCGAAGAGACAGCGCAAGCGAGCGTCATTCAGACCCGTCACCGCATCCCGGAAGAGGACCTGCGAGAGGATCAGATTCTTGTCTATCAGGTGCCGATCCCGGAACCGCTGCGATTTCTGGAGCCTTCGGAGATTGAAACCCGGAAGATGCACAGCCTCGAGGAATATGGCCTTATGCATGTGAAGCTCTATGAGGACATCGCCAAACACGGTGCCATTGCCACGTCTTACGCCTATCCGGTGAAGGTCGAAGGGCGCTACGTGATGGACCCAAGCCCGATCCCGAAGTTTGACAACCCAAAGATGGAAATGGCGGCGATTCAGTTGTTCGGGGCTGGCCGGGAGCAGCGGATTTATGCGCTGCCGCCCTATTGCCAAGTGGTGAGCCTCGATTTTGAGGATTTCCCGTTTGAAGCCAGCAAGGCTGACCATCCTTGTGACATGTGCGGTGCCACAGACAGCTATTTGGACGAGGTCATCATGGATGACGCGGGCAACCGGATGTTTGTGTGCTCGGACACAGATTATTGCGCCAGCCGCCGCAAGGCCGGCCACGTTGGCGCGCAAGCCGCAGCTGCAAGTGCTGCGCTGAAGGAGACAGCCGCATGACGCCGCTTCTTAAAGTTGAGAACATCAGCAAGTTCTACGGCCACCGGATCGGCTGCAAGGATGTGAATTTTGACCTCTACCCAGGAGAGGTCATGGGAATTGTTGGGGAGAGTGGGTCAGGCAAGTCGACTCTGCTCAACTGCCTCGCCGGGCATCTTGATCCGGATACCGGCGAGGTTCTGTTTGAAATGCGCGACGGCGCCATGCGGGATACGGTCACGATGAGTGAGCCGGAGCGCCGGATGCTGAGCCGCACAGACTGGGCCTTTGTGCATCAGCACGCGCGTGACGGGCTGCGCATGAATGTGAGTGCAGGCGGTAACGTGGGCGAGCGGCTGATGGCTGTGGGCGCGCGTCACTATGGCCACATCCGCGAAGAGGCTGTGGATTGGCTTGGCCGCGTGGAGATCAGCGAGACCCGTGTAGATGACCGGCCGACGCAGTTTTCTGGCGGTATGCAGCAGCGGCTGCAGATTGCGCGCAATCTGGTGACAGGTCCTCGGCTGGTGTTCATGGATGAACCTACTGGGGGCTTAGATGTTTCCGTGCAGGCGCGGCTTTTGGATTTGCTGCGCGGGTTGGTGCGCGAGATGGGGTTGAGCGCGATCATTGTGACCCATGACCTCGCAGTGGTGCGTTTTTTGGCCGATCGACTGATGGTGATGAAAGACGGCCATGTGGTGGAAACCGGCCTGACCGATCAGGTGCTGGATGATCCGCAACATGCGTATACGCAACTGCTGGTCAGCTCGGTTTTGCAAGTGTGACCTATAGGTTTTGAGAAAGACAAACTGATGATTGAGATCAAAAATCTGAGCAAGACCTTCACTCTGCACAATCAGGGCGGGGTCGTTATTCCGGTGATGGACGCGGCTGAGCTTTCGGTGGCACGCGGCGAATGTGTGGCCCTGACAGGAGCATCAGGGGCAGGAAAATCCACCTTGATGCGGATGATTTACGGCAACTATCTGGCCGCCGCCGGTTCCATTGTGGTGGACGGTGTGGATGTGGTTACTGCTGAGCCACGTGAGATTTTGGCGCTGCGGCGGGAGGTGCTGGGCTACGTAAGCCAGTTCCTTCGCGTCGTACCCAGGGTGCCAACCTTGGACGTGGTGGCCGAACCTTTGCTGGCCGTTGGTGTTGAGACTGAAGCGGCCCGGGACCGGGCGCGTGACCTGTTGGCGCGGCTCAATATTCCGGAGCGGTTGTGGTCTTTGTCGCCGACGTCCTTTTCAGGTGGTGAGCAGCAGCGTGTGAACATCGCGCGAGGATTTGCGCATAGCTATCCGGCGATGTTGTTGGACGAGCCGACAGCCAGTTTGGATGCCGCAAATCGCGAAACCGTGCTGAGCCTCATTGAGGAGGCCAAAGCGCGTGGCGCGGCCATTGTGGGCATTTTCCATGATGAAGCCGCGCGGGAGCATGTTTGTGACCGGGAGATTGATGTCACGGTGTTCACCCCCGGAGTGGCAGCGTGATGACAAATGTAATTGGCGTTGTCGGTCCTTCAGGTGTGGGCAAAGACTCTGTGATGGAGGCCATGGCCGCTTTGCGCAAAGACATCACACTTGTGCGCCGTGTGATCACACGCCCGGCTGGTGCTGGCGGGGAAAAGTCGATTGGCGCCACCGACGCGGAGTTTGACAATCTGATTGCCCAAGACAGGTTTCAGATGTGGTGGGCCGCACATGGCTTGCGTTACGGGGTACCACGGGCGGCGGTGGCGCACCCTAAGGCTTCACTGGTGTTGGTGAATCTGTCGCGCGGCGTTTTGGATCAGGCGCGGGCAGCGTTTGATGACTTTGCCGTCCTGTCGCTCACGGCCAAAACGGAAACGCTTGCCACCCGCCTTGCGGCCCGTGGGCGAGAAACCTCCGCCGAGATTGTCGCCCGTTTGGAGCGGGCCGACAGCATGCGCCCGCAAGGACCGGATGTGATCGAAATTGCCAATGATGGGCTGTTAGGCGAAACCGTACAGCGCGCCTTGGCCGCGCTTCAGCCGGAGAGGGTCTGACGATGGATTTCGTGGAACTTGCCCGTTATGTCCTCGCCCACCAAGGTCAGGCTGTCGACTTCAAACGGGCGCGGCAACAGCGGAGTGATATGAGGTGCAAGAGCGTCCATCGTGGCCTCAACGTCAGAGCCGAGACGCCCGGACAAGGTGATGTGAAAGCGGAACTCTTCCATAACGTAGGGGTAACCCCATTGCGCCAGCAGCTCCTCTTGTTTGGCCGACAGTTTGGCTTTGCGGCGGCGGGCCAGTTCGGCCTCCGTCGGTGGCGCGCGAAAGTCATCCAACTCGCGCACCACTGCGCCTGCCAAATTGGCCAACGGGGTTTGATCGCCATCGACTTTCAACGCAATAAATCCGCCAAGACGGGCCAGAACCAAGCCGCCCAGCGTGACCGGCGCCAACGTGGTGCAGAGCGCTTCAAAACGCCGGGCAAGTTCTCCGGCATCTGCGCCCTCCGCCAAAAAAAACGGGGGCTTAATGGTGCCGTGCAGCCCGTACTTGCGCGGTGTCGCCGTTATGTCCGCAACCGGCCGTGGCAATCCATCCATCTCTGGATGGGCCACCGTCTGCCCGGAAACCAGATCCCACCCCAGCCAAGACTTCCCAAAATCCGCCAGTGCGCCGGGATGCGGAGTGTAGTATACGCCGTATCTTTGAAACTGCATGGTGCCCCTTTCAACCTTTTGACAGCGAATGCCAACAATGCGTGACACCCACATGACACAAGAGATGATCCTTGCAAATGCCACCCTCGTTTTACCGGAGGAAACCGTGACGGGATCCATCGTGGTGCGGGACGGGCAGATCGTGGACATTGCGCAGGGCACTTCGGTGCCGAACGGCGCGGAGGACTGCGAAAGGGATTTTGTAGCGCCTGGGCTGGTGGAGTTGCATACCGACAATCTGGAGCGGCATATGAAGCCGCGTCCCAAAGTGGACTGGCCCCATCAGGCCGCGATTGTGGCGCATGATGCGGAGCTCGCAAGTGTCGGTATCACCACGGTTTTTGACGCTTTGCGGGTTGGCTCGATCCTGTCTGATGAGCGACGTAACTACGGCAAATACGCACGCTCTGTGGCCGATGAAATTCTGTCGATGCGCGACAGCGGGGGCTTGCGGATCAGCCACCATCTGCATCTGCGGGCGGAGACCTGTTCGGAAACTTTGGTAGAGGAACTGGCGGAGTTTGGACCGGACGATTGGGTTGGTATTGTCAGCCTGATGGACCATACGCCGGGTCAGCGCCAGTTCACCGATATCTCGAAATTTGAAGCTTACGTTTGTGGCAAATACGCGATGGATGCGGAAGGCTTTGGGGAGTATGTGCAGTTTCTCCATGGCCTGCACGACCAGTTTGGCAAAGCCCATGAGGAGGCGACAGTAGCGGCCGCCAAGCGCTTTGGTGCAGTGTTGGCGAGCCATGACGACACAACGGCAGACCAAGTGGCCACCTCTGCGGCCTATGGTATCCACCTGGCGGAGTTCCCAACCACGATTGCGGCGGCGCAAGCCAATCACGCCCACGGCATCGCCAATATCATGGGTGGACCCAACCTTGTGCGGGGTGGCAGCCATTCCGGCAACGTTGCGGCGATGGAACTGGCTCAAAATGGGCTGCTCGATATCATTTCGTCGGACTATGTGCCGTCTTCACTGCTGTTGGGCGCCGTGATGCTGGGCAATGAATGGGGCAATATGGCCAAGGGGCTGCACACTGTGACAGCCGCCCCCGCCAAATACACCAACCTTGAAGATCGCGGGCGTTTGCAGGTTGGCCTTCAGGCGGACCTTATTCGGTTCCGTTTGACCGAGGATGTGCCAGCGTTGCGCGCTGTTTGGCACAAAGGGGTGCGCGCGGCTTAGGGGCCAAAAACTGAAAAAAGTGTTTCTGGATCGCGGTTCAAATTGCCTGTCGTGAAATCAAGGATCTGGTGTAGGCTGGGCCTACTACACTTGTGAAGGATACGCGACATGACCCCAGAACAGATCGCTTTGGTGCAGGGCAGTTTTCGGCAGGTGACCCCAATGGCTGCCCGCATTGCGGATCTGTTCTATGGGCGGTTGTTTGAGCGGGCGCCGGAGGTGCGGCCGCTTTTTTCAGACGACTTGGCGGAGCAGAAAAAGAAGTTGATGCAGATGTTGGGGCTGGCAGTGACCGGGTTGAATAGTCCTGAAACTCTGTTGCCGGCAGTGGTGGGTCTCGGTGAGCGGCACAGTGGCTACGAGGTTGCGCCGGAGCATTACGCCGTTGTAGGCGAGGCTTTGATTTGGGCCTTGAGGCAGGGGCTAGGTGATGAGTTCACACAGGATGTCGCGGAGGCTTGGACGGCTGCCTATGGCACGCTAGCTGACGTGATGATCGGCGCGAGTTCCGGCGGGTCCTAGACAAAAAAGCCCCCGCTGTTGGGGAACAGCGGGGGAAGTCTCCTCACGGGTTAGGAGATCCTAGAAGAAGCCCAACTTGTTTGGGTTGTAGCTCATCAGGATATTCTTGGTCTGCTGGTAGTGGTCCAGCATCATCTTGTGGGTCTCACGGCCAATTCCGGACTGCTTGTAGCCACCGAAGGCCGCGTGGGCCGGGTAGGCATGGTAGTTGTTCACCCAGACGCGTCCTGCCTCGATGGCGCGGCCAAAGCGATAGCAGGTGTTGGCGTCACGCGACCAGACTCCGGCGCCAAGACCGTACATAGTGTCATTGGCAATCGCGAGCGCCTCTTCTTCGTCTTTGAACGTGGTCACGGAGACAACCGGGCCAAAGATCTCTTCCTGGAAGACGCGCATCTTATTGTGGCCCTTCAGGATGGTTGGCTGGATGTAGTTGCCGCCCGCAAGCTCGCCGTTGAATTTGGCTGCTGCGCCGCCGGTCAGCACTTCGGCGCCTTCTTCCACACCGATGGTCAGGTAGGAGAGGATTTTCTCTTGCTGCTCTACAGAGGCCTGCGCGCCCACCATGGTTTCCGGGTTGCGTGGGTCACCTTGTTTGATGGCTTCCACCCGGGCAATCGCGCGTTTAATGAACTCTTCGTAGATGTCTTCTTGGATCAACGCACGGGACGGGCAAGTGCAGACTTCGCCTTGGTTGAAGGCAAAGAGCACAAAGCCTTCGACCGCTTTGTCGAGGAAGGCGTCGTCTTTGGCCATGACATCGGAGAAGAAGATGTTTGGCGATTTGCCGCCCAATTCCAAAGTGACCGGGATCAAGTTGTCCGTGGCGGCGGCCATGATTTTCTTGCCGGTCGCGGTGGAGCCGGTGAAAGCGATCTTGGCGATGCGCTTGGAGCTGGCCAGTGGGGCGCCCACTTCTACACCGTAGCCGTTCACAATGTTCAGGACGCCAGAAGGCAGGTACTCGGCCATAATTTCCGCGAGGATCATGATCGCGGCAGGGGTCTGCTCTGCTGGCTTCAGCACGATGCAGTTGCCGGCGGCCAGAGCGGGTGCCAGTTTCCAGGCGGCCATCAGGATGGAGAAGTTCCATGGGATGATCTGGCCAACAACGCCCAGTGGCTCGTGGAAGTGATAGGCCACGGTGTCCGCGTCGATTTCGGACATGTTGCCTTCCTGACCGCGCAGCACGCCTGCGAAGTAACGGAAGTGGTCGGCAGACAATGGAATGTCCGCTGCCATTGTTTCGCGGATTGGCTTGCCGTTGTCCCAGGTTTCCGCTTGGGCCAGACGTTCAAGGTTGGCATCGATGGCGTCCGCGACTTTCAACAGTAGGTTGGATCGCTCAGCCGCGGAAGTTTTGCCCCAGGCGTCCTTGGCGGCGTACGCGGCGTCCAGCGCTTTTTCGATGTCGGCTGCGTCGGAGCGGGCGACTTCGCAGACTTTCTCGCCGGTGATCGGGGTGACGTTGTCAAAGTAGCGGCCGTTAACCGGTGCAACAAATTCGCCGCCAATGAAGTTGTCGTAGCGATCTGCAAACGGTGAGACGTAAGTGCCAGCCTCGGTGTGTGTCATGTCGTTCATAGTGGTCCTCCTCTAGGTCCGATCTCCTCCGATCGGATTGCCGGGAGGATGGCGCAGGCCAAAAAGGCGGTCACTGCGGTAGAGAAGGTCGAGGTCTTAATGTGTCTCAGGGGCGAGACACATTCGATTACGTTTCGTTAAGGCCGAGGCGTTTCATGCGGCGATAGAGCGTAGCGCGGCCAATACCGAGTTGGCGCGCTGCCTGGCTGATGTTGCCGTCCGCACGGGCGATGGCCCGCACCACGGCGGCGCGTTCGGCTTTCTCAAACCCGGTGGGGCCGTCTTCGCGCCCCAGGATGTCTGCGGCGGGGCGCGGCGTGAGTGCGGGGCTGCTTTCTATGCCAAACACCCGGCGGGCCTCGCGGGTGGCGCCGACCACCAGATCGTCGCTGTCGATGGCCAGAAGGGTGGCGGCTTCGGCGTCTTCGCTTTCGGCGACGACAATGCGGGCGTTGGGAAAAGTGGCGCGGAAGTGGGCTTCTTCGATGGCGCGGGCGGTCTGAGCCACTTGGGCGGCGATTAGGCGGTTGAAGGCTTCGGTTTGATCCGCGCGGGCGGATGACACATCGAGGGCGGCGACAATCGACCCGTCGCTGCCGTAGATTGGCGCGTCGATGCAGCTCATCGCGGTGTTGCGGGCAAAGAAATGTTCATCTCGGTGGATGATGAGGCGGCGGCCTTCGGTGAGGCAGGTGCCAATGCCGTTGGTGCCTTCCTGGGCTTCGCTCCAATCCGCGCCGTTGCACAGGCCCCAGTGGTCGAAGGTTGGCGCGTCGGCGTCGCTGAGCCGTTGGTCGAGGATCACGCCTTTGGCGTCAGACAAAAACACCCCGCAACCGGATTGGCCGACCAGTGCATAAAGCGCGTCCAGGCGTGGGGCGGCCACAGTCATAAAGGTGTCGAGCGCCGCGCGGCGGTCCTTGAGGCAGTCCTGGGGCACACGCGCAACGTCGCGTTTGGAGGCCGGATCCAGCCCATGTTTGTGGGCGGAGCGGCGCCAGCTTGCGGCGAGGCGGGAGTGTGCGGCGGCAGAGGATGAAAAGGCAGCGTCCAGAACGCGGTCAACATGGGAAATGGGGCGCATGAGGGTCGCTCCGAATGTGTAACGAACAGGGGGGCTGGCTGAAACTGGCTGCGGGTCTGGTTGGTAAGCTACTGGAAAGCGGGAGAAGTGCAACTGCGACTAAAGGCGCGGGCGCGGCGCAAAAAAAAGGGCGACATCTTTGCGAGATGCCGCCCTTGGGGAGGTGTCTTTGGGATAGGTCCGGTTGGCCGGATCTTAGGTTAGTCTGGTTGGGTCCAGCGCTGCGGGCAGGTTTTGGTAGCACACCGGACGCAGGAAACGGCGGATGGACAGGGTGCCGACAGAGGTGGCACCGAAGTTTGTGGAGGCCGGATAAGGGCCGCCGTGCACCATGGTGTCACTGACTTCAACGCCGGTTGGGAATCCATTGGCCAGAATGCGACCTGCTTTGCGTTCCAGAATGGGCAGCAGGCTTTGCGCGGCTGCGGTGTCGGCGTCGTCCATGTGCAGGGTGCAGGTAAGCTGGCCTTGAAGCTGTTTGGCGACGGCTCGCATCTCGTCCAGGTTCTCCGCCGCCAGGATCACGCCCAGCGGGCCAAACACTTCCTCGCCCAGCACCTCGTTGGCGAGCCAGTTCTGTGCGGTGGTCTGGTAGAGATACGGCGTGGCGCCGCGCAGGTCGCAGCTGGTTTTCAGCAGTTCCTGAACGCCGGTTGTTTCGGCCACAAGCGTTTGACCTTTGCGGTAGGCGGCGGCGATGCCGTCGGTGAGCATGGTTTGCTCTGGCTGATCAGCCAGTGCGGTGGTGGCTTCCTGTGCGAAGGTTTCAGCATCTTTGCCAGCCAGAACAACGGCAATGCCGGGGTTGGTGCAGAATTGGCCCGCACCCATGGTGAGGGAGCCAGCCCAGCCGGTTGCCAGTTCCGCATGGCGGTTGGCCAGCGCGTTTTCAAAGATGAACATCGGGTTCACGGAGCCGAGTTCGCCAAAGAAGGGGATCGGTTCAGGGCGGGAGGCGCATAGGTCAAACAGGGCACGGCCACCGGCGAGGGAGCCGGTGAAACCCACCGCTTTGATCAGCGGGTGTTGCACCAAGGCAGACCCAACGGCGCGGTTGCCGCCCTGAATCAGGCTGAAGACGCCGGGATGGATGTCGCAGGACTTGATGGCCGCGTGGATGGCTTCGGCGATGATTTCACCGGTGCCTGGGTGGGCGGAGTGGCCTTTGACCACAACGGGGCAGCCGGCAGCCAATGCGGCGGCGGTGTCGCCTCCGGCGGTGGAGAAGGCCAGCGGGAAGTTGGAAGCGCCAAACACGGCGACAGGGCCAATGGGACGCTGCATCATTTTGAGCTCGGGCCGTGGCAGGGGCGCACGGTCCGGCAAGGCGGGGTCGTGGCGCAGGTCGAGGAAGTCGCCTTTGAGGATGTGCTCCGCAAACAGGCGCAGCTGTCCGGTGGTGCGACCGCGTTCGCCTTGCAGGCGGGCTTCGGGCAGGCCGGTTTCTTGCGTTCCAATCCGGGTGATTGCCTCGGCGCGGGCCTCGATTTCATCGGCAATGGCGTTCAGAAATGCGGCGCGCTCGGCGCGGGTGGAGTAGCCAAAACTCCAGAACGCGTCTTCGGCCGCTTGCACAGCGGCGTCTACGTTGTCGACGGTGCCGACAGAGAAGTCATGCGCGGGGCCATGCGCAGGCTCGGATGGAAATTTGGTGTCGCCCGACACCCAGGTGCCAGCAATGAGGTGGTTGCCGTGAGGAACAAAAGTCATGTGGGACTCGCTGTTAAAAAAACTCAGTTATGGATATTGTATCCAATTTAGTAGCGCGTGCAAGTCCGATCCGGCAAAATGCGCTTGTGTCTTAGGTTTCGATGGCGCGTTTGGCTTCGATCAGTTCCAGAAGCTCAGTTTTGGTGCGCTCGATATGGGCCGCCAGAAGATCACAAGCGGCGTCCACATTCCGATCCCGCGCCAGTTTGAGCAGATTGCGGTGCTCTTCCTTGGCCGGTTCCCGTTGTTCCATGACGCTGAGATGTAGGCGCACGTAGCGGTCTGATTGAACGTTGATACGGTCCAGGATGTCTTTGGTTAGGCCACGACCCGCAGCGGCATAAAGCGCGCCGTGATATTCGTGATTGAGTGTGCCCCAGCGGGACACGTCATCCTCATCATAAGAGGTTTCCATTTGATCGAGGATTTTCTCACAAAGACTGAAATCTGCTAAAGACATCAAAGGGATCGCGCGGCGGAACAGGTCGGTCTCGATCAGGATACGCAGATCAAAAATTTCGCCAATCTCGGCAATAGAATGCTTGGTAACCGTGCCGCCACGGTTGTTGGCCCATTGGATGAGGCCTTCGGCGTTCAAGCGTTTGAGAGCCTCGCGGATCGGCATGCGGGACACGTCGTATTCCTCCGCGAGGGCTTCCTGACGGATCGGCTCACCTTCCGACATGTCGCCGCTGAGGATGCGCTCGCGCAGATCGTTGGCGATCATCTCTGGCAGACTTTGTTTGGTAACCGCGCGCTTTCCAGCCATGCCGTGTCCCTCGTTCTAAGGTGTGTTTTGGATACAACTACCGGCTGGGCGCTGATTTTCCAACAGGATTTGCAGCTGGATCGTGGTTTTAGGGCTTGAGAATAGGGAAGAGTCTATTGTATCCAATATCCACTTACTCAGATTGGGAGACCTTGGAATGACGGACATGGTTCAGTTGCCGCTGGAAGGGGTGCGTGCGCTTTCGGTGCAAACCTTGTCAGACGTGGGCTATGGTCCGCGCCATGCCGCGGCGATTGCCTCGATGCTGTATCAGTGTCAGCGCGATGATTGTCAGTCCCACGGTTTGTTTCGCTTGTTCATGTGTCACCAGACCATGAAGGCGGGCAAGATCGACGGCCATGCCTTGCCGCATATTGATCCGTCCGACGGGGCCATTGTGCGGGTGGATGCGCGGAATGCGATGTCTATTCTGGCGGTGAACGAGGCGATGCCGCTGTTGATCGAAAAAGCGCGCAAATTTGGCATGGCGGCCATGGCGGTGAACAACTGTTTCCACTTTTCGGCCCTTTGGCCGGAAGTGGAGCGGTTGTCCGAAGAAGGGCTGGCTGGTCTTTCTATGGTGCCGAGCCATTCCTGGGTTGCGCCTGCGGGCGGCAAACGAGGGACGCTAGGGACCAATCCCCTGGCGTTTTCCTGGCCGCGTGCGGGCAAAGACCCGTTTACGTTTGACTTTGCCACCAGCGGCTTTGCGCGAGGGGAGATCGAGCTGTATTTGCGCGCGGGCAAACCATTGCCGGAAGGCGTGGCGGTAGATGCCGAGGGCAATTCTACCACTGACCCGCAGGCAGCGTTGGATGGCGCGATGCTGACCTTTGGCGGCTACAAAGGCTCCGCGCTGTCGATCATGATTGAGTTGATGGCCGGGCCGCTGATTGATGATCTCACCAGTGCGGAAAGCATGGCCTTTGCCGAAGGGCAGGGAGGAGCGCCCTATCATGGCCAGATCATTCTGGCGTTTGACCCGTATCACCTGAGCGGTGGGCGTGTGGCGGATAATGATGCGCGGGCTGAGCGGTTGTTTGCAGATATTCTGGAGCAAGGCGCGCGGCTGCCGTCTCAACGCCGGTTTGAGGCGCGGGCTCGCAATTCGGAGCGCGGATATGTTGAGGTGCCAAAGGCGCTTCTTGAGGATCTGAAGACACTGGGCGGCTAAGGGCCGCCCAGCCTGTTTTATGCGCCCCAGGTGTCGCTCAGGCGGTAGCCTGTGGGCCAGGGATCGTCCGGGTCCAACATGTGTTGATGTATGCCGGTCACCCAGCCGCGGCCAGAGATTTCCGGGACAATGGCTGGGCGGTCGCCAACGGATGTGCTTTCCACGATGCGGCCGGAGAAGCGGGAGCCAATGATGGACATCGCTTCAAAGGTCTCGTTGGGTTTCATCTGCCCCTTGGCGGCCATAAGGGCCATGCGGGCGGAGACAGCTGTGCCAGTGGGGGAACGGTCCACTTTGCCCGGCTGAATAGCCACGGCAGATTTGCCCGTGAGGCCTGTCTCTGTGCGGGAGAGGGGGCCGCAGAACGCGCAGAAAGAGATGTGGTCCCAATCCGTATTTTCCGGGTGCGTGAAACCAAGCTGGTCGTTTGCGGCGTTGGTGATGGCGACACCCAGACGCGCGATGTCTTTGGCCTCGTGTTCCACAATGTCAAAGCCAAGCGCGGAGGCGTCGACAACCACAAAGCTGTCGCCGCCATAGGCCGTGTCCACCGTGATTGTGCCGTGACCCGGTACGTCCAGCGGAACGCCAATTTTGTCGGCAAAGCTGGGCAGGTTTTGCACAAAGATACGCTGCGCCTTGCCGTCTTTGCATTCAGCACGGACTTTGACCAAACCGCCGGGGGCCTCCAGCGTCATGTGGGTTTCCGGTTCCTGCATCGGGATGATGCCACTGTCCAGAAGCACCGTGGAAACGCAAATCGAGTTGGAGCCAGACATGGGGGGCGTGTCCTCGGGCTCCATAATGATCCAGGCGGCGTCGGCGTCCGGATGTTTGGGCGGTACCAGCAGGTTCACATGGCGGAAGACACCACCACGCGGTTCGTTTAGGACGAAGTTCCGCAGGGTTTGATCTTTGGCAATGAAGCTGCGTTGCTCCCAGATGGTGTCGCCCGGTGGCTGGGTTACGCCACCGACAATCACGTCGCCCACTTCGCCTTCAGCATGGGCGGAGATCACGTGGATGGTTTTGCTGCTGCGCATTATGTGGTCCTTCAGCGGTAGGTGGCGACTGGCTCGCCTAGAGCGTCAAACACAGGTGTGATGCCAAGGCCTCGCGTGTCCGGTGCGGTCATGCGGCCATTCTTACGCTCCGGTGCACCCTCGGCGATGGTGACTGTGCCGTAAGAGTTGAAGTCTGTCGCGGAGAAAGTGAATTCCGCGGGGGTGGAACGTGCGAGATGGGCAATGGCTGCGGTGGTGATGTCGCCGCCCCAGGTGTCCTCAATCGTCATGGGGATGCCATGCGCCACGCAGAGGTCCCGCATCTGGCGGGCCTTGGTGAGGCCGCCGACCTTGGAGATTTTCAGGTTGATGGCGTCCATCGCGTCTTCAGCAATGCCTTTCACCAGGGTGTTGGGCGTGTCGATGACCTCGTCCATCACAAAGGGCAGAGAGGTGCGGCGGCGGATCGAGACGCTTTCCTCATAGGTCAGGCAGGGCTGTTCGATATAGACGTCGAGATCGGACACGGCGTTTACAACCCGGGCGGCTTCATGACGGGTCCAACCGGTATTGGCGTCGGCCACCAACTGATCGGTTTTCTTCAGAACAGCGCGGGTGGCGCGGATGCGGTCAATGTCGTCATTGGCTTCACCGCCCACTTTGAGTTGGAACTTGGTGTAGCCTTCGGCGGCATAGCTTTCGATTTTTTTGGCCATGACATCCGGGTCTTCCTGGCTGATGGCGCGGTAGAGCACAACGTCGTCTTGCGCGGCACCGCCCAGCAGGGTGTAGACTGGCAACAGGGTGGCTTTGCCCAGCAAGTCCCAGCAGGCGATGTCGACTGGGGCTTTGGCATAGGGGTGACCGCGCAGGGCGGCGTCCATGGTGCGGTTGATGGCGCCAATGTTGAGCGGGTCCTGACCAATGAGGTGGGGGGCCAGTTCGGCAAGGCCAGCACGCACGCCTTTGGCAAAAGACGGCAGATAAGCGGAGCCCAGTGGGCAGCACTCAGCGTAGCCTTTGAGGCCTTCATCAGTGAGGATTTCCAGCACTGTGCTGTCAAAGACCTCGATGAAGTTGCCGTTGGACCAGTTATAGCGGCCTTCTTTCAGAGGCAGGTCCACTTGGTAGACGTTGAAACCGGTGATTTTCATAAGGGCGCTCCTTCAGAAACGGGTGGCCGCATAGGCGGTCAGAGGTATGGCGGGTGAGGCGTTGTCCACGAGATCCGCGATCAGTTCGGCGGTGCCAGCGGATTGGGTGAGGCCGAGGTGGCCGTGGCCAAAAGCGTAGAGGATGTTGCTGCTGCGTGCGGAGGGGCCGATGACGGGCAGGCTGTCTGGCAAAGAGGGGCGGCAGCCCATCCATTGCTTGCCGCCAGACGTGTCCAGCGCAGGCATGAACTTGGCCGCTTTGTGCAGAAGTGTGTCGGCGCGTTTGTAGTTGGGTTTGAGTTTGAGGCCGCCAAGTTCCACAGCACCGCCGACGCGGACGCCGCCGTTGATCTTGGTCACGACAAATCCGTGCCCACCAAAGGTCAAGTGGGTGCGCAGCGGGAAAGCGCCTGCAGGCAGCGTGGTGTTGTAGCCGCGTTCTGTTTCAAGCGGTATTTTGTCGCCCATAGTATGGGCGAGGTGATGGGACCAAGCTCCTGCCGCCACAATCACTTGGGGGGCGGTGATGGGGCCGTTTTCGGTGTGCACAACGGCGGCGCTATCATGGCATTTCAGCGCGTGAATGGTTGCAGTGTCGATATGACCACCAAGCGCGAGAAATGCTTTGGCGAGATGCTGTGTCCAGGCTTGAGGATCAACTGTGTTCATCCAGCCGGGAGTGAACATCGCATGGGTGAACCTCGGATCAAGCCCAGGTTGGATTTCTGCGATGGCGTCGGGGCTTTCGAGCATTTGAAAGTCGATGCCATGTGCGCGGCGCAGCTCCCAACCGGGCAGGCTGGCGCGGAACTCTTTTTCGCCTTCATAGAGTTGTAACTGGCCTTCGCGCTGCATCATGTCTTCGCCATTTGTGGCGGTGATCTGACGCTCCAGAGCAGCGCGGGAATGGGTCATCAACCGGGTTTGGGCATCCACCGAGGCGGTGTAGCGGTCTTGCCAGCTGGCACGCCAAAAGCGGAGCATCCAAGGAGCGATTTTCAGAGCGTAGGCAGGTGGAATCGACAGGGGGCCAAGCGGATCAAGCAGCCATTTGGGAGCTTTGCGCATGATGCCGGGGGTGGCGAGCGGGACAATATCGGTAAAGGCAAAGGCGCCTGCGTTCCCTTGGGAGGCTTCCGCCGCAATACCGCTGCGATCCAGAACACGGACCTGATGGCCGCGACGTTGCAGTTCCAGTGCGGTGGAGATGCCGATGATGCCGGCGCCAATGACGATGATATCGTTTGTCATGCCTGTGACCTGTCGTGAGAGGGAGGAACCGGACAGGCACGAGGCGGGATGTCTGTCCGGAAGGCGCTAGTGCGCGATGCCGTGTTTGAACGGGTCTTTGGTTTCAAACAGGATGGTGCTTTGTGCGGTGACAAAGGCTTGTCCTGTGATGGAGGGGATCACGCCACCGTTGGGGCCGGTTTGGTAAGACAACGTGTAGGGGCTGCCGATCACGCTGTGCTGCACGATCTCTTCACCTGGCGCCAAGCGGTTGTCTGCAGCCAAGCAGGCCAAGCGGGCCGAGCTGCCCGTGCCACAGGGCGAGCGATCATAGGTGTCATCCGGGCACAGCACGAAGTTTCGGCTGTGCACGCCTTTCTCCGGCGCTTCGCCCTGAAAAATCACGTGATCGATTGGTTCGCCGTTCTCTCCACCTGCACCGACCGCGATGGCGGCTTCGCGAATGGCGATGCCCATGTCGGTCAAGGCCCGAGTGTTGCCGATGTTCACAGGCAGCGGGCTGGGATCAAGAATGAAGAACCAGTTGCCGCCATAGGCCACGTCACCGGTAACAGCGCCATACGCGGGCACGTCCAAATGCACCTGTTTGCGCACACGACGGCTTTCGACATTGCGCACGGTGACAGTGTTGGCGTCGCTCAACTCCACCTCCACCACACCGGCCGGGGTTTCGATGCGATGCACACCGGGGGTGATGCGCCCCAGATGGGCCAGCGTCACAGTAAGGCCAATGGTGCCATGGCCGCACATGCCAAGCACGGCGCCCATGTCAAAATAGATGACACCGGCCACACAGGTGGGGTCCACGGGTTCAACAAGCAGCGCGCCCACCATAGCGGGTTGGCCACGCGGCTCGCGCATGACAGAGAGATAGAATTCCTCATGCTCCGTGGCGAGGCGGCGGGCGCGCTCCGCAAGGGAGCCGGTCCCCAGATCCGGCCCCCCGTCCAGGATCACCCGTGTGGGCTCTCCCCCTGTATGGCTGTCGATCACATGCATTCAGCGATGACTCCGCCTTGCTTGGACCAATCGGCAAACCAGGTGCGGAACAGGCTGTATTGCTGTTCGCAGTAGTTGCGCTGGGCGTCGCTCAGAATGTCGGTTTCGTTGAAGTGCAGGCGGTATTCTTCCTCGCCGTTCAGCACGAGCAGGTACTTGTAGTAGAGGACCAGATCGGTGCCTTCATCAAAGCTGGCCAGAACGCCAAAGGCCTCTTCCAGTTCCTTGGCACGCATACGGGCTTCGGCGTGACCTGCGGCAGCTTTCTGCGACAGGGCGGCGAGCAGCAGGGCTTCTTTGGGCAGGGCGGTGCCAATGCCAGTGATGGAGCCGGTGGCGCCACAGTTGACAAAGCCGTGGTAGACTTCGGTGTCCACGCCGACCATCAAGGTGACCTGATCGTCTTGCGAGGTGATGTGTTCTGCCGCGTAACGCAGATCGTCTTTGCCGCCAAACTCTTTGAAACCAATCAGGTTTTTGTGCTCTGCGCGCAGGGCGAAGAACAGCTCAGCACGGGTGGCGAAGCCGTAGACTGGACTGTTGTAGATGATGGCTGGCACATCTGGTGCGGCCTCAAGGATGGCTTTGAAGTGGTTCTTCTGCGCTGCGATGGAAGAGCCGCGAGACAGCACACGCGGGATGACCATCAAGCCAACGGCGCCAACTTTTTGCGCGTGCGCAGCGTGGGCAACGGCGGATTTGGAGTTGATGGCGCCGGTGCCAACCACCACGGGGATGCCCGCCTCAACCAGACGTTCCACACCGGTCATGCGCTCCTCGTCGGTCAGTAGGGGCCAGTCGCCCATGGAGCCGCAGTAGACAACGGCGGACATACCCGCCGCGATCATGTCGTGGCCTTTTTTCACAAGCGCGTCGTAATCCGGGGTGCGGTCGGCTTTGCACGGGGTCATGAGGGCCGGCATGGTGCCGGAGAAGATATTATTGGTCATAGCTTGAGCCTTTTTGGTCTTGCGTGCGGGGTTAGCGCACGTTGGCGAGAAATTTTTGGGTGTGTTCAGATTGTGGGGTGCCGAAAATCTGCTCGGGTGGGCCGATCTCTTCCATCACGCCCTGGTGGAAGAAGGCGACGCGGTCGCTCACGTCGCGGGCAAAGCCCATTTCGTGGGTGACGCAGATCATGGTCATGCCTTCTTCGGCCAGCATGCGCATGGTTTCGAGCACTTCGCCCACCAACTCCGGGTCAAGCGCGGAGGTGGCTTCGTCAAAAAGCATGTACTCCGGCTCCATCGCGAGGGCGCGGGCGATAGCCAAACGTTGCTGTTGACCACCGGAGAGAGCCGACGGGTAGACGTCGAGTTTCTCGCCCAGACCCACGTGTTTGAGCTGTTGCGCGGCGATTTCGCGGGCTTCGGCTTTGGATTTGCCTTTCACGATTTTGGGCGCGAGGGCGACATTTTCCAATGCTGTCAGGTGCGGGAAGCTGTTCCATTGTTGAAACACCATGCCCAGTTGCTGGCGCAGTTTGTTGATGTCGGTGCCTTTGGCGTGCACGTCGGTGCCATCGACCACGACTTTGCCCTGTTGCACCGGTTCCAAACCGTTGATGCAATAGAGCAGGGTGGATTTGCCCGAACCCGATGCGCCGATGACGGAGAGAACTTCGCCTTTCTCGACGTTCAGGTTGATGCCTTTGAGCACATGCAGGGAGCCAAAGTATTTGTGCAGGTCATGAATTTCGATCATTGGGCCCACTTTCTTTCAAGCGACGCGGCGTAGCGCGAAATTGGGTAGCTGAGCGCGAAGTAGAAGGCGCCAGCGAGTGTGAGGATGAGGAAGGGTTCCTGTGTCCGGGTGATCAGGATCTGGCTGGCCTTGAGCAACTCGACGTAGCCAAGTACCGAGACCAGCGCGCTGTCTTTCATCACGCCGAGCGCCACACCGACCCAAGCGGGGAATACGGCGCGGCCGCCGATGGGCAGCACCACATGGCGCAGGTCTTGCCAGTAGCTCATGCCCAGGCTGCGCGCGGCACGGCGCATGGAGGGTTGCACAGCCTCAATGCCGCCACGGGCGACGTTGGCCACAAGCGAGGCGGTGTAGATCGTGAGGATCACCACGCCTGAGGCAAAGGGATCGAGGTTGAGCCCCACGATTGGTGCGAAATTGTAAAACAGCACCAGTTGGATGATCAGGGGCACGGAGCGAAAGACGTCCAGAATGGGGGCAACAGTCAGAGCGGCGGCCCATTTGCCTTCGTACAAAATCCAACCGAAGATCACGCCTAGTACAGTGCCGATGGAGATCGACAGGACCGAAATCCACATGGTGCGTAGGGCGGCTTCGCCAAGAAACAGGAGGTCTTTGGGAGCAAAGCCGCTGAAGAAGCTGACAGTAGGTTCCATGGGGCGCTCCTCAGTACCGGAAGAGCCGGGTCGCCAGTAGGCGGGAGGCTCCGAGGATGAGTTTCACGATCACGTAGTAGATGACCGCGGTGACGGCGAAGTATTCGAAAATCCGGAACGTGCGGGAGGCAAAGAACTGTGTCTCACCGGAGAGTTCGCGGAAGCCCACCAACATGCCCAGAGAGGACATGAGCACAGCCCAGACCATTTGGTTGGTGATCGGGTGGTAGACGATGCGGAACACCTGCGGGATCACGATGCGGGTGTAGGCTTGCCAGGCGGTCATGCCGAGGCTGCGCGAGGCGCGGATTTGTGTGTCTGGCACCGCTTGAAAACCGCCGCGGAAGTTCTCTGCCAGGTACCCCGCGCAGTTGAAGGTCAGACCAGCGAGCACAATCATGTACGGTGAGAGGTGCAGGCCAAAGGCGCCAAGACCAAAGCCGAAGAAGAAGAGTTGAAACAGGGCAGGGGTGTTGCGGGCCAGTTCGACCCAGGTGGAGGCGATCCAGCGCAACGGGCCGCGCATGTTGAGGCGGATGAGCGCCAGGCAGAGGCCGATGATGATGCCAAGGATCATGGCCAGCACCGCCACCTGCAAGGTCAGCAAAGCCGCCTCAAGCAGATCTGGCAGGCTTTTCATCACCGGTCGCCAATGGAAATTATAGTCAAACATGAGGAGTGTTCCCGTTGCCCCCGCCCAGTTTGGACAGGACGGGGGCGGGTTTTAGGGAGTGGTGGATCAGTACATCACGCCTGGGATGCGCAGCTCTGGCGCTTCGCCGCCGACGTATTTGCCCCACAGTTCGCTGTAGCGGCCGGAGCGCACCTGATGAGTCACAAACAGGTTGAGGTAGTTCAGCCAAGTTACGTCTTCACGCTTGCCCACAACGGAGGTGTAGTCTGTGGTCCAAGGCATACGTGGGCCGGCCACAACGGTGTCATACTGCTGCGTGATTGGCAGAACGGCGGTGTTGGTGGTGATGCCGATGTCGGCTTTGCCCTGTGCTACCGCCAGGAAGACTTCGTTTTCGGATTGGTAGCCCTGATAGTTGCCCTCTTCGCCCCATTCGGCGGCGATTTTCAGCCATTCCTGCTCTGGCACGGTGCCGATGGCGGCGGCGACGCGTTTGCCGCGGATGTCTTCGAAGGTTTCGATGCCGCTGTCTGCGTTCACCACGCCTTGGGCGTAATAGATCGCGTAAGGGATGGTGAAGCCGACGGTGCGGGCGCGGGCGAGGCTGTCAGAGGTTGCACCAAACACAACGTCTGCGCGGCCAGTGACAATCACTGGCAGACGCTCCGCCCAGGTCACTGGCAGCACTTCGGCTTCCACTTCCAGCGCGGCGGCGAGGTCGTTGCAGTAGTCGACGTCAAAGCCGGCTGGCTCGTTGTTGGCGTCACGGTAGCCGATAGGCGGAAAATCGAGCACCATACCGCAGCGTAGGGTGCCGCGATCAACGACGTCATCAAGAGTGTCCGCTTTGGCCGGAATGGCGGCGAAGGTGGTGAGTGCTGCGATGGCAGCAAGTTTCTTAAGCATAGGGTCCTCCCAAAAGTTGGTGGACCGAGTGCTAGGATAAATTGGATACAAAATCCAATATAAAATTTGCAAGAGAACGCATGAGGCGTGGTAGATTGGAGAGGGGGTACATTTAAGGTTATGAAAATGATTGATTTTCTATTGGTGGGGGTGGGCTGAAATTTTCACGTCTTTGGAAACGATGGACGTCCGTGAAGCGGGAAGCAGTGGGCCAAACCCGCAGTTAGTAGCCGCTTACTCGCGCGATTCCTTGGATCGTCGCGTTGGCTTTCTTATGGTGATTGTGCCCGGAGATGATTTTAGGATATTGTATCCTAAAACTCACGCGCTGCGCTGAATCGAGTGTTTTCAGGAGATCAAAATGTCGAACCTGTCCGAATATCGCCAAGTGGCGCGGGATCTGAATGTGGATGCTGTGGCGTTGGTGCCAGGGCCAAATTTCACCCGTGCCTTCGGGAAGCCTTTTATGAGCCATGAACGCCCATTTCTGGCGGTGATCCCTGCCGAGGGTGCGCCAGCGGCGATTGTGCCTAACCTGGAATTAGGCAGCTGGGCGTTGGTGGATTTTGATGGCGCGGTGTTTGATTGGCGCGATCAGGATGGGTATGACGCGGCCTTTGCCGCATTAGCCGAGCACCTCAATATTGGTTCCCTGGCCGTGGAGGGGCAGGTGATGCGGGTGTTTGTGCAGGTGGCGCTAACCAAGGCACAGCCGAATTTGCACATTGTGGACGGCGAGAAAGCGATTTCTGGTTTGCGGGTGATTAAGACGGAAGCGGATGTGGCAGCCCTTCAGTCTGCCATTGATGTGTCCGAGCGCGCATTAAGCCGGGTGCTGGAGGGTGTCCGGATTGGGCAGACGGAAAAGCAGATCGAGAGTGCCTTGATACAGGCGCTGTTTGCTGAAGGGGCGGATGATCTGGCATTTTCGCCGATTGTTGTGGCGGGCGACAACACGGCGCGACCACATGGCAAGGCGCGGGCTGACTATGCGGTGCAAGAAGGTGACGCGCTGTTGTTCGACTTTGGCGCGCGCAAAGATGGTTTTGCAGCGGACATCACGCGCACTGTTTTTGTGGGCGACGTGAGCGACGAGGGGCGGGCGGTTTATGAGACCGTTTTGGCCGCCAACTTGCGGGGTTTTGAGGTGACCAAACCCGGAGTCACGGCACACGAGATTGATGATTCTGTCACCGGTGTGT
Organism: Shimia sp. MIT910701; assembly: GCF_047126315.1. GTDB lineage: Bacteria > Pseudomonadota > Alphaproteobacteria > Rhodobacterales > Rhodobacteraceae > Shimia. Next base: position 3,582,207 of record NZ_CP138953.1, on the reverse strand, counting down.
TGGAGGCTTCGCCCTTTGCGGATCGCATCCGTACCAAGACCGGACATGGTTTGGGCCGGGAGGTGCATGAGGCGCCTTACATCATGCGCGGAAACCACGAGGTGATGCGGGAGGGCATGGTCTGGACCAATGAGCCGGGGCTGTATGATCTGGGCAACTTTGGTGTGCGGATTGAGGACGACATGCTGGTCACGGCCGAGGGCGTGCGGGCGTTGACGTCGTTCCCCAAAGAGTTGTTGATTGTGGGGCGCTGAAACGCGCCCCCCTTCTGTAACGCTTTAAGTTGTTGAGATAATCCAGTCCGGTTGAATGCCGGACAGTTTGATGTAAGGCGCGACGTCGAAGCCTTTGAATAGGCCATGATCGGTGATCAGGATGGTGCCGATGCCCGCTGCGGCCCCGCCAAGCACATCGGTGTGCAACGTGTCGCCGACCATAGCGATGCGGTGGCGAGGGATGCCGTCCAAACGTGCCAGTGCGCTTTCAAAGGCGTTGTCATACGGTTTGCCATAAAACACAGCATCTGTGCCGGTCTGCGCAAGAATGTCGTGGGCAATCATGCCGGGTTCGATGGTCAAGCCGTCTTCACGTGGCGCGACAAGGTCTGGATTGGCAACCACCAATGGGCGGGGATTGGCTTTGAGGGCTTGGCTTAAGGCGGCTGTGTCTGTGTCTATCCAGCGGGCCGTGGAGAGGAACAGGAAGCCGCCTGCAGTGCCAAAGAGATCCGGGTTGGCGATCAGGTCTTCGATGTTGGCAGAGGCGGGGGTGTCGCTGAAGTCATCTCCTTCTGCAGAGATTGCTGCCCAGACTTTACCGTCTGCCAGCTTAGGCAGGTTTGCGAAGGCCACATCGCGACTTGAGACCACGTCGTCGGCGGTGAAGTCAAAGCCGAAACGATGGTACTTTGCGAGGATGTCCACGCGCGTGTAGCTGGCGGCGTTGGTCAAAACAATCAGCCGTTTGCCCGCGGCGCGCAGGTCCGCTATGCGTTCTACCGCGCCTTCGATGGCGGTTTCACCTCGGTTCAGGACGCCGAAGGCATCCAGTATGTAAGCGTCATAGTGCGCGGTGGTGTCGCTGAGGTCGCGGCCCGTTTGGGACCTGGTCGGAAAGGTTGCGGAAGGCAGCGCGTCGCGCAGGCTTTCGTAGCGGTCAAACGCCGTTTGCGTGTCGATCATAAGTTGCGTCCGAAAAGAAAAAAGGCGGCCGAGGGTGTCGGCCGCCGTTGTAAGGTCAGAGGATTTTCTTGCGCAAGTAGGAAGAGACGACTTCGCCAAAGACCACCAGCGCGAGGATGGTGAGCAACACCATGGAGACCTCCGGCCAGTTGAAAGTGTCGATGGCCCCTTGCAGGATCATGCCAATGCCACCTGCGCCGACGAGGCCCAACACGGTGGATTCCCGCAAGTTGATGTCCCAGCGGAGGATCGCGACGGCGAAGAAGGCAGGCATGACCTGAGGCACAATGGCATAGAGCACAATTTTGAACCGCGAAGCGCCGCAGGCTTCCAGCGCTTCAACCGGTTTTGTGTCAATTTCCTCAATGGCTTCGCCGAGCAGTTTGCCGAGAAAGCCGATGGACCGGAACATGATCGCGACAATACCCGCAACAATGCCGGGGCCGAAGATGGCCACAAACAGCAGCGCCCAGATGATGGTGTTGACCGAGCGGGACGAGACCAGAATGAAGCGGCCGATCCACAGGCAAAGCCGGTTGGGCGTGGTGTTCTGGGCCGAGATATACGCCACGGGCAGGGCAACCACGACGGCAAACATCGTGGCCAGCGTGGCGATGTTCACGGTCTGCCAGATCGCCTCCAAGATAGATGGCAGATTGCTGGGGTCCGGCGGCATCATACGGCCAAAGAGATCACCCATTTGGGCTGGCGCGTCCCAGACCCATTCCCAGATCACATTGATACTGGAAAGCGCCCAGGCGACCACAAGCAGGGTGAGGGCGAAGCCACCGTAGCGCATGAGGCGTTGTTTCAGGGTGAAGCGGGACCAGTGGTCAAGCGTGTGTTGCATTGCTTGGCTGTTCATCATGCAATCCGTTTTCTGATAAAGCCGCTGATTGCCTCTGAAATGAGGATGACGCTGACGATGACCATGGTGATGGCGAGCGCGAAGTCATAGTCGTACCGGCCAAAGGCATTGGCCAAGGTGGCTCCGATGCCGCCTGCGCCAACGATGCCGACCACGGCGGAGGCACGCAGATTGCTGTCGAGTTGATAGATGCCAAGGCCGACAAGGCGGGGCATGATCTGCGGGAAGACTGCGTAGACAAGCGTTGCGAGGTAGCCAGCGCCCACAGAGCGCATGGCTTCGACCTGACCAAAGTCGATTTCCTCGATGCGTTCCGCCAGAAGTTTGGCAACAAAGCCGATGGAGTAGACCACCAGCGTAAGCGCGCCTGCAAAGGGTCCAAAGCCGACGGCTTTCACAAAGATGATGGCGACGATGACCGGGTGGAAGCTGCGCGCGACAATGATGATGCCGCGGCCCAGAAAGTAGACTGGTTTGATGGCAATGTTACGGGCCGCCATGAAGGCGAGGGGTACTGAGAGTAGGATGCCGCCCACGGTGGCGAGGATGGCGATTTTCAGGCTTTCCAGAAAACCGTCTATCAGCAGGCCAGAGCGCTCAAAACTCGGAGGAAACGCTCCGCTGAAGATGCGTTGTGCACGGCGCATGCCGTCAGACACGCGGTCCCAGTCAATCGGCAGGGTGGTCATTGTTAAGATGACGTAGATCGCCACCGCGCTGTAGAGCCCATAGCGCAAGAGCGGGTTGGCTATGAAGGGCGGTTTGCGCCAAGTGTCTTTGGCTGTGCTCATGCCACGGCTCCCACTTCGGCACGGTCCATCGCGGGTACGCCAGCGTATATTTCATCCATCTCGGATTGGGTCAGCTTGCCCGGCAGGTCGTCAAAGATGATGCGGCCATAGCGCATGCCAACTATGCGGTCGCTGTATTCTTTGGCTTCGGTGACATTGTGGATGTTTATGATCACCGGGAGCTTCAATTCTGACGCCAGGTCGCGCAGGAGTGACATGATTTGCTCGGAGGTTTTGGGATCAAGTGAAGCGGTGGGTTCATCCGCCAGCAGGATTTCCGGGCGTTGCATCAGTGCGCGGACCACGCCGACCCTTTGACGCTCGCCGCCGGACAGCTCGTCGGCTCGGCGATCGGCGTAATGGGCAATACCAACTCGTTCCATCAACTCATAGGCGTGGCGGATGTCTTCGCGGGGGTAGCGGCGGGTGAGGGCCGCCCAGGTGGAGATGTAACCAAGGCGACCGGATTGCACGTTTTCCATCACGGTCAAGCGGTCGATCAGGTTGAAGCTTTGGAACACCATGCCGATACGACGCCGCGCCGTGCGTAGCTCGCGCCCCTTTAGGGCGGTGAACTCTGTGCCGTTCAAATCAACGGAGCCAGATGTGGGTTCAACCAGCCGGTTGATACAGCGCAGCAGCGTGCTTTTGCCGGCGCCTGACGAGCCGATGACTGAGGTCAGTTGATCGTCTTCGACAGTCAAGTCGAGTTCTTTGAGCACGGGGTCGCCCGAGCCGTAACGTTTTGTGAGTTTTGATATTTTTAGCATTGCGGTCTCTCGGGCATAGCGCGGCTTTACCTGTGACGCGGTGTCTGATCGCACACAGGGCCGAAAAGGCCCGGACAGCGATGCGCGCTATCCGGGCTTTGTTTGGTGATTTAGTTACTTACCTGCGAGACCCTGCGGGGTGTATTCCACGCCGTTGGAACTCTGGATCTGACGGATGACCGCCCACTGATCCTTGTAAGTGATTGGGATGAACTTGCTCACACCGGCAAATTCTTCGCCCAGTTTGGTGCCGGAGAATTCAAAGGTGAAGAAGGCCTCTTTGATCTTTTCGGACAGTTCCGGGTCCAGGTTGTGGGCCACGGTGAAAGACGTGGTTGGGAACGGATCGCTTTCCCAGACCATACGCACGTCTTTGGGATCATAGAGACCGCGTTCCGCCATGCGCTCCACCACTTCGGAAGCCACTGGAGCCGCATCATAGTCACCAGCCACAACACCCAGCATGGATTGGTCATGGGAGCCAGAATAAGTCACTTCGTAGTCCTTGTCCGGCTCGACACCCAAGGATGGGAACAACGCGCGAGGCGCTTGGTTGCCGGAGTTGGAGGTGGGCGAGGTATGCGCAACGCGGCGGCCTGCGAGGTCTTTGACCGCTTGGATGTCGCTGTCGGCCTGCGTGAAGACCTGCAGTTTATAGCCGAACTGGCCATCCTCGGCGCCCATGATGGCAAAGGGCACAGCACCGGCGAGGTTCACCGCAAATGGTGTTGGGCCAGTGGAGAAGCCTGCAACGTGCAAGCGACCAGAGCGCATGGCTTCGACTTCGGCGGAGTTGGATTGCACGGCGAAGAACTGCACGCCTTTACCAGTCACGTCTTCCATATGGGTAATAAACGGTGCCCAGATGTCAGCATAAACGGCGGGGTCTTCAACCGGGGTGTAAGCAAAAACCAGTGTGTCCGGGTTGCGCAACTCGGCCGGATCGGTTGGCGTGTCCGCAACCAGATCGCCATTGGCGTCACAGTAAAGCTCGTCCAAAGCGCCCCGATCTGCACAATTGGCAGCAGCGGCAAAGGCGCTGACCGACAGGATGCCCAAAGCCGTCGCGGCGCGGGTAAAAATTGGTGTCATGGTATCCTCCCTTATAACGCATGCCGTGTGGAACATTGGCCCCAAGGCAAGGCGCTGACCAGAGCAGCTTAGGAGAGTGGCGAGCTTGCCCGCGAGCAGGCTTGTGTTAACGGAACAGACGAAACAAGGGTTTAATGTTAACAGTGTTACAAAGCCGCGCGCGCCGACTTACAATCTGTCATGATCTGCGGAACTGATTCAAAACACTTGGTCAATGGGAACACCCATTGGCCACAAAATGCCGCGGGATGAGGTTTCATGATTACGGGCCAGGCCGAGCCGCTCATTGCGATCGTGGATGATGATGAGAGCGTACGTGACACTCTGTCCGCTTTGATGCGGGACAGCGGGTTCGGCGCGGTCTGTTGTCCTGACATTGCGGCCTTCATGGCGCTGGGAGATCCGCCACATATCGATATGGCCCTGATCGACTTGCGACTGCGCGGAGAGTCCGGCTTGACCTTGGCGATCCACATACGGGAACGCTATGAGATCCCGATCGTGATGCTGACCGGTGTGGGGGACGAGATTGACAAGATCATCGGGCTGGAAACCGGCGCGGATGACTATCTGATCAAGCCGTTTAATCCGCGCGAGTTGGTGGCCCGCATTCGGGCCGTCCTGCGGCGCTACGGGCATGGCACCGCCAAACCAAGTGTCGCAAGCGGGCAGGGGATTGCCTTTCGAGATATGCGGATTGATGTGCAATCCCGTCGGCTCTTGGATCGGGAAGGCGAAGAGGTTCCTCTCACCAACGCGGAGTATCGTCTGTTAGAGTATTTTGCTCGCAATCCCAATCGGGTGATCCCGAGGCCAGAACTTCTCAAGGAGCTGGGCTCAGATGTGGAGCGCTATGTGGACCGCACCATTGATGTTTTGATCTTGCGATTGAGACGAAAGATTGAGCCTGTGCCGTCAAAGCCTGTGCATTTGCAGACACGGCGGGCGCAGGGTTACATTTTTAACCTTGGCGCGGAAACGCTGTAATGTCGGTACTGGCGCGCTTGAGTGTGCGGTTTCGCCTGTCTGCCGCCATTGCTGTTCTGTTTGGGTTGATCCTGCTGGTTAGCCTGATCGGCATTCTAGTCCTAAATCGTACCGAGCTCTGGATGAACGTCTTGCACAAGGAAACCTTGGCGGAGGTGTCTGACGCCTTGGACCTGTCGCGAGAATCCGCAGATCTCGCGACCTCTGCACCCTTCCTGCATGCGTTGTTTCCTCCGTTTCAGTTGGAGCAGGAAAGGAACAAGGTTCTCGAAAACCTGAACCGGGTTGAAGCTTTGTCGGCTGGAGATGCTGCGCTGGATTTGCCGGTGGCGCGGTTGCGATTGGCCATCGACGACCTGACAAATGCATTGACGCCGCAGACCGCCCGGCAGGCGGAACTGGCGGCAATTGACCGGGACTTGGAACGCCTGAACCAACGGGTGCGCCGGTTGGCCAGTGACAAGGCGTTGCCTTTGGCGGAACGTGAAGTCTGGGCCGCGTTGCAGCAGTTGACGGCAAGCGCCCTAGGTGCCGGGCGGGCCATCGCCTTGATCGAGCTTGGAGAGTTCAGCCGCCGGTACAGCAAGCAACGTGATGCGGCGCTGCGGACAGTGAGCCCGATGCATGAGGCAACCTTGGCAGAAATTGAGGCGGCCACGCGTCGCAGCGAAAGCCTGTTTGTTCTAAAGCATCGTGATTTGGCCGCGCGGTTGGATGCGGAGAATGCCTTGTTTCGTATTCGGCAGGAAACGAAGCGGGTGAGCACCTTTGCAGCGGTACAAGTGTTTGAGGCGGAGGAACGTTTATCGCAGGCGCGGCAGGAAACATCGAGCAACCTTGCCTTTGCCAAGAAAGCTTTTTTGGCGCTGACCGTTGTGAGCCTGATGGTGGCAATTTCCTCGTCGCTTTATGTGTCTCGTTACGTCGCGCGCAACTTGCATTTGATCGCGGCGGCGATGCGGAGTTTGGCTGCGGGAAATCATCGTACGGACCTCCCGAAAGGGCCGGCGCCGGATGATGAAATTGGTCAGTTGTATGCGGCGTTTCACGTGTTTCGGGAGAGCGCGCGCAATCTGGAGCGGCGGACGCGTCAAGTTGGGCACCAGAACGCGCTGTTTTCCCGTGTTTTTCGCAACATCAAAGACGGGGTGGCCATTGCCACAGCGGGCGGGTGGATCGAAGCAGAAAACGCGAATCTACGAGCGCTCCTGAGATTGCCTGCGGCTCAGTCGGGTGAAAAAGTCAAAGTGGTTGATTTGATTTCTGAGTCGAGTTTTGAGCGTCAAACGTCTGCCAGCGAGCATGGCGGGTTTGAGGAGTATATCGATCCAGCAGGCAATGTGCTGGAACTGCGCCGCTCGCCACTGCCCAATGGCGAAGAGGTCTGGCTGCTGTCGGAAACCACCGAGCGCAAGCGCATGGAGCAGCGGCTTGAGGAAATCCGTCGTGTGGAAGCATTGGGCAAGGTGTCAGGCGAAGTGGCGCATGACTTCGGTAATATCCTGTCGAGTATTTCTGGCAATGTACACCTCTTGGAGGACGCGGATGCGGAACGGTCCAAGGAGTTGCAGGCCCGCATCCGCTCGGCTCTGGACCTTGGGGTGTCGTTGACCGAACGTCTGCTGGCCTTTGCGCGCAAGCAACACTTGGAACCACAAGTCACCGATGTTGGTCAATTGGTTGAGGGTATGGCCGACTTGTTGGAAATCGGCATGCCGGAAACGGTGGACATGACCGTTGACGTGCCGGACGAGCCTGTGTTCGCGCGGGTTGACCCAGGGCAGTTGGAGAGCGCCGTGCTCAACCTTTGTGTCAATGCTGGACAGGCGATTGACGGCGCAGGCCTGGTGAGTGTTCAGGTGCGGGCCACTGCGAGTGGCGGGGCGGAGGTGGTTGTACGCGACACCGGTCGCGGTATGAGCGAGGCTGTCCGCAGACGTGCAACTGAGCCATTCTTTTCACAGCGTGCCGACGGCGGCGGTACCGGGCTTGGCTTGTCGATGGTCGACGGATTTGTGCACCAGTCAGGCGGCGCATTACTTCTGGAGAGTAATGCCTGTGATGAGGACCACGGGACCACAGTGAGTATGCGCTTTCCGCCTTATCGGGAGGAGGTTCTCCTAACTGTACAGGGCGCATCGGTTGGGCGTGCTTTGGTCATTGACGATGACGCAGTTTACTTGCGCACTACCGCGCGAGATTTGGCGAAGCTGGGGTTTGACGTGGTCACCGCTAAGTCATTTGCCGAAGGATGCACAAAGCTGGGCGATTTGTCTGACCTGGCACTTCTGGTCAGCGACCTGAATCTGGACAGTGGTCAGTCCGGTTGGGACTTGTTGAATATGGGGTACAGCCGGTTTCCGGAAGCGAAGTTGGTTTTGATATCGACACGTGATATGCCGCAAGGCCTCGCGCTTCCCGGCGGGCCACAGCCGCGATGTGTGGCCAAGCCCGTGCAAGAGACAGATTGGCGGGGCATTCTGGAGTGAGCTGTCCGTCGTCAAAGTTTTTGGAACCAAAAGCGGCGTGAACTAAGAGAGTGTTCGGCTCATCGGGTCGGTTTGATTATGCTGCGCGTTGACTGTGATGCAAGCGTCGCGCTTCGAATGTCTTCCGTTTGATCCTTTCTCGTTGTTCCAGAATGGCTTGGTCACGTCCGAAGTAGACATCGGCTGGTGTGACGTTTTTCAGGCTCTCGTGATATCGCTGGTGATTGTAATGATCGACGAAGGCTTCGATTTGGTCTTCGAGATCGCCGGGCAGGAAATAGTTTTCCAGCAAGATCCGGTTCTTCAAAGTTTGATGCCAACGCTCGATCTTGCCCTGCGTCTGGGGATGATACGGCGCTCCACGTGAATGTTTCATGCCTTTGTCCTGCAGCCACTCAGCCAGGTCACCCGAGACGTAACTGGAGCCGTTGTCGCTGAGTAGGCGCGGTTTGTGGACAACGTGGACCTGATCGCACCCTGACGCCTGCAAAGCCAAGTCCAGCGTGTCAGTCACATCCTCCGCCCGCATGGTCGTGCAGAGCTTCCACGAGATGATGTAGCGGCTGTAATCGTCCAGGATTGTGCTGAGATAGAACCAGCCCCACCCCAGAACCTTGAGATAGGTAAAGTCGGTCTGCCAAAGCTGGTTGATGGCCGTTGTCTTATGCTCGAACTCATTCGCGGCTTTCAGCACGATGAATGCTGGGCTGGTGATCAGGTCATGTGCCTTGAGCGTGCGATACACTGTGGATTCCGATACAAAGTACCGTTCTTGGTCTGTGAAGGTCACCGCCAACTCGCGGGGTGACAGCTCTGTCTCTTTCAAGGCGAAGCTGACGACCTTGCGCTTCACCTCGTCTGGAACGCGGTTCCAAACGTGTTTGGGCTTGGGAGACTGATCCTCAAGACCAGCCTCCCCGCGCTGCAGGTATCGGTCGTACCAACGGTAGAATGTGGTGCGAGGGATACCCAGTTTGGCCAATGTACGACGCGCTGACAGATGGCTTTCTTCAACCAACCGGATGATCTCCAGCTTCTCGGATGCGGCATACCTCATTCGTGGTCGCCCCCATCGCCTGTCATGCTTTTTTTGAGAAGACGCAGTTCCAATGTTTGCTCCGCGACAACCTCCTTGAGATCCTTTGCTTCGCGGCGCAGTTCTTTCACCTCGTCAGTGTTTGCGGCACGCGCTGTATCGCCCGCCAGCCGCTTCTTACCGGCCTCCATGAAGTCCTTCGACCATTTGTAGTAAACGCCTTGAGAAATCCCCTCGCGGCGACACAGTTCAGCTATGCTGTCCTCGCCACGAAGACCATCAAGGACGATACGGATCTTCTCTTCCGCCGAATACTGTTTACGGGTGGCGCGCTTGATATCTTTAACGATCTTCTCGCCAGGGCTCTTCGTAGTCTTTCTCATCTTCCACTCCTTAGTGGTTACGATGAGCCAGAAACTCTCCCTTATCAAATCACCCTAATTGGACCCATAGGTGCTGACGTCAGACACTTTAGCACCGCCTCCTGTCCCGAAGAGGCGCTAAACCGAAACTTAGACATGCCTCTTCCTCCCCAGTTGCCTTGATTGGTCAGCTATTTTACCACTCGCAAATGAGCGTCGGCGGTGCCGCTCTCAACCTCGATGCCAAATTCTTCCTTAAGTTCTTGGGCCAACTTGGCAAATCGCTCCTGCTTAGTCATCGTAAAGATGTCTTTGATTTCCTCGACAACCCTGGCGTTCCCACCGGTCCCAAGAACACGGAAATTGTCGCCGTCGGAAAGTTTTGAAGTAGCCATTGGGAGTTCCTCACTAATTAACGTTACAGTGAAGGCCTCTTCCAGTACCCGCTTGAACCCCCTATACCGAAGGGCCAGCCTCTACAATTTTAAGTAAATTAATTAAGAAAGGGTTAATTGTGGGCGCTTTGTTCCTTTTACATTCTCGAAGCTTAGAGATGAGCATTCAACCAGTACAACAATCGCAAAGAATGCTGGCGTCCACCCTAACAGGGCACGCCCGTACCGGCTCGCGAAAAAGTATCATAGCAAATGCAAGGCTAGCTAACTTGTTCACGAACGGACGGGGAAGTCGAGCACAAGCCCGAGTTCCTTCCTTACTGTAGCGCTGCAACTAGGACAGATCGTGTGGCTATTCGGAAAAAATTTCTCGTCGGGGTGGGCGAAAGGATTAATCCACTCGTTCCCAAGCTTGAAATGACGGCACAAGGAACAACGGTTCAAACAGCGATGGTTCTCAAGAGCTGCAAGTTTCCCAGGCGCGTTCCTTTGGTTTTGTTGCAGTAGTTTGTGACTTACGCGAATGCCCCCGTCATCGGCGTGACTTACAGTCATTGAGAACAGTCGAAAAGTGTCAGCGCTGTCACATTTATATTTTGTTTCGAACACAGATTTAGAGCGGTGAACGAACAAGAAAACTGCATCCAAAAAACTCTGAACTTCAAAGCCGGCTGTGAAATCCCAAATGGAGCGACCGACCACCTTTTCCGCGAATGCTTCAGTTCCTTCGTTTTGCGAGGCAAATTCATTCCAGCAACCTTCGACCCGACGAATGCGGCATTCATGGTCCAAAAAATAAGCTGTTTCCATTTCTAGCGACCTTTTCGGTATCACAACCTTCTGAAGACCCTCAGTAAATTTTCAAAGGCTGGTTTATGCCAACTTCAGAAAATAAAGTCACACTCCTGAACAAACTTTCTATACATTCACGAAGACGAAATCCTTGGCCAAACACCGGACTCAACCGAAGGCTTCACCGCCTTAACAGCGCTGAGAAAGCTCAAGCGCAGGGAATGATATCATTCCGGCCAAAGTCGCCCACAAAACCAAAGAGGTATCTTTTAAGACTTTTTGGCTAGCTTGTTAATGATTGCATTGAGACCTTCACCAGCCTCTGCGTGCTCAATCATGGCTTGCAAGGTGTCTTCTCCCACGGTTTCCAGACCGTATCGATAAATAGTGCCACCTTTGAACTCTACATCAATAAAACCCTTGCCTACCTCATACGCAAATACATTCGATTTATCGCATTCTTTTTGATACATGGGCATCAGCAAACTCCTATCAAAAACTCGAATACTGTTCCAGTTTGCAGGCATACGTGGCGTTTGGCAACGGTGCCCTTGCTGAAGGTAAGACAAAAATCAGTGACAACGATGACGACAACTGAAGAACTTGAAGCCAAAAACGGCACCCCATTTGAGGCAAAAACGCTTCCTTGCTGTACATCCTCAGTATTTTTGGAACCAAGAGCGGCGTAAATTAAGAGAGTGTTCGGCTCATTTTGCTGGTTTGATTATGCTGCGTGCTGGCGGTAATGCAAGCGCCGCGCTTCGAGTGTCCTTCGTTTGATCCACACCCATTTCACCATGCTGCTTGCGCCAGAGGTAATAGGTCTGTTCAATAACACCGATCTGTCAGATTGCATCCAAACGGGATATGCCTTGCCCCATTAGCACTTCAACCTGACATAACTTCGAGACAATCTATTTGGGCTTCGGTCGTTTGTTCGCCATCCTTGGTCCTCCGTTTCCTAAACATAGCGGTGGACCAGTTCAGTTGGGGAGGCTCAGAGCGGGCCACTTCAGTGAGAGAGGATCAGCTCACAGGATGCAAGCTACAGAAACAACAAGATATTCAAATCGCTGTTGCTAGTGACCTCAACGTATTGATATGGCCTACTAACAGATGAAAAGGGACTTCGTTTTTTATTGGGGGCAAACCGGCGGTGAATATGCAAGCAATGGATTTTGAGGGTGATGGCGAATGGGGTGACCTGCAAGACTGGCCAATCATTCCGCTCCACATGCTCGTGTTGCCTGATGGCAAGGTGCTTTCCTTTGGGACAGATGAACGCGGCATGCAAGGCGCCAACTTCATCTATGACGTCTACGATCCCGAGACGGGCCGTCACCATACTCTACCCAATACGACCGAAACGGACATTTTCTGCGCCCACATGGCACTAGATCCGGCAACGGGATTGGTGATGATTTTCGGCGGTGACGCCCGTAAATCCGGACCTGGTGGTGCGAACGATGGGGTCAACAGCCTCATCGTTTTCGACCCGCGTACTCTCGAGCTAACGCCTGCCTCCGAGACGATGGAGTACGCGCGATGGTACCCAACCGTTTTGACGCTGGCTAACGGTGAGATACTCGCTTTGGGCGGGCGCAATGCTGTCAAGGACGGCAGCTCAATCCCTGAAATCTGGAGCCCGACGTCCGGCTTCCGAAGTCTCACTGGTGCCGAGATTCAAGACTTCGAAGGTGATACAAACGACGCCGGGAACCTCAACGAAGCTTGGTGGTATCCTCATGCATTCCAGCGCTCAAGTGGTGAGATTGTGGTGCTCGAGGCTTTTGGGCGCGATGTCTACATTATGACAACCCAGGGCACCGGAACTGTCTCACAGGTCACCACCCTGCCTTTCGCGAGTCACAAGATGGATCCCTCCGTCATGTACGATGTCGATAAGGTGCTGATGGTGGATATCGACGGCGGGATATGGTCCGTGGATCTGTCGCCGAGTGTGCCGACTTTCGCACAGGTGGGGCAAATGCCCGATGGGCGCACGGCAGGGAATATGTCGATCCTTGCCGACGGCTCTGTGCTGATCACAGGCGGCACGGACTATGACAGCGAGTTCATAGGCCAGGGCTCATTCGAAGACGATGTAGATAGTGCGCAACTCACCGCAATTCGTTTCAATCCTCAAACCGGCGAAACGCTTGTTTTGGCGGCCGAGGATTTGGCACGCCTCTATCATTCTGCAGCTGTTGTATTGGAAGACGGAACCGTCATTTCCGGCGGAGGTGGTGCTCCGGGGCCTTTGACCAACCTGAATGCGCAGATTTTTTCCCCGGACATATATTATAATGATACCGGGAACCTGGCCGACCAACCGGTGATTACCTCAATTGACCAGGTCATTCAGTCCGGAACCCAGATCACGATTACAGTCGACGACACATCCGATATTGCGCGCATCGGTGCTTTGCGCGTGGGTGCGGTCACCCATTCTACTAACTCCGACGCTCGCTATGTCCCACTCACCTTTAGTGTGATCGATAGCACGACAATCACCGTCACCATCCCGAATGCCAATATTATGATTCCTGGACATTGGATGATGGCCCTGGTGGATGATGAGGGAGTTCCGTCAGCATTCAGTTCGATCGGCGTCGATGTTGCCGCCAACTTCTTTGATGATTACGAACCGTTGCCAGAGCGCGTGATCTACGTGTCCAATCCCGAGGTCGTTGAGGGCGCAACTGTGAGGCAAGCGGTGTTCGACGTCCGCATCTCCGAGGCTTTTGAAACCGCGACGTCGTTTACGTTCACAACCGTCGACGGTACTGCTGTCGCTGGCTTGGACTACGTAGCTCAGACTGGAACTATCATTTTTCAGCCAGGAGCGATCCGGGCTTCGGTCACAATTGACTTGATGCGCGACACCCTAAGCGAGTCGACCGAGGCGTTTTCGCTCTTAGTCACACCCGTGGACGAAGGTATTGGTCTCAGCGCCGTCTCAGGAACGGGTATGATTGTCAACAATGACCGCAACCAGATCTTAGGGACTGAAGGAATTGACCTGTTGGCGGGAACGCAAGGCGCCGACATTATTGAGACACTTGGCGGTGGCGACCGGGTAAGTACCGGGGATGGCGACGATCAGCTGTATCTCGGCGATGGCGATGACTACGTGCGTGTGGGCCGAGGCAGCAACTATCTCGATGGTGGTGACGGCATCGACTACATCAGTTACTATGACAGTGTTGGTGGCGTCACGATCAGCCTATCGAGTTACTTCACGGCCGGGGGACTAGCCGCCGACGATCGTTTGGTGAACTTCGAAAATGCCTCCGGGTCGCGGGTCGGGGATGATGTGATCTACGGCTCGAATGCCGTCAATGTGATCCGCACCTATGGCGGCAACGACAGCGTTTACGCAGGCGGTGGCGCCGATGAAGTCCATCTTGGCGATGGGAATGACTTTGTCCGGGTCGGTGGTGGACAGGAAACCTTTCACGGCGGCGCAGGCTGGGATTACATAAGCTACTTCAACAGTGGCGGTGGTGTAACAGTCAACCTGACGACCAATATCGTTTCCGGTGGATGGGTCGGAAATGACACTATCAGCGGGTTCGAAGGTATTACGGGCAGCGCAACCGGCGGTGACCGGATCCATGGCACGTCTGGCGCCAATACAATCCGGACCTTCGGCGGCAACGACAGCGTCTACGCGGGATCGGGCAATGACCGAGTGATTTTGGGCGACGGAGAAGACTTTGTTCGTGTGGGTGGTGGCGGAGCAGAGAGCTTCTTCGGCGGCGAAGGACGGGATTACATCAGCTATTACGATAGTACCAATGGTGTGACACTGAACCTCCACACCGACATGATCTCGAGATCCTGGGCGTCCAACGACACGATTTCCGGTTTCGAAGGTGCTTCTGGTTCGAACACTGGGGCTGATGTTCTCCTAGGGACATTTGGCAAAAACACTCTGCGCGGCTTTGGCGGCAATGATCGCTTGTACGGCAGGCAAGGCGATGATGTCCTCGAAGGCGGAAAAGGCCTTGATAGGTTAGATGGAGGGCCTGGCACCGATCAACTGTCAGGCGGCGCGGATGCGGACACCTTTCATTTCGATCGCGGTGAAGATCACGACGTAATCGTCGACTTTCAGGATGACATCGACACTATTGAGCTTGATAACTTCGCCTTCGCTCCGGGGTCGGATGCGTTTGACTTTGCCACCGCGATCGAAGGAGACGTCGTCTTTGAGTTTGGTGATGGCGACCGTCTAACTGTACGCAACACTACCATAGCTGAACTGCTCGATGACATGGTGATTTTGTAATTCGTTTTGCGTTGCGCAGAGAACTCTCATGAAGTACGCACTAGGCTCTTTACCTCGGAATGCTCTGACCAACGATGCACATCTAGGGGCCTTGAATGCCGCGGGTTCTCGATCTCAGCCATGCTCGGTCCTCTTATCTTCTTGGGACTTATAGTTAGAGAATAAGAAATTCAGAAGAACCCACTACTTAGGTCTCTCTACCCCTCTTCACTATTCAAACTATCCATTACTCATACCTATTAAAGTGGATAGATAGCCCTAGGAGAGATGGTTCCCGAAGTGGGGCATAAACAGGGGCATTTCTTAGACCCGTGGCGGACCTAGCTGCTTGCTTGTATCGATCAAGGAATAGTGGCTGGGGTGGTAGGAAACCCACGCCGGGTAGTGCTTTCCCTTATATTTAGGGCGTTTACCTTGGAGTGTCACACGTCGCAACAGCCAATTGTGTGACAATCCCAAGTGACGAGAAGCAGGGGTAATATCAACGCCGAAATCGGACCCAGAGATTGGGCGAGATTCGCATACAGCAGAGAGACACTTATCAATCTTTATTACATATGTTGCCACCACGGCGGAGACGAAGGGAGGTAGCGACATGTCGATATCGTTGCTTTTTTATTTTGCTTCAGGGCGATGGGCACGCTTAGCTGTAGCAATATGCACATGAAAGACATCTGCATGGCAGTGTAGTTCTCCAGATAAAGCAAGGGGTTTTGAAGCATATCAAAACCCCTTTTTGTAACAAGACCCAGCCACTATTGGGACAGTTTTCGGATATTCCATCGTTCGAAAACCAGTATTGAACTCCTATGAAATAGGGGAATTTCAATGGAGGATTTCGAACTGAATTGCTTGAGCAATACCTCCGGGAAACGTTACTACTAATCCATAGCTTTTCCGCCCCGGGCTTCAATCATCCGAACGTCCACCTGATCGCGATTAGACCCGTATCGCATCTCGTCGTAGAATGCGATTTGCGTGGGCAACTCGACCCCCCAATCATACTTGAACGGCGTCGCGGCGGGACTATCGGAGGCTCCCTGCGCTCCAGTGGACAAAGAGAAGCGATCTTCCAACGCCAGCGCAGCCACGGATTGGGTTTTGTTTCGGTCCAACCAACGGCTCACGTAGCTGTTGTAGATGCCGTACTTTATGTACAGGTCGCCATCCTGCACGTTGGCCATGGCCGAGGTGATCAACGGCTTGCTGTATGTACAAGCTTTCTGACCGTTCAAATACAAAATCACGCTGGGGCCGGACGGTGACGGGCTATAGTCTGCATACAACGTGAAATCCATCCAGCGCCCACGAAAGTCAGCTAAGCGTCCGAAGTAGCAATTATCCTGCGCGTGCAAATTGAGAGCGAACCGGCCTTGCTTCAGCTTGATCATCCAGATTGGCGAGCGCCAGTTGCGCATCTTGACCTGCCCGAATGCCGCGTTGGTCTTCCAAAGATCGGGGTAATTGGGATCAAGAAACATGGACCAGCCATACCAGACTTGCGATCCAACACGTTGAATGCGGTCCTTCGGGTCTTCTTTCCGCTCCACACGCTGACGATCATTGGCGCAGTCATCCCAGTATTTGTTGCCGCCGCAATCACCGTGGCGAATATCAAACCTTTGGCTACGATTGCCAAGCCGTGTGTGCCCGCGCACTCTGGAGAACCCGTACCGACGATTGGCACCAACCTCATTCTCAATGCGGGTCAGTTTCATTATCGGTTTTCCGAGTGTATCCGCCATTGCGGGAGCAGTCAGACCGCATCCCACACTGCACAAAATAGTAAGGTATAAGCGTGCAAGGAGACGCATCGACTTATGACTCCAAATAAGAAGGTCAATCAAAGGCGGAATCTTTGGCATTCCGATGACCGGACATCAAACCCCCAGCGACTGCTTCATTTCCATCCTATACCCATCGATAGCGTCCCAGTTTTCTCCTGAAAACTTAATCAGATCATGTATTGGAATAGAGGTGTAAGAAATCATACGCCCAAAAATCTCGGAGCGTTGTGCTGGCCCGGTCAATTGTTCAATGTTTTTTCCCAGATGTACTATATTGTGCCGTAATCCGTTATTTGGGCCGTTCGCACTTCCAGGTTCACTAGTTAGTAGCTTAAAATCCTCAATTATTTCCTGATAGCCATCACGGTCCTTTGCAACATGATAAGCAATCTTCTTCTTTACGTTCGCCATCTTCATGTATTCAAATGGTGAAGCAATGTACTCGATCAAATTCATCAACTGCACGAACTTCATTGTTTCCGTTGGTGCTATAAGTGCTTCCGAATAAAGTCGGAGTGCATGTTTCGCGATTTTACCGACTTGTCCGTCTCCGAGCTGATCAGCAGAGCTTGAACTATCCAGTTCAAGTCCCAGGCCGCGAACCAGCGTCGTTGACACAATCTCCCCTGAAATCAGGTATGACTCGTTGTCGCGCAGGGTGTAAAAAACTCCAGACGTGAACCCGCTACCGCTGTGATATCCTGATGTCCCCGGAAAAGTTTCAGGTACTTTAGGGTTGCAGTAGCGAAATTTTATCAAGTCCATATGAGTTTCTGCAATTGCAATGGCTTTGCGCAGGCATTCAAGGTGGAATTCATGCGCAGGCGGTTCGAGAAACTCACCCCAATCAAGGTCTACAAGGACCGCAATAATTGTGCTATCAAACAAGGTGTCTCGGTCAATCAGAGTAGCTGCAGATTTAATCCAATGCAGATCATTGCCCTCCACTGATACCAAGTTCGCCGACACCTTATTCCGTCGGCAAATTTCATCATATCCAAAGCTTGGCCACCAAACCAAATTGAAATCATCGGCAGACAAACTTCCTGCAGGATAGATTACCACATCTGAACTAACTGGAATTATTTGCTCGGTATGCAGTCTAGAAATGGGTAGGAGGCACAGCTTTGCGCCACCTTTCAGTCTTTGAAGGAAGTATCTGATAGGATCGCACAGTTCTGAATTTTTCATATGGCGGCGTGTCTTCTTTGGTTGTGCGGCGATAGCCTTTTTGCACTCAGTGGTTGCTTGATTTTTTTTGGAGTGCAATCCGTATGAGAAACGCTTGCTATAGGCAAGTGCTTGTTCTGTCCGCTGAAAATCTGACATGCGTTGTTCACAGTGCTAGGACCGACTTTCTATGGTGATGTGTCTGACGTCAGCACCTATGGGTCCAATTAGGGTGATTTGATAAGGGAGAGTTTCTGGCTCATCGTAACCACTAAGGAGTGGAAGATGAGAAAGACTACGAAGAGCCCTGGCGAGAAGATCGTTAAAGATATCAAGCGCGCCACCCGTAAACAGTATTCGGCGGAAGAGAAGATCCGTATCGTCCTTGATGGTCTTCGTGGCGAGGACAGCATAGCTGAACTGTGTCGCCGCGAGGGGATTTCTCAAGGCGTTTACTACAAATGGTCGAAGGACTTCATGGAGGCCGGTAAGAAGCGGCTGGCGGGCGATACAGCGCGTGCCGCAAACACTGACGAGGTGAAAGAACTGCGCCGCGAAGCAAAGGATCTCAAGGAGGTTGTCGCGGAGCAAACATTGGAACTGCGTCTTCTCAAAAAAAGCATGACAGGCGATGGGGGCGACCACGAATGAGGTATGCCGCATCCGAGAAGCTGGAGATCATCCGGTTGGTTGAAGAAAGCCATCTGTCAGCGCGTCGTACATTGGCCAAACTGGGTATCCCTCGCACCACATTCTACCGTTGGTACGACCGATACCTGCAGCGCGGGGAGGCTGGTCTTGAGGATCAGTCTCCCAAGCCCAAACACGTTTGGAACCGCGTTCCAGACGAGGTGAAGCGCAAGGTCGTCAGCTTCGCCTTGAAAGAGACAGAGCTGTCACCCCGCGAGTTGGCGGTGACCTTCACAGACCAAGAACGGTACTTTGTATCGGAATCCACAGTGTATCGCACGCTCAAGGCACATGACCTGATCACCAGCCCAGCATTCATCGTGCTGAAAGCCGCGAATGAGTTCGAGCATAAGACAACGGCCATCAACCAGCTTTGGCAGACCGACTTTACCTATCTCAAGGTTCTGGGGTGGGGCTGGTTCTATCTCAGCACAATCCTGGACGATTACAGCCGCTACATCATCTCGTGGAAGCTCTGCACGACCATGCGGGCGGAGGATGTGACTGACACGCTGGACTTGGCTTTGCAGGCGTCAGGGTGCGATCAGGTCCACGTTGTCCACAAACCGCGCCTACTCAGCGACAACGGCTCCAGTTATGTCTCGGGTGACCTGGCTGAGTGGCTGCAGGACAAAGGCATGAAACATTCACGTGGAGCGCCGTATCATCCCCAGACGCAGGGCAAGATCGAGCGTTGGCATCAAACTTTGAAGAACCGGATCTTGCTGGAAAACTATTTCCTGCCCGGCGATCTCGAAGACCAAATCGAAGCCTTCGTCGATCATTACAATCACCAGCGATATCACGAGAGCCTGAAAAACGTCACACCAGCCGATGTCTACTTCGGACGTGACCAAGCCATTCTGGAACAACGAGAAAGGATCAAACGGAAGACATTCGAAGCGCGACGCTTGCATCACAGTCAACGCGCAGCATAATCAAACCGACCCGATGAGCCGAACACTCTCTTAGTTCACGCCGCTTTTGGTTCCAAAAACTTTGACGACGGACAGGGAGGTCATGAGGGAAGAGTTCCGGCTAAAGGTTGGTCTGTTACCTGAGATCTCTTCTGAGCATCCTTAGGGCTCCTAGTGACAGAGGGGGGATATCTATCTCTAGTGGGAGTTGTGAGGGTTAAGCTGGTTATGGATTATTTATTTATAACAACTACCTACCAATAGCACTCCACATCTAGGGGGAGGAATTTATCCCCCATCCTCATTAATAGGCCCCGTAAGGAGGAGGAAGCTTAAGGGTCCCAGCCTAGGGGGCTTAAGTGGTGTCCAATCAGACCATCGCTGTCCACCACACTGGGTCCAGTCTCCCTGCCCAAGACCACCCAAACCAACTGGGGCATAAACAGGGGCATTTCTGGGGGCAGAACGAAGCGGTGTTTCGAGTGAGCTCTTCGTTCACTGATGTTCGATGAAATGGCTGGGGTGGTAGGATTCGAACCTACGATGCGCTGTACCAAAAACAGGTGCCTTACCACTTGGCTACACCCCAACTGTGAGGCAGGGTTTACTTAGCAGCGCGGGGAGGCGCAAGAGCAGAAATGCATTTTTGGCAGAAAAAATTTCTCTCAAAATACAGAAAAATTTTCGGAGTTTTTTAGGACTTCGCTAACCCCTGATTTTTAAGACCCTGCGTCATTTTCAATCCCCCTCGTGGACAAGAGGACCGCCCGCGCGACATGGTGGGGCAACGAGTTGGAGAGGAGTTGGGCGATGTTTCTGGGAATGCGACCCGAAAACGAAAAGCTGTTGGCGCAGGTCAAAGAGATGATCCGCGAGGAGGTGATGCCTCTGGAGGAGGAATACCATGCGGAGATCGGCAAAGGTGACCGTTGGGCCTACACGGACCGTCAGGCGGAAATTCTTGAGGGGCTCAAAGCCAAGGCCAAGGAGCGGGGCTTGTGGAACTTCTGGCTGACCGATTCCGACAAAGGGTTTGGGCTCTCCACCGTGGAATATGCCTTCTTTGCTGAGGAGATGGGCAAGACGCCTTTGGGCGCTGAAGTGTTCAACTGCTCCGCGCCGGATACCGGCAATATGGAGGTGTTTGAACGCTATGGCAGCGACGCCATGAAAGAGGAATGGCTGAAGCCGCTTTTGAATGGCGAAATCCGTTCCGCCTATCTGATGACGGAGCCGGATGTGGCCAGCTCGGATGCCACGAACATCGAGATGTCCTGTGTGCGCGATGGCGACGACTATGTGCTAAATGGCGAGAAATATTGGGCTTCTGGCGCCGGAGACCCGCGCTGCAAAGTCTATATCGTGATGGTGAAAACCGGTGGGGATGATCTGCCGGTGCACAAACGCCAGTCAATGATTGTGGTGCCTGCGGGCACCGAGGGCATCGAGATTTTGCGGCCCATGATGGTCTACGGGCAGGATGACGCGCCGCATGGGCATATGCACATCAAGTTTAGCAATGTGCGCGTGCCAGCGGAGAACATGCTGCTGGGCGAAGGGCGTGGTTTTGAGATTGCACAGGGGCGGCTTGGGCCCGGGCGCATCCACCATTGTATGCGCGCGATTGGACAGGCCGAGGCGGCGCTGGAGCGGATGTGCAAACGCGCGCTGAGCCGGGAGGCCTTTGGCAAGAAGCTGGCGCATCTGGGCGCGAACTACGACATCATTGCCGAGTGCCGTATGGAGATTGAGCAGGCGCGGCTGCTGTGTCTTAAGACCGCCTGGATCATGGATCAGGGCGACGCGCGGGCGGCGGCGCCGTGGATCAGCCAGATCAAAGTGGTGGCGCCCAATGTGGCCCTGAAAGTGATCGACGAGGCGGTGCAGATGTTTGGCGGCACCGGCATTTCGCAGGACACGCCGCTGGCGCAGGCCTGGACACACGTGCGAACGTTGCGTCTGGCGGACGGTCCGGACGCAGTGCACCGCCGCCAAGTGGCCCGCAAAGAGCTGCGTCAATACACGCAGGAAAAGGTCTGATTTTCACGTCGGTATGGCGTCGGTATCGCGACTGTTTTGCGGAGGTGCGTGTTTTGAGGCCCCGACTCGGTGAGCCGGGGCCTATTTTTGTTGCATTGCGGAAGCGCGCAACAGCGGGCGGTGGGGTAATAGACTGTTCAATGGGAAAACAAACTTGGGAGATGCCCTCATTACCCAGCCACTCAAGACTGGGCCTGGCTATTTTGCGATAGGCACGTCTAGTGGTTTTGAAGCTCCTGTTATGCGTGTATTGCTGCGTTGCACATGCATGGAGTGAATTGGCAATGACTATTGATAACTGGCCCCGTCCCGCCTTTACCTTAGGCGCTGTGTTGGCGTTTTTGTCTGGCTGTGGCATCCCGCCAGTAGACACCAAAACAATTAGTCAGTCGCCAGCACGACCGCAGGACATGGCACTTGCGGAAAAAGCTGTGCGTGCCTGTGCCGGTGTCCCAAATAATGACAAAGTAACGCGCGCACTTACAAATGCAGGATTCCAGGTGACAACGGTTCAAGCGCCCATTCGAGGCGGGCGCACAGTTGGCCGGTATGACGTCCAGTCGCCAAATGACCGCGTGATTGTCTTCTATCAAGCGCGCACCTGCTATGTCGGCGTGGTGGACATGACGCCGGCGCAGTCAAAGGAACTGGCGACTTTCTGGGTTGATGCTTATGACGCGGAGCCAAATGGGACTTATGGTGATGGCCTTTCTGACCACGTATCAGGTGCGTGGCGGCGCCACTTCTATGAATGGCCAAACCATATCAATTTGTACATTGCGGCTTACAAGACTTGGCCCAGCGGGCCGTATGACCCTCAAAAAAAGTATGGCTTCGACATTGGTGACGTTTTCCCGAACACCAAAGGTGCGGCGGTAAAGCTGGAATACGTCTCTCGGTGCAAGTCGTACAAGCCATTGGGCAAAGATACGGAAATTGTTCACACCTGCAGTTGATACGATGAACCCTTTTTGGGTGCTTTGGGGATCTAGTGCGCTGGCTTTTCCTGGCTTCAAAACAGCCTTGCGTGTTGGTCCCACAACAAGAGGGCTTCGCTCTCTTCGTAGCGCCTGCGCATTTGTGGGGTTTCGAGGTGGGTCATAAACAGGCGTGTGACGGGGACGTGCTGCCAATAGAGCGCGGCGTGGCGTTTGCTTTGGCCATCTTTCAGGAACCGCAGGGCGACTTCGCGGCTGAAGGTTGTGGAGACAAAGCCGGTGGTGCGCGGTGGTGTGAGTGGCTCATCGGAATAGATCACGCGGTAGAGCTGCAGGTGGGTTTGTCCAAGTAGGTCAAAGGCGGCGCGGAGAAAGGCGAGGCGGGCGAGGATGTGGCGTTGGCGATGGGCGAGCGAGTTGGGGCCTGTCAGTTCGGCGGTGTCGCGCAGGATGCGGCCCTCAAAGGGGCACAGGCCGAGATCGGCGAGGGCAAGGCGGTGGGCCTTGATGGTTTCGCCTGCGTGCGGGTTGCTGACGTAGTGCGTGGCAAAATCAGTCTCGAGATTGGCGACCTCGTGCAAGCTGAGCCAGTTGGTCAGGGCCGTTGGGTCTTGAAAGGCACTGAAGCTGTCAAGCGGTTGGTCGGGCGTTGGGTGGTGGCCTGTGTTGTGCAGCCAGTCACGGGCTTGCTGGGTGAGGGTGTTCAGTTTGGAGAGCGACGTGGTGCGGTTTTCAGTATCAACGGGCACCCGTAGAGGCTGATCGAACTGGTCACAGGCGGACTGGCGCGCGACGATGATTGCGGCTGAGTGGGCAGGCGTGTCCGGGGCGCAGAGGAATTTGTCTGCTTGCCGGAGTGGAAAAGTCCATTGCGCTCCTATGTCTTCGAAGGCGCGCACTTCGACTGTGAAGCTGGCGGTGTCCTCGGACACGGAGAGGACGCGCACAGGGGTGCGGCGAGGGTCGCGCATCCATAACAGAACGCCCACGTGCAGCTTAGAGAAATGCGCTGGTTGGGCGTTTTCAGTAGGGGGAGAGGCGCTTGTCATAGTGCATCATTGCACCTTTGTGGCGCGCGTCAATTGAATGTGTGTTGAGGTTCTAGGAGGGGGCGCGCGCGAACCGAGGGGTGGAAGCGAAGCGCCCGCCCCGTCACGCCGTAGGCGTGCCGTTTTTTGATTTGGCGCACCTTTGGTGCGACGGGGCGGTTCACCTCTCGGGAGCTTGCTTTGCAAGCCTCTGTTGACCAGTGGGGCGCTGCCAAATCTGTGATTTGGCATGGTGGTGAATAAAACCCGCTACCGCCGTTCCGCTGCAATCGCCAAGCCATCGGCAACGGCGGTGAAGACCTCGGACACTTTGTGCTCGGCCTGCGGGAAGCGCGCTTTGGCGGTGTCTTGCACCACCGACAACAGGCTGGAGCCGCCGACGTAGATCACTTGGGTCACGTCCTGCGCGGTGGTGCCTGTGTCGGTCAGGATGTCCACCATGGCCTGATCGAGCTTGGCGGCGTTGCCGGCAAGGATGTCGGGCAGCAGCGCGGGGGGCAGGGGGACGGTTAGGGTGCTGTCGAGCACTGAGAGGTCGATTTTGGGGTTGGCGTTGGCCTTGCTGGCGGAGACTTTGCCCGCCTCCACCGCAAAGGCGATGTCGTGGCCCAACTCATCGCGCAGGACCTCGGCGAGGCGGGCGATTTGCTCGGGCGCTTGGGCTTGGCGCAGCATGTCGTCCACGGCGCGGCGGGTTTGCGCTGTATACAGGAAGGGGATTTTCTCCCAGGTGGCGAGGTCGTTGAAGATCGCCGCCGGGGCGGAGTGGGTGCCGCTGCCAAACTGGTTGCGCAGCTCGGTGCCGCGTCCCAAGAGCGGCATGACACGGTCGATGCTGATGGCGCGGTCAAAGTCGGTGCCGCCGATGCGCACGCCGTGGTTGGCCAGCGTGTCGATGCCCGTCTCGGTGGTGCGAAACAGAGTGAAGTCGGAGGTGCCGCCGCCGATATCGACGATCAGACCGAGTTGGCCGGGCTGCTCCAGCGCGCCGTTGGCGATGGCGGCAGCCTCGGGTTCGGCCATGAAGGTGACGCCGGTGAAACCGGCCGCGAGATAGCAGGCGCGCAGATCGGCTTCGGCTTGCGCCTCGCGTGGGTCGTTTGCGCCGTGGAAGACCACCGGGCGGCCGGAGAGGGCGTGGTCAAACGTCAGGCTGGTTTGCGCCTCAGCCGTGGTTTTGATGTGGCGCAGGAAGCGGGCGATGATGTCGACAAAGGTCACGCGCTCGTTCAGGATCTGGCGCTTTTCATGCATCAGCGTGGTGCCAAGCACGCGTTTGAGAGCGCGCATGAAGCGGCCTTCAAGCCCGTCCAGAAGGGCTTGGTTCGCCGGGGTGCCGAGCAGGGTTTTGCGGCTGTCAAAGTCAAAGAAGAAAGTGGTCGGCAGGGTGGTTTCGCCGTGGGCGAAAGTCATCAGATGGGGCGCGCCGTTCACGGCCACACCTGCGGCGGAGTTGGAGGTGCCAAAGTCGATGCCAAGGGTGTGGGTGTGCATGGTCCGGTCTCCGCCACTGAAAACGAAGGCGCGGGTTTAGGGGGGTACGGCAGGGTGGTCAAGTGGGGGATCGCCGACGTGCGTTGTGGATTTAATTAGTTTGAGTGTCGAAATAATTATTGGCGTGGGGGAAAAAGCCTGTTTAGGTGGGCGGGTCAGAAATGTTGGGGAGGCATGATGATGACCGAAAAAAACCATTCGGAATCCGATTCTGCGCGGGTTTAATCCGGATCCGTCGATCTGTCGTGTGGGGGAGGATTTCTACATCGCGACCTCGACGTTTGAGTGGTATCCGGGGGTGCAGATCAGCCATTCGAAAGACTTGGTGAATTGGCTCACCCTGCCGCAGCCGCTCAATCGCCCAAGCCAGTTGGACATGCGAGGCAATCCGGACAGTTGTGGGATTTGGGCACCGGCGCTGAGTTATGCGGATGGGAAGTTCTGGCTGATCTACACGGATGTGAAGCGGCTGGATGGCAACTTCAAAGATGCGCACAACTATCTGGTGACGGCGGAGAACATCGAGGGACCGTGGTCTGATCCGGTTTACCTGAACTCGAGTGGGTTTGACCCATCGCTGTTTCATGACGCGAATGGGCGCAAATATCTGGTCAACGTGGTGTGGAACCATTTGGCGACAATGGGCAATGCGAACACGCGCGGGGCGTCGTTTTTTGGTGGGATCTTGTTGCAGGAGTACAGTGTTGAAGAAGAACGATTGGTGGGGGAGATCACCAATATCTTTGCGGGCAGTGACCTTGGGCTGACCGAAGCGCCGCATCTGATGCAGCGCAACGGGTATTACTACTTGATCACGGCGGAAGGGGGCACGGGATACGAGCATGCGGTGACCTATGCGCGGTCCAAGGAGTTGCGCGGGCCGTATGAGCTGCATCCGCAGAAGCATCTGGTGCATGTGCACGACAATGACGCCAGCCCATTGCAGCGCACGGGACATGGGCAATATGTCGAGTTGGAGGATGGCTCGGTCTATCACACGTTCCTGACCACGCGGCCTTTGCCGGGGATGCGGCGCTCGCAGATGGGGCGGGAGACCGGGATTGCGAAATGTGCCTGGGGGGCGGATGACTGGCTCTATCTGGAGGAGGGCGGCATGGTGCCGTCGGTGGAACAGCCTGCGCCGGATTTGCCGGAGCATCCGTGGCCCGCGCCACGGGAGCGGTTTGAGTTTGCAGATATGTCGGTGCTGCCGCCACAGTTGCAGTGGCTGCGCAGTCCGGAACCTGCGCGGTTGTTTGATCTGAGCGGGGGCGCGTTGCGGCTGTTTGGACGGGAGTCGATTGGGTCGTGGTTTGAGCAGGCCCTGGTGGCGGCGCGTCAAACGGAGTGGCAGTGCACGGCGGAGACAGAGGTGCAGTTTGCGCCGGACAGCTATCAGCAGATGGCCGGGCTGACAGCCTATTACAATCGCACGCAGTTTCATTATCTGGCACTGACCATGGACCCGGCGACCGGCGAGCGGGCGTTGACGGTCCCGTCCTGTCTGGATTGGCCGGAGGGCCGGTTGACCTATCCGCTGGGTGAGATGGTCGCGATGCCGCAGGACGGCGTGGTGCGGATGAAGTTGGAGATCAATCGCGCGGACTTGCAGTTTTTCTATGCGCTGGAGGATGGCGATTGGCAGGCGATTGGGCTGGTGCTGGATGCCTCGCGGTTGTCCGACGAAGGCGTGCGCGGGGAGCATTCCAATTTCACCGGCTGTTTTGTCGGGATGTGCGCGCAGGATATGACCGGGCGGGCGCAGGCGGCGGATTTTGCGTATTTTGAGGTGAATAACCGAGAAGAGTAAGTGTAGCGGCCGAACCGAGGGGTGGGAAGCGAAGCGCCCGCCCCGTGGGGGCGGTTCGGGCGCTGCCAAATCTGTGATTTGGCTAAGGCTCTAATGTAGAGAAGCACAAAAAAAAAGGCGCCCCATTGAGGCGCCTTTTTCCGTTCTTACACAGAGGTTTAGCCCTGCAGGCTGCGCACTTCCAGATCGCCTTCTTCGCGCGCTTTCATGGCGCGGGCAGCGGCGTGGGACGCGGCAGCTGTGGTGAAGTAGGGGATCTTGTCGTAGAGCGCGACGGAGCGGATTTCGCGGCTGTCGTTCACGGCTTGGGCGCCTTCGGTGGTGTTCATCACCAAAGACACGTCGCCGTTTTTCAGCACGTCCACGATGTTTGGACGGCCCTCATAGACCTTGTTGACCTTTTCACAGGCCACGCCTTGCTCGTTCAGCCATGCGGCTGTGCCGGATGTGGCAACAACCGAGAAGCCCAGATCGATCAGGATGTTGGCCGCGTCCACCATCGTGGCGGTCTTGTCGTCGTCCTTGACCGAGATGAAGGCTTTGCCTTCGGTTGGCAGCACCATGCCTGCGCCCATCTGTGCCTTCAGGAAGGCGCGGGCGAAGGAGCGGTCCCAGCCCATGACTTCGCCAGTGGAGCGCATTTCTGGGCCGAGGATGGTGTCGACACCCGGGAATCGGGCGAAGGGCAGCACGGCTTCCTTAACCGAGAACCAAGGCATGTTGGGGTCTGCCAAGGTCATCTGATCCGCAATCGGCTGATCCTTGGTGGCGTCGAGTTCCACATAGGGGGCGCGTTTTGGGAAGCCTGCCAGTTTCTCGCCTGCCATGATGCGCGCAGCGATGGAAGCAATCGCGCTGTCGGTGGATTTGGCCACAAACGGCACGGTGCGCGACGCACGTGGGTTCACCTCGATGAGGTAAATCTCGCCGTCTTTGACCGCGAACTGCACGTTCATCAGGCCGACAACATTGAGCGCGATGGCCAGTGCGTGGGTCTGACGCTCGATTTCTGCGATGGTGTCTTTGCTGAGCGAGTAGGGCGGCAGGGAGCAGGCGGAGTCACCGGAGTGTACGCCGGCTTCTTCGATGTGCTGCATGATGCCGGTGATGTGCACGTCGGTGCCGTCGCTGAGCGCATCCACGTCCAGTTCGACTGCGCCCGCGAGGTAGCTGTCGAGCAGCACAGGGCTGTCGCCAGAGACCACCACGGCTTCGGCGATGTAGCGTTCCAGCTGGGCCATGTCGCGCACGATTTCCATGGCGCGGCCACCAAGAACGTAGGACGGGCGGATCACCAGCGGGAAGCCGATGTCTTCGGCAATGGAGAGCGCTTCGGCGTCGGTAGAGGCGATGCCGTTCTTAGGCTGTTTCAGCTCCAGTTTGTTGACCAGCGCCTGGAAGCGTTCGCGGTCTTCGGCGAGGTCGATGGCGTCTGGGGTAGTGCCGAGGATTGGAATGCCTTCGGCTTCCAGCGCGTTGGCCAGTTTCAACGGGGTCTGACCGCCAAACTGCACGATCACCCCATGAAGAGTGCCGTTGTCTTGCTCGACGCGCAGGATTTCCATCACGTGCTCAAAGGTGAGCGGCTCAAAATACAAACGGTCGGAGGTGTCGTAGTCGGTGGACACGGTCTCCGGGTTGCAGTTGATCATGATGGTTTCATAGCCCTGATCCGTCAGCGCGTAGCAGGCGTGACAGCAGCAGTAGTCAAACTCGATGCCCTGACCAATCCGGTTTGGACCGCCACCCAGGATCACAACTTTCTTGCGGTCGCTTGGGCGGGCCTCACATTCCACTTCGCCCATCATCGGGGTTTCGTAGGTGGAGTACATGTACGGCGTCTGCGCCTCAAATTCCGCGGCACAGGTGTCAATGCGTTTGAACGCGGCGGTGACACCGAGGGTGGTGCGGGCTTTGCGCACCTCGGTTTCGGATAGGCCGGTCAGTTTGGACAGGCGCGCGTCGGTGAAGCCGAGCATCTTGAGTTGGCGCATCGCCTTCTCATCGGTTGGCAGGCCGTTGGCTGCCACTTCGGCCTCAGCATCCACGATCTCGCGGATGCGATCCAGGAACCATGGGTCAAACATGGTGACGTTCTGGATTTCGTCGTTGGTCAGGCCGTGACGCATGGCCTGCGCGATGGTGCGCAGGCGGTCCGGGGTGGCGGCGCTGATCGCTTTGATCACGGCGGCTTTTCCGGAGGAGGGGTCGTCGGCGCCTTCGATGGCGATCTCGTCAAAGCCGGTCAGGCCGCTTTCCATGGAGGCGAGGGCCTTTTGCATGGACTCGTGGATGGTGCGGCCAATGGACATGGCTTCGCCCACGGATTTCATCGCGGTGGTCAGGTTTGGCTCGGAGCCTGGGAATTTCTCAAAGGCGAACTTCGGGATCTTGGTGACAACATAGTCGATGGTTGGCTCAAAGGACGCGGGCGTCACTTTGGTGATGTCGTTGTCGAGTTCGTCGAGCGTGTAGCCCACAGCCAGTTTCGCAGCGATCTTGGCAATCGGGAAGCCGGTGGCTTTGGAGGCCAAGGCAGATGAGCGGGACACGCGTGGGTTCATTTCGATTACAACCATACGGCCGTCGACCGGGTTTACCGCCCACTGCACGTTGGAGCCGCCGGTTTCCACGCCGATCTCACGCAGCACGTTGATCGAGTGGTTGCGCATGATCTGATATTCTTTGTCGGTCAGGGTCAGCGCCGGGGCCACGGTGATGGAGTCACCGGTGTGCACGCCCATGGGATCGACGTTTTCGATGGAGCAGACGATGATAGCGTTGTCGGCGCGGTCGCGCACCACTTCCATCTCGTATTCTTTCCAGCCCAGCAGGCTTTCATCTACGAGGATCTGGTTCACCGGGGAGGCGTCCATGCCGGTGCGGCAGAAGTGGATATAGTCGTCACGATTGTAGGCCACGCCACCGCCGGTGCCGCCCATGGTAAACGCAGGACGGATGATGGCTGGCAGGCCGATGTCTTCGAGTTCTTCCAACGCGAGGCGGATGCCTTCGTCCAGGTCAGCGGAGCCGTCGTCTTTCTTTGGCGCGGTCACAATGGACGCGCGCGGGTTTTCGATGCCGAGGCGGTCCATGGCTTCGCGGAAGAGTTTGCGGTCTTCGGCCATCTCA
Source organism: Shimia sp. MIT910701 (assembly GCF_047126315.1). GTDB lineage: Bacteria > Pseudomonadota > Alphaproteobacteria > Rhodobacterales > Rhodobacteraceae > Shimia. Next base: position 3,552,123 of record NZ_CP138953.1, on the reverse strand, counting down.
ATGGCGTTGCGGTCCGCGCCGATCATTTCCACGCCGAATTTTTCCAAAACGCCCATTTCTTCCACCGCGAGTGCGGTGTTGAGGCCGGTCTGCCCCCCCATTGTGGGCAGCAGCGCGTCGGGGCGCTCCTTTTTGATGATCTTGGCCACGATCTCCGGAGTGATCGGCTCGATATAGGTTGCGTCCGCCATGTTGGGGTCGGTCATAATCGTCGCCGGGTTGGAGTTCACCAGGATGACGCGATATCCCTCTTCTCGCAGCGCTTTACAGGCTTGCGCGCCGGAGTAATCAAATTCACAGGCTTGGCCAATCACAATGGGGCCGGCCCCGATGATCATGATCGAGGAGATGTCGGTTCTTTTGGGCATGGTGGACCTCGGGCTGGTGGCAGCGATGTCTTGGCGGGCAGGAGTCGCCAAATACGCAAATTGTCGTGCGTTATACGGATCAGAAGGCCGGGCGCAAGGGGGATCGGAAATTTGTCGTAAAGCGCCGCAATTGACCACTGTTTTTTAATAAAATGCAACGTATATGGCTGGCAAGGATTTACCAGCGACCGGGGGGCGGACGTGCAGATTCGCTTTGACCATGGGCCAGACGGCGGCGCGACGCTGTTTCACAAGCCCGAACATGTGATCTCTATCACCGATCCCAACGAAGTGGGCATGGCGTTTGACGTGCTGACACAGGCCCAAGACGCGGGGTTCTGGTTGGCGGGCTTTGTCAGCTATGAGCTGGGCTATGTGTTGGAGCCAAAGCTGCGGCGGTTGTTGCCCAAGACACGGCGGGTGCCGCTGATCAACTTTGGTGTGTTTCGCGCACCCGAAGTGGCGGGGCGCTTGCCGCGTGATGGCGGGTTTGAGTTACAGCCGTTTGAGCCACGCTGGAGCGCGGCCACCTATCGGGCGGCGTTTGACCGGGTGCATGGCTATATTGGCGCTGGCGACATCTATCAGGCCAACCTGACGTTTCCCATGGAAGCGAAGTTTGAAGGGGACCCGGTGGCGCTTTATGGCGCGCTGGCAGCCCGGCAGGCGGTAGGACACGGCATCATTGTGCGCCAAGAGGGGCTGCCGGACATTCTGTCCCGGTCACCTGAGCTGTTTTTCCGCACCGATGAAAAAGGCCGTATCGAGACGCGGCCGATGAAAGGCACGCAGCCGCGCAGCGATGACGCGCAAGAGGACTCCCAGCGGCGGCAGTGGTTGGCGACGGATGAGAAGAACCGGGCCGAGAACCTGATGATTGTGGATCTTCTGCGCAATGATATCAGCCGGGTGAGCAAGCCGTGCTCGGTGCATGTGCCAAAGCTGTTTGAGATCGAGAGCTACGCCACCGTGCATCAGATGACCTCGACGGTGGCGGCCGAGTTGCAGGATGACGTGCGCTTGGCCGATATTCTGAAGGCGCTGTTCCCTTGTGGGTCCATCACGGGCGCGCCAAAGCTGCGCGCGATGGAAATACTACGCGATTTGGAGCCATGGCCGCGGGAGATCTATTGTGGCTCGATTGGTTGGGCTGCGCCGGATGGGCGGTCTGAGTTTAGTGTGGCGATCCGCACATTGATGGCACAAGCTGGACAGATGACATTGAATGTGGGTGGCGGCGTTGTCTGGGACAGCAAAGCGCCGGATGAGTACGAGGAAGCGCTTTGGAAAGCACGGTTTGCCCAGTTCCAGCCGGAACCCGCCTGATCGAGACGTTTGGTTATCGACCGGGGCAGGGGATTGCGCGGTTGGAGTTGCATCTGGCGCGGTTGGCGCGATCAGCGCATGAGCTGGGGTTTGTGTTTGATCCGGTGCGAATTGCAGGTGCGATTGAGGCGTTGGGCGGGGAAACGCCGCTGCGCTGTCGCTTGACGCTTGGCGCGGTGGGGGATGTGGAGATCACCACGGCAGAATTGCCAGAGTCGGCAGCCCAGTGGACGGTGCGGATCGCGCCGGAGCGGATGCACTCGGAAGACGCTTTGTTGCGGCACAAGACCACGCGCCGGGCGGTATATGACCGCTGGCGCGCGGACTTGCCCGACGGTGTGCAGGAATGGCTGTTTCTCAATGAGCGGGATGAGTTGTGTGAGGGCACAATCACAAATGTGGTGCTGACCATGCCGGATGGTGAGCGCCTAACGCCACCGCTGTCGTCGGGGTGTCTGCCGGGCGTATATCGTCAGAGTTTGTTGGATGCAGGCGTGGTGCGGGAGGCGGTGTTGACGTTGGATGATCTAAGGTCAGCAAAGGCTATAACGCTCTCGAATGCACTGCGTGGGGAAATATCTGCCGTTCTGTCCCACGTTTGATTTTGGAGGGCTGCGCCTGCCTGGGTAGGCGCTTTCGCAACCTTGAGTTTGCATTTGACAGGGATTGTGCCGCCAACTTGCGAAACATTGAAACGCTGCAAATGCGCCTGCCGGGGGGCAGGCAGGCGCAGCCCTCCCCTCGGTCGGGCAAAAGGGTGCCTTTTTGTGCCGCAAACCCGCGCCGTTCTCTTGACTTTGTCGGCCCAAAAAGGTGTATCGGGCCGACTGTAGTTATTCACCCTGAAAGAGGGCCCGCACATGCACGCCTATCGCAGCCATTCCTGCGCCGACCTGAACAAATCCAACGTGGGCGAAACCGTCCGCCTGTCTGGCTGGGTGCACCGCATCCGCGACCATGGCGGCATTCTGTTTGTTGACCTGCGCGACCACTTTGGCATCACGCAGGTGCTGTGTGATCCGGACAGCCCTGTGTTCTCCGAAATGGAGAAGGTGCGCTCTGAGTGGTGTATCCGCATCGACGGCAACGTCAAAGCGCGCGATCCTGAGCTGGTGAACGACAAAATCCCAACCGGTGAGGTTGAGGTGTTTGTGCGTGACCTAGAGGTTCTGGGTGCGGCGGACGAACTGCCTCTGTTGGTGTTTGGCGATCAGGAATATCCGGAAGAGACCCGTCTGAAGTATCGCTTCCTCGACCTGCGTCGTGAGCAGATGCAGCAGAACATGACCATGCGCTCTGACGTTGTGGCCTCCATGCGCAAGCGCATGTGGGACAAAGGCTTCCGCGAGTATCAAACGCCAATCATCACTGCGTCTTCGCCAGAGGGGGCGCGTGACTTCCTCGTGCCATCCCGTATCCACCCTGGCAAATTCTACGCGCTGCCGCAGGCGCCACAGCAGTTCAAACAACTGATGATGGTTGCGGGCTTTGACAAGTATTTCCAGATCGCGCCGTGCTTCCGCGACGAAGACCCGCGCGCGGACCGCTCGCCAACCGACTTCTATCAGCTCGACATGGAGATGTCCTTTGTGGAGCAGCAGGACGTCTTTGACACCATCTCGCCCGTGATCGCGGGTGTGTTTGAAGAGTTCGGCGGTGGCCGCAAAGTGGATGCGCCAAACGAGTGGCCGCAGATCCCCTATGCGGAAGCGGCGCTGAAATACGGTTCCGACAAGCCAGATCTGCGCAACCCGATCGAGATGCAGGTTGTGTCCGAGCATTTTGCTGGCTCCGGCTTTGCGATCTTTGCCAAACTGTTGGAGCAAGAAGGCACCGAAGTGCGCGCAATTCCCGCGCCAACTGGTGGCTCGCGTAAGTTCTGTGACCGGATGAACAAATTTGCCCAAGGCGAAGGCCTGCCGGGCATGGGCTATATCTTCTGGCGCAAACAGTCTGCGGACACCATTGCGCAGGAGCAGGGCATCTCTGTGAAAGAGGTGAACGCGAAGATCAAAGCCGGTGAGATTGTTCTGGGTGAAGAGGCGGCCGGTCCGCTGGCCAAGAACATCGGCCCTGAGCGCACGGAAGCGATCCGTCAGCAGCTGGGTCTGGGTGTGGGCGATGCGGCCTTCTTCTTGGGTGGCAAGCCGAAAGCCTTTGAAGCGGTTGCTGGTCGTGCCCGCAACGTGATTGGCGAAGAGCTGGGTCTGATCGACAAAGACCGCTTTGCCTTTGCCTGGATCGTGGATTTCCCGATCTACGAGGCAGACGAAGAGAGCGGCAAGATCGACTTTGAACACAACCCATTCTCCATGCCGCAGGGCGGTCTGGACGCGCTGAACGGGGATCCGCTGGCAGTCAAAGGTTACCAGTATGACCTCGCTTGTAACGGTTATGAGCTGGTGTCTGGTGCGATCCGGAACCACAAGCCAGAGGTGATGCTGAAGGCGTTTGAGATTGCCGGCTACGATGAGGCGGAAGTGAAAGAGCGCTTTGGCGCGCTTTACAAAGCGTTCCAGTATGGTGCGCCGCCCCACGGTGGCTGTGCCGCTGGTGTGGACCGCATTGTGATGTTGCTGGCCGACCAACAGAACATCCGTGAAGTGATGATGTTCCCGATGAACCAGCGTGCGGAAGATCTGATGATGAACGCGCCAAGCGAGCCGTCGTCCGATCAGCTGATGGAGCTGGGCCTGCGGGTGATCCCGCAGGAGTGATCCTGTCGCGACATTGCCGAGATTTACGCCGCCTGCGACCCTGTCGTGGGCGGTTTTTGGTTTGAGGCAAGCGCGTATCGGTGGATTTTGGTCGATTTTTGGCAGCCTTGAGCAAGCTGCGTAGAACCGGATCGGCTATGTGATACAGTAGAGAAAAGCGCGAAGAATGCGTGTGCGACCAAAGGAGCGCGGCAGCAGTGGGTTTTGATCCTGATATAGCTCAGACACGATTTGGCTATGGGTTGTCCCCCAAGGTGACGGGACCGGCGGACATCACGGATATGGTGGCACTTTTGCGTGCAAAAGAGCCGGAGATGCCGTGGTTTCCACTGCCCAGTGACGCGGAGATGAGGGAAAAGATGCTGGCGTTGTTGGATGCGCGTCGCAAGATCTCCAAAGCGGAAAAGGGCAGCGATGCGCAGCAAGCCCTGCAAGAGGCGTTCAAAACGGCCAGGCGTGCCGCCAAGCAAGAGGGTGCCAAGTGGATTGGTGCCACATTGGCGCGGCGGGTTTGGAGCCGCGATGGTCTGCGGGAGCGGCTGGTTGCATTTTGGAATGACCATTTCTCCGCGCCCGGAAAAAACGTGATCTATCGCTATACCGAGGCAGCCTATGTGGCCAATGCCATTCGTCCACATGTGAATGGACGGTTTGAGGACATGCTCATCGCAGCTGTTTTGCATCCACAAATGCTGCATTTTCTCGATCAGAATACCTCCGTGGGGCCCAATAGCACCATTGCGAAGAAGCGGTCAGAGAAAAACCTCGGCCTGAATGAAAATCTGGCGCGTGAGATTTTGGAGCTGCACACTCTTGGCGTGGGCGGCGGGTATACACAAAAGGATGTGCGGCAGCTTGCAGAGCTGCTGACCGGTGTGACGACCATTCAGAAAAAAGGGACCGCGTTTCTGGCCAAGCGGGCCGAGCCTGGGGCGGAGACGGTGCTGGGCAAGGAATACGGCAAGCGTCGCGCGCGGATGGCGGATGTGCACGCGGTATTGCGGGATCTCGCACGGCATCCGGATACAGCGCGCCACATAACGCGCAAACTGGCCGTGCATTTTGTCTCCGAAACGCCGGATGAGGATTTGTTGGTGTCGATGGGTGCTCGGTATTTGGAAACAGATGGCGACTTGGCTGAAGTTATGGAGGCGATGTTGCGTCATCCTGCCGCTTGGGCCGCTGTTGGGCCCGGTGTTGGCAATTTCAAACAACCGGAGTTATTCGTCAGTTCTTCCTTGCGGGCTTTGGCCGTGCCCAAAGAGCGGTTTCGCGACGTCAAAAGCCAAGAGTTGGAGCGTTTGTTGGGCACGCCCCTACGCACGATGGGGCAGCCGTGGAGGCGGCCATTTGGCCCGGACGGATTTGAAGAGGCCGACAGCTATTGGTTGACGCCGCAGGGTATGGCGGCGCGGTTGCAGTGGGCGCTGGGCGTGCCGGCGGAAGTGCTGGAGGACTTGCCGGATCCGCGCCAATTTGCCGAAACAACGCTTGGGCCGCAGATGCCAGGCGCGGTGAAATTTGCTGCGGAGGCCGCGGAAAGCCGGCGTGAAGGTATTGCGCTGGTGTTGATGTCGCCCGCGTTCCAGCGGGTGTGAGGAGAGCGTCATGGACAAAGCAGTGATGGATCGACGGGGCTTCCTTGGACGTGGTTTGGCGGTGGGGTGTTCGCTCGCAGCGAGCCCGTTGATGACTCCAGTGAGTTTTGCCGCCACCGGGGGCGAGAACCGGCTGGTGGTGATCATTTTACGCGGTGGTCTGGACGGGCTGGATTTGGTGCAACCCGATGACGCGGCACTGCGCCAGCTGCGGCCAACGCTTTTGGCGGGACCGCGTTCTGGCTTGGAACTCACAGAGGGGATGATGCTGCATGCGGCGGCCAAACCGCTGTGGCCGCTGTGGCAGGCGGGTGAGTTGGCGTTTGTGCAAGGGGTTTCGACGCCATATCGCAACAAACGCAGCCATTTTGACGGGCAGGATTTGCTGGAAGCGGGAACAATTGAGGTGCCCTCTGGTACGGGGCGGGACGGTTGGCTTAACCGGATGCTGCAAACCATGCCCAACAGCACGATGACGACGGCCTATGCGGTGGGCGCAGATCCGATGTTGCTGAGCCAAGGCGCGGCCGAGGTGGAGACCTGGTCGCCGGATGTGGGCTTTGTGCTGTCCAGTCAGGGCGCGCGGCTTTTGGAGCTGACGATGGAGCGTGATCCTGAGATGGCGCTGGCGATGCAGAAAGCCATTTTGTTGGCGGGCGAAGATGGCGGCGGTGTGTTTGAGGCGTCTGACGGCGGCATGATGGCCGACGAGCTGGATACCATGATGGATGCGCAGATGAACCCAAAGGGGCGCGGGCGGGCAAATGCACATTTGCGTGTGGCGTCTTTTGCCGCGCAGCAGCTGCGTGACGCGGCGCGGGTGGCCTGTTTCTCCATTGGTGGCTGGGATACGCATGCGGCGCAGGCGCGCACATTGAAAACGCCCTTGAAGCATTTGAGTGACAGTCTTCGGGCGCTCAAAAATGGGATGGGTCCGGACGTCTGGGCGCGCACAACGGTGCTGGCGATGACGGAGTTCGGCCGCACAGTGGCGGAGAATGGCACCAAAGGCACGGATCACGGCACTGGCGGTTTGATGGTCATGGCGGGCGGCGCCATTCGAGGGCAGAAGGTGCATGGCCAACTGGCCGGATTTGAAGAAGCGGATCTGTTTCAGCGGCGCGACCTGATGCCGACCGATGACGTGCGTCGCTACGCGGCTTGGGCCATTCGCGAGAGTTTTGGTCTGGACCGGTCTGCTTTGGAAGGCGTGGTGTTCCCTGGGATGCAGTTGGGAAATGCGCCCGGATTGTTGGCTTAAGTCAGAAGGGCTTGGCGCGCGGGGCGTGCTGTGCCACTACTTGGCCAACTGAAGGAAGACTACTCATGCAGACATCCCGCCCTGTGGGCTTTGCCGTGCCCGATTGGACCGTGCCATCACGGCCAATGGGCGAGGTTTTGGACGGCCAGTACGTGCGGCTTGAGCCGTTAAACGCAGAGGCCCACGCGGCGTTGTTGTACCGTGCCTATCAGGCGGATGACTGGGTGTGGGATTACATGCCTTATGGGCCATTTCATTCGGCGGCGCAGTATCATCGCTGGGTGCGGGAAACGGTTCAGAACCAAGACCACTTCTTTTACGCGATCTACAGCAAGGCAGAGCGCACCTTCACGGGGGTGGCGTCATATCTGCGCATCTATCCAGAGCGCGGTTCCATTGAGGTTGGCAACATCAACTTTGCGCCAATGATGCAAGGCACGCCTGCGTCCACAGAGGCGATGTTTCTGATGATGCAATGGGCTTTTGACACTGGCTATCGCCGCTATGAGTGGAAATGTGATGCGCTCAACGCCCCATCCCGTCGGGCGGCGCAGCGGTTGGGGCTGAGTTATGAGGGCGTCTTCCGTCAAGCACTGGTGTACAAAGGGCGCAATCGTGACACCGCGTGGTTTGCAGCGATTGACCGGGAGTGGCCGGCATTGAAGGCTGCGTTTGAGGTCTGGCTGTCGCCAAACAATTTTGATGAGGCTGGCCAGCAGCGCGAACGGTTGAGCGATCTAACGCAACTGGTACGCGCCGCGAGTGATCCCGAGCAGGGGTAAACCCAAAAGGAAAGGCGAGGCCAATGGCCCCGCCTGACTGTCCCGTGTCTTACGTCGTCGTTCCGGTTGTGTAGGTCTTAAATCACGGCCGCTTCGGTGAGGCGGCTTTCGACCACGCCGTTGAGTTCGGCCACATTGGCCCGCACGCCGGTGCCCTCCTTGCGAGCGGTCTCCACGGCTTTCACCGCGTTCAGCAGACCCTTGTCACCAGCGCTGCGGGCCAAGCCGCCTAAGAATTGCGCCACATAGTCGATCAGCTCTTCGTCGCCTTCTTTCAGGGTGTCCGCCGCGTGCAGCAGGTCATCGCGGAAGGCCACAGGGTCCGGCTTGATTGCCTCGTTGTCGGCGACGCGGGCCACGGTGGGGCGATAGGCATCGGGCAGGCGGCGCAGAATGGCCTGTTGGAAATCGGTGAGCGTGCCGTAAGGCTTGGCGATGAAGCCGTCGGCACCAGCGGCCAGGGCGGCCTCTTGAGCAAAATCGTCGCCAGAGGTGCCTAGGATCAATTCGATGCGCGGAGAGGCCTTGTGGAGCTCTTCGATCAGCTCGGCGCCAGAGCCATCTGGCAGGCCCATGTCCACAATCGCGACGGTTGGCATGTAGACTTGCAGGTGTCGTCGGGCAGAGGTCAAACAGTCGGCGCGGCGAATGCGGGCACCAGAGCGCACACACATCAGACGCAGCGCGTCAGAGGAGAAACGGCTGTCTTCCACCACCAGAACGGTCATGCCCAGAAGCGGGCGCGCGGCTGATGGGGTGGTCAGCGGGGAGAAAGGCGATTTGTCGTCCATGTTTGAAATCCTCAACGAAGCGAAAACTACAAGTACCGAAACGTGCAAACAGGCTAGGAACACATGCCTAACGAAACGTTAAAGACAGCCGCGACGCCCTGTCGCTTGCGCCTGCGCATATCAGCGCACATAAGGACGGGGAGCGGGATCCATGCCCTTTGGAGGAGACAAACATGATCGGAAGATTGAACCACGTGGCCATTGCTGTGCCGGATCTGGAAGCGGCCAGTGCGCAATACCGTGACGCGCTGGGGGCGAAAGTGGGTGCGCCTCAGGATGAGCCGGACCACGGCGTGACCGTGGTGTTCATCGAGCTGCCAAACACAAAAATCGAGCTGCTCTATCCGCTGGGAGAAGACAGCCCAATCAATGGCTTCCTTGAAAAGAACCCGGCGGGCGGCATTCACCACGTGTGCTATGAGGTCGACGATATTCTGGCGGCGCGGGATCATCTGAAATCCACCGGCGCGCGTGTTCTGGGCAGCGGCGAGCCCAAGATCGGGGCGCATGGTAAACCTGTGCTGTTCCTGCATCCGAAAGATTTCAACGGTTGCCTTGTGGAACTGGAACAGGTCTAAGAGGCCAACCCAAACGTAAGAGAATTGGCGGGCCACAGATGTCCGCCAATTTTTTATCAGGAGCGCGCAATGACCATCACTTCAGCCCTCGTTTTATACGCCGTGCTTTGGTTCATGACCTTTTTGATGGTGATCCCGATTCGTCTAAAAACGCAGGGCGATGTGGGCGAGGTTGTGCCCGGCACACATGCCAGCAGCCCAGAGCATCACTACCTCAAAGCCAAGGCCTGGATCACCACAGGCGCGGCCGCGGTGATGTGGGTGATTTTGTACTGGATCATCACATCCGGTCTGATCACGGTGCGTGATTTTGACTGGTTTAACGTGATGGGGCCCGCTGAGGTGACGGCTCCAGTTGATGGTACAGATGGGTAAAGGTCGCCGCGCCTAGGATCGGGATCACCAGGTTCAGGATAGGTACGACCAACGGCATGGCCATAAGCGTGCCAGCGAGCCAAATTGTGCCGAGATGCTTCTTACGCAGCTTCTTGGCTTCTGCCCGGCCTACGCGGCGCATGGCGACCAATTGAAAATATTCCCGCCCCAGCAGGAAGCCGTTGAGGCCCCAGAAGATGAACAGGGAAAACGGCGGGAAGATCGCATAAAGCACCAGCGCAAAGATGTTGGCGGCAATCAAGACACCAAGAAAGTTCACGCTGTCTTTGAGGCCTTCGGCAAAGGTCACGCGGGGGACATCCGGCAGTTCGGGATAGTGCTTGTCCTCCACCGCGTCGGCCACTTCGTCCAGAAACAAGGACGTGATGGCAGAGGCGACTGGGATCATCAGGAAGATCGACAAGGCGATCATCAGGAAGAGCGAGGCGAAGGTGAAAAGGTCGCCAACCCAAGAGATATTGCCCAGGAGCTCCTGTACGGTTTGACCTGCGCCGATCCAGTTCAGGAACATTAGGAACGCTGTGTAGACCGCGATCAGCAGCACAAAGGTCAGGCCAATGCCTTTGAAAAGGACCCGGCGAAAGCGCGGGTCCCCGATTTGAGTAAGTGTCTTGCCAAAAGACGAGATTGCTAGGCTGACAGCCATGTGACTTTGGTCTCCATGTTGGGGCGGGGGCGCTCGGGTGGCGTGGCTTTTTCGGTGCCGATGTGGATGAAGCCTGCGACGCGCTCACGTGGAGTGAGGTCGAGGCCTTTCTCCACAAACCCACGATCGTGACTGGCCCAGCCAGAGAGCCAGTTGGCGCCCCAGCCAGCGGCCAATGCGGCGTTTAGCAGTTGCAGGCACACACAGGCGGCTGAGTAGGTCTGTTCGATTTCCGGGATTTTTTCGCTGATCACAGGCGCCTCTATTACGGCGACTACCAGATCGGCGCGGTCAAATTGATCGTGCGCTTTGGTGATCTTTTCCGGCTCCATGTCCAAAGCTTCACCGCGTTCTTGGGCGAGCTTGGCAAGTTTGCTCAAGGCGGCGCCTTCCAGCACGATCAGGCGCCAAGGTTCGAGTTTACCGTGGTCGGGACTGCGCAGGGCGGCTTCCAGCAGAGGTTCGAGTTCCGCGCGCGTGGGCGCAGGGCCAATCAGGGTTTTGGCGGGACGTGAGCGGCGGCTCAGCAAAAAATCCAGCGCGGCTTGGTTTGGTTGAGGCATTAGGTCTTCCCTCAGGGGTTGATTGGGTATGTTGGCGTGGCGCGGTTGGGTTTCAACCGGGCGGGCTTGCGAAAGTGTCGGCCATCTCATCGACCAACGTGGCAAAGAAGGCCTCGACGCGGGCGTTGGGCTGGCGTTTGGTGAGAGAGGCGGCCATTGGGTCCTCAGCAGTTATTGAGGAACCAGACAGCTCTTCGATCACGGCATGGCCGCAGAAGGGCACATAGGCTTCAGAATAGCCGCCCTCGTGCACAAGCAAGAGCTTGCCTTCACAGAGAGTATCTGCGGCCTGCATGACCTGCTTGGTCATTTGGCGGAATGTGTCGGCGGTGGCGAGCATACGGGAGAGTGGATCAAAGGCGCCGGCGTCAAAGCCACAGGCGACAATAATCACATCCGGTTTGAAGGCATGTAGCGCGGGTAGGACAATTTTCTCCATTGAATAGAGGTAGGTGTTGTGACCTGCGCCAGGTGGAAGCGGGACGTTGATGTTTGTTCCGAGGCCAGCGTCTTTGCCACGGTCGGTCACATCGCCTGTGTCCAAAGGATAATTGTGCTCCTGATGCAGGGAGATGGTGAGCACGTCGTCACGGTCATAGTAGATCGCTTCGGTGCCGTTGCCGTGGTGCACGTCCCAGTCCAGAACAGCGACACGCTTTGCTAAGCCCCGTGCTTGGATTTCCTCAATCGCGACAGCGATGTTGGCCAGCAGACAGAAGCCATTGGGCCAATCCGGCAGGCAATGGTGCCCTGGAGGGCGAGAGAGCGCATAGGCGTTTTGCAAATCGCCCGAAGTAACGGCGCGCAGGGCTTCGGTGGCGATACCTGCGGATAAGGCCGCGATTTCGTAGCCCCCTTTGCCAAAAGGTGTGCGCAGGCCAATTTCGCCACCGCCTGCATCATAGACTTCTTTGAACTTGGTCAAAAAGTCTGCTGGGTGGACGCGCTGAAGCATGGTCTCGGTCGCAGGCGGTGCGCTGCGCACATCGAGGTCGTTTGTCAGGCCGGTCACATCCATGAGGTTTTTAAGGCGACGTTTGGTTTCCGGGCTTTCCGGCAGTCCACCCGCGGCCAGTGGCTGAACCAGATCGCCAACCGGCAAGGTCAGGGCGTAGTTTCCGCCTGCGTGCCAGAAGCATTTTTCATCAAAAAAGAAGCCAGTGGCCATGTGGCAAGTCTCCCCCTGTCGTCCTGCGCGGGCTACCCTATGCGGGGCGATTGTGAAATGTAAATCGCTGTTGGGGCAACGGGGGCAGAACCATTGGGCGAAGATTTTTCAGATTTGGCTAAAGCGGGAGCGGAGATCGCGGTGCGAGTGACCCCCAAGGCGTCACGCAACACGGTGGTACGCGAGGATGATGTCTTGCGGGTGTATGTGACCGTGGTTCCGCAAGGCGGCAAAGCCAACGCCGCCGTGCAAAAGTTTCTGGCCAAGGAACTGGGCATTGCCAAGTCTCGATTGACTTTGATCCGCGGCGCAACTGCGCGGGACAAGGTGTTTCGTCTCGATTGACGTATGTCTAGTCCGCAGTGCGTTTGAGCATGTAGACCCCTTCGGGGAGGTCTAAAGCGGCGGTCAAATCCTGCACCTGTGTGTTGGACAGGGTGATTTTCTGAACCGTATCGGTGCGGGGGTCATATTGCTCGATGGTGACGCAGTCCTCAAACATGTGAATGATCACATCTTCCCCCAAAGGGGCTGTGCCTTCGTCAACCAGCGTCACAACGGTGGCGTCAAATTCGTGCTCGATGCTGAACATGTCCCCAGCGTAGCGCAAAGGGGAGGGGGTGCAAGCATTTCCCTCTGGCCTCGCGCGGCTTAGATGATAAATTTACGCCTGTGCCCTAGTATGGACCGCTTGTGGGAGGGATGTCATGCGTCAGAGTTTGCCAGTGAAAGCCAGCGTGGTCAGCGTGATGGCCGCCGTCGTTTTGAGCGGCTGTGTGTCTACCACCACCAGCTCGACGCCGCAGCCTGCCGTGCAGCAACAGCCAGCGCCCAAGATTTCCGTGTCGCAGGCCACCTCGCGTTTGGCGCCGGTGAAAGCGCGGATGGAACCTTTGGTGGAGCGGGAATGTAAGGCGCGCACGCCTGCGGGCACCAACTGTGACTACAAGATCTATGTGGACCCGAAAGAGACCAAGATCGCCAACGCCTATCAGACGCTGGACAAAAATGGTCGTCCGCTGATCATCTTCACGGCGCCTTTGGTGGCGGAGACGCGCAACAATCATGAGTTGGCTTTTGTCATGGGGCATGAGGCGGCGCACCACATCAAGGGGCATATTGCCCGCAGTCAGGGCAATGCGGCCGCAGGGGCAGCGCTGGGCGCCATTCTGGTAGCGGCAGCTGGTGGCAACTCTCAGGCGATAGAGGCGGCGATGGATTTGGGCGCGGGCGTTGGTGCGCGCAGCTTCTCCAAGAACCACGAATTGGAAGCCGACCAACTGGGTACGATCCTGACCAAGAGGTCGGGCTATGATCCATTGATCGGAGTGAACTTCTTTGAGCGCACGCCAGATCCGGGTAACCAGTTCCTCGGCACGCACCCGCCCAACGCTTCACGCGTGGCGATTGTGAAGCAGACGGCAGCGGGGCTTTGACGGCGTGCTGCAACTGACCAATGTGGTCACCGACCGGGGCAGCAAATATGCGGTGTCCGGTGGCAAGGTGACCAGCCGTAAAGAGGCCGACGCCTTTCTCAAAGAGCTCAAACGCAACAAGAAGTTTGCCAAGGCGACGCACAACACCTGGGCCGCTTTGATGGCGGACGGCACCCCGTTGAAAGGGGATGACGGGGAGAGCGGCGCGGGGTTGGTGATCCTGCGGATTCTGGAGCGGGAAGAGCTTACGGATCACATTGTGGTGGTTACGCGTTGGTATGGCGGCATAAAGCTCGGCGGGGATCGGTTTCGTCGGGTACAAGATTGTGTGCGGGCCTATCTTGAGGCGCTGGCGTAAGCGCGATCAAATTCCTCTCAGATTGCTGGTTGATGCAGGTCAAGGGCGTCCTTTGGGCGGCCTGATAGACTGCGTGGGTCAGCTATCAGAGAGGCGCCTATGACCATTGTGACAGATCGGACTGCGAAGCTGCGCCATCATGCGGCGCTGTTGGATGACACGGCCAGCCGGTTGGGCATGGACCTGCAGGAGGCGGCCATTCGCGGCGCGCTCAAATTTGACGAGATTTCCGAGGCGGTTTTGCGCTGTACCACCTGCAGCGAACCGGAGGCCTGTGCCCATTGGCTGAAGGAGGAGGGCGTGGCGGTGGCTGCGCCGCATTACTGTCGCAACACCAAGCTGCTGAAGCGGCTGCAAGGGGCACAGTAGACCACGCAGGACGTGGCAGGGAGTGAGAGATGAAACCGCTTGGCGATCGCACGGAGCACTATTGGTTGGCACAGCGCATGGCGCAGCTGACACAGACCGATCTGGTGGCGGCGATGGCGCAGGCGGAGCTCTCACAGGAAGACTGGGCTGAGATGGTGGAAAGCTGTCGCGGTTGTGGGTGGGATGCCGGATGCAGCCGCTATGTGGCGGCGCATGAGCGGGCGGCGCAGACCGAAGAGGTGGCGCCGGAGCCCTGTGTGAACAAAGACCGTTTTAAGTGGCTTAAGACAGCGTTGGAGGCGCAGAACTAATGGGAAATATTCAGCCTCTTGGCGATCCGGTGACACATTTCTGGCTGACTCGCAGCATGGCGCGGGTGCTGGGGGTGTCGCTCAGCGAGGCGATGCTCGATCAGATGTTAAGTGCCGAGGACTACGCCAATATGGTCACGCGCTGTCGCATGTGTCCGCACACCGAGGCCTGTCAGAGCTTTCTGGGGCAGCGGGCGGGGACGGCCAAAGAAGCGCCGGCGTTCTGCTGCCATGCGGAGTTGTTTGAAAGACTGGCGGCGGGCTGACCGGCGCGACTGCAAAACGAGGGAAAGGAGCCAGCGATGTTTGAGAAAATGAGCCAGCACATCAATTTGGTCACGGGCATGTCCGAACGCGTTGGCATCGATTGGGGGGAGAGGATCATGAAGAACCCGGAAAATGCCAAAGAGTTTCGTAATGCGGTGATGCAATGCACCCGCTGCCAGGAGCTGGGCGCCTGTCAAAAGTTTCAGGAGCTTAATGGCTCTGCGGCCAATGCGCCGGACTACTGCATGAACGCAGACTTGTTTAAAGAGATGCAGCAGGGCTGAGGCTTAGGCCGCTTTTGTCTTGGCCTGTCGCCGCAGGTGTTTGCGGTAGAGCCATGGGGCCAGCACGTGGTCGTAGGCGAGACAAGCCAGTTGCTTGATGCCGGGCAGGCCAATGAGACGCGCAAGCCAGCGGAAGCGGGGCATTTCCTGCCAGAGGATCAGGAAAGCGGGGATGCCAGAATAGAGCTCCCCGTTTGCCGTGACATGCAGGCGTTTGGCGGCGGTTTCCGGATCAATGCCCCATTCTGAGAGGGCGTCAGAGTTCAGATCGTCATAGGCGACGGGGATGTCACGCTGTTCGGTGTAGGACCGATAGTGGCAGATTTCTGCGTCACAGATCGGGCAGTCTGCATTGTAAAGCACACGCGTTTCGTTGGACATGTCACTCTCCTGATGAGGGATGTGTCTCGGGCCGTTTGGGGCTGTGAGGAGAGCCTACGCTTCGGGCAAAAAGGCCTCAAGGGACAGGATGTCGCTGTGTTTGGCAAAGCTAATTGCTCAACGCCACACAGCCGGACCTCTGGTTCGGCCAGCGCTGGGGGCTCCGCCCGATTGCGGCTGAACGGATCCCCCGGATCCTTTCCAAAGACGCCGCGCGCTCGCCACGGGAGGGCGCTTAAGCCCCCACTCAGGATCAGGCACTGGGTTCTTTTATGCCTTTAACTGTCCCCACAAATCATACTCGCCAGCCTCATCCACTTCCACAGATACGATGTCGCCCACCTTCAACCCATCGGTGCCTTCGTCAATGAACAGGTTGCCGTCAATCTCCGGCGCGTCGGCTTTGGTGCGGCAGGTGGCGATGCCGTCTTCATCGATGTCGTCTACGATCACGTCCATGGTCTGACCGACTTTGGCGGCGAGTTTGGCTTCGGAAATCGCCTGGGCTTTCTCCATGAAGCGTTCCCAACGCTCTTGTTTGACCTCGGCGGGGATGTGGTCTGGTAGGTCGTTGGAGCGGGCGCCGTCGACGTTTTCGTACTGGAAGCAGCCAACACGGTCGAGTTGAGCTTCGTCCATCCAATCCAGGAGGTGCTGGAATTCGGCTTCGGTTTCGCCGGGGTAGCCGACGATGAAGGTGGAGCGCAGGGTGATGTCGGGGCAGATCTCGCGCCAGGCGGCGATTTCGGTCAGGGTTTTGGAGGTGTGCGCGGGCCGGGCCATGCGTTTGAGTGTGTCCGGGTGGCTGTGTTGGAAGGGGATGTCCAGATAGGGCAGGATCAGCCCGTCCGCCATCAGCGGGATCAACTCGCGCACATGGGGGTAGGGGTAAACGTAGTGCAGGCGCACCCAGGCGTCGAATTGGCCCAATTCGCGCGCCAGATCGGTAATGTGGCTGCGCACTTCGCGGTCTTTCCACGGGTGGGTGCTGTACTTGCGGTCCAATCCATAAGCGGAGGTGTCTTGCGAGATCACAAGCAGTTCACGCACGCCGTTGTCGACCAGTTTTTCCGCCTCACGCAGGACAGCATGCACTGGCCGCGAGGCGAGTTTGCCGCGCATGTCCGGGATGATGCAGAACTTGCACTTGTGGTTGCAACCCTCTGAAATCTTTAGATAGCTGTAGTGGCGCGGCGTGAGGGTCACGTTTTTGGCGGGCAGCAGATCGACAAAGGGATCGGGGCTGGGCGGCACGGCGCCATGTACGGCGTCCAGCACTTGCTCGTATTGGTGCGGTCCCGTCACGGCGAGCACTTTGGGGTGGGCGCCGGTGATGTATTCGGGCTCTGCACCAAGACAGCCAGTGACAATCACTTTGCCGTTTTCCTGAATGGCCTCACCAATGGCCTGAAGGCTTTCGGCTTTGGCGGAATCCAAAAATCCGCAGGTGTTTACGACCACCGCGTCGGCACCGGAATAGTCCGGCGAGATGCCATATCCTTCGGCGCGCAGGCGGGTCAGGATGCGTTCGCTGTCGACCAAAGCTTTTGGGCAGCCAAGGGAAACCATGCCGATGGTCGGTTGGCCGGGGCGCGCGTCTCCTGTGAGGGTGGTGCGGGCGAGGTCGGGGCGGAGTTCTGGCGGATTGCTGGACATGGGGCGCGTATAGGGCAGCGCGCGTCGTTTGGCAAAGGGGAAGGGCGGTTTGATGCATTGCGTGTGTGTTCTTAGGCGCTTAGGCTCCGCATGGGCAGTAAAGGAGGTCTCCGATGAAAGTAATCCGGGGATTGGTGGCGGCGGTTTTGATTTTGGCAATTGGCGCGGTGGTGCTGGTTGTGGCGTTGCCGGGGGAGAAGATTGCAAAACTGGCGGCGGATCAGGTCAAGGCAATGACCGGACGAGAGCTGGTGTTTGAGGGCAAGGTCGGGATCAGCTGGTATCCGGTGCTGGGCGTAACCACCGAGAAGGTCAGTTTTGGCAATGCAGCGTGGTCAGAGCGTGGGCCCATGTTCACGGCCGATAAGGCGGTGATTGGTGTCGACGTGATGGCGGCGATTGGTGGGGAAATTCGCGTCAAGAATGTCGAGCTGGTGGCACCGGAGGTGCTGCTGGAGAAAACCACCGACGGACGGGTAAATTGGGATTTAAGTGATGGCACGTCGCCTGTGGTTAGCGGCCAGAGCGCTGAAGCGCAGACCGGCGGTGAGAGCGCTCCAACGTCGGTAACATCGACGGCTTCTCAGTTTGAGAGCTTTGCGCTTGAGCGGCTGGTGATCAGCGATGCGCAGGTGCGTTATATCGATCATGGCGGCGCGCGACAGGAGTTGTCTGGCGTGTCACTGGCGATGACTTGGCCGGATGTTGGTGGGGCTGCGGATGTGGTGATCGAGGCCAGCCCGTTTGGCGCACCGATCCAGCTGGACGCTGTGGTTGCAGCGCCATTGGCTTTGATTGATGGCGATGTGTCTGCGGTGGAATTGGCTGTGCAGGCGGGCGGTGGGTCCGCCCGTTTTGAGGGGCGTGCTGGGATCGCGCCAGAAGCCAGTGGAAAGTTGGCTGTCTCGGCATCGGATGCAGCGGCGTTTCTTGCCGCCTTGGGCACAGGCGGGCTTGAAGGGCCTTTGGCGGTGCAAGGTGATGTTACGTTGACCCGAGCGGGCGTGGTGTCTGTGCGCGGCGGGCGGGTGACCGCTTTGGGCAATGATCTGACGGTGCTGGCGGATGTGGATCTGAATGGGGTGCGCCCGAAAGTGACGGCGCAAGTAGCGACACAGGCCTTGCGGCTTGTAGAGAAGGAGGGAGACGAAAGCAGTCAGTCTGTGGAAGCCGCTCCGGTTGGATGGTCCAAAGAACCAATTGATGCGAGCGCGTTGGGTTTGGTGGATGGCACCATCAGTTTTGCCGCTGAGGCGATGGATCTGAATGGGATCGCGTTTGGCAAGACTCGTGCCACAGTGAAGATTGACCGCGCTCGTGCCGTGGCCCGGATTCAGGAAATGGAGGCCTATGAGGGCGCTGTTACGGGGCTGTTTGTGGCCAACAACCGCAATGGCCTGTCTGTGCGGGGGGACCTGAAGGTGTCGCAGATCGCTTTGCAGCCATTCTTGGCCGCAACGGCGGATTTGGACAAGTTCACCGGCACAGCGGATTTTGAGAGCCGGTTTCTGAGCTCTGGCGAAACGTTGGACGCCATTATGAACAACATGAGTGGCGATGGCCGTGTTGAGGTTGGACGCGGAACTATTGAAGGCATCGATCTGGATAAACTGCTACGCGGCGACGTCACCGGAGGCACCACCGTGTTCAATAGCATGGTGGCGAGCTGGACCATTGCCGATGGTGTGCTGAGCAATCGGGATCTTTTGATGAAACTGTCGCGCTTGTCAGCAACAGGCAAAGGTACCGTGGGGCTCGGCTTGCGAACAATTGACTATGTGTTCTCGCCGCAGCTCAACGGGCCGGATGGGCCGAGCCTGATTGTACCGGTGAAGATCAAAGGCAGCTGGAGCAATCCCAGCGTGGTGCCGGATCTGGAAGCAGCGGTGAAGCGCAGCTTTGATAAGGAAATCAAAGCCGTGGAAGACGAGGCGAAACAGAAACTTGAGAAAGAACTGGGGCTGGAGAAAAAAGAAGGCCAATCCACAGAAGATGCGATCAAAGACAAACTGGAGAAAGAGGCGCTGCGTGGCTTGCAGAACCTGCTGGGCGGCAATTGAGCGGACCTGAGCGGCGGAGTGCGCCGCATCTCAATACGCTGATTCTGCTGACCGCGATGTCAGTCTTGTCGTTGAATATGTTCTTGCCGTCCCTGGCGGCCATCGCCGATGAGTTCAGCGTCGACTACGCCGTTGCGAACCTGTCGATGGGCGCGTTTTTGGCGGTGACGGTGATGTTGCAAGTCATCATTGGGCCGCTGTCAGATCGCTACGGACGGCGTCCGGTGATGCTGGTTGGCTTGTTGGTTTTTACTGTTGGCTCAATCGGCTGTTTTCTGGCGACGGATATTGTCGGGTTTCTGGTCAGCCGGATGTTACAGGCGGCAGGCGTGGTTGGCATCGCACTGAGCCGCGCGGTGGTGCGCGACATGCACGGGCCCAAAGAGGCGGCAAGCATGTTGGGCTACATCTCGATGGTGATGGCCATCGCCCCGATGACAGGCCCAACGATTGGCGGATTTCTGCACGAGGCATTTGGTTGGCGGTCAAACTTTGCGGTGTACGCCTTGATCGGCGCCGGGTTGGTTTGGCTGACCTGGCGAGATCTGGGCGAGACCAATACCAACCGGGCCGCCACCATGGGGGAGCAGTTTGCCACCTATCCGGAGCTGCTCAAATCACGCCGGTTCTGGGGGTATAGTTTGTGTAGCAGCCTGTCTGTGGGCGCGTTTTACATCTATATCACCGGGATTGTGTTGATCGGCGTTGCTGTATTTGACCTGCGGCCCACAACGGTGGGTATGACCGTTGGCGCGATTGCAGTGGGGTTTTCATTGGGGTCGTTTATGTCAGGCCGTTTGGCGAAATCTGTCCCGCTTTGGCAATTGATTATTGGCGGACGTGTTGTTGGTCTCACAGGACTATGCGTCGGCTTTGCGATCGTGCTGGCAGGGTTTGTGCAGCCGGTGACCTATGTCGGCGCGGTGATTTTTGTGGGCATGGGCAATGGCTTGACCTTGCCCTCGACCAACAGCGGCGCGATGTCCGTGAGACCCAAGCTTGCTGGCAGTGCGTCTGGCCTGTCCGGCGCCATGAGTGTGGCCATGGGGGCAGCCTTGACGAGCCTCACCGGAGCTGTGCTGACACCCGAGAACGGTGCTGTGCTGATGATGACGATGATGGTGGCTGTGGTCGTGGCCTCGCTCTTGTGCGCGCTTTATGTCCGTTGGCTCGACATCGTGGAGCCTTTGCCAGAGGAAGCGGGTTGACGGCGGCGCGTGATGCGTGTCATCACATGCCCATGACCAAGAACAACATCTTTTTTGGCACATATTATACCCTGACCACATAGTGGCGGGGTCTTTGGCATCTTCATCCGCTGCGTTTGACGGGGATGAAGACACAAAAACCTTCCAAGACAGTTAGTCCCGGCAAACGTGGCCTCACACACGGGGTCCGCTATGGGACAGGAAAAACCAAATAACGAACAGACCACCATTGGGTTGGTGGGTTTTGGCGGCTTTGGCCGGTTGATTGCACAGGAGCTTTGGGCCGGGTGTCCTATCCGCATCTGTGACCCAAGTTACACCCGCGCCAGTCTGCCGGACGGGCGGCGGGTGCCGATGGAAGGACTGGCCGAGGTGGCGCAGAGTGACATCGTGATCCTGGCGGTGCCGGTGGCGCGTATGGCGCATGTCTGTCGGGTTCTGGCTCCGCACTTGCGTCCGGGCACTTTGGTGCTCGATGTGGGCTCGGTGAAGGTTGCCCCCATGCGTGACATGCGGGAGCTGCTGCCGCCGCATGTGGAGATCCTGGGCACCCACCCGCTGTTTGGCCCACAGAGTGCCAAGAACGGCGTGAAAGGGCGCAAGATTGCATTGTGTCCCGAGCGCGGAGAACGCTGGCACAAGGTGGCAGCCTTCCTGAAAGCCAGGGGGCTGGAGGTGATTGTCACCACGGCAGAGGAGCATGACCGCGAGTTGGCGATGGTTCAGGGACTGACCCACCTGATTGGTAAAGTGCTGACCGATTTGGGACCACTGCCTGAGCGGATGACAACGGCGAGCTTTGACTTGCTGCGTGAAGCAATTGAGATGGTGCAGGATGATCCCCCAACGGTGTTGCATGCGATTGAGGTTTCCAATCCCTACGCGACTGAGGTGCGCGATGCGTTCTTTGAAAAAGCAGAGGCGTTGCGGGATCAGTTTGAGCGATCCTCGCTGATTGTGCAGGGGCAGAGAGTTCTACCCGCCGCATAGATCGTGACAGCGGCGACAGCCAAGACACAGTCTTTCCGCTCAGATAACGGTGTAGCCTGCTGTTGCCGCCATGGCGCAGGCTACGCCAATAAGAAAGGCGCGGACGTTCACGCGCTCTCGTGGGGGCAGTTTCAGGCGGATCGACAGGATGATGATGATGCCGCCCACCACGGCGGTCGCGATAGATTGGTAGTGGTGGCCCTTTTCGATGTGGTTGCCCAGCACACAACCGACATACATTGCGGCCATAAAAAGTGGCGCCATCCAGCGGGAAAAGGCAGCGGGGTATTCTCGGTGCAAGAAGCTGTTCACGCCAAAGAGATGCACGGAAAAGACAAAGACCGCGACCCCGTAGGCCGCCGTGAGATTGCTTTGAAAATGCGTGATCGTGATGCCGATCAGCAGGTTGTAGGTGGCAAAGGACAAAGCGTTGAGTGTCAGCGCCGTTCGGGCCGGGCGGTTGTTGTCCTGTTTGAAATCCACCAGGTAGTAGATCAGGAAGCCGACCATCAGATAGACATAGAGCTGATGTTTGAACAGCAGGCCGTGGTCAGGATATTGTGCGCCGACCAGTTGCGTCATGACCGCAATTTTGGGCAGCAAATAAAGAAAGGCATAGCCAAGCCCAATGCCGGAGCTGAAATCCAGTAGCCAGCGTGACACAATGGGAAACCGTTTGATGAACGGCGCGGTGCCAACGTGGGTCAGCGAGATCAGAGCAACCGCCAGCACCTCGCGCCAGGTGATGTCGCCGTAAAGTGTTGCGGACATTGCGCCGGTCTCCCTTGTTCTGACTTGCAGTAGACACAAAGCCATTGACGGGACACAAGCAAAAAGCCCCGCACAGGGCGAGGCTTTTCAAAGTGTCTTAAGGGGCCGCTGCTTAGCGTTTGCGGTCGCGGCGCGCGCTCATAGGTTGGAAGGCCACGCCGACGTGGGCTTCGCAGTAAGGTTTACCGGTTTGCACCGGCAGGCCGCAGAACCAGAAATCTTCGGTGGCCGGGTCACCCACCGGCCATTTGCAGGTGCGTTCGGTCAGTTCCATCAGCGAGAGCTTCTTGGCGGTCTTTTCAACTTCGTTGACCTTGGCCAGAGCTTCCGGGCTGATCTCATTGGCGGACGGCTGCGGTGGCAGCGGTTGACCGGCCGGGATGATCTGCTTGCGCAGCGGCTGCGCTGGACGCGCGGCGACCGCTGGCTCGGTTTTGGGTTCCGGCTTGGGTTCGGCTTTGGGCGCGGCCTTGGGCTTAGGCGCCGCCTTGGCCTTGGGGGCTGCCTTCGGCTTTGCATCGGCCTTAGGCTTGGCATCCGCCTTGGCGCCACCCGTGGCGCGGTTGGACAGGCCCAGACGGTGCACCTTGCCAATCACCGCGTTACGGGTCACCCCGCCCAGCTCTTTGGCAATCTGGCTGGCCGATTGGCCTTCGCCCCACATTTTTTTCAACAGCTCTACGCGCTCGTCGGTCCAGGACATCCGTCACTTCCTCAGCTAAAAAGCGGCCTCCCAAAAGGCCGCCTCTGCATTTCTTGGTCAGGCACCTATTCTAATCACCCCAGCCCGAGTTACAAGGCGAAGAATCACCCATGGGCGCGGCAAAGCGGCGAGTGGGGAGGTAAAACCACAGCGACGTTAGGAAATCGGCAGCAATGGCACAGGATCAGACGACAGAAATGGGCGTGCGCCGCTTTGGCCGGGTGAACTGGCTGGGGCTTGGCACTTTGGCGAAACGTGAGGTTTTGCGGTTTCTGGCGGTGTGGACACAGACGCTTTTGGCGCCTTTGGTCACTGCTGGGTTGTTCCTGCTGATCTTCTCGATAGCCATCGGGCCCAGCCGAGGGGCAGTGATGGGCGTGCCGTTCCTGACCTTCCTGATCCCAGGCATTATGATGATGACGGTGATCCAGAACGCTTTTGCCAACACGTCGTCCTCAATTGTGATCGCAAAAGTGCAGGGTAATATTGTGGATACGCTTATGCCGCCTTTGTCTCCGATGGAAACGGTGCTCGGCTATATGGCCGGGTCTGTGGCACGTGGTTTTTGTGTGGCAATGGCGATCACCATCGCCTTGGCGCTGGTGCTGGGGCAAGGTGTGGCGCATCCGCTCTGGGCGCTGACCTTTGTGCTGCTTGGCGGGGCCATGATGGGTGCAGTCGGGATCGTGGCCGGGATTTTTGCCAATAAATTTGACCAGATGGCGGCGATCACCAACTTCATCGTGACGCCTTTGGCCTTTCTGTCCGGCACGTTCTACTCGGTAGAAGCATTGCCGGAGAGCTTGCAGGGCTTCACCCGTGTGAACCCGATCTTCTACCTGATCGACGGCACACGCTACGGCATGATTGGGGTGTCTGATAGTGCGCCAGTGGTGGGCCTGACGGTTGTCACTGCCGTCACCGCTGCTTTGATGGCGGCAGCCTATGCCATGCTCAAAACAGGCTATCGCCTCAAAAGCTGACTTGGCTCAATAGGTGATGCGGGCTTCTTCTTACCAAAAATATCCTGGGGGAGCCCGTCAGGGCGGGGGCTAAGCCCCCACTTCCGAGCTTAGCGCCAGAACGCCAACCATTCGATCAGCTCAAACAGCTTCTTGGCAAGCAGCAGGAACACGGCGCTGTCATTGAACACCACATCGATCCCCAACAGTGCCAGCAGGAACAGAAACAGAAAGATGGCAATTTGGTTGGTCATGACGCACTGCGCCCCCGGATGTGTCGTGGTCGGACCAGATATGCCCGACCCCATCCGAGGGCGCAAGTTGTTGTGATTTGAGAGGCGCTTAGACGCGTCCCATCAGGGCGGCCACATCGGCCATACGCGCGGAGAAGCCCCACTCGTTGTCATACCATGCCAGCACGCGCACCAGACGTTTGCCCAGCACTTTAGTCTGGTCACCAGCAAAGGTGGCGCTCTCCGTGGTGTGGTTGAAGTCCACAGAGACCAGCGGCAGGTCGTTGTACCCCAGCACGCCTTTCATCTCGCCTGCGGCCGCTTCGGCCATGACGGCGTTCACGTCTTCGACGGTGACATCCTTGGAGGCAGTGAAGGTCAGGTCCACAGCCGAAACATTCGGGGTTGGCACGCGGATTGCGGAGCCGTCGAGCTTGCCTTTGAGTTCCGGCAGAACCTCACCCAGCGCTTTGGCGGCGCCTGTGGAAGTCGGGATCATCGACATGGCGGCCGCACGGGCGCGGTACAGGTCTTTGTGACGGCGGTCCAGTGTTGGCTGATCGCCAGTGTAGGCGTGGATCGTGGTCATGATGCCTTCTTCGATGCCAAACGCGTTGTTTAGAACCTTGGCCACCGGTGCGAGACAGTTGGTGGTGCAGGAGCCGTTGGAGATCATGTTGTCGTTGGCTTCGAGCTGGGTGTCGTTCACGCCAAACACGATGGTCTTCTGCACGTTCTTTGCCGGCGCGGAGATCAGTACTTTCTTAGCGCCGCGTTCCAGGTGTTTCTTGGCTTTCTCGCCGTCGTTGAAATTGCCGGTACATTCCAGAACCACATCGACGCCGCTCCAGTCGAGCTCATCCATGTCGTAGGTGGAGTACATGCGCATCGGGCCCATGCCCACATCCATGGTGCCGTTGCCGGCGATCACTTCGTTGCGGAAGCGGCCATGCACAGAGTCATAGCGGATCAGGTGCGCGGCGGTGTCCAGCGGGCCGGTGGCGTTGATTTTCACAACGCGGACGTCTTCGCGTGCTTCTTCGGCGATGTGCATGAGGGTCGAACGGCCAATGCGGCCAAATCCGTTGATGCCGACGGTAACAGTCATGAAGAGCTCCTGTCCTGCTCTGAACGGTGGAAAATATGGTCTTCGCTATAGTGGCGTAGAGACATTTTAGGAAGGTAAAATCCCAATAAAAAACGGGATGTTAGCGTTAAAACTGGGCGGTGTCGCTATCGGTTCCGCTGCCGGTAACGCTAACGGTTGGAGATTGGTTGGCCATGTCGAGCTAAGTTGTGTGCAAGTGCAGAAAGTTGACCTTCAAAAATGTGTGATCTCGAATCATGAAGTGGGCAGTTACGATTAAGGTGGTGAGGCACCTAAAACTGCGCGGGTCGGTATTGGAATTTTGTCACGACATGCAGGTGAAATGGCGCAATCTGCGAGTGGCGGCTGTTTTGGAAGGCCTATTCTATTTGCAACAACGCAACTAGCGCCAAAGAACGGGAGGCAGCTTATGCAACTGATCGTGGACGGGAAATCCCATGAGGTGGATGTCGAAGAGGACATGCCGCTGTTGTGGGTGCTTCGGGATGAACTGGGGATCAAAGGTGTAAAATACGGCTGCGGTGTTGCGGCTTGTGGCGCTTGCACCGTGCACATTGATGGTGTGGCGGTGCGGTCGTGCCAGACACCGGTGGCGGATGTGGATGGGCCTGTGACCACCATTGAGGGCTTGGGGCAGCCCGAGGCGATGCACGCGGTGCAGGAGGCCTGGGTGGAGCATCAGGTGGCACAATGTGGCTATTGCCAGTCTGGTCAGATCATGCAGGCAGCGTCGCTGTTGTCGGAGATCAAGATGCCGTCGGATGCAGAGATTGACGAAGCGATGAGCGGCAACCTGTGCCGTTGCGGGACGTACCCGCGTATTCGCGCCGCCGTGAAAACGGCCGCTGCCAAGATGCAGGAGGCGTAAGGTATGGGCAAGGTTGGAAAAATCGCGCGCCGTACGTTCTTGTTTGGCGCTGTGGCTGTGGCCGGCGGCGTGGCCTTTGGCGTCTACAAAGTGCGCACGCCGTATGAGAATCCACTCAAAGATGGGCTGGCTGATGGGGCGTCCACGTTTAACCCTTGGGTGGTGATTGATGGCGAGAAAATCACCCTGATCACGCCGCATGGCGACAAAGGGCAGGGCGTGGCACATGCCCAGGCCGCGCTGATTGCAGAAGAACTGGACGTGGAGTTTGGTCAGTTCGAGATCGATTTTGGCAAGCCGGACAAAGCCTATTGGAACCGGGCGTTGGCCGGGGACGGTGCGCCGTTTATGGCGACAGACGAGAGTTTCACAGCCGAAGCAACCCGCAGCTTTATGGGCGGCATGATTAAACTGTTGGGCATGCAGATCACTGGCGGCTCAACAGCGATGCCGGACAGCTATGACAAGCTGCGTGAGGCTGGCGCTGTGGCGCGGGAAACTTTGAAGCTGGCGGCGTCCAATGTGAGCGGCGTGCCAGTGGCGCAGCTGAAAACCGCAAATGGGGCTGTGCAGCTGCCAGATGGCTCAGAACTGGCCTATACGGCGCTGGCTGGTGCAGCGGCGAAGGTTGAACCTGTCACCGAGATCACGCTGCGCAAGCCGTCGGAATGGCGTTTGATTGGCAAGCCGATGCAGCGGTTGGATATGGTGGCGAAATCCACCGGCACCTTGAACTATGGCATCGACGTAGACATCGACGGCATGGTGCATGCGGCGGTGATGTGTAACCCGCGTCAGGGCGGGAAACTTGAAGGCTATGATGCCAGTACCGCGGAAAGCATGCGTGGTGTGCAAAAGGTTGTTGAAGTCAGCGGCGGTGTTGCTGTGGTGGCAGACAACACTTGGCGGGCTATTCAAGCGGTGCAGGCGATTGACTTTGACTGGGGCGCCGCGCCGTATCCGGCGGAGCAGGATGGCCATTGGGCGGCCATCGAGGCGTCTTTTACTGAAGAGCAACTCGACAAAGAGTGGCGCAATGAAGGGGATGTGACGGCTGCGATGTCGGGAGGCAAGGCTGTCGAAGCCGCATACCGCGTGCCCTATGTGGCGCATGCGCCGCTGGAGCCGCTGAACGCCACGGTGTTGGTGGAGGACGACAAGGTCACGGTGTGGACCGGGCATCAGATCCCGCGCATGTTGCAGGATCAGGTGGCGAAGGTCACCGGCCACAAGTCAGAGCAGATCGAGCTGGTGAACCACTTCATGGGTGGCAGCTTTGGGCATCGTTTGGAGTTCAAGCATGTGGAACTGGCAGCGGAGATTGCCAATCAGATGCGTGGCACGCCGGTGAAGCTGACCTACAGTCGCGAAGAGGACTTCGCGCATGACTTCCCGCGTCACATCGGTATGGCGCGCGGCAGTGGCGCGGTGCAGGATGGCAAAGTGACAGCGATGGATTTGCAGGTGGCGATGCCGTCTGTGGTTGTGTCGCAGATGGGCCGTGCGGGCCTGAATGTACCGGGCCCTGATATGCAGATCGCGGCGGGGGCGTGGAACAACCCGTACGGGTTGGAGAATTTCCGCATGCGAGCCTATCGCGTGCCCGAATTGGCGCCGGTCTCGAGCTGGCGCTCTGTGGGGGCCTCTGCCGGTGGGTTCTTCTTTGACAGCCTGCTCGATGAGTTGATCCACGAGGCGGGCGCTGATCCGCTGCAAGAGCGCATTCGCCTGATGCAGCATGATGTGAGCCGCAAAGTGCTTGAAGCTGTTGGCGAAATGTCCAACTGGGGCAGTTCGTTGGGACCCAACAAAGGGCGTGGTGTCGCTTTTGTGGAGAGCTTTGGCGTGCCAACGGCGGAGGTGATTGAGGTCACCAATACCGAAGATGGCATCACCATCGACAAGGTTTGGGTTGCCGCGGACGTTGGCACGGTGATTGACCCGGTGAACTTTGAAAACCTTGTGCAAGGCGGCGTGATCTTTGCGCTGGGCCACGCGATGAACAGCGAGATTACCTATTCCGACGGGATGGCGGAGCAAGCCAACTATTGGGCTGCAGAAGGGATGCGCCTGAAGCAATGTCCGGAGATCATGGTGCGTGGCTTGGAGAATGGCGATAAGGTGCGCGGTATTGGCGAGCCGCCGGTTCCACCGGCGGCACCAGCCTTGGCCAATGCGATTTTTGCGGCCACAGGGCAACGCATTCGCGAATTGCCGCTCTATCATCACATTGATTTTGCCTGAATGAGAAAGGCCCGCCGAGTTGGCGGGCCTTTTGTTTAGCTGGGTTTGAAATTTGGTGGGCGTTTCTCAAAGAACGCGGCGCGTCCTTCTTTGGCGTTGTCACTGCCCAACAGCAGCGGTTGTAGGTCGCGCTCATAGTCGATCGCACGATCCATGCGGCCACTGTCAAACGCCTTGATGGCGCGCAGAGCCTCTGGCCCCAGAGTTTCGACGTGTTTGGCAAGCTCAAGCGCGGTTTCGAGCGCTTTTCCATCTTCAACCAATTCGTCCACCATACCGATGCTTTCGGCTCGTTCCGCGGTGACAGGTTTGGCATAAAGCATGATTTGCCGTGCGCGGGACTGGCCGACGCGGGCGGGCAGGGAGGCGAGCAGGCCGTAGTCTGGCATCAGGCCGATTTTGGGGAACGCCGCCATGAAACGCGCTGAGCGGCCAGCAATGACTGTGTCGCACAACATTGCGACAGCCAGACCGGCCCCCGCAGCCCAACCTTCGACAGCCGCGATCACCGGGACCGAGCCGCCGGTGATTTGGTTCACCATATGTTTGACATGTTCGAAGTTGATGCGTTTGAGGCGGGCAGGGGCGTCCATTGCGGAAATGTCGCCACCCGAGGAGAAGTTACCCCCTGCGCCAGTGAGAATGACCGCCCGGATGGAGGTGTCAGCTTCGGCTTGTTCAAGCGCTTCGGAAATCGCTTCGCGGGTTGCGACGCCAATGGGGTTCAGGCGGACAGGATCGTTGAGTGTCAGCACCAAGGCATTGTCGATGCGTTCTGACAAAAGGGGTTGGTCGGGCATGGGGGCTCCTTGGCGTGGCTTTGCGCTCAACCTTAGAAGCTCACGCGCTGTGCTCAAGTGGGCGGCAGCATGCGACACGTGACGTCACAGGCCAATCACGTTGATTGGGGCAGATACACCGAGGGCTTCCCTTCAGGGTGTTGGGACGCTACGGTTGGGTCGTAAGGGTTTGGGGAATAAAGAAAATGACAGAGATCCGAAAAATCCTGCATGTTGAGGATGATGCAGATATTCGCGAGATCACCTATTTGGCGCTGGCTGAATTTGGCGGCTTTGAGGTGATGCAATGCGCCAATGGCATGGATGCGATCAAGAAGGCGGCTAAATTTGCGCCGGACCTGTTGTTGCTTGATGTGATGATGCCGGGGTTAAGCGGATTGGAGACGTTGACCAAGCTGCGCCGTCAGGATGACTTGGCCGGTGTGCCAGTGATTTTTATGACGTCCAAAGACGTCACCTCCAAACACCATTCTGACATTCGGGAAAACGCTGTGGGGGCGATCCAGAAACCGTTTGATCCGGTGGCGTTACCGGATCAACTGCGGGCCATTGTGGCCAATGCGGAGTAAGCGCGCTTAGGCGGTTTCGATCACACAGCCGAGCTCCTCGGTGAGCAGGTCTGTGGCGACAAGGATGTCCTCCATCTCTGCATCACAGGGCTCTTGAGCCTGGCTGCGTTCCAGCAGGGCTTCGGCTTTTTCCGCCAGTTGGCCCAAGCGGTGCAGGCCGTAGGTGGCACAGATGCCGGCCAGTTTGTGCGCGGCCAGATGTAACCCTTCCAGTGCAGGGCGATCGGCGCCGAGCTCCAGAAGTGTTGCGGTATACTCTTCGATCTCCGCCTCACGTTGCGGCAAGCCGGACATGAAGTGGCGGCGGAGGCGGTCAAACTTGTCCTGATGATCGTCTGGAAACATGGGGGAGCTCCTTCTGGGGCTTACATTTGCGGCAGTTCGATGCTGATGTTGTCTTCGGTGTCACAGAGCGGGAACACCGCGAAGAAGCGGGCGCCTTCGCCCAAAGTGCTGTCAAAGTCGATGGAGGCACCGTGGTCCTCGATGATCTGGCGTGCGATAGAGAGGCCAAGGCCAGAACCGTCAAAATTGCGGCAGTCGGAGTTGTCGACCTGGGTGAATTTGCCAAAGATCTGGTTGCGCTCACCTTCGGGGATACCAACGCCGTAATCGCGAACTTCGAGCATGGCACAGCCATCCACGAGGCGGGCGCTGAGTTCGACGTAGCCGCCTTCATGGGAGAATTTCACCGCGTTGGACAGCAGGTTGTCGAGCACCTGCATCATGCGTTCGTGATCAGCGCGGATGGTCAAAGGGAAGGGCGGGGGCGCGGTACGTACCACAATTTCATATTGATCCGCATAAGGCGTGATGGATTGAGCAGCGTCGTTGAGCAATTCGCCAAGATCCACTGGCGCAAAGTGGTAGACCATCTTGCGCGCTTCCATTTTCTGAATGTCGAGCAGGTCGTTTATCAGTTTGCTCAGGCGTTTGCTGTTTTTATGGGCAATGTCGAGCATCCGGTCTGCTTTTTCCGGATCCTTGGACAGGTTGGTTTCCCGCATCAGAGTGAGCGAGCCGGTGATGGAGGTCAGCGGGGTGCGCAGTTCATGGCTAACAACTGAGACAAACTGAGATTTGATCTCATAGCTTTCGCGGGCCTTGTCACGCTCCGAGCGCAATTCGTCCATCTGGTCCAGAGTGCGCTGATACATGCGCAGGAAGATGGTGGAGCATTCCAACACGAAATAGAGCACAAACAGCGAGGTGGCGAAGTGCAGCCAGAGCTTGGACGTGAAGTGCGCGCCTTGCGTGAGGATGTCGGAGGCCGGAATAAAGATGAACAATGCGCCATAGATGATCAGGCGTAGGGCGAGAACTTGTTTAAGTTGATGATTGTTCACTGCCGCAAAGAGGCCGGCAGCAAATAGGAAAAACAGCGAGGTGAAATGCTCGCCTGGTCCTTCCAATCGGGCCAGTAATAGCGTGAAAGTTGCAATTGAAACGGCGGATATGGCGTTTGAGGCAAAGAGCAGCTTCAATAGCTTGTGGCTGTGGCGCAACGAGTGGTCGGTGCGATGGATCACCTTGTGGCAAACAATGCTGTCAAAAATGTCGCCAATCTGAATCAGCAGGTAGCACATCGCGGCCAGTGGCCAGGAAAAGTAGAAGCCGCAGAGAAAGCCTGCCCCGGCATAGATGCCCTGACGCTGCCAGAACAGCGCGACGCCGCCACTGGCAAAGTCGTGCATTTGTTTCTTGAGACGGCGGGAGTGCTCGACCGGCGGTTTGCGGCGAGGGAACATCCCCCGAAGACGACGGGCGATACGACGCAGTATCGGCGTGTCTAACCGGGAGCGGTTCGAGTGTTCAATGTGCATTCTGCGACATCCGGTAGTGATCGGTTGGTCGCCAAGTGGCAGCTTGGCGCGGTTGCCATCAAAAAAGCAGCAGAATGTGGCTCAAAGATGGTCCGCGTTCGGCCAGAAAAGGGATTTTCTTAGCTAGGACGGGCGTTTGTGTCAGGCTGAAACACGCGGCCATCATGCTCTAGCTTGCCAACCGCTTCGGTACGGACAAAGTCGAGCAGCTCGAACGTCGTGTCGATGTGGCCACGATTGTGCGGCACGTAGCCGGACTGATCAAAGGTGCCGGTTGCCTCGATCACATCACCCGGCGCGACGGTGTCGCGAAAGCGTGCAATCAGGTCTTGGTCGGTTACTGTGAAGCAGACGCGTTTGGGGTAGCGAAAACCCGGTGCTTCGGCCTCGGTTGCAGCGGTGGCGGAAATGTCAACCAACAGCTTTGGTTCCGGATCGGACAAAAGCAAGGTATGGGCGATTTCACCTTTAACGTGAAAGTTGAGGAAGTATGGCTGCATCTCTTTCCCTGTGATCCTCTTAACGTGGCGCGTGACTGTTCTCTGCAGCTTTGGCGGCACAAGGTGGCATTTTGGTGTTTGAGGCTGGGAATTTTCACGAAGCCATTCGTTAACGACTCCCGCCGTTAATAAAGGTTTCGCCTTAATTGGTTGATAGAGAGTAAATTTTTTGCATAACATTCATATAAAAATATGAAAACTGTGTTCTAGGAGCAGAAACAATCGACAAAATTTGAAAGTTGAACATTTTGTGTAGTGTTTGGCTAAAAATTGTGTCTCAATCGATTTGAAGGTGAATTTGGACCCAAGAGCTGTTGCGCGGCTAGGTTGTGTCGGGGAGAGGCGCTGGGGGTCCGAGTAAGGGTTTTCCGGTTGATGTGTGAACGGTTTGTGGGAGCCTGCTGAAGGGGCAGGTGGCCGTGATCTCCTGTGTGTTTTGTGTGTGGTGACGAGTGTTTTGTTGTGTATCCGGCGCGCGCCAGAATGGCCGTGTCACTGTGTGAGTGAGTTCATTTGGTACCTGGGGCAATGAGTATCCGGAGAAATTGGGGAAATGCTGACGACTACCCTGTCATTCGAGAACATGCACAAGCATGGCGAATTGATGGTCAATCTGCTGAGGGCGCGAAAGCAGTCCTTTATTGTGCAGAACAACTGGGACCTGCCCGAGGTGGCAGGCATGGAGTACGACCAATACGACACGCCAGCGTCAAGCTGGATTGCGGTACATGAAGGCGACCGTGTGCTGGCCGGGGTTCGGCTGACGCCGACAACCGCACGCTGCGGCATGTATTCATATATGATTCGAGATGCCCAGAAAGGAATGCTGGAGTCCATTCCAACCAACCTGCTTTATGACGAGGCGCCGATCGATCCGTACATTCTGGATGCAAGCCGTGTGTTTGTGGCCCGCGATGTGCCCGCGGAGGATCGCACCGAAGTGCAGACGCAGTTGATGGAAAAGCTGATCGAGACGGCAAGAGAGATGGGGGCCAAACAAGTGCTTGGTCTGGTGCCCGCGATTTGGCCGCGCTGGATACGCCGTTTGGGTTTGATTGCAGAGCCTGCTGGGCCGGTGATGTTGGTGGACGGTGCGCCGGTTCAGGTGGCCCGTATGAACCTATCCCATACGCACCACTGACAAACCTGGTCGCGGTTAGCCAAACGCCGTCGCGATTTTTGGAGACTGGCCGTCATCATTTAAGGCGTCGTGCAGCAAGGATTCGTAAGCGCGGCGCTCCATTTCCGTTTGAAAGCCACTTGCCGGATGCAGGCGCACGGTTTTGCGCAGGTCCGCTGCAGGCGTGCCCGAAAGGCGTTCCCTTACGCTTTCTGCGGCCTTTTGCAGTGCGTCCAACGCGCCGCCGCGGGTCAGGGTGCGCAGTTTGATGGCCTCGCCAAAACACACATCGTTTTGTAGCCCGTCGATTTGCGTCGATGGCACGTATTCCAGGCGGCTGTTGAGTTCTGCTTCCAGATGCGCGCTGGAGTATCTGGCGCTGCGGGGCAGGGTGCCGACGAACACACCGTCCCCCTTGTAGGTCACTTGGGCGTCATTGTTGGCCAGGACAGACAACAGCTCGCTGCCGATGTCTGTCAGGAGTTGGCGAAACGCCATTGCGGACAAGGAGGTATAGGCGCTTTCCACGGTGTTGATTTTCACAGCAAAAGCCTGTGTGCGCATGCGTTGGCGGCGCGGCATGTCCAGCACGTGTCGCTCAAACGCCATGCAGCCGACAAGCTGCGTCACGCCGGTGATTTCAATCGGTTCACTCAGGCTGTGGGCGGTGTTGAATATCAAGTCTTTCTTCAGGGCGGCCATCTCCGAGACACTGGCCGTGAGTTCCTGCTGCTCAGAAACTTGGCGCTCGGCGATGGTGATCCGTGTGAAGAGTTCCAGGAAGTCGAACGGTTTCGTGACGTAGTCCGTGGCGCCCGCTTCAAAAGCGGCATCGATGTATTTCTTTTGCGACATTGCCGTCAGCATCAGAATAGGTGTGCGCGTGTAGGCTTTGATTTTGCGGATCTTTTTGGCCAGCGTGATGCCGTCCATGATTGGCATTTGAACGTCCAGCAGAAAGCAGTCAAACGGCACTTTGGCTTTCGCAATAGCACGAATGGCCTCTGGTCCGGAGGTCACGGTGACAATGCTATGATTGGTTTTGGCAGCGACAGCCTCTGACAGCAGTTCGCAGATGTGTTCGTCGTCATCAACGGCCAAAATTTTCATAGTCCCAGCCCTTTCTGGCGCTGTGCCTGTGCTTTGTACCTTCCCAACTGTATCACTCACTACCGCCGACGTTCTCATCGGTTCTGTGGGAGTGAGTATGTTGGGGGAATGCGGTCAGAAAGGGGCGGGAATGGCGCCCTAGGGGGAAAAATTAAGAATTTGTTAACCCAGTTTTTTATGGGGGAAATGGATCAGGGTATTGGAAATGCGGCAGGATTTCGGCGCAGGTGCGTCGTAGTCAACTTAGGGGGGAGGAGTTTTTTTGTGCCTCGCGCAGGCTTCGGCTAAACAAACTTCCGGAAGATTTTTGTCTGGTCAAACATATCTTCCAGCGCGTGCATCCGGGTTTCCGTCTGATCCCAGCGGGCTTCTTGTACGGCGGCGATCAAGGTTTCTGACAGCAGCATCATCGACACGGTTGAGTCCCAGGCTGACGGGGCTTCGATGCGACATTTCAGGGACACATCGGCGTATTGGCTGATCGGGCTTTGCCATTGATCGGTGATCAGGGCGATTTTTGCGCCGCGCTCTTTGGCGATTTCGGCCAACCGCAAGGTGGAGTTCTCGTAGCGTCGGATGTCGTAGATCAGCAACACGTCGCCTTCGGCTATGTCGAGTAAGTCATGTGGCCAAGCGTTGGAGGTGGAGCGAATATGGCGTACGCGGGCGCGGATGACCTGCATGTGCAGATGCAGATACTCGCTCAACGCATGGGTGATGCGGCCGCCGGTGATATAGAGCGCCCGCTTTTCGTCCGCGAGCAGCGCGGTGAGCGCGTCAAATTGCGCAGGGTCAATGTTGGCCAGTGTCTGGCGAATGTTGCTCATGACCGCATCGGTAAAGCGGTTGAGGATATGCGCTTCCGGGGCGCTTTGGGCCCAGCTTTCATGTTTCGCGATGGGATTAGAGAAGCGGGCTTCCACTTCCTGGCGCAGCGCGTCCTGAAACTCTGGGAAGCCGGAGTAGCCGAGCTTTTGCACCATACGGGCCACAGTGGGCGTGGAGACCGACGCCTTCTCTGCGAGGCGCGTGATCGAGCCCATGCCCGACATCGGGTAGTTCTCCAAGATCACACCGGCGAGCTGGCGCTCGGCGCGGGTCAAACTGTCATAAATCTTGTTTATCGTTTCCTGAGCGGTGTCGGCCACGGGATGTCCACTTACTAACTGCTACAAATGTAAGCATAGTTTCAAAGCATCGGTCTGAGAAGAAAAATTTTCAGAATAATTATTGACAGGATGGGTGACTCTGAAGAAGTTTGTTCACAAATGCGAATTGGCACGACAGGACCAACATGACTCTAGACGATTCAGAGGCAGTGATGATCGAGGGCGCGGTGGCGCCCTGCGATATTCTGTTTGTGTGCGAACATGCCTCCTGCCATTTCCCCGACGCTTTTGGGGACCTTGGCCTTGATGAGGCGGTGCGCCGCAGCCATGTGGCCTGGGATCCCGGTGCGCTGACGCTGACCCGCGAGTTGGCCAAGCGGTTTTACTGTACGCTGGTTGCAGGGGGCGTGTCGCGGTTGCTGTATGACTGCAATCGCCCGCCCGAAGCCAAGGATGCGGTGCCAACCAAAAGCGAGATTTTTGAGATTCCCGGCAATTCGGATCTGTCCGATGCAGAGCGTCGGGCGCGGGTGACCCAGATCTACCAACCCTTCAAAGAGGCGGTGGAGCAGGTGATCGAGGTGGTGCATCCGAAAGCAATCGTCACGGTCCATAGCTTCACGCCGGTGTATCACGGCAAGCAGCGTGCGGTGGAGATTGGCATACTGCACGATCGAGACACGCGGTTGGCCGACAGCATGATGAACTCCATGGCGGACGGCCCGTTTGTCACGCTGCGCAATGACCCCTATGGGCCAGAGCATGGCGTCACACATTCGCTCAAGGCCTACGCGCTGCCCAACAAGCTGCCCAATGTGATGCTTGAGGTGCGCAATGACCTGTTGGCTGAGGACGCCAAGGCGGCGGAGATCACAGACGCGCTGGAGGCCGCCATTGCCCAAGGCATGGCAGAGTTGCGCGATGCGGGGGAGATCACCTGATGCCCAAGCTTATTCGCTATTACATCCACGGCGTGGACTGGTTTAACCGCAAGGTTGGCCGGTTTGTCATGTATGGCATCTTTGTCATGATGGCGATCCTTCTGTGGTCGTCGTTCTCCAAGACCTTCATGACACCGTCGATGTGGACGCTGGAAATGGCGCAATTTGCGATGGTGGCCTACTACATCCTTGGCGGGCCTTACGCGGTGCAAATGGGCTCCAACGTGCGGATGGACCTGTTCTATGGCGAATGGACGTTTCGCCAGCGAGCCATCGTCGACGCGATGACCGTGTTCTTCCTAGGGTTCTATCTGGTGATCCTGATCCACGGGGCGGTTGGCTCCAGCGCCTATTCACTGGGGCACTTTGGGGTTGAGCCATACACCTTCTACAAGGACCTGGTTGTGGCCTACATCACCGGTGGCAAAGAGGCTGCCAGTGAAATCATCGGATACATCGAGCGCAGCCCGACGGCCTGGCGCCCGGTTCTCTGGCCAATCAAGCTGATCATGCTTTTTGGCTTTATTCTTATGCTCTTGCAGGCGATTTCTGAGCTCATGAAAGACATCGCGCGCATTCGTGGGGTGGACTACTAATGTCTTACGAAATGATCGCCATTCTGATGTTCTCGACTATGATGCTGATGCTCATGACCGGGCAACGTGTCTTTGGCGCAATTGGCTTTGTTGGCGTGCTGGCAGCGGTGTTGCTGTGGGGCACTGGTGGTTCTGACATCGGCTTCTCCGCCGCGATGAAACTGATGAAATGGTATCCGCTGCTGACGCTGCCGATGTTCATTTTCATGGGCTACGTGCTCAGCGAGTCAAAGATTGCCGACGACCTCTACAAGATGTTCCATGTCTGGATGGGACCAGTGAGAGGCGGGCTCGCTATTGGTACTATTCTGTTGATGGTTCTGGTTTCCGCAATGAACGGTCTGAGTGTGGCAGGTATGGCGATTGGTGCCACCATTGCGCTGCCGGAACTGCTGAAGCGGGGCTATGACAAACGCATGGTCACTGGGGTTATTCAGGCTGGATCAAGCTTGGGTATTTTGGTGCCGCCCTCTGTGGTGCTGGTGCTCTATGCGATGATCGCGCGCCAGCCGGTTGGGCAGCTGTGGCTTGCAGGGGTGTTTCCGGGCCTGATGATGGCCGCGATGTTCATTCTCTATGTGGTGATCCGCTGCCGCATTCAGCCGGAGCTTGGACCCGCGCTGCCGGAAGCCGAGCGTAACATCAGCCGCGCGGAAAAGATGAAACTCCTGCGCGCCGGCCTGCTGCCAATTGTGATCTTCGCCACCATGATGATCCCCTTTGTGAACGGCTGGACCTCATTGGTGGAAAGCTCGGCAATTGGCGCGATCACTGCCTTTGTCGCGGCAGTCTTGAAGGGCCGCATGACCCGCGAGGTGTTTGAGAACTCCGTGCGCAGCACGCTGGGTATTTCCTGCATGTTCATGTGGATCATTCTGGCAGCGCTCGGGTTTGGCGCGGTGTTTGACGGGTTGGGTGCGGTGAAAGCCATCGACAACCTGTTCACCGAGCAGCTGGGGCTGGAGCCATGGATGATCCTGATCCTGATGCAGTTGAGCTTCATCATCATGGGCACCTTTCTGGATGACACCGCGATGCTGGTGATTGTGGCGCCGCTCTATGTGCCGCTGGTGAAGGTGCTGGGCTTTGATCTGATCTGGTATGGCGTGCTGTACACCATCACCACGCAGATCGCCTATATGACGCCGCCTTTCGGCTACAACCTGTTTCTCATGCGGGCCATGGCGCCCAAAGAAGTCACCCTACGCGACATTTATCGCAGCATCGTGCCCTTTGTGGCGGTGATGGTCCTGGCCTTGGCCTTGGTCATGATCTTCCCACAGATCGCGCTGTGGCTGCCGAACTATGTTTACGGAAAATAACAACAGAAAAGAGCGCCGCAAACGGGGCCGAAACGCAACAAGGAGAGTAAGAGATGACGACAAGACGTAAGTTTCTTCAGACCGCTGGTGTTGGGGCGATGGCCGCACCACTGGCGACCCCGGCGCTCGCACAGAGCACCATCAAATGGCGTATGCAGACCTATGCAGGTCCGTCGCTGGCCGCGCATGTGATTGATCCAGCGATCAACATGTTCAACAAGATCGCAGGCGACCGCATGCAGATCGAACTGTTCTACGCCGATCAGCTGGTCCCGACCGGTGAGCTGTTCCGTGCGATGCAGCGCGGCACTATCGATGCGGTTCAGTCGGACGATGACTCCATGGCGTCCCCAACCGAAGTGACCGTGTTTGGCGGCTACTTCCCGTTTGGCTCGCGCTACAGCCTCGACGTACCTGTGCTGTTCAACCAGTACGGCCTGAACGAGATTTGGGACGAAGAGTATTCCAAAGTGGGCGTGAAGCACATCAGCGCCGGCGCATGGGACCCATGCCACTTTGCCACCAAAGACCCAATCAACTCGCTCGACGACCTCAAAGGTAAGCGCGTCTTCACCTTCCCAACTGCAGGCCGCTTCCTGAGCCAGTTTGGCGTGGTGCCAGTGACCCTGCCATGGGAAGACATCGAAGTTGCGGTTCAGACCGGCGAGTTGGACGGTATCGCATGGTCCGGCATCACCGAGGACTACACGGTGGGTTGGGCCGACGTGACCAACTACTTCCTGACCAACAACATCTCCGGTGCTTGGGCGGGCAGCTTCTTTGCCAACCAGGGCCGTTGGAATGAGCTGCCAGAAGATCTGCAGACCCTGTTCCGTGTGTGCTGTGATCAGTCGCACTACTACCGTCAGTGGTGGTATTGGGGGGGCGAAGCCAACCTGCGCGTCAATGGCACCAAGATGCAGCTGACCACCATTCCGGATGACGAATGGGCACAGGTGGAAACCGCAGCCGTGAAGTTCTGGGACGAGATCGCAGCCGAAAGCCCAACCAAGGCGAAAGTTGTGGAAATCTTCAAGAAGTACAACGCGGACATGCAGGCGGCTGGCCGCCCATACCGTTACGGCTAAGGTCCCTTAGCGATGAAAACTGCGAAGCCCCGGTTGTTGTGCCGGGGCTTCGGTGACAAAACACGCCACGCGAAGGCCCGATACAAAGGAATGCGCATCAGATGTCTGGCAACCTGACTCTAGAAGAACTGGGCGCGCTGAGCGCCAGCGGCGAGATCGACACTGTTCTGGCCTGTATTGTGGACATGCAGGGCCGCCTGATGGGCAAGCGTTTTGTGGCGCAGCATTTTGTCGACAGCGCCTGGGAAGAGACCCATTGCTGCAACTACCTGCTGGCGACCGATCTGGAGATGCACACAGTGGAAGGCTACGCCTCCACCAGTTGGTCGGCGGGCTATGGCGACTACATCATGAAGCCGGACCTCAGCACACTTCGCAAAGCGGCCTGGCTGGAAGGCACTGCGCTGGTGATTTGCGACGTGATGGACCATCACGGCCATCACGACATCGAACACTCCCCGCGTGGTATGCTGAAGAAGCAGGTGGCGCGGCTGGCGGAAATGGGCTTTGAAGCCGTGTCCGCAACCGAGCTGGAGTTCTTTATCTTTGAGCAGAGCTTTGAAGAGCTGAGCAAATCCGGCTACCGCGATCTGACCCCGATCAGCGCCTACAACGAAGACTACCACATCCTGCAGACGACCAAGGAAGAAGGCGTGATGCGCACCCTGCGCAACGGTCTTTATGCGTCTGGTATTCCAATTGAAGGCTCCAAAGGCGAGGCCGAGACCGGGCAGGAAGAGCTCAACATCCGCTACGGCAGCGCGATGGACGCGGCGGAAAACCACACCGTTGCAAAGCACGCCGCCAAGGAAATCGGCTGGCAGCAGGGCCACGCGGTGTCGTTCTTGCCAAAGTGGCGTCACGACAAAGTTGGCAGCGCCAGCCACGTGCACCAGTCGCTCTGGACCAAAGACGGGGTGCCTGCATTCTACGACGCTGATGCGGATCTCGGCATGTCCGAGCTGGCGCGCCACTATCTGGGCGGCTTGCTGAAGTATGCCGATGACATCACCGTGTTCCTCGCGCCCTATGTGAACAGCTACAAACGCTTCCAGAAGGGCAGCTTTGCACCCACAGCGAAGGTCTGGTCGGTGGACAACCGCACGGCGGCTTTCCGTCTCTGCGGGGACAGCACCAAAGCCGTGCGCGTTGAATGTCGTGTGCCAGGCGCGGATATGAACCCTTATCTTGCGATTGCCGCGCTGTTGGCCGCAGGCATCAAGGGCATTGAGGAAAAATGTGATCCGGGCGCGCCGTTGAGCGGGGATGCCTATGAGAACAGCAATGCGCAGATCCCGACTACGTTGAAAGACGCAACCGAGGCCCTACGTGGGTCCAAGATGCTGCGTGAGGCTATGGGCGATGCGGTGGTCGACCACTATGTGCGCATGGCGGAATGGGAGCAGGAAGCCTTTGAGGCGGTTGTGACCGATTGGGAAATTGCCCGCGGGTTTGAGCGGGCCTAAGACCGGCGCGAGGGGGCGACCCTTCGCTTTTCCGGCGGACTAGTGAACTAAGAAAAGCGGGGCAGGTGCCCCCTCTGGATGGAGTGTTGCCATGAGCGGCATGTTGACGTGTATTTCTCCGATCGACGGATCGGTCTTTGCAGAACGCCCTGTGTTGAGCGCGGATGAGGCCTTTGCTGCCGCGAAACGCGCAAAGGAGGCACAGAAAGCTTGGGCGGCGCGTCCGTTGCAGGAGCGCGTGGATCTGGTGAGGGCCGGTGTCGCGGCTGTTGGCGCAATAAACGATGAAATCGTTCCTGAGATTGCCAAGATGATGGGCCGTCCGGTGCGTTATGGCGGCGAGTTTGGCGGCTTTAACGAGCGCGCGAGCCATATGGCATCCATCGCGGCGGAGAGCCTTGCGGATATTCAAGTTGGCGAGGACTCCACCTTCAAACGTTACATCAAGCGCCTTCCGCATGGGGTGGTCTTTGTTGTCTCGCCTTGGAACTACCCTTACATGACCGCCATTAACACTGTTGCGCCTGCGCTGATTGCGGGCAACACGGTGATGCTGAAACACGCGACGCAAACGCTGGTCGTTGGCGAGCGCATGGCGCAGGCGTTCCACTCCGCCGGTGTTCCGGAAGACGTGTTCCAGAATGTGTTCCTGAGCCATGACGTGACCAACGAGCTGATCGCGGGCAATGCGTTTGACTTTGTGAACTTCACCGGCTCTGTGGGTGGCGGTCAGGCGATGGAGCGCGCGGCCGCGGGCACTTTCACCGGCGTTGGCACCGAGCTGGGTGGCAAAGATCCGGGCTATGTCATGGAAGACGCAGACGTGGATGCGGCGGTGGATACGCTGATCGACGGCGCGATGTTCAACTCGGGCCAGTGTTGCTGTGGTATTGAGCGTATTTACGTGCATGAGAGCCTGTATGACGATTTTGTCGCCAAGGCGGTTGAGATTGTGCAAGGCTACAAGCTGGGCAATCCGCTGGAGGAAGACACCACCATTGGCCCAATGGCGAACGTGCGTTTTGCCAATGAGGTTCGAGCGCAGATTTCTGAGGCCTTGGAAGCCGGTGCCACCGCGCATATCGAGACTTTCGCCGAAGATGACGGCGGGGCCTATCTGACGCCACAAATTCTGACCGACGTGACGCATGAGATGCGCGTGATGCGCGATGAGAGCTTTGGTCCGGTTGTTGGCATCATGAAGGTGTCCTCCGATGAGGAAGCCATCGCGCTGATGAATGACAGCGAGTTTGGCCTGACCGCGTCGCTGTGGACCAAAGACGTGGAGCGCGCCGAGCGCGTGGGCAACGAGATCGAGACCGGCACCGTGTTTATGAACCGCGCCGACTACCTTGATCCGGGTCTGTGCTGGACCGGCTGCAAAAACACTGGCCGTGGCGGTGGGTTGTCGGTGATCGGCTACCA
This sequence comes from Shimia sp. MIT910701, assembly GCF_047126315.1. GTDB lineage: Bacteria > Pseudomonadota > Alphaproteobacteria > Rhodobacterales > Rhodobacteraceae > Shimia. The sequence continues at coordinate 3,509,851 of NZ_CP138953.1, read as the reverse complement.
GAACCTGACACGACCAAAGAGCTATCACCTGAAAAAGGTGACTGTGTAAATATGGGGATCCGTTCTCTGTCAGTGCTATGAGAACGGATAAACCGGGTGCCGGAGACAGAATGTCCCGGCATCCACATTTTGAGGAAGAACAATGACACTCACTGGAAACTGGTCTTATCCGACCGCGATCCGTTTTGGGGCTGGCCGCATTGGGGAATTGGCAGAAGCCTGTGCCCAGGCTGGCATGAAAAAACCGCTGCTGGTGACCGACAAAGGTCTGGCAAACCTGCCAATCACCGTGGCTACGCTGGACCTGTTGGAAGCTGCTGGTCTTGGCCGTGGGCTGTTTGCCGAAGTTGACCCAAACCCAAATGAGCTGAACCTGACAGCCGGTGTGGAAGCCTATAAGGCGGGTGGCCACGATGGCGTGATTGCCTTTGGTGGCGGCTCTGGTCTTGATCTAGGTAAAATGGTGGCCTTTATGGCGGGCCAAACCCGTCCGATCTGGGACTTTGAAGACATCGGCGATTGGTGGGCCCGTGCGGACGCCCACGCGATTGCGCCGATTGTGGCGGTGCCAACCACCGCGGGTACCGGCTCCGAAGTGGGCCGCGCCAGCGTGATCACCAACAGCGTCACCCATGAGAAGAAGATCATCTTCCACCCGAAGGTGCTGCCATCTGTGGTGATTTGTGATCCGGAACTAACTGTGGGCATGCCACAGTTCATCACTGCTGGCACCGGTCTGGACGCCTTTGCACACTGTGTCGAAGCCTACTCCAGCCCGCACTACCATCCAATGAGCCAGGGCATTGCGCTGGAAGGCATGAAGCTGGTGGTGGAGAACCTGCCGCGTGCTTATGCTGACGGACGTGACATTGAAGCCCGTGCGGAGATGATGAGCGCCGCGATGATGGGGGCGACCGCTTTCCAAAAGGGCTTGGGCGCGATCCACGCGATGAGCCACCCGGTTGGCGCGATGTTCAACACCCACCACGGCACCACCAATGCGGTTTGCATGCCCGCGGTTCTGGAGTTGAACGCGTCGGTGATTGCGGAGCGGTTTGACCGTGCGGCGGGCTATCTCGGCATCGAAGGCGGCTTTGATGGTTTCTGCGCCTTTGTGCAGGGCTTCAACGACAGCATGGGCATCCCACGCAAGCTCTCTGAGTTGGGCGTGACCACGGATGCGATCCCTGAGCTGGTAAAAGGCGCGTTGATTGACCCGTCTTGCGGCGGCAACCCGGTTGAGTTGACCGAAGCCAACTTGACTGCGCTGTTTGAAGCGACAATCTAAGTCGATTTGCGCAGTAGGTAGATATCCATAATCCACCCGTTAGAGGCCCGTGCATCCGCGCGGGCCTCAACGATTTGGGCAGAGACCTCAGACAAAGGGCCTTCGATTAGGACCTGTTGATCCATGCCGACATAGCCCCCCCACCAGATGTGGATGCCACTTGGGTCGAGGTTTTGGAACGAGCATTCGCCGTCCAGCATCACCGCCACAGTGGGCGTATCGACTGGCCAGCCTTCATCCCGCAGTTTGCGGCCTGTGGTGATTTGCACCGCACCACCGAGGGTGTTGAGCGGGATGGCGTGGGCCGCTGTCAGCATTTGTAAGGACGTGATGCCGGGGATAACTTGCACGTTAAGGTCGATACCGCGTGCGATCAGGCGGTCTGCAATGCGCAGGGTGCTGTCGTAAAGCGACGGGTCGCCCCAGACCATCAGCGCGACACTGCCGTTGTCTGGCACGTGGCTGGCAATCAGGTCCTGCCAGATGGCGGCCAGCGCGTCGTGCCATGTGTTCACGCCGTCGAGGTATTTCGGCGTGTTGGCATCGCGCACCGGATAGTCAAATTCAACAATCTTTGGCGACGTGCTGAGCAGCTCGCTGGCAATCATCCGACGCAGGTCGGCAAGTTCGGTTTTCTCATCCCCTTTGCGCGGCAACAGGATCACGTCGGCGCCTTCCAGCATCTTGATCGCTTGAAGCGTCAAGTGATCGGGGTTGCCGGAGCCAATGCCGACCAAAGATAGGTTGATCATGCGCTTACCGCCAACTCGCCAAAGAGGATGATGCCAGGGGCCTTGGTGATCTCCTTGCTGAGCTGGTCTGCCAAGGCCTCCATGGTGGTGCGGGTCAGAGTTTGATCCGGGTGGGAAACGTTTTCAGCCAAGAGAGCAGGGCAGTCGCGGCGCAGGCCGGACGCGAAAAGCTTCTCGGCCAGTTCCGGAAAAGTGCGCTTGGGCATAAACAAAACAGTGGTCGCACCAGGATCGGTCAGCGATTGCAGGTGTAGATCGCCGGGCAAGGCGCCTGCCACGTCATGGCCGGTCACAAATTGCACACGCCGCGCCACAAGGCGGCGGGTGAGCGGAATACCTGCGGCAGCTGCGGCCGCACTTGCCGAGGTCACGCCGGGGATGATCTCAAAGTCGATGCCATGTTCTTTGAGTGCGGTGATCTCTTCTTCAAGGCGGCCAAAAATGCCGCAGTCACCCGACTTCAAACGCACCACATGGGCGCCTGTTTTGGCATAGTCCACGAGAAGTTGGCTAACATGATGCTGTTTCGGACTTGGCCGTCCCGCGCGTTTGCCAACCCCCACCAGATCGGCGTCCTTGTTGGCGTGCTCCAGGATGGGACCGGAGGACAGGTCGTCAAACAGAACCGCTTCGGCCTTGCCAAGGCGGTTCACGGCTTTGAGGGTCAAAAGCTCGGGATCGCCTGGACCGGAGCTGACGAAGCTGACAAATCCGCTCATGAGGTGGCCTCTGCGATCAGGTGGAAGAAGGTGCCAGTGACATGGCCTTTGATGGAGCCGGTTTCCGGGACAGGGTTGCCATCCGCGTCGCCCACTTGGGCCAGAGGTTCGTCCGGTTCTTCCAAAATGGTGGTGTAATGAAACTCGTGCCCACGAAGACGCGCGCCGGTGTCAAAACCCAGCATCGGGGCATTGAGGGTGGCCTGGCGGTAGCCGAGGTGAAATTTGCGTTTCTCGTAAGAAGTCACAAGGCCGAGTAGCCCAGCCATTTCATGGCGGATGCCGTCTTTATCGATCAAAGCAGTTCCGAGCGCCATATAGCCGCCGCACTCTCCGTGCACCGGTTTGGTTTTGGCATGTTTGCGCAGGCCGGTGAGATAGGTTTGGTTGGCGGCGAGTTTGCTGGCGTGCAGCTCCGGGTAGCCGCCGGGCAGCCAGACCAGATCGGCGCTTGGATCAGGCGCTTCATCCGCAAGGGGCGAGAACGGCAGAATTTCCGCACCGGCGTTGCTCCAGCCGGTTAAAAGGTGGGGGTAGGTGAAGCTAAAGGCGGCATCGCGCGCCAAAGCAATGCGCTGCGCAGGTGGTTTGGGCAGGGTTCCGGTTTTGGTGTCGCCTGAGCGCGCAGCGGATTTAATCGCTTCGAGATCGACGTGTTCACGCAAGAAAGCCGCATAGCCGGTGATGGCCTCTTCCAAATCTGGATGCTCCACCGCCTGGATCAGCCCGAGATGGCGTTCTGGCAGGGTTAGGTCGCCACGACGCGGCAACACGCCAAGTACGTTCACGCCAGCTTTGTCCATACCCAGTCGCGCAAGGCGCTCGTGGCGCGGTGAGGCGCAGCGGTTGAGGATCACGCCAGCAAACGGAAGATCGGGATTGTAGGTTTTGAACCCCAAAGCTGTGGCCGCAGCAGATTGCGCTTGGCCGCCCACGTCGATCACCAAGACCACCGGCCAGCCCATCATCAGGGCGGTCTCCGCCGAACTTCCAAAGCCGTTTTCGCCGCGCGTGGCAACGCCGTCAAACAGGCCCATACTGCCTTCGGCGACCACAATGTCGGCACCTTGGGCTTGCTCAGAGATTCCACCAGCCAGCGCAGGCGGCATGGCCCAAGTGTCGAGGTTGAAGGCCGGGCGGCGCGCGGCAGCATGGTGAAACGCCGGGTCGATGTAATCCGGGCCTGATTTGAACGGTTGCACTTTCAGTCCGTCTTCGGCCAATGCACGTAGGAGGCCCAACATAACCGTGGTTTTGCCGGTGCCGGAGGAAGGGGCGGAGATCAGAATACCGGGAGGCATGGTCATGTCAGTTATCTTTCTTTAGTCGTCGCCGTGTTGCCAGCTGGACCACGGGCTGTCAGCGGTCTGCGGGCGATAGCGGCGGTCATATTCGGTGGCGTAGAGGCAGCTTTCGTCAAAGCCTTCACCTGCGAGTGCGGGGCCTACGAGGATCAGCGCGGTGCGGGTTATGTTCTCGGTCACATCGTCTTTCAGGCTGGCGAGCGTCGTGCGGATGACTTGCTGGTCCGGCCAACTGGCGCGGTATACCACGGCGACAGGGCAGGTGGTCCCATAGGCTGGTGTGAGGTCTGCAATCACCTTATCGAGATTGCCAATCGATAGGTGAATTGCCAATGTCGCGCCGGTGGCGGCGAAGTTGGTGAGTGTCTCGCCTTTTGGCATGGACGACGCGCGGCCCGGTGTTCGGGTCAAAACCACGGATTGGGCGAGGCCGGGCAGGGTTAGCTCGGATTGCAGGGCGGCAGCTGCGGCGGCAAAACTGGGCACGCCGGGAGTCACGGATACCGGGATGCCTTCGGCCTTCAGGCGGCGGATTTGCTCTCCCATGGCGGACCAGACGGACAAGTCGCCGGAATGCAGGCGGGCCACGTCTTGACCAGCCTCATGGGCCACTTTGCACTCGGCCACGATGGCGTCGAGGTCCAGCGGTGCCGTGTTGATCACGCGGGCGTTGTCGGGGCAATGTGACAAGATGGCGTCGGGTACTAAGGAGCCCGCATAGAGGCAAACCGGGCAGGATGCGATCAGGTCGCGGCCCCGCAAAGTGAGCAGATCTGCGGCACCAGGGCCTGCGCCAATGAAGTGAACAGTCATAGGGGCTCTCCTTGCGCGATGGCGCAGGTGGCAAGGCGGTCGGCGGAAACGACGCGCGATGTGGTCAGGCAGGCGTTGTTAAGGGCTGCAAGCGCACAGGCTTCAGCCACCGAGCCGGTACCGCTTTGTTCATGCACCTTGGCGGATTGGGTTGGCGTTTCAACAGCTTGCATTGCGCCCGCTTCAATTTCCAAAACTGGTAAGTTGTGTGCTTGAGCAAAGGATTGCAGCGTTTTGCTTTTCGCTTTGTCCGCAGGCGTAGCGATGGCGTCGACCTTGGCCGCCGTCAATGCGAGTGCATCGCTCAGGCTGTGCTCCGTAGCGGAGGCCCGGAATCCAAAACCAGCGACGATCATTTCTGCACACTCCACTGCACGATGGGATAACTGGATTTCCAGCCCCGCTTGCGGCCCAAAGGCTTAGATTGCGCCAGTTCGATGCGCAAGAGGTCGCCGCCTTTGTCGGCCTGCCAATTTGCCAAAAGCACCTCGGCTTCGAGCGTGACGGCATTGGCCACAAGGCGCGCGCCCATTGGCAGGGCTGCCCATACGGTTTGCAACATCTCTTCGGAGATGCCGCCGCCGATGAACACGGCATCCGGCGCGGGCAAACCTTCCAAGGCGTCGGGAGCGGCGCCAGTGACGACGGAGAGACGGTCCGCGCCAAGGTTCGCGGCGTTTTTTGCAATGCGGTCCGCACGCGTTGGCTCAATTTCAACGGAGGTCGCCTGTGTGCTCGAATGCGCGAGCAGCCATTCAATCGCAATGGAGCCGGAGCCGCCGCCGATGTCCCAAAGGTGTTCGCCTGGGAGAGGGGCCAGAGCGGAGAGGGTCAGCGCACGCACGGGGCGTTTGGTGATTTGGCCATCGTTGTCAAAGAATGCGTCATCCTTGCCACCCACCGAGGTGAGGGCAGGGCCGCCGGACGCATCTATGGCGACGCAGACCGGATGTTGGATGTTCTCTAAATCAAATGCATCAGCGCGCGTTTCACGGATGCGCTGACGCGGTCCACCAAGGGCTTCGAGCACATGTAACGTGCTTGCGCCAAAGCCAATCTCTGTGAGCCATGCGGCCAAGGTTGGCACAGCCTCGCCATCGCGCAGCGTCACAATCGCGCGGGTGCTGTTGGCCAGATGCGGGCGCAGGCGCGTGAAGGGTGCGGCGTGTAAGCCAAGTGTGATGGCGCTTTCCAGCGGCCAGCCGAGGGCGGCGGCAGCGAGCGACATGGTGGACGGGGCGGGCAGGGTCTGCCACTCACCACGGTCCAAGTGTTTGGTCAGTGACGTGCCCGCGCCGTGCCAGAAGGGATCGCCAGAGGCCAAGGCTACAGTTTTGCGCCCTCGCTGTTCGAGCAGAAATGGGATGCCGTCAGCAAATGGCACCGGCCAGGTGATGATCTCTGCCGATAGGTCTGGCAACAGCGATAAATGCCGTTCAGCCCCCATAACCACCTCGGCCTCCTCAAGCGCTTTGCGGCTTGCGGGCGACAGGCCTTCTGGGCCATCTTCGCCCAACCCGACAATAGTCAACCACGGATTTTCAGACATGGCGCCCAAACTCCTTCTTCTCGGTGGGACAACCGAGGCCAACCTCTTGGCACGCGCCTTGGCGGAGCGCGACGTGGACGCTGTGTTTTCTTACGCCGGACGCGTGGCCAGCCCCAAGGCGCAGCCGTTGCCCACGCGGGTGGGCGGCTTTGGCGGTGTGGCAGGATTGGTCCAGTATTTGCAGGAGCATAACATCACCCATGTGGTGGACGCCACGCATCCCTTTGCCGCGCAGATGAGCTGGAATGCGTTTGAAGCTTGTCATCATCAGGCTGGCACGGAATTGATGGCGCTGACGCGACCTGCCTGGCAAGCGCGGGTCGGAGATCGATGGACGCATGTGTCCGACATTGACGGCGCTGTTGCGGCGTTGGCCGGCGATCCCAAACGGGTTCTTTTGGCGCTGGGCAAGTTGAATGTACCCGCCTTTGCGGCGCAGCCGCAGCATCAGTACGTTTTGCGCTTGGTGGATCAGCCGGAAGCGCCACCGGCGCTGCCCAGTCACACGGTTGTTGTCGCGCGCGGGCCGTTTGATGTGGCGGGCGACCGCGCGTTGATGCAGGAGCAAGGCATTGAGCTGGTGGTCTGCAAAAACGCGGGCGGTGTCGGCGCAGAAGCCAAACTGACTGCGGCCCGCGAACTCGGCATCCCAGTGATCATGATTGATCGACCAAACTTGCCGCCGCGATCCGAGGTCGCGACTGTGGATGCCGTGCTGGAGTGGGTCACAAGTTGACGGGCGCAATCCTGAGAGGATGCGCTTTGTCGCCGTTTGACTGGCGCCCCAAGTCACCTAGCCCTCCACCGAGCGCGGGGTGTAGACCATGGGTGCGCCATCACGCTCAATAATCCGGGTTTGGCTGGACCCCAAAAGCACAACCGTGCGCATGTCGGCCATGTCTGGCGTGGTCTCTTGCAAGGGCACAATGTTGATCGTTTGGTCCGGGCGGGAGACGTTCCGGGCAAAGATCATCGGACGATTGTCGCCGCAGCTTTCCTTGAGCGTTTTGAGCGCTTTTTCAAAGCCTTCCGGGCGAGACTTCGAGCGTGGATTGTAAAACGCCATGGCAAAATCAGCTTCGGCCGCCAGATGCAAGCGCTTCTCGATCAGCTCCCATGGTTTGAGGTTGTCGCTGAGGTTGATGGCGCAGAAATCATGGCCTAGTGGCGCACCGCAAGCCGCAGATGCCGCGAGCATGGCAGTGATGCCTGGCAACACGCGAATGTCGAGATCGCGCCACGCAGGCTCGCCGTGCTCAACCGCCTCAAACACTGCCGCCGCCATGGCAAACACGCCGGGATCGCCGGAACTGACCACCACCACACGTTTGCCCTCGGAGGCCATTTCCAACGCATGGCGGGAGCGGTCAATTTCCACGCGGTTGTCAGACGGGTGCAGGGTCAGGTTCGGGTTTTGCGCCACCCGTTCCACGTAGGGAATATACCCAACCGCATCGGTGGCCTCGGCCAAAGCGGCCTGCACCTGTGGGGTCACGAGCGCGTCGTCGCCGGGGCCGATGCCGACAATCTGAACCCAGCCACTCATGGCCGCCGTCCTTGTCCGTGCACCACAATGATGGAGAAATAGGGCGTGCCGTGATCCGTTGTTTCCGACAGTTTTTTGACGCTCTGTTTTTGCATGGTGGCAAACTGCACCAACCAGGCTTCTTCATAGCGGTTTGAGGCTTTCAAGGCACGGATGACCTTGTCGTAGTTGGTGCCAATTTTCATCACCACCATTGCGTCCGTGTCAGCCATGTGACGGGTGAGTTTTTCTTCGTCCAACGTGCCCATCAGCACGGTCAGCACGTCGTCGCCCCATGTAATTGGGGCTTCGGTGGCAGTCCAGGCGCCGGACATGCCGGTGATCGCGGGCACAACCTGGGTTGGCACCACGTCGCGCACGCGAGCGTAGATGTGCATGAAGGAGCCGTAGAAGAACGGATCGCCTTCGCAGAGCACCACCACGTCTTCGCCGGTTTGCGCCAGCGCGATCAGGTGTTGGGTGACGTCTTCATAGAAGGCAGACAATGCCTCGTTGTAGCGCGGGTCATGCACCGAGATTTCCGTGGTGACTGGGTACTCCATTGGAAACTCAATTGCCGTTTCTGGCAACATGCCATCGACAATCGCGCGTGCTTGTCCTTTGCGACCTGCTTTGCGGAAAAAGGCCACGTGTTTCGCGTTGGTAATAAGCCGATGCGAGCGCACGCTCATCAGGTCGGGATCGCCGGGGCCAAGCCCAACGCCGTAAATTGTGCCGGTTTGGGTCATTCTTTGCGGCTCGCGATGGCGTTGATAGCAGCTACGGTCATGGCGGAGCCGCCAAGACGGCCATCCACGATCATGCAGGGCACGGGTTGATCGTTCCAAAGCGCGTCTTTGCTCTCCATCGCGCCGACAAAGCCCACCGGGCAGCCGATGATGGCAGCAGGGCGCGGGCAGTCCGGGTCTTCGAGCATGTTCAGAAGGTGGAAGAGGGCGGTCGGTGCGTTGCCAATGGCCACGATGGCGCCACCCAATTTGTCGCGCCAATGTTCCAGCGCCGCAGCGGAGCGGGTGTTGCCGATTTTTGCCGCCAGCTCATAGATGCCTTCGGCGTGCAGGGTGCAGATCACCTCGTTGTCGGTAGGCAAGCGTGGGCGGGTCACACCCTCGCTGACCATGCGCGCGTCACAGAAGATCGGCGCGCCGTCTTCCATGGCTTTGCGCGCAGCGGCGACCATACCGGGGGTGAATTTCACATGCTTTTCCAAACCAACCATGCCGGCCGCGTGGATCATACGCACCACAACCTGTTCTTCGTCTTTGTCAAACCCGGCCAGATCGGCCTCGCGCCGGATGGTGGCGAAGCTTTCGTCATAGATCGCCTGACCGTTTTTTTCGTATTCGTAAGGCACTAAAGCTCTCCTCGGGCTTCAAGTAAGGTGCTCGGCGTGAGGCCGGTTTTCACAGGCGCATCCCATGGGCGGCCGTTTTTCACAAGATCAAATGCGCCGTCATTGCCGACCAATGTTGTCGCACAGGGGCGCGGCAGGGCGCAGCCTTTGGCACAGCCGGAGACGTGCAGGGGCGTTGGCAAATGGTTCGCCAGTTGGCGGGCCAGTTGGCGAGTCTCTACGGTTGCGGAATTGCACAACGGGGCGCCAGGGCAGGCGTCCACATGCAGCAGCGGATCATGCGTGTCGGTGATAAAGGCGTCAGTTTCAACAATGTCTGCTCCCTCCAGCAGGAACAACCGCCATGGGGTGACACGCATCGCCTCTGCTTTGGTTGCGGTTATCAGGTTGGCCAGTTGCGCCGCTTCGATCTGACCAAACGCCACGCCAAACAAGGCGCCAATTTCTGTGTCACCGGGCACTGGCGGTTTTTGCAATGCGGCGGGGGGCACGGCTTGCCAGTCCGCAGGCAAAGGCGTCAGAGCCACATGTGCGGCCATACGGCGGCGGGTCGGCCCATCCGTGTCAACAAACCACCGCGCCATCTCCAACAGGGCGTCGACGGCGGCGTCCACAGTCACAACGCGACCACGAGAGGCGCCATCGGCGCGTAGGATAAGGCCGCCATTGGTGTCGCGTTCAAAGCGGAAGTCTGCTGATTTGTCAGAGAGTTGCGGGCCGCCTTGAATGTCGATGGCGTAACCCATTTTGGGCGGCAGGTCTGGGAGTTCACCAAGGCGCGCGACCAATTCGGACGCCACGCGATGTGTGTCATCGTCTTCGCGCCACATCGGCGGGATAAGGATATTGCGACGGCTTTCGAGGGCAGGATCGTCTGGCAGCAGGTCGAGTTTGTGTAGCTCTGCCAGAACTGCCTCGTGATCTTCTTCTTTGACGCCGCGAATTTGCAAATTGGCGCGGCTCGTCAAGTCGATCAGGCCAGAGCCAAATCGGTCTGCTGTTTCGCACAAGCCCAGAATCTGTTCCTGCGTCAAACGGGCCATAACTGGGCGCACGCGCACCACCAGACCATCGCCGGACATCATCGGTTTATAGGCGCCGGGGCACCAGCCTTTGGCGTCCGGACGGCTCATGAAGCTTGCTCCAGATTGGCAAGAATGGAGTTGCGGCGGGTGATCCACAGGCCAGCGTCATGAAGCGCAGCAAAACGATCGCGCATGGCGGCCAGCGCTTGTGGGTTTTCACGCTCAAGGAAGGCGACAATATCGTCGTTTCCCAAAGTGGCATCATGGTAGGCGTCAAATAGCTGGGGTGGCACGGCGCCAGCCAGATTGGCAAAAGCGCCCATATGATCCAGCGTTGCAGCAATCTCCGCACCGCCACGGAAGCCGTGGCGCATCATCCCGGCAAGCCAATCCGGGTTGGTCGCGCGGGCATGTACTACGCGAGCGATTTCCTCGGTCAAGCTGCGCGCACGCGGTTTTTCAGGATTGGTGTTGTCGACATGATACAGGTTTGCGTTGCCACCCGTTATGGCTTGCGCCGCGGCAAACCCTGCCTCGTGCGCAGCATAATCTGAGGCCACAAGCACATCGGTTTCCGGAAGGTCTTGCAAATGTACAAAACTGTCCGCCGCGCCAACCCGGTCGCGAATGCCATCAAGGTCTTTGGTACCTTCGCCGGTGTCGAGCGCGTAGGAAGAAGCGTTGAGCCAAGCCTCGCCAGCGGATTTTCGGCCTTCGTCGGAGTAGTTTTCGATCTCGTGTCCCATGCCAAGCCCGTAGCTGCCCGGCGCAGGGCCGTAGACACGCGGAGCGGTGATGCGGCCCGCAAATGGGTTCCAGTCTGCGGCCTCGTCGCGCTCTGCAAGCGCTTTCACGGCTTGGCCAAAAAGCGTTGAGAGCGTTGAGAAGACGTCGCGGAACAGGCCCGAGACCCTCAAGGTGACGTCGATGCGTGGTCGGTCCAGCAACGCGATGGGCAAGATTTCCACACCAGATACACGCTCACTGCCCTCGTCCCAAACAGGTTTCGCGCCCAGAAGATGCAGCGCCATGGCAAATTCTTCGCCTGCTGTGCGCATGGTGGCGGAGCCCCAGAGGTCCACGATCAGGTTTTTGGGGTAGTCGCCTTCTTCTTGCAAATGGCGGCGCACCAGCTCTTCTGCAAGTTTCACACCCTGTGCGTAAGCAGACCGCGACGGAACCGAGCGCGGGTCCGTGGTATAGAGGTTGCGCCCCGTAGGCAGCACATCATGCCGGCCTCGGTAAGGTGAGCCGGACGGACCTGCTTCAATGCGTTTGCCTTCGAGCGCTTTGATCAGCGCGTCACGCTCGGCATTCGCGGAGGGGGCGGCATCAAAGCTTCCCTCGGTTAGTGGCGCGCGACCATAAATATGCAAGCCGTCGCCAAATTGGCTTTCTTTGATGTCGCAGACAAACGTGTCGATGCGCGTGATGGCTTCGGCCAGAGATGTCGCGTCGTCCAGACCCAACTCCGCTTGCAAACCAAGCGCTTCGGCCTCGTCGCGAATGTCGGTTTGCAGCCGGTCTCGGCGTTTGGGGTCCAACCCGTCGGCATTGGAGAACTCATCAAGGATGGTTTCCAAACGGGCAAATCGCTCTGGCGTCGCGGATTGTTTGAGCGGCGGTGGCACGTGCCCAAGCGTCAGCGCGTTGATCCGGCGTTTGGCTTGGGCGGCCTCACCGGGGTCGTTCACGATAAACGGGTAGATCACAGGCAGATCGCCAATCAGCGCTTCGGGCCAACACTCTGCGGACAGCGCCACGGATTTGCCCGGCAGCCACTCCAGAGTGCCGTGGGCGCCAACATGGATCAGCGCGTCAGAATTGAGCGCATGGCGGAGCCAGAGGTAGAAGGCGACATAGCTGTGGCGCGGCACGCGGGAGAGGTCATGGTACTCATCTTCGCGTTGCTGATCGCTGCCACGTTCGGGCTGCAAGGCCACAAGCACGTTGCCGCGTTTGGTGGCTTTGAAGTGGAATGCACCGTCGGCAAATGTTAGGTCGTTTTCAGGAGCGCCCCAAACTTCGGTCAGGTCGTCGCGCAGTGCTTCGGGGAGCGTTGCCAACGTGGCGTGGTAGTCCGCTAGAGACCAGGACAGAGTTTCCGTCAGTAACGCGTCTTCGAGTTTGCCCGCATGTGCGGTTTGAAATCCAGCGTTCTGCAAGTCGCCAAGAACAGCTTCCACACTGGCGAGAGGATCTAGTCCAACTGCATGCGCCATGTTCCAGTCTTTGCCCGGATAGGTGCTCAGAACGCAGGCGATCTGTTTGTCCGTATTGGCTTTCTGCGCAAGCGACACCCAGCCTTCAACTTTGTCGGCCACGGACGCAATGCGTTCTGGCAAGGCGCGATGGGCAAAGCGGGAGTACTCCAGCGCTTGGTCTTTCTTGCCCGGTTCCTTGAATGAACTCACGCCTGCAAACAGACGCCCGTCCACTTCTGGCAGCACGACATGCATGGCGAGGTCCGCTGGCGCCAAGCCGCGCTCGGATCCGGACCAGGCTTTTTTGCGTGAGGTGGCGAGCGCGACCTGGAACACTGGCGCATCGGTGGCATCCAAAGGGGAGGTGCCATTGTCACCTTTGCCGGAGAAGGACGTGGCGTTCACTATGGCGTCGGGGGAGAGCTGTTGGAGCGTGTCCGCCATCCATGCTGCAGACGCTGGCACTTTCAGCGATGGCGCAAAAAGACCAATCACGTCAAAGCCACGGCCACGGAACTCCTCAAACAGCGCTTCAATAGGGGCGGTATCTGCAGAGCTTACATAGGCGCGGTAAAACGTCAGCGCGATCAGTGGTTTGTCGGTACTGCGGCCCGCCAACGGGTCACACAGGCCAGTTTCAGGAGTCCAGCCGCCGTGATCTGGCAGGGCTTTGGAGCCCATCACTGGTTTGGCATAGAGCCCCGCAGCCAGAGCCAGTTGTGCCAATGCAGCCTGTGCCGCAATCGCGCCGCCCGTGTCACACAGGTGTGTCAGGCGATGGAGCGTCGAGGCGGGCAGGGTGGAGACTTCGTCCAACCGCTCATCAGGCCGACCGTCGGCTGGCAACACCGCCAGCGCGATGCCTTTTTCCAGCGCCAAGGCCTGCACCTGTTGGATGCCATATTGCCAGTAGGAAATGCCCCCGATCAGGCGGATCAAGATGGCCTTGGCGCCCACCAATGTCTGTTCGATGTAGGTGTCTACCGACAGCGGATGTTTGAGCGCCGTCAGATTGGCCAACCGCAGCGTGGGCAAGTCTCCGTTGCTGCGGTGCCAGCCTGCCGCGAAAGCTCCAAGGTCACTGTCAGAGAAGGACAGCACCACAAGATCGGCCGGGGTTTGACCCAGATCCATTGGAGTGTCGGCCTCATCCAGACCATGGCTTTCGCGAAAGACAACGTGCATGGGGTTTAGTCTACCAGAGCTGCGCGGATCGCTTCGACGTTTACGTCACCCTGTTCGGCAATCACGACCATGCGGCCCTGGCGGCCTTCTTCGGGTTTCCATGGGCGGTCGAACTGATGACGCACCCGCGCACCAACCGCTTGCACCAACAGACGCATCGGTTTGCCGGTCACAGCCGCATAGCCTTTCACGCGCAAGATGTTCTGATCTTTGGCCATTTTCTCAATCTTGGCCGCAAAAGCCGCTGGATCAGCTTGCTCCGGCACGTCCACCACAATGCTGTTAAACGCATCGTGATCGTGGTCATGGCCGTGATGATGGTGGTGATCGTCGTCGTGATCATGGTCGTGATCGTGGTGGTGATGATGGTCCTCGTGATGGGACGGACGCGCATCAATGTCGTCTTCCGCAGCCGCTTCGAGCCCCAGAATCACACGAGGGTCGACTTCGCCTTCGGCCACTTCGACAACTGGCAACGCACGTGGGGCAGCTTTCAGCACGATGTCTTTGGCTTTGGCGGTGCCGTCGGGGCCAGCCAGGTCAGGCTTGGTCAACAACACGATGTCGGCGCAGTTGATTTGATCCTGAAAGACTTCCGACAACGGCGTCTCATGGTCCAACCCTTCATCGGCTTCCCGCTGCGCATCCACTGCGGCAACGTTGGTGGCAAATCGGCCATCGGCGACGGCTTCGGCATCGGCGAGTGCAATCACGCCGTCCACGGTGATCTTGGAGCGGATATCGGGCCAATCAAACGCCTTCAAAAGCGGCTTTGGCAGAGCCAGACCGGAGGTTTCAATCAGGATATGTTCCGGGCGTGGTTCCAGCGCCATAAGCGCTTCGATGGTTGGGATAAAATCATCCGCCACGGTGCAGCAGATGCAGCCGTTGGCCAGCTCCAGAATATTTTCCGCCGGGCAATCCGGAATGGCGCAGGATTTCAGGATCTCGCCATCCACACCCACATCGCCAAATTCATTTACGATCACGGCAAGGCGCTTGCCCTGCGGATTCTGCATCAGGCCACGCACCAAAGTGGTTTTACCGGAGCCGAGAAAACCGGTGATGACGGTGACGGGGAGTTTCTCAAGGGTGCTCATTCAGGGATCTCCAGTGGTGGAATGCGCGCGATGCAATTTTTACGAAAGTGAGTGGACCGCTCGCGCCATGGCACAAGACCATCGGCAGTGGCGGCGTATTTGGTGACGCCTTCAGCAACGAGATCAACGTCGGCTCCGGTGAAGTTGCCGTAGACATAAGTCCAGCGTTCGTCACCGCCCCGGATTGTGATCGAACAGCCTTGGTCACAATTGGAAAAACAGGCCACGCCTTTCACGGTTACATTGTCAGGCAAGTCCGCTGCGCAAAGGTCGTCAAACAGTTGCGTGCCTGGGCGGGGGCCTTCGACGTCCGTCGGCTGTCCGGCACGACAAGAGGTGCAGACAAGCAGATCGACAGGCGCAGATGCGTCAGCCATGGGTTCGGTCCTTTTTCTGGACAAGGCAGGCGTGGGACTCCCTTGGGCAGCCCGACACCGAAACACCCCGTCCGGTACATGTCATGTCCGCTGGCAGGTCTCCCGGCTTGCGGATTACGGCATCTGCCTGCGGCCCACCTGCCTTCCCGGATATCTCCAGTGACTGTGGTGGACCTCTCCGGTCACGGTCGCGGGGGCGGCTGCGCTTTGGGCCTTGACGTTGGGCCCGTTTCACATTCCCTTTTCACCTGCTCAAATGAGCAGGAACCAGCAACATCCCGAATGGGCAATCATGGCGGTTAAGTCAAGCGGGAACGGAGAGGCAGATGTCTGATAGCGTCGAACAAAATGAACGCCACAAGGCCAAGATGGCGAAAATCAAAGCCGCACGCGACCGAATGATGGCCACGAAGACCGAGGAAAAAGGTCTGATCATGGTGCACACTGGGCCTGGCAAGGGCAAATCATCCTCCGGCTTTGGCATGATCATGCGTTGTATTGCGCACGAGATGCCGGTGGCTGTGGTGCAGTTCATCAAGGGCGCGATGGCCACAGGCGAGCGTGCGTTTTTGGAAGAGCATTTTCCGGAAGAGGTGAAATTTCACGTGTCCGGCGAAGGGTTTACCTGGGAAACGCAGGACCGCGAGCGTGACATCGCCAAGGCCGAAGCGGGCTGGGAACTGGCGAAGCAGTTGATCCGCGATCCCGCGAACCGCTTTGTAATGCTCGATGAAATCAACATTGCGCTGCGCAACGACTATCTGAACATTGACGACGTGGTCGATTTCCTTCTGAGCGAAAAGCCAGAGATGACCCATGTTTTGTTGACCGGGCGCAATGCCAAACCGGAGCTGATTGAGGCGGCGGATTTGGTGACCGAGATGACTTTGGTGAAGCATCCGTTCCGCGATGGGATCAAGGCGCAGGCTGGGGTGGAGTTCTAATAATGTTGGTTGCGCACCTGCCGGCTGGCTATCTTGCCGCTAAGAGCGCACAGGCAGCCGGTGTTTCCAAAGCTGTTTTCTGGGGAATTCTGATCGGGAGCATCGCCCCGGATTTGGATATGCTTTGGTTTCATTTGGTGGACAATCGCAGCACGCATCACCATGAGTATCTGACCCATCGCCCTATCATTTGGGCTGGTTTTTTGCTTGTCGGGCTGGTCCTCAGGAGGTCGTTCATTGCAGCCGTTGGCGTTGGTGCGCTATTCCACCTGATGTTGGACAGCATAGCCGGGAAAGTAAGCTGGGGTTGGCCGTTTTTTGACGGTACCACGACGCTTGTGACCGTGCAGGCCACACATGATCATTGGATCAAATCCTTCATGGCACATTGGACGTTCAAGGTTGAACTTGTCATCGTGGCTGTCGCCTTGATTGTTTTTGTCCGTTCAGTTTTCAAAGGCAAATCAACATGATAAAACGCTTGCTCACCGAATTCGGCATGGGCTCGTCGCTGCGGCGGCTGGACTATACAGAAGCAGCGTCGCGGGCTGTGAAAGACGCGTTGTGGCACAATTCGATCAATCTCGCGGAGCTGTTTGGCAAAGACAAATCCGAGATGATCATCACCGTAGAGGTGGCCGTGCAGCAGCCTGAGAAAGTCGACGTAGACGTCATTGCCGCGATCTTTCCCTATGGCCAAGTCACTGTAAATCCTGTGAAAGGCGGATTGGATGTGCCGCGTGAGGATGGTGGCAACCCAACGGTGATTGCCAATGTGGCGATCTCGGTTGCGCTGGATGTGGAGGTTGCGGCATGAGCGATCAGCGTTTCATCATCGAAATGGGCATGGGCAACGACCAATATGGTCAGGACTATACCAAGGCCGCCGCGCGGGCGATTGAAGATGCGATCCGCCATTCCGCGATCCCGATGTTTGCCGCGCTGGGTAAAGACCCCAAAGAGATGCGAGTGCAGGTGACGGTCGGCGTGCAGGAACCAGAGAAGGTGGATTGCGTCGCCTTGGCAGAGAAGTTGCCGCGTGGGCGGGCTGAGGTCAAAGCTGTGTTCGGCGGTATGAATGTGACCAATCCGGATGACGGCAATGTGTTGGTGATCGCTTCCGCAGCCGTTGAGGCATTTTTGCCCAAGCAGGTGTGACGTGACCAAAGCACTTATGATTCAAGGCACGGGCTCCAATGTCGGTAAGTCGATGTTGGTGGCGGGGCTGTGCCGGGCGGCGGCGCGCCGGGGGCTGTCTGTGGCACCATTTAAGCCGCAAAACATGTCCAATAATGCCGCCGTGACCAGCGACGGCGGCGAGATTGGCCGGGCGCAGGCGTTGCAGGCTTTGGCTTGTGGCAAAGCGTTAACGGTGGATATGAATCCGGTGCTGTTGAAGCCGGAGACCGATGTGGGGTCTCAGGTTGTGGTGCAGGGCAAACGGCTGACCACGGTGAAGGCGCGCGAGTATGCGAAGCTGAAACCACAGCTGATGGAGGCTGTGCTTGAAAGCTTCAACCGACTGAAATCAAACAATGATCTGGTGATTGTCGAGGGCGCGGGCAGCCCGGCGGAGGTCAATTTGCGCCAGGGCGACATTGCCAATATGGGCTTTGCGCAGGCGGCGAATGTGCCGGTGGTTTTGGCTGGCGACATCGATCGGGGCGGCGTGATCGCGCAGATCGTTGGCACGCAGGCGGTGATTTCCGAAGAGGACGCGGCGCTGGTGGCGGGCTTCCTTGTGAACAAATTTCGCGGTGATCCCAGTTTGTTTGATGATGGTTACGAGCTGATTAAAGACACGACCGGATGGGCGGGCTTTGGGGTGTTGCCGTATTTTGGCGAGGCTTGGAAATTGCCCGCCGAAGATGCGCTCGACATCAAGAACGCCAAAAAGGTTGGCGGGTTGAATGTGGTTTGCCTTGGGCTGTCGCGAATTGCGAATTTTGACGATCTGGACCCGTTGGCGCAGGAGCCGGGCGTGTCGTTGACGATGTTGCGGGCAGGGGAGCCGATTCCGGGCGACACAGATGTGGTGATCATTCCAGGCAGCAAATCCACGCGTGGCGATCTGGCGTTTCTGCGGGAGCAGGGCTGGGATGTGGATCTTCTGGCGCATGTGCGCCGTGGCGGCCATGTGCTGGGGATTTGTGGCGGATATCAGATGCTTGGCCGAGAAGTGCGCGATCCAGACGGCATCGAAGGCCCGGCTGGCACGACGGAAGGTCTGGGCCTGCTGGACGTGATTACCGAGATGACACCGGACAAGCGGTTGACGGAAACCGCCGCACAGCATGTGGCCTCGGGGCAGGCGTTTCGGGGCTATGAAATCCACATCGGGCGCACGGATGGGGCGGATCGGGCGCGGCCGTTTGCGACTGTGGATGGGCGTGATGAGGGGGCTGTGTCTGAGGATGGACGTGTGTCCGGCAGCTATTTGCACGGTATGTTCCGGGACGACGGGTTCCGGCGGGCGTGGATGGCGGCATTGGGTGCGGAGGTGGGCAACGAGGGCTATGACGCCACCGTGGAAGCGGTGTTGGATCGCTTGGCCGATCACATCGAGACCCATCTGGATGTGGACGGCTTGTTGGCGGTAGCGCGTTAGAGGCTCATAAAATCAGTGGCTTAGTGTCGTTTGTTGCGTAAGGATCGCACAGAGGCGCCATGCGCGGCTTTGAAGGCGCGGGCAAAGCTGGTGGGGCTGTTGAAGCCTGTGGCCAAGGCGATGTCGCGCACCGGGGTTTGCGTGTCTGTCGCGAGGCGCAGAGCCTCTTCGAGGCGCATGGTCAGGTAGACCGCTTGCGGCGACTTGCGCAGGTGGGTTTGGAAGTTGAGTTCCAAAGTGCGTGTGGAAAGCCCTGTTTTTGTTGCAATTTCCGGGATGGATAGTGGGGATTCTAGGGTTTGGCCCATAAGGTCCAGCGCCTTGATCACCTTTGGGTGATGATGGATCGCACGGGGGATGGAGATGGGGCGTTGGGCGCTGGCGGGCATGGGGTCGTAGACAAAGGCGCTGCTGACGCGGCGGGCGAGATCCGCGCCGTAGCGGGTCTCAATAAGGTAGAGCATCATGTCGATGCAGGGGCTGGCGCCGCCGGATGTGGCAATGCGGTCAGAGATGCAGAATCGGTCTCGGAGCGTTGTAACCTTCGGGAATTGTTGGGAGAATTTTTCGATGTCCTCCCAGTGGGTGGTGGCGTTGTGACCGTCCAGTAAGCCGGCTTCTGCCAGAATCCACGGACCACCGTCGATGGCGGCGATGGTGGTGCCGGTGGCATAGAGCCGTCGCAGGGAGGCCGATAGGCGTGGGGTCGCTTGCTCTTCTAATCGAAAGCCAGCCACGACCAACAAAAGATCGCAGCGCAGCAGTTGGTCAATGGCTAACCCGTTGATTTGTAATCCACTTGTGAGCGAGGCTGGGGCATCGGTTGCGGTGTAAAACTGCCAGTCAAACAGGTTTTTTCCGGCGCGGCGATTGGCGGCGCGCATGGGGTCCACGGCGGCGGCGAAGCTGAGCGTGTTGCAGTCATCCAGCACCAGAATGGCGACGTTCAGAGGGGCCGGGTCGTGGCGGAAAACGCTGGTTTCTGCGGAAATAGACATATTGGCTTCGTAGAATGAAAAGTGTTGCGCAGCAAGTGCGGTACGCTTGGGCAAGGAACACGAAAGGAATCGCCATGCCTTTGCAAATGAACCGCGAGGTTTTCATCACCTGTGCCGTGACCGGATCGGGTGGCACGCAGGATCGCAGCCCGCATGTGCCGCGTAGCCCAAAACAGATTGCTGAGAGCGCGATTGCGGCGGCCAAAGCCGGTGCGGCAGTGGTGCATTGCCACGTGCGTGATCCGGAGACTGGCGCACCGAGCCGCGACCTTGGCTACTACCGCGAAGTTACCGACCGTATTCGCGACAGCGAGGTGGATATGGTGCTCAATCTGACCGCCGGCATGGGGGGTGACATTGTGTTTGGCGGCGTGGAAAGCCCGCTGCCCACGGTCGATGGCACAGACATGGTGGGCGCCACGGAACGGGTGGCACATGTGGCGGAATGCTTGCCGGAAATCTGTACATTGGATTGCGGCACGATGAATTTTGCCGAAGCCGATTATGTGATGACCAACACCCCCGGCATGCTGCGTAGCATGGGAAAAATGATGACTGATCTTGGGGTTAAGCCCGAGATTGAGGCCTTTGACACCGGTCATCTGTGGTTTGCCAAGGAGCTTGTCAAAGAAGGCGTGCTGGCGCCGGATGCACTGGTGCAGCTGTGCATGGGCGTGCCGTGGGGCGCACCGGATGACCTCAACACCTTCATGGCGATGGTGAATAATGTGCCGGATGAGTGGACGTTTAGCGCGTTCTCGCTGGGCCGCAATCAGATGGCTTATGTGGCGGCGGCGGTGCTGGCGGGCGGCAATGTGCGCGTGGGGCTTGAGGACAATCTGTGGCTTGGCAAAGGCGAGTTGGCGCAGAACTGGCAACTTGTGGAGCGGGCGGGCACCATCATTGAAAACATGGGCGCGCGGGTGATTGGGCCTGCGGAGGTGCGCGAGAAACTGGGGCTGGTGAAGCGAGCACCCAAAGGGTGAGTGTTGCGGCAACAGCTGCGCACGCAGGCTTAGGAATTGGCGGTTTGGGGGGGGGGCACAGAGCGGCGCAACACGTCGGTAAGGTGTCTGTATCGCGACTGTTTTGCGGAGGTGCGCATGTTCGCGTGAATTTGGGCGCAGGCATTTTAACCTTTAAGGCAGCGCGCGACCCTAGGTGGGTGCTGGAAGCGCCCTCCCGTCAAACCGAAGGTTTGCCTCCGGCAAAACGGGAGGGTCGGGCGCTGCCAGTTTCGCAAAGCGAAACCGGCTTGGTCAGGGCTAGGCTAGTCAGGTTTCACCCGACACAAAAAACAGTTGTTGGACGCGCTGCGCACATCAACAAAGGCGATGTCGTCACGGGCGAGCAGGTTTTCGGCGTAACGCGCAATGTTCGCGGTCAGGGTCACTTGGCCCGTTCCATAGACAATACGCTCGTCCGCAGAGTAGCCGCGTACAATATAGGTTGGCGCTGTCAGGATGTCGGGCAGGGTGCTGGACGGCGCGGTGCCAGCACAATCTTCGCACAAAAAAATCGGGCCGGTCTCGGTGTAGGCGTTTTGGCCTTCAAACGGGCGATGTGCGAGGATCAGGAAGGGCCTGCCTTTGGGCGTGACCTTCAGGCAGGATCGGCAAGTGATGCCGTCGCCGTCGCTGATCGCGACCTCCACAGTGTTGCCGTAGGCGTCGGTGCGGCTGTTGCGGATGGCGTCCACGTGATCGGCGGGCAATGGGTGAAACTGGATGGTCATGTAAGCGCTCCTTTTGAGGGGACGCTATGACGTGGCGTGGGCATGCGGCGACCCGTTTCCTGCTAATTAAGTGGAGACACGGACAGGCAGCGCCAGAGGCATGTCTGAAGAGCAAACCGATTGGGGTTGAAAATGCGCTTGAAGTGGATCTGAGATGTGGGTCTAGCTACTTTGAGTTGTTTGCATTTCCAAAGAGGGTCTTCATGTTTGCAGTTTTGACTTTGGCGGTATTGGTTGGCGTGATGGCTGCCTTGACGAGTTATCTTCAGTACGATGCTGTTTGGTGGAAGGGCATTTTGTGGTCAGCGCTTATTATGGCGATTTCGCTCGGCCTGATCGCAGCCGGAGGGCATGAACCGGCCACTTCGGACAATCCGCTGACTGTTTCTGCCTCAATTGGGATAGCGGCTGCGATCCTTCTGGCGCTTGTAAGTTTGGCAACAATTGCGGCGCGAAAGCGGTTTTCGGAACGTCAAACAGTTTCGGCGGCATTTTGTGCCGGCATGGTGCTTTTTCTAGTGGGTCTTTTTTGAGGCGGTCAAAAAGCAGGAGATGACATGACAAAAACGGCAGCGATTATTGGCGGTGGGGTGATTGGCGGCGGCTGGGCCGCGCGGTTTTTGCTCAATGGCTGGGATGTACAAGTCTTTGACCCGGACCCGGAAGCAGAGCGCAAAATTGGCGAGGTGATTGCCAACGCGCGGGTGTCTTTGCCGGGGTTGAGCGATACGGCTTTGCCGCCGGAAGGCGCGCTGAGCTTTCATGAGACCATGTCTGAGGCGGTTGCAGGCGCGTCTTGGATTCAGGAGAGCGTGCCAGAGCGGTTAGAACTCAAGCGGAAGGTTTATCAGACGCTGCAGGAGCATTGTGACACCGAGGCGATTTTGGGCAGCTCGACCAGCGGGTTTAAACCCAGTGAATTGCAGGGCTGTGCGACGCGCCCAGAGCAGATTGTGGTCACACATCCGTTTAACCCGGTCTACCTGATGCCGCTGGTGGAACTGGTGCCAACCGAGAAAAACGCGCCTGACTTGATCGAACGCGCCAAGGAGACGCTCAAGGGTCTGGGCATGTTCCCATTGCATGTGCGCAAGGAAATTGATGCCCATATTGCAGATCGCTTCCTTGAGGCGGTGTGGCGTGAGGCGCTTTGGCTGGTGAAAGACGGCATTGCCACCACAGAAGAGATTGATGAGGCTATTCGTATGGGCTTTGGCATCCGCTGGGCGCAGATGGGGTTGTTTGACACCTATCGTGTGGCCGGTGGTGAGGCGGGTATGAAACACTTCATGGCGCAGTTTGGCCCGGCACTAGAATGGCCCTGGACCAAATTGATGGATGTGCCGGAGTTCACCGACGAGTTGGTGGATCTGATCGCTGGCCAAAGTGACGCACAGTCCGGCCATTTGACAATCCGGGAAATGGAGCGGATACGGGACAACAACCTTGTTGCCATGATGCGCGCGCTGAAAGCGCAGGATTTTGCATCGGGTGCAGTGCTCAACCAGCACGACGTCAAGCTCTCAGCGGCGGCTGGTATGGTGCGAAGGGCCAGCGACATAGCCAACCCGACGCAACCCATCGTGACTGTGCGCCGTGCGGTGCCGGTGGATTGGTTGGACTACAACGGGCATATGACCGAAAGCCGCTATTTGCAGGCCTTTGCCGATGCGAGTGACCGGCTGATGGAGATCATTGGGTGTGATCAGGAGTATATCGCGACGGGGGGCAGCTTCTTCACGGCGGAGACGCATATCCGGCACATCGACGAGACCCATCTGGGCAGCGTGATTGACGTGCGGACGCGTGTGCTGATGGCAGAGGGCAAGAAGATGCACCTTTGGCATGAGATGTATGCGGGCGAGAAACTGCTAGCGACAGCGGAGCATATCCTGATCCACGTGAGCCTTGAGACACGACGGCCTGCGCCGTTTAGTCCGGAAATTGCCGCCAACCTGAAGATGATCAGCGAGGCGCAGGCCGATTTGCCCGCGCCGGAAGGGCTCGGGCGCTACGTTGGGCAACCCCGATGACGGGGCGGGTTCTGATCACCGCGGGTGCGTCTGGTGTAGGGCGGGCTATGGCGGAGGTGTTTGACCGCGAAGGCTGGCAGGTCTGGGTTGCGGATGTGGATGCGGCGGCTTTGGCAGAGGTGCCAAAACGGTGGCGCAGCACGCAGGTGAATGTGACCGACGAAGGTGCTGTTGCTGCGCTGTTTTCCGAGATTGATGAGACCTGGGGCGGGCTGGATGCGCTTTGCGCAAATGCCGGTATTGCCGGACCAACGGCGGCGGTGGAAGACATAAACCTGCAAGATTGGCAGGCCTGCGTGGCGGTCAATTTGGAAGGGGCGTTTCTGGCGGCCAAATATGCCGCGCCGATGATGAAGACGGCAGGGCAGGGCGCGATTGTGGTGACGTCTTCCACGGCGGGGCAATATGGCTATCCTTATCGTGCGCCTTACGCGGCGGCGAAATGGGCCGTCATCGGCCTAACCAAAACGCTGGCCATGGAGTTGGGGGCGTTTGGCGTGCGGGCCAATGTGATTTGTCCCGGCGCGGTGGAAGGGCCGCGTATGGAAGGGGTGTTGGCGCGCGAAGCAGAAGCCAAAGGCATGACGCGGGATGCGGTGTATGAGGGCTATGCCTCTGGCACGGCGCTGGGCTCCTTTGTGGAGGGGCGGGATGTGGCCGAGATGGCGGTGTTTTTGTGCAGCGACAAGGCGCGGCTGGTGAGCGGGCAGGTGATCGCCGTGGATGGGTTTACGGTGAACCCGGACCCGAAGGTTTAGGCGCGGGTAGCCAGAGGGCGAGAGGGGGCTTTGCCCCCGTCACAGCGGCGCTGCGACTCCCCCAGGATATTTTTGGTAAGAAGAAGCGGGGCGGGGACGCGTTTGCTGGCTGGACTACCGCATGAGTTTACAGGGCAGATTTGAGGGCGGCGACATGGTCCGGGATTTGGCGGGCGGTGACATCTGCTTGGCGGATCAGGTCGTCAAAGTGCTCGGTGAAGCTGGTGACACGTTCGCGGTCTCGGAAGGCGAGGTAATTGCGGCCCAGATAGAGCACGGCCAACAGGGGACCAAAGACGGTGATGGGGCTGGAGTACAGCCGACGCGCGTCAAACAGGTAGAGGCGCAGGCGCGGATAGAGTTGGCTGCTGAGATCGGCAAAGTGGTCAAGCTGCTGCGCGCGTAGGTCTTCGGGCAGGCCCGCGTAATAGCCTTCGCCGCGGGCAAAGGCGGCCAGCTCGTGCATCGGCAGGGCGATTTCGTAGTCCGATTGCGATTGGCGCATCCAGTTCAGCCGGTCGCGCGACGCGTTGATCGCCTGTTCCGTGGTGCGGCCCAAATGTGGGGCATATTCCCAATCCAACATGTCGTTGGTTTTTAACATGTCCGGCAGACCGGCAGGTACGTGACGGATCTTGTAGCCGACAGCTTCTTGGTGCCAAGCAAAAATCTGTTCATCCACCAGCGCACGGGGAGCCTCTGTGACCGTCAGAGCGTTTGCAAGAATATCGGCGGTGTTTTCAGGCCTGTCGGTAAGCGAGAGCAGCCAATCCGCAGAAACCCCAAGCGCAGCGGCGCATTCACCCACGACTTGTGCATTCGGCAGACGCGCGCCCTGGTCCTTCAGCAATTGGCTGATGGTGGAGCGGTCCACGCCGATGCTGCGAGCCAGGCCAGCTTGGGTGGTGTCTTTGTTGCGCATGGCGGTGGCCAGGCGCTTGCGGAACTGATCTGCGCGCAGACGTTTGTCGATAGTTTCAATCATATGGTGATAAATATCATAGCTGTCGAGTTTTGTTAATCAGATACAGAATTCTGCAACGCCTTTTTTGCCGGTAACACATCTGTGAAGACAGACGCACGGGACGGCGCAATGGACACGCAAAAACGCTCCATCGTGAAAGCGGTGATTTGGAATGTGATTGGCATCATATCGATGTCCGTGGTGGGAATTTTGGCCACCGGATCAGCGGCTCTTGGGGGAAAGATGGCGCTGATCAACACCGGATTGGGGTTCAGCATGTATGTGATTTACGAGCGGATCTGGTCCCGTGTGCGCTGGGGGCGACAGCATGGCTGAGCAGCGCTTGCCCAAAGTGGAGTGGCCCACGCTGGTTTTGGTGGCAGGGTGTTACGGGCTTTATGCTTTGGGCACAGTTTGGGCGGCGCAGCTTTGGCTGCCTTTGGGCATGGCGCTGACGATTGTCGCGCTGGCATTGCACAGCTCGTTAAGTCATGAGGTGCTGCATGGACATCCGTTTCAAAACAAAGTGTTGAATGCAGCGCTGGTGTTTCCGGCGATTGGTTTGTTTGTGCCGTATCTGCGGTTCAAAGACACCCATCTGGATCACCATTTGGACAGCCGTTTGACTGATCCTTATGACGATCCGGAGAGCAATTACCTTTACGCCGAGGACTGGCAGGCCTTGTCAAAATGGCGGCAGGCTGTGCTCTTGTTCAACAACACGCTGGTGGGACGGTTGTTGGTGGGGCCGCTGGTGGGGCAGGTCTGTTTTATGGTGAGCGATTGGCAGGCGATCTTGGGCGGAGATCGCCGAGTTTTGGCAGGCTGGCTGTGGCATGTGCCTGCGGTTTTGGTGGTTGTTTGGTGGATGAGGACTTTTGGTGCAGTCCCTGGCTGGGCCTATCTGATTTGTGCGTATGCGGCGCTGTCGATCCTCAAAATCCGCACCTTTCTGGAACATCAGGCACATGAGCGGGCGCGGGGGCGGACGGTGATCATTGAGGATCGTGGGCCGCTGGCGTGGATTTTCCTGAACAACAATCTACATGTGGTGCATCACATGCACCCCAAGATGCCGTGGTATCGCCTGCCGGAGCTGTTTCGCAGCAATCGGGAGCGCTACCTGTCGCGCAACGACGGCTATTATTTTGCCTCTTATGGCGAGATGTTTCGGCGGTTTTTCTGGCGGCGCAAGGACCCGGTGGCGCATCCGCTTTGGAAACGGGATGGCTGACAGCGGCGCGTGTAAGGGTACAATCTTTCTCGTGACTTCCATGGCTTAGCTGGGCATCAAGGCGGCCATGGAACTCTGGATCATCGCCTCCGTCGCCGCCGCCGCTTTTCAAACTGTGCGCTTCATGTTGCAAAAACATCTGGCGCAGGTGTCTTTGTCCGCCGCGGGCGCGACCTTTGCGCGGTTTGTCTATTCCGCGCCCATTGCTGCGGCAGTCCTGGCGACGCTGGTGGCCACGGGCCGTGTAACCTTGCCGGATGTCACGCCAAGTTTCTGGTTGTTTGGCGCTGTAGGCGGTGCGGCGCAGATCACGGCGACGGTCTGCACGGTGATGCTGTTTGGGCGGCGCAACTTTGCTGTCGGCATGGCCTTCATCAAAAGCGAAGTGTTTTTCACGGCGTTGATTGGCTTGGTGCTGTTCTCGGAAACCATTTCCGGCGTGGGGCTGATTGCGATCACCATTGGCGTTGGTGGGGTTTTGGTTTTGTCCGGGCCGATTGAAGCCGAGGCGACCGGCTGGCGGCGGGTTTTGACGCCTTCGGCGGCGCTGGGCTTGGTGGCGGGGGCGCTGTTTGGGGTCTCAGCCGTGTGTTATCGCGGCGCGTCGCTTGAGGTGGTTACGGATGCGCCATTGTTGCGCGCGCTGGTAACCTTGGCGGCCGTGACGCTGATGCAGATGGTCAGCATGTGGCTTTGGCTCACGCTGCGCGAACCGGGGGAAGTGGGGCGGGTGTTGTCGGCTTGGCGCAGCGCGGGGTTCATTGGGCTGACCAGCATGGCAGGGACGTTTTGCTGGTTCACTGCCTTCACGCTACAAAATGCGGCTTATGTGAAAGCGGTGGGGCAGATCGAACTGGTGTTTGGCATCCTCGGCACAGTGTTGATCTTCAAAGAGACCATCAGCCGCCGCGAATACCTCGGCATGGCGCTTTTGGCGGTGTCGATCTTGACGCTGGTGCTTTTGGCTTAATCGTCTCGCCCGTTCAGATCCGGCAAGCGGCCTTTGAGGCGCAAAAACAGGCTCTCTTCATCATCATTGCGGAAGAACGGCACCGCCTCGGGTGGAGTTCGGTCGGTCACGCGGGCTTCGATCTCGGCCAGCACCACCTCGGTGATGAAGGGCAAATCAAAGCTGCGGGCTTCTTTGAGCGGAATCCACTGCAGATGGGAGAGCTCTTCGCAGGCGGCGGAGAAGTCATCCAGATCGCTGGTGATTTCGTCTGCATCCAACAGGAAGAAGCGCGCGTCAAAGCGGCGCGGGCGGCCCGGAGGGGTGATGGCGCGGAAGACAAATTGCAGGGCCTCTGCGGTGGGCACGTGGCCGGTGGCCGCGTAGGTTTCCCAATCCGCAGGGGGCGTGATCGACCAGTTGCCTTGGGTGCCAAGGATCAGGCCGGTCTCTTCCCAGAGTTCGCGAATAGCGGCGACGGCCAGCGCGTGCACGATGCTTTCGCTTGTGTCTTCGCGCCGGTCTTCCAGCAGACGCTGGCTGCAAAAGTCGGAGATCGGCGCGGCCAGCGGGATGTCGGCATCCTCAAGGTCCACCGCCCCGCCGGGGAACACCACCTTGTTGGGCATGAACGCCGCCTTGGCGCCGCGCTGGCCCATCAGGATTTGTGGATTGGTGTCACGATCTCTGAGCACAATCACCGTGGCGGCGTTGCGGATCGCGGTTTTGTCCACTGTGGTGGCGTTGGTCATGCTGTGCTCCCCTCACAGGATGGGGTGGCCGGGCTCTATTTGAACCCGTGCATCCGGCGCGCCCATTGGAAAGCGACCACACACCCCTTCAATCTCGGCAGAAGGTAGAGTGAGAGCCCGACGCAGCCAACCGAAAAAACGGTGAAAAGAATGAACGGGTCAGGCCGCCAGTGCACAAAGGCCACGTGCAACAGCGGGGCCAGCAGGTGGCCGACCACAAGAATCGTCAGATAAGCCGGGCCGTCATCGGCGCGGTGGTGGCTCAGGTCCTCTTTGCAGACCGGGCAATGGTCGCGGACTTTCAGATAGCCCTTAAGCATCGGGCCTGTCCCACAATTTGGGCATTTACGACGCCAGCCTCGATACAAGGCTTGCTTCATTGGGCGGTCCTCTTCGGCAATGACCGCATCAGACATATTGGTTTCACTCATCACGTTTCCCCTCGGTGCTCGCGTGGCCAAGATGTGTCGGTTTGCGCAAACATGAAAGGGGGCAATCTGACTTGCGTCGCGATGTCGCAAAAGCCCCCTCAAAACAGTCTTGCCAAAAAAAGATTGAGAATGTGCGACGGAAACTCTGAGGCGCCGCGTTTTACTATCACTGAACAGGCAATGAGCCGACGCAGACAACCATGAGACAGGCCCAAAAGGAGACCACCATGAAGAGCACAATGATGATCAGCGCCGTAGTGATTGCAGCCCTGGGTGTGACCGCCGTGTCCGCTTCCGCCAAAGAAGGCGGCAAGATGCGCCACATGCGCGGGCAGATGCCAAGCTTTGAGCAACTCGACACCAATGGCGATGGCTTTATCACCGCTGAAGATCTGCAGGCGAAGGCTGCAGAGCGTTTTGCCGGCATCGATGCCAACGGCGACGGGGTGATCACCAAAGAAGAGCTGACCGCACATGCCGAATCCCAAGGCAACGAGCGAATGGTGAAAAAGCTGGATCGCATGATCAGCCGGATGGATGCCAATGGCGACGGGCAGTTGAGCGTGGATGAGATGAAACCCAAAACAGATCGCTCGGCTAAGATGATCGAGAAGCTGGACACGGACGGCGACGGCAAGATTTCCAAAGCCGAGTTCGAAACCGCGCAGGCAGAGCGCAAGACCAAGCGCTCTGAGCGTAAGGCGGAGATGTTCAAGAAGCTCGACACCAATGGCGACGGCACGATTTCTCAGGAAGAATGGGATGCTGCCAAAGAAGCGCGTGGCTTTAAAAAGCGTGGCGATACGCAGGACAACTGATCCCGCTCACGGGAGGGCGGCCTTCGGGCCGCCCAACTGAGACTGATTGCACAACCGCCCATGAGAGGCTAGCCATCGAGACTATGACGATGCCTTACGATCAACAGGAGGACACGCCGGACGACGCCTTGTTGGTGCTATATGCCAACGGTGACGGTTCGGCGGCGCGGGTTTTGACGCTGCGGTTGACGCCGCGCGCCTTTGCGCATGCCTTCCGCATGTTGGGGGATCGGGCAGAGGCCGAAGATGTGGCACAAGAGGCAATGATCCGGCTGTTCAAGCAGGCGCCTGACTGGCGGCAGGGTGAGGCCAAGGTGACAACCTGGCTGTATCGCGTGACCGCCAATCTGTGCACCGACCGGTTGCGTAAGACAAAAGGGGTGGCGCTAGATGCCATTCCAGAACCGGAAGACGGGGCCAAATCGGCGGCCCAAGAAATGCAGGACCGTGCCCGTGCGGATGCTTTGCAAAACGCGTTGGCAACATTGCCGGACCGGCAACGGCAGGCAGTGGTGCTGCGGCACATAGAGGGTCAAAGCAATCCCGAGATTGCGGAGATCATGGAGATCAGCGTCGAGGCGGTGGAAAGCCTCACGGCGCGGGGTAAACGGGCGTTGGCACAGGCTTTGGCTAGCCAGCGCGAGGCACTGGGGTATACCGATGGCTGAGAAGTTTGACGACGATATGCTGGACGATCTGTTTGCAGCGGCCCGAAATGACAGCCGCGCCACCCCGTCGCCTGACCTTCTGGCACGGGTGCTGAGTGAGGCCGAGGGGCTCCAGGTTGCGGAACCTGTCCCGTCTGCACCACCGTTGCGACCAAGCCTTTGGGCAGCGTTGGTGGCGGCCGTCGGCGGCTGGCCCGCGCTCAGTGGCGTGGCTATGGCTGGGGTGGCCGGTGTCTGGATCGGCGTCGCGTCTGGCACTACTTTTATGCAGAATACCCTGGGCCTTGATATTTATGGAGAGACCGCTCAAAGCTATCTCTCTGATCTGGATGATACCTATGCCTTTGATTTTACAGCGGAGGAGTGAGCATGACTGAGCCAAAAAGCGAATTGCCCACCCCTAAACCCCGCCGCTTGACCCGTGCGCTCCTTATCGGATCGCTGGCCTTGAACCTGTTGATCATCGGCGTTGTTGGCGGCGCGGCGATCAGCATCCGCGGACATGGATCAAAACCCCCGGTGTCAGACCGATACGGCTCGCCCCACATCAAGGCGCTGACCTTTGATGACAAGCGCGAAGTCGGCCGCGCCATCCGGGACGCCTACCGTAAAGGTGACGTGGATCATCGGGCAGACCATCAACATTACAAAGAGGCGCTCGCGGTTTTACGCACCAGCCCGTTTGACGAGGCGGCGCTGCGCGACTTGGTCACGACGTTGGATCAGGCAAGCGAAAATCGTCGAAAAGTGGCTCGTGAGGTGCTTCTGCAGAAAATCCTGTCGATGAGTGATGCGGAGCGTGCGGCCTATGCCGACAGGCTTCAAGAAGTGCTGGAGAAAGGGCACAAAAATAAGAAACATCCGTCTAAGGATGGCAAGCCACGCTCCTCCAAACAGCCCTGATCTTCATCTGTCGATAAATATCCCGGGGGAGCCCCATCACAGGATGGGGCGGGGGCAGCGCCCCCAACGGCGCTTGATTTAAGCCGCAGCGAACGACAGCAGCACCTTGTCGCGCCCGTCCGCCTTGGCGCCGTAAAGCGCCTGATCCGCTTGATCGATCAGGGCGCTGGCCAGGCTGTCTTCGCCGCCGCCAAATTTGGCTTTCCTGGCTGCCAGCATGTCGCTGCCCATGGCGACGCCGATGCTGACGGTCACAGGGATCTGGATGTCGCGGCCGCGCAGATAAACCGGTTCCGCTCGCACCACATCGCAGAGGCGTTGGGCCACTTTGGCCGCGCTTTCGCGGTTGTCGGTCTGCACCACCACAAGGAATTCCTCGCCGCCCATTCGGGCAATCAGATCAGCGGATTTGATGTTGGCGCGCATACGGCGGGCAATCTCGGCCAGCACGATGTCGCCAGCAGCGTGGCCATATTTGTCATTCACCTCTTTGAAGTGGTCGAGATCGGCCAGCATCACGGCAAAATCGCCGGTCTGGTCGCTGTGCCCGGTGGCGCGTTGCGCCATGTTGTCCAGATGCGGCATCGCGTAACGGCGGTTGAACAGGCCGGTCAGCGGGTCGGTGACCGAGGCGGTCAGACCGTCCTCGACTTTCTGGCGCAGGCGATCGGTCAGGCGCTTACGGGCAATCATCTTATCGAGCCGCAGCACTGCCTCTTCGGCATGGAAACCGTCGGCAATCACGTCATTGGCCCCAAGGTCCAGCGCATTGATCCGCGCGGTGTCGTCGTTTTCATCCAGCACAACCAACACAGCGGCCTGGCGCGTGGCGGCGCGGGCGCGGATTTCCGCGAGCAGGCGCAGGGCTTCTTCCGGAGCCGCCACGGCGAGGGAAATGACAATGGCATCCGGCGCAGTGAACTGCCCCATGTTGCGCATGATGTCGGCTTCCATCTGGTGGCGCAGGGCAAAGGGGGCAAGCTTGGACAGCTGCGCCTGCCAGCGCGCGCCTTCGGTTTCATTGCGGGCAGCGATCAGCACGGACGCGGGGGAGTCAAACGCGGCGGGCGTTTCGGCGAGTCCGGGAATATGTCCGGTGCTTTCGCGCAGGCGCAGTTCCTCAAAGCTGTTGCGGGCGCGTACGATTGAGCGGATGCGGGCCAGCAGCGCGTCGGTGCTGACTGACATGTCAAAGGAGTCATCGGCCCCCACACGCAGCGCATCAATCAGATCGGCGCGGTGGCCGTCGGTGTGCACCAGCAAGACCGGCAGATTGGCCAGTTGCGGGCGCTTCTTGATGACCGAACAAAGGTCAATTGCATTCATGTCCACAAGGTCGCCCCCCAGCACCAGAAGGTCGGGCGCGGCTTCGTTTTCGAGGAGGTCTAACGCCTCCCCGGCACTGGCAGCCTGCTCAACCTGAGCGAATGCATTGGCCAGTTTGACTTTCAACAAGATACGGTTCGCCGAAATGCTGTCGACGATCAAGACACGAGCTGCCATAGAGAAACCTGAAACTGTGGAAAGAAGGGACACGTTCATAATGTGGTATGAATGGTTAACAAACCCTTTCGAAAGTGAGAAAAAATGAGTGTTTCTCAGGAGGTCGCCGAGACCACCGCCTTGAAGGCCCTGGCCTGGTTGGTCAACAACGAGGAAGTGTGCTCTGTATTTTTGGGCTCAACCGGTGCGTCAGTAGAGGACCTGCGCGCACGGGCGGCGGAGCCTGATTTTCTGGGCTCTGTGCTTGAGTTTATCACCATGGATGATGCTTGGGTGGTTGAATTCTGTGACAGCAATGCACTCGCCTATGAAGTGCCGATGATGGCGGCTACGACCCTGCTTGGGACCGCCCGAACCCATTGGACCTGAGCCTAAGATTGGGTTAATGGCGCAGATCCGCTTGCACTGAGGTTGGCGGCAGGGCAGGGTCTGCGGCAGGACCACAGTGAGGCAAGGCAGATCAAACATGCGCGTAGACGGACTTCTGTTTGACAAAGATGGCACCCTGTTTGATTTCGGGGCGACTTGGAACGGCTGGGCGGCGAGCATGATTGACCGCTTTGCCCAAGGCGACGCCGCGGTGTCGCAACGGATTGCCGAGGCTTTGATGTTTGATCTGACGGCCAAGGCGTTTTTGCCAGAGAGCTTTGTGATTGCGGGCACCAACCGCGAGGCGGCAGAGGCGGTGGCAAGCGCGTTGCCGGGGTCTGATGTGGACGCCATTGACGAAGAACTGATGTTGGCTGCCGCAGAGGCGCCACTGGCACCGGCCGTGCCGCTTGCGCCGTTGATGGACGGGTTTCGTGAGGTCGGTCTGAAGTTGGGCGTGATGACCAATGACACGGAATACGGCGCCAAGGCGCATTTGACAGAAGCGGGCGTGATGGACCGGTTTGACTTTATCGCCGGATTTGACAGCGGCTTTGGCGCAAAGCCGGAACCCGGCCCGTTGCTGGCTTTTGCGGAACACACCAAGCTGGCCCCGGCGCGGGTGGCGATGGTGGGGGACAGCACCCACGACCTGATCGCCGGTCGCCGCGCGGGGATGCAGACCGTGGCCGTGCTGACCGGTGTGGCACTGGAGGCAGAACTGGCCCCGCATGCGGATGTGGTGTTGCCCAATATCGGGCATATCCCGGCGTGGATGGCGGCCTGACGCGTCAGTAGAACTTGGGTTTGTGAACGGCGTGCCTTTGGGCGCGCCGTTTTGCGTTTAATCGTGCCTCGCCAATCCCAAACGGCAAAAACGACAGCTTTTGTCGCAAACGCGCAGACTTGGGCGCGGAGATGGCATTTGCTTTTCCCAACGCGAAGGGGAGGCCAAGATGTCGGACACAGACAGCAAACCCAAAGGGCGGCGCGGCGGTGGGCGCGCGGGCAATGCGGCGCGGCGCAGGAAATCTGGCGTGATCGAGCAGATGCCCTGGCGCTTGCCGGTCAATACGGATCGCCCAACGGAACCGCTCTCCGCAGAGGGCACGCAGGCCATCCATGAGGGCGCGATGCGCATCCTCGAGGAAATTGGCATCGCTTTTTACAATGATGAGGCGCGGACCATCCTGAAAGGCGCCGGGTGTAAAGTTGTCGAGGATCAGGTCTTCTTTGATCGGACCTTTGTGATGGAAATGGTCCGAAGGGCGCCCGCGCGCTGGAACATGACCCCGCGCAATTCAGAGCGACAGCTGGTGATGGGGGACAATCATATCCTCTTTGGCAACGTCTCCAGCCCGCCGAACTATTGGGATCTGGAACTGGGGCGCAAGGTGCCCGGTACGCGAGAACACTGCGCCAACCTGCTTAAGCTGACGCAGTATTTCAACTGTATCCACTTCACCGGAGGTTATCCGGTGGAGCCGCAGGACATCCACGCCTCGATCCGGCATCTGGACGTGTTGTTTGACGCGCTGACACTCACCGACAAGGTGGTGCATGCCTATGCCTTGGGCGCGGAGCGGGTTGAGGACGCGATGGAGATGGTGCGGCTGGCGGGCGGGTTGAGCCATGAGGCGTTTGAGGCCAGCCCACGGATGTTCACCAACATCAACTCGACCTCGCCGCTCAAACACGACCACCCGATGATGGATGGTTGGATGCGCATGGCGCGGCGCAATCAAGGCCTCGTGGTCACGCCCTTCACCTTGGCAGGGGCGATGGCGCCTGTGACCATGGCGGGCGCGGTGGCGCAGTCGCTGGCCGAAGCGTTAAGTGCGGTGGCCCTGGCACAATACATCCGCCCCGGTGCGGCTTGTGCGATTGGCACTTTTACCAGCAATGTGGACATGAAGTCGGGTGCGCCTGCCTTTGGTACGCCTGAATATATGCGCGCCACCCAGATGACCGGTCAGATGGCGCGGTTTTACGGCCTGCCGATGCGGGCCAGCGGTGTCTGTGCAGCCAATGTGCCTGACGGGCAGGCGATGTGGGAGACCAGCAATAGCCTGTGGAGCGCGGTGCAGTCGGGCTCAAACATGGTGTATCACGCAGCGGGGTGGCTCGAAGGCGGATTAATTGCCAGTCCTGAGAAATTTGTCATGGATTGCGAAGAGTTACAGATGATCCAACGCTATTTGGAGCCGGAGATCTGCGCCACGGGACCGGACGAGATTGCCTTTGACGCCATCACTGAGGTCGGCACAGACGGGCACTTCTTTGGCATCGATCACACGCAGGAACGTTATACCACTGCCTTCTATCAGCCGTTTGTTTCGGACTGGCGCAATTATGAAGCATTTGAGGCAGCGGGCGGGACGTGGACCGCAGAGCGGGCGCATCACCTTTACAAGGATATTCTGGCCGAGTTTGACGCCCCGCCGATGCCGCCGGAGCATCGCGCGGCCTTGGTGGAGTTTGTCGCCAAACGCAAAGAAGAAGGCGGTGCGCCAACAGATTTCTGAGGCTTTTATGCAATTTGCGCAGGGCGCGCCTGCCAGAATTGTCACATGCGACCTTTGCTATAAATCATTGTTTTTGAAACGCTCGTCGCTATAAACGCCGCACAGGGTTGCAGGAGGGGTACCATGCACACTCAGGGCGGGCGCACGGTCACAGGGCGCGCGGAAATGGCCGCTGTCGGGTCTGTTGCAGGCCTGGCGATTTGGGCATTGGCGGAGCATCTCCCCGATGTCATCGACCACCCGCATGTCTATTTGGCTGTGACCTCTTTTGTGGCTGGGTTCTTTGCCGTTTTGATGGGGCTGAGCGGTCCGTACCGCGTGGTGCGCGCAGCGCTTCCGGCGCTGTGGCTGTCCGCGTTGGCCGCGCTCTTGGTGACCTGGGCAGGCTGGCGCTTTGACACGCTGGAGGCTTTTGCCGAGGCCGGGCACCCGATTATGGCCTGGGGTGTTTTTGTCACCATTGGCACGCCCTTTGCCGCTGCGCTTCTGCGCGATCATCATAGTTTGCGCGACTACGGCCACCTGTTTGACGTGAGTTGGAGCATTCTGGTGCGCTACTCGGCGGGCTGGCTGTTTGCCGGGCTGTTCTGGGCGGTGCTGTTCATGAGCCACGCGCTTTTGGAGATTGTGGGCCTCACCATCATCGAGGACATCCTCGACATCGACGGCGTACCCTTTGTGGTGACCGGCTTTGCGCTGGGACTGGGCCTGTCGGTGGTGCATGAGATGCGCGAATATCTCTCACCTTTCCTGGTACTGCGCCTGTTGCGGCTGTTGGTGCCGGTGGTGCTCGCCGTGGTGCTGATTTTTGTGGTGGCGGCGCTGTCGCAAGATCCGAGCACCTTGTTTGGCTCTTTGAGCCGCACAGCGGTGCTCTTGTTTGTTGGTTTAGCAATGATTTGCCTGGTGAGCATTTCGCTGGACCGCGGCGATGCGGATGCGGTGCGCTCGCGGTGGATGCGGCTGTGCACGGCGGCACTGGCGCTGTTATTGCCGGTGATTGCCGGGCTGGCGATTTACGCGTTGTCGTTGCGGGTGGCGCAATATGGCTGGACACCGGCACGGTTGGCGGCGGCTGCAACAGCCGCAATTGTGGCGCTGTATGCGCTGACCTATGCGGTGGCGGTGGTGCTGCGCGGCCCCTGGATGGCGCGCATTCGTCAGGCCAATATTCTGGTGGCAGTGGTGGTGCTCTTAACCGCCGCCGCTTGGCAAAGCCCGCTACTGAATGCGGAGCAGATCTCCTCCAAGTCGCAGGTGGTGCGGATCGAAAGCGGAAATGTGCCGCTGCCGGATATGGCACTGTATGAACTGGCCCATGATTGGGGCAAGCCGGGGCGGGCGGGGATCGCCCAACTGCAAGACGGCGCGGCTCAGACAGATGCGGCCCTTCAAGCGCAGGTGACCAAGGCGTTGTCGGCTGACAGCCGCTGGCAGTTTGAGCGCGGACAGGCGGACCGCCGGTCCGAGACCCAGGCGGCGGAAATCCACGCACATTTGACCGTATTGCCGCAAACGGCGGCAGTGACTGAGGAGATGCTGGAGGACTGGCCAAGCTACCGGCTGCGGGAATGGTCCAAAAGCTGTGTAAATAGCCCCGATCCGGGCTGTGTTTTGCTGCTGGATCAGTTCGCTCCGGAGCAAGGCGCGCAGCAGGGTGTGCTGTTTATCCCAGCTGAAAATCGCAAATTTGACGTATTTAGCGTGTTTGTTGACGGTCGCGATCTCGTCATAGGTGAAAGGCTGGCGCCCTTTGGCGGCAAAGTGGTGACGGTGACGGAAGTTCGCTCTATATTGGAGGGGCGCTATGAGGTTGCTCCCAGCAGCCGGCGCTCACTCTGGATCGGGGACGTGGAACTGTTCCCGGAATTCTGAGGCTGTTGGGAAAATCTTAAGGTGAGTCTGGTCTTATGGACCACGACGAATGAGGTGACGTTATGCATGGGTTGGTCAACAGGGCAATACAGTGCTTTGTCCGCGACAGTTATGGGCTGTCGCGCTGGCTTGAGGTGACTCGCCGTGCGGGTGTCGAAGTCACGGATTTCGAGGCCATGCTGCACTATGATGACGACATCACCGACAATCTGATTGCCGCGGCCAAGGATGTGATTGGCGTGCCTGAGGAAACCGTGCTTGAGGACCTCGGCACCTATCTTGTGACCCATCCCAATGTGGAGGCCTTGCGCCGTTTGTTGCGCTTTGGCGGGGTGGATTTCGTCGATTTTCTGCATTCACTGGACGAACTGCCGGATCGTGCCAAACTGGCTGTGGATGATCTGGACTTGCCCTCGATGGAAGTGCGCCAGCATTCCACTGAGACCTTTAGTTTGACGCTAAAAGGCGACCGTCCGGGCTTTGGCTATGTCATGATCGGCATTTTGCGTACGTTGGCAGATGACTATGGCGCTTTGGTGTTTTTGGAACATCGTGGCGCGCAGGCAGATGCCGAAGTGATCGACATCACTCTGGTGGAGCAAGCTTTTGCCAGTGGGCGAGAGTTTGAATTGGGAGCGCGGGCCGGATGACCGAAATTGTCGACAATTGCGATGTTTTGGCGACGCTGGATGTGCTCTGTCCAATGCATGTGCGCCTGGACAAGTTTGGCAAGATCACCCACGCGGGTCCTACTGTGACCAAGCTGTACGGCGACCAAACCATTCTCGGAAACCGGTTTCTGGAAGCGTTTGAGCTGAACCGACCCCATTCCATCACCTCGATGGAAACGCTTTTGGCGGCGGCGGGGAAGAAGCTGCACCTGAAAAAACGGGTGGAGCCGCAGACCGGGCTCAAAGGCGTGTTGATGCCCTGCAGCGACGGCGGCGCAATTGTGAACCTAAGCTTTGGCATCTCCATTCTGGACGCGGTGCAGGAATACTCCCTGAACGCGTCGGATTTTGCGGCGACAGACCTGACCATTGAGATGCTTTATCTGGTGGAGGCAAAATCCGCCGCCATGGAAGCGCACCGCAAGCTAAATCAGCGGCTGCAAGGCGCCAAGATTGCCGCCGAGGAACAGGCCTATACCGACACGTTGACCGGCCTGAAAAACCGTCGCGCGCTGGACCATATCCTGCCGCGCATGGTGGAAGATCGCACGCCTTTTGGCTTGCTGCATGTGGATCTAGACTTTTTCAAAGAGGTCAATGACACGAAGGGCCACGCGGCCGGGGACATCGTGTTGCAACATGTGGCCAAGGTGCTGGTGGACAGCAGCCGCGGCGACGATGTGGTGGCGCGGGTCGGCGGCGACGAATTTGTGCTGGTGATCAATGGCACCATCGATCCGGAAATCCTTGGGCGGATCTGCACCCGTATCATCAAAGAGGTGGAGCGTCCGGTCGCTTATAAAGACAGCCTGTGCAAGGTCTCGGCCAGTGTCGGCATTGCGATCTATAATGGTGAAGGCGATGCCCCTGCTGAGCAACTGATGGATGACGCCGATGTGGCGCTGTATGCCTCCAAACATGATGGCCGCGCGACCTATACGCTGTATGCGCCCAAGCTGCGGGAAAACAGCTCGCTCGCGATCAATCACTGAGCCTGTGAAATCGCAAGATCAAAGTTGCGCGATGCGCTGCTTGCTTTCGCTTGCGACAAAATCCACAAACAGGCGGATTTTTGGGTCCTGTAATTTGCGGTGCGGATAGAGGCATCCAAAGGACGCGGGCAGGGGTGGTGTGTCTGAGAGCACTTCCACCAACGCCCCGCTTTTGAGATGCTGCGCCACGTCAAAACGCGGTTTGTTGGCGATCCCGGCGCCCTCCAATGCCCATTGGGTCAGCACATCGCCGTCATCCGCGTCATAGCGGCCTTTGGCCTCGATCTTGCGCAGCCCATCTGCGGTTTGTAGGGTCCAGAAATACTCGGGACTGCGCGGAAACCGCAGCAGCAGGCAATTGTGATCCCCCAATAGATCATCTGGCGTTTGAGGCGTGCCATGCGCTTCGAGGTACTCCGGCGCGGCCACCAGCACGCGGTCACAATCGGCAATTTTGCGCAGCTTGAGATTGCTGTCTTTGAGCTCGCCCAACACAAAGGCCACGTCCAACCCGTCTTCAAACAGGTCCACTTTGCGGTCTGACAGGCGCAGCTGCACATCCACATTGGGGTATTTGTCGGCAAAAGCCGGAATGAGCGGCGCAACGATGCGACGGCCCACGCCAAGCGGCGCGGTGACACGAATGGTGCCGCGTGGTTTGTCAGAGAACCCGGCTACCACGGCCTCGGCCTCATCCAAGGTCTCGATCACCTTGCGGGCGTGGTCATAAAACACTTTGCCCACTTCGGTGGGGGAGAGGTTGCGGGTGGTGCGGTTGAACAGGCGTACGCCGAGGCGGCTTTCCAGTTCTTTCACGCGGTTGGAGGCCACTGCCGGGGTCAGGCGCAGGTCGCGGCCGCCCGAGGTGATGGAGCCAAGTTCCACCACACGTACAAAGACTCGCAGGCTTTCCAGATAGGGCATGAGAGCGCCTCCTTTAGGGATTGTGCCTCAATAGCGCGCGTTTGGGAATTTGATTTTCAATAAATCGTTGAAATAGATTTTCCAAAACCCCCGTTTCATTGAAGGCTAGGCCACAGGTAGAGTGGATCAAGGCCACTTCCGTGCCGACTCCCAGCAAGAGGTCAGGATGCAGCACCGTAGCGAAATTCGGTTTTTACTCAACGGGCGCAACATTGCGCTTTCAGACGTTGGAGCGGATGACACGCTCCTTGATTTTTTGCGCATTGATCAACGGCTTACCGGCTCCAAAGAGGGCTGTGCCGAGGGCGATTGCGGGGCCTGCACCGTCTTGGTTGGGCGGCTGACAGATGGCGGCTTGGTCTATGAGACTGTGAACGCTTGTATCCGTTTTCTGGCGTCACTGGACGGCTGTCACGTGGTCACCATCGAGTACCTTGGCGGGCCAAATGGCCGTCTGTCGCCGGTGCAACAGGCGATGGTGGAGCACCACGGCAGCCAATGTGGCTTCTGCACACCGGGCATTGTCATGTCGCTCTATGCGCTGTGGATGCAGCATGAACACCCCACGGTGAAACAGGTGGAAACTGCACTGCAAGGCAACCTGTGCCGCTGTACGGGCTACGCGCCCATCATCCGCGCCGCGCAGGAAGTGACCAACTATGGCACGCCCTCTGCGGAACACCTCGCGACCGAACGCGATGGCGTTGTGGCCGCACTTAAATCCCTGCGTGATGGCAAGCGGGTTGAAGTTGCCAAAGGCGACAGTCGCGCCATTCTGCCAGCAGATGTGGATGACCTTGCCGCCGTTCTGGAAGCTGAACCAGAGGCCACAATCATTGCAGGCTCAACCGATGTGGGGCTGTGGGTGACCAAGTTCCTCAAGCGGATTTCGCCGGCTGTCTTCATTGGTCAGTTGGATGGGCTGAAGGCCATCGACGTCACGGAAG
Source organism: Shimia sp. MIT910701 (assembly GCF_047126315.1). GTDB lineage: Bacteria > Pseudomonadota > Alphaproteobacteria > Rhodobacterales > Rhodobacteraceae > Shimia. The sequence continues at coordinate 3,469,034 of NZ_CP138953.1, read as the reverse complement.
ATGCCGTGACCATGGGCGCGGGCGTGACCTACACCGAAGCGCAAGATGTGATTGCGGAGCATTATCCCCACCTGAGTGACTATTGGGACCGTATCGCCGGTTGGCAGGTCCGCAACATGGGCACCGTGGGCGGCAACATCGCCAACGGCTCGCCCATTGGGGACACGCCACCGGTGCTGATCGCCTTGGGTGCGTCGATCACGCTGCGCAAAGGCGCGACCCGCCGTGTATTGCCGCTGGAAGAGTTCTTTATTGCCTATGGCAAACAAGACCGCGCCGCCGGTGAGTTTGTCGAAAGCATCACCATTCCGCGTGTCTCCACCGGCCACCATGCGGCCTATAAGATATCCAAGCGCCGGGATGAGGACATCTCTTCCGTGGCCGTGGGGATGAATGTGCAGGTCGAAAATAGTATGATCGCCTCGGCTGTGCTGGCCTTTGGCGGTATGGCCGCCACGCCAAAACGCGCTGCCGCTGTCGAAGCTGCGCTTGTTGGCCAACCGTGGAGCGAAGCCACTTTGGTGGCCGCCGCCGCCAAGCTGCCGGAGGACTTCCAGCCGCTGACAGACATGCGCGCGACCTCGGATTACCGCATGAAAGTGGCGCAAAACCTGTTCCGCCGCTTCTGGCATGAAACCAACGGCGACACCGCCCGTCTGGCCAGCGCGTAAGGAGAATACCTATGAAACAGACCGTCTCCATTCGCGGTTCCGCCCACACCGATCTGATCCACGACAGTGCGATCAAACATGTCTCAGGCAGCGCAGATTATTGCGATGACATCGCCGAGCCAATTGGCACGCTGCACGCCTACTTTGGCACCGCCAAAGTGGCCCACGCCGAAATTAAGTCGATGGACCTTTCTGCCGTGCGCGCCGCGCCTGGTGTGGTTGGGGTGCTGACCGCCGAAGATGTGCCCGGTGTGAACGACGTGAGCCCCACGGGGCGACATGATGAGCCGCTCTTTGCCACCGAGAAGGTCGAGTTTTGGGGGCAGGTGTTGTTTGCCGTGGTGGCGGAAAGCCGCGACATTGCCCGCCGCGCCGTGGAGCTGGCCAAGATCGACTACACGCCACTGGAGCATGTGATTGAGGCCGATGAGGCGGTGGCCAAAGGCTACCCGCATGTCACTCCGCCGATGACGTTGAAACGGGGGGATGTGGCTGAAGGACAAGCCGATGCCGCGCACCGCATTCAGGGCCAGATGCGCATTGGTGGTCAGGATCACATGTATCTGGAAGGCCATATTGCCTTTGCCATGCCCGGCGAGGACGACGATGTGATTGTGCATTCCTCCACCCAGCACCCAAGCGAGGCGCAGCATATGGTGGCCCATGTTTTGGGTGTGCCATCCAACGCCGTGGTGGTCAATGTACGCCGCATGGGCGGTGGCTTTGGCGGCAAAGAAAGCCAGATGAACCAGTTCTGCGCCGTGGCAGCCTTGGCCGCGAAGAAGTGGAACCGTGCGGTGAAAATCCGTCCGGACCGCGATCAGGACATGGAAAGCACTGGCAAGCGGCATGACTTTGTTGTGGACTACGACGTGGCCTTTGATGAGGACGGCAAAATCCAGGCGGTGGACAACACTTTTGCCGCGCGCTGTGGCTGGACCTCGGATCTGTCCGGGCCGGTGACCGACCGCGCGCTGTTCCACGCGGACAACGCCTATTTCTATCCGCACGTTAAACTGCAAAGCCGCCCGATGAAGACCAACACGGTCTCTAACACCGCCTTCCGGGGCTTTGGTGGCCCGCAGGGTGTGGTCGCCGCAGAGCGCATGATGGAGGAGATTGCCTACAAGCTGGGCAAAGACCCATTGGAGGTGCGCAAGGCGAATTTCTATGGCGATACAGACCGCAACGTGACGCCCTATCACCAGACGGTTGAAGACAACGTTATGCCGCGCCTGGTCGAAGAGCTGGAGCAAAGCTCGGATTATCAGGCACGGCGCCAAGCGGTGCTGGCGCACAACGCCAAAGGTGGCATCATCCGCAAAGGCATCTCGCTCACGCCGGTGAAATTCGGGATCAGTTTTACCGCCACCTGGTACAATCAGGCCGGGGCGCTGGTGCACATTTATAACGACGGCTCCATCATGCTGAACCACGGTGGCACCGAGATGGGGCAGGGGCTGAACACCAAGGTCGCGCAGGTTGTGGCCGAGGCGTTTCAGGTGGATTTCGACACCATCAAGATCACCAAGACCACCACCGAAAAAGTGCCCAACACCTCCGCCACGGCGGCGAGTTCCGGCACCGATCTGAACGGGATGGCGGCGCTGAATGCCTGTGAGCAGATCAAGGAGCGCCTGATCCGTTGGGCCTGTGATCACTTTGGCGTTGATGCGCTGCTCGTGAAGTTTGCCCCGAATGAGGTGCATGTGGGCGATCAGGTCTTTGCCTTTGGCGACTTCATCAAGCAGGCCTATATGGCGCGGGTGCAGCTCTGGGCCGCAGGGTTCTACAAGACGCCAAAAATCCACTGGGACCGCGAAAAGGGACAGGGGCGTCCGTTCTACTACTACGCCTATGGGGCCGCGGTGGCCGAGGTCTCGGTGGACACGCTGACCGGCGAATACACCGTGGATCGCGCCGATGTGCTGCATGATGTGGGCAAATCGCTGAACCCGATTTTGGACAAAGGTCAGGTTGAGGGCGCGTTTATTCAAGGCATGGGCTGGCTCACCACCGAGGAGCTCAAGTGGGACGACAAAGGCCAGCTGCGCACCCATGCGCCAAGCACCTACAAGATCCCGCTGGCAGGCGACATCCCGCGCGAGTTCAACGTCAATCTGGCCGATTGGTCTGAGAACCGCGAGCTAACCATCAAACGCTCCAAAGCGGTGGGCGAGCCGCCGTTTATGCTGCCGATCTGTGTCTTTGAGGCACTGGGCATGGCGGTGGCCTCGGTGGCGGACTACGCCGAATGCCCACGTCTGGACGCGCCCGCGACGCCGGAGTGCGTGCTGATGGCGGTTGAGCGCCTGCGCGGATGAAAGCGGCCGACCTCATAGCATTTCTGGAGCGCGAAGCGCGGGCCATGCGGGTGGAGATCACCCGCGTGCGTGGCAGTTCTCCGCGTGAAGAAGGCGCTGTGATGGTGGTGTCGCCAATGGCAATGGTCGGCACCATTGGCGGCGGGCAACTCGAGTACATGGCTTTAGATGAGGCGCGTAAGTTGCTGAAACTAAGTCAGTCCTCCGGCTTCATGGATGTGCCTTTGGGGCCAGAGATCGGCCAGTGCTGTGGCGGGCGTGTGGAAATCACGCTCACCGAAATGGACAGCGCGGCGCGTGCCAATCTAGTGGCAGAGGTTGAGGCACAAGAGGCCGCATTGCCTCATGTCTACGTCTTTGGCGCGGGCCATGTGGGCCGGGCGCTGGCCAGTCTGTTCCAGCATTTGCCGGTGCGTTGTCTTCTGGTGGATAGCCGCACAGAAGAGTTGGGGCTGTCGCAGGCCAACGTCGAAAAACGCCTGACCGCTTTACCCGAAGCCGAGGTGCGCGGCGCGCCTGCGGGCAGTGCCTTTATTGTGCTGACCCACGATCATGCGCTGGACTTTCTGCTGACGGCTGAGGGATTGACCCGCCAGGACGCGCGCTGGGTCGGCATGATTGGCTCTGCCACCAAACGGGTGAAGTTTGAGCGCTTTGCGCAATCCGAATGTGATGGGCTGAGCGCGGCGGCGCTGCATTGCCCAATTGGGGCAGGCGGCAGCACAGACAAGCGCCCCGAGGTGATTGCCGCCATGGTTGTGGCGGACGTGATGACGGCCTTGACCACCGTGTCGGTGGATCAATTGGTTGAGGTCCGGACGTAACTCAGCCCTTTTTCTGATGGTAGGTCAGCGCCATCATCGCCATGATGTGCAAGGCCTCTTCCGGCAGAGGTTGCCCAAGTGGGATGTGGACTGCGCGCGTCCCGTCGTAGTCAAACAAATCGCCAAACCTGTGCCGCCAGGCCTCTACCAGCGTTGTCTGGCAATGTACCAGAAATTCGACGCGATCTGGCGATTTGGCCGACCAGCTCAGCCGGATCGGCGTGCCGATGCGCTTGGGAGGCGCAAAGCTTGGCTGTCCCCATTTGAGGGTTTCTGTGAGCGGTATGTCTGCGATGGTGGCAGCCCGCCGGATCAGGGATTGCAACGCGAGACAGGCCGCACGGGGAGACGCTGGTAGGTTTGCAAAATAGTCCTCCACATCTGATTCTTTCATGCCCCGGTCTCAGCAGTGGTCAAAACAGGCGGCGTCTCAAATCGATTGCGCCAGATCACATAAGCCATCAGTGGGCTGTCATGCGTTATTGTGGCGTGTGGCTCATTGCTGGCATGAAATACGGTGTCGCCAGGCCCCAGCAGTTTAGGCGGATGGCCCGCGCGTTGAAATTCAGCGCTGCCGGAGACCACAAGGTACATCTCCTCCGCAGGATGCTGGTGGAAGGGATAATGCAGGCCAGCGGGCATGTAGACCATCCAGGCGCGCATCGTGTCGCTCATGAATGGCGCGGTGTCCCCGATCAGACCAAAGAAGCCAAAACGGGTGAGGAAATCTTCTCCGATATCCGTGTCCTGATAGACGTCCAGCCAGTTGGCGCTGGGCGCCGCCGCCAAAAGCGCGTCTCGCATGACTGCGAGCGCTTCGATGGTTTGCCCTGGCGCGCGTTGCATCTCTGTGCTGGCCCTTACGGTTCGCGGGGTGAACGGGTTTTGCCATACATATTCGGGGAAGGCGCAGAAGTCGGACAAGTCAGGGTGGGCTTCATGCGTGGCCCTTACTGCGTTGAGCAGTAGATCAAATACCTCTGATGTCATGGTAAAACCACGATATTGCCGGTGTGTTTTTTGGCGATGAAGGCGGTTTGCGCGGCCACCAGATCGGCGAGCGGATAGGTCGCGGCCAAGGCTGGCTGGATGTCCCCGGCTTCGATGTAGCGGATCAGATTAGGCATGACCTCGAGATCAATCACCGTGGAGCCGGTAAACGTCAGGTCGCGCAGATAGAGCGTGCGCAGGTCCAGACCGACCATCGGCCCTGCGATGGCGCCGGAGCAGGTGTAGCGCCCGCCGCGTTCCAGCACGTCAATCAATGTCGGCCAATAGGGGCCGCCAACAACGTCGCCTACAACGGTGATTTTCTCATCACCCAAGGCGGCACGCAGGTTCTCTGGCGCGCGCGGCAGGATGCGGTCGGGGCCAAGTTTTGCCACGGCCTCGTGTTTCGCCTCGCTCGCCATGGCAATCACCCGCGCGCCGCGGCGTTTGGCAAGCTGCACCACGGCCCCACCAACGCCGCCGGAGGCACCTGGCACCAGCACAGTGTCGGCCTCACTGACTTTCGCGCGGGTCAGCATGCCTTCGGCGGTGGAGTATGAGCAGGAGAAGGTGGCCAGTTCGGCATCCGAAAGCGGGCTGTTGACCGCCAAGGCATTGCGCGAGGGCAGCACGCAATACTGGGCAAAGCCACCGTCACATTCGGAGCCAACATAGCCGGTTTTGGTTTTGTCCGTGAGGTTGTCCGGGTCGCGCAACCAGCAATCGGTGATGATCCGTTCGCCAATGCGGGCGGCATCCACGCCATCGCCCACAGCCACTACTTCTCCACAGATGTCGGCACCCTGAATGCGCGGGAAAGCGAGCGGCTTGCCACCCCAACTGGGATCGTCGCCGTCCGGCGCTTCCTCTGCCGAACTGTCCGTCGCGCCGGTGACCGCCTTGGAATACCAACCCGCGCGGGTGTTCACATCGGTGTTGTTCATGCCGCAAGCTTTGACCCGCACGAGAACCTCGCCTGCGCCAACCGATGGTACCGGCCAATCGGTGCGCCATTCGTATTTGTCCATACCGCCGTGACCAGTGAGGATCATGGCAGTCATTGTGGCAGGCAGAGTCATGGCGCGTCCTTTCGAAACTCACGCGGATCGAACCACGGCGGGAGACATTGCGCAATGGGGTGCGTGGCGGAAGGGATGCTTGAGAAATTCACAGGTTAGAAATTTCAAGCTTGAAGTAAATTGCGACTCATCCTAGCGTGAAGTCAGCGACGGGGCGCTTGCCGCTCCGCAAGTCGACATTGGAGGGGATGATGCGAGTTGCGTGTTTGGGCGGTGGTCCCGCTGGACTTTACTTTGCCATATCAATGAAGCTGCGCGACCCGTCGCATGAGATTGTAGTGATCGAGCGCAACCGCGCCAATGACACCTTTGGTTGGGGCGTGGTGCTGTCTGATGATGCGCTAGAGAACCTGCAGGTCAATGATCCCAAATCGGCTCAGAGTATTCGCGATCATTTTGCCTATTGGGATGACATTGCGGTGGTGCATGACGGCGTGCGCACGGTGTCCGGTGGGCATGGATTTGCCGGGATTGGCCGCAAGCAGATGCTGATCCTGTTGCAGGAGCGCGCGCGGGAGTTGGGTGTCGAGATGCGGTTTGAGACCGAGTTTGACGACATCGAAGCGATCCGCGCGGAGTATGATCTGGTTGTTGGTTGTGACGGCTTGAACAGCCGCGTGCGGGAAGCTTACGCAGACCACTTCAAGCCAGAGATCGACGTGCGCGCATGTAAATTTGTCTGGCTTGGCACGCATCAGAAGTTTGACGACGCCTTCACCTTCATCTTTGAGAAAACGCAGCACGGTTGGATCTGGGCGCATGTCTATCAGTTTGATGATGAGACGGCGACCTTCATCGTGGAGTGCGGGCAGGAGACCTGGGACAGCTTCGGGTTCGAAGACATGTCCAAAGAAGAGATTGTTGAGACCTGCCGCGCGGTCTTTGCCGACCATCTTGGTGGGCACGAGTTGATGAGCAACGCGGCGCATTTGCGTGGCTCGGCTGTGTTCATGAATTTCCCGCGGGTGCTGTGTGAGAAATGGCACCACGAAAATGTGGTGCTGCTGGGTGATGCCTCCGCCACGGCGCATTTCTCGATTGGGTCCGGCTCGCGGCTGGCGTTTGACAGTGCCATTGCACTGGCGGAGTTCCTGCATTCCGAACCAACCATGGAAGGGGCTTTTGAGCGTTATCAAGACGAGCGGCGGCTGGATGTGTTGCGGCTGCAGTCGGCGGCGCGCAACTCGCTGGAGTGGTTTGAGGAGGTGGAGCGCTACCTCGATCTGGACCCTGTGCAGTTCAACTATTCGCTGCTGACGCGCAGTCAGCGCATCAGCCACGAGAACCTGCGCTTGCGGGATGCGGACTGGCTTAAGTCCGCGGAAAAATGGTTTCAGGATCAGGCGGGGGCACCTGCGGAGGCTCCGGTGCGCGCGCCAATGTTTGCCCCATACAAGATGCGCGATATGGAACTGGCTAACCGCATCGTGGTCTCACCCATGGCGCAGTACAAGGCGGTGGATGGCTGTCCAACCGACTGGCATTTGATCCACTACGGGGAGCGCGCTAAGGGTGGGGCCGGGCTGGTCTACACCGAGATGACCTGTGTGAGTGCTGAGGGGCGGATCACGCCAGGCTGTCCGGGGCTTTATGCGCCCGAGCATGAGGCGGCGTGGCGGCGGTTGACGGATTTTGTGCATGCCGAGACGGACGCGAAGATCTGCTGTCAGATTGGCCACTCTGGGCGCAAGGGCTCCACGCAGGTGGGTTGGGAGATCATGGATGCGCCGTTGAAAGAGGGCAATTGGGAACTGGTCTCAGCCTCAGCGATCCCGTGGAGCGAAAACAAAGCTGTGCCACGGGCCGCGACGCGCGCAGATATGGATGCGATCAAGGCGCAGTTTGTGGCAGCGGCGGAAATGGCAGAGCGCGCTGGCTTTGACATGATCGAATTGCACGCGGCGCACGGCTATCTGATCTCTAGCTTCATCTCACCGGTGAGCAATCAGCGCGACGACACATATGGCGGCAGCCTGGAAAACCGCTTGCGGTATCCGCTGGAAGTGTTCGCAGCGATGCGGGCGGTCTGGCCATCAGAAAAGCCCATGTCGGTGCGGATTTCGGCCAGTGATTGGGTCGGTGAGGATGGCGTAACCCCGCAGGAGGCGGTGGAGATTGCCAAAGCCTTCCGCGCGGCGGGAGCGGATATCATCGACGTGAGCGCGGGGCAAACCAGCACCGAGGCCAAGCCGGTCTATGGCCGTATGTTCCAGACGCCGTTCAGCGACCGCATCCGCAACGAGGCGGGTCTTCCAACCATGGCGGTGGGCAACATTTATGAGGCGGATCACGCCAATTCGATCCTGATTGCAGGACGGGCAGACTTGGTGGCGGTGGGCCGTCCACATCTGGCCGATCCTTATTGGCTGCACCATGAGGCGGCGCGGATTGGGGACCGCCATGCCACTTGGCCCAAGCCTTACGAGGCGGGGCGGGATCAGGCCTGGCGCTTGGCAGACCGTGAAGCGGAGATGATCCGGGTATGAGTGTTGCGGGCAAACATGCGGTGGTGACAGGCGGCGGCACCGGCGTTGGCGCTGCGATCGCGGAGGCCATGGCGCACGCCGGTGCCAAGGTCACCGTAGTGGGCAGACGCGAGGGGCCATTGCGCGAAGTGGCGGGCAAACACAAGTTCATCGGCTGGAAGGTCTGTGACGTGACCGATGCAGACGCCGTACGTGCGGCCTTCGCCGAGGCGCGGGCTTTGGACGGGCCGATCGAGATCGTCGTGGCGAACGCCGGCGCGGCGGAGAGCGTGCCTTTTGCCAAGATGACACCGGATCATCTGACGGCCATGTTGAATGTGAACCTGGCCGGTGTGGTGAACGTCTGGCAGGCGGCGCTGCCGGATATGCAGGCGGCAGGCTGGGGACGGTTGATCGCCGTGGCCTCCACCGCTGGCCTCAAAGGCTACCCTTATGTGAGCGGCTACTGCGCCGCCAAACATGGGGTTGTGGGGCTGACCCGCTCCGTGGCCATCGAATTGGGCGACAGCGGCGTCACCGCCAACGCGATTTGCCCGGGATTTGTCGACACGCCGATGCTGGACCGCTCGATTGCAAACATCGTAGCGAAGACCGGTATGAGCGCGGAAAAAGCCCGCGCCAGCCTCACGCGGGGCAACCCGCAGGGGCGGTTTATCGAGGTGGATGAGGTCGCAGGCGCCGCGCTGTGGCTGTGCGAAGACGCGGCGCGTTCTGTAAACGGCCACGCCATGACCCTGTCGGGAGGGGAAGTATGACCGAGACACAAAATGACCTGAGCAAAGAGCGGCTGCGGCTTTGGCTGAAGCTTCTGAAAGCCTCCGGCATGATCGAAGATGAAATCCGCCGCCGCCTGCGCCGCGAGTTTGACAGCACTTTGCCACGGTTTGACGTGATGTCGGTTCTGGCGCGCTTCCCGGAAGGGCAAAAGATGAGCCAGATCAGTGATTTGCTGCGCGTGTCTAATGGCAATGTCACCGGCATTGTGGACAAGCTGTCCGATGAAGGCTTGGCGCAACGGGTGGCGGTTCCCGGAGATCGCCGGGCCTCGCTGGTGAAGCTGACTGACAAGGGCATCGCCGCCTTTGCAGACCATGCTGCGACCCACGAAAGCTGGCTTAACGAGATGCTTGGCGGTCTTGGCGCAGACGATGTGGACGGCATGGCGACCCGTCTGGAGCGGCTGATTGAGACATTGGAAGACAGGGAGATCTGAGCGATGCGCACGGATGTGGAGCACTTTTTGTGCAGTGTTGTGGACGGCATCGCGACGGTGCAACTGAACCGCCCGGAGCGGAAAAACCCGCTCACCTTTGACAGTTATGCCGAGCTGCGCGACTGGTTCCGCGATTTGAGTTATGATGATGAAGTCAAAGCGGTGGTCTTTGCCCCCAACGGCGGCAATTTCAGCTCCGGTGGCGATGTGCATGACATCATCGGCCCGCTGACCAAGATGAGTATGAAAGAGCTTTTGGCCTTCACCCGCATGACCGGCGATCTGGTCAAAGCCATGGCGAACTGCGGCAAGCCGATCATCGCGGCGGTGGACGGGGTTTGTGCGGGCGCGGGGGCGATCATTTCGATGGCGTCGGATCTGCGCATTGCCACGCCGGAGGCCAAGACGGCGTTCCTGTTCAACCGCGTCGGGCTGGCAGGCTGTGACATGGGCGCGTGCGCGATCCTGCCGCGTATCATTGGACAGGGCCGGGCGGCAGAACTGCTCTATCTGGGCCGCGCGATGACAGCGGAAGAAGGATTTGCCTGGGGCTATTTCAACCGCGTGGTCGCGGCGGATGCTTTGATGGGCGAGGCGCAGGCCTTGGCGCGGCGCATCGCGGATGGGCCGGGCTTTGCCAATATGATGACCAAAACCATGCTGGCGCAGGAATGGTCGATGTCGATTGAGCAGGCCATCGAGGCCGAAGCACAGGCGCAGGCAATTTGTATGCAGGGGCAGGATTTCCACCGCGCTTATCATGCCTTTGTCGCCAAGGAGCGGCCTGTGTTTGAGGGCGACTGAGGGTTTCTTGGGGGCCAGCCCCCAGACCCCCGAGATATTTGACGAATGAGAAAGCAGGGGAGGCTTTCACATGGCGGATCAAACTTTTTTGGACTGGCCTTTCTTTGAGGAGGCCCATCGTGCGCGGGCTGCAGAGTTGGAGGCCTGGGCTGAGAGCGCCTTGGCCTCGGTGAGCCATGCGGATGTGGATGGCACCTGTCGCGATCTGGTGGCGCGATTGGGCGATGCAGGCTTTTTGCAGGCCACGGCGTCTGAGGAGGGCGCGTTGGATGTGCGGACGCTCTGTTTGAGCCGGGAGATTTTGGCGCGCCATGATGGGCTGGCGGATTTTGCCTTTGCCATGCAGGGGCTGGGCACTGGGGCGCTCTCTCTGTTTGGCACGGACGAACAGAAAGCGGCATGGCTGCCGTTGACGCGGGCTGGTAAGGCGATCGCTGCCTTTGCGCTCACCGAGCCGCAGTCTGGCTCTGATGTGGCGAACTCCACCATGACCGCGACGCGGGACGGCGATCACTTTGTTCTGAATGGCGAAAAGACTTGGATTTCCAACGGCGGGATTGCCGATGTCTACACGGTTTTTGCGCGCACAGGCGAAGCGCCGGGGGCCAAGGGTCTGAGCGCCTTTGTGGTGCCTGCGGACACGCCGGGCCTGTCGGTGGTGGAGAGGTTGGAGACCATCGCGCCTCATCCATTGGCGACTTTGAAGTTTGACGATTGCCGCATTCCAGCCGACGCCTTGATTGGCGAAGCAGGGCGCGGCTTTGCCATCGCCATGTCGGTGCTGGACGTGTTCCGCTCCACCGTGGCGGCGGCGGCGCTGGGCTTTGCCCGTCGCGCACTCGATGAAGCCGTGGCACGGGTTCAGGCGCGAGAGGTGCAGGGCGCACCGCTGTTTGAGTTGCAGATGGTGCAGGGGCACATTGCGGATATGGCGCTGGATGTGGATGCGGCGGCGTTGCTGGTCTATCGTGCGGCTTGGGCCAAAGACAGCGGCGCGCCACGGGTGACACGGGAGGCGGCTATGGCGAAGCTCTTTGCAACCGACCACGCGCAGCAGGTGATCGACAAAGCGGTACAGCTCTTTGGTGGCGACGGGGTGAAATCCGGCGAGGTGGTCGAACGGCTCTATCGCGAGATCCGGGCTTTGCGGATTTATGAGGGGGCAAGCGACGTGCAGCGCGTGGTGATTGCGCGCCAGACCTTGGCAAACGCGACAGCAGAAGGAGCAGGAAAATGATGGGCGCCAGCGCACATGAGGACAGCTTCACGCGGGACAATCTCCCCCCAAAGGAGACGTGGCCGGACCTGTTGTTGGCGGGGTTTGACTGTCCGGAACAGATGAACGCCGGCTGGGAGTTGACCGATGGCATGGTCGCCAAAGGCTTTGGCGACAACACCGCGCTGATCGGCAATGGGCGCCGCCGGACCTACAAGGAGCTAACCGACTGGACCAACCGGCTGGCGCATGTGTTGGTTGAGGATTTGGGGGTAAGGCCCGGAAACCGCGTACTTATTCGATCGGCCAATAACCCGGCGATGGTGGCGTGCTGGCTGGCGGCCACCAAAGCTGGTGCGGTTGTGGTGAACACCATGCCGATGCTGCGCGCGGTGGAACTGACCAAATATGTTGAGAAAGCGGAGATCAGCCACGCCATTTGCGACACGCGGCTGATGGAGGAAATGACGGCCAGTGCCGAGGCCTGCGACGGGCTGAAAGTGATTGGCTTTGACGGCACGGCCAACCACGATGCGGAGCTGGACCGGCTGGCACTCGAAAAGCCCGTGACCTTTGAGGCGGTGCCGACGGCGGCGGATGACGTGGCGCTGATTGGCTTCACGTCTGGCAGCACGGGGGAGCCGAAAGGCACCATGCATTTTCACCGCGATCTGATGATCATTGCCGATGGCTATGCCAATGAGGTGCTGGACGTGCAGCCGGAAGACGTCTTTGTCGGCTCCCCACCTTTGGCCTTCACCTTTGGGCTTGGCGGGCTGGCGATCTTCCCGCTTCGCTTTGGCGCTGCGGCGACGTTGCTGGAGCAGGCCACGCCGCCCAATATGATTGAGATTATCGAGAAGTATAAGGCCACTGTCTGTTTCACCGCGCCAACCGCCTATCGCGCGATGTTGGCGGCGATGGACGAGGGGGCAGACTTGTCCTCCTTGCGGGCGGCGGTGAGTGCGGGGGAGACCTTGCCTGCGCCGGTTTATGAGGAGTGGCAAAAGAAAACCGGCAAGCCGATGTTGGATGGCATTGGCGCAACGGAGTTGTTGCATATCTTCATCTCGAACCGGTTTGACGATCACCGCCCGGCCTGTACCGGCAAGCCTGTGACCGGTTATGAGGCCAAAGTGGTGGGGCTGGATGGCGCGACCTTGCCACGCGGTGAGGTAGGGCGTTTGGCCGTACGCGGCCCAACCGGGTGTCGCTACTTGCGCGGCGAACGGCAGGACGAATATGTTGTGGACGGCTGGAACATCTCCGGCGATGCCTTCTGGCAAGACGAGGACGGGTACTTCCACTTTGCCGCGCGCAATGACGACATGATCATCTCCTCCGGCTACAACATCGCTGGGCCGGAAGTTGAGGCTGCTTTGTTGGCGCATGAGGCGGTGGCAGAATGTGCCGTGATCGGCGTGCCGGATGAGGCGCGCGGCGCGATTGTGGAGGCGCATGTGGTCCTGGCCAGCGGGGCTGGTGATGAGGCCATTACCAAAGCGTTGCAAGATCACGTGAAAGCCACCATCGCCCCCTTTAAGTACCCGCGTTCGGTCGTGTACACCGACGCATTACCCAAGACGGAAACCGGCAAAATTCAGCGGTTCCGCCTGAGGAAGAAATGATGACAAAGCAAGCTTATGATCCGTCCACCGACGGGGCCAAAATGTCTTTCAAGGATGCCATGTCCTATGGCGACTATCTGCATCTGGACGGGATCCTGAACCAGCAGCACCCGCAAAGCGACGCGCATGACGAGATGCTGTTTATCATTCAGCATCAGACCTCCGAGCTTTGGATGAAACTGGCGTTGCACGAACTTGGCGCGGCGCGGGAGGCGCTGAAGGCTGGGGATTTGAGCCATATGTTCAAGATGCTCGCGCGGGTCAGCCGGATCTTTGAACAGCTCAACTCCGCCTGGGATGTGCTGCGTACGATGACCCCGGCGGATTACACCACCTTTCGCGAGGCACTAGGGCCAAGCTCCGGTTTCCAGAGCCATCAATACCGGTTGATCGAATATGTGCTGGGCAACCGCAATCCCAATATGGTGAAGCCCCACGCCCATGTGCCGGAGGCCAAGGCGGCTTTGGAAGCAGAACTGGCGCAGCCGAGTTTTTATGACGAGGTGATCCGCTATCTCTATGTCTCTCTGGATGGGGATGACAGCGCCATGCCTGCGCCGCAGATGACGCAGCCACATGAAGCGGTGGCAGAGGTTCAGGCGCGCTGGAAAACTGTCTATGAGGATGTGGGCACCCATTGGCGGCTGTATGAACTGGCCGAGAAACTGGTCGATCTGGAAGATTACTTCCGCCGCTGGCGGTTCAATCATGTCACCACGGTGGAACGGGTGATCGGATTTAAACGCGGGACCGGCGGCACGTCGGGCGTGCAGTATCTGCGCAGGATGCTGGATGTGGAACTTTTCCCCGAACTTTGGCACCTGCGCGGAGATTTGTGAGCATGGGCGTTCCGCTTCCGAGAAAAGAGCTGTTTGATGTGCCCGAGGGCGTGATCTACCTCGATGGCAACTCGCTGGGCGTGCTGCCCAAGGGCGCGGCTGAGCGCGCGCAGAAAACCATCACCGAAGAATGGGGCGGACAGCTTATTAAGGCGTGGAACACCGCAGGCTGGATGGCGCTGCCACAGGTCGTGGGCGACCGGCTGGCAGACTTGATCGGGGCACCGGCAGGCTCTGTGGCCACCGGCGACACGCTGTCTATCAAAGTCTATCAGGCCTTGGCGGCGGCGTTAAAAATGCGCCCCGACCGCAAGGTGATCCTGTCTGACAACGGCAACTTCCCGTCGGACCTTTACATGGCTGAAGGGCTGATCAAGACGCTGGACCAAGACTACGAGCTGCGCACACCAGCGCCCGAAGATGTGGCCGAGGCCATCACAGAAGAGGTTGCCGTGGTGATGCTCACACAGGTGGATTACCGTTCGGGCCGCATGCACGACATGGACGCGATCACCAAACGTGCCCACGAGGTTGGCGCCGTGATGATCTGGGATCTGGCGCATTCCGCTGGCGCGGTGCAGGTTGATATGGCGGGCAGCAACGCAGAGTTTGCCGTCGGCTGCACCTACAAATACCTCAACGGGGGGCCAGGGGCCCCGGCCTTCATTTATGTCCGTCCCGACATTGTTAAAAACATCGAACCGGCGTTGTCCGGCTGGCTTGGTCATGACGCGCCCTTTGCGATGGAGCTCAACTACCGCCCAGCCTCTGCCACCGAGCGTATGCGCGTGGGTACGCCGCCGATCCTGCAACTGGGCGTTTTGCAAGAAGCGCTTAAGGCCTGGGACGGGGTCGATATGGCGGAGCTACGGGCCGCCTCCCAACGTCTGTCTGATCTGTTTATCAATGAGGTCGAGGCGCGCTGCCCCATGCTAACACTCGCCAGCCCACGGGACGCCAATGCGCGTGGCTCACAGGTGTCCTTTGCATTTGAGCACGGCTATCCGGCGATGCAAGCAATCATTGATCGTGGCGTGATTGGTGACTTCCGCGCGCCCAACATCATGCGCTTTGGCTTCACACCACTCTATCTGGACGACGCGGATATCGTCGCAGCGGCAGAGATCATCGAAGATGTCATGAGCAATGAACATTGGCGCGAAGACAAATACAACGTGCGCTCACGTGTGACGTAAGACGAGGACTAAGGGTTTGAAAACAATACATCCTGAGGGCTGGGCACCCGCGCTGGGCTACGCCAACGGCATGCTGGCCGAAGACGGCACGCTGCACATTGGCGGGCAGATTGGCTGGAACAGTCAGAAGGTCTTTGAAAGCCATGATTTCATCGGCCAGATGACGCAGGTTTTGCAGAACATTCGTGAGATCGTCGAAGCCGCAGGCGGTCAGCCCAGCGACATTGCCCGGCTGACTTGGTTTGTGAAAAGCAAATCCGAGTATTTGGCGCATCAACGCGAAGTGGGGCAGGCTTACCGCGCGGTCATGGGAAGGCATTTCCCAGCCATGTCTTTGGTGGTCGTTGCTGATCTTGTGGAAGACGAAGCCCTGCTGGAGATCGAAGCCACGGCGCACATCGGCAGGGGTTAACCTGCCGACATTGCCTTGCGGTCCAAAAGCCTCAATGGCGACAATAGCTTGCCCAAGGGTGGCCACCAAATCCAGCTGCCGCCCAAAGGCCGCAGTGTAGCGCCGGTACCCAGTTTAAACCGCGCCAGACCGGCGGCTTTTTCGGTGTCCACCTGTCCTAATTCCAGCTTGGTCACGCCTTTGCCAGCCAGCCAGTTCATACCTTCCCACAAAAGCAGATTGTGTGCGCTGGCAGCGCGGCCGGCTTCGGTGGTGTGGCTGATGTGATAGGTGGCGCTGTCGCCATGACACAGGAACAACATCGCTGCCACAGGCTCTTTGCCGTCAAAGGCTGTAAAGAGCTTTGCACTGCCACGGTTGGCCTTGCTATAGGCCAACGTCAGCGCGTCCGACCATGTGGAGTAGCCGCGTGATGCCTGTTGCTGCGCGTCCTGTTGCAAAATCCAGTTGTCGGGTTTGATCGGCAGGTTCTGTCGCGTCACGCGCAGGCCTTGTCCTTCGGCAAACACCAACCGGTTGCGCCATTTCTGATGCAGTTTCGCCCGCAGATCTCCAGTCAGGTCCAACTCTGCCACGTGGGTCGGAGTCATCACCGGCACAGCGCCCAGATTGCCAAGCCAAGGCGCGGGGTGGTCCGGGTTGATCACCAACACCTCGCGCCGCAGGCCCGCCTCGCGGATCAGACCGGGCAGGGTGGCTTTCTCAATTGTGGCGCGCGGCAGCATGGCGATATTCACGCCACCCATCTTGCGGCGCAGCACCAAAGTGCCGTCGCTCAGCGTCTTGGTCTGCGTCTCGGTCAAAGACAAAGCCTGACGGTATTCGTCGCTCTGCTGCAAAGGGCGCGCGGGGAGGGGGAGGGAGACATCCAACATGTCCGCCATTAACGCATCTGAAACCTAATTCATGGTTAATGAAAGAATGAGAAAGTCAAAACAATCCGCCGTATTGGGGCAATTTGCACCCACCGTGAAATGGACCAAGGCCAGCGCCGTGCTCTTGGCCACCGTGATTTCGATCCCGGTGTTTTTGGTGCTGACGGCGATCGATGTGCTGTTCCTCTAAAGAATGTCGCGGCCCAAACTCTGAGCGGCCAGCAACACGCGCAGCCGCGCCATTTCCAGCGCATCGCCGCTGAGCCGCTCCAAAGGCCCGGACACCGCCAAAGCCCCGTGAAACTGCCCCGTGGCATCCACAACCGGCGCCGCCGCCGAAGCAATATGCGGATTGCGCTCCCCCGCCGAGGTGCAGCTGCCGTCCGCTTTTAGCCGCGCCCTGGCCGCAGCTTCCTGCAAACTATAGGCCGCAAGCACATGCCCCGCCGCCCCGGCGCGTAGCGTTAGCCGCGCGCCTTCGTCCAAATGGTGGCGCACGGGTTCGGGCGAGTTTTCCCGATAGAGACACAGCCGCTCATCTTGGTCGAGCACATAGAAAGACGCCGTTTCCCCGGTCTCTGCCACCAGTTGGCGCAATACAGGGCGTATGGCGTCCCCCATCTCAAAATTGCGCCGGTAGAGTGTGCCTAACCGCCAGAGAGCAGGGCCGAGCCGAAACCGCCGGTCCGCATCGCGTTTGAGGTAGCCATAGCGCTCCAAAGACGCCGCCAGTCGCGACACATTGCTTTTGTACAGCCCGGTTTCCTTGGCGATTTCTGTCAGCGTGAGCGACCGCCGTTCAGCCGAAAACGCCTCCAAAATCGACAAAGCTTTCTCAACGGATTCCACGCGGGTTTCGGTCAACTGTTCCACTCTGCGCAACCATTGACTCCATGTGTTGCACCATTTGGATCGCGCGTCTAGCTCCCATGGCGAAAGGACATCCCATGAAACCACTCACGGACATTCGCGTTTTGGACCTCACCAACGTGCTCGCGGGCCCCTTTGCCTGCCACCAACTGGCCCACATGGGGGCCGAAGTGATCAAGGTCGAAGCGGTCGGGCGCGGCGATCTTGCGCGGCAGTTGGGGGCCGATCCCGAGCTCAGCCAAAACAACATGGGAGTGTCCTTTCTCGCCCAAAACGCAGGCAAAAAATCCGTCACGGTGAACCTTAAGAACCCGGATGGCAAAGCCCTGTTTGAGAAGCTTGTCACCACCGCCGATGTGGTGGTGGAGAACTTCCGCCCCGGCGTTATGGGCCGTTTGGGCGTGGGGTATGACCGATTAAAAGAAATCAAGCCGGACCTGATCTATTGCGCCATCTCGGGCTTTGGCCAAGATGGCCCGTGGAAACACCGCCCGGCCTATGACCAAATCATCCAAGGTACATCGGGGGTGATGTCGGTCACTGGCGACGCGGCCCGCGCGCCGTTGCGGGTGGGCTACCCGATCGCCGACAGTGTGGGGGGCATCACAGCGGCCTTTGCCATCGCCGCCGCGCTCAACGCCTGTCCACGCGGCACCTTCATCGATGTCTCCATGTTGGAATCCGTGCTTGCCACCATGGGCTGGGCGGTGTCCAACTATCTGATCGCTGGCGTCAAGCCACAGGCCAATGGCAACGAAAACCCGACTTCTGCGCCCTCCGGGGCGTTTGAGGCAGGCGGCGGCTTGATCAATATCGCCGCCAACAAAGACGAGCAGTGGGTGCTGCTCACAGATCACCTCAGCCTCGCGGCCCTGCGCGATCGTCCGGAATACGCAACACGCGAGAGCCGTAAGACAAACAGACTGGCTCTTAAAGTGGAGCTGGAAGCAGTTTTGAAGACCCGCTCCGCGCGGGATTGGGCGAAAGAACTCAACAAAATCGGCGTACCAGCGGGAGCCGTTCTGACCGTGCCAGAGGTGCTCGACATGCCGCAGATTGCAGACCGTGGCTTCCTGCATCGTTTCTCCGACGTGCCGGGGGTGGGGCGGGACATTGATGTGGTCACCACCGGCGTGAAACTCGACGGCGCGCCGCTAACCGTGGACAGCCCGCCACCGGAGTTGGGCCAAGACAACAACGATATTTACGGCAGTCTCGGTTTTTCCAACGACGCCCTCGAAACCCTCAAACAAGGCGGCGCGATATGACAAAACCCAACTCTGACGTATCCGATTGGTGGTCCACCTCGATCATCGACATGGCCCCCGGTCAAATCCGGTTTCGCGGTCACGACATTCAGGACCTGATCGGCAATGTGTCCTTCCCACAAATGATCTGGCTGATGACGCGTGGCGATCTGCCAACGCCAGAGCAAGCCCGCCTGCTGCAATGTGCCTTGGTTGCTGCGGTAGATCACGGCCCGCAAGCGCCGTCGATTGCCGCCGCGCGTATGGCGGTGACCTGTGGGTTGGGTCTCAACGGCGCCATGGCCTCCGCGGTGAATTTTCTCGATGACGTACACGGCGGGGCTGGAGAGCAGGCCGTGGAACTCTACAGCTGGATCGAAGAAGCCGTGCAGAAGGGCGCAGACCTACAAGCCGCCACCGCAGAAATGATCGACAGATGGCAGGCCGAGCGCGGCAAATTCATTCCCGGTTTTGGTCACCGTTTTCACAAGCCCGAAGACCCACGCGCGCCGCGCTTGCTGCAACTGGTTGACGAAGCCGCCAGCCAAGGAGTTGTCTCTGGCCGCTTTGCCGCCATTGGCCGCGTCCTGCAGACGGAACTCAACGCCCGCAAAGGTAAGCCGGTGCCGATGAACATCGACGGCGCCACGGCGGTGGTTTACGCCGAACTGGGCTTTGCCGGCCCGCTGGCACGCGGGCTTTTTTGCCTGTCCCGATCCGTGGGGGTGATTGCCCACGCCTGGGAACAGATGGAGCAAGGCGGACGCAACAAGGGACCAACGCCACCGCACTACCGCTGGACCTACACGGGCAAGCACCCGATAGAGCGCGAAACAGTTTCCAACGAAAGCTAAAACCGCTTGGGCCAACCTCCGCCCGATCCATAAAAATCGCCCAAGTTGCGGGAAACGTCTTGAACCCACTTGACCTCCCCGAGAGGCTGAAATACATCAAGCAAACCTCGGGCGGGTATGGTGAAATGGTATCATAAGAGCCTTCCAAGCTTAAGGTGCGGGTTCGATTCCCGCTACCCGCTCCAAGGTCAAACTTCCTGACAATTCAACGTTCTGGCCCCCACCTTTTTCTGGGGTGCTATGCCATGTCGCAGGTCTGCCTGGTCCTTATGCATATCTGACGCCTTGACCCGCCCGCGCGCTGCGTCCACTAACGGCTAACACCAAAGCCAAGGACCCGAAGATGGCCAGACAACCGCAACAAGCAAACGCGGAACTCGACCGTGAGAAAAGCAAAAACATCGGCGCGCTGCGTGGATTGCGCCCGTTTTTGGCGCCTTACCGGTTGCTTGTTGTGCTGGCGCTTTGTGCATTGACGCTGACTGCCTCTGTGTCCTTGATGCTGCCGGTGGCTGTGCGCCGCGTGGTCGACAATTTTGGCACTGAAAGCGACGCGCTTCTGGACAAGTATTTTCTCGCCGCCTTGGGTTTTGCTGCTTTGCTCGCCGTGGGCACGGCGCTGCGCTATTTGCTGGTGACCCGCCTTGGCGAATTGGTTGTCACAGACATCCGCAAAGCTGTCTTTGCGCGTGTGATCAACATGAGCCCTGCGTTTTTTGAGAACTTGATGACCGGCGAAGTGCTCAGCCGCATCACCACCGATACCACCGTGATCCAATCCGTGATTGGCTCGTCGATCTCCATCGCGTTGCGCAATGTCATGTTGTTCATCGGGGGGCTGGTTCTGATGCTGTTTACCTCCACCAAACTGACCCTGATGGTGCTGCTGGTTGTGCCAATGGTGATTGTGCCGATCATGGTTCTGGGCCGTCGCTTGCGCAAACTCAGCCGCGAAAACCAAGATTGGATTGCCGAAAGCTCTGGCAATGCGTCCGAAGCGTTGTTGTCGGTGCAAACCGTGCAGGCCTTCACCCATGAGCCGCAATCTCGCACGAACTTCAACCGTGTGACCGACCTGTCGCTGAGCGCGGCTATGCGCCGGATCAACACCCGTGCGCTGCTCACCATGATCGTGATTTTTCTGATTTTCACCGGCGTTGTGGTTGTGCTGTGGATGGGCGCGCGCGACGTGCGCGCTGGTGGCATGAGTGTCGGCGTACTGGTGCAGTTTGTGATCTATTCGGTGATGGTGGCCGGGGCCGTAGGGGCTCTGTCCGAAATTTGGAGCGAGCTGCAACGCGCCGCCGGGGCAACCGAACGGCTGGTGGAATTGCTGCATGCCGAGGACACCGTAAATGACCCGGCCCAGCCCAAGGCGCTGAGCGAACCGGTCAAAGGCGAAATCACCTTTGAAGACGTGTCGTTCCAATATCCGTCGCGTCCGAATATTTCTGCGCTGGATAACGTGACCCTGACCATTCAACCCGGCGAGACGGTTGCGCTGGTGGGGCCATCCGGCGCTGGCAAAACCACGATCATCCAGATGATCCAACGCTTCTATGACCCGTCCAAGGGGCAGGTGAAGCTCGACGGCATGGCACTTGAAGCCATGCAGCGCGATGACTTCCGCCAGCACATGGCGCTGGTGCCGCAAGATCCGGTAATCTTTGCCGACAGCGCGCGTGAAAACATCCGCTTTGGCCGTCTGGACGCCACCGATGCCGAGGTAGAAGCCGCCGCTAAAGCCGCCGCGGCGCATGAGTTCATCACCGCGCTGCCTGAAGGCTACGACAGCCCGCTCGGCGAACGCGGCGTGATGCTGTCTGGGGGACAGAAACAACGGATCGCCATCGCCCGCGCCATCCTGCGCGACGCGCCGGTTCTGCTCTTGGATGAGGCCACTTCGGCGCTGGATGCGGAAAGCGAACGTCTGGTGCAGGCGGCAGTGGATGAACTGGCCGAGAGTCGCACCACCATCATCGTGGCCCACCGTTTGGCCACCGTGAAAAAAGCCGACCGCATCATCGTGATGGAGGAGGGCCGTATCGTGGCCCAAGGCCGCCATGATGACCTGGTCGCCGAAGGCGGGCTCTACGCCAAACTGGCACGCCTTCAATTCACCGCTGGCGCTGCCTAAATCTGTAGGGTCGCGCCGCATTAAAGCGCGCGCGACCGCAGGCTGATTTTGAGGTGGACTGCATTCCTTTTACGGTTAATCTGACGTAACGTTTCAGGTCCGCTTGACCTTAGGTTCGGCTGGCCTTGAACGGGGCGCAGGGTGTTTTTGGGATCATCTTGACGGAACGCGTCCAACGTGGGCTGGACTGGCGGAGGTCCGGCGGATTGGGGCAAGCAACCCAAGGGGGGAGAATAGACTATGAGCTTTGAATCTTTGGCAGACCTGAAAGCCATCGAGAACGAAAAACCGTGGGATCAGCGGGACAACCCCACCACGGTCTATGAGATGTTGACCAACACCAAGGACAAGTTTCCAAACCGTCCGGCGGTCAGCTATCAGATCTTCTCTGGCCCCAAAGACAAAGCCGAAACCGTCACCTGGTCAGAGCTGCATGCCAAGACCACCCAAGCGGCCAATATGTTCCGCGATCTGGGTGTGGGCGAAAAAGACACCGTGGCCTATGTGCTGCCGAACTGTAACGAGACCATGTATGCGCTGCTCGGTGGCATGGTTGCGGGCATTGTGAACCCGATCAACCCGCTGCTAGAACCGGAACAAATCTCTGCCATCCTGCGCGAAACCGACGCCAAAGTGGTGGTGACCCTCAAAGGCTTCCCCAAAACCGACGTGGCCCAAAAAGTGGCCGAGGCCGTGCGCCACGCGCCGCATGTGCACACGGTGCTGGAAATCGATTTGGTCAAATACCTGACCCCGCCAAAGTCCTGGATCGTGCCACTGATCCGGCCCAAAGTCTCCGGCCCGCAACACGCGGACTTCAAAGACTTCAACAAGGAACTGGCGAAGTACCCAACCACGCTGCAGTTTGCCGACAGCGAGGCTGACCGTGTAGGAGCTTACTTCCACACCGGTGGCACCACCGGCATGCCAAAAGTGGCACAGCACCTCTATTCCGGCATGATCTACAACGGCTGGCTTGGCGACCGTTTGCTCTTCACCGAAGAAGACAACATCATGTGCCCGCTGCCGCTGTTTCATGTCTTTGCCGTGCACGTCATCATGCAGGCGGCGATCAAATCCGGCGCCCATGTGGTCTTCCCAACCCCAGCAGGCTATCGCGGCGACGGCGTGTTTGATAACTTCTGGAAGCTGATCGAACGCTGGAAAATCTCCTTCATCATCACCGTGCCAACCGCCGTGTCCGCGCTGATGCAGCGTCCTGTGGATGCGGATATTTCCTCCGTGAAAACCGCTTTCTCCGGCTCCGCGCCGATGCCAATGGAGCTGTTCAAACGCTTTGAAAGCACCTGTGGTGTGGATATTGTCGAAGGCTACGGCCTGACCGAGGCGACCTGTCTGGTGTCTTGTAACCCGCCCTCGGGGGCCAAGAAAGTTGGCTCGGTTGGCCTGCCGTTCCCCTATACTGATGTGCGTATCATTAAGAACACGCCGGACGGGCCTATGGAATGTGCGGCCGATGAAGTGGGCGAAATCTGCGTTGTCAACCCCGGCGTTTACGCAGGCAACACCTACACGGAAGCGGATAAAAACGTTGATCTGTTCCACTACGGCACCCACCTGCGGACCGGCGACCTCGGTCGTCTGGACGAGGACGGCTATCTCTGGATCACCGGTCGTGCCAAAGATCTGATCATCCGTGGCGGTCACAACATCGACCCGGCGGAGATCGAAGAGGCGCTGCTGGCGCACCATGATGTGGCTTTTGCCGGTGCCATCGGTCAGCCGGACAGCCACTCCGGTGAGGTGCCTTGCGTTTATGTCGAGCTGGTGGACGGCGCGACTGTGACCGTTGAAGATCTGATGAGCCACGCCAAAGTGCACGTGCACGAGCGCGCCGCGCATCCGAAGTACGTGGAGATCATGCCAGAGCTGCCCAAAACCGCTGTGGGCAAAATCTTCAAACCGGACCTGCGCAAAGCGGCCATCACTCGGATCTATAATGCCGCCCTTGAGAAAGAAGGCGTGCCAGCGCGGGTCGACTTTGTCCTGGACGACAAGAAGCGTGGTCTGGTGGCGCAGTTGAAGAAATCCGGCGACGCCACAGACGAAGAAGTTGGCAAGGTGCTTGGCGATTTTGTCCGCCCATGGGAATGGGCCAGCGACGAATCGGCAGCCTGATCCGGCACGAAGGGGAGGGGGCCAGCCCCCTCGTCACCGCAGGGCGGTGCCTTCACCCCGGGGATATTTCGGGAATGAGAAGATATCTACGAAAAAAATAGTAGGGCGCGGCGTCAAGCGGCGCCCTTCCTGATTGCGGTAACAGTTTTGCGCGCCTACTGTGCCAGCAACAGAGTTCAGGGAGGGGACCGATGACCCATATTCTCGCCATTGATCAGGGCACCACATCCAGCCGCGCAATTGTGTTTGACGGAGACATCCGTCCCATTGCCAGCGCACAGCTGGAGTTTGAACAGCACTTCCCGCAGTCGGGCTGGGTGGAGCATGATCCGGCGGACATCTGGGTCACCACGGTGGAAACCTGTTCCGGCGCGCTGGCGCGGGCCAAGCTCTCGGCCAAGGACATCGACGCCATCGGCATCACCAACCAGCGCGAAACCACGCTGGTGTGGAACAAGACAACCGGCGAGCCGGTGCACAACGCCATTGTCTGGCAGGACCGCCGCACCGCCGCGATTTGCGAAGAGCTGAAGGCAGGCGGTCATGCGGAGATGGTGCAGGCCACCACCGGCTTGTTGCTGGATCCCTATTTTTCCGGCACCAAGATCAAGTGGATCTTGGACAACGTCGAAGGCGCGCGGGCGGCGGCTGAGGCGGGTGATCTGCTGTTTGGCACCGTGGATTGCTACCTGATCTGGAAGCTGACCGGCGGCAAGGTGCATGCCACTGACGCCACCAACGCGGCCCGCACCCTGATTTATGACATCCACACCGGTGTCTGGAGCAAAGACATCTGTGCGCTGCTTGGCATTCCGATGTCGATGCTGCCAGAGGTCAAAGACTGTGCCGCCGACTTTGGCGAAACCGATGCCGATCTGTTTGGCGCGGCCATCCCCATTCGCGGTGTGGCAGGTGACCAGCAGGCGGCGACTATTGGGCAGGCCTGTTTTGAGGCAGGCATGCTGAAATCCACCTACGGCACCGGCTGCTTTGCGCTTCTGAACACAGGTGACACGCCGGTGACCTCGCAAAATCGCCTGCTGACCACCATCGCCTATCAGCTCGATGGCAAGCCGACCTATGCACTGGAAGGTGCCATCTTCATCGCTGGGGCAGTGGTGCAATGGCTGCGCGACGGGCTGGGCATCATCAACGATGCCTCTGAAACGGCCGCGTTGGCCGATGCCGCAGACCCGGGTCAAGAATTGATCCTTGTGCCCGCTTTTGTGGGTCTTGGTGCGCCGTATTGGAACCCGGAGGCCCGCGGCGCGGTCTTTGGATTGACCCGAGGCTCTGGCCCCAAGGAGTTCTCCCGTGCGGCGCTCGAGAGCGTGGGCTTCCAGACCCGCGACCTGCTTGAAGCGATGCAGGCCGATTTTGACTTCACCGGCGACACGGTGCTGCGGGTGGACGGCGGCATGATTGCTTCCGATTGGGCGATGCAGTTCCTGTCGGACATTCTGGGCGCTCCGGTGGATCGGCCTGTGGTTGCCGAAAGCACTGCCAAAGGCGCGGCCTGGCTCGCGGGCATGCAGATTGGGGCCTATCCGGACATGGCAGGTTTTGCCGCCACCTGGGAGAAAGAGAGCCAGTTCACGCCAAAGCAGGATGACAGCTGGCGCGAAGGGCGTTATGCGGGCTGGCAAAAGGCCATCAACGCCACGCTGGCGATGACCGAGTAACCTCTCTAGATGGAACGCGCCTTGACCACGTCTTGTGCTCTTTGTGATGCCACAGCCACGGTTTCCCCTGTGGCGGTGGTACCGCTGGAAACCTCTGTCGACTTGTGCGCGGTCTGCGCCACGGGAGTCGTGGACGGTCCGCAGGATGGGCCATTTTGGCAATACTTACATGAGGCGATTTGGAGCTCGGATCCCGCGGTGCAAGTGCTGGCCTGGCGCCTGCTCAAAGGCTTGCCTGAGTCGCCCTGGGCGCGCGATTTGCTTGATATGGCCTATCTCGCACCGGATGTGTTGGCCTGGGCGGAAGCTGGGTTTGTCACTGCGGAAGAGGCGCTCGTGCATCGCGACAGCAACGGTGCGGTGCTTGCATCAGGTGACACTGTGGTGCTGATCAAAGACTTACCGGTGAAAGGCGCGGGATTTACCGCTAAACGTGGCACCGCTGTACGCAACATCTCTCTGGTGATGGACAATCCTGCACAGATCGAAGGCCGCGTGGACAATCAGCGGATTGTGATCCTGACCAAGTTTGTGAAGAAGAGTTGAGGCCGGTCGGCCTCAAACGTCCATCCAGATGGTGACCGGCCCGTCATTGGTCAGCGAGACTTTCATGTCGGCGCCAAACTCCCCGGTCTGCACCGGCACAACCTCGCCAAGCTTCTGCGTAAACAGCTCATAAAGCCGTTTGCCGTCCTCCGGTGCGGCGGCGGAGGAAAATCCTGGCCGGTTGCCGCTGCGGGTGTCCGCTGCCAGTGTAAACTGGCTGATCACCAGCGCACTGCCGCCTATATCGGCCACAGACATGTTCATCTTGCCGTTTTCATCGTGAAAAATCCGGCACTTGGCCACTTTGGCGGCAAGCTTCTCTACCTGCGCCTCGGTGTCGCCCTGCATCGCACAGACCAGCACCATCAATCCTGGCCCACATTGGCCAATCACCGCGCCATCGACACGCACCTGCGCCTCACTCACCCGTTGCAACAAAGCCCGCATGTCACCCTCCAAGTTTTGCGCGACCCTGCGACAGGCACGCAACCGGTGCAACCCCGCATTCTCATTCCACAAATATCTCTGCTGGCCCGAGGGCAGAGCCCTCCTATGCTACGGCTTCGGGCCATTCATCACGATGCAGGTGGTCGATCCGGTGGCGTACAGCTTGCCGTCTTCAACCCCGCGCACTTCGCCCACGGAAATACCCGTCGAGCGTCCCACATGCTGCACTGTGCCCACCGCATGCACGGTCATGCCAACCGGGATCGGGCGCAGTATGTTGATCTTATATTCCAGCGTTGTGTAGATCTGTCCGGGTTTCAACATGGTCTGCACCGCACAGGCCATACAGCTGTCCAAAATGGTTCCGTACCAACCGCCATGCACAGTCCCAATTGGGTTCATCGTGGAAAACTCCGGTGCACCTTCAAAGGTCACGGTACCCTCGTCCGCCACAATCGGTTTGAAACCCAACGTCTGCCCAATAGGAGGCCCCGCCAATTCGCCGTTGATGATCGCGCGCATAAACTCCAGGCCGCTCATCGACAGGATTGTGTCCATCGAAGCCAGTTGCTCAACAGATGTGGCGTAGTGATGTGCGCTCATAGAAACGGCCTCCTTTGACACCGCAAAGAAGGCCGCAAATTTGTCTGCGCCTCAAGAGGGGCTGGGCGGCTGTTACGCTACGTTTTCCAGTTTCACCGCCGGGGTCACACCCAAAGCGTGGCACACATCGCGGGTCAACTCAGGCCTGTTCAGCGTGTAGAAATGCAGGCTGTCCACGCCCTCATCCAACAACTCAGAGCACATTTCTGTGCAAACAGCCGTCGCCAACAAGTCTTCGCGATTGTCACGCTCTGCCTTTTCAAAGGCGTCGATCAGCCAGGCCGGGACAGAGGTGCCACAGCGCTCGGTAAATTTGCGCACGCCTTTCCAGTTCTCAATCGGCAGCACCCCGGGCAGGATCGGTGCGTCGATGCCAGCCTTGGCGCAGGCATCGCGGAAGCGCAGGAAGGTGTCTGCCTCAAAGAAGAACTGTGTGATCGCTTCATTTGCACCCGCGTCAATCTTGCGTTTCAGCCATTCCACATCGGCCTGCATGTCCGCCGCTTCCGGGTGCTTCTCCGGATAGGCGCCCACGCGGATAGTGAACTTGCCGGTGCCCGCCAGCGCCTCAATCAATTCGACGGAATTGGCAAAGCCCTCAGGGTGCGGCACAAACCCGGTGCTGCCTTTTGGCGGATCGCCACGCAGTGCCACCAGCTCAGACACACCGGCCGCCGCAAAACCTTCGGCAATTTCCAGCGTTTCCGCTTTGGAAGCATTCACACAGGTCAAATGCGCCGCCATATTCAGGCCGGAGGATTTGTGCAGGGTCGCGACTGCCTCTCGGGTCAGGTCACGTGTGGTGCCGCCAGCGCCGTAAGTCACGGAAACAAAACGTGGATTTAGGGGTGCAAGAGATTGCACGGTGTCCCAAAGCCGGAAAGACGCCTCCAGATTCTGCGGCGGGAAAAATTCAAAAGAAACTTGAGGCGTGGTCATAACGGACATCCTGTGACTTGCTGTTGTCCTCATGTCCCACACATGTCATCTTTACGCAAATTCATAATTCTCAAGAAAGTCATGAGTCCGATATGAAGATGCACATTGAATTCCGCCACCTGCGCACCGTGCGCGCGGTGCATGAATGTGGCGGTCTGGCCCGTGCTGCCGATCAGCTCAACATCACGCAATCGGCTTTGTCCCACCAGATCAAAGGTTTGGAAGAACAGGCTGGCGTAGAGCTGTTTGTGCGCCGCTCAAAGCCGATGAAGCTGTCCTCCGCAGGGTTGCGTCTTTTGCGCCTCGCCAATCAGGTGTTGCCGGAGGTCGAAAAACTTGAAGCGGAATTTAACGGTTTGCGCGACGGCAGTTCTGGCCGCCTGCACATCGCCATTGAATGCCACGCCTGTTTTGAATGGCTGTTCCCGGTGCTGGAGCAATTCCGCAAAAACTGGCCAGACGTGGATGTGGACATTCGCCCCGGTCTGGCTTTTGACGCCATGCCCGCGCTGCAGAAAGAAGAGGTCGATCTGGTGGTCAGTTCCGACCCGGAAAACTTGCCCAATGTGTCGTTCAGCCATTTGTTTGACTATGCACCGGTGTTTGTGGCGTCCGCTTCGCACCCTTTGGCGCAGAAAGCCTTTGTTGAAGCCGAGGATTTTCGTGGCGAGACCCTTATCACCTATCCGGTGGAGCGCTCGCGTCTGGATGTGTTTTCGCAGCTGCTCACCCCGGCCAAAGTGGAACCGGGGGCCGTGCGGCAAGCGGAGCTCACCGCCGTGATCCTCCTGCTGGTGGCCTCCAACCGAGGGGTGTCGGTGCTGCCGGATTGGGTGGTGCGCGAGGTGAAGTATTCCTCGGATTATGTGACCCGCCCGATCACCGACAAAGGGCTTACGCGCGCGCTATTTGCGGCCACGCGCACTGAGGATCTGGACAAGCCTTACATGAAGGATTTGATTCAATTGGCGGGCGAAGAAGCGCGCCGATTGCAATCTGCATAAACCATACGGTGAGACTTTTCTGGTATTTCTCCCCCTGAACAATCTGGGCCGTCACGTCCATGTTGTTGTGTAACGGTTCATCAGTTTAGGGGGTGGAGTATCTCCCAGCGCGCATTTGATCCCTGCCAGGGTCGCGGCGCGGGCGGCTCCAGATTTGTCTATGCCGACTACGTTTAATGCAATCTCTGTTGGTCAACTGGCTGACATCGACACCATCGAAGGCAACACCCGTGCCGAAAACGCTGCCGCTTTGGAAGGTCTGACCTTTGGTGGGCCGGGCAATCCTTTGGTGAATGATTTTGTCGAGATTTCACCCTTTGGCAATGTCGGCTCGGTTTACGACATGGACAACAGTCCAAACGACCGCTTCACGGTCGATGGCGGCAGCCCGCAGACCTTTGACGGCACGGCGGTTTACAATGCCACAATCACCTATGTGGACGGCACAACCGCCACCTATACCGCCGTGCTGTTTCAGGACACCAACGGCAACGCCTATCTTGCGCCGGAGTTTTCCAACAACGCGGATCAGGCGGCCCTGGAAGCGGGCCCAATCCAATCGATCAGCCTCGATAGCCTGCTGGGCAACCGCTATTCCGGCCTGACTTCAAATCGTGAGGAATGGGATTTTGTGCCCTGCTTTGTGGAAGGCACCAAGATCATCACGCAGAAAGGCGAACGTCCGGTGGAAGAGCTTGAACCCGGCGACATGATCCTGACCATGGACCATGGCTTCCAACCTCTGCGTTGGATCGGCCGTCGCACCGTGCCCGCACGTGGGTCTCTTGCGCCCATCCGTTTTGCACCGGGCGCGCTTGGCAATGACTTGCCGCTGATGGTGTCACCGCAACACCGCATGATGCTGCGTGGCTGGCGGATCGAGGTGAACTTTGGCGAAAGCGAAGTGCTGGTCCCAGCGCAGGCGCTGATCAATGGCGACACCGTGGTGCAGGTTGAGGGCGGCGACGTTACCTATCTGCACCTGCTGTTTGATTGCCACGAAATCATCTACGGCGGCGGCATTCCCAGCGAAAGCTTCATGCCGGGCGAGCAGGGGCTCTCTTCCATGGCGCAGGCGGTGCAGGATGAAATCTACGAGTTGTTCCCGGAGCTGCTGAGCGAAGGCTTACATGTCTACGGAGAAGATGCCCGCCCGTCGTTGAAAGCACGTGAGGCGCGGTTGCTGGTGCATTAACGCGCCGCGCCTTGTGTTTACGCAGGGCAGAGGCACAAAACCCCCACCTCCGCGAAACAGTCGTGATACCGACACAATACCGACGTGGTTTTTGGCAGATGCCAATCCTTAACCGCCGCCGTTGCGCCGAAATCAAATCAGATCAGTTTTACCAGCTGTTTGCCTTTGTTTCCGCCCCTTAACAGGGAGCGGAAGGCCGCAGGCGCATTTTCCAACCCTTCGGCAATATCTTCACCATAGGCAATCTCTCCGGCGGCCAGTTTTGGCCCGACGTCGCGCAGGAAATCGCCATAGCGGTCATAGTGGTTGGAGATGATAAAGCCGTTTACCGACAGTTGGTTAACCAGAATTGTGCGCCACAGCCGGGGGCCGGTCAGGCTCTCCATCGCCGCATCCGCGCCAAGCCCACCTGCGTTGTACCAGGCGATCATGCCACATAGCGGAATACGTCCGCCGACATTCATCAGCGGCAGCACCGCATCCAACAGCTTACCGCCGACATTTTCGAAATAAATATCAATGCCTTGCGGACACTCCGCCGCCACCGCCTTGCGCAAGTCGCTTGCCGTCTCAAAGGCCTTGTGATCGATACAGGCATCAAAGCCGTAAGTCTCTGTTGCCTTTGCACATTTCTCTGCTCCGCCGGCGATGCCAACCACGCGCAGCCCCATGGATTTGGCGATTTGCCCCACCATGGACCCAACCGGCCCCGTTGCCGCCCCCACAACCAGCGTTTCGCCTTCTTTGGGTTTGCCCAATTCGGTCAACCCGTACCAGCCGGTAAAGCCGGGCATCCCCATCACACCAAGCGCGGTGGTGATCGGGGCCAAGTTAGGGTTAAGCTTTTGCATTTCATGGCCTTTTGCCACGCCATGGGTTGCCCAGCCAAACATGCCAAGGGCAAAATCGCCGGGCGCAAAGTCTTTATGGTTAGATGCTATCACCTCGCCCACAGCGCCGCCGCCCATGGTCTCGCCAATCTGCACTGCGGCGGAGTAGGACTTCGCATCATCCATCCGCCCACGCATATAAGGATCAAGCGACATGTAGTGCACACGCACCAGCACTTCGTCCTCGCCAATCTCAGGCACATCCACTGTTTCTAAACGGAAATTTTCATCTTGCGGTTCACCTGTCGGGCGGTTGGCCAGCACCATGCGCTGCATCTGTTCTGTCATTTGGGCATCCTCCAAAGCTTTGACGTCAGCTTGGTCGGCGCACCGCCTTCTGGCAAGGGGTGGCGGTTTTTAACCAGTTTTTGTGACGCGGCGTTTCCTAACCGGCGCAATAGGCCCTATAAGGCCTTGGCAAAAAGGGATTACGGGCGTATACGCGCGCTCTGTGTCAAAAGGAGCCGTGCCATGCCGGGCAGCGCAAATCTGAACATCATGATGAAGGCCGCTCGCAAAGCGGGCCGGTCGCTGGTCAAAGACTTCCGTGAAGTTGAAAACCTCCAGGTCTCGACCAAAGGGGCAGGCGACTTTGTCAGCCGCGCAGACATTGCTGCTGAGGAAATCCTGAAAGAAGAGTTGCTGGGCG
Organism: Shimia sp. MIT910701; assembly: GCF_047126315.1. Taxonomy (GTDB): domain Bacteria; phylum Pseudomonadota; class Alphaproteobacteria; order Rhodobacterales; family Rhodobacteraceae; genus Shimia. The sequence goes on along the minus strand of NZ_CP138953.1, from coordinate 3,437,275 downwards.
CGCGTCCAACCTATGGCTGGATCGCAGAAGAAGGTGGCGAGATTGCGGGCAAAGATCCGACCCGCCGCTGGATTGTTGATCCGCTGGATGGCACCACCAACTTCCTGCACGGTCTGCCCCACTGGTCGATCTCTATCGCTCTGGAACATAAGGGTGAAATCGTTGCGGGTGTGGTGTTTGACGCCGCCAAGGACGAGATGTTCTATGCCGAAAAAGGCGAGGGCGCCTGGCTGAATGACAGTCTGCGGATGCGTGTGTCTGGCCGTCACCGCATGATCGAGTCGATCTTTGCCACTGGCCTGCCTTATGCCGGTCGTGCCGACCTGCCAGAAACCCTGCAGGACCTCGCGCGGATTTTGCCAGCCACCGCTGGTGTACGCCGCTTTGGCGCTGCCTCTCTGGACCTCGCCTATGTGGCTGCAGGCCGCTATGAGGGCTTCTGGGAGCGCAAGCTGCAACCATGGGACGTGGCCGCAGGCTTGCTGATTGCGAAAGAGGCTGGCGCATTGGTTGAGCCAATGAACCCGGAAGGCAACATTCTGGAAGATGGCGAGATGATCGTGGCCAACGAGCCGATCTTTTCCACCTTCGCAAAAGTCATCCGCAACGGGTAACGTACGCAGCCCTTACGCGGCTTTTGTATCTCTGTGACATTGTGAAACCTGGCCTAATTGGGTCAGGTTTTTTTGTCTGACGGATGATTGACGCCATCGACCCAGCCAAAAGGTGCAAAATCGCTGGGATTTACGCCCTCCAGCGCGCCAATGTTGACGCCGTAGACGTCCGGGCGTGAGCGGCGCTGGTGATGCGTGTAGATGCCACAATTGCGGCAGAAGTAGTGTTTCGCGGTCCCCGTGCCCCAGGTGTACAGCGTCAGGCATTCATGGCCTTTTACGATTGTCAGATCGGAGAGCTTCACATCTACATTTGGCACCATGCGACGGCGGCAAAAGGAACAGTCACAGAGCATGGCTTCGCTTGGGTCTTGTGCGAGAGTGACGCGCAGTTCCACAGAGCCGCAGTGGCAGGTAAGTTTCTGACTCATCGACGTTTTCTCCTCACACGGGGCACGGAACTTTGGCTCAGTTTATACTTGGCTTCAGGGTGCGGTGGATGGCCATGGGTCCGTTGCCAATAGCTAGTGCCGCCGCGCTTTAACCACGCAGGGATCGCCAGAACGGCCCCGACCACAAAACCACCCGCATGGGCCCAATGCGCAACCCCGCCGCCGGCAGTGTCCACCGCCACGCCATTGAACACCTGCAGGGCAAACCAGACGCCCAACATGACCCAGGCAGGGATGGTGAAGATGCGGAAAATGATGATCAATATCAGCAGGATATCGACCTTCGCTTTGGGGAAGAGCAAAAGGTAACCGCCCATCACCCCGGCGATGGCGCCGGAGGCACCGACCATCGGAATTTGGCTGTCCGGATCGGCGGCAATCTGGGCAAAGTCCGCGCCAAGGCCCGACAAGAGATAGAAGACCAAAAAGCCAAAATGGCCCATCTCGTCTTCGAGGTTGTCGCCAAAAATCCACAAAAACAGCATGTTGCCCAGCAGGTGCATCCAACCTCCATGCAGGAACATGGATGTCACAAGCCCATGCAATTGGCGGCCTTCGGTGACTTCGCCAGGCAGCAAGGCCCAGTCCTGAAAGAGCTGGGCCAGCCGGAAATTGTCCCCCATAATCGGCTGATAACTCAGGAAGATCCCGACATTCAGGAGGATCAGCGCATAGACGACATAGGGCGTGCGTCCGGAAGGGTTGTGGTCGCGTATTGGAAACATGCGGCCAAGCTGCGGGGATTTGCGCGGAAGGTCAACTGCTCCCGCTCAAAAGCGCCGCGTTGCCACCTGCCGCTGTGGTGTCCACACAGACATGCCGTTCGCCCAACACCCGTGCCGCATCTGGTCGTCCGGTGATCAGGGGCAGGATCGGCCCATCACGCCGTGCCAAGGCCTGGTCGTAGGATCGTGCTTGATCTGTGTCTCCCCACCAAAGTACACCTGCGAACCCTTGTAGCGTGGTGAGTGCATCTTCCGGGAGTTTTCCTGCGCACACAACAGCTTGCCCACCAAGGCTCCGCACAATTTCAGCCTGCTCCTTGGCTGTTGCCTCACCAGGTCCCATGCAGAGCAGCGGCTCTCGCGCATAGCTGGTCAGGCGGTTGGATTCACCGGTCGGCCCTGGCAGGGAAATGGTTGTGCCTTGGGTGCTTGCCGCTCTGTTGGCCTTGTCCAATTCCACCTGTGCCACGTCGGCTGGCATGATGCCGTCCCATACGCCTGATTGTTCAGTTGGTACCGCAGCAAACCGCGCGAGGTAGTGCGGGCCACCTGCTTTGGGGCCGGTGCCAGAAAGCCCTTCGCCGCCAAAGGGTTGCGAGCCAACAATCGCGCCAATCTGGTTGCGGTTCACATAGATATTGCCCGCTTTCACCCGATCGGCGACATGTTGTACACGGTCGTCAATCCGGGTCTGGAGACCAAAGGTCAGCCCATAGCCGGTGGCATTGATCGCATCGATCACTGTGTCCAGTTCATTGGATTTGAAGGTGGCGACATGCAGAACTGGACCAAAGATTTCCCGCTCCAGATCGGCAATGCCGTTCACCTTGATCAAGGTTGGCGCAATGAAAGTGCCGGTTTGTGGTGTGGGCAATTGGAATAGCACGCGGCCTTCTGATTGGGCGTAAGCAATATGGTCGGCAATGCCGCGCCGCGCAGTCTCGTCAATCACCGGGCCGCTGTCGGTGGACAGCAGCCACGGATCGCCCAGCGAGAGTTCCTTCATTGCGCCGGTCAGCATCTCAAGCAGGTTTTCGGCAATGTCTTCCTGCACATAGAGACAACGCAGGGCCGAGCAGCGCTGGCCTGCGGATTGGAAGGCGCTTTCAACAATGGCCGTCACTGCTTGTTCGGGCAGGGCTGTGCTGTCGACAATCATGGCGTTCAGACCGCCGGTTTCGGCAATCAGCGGCGCACCTGGGGCCATGTTGTCTGCCATTGTAGCGCGGATGCGTAACGCGGTCGCAGTGGAGCCGGTGAAGGCCACGCCGTTGACGCGGGGATCGGAGGTGAGCGCAGCCCCAACGGTGGCACCGGAGCCCGGAAGGAGTTGCAGCGCATCACGCGGTACGCCAGCCTCATGCAGCAGCTTGACAGCCTCAAAAGCGATCAATGGGGTTTGATCTGCAGGCTTGGCGAGCACAGCATTGCCCGCAGCCAGTGCGGCGGCCACCTGGCCGGAGAAGATCGCCAGTGGGAAGTTCCACGGAGAGATGCAAGTAAAGACACCCGCCGCTGGCGCACTAGGCGCGTTGGCGCCGTAATATCGCAAGAAATCAACGGCTTCGCGCAGTTCTGCGACTGCGTCGTTAGGCGTTTTGCCGGCCTCGCGCGCCAGCAGGGCAAAGAGCGCGCCATAGTTTGCCTCATAGAGATCAGCGGCTTTGGACAATACGGCGCCACGTTTCTCAGGGGATGTGCTCCAAGGCTTGGCCGCGCTAAAGGCGCTTTCCACATCTGCCGCACTCGCATGTGCCACGGTGCCGGGGCTGTCCGTTGGCAGGAACGGGTTGTCTACGGGGTGCGTTGCCTCGGGCGCAGGATCGTTCGCCAACAACGGAGCGGCGTTCCATTGCGTGTTGCGGAACAGCGCGCGCGCCGTGTCCAATGCATCCAGCGTTGGTTTGTCGGTCAGATCGAACCCCTTGGAGTTCACCCGCTCCGGTTCAAACAGTTCCGGCCCACGTGGCAGCTGGCCTTCGGTGGATTGCACCTGATCAAAGGGGTCGCTGGCGACGGTTTCAGCGGGAACCTCTTCGTCGACGATTTGGTTCACAAACGAAGAGTTTGCGCCATTTTCAAGCAGCCGCCGCACGAGATATGCCAACAGATCACGGTGCGCGCCAACGGGTGCATAAATCCGGCAACGGGTGCCTTGGTCGTTCAGCACAATGTCGTGCAGCGCTTCGCCCATGCCATGCAAGCGTTGGAATTCAAAGGCAGATTTGTCTTCCGCCATATGAAGAATTGCCGCCACTGTGTGGGCGTTGTGAGTGGCAAACTGCGGATAGATGCGGTCTGTCATGCCAAGCAGCTTGCGGGCGTTGGCAATATAGGACACGTCGGTGGCGGCTTTGTTGGTGAAGACCGGGAAGCCGTCAATGCCTTCGACCTGCGCGCGTTTGACTTCGGTGTCCCAATAGGCGCCTTTCACAAGACGCACCATGATTTTGCGGTCCAGTTTTGTGGACAACTCGTAGAGGTAGTCCAGCGTCGCGCCAGCGCGCTTGCCATAGGCCTGCACCACAACGCCAAAGCCGTCCCAACCGGCCAGGGCAGGCTCGCTGAGCACGGTTTCAATCACATCCATCGAGATCGCCAGGCGTTCGGCCTCTTCGGCGTCGATGTTAAGGCCCATCCCGGCGGATTTTGCCAGCAACGCGAGGGACCGAAGACGGGGGACCAACTCTTCCATGACCCGCTCTTTCTGCGCAACCTCATAGCGTGGGTGCAGGGCGGAGAGCTTTACCGAGATTCCGGGATTGTCGCGCGTGTCCGCATGGGTACAGGCTGAGGCAATGGCTGTGATCGCGCGGGAGTAGGCGAGGTGGTAACGCATGGCGTCGGCGTCGGTTTTGGCCGCTTCACCAAGCATGTCGTAGGAGTAGGTATAGCCCTTTTTCTCCATACCTTCCGCACGTTTCATAGCGGAGGTGATGGACTCGCCCAGTACAAATTGACGCCCCATTTCTTTCATCGCACGCCCGACAGCGGTGCGGATCACCGGCTCTCCAAGACGTTTGACCGCGCCGCGCAACGTGCCGATCAGACCAGTATTTTGGTCGTCCATCACTTTGCCGGTCAGCAGTAGCGCCCATGTGGACGCGTTCACCAGAGAGGAGGTGGATTGGCCAAGGTGCTTGCCCCAGTCGGAGGGGGCAATTTTATCTTCGATCAGCGCGTCGATGGTGTCTGCGTCCGGCACCCGCAAAAGCGCTTCGGCCAGGCACATCAGCGCCACGCCTTCGTCGGTGGAGAGGCCGTACTCCGCCAGAAAGACTTCCATCATGCCGGGGCTGGTCTCTTCGCGGATTTCGCGCACAAGGGAGGCGCCTTTGGCACAAATGGCTTTGCGGTCCGCGCTACTCAGGCCGCTTGCCGTCTTCAAGTCCTCCACCAAGGGGGCTTCTTTGCGGTAAGTGCTGGTGTCGATCAGATCGCGCGCTGGGCTCATGGTGGTCTCCTGTTCTTTGCTCCAGTATACCTTTGCAATTGCGGGCCATTTGACTGATTATTGGCGCATTGACCGCTATTGTGGCTAAAATTTGGGGTGCAGTCTGTGCAAAACGATAAGTTTGATCTGGATCGGTATGATCGGTCGATTCTGGATGTTCTGGCGCGGGACGGTCGGATTTCGATTACCGATCTGGCGAAGGAAATTGGCCTCTCCAAAAGCCCAACACAGGCGCGGTTGCGGCGGTTGGAGAGCGAAGGGGTGATCACCGGTTACCGTGCGTTGCTGGATCCTATCCGACTTGGATTGGATCATGTGGCCTTTGTGGAGGTGAAGCTGTCTGAAACCCGCGAGAAGGCGCTGCAGGCGTTTAATGCCGCGGTGGCAGAAGTTCCCGAGATTGAACAAGCGCATATGATTGCCAGCCATTTTGACTATTTACTAAAGGTCAGAACCACCAATATGGCCGCTTATCGTCATGTTCTTGGAGAGAAAATCTCCGCGCTGCCCTATGTTGCGAGCACGTCGACTTACGTTGCCATGCAGGCGGTGAAAGAAACCGGCCTCGCGGAGATGTGACTTTGTTGGTTAGGCTCCGGCGTGTCAGCATGAGGCATGAAACCCGTTCTTGTTCTTCTGTTTTCTGCCAGTTCTGCGTTCGCTGCTGAGTGCCCGCAACCGCCGGACCATTCCGATGCGGTTGATGCTTTGATTGCGCAGGTGCAAGTGGCGGACAACCAAGCTACCGCGCAGGAGCTTTCCAATGACATGTGGGCGTTCTGGGCAGATGCGCCGGACGAAACCGCGCAGGAAATCCTCGACCGGGGAATGCAAAAACGGTCGTCGTGGGACCTGTTGGGCGCGCGCGAAGATTTTGACCGGCTGGTGAGCTACTGTCCGGACTACGCGGAAGGGTACAATCAGCGGGCGTTTGTGAACTTCCTACGGCAAGATTTTGAAGCCGCTTTGCCGGATTTGGATCGCGCGATAGAGCTGTCTCCACGCCACGTGGCTGCGCTATCCGGCAAGGCGTTGACCCTTATTGGGCTGGGGCGTGAGGCGGAGGCGCAGGATGCTTTGGCTGCTGCTCTGGAATTGAATCCTTGGCTGCCAGAGCGCAGTTTGTACAAGCCGCCCCCAGTGAAAGAAGCGCCGGGCGAAAAGCTCTAGTCTTCGGCACTTTACACCAGACGCAAAGCGGCTATTGTCGCGCCGCTGACCTTGGTTGGCGTGTTGGTTGCCCGCGTGGTGGAATGGTAGACACAGGAGACTTAAAATCTCTAGGCCGATTATGGCCGTACCGGTTCGAGTCCGGTCGCGGGTACCACCTTGATTTTAAATTAAAAAGTTTTCTCGACTGGCCTTGGAGTCTCTAGGAGTGTTAGCTGCGTGTTAGTCGGGCGTTAGTCAGCTGTTAGCTAACAGGTTCTTTTTTGGTTCTCAGGGCTTCTTGTTGCGCAGCGCCACAACCTTATTCGCTGTCTCTGAGCGACCGCGTGCATAGCGGTTTGTCGTAGACAATTGCGTGTGTTGTGCCGCGTCTCTCAGCTCCATTGGCTCCACCAAAGCTTTGGCTTCGGTAACGCCGCCCGACCTGGCATCTGCGATCCGGAGGTCGTCGGGAAGTTTCACCGCGCGCAGCGCTTTTTTGAAGTGTCGACTGAAGTAGCCGTTTTTTGGGGGATGTCCGTTTTCAAATTTGATGATCGGACCAATCCGCTGAGCTGCCGGAGCTTGCATCAGGCGCCGACGAATATCCGGCACGTTTGTCAGATCAAATACGTAAGGTTCAGGCTGTTTGTTTGCGGTCTTGTTGATCAGCTTTGTCAATGTTGTGACGTCGTCGCTAACCATTTCCCAGGTCAGCCCCTTAACCCACATCTGCCCGCCGTCCTGGATGCCGCCCTGGCGCCCCTCTGCTGGCTCCCAATCGCCATAGACGTCGACGCCGCGGAGCATGAATTCAAACCGTAGCAGCGTGGCCAATGCGGTCAGATCGTCGCCATCCGCATCCAGCTTCGAAACGATGAGAGAGATTTGATCTCGGGTGAGGTACTTTGTCCGGTGCGCCGGCTGATCGATGCGCATCTCGCTCCGGATCTCTTTGATGCGCCGGCAATCGGCCAGGCCCAGCCGAACCCCGTGGGAGAGAGCCAAACCCCAGTGCCGGAACCAGCGGTGAATGTAGTCTTTGGATCTACCGTTATCCTGCATGGCTTTGATCCAGCGCATCATGCGCGGATAATCAGTTTCCGAGATTTTCACCCGGCCGATGCCCTCTTCGATGTTGGCCAGCGCCTTGCGGTAGCTTTGGCGAGTTGACACGCCAACACTATGAAACGGGCTGAACTCGTCGGTCATATAGCGGGTGATGAGCCAGCCCCATGTATCTTCTTCCTTGCCGGCGGTTTCCCCTTCATACCAACGCACCATCTCGCGCGTGTATTCTCGGCACTTGCGAGCCCGCTCGACATCCTGGTCATCGCCGACCCTGCCGGGCAGGGGGTATGTCTGGCTTGAGTAGCCGGCTGCGATCGCCTTTTTGGTTGGCGTCCACTTGTAGCTATTCCTGACTTTGATTTTTCCGGGGGCATAGAGGGGCTCTGAATCGTCCCATAAGCTTTGTCTATAACGCATTTAGGTTTTCTCGGTTGTCTCTGTTCAACCGCTCGCTGGCCGCGCCATGAACTCTTGCGTTCCTTTTGCGCGCCCATTCCTCAACGGCCTCACGATGCGTTTTTCCAATCGCGGGGTCAACTTTGGGGAAACCGAATTGTTGCTCTAGCTTGTCCCGGTTGGCTTTCAGCCATTCGATTGCGTGGCCCAACATGCGGGCCAGCTCGCGATCGGAAACGTATAGAGACTGCGCCGGCATAGATCACTCCATCCGATCGATGTTTTTCAGACATGTCTGACGTCAGCACCTATGGGTCCAATTAGGGTGATTTGATAAGGGAGAGTTTCTGGCTCATCGTAACCACTAAGGAGTGGAAGATGAGAAAGACTACGAAGAGCCCTGGCGAGAAGATCGTTAAAGATATCAAGCGCGCCACCCGTAAACAGTGTCCGTCGTCAAAGTTTTTGGAACCAAAAGCGGCGTGAACTAAGAGAGTGTTCGGCTCATCGGGTCGGTTTGATTATGCTGCGCGTTGACTGTGATGCAAGCGTCGCGCTTCGAATGTCTTCCGTTTGATCCTTTCTCGTTGTTCCAGAATGGCTTGGTCACGTCCGAAGTAGACATCGGCTGGTGTGACGTTTTTCAGGCTCTCGTGATATCGCTGGTGATTGTAATGATCGACGAAGGCTTCGATTTGGTCTTCGAGATCGCCGGGCAGGAAATAGTTTTCCAGCAAGATCCGGTTCTTCAAAGTTTGATGCCAACGCTCGATCTTGCCCTGCGTCTGGGGATGATACGGCGCTCCACGTGAATGTTTCATGCCTTTGTCCTGCAGCCACTCAGCCAGGTCACCCGAGACATAACTGGAGCCGTTGTCGCTGAGTAGGCGCGGTTTGTGGACAACGTGGACCTGATCGCACCCTGACGCCTGCAAAGCCAAGTCCAGCGTGTCAGTCACATCCTCCGCCCGCATGGTCGTGCAGAGCTTCCACGAGATGATGTAGCGGCTGTAATCGTCCAGGATTGTGCTGAGATAGAACCAGCCCCACCCCAGAACCTTGAGATAGGTAAAGTCGGTCTGCCAAAGCTGGTTGATGGCCGTTGTCTTATGCTCGAACTCATTCGCGGCTTTCAGCACGATGAATGCTGGGCTGGTGATCAGGTCATGTGCCTTGAGCGTGCGATACACTGTGGATTCCGATACAAAGTACCGTTCTTGGTCTGTGAAGGTCACCGCCAACTCGCGGGGTGACAGCTCTGTCTCTTTCAAGGCGAAGCTGACGACCTTGCGCTTCACCTCGTCTGGAACGCGGTTCCAAACGTGTTTGGGCTTGGGAGACTGATCCTCAAGACCAGCCTCCCCGCGCTGCAGGTATCGGTCGTACCAACGGTAGAATGTGGTGCGAGGGATACCCAGTTTGGCCAATGTACGACGCGCTGACAGATGGCTTTCTTCAACCAACCGGATGATCTCCAGCTTCTCGGATGCGGCATACCTCATTCGTGGTCGCCCCCATCGCCTGTCATGCTTTTTTTGAGAAGACGCAGTTCCAATGTTTGCTCCGCGACAACCTCCTTGAGATCCTTTGCTTCGCGGCGCAGTTCTTTCACCTCGTCAGTGTTTGCGGCACGCGCTGTATCGCCCGCCAGCCGCTTCTTACCGGCCTCCATGAAGTCCTTCGACCATTTGTAGTAAACGCCTTGAGAAATCCCCTCGCGGCGACACAGTTCAGCTATGCTGTCCTCGCCACGAAGACCATCAAGGACGATACGGATCTTCTCTTCCGCCGAATACTGTTTACGGGTGGCGCGCTTGATATCTTTAACGATCTTCTCGCCAGGGCTCTTCGTAGTCTTTCTCATCTTCCACTCCTTAGTGGTTACGATGAGCCAGAAACTCTCCCTTATCAAATCACCCTAATTGGACCCATAGGTGCTGACGTCAGACACTGGAGACAAAGCAAACAGGCTTCCTTGTTGGATAAAATCAGAGCCTTCTAGGAGCTTTCCTCGAAGGTCGTTCCATGCTGGCGCATCTCGCCACCAACCTCAACCCACCCGCCTCTGGCGGGTTTTTTTATGGAGAAACACATGAACATAAACCAAGCCACCTTAGACCTGGTGAAGCGCTTTGAAGGTCTTGAGCTGACTGCGTATCTCGATCCGGTTGGCGTGCTCACTATTGGATACGGCTACACCAACAGGGCGGGCTTTGGTCCTGGCGTGTCTGTGGGTGAAACGTGGACCAAGCCCTTTGCGGAGCAAATGCTGTGGGAGGGGCTTGAACGTTTTGCGGATCAAATCAGACCCATGTTCCGTCGCGCGCCAAATGACAATGAGTTCGGTGCGATGCTGTCTCTCGCGTACAACATTGGCGTTGGGGCGTTCAGCCGATCTACCTGCCTGCGCCGCTTCAACGCGGGGGATATTGAGGGCGCTGCCGAGGCGCTGACATGGTTCAACAAGGCTGGCGGCAAGGTCTTGCGCGGGCTTACCCGCCGCCGTGCGGCCGAGCGCGAACTGTTTCTTACGGATGCTGCAATCCTTGAAGCAACACCCAAGGCAGACGCGGAGCGCAGTTCACCGGCTCAGTCCACAACGATCCGCGCGGTTGCTGGTACTGCGGCGGCGGGGGCAGGGGGTGTTCTAACCGCATTGGGCAAGCTGGACCCTTTGGCTCAGTATATCCTCTTGGGCTTTTCTGCTGTTGCGCTGATCGGGCTGGGCTGGATTGCGCGCGAGCGGCTTCGCAAATGGGCAGGAGGGGCGCGGTGATGCTGCGCTTCCTACCCTCCAAGGCGGCAGTATGGGCCGCACTCAGCGCGTTTGTGGTCGTCTTGCTTGCATGGCTTCGCATCGATGCGAAGAACGATCAGAGGCGCAAAACAGAAGCCCTGCGGAACAAAGCCCGCCTTGATGCCATCCAAAGGAAACAGGAGATAGATCGAGATGTGGAGACGCAAGACGATACCGCTCTTATTGACCGCCTCACTCGTAACTAGCGCCTGCTCTCAATCTCCCGCTGGAGATTTCTGCGATATTGCCGAGCCTATCCGGTTTGAGCGCGAGGTCGCTTCGGTGGTTGTGACAGGAGATCGCGACACCGCCGAAACGATCGATGCCCAGAACCGCTATGGGGAACGGCACTGCGGATGGTGAAGGGTTGGGCGATAGCGCCCCTCTAGTTTAAAGTTACGCCCGGTTTGGGGGCAGGCGGTGCGCGAACACCGCCCACCATGCAGCTTACTTCCCAAAGCGTCAGTAGTCTGCTCGCCTGCGTCCTGCTCCTTGATCATCTGGATGATCTATACTTCGGTGAATTTCGTCTTCATATATTCGTCCTTAAGTTGGGCGGACTATACAGAAAACTAGAGAAGGGATACGTGCTTGCATCCCTGGTCGAAAGCGGCGCAAAAAGACTGTAAAGTACGATAAGCGCCGCTACAAACGACGCAACCAGATCGAAATCATGTTCGGCAGGTTGAAGGATTGGCGGCGTGTCGCAACTCGATACGACAGATGCCCGAAGGTCTTCCTGTCCGCCATCGCCCTCGTAGCTCTCGTTATTTACTGGCTATGAGTTCTGACCCTAGGGGAAGTCGAAGTTTTAATAGGGATTTCCCAAGGTGTTTACTGAAACAATTCCCGTCATTTTAACCTCCTTGGTCAAGGCTATCAGTAGCTCGTTGAGCGGTTTCAGCATTCAATATGTCTGGACAGACTCGCGCGAACTTTTGGTAGAATGGGTCGGGTCCGACACGCGCGCCGAAAAGTCGATCTACGAAAATTAGATGTTCAACCGGCTTTGAGCAGAAAGTACGGATCTTGCACGAATAGGAAAATTTTCTTGAGAAAACAGAAGGGGTTGAAGTTGCAGAGCATTGGAGCGTTTTTAGGCTGTCCAAGTATTGATGATCTGCAATTTCCATATATTGCGTTTTAAAAAACTCTTGCGCTGACCGATCTGGCGAAGGGTAGCACCACAACCAAAGAAAACAAAGAGCTAGTGCAGAAAACACAATCGTCAATAGTCTCATAGCGCGGTCTGGTGCTGAAAATTTTAGTGTCCCGTTCGGGGTTACGATAACGAAGAAAATTTGTCACGATCAATTCTGAGGAGATCAAAAAAACACTGCTCGCCTCTTGCATCCTAGCCAGCCGTTTGAATTTGGGTGGCTTAGGCCCTCATCTCAGGAGACAAAAAAAACAAGTTGGAACTGTGCGAGCACTACCTTGTCACGTGCAGCCAGAACGCTCTAGACCGCCATTCTGGTCACCGCCTGATATTAAGTTTCTACCTCCGCTTAGTCGTCATCATAGGTTTGAATGCAAGGGACAAAAGTGGCGCGAAATCACACAACCTTCCAGCGTCTGAATGCAGCAAGTGACGCAATGGAGAGTGCTTCACCCAAACACCAAAATACTTGGGAAATATCGGCTTATTGATCTCGCGCCACCAACTTACATGCACGCCAGCCAAAACAGCGCAGGCTTAGGTCGGCCTGTCGCAGCGCTGTGCGGAGCCGGTCTGAGAAAAAGAGTCGACTCTTCATCTGGGGGTCGATCCAGACGTCAACATCGGGAATGCACGCTTCATCCAAGGCAAGAAACTTCCCCTTTTCGGGAAACATATCCCATGTGGTACCGTGACCAAGTAAGTCCAGTATGCCCTTTGATTTTTCGGGCACCAGTGCCCTCACGGCGTTGCGAACATCCCAAATATAGAGGTCATCGGGGCGCTGTGTTACTTGGTCAAACTCATAGAGCTTAATTGGGTAAAAAGACGTGTCGCCAAGGTCGAACCGCTCCAAGACCGCCTTCATATGTCCAGACACGATTGGAATGCCCAAATGCACCGTAAATGCATCGGGAAGGTTATCGCGTTTTTTTCTTGGCACATCTTTGTAGCGCCAGGAAGAAAACAGCGGTAACACCGCAGTATCCAGTGCGCCTCGGCCCAAACTAAAAAAATTGCGCTGAAACTCCACATAGACTTTTGACCAATCTAAGGTTTCCGGCTCATAATCCGTCGGCAATTGAAGGAAGATACTTCTCACGTTACGGGAGTCATATAGCAGCAGCGACTCCCAGATCTTTGGTTGCGCCATCATTTCCTCCGAGATATCTTAGCGGATATTTCCCAAGTAACTTTGTGTTGCAACGAGCTTGCGCGTTTTCGGGGGCGTTTTCAACTCTAGCGATGGTGTCGGCCTTAAAATCACTGCCTTTCGGGGTCCGGGGCGTTTTGTCGGGGCATTTCGTGGATTTTGGGCCCATTTGGGCAGCGTCAAGACGCAACTATCGAGCCGCTTTTGTTCGGTTTTCTTTGATTGAGCCGTCAAGCAGGCCTCGGTGGTGGCTTGATGTTGCGGATGGCGGTGATGATTTGCCCAAACAGCGCGCCACTCAGGGTATGGACACCATTCTTACCTTTGCGGGTATCCCTAAGAAATCGAACCGTTTTGTCGAAAAGGCCAAGGGCGTCATCAAGCTCCCGGTAGAGCAGCAGACCGCCATCCGAACTGATCTTGGAGCCGTGGAATTCCAGCCGTACGCGCGCGTCAAAATTCAGCCGAAAATCGCTCTCAGAACCCGCACCCATTGGGTGTGCCATTTTCAAACCCTCCAGAACGAATTAACGTGCTGAAATATAAAATGAAAATGCGATAATGCGAAGCTAAATCACGCAGTTACTTGGGAAATGCGGGATCTTGCACCTGGCCGGAATCCATCTCTGGCATGTCAGTTCATGTGTGCAAAGATCAAATCGATACTTCCGAGCGTGTTCTGAATCTCTTCAATTAGTTCCTTTACCAGTTCCGGCGGAATTTTGGCGAAGTCTTCCCTGCGTGCATCAGAGCAATCGTTTTCGAAGATCCAGCTCCGAAATTTGTAATACTGATTGTAGATGGAGATAATTTGCCGAACTTCGTCTTGTTTAAGGTACGAAATCTGTCCCACTAATCCTTGATAAACTGTATCTCTATCAGGCATTGCGAAAGGGTACTCTGTTTTGCCCACAGCCTCTTCGTCCATTTCTGGTGGCGATGCAGTCGCATTGGAGGTCTCTGTTTCATCCACTACCGTCCAGTTTGGGTTCAGAAATAGCCTCGCTTGATGGAGTTCATCTCGAAGGAAGTCTTGAATTGAGAGCACTTCGGCGAACATTGCGTCGCGTATTGACTGGCGACGTTCAGTAAGCTCACGTTCAGCGTTTTTGTCGTTCAACTCAGTTGCATGTTTTAGCTGCCGGGTCACGCGTCTACCGCTAAATGCGATTGTTAGAAGAACGCCCGTTAGGGCCAATGTCCCACCAACTAGCGTTTGATATTCCTTTGGAGATGCAAGCATCCCGTCCCATATTTTGCCGACTAGCAGGATGGCTTCCTGTCCGAAGTTATAAATTGCACTCAACACTTAAAAGACCTTGGCTTGCCGTGGTTTCTCAACAGCATAGTTATCAAACCAGTTAGTCACAATCTTTGGATGTATCGATTGCTTCGCTAGCCAGCGAGACAGTCTGGTTATTCACCAGGCCTTCTAGCGCCTATCTCTCCCCCGAAAATACACGAGTTACCCTAACTTCGGGCCAGTTCCGATTTGCGCTTGAGCACGTTCAACGGTGCGCCGCAGATAAAGGGCGTCTTTGGGGTGGCGCCGGAGCATGCGCCACGGTTTTCTCTGTCTCGGCTGGAACCTATCTTTGAAGCGGCACACGAGTGCCTCGAGGGCGTGGTGTTTGATAGCCTGGACTGGGCGGGCGTTATTGGGCGGTACGATACGCCCGGCTCGCTGTTCTATCTGGATCCGCCCTATTTCGGTGGGGAGGCTGACTACGGCAAGGACATGTTCGCCCGCGAAGACTTCCAGGCTATGGCGGAGCAGCTTCGCGAGATCAAAGGCGCATTTGTGATGTCCATCAATGACACACCCGAGATCCGGGAGTGGTTTGATGGTTTCCACATCGATGAAGTGCGGTTGAACTACACGATCGCCAAGTCGGGCGGCAAGAAGGTCCAGGAACTGATCATCTCAAATCGAGAGGTCCGGACTGGGCTGCTGTAACGGCCAAAGCGCCCGCAGTGTTCGCATTTGATTTCTACGGTTTCAAAAGGCCAGTCTCGTGCACGCACAGTCGATCCCTCTTTTCGGGCAGTGTTAGTCAAATTTGACTGCCTATGCGGAAGATCGGCTGTGTTTAACTTACACCCCCATTGAAATCAAAGGCTAATGTCGAGACTTAAAATCTCTAGGCCGATTATGGCCGTGCCGGTTCGAGTCCGGCCGCGGGTACCAGTAACTATCTGATAGTTTGATGGAATTTTTGGTTGGTTAGGTCCGGGTTTCTCTGCCGGAAGCAATGCTGGCCACAATGAACCCCAGGATGAGCGCGACAAAGACGCTGATGCCCAACATCAGTAGGGACGCGGATACAACTGGAGGGAGCGCTTCAATAATGCTCCAGAATACGTTCAGGATGGCTTCCATGGATCGATCTCCTCTAAGTGCAATGCTTGGTGCACGTCTTCATCTTGACCAATGAGATAGCGTGAGTCGAGGGTTTCGACCTTGACCTTTGTCAGGGTGGTGGTTTTGGGGCCGAGATTGAAAGAAAACGGCGCGGCCGATTGACCGCGCTTTTTGGGGTTTAGCTCTCGCGTTTGCCTGCGAATTTCTCTTGCCACTCTTCGCGTTCATCGTCGCTTATCTTGCGGAAGGTGACATCCGGCACCGTGAAAGCGTGACCCGGTTGTAGCGTTTCCAGCGCGGCAGCCACGTCGTCCGGCCAATTCGTGTCGTCAGACTGCATAGCTGCCATCAGGGTCGCAGAGGCATCCGGGATGAAAGGCGCTGAAATCACAGCGTAAATCCGGATCAGATTGAGAGCGAGGCGGATTTGCGCAGCGGCATTCTCCGGGTCTTCCTTGAAGGTGGACCATGGCGCTGCGGACTGCAGGTATTCGTTGCCAGCCACCCAGATTGCACGCAACTCCTGTGCCGATTTGCGGACTTCCATGGCGGTCATGTGCTCTTCGTAGGCGCGCATGCGGGTGGTCAGCTCAGCAATCAGCGCCTGTTCGGTTTCGCCCAGCTCGCCACCAGTTGGCACCTCTGCGCCAAATTTGGAGCGGCAGAACTTTGTGACACGGCTGACAAAGTTGCCAAGCACGTCGGCGAGGTCTTTGTTCACAGATTGCTGGAAGTTTTCCCAGGTGAACTCGCTGTCGGAGCTTTCCGGGGCATGGCTCAGGAGCCACCAGCGCCAGTAGTCGGACGGCAGGATTTCAAGTGCCTGGTCCATAAAGACGCCTCGGCCACGTGAGGTGGAAAATTGGCCGCCATCATAGTTCAAGTAGTTGAAAGATTTGATGTAATCCACCGCTTTCCAGGGTTCTTCAGAACCGAGGATTGTGGCCGGGAAGGACAGTGTGTGGAATGGGACGTTATCTTTGCCCATAAACTGGGTGTAGGTCACGTCGTCGGCACCTTTGTCAGTGCGCCACCAGCGCTCCCAGTCTGCGCCCTTGTCAGCCGCTACCCATTCTTGGGCGCAGGCGATGTATTCGATGGGGGCGTCAAACCAGACGTAGAAGACTTTGCCTTCCATGCCGGGCCAGTCTTCGCCGCCTTTCTTAACAGGCACACCCCAGTCCAGATCGCGGGTGATGCCGCGGTCTTGCAGGCCGTCGCCGTCGTTTAGCCATTTGTTGGCGATCGAGGTGGTCAGCACGGGCCAATCGGTCTTGCTGTCGATCCAGGCCTGCAATTTGTCGCGCATTTGCGACTGGCACAGGAACAGGTGTTTGGTCTCACGCTCTTCCAGATCGGTGGAGCCAGAGATGGTGGAATAGGGGTTGATCAGATCGGTGGGATCGAGCTGTTTGGTGCAGTTGTCACACTGATCGCCGCGCGCACTTTCAAAACCGCAGTTGGGGCAGGTGCCTTCGATGTAGCGGTCCGGGAGAAAACGGCCATCGGCGTTGGAATATACCATCTTTTCAGACACTTCACGGATCAGGCCCATGTCGGCTAAGCGGCCGGCGAAGTGTTGAGTCAGTGCGTGGTTTTCCGGGCTGGATGAGCGGCCGTAGTGGTCAAACGACAGGCGGAAGCCTTCGGCAATTTCCGACTGCACAGCGTGCATTTCAGCGCAGTAATCGGCAACATCTTTACCCGCTTTTGCGGCGGCCAACTCAGCGGGCGTGCCGTGTTCATCGGTGGCGCAGAGGAACAGAACTTCGTGGCCGCGTGCGCGCATATAGCGGGCGAACAGATCGGCGGGCAGCTGGCTGCCAACGAGATTGCCGAGGTGTTTGATGCCGTTGATATACGGCAAGGCCGAGGTGATCAGATGGCGCGCCATGTGGGTGTCCCTTAACTGTTTCAAACCCCATTAGCCCAAAGAGTAGGCCAGTTCCACAGGCGAATTTCCACGTCGGTATCGCGTCTGTATCACCACTGTATCGCGGAGGTGCAAATCTGGCGGCTATTTGCCCTCGTTTGGAGGCGTTTCCTCTGTGCGATTGGGCTTCTCACGCTGACGTTTTGTGATGCGCCCCACCGTGAAAGAGGTGCGCGGGGCATAGACGTATCGGGTGCGGTGTTCTGCCGTTGGTCGCGCCAACATGCGGGTCAGGCCAAACACAATCAGAAGCGCGTGGCCAACTGCAATCATGATGAAAAGCGCGGGCGGGCCAAACCGTTCGATCAGGCCGGAGGCAAACAGCGGCGTGCCGATGGCGCCGACCGCAAAGAAGAACATGAGTGCGGCGGAGAGTTCAACGCGTTCTTCAGATGTGGCAAAGTCATTGGCGTGGGCGGCGGAGACCGAGTAGATCGGGAAAGACGTAAAGCCAAAGAAGGCCGCATTGAGCATGATCATTGTGGTGCTGCCAGCGCCCATGGCGACGGTTGTGCCGCAAGACACCACGGCGGCGGCGGAGAGCCAGATCAGTACCCAACGGCGGTCGAATTTGTCGGCGAGCCAACCAACCGGATATTGCGCGATGGCTCCGCCGAGCACAAAGGCGGCAAGGAACCACGCAATTTGACCAACCTGAAGCCCGACTTCGGTGCCATAGACCGGTCCCACCATGCGGAAGGAGGCGGAGCTAAGGGCCGCGACAATCACGCCAGCAACCGCCAACGGTGAGCGCGCGTAAGCCAAGCTGGGGCGCAAGCGCGGAGCGTTTGGCGTTTTGGGTTGCGGGGATGTGGTCAGAGTGATCGGCAAAAGAGCTGCGCAGCACAGTAGGGCGAGCAGGTTGTAAGACACATAGGACGCCGGTTCCAAAACGCTGATCACCAACTGGGCACCGAGGGAGGCGATCATGTCGACCACGCGATAGGTACCCATGGCGCGGCCACGGGTTTCGTTGGTCACTTTGGATTGCAGCCAGGCTTCGACCACAGTGAAACAGCCCGCCACGCAGAGACCGGAGGCCACTCGCATCAGCGCCCAGGCATAGGGGTCGACGATGATGAAGTGGCCAAGTAACCCAATCGCGCCCATGGCGGTGAAGGTGGCAAAGGCGCGGGAGTGACCGACGCTTCCCATCAGACGTGGTGACCACCAACAGCCAATGAAGAAGCCTAGAAAATGTGCTGAGCCCAACAGGCCGATCTGCTCTGTGGTGAAGTTCAGTGCGATGCCGGAGAGCGCATCCAATGGCCCCACGCCCCCGGAGCTGAGTTGTAAGAGTATGACCGAGAGGAATAGGGCCGAGAAAGTGATGATCATGCGCATGGGGGCAGCATGGCGGTTTGCGGCGTGATGACTAGTGGGAATTCGACTTGTGCGTGTCGTTTTTGCGCGTGGCTATCGCAAAATGCGTGCCGCCAAAGCTGGGCTGACCCGGTTGATGCCGCGCAGCAAGCGAGCTTTGCCGATCCAGGTTTCCGTCTTTTGATCCACCAGTCCACGTAGGATTTGTGTGGCAACTTTTTCCGGGCTGTCTTTGCCTGTGCCACGTCCCGCGGTCATGGGGGTGTCCACCAGCGCGGGTAGGACTTCGTTCACCAGCAGCTGCGGGATGGCATCGGCGCATTGATAGCGCAGAGCTCGCAAGTAGTGACGCAATCCCGCTTTGGTGGCGCAGTATGTGGGTGCGTCGCGCTTTGGCGCCAGAGCTAGCGACGAAGTGATGGCGGAAACAAAGGGTTTGGGGTGCTGTGCCAGAGTGGGCAGTAGAGCGCTTGTGAGATGCACAGGCGCTTGCAGATTAAGCGCAAGTTCCAACTCGGATTGACGAGGATGTTTGGCGAGGCCTTCCGGAATGTTTTGGGAAAATTGGACGCCAGCCGCGTGGATGATGCCGGAGATATGGTAGCTTTGGATCTGCGCCAGTAAGGCCTCACGCCCGTCGGCATGTGACAGATCTGCCGGAATTTTCTTCAACGTGTCAGAGGGTGCCCCTGTTAGGCGCTCAAGCGCCTCTGTGCTGCGACCGGTGGCAACAACCAAGGCACCAGCTTCGGTGAGGGCGTGGGTTAAGGCGCGGCCGATGCCACCTGTGGCGCCAGTGATCAGGATGCTGTGGTGAGCGAAGTAGGGCATGCTAAAGCCTTGTGTTGTTATATGTTTCCGTCAATATGTGAGTTATTACTCGTATTTTGGACTCGCTTTGCTATGACGATGAAGGTTTCCCTGCAACCGACTGCAAATCCACGCAAAAAGCCGCGTCAGGCGCGGGCGCAGGCCACTGTGGATGCGATTTTGCAGGCCTCGGCTCACATTTTGGTGGCGCAGGGTTTTGAAGGCTTCAATACCAATGCGGTGGCGGAGCGGGCGGGGGTATCCGTGGGCTCGCTGTATCAGTATTTCCCCAACAAGGAGGCGATCGTTTCTGAGATGGTGCGGGCCAAGCGGACGCGGTTGTTGAACGGGTTGCAGGCTGCGGAGGTGGCGCATCGAGACAGTGATCTGCGCGGGGCTTTGGCGGCGTTGGTGGCGGCCACCATTGCGCATCAGAAAGGCTGGCCGCAGTTGTCGCAAGCCTTGGACCGTGCAGCGGCTTTGGTGCCTTTGTCGGAAGAGGGCGCAGCGCTGACGGCTGCAATTTTGGATGTGTTGCGACGGGTGTTGCGACGTCACGGTATGGCGAATGTGGAGGTAGCGGCTTTGGATTTGCTAGCGCTGTGTCGCGGTATGATTGATGGTGCTTTGCTGCGGGGGGAAACGGACACGGATGCCTTGCAGGCGCGTGTCATGCGTGCGGCGTCAGGCTATCTCGGCATCACTGTCCCGTAGGCTCAGTTTGGGGGTATCGGGCAGGCCGCTGAGCTGCCAGCTTTGCGGCGGGGCGCTGCGGGCGCGCAGGCGGGTGAGGGACCAGGTGTCGCTGTCACCGCGGTGATCCGGTGCCATGTGCCAGCGGCTTTCGATGCCCTGTGCGCCGCCGTCTCCGGGGGTCAGGATAAGCCCCAAAGGTGCCATGCCACTGGCCTTGGCGCCGGTTTCGGCGGCGAGGTGCAGACGGCGTACCGGGGTGAGCGCGGGCGGGCCGGGCAGGTCGGCCACCACCAAGGGCACGGTTCCGGCGCGCAGAACCTCCTCCATGGTCCAGAGCACCTCTTCGGGGCGGCGCGGGCTGACAAAGGTCACGCTGCCGGGGTTGAGGAAGGGCGCCATGCCGGCGGGGTTGAGCGGGGCCGCGCCCCAATCCGGGGCAATCCAGAACAGCGGGCCTTTGGCCTGATGCGCCAGCCACAGCGCAAAGCTGTAGCGCGCCGGGCCGCAGGCTTCATGCAGGCGGGCCAGAGTTAGGGCCACCTCGGGCAAGGGGGTAAGGGCATCTGCTGGGCGGGAGGGCGCGCGTTTGAGGAGATGTGTGGCCATGGGGGTAGATTAGCACGTTCCTCTTTTGTTCTCAATATCGGGAATGCTTTACGGCGGGGCAAAAATCCGTCACCGTCGCAGCAAACAGGGAGATGATGATGGCAGGACATGGCTATGAGGGCGGGCGGCTGGATTTGCCGTTTGTGGGGATTTCGACCTTTGGCAAGCGGCCGTATCAGCCGGATTGGGCGGCGATTGAGGCCGATGTGGCGGTGATGGGCGCGCCGTTTGATTTTGGCACACAATGGCGCAGCGGGGCGCGGTTTGGGCCACGGGCGGTGCGCGAAGCCTCAACGCTATTCAGCTTTGGCCATGCCGGGGCCTATGACCATGAGGATGTCGCCACCTATCTGCCCGGCGAGGTGCGGATTGTGGATATTGGGGATGCCGACATCGTGCATACCGACACGCTCAAAAGCCACGCCAATATCGAGGCCGGGGTGCGGGCGATGCTGAAGGCGGGGGCATTGCCGGTCACCATTGGTGGGGATCATTCGATCAACATCCCCTGCATCAACGCGTTTGACGATCAGGGGCCAATCCACATTTTGCAGATCGACGCGCATCTGGATTTTGTCGATGAGCGCCATGGGGTGCGCTTTGGTCATGGCAACCCGATGCGACGGGCGGCGGAGAAGGACTATGTCACCGGTCTGACGCAGGTGGGCATTCGCAACGTCAGTTCGACCGCCAAAGAAGGCTATGAAGATGCCCGGGCGATGGGCAGCGATATCCTCAGCGTGCGGCAGGCGCGCAAGCTGGGGGCAGAAGCGCTGGTCAACCGCATTCCGGAGGGCGCGCGGGTTTATGTGACAGTAGATATTGACGCGTTTTGCCCGTCGATAGCGCCGGGCACGGGAACGCCAAGCCATGGCGGGTTCCTGTATTACGACGTGTTAGAGATGATGCAGGCGCTGGCCAAGCGACACGCGGTGGTGGGCATCGACCTTGTCGAAGTGGCGCCGGACTATGATCCCACAGGCTCCACCGCCATTTTGGCGGCGCAGCTTTTGCTCAACACTCTGGGATTTATCTTCCACGCGCGAGGCGCGCGCTGATCCAAGTCTTCTCCTTCCAAAAATATCCCGGGGGAGACTTGGCGCAGCCAAGCGGGGGCTGGCCCCCGTGATCCGCTTGCGATCAACGCCACAGTCCCTAAGTTAGGCGCAATGATTTGCGACAGGATGAGCTTCCATGAAAATGAACCCTTTGGGCCGCACCGGCATCGAGGTGTCCGAGTTTTGCCTCGGCACCATGACTTTTGGCACGCAAACAGGTGAGGCGGAGGCGCATCAGCAGATTGATATGTCGCTGGACGCGGGCATCAATTTTGTCGATGCGGCGGAGATGTATCCGGTGAATCCGATCAGCCCGGAAACCCAGGGGCGTACCGAAGAAATCATCGGCACCTGGTTTGCCAAAACCGGGCGGCGTGAAGACATGGTGCTGGCGACGAAACATTCCGGTGCAGGGTTGGCGCATGTGCGGGACGGGGCGCTGATTTCGGCCAAGACCATTCCCGAAGCGATTGAAGGGTCTCTCAAGCGCTTACAGACCGAATACATCGATCTCTATCAGTTCCACTGGCCCAACCGCGGATCTTACATGTTCCGGCAAAACTGGGATTTCGATCCATCAGGGCAAAACAAGGCGGACACGCTGGCGCATATGGAAGAGGCGCTGGAGGTGTTGCAGAAAGAGGTTGATAAGGGGCGCATTCGGGCCTTTGGCCTGTCCAACGAAAGCACATGGGGCACAGCACAGTGGGTGCGGATGTCTGAGGTTAAAGGCGGTCCACGGGTGGCCTCGATCCAGAATGAATATTCCCTGTTGTGCCGGATGGCGGATACCGATTTGGCAGAACTTTGCGTCAATGAGGATGTTGGCATCCTGGCGTTTTCGCCGCTGGCCACTGGTCTGTTGACCGGCAAGTATCAGAATGGCGTGACGCCGGACGGGTCGCGAAAGGCGATCAATGGCGATCTTGGCGGGCGGGTGAGCCTTCGGGTATTTGATGCGGTGCAGGCCTATCTGGATATTGCCGACAAACACGGATTGGACTCGGTGCATATGGCGATGGCCTTCACGGTGCAGCGGCCGTTTATGTGTTCGTCGATCTTTGGCGCCACCACGGTGGATCAGCTAGAACGAATTTTGGCGGGGGCCGATTTGCGGCTCAGCGCAGAAGTGCTTAAAGACATCAGCGCCGCGCATCGCGCGCATCCGATGCCGTATTAACTCCGTCAGGACAGACATGACCACGCAAGACACTTCGGACCTCCCAGAGGTTCTGGCCACCATCACCGCTTCCCCCATGCGCCGCCTGTTTGGCATGGCAACGCTGTTCTTGCTGGGGGGCGTGTTGATCTACATCGCGCTGACCACGACGCCGGCATGGCATTGGCGGCTGTTCTTGCTGGTCATTGGCGGTTTGACGCTGTGGTTGGCCGAGGCGACGCGGCGGGCCACCGAGCACAGTATCGAGCTGACGCGCGACGGTATGCGCAGCACCTCCGGCGAAGAGATTGCCACGCTGGACGATATTGCCGCCATTCGGCGTGGTATGTTTGACCTCAAGCCATCCAATGGCTTTACCGTGCATCTCAAAAAGCCCCGGTCGCGCAGATGGCAACCGGGGCTTTGGTGGGCGTTTGGCCGTCGGGTGGGCATTGGCGGCGTCACGCCCGGGTCTGAAGCCAAATCCATGGCCCAGATCATTGAGGCGCTGCTGGTGGAACGGGGCCAAACCGAGGGGTAAAGGCTCCGCCTTGCAGCAACGCCCCGGTCTTAGCTGTTGCTCCAGGCCAATTGCGGCGCAAAGCGGGGGCGGGTGAACACAAAGGTGCTGATTTCCATGTTCAGCGGATTTGCGTCTGGGGAGAGAACGCGCTCGGTCATTGCATCACCATTTTGATCCAAAACAGGGTCGCCGTTCCCATCCAAGACGGGCGCGTCAACGTGCGTGCCATTCCATCCTGTCAGGATTGGCGGGGAGTACTGGGCCGATGTTTCAACAACAATCAAGCTTTCTCCGTGCACCAGTACGGGCAACTTGTCCTTCATCGCCTCAAACTCGGATGCGGTGATGCCGCTGCCGCCGTCATTGCTGTGAGACCAAGCCAAAACAAGCTCTCCAGACCCGTTACTTTGTTCGCTCCAGTAAACATGGCTCACAGTCAGGTCGTGACCGCTGCGCACCGTGGACATTTGCTCCAGGACCGCATGCGCGCCGTCGATGTAGTTTGCATCTACGGCCATCGTTTCACGAGACAGCATATCGGACACAGCAAAGGCCGCCTTCTCGGTTGTCGATTTGGCGCGATAGGCGTCAAAAATGTTCATCATGACGAACAGAGCAAACAGCAAGGTTGGGAAGATCAGCGCAGTTTCCACAGCGACGGAGCCAGTGGAATCTTTACGAAACGTCGCAAGAGCTTGGCGTGGGTTAAATATCGACATGGATCAACGAGGCTCCTGAACAAAGGTGTTTTCGACAACCAGGGCGTATTCCCCTTCGCTGTTACGAACCGCAACTGGCACAAACAATGCACCTGGGAAAATGGCCCGAACGGAAGCACAGGCGCGTAGATACATCAGCTCATTGGCCGCGCCATCGTCAAACCGCACCACGGGGTCAACGTCCGCGTCATCCTCGTGCAAAGAGCCACATGTGCTGGCTGCGGGGACCGCTTCCCAATTGCGTGGGTCGCGTTGGAACATCTGAAGGGACAGATTGTTTGTACAGTCAGGAATAACGCTGGCCTCATCACAAATCTGTTGGACGAGATCGTCATGTGACGGAACATTTCCGGTGGAGAGACGGATGTCACGCACAGCCACGTCCAGGGACCTTTCCAGGTAGGCGTAACGGAGTGACATCAAGCCAAGTTCCGCCGAGGCAAGAAACACACCGAGATAGAACGGCACCATGATGACAAAGTCGACCGTGACTGCACCGTCTTCCTTGCGGAGTATCGCGCGGGCTTTTTTGAGAACCGAATGGATCATTGGATCAACCTCAGCTGACGGATGGAAGTTGCAATGGCAGCGAAGGCGTCGCGGATTTCGAGCCCCTGCACATCGAAGTAGTGGCTGTCAGAGCTCGCGCAGTCCTGCAGCACCACGCGTGCGGCGTTTGGCGCCTCAAAGCCGATGGTGTAAACGATGATGCCGTTGTCTTTGGCGGCTTCACAGACACTGCGGGTGCGGGCGTCTTTGGTGCCATAGCCAACATCGTCAATGACCGGATAGTACCAGGCGCTGCGCGCAGCATCTTGGCCCATCAGTGGAGCGTAGAGCACATCGGCCACGTATTTTGGCGTGGTCCGCGCCCAAAGATCGGCATAAGAAATCACTTCGGCTTCGCCAGGCTCGCTTACGGTGATGGTCTTCTTGATTTTCTTATAGCGTTTACAGGTGCCGTTCTTGCGATAGGACTTACAAATGTCGCTGTTGACTTTTTCGGTCACCTCATAAGTGCCTTCACCGTAGGCGTGATTGCGGAACACACCATCATCTGGCCAGAAGTAAATTGGCTCATCCGTGATACCGTCGTTGTCGTCGTCTCCTTCGTCCTGGCCGAGATACAGGGAATAGAAATCTTCCTGCTCGTTGTACCAGACGTTGGAGTTGCCCAAGCGGTAGTTGTCGTTCACATAGTGTTGACGGGTGTTTTGGCCATCCGACATCAGAA
The DNA here is from genome assembly GCF_047126315.1 of Shimia sp. MIT910701. Classification (GTDB taxonomy): domain Bacteria; phylum Pseudomonadota; class Alphaproteobacteria; order Rhodobacterales; family Rhodobacteraceae; genus Shimia. The sequence continues at coordinate 3,411,882 of NZ_CP138953.1, read as the reverse complement.
CTACGATTTTGAGGGACTCATTGCTGCCGTAGTCGTAAGGGCGTCCCTCAAAAACATTGGAAATTGAACCGCTGTCGCTGGCAGTGCTGTCGATCATGCTGGACACAACCGGTTGGAAGGCAGGGTCAAGAAGGGCGGTGCCCCATTTCATGCCGGTGTCGATCGAGGTGTTGCCGCTGCCGAACATGTTGTCAATGTAGGTCTTCAACGCGTCCGTGTCGTTTTGAATGAGCGTCAGCTCGCGAGAGCTCTCGGCGCGACAATCCGTGTAAGCGTTCACGTCAACATGGCCATTGCTGGGGCGGCGGTCATAGCTGCTGCTGCTCCAGGTGGCGTGCAGGGTTTGGTCGTACTCGCGATAGGGATCGATGAAGGCTTCGTTGTAGTCCGCTGCATGGAAGTTCAGACAGTTGGCCAGCGGGTTTTCACCGTTGGTCGTCAGAGCGTTCATCAACTCGTCCGGTGTGGCGACCTGCGCCGCGTAAGGCACAATGGAAATCGACATGGTGTCGTCTTCCGTGGTGTCATCCATGGTTTGGACAAACTCTTTGGCAGCCACTTTCAGATTGCTCAAGCGGCTGTTGTTGTTCATCGAACCGGAAACGTCGAGAACCAATGAAATTTCGATGTTGCCAATACGCTCTTCGGCGGTGCCGCTGGCGCCGATGGTCACACTGGTTCTTTCAGGCAGGCTGTTTTCTAGAGCCGTCACTTCCGCGGTGGTATAGCCACCTGCAATGTGATCTGGTTCGCCATCATAATCCGTGTCCATCGTTGGGGCAGGGGTTGAGGGGATCAGGGTTTTGAAGTCACGTCCAATTGTGCTGTAGACCAGATTGGACTCAATTTCTGCAGTTGCACTTACAGTCCGGTGATTGATCGATTGTGATACAGTCACCTCGTTAAGCGTATGAGCGACCCCCGCTTTGTCAAAGTAGTCTTCAACAACGTCTTGTGCTGGGCGGGTCTGGTCAAGATCTGCGGCAGCCAAAATGGCGCGGTCCAAAGTATGCTGGAGCTGTGTGCGGCGCATTTCCGCGAGCATGATATCAGCGCCGATGCCGCCGATCGTGATCATCATAATAATAAGAAAAACGCTGAAGCCAACCATGACACCGTCTTCTTCCTTGCGGAAACGGTGCGCGCCGAGCCGCCAAAGTGCTTTTGGCCGCGGCGTTACAGGTGGCCGGTGCGGTGCCTGAAACTGTTTCATTTTACATACCTCTCTGCGACGCACCCGTCATGGGACTCCCCGCCTCCAGACGGTCTGCGTCGCAAATCTTATTTCAATGGATTGGGGCGTAATTGGGGCAAAAGCTGGCAGTTCGTTAGGCAAAGATTAAGATTTTTGTCAATTATTGCAGTCGGTTGGAGACAGTTTGGCGCGTAGGGGGGCTTCTGTTTCCGTAGCGGCAACGACAGCAACTCAGAGTGTTGCGCATTTTCATCTGTTATCTTTGGTGGCGTTATGACCTTACTCATACTTAAGTCGGTAAGTGTGGCAGTGAGTCGCAGTGTGTTGCTTGTCTGGAGGAAAGTTGATGAGCGCTATTAAGGAACCGAGTTTTCGGGAAAGTGTTGACCTGATGTTCAATCGCGCGGTGGCGCTGATGGACTTGCCCCCGGGATTGGAGGAGAAGATCCGGGTGTGTAATGCGACTTACACCGTGCGTTTTGGTGTTCGTTTGCGCGGCCAGATCCAGACCTTTACCGGTTATCGCTCGGTTCACTCAGAACACATGGAGCCTGTGAAAGGTGGTATCCGCTTTGCCCCAAGTGTGAACCAAAACGAGGTCGAGGCGCTGGCGGCACTGATGACCTACAAATGTGCGCTGGTGGAAGCGCCGTTTGGCGGCTCTAAAGGCGGCCTTTGCATTGATCCACGCAAATATGATGAACATGAGCTGGAGCGCATCACCCGTCGGTTTGCCTATGAACTTGCCAAGCGTGACCTGATCCACCCGTCCCAGAACGTGCCTGCGCCTGACATGGGCACCGGCGAGCGTGAGATGGCCTGGATTGCGGACCAATATGCCCGCATGAACACCACGGATATCAACGCGCGCGCGTGTGTGACCGGCAAGCCGCTGAACTCCGGTGGTATCTCTGGACGTGTCGAAGCGACCGGGCGTGGCGTGCAATATGCGCTGCAGGAGTTCTTCCGCGACGCGCGCGATGTGGAGAAGGCGGGCCTTGATGGCACGCTGGATGGCAAACGTGTGATTGTGCAGGGTTTGGGAAACGTGGGCTACCACGCTGCAAAGTTCTTGTCGGATGAAGACGGCTGTAAGGTTGTTGGCATCATCGAACGTGATGGAGCGCTCTTCAATGAGGATGGCATCGATGTCGACGCGGTGCAGCAGTGGCTGGCCAAACACGGTGGTGTGTCTGGTTATCCGGATGCGACCTATACCCGCGAAGGCGGCAAGATACTGGAAGAAGCCTGTGACATCCTCATTCCAGCGGCGCTGGAAGGGGTGATCAACATGGAGAACGCCGCGCGCATTCAGGCACCGTTGATCATTGAGGCTGCAAACGGTCCTGTCACGGCTGGTGCAGATGAGATCCTGCGCAAGAAAGGCACTGTGATCATTCCGGATATGTATGCCAACGCCGGCGGTGTGACCGTGTCCTACTTCGAGTGGGTCAAAAACCTCAGCCACATCCGCTTTGGACGGATGCAGCGGCGTCAGGAAGAAAGCCGTCACCAGTTGGTGGTGGATGAACTAGAGAAGATCAGCGCCGCGCTGGGCACCCAGTACAGTCTGACTGACAGTTTCAAACAGAAGTACCTGCGCGGTGCCGGAGAGCTGGAGCTCGTGCGCTCTGGTCTTGATGATACCATGCGCATTGCGTATCAATCTATGCGAGATGTGTGGCACGACCGTGCCGATGTAGAGGATTTGCGCACAGCGGCCTACCTCGTGTCGATTGACAAGGTGGCGTCCAGCTACCGTGCAAAAGGGCTTTGATGGGTGATATCGCGATCAGCTGCCGCTGTGGGCAGTTTGGTGCAAAGCTAAAGAATGTGAGCCCGAAAACGGGCTCACATGTGCAGTGTTACTGTAAAGATTGTCAGGCGGGCGCAATAGCGCTGGGTGCGGAAGACACGTTGATGCCACGCAATGGGTCGGACATTTATCAGACCATTCCCGCCAATCTGGAACTCGTCAAAGGCCAGGAGCATCTGGCCTGTCTGCGCCTGTCACCTAAAGGCTTGATGCGGTGGTATGCGAGTTGTTGTGATACGCCGGTGTTCAACACGCTGGGCGGCACCAAATTGGCCTTTGTCGGCGTGTCGGTGCCTGCGATGCGGGTTGACGCGATTGAAAAGACCATCGGCAAGGTGATTGCTGTGGTGCACACCAAAGACGCGCCGTTTGGCACCGAGCCCCTCAAGGACTACGGGTTTAACAAGGCGGGCTTCAACGTTTTGGCGCGGCATTTTGGGGCGCTGATGCGCGGGCAGGTGAAGGACAATCCTCTGTTTCAAGACGGTGCGCCGCTGGTGGAGCCGCGTGTGTTGACCAAGGCCGAACGCAAGGCCGCGACGCCCTAAGTGTTGCGCATGAGAGGCATCCCGCGCTTTTCTCGTTTTGAGTGATCCTTGGAGAGGCTGGTCGCGTACGCTGTATGGACCAAACATTTCGAGGATTTTCTGTGATGCGGTTTTTGACAGTTGCCGCGATGAGTGTCGCGGCTGGTGCAGCATCTGCTCAAGCGCCTGAGGGCTGGATCTTCAGCCTTGATGGCGCCTACCTGAACCAAGACAGCAGCGATACCAACGGCGGCGGGAGTTTCTCGGCGGACCGTGTGTACAGCCGCGTCGGCGCGTTCAATCGCAATCCGGGCGGGATCAGCTACGGCGTGTCTGCGACTTTTGGCCAGGCAGACTATGATTTTGTGGGAATGCCTGCGCTTTGGGACAAGGTAGACGAGCGTTCGGTGACAGTCTCCTTGGCGGGACGCACGGAAAGCGGGATGCGTTGGTTTGTGGCCCCATCTGTGCGCAGCCGTTATGCCTCTGGTGCGTCGGCAAGTGATGGCCGAAGTGCCGGATTGTTTGCCGGTGTCAGCTGGGAGGTGGGCGACAATCTGGTGATTGGTCCGGCGCTTGGGGCATTTGAGGGGCTTGGCGGCGATGACTATGACGCCTTTCCAGCGCTGTTGCTGGACTGGCAGTTCGCAAATCGATGGAGCTTGAGTACTGGTCCGACACTCGGTGCCAGTCAGGGGCCGGGTCTGTCGTTGCGGTATGACGTGAGTGACACCTGGGGGCTGACCCTGTCTGCCCGGCAAGAGACCAACCGCTTTGCGCTTGCAGGGGGCAACGTGGGGCAGGACAAGAGCGTGCCCGTGGTGATGAGCCTGTCCTACGACCCGAACCCGGGCATGAGTTTTGTAGTGTTTGCCGGCGCGGAAGTGGACGGCAGTTTAGCGGTGGAAAACGCAACTGGAGCAACCCTGTCCAAGCAGAGCTATAATACGGCTCCGCTATTGGGCGTGGCGTTTTCTCTATCGTTTTGAGGGCTTAAGAGAGCCTGATTGCAATTGTGCGTTTAGCGACGCATTCTGTCGCTAAGCGACCATCCTCGCGTGTGTTTTTTGCGCCTGATGTCAGGAGGTCGTGTCGGATTTGAAGACACGCCTAGAGTGGGCATTCAGGAGGCAAAGAGATGCGGTTTTCCGGCCTCAAGGTTTTGGCACAGGGACTGTCCGGCAATAAAGGCTGGACCGCGCATTGGCGCGATGCGCAACCGAAGCCGGAATATGATATGGTGATTATTGGCGGTGGCGGACACGGTCTGTCGACGGCTTATTACCTCGCCAAAAACCATGGGATGACCAATATTGCGGTGCTCGAGAAGGGCTATCTGGGTGGTGGCAATGTGGGGCGCAACACCACGATTGTGCGCGCCAATTACTTCCTTCAGGGCAACAGCGAGTTTTACTCCCATTCGATGAAGCTCTGGGAAGGGCTGGAGCAGGAGCTGAACTACAATGTGATGTTCTCCCAGCGGGGATTGATCAATCTGTTCCACAGCGATGGGCAGCGCGATGCCTTTGCGCGGCGTGGCAATATGATGATTAATCAGGGGGACGATGCGCAGCTGCTGAGCCGAGAGGGCGTGCGCAAGATGCTGCCTTATCTCGATTTTGAGCAGGGGCGGTTTCCGATCTATGGCGGGTTGTACCATCCGCGCGGTGGCACGGCCCGGCATGATGCGGTGGCCTGGGGCTATGCGCGCGGGGCGTCAGATCGGGGTGTTGATCTGGTGCAGAACTGCGAAGTGACCGGCATCGACATTGAGGGCGGGGTTGTGAAAGGCGTGCAGACCACGCGCGGTGCGATCCGGGCTAAGAAGGTTGGGATTATTGTGGCTGGGCGGTCTGGTCTGGTGGCAGGCATGGCAGAGCGGCGCCTGCCAATCGAGAGCCATGTGTTGCAGGCCTTTGTGACCGAAGGGCTGAAGCCAGTGATTGATCATGTGATCAGTTTTGGCATGGGGCATTTTTATATCAGCCAGTCGGACAAGGGCGGCTTGGTGTTTGGTGGGGATCTGGATTTCTACAGTTCTTATGCGCAGCGCGGGAACTTGCCCATGAAAGAGCACGTCATGGAAGCGGGCATGACGCTGATGCCGATGATTGGCAAAGCCAAGGTGCTGCGCTCTTGGGGCGGGATCATGGATATGACGCCGGATGGCAGCCCGATCATTGACAAGATGGAGGGCATCGACGGGCTCTACATTGATTGCGGTTGGAACTACGGCGGGTTCAAAGCGGTTCCGGCTTCGGGCTGGTGCATGGCACATTTGATGGCGACGGATCAGCATCACGACTATGCGGCGAAATTCCGGATGGATCGGTTCCGCACGGGTGTTAGCATCATGGATGAAGAGGGCACCGGCTCTCAGCACAATCTGCATTGAGGGGGCGGCGATGACGGGTGTTTTCAAGAGTGTGTTGTTGAGCGGTGCTTTGATGGCGGGGCCTGTGCTGGCCGAAGGACCGCCGGAAGGGTGCTATGTGCGGGATTACACTGATGCGCATCTCGCAGGCCAACCGGCGCAGGTGGTCGATTGGATGCAGCTGTGGATTTACAGCGATGAGAACCAGAACAAGCTGGCCAATATGCTGGTCGGGTTTACCAACCAAGGGCACGTTGCGGGCACTCAACATGCGGGGCAGGTGCTGGACCAGTTCCTGCTGTGTTTTGACAGCGGCGGGCGCAAGGGCTGCACCGTGGAATGCGATGGCGGCAATTTCTTTGTGACACGCGACAGTGGCGACGCGATGACGATTGAGACCAGCTATTTGATGGTGGGAGAAACCGACAGTTGTGGCGGGGCGGTGGATCTGGCGGAGGTGCCGGGCAAAGCGGTGAAATACAAGCTGTTCCGTGCGGATGCGCAGCGTTGTGAGGCGGCGCGGACTGTCTATGTCGTGTCTGATGCGACCGTTTTTGATGGTCCAAGCGGTGATGGGGAAAGCAAATGAGATTGACCTGTCCGCATTGTGGGGAACGTGATCGGCGCGAGTTTTACTATCAGGGGGACGCAGTGGCGTTGAACCGCCCTGATCCGGAGGCTAGCGACGTTGTGTGGGATGACTATCTGCACAACCGCGACAACCCGGCGGGCGTGACGCGGGACCTTTGGTATCACGAAGGCGGTTGCGGTGCTTGGATCGTGGTGACACGCAACACGCTGACCCATGAGGTGCTTGCAACCGAACTGGCGTCTGACGTGACGGAGGTCAGCGCATGAGAATCGCGGGCAAAGGCCAGGTGGACCGGGGCACGCCGGTTAGCTTCACTTTCGATGGCCACACGGTGCAAGGCTTCGTGGGGGATACCGTGGCCTCGGCCTTGCTGGCCAATGACATCAAGCTGGTGGCTCGGTCGTTTAAGTATCATCGGCCACGGGGCGTGATGGGCGCGGGCTCGGAAGAGGCCAATGCGCTGGTCACCGTTGGGCGCGGCGCACATCAGGAGCCCAATGTGCGGGCGACGACGCAGGAGGTTTATGACGGGCTGGAAGTGCGCAGCCAGAACCGGTGGCCCAGTCTGGATGTTGACCTGTTGGCGATCAATGATCTGGCGGCGCCGTTTCTTGGGGCGGGGTTTTATTACAAGACCTTCATGTGGCCCAAGGCCTTTTGGGAGCGGGTGTATGAGCCGATCATCCGCCGCTCCGCTGGTTTGGGGGCGCTGTCAGGGGAGCACAACGAAGGCATCTATGAAAAGGCATTTGCCTTCTGCGATGTCTTGGTGATTGGCGCGGGGCCGGCGGGTCTCATGGCGGCGTTGACGGCGGCGCGGGCTGGCGCGGACGTGCTTTTGGCGGACGAGGACAGCGTGCTGGGCGGGCGTCTGAATGGCGAGCGCGAAGAGATTGATGGCATTCCGGCTGCAGTATGGGCTGCGGATGTGGTGGACGAACTGGCAGCCATGCCCAACGTGCGCCTGATGTCGCGCACCACGGTCACTGGCGCGTATGATCAGGGCACCTTTGGTGCGCTGGAGCGGGTGAGCAATCACCTCAGCGGCGCAAACGGGCGACCTTTGGAATGTTTCTGGCGCATTGTGGCGAAGCACGCGATCCTCTGCGCGGGTGCCATTGAGCGGCCGATTGCATTTAAGAACAATGACCGACCCGGGATCATGGGCGCGGCGGCGGTGCGGACCTATCTGCATCGCTATGGCGTGGCGCCGGGGCGGGCGGTGACGGTGTTTACCAACAACGATGATGGCCATCGCACCGCGCGGGACTTGAAGGCTGCGGGCGTACATGTGACCGCCGTGTTGGACAGTCGGAAAGATGGGCCAGATGGGCAAGGCTATCCGGTGATCTACGGGGCCGAAGTTTGTGACACCGGAGGGCGCAAGGCGCTGGAGAGTGTGTCTTACCGAACGGTCAGCGGGGAAGAGAAGCTTGGCACCGATTGTCTGGCGGTTTCCGGCGGCTGGAACCCGACGGTGCATCTGACGTGCCACATGAACGGGCGTCCTGAGTGGCGCGAGGACATTCAGAGTTTTGGCCCGGTGGACGGTATGGTGCCGGGTTTGACCACGGCGGGGGCTGGCAACGGGACGTTTTCAACGATGGGCGCGATGCAAGAAGGCGCTGCGAAAGCAAAAGCGGCTGTCGAGGCGCTGGGCTTTGAGGTTGGGGATGTGGATCTGCCATCGGCGGAGGATGCGCCCTACAACATGGAACCGCTTTGGGCGGTGGCTGGTCGCGGGCGCGCGTGGTTGGATTTCCAGAACGATGTAACCGTCAAGGACGTGAAGCAGGCGGCGACCGAGAACTTCCGCTCGGTGGAGCATATGAAACGCTACTCCACACAGGGTATGGCGCCCGATCAGGGGAAGAATTCCAACATGGGCGCGTTGGCGGTTTTGGCGGATGCGACAGGGCGCGGGATCCCTGAGACCGGCACGACCACCTTCCGCCCGCCATTTGTGCCGGTGAGCATCGCCGCGCTGGGCGCAGGCGGGCAGGGTGTTGGCTTCGCGCCGGAGCGGTTCACCACCAGCCATGACGCCAGCGTCACCGATGGCGCGCCGATGATTGAAGCAGGGCTGTGGTATCGGCCAAGTTTCTACCCTAAGGCGGGCGAAACTAAGTGGCGGCAGAGCTGCGACCGTGAGGTGCAGATGGTGCGCAATGCGGTTGGTATCTGTGACGTGTCCACGCTGGGCAAGATCGACATTCAAGGCTCGGATGCGGGCGCGTTGTTGGACTTTGTCTACACCAATACCTTCAGCACGCTGAAAGTGGGTAAGGTGCGCTATGGCTTGATGTTGCGCGAAGACGGCACTGTCATGGACGACGGCACCACTGCGCGATTGGGCGAGGAACATTTCGTGATGACCACGACCACGGCAGCGGCGGGGCCGGTGATGCGGCACTTGGAGTATGTGTATCAGTGCCTGCGACCGGAGCTGGATGTCTCGATGGTGTCGGTGACCGAGCAATGGGCGCAGTTTGCGGTCGCGGGGCCGAAGTCGCGTGAGGTGCTGTCCGGCATTGTCGGTGAGGAGATCGACAACGAGAGCTTCTCGTTCATGGGCTGTGGCGAGGTCAGTGTTGGTGGGGTGCGGGGGCGGTTGTTCCGCATCTCGTTTAGCGGGGAACACGCCTATGAGATTGCGGTGCCCGCGCGCTATGGCGAGAGCCTGTACCAAGTGCTGGTGCAGAAGGCCGAGGCGCTGGGCGGTGGGGCGTATGGCATGGAGGCGCTAAATGTGCTGCGCATCGAGAAAGGTTTCATCACCCATTCCGAAATTCACGGGCGCACGACGGCTTTTGACATTGGTATGGAACGCATGGTGAGCACGAAGAAGGACTGCATTGGCAAAACCATGAGCGAGCGGCCGGGGCTGTCTGGGGCTGAGAGGGAGCAGCTGGTGGGCTTAAAGCCGGTGGGAGCGGTGAAACAACTGACTGCCGGGGCGCATTTGTTTGAGGTGGATGCGGAGCCGGTGCGGGAAAACGAACTGGGATACACCACCTCGGTTGGGTTCTCGCCAACCTTTGAGAGCTTCCTGGGATTGGCGTTCTTGCGCAATGGACGTGCGCGGCATGGTGAACAGGTGATGATGGTGGATCACTTGCGCGGTGTGACCGCGCGCTGTGAGGTCTGTGATCCGGTGTTCTTTGATCCAGAAGGAGGGCGGATGCGTGGTTAAGTTGCTTGCAAAGACGCCTTGTGAGGGGCTGTTGCCGATCTCCGTGGGCAACGTGTCATTGGCTGAAGATCTACCGGTGAGCCTGACGATGCTGACGGTGCACAAGGGGCGGCTTGAGGCTTGCTCCGAGTTGCTGAAATCCGCGCATGGCATGGCGATGCCAAAACCAAATCGCGCCACAGGCACAGCGGCTGCGCGGGCCATTTGGTTTGGGCGGGATCAAGCCATGCTGGTGGGGCCTGCGCCCAACTGGAGCCTCAAAAACGAGGCCGCTGTGGTGGACCAAAGCGATGCCTGGGCGGTTGTGAAGCTGGAAGGCGTCGGCGCAGAAGACGTGTTGGCGCGGCTTGTGCCTGTGAATGTGCGGACGGCGACTTTCAAGCGGGGGCATACGGCGCGCACCATGTTGGGGCATATGACTGTGTCGATCACACGGGTTGGGGAGCAGGCATTTCAGATCATGGCGTTCCGTTCCATGGCGAAGACGCTTGTTCACGATTTGCAAAGGGCCATGGAAAGCGTCGCCGCGCGCGGGTAGTCTCTTTGGGTCTAAAGTGATTCAGGAGGCCTTGATGGTCCGTTATACTCTCGTGGCGCTGATGCTGAGCAGCGCAGCAGCCTATGCCGCTGATGGCAAAGAAGACACCTGCAAATACCAGGGGCAGGTGATCAAGGCCATTCAGGACGCCCGGCTGGATCGTGTGAAAGCCAAAGACCTGGAAGAGTATCTGCTCGCCAATGAACCTACCTGGCCGGAGAACTACAACGCGGCAATCACGCATTTTGCGCCTGTGGTTTATGGTACCAAAAAGCGTGACCTGAAAAAGATCGATCTGGGCGCACAAGTTGAGCAACAGTGTCTGGACAATTGGGACCAAATTCAGGAAATGCAGAAGTCCGCTTCAAACTGACCTGATCGGATTGCCATGTCCTTACCGCCCGGATTTCTAGATGAGCTTCGCAGCCGCACCTCCATTGTTGACGTGGTGGGGCGCAAAGTCATGTGGGACCCGCGCAAGTCCAATCAGGGCAAGGGGGACATGTGGTCACCATGCCCGTTTCACCATGAAAAAACTGCGTCTTTTCATGTGGATGACCGCAAGGGATATTACTACTGTTTTGGTTGTCACGCCAAAGGGGACGCGATCAAATTTGTGACCGAAACCGAGAATGTCGGTTTTATGGAGGCGGTGGAGATCTTGGCCGAAGAGGCCGGGATGACCATGCCCAAACGCGATCCGCAGGCGCAGCAGAAGGCGGATCGGCGCACGCAGTTGGCAGAAGTCATGGAAATGGCGGTGCAGCATTTCCGGCTGATGTTGAATGCCGGGGCAGGCGCGGAAGCACGGGCCTATCTGGACAAGCGCGGCATGGCGCAGGAAACGCGGGATCGGTTTGACATTGGTTTTGCACCGGATGGCTGGCAAGGCCTGTGGGACGCGCTGACCGGCAAAGGCGTAGCACCTGACTTGATCCTCGGCGCCGGATTGGCCAAACCGTCGAATAAGGGCGGAAAGCCCTATGATACCTTCCGAAACCGGATCATGTTCCCGATCCGAGATGCGCGCGGCAAGTGTATCGCCTTTGGTGGTCGCGCGATGGACCCCAATGACAATGCCAAATATCTCAACAGCCCCGAGACAGAGCTGTTTGACAAGGGGCGCAGTCTTTACAATCACGCCCCGGCGCGGGAGGCGGCGGGCAAAGGCCAGCCGTTGATTGTGGCCGAGGGCTACATGGATGTGATTGCACTCTGTGAGGCCGGGTTTGGCGCGTCGGTGGCCCCATTGGGTACGGCGGTCACGGAAAACCAGTTACAGTTGCTGTGGCGCATCTCGGACGAGCCGATCATCGCGCTGGATGGCGATAAAGCGGGCATACGCGCCGCGATGCGGGTGGTGGATTTGGCTCTGCCGCTGCTGGAGGCCGGAAAATCACTGCGCTTTGCAATTATGCCAGAGGGGCAGGACCCGGACGACCTGATTAAGGCCAAAGGTGCAGGGGCGGTGCAGAAGGTGCTTGATGCCGCGATGCCGATGGTGAACCTGCTGTGGCAACGTGAGATTGAGGGCAAGGTCTTTGACAGCCCGGAACGCCGCGCCGCACTCGACAAACTGCTCAAGCAAAAGATCAAACTGATCCAGGACCCGTCGATCCGCAGTCACTATGGCGAGGCGATCAAGGAACTGCGTTATGAGCTGTTTCGTCCGCAGCGGGGCGGTGGCGGTGGCTTCTCCGGTGGTCGGCGGGGCAAGTGGAATGCGCAGCCGACAGTTCAGGTGCACACCAAGACCTCGATGCTGGCCGCGAGCGAAGGCCCGGTGGAGATGCGGGTGCGCGAGGCGGTGGTTTTGGCGGTCGCTTTGGTCAATCCAGAACTGCTGGATGATTTCGAATATGAGATCGAAAGCATGGAGTGTCTCGATCAGGACAACGCCTATCTGCGTGACGTGCTGTTGCGCTATGCCAACACGCCGGACCCGCGCAGCAATGTGGAAATGGCTTTGGGGCCGGAGATGGTTGAAAACCTGCTACGCCAACCCCATGTCGCCATCACCCCCGCCGTACGCAAACCCGGCGACATGGCGCTTGCGCGCATGACGCTGACCGAGGAGCTCGCAAAGCTCAAAACCGTGCGGGGCTTGAGCGAAGAAATCGCCGAAGCGGAAGAAGATCTCATGAGCGTGGCTGATGAGGCGATGACCTGGCGTTTGGGCCAGGCCGCAGAGGCGCGAAACAAGGCTATGCAAAGCGGTCTCGACGATGAAGGCGGGGGCGAATTTGCTGTTGGCGACAATGGGGCGCCAATTGACAAGGATGAACGCGCAGCGTTGGATGCGCTGCGAGATATGATCGATTTTACAAGGGGCGGGAAGCCGCCACGCCGGAGTTAGAGCTCTAAGGCGCAGCCTTGTAAGCAACACATGAAGAAAACGGGCGCGGTGGGGTTGCGAATCACCCTATTGCGGGGTTGATTCGGAGCCAGCGAATCACCTTCAGCCGAACTTGCAGGAGCACTTAATGGCCGCCAAGGACAACGACGACCAGAAGCCCGCCGATCAGGACGCCGAAATCTCGCTCGATATGAGTCAGGCCGCCGTCAAGAAAATGATCGCTGAGGCTCGCGAGAAGGGCTACATCACCTACGATCAGCTGAACCAGGTTCTGCCCCCAGATCAGGTGAGTTCTGAGCAAATCGAAGACGTGATGTCGATGCTGTCCGAGATGGGCATCAACATCATCGAAGACGAAGAAGCCGAGGAAGAAGAGGCCAAATCCACCGCGGTTGTGGACACGTCTTCTGCCAACCGTGGCGTTGCAATTGCCTCTGGCAACAACGAAAAACTCGATCGCACCGACGACCCTGTGCGCATGTACCTGCGCGAGATGGGCTCTGTTGAGCTTCTGAGCCGAGAAGGCGAAATTGCGATTGCCAAGCGCATCGAGGCTGGCCGCAACACCATGATCGCCGGTCTGTGCGAAAGCCCACTGACCTTCCAGGCGATCACCATCTGGCGCGATGAACTTCTGTCTGAAGACATTCTGCTGCGCGACGTGATCGATCTGGAAACCACTTTTGGCAACCAGATGGGTGAGGATGGTGAAGAAGAGGGCGGAGAAACTCCGGTGGCCGAAGCGGCCAATGTGACCTCTGCGCCGAAGAAGGAAGCCGAGCAAGAGCTTGATGCGGACGGCAACCCGATTGCCAAAGACGACGATGATGACGAAGACGAGCAGGCCAACATGTCCTTGGCTGCGATGGAAGCTGCGCTGAAGCCGCGGGTTCTGGAGACGCTCGACATCATCGCACGTGACTTTGCGATGCTCTCAGATATGCAGGACGCGCGTATCTCGGCGACACTGAACGAAGATGGCTCTTTCTCTGAAGGAGACGAGGCGACCTACCAGAAACTGCGCTCCGAGATTGTGGAGCTGGTGAACGAGCTTCACCTGCACAACAACCGTATCGAAGCGCTGATCGACCAGCTGTATGGCATCAACCGCCGTGTCATGCAGATCGACAGCTCTATGGTGAAGCTGGCTGACCAGGCCCGCATCAACCGCCGTGAGTTTATCGACGCGTACCGTGGTCGCGAGCTGGACCCGAACTGGCTCGACGATATGTCCGAGAAGTCCGGCCGTGGCTGGCAGATGTTCATGGAGCGCTCTGTCGACAAGGTCACCGAGCTGCGCAACGACATGGCGCAAGTGGGCCAGTATGTCGGTTTGGACATCCCGGAATTCCGCCGCATTGTGCAGCAGGTTCAGAAGGGTGAAAAAGAGGCACGTCAGGCCAAGAAAGAAATGGTTGAGGCCAACCTGCGTCTGGTGATTTCGATTGCCAAAAAGTACACCAATCGCGGCCTGCAATTCCTTGATCTTATTCAAGAAGGTAACATCGGCCTGATGAAGGCGGTGGATAAGTTTGAATACCGTCGCGGCTATAAGTTCTCGACCTATGCGACCTGGTGGATCCGTCAGGCCATCACCCGCTCGATTGCCGACCAAGCGCGCACGATCCGTATTCCGGTGCATATGATCGAAACGATCAACAAACTGGTGCGGACATCCCGCCAGATGCTGCATGAGATCGGCCGCGAGCCAACGCCGGAGGAACTGGCCGAGAAGCTGCAGATGCCTCTGGAGAAAGTGCGCAAGGTGATGAAAATCGCCAAAGAGCCGATCTCTCTGGAAACTCCGATTGGGGACGAAGAAGACAGTCAGCTGGGTGATTTCATCGAGGATAAGAATGCTGTGCTGCCTCTGGACAGCGCCATTCAGGAGAACCTCAAAGAGACCACCACCCGTGTGCTGGCTAGCCTCACTCCGCGTGAGGAGCGGGTTCTGCGGATGCGCTTTGGCATCGGCATGAACACGGACCACACCCTTGAGGAAGTGGGTCAGCAGTTCAGTGTGACGCGCGAACGTATTCGTCAAATTGAAGCGAAGGCGCTGCGCAAGCTGAAGCATCCAAGCCGCTCGCGCAAACTGCGCAGCTTCCTGGATCAGTAAGCCATGTCGTTTCTGAAGAAGCTTATTGGCGGCGGCGGTGCAAAAGAAGCCGCTGCTGAAAAGACGGTTCAAGCGGTGGAATACAAAGGCTATCAGATCACGCCGTGTCCCATCCCGGATGGTGGTCAGTTCCGCATTTCCGCACGAATTGATGGTGTGGTGAATGGCGAGGCCCAAAGCCATACGTTGATCCGGGCCGATGTGCTGCGCGATCAGAGTGAGGCGGCGGAGGCCTCTGTTGGCAAGGCAAAGCAAATGATTGACCAGATGGGCGATCAGATTTTCTGAGCCAGTTAGGTTACTTCACTCGAAGACGAAAAAGTGAACAGGTCAGCAGCTTTGCTGGCCTTTTCTCTTGGATAGATTGCAGTTAGGCTGAACGTGCTCGCCACCATGGGCGGGTGCAGATTTCTGAGAATTTTGATGAAACATCTTTCTGCTTTGGCATTTCTGACGTTGGCAGCTTGCGCTAATGCGGGTGGCTTGGGGACGAGCGATTTTGCGACCGTTGGCAATATCCGTGTTAATCAAGTGTCGGCAGATGTGTTTGAGGTGATGTCGCGTCCGGGTGGCAACCCCATGGCGCAGTATTGGTGTGGTGCAGGCAACTATGCGGGGCAAGTGCTTGGTGCGCCTGCTGGTGCGCGCATCTACGTGGTTGGTGAGGCCGGGCGTGCTGTGACCTCCGATAGTCTGGATGCGGCCCAGTTTTCTTTGAAGCCTGCAGGTCAAGCAAGCGGCGCCACAGGACGCAAGGGGACCTACGGCCCTCGCATTGGCGAAGATGAGTTTGTGGCGGATGCGCGGCGTTACTGTCTTATAATTGGTGATCCTTTCGCGATTTTCTGAAACGGGCTTTAGTGATGGCCGGCTTATGGGCACGGCAATGGAGAGAAGCATGAAGAAGTGCACGGTTGGCTTTATGGCTGGTGCTTTGGCGTTGAGCGCCTGTATGTCGACAAGCTCTGGCGGTGGGTTCGTGTCTCGAAGTGGGGTGCGAGTGACCCCTGTAAATGCGGATGTGTTTGAAGTCGGTGTGCGGCCAAACGCCATTGAGGCTGAATTCTGGTGCGGCGCCGGGGATTACGCAAGCCGTCAGCTGGGTGCTCCGAACAGCGCCCGGGTTTATGTCGTTAGTGGGACCGGGGCTGGCACGGTAACGTCCAATCCTGAGACGGCCCAGTTCTCCTTAAAGCCGCCGCAAGCGGTTCAGGGGGCCGCCGGGCGCTCAGGTCGTTGGGGGCCGCGTCTGGGCTCCAGCAAGTCGGTGGGGGCTGCACGTCAAGACTGCAACATCGATCGCAACAACTTCTGGGCCTGACATAAGCCCCGGTGGAGGTCATATGAAACGGTTCGCTGGCAATTTGGTTGCTTCGGTCTCCGTGATGGTTTTGATCGGCTGTCAAACTGGGGGAAGTGCAGCGTTTTCGGCACGCAACGGTGTGCGGGTCAACCCGGTCAATGCCGATGTCTTTGAAGTGATCGCAAGGCCCAATGGGCGTAAGTCGGATTTCTGGTGTGGCGCGGGTTCTTATGCGAGCCAGCAGCTTGGCGCGCCCGACAATGCACTGGTCTATACCGTTGGTGGTGCCGGACGCGGTGTCACAATGAACAGTCCTGATGCGGCTCAGTTTTCCTTGAAACCTCCGGAGCAGGTGTCAGGTGCGACAGGGCGGGCCGGCAATTGGGGGCCAAGCGTTGGGCAAGCCAACAGCGTTGGTCGCGCGCGCAACAGTTGCGCGCCTCCGAAGAACAGCGACACCAGTTAACAGGCCCAACACAATGCAAACCGAGTTTCAAGTCGCCACGCGTGGTCCTGGGCTGTATGAGTTCACACGTGATATTACACGATGGGCGGCGCAAAGTGACCGTTCGGGATTGCTCACGCTGTTTGTGCGCCACACCTCGTGCAGTTTGCTCATTCAGGAAAATGCGGATCCGGAAGTGCAGACTGATTTGCAGAACTTCTTTCACCGCCTTGTGCCACCAACAACCGATCCGTCAATGAGCTATCTGACCCACACCTACGAAGGGCCGGATGATATGCCCGCACATATCAAAGCGGCGATGATGCCGGTCTCACTCTCCATTCCGGTCTCAAACGGACAGCTGGCGTTAGGAACTTGGCAGGGGATTTACCTGTTTGAACACAGGAATGCGCCGCACACGAGACGTGTGACAGCGCATTTAGGTGCATGAATGGAAAGACCGTTGGGCCTTTGAAGTTGATATAGGGCCGTGGCGGAAAATCTTCAGGGGGAAAGCCGGATGTGTTTTCCCAGTAGCGCTTATCTTGGGGTGGCTTTTTGCCTCTACCCAAAGGCTTGTAGCTCTCCTATAGTGCCTGTGGATAACTTGGGAAAATACCCAACCCACGCCGTAACTTATTGCGGCACAGGCAAAGAGCAGATGAAACAAGGGGAAGTCTATGCGCTGTCCGTTTTGCGGAAACATCGACACTCAGGTGAAAGATTCGCGGCCTGCGGAGGATCATGTCTCGATCCGTCGTCGCCGGTTTTGCCCCGCGTGTGGCGGGCGGTTCACAACCTACGAACGTGTGCAGCTGCGCGATCTGGTGGTGGTGAAATCCAACGGCCGTCGCGAAGACTTTGATCGTGACAAGCTGGAGCGCTCGATCCGTATTTCCATGCAGAAACGCCCGGTGGAGCCAGAGCGCATCGATCAGATGATCAGCGGCATCGTGCGGCGTTTGGAGAGCATGGGCGAGACAGATATCCCCTCCAAGACCATTGGCGAGATTGTCATGGAAGCCCTAGCGCGGATTGATACCGTGGCCTATGTGCGCTTCGCCAGCGTCTACAAGAACTTCCAAGCCGCCGACGACTTTGATAAATTTGTAAGCGAACTGCGTCCCGACCCATCTCCTGAGGAGTAAACGTGACTGATCGCCGTTACATGGCGTTGGCCCTTTCCTTGGGCCGGCGCGGTCAGGGTGTCTGCTGGCCAAACCCGGCCGTGGGTTGTGTCATTGTGAAAGACGGACGTGTTGTCGGGCGGGGCTGGACCCAGCCCGGTGGTCGGCCACATGCGGAGCCGGTGGCTTTGGCGCAGGCCGGTGCGGCCGCTCGTGGTGCCACGGCTTATGTGACGCTGGAGCCCTGTGCCCATCATGGGCAAACTCCGCCCTGTGCTGAAGCGTTGATCGCGGCGCAGGTGGCGCGTGTGGTGGTGGCTGTGGAAGACAGTGACGCGCGCGTGTCTGGGCGCGGGTTGGCGATGTTGCGCGAGGCGGGCATTGAAGTGACCACCGGCGTGCTTGCGGATGAAGCGGCACGGGATCTCCAGGGGTTCTTTCTAAAAACCGATCTTGGGCGTCCGTTTCTAACCTTGAAGCTGGCGACCACATTGGATGGTCGGATTGCGACGGCTACAGGCGAAAGCCGCTGGATCACCGGGCCGGAGTCGCGCCGCGCTGTGCACGGCATGCGCCTGCGGCACGATGCGGTGATGGTGGGTGGCGGCACAGCGCGGGCGGATGATCCGTCGCTGACTGTGCGCGACTTTGGCGAGGTGGCGCAGCCGGTGCGCGTGGTGGTGTCGCGGCGATTGGATCTGCCTTTGATGAGTGTCTTGGCGCAGACGGCCAAAGACGTGCCGGTCTGGATTATTCACGGCAGAGACGCGGATGCCTCCTTGCAACAAACGTGGCGAGACCTCGGGGCGACGTTGTTGCCATGCCCGCTTGAGGGCGTGCATTTGTCTGCGAAAGGCGTGCTGGAAGCGCTTGGTAAACAAGGGCTAACGCGGGTGTTTTGTGAAGGCGGCGGGGCGCTGGCGGCGTCTTTGCTGGCGGCGGACATGGTGGACGAGTTAATCACGTTCTCCGCAGGTGTTGTCATCGGGGCCGAAGGCCATCCGGCGATCGGCGCCATGGGCTTGGCGCGATTGGGGGAGGCGCCGCGGTTTGACCTGGTGTCACACCAGCGCATGGGTCAGGACGTGATGAGCGTCTGGCACCGCATTGAGGCGCAGCGCCATCCGTGTTGAGCCTCAGCGCCAGAGCGATTGATAACTGGCGAACCGGCCTTGCAGTTTTGACAACAGGCGGTTGCCCCAACCGGGGTGCGGGATGTATCCGGTGGCTAATCGTTCTAGGGCTACTTCGACAGGACAGGGCAGACCGGATACGGGGTCGCGATAACGCGGATAATCGATCAGTGCGGCATGTACGAGGCCTTCGAGACTTGGCTGCGCCATGCGGCGCGCGGGAATGTCTCCGCGATCATCTGTTAGGCCCCAGCCCGCGTAGAATGGCGCGCCCAATGTGGTGACTTTGCAGCCGTGCAGCAGTGCTTCGAAGCCGGTAAGCGAGGTCATGGTCCAGACCTCTTCGACCTCTTTAAGAAGCGCGGCCATGTCGGCCTGATCTAGCACCATATCAGCTAGTGCTTCCGCATCTTCGCGTGAGATTTGCCCTTTGCGCAGGCCAGCTTCGACATCGGGGTGGGGCTTATAAAGAATGCGGGCGGTTGGGTTGGCGGCGCGGGCGGCTTTCAGCAGGGCGAGGTTGGTCGTGATGCCAGTGGTGCCGGTGAGGATGGAGGCGTCGTCCTCGACTTGGCCAGGCACCAGAATGCGGTGACCATCGGGTAGATCGAAGGAGGTGCCGCCAAGATTATATTTGGTAATGCGATGTTTTTTCAACGCTTTAATAAGCCTCTCGGCACGCAGCTGTTGATCCGGGCGCAAGGTGGCGCGTTTTGTGATCAACCTCTCCAGTCGGCTTTCCTGTGTGGGATCGTAGTAGATACCGAGGTCATCACAGACCAAGGACAAAGGTGGGACCAGCTCCGCCCCAAGGCCGCGGGAGCGCAGGAAGCCGTCTTCGATCCGTGTTGCACGTTCCGGGCCGGGTTTGCTGGCCCAGACCATGGCTGGGCGGGAGGAGTGCTTCTTGTCGAAGGTCAGGGCTTTGTACCGGCCAAAGAACTTTTGCAGCGGTTTGCGCTTCCATAGGCGCATGCCGAAAGCGTTCCAGCCGTGGCGATCTTCGCGCCATGCGCGGGATTGGGCGGCGAGCTGTTCAAGGCTGTCTTCGAGTTCACAGAGCTTGTCGCGGCAAGGATCATACCATGTTGGGTAGAGGATCATCGCGGCGGCAAAAAGCTGTGCGCGGGTCAGGCGACGTTGGCGGTGGTAGAGCGGGAACTCGTCCTGTGTAAGCTCCCAGCCGGCGTAGAATGGTTGGCCAAAAATGCGCGGTTTGTGACCGGCGAGAATGGCTTCGAAGCCAAGTTGTGAGGAGACCGTGTAGACGGCAATGGCGCCGTCGAGCAGTATCCAGGGGCTGATGGGATCGGTGTAGAGCGCGACGTTGTCGCGGGTGTCTTTTTCACTGTAGTAACCCGCGCGGGCGCCGTTCTGGGTTTCTGGGTGGGTCTTGATCAAGATGCGCGCGCCAGGGTTCTCCTCCTGCGCCATGACCAGCATCTCTTGGAAGCGCAGATCATTGGCTCCAGAGGCGGTAACGGCCGCATCATCGCGGGTTTGGTCGATCACCAGCACATAGCCTGGATCGGGGGCAGGCAGGTCCGGATCAACCGCGGCGTACTTGGTGAGGTGGTTTTCCTTGAGCCGTTCAATGGCGCCACGGGCGCGGTTCAAAAGGACCGAGTCGTCCAGCGGTTCGTGCTTGAGAAGGCGTTCTAGATCAGAGGGTTGGTTGGGATCAAAATGCGGACAGGTGCCATCGATCATCAGGCCGATAGGGGGCTCTTTGCCGGTGCGTCCGGGGAAGAGGGAACGCAGGAAGGCGTCTTCGACATAAAGCTGCGATGCGCCGGTTTTTTCCGCCATGGCGTGGCCGCGATGGGCGGTGGGGCTGTTGCCCCAGATCGCGATCAGGTCCTCAGACGTGGGGCGGCCGAAACGCAGCTCATACCCTGCGAGCGACAGAATGCGGCGCAGGCGTTTCTGGAAAAAGAAACCGCCGTTGAATGCAAAAAGCCGCCGGGGATTGGTGTTCCCGGCGGCTTCTTCGGTTGTTGGGTTAATCAAGATCAGCCACCTGTGCTAATACCGCCCACTTCCAAGAGCGTGTCGGCCGATGTTAAAGTGCCGGTGATGGCTGAAATGGTTTTGTTCCAGGTGGTGATCGGCGCTTCGGTCACGTAAAGCGTGTCGCCGTCGCGGACGATGAAGTCACGGGCGGTGAACATGCCGTTTGGCTTGGTCAGGTTCAGTACGTAGACCATACGCTGTGCGCCATCGAGGTCTTTACGGCCCAAGACATTGTTAGCGACCACGTCTGCTTCGTTGCGGAAGATGAACACGCCGGTTGGGTCACTGGAGGTGGCAACCAAGCCGCCAACCTGGGCAATGGCCTCAATCGCGGAGAGGTCTTTGGTGAAGAAGTTCACGCGACTCTGGGTGCCCGTGGCGCCAAGCGCGGTGAAGGCGCGGGTGTCTTCTTCGACCAGAATGCGGTCACCGCCGCGCAGGGCAATGTCGAGTTCTGGGTTGTCATAAAGATCCTGGAACCAGATCTGGCCGGTTTCCCTGCCGCGCAGAACGGTGATCTGGGCGATCTCCGGCACGATGGTCACGCCGCCAGCTTGTGCCAGCATGGTGGAGAGCGTGCGGGTTGGGCGCTCGATAGGGTAGACGCCTTGTGCACCCACGGTGCCCACTAGCGAGACAGTGGAGCCGTCGCCAGCCGCGCGGCGGACTTCGACCTGTGGATCGGGTGTCTGCTCTTCGAGTTTGGCGGAAATGATGCGGCGGATGCCTTCGGGCGTGTTGCCTGCTGCGCGGATGCGGCCGGCGTAGGGCACAAAGATAAAGCCTGCGCCGTCGACCTGAACTTCCTCAAGCACCGCAGCCACTTGGCCTTCTGGACCCAACAGCGGCTTGTCGACGTTTTCCCAGATTGTGAGGGCCAAGATGTCGCCGGGGCGAATCGTATCGGAGCCAAGTTGGCCGGCGTTTTTGAAGCTGTCGGAGAAACCAAGCGCGGGCACAACGGCGGTGGCGCGTGACACCCGGTCGTTCACTTCAACAATAAAGGCATCGCCTTCTTTCTGCACGGAACCCGCGTAGATTTCGCTTTTGTTGGGGCCGGAGCGCGGCACAAGGTTACATGCGGCAACGGTGCTCGCCAGAGTCAACACTACGGCGCACTTCCCCCATCGGGATGCAAAGGATTTCACTGCTCGGTCTCCTCGACCTGATTATTCTGCCTCAGTTTTTTGAGACAACTTACAGAAATCCTAACTAAAAATCCAGCGCTAGACCTTGTGGTCGCTATTTCACCAGACGCAACTGTTGCCTTGGTGCCGCTGTGCCAGCTGCCAGCGCCTGATACGGATCGAGGTCTGACAGCATCATGTCCACCACCTGGCGCATCAAACGACGGCGGCCACGGGCGGAGTAAAAGCCGCCTGGAACCTGACTGGTTTCAAGCAGATAGCGGCGATAAGTCTTATACGCGCGGTTGTCGGGCCGCATGGCGGCGGCGAAGAATTCCGGCAAAGGCTGCGTGCTGACAAACTCGGGCTGGTTGAACACCGCGTCGCCAAAGGCCTTGATCGGAATGCCACGCCAGAGCACCTGTTGTGCGGCGGTGGAGTTCACGGTCACGGCAGTGCGGGTGTCATTCAGGAGTTGGGCAAGCTTGCCGCCGCGCACGTAGTGCACGCGTTTGGACACGCCGAACTGCGCGGACAGCCTGCGGATTTCTTTGCGCAAGGGCACGCGGCCGTCCTCAAGCGGATGGGCTTTGAACACCAGATGGTGATGCTGCGGCGCGCTGTCGGCGAAGTTCTCAATCACCAGCGACAGGAAGTCGGTCATCGTGTCAAATGGCGAGTGCTTCTGAAAGCTGCTGTCGTGTTCGAGTTGCAGCAGCGCGAGATGATACGGGAAGCCGCCGTAACGGATGCGCAGCGTGGCGATGCGGCGTTCGATGGCGTGGAGCGGCATCAGCAGAAGCCGTTGCAAATACAGCTGAAATTCAAGTGTGACCGACAAGGATCGGTGCGGTTTGAAATTGCGGAACTTACGGTTGGTGAACATCACAAACCAGTGGTAGAGCGCGCCATAGAAGACGTGGTGGCGCATGTCGCCCCAATGGCCCGGTGGCATCGGGGTTTCCATATCGGAGCCTTCCAGCGCTTTCTCCATCTGCGCGATGTCCATGTTCATCAGGCGCGAGTTGCCATTGGAGCCGCCGCGCTCATAGGTCACCCAATAGGGGCGCAGGTAGCCTTCCTCAAAGACATGCATGCGGATGCCCGACGCTTTGGCGATCTCCACCGCCTGCGCATGGATCGGGCGCACGTCACCATAGAGCACAATGTCGGTAACGCCTTTGTCGGTCAGGATATTTTTGTAAGTCTCGGGCCAGGCCTCGGGCGTGTCCAGATAAGGAATGAAGCTTTTCTGGTGCGGCCAGAAGGCGCGGTCCCCGGCGTTGAACCCGACCCGCCAGACCGTGGCGCCAGAGCGGCGCAACATGCGTGCCAGCGCTGCAAAAAACGGCCCGTGGGGGCCTTGCAGGAACAGGAACACTTTGTTGTCGCCGGACGGAATTGTCATAACGGTCAAACCTATACGCCTTCTCTTAAGGGAATGTTAGCCCAGCGGCGTGGCAAAAATATGGTCATGACTTGCCGCGGCTTGGGCGGCTTGTCTTGGGGCGGTTCGGGCTGTAGGTCTTAGGCCGATCACAGCTATGGAGCGCGGCCCGTGTTTACCGGAATTATCACTGATGTTGGCGAAATTGTTGCCCTGGAGCAGCGCGGCGACCTGAAGGCGCGCATCAAGACCGCCTATGACACCAAAGGTATTGAGCTGGGCGCGTCGATTGCCAGCGATGGGGTGTGTCTCACCGTAATTGCCTTGGGCGATGACTGGTATGATGTTGAAATTTCAGCGGAAACCGTGTCCAAAACCAATCTTGGCGATTGGCGTGAAGGGCGGCCTGTGAACTTGGAACGTGCGCTGAAGGTGGGCGACGAGTTGGGTGGCCATATCGTGTCCGGCCATGTGGACGGCGTGGCCGAGATTGTCGCGATGAAAGACGAGGGCGACAGCACACGGTTTACTTTCAAAGCCCCGGAAAGCCTGGCAAAATTCATTGCGTCCAAAGGCTCTGTGGCGCTGAATGGCACGTCTTTGACGGTGAATGAGGTCGATGGCTGCGACTTTGGCGTGAACATCATTCCGCATACCAAAGAGGTCACCACCTGGGGTCATGCCAAAGTCGGCGACAAGATCAACCTCGAGATCGACACGCTGGCGCGCTATGTGGCGCGGCTGGCGGAGATGGGGTCTTAAGCCAACGCGCGCTGTGCGCAACACGTCGGTATTCCATCTGTATCGCGGCTGTTTTGCGGAGGTGCGATTTTTGCGCCTGTTGCATCGGTGATTGGCATTAAGATTTTGAAGGCTGGGGGCCAGCCCCCAGACCCCCGGGATATTTTGGGAATATGAATGTTGGGCCGTGCATTGAGAGGCGGGCCTTGCAGTCTGTCATCCAACGTCCCAGTCTTGGGGGAGCAACGCGGGACAGGTGAGATGCAGTTGGATCAGATTTGGCAGGACTACAGCGGCGCCTTACGGGGCTTTCTGCGCAAGCGGGTGGCCAACGAGGCGGATGTGGAGGATTTGCTGCAGGAGATCCTGATCAAGACCCATGCACATTTGTCCGACGTTCGTGATCCGGCGGCGCTGCGCGCTTGGTTGTTTCAGGTGGCGCGCAATGCGACGGTGGATTTTTACCGCACGCGAGGCAAGGCGCAGGCCATCGATGCAGATGACCTTTGGTATGGGCACGCCGAAGAGGCGAGTGCGTTGCGTGACTTGGAAGGCTGCGTCGGCGTATTCCTCTCCGCCTTGCCAGATAAGGATGCCGCGTTGCTGCGGGCTGTGGACCTGGAGGGGCGGCGTCAAAAAGAGGTCGCTGCCGAAATGGGGGTGGCCTACAGCACGCTCAAATCTCGCGTGAAGGCCGCGCGAGAGAAGATGGCGGATCAGTATCGCGCTTGCTGCGCGATGGAACTGGGCGCGCAGGGAGAGATCCTTGACTACGCCCCCAGAGAAAAGCGCTGTGGCGGGTGTTGAGCCAGATCAGCGGTTGAAGAATTTGCCTTCCAACTCCTGACGCAGGCGCAGGCGTTCGGGGTATTCCTGTAGGAATTGCTCCGGCGGTTTGCCTTCCCAGACTTGGGCAAAGACGCGCATTTTGTTGCCGCCGTAGATTTTGGCGAGGTCTTCGTTGCTGTAGCCGCGTGCCCAGAGATCATCAGTGATGGCGGCGAGGATTTTTGCGAGTTCGCCGTTGCCGGTGGCGCCTTTGTTAAAGGCGTCAATCATATAGCCGCCGTCGTTGTACATATCGGCGTTGGCTGTGGCGAAGTCGACCACCAATTGGGTGGAGAACATGTCATCGGTGGCGATGCCGACGTGGTCCACGCCCACGAGTTTCACATAGTAGTCGATCATGTCTGCGGCCTGCGCAGGGGAGATGTTGTCCGGCCAGATGCCGTCCATCATCCACTCCGTAAATGTGGGGGAGATATAGCCGCCGGATTTGGCCGCACGCAGGGCTTCGTCATCGGGAATGGTGCGGTAGCAGCCTTGTGGCGTGGCGTTGGGCTCGTTTTTGTAGAGGCCGGCCGGAACCGAGTGGGTGTAAACATAAGGCACGCCGGGGTAGGTGGCATCCATATAGTCCATGGCGTCATTGGCGGTTTTGGAACCGGTGTGGCTGAGATCGAGCAGGATGCCAAAGCGCACCATTTCGTCGATCACCTTTTTGCCCCAGGGCGTGAGGCCAATGTCGCGGCCGTTTTGGGCGGCCAGTTGACCCGAGCCGGTGCGGAAGATGTCGTTGTCAGCCAGGATCATGGATTTGACGCCGATGTCCTTGAGCGCGGCCATCTTTTTCAGATCACCGTTAAGGATGGTGGCGGTCTGGCTGTTCCAGATCACCGCGGTTTTGCCTTGCAGATGCGCGGCCTCAATGTCGCGGGTTTCGTTCACGATCAGGTAGTTTTCCGGCTGCTGCGCCATGGCCGCGCGGAAGTGGTAGTGCTGCTCCAGAAAGGTCTCCTAGGACATGTCGGCGGCGGCGAGGGTCATTTCATGGCCGGTGATACCGTTGTCGCGCGCCCGCTGGAAGTAGGTGTGCAGTTGTTCATATTCGGTCCAGCCGGTGCCGTAGGGGCTGGCCAACATGCCAAGCACAATGGTGTCTTTCACAAACTGCGTGGCCTCCGGGCTGGCCTCCCAGGTCTTGCTTTCTTCACTGCCAAAGGCCGGCAGGGCCAGACAGGCGGCGGTCAGGGCGGCAAAAGACACAGTTCGCAAGGACATGGGGCTCTCCAAAAAATACATGAAATTTGAACGCAGTATGTGGAAGGGTCGCAAAAAAAACCAAGGCTGATGGAAAAAGTTTGAGAAATCTGTCGTCTTTTTCCCGTCTCGCGCGTCTTCAGGTCAAAGAGATCAAAAGGACACAGACAATGATCAAGATTGTGAGCTTCAAAATCTGCCCGTTTGTGCAACGGGTGACTGCGCTTCTGGAGGCCAAAGGGCTGGACTATCAGGTCGCGTACATCTCGCTGTCTGACAAGCCGCAGTGGTTTCTGGACATGTCACCCAACGGGCAAGTGCCGGTGATGGTAACCGAAAGTGGTGTGGCGCTGTTTGAGAGTGAGGCCATCATTGAGTATATCGAAGAGGCTTATGCGCCTCTAGAGGCGGATGTCTCACTGGAGCAGAAAGCTTTGAACCGCGCATGGAGCTATCTGGCGGCGAAAAACTACCTTGTGCAATGTGGCACCATGCGCAGCCGCGATGCAGAGACCTTGGCGGAGAAATCGGCCAAGCTGGGCACGGCGTTTGACAAGATCGAAGCAGCGCTTGGCGACGGACCGTTTTTTGGCGGTGAGCAAATTGGGGTGGTAGATATTGCTTGGCTGGTGCTTTTGCACCGAGCACAGATCATCAAGGACCACACTGGATATGATTTCCTGGACGGCCGTCCAAAAACCCAGGCCTGGCAGGCGGCGATCATGGCCACTGGGCTGGCGCAGAAAGCGGTTTCCGAGGACTTTGAAGAAGCCTTCACCAAGTTCTATCTGGCGGATGTGACCTACCTTGGGCGCGGGATGAAAGACGAGCCACTACAAGTGGCCGCCGCAGGGGGCTGCGGAACAGCAACCTCAGGGTGCTGCTAAGTCTTCTCCTTCCCCAAATATCCCGGGGATGAATTGGCATGGCCAAGAAGGGGCAGCGCCCCTTGTCAGGCTCAGCGACAGCTGAGCCTGCGTGCTTCCTGAAAAGGGAGCGCTAACACCCGCGTGCTTGCGCATCCGCGCACAATGCCGTTGCGTTTTTGAGCGTCGGGGCGTCGTGGCTGCACTGGCAATCGCGTCCCGCATGGGCTATCTGAGCCGCAACCAAGCGGAGAGACCTTATGTCCTTTGAAAAGCCCGGACCCGTTGAGCAGAGCCTGCGCGACGCGATCAGCCCAATTGAAGAGATCATTGCCGACGCCAAAGCGGGCAAGATGTATATCCTAGTGGACCATGAAGATCGCGAAAACGAAGGCGATCTGATCATTCCAGCCGAGTTTGCCGATGCGGATGCAATCAACTTCATGGCGACGCACGGGCGTGGCTTGATCTGTCTGCCAATGACAGCCGAGCGCATTGACCGTCTGGGCCTGCCGATGATGGCGGTGAACAACTCGTCCCGTCACGAAACCGCCTTCACCGTGTCGATTGAAGCCCGTGAAGGGGTGAGCACCGGGATTTCTGCCGGCGACCGCGCGCTGACCATTGCCACGGCGATCAACGAGCAGAACACCATGGCGGCGATTGCCACGCCGGGTCACGTGTTCCCGCTGCGCGCCAAACGTGGCGGCGTGTTGGTGCGGGCCGGTCATACCGAAGCTTCCGTGGACATTTCCCGTCTGGCGGGCTGTCACCCAAGTGCTGTGATCTGTGAGATCATGAATGAAGACGGCACAATGTCGCGTCTGCCGGAGTTGGTGGAATTTGCCAAGAAGCACGACATGAAGATCGGCACGATCAGCGATCTGATTGCCTATCGCTCGCGTAACGACAATGAGGTGGTGGAAACCTCGCGCGAAACTGTGACGTCTGAGTATGGCGGCGATTGGGAGATGCGCATTTTCACCGATCAGATTCACGGCATTGAGCATGTCGTGATGATCAAAGGCGACATCACCACGCCGGAGCCGGTTTTGGCGCGGACCCACGCGCTGCACGAAGCGAGCGATGTATTGGGTTTGGGGCCGAAGTCAGTGAACGAGCTACCTGCGGCGATGCGCAAGATTGCAGACGAGGGCCGGGGCGTTGTCTGCCTGTTCCGCGAGGTGCGTCACAGCCTGTATGCCGAAGAGGACGAAGGTCCGCGCACGGTGAAGCGCACCGGTCTGGGGGCGCAGATCCTGTCCAATCTAGGCTGCAGCGAGCTGATCCTGCTGACAGACAGCCCGCAAACAAAATATCTTGGTCTGGACGCCTATGGGCTGTCCATTGTGGGCACACGCCCGATCCTGACGGAGGAATAAGTCATGGCTGGCGCTGAAAAACACTACATCATGCCGCGTGCGGAATTTGACAAGCCGGTGAAGCTGGCGATTGTGATGTCGCCTTATTACAAGGACATCGCCGACAATATGTTGGCCGGTGCCGTGGCCGAGATCGAAGCTGTGGGCGGCACCTATGAGGTGGTTGAAGTGCCTGGTGCGCTGGAAATCCCGACGGCGATTGGCATCGCCGAGCGCATGAGCAACTTTGATGGCTATGTGGCCTTGGGCTGTGTCATTCGCGGTGAGACCACCCACTATGAAACTGTGTGCAACGACAGCTCGCGTGCGATCCAGCTCTTGGGCCTACAAGGCCTGTGCATTGGCAACGGCATCCTGACCGTGGAAAACCGCCCTCAGGCCGAAGTGCGCGCTGATCCCAAAGATCAAAACAAAGGGGGCGGCGCGGCGGCTGCGGCCTTGCATCTTGTGGCGTTGAGCCGTAAGTGGGGCGCTCAGCGCAAGGGAGTCGGCTTTATGCCCGCTTCTGAGGAAATCAAGATCGCTGGTGAACTCAAGGACAATCCGACGGCATGACCCTATCCGGTAACCAGAAACGCAAGATGAAATCCGCTTCCCGCCTTTATGCGGTGCAGGCGCTCTTTCAGATGGAGCACTCCGGCCAGACCGTGGATCAGGTGCGGGTGGAGTTTCTGGATCACCGCTTTGGTGCCGAGGTGGATGATGGCACTGACATGATCGAAGGCGATGTGGATCACTTCCGCAAGACCATCGAAGATGCGGTGAACTATCAGGCGCCGATCGACCAGATGACCGACCGTGCCTTGGTGGCGAAATGGCCAATTGACCGGATCGACCCAACCTTGCGGGCGCTGTTCCGTGCTGCGGGTGCCGAGCTGTTGCAAAGCGATGTGCCAGCCAAAGTGGCGATCACCGAATATGTGGCGATTGCCAATGCCTTCTTCCCGGACGGCAAAGAGGGCAAGTTTGTGAACGCGGTGCTGGATCACATGGCGCGCGAAGCCAAGCCAGAGGCGTTTTAAGGCGGTTTATTCTCCGTTAACTTTGCTAAGTCACTGTGACGCGCAATCGGAAGGTTGCGCGTTTTTTGTGCTTTGGTCGCGGTGCGGCCAATCTGTCGCGCAGCTGTGACTTGCCGTTTTGAAACGACTGTCGTTTAATGGTGTGTGAGGAGGCACTGCCATGCCAAAGCTGATTTCACTCTATATCCGTCAGGTGGCGATCGGGTTCGCCATTTCCGCCGCTTTTGTGGCGATGCTGCTGTATTTCAACGTGGCCAATCTCTGGCATCTGGTGAGCAGTAGCTCTGAAGGTGTTCTGGCGGTGATTGTCATGTGGGTGCTGAACGGCATTGTCTTTGCCGGGGTGCAGTTTGGCATCGCGATCATGCGCATGAAAGATGACAGCCAGCCTGGTGGTGGCAAGCGCAGCGCGCTGCCGGTGATGCTGGCGGAGCCGGTGCCGGTCAAGATTGACCGCCGCACCCCGCAACAGCGTCAGATCCGCCGCTGATCGGCAGTCGATTTTGTGTAAGCTTCAAGCGCCCCAATGCGGGGCGCCTTTTTGTTTGGGGTCACTCCATGTCGTGCAGATTGGACAGGAAGCCGTGCCAGCCTTTGTCCAGCGCCATGACAAGGCCAAATCCGTCTACGTTGGTGGGCAGTCCGGAGTGGATCAACGTCAGGCGTGTGCCGCCGGGGGCCTCCGTAAGTTCCCACTCGACAGTGCTCATGCTGCCGTTCATCGGGCCAACGGTGAAATCCCACTTCATGTAGTCGTGCGGGCGGGCTTCGACCACTTTGCCCCAACACATGCGGTCGCCGTCTTTTTGGGAGCGCAGGGTGTAGTCTTCGCCCTCTAAAAGGTCCTTCTCGGAAGGGTGGAACCATTCGTTGAGCAGGTTGGCTTTGGTCAAAAACTCCCAAACGCGGGCTTTGGGGGCGGCGAGAAAGACCGATTTGCGAATGGTGGTGTCCTGGGAAAGTTCAGCCATTGTTGTGTCCAGTGTCATCTGTCGTTTCCTTTTCAATTGCGGTTTTCAATGCATCGAGACGGTCGTCCCAGAATTGGTCGAACCAGCCCATCCACTCCAACGCAGGTTTGAGCGCCAATGCGTTGAGAGAATTGACCTTTTCCCGACCGCGTGGGGCGACGGTGATCAGCCCGCCGTCACTGAGCACCACAAGATGCTTCTTCACAGCGGCGCGGGTCATGGCAAAGTTGTCGGCCACCTCGGCGATGGTCATGGGCTCCTGTCCCAACAGGCGCAGGATGTCGCGACGGGTTGGGTCGCCAAGGGCGCGGAAGACGTGTTGTAAGGCGTCGGGCATAGCTGTCTCGCTTAAGTGATACCATTTGGTATCTCAACATATATGATACCTTTTGGTACTGAGTCAAGTGATCTGCTGTTTTGGGGGGAAGGGTGTCGCATATGCCGCCTCGCGGGTTGTGCGACACCTCAAAGACGGGCAACACTGCGGGAGACGTTTAAGATCCAAATAATGCAGGTAATTTCAGGCTCGTGGCACGTAGTTTTTCCTCTCAGGCACTGGCAACGGGCAGCATTCTTGTGGCGCTCGCTGTTCTGTGCATGAAAATCGTTGCCTGGCGTCTCACCGGATCGGTGGCGCTTTATTCCGATGCGATGGAATCGTTTGTGAATGTGGCTGGAGCCGTGTTGGCCTGGGGGGCGATTTGGATCGCGGAGCGGCCTGCGGACAAGGGGCACCCCTTTGGGCATCACAAGGCTGAGAATTTCTCCGCGATTGCCGAAGGCTCACTCATTGTGGTGGCGGCTGTGCTGATCCTGCAGGAGGCTGTGATGGCGCTTGGTGCGTCGACCCAGCCGGAGATCGGTGCGGTTGGTTTGGCGGTGAGCGGTGTTGCTTTGGTGATGAACTTCGTTTGGGCGCGGGTCTTGATTGGGGCCGGGCAACAGCGGCGCTCACCCGCTTTGGAGGCCAACGGACGTCACTTGATGTCAGACGTTTGGACCACCGCAGGCGTCTTGGTGGGGCTTTTGCTGGTTGCTGTGACCGGGTGGCACATCTTGGACTCGGTATTGGCGGCGGTGGTGGCGCTCAACATTCTGCGAGAGGGTTGGAAGGTTGTCGTCTCCTCCGCGGGCGATCTGATGGATTCATCGGTGGCGTCTGAGGAACGAGAGGTGATCGAGGCCGCCGTGAGAGGGGCATCCCAAGGGGCTTTACAGATTCATGACCTGAGAACACGGCGCGCTGGTCGGGTGGTGTTCATTGAGTTTCATCTGGTGGTCGACGGGCAGATGACCGTGCATCGCGCGCATGAGATCTGTGATGCCATTGAAGACAGCATTCGGGCGCAAATTCCCGAGGCGCGCACCACCATTCACGTGGAGCCGGACGATATGCTGGAGGCAAGTGGGCTGGAGCCGGAGTGAGTAGGGGCTTTGCGTGCACGAACCAAGCAATAGCTGCATTTTGGTTTGAAACTGTGTGCTGCGGTTGACGCTGGGTTGTGTCCTTCTATCGTGCGAGCACGTTGGAAATACAGGTGAATGGCATGCAATGGTTGCTGCAAGATTTTGAAGACACACGGAAACTTGGGGATGCGCTCACGTCTTTGGGGCGAGATGTCAGTTGGCACAAAATTATCCCTTTTGTCGGTGACCTGACGCCTCAGCCAATGATTAAAGATCCGAAAGCTGTGGTGTTGTTTGGGGCCTACAGCATGTGGAAGTATGCGGAAACGGATCAGCTAGAGCCTGGGGTGTTTCGAATTGCGCCGTTTCTAGAACAGTCTGTTTGGCATCCATACTTACTCAATGGCACGGATGCCCATGTGATGTCGTTTGGCGAATGCGCAAGCTGCTTTTCGGGGGACAGCAAGATGTGGTTCTTGCGTCCGGTAGAAGACAGCAAGGAAGTTCCAGGCCGCGTTATGGCGGCTCAAGACATTGCGGACTTGTCAGCGCGCGTTTCGGCGTTGCCTGAAGGGGAGCTACCGATCGGTTCCTTGCGGGCGGACACGTTGGTCATGTTGACGGAACCGCAAGCCATTGACGAGGAGTGGCGCCTTTGGGTGGTCGAGGACCGCGTTGTCACCTACTCGCGCTACAAGCAGGCGGGGCAGGTTGGGTATGTGCATGACATACCAGAGGACGCCCTTAGATTTGGACAGGAGATGGCGCAGCTTAACAGTGGTTATGCGCCCGCCTATGTCATTGACATCTGCCGGGCAAAGGCTGGTCTGCGTATCATCGAGACAAATGGCATCAACGCCGCCGGATTTTATGCGGCGGAATTGGAACCTTTGATCCATGCAATTGAACGTTTGTGTGAGGCGTAAAGTGGCGGGCCCGCAAACGCAGCCGTGTGGTTATCTCATTCCCGAGGACCTGTATATACAGGTGGGCGCCAGGTAACCAGGCCAGGACCAGGACAGAGCCAGCTCCCTCGGAATTGCTTAAGGCCACCGGAATGCAACCGTATCACGAGAAGGGCAGCACCCGCCGACCCTCTATCTAGGCGCAGCGCAGGGAGGGCGCAAGGGGCAGGGGGCGCAAATCGCCTCTTGCATTTTGTTCCCTAAATGTTCACGCTGCTGCTATGGAAGACACGTCCCTCATCACCTTGCAGCCCGGCCAATTGCTCGCCCGCGGGGTCAGCCGCCACCTGCGCAGCCATGGCTATGTCTCGATGGAGGAGTTTGTGCCGGCGCGGGGCCTTCGGGTGGATGTGATGGCGCTGGGTCCTAAAGGCGAGCTTTGGGTGATTGAATGCAAATCCAGCCGGGCCGATTTTCAGGCGGACAACAAATGGCAGGGCTATCTGGAGTGGTGTGACCGCTATTTCTGGGCGGTGGACACGGAGTTTCCGACCGATTTGTTGCCCGAAGGCACGGGGCTGATCTTTGCGGACGCCTATGATGCGGAGATCATCCGCATGGCGCCGGAGGACAAGCTGGCCCCGGCGCGGCGCAAAAAGATGATCCAGAAATTCGCCACCGACGCGGCGCGGCGTTTGCAGCGCTATCGCGATCCCAAGCTGTCGCCGATGCCCAATGAGGAGAACAGCCTATGATGGTCAAGTTTTACTATCCGGATGGCGATTGGTGTTACCGCGCGATCCAAACCGTACACGCGGTGTTTCGCAACGCGGAGGGCAAACTGATTGCGCGCGCTGAAAAAGGCGACCGTAACGGGTATTATGAGTTTGAGATCACCGGGTTTGAACTCAAAGGGCCAGGGGAAATCCTCACCTGACCCTGAGCATTCATAGCCCCCAAATATCCCGGGGAGGAGGTGCAGGTTGCTGCAGCGGAGGGGCTGGCCCCTCCTGAATATTTATTTCGCCATCTGGCGCGCGGTGGCGGCAGCGGCGCGGATCTCTTCGGCAATTTCTTCCGCCTCTTCCGGGTCAAAATCCATCGGGATTTCGATGCCGCCGCCCTCGATGTAAATTCGCACAAACCCCTGATCTGTGGGACCGATTTGCAGGTTGGCTTCGATGTCGCTTTCGGTGTTGATGCCCATGACTGTCTCCTGGCGGATGTGTGGCCCCAAGGGGCACGTTCTCATATCTTGGGAATTCGGGTATCGTGATCGCGGCCCAAAGGCAAGAATACCGCAGCTTTGAGCCTGTCTAGAACGGACGAGGGAACGACTATGATTGACGATATCACGCTGCGTCCCTTTGCGGAGGCGGATCTGGATTGGCTGGTGGAAGCCCATGCCACGCTCTATGCGGAGGACGAGGGCTTTGACGACAGTTTTGGTCCCCTGGTGGAGACCATTCTGCGGCGGTTTTTGCTGGACCATGATGATGTGCGCGAGCGCGGCTGGGTTGCGGCGCATGACGGGCACCGGTTGGGCAGTATTTTCTGTGTAGAAAGTCCGCAGCCAAGTTGGGCCAAACTGCGTCTGTTTTTGGTGCTGCCGCAGGCGCAGGGATTCGGCTTGGGGCAGTATCTGTTGGACACCTGTTTGGGGTTTGCGCGGGGCGTGGGCTATGATGGGGTGACGCTCTGGACCCACAAGAGTCACGCCGCAGCCTGTGCGCTTTATGAAAAAAACGGCTTTGCGCTTGAGGCGGAGAAGCCCGTGACAAGCTTTGGGAGCAGCCAGATCGAACAAACCTACAAAATTACATTTTAGGTGCTTGCATCCCCCGAACGGGGACGGTAAACCGCCCTTGTTGCCGCCTTAGCTCAGTTGGTTAGAGCACTGGTTTGTGGAACCAGGGGTCCTCCGTTCGAGCCGGAGAGGCGGTACCACCCCCCCCTCAACTTGATTTTCCATCGTGACGTCAGGCCGCGCTGCCATCCTGCCTGCGTGCGCTCTTTTGTCGTGATGTGATGAATATTGTGGGGCGATTGCAGGAGGACAGATCCCGCAACCGCCCCGGACGTTGACGCACCAATGGGGATGTGAGCGCGTCAACGGATGTCGACGGGGGGATGACCCATCAACGGGGAGTGTGCTTTGGCAGACGGGTTAGGCCGTCACGCAATAGCCCCGCGCGCGGTAGGCCTCCGCAATGCGGAAGCAGACACCCCGAAAGGTTACTTCGCGGGTCAGTACGGCCTGATCCGGCACGGCGCCGTCGCGCAGGAACGCGGGAGAGGCGAGCACTATGGCGTGCAGCGCTTCACCGGATGTTCCGTAGCCGAAGTAGTCGGCAACCGCGTCTTCGATGTCGAACGGGATTTGGACAAACTCCGGGTGTTGGGCCAGCATGGTTTTGAGGAACTCGGTCCAGATGTTGCCTTGAACGCTGAAGATCTGGTCGGTGTCGCTCACGGTCCGCGGGGCAAAAGCCGCGGCGGAACTATTTATGCCGGGCACCATATGCAGGGCGTTGACGGGCTTGGTTGCCTCAGGCGTTTGCTTGGTGCTGTGCAGGTCACTCAACGTGGCAAGCCTCAGGTCGAGACACTCCAGCACCCTGTCCATATGGCAGGCCAGCGCGCAGTCCCCTTCCGGCCAGTCATCCCCTTCGCCTGCCATATGCAGGCCAACAGCATCGCCGGTGTCCGGATCGATCCAGCAGGCGCCGCTGTCTCCGGGCAGGCTGAGCGCCGCTTGCGGCGCGGCGAGGTCTTGCGGGATCAGGCGGAAGCCGTCGATCTCCACCGTCTTGCGGCGGCCGTTGGGGAGAGTGTGTACCACTTTGTAGGTGCCAATGCCGTCAACCCGCGCGCGGGTCAGACCGGTGGTGCGGCCGTATTTGCACAGAATGCGGCCAAGCGCAGCCGGCGCCACGCCGGTCAGTGGCAGATTGAGTTGTTTCAAGGTGGGATGCCAAGGGGTCGCACCGGAGAGGGGGGCAAAAGCAGCATCGCCGTGGCGCGACAGCATGGATTTTTTCAACCGCGCAATCGGCAGGGCGGCGGTGCTATGTCCATAGACCAGATCACTGTCGGCCCCTTCAGGGGAGGACAGCACGTGCCAGTTGGACAGGATGCCGGGTTTACCGGTGGCGCGGTCCATGGCAATGGCGCCAATGGTGCCCGCTTTGGCGCCGCGGCGCTGGCAAGGGCTGCCAGACAGAAGCGTGGTGGCGCCTGTGTTTTGACTGTCGCCCTGGTCGCGGTGCACCTTGTAAGTGCTGGCGACAACATCCACCGGAAATCCGTTGATAAGGCGTACGATGCGTGTGGCCGGATCGAGCTCGTCTTCGGGCAGTTTGGCGTCCACATGCACCCGCAGGCAGACTTTGGTGGTGGCCAGACCACCAATCCGCTTGAAGCCGATGTCATAGCCGGTCACATCCGCGCGGTTGCAATACATGTCGCGCAGAGCCTCAAGTGCGGCCTCACGGGCATCCATGGCGGCGGTTTGGGCGGCGGTTGTGCTCTCTGTTGGGCTTGGGCGGGACATGGGACCCTCCTCGTTTGTTTTCCTTGAGCAGAATTTGCCAAACCCACCGTTATTTTTGCGTGATTTGCGTTTTGCGCTGTGTTTTGCTGGTGTTTTTGTAAGGATTTGGAGGCGCCATGCCAGAATCGGCGCGTCGAAATCACATGTTTTCAATTTGGGATGTGCGGAGTCTTTAGCGATTGCAGAGCCGTTTGTGTGACGCCGGAGTGAGTTTTAGTGGACAAGGGTGAACTGTCGGATGCAGCCGAATGCAGGGATAAGTGGAAAGTCACGTGATTGGAGGTTTTGCAGTTTGTAGTAAGCATGTGTCTGGCCGTGTCGACTGTGCGGCGGGTTGCGCTTGGCAGATACGCCGATGCCTGATTTGAGCCCGTGCGGTAAAGGTTCCATTTTGGGTTGAGTTCACGCCAGCGAGACAGACGGGATGTCGGTAGTTGGATGCGTCTGAAAACAAGGGGGGCGAGCTCTGCTTGCCGAAGGCGCGCCCACCGAACTGTGGCCTTTGAAGGCAGATTTTGGCGGGGGCAACTGCGTTGCTCAACAGGCCCGGCTATAGTTTCGTGCCAAATCTCCATTGGAGAAATGGTCCAAAGCGCGTATTCTGTTTCTCAATTGAGGGGAATGCTGCAAGTTTTGGCGCCTTTGTTTCCAACAAGGCGCCAATAGATGTGCCACACGGCAAAATTCTTGCGCGGCGTTCCAAGCTGTAGAACGATTAGACGACCTATTAACCATAATTTCTTTTCACGGCCCTTTTGGGAGTGCAGGCATGTGTGTTCCTGCGGACGACCAAAACCCTAGGAAGACAATTGTGCGTTGGTTTGGCCTGCTGGCCGCCTGCGTGGTGGGAACTCTCGCGCCAGTGGTATCGGCAGACGTGGACCCGTTGGAGGTGCCCTACACCGAAGTGGCCTATAGCGGCGACGAGACCCTGCGCGATTTTGTGGGGCGGCATCTCAACGATCCTGACCTTTGGCCAACGGTTTTACAGATCAACAAGTTGGCCTCACCGGCGGACCTAGTGCCGGGGGCGGTGTTGCAGATGCCGGTGGCGCAAGTGGCGGCAGCCGATGCGGCGTTGGCTGAGGCTTTGGTCGCTATCCAGAAGGCCACCTCAGAAGGCGCTCGGCTGTTTGCGCCGCAGGAGATTGGCGCCGCGATAGCAGATCGTGACGCAGCGGTTGGTGCGCGCGGGGAAGGGGCCTGGCGCAAGGTGGTGCGGTTTGCTGGGGCGGCGACGGGGCACGCGACCGAGGCGTTTGAAATTGCGTTGGCGCAACGGGACCGCGCGGCGGAGGCGTTGATCACAGATATTCATGGGCGTGTGGAGGGGCGGGAGCCTGCGGAGGCGGCCTGGTCGGATCGAGACCTGAACGATGTGCTGATAGAATTTGAGAAAGTGCGCACGCTGACCAACTCGACCACACAGGTGACGTTTCGCGATCTGAGCCGGCTGCGTCTGAACCCCAATTCCAATGCCACCATTCAACGGATGCGCTCTGATCCTCTCACCGGCAAAGAGGTCACCAAAGTGTCGCTGGCCAACGGCGATTTCTATGCGCTGCTCAATCAGCTGTCGGATCGTGACAGCTTTGAGATTGACGTGCCGGGCATTCAGACCACCACCGACAGCGATGATTTCTGGATCAAGAAAGAGGCCGATAAGGCGCTGTTTGTGAACTACGACACAGCGTCGCTCGACATTGAAGCCGACGCCACCAAAGTGTCTCTTGGCCAAGACGAGGGGGTGGTGATCACGGAAGACGGCGTGGCCACGCGGGCGCAAGTGCTGGAGTGGCCGTTGTTAAGTGCGCCGATGGACCGCGCGGATGTCTATGGCGCGGGTGTGCAACTGGCGTGGCAGGAGTATCCCGAGGCCAGCGGCTATTGGTTTGAGGTCGCGGGGGATCCGGCGTTCAACCAGATGATTGCCACCGAATGGGGTGTGAAAGACCTGAGTTTTAACGTGGCTGGCCTGGCGCCCGGTGCCCATTATTGGCGTGTCGCGGCGCTGGACGGGCTTGGGTTGCCTGGCAAATGGAGCGAAGTGCGCCAGTTTGAGTTGCGCCAGGACAGCACACCACCGTTTTTGACGCTGTTGGCGCCGTCGGACGGCGTGTTGGTTGAGGTGCCAGACGTTGCGGTGCTGGGCGCGTCTGAGGCGGGGGTGGCGCTTACGGTGAACGGTATCGCCGTGGATGTGGCGGCGGATGGGGGATTTGAGACCACGCTGAAGCTGACCCCCGGGGCCAATCAGATTGTGCTGGTGGCAACCGATCCGGCGGGCAATGTCTCTGAAAAACGCGGACAGTTGCGCTATGTGCCCCGCGTGGCAACGACGATGACGCTGAACCCGGATTTGGCGCGGGACAGCGACGGCCATTTGGTGAGCCGCAATGCCGAGATGACGGTTGTGGTCGCCACTTCTGCCAAGCCAGGCCAAGAGGTGGTCTTGCGGGATGTCGCTGGGGCAGAGGCCGGACGCACACGCATTTCGGCAGGTGGGGTTTTGGCGATCACGGTGCCGGTCGGTTCGGAGCCGCGGGCGTTCAGCGTGGAGGTTTTGTCCGAAGGTGGCGTGTCCACCGGAACGTTGGCGTTTGCTGTGGTGCGGGACAGCGCCGCGCCGGAGCTGGTGCTGGATGTGCCGCCACCGCGGGCCACCACGGACAAAGCCATCGACTTGACGGGCACCCTTGGGGATGCGGTCACGTTGGAGCTCAACGGCGCCAAGCAGGACATCTTTGATGGCAGCTTTGCGATGCAGGCGGCACTCACCGAAGGGCAAAACCTGTTGGAGCTGCGCGCGGTGGATGCGGCGGGCAATGTTGGGGTTCTTGTGGTGGAAACGCTTTTGGACCTCAGCCCCCCGGAGATTTTGGATGCAGGCATGGCCCGGCCACAAGGCGTAGACGGGCCGGTTGAGATTGTGGTTACGGCGCAGGATGTGAGCGGGTTGCGTCAGGCGGCGCCGTACCTGGTTGAGGTTGGGGACGCAGAGTTTGAGGGCTACCTACGCTGTGACAGTGCCCGAGGCATTTGCCGGGCAAGCCTGCCGGCGACACCGGGAGAGATGCGTCTGATCGAGGTGGTGGTGCAGGACTACGCTGGCAATGAGGTGATCCGATGAAGAGGAGCGCGCGCATGACTTGGCTGAAACTGATGGTGGCAGTTTTGTCGGCTTGGGGGCTTTGGCAGGCACAGGCCAAAGCGCAGGATGTGGCGTCGCCAGCGGAACACGGCCAATTGGTTGTGTACGGCTCCGCTGCACCGACGCGGGAGGGTGATATCGATCATCGTGAGGTGATATTCTTTAGCGTTCCGAGTGAATTACGCGACAGAGTTTATGTGCGCGTGTTTGATCCGGAAATGCGGGGGGAGCATGATTTTCGCTATGGCGGCGGGGGCAATTCCCGCACGGTCTATCGGGTCTACGGCGGTGACGGCGCGCGCAGTGGGGTGCCCATGCCGGTGCCGGTTGCG
The DNA here is from genome assembly GCF_047126315.1 of Shimia sp. MIT910701. Lineage (GTDB taxonomy): Bacteria > Pseudomonadota > Alphaproteobacteria > Rhodobacterales > Rhodobacteraceae > Shimia. Next base: position 3,372,267 of record NZ_CP138953.1, on the reverse strand, counting down.
GATGGCGAGACGCCCTCCAAGGTGACCCGTGATGCGGTTTTGGCAGCGCGTGCTGGCGAGGTCTTGCGGGAAGTCGAGTTTGGGTCCGAGGCAGAAACCGATCAGCAGTGGGTCTCGCTGGGAAGTGTGCGCGCGCGGCAAGGTGAGGTGATTGGCGACCGTGCTTGGTTCCGGTTGGAGGTGCTCGGCGCTGACGGTGATGACGGCAACGGGTTCAACGTGGATGTGAGCCTGCTGCGGGATGCGCATCGGCGGCCTGAGGGGCTGGAGATGATTGCCTATCAGCCGACCATTCGCTGGCCCGGGTCTGGACCGGGCACCCGCGTGGAGTTTCTGGCCACCGCTGGGGACCTGACGGTGCAGAACTTTGACGGGGCGCGGGGCGATTTGCGGCTGAACCGGATGTATTCGGACTATGCGCTGCGCGCCTCGGGGCAGAATGTCTGGGCCAGTGAAGTTGTGCGTGCCGAAGAGCTGGCGGGAGAGGATATTCTGTCGCTGACCCTTCAGGGTGGGTTTGAAACGCCCAATGATGTGACGCTGAGCCTGTTTGATGCGGACGGACAAGCGGTGCCGATGCTGATGCCATCTCGTTTGGCGCCAGTGCCTGCGCGGCCAGAGGCGCTGCCACGGGCGCGGGAGCTGGCGGATTGTTCTAGCGTGGCGTTTGATGGCAGCTTGGCGGATGGCGATCCGCTGCTGGCCTACCGCTGGGATTACCGCGATGGCGCCAGCTCAGAAGAGCCGGTGATTGTTTACAGTTACGGCGCACCGGGGCGGTATGATGCGCGGTTGCGGGTGCGCTTGCCGGGCACACGGGCGGCGCGCGGGGCGGAGGCCGAGGTGCCGGTGCATGTGCGGGTGGCGCCTCGGGCTGTGGCGGGCAGCGCGATCACGGTAGCGCCGGGCGATGTGGTGCCGTTTTCTGGCGCGGGCTCGTTGCCGTCTGACAGCCCGATCACGCGTTATTTGTGGAGCTTTGGCGACGGAGCGGCAGCCGACACGGTGGAGGCCAGCCACGTTTACACCGAGCCGGGTGACTATCGCGCGGTTTTGCGGGTGAGCGATGACGCGGTGCATCCCTGCAACTTTGGCGTGGCGACCCGTTTGGTGATGGTGAATTTCCCACCGGTGGCTGAGGCGGGCACGGATGTGAACACCATTGTGGGGCGCGCGGTCACGCTGGACGGGGCGGCGAGCTATGACGTGGATGGGGCCATCACCGGCTATGTTTGGGACTTGGGGGATGGCACAGAGCGCTATGGCAGCCGTGTAACGCATGTGTATCAGCAGCCCGGGATCTATCAGGTGGGCCTATCTGTGCGCGATGACAGCGGCGTGGCCAATGCGACAAGCACGGACCGTTTGACCATTCGTGTAAATGCGCCGCCTGTGCCCGCGATCGACGGGCCGGAGGCGCCGGTGGCCGTTGGGGAGGCGGTGATTCTGGATGGTAGCCGCTCCAGCGATGCAGATGGGGTGATCCTGTCGCACCTCTGGGACTTCGGCGATGGGGCCATGGGCGAGGGGCCGGTTGCGGAATACGCTTGGGCGACCCCCGGTGTCTACGAGGTAACCCTCACCGTGATTGATGACAGCGGCACGCAATCGGCCACCCAGCGCACCCGGTTTGAGGTGGTTGTGAACACGCGGCCGGTGGCGGAGGCCGGGCCGGATCAGTTTGTCACCGCGTCAGAGGTGCAGTTTGACGGCAGCGGGTCGCGTGACATTGACGGGCAGATTGCGCGGTACGTTTGGGAGTTTGGCGATGGGCGCACCGCAGAAGGTTTAAGTCCGCTTCATTTCTATGAAATTCCAGGGGTTTACGAGGTGGACTTAACGGTCACGGACGACAGTGGGGCGCCTCAGAGCAGCCATCGGGACACGATGCAAGTTGTGGTCAACAGTCGACCCATTGCCGACGCAGGGTCTGCGCTGACCGTCGCGCCGGACGAGGAGTTTGTGCTCGACGGTGGCGCGTCGGTGGATCCGGATGGCACGGTGGCGCAGTATCTTTGGCTGTTTGAGGATGGCAGCACGCAAGATGGCGTGCGGGTGGCGCAGCGCTTTGAAACGCCGGGGCTGCATCGGGTGCGCTTGAAAGTGACCGATGATTTTGTCGGTGGCGGCGCGGTGGATGAGAGCGAGGTGTTGATCACCGTCAATGCGTCGCCGGTTGCGCAGGCGGGGCCGGATCTGCGCGTGGCGCCAGATGACACGGTGCGGTTTGATGCGCGCTCAAGCTTTGACAAAGACGGGCTGCTGGCTGGCTACCGCTGGGAGTTTGACGATTTGCAGGCCCCGTTGGAGGCCGCAGTGGTGGAGCGCGCTTGGCCGGTGGCGGGCGTGTACAACGCCCGGCTTGTGGTGCGGGATGGCAGCGGCGTGGCCAATTCCACCGCGCAGGACAGCGTGACCATCCATGTGAACCACCGTCCCGAAGCAGAGGCGGGTCCGGCGATTGATACGGATCGGTTGTTGGTCACGTTGGATGCTGGTGGCAGCAGCGATGCGGATGGCGACGCGCTGATGTATCTCTGGGATTTTGGCGACGGGTCGGCGCCGGTGATTGGCAAGACGGTCAGCCATGTATTCCCCAAAGCGGGCAGCTACCCAGTCACATTGCGGGTGGATGATGGCACCGGCCTGAGCAATGCGCGGGATGTGGATGCCACCACGGTGATCATCAACGCCGCGCCGGTGGCGGATGCGGGAGGCAACAAAGATGTGTGTTCTGGCCAGTCGATCATCTTTGATGCCTCGGCCAGCGCGGATGAGGATGGCGACCTGTTAAAGTACCTCTGGGACTTTGGCGATGGCACGTTGTCTGAGGTGATCAATCCAACCAAAACCTACGAAATGCCAGGCACTTACCCGGTCACTCTTCAAGTGGAAGATGAGAGCGGCAGCACGCGTGGGTCGGATCTGGACCGCATCGCGGTGATTGTGCGCGAGGGGCCAATTGCCAATGCGGGGCCGGACATGACGGTCTGTGTCAATCAAGAGGTGCGCATGGATGGCAGTGGCTCCACAGATGCCGATGGGTCTGTCAACGGGTTTGAATGGACCTTTGGTGATGGCAGTCGGGCCAGCGGGGCGACGCCAATCAAGAGCTTTGAGCGGGCGGGCGATCATGCGGTCACGCTCACGATCACTGGCGATGCGGTTGGGGAATGCAGCCCGCTGGACACCGATACAGTCAATGTGAAGGTCTTGCCCGCGCGCAGCCAGCGCATTGACGCGGTGGAGCGTGCGCCGGTGAACAATGCCGTGGCCTTTGCCGCTGTTTTGGGCGACGCGGCCGGTACGGGCGAGCCGGTGCGGTATGACTGGATCTTTTCGGATGGCGGCACAGCCGAAGGCGCGGAAGTGTCTTATGCGTTTGCCGAACCGGGAGCCTATTTGGCGACGCTGACCACAACGCTTGAAGGTGGCACGCAGGACTGCGGGCAATTGGTCACGCACCACAAGATCCTCATCAACGCCGCGCCGACGCCAGAGGTGGACGCACCCGCTCAGGTGGCGGCGGGCGTTTTGACGCGGTTTGACGCCACTGGCGCGGTGGACAACGACGGGGTGATCACCCGCTACCTTTGGGATTTTGGCGACGGTCAAACGGCGGAGGGCGTGTCGGTGGTGCATCGCTATGAAACGCCGGGTGTCTATGCCTTGTCGCTGGAAGTCACCGATGATGCGGGTGTGGCCAATAGCAGCGCCTCTTGGACCCGCGAGATGCAGGTGAATCCAGCGCCGCTGACCGGCGTCGATGTGGCCGGGGCATTATGCGCGGGTGATGACAAAGCCTGGGAACTGTCGGTGGGTCCTGGGGTGGCGGTGGCCTGGGATTTTGGTGACGGGGGCACGGGCAAAGGCGCGGCGGTGACCCATCGCTACGCTACGCCGGGGCTGTATCCGGTCACGGTGTCTACGGATGATGGCAAAGGATTGGAAAACTCCAGCCAGTTGGAGCAGGTCTATGCACGGGTGAACGCGCCGCCAACCGCCGATGCGGGACCGGACAGGGTGGTCTGTCCGGGCGAAGAGGTCTCGTTTCGAGCTGGAGCGTATGATCGGGATGGCAAGATTACCGATCTGCTGTGGCGCTTCTCAGACGGGGTGGAGTTGGCGGGCGCAGAGGTCAGCCGCCGGTTTGATACCGCGGGGCCTGTGACCGCAACCTTGATTGTGACGGATGACAGCGGTGCCAGCTGTGCCGTGGGGCAGGACACGGCGGAGATTTTGGTGAATGCCGCGCCGGTGATCAGCGCGGGCCAAGACCGGGAAACCCCGGTGGGGGCGGCGCATGACGTGCTGCGCTTTGATGTGAGTGATGTCAGCGACCCGGATGGCCATGGCGTAGAGGTCAGCTGGCAATTTGGCGACGGGGCAGGCGGCTATGGCGCAGTGACCCGCCATGCCTACGGCGCGCCAGGCACGTATACGGCCACGGTGACTGCGCGCGACAGCACCGGATTGGCCTGTGGTGTGTCTACCGACAGCGTGCAGGTATTGGCCGTGGCCCGGGGTGAGGGCAATTGATGCGGTTTCCGCTGCCGCTCAAGTTCTTTCTATTCGCCGCGTTGATCGCCGTGGTGCCTTTGGCGCTGGTGGGCAACAACCTGGTGCAGATTGCCCGCGAAGAGCTCAAAAGCGCGGTGAATGAAGATCTCACCAGCGTGGCAGGGCAATTGCGCAGCGAGTTTGACAGCCTGTATCAGGGCCGTTGGCTGGCACCGTTGATGGTGATCCGCTCTGGTGTGGACAATCCTGAGCTGGACGTCGCGCTAAAGGTGGCGCTGTTGACGGAGGGCATGGCGCAATTGCCGGATGTGGTGTCCTTGCAGCTGAGCGTGGAAGGCTCCGACATTCCGGTGCTGGTGAGCAATGAAGATTTTGCTGCACAGCTGGCAGAGGTTGGCCTTGACCCGGTGCAGACGCTCTCCATTAGCAATGAGTTGCTGGCGAATATTGAGGGCACCGGACAGTTTGGGCGACCACTGATCAGCCAATTGCCAGACACAGGGGACTGGCTGGCGACTTTGGCTTTGCCGATGGAAAGCATCATTGCCGGGCGCAAGCTCACGTTGGGCGCACGTATCAACCTGAACACCTTGCAGCGCAGTGTGTTGCGCCATCCGTTTACCGCGCGGGGTGAGATCACCATTGTGGATCATGCTGGACGGGCCGTGCTGGTAGAGGCCCCGGAGGTTTTGGCCGACCGGGCGATCGTGGCTTCTGCCATGCCGCTGATTGTGGCAGGCGCGCGGGCAGATGCGTTGGAGGCCTATGCGCGGCCAGATGGCACAGCGATGTTGGGGGCTTATGCCTTTCCGGATTGGTTTCCTTTTGCGGTGATTGCCGAGCTGAGCGAAGAGACGGCCTATGCCGTGGTCACTCAGATGATGCAGCGGATTTTGATTGTCGGCAGTCTGGGCTTTGCCGCGGCCTCGATTGGGGCGCTGATCTTCTCGCGTCGCCTGAAACGTCCGATCTTGAAAATTGGCCGGGTGGCGGATGCTGTGGGCGAGGGCGATTTCTCACAACGGGTGGACGGCGTGCGCTCGCGCGACGAAATTGGCGATCTGGCGGGGCGGATCAACGTGATGGCCGGGCAATTGGGCGAGCGGCTGGAGCTTATGAAATTCGTCAGCCATGAGACGGTGACGGCCATACAGAACCGGGATGGCGACCGGATGCGGCGGGGCGGCGAGCGGCGCGAGGTGACCATGCTGTTCTCAGATATTCGCGGCTACACGGCGTTTTCCGAAACCGTGCCGCCCGAAGAGGTGATTGAGGTGCTCAACCGCTATTTTGAAATCCAGTCAGAGATTGTCGAGCGCCATGGCGGCGATATCGACAAGTTTGTCGGGGATGAGCTGATGGCGATGTTTGTGGGTGAGGACAAAGAGGATCGCGCCGTGCGCTGCGGCGTGGAAATCAAAGAGGCGTTGGCGGCGTCTTTTGGGGCTCAAAGCGCGCGCGAACTGGCCGTGGGCGTGGGCATCGCCTCAGGCGACGTGGTGCTTGGGGCGATGGGGGCGCGCGACCGGATGGACTATACGGTGCTGGGCTCAACCGTGAACTTGGCAGCGCGGCTCTGCGCTAAAGCGGGCCCTTGGCAGGTGCTGGTGGATCGAGACACCAGTGATCTGGTCGATGAAGGCATAACCCTAAAAGAGCTGGCCGCCGTGCGCCTCAAGGGCTACGCCGATCCAATCCCGGTATTTGCCGCGCAGGCTGAGACCAAACAGTTGGAACACCTGCCCTGATCTTCTCATTCCACAAATATCCTGGGGGAGGCGCAGCCTGCTGCGCCGGGGGCAACGCCCCTTTACTCGCTGACCGTCGCCCCAAACGCGCCTGGAGACAATACCACTTCCTGACGCAAAGCGCCGGTGATGCGGTCGTGTATCAAAATGCGGTTGTCCTCGGTCACAATCGCCACCCAGCCGTCGCCCATCGTGACCGCCTGCGCCACCGCGCCGTCTTCCAGCACAAGGTTTTCCGGCAAGATTGGGCCATCTTCACGGAAGCGCATGACAAGCAGGACAACCAAGGCTAAAAGCCCGACAACCATAACCACCGTCATGCCCGTTACCAACAGGCGCAGGAAGCGCAGGTTGGCGGGTTCAATTGGTTCCGGAGAAGAGTCCATGGCTGAGGCCCTTGTAGAATTTCTGATTGCGGACAACCCGCCCAATCGTCTTGATAAGGCGCTTTCGCGCGATGTGCCAGTGGAAGCCAGTTTGAGCCGCACCCGCTTGGCAAAGCTGATTGCCGAGGGCAGCGTGACGCTGGACGGCGCGGTTGTGACCGATCCCAAGCTCAAAGTGGCGGGCGGCGAGTTGGTAGTGATCACCGTTCCGGTAGCCGAGGAAAGCCACATTGGGCCGGAAGACATCCCGCTTGAGGTGATCTGGGAAGATGATGATCTGATTGTGATCAACAAACCGGCGGGCATGGTGGTGCATCCGGCACCGGGCACGCCCAATGGCACGCTGGTGAATGCGCTGCTGCATCATTGTGGCGACACGCTGTCCGGGGTGGGCGGCATGAAACGGCCCGGGATTGTGCATCGGATCGACAAGGAAACCAGCGGGTTGCTGGTGGTGGCCAAAACCGATGCGGCCCACCAAGGCCTTGCGGCGCAGTTTGAGGCCCACACGGTAGAGCGCTACTACCGCGCGGTCTGTTACGGCGTACCGGATGCCAACGATCCGCGTTTGCGGGGTGTGCGCGGGGTGAACTTTGAGCCTGGAAACATCATGAAAGTGACCACCCATCTGGCGCGGCACAAGACCGATCGGCAACGTCAGGCGGTGTTGTTTGAAGGCGGGCGTCATGCGGTGACACGGGTGCGGATTGTCGAGCCTTTTGGCGATCCAGCGGTGGCCTCATTGGTGGAATGCTGGCTGGAAACCGGGCGCACACACCAAATCCGCGTGCATATGGCCCATGCGGGCCACGGGCTGATCGGCGATCCGGTTTATGGCGGGCGGCGCAAACTGGGCGAAAAGGCGATTGGCGTGAAAGGTGCGGCGGCGGCCAAAGCCTTTGCGCGGCAGGCGTTGCATGCGGCTGTGTTGGGTTTTGAGCACCCGGTGACAGGCGAAGACTTGCGGTTTGAGGCGCCTTTGCCAGAGGATATGGCGCAGTTGATCGCGGACCTTGGCGGACAGTAACGGGCGGAATTCTGTCTGTAACAAACTGCACGTGGCTGTGAGAAATCCTGTCAGCCATGGAAAGCCATCAGCGAAAAACTTACTATGAGAGTCAGAAATTTGCGCGCCGAGGTTGAAACCGTCCGTTAGCGCCCTACATGGATGTTAAAGGTTTAAACATACGCGCATTGAAGCAGCGTAAGACAGACAAGGGAGGCATTCGCCATGAGCAACTACAAAAATCTGCCGGCACCCACACCAGAAGGTGGCCTCAACCGGTATCTTCAGGAAATTCGCAAGTTCCCGCTTCTGGAGCCAGAAGAAGAGTACATGCTGGCCAAACGCTGGGTCGAAGAGCAAGACGCTGATTCTGCGCATAAAATGGTGACGTCGCACCTACGCCTCGCGGCCAAAATTGCCATGGGTTATCGCGGCTATGGCTTGCCACAGGCCGAAGTGATTTCCGAGGCCAACGTCGGTCTGATGCAAGCGGTGAAGAAGTTTGACCCTGAAAAGGGTTTCCGTCTGGCGACCTATGCCATGTGGTGGATCCGTGCGAGCATTCAGGAATATGTGCTGCGCAGCTGGTCCATGGTGAAGCTGGGCACCACCTCGGCGCAGAAGAAGCTGTTCTTCAACCTGCGTAAGGCGAAAGCCCGGATTGGTGCGTTGGAAGATGGCGACCTGCGTCCAGAGAATGTGCAGCGGATTGCCACCGATCTTGGCGTGACCGAGGATGAGGTGATTTCGATGAACCGGCGCCTGTCCGGTGGGGATGCCTCGCTGAACGCACAGGTTGGCACCGAAGGTGAAGGCACCATGGAGTGGCAGGACTGGCTGGAAGATGAAACCGCCAACCAGGCTGCGGACTATGAGGCAAAAGACGAGCTGGACGCCCGCCGCGAGCTTCTAGTGGAGGCCATGGACGTGCTGAACGATCGCGAGAAGGACATTCTGACTCAGCGCCGTTTGGCGGAGAAGGCGGTCACCCTGGAAGACCTGAGCGGTCAGTATGATGTGAGCCGTGAGCGGATCCGTCAGATTGAGGTGCGGGCCTTTGAAAAACTGCAGAAACGGATGCGCGAGTTGGCGGCGTCGCGTGGGATGCTGGCCGCGCATTAAGCGCCTCGCAGATGAAAAACCGAAACCGGCCCCGCAATGGGCCGGTTTTTTGTTGTCCGCTGGAGCGGAGTGGCTAGGGTGGGCGCACCAAATGGGAGCGCTATCATGACCACCTCACCTGTCCGTTGGGGCATCCTCGGAGCCGCCAATTTTGCCAAGACCACCATGGGGCCCGCGATCCATGCGGCCAAGGGGGCACAGCTTGCTGCTGTAGCGTCTTCCAGTGCTGATAAGGTTGCGGGTTTTGCGGCTTTTGCGCCCGGGGTGCGGCATCATCAGAGCTATGAGGACATGCTGGCCGATCCGGAAATTGACGCGGTTTATGTCCCGCTGCCCAATCACCTGCACGTAGAGTGGGGGATCAAAGCGCTGGAGGCGGGCAAGCCGGTGTTGATTGAAAAGCCGGTGGGCATGGATGTGGCCGAAATCGACAAATTGATCAAGGCGCGGGATGCGGCCGGGGTGTTGGCGGCGGAGGCTTATATGATTGTGCACCATCCGCAGTGGCAACGAGCGAAGTCACTGTTGGCCGAGGGCGCGATAGGCAAATTGGTGCATGTGAATGCGGCGTTTTCGTTTTTCAACGATGACACCGGTAACATTCGCAATCAGGCGGCGGCTGGCGGCGGCGGGCTGCGCGACATTGGGGTGTACGTGATGGGCGGCGTGCGGTTTGCCACCGGGCAGGAGCCGGTGCAGCTTGATTACGCGCGGCTGCAGTGGGAGCACGGTGTCGACACCTTTGCCGACATGGGCTTCACCTTTGACGGCTTCACCTATCAGGCCTACACCTCGATCCGTTCAGCGCCGCGCCAAGAGGTGCATTTCCATGGCGAGAAAGGGCTTATGACGCTGACCTGTCCGTTCAACGCGGGCAAGTTTGATCAGGCGGAGTTACACATGTCGATGCCGGATCAGACCAAGCGGATCGAGCGCTTTCCGGTGGTGAACCAATATGTGCAGCAGGTGGAAGCCTTTGGCCGCACCATTCGGGAGGGCGAGACCTATGCTTGGCCGCTGGAGCAGGCGCGAGGCACGCAAGCGATGATGGATCAGGTGCTGGCGCAGGGCTGACGCTGCGCTGTCAGGCACCTAGCAGACAAAAGAAAACCCCTCGCAGGCGTGTGCTTGCGAGGGGTTTGTTGTTTGATAAGCAGGCCGGATTATTCCGCGGCTTTGCTTTCTTCCACAGGCGCAGACTCTGCCGGGGCCTCAGCCTTTTTGGAGGAGCGGCGTGGTTTCTTCTCAGATTTCTCCGCTGGTGCGTCGGCCTTGTCTTCCGCCTTTTTGCGCGGTGCCCGCTTGCGGGGTGCTTTCTTGGGCGCAGGCGTTTCGGCCTCTGGTGTCTCCACCAGATTGCTTTCGGCCACATCCACGATCAGGTCGGGCTGATCCGCTTCGGATGGGTCTACAACGGGCTGCGCGTCGGCTTCGACAGGGGCAGGGGCTTTGTCGCGGTTGCCACCGCCATTGCCTTCGCGTTCCTGACGTTCCATGCGCTCGCGGCGTTCGCGGTCGCGTTCGGCCTGACGTTCGCGGTTCTGGCGGTCCTGCTCTTCGCGGCGCGCTTCTTGTTCGCGCTGCGCTTCGTTCAGCATGCGCTGATAATGTTCGGCATGCTGCTGGAAGTTTTCCGTGGCAACGCGGTCATTGCCCAACTGGCTGTCGCGGGCGAGCTGGTTGTATTTGTCGATCACCTGCTGAGGGGTGCCGCGCACCTTGCCCTCTGGGCCGGAGCTGTCAAACACGCGGTTGACGATGTTGCTGGAGGGACGGTTGCGGTTAGATTTATTCCGCGAACGTGACTTCGAAGATCTCATTGTTTTTGTAATCCAGCCTTGGTCAATGGCAATCGCTCATCCCGTTTCACGCCTCGTGCGCTCTGTCTTCCGGGGGCGACAATTTATGGCTTGATGTCCAATCGGGACCGCCCGCAAATGGGGCATCCGCCAAAAGGACACGAACTTGATATTGCGCCTTGGGCGTTCGCACAAGTGCTTTTATCGCGCCAAAGCTTGCAAAAGGGAAAATTTGCGTGGGTTTTAGGCCTTTTGCCCGATCACCACGCGGTCGCGCCCGTCCAGATCGGGCTTGATGGCGACGTTTGTCAGGCCCGCTTCGGTGAAGAGGGCGGCCACGTCTGGGCCTTGTTGCCAGCCAACTTCCACCATGAGCCAGCCGCCCGCATTGAGGTGCGCTGGTGCGCCAGCGGCGATTTTGCGATAGGCGGTGAGGCCATCCGCCTCATCGGTGAGCGCCAAGCGTGGCTCATAAGACAGCTCAGGAGCGAGCTTGGGCATTTCGTCGAGTGCAATGTAGGGCGGGTTGGAGACGATCAGGTCGAAGGTGTGGTCCACTTTGCTGAACCAATCGCTTTCCAGCAAAGTCAGACGATCCGCCAGTTCAAACGCCTCGGCGTTTTGCGTCGCCACGGTTAGAGCGGCGGCAGAGAGGTCGGTCGCGACGCCTTTAGCAGTTGGCGCCTCGGCCAGAATGGACAGGATGATCGCGCCGGTTCCGGTGCCCATGTCCAGCACGTTTGCGAAACGCGTCCCAAGGGCCAGCGACACGAGAATTTCGGTTTCTGGGCGGGGATCCAGTGTGTCGGCTGTGACGATGAACTCGTGATTGTAAAACGCGCGTTTGCCAAGCATGTGGGACACAGGCTCGCGGGCTTGGCGGCGAGTCAGCAGCACTTCCAGTGCAGCGGCTTGTTCCGCTGTGGCCGCTTCGCGCAGTTCCAACGTGAGACGGTCGGGGCGTATGCCGGTGGCGTGACTGACCAGAAGGCGGGCTTCTTTGACCGGATCGTTGACCGGGATGGCTTGCAAGACCTCAACAGCGCGTTTCACCAGCGCGGCGATGGTGCCGGTCACCCGTTCATCTCCGCCAGTGCGGTGGCCTGTGCATCGGCCGTGAGTGCGTCGATGGTCTCATCAAGGTCGCCTGCCATCACCTGATCCAGCTTATAAAGCGTGAGGTTGATGCGGTGGTCGGTCATGCGGCCTTGGGGGAAGTTGTAGGTGCGGATGCGCTCGGACCGGTCGCCGGAGCCCACTTGACCGGCGCGTTCGGCGGCGCGCTCATCGGCCAGACGTTGGCGCTCCAGATCAAACAGACGGGTTTTCAGAACCTGCATCGCGATCTCACGGTTGCGGTGCTGCGATTTCTCGGAACTGGTTACAATGATACCAGTAGGAAGGTGGGTGATGCGCACGGCGGAATCGGTGGTGTTCACGTGCTGACCGCCAGAACCGGACGCGCGCATGGTGTCGATGCGGATGTCGTTGGCGTCGATCTGGATGTCCACGTCTTCGGCTTCGGGCAGCACGGCCACGGTGGCAGCAGAAGTGTGAATGCGCCCTCCGCTTTCGGTGGTGGGCACGCGCTGTACACGGTGCACACCGGATTCGTATTTCATGCGGGCAAAGACGTTTTCGCCTTTGATATGCGCCACCACCTCTTTGATGCCGCCCAGTTCGGTGGCGTTCTCTTCGAGGATTTCAAGCTTCCAGCCGCGGGTTTCGGCATAGCGCTGGTACATGCGCAGGAGGTCTCCGGCGAACAAGGCCGCCTCGTCGCCGCCAGTGCCCGGGCGGATTTCCAGAATGGCGGGGCGGGCGTCAGCCGCATCTTTGGGCAGGAGTGCGAGTTGTAGAGCGTGCTCGGATTCGGGCAGGGCGGCGCGCAATTCTGGCAGCTCTTCTTCGGCCAGGTCTTTCATGTCCGGATCAGAGAGCATCTCTTCGGCTTCTTCGATATCGCTGAGAAGCTTTTGGTAGGCCTGCACCTGTTCCACCACCGGCTTGAGATCGGAATACTCTTTGGCAAGCGCGGCAATATCGCCGCTGCCCTCGGCCATCTGGGCCTCAAGGAACTCAAAACGTTGGGTGATCTGATGCAGTCGTTCTATTGGTACCATGCCGCTAAGTGGGACAATACGCGGGTTTGGTCAAGGGCAGGGTTTGCGCTATACTGGGCGTATGAAACAGCTGACCCTGATATTTGCCCTTTTGGCGAGCACGGCCACGGCGGATGGCATGATCAACGGCGTGCCGGTGGATTGTTATTGTACCGACAAACAAGGCCAGCGCATCGAGATTGGTGAGACCATCTGTTTGCAGGTGGATGGGCGCATGTTCATGGCGCAGTGCCAGATGTCGCTGAATGTACCGATGTGGCGGGAGATTTCGCCCGGATGCCTGAGCTCCAGTCTGAAAGCGCCGTTACAGAGCGTCGATCCAAGCCTCGACGCGGTTGGCGTTCACGCCAAAATCCTTGCGTCCAAATCGTGAGCGGCCATAGACCTTGAGCATGTCACCGTCCTGATAGGCGGTGGTGTAGTCGGGGTAGGCCAGGAGTTTGGAGCGGGTCACATAGGTGACCATGCCCTCGTCAACAGAGCCGGCAAGCACGGTGGTGCGCGGCGTACCGACCGCCACTTGATGAAACCGGGCCAAACCGTCGCGGCCAGACATTACCAGACGTCGAACGGAGTTCTCATTGTCGCTGTTATGGGCGACCTGCGGTTCCTTGTGCCACTTGGCAAGATCGCTTGGGGCCACGCGCACGTAGACGGCAAAGCCAATGGCCAGCACAACGATCAACCATAGAAATGTCATTTTCCGCACCCCACTCTCACAGGCTTAAGCGCTGCGCCCCCGTTTTAGAGATCATACGCTTTGACGCGCCAGGTAGATCACCCGACGCCTGCAACCTAAGGGGCGCTTGTGCTGGTTTCCAGAGGGGTGCGAATTAACGCCGCGTCCAGCCCCAGAGGCATATCAATTCTAGGGCAATATGCGCCCCGGCCACGGCGGTCGCGCCGGTGGTGTCAAATGGGGGGGAGACCTCGACCACGTCACCACCGACCAGATTGATACCGGCAATGTCGCGCAAGATGATGCTGGCCTGACCACTAGTGAGGCCTCCCCAAACCGGCGTGCCGGTGCCAGGGGCAAAGGCCGGGTCCAACCCGTCGATGTCAAAGGTCAGATAGGTGGGGTGGTCGCTCAGGATGTTGCGGATTTTCTGTGCCACGGCCATCGGACCTGTCTCATGCACTTCCCGCGCGTCGATGATGTTGAAGCCAAGCGTGTCTGGGTTTTCGGTGCGGATGCCAACTTGCACTGAGCGCTTGGGGTCGATCAGACCGTCTTTGACGGCCTTATAGAACATGGTGCCGTGGTCGATGCGGTTGGGTTCGTCATCGGCCCAAGTGTCGGTGTGGGCGTCAAATTGCAACAGGCTCAGCGGACCAAACTTCTCGGCATAGGCTTTGAGGATCGGGTAGGTGATGTAGTGATCGCCGCCCAAAGCAATGCTGGCTGCGCCGCCTGCAAGAATGCCGCGAATGTGGTTGGTCAGCGCCTCGGGGAAGTCGGCCACGCGGGCGTAATCAAAAGCCACATCGCCATAGTCCACGATGTTCAGTTCGCTCATCGGGTCGTAGCCCCAGCCATAGGGCGGATCAAACGCCTGAATGGCGCTGGCCTCGCGGATGGCGCGGGGGCCAAGGCGGGTACCGGGGCGATTGGTCACGGCTTGGTCAAAGGGGATGCCGGTCACGGCGATGTCGACGCCGGTGAGGTCTTTGGAATAGCGGCGGCGCAGGAAAGACGTGGCCCCGCCAAAAGTGTTTTCAAAGCTCAAGCCGCGCGGGTCGTCGCGGGTGAAGGCCATATCAACTTGGGTTTTGGCATCTTCCAGTGCCATGGGCGTGTTCCTTCCTGCAGAATTTGATCAAATTTCGCAAATTCCCCGGAAAGGTCAAGCCTGAAGAGGTGGCGCGGGCGATCTTGTGACAAGACCGCCCGCAAATTGCTTACAGCGGCTGCGCGGTTTCCACCAAGCGGGCAAAGAACGACGCGCCGATCGGGGAGATGTCGTCGTTAAAGTCAAACGCCGGGTGATGCAGGCCCGCGCCTTCGCCCGCGCCCAGGAAGAGGTAAGCGCCGGGGCGGGACTCGAGCATGTAGGAAAAGTCTTCTGCGCCCATTTCCATGCCCTGATCCGCGTTTACCGCCACGTCGCCAGCGATGTCGCGCGCCACGTCAGCGGCAAAAGCAGTTTGCGCCTCGTGGTTCACGGTGGCGGGGTAGCCCACGTCGATGTTCAGTTCTGCCTCAAGGCCATAAGCCGCAGCGGTGCCTTTGGTTATTTCGTCCAGACGGCGGTGGATCATGGCCTGCACCTCTTTGTCAAAGGTGCGGATGGTGCCGTTGATAAAGCCGCCATCAGGGATCACGTTGTCGGCGGAGCCGGCGTGAATCTGGGTGACGGAGACCACACATTCGTTGCGAGTGTCGTGGTTGCGGCTGACGATGGTTTGGATGGCGTTGACCATGGCCACCGCAGCGACAACCGGGTCGATGGTGTCTTGCGGGTAGGCGCCGTGGCCGCCTTTGCCTTGCAGCTTGATGGTAAAGCTGTCCACGGCCGCCATGATGGGGCCGGGCGCGGTGTGAAACTCGCCAATTGGAAGGCCAGGCACGTTGTGAATCGCGTAGATGTCTTTCACGTCAAAGCGCTCCATCGCGCCTTCTTCAACCATCACACCCGCGCCGCCGCCGTCTTCTTCGGCAGGCTGGAAGAACAGCGCCACACGGCCGGAGAACTTGCGGGTTTCCGCGAGGTATTTGGCGGCACCAAGCAGCATGGTGGTGTGCCCGTCATGCCCACAGGCGTGCATTTTGCCGTCCACAGTGCTGGCGTGGTCCAGGCCGGTGATTTCATCCATCGGCAGGGCGTCCATGTCGGCGCGCAGGCCCATGGTGGGGCCGTCGCCCTGACCGTTGATGATCGCAACCACGCCGGAGGTCGCAATGCCTTCGTGGATTTCGTCAACGCCAAACTCCTTCAGACGCTCCACCACAAAGGCTGCGGTCTCGTGGCAATCAAACGCCAGCTCGGGGTGGGCATGCAGGTGGCGACGCCAGCCCTTCATTTCGTCGGAAAAATCGGCAATACGGTTTACAACAGGCATGGGTGGACACCTTCTCTGAATGGTCGTTCAGTTAACATCAAAAGCAAATTCCGGAGCGCGACGCAATGGCCGAAGATCCTCTTATCCTCAATCCCAATGGCGGATTGCCGCGTCTTCTGGAGATCATGCGGCGCTTGCGCGATCCGGAGACCGGCTGCCCTTGGGATATTGAGCAGGATTTCGCGACCATCGCACCATACACCATCGAGGAAGCTTATGAAGTTGCGGATGCGATTGAGCGCGAGGCCTGGGACGAGTTGAAGGGAGAGCTGGGCGATCTGCTGTTTCAATCGGTGTTTCATGCGCAGATGGCGACGGAACGAGGCCTGTTCACCTTCGATGAGGTGGCGGACGCAATGTCGGACAAGATGGTGGCGCGCCATCCGCATGTGTTTGGCAACGAAAACCGAGATAAGTCTCCTGAACAACAAACCCGCGACTGGGAAACCGTGAAGGCGGCAGAACGGGCAGGGAAGGCGCAAAAAGGCACGCTGGATGGGGTGGCGCTTGGGCTGCCAGCGTTGCTGCGCGCGGTGAAGCTGCAGAACCGCGCGGCGCGGGTTGGGTTTGACTGGCCGGACATCTCTCAAGTGGTTGACAAAATTGTTGAGGAAGCCGGAGAGCTGGCCGAGGCACGGGACACGCTGTCGCAGGCGGAGATCGAAGAAGAGTTTGGCGACATGCTGTTTGTTATCGCCAATCTGGCGCGGCATTTGAAGATCGACCCCGAGGCGGCACTGCGGGCCACAAACGCCAAGTTTGTCAGGCGGTTTGAGGGGGTTGAGGCCAAGCTGAAAGCCCGCGGGAAGACCCCGCAGGAGAGCGACCTTGCAGAGATGGATGCGCTTTGGGATGAGGTCAAAGCGGAAGAGAAGGCCGCTCGCGCAGGATCGTGATCTTGGTCGCATTGACCTGACTAAAAAACTCGGGCAAGGCTGGGTCATCGTAACTTCCACGTGGGTGATGACATGACAAAAGTGTTTACAACGTCGATCTTTCTGGCGGCCGCAGCGGCCACCGCAGCGCCGGTTCTGGCAGATGAGGTCAACGTTTATTCCTACCGCCAGCCAGAGTTGATCAAGCCTTTGACCGATGCCTTTACTGAAGAGACCGGTATCAAGGTGAATGTGGCCTACCTGAAAAAGGGTATGGTTGAACGTCTGTTGGCTGAAGGGGAACGCTCTCCTGCGGACCTCGTGCTGACCGTAGATATTTCCCGTCTGAACGCGGTGGTGGAGGCGGGTGTCACCCAGCCGGTCACAAGCGACGTGATCACCGCGAATGTGCCAGAAGCCTATCGTGACCCAGAAGGCCACTGGTTTGGTCTGACCACCCGGGCGCGCATCATCTACGCCTCTAAGGATCGCGTAGCCGAAGGTGAAGTAACCACCTACGAAAATCTGGCGGACCCGAAGTGGAAAGGGCGCATTTGCACCCGCTCCGGCACCCATGCCTACAACGTTGCTCTGACTTCCGCGATTCTGGAGCACCACGGCGCAGAAGAGACCAAAGCCTGGCTGGAAGGCGTGAAGTCCAACCTGGCGCGCAAGCCACAGGGCAACGACCGCGCGCAGGTGAAGGCGATCTGGGCGGGGGAATGTGACCTGGCCGTGGGCAACACCTACTACATGGGCAAGATGCTCAAAGACAAAGAGCAGCAGGCCTGGGCGGACAGCGTGAACATCGTGTTCCCGACATTTGAGGACGCAGGTACCCACGTAAACATCTCCGGCATCGCGCTCACCAAGGCGGCGCCAAACAAAGAGAACGCCATCAAGATGATGGAATTCCTGACCGGTTCTAAGGCGCAGGAAGTCTATGCGACTGCTAACTTTGAGTACCCGATTGCACCGGGGACCGAAGCGGACGCCTTGGTTCAAAGCTGGGGTGAGTTTACGCCGGATGATGTGAACCTGATGACACTTGCGGGCCACCGTGGCGAGGCGCTCAAGCTGATCGAGCAGGTTGATTTCGACGGCTAAGCTGGCTGTTGAGCGAGACGAAGAGGGCGGTCTTTGGACCGCCTTTTTTTGGTGTTAGAGTTTTCGCCACGCCGCTGTTGCTGACGAAATGTGAGTTAAGAGGACAAGTAGAACCGCCAATAGGGTGCCCAGACCTGCAGCCGCCGTAACTTTCTCAATCCAGTAGAGTAGGGGAGTAGTAACCGCCCAAATGTGTCCACCACCTTGCTGTGCAACATAGAGAAAAAAGAGGCCGCCCTCCCGCTTTGCATCAATCGCGCCCGTGAAAAAAAATAAAGCGATCCGAAGTAGCCATCCCACGGCAAGTGTTGGTAGCAAAACGAGCACACCGGCCCACCACGATGCAGAGTATTGTCGAAACTCGTAGTCTGCGAGCAACCGACAAAACTCTAACAATTTGAGGGTCAGTCTATGACGCGAGATCGCTTGTATCTTTCGCTTCATCCAAACAATGGGATGAATCATGTGCAGTAACAACTCTTTTCGCGTGATCGTGTTTGGCGGCAAATGCGGTTGCTCCAAGTCTTTAGTTCTTAAAGTGTTGTCCTTTACATAATATCGCAATCGACAAACTCAATGATCTTAAGTTGTTGGCTGTAGCGTCCTTTTTCGGGCGCCACGTGATGTTGGTGACGCATTCGTCTGAATTGTTGAAGCCGCGTCATGCAGGACACCGCGCCGGCTGGGATCGTCGTTCAAGATCATTTCAATCTTGCCCGCAGCACCCGCAGCATGTTCTCGCCCATAACCTTGCGGATTTGTGTTTCGCTCAATCCCGCGTCCATCAGCGCTTGGGTCAGCGCCGCCAACTCGGAGGTGTCAAATGCCGTACCAACAGAACCGTCAAAATCCGAACCCAAGGACACGTGGTTTTCCCCCAATAGGTCCACGGCCGCCTTTACGGTTTTGGCCACGCCCGCCGGGCTGTCGTCACAGGTCACGTCGGCCCAATAGCCGATGCCCACCACGCCGCCGCCCTGATCCATGCCGTTTTGCACAATGGCCTGCATCAGCGCGTCTTCGTAGTTTCGCTTCACCGGGCAATTGCCGTAGATGCCGGTGTGGCTGACGATCATCGGCATGTCGGTCATCTCGATGACCTCGCGCGCCACCTGTGGGCTGGAGTGGGCCACGTCGATCACCAGATTGCGCTCTTCCACGGCTTTCACCACCGCGCGGCCAAACTCGGTTAGGCCTTTGTTGCCAATGCCATGCAGCGAGCCGCCGAGTTCATTGTCAAAGAAGTGCTGCAGGCCAATCACGCGGTAGCCGACGTCTTGCAGCTTTTGCAGGTTGTCGAGGTTGCCTTCCAGAGGGTGGGCGCCTTCGATGCCCAACATGCCGGCGACCACGGTTTTGCCAGCGGCGCGGTCGGCCAGTACCGCGTCCAGCTCGGCTTTGGTGCGCACGATGCGCAGTTCACCGTCAGAGCGCTCCTCTGCGTCATGCAAACGTTCCGCCTGATAGACAGCACGCTCAAAGATGCTGTCCCAGGTGCGGGGCGGCCACATCTGGCCCACGGCCAGAAGCGTGATGTTGTCGCGCGCATCGGCGGAGTTGCTGTCGTAGTTTTGGCCTGCAGGAGATTTGGTCACGGCGGTAAACACCTGCACCGCCACGTTGCCTTCGATCAGGCGGGGCAGGTCGACGTGGCCGCGATTGGCGAGTTCCAGCGGGTCGCGTTTCCACAGCAGCGTGTCGGCGTGCCAGTCGCCCACGGTGAGGCTGGCGTGCAGGTTTTTGGCGGCGTCGCTGACCGCGTAGGGTTCGTGGTCTTTGACCGTGTTGCGCGATTTCTCCACATGGCCCGGTGCGACGATCAGAAAGGCGGCCACGGCCACCGCAACAACAAACAACAGGCGTCCCAGCCATTTCCCCAAGGTGCGCATGTGCTCTCCCCCAATGCGTGTGTTTCACCGCAGCCTAGGAGCCACGGCGTGTTTGTCAAAGGTTGACGTTGGGGGACTTGCGTTTGGCTACATACGGACGCAGTTGATCGGCGCTGTGTCGGCGGACAGGATCATGTAGTTGTCTGACGTGAACGTCACTTTGGCGCTGGCATCGCTGCCTTCCAGAAGGGCTTGGCGCAGGCTCTCGGCCTGTTCGCTGCGCAGGGCGTCTTGGCCGTCGATGGTGAGCTTGCTGACGTAGGCAGAAACGGGCGTATCGCTGAGCGTGCTATTGACCAGTTGATAGTCAGACCGATAGCGCGCCTGGGCGCTGACCTCTTGGTCCAATCCGAGGAAGTCGATGTTCACCAAGGCATCCAGACGACCACTGTCTGTGAAAGTCACGTTGGATACGGCGTTATTGTCTACAGTGGATCGCACGCAGGTCCAGGTGCCAACAATCGATTGTGCCGAGGCCAGAGGCGCGGTGCAGAGGGCAAGGGCTGCGGCGGCAAACAGGGCTTTCATGTCGGGTCTCCCTTGGGACAACAGGCGCACAAAACACGCAGAGACTGGTTCTGTAAAGCGTAGTGCAGGAGGTCGCGTGCTTCAATCGTTGAGTGTGATTGTTTCGGGGGGCGACGGGCGGCTATGGTGGCGGTGATGCAACGGCCAAGGGGCAGACATGGCGCAGGTTTTGATTGTCTATCACTCCCGCACAGGGGGCAGCCAGCAAATGGCGGAAGCGGCCTTTGCGGCGGCGCAGACCGAGGGGGAGGCGCGGCTGTTGCGGGCGGAAGAGGCGAGGCCTGAGGATGTGCTGGCGGCGGACGGCTTTCTGTTTTGCGCGCCGGAAAACCTCGCCGCGCTGTCGGGCGCGATGAAGGAGTTCTTTGATCGCTGTTACTATCCGGTTCTTGGGCAGGTCGAGGGACGGCCTTACGCGCAAATGATCTGTGCGGGATCAGATGGAGATGGCGCGGCCCGGCAATTGGCGCGGATTGCGACGGGGTGGCGGCTCAAAGAAGTGCAGCCGCCGCTGATTGTCTGTACCCACGCGCAGACGGAAGAGGCGATTTTGGCGGTGAAGGTGATTGGGGCGGCGGACTTAGAGCGCTGTGCAGAGTTGGGCGCGGCGCTGGGAGCCGGGCTGGCCATGGGAGTGTTTTGAGCGGTCAGTCGGAGGTGCGCTGACACGCAATAGTGTCGCCGTAGGAGGCCAGCGACATTGAGTTTTGGGTCAGGCTGACAACCTTTGTTGGGGTGTCGTCTTCGGCAAGCAGAAACTCTTGCAGTTCCTTGGTGTCCGAGTGGTTTTTGATGTCAAAACCGTCAGCGGTCAGGGAGACCAGCTCTTTTGTCAGGGTTTTGTCTTTTAGGACACCTGAGGGCAAAAGCTCATAGGTGCTGCGCGCTCTGACCACACCGCGGATTTCAATCTGGCTTTCCTCGAAGGCAAGTTCCAAGCGGGTGTCCAGATGGCCGTCTGAGCCGAAAGTCAAAGTCACGTCCAGCTCGCCTTCGTGGTTTTTGTCAAAGCAATGCCACGCGCCCTGAATGCGAGGCTCCGCAGCCTGCAACGACGCTGCAAAAACTGTGGTTATTGCAAAAATTAAAATAGCGCCGCGCATCGTGAAATCCTTACTGGGAGATCCATGGAGAAGTCGTAAATTGGTGTTTTGACTTTCGATAGTTCACCTATCGCAAGTCATTTTTGAAGGGCGTCATACTCGCTTTGCGCCTGTTTGATGTCCGCATCATACTCTACCGCCCAATTTGCCAAACCGGTGATATGGCTCAATAGCGAGTGCCCCAGTGGGGTCAGGCTGTATTCCACAGACGGCGGGCGGGTATCGAACACTTTGCGGTGTACAAGGCCGTCACGTTCTAAGCCGCGCAAAGTGACGGTCAGCATCCGCTGAGAAATGCCCGCTACTGCGCGCAGCAAGGCGCGGAACCGTTCCGGGCCACGCCCAAGACGCAGCACCACCAACACGCTCCATTTGTCGCCAACGCGGTCTAAAACATCCCGTACCGGACAAGCACCGCTGAACTCATTGGCCACCCATGCGTCGACGCCGTCATTCATCGCCTGAATGTCGGAGGTGGTTACTTCTGTGTGCCTATCCAACGAATTAGTGCCTCCTTTTGCCGCCAAACCAAGTCTCCTAAGTGTGGTTCTCAACAGTAACCACCATACCATGGAGAACCACTATGAACCAGACCGTTGCAATTTTCGGCGCCACTGGCGCGCAAGGTGCCCCGGTTGTGCAGGAAGCGCTTGCCAATGGATTGACTGTCCGCGCCGTCGCACGTGACGTTGCCAAAATCTCGGAAATGCATAGCGAAGCGCAGGCTTATGCCGCGACTTTGGATGATGTTGACGCCATTGCCCGTGCTCTGAACGGCGTGGACGCCGCTTTCCTGCACCTGCCAGCTCCGGCCAATCCAGAAGACCCGCAAACTTGGATGACCGCGTTTTTCACTGCAGCCCATCAAGTGAATTTGCCGCTGTTGGTGTTTACAACCGGCGGAACAACAGGAGACCGCTATCCCTCTTCGATCATGATTGACGCGACCACGGGCGGTATGAGGGCGGTTTTGAACAGCGGTATTCCTTCGATTGTGTTGCAACCGACAATCTACTTGGAGAATTTTCTACCCGGTTTCCTAACACCCCGCCTGCAAAGCGAAGGTGTGTTGGATTACCCACCGCTACCGGAAACGATGAAAGTGACCTGGACCTCGCATTTTGATCAGGCCCGGGTGGCAGTGGCTGCGCTGACCCGTCCGGATTTGGCCGGGCAGAGCTTTGAAATTGGCACGCCTGCACCGCTGACCGGTGGTCAATTGGCGGAGTTGCTGGCTGGTTGGGTGGATCGTCCCGTGTCTTTTGTTCCCCAGACCGCAGCGGCGCTTGGCGCACAGGTGGCAGAAGCGTTCGGAAACCCGGGAATGGGGCATATGCTGACCGATATGTACGGTACGCTGGCCACAATGGGGGATGACGACATGTGCATTGATACGCAGCTGGTTGAAGAGACCTTTGGTGTCACGCTGACCACTGTTGCGGACCACATCAAAAGCTGGGGCAAAGCTGCGGCGGCTGCTTAAGGAAAAGGGCCGGGGAGATTTTCCCGGCCCTTTATCATTCGCGCTTTGGCTCGCGGGCTTATTCCATCGCCTCAAGCTCGTCGATCATCGACGAAATCATGCTCAGGCCCTTGTCCCAGAACTTCGGATCAGAGGCGTCCAAGCCAAAGGGCGCAAGAAGTTCTGAGTGGTGCTTGGAGCCACCGGCTTTGAGCATCTCGAAGTATTTGTCCTCAAAGCCTTCGTCGCCCTCGGCATACACCGCATAGAGCGCGTTTACGAGGCCGTCGCCAAAAGCGTAGGCATAGACGTAGAACGGCGAGTGTACGAAGTGCGGGATGTAGGCCCAGAAGGTCTCATAGCCGTCCATGTACTCAAATGCTTCGCCAAGGCTTTCGGCCTGCACCGACATCCAAAGCGCGTTGATGTCTTCTGGTGTCAGCTCGCTTTCGCGGCGGGCGGCGTGCAGTTTGCACTCAAAATCGTAGAACGCGATCTGGCGCACCACGGTGTTGATCATGTCCTCAACCTTGCCCGCCAGCAGGATTTTGCGTTGCTCCTGGGTTTCGGCCTTGTCCAACATGGCGCGGAAGGTCAGCATTTCGCCAAAGACCGACGCGGTTTCCGCCAATGTCAGCGGAGTGGAAGACAGCATTTCGCCTTGCTCCGCCGCCAAGACTTGGTGCACGCCGTGGCCCAGTTCGTGCGCGAGGGTCATCACATCTCGGGGTTTGCCGAGGTAGTTCAGCATCACATAGGGGTGCACGTTGGTCACGGTGGGGTGGGCAAAGGCGCCCGGTGCTTTGCCCGGTTTCACACCCGCATCGATCCAGCCTTTGGTAAAGAACGGTTCGGCCAGCTCACCCATACGCGGATCAAATGCGTTATAGGCGTCCATCACGGTTTTCTGGGCAGTGTCCCAATCCACAGTCGTAGGGTCTTCCATTGGCAGGGGCGCGTTGCGGTCCCAGACCTGCATCACCTCTAGACCGAGCCATTTGCGCTTCAGCTCATAATAGCGGTGGCTGAGTTTTGGATAGGCGGCCACAACCGCGTCACGCAGGGCCTCGACCACCTCCGGCTCCACATCGTTGGAGAGGTGACGGCCGGTTTGTGCGGTCGGCATGTTGCGCCAGCGGTCGATGACCTCTTTTTCTTTGGCAGCGGTGTTGTGCACACGGGCGAAGATTTTGATGTTTTCGGCAAAGACTTCGGCCAGTTCGCGCGCCGCCGCTTCACGCTTTTCGCGGTCCGGGTCGGTCAGGAAATTCAGTGTGCCTTCGATGTTGAGCTCTTCGCCGTTCACGTTGAAGGTCAGGCCCGCGATGGTTTCGTCAAACAGGCGCTCCCAAGCGTCGCCCACCACGCCAAGATCATGCAGGAACTTCTCCAGCTCATCGGAAAGCTGGTGTGGTTTCATTGCGCGGATGCGGCGAAAGACCGGCTCATAACGGGCAAGTTCCGCGTTTTCTGCAAAGGCGGCGGAGAGCCTGTCGTCTTCGATGCGGTTCAGTTCCAGCGTGAAGAACACCAGAGGTGTGGAGAAGTTTGTCAGCTTTTCCTGCATGTTGGCCATGAACTGCGCGCGTTCGGCGTCTGTGGTCAGCTGGTAATAGCGCAGACCGGCGTAGGACATGATGCGGCCAGAGGTCTGGCTGATCTTCTCGTTGCGCTGCACACAGGTCAGCAGGTCGCTCGCAGACAGATCGGCCAGCTTGCCTTCGTAATCGGCGGCAAAGGCGGCACATTCGCCTTCCAGCCATTCCAGGTCAGCAGTCAACTCAGGTGCGTCGTCACCTGTATACAGGTCGCTCAAGTCCCACTCGGGCAGGTCGCCAAACTCATTTGCGCCGGAAGAGGCGTTTGCATCGCGCAGAAGATCAGGGGCGGGGAAGGGAAGGTTCAGCATGGAAGCGGCCTTTGTTCAGAAAACTGTTGGGGATCAGATAGGCAGAGCGGGGCGGGAGGTTCAAGAGGGGGTTGCACTCCTTTGCGCAGCGCGGGAGCATGGTGGCAAGTCAAAGACGGAGGATTGAGATGCGGTTTGTACGGTATGGCGAACGTGGGGCAGAGAAGCCCGGCGTGTTGGACAAAGCGGGACAGGTGCGGGATTTGTCCGGCGTGGTGGCAGATTTGGCTGGCGGCGTGTTGGCGGACCTTCCGGATGTGGATCCGGAAAGCCTGCCGTTGGCGGAAGGCGATCTGCGCCTTGGCGCGCCGGTGGGGCAGGTCGGCAAATACCTGTGCATTGGTCTGAACTACTCCGACCACGCCGAAGAGGCTGGGATGGACATCCCCAAAGAGCCGATCCTGTTCATGAAAGCCACCAGCGCCATTGTCGGCCCAGATGATCCGGTGATCCTGCCGCGTGGGTCTGAGAAAGGCGACTGGGAGGTGGAGCTGGCCGTGGTGATTGGCAAGGCAGCGAAATATGTCTCCAAGGAAGACGCGTTGCGCCACGTGGCGGGCTATACCATTGCCAATGATGTGTCTGAGCGCAGTTTGCAGATTGAGCGTGGCGGGCAATGGACCAAAGGCAAGAGCTGCGACAGCTTTGGGCCGCTGGGGCCGTGGCTGGTGACGCCGGATGAGGTGAGCGACGTGCAGGACCTTGCGCTGACTCTGGACCTCAATGGGGAGCGGGTGCAGACCGGCTCCACCGCGTCGATGGTGTTTGGCGTGGCGGAGATTATTTCGTATCTCAGCGAAATGATGACCTTGCATCCTGGCGATGTGATTGCCACCGGCACGCCGCCCGGTGTGGGTATGGGCTTTAAGCCGCCGCGCTATTTGCAAGCGGGGGACGTGATGGAGCTAAGCATCGCGGGTCTGGGCAAACAGCGACAGCGGGTGATGCGGGACGGGTGATGTGCGCCAACGAAGGGACGTGAGGGGCCAGCCCCTCACACGCCCCGAGATATTTGGAGAATGAGAAAGCTAGGTGTTGTGGCTGTCATAAAAGGCGGCGCAGGCGTCAAAGATGTGGGTGCGTGTTTCCGGCACTTCCATCAGGACTTCGTGTTCGCCGGCTTCAATCAGGTCAAGGGTGCCATTTGGCCAGCGGGCCATGCGTTTGTGCACGTCCTCAGTGTTCACAATGCGCTCGTCCGTTCCAAGGAAGGTCAAGCAGGGGATGTCTGGCGAAGGGCGTGCACGCAGGCGTCGGCATTCCTTGAGCGCCTCATAGACCCAGTTGATCGCGGGCCCTGCCAGCGCGAGATCTGGCTGACCGGTCATGTGACGCTGCATGTAGGCATACATGTCGGGGTCTTTGGTCAGGGTGTTGTCCTCAAACGGTTTGTCGAGCACCAGAGTGACGGGTGAGGTGGACGGGGCGAGGCGGCCGTGCAAGCCCAAAGGTTTGCTCACAGCGCCGACAACCCAGGCGGCCGCGCGCAGGTAGGGCGCCAGGCCAATGCCCCACATCGGGGCGGAGAAAGAGGCTGATTTGACTGGCAGGCCTTCGTGCAGGGCGCGCAGGCCAATGCAGCCGCCCATGGAGTGACCCAGCAGGTGCCATGGTTGCGGCAAGTCGAGTTCCGACAGTGCGGTCAACACGGCGGCAACGTCGCGTTGGAAATCGTCAAAGGTTTCGACATAGCCGATATAGCGCGGGTCGACCATGCGGTCTGCCAATCCCTGGCCGCGCCAGTCGACGGCAATCATGGCGTAGCCGCGCGCCGCAAAATCTGCGGCGGCACGGCCATATTTTTCCACATATTCCGTGCGGCCGGGAAACAGCAGCACTGTCCCTTTCGTCGGGCCTTTGGCATTCTCTAAAGGCCAGTGGGCAAAGCGCAAGCGCACCTCGTCATCCGCCGTGACCCAGTAAGCGTTTGCCGCTGGGCCTTCGGCGACGTCGTGATGGAATGGTGCGCTTTGCAAGGACATCAGGCCAGTACGCCGCCCAGTTTCATCGCTGCGCCCATGTCGCCGTCGATGGTCAGCTTGCCGGACATGAAGGCCGCGGTGGGGTTCAACTCGCCTTCGAGAATCGCCTGGAAGGTGTCGACATCTGCGGTCATGGTCACATCTGCGTCGTCGTCGCCAGCGCGCACGCCGTCTGCGTCGATGATGATTGCGCCTTCGCCTTCGATGGCAAATTTGGCTGAGCCGTCAAAGCTTTCGCCACCCAGTTTCGCGGTCAGGGCCTCTACGGCGGAGGAAATGATATCGCTCATCTTCTTGATCCTTCAAATTCTTGTGCACATCTTGGGAATCAGACAGGCACGGGCTACACTGATTTACGTTATGGTCAACTTACGACATCTTCTCAAACCTACCGTTGCGGCATTTGTGCTCTCTGTCACGGTATTTCAATCGCCGGTTGCGATTTCTCAGGAAAGTGACGCAGTTGTGACAGGCGCGGGCGATGAATTGCCGCGCCTGATGGCGGAGCTGCGTGTGGCGGAACCGGCGCGCGCCGAACAGGTGGCGGGGCAGATCCGGCATTTGTGGGATGCCTCGGGGTCGGCCACGGCGGATTACCTGCTGCGTCGCACCCGCAAGGCCATCGACATTTCCGAGATGGAAGTGGCTGTGGAACATGCGACGGCGTTGGTTGATCACGCGCCGGAGTTTGCCCAGGGCTGGGCGGAACGGGCACGGGCCTATTATGCGTTGGATCTCTATGGGCCGGCGTTGAGTGATCTGGAGCAGGTGATTGCCCTGAACCCAACGCATTTTGACGCCATCATGGGCCTCGCGGTGATGCTCGATGAGATGGGCAAGCCTGAGGATGCCTATGAGGCCTATCAACAGGTCGAGGCTATACATCCCTATCAGGCGGGCCTAACAGAAGCCTTGGAGCGACTCGCGCCGCTGGTGCGTGGTCAAGAGCTCTAAGCGACGAATTCTAAGCCAGACGGGGCAGACAGATGGCCGGACAGCGGCAGATCACGGCGGTGTTGGGCCCCACCAACACAGGCAAAACCCATTACGCCATCGAGCGGATGCTGGGCTATCGCACTGGGGTGATTGGCCTGCCGTTGCGGCTTTTGGCGCGTGAAGTCTATGACCGCATCGTGGCCGCGCGCGGGCCGTCTGTTGTGGCATTGGTTACCGGCGAGGAACGCATTGTGCCGCCGCGCGCTCAGTATTGGGTGGCCACGGTTGAGGCGATGCCTGAGGGTCTGGGCGCGGATTTTGTTGCTATTGACGAAATCCAGCTCTGCGCTGATCCTGAGCGGGGACATGTGTTCACCGACCGGTTGCTGCGGATGCGTGGCACGCATGAGACGTTGTTTTTGGGCAGCGACACCATGCGCGGCACCATTGCGGAGCTGGTGCCAGAGGCGCAGTTTATGCGTCGCGAGCGTATGTCGACGCTGAACTATTCGGGGTCTCGCAAGATCAGCCGGATGCAGGCACGCTCTGCCATCGTTGGATTTTCGGTGGACAGTGTTTATGCGATTGCCGAGCTGATCCGCCGTCAAAAAGGCGGCGCGGCGGTGGTGATGGGGGCGTTGAGCCCGCGCACGCGCAATGCGCAGGTGGAGCTCTATCAGAATGGCGATGTGGACTTTTTGGTAGCAACCGACGCTATTGGTATGGGGCTGAACCTCGACATTGATCACGTGGCCTTTGCTTCCACCACCAAGTTTGACGGGCGGCGCATGCGGCCTTTGGCGCCCAATGAGCTGGCGCAGATCGCGGGCCGGGCCGGGCGGGGCATGAGCCACGGCACCTTTGGGGTGACCGGCGAAGCGCCGCCGCTGGATGAGGGTGTGGCCGAGGCGATCATGGAGCATCGCTTCACCCCGGTGCGCAAGGTGAATTGGCGCAATGCGGCGCTGCAATTTGGCACGGTGGATGCGCTTATCAAATCGCTCGAGGTTGGCTCTGACGATGAGTTGCTGATCAAGGCGCGGGAGGCGGATGATTTGCGGGCGCTCAAAACCGTGTCGCGTGAGGCGGAAGTCATGGCGCGGGCAAGTGACGGGCGCTCGGTGCAATTGCTGTGGGATGTGTGCCGCATTCCGGATTTTCGCGGTATCAGCCACGCGGAACACGCGCAGCTGATTGAAAACATTTTTGGTTTTCTGCACGAAAAGGGCAAAGTGCCGGATGATTGGCTGGCGCGGCAGGTAAAACGGCTGGATCGCGCCGATGGTGACATTGACACATTGTCGAAACGTCTGGCGTTTATCCGGACGTGGACATATGTCGCACAACGTAAAAACTGGGTAAGTGACGAAAACCATTGGCGCGGGGAAACCCGCGCGGTAGAAGATCGCCTATCAGATGCTCTGCATGAGCGTCTTACTCAAAGATTTGTGGATCGGCGCACATCGGTTTTGATGCGCCGACTCAAGCAGAAGGAGGCCCTTTTGGCCGAAGTGAATGATAAAGGTGAGGTGACCGTCGAGGGCGAATTCGTCGGTCGTCTTGAAGGATTCCGTTTTATTGCGGACAAAGAAGCCATCGGTCAGGAAGCCAAGACGCTTAAGTCAGCGAGCTTGCAGGCGCTGGCGCCGCAGTTCCACCTGCGCGCGGATCGGTTTTATAACGCGCCGGATACGGAAATCGACTTTACTGAACAGGGTGGCCTCATGTGGGGCGAGCACGCGGTTGGCAAATTGGTGGCCGGCGCGGAACCTCTGAAGCCGATGATCGACGTGTTTGTCGACGAAGAAGCCGGAGCCGATGTGGCGCAGAAGGTGGAACGTCGCCTGCAGCACTTCATCGACCGCAAAATTGCGGCCCTGTTTGAGCCTCTGCTGAACCTGAGCAAAGACGAAGAACTGACCGGTCTGGCGCGCGGCTTTGCCTTCCGTATGGTTGAAAACCTTGGCATCATTCCGCGGGGAGATGTGGCCACCGAAGTGAAAGAGCTGGATCAGGACGCCCGCGGCACACTGCGCAAGCACGGCATCCGCTTTGGTCAGTTCACCATTTTCATGCCACTGCTGCTGAAGCCAGCCCCAACCCGTTTGCGTCTGGTGCTGTGGTCGCTGGCACAAGGCCTGCAGGACTTCCCGGAATCGCCGCCCCCCGGTTTGGTGACAGTGCCAACCGTCAAAGACGCGCCACGTGGCTACTACGCCATGTCCGGCTACCGTGCGGCAGGCGAGCGGGCGATCCGCATCGACATGCTGGAACGGTTGGCCGATATGCTGCGCAGCGAAGACAGCCGTGGTGGTTTTGAAGCCAAGGCGGATATGTTGTCTATCACCGGCATGACACTGGAACAGTTCGCCGATCTGATGCAGGGCCTTGGCTATGCGGCAGAAAAAGGCGAGCGCGCGAAGGTGAAAGCGGCGCCAGAGGCGGCTCCGGCTGAAGAAGCGGCTGCTGAAACACCTGCAGAAGCGACTGACGCACCCGCGGCGGAAGAGGCACCTGCAGAAACTGAAGCTGCACCAGAAGCTGCTGCGGCCGAAGCACCTGCAGAGGCCGGACCGGCCGAAGAGGCTGCCGAGCCGGAAGTGGAAGTGTTCTACACCTTCACATGGGCTGGCCGTCAGGGTGGCAACCGCAACCAGCAACGTCGTGGCGGTGGCCAGGGCCAGCGTCGCAACGACCGTCAGGGCGACAAGCCGCGCGGCAAGGGTGGCAAGCCAAAAGGCAAAGGTGGCCCGCGTCGTGACAATGGCCCCAAACAGTTCCAGGCCCGTCCTCCGAAAAAAGAGAAGGCGATTGACCCGGACAACCCATTTGCCGCAGCGCTTATGGGGCTGAAAGGCAAGGACTGAGCGCTTGAGCGCTCCGTCCCCCAAACTTCGGGCTGACAAATGGCTTTGGCAGGCGCGGTTCTTCAAGACCCGTAGCCTGTCGGCCAAAGTCATCACTGGCGGGCATCTTCGCGTCAATGGACAGAAAATTGCCAAGGCCAGCCATGGTGTGACAATTGGTGACGTTTTGACCTTTCCACAGGCAAAACGTGTTCGGGTTATCAAGGTCCTGGCGCTTGGCGAACGACGCGGTCCAGCGCCCGAAGCGCAAACACTATATGAAGATTTGACGCCTGAGGAGAAACCTGTTCCGCGTAGCCCCGGCTCTGACGGAAAAGGGCGTCCGACCAAGCGCGATCGCCGCAATCTCGATCTTATGAAGTCTTCCCCGCTTGAAGAATAGGTAACTCTGATTTAGTCAAACCAGTGAACCGACTACAAGTGAGCTAACCCAAATGACCTATGTCGTTACCGACAACTGCATCGCGTGCAAATACACCGACTGCGTAGAGGTATGCCCGGTAGACTGTTTTTACGAAGGTGAGAACACGCTGGTTATCCACCCTGATGAATGTATCGACTGCGGTGTGTGCGAGCCGGAATGCCCGGCAGACGCCATCCGTCCGGACACAGAGCCGGATATGGAAGAATGGGTGGAGTTCAACCGCAAGTATTCTGAACTCTGGCCGGTGATCATCACAAAGAAAGATCCAATGCCAGGGTATGAGGAAAAAGACGGCGAACCTAACAAACTGGAGAAATATTTCTCTGAAGCGCCGGGGGAAGGCGGTTAAGCTGTCCCTGACAGGCCGATTCGGCCTGAAAAGGGGACAAGTTTACTGTCCAAGATGTACGATTCGGCCATAAGAGGCTGATACAAAAGCACAAACTGCCTGTGAAAGTCTGTCGCGCTTTCAAGGGGGCGTTTTTTGTGCTATATTGCTGTTACAGAGGACATAACTGCCTGAGAGCCATCCCTGCATTTGCTGAGGGTGGCTTTTTCTACCAGAGGACATTCCGCATCGGGAAACACCCTTTCCCGAGCGCAATTTTTGTCTGGCAGGATGGGGGCTCACAAAGGAAGTACTGCATGAGCAAATCCAAGAAGAACGAGTTCAGCCCGAACGAATATGTTGTCTATCCGGCACATGGCGTTGGGCAAATCATTTCCATCGAAGAGCAGGAAGTTGCGGGGATGCAGCTGGAGCTTTTTGTGATCTCGTTTGAAAAAGACAAGATGACACTGCGGGTGCCAACCAACAAAGCCACCGAGATTGGCATGCGGTGCCTGAGCAGCCCAGACGTGATTGAACAGGCGATGAAGACCCTGAAGGGCAAAGCCAAGGTCAAACGCGCCATGTGGTCCCGCCGTGCGCAGGAATATGAGCAGAAGATCAACTCCGGTGATCTGATCGCAATTGCCGAGGTTGTGCGCGACCTGCACCGCACAGACGATCAGCGTGAGCAGAGCTATTCTGAGCGTCAGCTGTATGAAGCCGCGCTGGAGCGTTTGACCCGCGAAGTGGCTGCTGTTGCTGATGGTGACGAAGCTGCGGCTGCGAAGAAAGTGGACGACGTGTTGGTGTCCCGCGCCGCATAAGCGTTCTTTCAAATCTTCAAAAGGGATCGCGCCTCGGGCTGCGGTCCCTTTTTTGTGCGCAATCAAACCGTTGCGCGGCTCTCTGTGTTGGCGTTTACTGCCTCTAAGGAGAGAGGCACATATGGAAAACCTCAAGGCAACGGTGGAGCGGCTCTACACGGATCACACGCCGGGCGCGGTGAAATTCCGCTATGCGCTGATCATTTTCGATTTTGTCACCATCCTGTTTTTTATCGCCACTGCCCATGTGCCTTATGGGGCGGGCCTGATCCTCGCCAGCCGTCTAACTGGAGTGATCATCTGCCTCGACCTGATTGCCCGCTGGTGGGTGGCGGAGGACCGGCGGTTTTTCCTAACGCGGATTTACACAATCGCCGATGTGGTGGTGATTGGCTCGCTGTTCATTGACCCATGGCTGTCCGGTGATCTGGCCTTTCTGCGGGTGCTACGCGGTCTGCGCCTGATCCATTCTTACCATTTGCTCTATGACCTGCGCCGGGACAGCCGCTGGTTTCGCACCCATGAGGATGCGGTGATCGCGACGATCAATCTGTTTGTGTTTGTCATGGTGACATCGGCGTCGTCGCTGGTGTTTTTCATCGACAAAGAGGCCACCGCCACGCCCTTCATCGATGCGATGTATTTCACCGTGGCGACACTCACGACCACGGGCTACGGTGACATCACTCTGGACAGTCCTGGCGGCAAGCTGTTTTCGATCTGCGTGATGGTGGGCGGCGTGGCGCTGTTTGTGCAACTGGCGCAGGCGATCATCAAACCGCAAAAGGTCCGCCACAAATGCGAAAGCTGCGGCTTACTGCGGCATGATCCCGACGCGGTGCATTGCAAGCACTGCGGCGCCACGATCTGTATCGAGACGGATGGCGCTTAGAAATACTGCGCCAGGATCACGAGGGTGAAGAGCAGGGTGATTTCGGTGATTTGCTGGGTTGCTCCGAGCACATCGCCGGTCTGTCCGCCAATTTTCACCCGCGCCGTGGCGGAGCACAGGGCCGCCATGACAAAGGCTACACCGGCCAAAACGACACCGGGCACACCAACACAACCAAAGGCGGTCACACCAGCGAGCGCAAAGCCGGTCAGCGCGCCAGTGCGGGGCGCGCGGCCTTGGGAGTGGCTCAACCCGTCGGTGCGGGCATGGGGCAGGGCGGCCATCACCAATGTCATATTGGCTCGCGACAGCATGGCCACAGCCAGCAAACCGAAAAGCCAGACGTCTGCTTCCAGCAAGATCGCAATCGCGCCCCAGCGGGCAGCAATGGACAGGCACAGCGCGATGACGCCGTAGGCCCCAATATGGCTGTCGCGCATGATCTCCAGTCGCCGGACCTTGTCCCAGCCGCCCCAGAAACCATCTGCGGTGTCCGCAAGCCCGTCTTCATGCATGGCGCCGCTCATCACAACCATGGCGGTGAGCCAGACCACGGCGGCCAGAACTGGCGGCAAGCCGATGAACAGCAAGGCGGCGGTGGGCAGAGCTGCCAGCAGCGCCAGAGCCGCGCCTGCGATGCAATAAGCCCATGCGGCACGGGCACCACGGGAGAAATCCGCCTTCACCGGCAGGCGCGTCAGAAGCGCCAAAGCGGTGTTGATGTCGCGGGGGCGAAACGGTGACGTGTCGGAACTGGCCATACCTGCGTCTTTTTCCTCACTTGCCGGGGGCTGGATATGAGGTAAACAGCGCTAACGTCAAAAATTCAACAGGAGCCCGGCCAATGTCCGCAGAATTCACCTCTTTGGCAGAGTTTCAACAGCTTGTGGCGGCGGCGCCCGGCGTCGATCAGCAGGCCATGGGCGAGGCCGAGGCGCGCAACGGCCAGCTGACCAAACCCCCCGGTGCGCTCGGTCGTCTGGAAGATATGGCGATTTGGTATGCAGGCTGGCGTGGCAACCCGCGCCCCAGCATCGACGCGCCGCAGGTGATCATCTTTGCGGGCAACCACGGTGTAACAGCGCAAGGCGTGTCGGCGTTCCCGGCGGAAGTGACCGCGCAGATGGTGTTAAACTTCGAGCACGGCGGCGCGGCGATCAACCAGTTGAGCAAAATGGCTGGCGCGGATCTGGATGTGATCGCGCTGGATCTGGACACGCCGACTGCCGATTTCACTCAAGGCCCAGCGATGAGCGAAGCGGAGGTTGTGGCCGCGCTGCAAGCAGGCTGGAACGCGGTGAAAGACGACGCGGACCTGCTGGTTGTGGGCGAAATGGGCATTGGCAACACCACCAGCGCCGCCGCCATTGCACATGCGCTGTATGCGGGCGAAGCCGAAGAGTGGGTGGGTCGCGGCACCGGTGTGGATGAAGCCGGTTTGGCGACAAAAGCGCGCGTGGTGCGCGAAGGTGTGGCCGCCAACAACACGCCCAAAGGGCTGGAGGCGCTGCGTTGTCTTGGAGGACGCGAGCTCGCCGGTATGGTTGGGGCCATCGCACGTGCGCGTTTGCTGCGCATCCCTGTGATCCTGGATGGCTTTATCGCAACCGCCGCTGCTGCCGCTTTGGGCGAAGAGGTGGATGACGCGCTGGATCACGTGATCGCCGGCCATGTAAGCGCGGAAAGTGCGCACCCGGCGCTATTGGCGCAGCTTGGCAAAGAGCCAATCCTGAGCCTCAACATGCGTCTGGGTGAAGGCTCAGGCGCGGCGGTGGCAATCAACATCCTGAAGGCGGCCGTGGCCTGCCATTCTGGCATGGCGACCTTTGCTGAAGCCGGTGTGTCCGACAGCTAAACCAATTGGATCGGAGCGCGTCTAGGCGCGCTCCTCCGGGTCACTGTCCAGTTGGGCCAGCAGCACATCCTGCAGCTCTTTCTCCAATGATCGTGCGCGCTTTTTGTAGGCCTCGTTTTTGGACAGTGGCACGTCTTCGCTCCACAGCTGCGCCAACTCCTGCATGGCAAAACGGTCGTGTTTGTAGAACGCCTGTTCGGCCTGTGCGGCCTCATATTCGCTGAGGCCAATGTTCTCCAAAACATAGCGACCGGCACGCAGCGAGCTGTCAAACATCTCCCGCACGATGTCGTCTGCACCGGCTTTGTAGAGGCGATACACGTTGCCGCGATCGCGCGCACGGGCAATGATGTGCAGGTCGGGCCGCTCCCGGCGGGCAAAGGCGACCAGTTTGAGTGACGCCTCCATATTGTCCAACGCCACAACCAGCACCCGTGCTTCACGCAGGCCAGCGGCGTGCAGGATTTCCGGGCGTGTCGGGTCGCCAAAGAAGCCTTTGACGCCAAAGGAGCGCATGTTTTCGATGGCCTTCATGTCGTTGTCCAGAACCACGGTCTGATAGCCGGATGAGCGCACCAAGCGATTCACGATCTGACCAAAGCGGCCAATGCCTGCGATGATCACGGGACCGGTTTCATCCACCTCGTCATGGTCGTGCTGGTCTTTCTTGTCGCTGCGATCTCCGAGCCGTTTGGACAGCACATCGTACAGGATAAACAGCAGCGGCGTGATCAACATGGTGAGCGCCACGATCAACAGGTACTTCTCCGCCGCCCAGGCTGGGATCACATTTTGCTGCTCTGAGAAGGTGATCAGAACAAAGCCAAATTCGCCCGCCTGCGCGAGGCCCAGGGTGAAGAGCCAGAGGTTGCGGTCCCGCAAGCCAAAGGCACGGCCCAGCAGGTAGAGGATTAACGCTTTGATGGCGATCAGGCCCAGCGTGAGGCCGATGATCTGTCCCGGGGCGCGGGCAAAGACGTTGAAGTCGATCTGCGCGCCCACGGTGATGAAGAACAGCCCCAGCAGAAGGCCTTTGAACGGCGCGATGTCGCTTTCCAATTCGTGGCGGAATTCAGAGTTTGCCAGCAGCACGCCAGCGAGGAAGGTGCCAAGGGCAGGGGAGAGGCCCACCAGCTCCATCAACAGCGCAATGCCGACCACAATCAGCAGCGCCAGCGCGGTATACATCTCCGGCAGATGCGCGGCGTGGATGAAGCGGAACACCGGCCGCATCAGGTAGAGGCCGCCGAGCACAATGGAGCCCACAGCGCCAAGCGTTACCAGCGTCACGCCCCAGCCGGGCAACCCGTCGACCAGCGACAGGGCGTGTTCGTCGGTGTGGCCGCCTTCGGCAATTGCGCCGCTGGTGGCAATCTCCATCGCTTCCGGCATCGCCAGCAGGGGGAGCAGCGCCAGCATCGGGATCACGGCAATGTCTTGGGCCAGCAGAACGGAGAAGGTCGAGCGCCCACCGCCGGTTTGCATCAGGCCTTTTTCGGCCAATGTTTGCAGCACAATTGCGGTTGAACTGAGGGCAAAGATCAGGCCGGTGGCAATGGCCACGTTCACAGAGAAGCCCAGGAAGATACAGGCGGTGGCGACGGCGCCGGTGGTCAGGCCAATCTGTAGCCCGCCAAGGCCCAACAGCTTGTCTTTCATCGCCCATAGCGCACGCGGGTCCAGCTCCAAGCCAATGATAAACAGCATCATCACCACGCCAAATTCAGCGTAGTGAAGCAGTTCATCGGCCTCATGCGTGCCAACCAGCCCCAAAACGGGGCCAATCAAGATACCGGCTGCCAAATATCCCAGCACCGAACCCAGCCCCAACCGGGAGGAAATCGGCACCGCGATCACCGCGGTGATCAGGAAAATAGTGGCGGTATAAAGGGCGTCTTCCATACGTCCTGTGTCCTGTTCTGTCGCGGCGCTTAGGTGGGCAGCGGGGCGTCTCTTTTGAGTTGGTCCATGACAATCTGGCTTTGCACACGGCTTACCGCCGCATGTGGGAGCAAAACCTCATGAATCAAGCGGTTTAGCGCATTAAGATCCTCACAATAGGCGCGCAGCAAATAGTCTGCATCCCCGGTCAAAGTCCATGCGCTGACAATTTCGGCACGGGTGCTGATCAAAGTGGCAAAGCTTTGCGAGTTCTCCGGCCCATGAGTGCCCAGTTGCACCTGAATAAAGGCCTGCACCGATAGGCCCAGCTTTTGTGGGCTCAAACGGGCATTGTAGCCTTCGATATAGCCATCCGCCTCCAGTCTTTGCCGTCGCCGCCCGGCCTGACTGGGCGAGAGGTTGAGGATCTCACCCAACTCCTGTGCGGTGAGGTGGGCGTTTTTCTGAAGCGCGGAGAGCAGGCGCATGTCGATGGTGTCTAGCATCTGCGTATCTTTCGCGTGAATGGTAAACTTTGTGCGTAGACTACGCGGATTTTGTCGGAATTGCACGTTACTTCGCGGCGTTTCCGCATGATTGGCGGCGTATTCTTGCCTCAGCGAACATCAACATCCAAGAATCCCCAAAAGGAGACGCGACATGGGTCCTTTCCCACATGATGCGCCACGCGCCGAGATTTCCGATTTCAACCCTGCTGGCACCGACGGCTTTGAGTTTGTCGAGTTTGCCCATCCCGAGCCGCAGGAGCTGCGCGATCTCTTCACAAAAATGGGCTATGCCCACGTCGCCAACCACAAGACCAAAGCCATCGAGCTGTGGCAGCAGGGCGATGTGACCTACATCCTCAACAACGAACCAAACAGCTTTGCTGCGCGCTTTGTCGAAGAGCACGGCCCCTGCGCTCCGTCCATGGGCTGGCGCGTTGTGGACGCGCAGAGAGCCTATGAGCACGCGGTGTCCAAGGGCGCGGAAGCTTACGATTCAGACGATAAAACTCTGGCGTGGCCTGCGATCAAGGGCATCGGCGGCTCGTTGATCTACTTCACCGACCAGTATTACGACACCTCGCCCTTCAACGAAGAGTTCGACTGGCTGGTGACTTCCAAGCCGGAAGGTGACGGGTTCTTCTACCTCGACCACCTGACCCACAACGTGTTCAAAGGCAACATGGACAAGTGGTTCAAGTTCTACGGTGATCTGTTCAACTTCCGTGAAATCCGTTTCTTTGACATCGAAGGCAAGTTCACTGGTCTGTTCTCCCGCGCGCTGACATCGCCTTGCGGCAAGATCCGCATCCCGATCAACGAGGACCGTGGCGAGACCGGTCAGATCGTGGCCTATCTGAAGAAATACAACGGCGAGGGCATCCAGCACATCGCGGTGGGCACCAACGACATCTATGCGTCCACCGACAAGATTGCCGACAAGGGCATCAAGTTCATGCCTGGTCCCCCTGACGCCTACTACGATCTGTCCAAAGAGCGTGTGGTTGGCCATGACGAGCCCATCGAGCACATGAAAAAGCACGGCATCCTGATCGATGGTGAAGGTGTTGTGGATGGCGGCGAGACCAAAATTCTGCTGCAGATCTTCTCCAAAACGGTGATTGGCCCGATCTTCTTCGAGTTCATCCAGCGTAAGGGTGACGACGGCTTTGGCGAAGGCAACTTCAAAGCGCTGTTTGAATCCATCGAACAAGAGCAGATCAACAACGGCGAAATCCAAGCCGCCGAATAAGCCTCACAGGTATCCTTCCAACCGCGGTTGGAGCGAGGGAAGCGTCGTCCATTCATGCGGTGGGCGGCGCTTTTTTGTGCGCGAAGGTCTGTTGTTTTGTGGTCCCACACTTCTAAGGTGAACTCAGAAGTCCTTTTGAAAGAGTGGTTGCATGTTGAAATTTGCCCTTGGCGCCATGGGCGCTCTGCTTGTGTCAACCGCGGTTCAGGCCGCTGACATGACAATTTACACAGCCCAGAAAATCATCACGATGGAGACCAATATTCCCGAAGCGACGGCGGTGGCCGTCGAAGACGGTCGGATTGTCTCTGTTGGCAGTCTGGACAGCTTGAGCGACTACATCGAAAATCACGGGGCTGTGGTGGATGAGCGCTTTGCCGACAAGGTGCTGATGCCGGGGTTTATTGACCCGCACATTCACCCGTCTTTGCCCGCTGTTCTGACCCAGTTTCCGTTTCTGGCGCCGGATGATTGGCATTTGCCAACCGGAGACTTTCCGGGGGCCAAAACCCATGAAGATTACGTCGCGCGCCTGAAAGAGTTGGTTGCGGCGCATGATGCCTCTGACCATGACGCGTCTGTGCCGTTCATCGCTTGGGGCTATCACCAGCTGTGGCACGGGGAGGTGAAACGTCCGCTGCTCAATGAGCTGTTCCCGGACACGCCGGTCATGATCTGGCACCGCAGCTTTCATGAGGTGATCGGCAATGACGCAGCGCTGGACCTGCTTGGCATCACCGAGGCGGACGCGCAGGTCTATCCGGAGGAGGCAAGTTGGGAAGATGGTCATTTTTGGGAAAACGGTGCCAAAGTGCTCGTCGCCAAAATGCCCTTCCTGTTTGCGCCGGATCGCTACGGCAAGGGCATGGAGAACTTTTATGAGATGCTGCATCAGGCCGGTGTGAC
Source organism: Shimia sp. MIT910701 (assembly GCF_047126315.1). Lineage (GTDB taxonomy): Bacteria > Pseudomonadota > Alphaproteobacteria > Rhodobacterales > Rhodobacteraceae > Shimia. Next base: position 3,332,970 of record NZ_CP138953.1, on the reverse strand, counting down.
CTCAGCCCTGGACATGGGCACAGGTATTTTTGGTGATCCTGAGGGGGAAATTGCACTGATCCGCGCGACTGCGGATCACATCCAGCCACGGACGCGGCTAGTACTGACCCCCATCATCACAGATTTTCTTGCGCGGAAGAAAACGCCGGAAGAGGCGTTGGCGGAGATCGAAGGCTGGCGCGCCGGCAATACCGAGCTGGTGGCAATCAAGGATCACTTCAAAATCATGATGGATGGGGCAATCTTCTCCGGCCTCAGTCAATATAGTTTCCCAGGTTACAAGGACGGGCACGAAGGCATCTGGATGGCGCCGCTCAGTGAGACGGAAAAATGGGCGCGCTTCTTCTGGAACCAGGGGTTTCAGATCCATGCCCATACAAATGGCGACAAGTCGGCTGAGGCGTTGATTGGCATCGTGCAACGGGCTCAGGCGGAAACTCCGCGGTTTGATCACCGCACCACGTTGGAGCATTTTGCTTTTGCCCACGAAGAGCAGCTGCGCCAGATGGGGGCGCTTGGCATGGCGGTCTCCGCCAACCCGTACTACCAGTATATTCTGGCGGACATATATGCGCAGAACTGGCTGGGAGAGGACATCGCCCGCTACATGGTACCGCTTGGTGCAGCGACGCGCCAAAAGGTGACGGTTGCGTTGCATTCGGACAATCCCATGGCCCCGCTCAGCCCACTGGTTTTGGCGGATGCGGCGGTGAACCGGACCACCATCAATGGCATGCAGAATGCGCAGGTTGAGGCTCTGACTGTGCATGAGGCAATGCGCGCCATTACCATTGACGCGGCCTGGGTGATGAAGCGGGAGCACGATCTCGGTTCCATTCGCGCGGGTAAACGTGCGGATTTTGTGGTGCTGGAGGCCAACCCCTATGAGGTGCCCACCACCGACATCAAAGATGTGAAGATTTGGGGCACAGTCTATGAAGGCACCGTGCATCCTGTGGTCGCGGAGTAAAGGAGCGCCGAAGGCTCAGCCCTTTGGCATCTTTAACACCACTTTCCGGTTGCCTTTGGTGTAGTGCAGCTCATCTTGGCTGATGGCGGAGACGCGGCCGCCATCTACGCGGTCGCCAACCTGCACCTTCTTGTAGCGCCCACTGGACAAGCGCACCAAGGCGCGGCGGTTGGACGAGGTGCCGTAAACGCCAATCAGGTTCACCTTATTGAGGTTGATTGCGTTCTTGATGGTGGCCTGACGTGCCACCGAGGCGGTGGTCGGAATGTCGGGAACCACCGACGCTGCCGCGGGCACAGCCGCCGCTGTTGTGGTGGTTGTGGAGTTGCTTTCTGGCGCGGCGCGCGCTGCCAGTTGTGCAATGTTTGAAGGCTTCAGGCGCGGCCGCGGGGAGGCTTTGACGGCAAACTGCGTTGGCGTGGTGTCTTTCTCATCCGCCAGCTTGGCGTTTGCCGGGCGCAGTTTGGGACGAACTGCGGCCAGTTCTTCGCGGGTCAAGCCGCCAAAGTTGGCACGTTCATTTTGCTCTTGCAGGTCGCCGGGGCGCAGTTTGGGGCGCAGGGCGGCCAAGCGGGTGCTGTCGGCCTCGCTGATCTGCGATTCCTCACCTACTTTGATGCGTTTGGGATAGGCCACCGGAACCACCGCCGGGCGTCCGGCAAAGACCATCACGCCTTCGGGGTTCAGGGCGCCTTCTGCGGTGGCAATCACCAGGCCGCGTTCATCCAGATCAAAGGTGGTGTCGGCCGCCACAGGGTTCACTTGCGCCCGGGCGGGACGATCGGTGTCCAGTGCCTCTGGCGCAGGCAGGGCCACGGCGTCAAACCCCAGGGTGTCGCGGTCCACAGACGCAATGTAGATGTCATCGCTGCTGTCTGAGGTCAGCTCAAACGGCTGTTCCGGTGCGCGCTGCCAGATGCCGGTTACGGCATACCGGGCCTCGGCCTCCGCGGGATCAACATTGCCGTCGCTCACATCATCCAGCATCGCCTCGATTTCGGCGCTGTCGGTGATGCTCTCCGGTGTGAGCGGCTCCAAAAGAGCGGTGTCCACGTTCTCGGTCGGATTGGGTGTCATGCCATCGGGCACGGTCACCACCATGGGCGCGTCCGTTTCTGGCAGCTCTGGTTCCAGTGACAACTCTGCATCCGCCGAAGTCACATCTTCTGGGGCAGTCTCAGGGGCAGGGACCGCAGCGCTGTCTGCAACTGCGGCGGTTTCAATCGCGGCCTCGGGGGCGGCTGCAGTTGGCGCAACGGCAACTTCAACGGCTTCAGGCTCGTCCGCCCCAAACAGGCCGGCCAGCCCATCCTCTGTGGCGTAGGTCGCCCACAAGGCCACAATTGCCATCAGCACCAGCAGCAGCGTCGTTAGGATCAGCCCCAGATGTTTCGGCTTGCCCCGCACCTCCTGTGGACGCGCGCCAAACATGGTCATCTTCTGCTTTTCTTTGGCAGAGGCGTCTTTGGCGGCTTTCCTGGCCTTAGATTTGGACAGCTTATTGCCAACCTTCGGCGCAGGACCGGCCACTTTGGTCTTGCTGCGTGCGCTGGCAAAGGTTGCGGCCTCTGCATCAGATGCGTCGCCGGTGTCTACTGCGGCTTCTTCGGACGCGTCGTTTTTTTCGGTCTTAAGACCAGCCACCGCTTTCGCCGGATCAAACCGCAGCGGCGGGGGCTTGCCGTCGCCGGTGCCGGTTGGAATGCTGGGTGCATTGGTGCCACTGACTTTGCGGGTGACACCGCTCAACTCTGGCGCAGCTTTGGCTTCCTCCGGCGCGGCTTTCTGCGCGCGGATTGACGCAAACGCTGCAGCTGGCTCTTCTGGTTTTGGATCTTCCGTGGGCGCGGCTGGTTCGGGTGCCTTGGCTTTTTCGGGCGCAGTTGGTTTTTCTGGCGCGGCCTCAGGTTTGGCCTCGGACTTTGGTGTGTCTGTGTTTGCTGCTGCCGTTTTCTCAGGCTCCGTGGCCTGAGGTTCTGTTAGCTCAACTGGCTCCGGGGCGGGGGCAACCGGTGTCTCAACTTGCGTCTCAGGGACAGTCTCCTGCGGCGTCGCAGGCGTCTCTTCAACAGGCGTCGGCGCGGGCAGCTCTTCAGCAGCCGGCTCCACCGAGGCTGGTGGCGCCGGTGGGATGTCCAGCTTCAGCTCCGCTTGTGGTGTCGCCTCCGGTTTGGGTTCGGGCGTTGGCTCGGGAAGAGGTTCCGGCTCTGGCTCAGGCTCCGGCAGCGGTCCTTCGCTCACAACCAAAATCGCGATCTTGTCGGCCTTGACCTTGATCTCCGCCGCGCGCGCCTGCGCCGTGTCGCCAAAATCCGGCGCGGTGGCAAAGCTGTCTTCGGGTGGGATGGCGCTGAACGCCACCGGATTAAACGCATGCTCCACCGCAAAGGCTTCGGCCTCATCCAGCGTGTCGCGCGCCACGGCCGCCACCTGCGGTGTGCGATCCCGCAGCGCGATGTCAAACACCAGTTGATCCGCACGATAAGGCGTTTCCGCCTCCAGCGCATCCTCTGCCTTCTGGCGGCGCTTTTTCTCGCTCATCCGGCCCGCAGGCAGGGTCAGGTATTTGATCTGATCGTTGGGCAGCACCAGTGTGGTGGTAAAGCCCTCGCCCCCCACGGCCACAGCCTGCGCCCGCAACTGCGCCAGATCCCCTGCCAGATCCGGGCTGTCGAGCCCCACTTCTCCCAGCAAATGCCAGCCCCCCGGCACGCGGGTCAAAAGGCCAATGCCTTCAAAGGAAAGTGTAAGCGCAAGATCCGGAGTCATGCATCAAGCCCTAGCATGCGAGTGATTGGCAAGGCGCGACCTTGCTCAGAATTGTAGGATTTATAGCAAGTTATCGCCGAAGGGGAAGAAAAAGCCGCCGCTATTTGGCCAGCCTTCGGCGGTTTGCGGCCACAAAGTGACCTTGTGGTAAACAAAGACCGCCCCAAACACGTGATTGGGGCGGTCTTCCAAGGCGTTCACCGTACCTGTCAGGCTCAGCTGTGGGCTTTCTTCAGCGCCTGATCCAGATCGGCAATCAGGTCTTCGCTGTTTTCAATGCCAATCGAAATCCGCACGACATTTGGCCCTGCGCCCGCCGCTTCCTGCTGTTCCGGTGTCAACTGACGGTGGGTGGTGGAGGCCGAGTGGATCACCAGGCTGCGCGCATCGCCGAGGTTGGCGACGTGGGAGAAGATTTCCAGGCTGTCGACAAACTTCACACAGGCGTCATAGCCGCCCTTGAGCGCCACGGTGAACAGACCGCCTGCGCCTTTTGGACAGATCCGCTCGACGCGATCATGGTAGGGCGAGGAGGGCAGACCGGCGTAGGTCACATAGTCCACATGCTCATGACCTTCGAGCCAACCGGCAACGGTTTTGGCATTTTCCACGTGGCGCTCCATGCGCAACGACAACGTTTCAATACCCATCAGCGTGTAATGCGCCGCCTGCGGGTTCATGGTCATGCCGAGGTCGCGCAGACCAATGGCGATGCCGTGAAAAGTGAAGGCCAGCGGGCCAAAGGTCTCATGGAAGCGCAGGCCGTGGTAGGCCGGTTCCGGCTGGCTTAACGATGGGAATTTATCAGAGGCGGACCAGTCAAATTTGCCGCTGTCAACAATACAGCCGCCGGTCACGGTGCCGTTGCCGGTCAGGTATTTGGTGGTGGAGTGCACGACCAAGGTGGCGCCCAAGGCAATTGGATTGCAGAGGTAGGGCGTGGCGGAGGTGTTGTCCACGATTAGCGGCACACCGGCGTTGTCGGCCACTTTGGCCAGCGCCTCGATGTCGCTGATATAGCCACCTGGGTTCGCAACAGACTCGCAGAATACCGCGCGGGTGTTTTCATCAATCGCCGCTGCCACTGCGTCCAGATCGTCGGTATCCACAAAGGTTGCGGACCAGCCAAAACGTTTGATGGTTTGGCTGAATTGAGTGATGGTGCCACCATAGAGGCGGGAGGAGGCGACCACGTTGCAGCCCGGCTGCATCAGTGGGAACAGCGCCATGATCTGTGCGGCGTGACCAGACGAACAGCAGACCGCACCCACGCCGCCTTCCAGGGTCGCAATGCGCTCTTGCAGCACGGCCACGGTTGGGTTGGTCAGGCGGGAGTAGATGTAGCCCACTTCTTGCAGGTTGAAGAGCGCAGCCGCGTGCTCGGCGTCGCGGAACACGTAAGCGGTGGATTGGTAAATCGGCGTCTGCCGCGCGCCGGTGGCCGGATCGGGCCGCGCGCCGGCGTGAATTTGCAATGTGTCAAAACCGTATGTCGCTTCAGACATCGTGTGTTCTCCCTAAAATTATCGCGCCAAGTGTTAGGCAGACCCAAGCCATCACGCAACCAAAGTTGGCGCCTTAGATTGCCGAAAGGCGCATTTCCTCAAAATTCCGCAATACCAGAACACATTGGCCGCCAAAACCGCGCTGCCCTGAACACCATTCGGCCCGCTTCTTCTTGCCAAAAATATCCCGGGGTGGGGCCCTCGCAGAGGGCCCAGGGGCAGCGCCCCTCGCATGTACCAGCCGCTAGCGCAGCCAATAGCCGTTTTTCTTCAACGTGTTGCGAATGGCCTGTTCCTTGCGCGGCAGATGCGCCTGATCAAACAAAGCCCGCGCCTTGTGGCCGCGGTTCTGATAAATCATGCGCTTGAACGGATCATATTGCTTCAGCACTTTTTTGATTTTGTTGGGCGCAGTGACCTCTTCGAGCACCTCTACAACCGCATCCCTTTCCCGCGCATAGAGCAGTGGCATCAGCCGGTAGTGACAGCTCACCGATCCATCCAGATACCCCGATGGCAAGGCATCACGCCCACCGCCAAGTCCGTGGATCACCAGCGGCAAAACAATCTGGTCCAGCCAGGGGTAAATCGCCTGACAGGCCAGCTCATCCGGTGGATTGTCACTCACACTTCGGGCGTACTCAAGGAACAGCTCCCCAAACACTTTGGGGCAGCGGTAATAGAAGAATCCCGCGTTGAAATAGAGATACCGCCGCCAGTATTCATCCGGCTGGCTCAGATCCAACGAGCTTTCAAAAGCCAATCCAAAGCGGTCATACAGCGCTTTCCAGATGCCGGTGTATTGCGGCCCATACAGCGGCGGAATCGGCCAGGTGCCTTCCACTCGCAACGACGCCGAAGGTCGGTCAAAATCAAACGGCACCGTGCTCAGCTCGTCCATGATCAACGTGTCTGTGTCAAAAAACACAAACGGTTCGCCGGCGGGCAGGGCGGACAACAGCTCGATCTTATTCCCATAGGCATAAGGCTCGCCAAAGACCGGGGTCTCAAACGGCAAAACCTCCGCACCAAGATCTTCCAGCAGAGCACGCACATCCGGATTGCTGATGCGCGGGTCTTTTTCCCAGCGCGGCCCCGGCACGGGTTCGGCCACAAACAGCTTGCCGGAAAACTTCGGCGACTTGGCGCGCAGCGAGGCTGCAAACAGCGCCGCCTCATACATCAGACGGCCATTTTGGCCGACCACCACCACGTTGAAGACCTGCGATTTCAGCGCTTTACTTGTCATTCTTCTATTGCCCTGCACGATGCTTGCGCCGACTATACGTGGCATAGGCCCGTGGCAAAAGCGGGCATTACACTTTTTGAAGAAATCATAGAAAGGCGTTCGCTTATGCAACTCTTTATGCTGGCCACTCTCTGTCTAGGCGTGTTGGGCACCGCTGCTCTGGCGGAAGACCGCGTGGCCGAAGATCAAACCCCCACCGGCAAATTCCTCACTGCGGGCGAGGTGCGGCCCATCTTGGAGGCAACCAAAACCAGCTGGATTGGTGTGCGCGAATTTGACGGGCAGGATCTGGTGTATTTCACCCATCTGCTGGCCTGGCGCTGCGGGCTATATGAGGTGCAATATGTGATCAACGGCGGCCCGGCGGAGGTCTTTCCGATCCCGGAATGCCCGCCGGATATCGAAAATGCCATGACCATTCCCGAGGACACGCAAATCTTCATCACGCAGCCGCTTGGCTCGGTCAAAACCGTGGACGTGACGCTGCTTTATGATGATCTGGGCACTGACACGGTTGCCTATGAGCGTGCGGCTGTGATGATGCCTTAAGGGCGAACCCAGCCTTATGCCCGCTGTGCCGCCGCGTGTATCCCGGCGGTGCAGAAGGCCACCAATTCGTCGAGATGGTTTGCGGCGCTTGATGAGGCGTCACTTAAGACATCCATGCGCCATTGTGAGGTGATCAAGGCCAACATACCCGCAGCCGAATAGACAAAACTGTTGGCCACGGCCGCCCGCGCCTGCGCCGGGTAGAGCGCCGCGAGTTCCTCCACAAAGCGGTTGGCGGTTGGGTCAAAACAGATCGCCGCCAGGTCTTTCCAACGCTCATCCGCCGAAACAAAAGCCACGATCCGCGCATAAGCCACCCATTGCGGCCCGCCCACGTCGATGCGCTCAAAAAACGGTCCAAAGAAACACTCCAGAATGGCGGGCACGGTCAGCGGTCCTTGTACCTTTCGAGCCTCCAGCGCGGCGATACGGGCCTCGCCCAATACATCAGCCCGCCGCGCCACCACACGCCAGAACAGTTCCTCTTTGCTGCCGCCGTGGTGGTTCACCAGCGCGCCTTGCACCTCGGCCTCTGCGGCGATGTCTCGAATCGAGGCCGCATCAAACCCACTTTGGGCAAACACCCGCTCTGCCGCGTCCATAATGCGCGCGCGGGTTTCCAAAGCCCGTTTGGAGGGGGCTCTTTGTCGTTGTTTTTCTTGAGGAATGTCTTTCAGCATAAAAAGAGCTTGCCTTACTTTTAACGAATGTTCAATTTAAAACTCTCTTGGGGAGAGGAAGAAGATGCACACAAGCGACAAATTTGCGCTGATTGGGGCGGGGCCGATGGGGCTGGCGATGGCCAAGGTTCTGAAGGAGCAAGGTATCGCCTTTGACGGCTTTGAGCTGCACAGCGATGTCGGTGGCCTTTGGGACATCGAGGCACCGCGCTCCACGATGTATGAAAGCGCGCATCTGATCTCGTCCAAAACCATGACCGAGTTTGCCGATTTCCCGATGAAGGCGGAGGTGGCCGAATACCCGTCCCATCGCGAGATGGCGCAGTATTTCCGAGACTTTGCGGACCATTTTGACCTGCGCAGTCACTACCAGTTCAACACCGAAGTGGTGCAGGTGGCGCCGTTGGGGGAGAGCGGCGAGGGGTGGAAGGTGATCACCCTTCAGAATGGGCAACAGACAGAGGCGATTTATGCGGGTGTGTTGATCGCCAATGGCACATTGAGTGAGCCCAACATGCCGCAGTTCCCGGGCCAGTTTGACGGCGAGCTGATCCACGCGTCGCAATACCGCCATCCGGAGCAGTTTGCCGGCAAGCGCGTTTTGATCGTGGGCGCGGGCAACTCCGGTTGCGACATCGCGGTAGATGCCGTACACCACGGCGCAAGCTGCGACATCTCCATGCGGCGCGGCTATTACTTTGTGCCCAAATATGTCTTTGGCAAACCGGCGGATACGATGGGCGGGGCGATCAAGCTACCGATGTGGCTCAAGCGTCCGATCGACAGTCTGATCCTGAGCTGGTTTGTGGGGGATCCTCAGAAATACGGCTTCCCCAAACCGGACTACAAACTGTACGAAAGCCATCCGGTGGTGAACTCGCTGGTGCTGTATCACGCGGGCCACGGCGACATTGCCATTCGCGTCGACATCGCGGACATGTCGGGCCACACCGTGACCTTCAAAGACGGCACAGCGGCGGAGTATGACATGATCCTCGCCGCCACGGGCTACAAGCTGCACTATCCGTTTGTTGACAAAACACTGCTGAACTGGCGCGGGGACGCGCCGCACCTCTACCTCAACGCCTTCCATCCGGCGCGGGACGATCTTTTTGTGTTGGGCATGGTGGAGGCCACGGGTCTGGGCTGGCAAGGGCGGCACGAGCAAGCCGAGATGGTGGCGCGCTATATCACTGGTTTGCGGGATGGTTTCAAGGCCGCCAAAAAACTGCAGACTGAGAAATCGGCAAGCTTTGACCGTGCTACTGGCGGCATGGACTACCTCGATCTGCCGCGCATGGCCTATTACGTGGACAAAGCCACCTATCGCGGTGCGGTCACCGGCTGGATCAAATCGCTGCAAACAGGGCAGGGCTGATGGACGCGACCGCCATAGACAGTGTTGCGCTCAACTTCAGCGCCACCTCAATGACCGTGTTAAACGCGGTTTTGGCGGTGGTGATGTTCTCCATCGCCATCGATCTCACGCCCAGTGATTTCCGTCGTCTGCTCTACACGCCACGCGCCTTGTTGACCGGGTTGGCAAGCCAGTTTTTTCTGCTGCCCGCACTGACGTTTTTGCTGGTGCTGGTCACACAGCCGCAACCGTCTATCGCGCTGGGGCTGATGCTGGTGGCGGCCTGTCCGGGCGGGAACATCTCCAACTTCATCACCCACCGCGCCGGCGGCAACGCGGCGCTGTCCGTCTCAATGACCGCCTTTGCCACGGTGGGCGCGATCCTGTTGACGCCACTCAATATTGCGCTGTGGGGCGGCCTCTACGCACCCACGCGGGAAATCCTTCAGGCGACGAAGATTGATCCAGTCTCGGTGGCGATCACGGTTGGCTTCATGCTGGTGCTGCCGCTCGTTTTGGGAGTTACCTTGCGCGCGGCAAAGCCTGCGTTGGCCGCCAAATTACGTGGTCCGCTACAGACCCTGTCGATGGTGATTTTTCTCGCGTTCATCATCTTGGCACTGGCAAACAACTGGCAGAACTTCAAACTCTTCGCAGGGGCAGTGGCGCTGTTGGTGGTGCTGCACAATGCGCTGGCCTTGGCGGGCGGCTATGGCCTTGCGACACTTGCCCGCCTATCACCCTACGATCGCCGCGCCGTCACCATTGAAACCGGTATCCAGAACTCTGGCCTGGGACTGATCCTGATCTTCGCTTTCTTTGGCGGTCTAGGAGGTATGGCCGTGGTCGCCGCTTTCTGGGGCGTCTGGCATGCGATCACTGGTCTTGGTTTGGCCGCGCTGATGAACCGGACAAGGGCCGCACGATGACACGCATATTGATCACCGGCGCCGCTGGCATGGTGGGGCGCAGCCTGTTGGCGGAACTGGCAGACACAGACCATGAGGTTATTGCCTGTGACGTGGCGGTGCCCGAAGACTTGCCAGATAACGCGCGTTTCCGCCCGATGGATGTGACCACTGACGCGCCCTTGCGAGTCATCGCGCGGCACCAGCCGGATGTGATTGTGCATCTGGCCTCCATCGTGACACCGCCGCCCGGCAGCGGCCGTGACTTTGCCTATGATGTCGACGTGACCGGCACCAAAAACGTGGTCAACGCTGCGCTCGCGGCAGGTACCAAGCGCCTGGTGGTAACCTCATCCGGGGCGGCTTACGGCTATCACGCCAACAACCCGGTGCCGCTCACCGAAACAGACGCTATCCGAGGCAACGAAGAGTTTGCCTATGCCCATCACAAGCGGTTGGTGGAGGAGTTTCTGGCCGACACCCGTCACAACGCGCCACATCTGGAGCAAGTGATCTTGCGGGTCGGCACGGTCTTGGGGCGCGAGACCAATAATCAGATCACTGACCTGTTCCGCCGGCCGCGCCTTTTGGCGGTCAGCGGCAGCGAAAGTCCTTTTGTTTTCATTTGGACCCGCGATCTGGCCCGCATTCTGAGACGCGCCGCCACCAATGGTCCGGCGGGTATTTTCAACGTGGCAGGCGACGGCGCGCTTGGCGTGCAGGATCTGGCCGACATCCTGCAAAAACCCATCCTGCGCCTTCCGGCTTGGGTGTTCAAAGCAGCGCTGGCCAGCGCGCGCCCGCTGGGCCTGAGCCAATACGGACCAGAACAGGTGCGCTTTCTGCAGTACCGCCCGGTGCTGTCCAACGAGGCGCTCAAGCGCAACTTTGGCTACACGCCGGAGAAAACCAGCCGAGAAGTGTTTGACCATTGGCTCAAGGCGCAGGACAAATGAACATGGCCCCAGAAAACTTGCCTCTCAAAACCGCCGTAATCTCTGGCGGGGCAGGCGGTCTAGGCACCGCCCTGTCAACGCAGTTACAGGCCGAAGGCTGGCGTGTGGTTCTGCTGGATTTGAACGTTTCGCACCTGCCTCATACGGCCACCCAGCTGCCGATGAAATGTGACGTCACCGACCCGCGCGCGTTGAAAGATTGCTGCACCAAAATTCTGGCCTGCCATGACAGCATCGATCTGGTGATCTATGGTGCTGGGGTGACAGCCATCGCGCCGGTTGACGACCTGCAGGAGCAGGCCCATCGCCGCCTGTTTGACATCAACTACTTTGCCGCCGCCGCCATGGCCAAAGCCTTCCTGCCCGCGTTGCGCGCCTCCAATGGCACCCATCTGGCGATCACTTCGGTGGCAGGCTTTGCCCCATTGCGTCACCGCGCCAGCTACGCTGCCTCCAAGCACGCCATGACTGGGTTCTTTGCCTCTCTGCGGGTGGAGGAGGCGGTCCACGGCGTGAAAACGGTGATCGCAGCACCAGCCTTCGTTGCCACCAATGTGGGCAATCCCAATGCGGACACAGACGGGCTGACCCGCCCCGGCGCGGCGCAGGATGCGGTGGATGTGGTTACGCCGGATCAGGCCGCCGCCATCATCCTGCGGGGTTTAAAGCGCGGCAAAACCGACATCTTTGTCGGCCGCGTCGCCAGACTGTCAGACGTGATGATGCGGCTGTCGCCACGGCTGTATGATTGGGTCATGGGCCGGGCAATCAAGGCCGACAGGTGATCTCACAAAGAACCACCTGTCGCGCATCTCATCAGGAGGCGTAGTTTCCAACCCAACGGTTGTTGAGGCCTTCCAGCTGTTGGGCAGTCACCCCTTCCAGGAACACGGTTGTTTGGCCGTTGACCTGTACAAACACACCATTGCCGTCCGCGTCGTCCACAAGATTGATGAAGGGCGGCGAGAACTGATCCACTGGCATCGGATCGCCATTGTCGTCGACAAATGTGATGACGTCCTTGTCTTGGCCGTATTGTGTGGTGGGCTCAAAATCCCGGATATGCACGACGGCACCAGCATCTGCGTGGCGGACCACTTCAAAGGTGTTGTAGCCTTCACCGCCTTCCAGAACATCGCCGTTGTCGCCGATCAGGTGATCGTCCCCGTCGCCGCCGATAAGCGTGTCGCTGTCTGTCGGATCCTCTCCGTCGTCCTGGCCATTCAGCAGATCGTCCCCACTGCCGCCTTTGAGCAGGTCAGTGCCTTCACCGGCTTCCAGCGTGTCATCGCCAAATTTGCCCAGCAGGTAATCATCGCCGTCGCCACCTTCTAGCAGGTCGTTGCCGAAGCCACCGCGTAGCGTGTCATCGCCATCGCCGCCATCGACCACATCATCACCATTGCCTGCAAAGAGCAGGTCGTCCCCGCCCGCGGCCTCCACTGTGTCATTGCCCCCATAGGCGCGGATGACTTCTGCGTCGTCGGTGCCTGCGAGGTCGTTAGAAGCGCCCGTGCCGTGGTTCGACTGAACCTGAGGTCCCACGAGGTTGCCAAGCCAGCTGTCGATGTTGTCTTGCAGCTCACTGGCGGTGACGCCGGCGACAAAGGCCACATCCACGCCGTCAAGTTGCAGGATCGCACCGCTGCCATCTTCGGCATCATGAATGCACAAGGCGGTGGTGTCCGGATTGTTAAAATCGGAGGCCGGCAATAGCTGTCCGTTTTCATCCAGCAGGGTGATTGTCTCGGCGTCGTTACGGTCCTGCTCGGTTGGGTCAAAATCGGTGATTTGCACCACCTCCGCGCCGTCCGGGTCGACCACGACTTCAAAGTCGTCGATGCCCGCGCCGCCGGTCAGCACATCGCCGTTGTCGCCAATCAGACGGTCGTTGTCATCCCCGCCTTCCAATGTGTCGCTGTCCGCACCGGACACCGCGCCATCGCGGCCATCCAGAAGGTCGCTGCCAATGCCGCCCTTGAGCACATCGGTGCCGGTGCCGGCCAGCAACGTATCATCGCCAGACTTGCCCAGCAGGTAGTCGTCTCCAGAACCACCTTCCAAGGAGTCATTGCCATCCATGCCGCGCAGCACGTCATTACCCGTGCCGCCATAGACAGTGTCGTCACCGGCACCCGCCAGCACACGATCGTCACCGCCGTTGCCATCAACAAGGTCGTCACCGCCATAGGCGCGGATGGCATCGTCGCCTTGGCCGCCGGTCAGTTCTTCCGCACCGCCGGTGCCAAAAATCGGCTCAGGCGTGGGCGCGGACGTGTTGCCAAGCCAGCTGCTTGTGTCGTTGAGCAAATCGCTGGCGCTCACGCCTTCGACCAAAGCCACAGTCACATCGTTGAAACGCAAGAGTGCCCCGGTGCCGTCTTCGGCATCCACAATGGTCAACATTGGCGCGTCGAGTTGGAGGAGATCCTCCAGCGGGATTTGATCGCCGTTTTGATCCAGCAGAGTGATGGTTTCCACTGCATCGCCGTCAACTGCGGTCAGGTCAAAGTCGCGGATGTGCACCATGGAGTCACTGTTGGGATCAACAATCACCTCAAAGCTGTCCACGCCCGCGCCGCCGGACAGCACGTCGCCATTGTCACCATACAGCAGGTCATTGCCATCGCCGGCTTCTAGCGTATCGCTATCAGTGGCATCTTCGACGCCATCGGTGCCGTCGAGCACATCATCGCCACGCCCGCCTTTTAGCAGGTCAGTGCCGGTGCCGCCGCTCAGACTGTCGTTGCCATCTTTGCCTAGCAGATAGTCGCTGCCTGCCTCGCCAAACAGCCAGTCATCACCTGTGCCGCCGCGCAGGGTGTCCTCGCCCTCGGCGCCATAAAGTTCGTCATTGCCGTCTCCACCAAACAGCAGGTCGTTTCCGGCAAAGGCCTGCATCAGGTCGTTGCCACCATAGCCACGCATCACCTCGTCTTCGATGGTGCCGTGCAGAATGTCACTGCCGCCGGTGCCGGTTTCAGATGTTGGTTCCAGCGGTGGTGTCGTCCCATCCGGGCCTTCAACATCATCATCGTTTTGCGGGGTGGCAACCATGGCGCCCAAGGCCAATGCGGATGTGCTCAGCAACAGTGTAAGTAACATGGAACGATGGTCCTCCTAACGCACAAGACAATGATTTTGTGGAAATCACAGGTTTGTCCTTACATGTTAAGCGGTTGTTTTCAACAAATGGATCGCCGTTAACCTTTAATCATGTGGAAACAGTGTGTTTCTCCGAGTTTGGGCCGGAAAACTGTGGTTTTGGCGCAATATCAAGCACATGGCTGGCGACCACTCTGGCACCAAATATCTACATCGGAAGGGAAGAAAGTGGTGGGCGACCTTGGAATCGAACCAAGCGTGCGTCTCCGCGAGGGAGTTACAGTCCCCTGCCACACCTTGCGGCCTGTCGCCCACTTTCTTGAGGCCCGCTGGCCTCGGTGTGAGGGGGTATTTATTGGCAGTTGTTGGGGGCGTCAACCAGAAAATACCTTGCAGAGCCCGCTTCTTTTCCGCATTGGTGAACCCTCTATATTTTGAAGGTGTCAGAGCGATGAAAAAACCCAAATGGGTCGTGCAGAAAGAGCAGCAGAAACGCAAAGATGCGGCGGAAACCGTCTGGTTGTTTGGCCTGCACGCGGTGCGCGACGCTCTGGCGAATCCAAAACGTGAAAAACTGCGACTCATCGTGACCAAAAATGCCGCGGATAAGTTGGCAGAGGCCATCGCTGAGTCGGGTATGACGCCGGAGGTGGTAGACCCGCGCAAGTTCAACGCGCCGCTCGATCCTCAATCTGTACACCAGGGCGCTGCGCTGGAGGTGAAGCCGCTCAATTGGGGCAAGCTCTCGGATGTGGCCATTGCCGATGACGACCGTCCGCAGCGGCTCATCCTGCTAGATCGCGTGACCGATCCGCACAACGTCGGCGCCATCCTGCGCTCCGCCGAAGTGTTTGGCGCCCTGGCGGTGATTGGCACCCGCCACAACTCTGCACCGGAAACCGGCGCTTTGGCCAAAACCGCCAGCGGGGCGCTGGAACGCCAACCCTATCTGCGCTTGCGCAATCTGGCGGACACGATCACCGAGCTGCAAGCCATGGGCTACATCGTGTTGGGCATGGATGGCGAGGCCGAGGAGACCATCGAAACCGCGCTGGCAGGCCGCCACGATGCTCCCATCGCGTTGGTTCTGGGGGCTGAGGGACCGGGTTTGCGGCAGAAAACCAAAGAGACGGTGGATCAATTGGTGAAGATCAACTTCGCAGGGGCCTTTGGCTCTCTCAACGTGTCCAATGCCGCGGCCGTGGCGCTCTACGCCACCTTGCCACGCTAAAGCACCTCCAAATTCTTCTCCTTCTACAAATATCCCCGCCGGAGGCTCCCATCCGCGCCTCCGGATGCCTAGATGGAATAGGCAGACCATCACTCAGAGGAGCGCGCGGTGCCCCATCCCTCCAAAATCGCCACCTGTTGTTACTGCGGCGCGCGGGCCGCGCTTGTGCTCGCTGGGGACACCCGCCACGAGCTTGCCTGCAGCAGCTGCGGCGCGCCTCTGCACAATCTTAAACAAATGCCTGTGCCGGCGCGGGGCAGGGAGCCGGCGCATTTTTCCCATCCGATCCGCACGCCAAAGTCCAAAGGCAAACCGGCGCATAAATCGGACAAACGCACGGCGCATTCCAAGAAAACTTGGCACGACGCACCCTACGAAAAGAAGAAAAAACCCAAGAAGAAACGCGGCAAATGGGCCAAGGATTTGTTTGAGGATGTGTTTGACGTGATTGAGGATATTTTCGATTGAGCGGAATTCTGCCCAATCCGTTAACCACTTGTTCATGAGAATCTCGCACGCTCTTGTCATCCAATTCTGCGAACATACGTAGTGATACAAGAGACACGGTTTACGGAGCTTCCGTGTTTCCCTTCACTGTCCCTCGTTCCGAACCTGCGCCCAAGATTCCCTCTTGGGCGCTTTTTTTTGCCTGTTGTTCCCTGCGGGCTGCGCTAGGGTGCGGCCACCACTTGCTGACCGGGGCCAACCATGACTGACACCGACGTTTTCCTGCGCGACATCCTCAAGCGCACCAACACCATTGCCGTGGTGGGCGTGTCGATGAACCCGGTGCGGCCCAGCTATTATGTGGCGCGGTACCTGTCGCTTAAGGGCTACACCGTCATTCCGGTCAACCCCGGCCATGCCGGCAAAGAGCTGTTTGGCGCCACGGTGATGCCCAGCCTGAGCGCCATTGAGGAACCGGTGGATATGGTCGATATCTTCCGCCGATCCGAGGCGGTGCCACCGATTGTGGATGAGGCGCTGGCGCAGTTTCCCGCCCTGCAAACCATCTGGATGCAGATTGGCGTGGAACATTCCGAGGCAGCGGCGGTGGCGGAGGCGAAGGGTGTGGATGTGGTGATGAACCGCTGTCCCAAGATCGAGTATCAGCGTCTGTTTGGCGAGCTGCGCATGGGCGGTTTCAACACCGGCGTGATCTCGTCCAAGCTCTAGGCAGCAGGTTTGTCCGCTTTCGGCGCTTTCACCAATTCGCCCATGATCTTGGACAACTCGTCTTTGCGGAAGGGTTTGCCCAGACAGGCGTTCATACCGGCTTTTAGGTAGGCGTTGGTCTGCTCCGGCAGAATATTGGCGGAGAGCGCCACGATGGGTGTCTGTTGGTTGGGCCCGGGATGCGCCCGCAGGATTTCGGTGGCCTCCATGCCGTCCATATCCAGCAACTGGATGTCCATCAGGATCAGATCATAGCGTTTGGCGGCACAGCGTTGCAGGGCAGGGCGGCCATCGTCCACCATATCGACCACCACGCCCATGCTCTCCAGAAAGCGGCGCACAATCATCTGATTGGTGCGGTTGTCTTCCACAACCAACACCTCAACGCCGTCAAAGCTCTCAGGCGCAGCCGTGGCCATCTGTGGCTTGCTGGTCTCGGGGGCGTCGGCTGGCACCAGCGGGACAGTGAACCAGAAGGTGCTGCCTTTGAACGGCGCGCTCTCCACGCCAATTTCGCCTTCCATGAGCTCCACAAGCTCTTTGGAGATCGATAGGCCCAAACCTGTGCCGCCATAACGCCGGTTGGTCGCGGAACTGGCCTGTTCAAACTTGTTGAACACCCTCGCTTGCGCCTCCTGTGTGAGGCCAATGCCCTCGTCGCGCACAGCGACATAGAGCAGGCTGTCCCGTACGGACATCTCCAGCGTGACGGCCCCATCCTGAGAAAACTTGATCGCATTGCCGACAAGGTTGGTAACCACCTGATTGAGCCGTGTCGGGTCGCCAGAGATCCAGGCGGGTACATCGGCGGCAATCTCGATGCTTAACGACAGGTCTTTGGCCTTGGCCGCGCCAGATTGTCCTGCGGAAATCGCGGTCAAAAATTCGCGGGTGGAGAACGGAATGCTCTCGATGCTGATGCCATGCGCCGCAATTTTGGAGTAATCCAATACATCATTGATCAGCGTCATCAGGCTGCGGCCTGAGCTGCGTCCTGTGGCGACCAGAGACTTTTGATCTTCGGTGAGATCAGTCTCGTCCAACAGCTGAAGAATACCGGATAACCCATTGAGTGGCGTGCGAATTTCATGGCTCATCTTGGCCAAAAACTCGCTCTTCTCTCGATCTGCGCGTTGAGCTTCATCTCGCAGCTCAATCAGGTGCAGTTCTTTGCGCTCAATCTCGTTGTGAAACAGGGTCAGGCCGGTCATCAGCGTCACCGCCACAGCCGCCACCACAACCATTGAGCCAAACGGCAAGTGGTCTTGCCAAAGCGCCGCGAGGATCAGGTTTATGCTGACTACTCCCGTTGCAACCCAGGCCGCCCGTTTGCCAACCAACAGCAGCGCTAACACGGGCGGACCAATCAGGAAGATCTCCTGCCGCCATTGGTACTGCGTATCATAGATCATCTGAATATTGGTGTGGAACAGATACAGGCCAACAAACGCGATCGTTGCAAGAACTTTGCTTTTGGTGCGATGCCAGATCAGCGGAACAAGGAAATAGGCCAGCACACAGACCATGGAGGCGATGGTGACCGAGGTGGAGAACTGCGTGTCCGAGCTCAGGATGTGCGCATTGTGCAGTGCCGCCACCGACCCGATAATGCCAGAGAACCCACACAAAAGCTTTGCGCGAGTTTCCTCAAAACTGTGGTCCTGTTCCTGCATTGGCCAGAAGTAATCCTGTAGCCGGGCAAGAACCCCATGTGGCGGTTTGCTGGTCATGACATGTTTGGTCTGGTTAACTTGTATGATGACATGCAGTTCAAAGTGTTAAATTTACCTGAAATCCCGTCGCCGCGTGTCGCTATTTCGTTAAGAAATGCAGGCATTTTTACTGTTTCCGGCCTGCCTGCACGACGTGGCGCTCTTCCCAGTTGTATCGGCTGTCTTCCAGTACCGGCGACCAGAACAAATAGCCGCCAAAGCGCCAGGGGTCCAAGACGATGCCCTCGCGCATCTTGCCACCCCTGGCGCTCATCACAACGGTGCTATGCTCGATCAGGATGGTGTCGTGGTTGGCAATGGCGCGGTGCATGTCCAGCGTCTGAAACCCTTCCAGACGCAGGCGGGTTTGTAGATCATCGGCCCAGTGCCAGCACAGCCCACGTGGGCGCAGGCCCTGATTGACCTTGGCGTTGTGCATCAGCGCGCCGTCGGTGACGTTGTAGTCCTGCCGCAAGACCAGCGAGTAGGTGTAAGCAATCTCCGCCGCCCGTGCCGCTTCGGCAGGGTCCACAACCGGATCAAGGGAGATCAGCGCTTGGGTCAGCCCCGCCACATCGGCTGGCGCCTGTTTTTGAGGTGCGCCACACGCCACCAAAACCACTGCCGCCAAAAGCGCCAGTCCCACCCGCAATTTTGCTATCATCTGCTCGCTGCCCCTTGGGTTTTTGCGCGACTATAATCGTGACCGCGCAAATGCCCAAGCGTTTGCTTAACCTTTGGGGCGCGCAGCTTTCTCGGCCACGCCGCTGATGCCCTGACGCCGTGCCAGCTCCGCCAGCACATCGTCCAGCGCCACATCCCGCGCTTCCAGCATCACCAGTAGGTGATAAAGCACGTCCGCCGCCTCATAGGTCAGCTTCTCTTGGTCACCTTTCACGGCTTCAATCACCGCTTCAATGGCTTCCTCGCCGAACTTTTCGGCGCATTTCTCAGGCCCTTTGGCCAGAAGCTTCGCTGTCCAGCTGCTTTCTGGGTCCGCTTTGGCGCGCTCGGCAATGGTTGCGGCCAGATCGTTTAGAACACTCATGTCAGCCTCATCGGAATACCGGCGTCGTGCATATATTGCTTGGCTTCCTGCACGGTGAATTCGCCAAAGTGGAAGATCGACGCCGCCAGGACCGCGCTGGCACCGCCTTTGGTGACCCCTTCGACAAGGTGATCCAGGTTGCCTACGCCGCCGGAAGCAATCACCGGCACGTTCACCGCGTCGCTGATCGCTTTGGTCAGGGGCAGGTTAAAGCCCGCCTTGGTGCCGTCGCGGTCCATTGAGGTCAGCAGGATTTCCCCTGCGCCTTTGGCCACCACCAGCTTGGCAAATTCCACCGCATCAATGGGATTGCCGTCTTTGTCCAAGGCGGCTTTGCGCCCGCCATGGGTGAAGATGCCCCATTTGTTAGGCTCACCGTTTTCGTCATGTCCAATGGTTTTGGCGTCAATTGCACAGACAATGCACTGGCTGCCAAATTGCGCGGAAGCCTCGGCAATCACATCCGGATTGGCCACCGCCGCAGAGTTGAAGCTCACCTTGTCCGCCCCTGCAAGCAACAGACGCCGCACATCGGCCACGGTGCGCACACCGCCGCCCACGGTGAGCGGCACAAAACACTGCTCCGCACAGCGCTGCACCATATCAATCATCACGCCGCGATTGTCGTGGGTCGCATGGATGTCCAGAAAACAGATTTCGTCGGCGCCAGCCGCGTCATAGGCGCGCGCGGCTTCCACCGGGTCACCGGCATCACGCAGGCCAACAAAATTCACACCTTTGACCACACGGCCATCAGCGACATCCAGACAGGGAATGATACGGGTCTTCAGCATATCGGAGCTTTCTCAAAGCGTTGCGCCTCTCCTTAGCGTGACAGGGCGCAACGTGCAATCTGAGACAATCCGATCAAGCTGGGGTCAGGCTGCCCGTGCCACCCGCACCAGCGCATCCCGGGCAATCAAAATGTGAAATGGCATGATTGTCGCCAGATACATCCGCCCAAACAGGTTGTTGCGGTGCACCCAGGTGGCGACAAACACCTTGCCGCCTTCAGACAAAACCGACACGCGGAAGTTCAGGTGGCTGTCATCAAAGCCGGCAATCACTTCGGTGTCGCTCTCACTCTCCACCGGAAAGATGCCCACGCAGTCTTTTCCTTCAGGGGCTTCGGTGCGCAGACCAAAAGGCTTGACCAGGATGGTCCGCAAGTTGGCCAACATCTGCGCCCAGCCGGGGAAATTGGTGACAATCTCGGCAGCCTGGCGCGGAGGCATATCGCTGTCGATGCAATAGCAGTCCAGAAAGTCCTCTGCACCTATGCGCGCGTGCAGGTCGCTGCTTTCCGGAAGCGGGGTGGCGGTGACATCAAAGAATGAAACGGACATCTGCGTCTCCTGAGTTGTTCGCACACTCAACTTGGGAGCCACAACTGGAAACGCCAAGGCGTCAGAAGGTCACGCCTCCTCCTCAGAGCCTGTGGTTTTGCGCCGCAGGTCTTGGCCGATCATCACCAAAAGCGTGAGCACAATCACAAAGCCCACTGGCATGCTCAGCAGCAAAAAACCGGCATTGGCATAGGCGGCATTCAGTTGTGTGGCGATGTTTTCGCCGTCCACCCAGCAGCCATCGGTGTGCATGGCCATGCCAAACTTGCAGCCACTTGCCTCTGCCGTGCTTTGGGCCCACCACACCAGATAGGCTGGCCACACACAGGCGGCCAGCAACAGGGTCAAGACGCCATAGGCAATCTTGCGCCGCAGTCTCACGCTTTCAGAACTTTGAGCGCTTCACCCAGATCAATCGCGCCATCATACAGCGCCCGGCCGGAAATCGCGCCGTTCAGCTCTGCGCCGCAATTTTTCAACGCTTTCAGGTCTTCAACAGAGCTCACGCCACCGCTTGCGATCACCGGGATCGACACCGCTTTGGCCAGTGCCGCAGTGGCCTCGACGTTGGGGCCCTTCATCGCGCCGTCGCGCAGGATGTCGGTGTAGATGATCGCACACACACCATCGTCTTCAAACGATTTCGCCAGATCGATCACGTCTACATCGGTTTCTTCGGCCCAGCCCTTGGTCGCCACTTTGCCGTTGCGCGCATCAATGCCCACGGCGACTTTGCCTGGGAATTCCTTGGCCGCCTCACGCACCAAGTCTGGGTTTTCTACTGCCACGGTGCCAAGGATCACGCGGGACAGGCCTTTGCCAATCCAGCGCTCAATGGTGGCCATGTCGCGAATGCCGCCACCCAGCTGTGCAGGCACGTTGGTCTGCTTGAGGATCTCTTCCACCGGTGTGGCGTTGATCGGAATGCCAGCAAAGGCGCCGTTCAGGTCCACCAGATGCAGCCACTCACAACCCGCTTCGACAAATTCCAGCGCCTGCGCTGCCGGGTTCTCGTTGAATACGGTTTCCTTGTCCATGTCGCCATGCAGCAGACGCACGGCATTGCCATCTTTGAGGTCAATTGCGGGATAAAGGATCATGGGGCAGGGGCCTTCTTATCATGTCGCGCCGAAACCGGCTGTTAAGATTGGTTTTGCATGGTGCCGTCAAAATTGCAACGCGGCGAGACATCACCACCTGACCCAAAGTCAGGGTTGATGCGACTCATAGCCTTGCCGCAGAGTTTCGGGCAAATACACGGGAGGAAAATGATGAAAAAAACGCTAATGGCTGCAGCCATGACGCTTGTTGGGGCCACAGCGGCCTTCGCAGACCCCATTTATGGCACCTGGAAAACCATTCCGGATGACAACGGCAACTACGGCCTGATCTCAGTCGCCGCTTGCGGCAGCAAGATTTGCGGCACGCTGGCCAAATCCTTCAACCCGGATGGCAGCGAGTTGAACTCGCCCAACAATGGCCGCAAGATCATCTGGGATATGGTCAACGATGGTGGCGGCAACTACAGCGGCGGCAAAGTCTACTCGCCGGATCGTGACAAGACCTACAAAGGCAAGTTGGTGCTCTCCGGCAATTCGCTGGCCGTCAGCGGTTGTGTGTTGGGCATCTGCCGCAGCGGCGGCAGTTGGAGCCGCGTGAAGTAACCTATCTCGTCAGACAGAAGAAAAGGCGCGGCAGGACCGCGCCTTTTTTGTTTGCTTGGAGGTCGGTTACACCGCGCCGGTGTATTCGCCGCGTGCGGGGTAGTCGTTCTTGATCGCAAAATCCAACGCCCCCAGAAGCTCGCTGAAATGCGGGCGCACAAACGGCATGGTCTGCACCGAGCCATAATATAGCGCCTGCTCCGGGCTCACCATGAACAGACCCGGCTCGCTGAATAGCGCAGGCTCTTCAATGCCAATCGAGGTTTTACCGCGCGAGGTGGAGATATAAAGACCCCAGTCCTTCGCCACATCCAGCGGCAGATCATAGGCAATGCGCAGGCCGGTGGCACCGATTTTCTCGGCCATGTCCTTGGCGCGCTCTTCGCCATCGCTGCTCACGGCCACGCAAGTCACACCGCGCTCGGCAAAGGCCTCCACCAGCTTTTCCAGCTCTTTCAGGTAAGTGGCGCAGATCGGGCAGTGCAGGCCGCGATAGAAACACACAACGGTGCCGCGCTCAGAGCCTTCTGCGGTCAGGTCAAAGGTGCCACCACCCACAAGTGGCAGGCTCAGGTTGGGGGTTTTTTGACGGGGGATCAGCATAGGGTTGTCCTCTTGTTTTGTGCTTGCTGGACTTATTGTAGGTTTCTGTGTCAAATAAATCCGATTGATCGTGCATAAAATCCGGAATTCCACATGGACCGCCTGACGACACTTGTTGAGAAATTTCACCTCACCGTGCATCCCGCCACGCTGACGGAGGCCAATCTGATCGCCAAAGCAGGCGCGGATGGCACCCCGGCGAGGGTGGTGTTTCTGACACGCGGCACCTGTACGACGTCATGCGCTGGCGAGGTGCTCTTTGCCGCGCATGTGGACTGGATGGGGTTGACCAACCCGTTGATGGCCGCCTTGCCGGATGAGGTGCGCTATGACCTCAGCGGTGAAGAAGACAGCCGCGCCCTGGTGCGCTTGATGGCGGAGGAAACCACCGCCAACCGCTGCGGCGCGCAATCGGTGATCAATCGTCTTGGCGAAGCCCTCATGGTGCGCTTGCTGCGCGACCAGATTTCCCAAGGCACCACTGACGTCGGCTTGCTGGCTGGTCTGGCGGACCCGCGCCTCAGCCGCGCCATTGTCGCCATGCATGATTTTCCGGGCCGGGTCTGGAGCAACGCTGACCTCGCGCAGGAAGCGGGCCTGTCCCTGTCGCGTTTTGCCGAACTCTTTGCCCAAACGGTGGGCGAAACCCCGATGGGCTACCTGCGCCGCTGGCGGCTTATTTTGGCGCACCAGGACATCACCCGCGGCGACCGCGTAGATGCAGTAGCCCGCCGCTACGCCTACAATAGCCCGGAAAGTTTCACCCGCGCCTTTCGCAAAGCCTATGGGGCTGCTCCCACAGCATTACGCGTGGCTTAACTTGGCAGATTCTCAGTCCAGAAATATCCCGGGGTGAATTGCGCGTTTGCGCAAGAGGGGCCGGCCCCTCTCACATCGCCTTTTAAGGCGCCCACGTCAGGAAGTTGCCAATCATCCGCAGGCCAATGTCCTGGCTTTTTTCCGGGTGGAACTGCATGCCCACCATTGTGTCACGCCCGATGATGGCGGTCACGTCGCCACCATAGTCCACATGCGCCAAACGCTCTTCCGGCTTGGTCACGTGGAACTGATAGGAGTGCACAAAATAGGTGTGGTCGCCGCTGTTGATGCCATCAAGCAGTGCGTGCGGGTGGTCAATCACCAGATTGTTCCAGCCCATGTGCGGCACTTTTAGGCTGACATCACTGGGTTCAATCTTCTCAACGTCGCCCTCGATCCAGCCCAGCCCCTTGGTTAGTTCGTATTCATGACCGCGCGACGCCATCAGTTGCATGCCCACGCAAATGCCCAGAAACGGCCGGCCTTTGCCTTCGACCGCTTCCACCATCGCGTCATAGATACCTTTGTGGCCACGCAGCTCGGCGGCACAGGCCGGAAACGCGCCATCACCGGGCAGCACCAAACGGTCCGCCTTGGCCACCACATCTGCATCCGAGGTCACAACAACCTCGCCGCCATGCACCTCTGCGGCCATCCGTTGAAAGGCTTTTTCGGCAGAGTGCAGGTTGCCGCTTTCATAATCGATGATCGCTGTGAGCATGATCTTGGTCCCGTTTTACGTGTCGCTTCCAAGTGAAGCGAAACGCCGCGCGGGTCAAGAGGCTGCGGGGCAGGGTGGCGCTTTAGGTCTTGGCCTGTGTGCCAATCCGGTCAATCAGCGCCATGACTGCCTCAAACGGGCTGTCTTCAATCGGCATGGAGGTGCAGCCAAACTCGCCGCCAATGTAGAGCAGCGTAAAGCCGTGAATCAGCGACCAGACCTGTGCCTCGACAATATGCGGGTCTTCACCCTCCGGCACAAATGGCGCACAGACACCGCGTAGAATGAGATAGGCCTCAGCCTCTTCGCGGTTGTCTTTACGCGGCGCATGGATGCCCAGCCCATGTTCGCCAAACATCACCTTAAGCAATCCACTGTGGCTCAATCCAAACTGCAAATAGCCGCGACAGATGCTGCGCAGACGTTCACGGTCGGTCTGTTCACCTGCTTCAATCGCGTCCGTCATGTATTTGGAAAATATGTCAAACCCTTCCTCGGCAATGGCGGAAATCAAGCCTGACATGCCTGCGAAGTGATGCGCTGGCGCTGCATGTGACACTCCGGCGCGCGCCGCACATTTGCGCAACGTGAGCGCTTCCAGCCCGCCTTCTTCCAACAGGTCAATGCCCGCCTGGATCAGCGCGCGTTTGAGGTCTCCGTGGTGGTGGCGGGTTTTTGCTGTGGTCATGGGCCCAAACTAGCCTGTGACTTGACAGTGTCAAGCAGTTCTGATTTTTACAGCGTCAAGATTAACTTTACGGTGTCAAATTTGATCGGAGTGTCCCATGTATCCCATCCCCAAGCGCCCACTGTTGCCGCGCAGCCTGCCGCTGATCTGGTTCCTGTCGATTGCCATTGCCTTGGCCTCCATGCGGTTTCTGATTGCAGACATCGCCGTGGTGATGCCGATCATGCTGCATCACGCGCTGGAACGGCCGATCTTGATGTATGGTCACATTGCGCTTGCCCCCGTGGCACTGGTGCTCTTGCCCTTGCAGTTCAGCACCAAACTGCGCTTGCGCCTTCCAATGATGCATCGCTGGCTTGGACGGCTCTACGGTCTGATGATCCTGCTGTCCGGCCTGTCGGGTTTCTTCCTGGCTTTGCGCACAGAGGAGGGGCCCGTCGCAGCCTCCGGTCTCGCGGCCCTCGCAGTGGTCTGGCTCAGCACCACCGCCGTGGCGATCTACCTGGCCATCCAGCGTGACATCCCGGCCCACCGCCGTTGGATGATCCGCTCAGCGGCGCTGACCCTGTCCGCCGTCACCTTGCGGTTCTACCTGCCCATTGGCGAACTCACAGTGGGGTTTGACACGGCTTATCCGCTGATCTGCTGGGCCTGCTGGGTGCCCAACATGTTCATTGCGGAGTGGCTGATCCAACGGGAATTCCGCGGGATGAAACCTGGCTGGGAAGCGGCCTGAAGCAACCGGTGGTCTGCGACACAATGGGGCTGGGTACCCTTGTCACTCTTCCTCATGTGCAAAGCTTGCGTCGAACCGCCCCAGGCGCAGATCTTTTGGATTAATCCAAAAACACACGTTTTTGCCCGCGTGTTCAAAGCCGATATCTGGATCGGCACCGATCGAAAACAGCCGGGTAGTGTCTGCATATTTTTTTAGATTTCGACCGCCAAACATTGTGTTGACTGTCACTGAACTGGCCCGATTTTGCGTGTTTTCAGCGGGGTTAAAACGACGTTCTTGCCAGTTATGAAGTGCGGTGATCACGTTCCAATGATGCGATGACAGTTCTCGGTCCATAATTTCGTTGTCAAAATCGTAGTTTTAGTCTTCAAAGTCGCGCAGTTGCACGTTCCACTTGGCATAGCCCTGCGTCGGGGTTTCAAGATACCAATAGGATACGTATTCGGTTTCGATTGTCGGAAAGCGCGGGGTTGGTCTTGGCGGGTACACTGAGACATCTTCCGGCACGTAAATCACCTGAGAGCCCTGTTGACCCATCGTGCCGGAAGCGGGGGCATAAATCGTGTCATAGAAGAAAAACAATGTTCCTGTTGTTGGCATTTCGGGCAGGTGATCAAACTTGGCAACTTCGGCCAAATTGATCTGCCCAAGAAAATGCATCGGAACAGTGAGGTCGTCTTCAGTATAGGTCGGCCAATCAATGTCTGGCGGCAGCGTTGGCTCGCCGCCAATCCAACACCCCGGTGCGCCGGGTGTGTCTGCATACACCGTTTTGTAAAACTGAACGCCGCGACAGGTTTCCGCTTTGAGGCGGTTTTCCATCTCTTCGCGTGTGGGGATCCGCTGCCATTCCCGCTGCTGTGCTTCAAAATCATCCATAACACGACACTCAATTCAATCTATGCGTGTTTCTTGTATTGTGGATTGCGAAAAGGCACCATCATAAAAAAGAGCCCGCGCTTGGCGGGCTTTCTCACGTCTTCGATTGTAAGCTAACTTACAGCGCGCCTTTGGTCGATGGGATGGCATCTGCCTTGCGCGGGTCCACTTCCACCGCTTCCCGCAAAGCGCGCGCCACGGCCTTGAAGGTGGCCTCGGCAATGTGGTGGCTGTTAAATCCGTGGATCTGATCCACATGCAGGGTGATCCCGCCGTGGGTCGCAAAACCCTGGAAGAACTCCCGCACCAACTCGGTGTCAAAGGTCCCAATCTTCTGGGTTGGCATCTCCAGATTCCAGATCAGGAACGGACGCGCGGACAGATCAAGGCTCGCTCGCACCTGCGCATCGTCCATCGGCAGGTGGCAAGTGGCATAGCGGCGAATGCCTTTTTTGTCACCCAACGCCTGCGTCAGCGCCTGACCCAGCGAGATACCCACATCCTCAACCGTGTGGTGATCGTCAATGTGGTAATCGCCCTCGGCGCGGATGGTCATGTCAATCAGGCTGTGGCGCGACAGCTGATCCAGCATGTGGTCAAAGAAGCCCACACCAGTCTGGTTGTCATAGGTGCCGGTCCCGTCGAGATTGATCTCTACGGTGATCTTGGTTTCCGCGGTGCTGCGGCTCACGCTTGCCTGACGCATCTGGTCATCCTTCGCTGATAGTCGGCCACCTTATAGGCAGCCCTCCCGCGCGGGCCAAGGGGGCGCAGTTTGCGATTGTGGTCAGGGTGGCATTTGTGCCAGCTTACACCCAAACCGACATGAGGGCTTTTATGACCACCTGCGTCTTTATCCAGATCCGCTGCAAACCCGGCACAACCTACCGCGTGGCCGAAGAGATCGCACTAAAAGAAATCCACTCCGAACTGCACTCCACCAGCGGCGACTATGACCTGCTGATGAAACTCTACATCCCCGAAGGTGAGGATGTGGGCAAGTTCATCAACCACCATATGCTCGACATTCCCAACATCGAACGCACCTTGACGACATTGACGTTCAAAGCGTTCTAGACCCTGCCATACAGGAGACCGCCATGGCCGATTTGGAAACCAACAAAGCCAGCGCCATGGCGCTCTACGATCTGATGTTCAATCAGAACAAGCCACGTGAGGCCGCAGAGGCTTACCTTGGCGAGGAGTACATCCAGCACAACCCGCACGTGGGCGACGGCAAAGAAGCCTTCATCGCTTACTTTGAGCGCATGGCCGCAGAGTATCCCGGCAAGAAGGTGCACTTCAAACGCGCCATTGCCGAGGGCAACATGGTGGTGTTGCACTGCCATCAGGAATGGCCGGGTGACGAAGACTACGCCGGCATCGACATCTTCCGCTTTGATGACAACGGCAAGATTGTGGAGCACTGGGATGTGTTGCAAACCATCCCAGCGACCTCAGCGAATAAGAACGGGTTGTTCTAGACGGGCTTCCCGTTGATCCAGGTGGCGGCGATGGCGCGGTCATCGCCCATCATGATGGTGGGGAAGAGCGCTTCCCACAAATCATTGGCCCGCGCGGACCGCTGCGCAATCTCCGGCGTGCTTGCCAAGTCCAACACCACCAGATCGGCCTCCATGCCGACAGCCAGATTGCCAATCTTGTCTTCCATATGCAGCGCCCGTGCCGAGCCTTGCGTGGCCAGCCACATCAACTCTGCCGCGTGCAGCGGGTTGTGGCGCAGTTGCCCAACCTCATAGGCGCTCGCCATGGTGCGCAGCATCGAAAAACTGGACCCGCCGCCGGTATCACTTGCTAAGCCAACCCGTTGACCGGCGGCGATTAGACCCCCCATGTCAAACAGGCCAGAGCCAATGAAGGTGTTAGAGGTCGGGCAGTGGATCAAACCAGCCCCAACCTCGCGCAGCCGATCCTTTTCACGCTCTTCCAAGTGAATAGCATGACCGTAGAGGCCTTTTTCGCCCAAGAGACCAAATTTCTCATAGGTGTCGAGATAGTCCCGTGCCTCAGGGAACAGATCTTTGACCCAGGCAATCTCGTCGGTCTGTTCACTCAGGTGGGTCTGCATCAGGCAGTCGGGATGCGCTGTCCAAAGACTGCCAAGCGCCTCCAACTGTTCCGGTGTGGAGGATGGCGAAAACCGGGGTGTGATAGCGTAGCTGATCCGGTCCAGGCCGTGCCAGCGATCAATCAGCGCCTTGCTGCCATCATAAGCGCTCTGCGGCGTGTCGCGCAGCCCCTCAGGTGCGTTGCGATCCATACAGGTCTTGCCGGCAATCACCCGCTGTCCTCGGGCCTGCGCCGCCTCAAAGAAGGCGTCCACCGATTCCGGATGAATGGTGCAGTAGCTCGCCATGGTGGTGACGCCGTGTTTGGCAGTGAGGTCGAGGTACATGGCAGATATTTGATCCGCATAAGCCCGATCGCCAAAGCGCATCTCTTCGGGGAAGGTATAACTGTTGAGCCAATCAATCAGCCGCTTGCCCCAACTCGCAATGATACCGGTTTGCGGGTAATGCACATGAGCATCGACAAACCCCGCAGAGATCAGCTTGTCGCCATAGTCGAAAACCTCCGCAGTGAGGTAGGCTTCGCGCATAGCATCTGCTGTGCCAAGCGCCACAATACGGCCCCCCTCAACAACAACCCCGCCATGGCTCTCATGCCGGGCGGCGTCGACACCGGCCTCAAACGGATTGGCGGCAAAGCTCAGCGTCTGCCCAAGCAGTAGGGTCTGTGCGCACATAATTTTCTCCAATCTCTTGAGGGCGGGTCTTTTTTCGGCCCCAACCGGTCGTGTCCCATTGAGTCCCAGCTTTGATTTAATCTATGGTCCGCAGCAAGTCCAAGACCACACAAACTGGTCCTTCGCCAAAAAAGGAGCGCGTCATGTCCAACACAGAGTTGCAGACCGCCCCAGAATTGGACGTGGAAGACTACACCCTGTCCAAAAAACTTGTAGCAGGCGTGCTCTATGCGTTGGAAGCGCAGGACCGCGCCACGCTGGTCGAACTGACAGAGCCACTGCACCCTGCGGATATTGCCGACCTTCTGGAACAGATCAACCCCTATGACCGGCGCCGCCTTGTGGAGCTTTATGGTGAGGAGTTTGACGGGGACATTCTGTCGGAACTTGACGAAGGCCTGCGCGAAGAGGTCATGGGCATCCTCAATCCCGAGGTTCTGGCCGAGGCCGTGCGGGAGTTGGAAAGCGATGACATCGTGGATCTTGTTGAGGATCTCGATGAACCGGCGCAGGAAGCCATCCTTGAAACGCTTGAGGATGCCGACCGTGTCGCGGTGGAGCAGGCGCTCAGCTACCCGGAGAACACCGCTGGCCGTTTGATGCAGCGTGAAACCGTCTGTGCGCCGGAGCACTGGACGGTGGGGCAGGCGATTGACCACCTGCGCAATGCCGAGGAGTTGCCCGAGCAATTCTATCACGTGATCCTTGTCGATCCGCGTATGAAGCCCATCGGTAATGTCACCTTGGGCAAACTCATGTCCTCTCGTCGGGATCTGCCGCTCAAAGACCTGATCGAAGACGTGTTCCAGATCATCCCGGTGACGCAGGACGAGGAAGACGTCGCCTATGCCTTCAACCAGTATCACCTGATCTCGGCACCTGTGGTGGATGAGGATGAGCGCTTGGTAGGGGTGATCACCATTGATGACGCCATGGTCGTGCTTGATGAGGAGCACGAGGAAGATATCCTGCGCATGGCGGGGGTGAGTGATGAGGCCAGCCTGTCTGACACCATCCTTGATGCCGCCAAAGGCCGCGCCACTTGGCTGTTTGTGAACCTGCTGACGGCCATCGTGGCCTCTGGTGTGATCAATCTCTTTGCCGACACCGTGGATCAGATGGTCGCTTTGGCGGTGTTGATGCCGATTGTCGCCTCTATGGGGGGCAATGCCGGCACGCAGACCATGACCGTGACGGTCCGTGCGCTCGCCACCAAAGACCTCACCGCACAGAACGCTTGGCGGGTGATCCGGCGAGAGGTGTCTGTTGGGGCGCTTAACGGCGCGCTCTTTGGTCTGATCATGGCTGGGGTGGCCGGTGTCTGGTTTGGCGTGCCGATGTTGGCGCTTGTGATTGCCGTCGCCATGTTCCTCACCCAAATCGCCGCCGCGCTGGGCGGTATTCTGATCCCCATGGCGCTGGAGCGCTTGAACATCGACCCGGCTTTGGCCTCCGGTCCTTTTGTCACTACCGTGACCGACGTGGTGGGCTTCTTCCTCTTTCTTGGGCTTGCGGCCCATGTGCTGCTTTAACGCGGAGACGTTGTTGATGGACCTGACAGAACAAAAAGCCGCCGCGCGCAAAGCCGCCTTCGCCCGCCGCAAAGACGCCTTTGGCAACGCGGGCCCGGGACAGTCCGCGCATCTCTCCGAAGTGCTGGCAGGCTACCGAGGCGTACCCCTCGCAGGCTACATGCCCATCCGCACCGAAATTTCTCCGCTCGCAGCCATGGCCGAAGCTTCCGCGCACGGCCCCGTCGGGGTGCCCGTGATCCAGGGCGAGGCCATGCCGCTGGAGTTTTCCCGCTGGGAACCGGACGGCGCTTTGCGTGACGGCCCCTTTGGCGCACAGGTGCCTGTCAAGGACAACTACTTTGACCCGGAGATCGTGATTGTGCCGCTGGTGGCGTTTGACATCAAAGGCGGGCGGCTCGGTTATGGCGGGGGGTTTTATGACCGCACGCTGGAACGCCTGCGGTCTCGTCGCGCCACCTTGGCAATCGGCTTTGCCTTTGACGCACAAGAGGCTGACCACTTGCCTTTGGAAGACACCGATCAGCCTCTCGATATGATGATCACAGAAACCCGCATCATCGAGTTCTAAACCTTAGAGGTCCGGGTTGGCTCCGGTCGCATTGATGCGGAAGTACTCCCAGGCATCCTGCTCACCGCCGCCTTTGAACTTACAGACGCCATATTCGTTGCCTTCCGCATCCTTGCGGATCTCATAGCCGTGCCCCTGGTTGATACAGAAGGTCGCCGCAGGGTTGGCCGCATCCGCCGCTTGGTTGGGAGAAGAATAGTCGTCACAGGCGGCCAGCGTTGCCAGCGCGCCCACCGCGGTCAGGGTCAAAATTGGTTTCATCAAAAACATCCTGTGTTGTCGGGTCTTGCCTCAATCTATCGCGCCATACACTCGGAACAAGAGCCTTCCGCCAAACATGCCCGCCAATACGTCATTCTTTGCCGATTGGTGTGCCCGCCTCGCTCTTTGCCCAGTTCGTTCCTGTTGTTGCCATATTTGGTTGCAAAAAAATCAGATGAAACACGTTTTAGGGTATTTGGTATGATTAAAGAAGCGTCCCAACCGGTTCAGGTGGTTCTGGTATTTGATAACGCCCGCAGCTTTGGCAAACAGTTTAAACACTTGGAAAGGCTGTTGGCGCCACTGCAAGAGGCACTGCACTCTCACGGTACATGGCAGCACCTCAAAGGCTTCAGCGCGCCTAATTTGTTGGGAGTCTCTTCGGAAAATACGCATGTCACGATTCAGCGTTTTGACAAACCGATGGCGCTTGATGGGTTTGCAAGCATTCTCAGCAATCCATTGATCACCAATCTGCGCCCGGATGTGGCAAAGGCGCTTCTTCAACACAAATGCGCCCTGCTGATCGAGGTGGGACCGGGCAGTGTGCCGGGGTTCACCCAAGCTTTTGCGGCAGCGGGCTTTGACGATGCAATGGCCACGGCGATGGATGATCTGCTCGGCGGCGTTACCAAGCGCGACACCTTTGAGGAACGTATGTTGATAGCGCAGGCTGTGGGCTGTGCGCTGATTGATCAGATGATGCCGAGCGCGGTGCATTGGGGGCAATCTCATCAAGCCTTTGACGGGTCGACCTTTAAGCGCCTTGCCTCTAGTGGGTTCAATCTGCTTCTATATGTGGGGGCCTATCCTTATGACGCACAGCAACTGGAAGATGGCAATGTGCAGCTGGGATTGCGTGGATTGGGGTCGCAGGCGTTGCTTGGCAAAATGGTGATGTGTGCACCAGACACAAAAGACTGGATGGAAAACTACCAAATAATGCTGGCGTTCATCTCCTATTGCCGCAGCATGGGGCGCATGCTTGGTGATAATGAAACGTTCGGCGCTGATGGGCCGGACGCACCTGTGTATGAAGTGCAGCACAATAGCGACATTCCCGAACTGCCGGATGGTTATATTCTGTTGAAGCGGCGATGTGACGAAGCGTCCAAGCCCATGGCACTCAAAACCATGACAAGCAGCGAAAACAATCTTCGCGCCGCCATGCTTGGCAAACGCAATAGGCTGCCGCGTGACATACGCAACCGACCCAGCATTGGCGCGCGCAGCATAGGGGCAAAAGCGCAAATCGCCCGTGGTGCTGCACGCGTTTACAAAGTTGGGCGCTTCGCTTTGGGACTGGCAGTTCTCTATTTTGTACTCACACAGATTCACATTCCCGAAGCCCTGCTTCCGGACAGTTTTGTGGCCTCCAGCGCGCGTCCTTAATGCGTGATCTGACGGAATTTTGCCCAGCGGCACTTCGTGACTTGAGAAGCGCCCGGAACAGCGGTACCCCCATTGTCCATGAAGATTCTTTTCCTCGGTGATGTGATGGGGCGCGCCGGACGCGCGGCTGTGGTGGAACGCCTGCCCAAGCTGCGCGAAGACTGGCGGCTGGATTTAGTCGTGATCAACGGCGAAAACGCCTCCAACGGCATGGGGCTGTCTGGCGCCCACGCCAAGGCGCTGCTCGACGCGGGGGCCGATTGCATCACGCTAGGTGATCATGCCTTTGACCAAAAAGACATGCTGCAGTTCATCCAGAACGAACCGCGTATTATTCGCCCGTTAAACTACGCCCGCGGGGATGTGCCGGGCAAAGGCTTCCGTGTGTTCAACGCCCAAGGCGGACGCAAAGTGCTGGTGGCCCAAGCGCTGGGCCAGGTGTTTATGAAACAGCCCTATGGCGATCCGTTTTCAGCCGTAGATCAGGTGTTGCGCGCGCATCCGCGCGGCGGGTTGGTGCAGGCGGCGATTGTCGACATGCATTGCGAAGCCACTTCGGAGAAAATGGGCATGGGCCATTTCTGTGATGGCCGTGTCAGCCTCGTGGTGGGCACCCATACCCACATCCCGACAGCAGACACCCAAATCCTGCCCGGCGGCACCGCGTTTCAGGCGGACGCCGGCATGTGTGGCGATTACAACTCGGTGATTGGCATGCAGAAAGAAGAGCCCATGCGCCGCTTTGTAACAGGCATGCCAAAATCGCGTTTCACCCCTGCGCTGGGCGAAGCCACGCTGTCCGGGGTCTATGTCGAGACTGACGACCGCACTGGCGCTGCCAAACGCATCGAAATGGTGCGCCAGGGCGGTCGGTTGAGCCAATGCGGGCCAGCCTAAGGTGCCACTGGTCTACTGGATCATTGTCCTTCTGGCGATTGGCACCGGATGGGGTCTGAATCAGCCCTTGGCCAAAATCGCCGTTTCAGAAGGCTATGAGCCGCTTGGCCTGATTTTCTGGCAACTCGTAATTGGAGCGGCGTTCCTGTTTGTGTTGCGATTAGTTACGGGCAAATCCGTGGCCCTACCACGCAACAAGCTCTGGTTCTTCATGCTGATCGCATGCCTTGGCACCATCATTCCCAACAGCTTTTCCTACCGCGCCGCGGCGGAGCTGCCCTCTGGTGTGATGTCGATTGTGATCTCGCTGGTGCCGATGTTTGCCTTTCCGATTGCTTTGCTGATGGGCACCGACCGGTTCAATTGGCTCCGCCTTGGCGGCTTGGTGGCGGGACTCATTGGCGTGATCATCCTTGCCGAACCCGAAGCTTTGCCAGACCCGGCCATGGTGGCCTTCCTCCCCATCGCCGTGGTTGGCCCGCTGTGTTATGCCTTTGAGGGCAATGTGGTGTCCAAATGGGGCATGCACGGGTTGGGCGCGGGCCACGTGCTCTATGGCGCCTCCGTTGTCGGGGCCATTCTCGCGCTGCCACTGGCTTTGGTCTCTGGCCAGTTCATTGACCCGCGCACCGAGTGGAACGCGCCCGAATACGCGTTGGTCTTGTCGTCCGTGATCCATGCTTGTGTCTACACCGCCTATGTCTGGCTGGTGTCCCGCGCCGGTGCCGGCTTTGCCGCGCAAGTCAGCTACGTGGTCACCGGCAGCGGCGTTCTCTGGGCCATGTTGCTGCTCAAAGAACAGTATTCACTCTGGGTTTGGGCCGCATTGGGGCTGATCCTGGTGGGCATGACCTTGGTGCAGCCACGTATCCAAGCTGAAACCGCCTAAAATCTCTTGCCCGACAGGGTCTTCATGGTAAATGTTGGCCGCTGGTAAAGACGGAATTGGTATGGATCTTTTTGCATTTTCGCAGACCACTCAGGCGGTGCTTGCGCTTTTGACCGTGGCGGGCATGTTTGTGCTCTTCCTGCGCGAGGCCTATCCAACCGAAGTGGTGGCCATTGGCGGCGTTGCCGTGCTGCTGTTCCTGGGGGTCCTGCCGTACCAAGCCGCGCTTGACGTGCTCTCCAATCCGGCGCCATGGACCATTGCCGCCATGTTCATTGTCATGGGCGCGCTGGTGCGCACCGGGGCCCTGTCGGCCTTTACGGCACTGGCAGACGGGCAGGCGCAAGAACGCCCACAAGTGGCCATCACCGTGCTCCTGTGTTTTGTGATCCTAGCTTCGGCATTTGTGTCCAACACCCCGGTGGTGGTGGTGATGATCCCGGTCTTCACCCAGCTGGCGCGTACTTTGGGAACGTCGGCCTCTAAGTTGTTGATCCCGTTGAGCTATGCCGCGATCATGGGCGGGACTCTGACGCTGATCGGTACGTCTACAAACCTCTTGGTGGACGGTGTCGCGCGTGATCAGGGATTGGAGCCTTTCAGTATTTTTGAGGTCACGCCGCTGGGTCTGATCATTGTGGTTTGGGGGATGGCCTACCTCTACTTTGTGGGACGACGCCTTTTACCGGAACGCGCCAGCATGGCGGACCTTCTGTCCAACCGCAGCCAGATGAAATTCTTCACAGAAGCGGTGATCCCGCCGGAAAGCAACCTGATAGGCCGGGAAGTCTCCGGCGTGCAATTGTTCAAACGCGATGGCGTGCGTCTAATCGACGTGATCCGCGGGGACACCTCGCTGCGCCGCAACCTCGGCGCGGTCACGCTTCAGGTCGGTGACCGTGTGGTTTTGCGTACCAAGATGACAGAGCTGCTCAGCCTGCAGCGTAATAAATCCCTGAAACGACTTGATCAGGTGGGTGCGGTCGAAACCACCACAGTGGAAGCGCTGATCACACCGGGTTGCAAGATGGTTGGTCGCCGGCTCGGCGCGCTGCGCCTGCGCCGCCGCTACGGCGTCTATCCACTGGCGGTGCACCGTCGGAACCAGAACATCGGCCAACAGCTGGATCAGCTGGTAGTGCGTGTCGGCGACACGCTGCTGCTTGAAGGGGCGCCTGAGGACATCCAACGTCTCGCCACCGACATGGATATGGTTGATGTGTCTCAGCCGTCAGAGCGCGAGTATCGTCGCGGGCATGCGCCCATTGCCTTAGGGGCCATGGTGGGCATCGTGATCTTGGCGGGGCTTGGGGTCGCGCCAATTCTTTACCTCGCCATTCTTGCCGTGGCGGTGGTGCTATTGACGCGCTGCATTGATGCGGAAGAGGCGTTTTCCTTCGTCGATGGCCGTCTGTTGTCGCTGATCTTCTCCATGCTGGCCATCGGGGCAGCTCTTTCACACTCCGGTGCCGTGTCGCTGATCGTGAACAATCTCGCACCAGCTTTGCAGGGCCTGCCACCCTTCCTGCTAATCTGGGCCATCTACCTGCTGACCTCGGTGCTGACGGAGCTTGTGTCCAACAATGCTGTGGCCGTGGTGGTGACGCCTATCGCGGTGGGACTGGCGCAGGCCATTGGTGTGGACCCGCGTCCCTTGGTGGTCGCTGTCATGATTGCCGCTTCGGCTAGCTTCGCGACGCCGATCGGCTATCAGACCAACATGCTGGTCTTTGGACCGGGTGGCTACAAGTTCACCGACTTCATGCGTGTCGGCATTCCGCTGAACCTGTCGATTGGCATTTTGGCCTCCGCGCTGATCCCGTTTTTCTGGCCGCTTTAACGCTGTTGTATCAAGGGGCAACGCGCGGTGCGTTTACCGTTGCGCGTTTTGCGGTGGCGGAAAAACGCACCTCCGCGAAACAGTCGTGATACCGACAATATACCGACGTGATTTTGAGGCCATTTAGGCCGGTTAACAGCCCAACAAAAAACGCGCCGCAGAGGTCTGCGACGCGTCGAATTTTGATCCGGTGTAGATCACTTCTTTTTGCGCGGTGGCATCAAGTCGGTGATCGTGCCTTCAAACATTTCTGCGGCAAAGTTGACCGTCTCGGACAGAGTGGGGTGCGGGTGAATGGTATGGCCCAGATCAACCGCATCCGCGCCCATTTCAATGGCCAGAGCCACTTCTGCAATCAGGTCACCAGCGTTGGGTCCAACGATCCCCGCGCCAATCACGCGCTCGGATTCTTCGTCGAAAATCAACTTGGTAAGCCCTTCAGAACGGCCCAGAGACAGCGAGCGACCGGACGCCGCCCAAGGGAACACTCCCTTGCCAACCTTCATGCCTTCGGCCTTCGCCTGTGTCTCTGTGACACCCACCCAAGCAACCTCAGGATCGGTGTAAGCCACCGATGGTATCACCCGCGCATCAAAGTGGCGTTTGTGGCCCGCAGCCACCTCTGCCGCAACCTTGCCCTCGTGCACAGCCTTGTGCGCCAGCATAGGCTGGCCAACCACGTCACCAATGGCAAAAATATGAGGCACACCAGTGCGTTGCTGACTGTCGACGCCGATGAACCCACGCTCATCCACAGCCACACCAGCCGCCGCCGCGTTGACCTTCGCCCCATTCGGGCGACGCCCCACCGCAACAAGCACTTTGTCAAACGTATCAACCACTTCGCCCTTGGGGCCTTCCATGGTGACCTCAAGACCAGCGTCCGTTGCTTTAACCGCCGTGACTTTGGTTTTGGTTAGGATGGCCTCATAGCGTCCTTCGATCCGCTTGTGCAGCGGTTTAACAACGTCTTTGTCCGCCCCCGGAATAATCTGATCCATGAACTCAACGATAGTCACTTTTGAGCCCAACGCATCGTATACAGTTGCCATTTCCAGGCCGATGATGCCGCCACCCAGCACTAGCAGGCGCTCAGGCACATCTTCCAGCTCCAGCGCGCCGGTGCTGTCGATCACACGTGGATCATCATGTGGGATGAAGGGCAGTGTGACCGGCTCAGAACCGGCTGCAATGACACATTGGTCAAAGCTGACGGTGGACTTTTCGCCGTTGTTGTCGACCTCAATCATGTTGGGCCCAGTGAAAGTGCCATAGCCGTTCACAACCTGAACCTTACGGGCTTTCGCCAAACCACCAAGGCCACCAGTCAGTTGATTTACAACACTTTCTTTCCAACTGCGCAGCTTGTCGAGGTCAACCTCGGGCTTGGAAAAGCTGATGCCATGCTCTGCCATTTCCTCAGCTTCAGTGATCACCTTGGCAGAGTGCAACAGCGCCTTGGACGGGATACAGCCCACGTTCAAACAAACCCCGCCAAGCGAGCTGTCTTTCTCGATCAGCACAACCTTTTTGCCAAGGTCCGCGGCGCGGAACGCCGCTGTGTAGCCACCTGGACCGGAACCCAAAACCACCACTTCGGCATGCACATCACCTGCGCCGGATGCTGTGCCAGTCGCGGCCACAGCCTGTGGCGCTGCAGGTGCTTCTGGCGCGGCCGCTTTGGGTGCTTCTGCAGCGCCCTCTGCTTCCAGCACAAGGATCACGCTGCCTTCGGAGACATTGTCGCCTTCGGCCACTTTGATGTCCTTCACCACGCCAGCGGCAGGAGAAGGCACTTCCATGGTGGCTTTGTCGCTCTCGATCTCGATCAGCGGGTCTTCAGCGGCAACAGTGTCACCGACAGAAACCAGAACGGAGACCACAGGAACTTCGGAAAAGTCCCCAATATCAGGTACTTTGACGTCCATCTTTGCTCTCCTTACCACATCAACTTGCGCATGTCGCCAAGCAGGGTTTTCAGCGTCACGGTGAACCGTGCGGCCAATGCCCCGTCGATGGCGCGGTGGTCGTAGCTGAGCGACAGTGGCTGCATCAGGCGCGGTACAAACTCTTCGCCGTTCCAGACCGGTGCCATTTTGGAGCGGGTCAGGCCAAGGATGGCCACTTCCGGTGCGTTCACGATTGGGGTGAAAGATGTGCCACCGATGCCGCCGAGGCTGGAAATGGTGAAGGTCGCGCCCTGCATGTCGCCGCTCTTCAACTCACCTGCGCGGGCTTTGCCGGACAACTCCATGAGATCTTTGGAGATTTCGACAATGCCTTTGCGGTCAGCGTCTTTGATCACAGGCACAACCAAGCCGTTTGGCGTATCTGCCGCAAAGCCGATGTTGTAGTAGTCTTTCTTGATCAGCTTATCGCCATCCGGATGGATCGACGAGTTCACTTCCCAATGCTGTTTCAGAGCCGACACAGATGCTTTGATCACAAAGGACAGCAAGGTCACGCGATAGCCGTCTTCCTTGGCCATCGTGTCCATTTCCTTGCGGTACTTGTCCAGGTCGGTGATGTCCGCTTCGTCGTTATGGGTGACGTGCGGAATGTTGAGCCAGCTGCGGTGCAATGCCGGACCAGACAGTTTCTTGATGCGCGGCATCTCGACATCTTCGACCGGACCAAACTTGGAAAAGTCGACAGCTGGGATCGGCGGAATGCCCATGCCGCCCTGTGCCGGACCACTGGCGGCAGGCGCCGCTGCCGTGGAACTTTTCAGGAAGGCAGTTACATCTTCACGCAGGATACGGCCTTTGCGGCCGGACCCGTTTACTTTGGCCAAATCCACGTCCAACTGCCGTGCAAAGGCACGCACAGATGGGGAGGCGTGGGTCTTGCCAAACCCGGCATCGGTGACCGCCGCCGGAGCGGGGGCTGCTGCAGGAGTTGGTTCTGCGGCTGCCGTCGCAGCGGCTTCCGCTTTCGGGGCCGGGGCTTCCGCTGCTGCGGTGCCTTCTGCTTCCAGCATCAGGATCAGCGACCCTTCGGATACGGCGTCGCCTTCGGACACTTTGATCTCAACCACTTTGCCAGCCGCAGGGGACGGCACTTCCATAGTGGCCTTGTCGCTTTCAACTTCGATCAGCGGGTCTTCGGCTGCGACCACGTCACCGGCGCTGACCAGGACGGAAACCACTGGAACATCAGTGAAATCGCCGATGTCGGGAACTTTGACTTCAATTGCCATTGCTAATTCTCCTCTCTTCCCGATCACACCAGGCGCGGGTTCGGCTTGGTGCCGTCGATGTCGTATTTGGCCAGTGCGGCCTCAAGGTCTTTCTTGGTCACAGCGCCCTCTTTGTAGAGGTCCACCATGGCTGCAGCTGCGATGTGGTTAGCATCGACTTCGAAGAAGCGGCGCAGGTTCACGCGGCTGTCGGAACGGCCAAAGCCGTCTGTGCCCAGCACGGTGTAGCTGCCCGGCACGCAGGTCCGGATCTGCTCCGCGAAGTTCTTCATGTAGTCGGTGGCCGCAATCACTGGCCCTTTGGCTTTCGCAAGCTGTTGCGCCACAAAGGACACTTTTGGTTCCGCCAGCGGGTTCAGGCGATTGTGGCGGGCCACATCCTGACAATCCCGCGCCAACTCGTTGAAGCTGGTGGCCGACCAGATTTCGCTCGTTACACCGAAGTCCGCCCCCAGCATCTCAGCCGCCTTCATGGCCTGCACCAGAATGGTGCCGGAGCCCATTAGCGTCACGTGCTTCTTGGACGGTTTCTTTACCTCTTTGAAACGGTAGAGACCTTTGATGATCTCGTCTTCCACACCCATCGGCATATCCGGATGGGCATAGTTTTCGTTCATCAGTGTGAGGTAGAAGAACACATCTTCCTGGTCTTCATACATCCGTTTCATGCCGTGCTGCACAATCACCGCCACCTCGTGTTGGAAGGTTGGGTCATAGGAAATGCAGTTCGGAATGGTGCCAGCAAGGATGTGGCTGTGGCCGTCTTCGTGTTGCAAACCCTCGCCATTCAGCGTGGTCCGGCCCGCGGTGCCGCCCAGCATGAAGCCACGCGCGCGGCTGTCGCCTGCGGCCCAGGCCAGATCGCCAATGCGCTGGAAGCCAAACATGGAGTAGTAGATGAAGAACGGGATCATCGGCACGCCGTGGTTGGAATAGGCGGTGGCCGCCGCAATCCAATCCGCCATAGCGCCAGCTTCGTTGATGCCTTCCTGAAGAACCTGACCGTTGGTCGATTCCTTGTAGTACATCATCTGATCGGCGTCTTGCGGCGTGTATTTCTGCCCTTCCGGGTTGTAGATGCCCACCGAGCGGAACAGGCCTTCCATACCAAAGGTGCGGCTTTCGTCCGGCACAATCGGCACGATGTTCTGGCCAATCTGCTTGTCCCGCAGAAGGGTTGTCAGAATACGCACAAAGGCCATGGTGGTGGAAATCTCGCGATCCCCTGTGCCTTTGAGCTGCGCCGCAAATTTGTCCAGCGTGGGGATTTCCAACTTGGGCGATTGGCTCTCACGTTTGGGGAACTCACCGCCAAGCGCTTTGCGGCGGTCCGCCAGATAAGCTTTCTGCGCGTTGTTGAGTTTTACAAACGGCGCGTCACCCACATCTTCGTCGCTGACCGGGATTTCAAAGCGGTCGCGGAAGGCGCGCAGCTGATCCTCGTTCATTTTCTTTTGCTGGTGGGTGGTGTTCTGGCCTTCGCCAGCGGTGCCCATGCCGTGACCTTTGACGGTCTTCACCAACAGACAGGTCGGTTGACCTTTGGTGTCGCTGGCACGTTTGAAGGCTGTGTAGACTTTTTGAGGATCGTGACCACCACGACGCAGGGACCAGATTTGCTCGTCGGTCCAGTCTTTCACCAGCTCGGCGGTCTCTGGGTATTTGCCAAAGAAGTGCTGGCGAATGTAGGCGCCGTCTTTGGATTTGAAGGTCTGATAGTCGCCATCAACGGTTTCGTCCATCAACTGACGCAGCTTGCCGGAGGTGTCTTTCTCCAACAGTTCGTCCCAGCCTTTGCCCCACAGCAGCTTGATCACATTCCAGCCGGCGCCGCGGAAGTCACCTTCGAGCTCTTGCACGATCTTATGGTTGCCGCGCACTGGGCCATCAAGACGCTGCAGGTTGCAGTTCACCACAAAGATCAGGTTGTCGAGGCCTTCGCGTGCAGCGAGGTCAATGGCGCCGCGGCTTTCCGGTTCGTCCATCTCGCCATCGCCAAGGAAGCACCAGACCTTGCGGTCGGCCATGTCGATCAGGCCGCGGTTGTGCATATATTTCATGAACCGCGCTTGGTAGATTGCCATAAGCGGGCCAAGGCCCATGGAGACGGTTGGGAACTGCCAGTAGTCCGGCATCAGCCACGGGTGTGGGTAAGAGGAAAGACCGCCACCGTCCACTTCAGAGCGGAAGTTTTCCAGCTGCTCTTCGGTCAGACGACCCTCCATGAAGGAGCGCGCGTAAATACCAGGGATCACGTGGCCCTGGAAGAACACCAGATCACCACCGTGGATCGCAGATTTGCTGCGCCAGAAGTGGTTCAACCCTATATCATACATCACCGCAGAGGAGGCGAAGGAGGCGATGTGGCCGCCGTATTCGCTGCTCACTTTGTTGCGGCGTACCACAGTCGCCATGGCGTTCCAGCGGTTGATGGTGCGGATGCGCCATTCCATGTCCAGATCGCCAGGAAACTCTTCCTGATCGTCGGTTGGGATGGTGTTCTGATACGGCGTTGTTGCCGAGAAGGGCAGGGTGGCTCCGGCGGCGCGGGCTTGCTGCACCGCTTTGTCGAGCAGGTAATGCGCTCTGTCTGGTCCATCCCGCGCGATGACATCCTCAATGGCGTCCTGCCATTCTTGGGATTCTACCGGGTCGATGTCTGGAAATTCATTCGCCATGCGGCGCTCCTCCACTGAAATCCGCGTTTCGATCCTTATAGTTTAATATTAAACAATTGAGCTAGTGCGCCAAGTGCATGGGTCCCATGCGTGTGGCGCAAGGCTCGGTCAAAAGGATATTGGGGGAGTGTAACGCAGTTTGCAGACAAAAAAACAGGGACCCGAAGGTCCCTGTAAGTCACTAGAAT
Source organism: Shimia sp. MIT910701 (assembly GCF_047126315.1). Classification (GTDB taxonomy): domain Bacteria; phylum Pseudomonadota; class Alphaproteobacteria; order Rhodobacterales; family Rhodobacteraceae; genus Shimia. The sequence goes on along the minus strand of NZ_CP138953.1, from coordinate 3,290,082 downwards.
TAAAGAGTTTGTCAGTCTTCGTGAGGAAGTACCAAGTTCAGCACAATCGCGCAGAGCGCGGTTGGTGCCACAGCCGAGGTCATCAGTGTTTTCACAACACCCGGCAGATATTGCACGGCAGTTGGGACAAGGTTCAGACCCAGACCAACAGCGAGCGACACAGCGATGATCACCATGTTGCGGCGGTTCAGTTCCACTTCGGACAGCACGTTCAGGCCGGCGGAAGCCACCATGCCAAACATCACAATCACACCGCCGCCCAGCACGGGTAGAGGCATGGAGGCGATCACGGCGCCGACCTTAGGCATCAGGCCGCAGAGGATCAGGATGATGCCACCGATGGTCACCACGTGACGGCTCATCACGCCAGTCATGCCGACAATGCCCACGTTCTGCGAAAACGACGTGTTGGGCAGGCCGCCAAAGACGCCTGCGATGGCTGTGCCCAGACCGTCAGCATAGGTTGCGCCCTGGATCTCTGCGTCGGTCGCATCGCGGCCAGCACCGGCTTTGGCGGTGGCGGAGGCGTCGCCCACGGTTTCAATTGCAGACACGATGGAGACCAAGGTCACGGCAATCACTGCGCCGAGGCTGAATTCAAAGCCATAAGGCAGAGGTTTGATGCCGGTCACCCAAGAGGCTTTAGAAATAGTGCTTTGGAACCCCTCGATGGTAATTATGCCTACGAGGAATGCCATCGCGTACCCCACGATCAGGCCCACCAAAATGGCCGCACTGGACAGAGTTCCTTTGGTGAAGAACTTCAGTACCAGAGCCACAACCACCACGGTCAAGGCCACGGTCCAGTGCTTCAAGGAGCCGAAGCTTTCCGCTTCCATCTGGAATTGTGCGGCGCCACCTGCGGCGTATTTGATCGCAACCGGAATGAGATAGAGACCAATTGCCAGGATCACCAGACCGGTGACCAGCGGTGGGAACAGCCAGCGCAACTTGCCAATCACAGAGCCAAGCGCAAAGTGGATGACGCCGCCAATGATACAGGCGGTCAGAGCGACGCTGAGACCTTGGGTGGCCGCAACGCCAGCCAGCACGCCAACAAAGGCAAAGCTGGTGCCCTGCATGATTGGCAGGCGCGCGCCAACGGGGCCGATCCCTACGGTTTGGAACAATGTTGCGATGCCGGCAAATAGCATGGCCATCTGGATCAGATAGACCTGTTCAGCACCGCCAAAAGCGAGGCCGGCCGCGCCAGCCACAATGATGGATGGGGTTACGTTTGAGGCAAACATTGCCAGAACGTGTTGGAATCCCAGTGGGATTGCCTGCCCCAATGGGGGCGTGACGTTTGGGTCGGAGTATTGTCCGGTCCCTTGTGTTTCCTGAGCTGTCATAGTGTCAGCCATGTCCTTCTCCTGTCGGTCGTAAAGCCCTGCCGCTTCATTTGGCGAGCAGCTTCGGGCGGTTTGGTCAGGGGATACCTGACCCATGGTTTTGATCCGCTACCACCTGGTATGCTGTGTCGAACCAAAATTCTTCGAGGTTGGCGCCGTCGCCAATGCGGTCCACCACGGCAAAAAGGCCGGGGGCTGCAAGCGGGGTCAAAACGCCGTGCCATGTGTTGCGATGGAAGTTGATGGCTTGTCCCGGCTGCGTCTGAAACGCCATGGGGGTATCCGGCTTGCCGCCCAAATCTTTGGCAACAATCACAAGGAATGCGTGTTCGGTCATCGGAATGAAAGCCTGACTTCCGTCCGGATGGCGCTCAACCATATCCAGTGTGTAAGGTAAGCTGCGCGGCTGTGCGTTGAACAGGCTGATGCCCGCGCGCCCATCGGCGAAGTCCATCTCTGCCAGGTCATGATGACGGCCACACATGCCTTGGTTGATGATCTTATCGGCCTCAGGTTTGAGGGCGATCACATCGCCAAAAGGCGCAAAAGCTTCTGCGGTTAGCGGCTGGACGACAATTTCGGTCACGGCAACAGATCCATCAGTCGGAATTCGGCAATGCGCTCAACCTGTTTACACGCTTCTGCAAACTCGGTGGCGCTGTCGTTGTCGATCCGGCGCTCAAAGGCGGCTATGATCGAGGCCTTGGTGTGGTCACGCACCGCAATGATGAACGGGAAGCCGTGTTTGGCGACATAGTCGCTGTTCAATTGGGTGAAGTTCGCACGTTCCTCATCCGTGAGCATATCCAGACCAGCGCCAGCCTGTTCCGAGGTGCTTTCGGCGGTCAGGCGACCGGCCGCTGCCAATTTGCCGGCCAGATCCGGGTGGGCGTTGAGCACGCCAAGCCGCTCTTCGTCGCTAGCAGTGCGGAAGGCACGGCAGAGGGCGTTGTGTACGCCGGCTGCGCAATCATGAGCTGGCCCCAGCTCCAGGCCATGGGCACGTTCCGCAATCCAGGCGGAGTGTTCAAAGATGCCGCCGTAGAGTTCCACAAATCGGGATTTTTTCATGGCGCTTGGCCGTTCGAAGCGTTTGTGTGGATGGGTTTGTGCCCAGTGCGCGGCAATCTCAACACGGCGCGGGGTCCAGACGCCCTCAAAGCCTTGAATGTAGTCAAGAAACTGCGCCAATCCGGCGAGTTTGCCCGGGCGGCCAATCAACCGGCAATGCAACCCGATGGACATCATCTTGGGCGCGCCCTCGCGGCCTTCGGCATAGAGTACGTCAAAGGCATCTTTGAGATAGGTGAAGAAGTCTTGTCCTGTCACCCAACCCGGTGCCGTGGCAAAGCGCATGTCATTGGCTTCCAGCGTGTAGGGAATGATTAGTTGGTCCTTGTCACCGTACTCGCGCCAATAGGGCAGGTCGTCATCGTAAGTATCTGAGATGTAATCAAATCCACCGGCTTCGGCGACGAGTCGGACGGTGTTTTCAGAGCAACGTCCCGTGTACCAACCGCGCGGGCGGTCGCCAACAACTTCGGTGTGCAGGCGGACGGCCTCAGCGATGGAGGCACGCTCCTCCTCTTCCGGCATGTCTTTGTGTTCGACCCATTTTAGGCCGTGGCTGGCGATCTCCCAATCCGCAGCCTTCATGGCAGCAACTTGTTCCGGACTGCGCGCCAGAGCGCTGGCCACGCCGTAAATGGTCACGGGGATGTCTTTGCCAGTGAACAGGCGATGCAAGCGCCAGAAACCTGCGCGCGCGCCGTATTCGTAGATCGACTCCATGTTCCAATGACGCTGGCCCTGCCATTGGGCCGCACCTGGAATGTCGGAGAGAAACGCCTCGGACGCGGCATCGCCATGCAAAACGCAGTTTTCGCCACCTTCTTCGTAGTTCAGAACAAACTGAACGGCGACTTTGGCGTCATTTGGCCATTGTGCATGTGGTGGCTTGGGGCCGTAGCCCCGCATGTCCCGTGCGTAACGCGTCACGACAAAACTCCCCTGGTTCGTGATTGCTTCGTTTTAGCTTATAAAACGCCAGGTGACTTTCCAATTTTTCTTGAAAGAGTTGTTGTTGCGAGTGTCGTTGCGCGCGCTCAATTTTTGAGCATATAGAGCCTAAGTCTTTGCCTCATATTGATTTTCTTGTAGTGCGGCCTGAACCCGTGGGGTCATAAACTCAATAAGCAGCCGTGTTTTGGGATCCTGATGGCGGCGGTGCGTGTACAGAAGGGCCATTTGAATAGGCATAGGCGGCGTCTCAGGTAAAACAGGTAGCAATGCTCCTGAGGACAGGTGTTCTGCGATTTCGAACACAGGTTTCAATGTGATGCCGTAGCCTTCCAAAGCCCAGTCGGTCAGCACATCTCCATCATCAGACTCAAACGGGCCTTTCACGGCGAAGCGGCGGGTGCCTTCATCTGTCTCTAAGGGCCACTGAAATTCCGGCGCGCCGGGGTAGCGCAGGTTAAGGCAGTCGTGGGTGCCGTTGGTCAACTCTTCGGGAGTGGTGGGTGTACTACGTTCTGCGAGATACTTCGGCGAAGCGCAGAGAACGCGTGGGCAGTCTGCAATTTTGCGGATCCGAAGGGTGCTGTCCTCAGGAACGCCCAAAAAGAAAGCCACATCAAGGCCTTCGGCGGTCAGGTCGAGTTTGCGGTCTGACAGGCGCAGACGCAGGTCGATAAGGGGGTACTCCTTTTTGAATTCCGGAATCAAAGGCGCAATAAGGCGACGGCCAACCCCCAGCGGGGCAGCAATATGCAGGAGGCCGCGCGGACTTTGCGTGATGGAGTTTACCGCTGCTTCGGCCTCGTCAATGGTTTCAAGGATCTTGCAGGCGCCGTCGTAGAAGGTGTTGCCCTGCTCGGTTGGATTGAGTTGCCGTGTGGTGCGGTGAAAGAGACGGACGCTAAGGTATTCTTCCAATTGGGAAATACGCGAGGAAGCCACGGCTGCGGAAATCCGTTGGTCGCGAGCGGCGGCGGACATGCTGCCAAGTTCGTAAACGCGGACAAAGGTGCGGATGTTGTCGATGTAGGACATGGTGATCTTCAGGCATTTCTTGAAGCTGGAATTGTATTCCACGGTATCCCAAATAAGTCGTCAATGCCAGTGTGACCGAGGGTCGGAGTATTTGGTGCTTTTCATTGCCTGACGTGCGTGCTTGAAATCCGCCAAAGTCTTTTGACGCGGGAGCAGAACGACATGCAGACAGTGATCTTTGATTTGGACGGTACGTTGGTGGACAGCGCGCCGGATATTCGCGCTTCTGTGAACAAGATGCTTGCCGAAGAAGGTTTGCCCGAACTGGATTTGCCCACTGTGATCTCTTTTATTGGCAATGGGTTACCGGTTCTGGTGCAGCGCGTGATGGCGCATTTTCAGATTGCAGAAACGGAGTTTCCTCGACTGAGCGCAAGGGTGCTGGAAATCTATAACGCGTCCACATCTGCGCAGACGGTGACCTATGAGGGGGTGCGCGAGGTTCTGGACGCCTTACGGGCCAAGAGCGTGCGATTGGGGGTTTGTACCAACAAACCCAAGGAGCCGGCGATGCATGTTCTGGAAGAGTTAGACCTGAGCAAATACTTTGATGTTGTTGTGGGGGGAGACACTTTCGAAAAGCGGAAGCCGGATCCTTTGCCACTGCTGGAAACGATTGGAGAGACGCCTATACAGGACGTGCTTTATGTTGGTGACAGCGAAGTGGATGCGGAAACAGCGCAGCGGGCGGGGGTGACTTTTGCTTTGTTTACAGAGGGGTATCGTAAATCCCCAGTCGATGACATTCCCCACGATCGGCGATTTTCATCATGGGATGCGTTTCTGGCGGTGCTTGAGGAGGTACAGTCAGTATAGGCCAAAACGCGCGAGTTCCCTCTTATTTGCGGAACTGTGACTTGCTCATTGGGGGTGGTTGGAATTAGGCTACCCTCAAACGCCATGATGCGAGGAGTTTGCTTGTGAAATCTTTTATTGTCAGTGCTTTGGCCGCTGTTTCTATTTTCATCGGGGGGGCTGTGTCGGCGCAGGTGATTGAGCTGACGCCCGCCAATCCGCAACCAACCGGCGTGAAACAAGGCCTCAAAGTCAACTACTTCACCGGGGAGCGTAATGTGCGCAACCTGAACCAAGCGAAGTCCAAAATTAAGTGGTCCAAGCCGGGTAAGCCTTTGCCTGGATTGAATTTTCCAGACAAAGGGCAGGGCGCGCCGGTGCTGACGTCGGGCAAGCCGATGTTGGTGGTTGCGGACATCAACGGGTATATCAAGTTTGATAAGCCTGGGGTCTATGACCTTGAATTCTTTAGCAATGATGGCTCTCAGGTCTGGATCAGCGGCAAGTCGGTGGCGAAGCTGAACAAGATCACACCATGTGCCAGCGCGGGACGTCCGAAGGTCAACGTGCCAAAGGCAGGATGGTATGATTTCAAGGTGTTATACTGGCAGAAAGAGGGAACCGCGTGCCTCGAAAGCGAGTGGAAAGCGCCCGGTGGGAAGCGCCAGCTGATCCCGAACAGCGCGTTTGGCTACAAGTAAACGCCGATTCAGAAAGGTTAATTGGGGGCTTCGGCCCCCTTTTTTGTGGGCAGAATCCACGTCGGTATTCTGTCGGTATCACGACTGTTTCGCGACTGTGGCGATTTTTGCACCGATTAGCGGCAGATATTCTTAATCTGTGCGTCTTTCCACGGTAGCACCACCGCGTCTGGGCGGGGCAAATTTTCGACCGGGAAATGCGGTGAGAGCAGAGATTTGAGGCGCGCGGTGCGCGGGGCCTCTGGATCAAGCAGGGAACAGCAGAGGTATTCCTCGACCACGGCAGCTTGCTGCTCATATCCGTAGTCCAGGAAGGTCGCGGCAGAGGCACCTTCGAACTGATAGGGATCGGCACCGTTCTTGTGTTCCTGCGCAGCCTTGAACGGGGTGTAGCCAGTGATCTCGCGATTCTGCCATTGCCAGACGTGCACCATTTCATGGGCAAAGAACATGGCGGCGGTCAGGTGCAGCTTCTCGGGATAGCTCGGCACGTAATCCGGGACCGACCAATCGCGGGAGGTGTAGACGTGCTCATAGAGCACAACACCGGCGGCGGTGGCGGTGATGGTTTCCTCTTTGGGCTCCGGATTGATGCGCTCGCGACAGGCGAGGCGGGGGCGTTTTTCATACTCCCACGTCTGGATGCCGAGCGGCGCGTTTTTGGTGATGCGGATCGGTTTGGTGTCGATGGTGTCGCCCAGAACGTAAGCGGTAAACGCCTGTTCCGTTTCGGTCAGGGACCGGCTGCAGGAGATCAAAGCGAGACAGAAGAAAACGGGCCAGATGCGCATGAGGGGGAGACTAGCAAAGCGCCTTGCGGTGGCAAGGTGGGAAATCACAGAAGGCTGTCGATTGTGCGGCCCAAGCGGAAAGGTGCCGCAAAGGCTACAAGGCAGAGGGCGACGATTTGCAGGATCAACAGGGCGCGGCCGGATTGCAGGCGCTGCCACGCGTCGCGCAGGGCGGTGATGTCCTCGATCAGCGTGTCATAGGTGAGCGCCAGCACGCGGTAGTCGGCGGCGATTTCCGGGCGGGTGGGGGCGATGGTTTCCACCGCCATGATGGTGGGCACGTCGCGGGTGTCAAAGGCGAGGAATTCGGCCATCTCCAGCTCGGCGGCGGCTTGGGACATCTCGGCGTGGTCACGGGCGCTGCCAAACAACAGGGAGATGCCTTCCAGCGGGGCGGCACGTTCTGTGATGGTGAGGAACAGGGGCAGGGCGGTGTTTTCCGCGCTTGAGGCAGAGAGGAATTCGACCTTTTCGCAGAGCGTGGTCAGGTCTGCGTCGGTTGTTTCCGCGCAGTAGCGCAAGCGGAAGCGGGCGGCGTCGGTGTCAAAGGCGCGCGACGCGGTGTAGGCGACGGTGATCTGGCGGTTGAGGGCTGTGCTGTCCTCTTGATAGATGCCCGCCGCGATGGCGACCACGGCGCCAACCCCGCCCAAGGCGACCCAGATCACGTCGGCCATGAGCCAGGCTTTGGTGTCCTCGGTGCGGCGAAAGAGCGTTAGCGCGCCGAGGCAGCCCAGCAGGAAGCAGGCGAGGATCAGGGGCAGTTGGTAGGTTTGCAAAAAGGCGGCCATGAGGGCAGCTTAGCGGCGAATGGCTGAAACAGGGATCACGGCTGCGTGTCGGTCGCGCGCGTTATTTAGGCGTGGTGACCAAGCGGCCGCCGTTCATGCACTCGGTGAAGTGGAAATCGTAAAACTTCTGGTCTTGCGCGGCCCCGGCGGCGGAGCCAATGGCGCCACCGACCACGGCGCTGCCAAGCGCGTCGCGGTGATCGCGAGTGCCGATGTAGCCGAGGCCGTAGCCCAGTTGGGTGCCGGTTTGCCCGCCTTGCACACGGCCGCGCATACCGGCGGCGGCGCGGGCGTATTGGTCACAGAAGAGTTCCGTGCGCGGTTGTTTTTGCCCCCACTGGTGCGTGCCTTTGTTGGTGTTTAGGGACGGCTGATTGGAGCGCTGCTGGCTTTCCGGGGACATGAAGTTGTTTTGATGCCGCGCGGAATCCTTGCGGGCTTGGGCCGTGGCGTCGGGGACGGGCAGCAGGAGGATGAGGGTTAGGGTAAGGGCAGGGCGCATGGGGGGAGTTTGGCAGGGTGTGGCGTGTTCCACAACCTAATGCGGAATGCAGAGCATTCCGCCGCGCCCGACCCTCCCCCATGGGGGGTGCCTATCCTTCAGATTCTGCCCGTTCATTAGACTTGCTCGAGCTCCAGATCGAGCCTGCGGCAAACCCCAAGAGTGCTGTGAGCGTTTGTTTGCTCCAGTCCAAATTTGAGTCGTCATCGGTAAGGAAGAACGTAATAACACTAACTGACAACACAGCGACAATGATGCCGACAGACAAGAAAAGGATCGCCGCCTCTCGTCGCCAACGGTGGTCGATCGATTTCTTTTTGTCGACCTCTTCAAGGGAACCGAGCGAGTGAACTACGAGTTCACTCGCTTCTTTTCCGATATCCACCTTTTCAGTTGTTGTTTGCTTTTTGGCGGATATACTTTGTTCCTCAGCCGAAGTTTACAAACTCGCGTTCCTTGCGAGTGTCTTCAGTTTCAGACCATGCGCCAACATGCATGCCGTCTTCTTTTGCGTCTCGGGCGGTAGAAAGAAGTTCTATCGCCAATCTAAAGACATCGGCTTTGCTACGGCCCGTGGCTTGAGATATTCTTTCGATCTCACCGGCCAGGCGTTGCGAGACGTCAACTGTGAAGCGAAATTTTTGATTGTCGTTAGCAGACTTAGTCATGTGCCTACCTTTCCAATAAACTGAAGCACCAGATTGTGCCTATCTTATATAGTTAGTTCTTTAAGCGTTGCTTTATTAATTCAGTAAAATTTCTGTGAATCATTGAGCTACCTCCCTGTTGTTGCTGGGGCTCTACGCCTCTCTACACGGGTATTCAAGCAGAAATGTGGCAAATATCAAGAAAAAGTACAGAAATATTACTGAAAAAACATTGACCGAACGCTGGCTGCACGCGTAACCTAAAAAATGGAGGAGAACGACCAGCGGGGAGATTCGTGCTATGGTGGAAATGGACATGGTTTTGGAGAGCGTAATTGAAAATCGCAGCACAACAGGATGACGAAGGCCCGCATGAAGCAGTCGTCTTTGAGCAAGATGTTTTGGTAAAGATCGATCAGCTGCCTTTGGGGAAGCAGCAAGAAATTAGTAAGGGGTTTGCCAGTGCCTACGGCCGCGTGCTGGAAAATTTAGCGTTGATGCAGGTCCAGACCTTTTGGAGCGAGAAGCAAAGCCATTTGCTAAATCTCTTTTCCAATCATGGCACGAGAGTAAGCGTTGCGGGCTATGCATTTAATCTGAGAGTTTGTGCGGAGACATTCAGCTGGAAGGTATGGTCGATGAGTGTATGCGACGGTCGCAGAACAATACCGCTTTAGTTCCTCAAACATCCAGCTCCTCCACAAACCGCGCGTTTTCCTGAATGTACTGGAAGCGCTTCTCCGGCTTTTTGCCCATCAGATCGCCGACCAGCGCGTCTGTTTCGCCAGGCTCGTCTTCGTCAATCGTCACACGGATGAGCTTGCGGCTGCCCGGGTCCATGGTGGTTTCTTTCAGGTCTTTGGCGTCCATCTCGCCCAGACCTTTGAAGCGGGAAACGTCGATTTTGCCTTTGCCGCCAAGGCCTTTTTCCAGCCATTCGTTTTTCTCTGCCTCGTCCACACAGTAGACGCGTTTGGCGCCCTGGGTGAGGCGGAAGAGCGGGGGGCAGGCCATGTAGAGGTGGCCGGCGTCGATCATTGGGCGCATTTGGGTGTAGAAGAAGGTCATCAACAGCGCGGCGATGTGGGCGCCGTCGACGTCCGCGTCGGTCATGATGATGACCTTGTCATAACGCAGGTCGTCGACGTTGAATTTGGTGCCAAGCCCGACGCCAAGCGCCTGGGTCAGGTCGTTGATTTCCTGGTTGGTGCCGATCTTGGAGCTGGCCGCGCCCAGAACGTTGAGGATTTTACCACGCAGGGGCAGGAGCGCTTGCGTCTTGCGGTTGCGGGCCATTTTGGCGGAGCCGCCCGCGGAGTCGCCCTCCACGATGAACAGCTCGGTGCCGTCGCGGTTGGTGGCGGAACAGTCCACCAGCTTGCCGGGTAGCCGGAGTTTTTTGGTGGCGGTTTTGCGGGCGGTTTCTTTCTCCTGACGGCGACGAAGACGCTCTTCGGCGCGCAGCACGAGGAAGTCGAGGATGGCGCCGGCGGATTTGGTGTCGGCCGCCAGCCAGTTGTCAAAGTGGTCGCGCACGGCGTTTTCCACCAGTCGCTGGGCCTCGACGGTGGCAAGGCGGTCTTTGGTCTGGCCGACAAACTCCGGTTCGCGGATGAAACAGGAGACAAGTGCGCAGCCGCCGGTGATCAGGTCGTCGCGGGTGATCTGCGCGGCCTTTTTGTTGTTGATGAGCTCGCCATAGGCCTTGATGCCCTTGAGCACAGCGGCCCAGAAGCCAGAGACGTGCGTGCCGCCTTCGGGGGTGGGGACGGTGTTACAGTAGGACTGGATGAAACCGTCGCGCGATGGCGTCCAGTTGATGGCCCATTCGACCTTGCCGGGGACGTTGAAGCGCTCTTGGAAATCCACGGTGCCTGCGAAAGGCTGCTCGGCGTAGGTGGTCGCCTTGTCCATGGTTTCTTTGAGGTAGTCGGACAGACCGCCGGGGAAGTGGAACGTGGCCTCGGTTGGGGTCTCGCCGTCGTCAATCGCAGTTTTCCAGCGGATTTCGACACCGGAGAAAAGGTAGGCTTTAGAGCGGATCGATTTGAACAGGCGGGCCGGTTTGAAACGGTGGGAGCCGAAGATTTGCTCATCCGCGTGGAAGGTCACCGTGGTGCCACGGCGGTTGGGGGCGGCGCCGATTTTTTCGACCGGGCCTTGCGGGATGCCACGGGAGAAACGCTGTTCAAACAGGGTTTTGTCGCGTGCAACCTGTACCACCATCAAATCCGACAATGCGTTCACAACCGACGCGCCCACACCGTGCAGACCGCCCGAGGTCTGATAGGCTTTGCCAGAGAACTTACCGCCCGCGTGCAGGGTGCAGAGGATCACTTCCAGTGCGGATTTGTCCGGGAACTTGGGATGCGGGTCCACAGGGATGCCCCGGCCGTTGTCGCGGATGGTGATCGAATAGTCCTCGTGCAGTTCGACCTCAATGCGGTTGGCAAAGCCTGCAACCGCTTCGTCCATCGAGTTGTCGAGCACCTCGGCGACCATATGGTGCAGCGCGCGTTCGTCCGTGCCGCCGATATACATGCCAGGCCGTTTTCGGACAGGTTCCAGTCCCTCAAGGACTTCAATAGAGGAGGCGTCGTAATCGGTCGGCTGTGTTTCGGCCAGAAGGTCGTTGGGCATTCGCGGGCTGCTCTTGTTGATGTTGCTTGGCGCGCATTATGGCAGGGGTGTGCGGCGGGGGGAAGAGGCTGCGCGCAAGAACGGGCAGGCCGTTTGTAGTTGGGCTGTCAGTCACGAGTGGAGAAACAGGCAGATGGTCTTGAGAGACGCGGATTGCCTCGGATGGGTCTAAAGAGTGGGCGCGATAGCTGGTTAGTGCAATGTTTACGCCCACGTGGGCGCACCGTTGACCGAAGTATGGTTGGCCTGACTTTCGGCGGCTCGTCTCACGAGGTAGCTTTGGCAAGGTTTGGAGGCCGGTTCAGGTAGCAATAGAGGTTGATGGAACGTGATGATTTGCTTTGCCAGCGCGGGAATCAACCCGGCTAGATTAAAGGAACTCTCATGACCCCATCAAGGCGCATCATTGCCGTCGCGATCTTTGTGCTGTGCGCATTGTTTATTGTGCGCGCAAACACGGATGTATTTGTGGATCGCTCGGTTCAGAGCGTTGGCGAAAGGTCTGTGGGAGAGGACGCTGCAACCTATGAAAGTTACCTGCGCGCGCAGGGGTATTATGTTCAAATTTTTGAGGATGGTGACTGGAAGAGCGACCTTCAATTTGCTTTCCCGACGTCGCTGTTTCTGGAACAGGGACACAAGGTACGGGCGTCCTGCCCAGAAGTATCTTGCACATATGTGTCCGGTAGGAAGATCGTCGGTCCACTGGGTAAATTAACCCAGTTCGAACACGTTTACCATGTGGTGTTTGCCAAACGGGATGGCGTCATTGTGTCGGTATTCTTTGATACAAGCCCATGGCGGTATCGAAAATGGGCCTAGATATTCGAAGTCGCGCGGGCGAACCGTTGGTGCCGAAAATGCGCCTACCGGACAAGGAGGGACATTGGGGATGTGTCCGGTGGGGGCGAGATCACGTCAGGCCGTGACAGAGGGGCTGGAGGTCACATGGACAGATAGTTGTCCGCAAGCGAGTCACGGTATTTGTCGATCCACTTGGTGTTGATCGCCGCGATGGTTCCGTCTGCTTCCAACTCGGTGAAGCAGCGGTCAAAGGCCACGGACATGTCCGGATCGCGGAAGTTCATGGCGTAGTTGGAGGGTTCAAAGATGGCGCGGAACTCCAGCGGTTGGCTGGCGTCTACGCCTGCGGAGGAGCTGGCGTCGCGCAGGCTGGCGGCGTAGGCGGCAAAGAGCATGCCGTCGCCCAGGGTGCCGTCGACGCGGCCGCCAAACAGCAGTTTGGATTGGGTTTCCTGGTCGGCCATCTCGCGGTAGGAGCCAAAGGAGCCTTGCGCGTCAGACAGGCCGGGAAGGATGCCGGAGGCACCTTCAAAGGCGGCGATGCTGAGACCGGCGAGGTCATCCAGCGCGCCAAAATTGTTACCAGAAGAGGCGAGATACGACACACCGTTCTGATAAGCGATGTAAGGCGCGCTTTGGGCGCCGTCCATCGGCATACCCATAGGCACGGTCATCACCGCGTCGCCGGTGCCGCCTTCGTAGGTGGCCCAATGGGGGGTGAAGGGTTGCACCACATAGTTCACCTCGTGGCCGCAGTGTTCCATCACACGGGTGACAATTTCGGCCTCGCGGCCTGAGCCGTCGGCGTAGACCATGGGGGGCAGATCTGCCGCCAAAATGGTAACGGTGTCGGCGATGGCAGCGCCGGTGGAAACGGTCAGCGCAATGGCAGAAACCGTGGCAGTCATGAATTTCATTTTGGGTAGCCTCCGAGCAATTCCTACAGCAGCCTAGGCACCCAAGTCTTAACGACATCTTAGCGGGAAATAGGTTTTATTTCGGGTCGTAAACTTATCTAAGTGTCTGTTTTGTATGAAATGTACAGGTATTGTTTTGTCGGGGCGGTTTGTGACAGTTGGAGACAATTCTAAACAATGCAGTTGTGAAAAAGGCGACCGGACTGGTCGCCTTTTGGAGGGAGGAGTGTGCTTACTGCCCCTTGAGGAGGGTCTCAAACCGCAACCCAACTGCGGTGCGGGCCGGGAAGCCTTTCCAATAGGTGTGGTCCGCTTTGAAGGTGCCGTCTTCTTCTGCCGAGAACAGGCCGTCTTTGGCGTTGGGGACAAGGTCGAGATAGGTGGCTTTGTCGCTGTCGCCTTTCAAATGCAGGTCCAGAAAAGCCGTGGCGAAGTGTTGGGTGATGTTGTTCATGCGTGTGGTGTCCCAAACCGCGTCTGCATAGTGGTCAAACGGTGGGAAGCCGAGGGTTTCGGAGGGTTGCCAACTGGCCATGGGGGCGGGGATCGGTGCGGCGGCGTTGTGGTTGGCGTTTTCAAAGGTGAGTAGGTGGCGGTCCGTGCCTGTGGCGTGTTCGAAGATTTCGCGCATGGCCGGGTAAATTGAGACATCATCCACTTCGCCCGCCATCAGGAGGGTTGGTTTGCGCAGGCCCGCGAGGCCTGCGTCATCCCAAAGGCCGTAGTTGCGCCCCCAGGGGCCAATAGAGATCAGCGCTTTGACGCGCTCATCAATCAGCGCTTCGTGCGTGTCCGAATTGCGCACGTTGTGCAGCAGAGTGCCTTGCGGCGGCGCAAAGGGCGCGGCTTCGACACCGGGGGCAAGGCCCGCGCCGCCGAAGATCAACGCGCCATAGCCGCCCATAGAGTAGCCAATCACCGCCGCCGTGTTGGCATCGGTGATCGCGCCAATGGGGCCGTCGAGCGCAGCCATGCTGTTGAGGACAAACTTCTGGTCAATGGGACGGTTGAGCAGGGTGGAGCCAAATGCGGTTTGATCAGCGTAGGTGCTGTCGGTGTGATCGATGGAGGCGACCACGTAGCCCTTAGACGCGAGGTTTTCGCCCAGATGGGAGAGCAGGAGGCGGTTGCCGGGGTAGCCGTGGGAGATCACCACCAGCGGGAAAGGGCCGTCTGCTGTGGGCGTGGCGTCGCGCGCGGCGCGGCCGGTAAGGGTTGCCGAGAGGGACGGGTCACGCAGCACGGTTTCATAGGTGCCGCCTGGTGGGGTGTCTGCCGCGGCGGGATACCAGATCTCTACGGTCAGGGCGCGGTCATAGTGCGCGAGCGTGTCCTCGGTCGAGTTCAGCACGTCGATCTGATCCGGGTGCACAAAGGTCCGCGTTGTGACGCCAACTGGCAGGGTACCAAAAGGGGCAAGCTCCGGGGCGTCGGGGCGGATCAGGTCAATGCGGTCTTGAGCGGAGAGGGATGTGGCTGCGAGGGTCAGTGACACGGCGAGCTTTCGAAAATGGGAGAGAGAAGTACCAAACATGAGCGTCCTCCAATGACTGGCGAAAGTCTAGGGGCACGCAGCGTCTCGATCTACTGCAGCGTGCAATAGGGACGTGGGGTCATTGTGTACTTTGGTGCACCGAAGAGGGGGTGCAAGGCGCCGTTTTTTGTTGGGAATTTGCTGCAAAACAGAAGATTCAGTTGACGTGCATCAAAGAGGAATTTTGCGCGGCGTGGTAGGTCCAACCCATCTCAAGAAAAGCAAGAAAGGAGACGCTTATGGATGACCAGTTGGACGGTGTGGCTCAGGTAAATGACGGTGAAATCAAGGACGTTGCGGAGGCAGCGGATGCAGAGGTGACGGGTGCCGAAAACGAGCCAACGGCGGAGGAGTTGCGCCGTGCGTTTGAGAAGGGCGAGTACCCTTACGCGACCAAATTGTCCCGCCGGTCATACGAAAAGCAGAAGGCGCAGTTGCAGGCAGAGCTGCTGAAGGTGCAGCTTTGGGCGCAGGAAACCGGGCAGAAGTTTGTGATGCTGTTTGAGGGGCGGGATGCGGCCGGTAAGGGCGGTACGATTAAGCGGTTTACTGAGCATTTGAACCCGCGCTCGGCGCGGGTGGTGGCCTTGAACAAGCCGACCGATGAAGAGCGCGGCCAGTGGTATTTTCAGCGCTATATCGACCATCTGCCGACATCTGGCGAAATGGTGCTCTATGACCGCAGCTGGTACAACCGCGCCGGTGTGGAGCGGGTGATGGGTTTCTGTGAGCCCGGCGAATACCTGGAGTTTATGCGGCAGACGCCCGACCTGGAACGGATGTTGGTACGGTCCGGCATTCGGCTTTACAAATACTGGTTCTCGGTCACCCAAGATGAGCAGAAACGCCGCTTCAAGAGCCGCGAAACCGATCCTCTGAAGCAGTGGAAGCTGAGCCCGATTGATAAGGCGTCGCTGTCCAAGTGGGACGATTATACCGAGGCCAAAGAAGCGATGTTCTTTTACACCGATACGGCAGATGCGCCGTGGACGGTGGTGAAATCCAACGACAAGAAGCGCGCGCGTTTGAACTGTATGCGGCATTTCTTGAGCACGCTGGACTATCCCGGCAAGGATCACAGTATTGTGGAGCAGGCGGATCCGTTGATTGTGAACACCGCAAGTCATGTGATCCATCAGGCCGATCACATTCTGGGGGCAGCATTGCACCCGGATACTCGAAAGCCGCGCTAAAGCGCGGCGAGCAGTTGCGTCAGCGGTTGTAGTTTTTGGAAGGCGGTCTCGAGCTGGGGCACGAGGCCGCCTTTTGTTATGTCGCTTTCTTTATAGTCAAACCAGACGGTACAGCTTTTGCGTTTCAGCAAGGCGGCTTGTGGATGGTCTTTGTCAAAGGGGGCGGGGACACGTTTGAGCTCCGGGTCGTCCATTCGGGCCCCTTGGGCTTTTAGGTCAGCGATAGCATCAGAGAGCTGTGCACCCTTGGGGCCATCGACAGCGGCGTGCCAGTGGGTCATCTGGTCTTTGTCAAATCCCATCATGCCACCGCCCACAGACAGATAGTCCCGCCCAATACCAAAGAAATAGCCGACCGGCGGCGTGGACCACAGCATGTGCAGATGCAGGTGGTAGGGCGTTTTGTCTTTGGAAAAGCGCACGTCGCGGTGCGGACGGAAGAGTTTGGTGGTCGGCACTTGGCCGGTTTGCTTTTCAAGCGAGGCCGCCACAGTGTCGAGCAAAGCCAAAGCGGGCGCTTTGAGCTGGGTCTCATAGGTGGGTTTGTTTTCGTTAAACCAATCTTTGGTGTTGCTGTCGGCCAGCGCGTTGAGAAAGGCGCGGCTGTCGGAAATCAATGTGGCAAAGGGATCGGCGGACATGGGGGAACCTTGTTCTATCAATGTGGTCTATGGTGGCAGAGGGCGGATTTTGGATCAACGCAAAGGCGGGCCTTGCTCTGCCTAATTAACAAGCTTACTGCTTGGGCATGACATCAACACAATCGACCTCCCCAATGCGGACGTCTGACCACGTTCGCGCCCTTTTGCGCATTGGCCTTCCGCTGATTGGTGGCCATGTGGCGCAGTTTGGAATCGGGTTGACCGACACGGTCATGCTCGGCTGGTATTCTGTCGAGGCACTGGCCTCTGTGGTGCTGGGCAGCACGTTTTTCTTTGTGATCTTCATTCTGGGATCGGGCTTTGCCATTGCAGTGATGCCTCTGGTGGCTGAGGCGGATGCGGAAGGGGACGAACAAGCCCTGCGGCGGGTGACACGTATGGGGCTGTGGCTGTCGGTGCTCTTTGGCGTGTTGGTGCAGCCGCTGTTTATGCTGTCCGGGCCAATCCTGTTGTCGTTGCAACAGGCCCCTGATGTGGCGGAATTGGCGCAGGCCTATTTGCGGATAGCTGGACTTGGCTTGGTTCCGGCGCTTTTGGTGATGGTGCTCAAGTCTTATTTGGCGGCGCTGGAGCACACCCGTGTGGTGTTCTGGGTCACGGTCGCGGCTGTGCCGGTCAATGCAGTGGTGAACTACGGGCTGATTTTTGGCAACTGGGGCCTGCCTGAGATGGGCGTGCGGGGCGCGGCGATTGCCTCGATCCTCGTACAGTTTGTGTCTCTGGCCGGGGTGATCCTCTATGCTATCAAAGCGTTGCCGCAGCATGATCTCTTTGCGCGCATCTGGCGGCCGGATTGGGAGGTCTTTGCCAAAGTGTTCCGGCTGGGGCTGCCGATTGGCATTACCAATCTGGCGGAAGTGGGGCTGTTCTCGGCCTCCTCCATTATGATGGGGTGGCTTGGCACGGTCACGCTGGCGGCGCATGGTATTGCCCTGCAACTGGCCAGTCTGGCCTTTATGATCCACTTGGGGCTGTCCAATGCGGCGACCGTGCGGGCAGGCAATGCTATGGGGCGCAAAGACGCGGACCATATGGCGCGCGGGGCCTGGGTGGCGATCGTGGCGTCGCTGCTGATGGCTTTTATCGCCGTGGCGATTTTCCTGATCTTCCCGGAGCAGCTTTTGGGCTTCTTTATTGATCCCGAAGAGGTGCAACGTGAGGCGATCATCGCCACAGGTGTGACGCTCTTATATGTGGCGGCGTTGTTCCAGGTGATGGACGGGGCGCAGGTGATGGCCTTGGGGCTGTTGCGCGGCGTACAGGATACCCGGGGGCCCATGGTGATTGCTGCGGTGAGCTATTGGATCATTGGCGTGCCAAGCGCCTATGTGCTGGGCTTTACCTTTGGCATGGGCGGCGAAGGTGTGTGGCTGGGGTTGGTCTGTGGTCTGACCGCGGCGGGCATCCTGCTGATGTACCGCTTCTGGGTCACGGACCTAAACCGCCTGCGAAAGCGGTTCCAAGAGCAAAAGGCGTCGGCTTAACTCCGACGCCCCACATTCTCATTCCACAAATATCCTGGGGCGTCCCATCTGTGATGGGACGGGGCAAAGCCCCTTCTACTTTTTGCCTTTGAGCAAACGGTCCGCCTTTTTGCGCACCAGGACCGAGCGCAGATCATGCATCGCCAGCAGCAATGTGTCGGTGATTTGCTCCAACTGATCCGGCGTGGCTTTGGACTGCACCCACTGAGACGTCAGGTTCAGGTGGTCCACCGTGCGCAGGATGTCGTCCACGGTGCGCTGGTCCAAAAGCGCGCGGCGCTCGGCCATCCAGGCGTTGATTTCGGCCTTGTCTTCCTTGGTCAGCTTGGTGTCCCCATGGGGTTTCACATCGCCGTTCTTGATGTTGACGACCGCGATCTGATCCATTTCGATCCGGCGCTGGCGGTTCTCCGTGTCGACACGGAACACCACAGCGCCGTTTTCGCGGACGCGGAAGTAGTAGTCTGGCAGGTCACTGGTCATGGGCCACCTTTGTGTCTGTTGTCCGCACTCAGCTCAGCGCGGCGCAAAAGGTCTGAATGCGCGTGCAGGCGGTTTTCAGGGCTTCGTCCGAAGTGGCATAGCTGATCCGGAAGTTTGGCGACAACCCAAAGGCGGCGCCAAAGACCACGGCCACGTCCGCCTCTTCCAGAAGCGCATTGGCAAAGGCTTCGTCATTCTCGATCACGGTACCTTTGGGGGTGGTTTTGCCAATCAGCCCAGCGATGGAGGGATAGACGTAAAACGCGCCTTCCGGTGTCGGACAGGAGATGCCGTCGATCTGGCTCAGCATGTCGATCACCAGATCGCGGCGGCGTTTGAAGACCACATTGTTGGGTTCCAGAAACGCTTGCGTGCCATTGAGTGCCTCAACGGCGGCCCATTGGCTGATCGAGCACGGGTTGGACGTGCTTTGCGATTGCACTTTGCGCATTGCGGCGATCAGTTCGACGGGGCCAGCGGCATAGCCGATGCGCCAGCCGGTCATGGCGTAGGCTTTGGACACGCCGTTGCAGGTCAGAGTGCGCTCATAGAGGCCAGGTTCCACTTCCGCCGGGGTGCAGAACTCAAAACCGTCATAGGCGAGGTGCTCATACATGTCGTCGGTCATCACCCAGACATGGGGGTGGCGCATCAGCACGTCGGTCAACTCTTTGAGCTCTTCGCGCGAGTAGCCCGCACCGGTCGGATTGGACGGCGAGTTGAAGATCAGCCATTTGGTTTTGGGCGTGATCGCGGCTTCCAGCTGATTGGCGGTCAGTTTGAATTTGGTTTGCAGCGAGGTCTCGGCAATCACCGGGGTGCCGCCCGCGAGCAGCACCATGTCCGGGTAGCTCACCCAGTAAGGGGCCGGGATGATGACTTCGTCGCCTTCGTTCAGCGTGGCCATCAGCGCATTATAAAGCGTCTGTTTGCCGCCGGTGCCCACAGAGACCTGCGCCGGGGTGTACTCCAGACCGTGGTCGCGCTTCATCTTGGCACAGACGGCCTGCTTCAGCTCTGGAATGCCATCAGGCGCAGTGTATTTGGTTTTGCCTGCGGCAATGGCCGCCACGGCGGCGTCTTTGATGTTTTGCGGCGTGTCAAAGTCGGGCTCGCCGGCGGAGAGGCCAATCACGTCGCGACCTGCGGCCTTCAGCTCGGCGGTCTTTGCTGTCATGGCGATGGTCGGGGACGGTTTCACGCGGGACAGGGTATTGGACAGGAAAGACATTTGGGCCTCGTTTGTAATCACTGGCTCCATGTCTTAGGGTGCGCGCGAATACCGTTCAAGGTGGAAACCAAAGGAATGTAGATGTCACAGGACCAAGTAGAGCCGCTGACCGATGAAGGCTGGTATGGCGAGGATGTGGCGACCTTTGGCGATCGCCTGGCGGCGGCGCGTGAGGCGGCGGGGCTGAAGCAGGGAGAACTGGCAAAGCGGCTGGGGATCAAGCGCGGCACGCTGGCCAATTGGGAAAGCGATTTGAGTGAGCCGCGCGCCAACCGACTGTCGATGATGGCAGGATTGCTCAACGTTTCCGTGGGCTGGTTGCTGACCGGTGACGGTGACGGCGTGGAGATGCCCGGCGACGAAGAGAGTGCCGACACGGATTTGCTCGCGATTGTGCAGGAAATCCGCGTGATCCGCAGCCGCATGAAAAATGATCTTGAAAAACTCGCGCGCTTAGAAAAGGCGCTGCGCAACAAAGTGTGACGACAATGGACATCCCCAAGCCTGCGCCGAATCCGGCAAATGAGACCCACGAGAATCGTCTGAAACGCATGAAAATGCGTTCTATGCGGCGGGGCATCAAAGAAATGGACATCATTCTTGTGCGCTATGCAGAGGACAATTTGTCCGACATGGATGCGGCGACGCTCGATCTCTATGATGCGCTGCTGCATGAGAATGATCAGGATTTATATCAATGGGTTACGGGGCAAAAACCGGCGCCTGATCACTTTTCCGCGATGATTTTGGACATTTCCAAAGCCATCAGTGGCCCAAATTGACGCGAATTTGTGACGTCTTTTGGACGGTTTAACCTCTTGTTGGGCTTTTTCGGCCAATCTGTTTGCTAGACAAAGCTGACGGAGAACAAGAATGAGCTTTCATTCATCTATGGAAAGCGGGACAGAGCAGTCGTTTATGGCTGATTACCTGGACTCGCTGGCGCTTGTCGAGCGCCTGCACCGGCTGTTGCTGGATGTGATCAAAGACGAGTTTGAGCGTGTTGGGGTTATCGAAATTAACGCGGTACAGGCGTTGCTGCTGTTTAACATTGGCGACAATGAAGTGACTGCGGGCGAACTCAAGACACGTGGGTACTATCAGGGCTCCAACGTGAGTTATAACCTGAAGAAGCTGGTGGATGCGGGCTATATGCATCATCAGCGTTGCGAAATTGACCGCCGCTCTGTGCGCGTGCGCCTGACCGACAAAGGTCGTGAAATCCGTGACGTGATTTCCAAGCTGTTTGCGCGCCATGCCGAAGGTTTGCAGGCCAAAGGTGTGCTGGGCGACGACGGGATTGAACAGATCACACACGCTTTGCGCCGTGTGGAGCGTTACTGGACCGACCAGATCCGCTACATCTACTAACATCCCCGGACACCCTAGAAAGGGGAATCCGCGGCTTTTGCGCGTCCGCCTAGAAAGGCTTGGCGCGCTTTTCCTTTTGTGGGTGTCCAGTTTTTCTTGCCGTTTGGGCTGATCCAGCCTGCGCGGCATTTCTTTTGGGCGCCACACTGCCACGCCTGAAGTGCCGATACGGTTGGAAGGGTTACGGGCGCATGTCCAGCTGTCCCAAAACTGTGACCGAGAGTTCCCGCGACAGTTTGCGGCGCATGGCGTTTTCGAAATCGTCAAAGCCATCGGCGACTTCGACAAAAGCGTCTGGTCCTTGGATCAATTCGCGGGTGTAGTAGGCCACCATGTCGCCCGGTTGCGCGGCGAGGTCCGCCGCTTTTTCGCCAAAGGTTTCAATGGCGAGAGCATTTACGATCACGCCGTCGAGGGGGAAAGCGTCATAGGCTTGCTTGGGTGTGAACCCATCATTGTTTTCGCCATCTCCACTCACATCCAGGACCTGCACGTCACAGTCCGGCGCGTCGCGAAACAGGCGGGCGGCATGGCCGACAGCGTGACCCAGCGCTGTGGGGAATTCGGTGGTGGACCGTTTTGAGAGGGCCAGTTTGGCGGCGCTTTCCAGCAAAGTCTGGCGGCTGTCTATCACCGTCCAGTCCAGCAGGGTGCTTTGCTGGGTGCGGCCGCTCCATTCATAGACCGAGAAGGCCACGGATTGCGGGCTGCTGAGAAAGGCGGCTTGGATTTCAGGGGCAGTGAGCGCAGCGGCAAGGCCGCGGCGTTGCAACATGTCCTCATGCGCATCAACGGAAGAGCTGACGTCCAGCGCCAGCAGCAGAGCGATGCGGCACGCAGAGGGGGTGTTCGCGGCAGAGTGGAGAGGGGAGGCCCAGAGGGCCATCCCTAAAAGCGCGATAGAGGCCGCGCGGCGGATCACCAGTGACCGGTGCTCTCCATGCTGGCCCATGGCTCAGCGGGTGCAAGGGCGTCGCCTTGCTGGAGCAGCTCGATTGAAATGTTGTCGGGGGAGCGCACAAAGGCCATGCGGCCATCGCGCGGCGGGCGGTTGATCACCACGCCGTTGTCGGCGAGGTGCTGGCACATCTCGTAGATGTTGCCAACCTCATAGGCGAGGTGGCCGAAGTGACGGCTGTCAGACGGCAGGCCTTCGTCGCCGTCCCAGTTGTAGGTTAGTTCCAGTGGTGCATCATGGTCGCCATCTGCGGCCAGATAGACCAGCGAGAAGCGGCCTTCTTCGCTGTCATAACGTTTGATTTCCTTGAGGCCAAACAGCGCATAAAACGCCATGGAGGCTTCCAAATCCGCGACGCGGACCATCGTGTGCAGGTATTTCACGTGCATCTACAGGTTCCCTTGTTGGTGTTGGCGCTATCAAAGCACGGAGTGCGGCGGAGAATCCAGCGCGAATTCTAGCCTCACAGGGCTGTGATGGTGCGCCTCTCGTCGGGGGCCTGATTTGCAGGCGCTGGCCGGCCTCTATCTCGTTGAATTTGGCGCCCGGTTGCGGCACGATGGCGGGACCACAAGCAGATTAAGGCAGAGCAGACCTTGCAGCAGTATCACGACGCGCTTCGCACCATTCTGGATCAGGGCGAAGAGTCCACCGACCGCACCGGCACCGGCACGATTTCTTATTTTGGCATGCAGGCGCGCTATTCCCACGCGGATGGCTTCCCGCTGGTGACCACAAAGAAGTTGCACCTGCGCTCGATCATTCATGAGCTGCTGTGGTTTTTGTCAGGCGACACCAACATCAAGTACCTGAAAGACAATGGGGTGCGGATTTGGGACGAATGGGCGGATGAAAACGGCGATCTTGGGCCTGTCTATGGCTATCAATGGCGGTCGTTTCCGACGATGCAGGCGTCCGGCATTGCCCACGAAGGTGAGCCGCTGTTTGTGAAGACAGGTGTGGATCAGATTGCCAATCTGGTGGAGATGATCAAAACCGCGCCCGATAGCCGTCGTCTGATTGTGTCGGCCTGGAACCCGGGGGATGTGCCACAAATGGCGCTGCCGCCGTGTCACACCATGTGGCAGGTGCGGATCATCAACGGTAAGCTGCATCTGCAGCTGTATCAGCGCAGCGCGGATATGTTCCTTGGGGTGCCATTTAACATTGCGTCTTATGCGTTGTTGCAGGTGATGCTGGCACATGTGACCGGTTATGAGCCGGGGGACTTTGTGCATTCGATTGGCGATGCCCATATCTATTCGAACCACATGGATCAGGTGAATTTGCAACTCTCACGCACACCAAAGGCTTTGCCGCAGCTGCGGATCAAACGGGAGGTGAGTTCGATTTTTGATTTCACCTACGATGATTTTGAGTTTGTGGGCTACGACCCCGACCCAACCATCAAAGCGGCCGTGGCGGTGTAATTATGATTTCACTGGTTGTTGGACGGGCGCGCAACGGGGCGATTGGGCGGGACGGCGACATTCCGTGGTTCTTGCCTGAAGATTTGAAGACATTTCAGCGGGAAACGCTTGGCGGGGCGATCATCATGGGGCGGGCCACCTGGGTGAGCCTGCCAAAGAAACCACTGCCGAAACGGTTCAATATTGTTGTGTCTTCTCAGCCAGATGCGGCGGAGGTAGTGGTGCCAAGCGTGGCGGAGGCAGTGAAGCTGGCCTATGCGGAGGGCTATCATCGGGTCTATGGCATTGGCGGGTTTGGCATCTACTCAGAGATGCTGCCTTTGGCGGATCGTTTGTTGATTTCCGAGGTGGATATGGACGTGCCAGATGCGGACACGTTTTTCCCGGAGGTGGACCTGGCGCAGTGGCGTTTGGCGTCGTCGCGGGGGCTGCCTGGGGAGGGGCCAAAGTGTGAGGTTTGCGAATATCTGCGCCGCTAACGGCTGCGCAGTTCGACCCGAAACACATTGTTTCGCAGCAGGAAATTGACAGTTTCCGCGTCTTGGCAGTAGGTTAGCAGAAGTTAACCACGTTGTTTCAGCATTTGGAGCTTGGGCCTTATGACGCGTATTTCTTTGATTGCAGCCGCAGTGACCTTGTCCGTAGCCGCGCCGGTGGCGGCGCAAACCTGGAGCAGCAATGCGCCAGTGATTGGCCCAGTAAACCAGCCTGAGGGGGTGCTGATGCATCCGTATCCGGCGGCTGCGAACTATTGCCCAAGCGGGCTGCAGCCGGTGACCATGGGCGGTGTGATCTGCTGTGGCAACCCGACAACCGGCGAAGTCTATTACAACGCTGGCGGCAGTCGTAAGCGCAGCTACAGCATGAGCTGCCCGCCTGGCACCAAAGGCTGTTCCTAAGCCGCACCAAAACACAACGCGCGCCACAGGGGCGCGCGCTCGATGCAGAAAGGGGCGCGTAATGGCGCCCCGATCTTGTTACAGAAGTTTGAGTTCACCCGCCATGTCGCGGCCGTCTCGACCTTGGGTCATTTCAAATTCAACTTTTTGATTGTCCGACAGGCCTTTCAGACCGGAACGTTCAACAACGGAAATATGGACAAAAACGTCCTTTCCGCCTTCTTCTGGCTCAATGAACCCGAAGCCTTTGGTGGTGTTAAACCACTTTACGGTACCGCGTGGCATACCGTTCTCCTCTATATTCACTTTTAGTCGATCCGGGCTGGGGCCCGGAGGCGCAAGAAATCACTAGATCTGAAAGCACGTTTTCAGAGGCACGAAAAAAATTGCACCACCTAGAGGATTGCATGGCTCCCGAAAAAATCAAGAAAAACCGCCGTGAATTTCAAAATCAATTGGTTTAAGTCTCAGAAGAAACAGGAAAAAGGGCTCGAGATGACGACGCTTTATGGACTCAAAAATTGCGACACTTGCCGTAAGGCGCTGAAATCATTAGGAAGTGTTGAGTTTGTTGATGTGCGGGCCGACGGAGTGCCACAGGTGACGCTTGAAGCGGCATTTGAGATGTTTGGGGCGGCACTGGCGAACACGCGCTCAACCACATGGCGAAACCTGAGTGAGGAAGAACGGGCGAAACCGGTTTTGGAACTGATTGCTGAGCATCCCACTTTGATGAAGCGGCCGCTGATTGAGCGGGACGGCGTGCTCTATCTTGGCTGGGGCAAGGACACGCAAGCCGCCTTGGCATAATTAAAAAGCCCGCGCTGGTGTGGCGCGGGCTTTAGTAGATTGTGATGGTGGTTCAGGCGGGGTTGCGGCGCTTAAAAATTGCGTCGATGGAGATGGGGCCAGCGCCTTTCAGGACCATTACAGCGAACAGGAAGACCCACATTATACGCTGGTCGATCAGGGCTTGGGCGCTGTCAAATAGGGAGCCAAGCGCAACGCCGTGGCCGGTGACGTCGACGATGGTTTGCACGGCGACAAACCCAATCATGCCAATGGCAGCTAGGCGGGTCAGCAAGCCGAGGATGATCAGCACAGGCAGGACAAATTCCGCAACGGTGCCGGCCAGGATCACAAGGCGCTGGAAGACCGTCATTTGTGTGACGTCCCAGACCACGGCTTCGGCGGCTTTGGGGAAGATCTGACCAAAGGCACCCGCAGACGGCGAGAAGATCGAGCCGTCGATTTTCAACATTGCAGAGTTCCAGAAGTAGAAGAACAGCACCATTAGGAAGGTCAGGCGGGCCAGGGTGGGCACAAGCCAGTCGAGCCGATCAAGGCGATCAATGAGGTCTTGGTATAGCGCGATCAGATTGGACATTTAGACCTCCGAAGTTTGCGGAATAGTAAGGTATGTCAGGGCGTTGCCTGACAGAAGTAAAGTAAGGATGGCGCCAAGGTCGAAGGCGGCATCCGCCTCTGTGGCTTTGGCGGCGGCAATGCCCAACGGGTCACCGGCCATCAAGCTTTGCAGGCAAGCGAGACCGCCTGGCGGCAGGGCGTGTGGTTCCGGGTCAAACTCGCGGCGCAGGATGATCACATCCTGAGCGACGGCGTCAGGCTTTGGCCCGTTCTGCATATTGAAGGCCCAGATGGCGTGCAGCGGCCACGGGGAGCTCAGCACGCTGACAGCGGGTGCGAAAGTGAACGTGACCTCGCCGAGGTTCTCGGGCGGTACAGAGGCCAGCGCATCGGCGGCAATGGGAGTAGCGTCGGCGGCGTGGTAGCTTCGACGCAAAGCCAGTTCGAGCTCTGCCACGTCGCCGAGGTATCCGAGGTGGGCCAGTGGCTCAAAGCTGCGGAGGAACTCTGGAAACCCCGCGCCGTAGTGCATCATCAGCGGTGAGGCGGGGGGCGATTGGCGCAGGAAGATGCCGGCAATTGCGTTGAAGTTTTGCTCTCCGATCAGTTTAGCGATGGTTGGGAACCCAGTGGCCAAGGCGTCGGTCAGGGAGACGGCCACGTTGTTGCGATAGACGTCAAAGCGGCGGCCAGCCGGGCGCCCTTCGGCGTCTGACAGGCCCAGCGGGCGGTCTTGTTGACCGTCCGAAATGGCGCTGCGGAAGGTGGTTTGGGTGACAGTCATGCGGTCACCTTGGACAGTGCGGTTTCCGCACGCTCTGCCTCGGCGTGAAGGATGGGCCATTCCGGCACATCGGTGTCCCATTCGATCAGAATGGGGCGGGGACCGGACAGGGACAGGGTGTGATCCAGCAAAGCCCAGACCGGGTCCACAACCGGAGCGCCGTGGCTGTCGATCAACAGCGGTTGGCCGTGGTCATCCTCATCTTCGTCGTGACCGCCGAGGTGAATTTCCCCCACATGTTCAAGCGGATAGTCGGCGATGTATTGTTTGGGATCGTAGTTCAGGTTGGTGGCGGAAACAAAGACGTTGTTGACGTCAAGCAGTAGTCTGCAACCGGAGCGTTTGGCAACTTCGCGCAGGAAATCCGGTTCTGACCAAGTGCTTTCGTCGAAGGCAAGATAACTTGAAGGGTTCTCCAGCATCATCTGGCGACCAATGGTATTTTGCAGTTCGTCAATGTGGTCGCTGACGCGGGCTATCGTGGACTCGGTGTAGGGCAGTGGAAGCAGGTCATTGAGGAACGCGCCGTCGTGGGTGCTCCATGCGAGATGCTCTGAGAACACGGTGGGGTTCAGCCAGCCAACCAGGTGTTTCAGGCGGGCAAGATGCTCCGGATCAAGGCGACCTTCACCACCGATCGATAGACCAACCCCGTGCACGGAGATGGGAAATCGTTCCGTGAGTTGGCGCAGCTGTGCGATAGGTCGACCGCCATCTCCCATGTAGTTTTCGGCATGAACCTCGAGCCAGCCAACGGTACCAGGGTTCTCAATCAAGTCGCTGTAATGCTGTGGCTTATAGCCGACACCGGGCAGATTTGGCAGTCCTTCTGGGGAAAATGGCGCATCATACATTTGATTGGTCCTTATGAAGGCAAGTCGCGAGGCAAAGACTCAAGCGACGGTGTGCGGGGGGTGCCGTCCGCCATGTCTGGCAGGTCGATGGAAAGGCAAGTGCCAGCGTCCACAAGACTCCAGGCGTTGCCTTGGTAATCAACGGTGGAGGTGCCTGCGCAGGTCGTTCCGGGGCCAGCGGCGCAGCCGTTTTCGCCTGCTTTTGCGATGCCAAAACACTTCTCTTTCTTACCTGCCTCCGCAGGCGCGGTTTGGAGCGCGAGCGCGGTGGCGACAGCACCGATGAGGGGAAGTGTTTTGGTGGAATTGGTCATGGTTTTTGGTCCTGAAACATAGGCATTGAGGGCAACGAACGTGCGCTCAGGGACAGTATGGCATTTTTTGTATGTTTTGGGGAGGTTAGGTGAAGCCCCGGAGACCCGGGGCTTCGAAAGTCTGACTTAGGACTTTGGCAGGTCGCGGTCCAGCGCTTCCAGAGAGCCCATGCGGGCTTTGCCGTCTGCCATGGCAGGCAGTTCCATGCCAACACAGGTGCCCGCGTCAACCAGTTTCCATGCGTTGCCCTGGTAATCGGTTGTGGAGGTGCCGGCGCATGTGGTGCCTGGGCCTGCGGCGCAGTCGTTCTGACCTGCGAGGGAAACGCCGTAGCACTTCTCTTTTTCAGCGGCCACTGCGGTGGTGGCGTGTGCGGACAGGGCTGCTGCTACGGCGCTTGCAACTGCGAGGGTTTTTACGGTGTTGGACATTGGTTCTCTTCCCTTGTGTATGTCTAAAACTCGGCCGCCTAGCTGATCTGTTTGTGATCCATTGCTCGGTGGCATGAGTAAAGATTAGGGGGAAGCTGTGTTGAAACGCCAATCACGGGGCTGTGTGTCACAGATGCGTTAGATGGCGTGACGGTTTCGTGAAGATTCCAGCGCTGGAAGGTTGGTTTTCCGCTCAAATTGAAACAGGCGCGCCCGGTTTCCCGTAACGCGCCTGCTCAAATGTTGCAAAAGCCGTCATACCAAATCGGGCGGGGTCGCCTCTTGTGACAATTGGCTCACGATTTCGTCCAAAGACTGGACTTTGCTTTGCTTTTCGCCAAGGCGGCGGGTGGATACGGTGCGCTCCTCCACCTCTTTCTTACCAATGGCCAAGATCACCGGTACTTTGCCCAACGAATGCTCGCGGACTTTGTAGTTTATCTTCTCGTTGCGCAGATCGGCTTCGGCCTGCACACCTGCAGCCTTGAGTGCGGCGACAACTTCCATGCAGTAGTCATCAGCGTCGGACACAATGGAAGCCACAACCACCTGACGCGGGGCGAGCCAGAACGGCAGTTTGCCTTCCCAGTTCTCGATCAAGATGCCGGTGAAACGTTCCAACGAGCCAAAGAGCGCACGGTGCAACATAACCGGCGCAACTTTGTCACCGTTTTGGTCAACATAGGTCGAGCCAAAGCGTTCAGGCAGGTTGTAGTCTACCTGCAGAGTGCCACACTGCCAGTCACGACCAATGGCGTCGCGCAGGACGTATTCGAGCTTTGGACCATAGAAAGCACCTTCGCCTTCAAAGATCGTGTAGCTCATGCCTGCACGTTCCAGCGCGGTTTTCAGCGCGCCTTCGGACAGATCCCAGCTTTCGTCAGAGCCGATGCGGTTTTCAGGGCGTGTCGAAAGCTTGACGTGCACATTTTCAAAACCGAAGTCTTTGTAGATCGATAGGATCAGGTCGTTGACCTTCAGACATTCGTCGGTCAGCTGCTCTGGCGTACAATAAATATGCGCGTCATCTTGCGTGAAGCTGCGCACGCGCAACAGGCCATGCAACGCGCCAGACGGTTCATAGCGGTGCACTTTTCCAAACTCCGCGATCTTCATTGGAAGGTCGCGGTAGCTGCGCAATGTGTGGTTATAGACCATCATATGGCCTGGGCAGTTCATCGGCTTGAGCGCATAGTCACGCTCGTCATGGGTTTTGGCCAAGAACATGTTGTCCATATAGTTGAACCAGTGGCCAGAAGTTTCCCAAAGCTGGCGGTCCATGATGTCGGGTGTGTTGACCTCTTCATAGCCAGCAGCTTCCTGACGGCGGCGCATGTAAGCGATGAGGTTTTGGAATACGCGCCAACCAGCGGGGTGCCAGAAGACTGAACCCGGTGCGTGCTCTTCAAAGTGGAACAGGTCCATCTCACGGCCCAGCTTGCGGTGGTCGCGTTTGGCGGCCTCTTCCAGCATGTGCAGGTGGGCTTTGAGATCTTCTTTGTTTTTAAACGCCACGCCGTAAATACGCTGCAACATTGCGCGGTCGCTGTCACCACGCCAGTAAGCGCCTGCCACGGACATTAGTTTGAAGCCGTCTGCTGGTACCTGACCGGTGTGTTGCAGGTGTGGACCACGACAAAGGTCTTGCCAATGGCCGTGCCAATACATGCGCAGCGGCTCATCGCCGGGAATGCTGTCGATCAGCTCCACCTTATAAGGCTCGTTGTTGGCCTTATAGTGCGCAATTGCGCGGTCGCGCTCCCAGACTTCGGTTGTCACAGGGTCACGTTTGTTGATGATCTCTTTCATCTTCTTTTCAATGACGCCGAGATCTTCTGGCGTGAACGGCTCTTCGCGGTCGAAGTCATAGTACCAGCCGTTTTCGATCACCGGCCCAATGGTGACTTTCACGTCTGGCCAGATCTCTTGTACGGCGCGCGCCATGATATGGGCGCAGTCGTGCCGGATCAGCTCGAGCACCTCTGCTTCGTTGTCTTTGACCGTGTTGATCGCAATGGTCGCGTCCGCATCAATTGGCCATTGCATGTCCCAATGCTGACCATCCACGGTTGCGGAAATGGCCTTTTTGCCAAGGGAGGTGGAGATCGACAATGCGACCTCGGCAGGGGTGACGCCGCTCTCGTAAGAACGTGCATTACCATCAGGAAAAGTAAGGGAAATTTCGGCCATTGGCTTCAAGCTCATCGTCAGTTTGGCGCCCACGGAACGCCCGGTTGCGGGTATATGGTTCGCGGACTTCATGAACTTTGCGGCAGGGCAAGTCAAGCAGGGTTTATCCCATCTCCGCAGAGGGTTAAGGTCAAGTCAAATTAGGGAGAAACAAAAAGCCATGAGCGTCACGCAGTTTTTTGACACGCCGCAGGGACGGCGCATTGCCTACCACAAAAGCGGCGACACAGGCCCAACGGTGGTGTTCCTGGGTGGGCTGAAATCTGACATGGAAGGCACCAAGGCGGTACATCTGGAAGCCTGGGCGCAGGCGCGTGGGCAGAAGTTTTTGCGGTTTGACTACTCCGGTCATGGCGAGAGCAGCGGCGCGTTTGAGGATGGCTGTATTGGTGATTGGCATGAAGACACGGTTGCGGCGATCACCGCGCTGACCGAAGGCCCGTTGATTATGGTTGGGTCGTCGATGGGCGGCTGGCAGGCACTGTTGTTGGCCAAGGCTATGCCGGAGCGCATTGCGGGGATGGTGACCATTGCCGCTGCGCCGGATTTTACCGAGGACAGCTATTGGGCTGGGTTTACACCTGAGCAGAAAGCGCAGCTTGAAGCGGAAGGGCAGGTGGCGCTGCCGTCCGATTATATGGAGCCCTACATCATCACCAAGCGCATGATTGAGGATGGTCGCTACCGGCTGGTGCTGCGCACGCCGTTGGCGTTGCCGTTCCCGGTGCGGTTCCTGCAAGGCACGGAGGACTCGGCGGTGGACAGCTCCGTGGCCTATCGCTTGCTCGATCACGCGGAAGGAGAGGATATTCAATTGCTTATGGTCAAAGGAAAGGATCATCGCTTCTCTGATCCAAATTGTCTAAAATTGATTGAAAGTAAGGTTGAGGAGGCGATTTTGGCCCCTCAAGTTTCACAATGAGAACATTTGGGCGTTTTTTAGGTCGGCTGCTTCTGGTTGTGGTTTTGTGCGTGGGGGCGGTTTTTGTTTTTGGCCCTTATGAGCAGATATCCTTGACGCCCACGGTGCAGGATGCCGACATCGGCGCGGATGTAGACGCGTATTTCGCTGCGCAGGAAGCGCGGTTTGAGGACATCACCCCGGGCACGGAAAAGCGGGTGATCTGGCATGCGGCGCGCGATGAAAAAACGCCTTTGGTGCTGGTTTACGTGCATGGGTTTTCGGCCACGTCTGAGGAAATCCGCCCGGTGCCGGATCGGGTGGCCGAGGCGCTTGGTGCAAACTTGGTTTACACCCGGCTTCAGGGGCACGGACGTGACGGGGCGGCATTGGCGCAAGCCACGGCGCAGGGCTGGGTCAATGATTTAGCGGAAGCCTTAAACGTGGCGCGTCGGATTGGCGATGATGTGGTGGTGATGGGAACATCCACCGGAGGCACTGTGATGGCGGCGTTGGCGGATCAGCCCGACGTTATGGCAGATGTGAAAGGCATGATCTTTGTATCTCCAAACTTTGGGATCAAATCGCCTGCTGCCAAATTGCTGACTTGGCCAGCAGCGCGTTATTGGGTGCCTGTCGTGGCCGGAAAAGATCGCTCTTTTGAGCCGGCAAACGCGGCCCACGCGACCTATTGGACACATGCGTACCCAACAGTGGCCGTCATGCAGATGGCTGCTTTGGTGAAAGAGGTGTTTGAAAAGGACCATGGGAAAGCGCTGGTGCCATCGTTGTTTTGGTTCTCCGAAGGTG
This sequence comes from Shimia sp. MIT910701, assembly GCF_047126315.1. Taxonomy (GTDB): domain Bacteria; phylum Pseudomonadota; class Alphaproteobacteria; order Rhodobacterales; family Rhodobacteraceae; genus Shimia. The sequence continues at coordinate 3,258,190 of NZ_CP138953.1, read as the reverse complement.
ATCAGGTTGTAGAGGCAGCCCGCACGCAGGACGTGGCGACACGCTGGGGTCGGGAGGCTAGAGTGGATATTCAAAAACCAATGGCGGGGTCAGACCCTCAGGAACATGTGATTGCTGGAGACATTCGATCCCCTGCCGAAAACGAACGTACGATTGAGGCTTTTGTGCGATTTATCAATGGATTGAAGTGATGAGTTTAAGTGTTCAAAAGCTGGGCCAACGGGTGAGTTTGATCACTCTGGCTGTCAAGGAAGTGCAAGCTTCTGCACGGTTTTACGATGCGCTTGGATGGCAACGCGCCACCGGGCCGGATGATCCGGAAGAGGTGGTGGCGTACAACCTGATTGGCCAAACCCTGGGACTTTATTCCAAAGCAATGCTGGCGGAGGATTTGGGCATTCCGGAAGACGCCATCGGCGGGTTTTCTGGCATGACGCTGTCACACAATGTGCACACCAAAGAAGAGGTTGCGCCACTTTTGGAGCTGGCCGTTGCCGCAGGTGGACGCATTCTGAAGCCGGCAGGTGACATCTTCTGGGGTGGGCACATTGGCTATTTCTGCGATCCAGATGGCCACGTGTGGGAAGTCGCGTTCAATCCGTTTTCGCCACTGGCCGAAGATGGCGCGTTTCGTTGGGGCGGATATGGCGCTGAGGCTTGACCTAGAGGGCCGCTCTGTCACAGTGACGGACAACAAAAAGACCAGATAAGGGGTTGAGCATGCAGGAACCTATCGTTCTGCTGCCTGGGATGATGTGTGATGCGCGGCTGTTTGCGCATCAGGTCGCGGATTTGTCGAAAGATCACATGGTGACGGTGGCGCCGATCACGCAAGGGGAGCGGATCAGAGAGATTGCTTCGGCGTTGATCCCGCATCTGCCGCCTAAGTTTGCGCTGGCCGGTCTGAGCATGGGCGGCATCGTGGCGATGGAATTGCTGCGCAAGATCCCGGAGCGGATCATACGGATTGCCTTTATGGACACGAATCCTTTGGCCGAAACCCCTGCGACGGCGGCCACTTATGAGCCCATGATTGTGGGGGCGCGGGCCGGGCGGCTGGACGAGGTTTTGGCAGGTTTTATGCGGCCTGAGTACCTGGCACCGGGTCCACAGCGCAACGAGGTGCTGGGCAGGGTGCTGGCGATGGGCCGCAGCCTGGGGGCGGAGACGCTGGTGCGCCAAGCGCGGGCGTTGCAGCGGCGGCCGGACCAACAGGGCGCTTTGCGTCGATGTAAATGTCCGGCGCTGGTGTTATGCGGCGAGCATGACGGGCTGACGCCAGTGAAACGACACAGCTTTATGGCGGAGCTGATCCCCTATGCCGAGTTGGAGATCATTCCGGGTGCGGGGCATTTGCCGACTTTGGAGCAGCCGGAACTGACCACGCAGGCGTTGCGCAAGTGGATGGAGCAGCCACTGGTGTTACGGTGAGCCGCGCGCCGCGCGATCTTAAAGGCAAGCTGCAGCGGTTTCGCGCCTGGGTGCGTTTGCGGGTGCCGCCGGGGTTTCGCTTGCTGCTTGGTATCCTGCTGATTGTCTTCGGGATTTTTGGGTTCTTACCTGTCTTGGGCTTCTGGATGCTGCCGCTGGGTGTGGCTGTGGCGTCGCTGGACCTGCGATGGCTGCGGCAGACATGGGACCGATTGCGCGGCAAGGACCGCTAGGGGCTCATGTTGCGCAGGATGTCTGCGGCCATCTCAAAAGATTTCAGGCGCGCAGCGTGGTCATGGATCATGCCGGTGAGCATGATTTCATCCGGTTGATAGGTGCCGATCAAGTCACGCAATTGGGTGGCGACCGTGTCTTTGGTGCCGACAGCCGTCACACGGAGCGCTGCGTTGACCAGACGCGCTTCGGCGGGGCTGGCGACGTCTTCAAATTGCGCGACAGGTTTGGGCAGCGGGCCGGGCGTGCCTTTGCGCAGGTTGAGGAAGGCTTGCTGCGGAGAAGTGCGCAGGCGGCGGGCTTCCTGCTCTGAGTCGGCGACAAAAACGTTCACGGCCATCATGAAGTGCGGCGTTTGGGTTTTGCCTGCGGTGAAGCGGTGGCGGTAGAGCTCGGAGGCTTCTTCCAGCGCATCGGGGGCGAAATGCGAGGCAAAGGCATAAGGCAGGCCAAGTTGTGCGGCCAATTGCGCGCCAAACAGGCTGGAGCCCAGAATCCAGATTGGCACATCGGTGCCGTCGCCGGGAATGGCGCGCACGGGTTGGTCGGCGGAGGATTTTTGGAAAAGCCCAAGCAGATCAATGACATCTTGCGGGAAGTGGTCTGCGCCGGTCATGCCGCGCCGCAGGGCAGTGGCGGTTTTCATATCTGTGCCCGGCGCGCGACCAAGGCCCAGATCTACGCGACCTGGATAGAGTGTCGCCAAAGTGCCAAATTGCTCTGCCACGATCAGCGGTGGGTGGTTGGGCAGCATGATGCCGCCTGAGCCCACGCGCATGGATTTGGTTGCCGCCAGAATCTGACCAATGAGTACAGCTGTCGCGGAGGAGGCGATGCCCGGCATGTTGTGATGTTCAGCCACCCAATAGCGGGTGAAGCCCCACTCATCGGCATGACGCGCCAGATCAAGCGTGTTTTGCAGCGCGTCTGACGCAGTTCCGCCCTCGGGAATGGGCGACAGGTCGAGCAGGGAAAAAGGGATCATGGCGCGCTCCGGCTTTCACAGGGTTTCCAGCATATAGAAAGCCAATTGCGGAAAGCTAGGGGGCAGGGCGTGCGGACAAAAGAATAGCGGGCCACAGGGACCCGCTTCTCCGTAAAATTGTCGTGGTGTGTCAGGTGCCGTAGGCCTGCACCGCGCCCATCACATCTTCGGCGGCCCCAGTGAGCGCCCCTGCGATCAGGTCAAGCTCGTCGCGTTTCAGGCGGGCAGGAAGGCGCACGTCACAGGCGGACATCAGCATGGCGCGGGTCTGTGGAAGCTCTTGCTTTTCGGGCACAAACTGCCAGTTCCAGAAGGCGCGGGCATTGTCGATGGATTGGCCAAAGACCTGCACTTTGATGCCGCGCGCATTGGCGGCTTCCTGGAAGGCCAGGATCTGCGTGTTGTCCATGCCTTCGAGGTTGAACTGAATGGAATCCGGCGCGCGCTCTTCCGGTGTCAGCTTTTCGGGCACTTGCAACCAAGGCGAGGCATTTAGCAATCCGGCGACATAGTCGTGGTTGGCGCGGCCATCGCGCACGCGGCGGGGGACTTCGTCCAGTTGAGGGCGAATGATGGCGGCGGCGAGGTTGGAGAGACGCAGGTTGTAGAGCGGCAGTTGGTTCTGCCAGCGGGCAAAGGCCGTTTCCAGTTCGCCGGTGTTGTCGCCTTCAGGCGCTTTGTGCTTTTTCCAGTTGTGCTCATAGGCACCGGACATAATCACCGCGCGGGCGATCAGGTCGGCGTCATCTGAGACCATGATGCCGCCTTCGCCGGAGTTGACCAGCTTGTAGGATTGGAAAGAAAAGCAGCCCACTTTGCCAATGGTGCCGATGTTGCGGCCATGCCATGTGGTGCCAAGGCTGTGGGCGGCGTCTTCGATCACAGGGATGTTGCGCGCTTCACAGAGGTCCTTGATGGCGTCCATGTCAGAGGTGTGGCCGCGCATGTGGCTGATGATCACGGCCGAGATGTTATCATCCAGCCGCGCTTCAAAGTCAGCGATATCAATGCGGTAGTTTGTGCCGACTTCACACAGTACCGGCACCAGATCAGCGTGCACAACGGAGGAGGGCACAGCGGCGAAGGTGAAGCCAGGCAGCAGCACGCGCGCATCGCGTGGCAGGTCCAGTGCTTTCAGCGAGAGAAAGAGCGCGGCGGAGCAGGAGGATACAGCCAGCGCGTATTTGCTGCCCAACATAGCGGCGAATTCCGCTTCCAGCAGGGCAACAGGTGCGTTTTCAGCAGCGGTGTAGCGGAACAGGTCGCCGGTTTGCAGGAGGCGCTCGATTTCCTCACGGGCGGACGCCGGAATTGGTTCGGCGTCATACACATTGGGTGGCAATTTCATAGTTTTCAACTTTCTTAAGTTGGGATTTCGAAAACATAAAACAATGTGCCGTGACAAGGAAGGGTAAACACAGCTGCGGGTGTGAAACTTCGATGAATAAATGTCGCGGTGGGATCAGACGCCAAGCCGGTCGCGCAGGGCGTACCAAGTCATCGCCAACGCCAGTAGAGGACTGCGCATTCTGGCGCCACCGGGGAATGGTGTCGCGGGCACGCGGGCCATGGTGTCAAAGCCCTCAGCTTCGCCGCCAAGCGCCATGGCAATCAAATGCCCTGCGTGGGTGGCGGTGCCAACGCCGTGGCCGGAATAGCCGGAGGCGGAAATCACATTGGGGGCCAGGCGGCGCAGATAGGGCATGCGCTTCATGGTGATCGCGAGGGTTCCGCCCCAGGCGTAGTCGATGCCGATGTCTTTGAGGTGCGGGAAGATCTCAACCATGGGTTTGCGCACGGTGGCCGCAATGTCGGTGGGGAAGGTGTAGCCATAGCTTTCGCCACCGCCAAACAGCAGGCGATTGTCGTGGCTGAGGCGGAAGTAGTTGATGACAAACTTGGTGTCCGCCACAGCCACATCACGCGCCAGAACCTTGGCGACATCCGCGCCCAAAGGTTCGGTGGCGGCGATGAAGTTGTTGATCGGCATGACGCGGCTGGCGACTTTGGGCTCCAGATCGCCGAGGTAGCCATTGCAGGCCAGCACGAGGTGATCGGCCGTTACGGTGCCTTTGTCCGTGGTGACGGTGACTTTGCTGCCGTGGTCAATTTTGGTCACGCGGGAGGTTTCATGGATGGTTGCGCCTGCGTCCGAGGCTGCTTGGGCGAGGCCAAAGGCGAAGGCCAGCGGGTGCAAGTGACCCGCACCCAGATCCAGTGAGCCGCCGACATATTTGGGCGAAGGGCAGATCGATTGCAGCGCGTCGCGGTCCAGAGGTTCGATCTGGTCATAGCTATAGCGGGTTTGCAGGTGCTCGGCATACTCGTGTTCTTCGCGTACCTCTTTCGCGGAAAAACAGGCGTGGGCGATGCCGGGTTTGTAGTGGCAGTTGATATTATGTTTGGAGATCAGACCTTTGACGAGCTCTTTGGAGTCTTCTGCCAGCTGCCAGAGCTTGGTGGCATCGTCCTGTCCAACCAGTTTTTCCAGCCCGTCCTGTTCCATGCGTTGGCCGGAGCCGAGCTGCCCGCCATTGCGCCCGGAAGCGCCAAACCCCACGCGGTGGGCTTCCAGTAGGACCACGTCAAAGCCGCGTTCGGCCAGATGCAAGGCCGTGGAGAGACCGGTAAAGCCGCCACCAATCACGCAGACATCTGCTGTGCGCGCGCCTTCCACTGGGGCAAAAGGGGGCAGCGGCTTGGCCGTCGCCGTATACCAGCTGTCAGGATAGTGACCTGTGCGGTCATTGGCATCGAGCAGGTTCATCGTGCCCCTCGCTTTCTCTTTCTGAAAATACCTCCGCCGGAGGCAGCGGGTTGGCCGCTGGCCAACCGCTTGGCTGTTACACGTTCAGCAATAGGTGCTCGCGCTCCCATGGGGAGATGACGGCGAGGAATTCCTCGTACTCCGCACGCTTCACGATGGAGTACACGCGTGCAAAGTCCGGTCCCAGAATGTCGTGTAGATCCTTGGCTTCGTCAAACAGATCCAAAGCGCCGCCCAGGATACGTGGAATGGCTTCTTCACCGTCGTATGCGTCGCCCTTGAATTGCTTGTCGGGGCGCTCTTGCTCTAGCAGGCCAAGGTAGCCACAGGCCAGCGAGGCCGCGATGCCTAAGTAGGGGTTGCAATCCATACCGGCGATGCGGTTTTCCACGCGGCGGGCTTGTGGCGAGGAAATCGGGATGCGGATGCCGGTGGTGCGGTTGTCTCGCGCCCATTCCAGATTGATTGGGGCGGCGTGATCGCGCACGTAGCGGCGATAGGAGTTCACATAAGGCGCCATGACGGCGATCGCGGCGGGCAGGTGGTTCTGCAGGCCAGCGATAAAGTGGAAAAACGCGTCCGTTTCTCCGCCCTGAGGACCGGAGAAGATGTTCTGGCCGGTTTCCGTATCCACAACCGAGTGATGGATGTGCATGGCCGATCCGGGTTCGTCTTCGATCGGTTTGGCCATAAAGGTGGCGTAGCAATCGTGGCGCAGCGCGGCTTCACGGATCAAGCGTTTGAAGTAGAAGACCTCGTCCGCCAGTTTAAGCGGATCGCCGTGCACCATGTTGATTTCGAGCTGACCAGCGCCGCCTTCCTGTGTGATGCCATCGATCTCAAAGCCTTGGGCTTCGGCAAAGTCGTAGATGTCGTCGATCACCGGGCCAAATTCGTCCACGGCGGTCATGGAGTAGGCCTGACGTGCGGCGGCAGGGCGGCCTGAGCGGCCCATCATCGGTTTGATTTCCTGCCGCGGGTCGGTGTTGCGGGCCACAAGGAAGAATTCCATCTCCGGCGCCACGATGGGCTCCCAGCCTTTGTCGCGGTAAAGCTGGATCACGCGTTTGAGCACGTTGCGCGGGGAGAATTCGACCGGGGTTCCATCCAAATTATAGGCGTCGTGGATCACTTGCAGCGTCCAATCGGCGGTCCAAGGCGCGGCGGTGGCGGTGGACCAATCCGGGCGCAGGATCATGTCTTTTTCGATAAAGCCTTCGTCTCCGGCGGCTTCACCCCAACCGCCGGTAAGCGTCTGGTAGAAAATGGAATCTGGGAGGTGGAAATACTCTTGGCGGGCAAATTTGGTGGCCGGTACGGCTTTGCCGCGGGCAATCCCCGGAAGGTCGGAGATGATGCATTCAACTTCGTCGAGACGGTGGCCCTCCAAATAGGCGCGGGCGGCGTCTGGGGTTTTGGAAAGCCAGTCGGATTTGGGGGCGTTCATCGGGGGCGCTCCTGTCGGAAGAAGTCTGCAAATTGATCTGCAATGGTTTGACTGTTGGTCGGCTCATCAAGGTCGTCGATGGCGGCGTCGAGGATGTCGTCTGGCACCACGCCGCGGCCGCGGGTGTTGATCAGGCCGTCGACAAAGTCGGCGGAGAATTCAGGGTGGGCCTGCACGGTGAGGGCGCGGTCTCCATAGAGAATGGCTGCGTTCTTGCAGAAATCGTTGGAGGCGATGGTCACGGCGCCGGGAGGGAGTTCGGTGACCTGGTCCTGGTGCCAGGCGTTCATCGACAGTTCTGTACCGGCGAAGTCGTAGGTTTGATGGCCCACAGCCCAGCCGCCGTCGAATTTTTCCACTTTGCCACCAAGGGCTTGGGCGATGATCTGATGGCCAAAGCACACGCCGACAATTGGGATGTTTTGTGTGACGGCTTCCCGGATCAGATCCTCCAGAGGGGGGATCCAAGGGTGGTCTTCGTAGACGCCGTGTTTGGAGCCTGTGATGAGCCAGCCGTCGGCGTCGGTGACGGCTTCGGGGAATTCTCCGTCCACAACTTTGTAGCCAGCAAATTCAAAATTCTGCCCGGAAAGCAGGGACTTAAACATCTCGATGTAGTTGCCGTACTGCGGTTCAAGCTCTTCAGGCGCGTGGCCGGTCAGAAGGATGCCGATTTTCATGTGTCACCAGAATTTGATCAAATTTATGGTAGCGGGAGACAGGCGCTCGCGCAAGCGTGTCATACACGCTCCAGATAGGTTTTCCAGCGGACCGCTGCGTCGATCTCGGCGAGTTTTCGCGCCTCTTGGCGTTTGGTCATCACCAGATTGTCGATCAGCTGCTTTGGCAGGCAGCGCGCGATAAAGGCGTCACTTTCAAACAGCGCAATGGCGTCGTCCCAGCTTTGGGCCAGTTGCGGCAGGTCCTGCGCATAGGCGTTGCCGCTGGTTGGGTTTGGGGGCTGCAAACCTTCCGCGATGCCTTCGATGGCGGCGCCAAGGATGGCGGCGAGCATCAGGTAGGGGTTCACATCCCCCCCGGAGACCCGATGTTCGATGCGGCGGGCGGCGTTGGGGCCACCGGGAATGCGGATTGCAGCGGTGCGGTTTTCGTAGCCCCAGCACACGGTTGTGGGGGCGTGGGCGCCGGGTGCAAAGCGGTCATAAGACGGCCCGTGTGGCGCAAAGATCAGGGTCGAGGCGCGCATGGCCTCTAGGCAGCCTGCTACAGCGGACTTCAGCAGGTCGGAGCCTTCTGCGGTGCCATCGTCAAAGACGTTTTTGTCGTTCTCATCCACAACAGAAAAATGCACGTGCATGCCGTTTCCGGCGTCATCGCCGTAAGGTTTGGCCATGAAGGTGGCGGCAAAGCCATGGTTGCGGGCGGTTTCACGCAGCAACTGCTTGATCAGCAAGGCATCGTCGGCGGCTTTCATCGCGGTTTGGTGGTTGAGGGTGACCTCAAACTGCCCCACGCCGCCTTCGCAGGTCATGGTTTGCAAAGGGATGCCCATGGCCGCAGCGCCATCGTAGATGTCGCTGAAAAAGCCATCAAAAGCATCAAGTTCCGAGACGCTGAGGATCTCAGATGCGTCGAGTTGGCGGCCATTGCGGGGGTGCTTTGGCGGTACAAGATGCGCGCCGCTGTCGTCCACCAGCGTGAATTCCATTTCGGTGGCGGCCACCACGGTCCAGCCGCGGGCGGCGTAGCGTTCCAATACGGTGGCCAGAGCCTGAATCGGGTCGCCCATGAAGGGGCTGCCGTCTTCGTTGGTCATGCCCATAAGGACCAATTGGGATGGTGTCTTGAGCCATGGCATCGGTACGGCGCCGCGGGGGGACGGGGTGAGCACGCCATCGGCGTCGCCGCTTTCAAAGACCAGCGGGCTGTTCTCGATGTCACAGCCCCAGATGTCCAGATTGAGGGCGGAGAGGGGCAGACGCGCGCCGCCTTTGTCGAGTTTTGCGAGATGTTCAGACGGCAGTCGTTTGCCGCGCAATTGGCCGTTGAGATCTACTGCGCCAATCCGGAAGGTTGCGCTTTGTGCCGGGTCCATGGGTCACCATTTCGATAATTTGATCAAAATATCGGGGGCGCGGGATGAATTGTCCAGAAGAATTTTTAGCAGCCATTTTCCACGTCGGTATTGCGTCTGTATCGCGACTGTATTGCGGAGGTGGCGTAAATGCAGAAACACCCGCCAAGTTTTGGCGGGTGTTTTGCAGATTTTCAGGTGGTCTGACCTCGATTAGCGGATCAGATTTGGTCGTACCCGCAGCTTTTTCACAGACGCCTGAGGCAGGTGTTTGTTCAGGCGTTTGTTGACCAGGCCGAAGATCCAGATGATCACCAGTGTGAGCATGATGAAATACATCGCCAGGATCGGATAGGGCACAAACGGGTTGTAGGTTTTGTCCGCAAAGTAGTTTGCATAGTAGAGCGCGTCGCCCTGTTGCCGCCAGGCCGGGAAGCCGGAGAAGAACACCAGCGTGGTGGCGTGGAACAGGAAGATGGCTTCGTTGGTGTAGGCCGGCCACGCCAGGCGCATCATGGTTGGGAACATGATGCGGCGGAAGCGGAACCAGCCGGTGATGCCATAGGCGTCCGCGGCTTCGATGTCGCCTTTCGGGATGGACCGCAGAGCGCCATAGAAAATCTCTGCCGAGTAGGCTGAGGTGTTCAGGAACAGCACAATCAACGCGCCCAGTGCCGCCGAAGACAGCGGGTTGAAGATCGGCGAGACGCCTTTGAGCGAGAGGAACAGGAAGTAGCCAAAGAAGAACTGGATAAACAGCGGGCTGCCCCGGAAGAGGAAGATGAACCACTCTGCCGGTTTGCGGGCCCAGTAGTTGTTGGAGTTTTTGGCCACCGCCAGAAGATTGGCAAAGAAGAAGCCGGTCAGCACGGCGAGCACGCCATAGTAGACGTTCCAGATCAGGCCGGAGCCAATCAGGGTGAAGTGCTCACACAGGGTGAAGTCCGTGCGCGGCAACATGCGCTCGCCATAGCCCAGAGAGCGGAAGGCGTAGTTCTGAATGGTGTCGATACAGCTCATGCCGCGCTCCCTGCTTTGCGTTGGGCTTCACCGTCGATGGTGGCCTGACCATGGGACAGGCGCTTGGTGATGCGTGCGAGGACAACCTCGGAGACGCGGGTGAAGAGCAGGTAGAAAATCAGCAGCGCAAGGAAGTACCACATGCGCCAGTCGCCGTGCGGGTAGTCAGTGAAACGGGCGGTCTTGGACGCGCCGAGATCACGAGCCCAGTAGACGATGTCTTCGACGCCGAGCAGGAACAGCAAGGGGGTGGCCTTGATCAACACCATCCAGAGGTTGGACAGGCCGGGCAGGGCGTAGATCCACATTTGCGGCATCAGGATGCGCCAGAAGGTCTGGCGCGGGGTCATGCCATAGGCCTCGGCGGTTTCCAGCTGTGGCCGGGGCACGGCCTGCATGGCGCCAAACAGGACGTTGGCGGCAAAGGCGCCAAAGACGATGGCAAAGGTGAAGACCGCCAGCCAGAAGCCATAGATTTCGTGAATCCATTGGGGCGAGGAACTAAGCGGCATTTTGGCGATGTCACAGACGAGGAACTCGCCGCCTTGGCGGACCGGTTCCGTCCAGTCGGGACATTTGACCTTGTGGCGCATCCATTCGATCGCTTGATCCAGCGCAATCACAAAGAAGAGGAAGAAAGCGATATCCGGCACGCCGCGCACAATGGCGATGTAGCCCTTGCCAAACCAACGCACGAGGAAGAAGCGCCCGCGGGCGGCCATGGCGCCACCGAGGCCAAACAACAGCGCGGTTGGGGCGGTGATTGCCAGCAGCAACAGCACCGTGCCAAACGAGGCGTAGAAGGCCATGTGCTTCCCGGTGGTGAGATAGCAGTTAAGCCAGGACAAACCTTCTAGGACCGAAGGATCTGAGCAATAGGCAAAAATGGCTGGCCTCTTTCGTCTGATCTTGGGGGCAGTGTGGCCGCGCAGGGCGGTCCGCCGGGTGGGAAAAGGGGGAGCCAACGCCCCCCCTTAAGTGGTTTGCAAATGGGGAAGGCTTAGAACTTGCCTTCGATTTCCCACTTGTCCAGCAGGGTGTTCAGCGTGCCGTCTGCCTTCATGGAGGCGATGGCTGCGTCGAACTTGCCGCGCAGTTCGTCGTCAGACTCGCGGAAGGCCATACCGATGCCGCCGCCGAGGTATACGTCCTCGATGAAGGTCAGGTCGGTTTCAGCCACAAATGGCGCCAGGAAGTCTTTGTCCGCCATCACGGCGTCCACTTCGCCCGCGTTCACAGCTGCGATGGTTTCATCTGGGGTGTTGAATTCCACCAGAGTTGCGCCAGTGGTGGCCACGTGGCTGGACTGGATGGTGCTGGTTTGCGCAGCAACGATGGCGGAGTTCACGTCAACGTCGGCAGACAGAGCTGCATATGCGGATGGGGATGGGCGGGTGTAACCTTGGGTGAAGTCCATGGTCTCTTCACGCTCATCGGTGATGGACATGCCTGCGATGATGGCGTCGTAGTTGCCGGACTGCAGGTTCGGAATGATGCTGTCCCAGTCGTTGGTGACCCACTCGCAGGTCAGCTCCGCGCGTTTGCAGAGCTCGTCGCCCAGCTCACGCTCAAAACCGTCGACTTCACCAGCGTCGTTGATGAAGTTGTATGGAGGGTAGGCGCCCTCGGTGCCAAGGCGCACGGTGTCGGCCATGGCGAAGCCTGCGGTCAGCGCCAGTGCGGCGGTGCTCAGGATCAGGTTTTTCATAGTATTGCTCCCTATGGTTGGTTGTTTTTATGCGGCGGTTGAAGACAGGAACTGTTTCAAACGCTCGGATTTTGGGTTGCCGAACAATTCGTCCGGCGCGCCTTGTTCTTCGATCAGGCCTTGGTGCAAAAACACAACGTGATCAGACACATCGCGGGCCATTTTCATGTCGTGGGTCACGATCATCATGGTGCGGCCTTCTTCGGCCAGCGCTTTGATCACACGCACAACTTCTTGTTCCAGCTCCGGGTCGAGCGCCGAGGTGGGCTCGTCAAACAGCAGCGCTTCAGGCTCCATCGCCAAGGCGCGGGCAATGGCGGCGCGCTGTTGCTGGCCACCGGAGAGCTGCGCCGGGTAGGCGTCGTGTTTGTCGGCGATGCCCACTTTGTTCAGATACGCATGCGCGGCTTCTTCCACTTCCCCCTTGTCGCGGCCCAACACGGTGACTGGCGCTTCCATCACATTTTGCAGGATGGTCATGTGGGACCACAGGTTGAACTGCTGAAACACCATCGACAGGTTGGTGCGGATGCGCAGGATCTGTTTGGGATCAGAGGGCTCACGGCCATGGCCGGTGCCTTTCCAGGTCACAGGCTCGCCTTTGAAGAGGATCTCGCCCTGTTGGCTGTGCTCCAGAAGGTTGGCGCAACGCAGGATGGTGGATTTGCCGGAACCAGACGAGCCAATCAGCGACACCACATCGCCGCGGTGCGCGGTGATGTCCACGCCCTTGATAACTTCGAGATTGGCATAGGCCTTGTGCAGGTCGCGGATTTGCAGAACGGGCGTGGCTTCGCTCACAGTGTCCCCATCAGTATTGGGTTAATCATTGGTTGCCCAATAGGAATGAAAATTTGCGCAATTGCAACTTTCAAAAGGGCGGCTGAGCCCCCGGAAGCGACATTTTGGTCAAAGATTTGGCCAATTGGTCAGGGGGCTGGCGGGTTTGGCACAGCCTCATAAGAGCTTTGCGGCAGGGTCACCAGACCTTGCAGAAACAATTCCTCGCGTTGACCTAACGTCAGGTTTTGAATGGCGTCATGTAACGCTTTCTGGATTCGGGGTGCATCTTGGTAACGTGCGGAAATAAATGGCAAAGCTGGCGTGGGCGTGGTCGGATCGACGACAACAAGGTTTTCGGCAAAAGCGTCATGGCGCTGCATCAATTTCCAGCTGATCACATCCAATGCGGCGAAATCTGCCGTGCCATCGGCCACCAAACGGGCTGATTCCCGATGGGCGCCGCTTTGAATTCGGGTCCCGATTCGTAAGCCGCGTTCGTCAAAATGACGCCAGACGGCGGCCCAACCGGATTGCGAGAGAGGCTCATTGTAGGCGAGCGTGGCGCGGTTCAGCGCAGACAGCTCGCGGCCCTCAAATCGGCGGTGCGTGACAATCACGGAACAATAGTGGCCTGCAGGGGCTTCCAGAATGCCGTGATCCGGCGCGCCGATCAGGGTGACGTTGTTCTTGAGCCGTGTGCGGTAAGGGAAGCCGCAGGTTTGGGCCAGCAAAAGGTCCGGGCTTTGCCAGATGTCCCAAAGATCGCCATCGCGAGACAGGGTGTTAGGTCCATCCCCGTAAGCGTCGCGAAACAGACGCAAAAGTCGATCCCATGTGGCGGCCACCTCGGGCCGGTCATACATGGGAAAGGCAGCGATCATGCTTGCGCGGCCATACGTTGGCGGGCCAAGGCGCTGTCTCGGTCAGAAATACCCAAAAGATTGGCGGCCAATCGGATCAGGCTGTCTTCTTCGGCATCGCGTTCCCCGTCCGCCAGCACCACCTGCCACATGGCTTCGATCACTTCGATGCGCGCCTCCAGCGGCACCGCGGCCTTGATCGCGCGGGTGAAGCGCACGGTGTCGGGCGCTTCAGACTCCAGCGTTTCGGCCTCTTTGCGCAGAGCGGTGGCCTCAAACGGGCTGAGGCCATAGCGGCCAGTGACAATGCGCTCAATGCGTTCCGCTTCGGCCGGGTCATAGACCCCGTCGGCACGGGCAATACGCACCAGTAAGGCACTCAGCGCCAGGCGGGCGTCAGAGTCATTCAAAGTCTCGGGGGCGGGCGCCGTCAGGCGTTTGAGAAAATCTGCAAACATAAGCAAAGATGTAGGTTGCGCTGCAAAGTCTCGCAACCACTCATTCTCATTCCACAAATATCCTGGGGGAGGCGCCGTTGGCGGTGGCGGGGGCAAAGCCCCCAGAATCCCGTTTCCAAGCGCGCGGCATTGGCCTAGCCTGCGCCAACTTTTGCAACTGTGCCCGGCCCAATGTCTCGACGTCCCTTGATCCTTTCTGCGATTTTGACCCTGTTGGTGGGCTTTGTGGTGCAACGGGCGGCGTTTGACTATTTCGCCCAAGAGGAATGGAGCAAGGCGCAGGGGCAGCTCTCGCTCTATCGCAGCACAGTTGTGGCGGAGCTGGAGCAGCACAGTCATCTGACGCACATTCTGGCGCGGGACACCTTTGTGACCGAGGCGGTGGCCGGTGGTGGCACAGGGCCGCTGAACGCACGGCTTGAGGATTTTGCGCGGCAATCGGGGCTGGAGGCGATTTATCTGATGGATGCCAATGGGGTCACCATTGCCGCGTCCAATCACGCCAGCGAAACCAGCTTTGTCGGCCACAATTACGGGTTCCGCCCCTATTTCAAAGACGCACTTCAGGGCAAGCACGGGCGGTTTTATGCCATTGGTATGACCACAGGCTTGCCGGGGCTGTTTCTGGCGGATGGCGTGGTGGTCGAAGGCCATGAGGTGGCGGGTGTGATCGCCATCAAGAAAGGCTTTTCTGTTTTGGAAGACAGCTGGCGGCGGGCCGGGCAGCAGGTGATTCTGACCAACAGCGACGGCGTGGTGCTTTTGGCCTCTGATCCCGCATGGCGCTATCGCGCGCTAACACCTTTGACAGAGACACAAAAGCAAGAGATTGGCGCGGTGCGGCAGTTCTCCGGGCAACCGTTGGACCCGCTGCAGTGGCGGGTGAAGGCGGACAATCGCGCGGTGATTGGTGGGGACGAGCGTATGCATCTGGTGGCGGATGATCTGCCGGACGGCTGGCAGCTACATTATTTTGCCGATGATGACCGTGCCGTGGCGCGCAGCTGGCTGGCGACGGCAGCGGTGGTGTTTCTGGCGGGCGCGCTGATGATTGTGTTTCAGGTGCAGCGGGCGCGGCGCGTAGGGCGGGCGCTGAAGCGGGCGGAGAAGGAAGAAGCGCAGCTGCGCAGCTCGAACCAGAAGCTGGCCGTGGAAGTGACAGAGCGCAAGGCGGCTGAGGCGCGGTTGCAGAAGACCCAGAAGGAGCTCGAGCAGGCCAGCCGCTTGGCGGCTTTAGGACAGTTGTCGGCCTCAGTGACTCATGAGTTAGGGCAACCGATTGCCGCCATGCGCAATCATCTGGCGGCGGCGGAGATTAATCCACAGAATGCGGCGCGGCTGGGGGGCGAGATCAGTGGGCTGGTCGGGCGCATGGAAGGCATCACCCGGCAGTTGAAATTTTTTGCAACCAGCAGTGAAGAGGCCTTTGAGGTGTTTGATCTGCGCGCGGCGATGCAGGCGGGGGTGAGGTTGTTGGCGCCCAACATCGAGAAAGGTGCTGTGCAGGTGGATTTGCAGCAAGCAGAAGAGCCAGTTTGGGTGCGGGGCAACCGGCTACGGTTGGAGCAGGTGATTACCAATGTGCTGCGCAATGCCTGTGACGCGATGGAAGAGGAGAACGCGGTGTCGCGCCTGTCTGTGACAGTTGGGCAAGAGGGCGAGGTTGCCTACTTCGAGGTGGCAGATACTGGGCATGGGCTAGGGGCCGCGAGCCTTCCGGATTTGCAGGAACCCTTTGTGACCACGCGGGCCAGCGGGCGCGGCATGGGGCTGGGTCTTGCGATTTCTGCCAGCATTATCAAGGATCACGACGGCACCATGAGCGCAAAGGATCGGCCCGAAGGGGGCGCGGTGTTCCGCGTGGAACTGCCTGCGGTGCAGGACAACAACGAGCAGATGATATGAGCGACGAGCAACCTTTCAGCCTTTTGATTGTGGATGATGACAAATCCATGCGCCAGTCGTTGCTGGCGTTGATGGAAGCCGCAGGATGGCAGGCGGAGGCCGTGCCACGGGCGGATCGTGCGCTCGATAAACTGGGCGAGATACATCCCGATGTGATCCTGTCGGACGTACGCATGCCGGGGATGAGCGGGCTGGACCTGTTGGCGCAACTCGATCGCGATTTCGCGCCGCCTTTGGTGCTGATCTCGGCCCATGGAGACATTCCGATGGCGGTGGAGGCGATGCAGGCGGGGGCCTATAGCTTTGTTGAAAAGCCTTATGAGCCGCGTCGGTTGCTGACCATCCTGACTCATGCGGCGGAGCAAAGCCGGATGAAGGCCAGCAACGCGCGGCTGAAGGAGCGGCTGTTTGCCCTGTCCGGTTTGGACCGCGTGTTGCTGGGACAAACGGCCGCGGTTGCAGCCCTGCGCGAAGAGGTACTGGACTTGGCCGGGCTGGATGGCGCCGTCATGGTGCTTGGCGAGACGGGTACCGGCAAGGAGTTGGTGGCGCGGGCTTTACATGATCTGAGCACCCGGTCGGATCGACCGTTTTTGGCGGTGAACTGCGCGGCGCTGCATCCGGACAGTTTTGAAGCGGAGATGTTTGGCGTTGCCGGTGGCCCGGAGGGGCGGTTGCAAGCGGCCTCAGGCGGGACATTGTTTCTCGATGAGGTCAGCAGTTGCCCGCCGGTGGTGCAGGCCAAGCTGTTGCGGGTGATCGAGGACCAGCAGGTGTACCCGGTGGGTTCCGGCGTGCCAGTGAAAGTAGACTTGCGGATTGTGTCGGCCACCAATGAGGATGTGGATCAGGCGGTGGCGGATGACCGGTTGCGTGCGGATCTGCTGTTTCGCCTGAACACGTTTGTGTTGCTGGTGCCACCTTTGCGACAACGTCGCGATGATCTCTCTCTGCTGGCGGGGCACTTCATGGGGGAATACGCCCAGATGCATGAGATGGAAGTGCCAGCGTTAAGCCATGAGGATATGGCAGCGCTTTTGGCGCATGACTGGCCGGGCAATGTGCGCGAGCTGCGCAACGTCTGCGCCCGGCGGGTGATGGCCGCGCGGCGGGGGGGCGGCTCAATGGCGGCGGCTTTGGCAGGGGATTTGGGCACCGAAGATGTGCCAGACACCTTGCGCGAGGCGGTGGCGGCTTTTGAGCGGGAGCTGATCGGCAAGGCGATCAAGGCGCATCAAGGCCGAATGGATGCGGCGGCGGCGGCGTTGGGGATTGGCCGGCGGACGCTCAACGAGAAGATTGTGAAGCTGGGGCTGAACAAAGACGCGCTTTTGTAGCGCATAGCTCAGCCCTGCGGAAATCCGCAGGGCAGGGGCGTTGGCCTACGCAAATTCTCTCATTGGCATTTGACGCGCCTTTGCGGCATGCTCCCCACAGAAAAACGCAAATGGGAGGAAATCATGCGTAAGATTTTGAGCCGGACGGCTGTGGCTGCTCTGTCGATGGCCTTTGTCACCGAAGCGATGGCAACCGAGTGGAATGTGTCCCTCTGGGGCAAGCGCCGCGCGTTTACCGAGCATGTTGAGAAGCTGGCGGAGCTGGTATCCGAGAAAACCGGCGGCGAGTTCACCCTGAACATCAGCTATGGTGGCCTGTCCAAGAACCGCGAAAACCTCGATGGCATCTCCATCGGCGCGTTTGAAATGGCGCAGTTTTGTGCCGGCTATCACCGCGACAAGAACCCATCCATCACCGTGCTGGAACTGCCGTTTTTGGGCGTGAGCTCGCTGGAGCAGGAAATCGACCTGTCCATGGCGGTCTATCAGCACCCTGCGGTTGTGGAAGACCTGGCTCGCTGGGACGCAACTCTGCTGATGCCGTCGCCGCTGCCACAGTACAACCTCGTGGGCATGGGCGATGCGCCAGCCAAACTGGATGATTTTGCAGGTCTGAGCGTGCGCGCCACCGGCGGTATCGGCAAAGCCATGGAAACCGTGGGCGCTGTGCCAACCTCCATGTCTGCGACCGAAGTGCGTCAGGCAATGGACAGCGGCGTTGTAAAAGCGGTGGCCTTCGCGCCGCACGCGCATATGTCCTATGGCACCATCGAAAACGCCACCTGGTGGACCACCAACCTGAACCCGGGCACCGTGAACTGCCCGGTAGTGGTGAACACCGAAGCGCTGAACAGCCTGTCTGACGCGCACCGTGAGGCGCTGTTGGGCTCTGTGGAAGAGTCTCTGGATCACTATGTGACCACCTACAACGGCAAGACCATGGACGCCTGGGGCCCAGCTCTGGATGAGCGCGGCATCACCAAAGTCTCCTTCACCGACGAAGAGATTGCGGCGTTCAAAGAAGCAGCGGCAGCCCCAGCCGCCAAAGCCTGGATCGAAGAGAACACCGCGCGCGGCCTGCCTGCGCAGGAGCTTTACGACATGGTTACAGGCATGATCGCAAACGGCAGCTAAGCTGTCCGGTAGGCGGGGGCGCTGCCCCCGTCTCACACCAATTTGGTGTGAAACTCCCCCGGGATATTTTGCGAATGAGAAGCGGTATGTACCTACATGTCTTGTTTCTCATTCTCACAATATCCCGGAGCGCGAGGCAGCGCCTCGCCTAGGGCGCATCACAAGATGCGCAAACCCTGTGCGCCGCAGGCGCGCCTCATGACAAGCGGGAGGTTTTATGGCCAGCGCAACTTCGGTGCTGACGGACAACAGCACCCTCAGCAAAATTGACACGCAGTTCTACAAACTCGAAAAAGCCTTAGCTTTGGTGAGCGGACTGGCGGTGTTCTCTCTGATGCTCATGGCGGTGTTTTCCGTCGCAGGGCGAAATTTCTTCAACTCGCCTCTGCCGGGCTATGTGGACTGGATCGAGCAGGCGATGCCGCTGATTGCCTTTATGGGCGCGTCTTATGTGATGCGCGACGGTGGGCATATTCGCATGGACATCCTTGTGGGCCAGCTCAAAGGCCGTGTGCTTTACTTGGTGGAGTTCATCACCACCAGCGCGGTTCTGTTCCTAATGGTGCTGCTGGTTTGGGGCACTTGGGCGCATTTTGATCGCAGTTTTGACTTTGGATCGCCGATGTGGAGCCGGGACAGCTCGATGGACATTGCTTTGCCTCTGTGGCCTGCCAAGCTTTTGGCACCGGTGGCCTTCTCGGTGCTCTGTGTGCGGCTGGTGTTGCAGCTTTGTGCTTTTGCCAAAGCCTTTGTGACCAATGCCACCACGCCGGTGGCGGTGCCTTTGGTGATTGATGCGGCCACGCAGGCGGCGATGGAAGCGGAGCATGTCTCCGGCCATGATTCCTAGGAAAGAACAAGAACATGGAACCGATTGATATTGGGTTGGTGGTCTCCGGCGGATTGCTGGTGATGGTTGTGTTGGGCATGCGGGTGGCGTTTGCGGCCGGTTTGGCCGGGATGATTGGTCTCATCTGGATTTTCTGGGCCAAGTTTGGCTACGCGCCCGAGCGGTTTGGCAAGGCGCTGACCGTGGCGGTCAAAACTGCCGGGCAGGTGCCGCATTCCAAAGTGTCGAGCCAGGCATTGAGCCTGATCCCGACGTTTATCTTGATTGGCTATCTGGCGTATTACGCTGGGCTGACCAAGGCACTGTTTGAGGCGGCCAAACGCTGGCTGGCCTGGGTACCGGGTGGCTTGGCGGTGTCCACGGTGTTTGCTACCGCGGGTTTTGCGGCGGTGTCTGGTGCATCTGTGGCAACCTCGGCGGTGTTTGCGCGGATTGCGATCCCGGAGATGCTGGCGATTGGCTATGACAAACGTTTTGCAGCGGGCGTTGTGGCGGCTGGCGGCACTCTAGCGTCCTTGATCCCGCCGTCGGCGATCCTGGTGATCTATGCCATCATCGTGGAGCAGGACGTGGGTAAGCTCTTGCTCGCGGGCTTTATCCCGGGGGCGTTTTCGGCGGTGATTTATGGCCTGCTGATCATCGGCATGGCGATGACCATCAAAGGCTTTGGCCCGCCCGTGTCTGGCTTTACCTGGAAAGAGCGTTTCACCGCACTACCACCGGCCTTGCCGATTGTGTTTGTGGTCGTGACCATCATCTTTTTTGTCTACAACCCGTTTGGCGGCGATGCCTGGGGCACGCCAACTGAGGGTGGGGCGATTGGGGCTTTTGTGGTCTTCCTGATGGCGCTCTATCGCGGCATGCGCTGGTCTGAGCTCAAGGATGCGCTGCTGGAAACCGCGAAGCTGTCGGTGATGATTTTCACCATCATCTGGGGCGTGTTGATCTACGTGCGCTTCCTGGGCTTTGCGGACCTGCCAAGCGCGTTCTCGGATTGGATCACCTCGTTGACCATGTCACCTATGCTGATCCTGATCTGTATCCTGCTGGCCTATGCGGTGCTGGGGATGTTTATGGATGCGATTGGCATGCTGCTTTTGACCCTGCCGGTGGTCTATCCGGCGGTGATGGCACTGAATGGCGGTGAGTTTGTCTCCGCAGCCGACAGCACCTTTGGCATGAGCGGGCCGATGTGCGCGATCTGGTTTGGGATCCTGGTGGTGAAGATGGCGGAGTTCTGTCTGATCACGCCGCCGATTGGCCTGAACTGTTTTGTTGTGGCCGGTGTGCGCGATGATCTGAGCGTTCAGGACGTGTTCAAAGGTGTAACGCCGTTCTTCATCGCCGATGCCATCACCATCGCGCTGCTGGTGGCCTTCCCGGCGATTGTGCTCTGGTTGCCAAGTCTGGCATAAACAAAAGCCTGTCGGCCCTGCTTAGGAAGCGGGGCCGATTGGTGTGTCTTCGGGCTTGATGCCCATCAGCTTGGAAATCTCCAACAAGCTGGCGTCCTCAGCCGGGGCGTGTTTGCCATCCGCCTCAATCACATCAACCATCTTTTGCGCCACTTCCAAGCGGTGCGGGTAGTCTACGTTTTCGCGGATCAGCAGTGCGAAATCCGGTGTGCCAGGGGCGTTGTGCTCCAGTTTCTCGCAGGTGGCACGCAGTTTGGCGGCCTCAATCGGATTGAGGTCAAAGGTGGTGGCGAGAATGCGGTCAATCTCGCTGATTTCCAGCGCGTGGTAGTTGTCATCGGATTTGGCAACCCGCACCAAGAGCGCGCCAAGGGCGAGCTTTTCATCCGGCTCGGGCAGTGGATCGGTGTCGGTTTTGCCACGAAGGCGGTCAAGTAGGTGGTCCCAGATCATGGATCGTAGCCCTCGATGATGACGATGTCTCCGGTGCTGACGGGATCACGCAGGGCTTTTGCGGCCTGGTAATCGGCGCTTATGTAGCAGTCGAGCGCGTCCTGGTAGCTTGGGAACTCGATGACGACATTGCGGCTGCGGGCGCTGCCTTCGGGGTTTTCGAATTGCCCGCCGCGGATGAGGAACTTGGCGCCAAAGTCCGCAAACGGTTTGGCGTTGGCCTGAACGTATTTTTGATAGCCGTCGATGTCCTCCACATCGACGCGACCGATCCAGTAGCCTTTGGCCATTCTGGCCTCCCTTGTTGGTTTTGTTACCAAGCAAGGTGCCAAGTGGGCGGGCAGTTGGCAAGCGGTGTCAGGCCGGTTTTTTGCGGCGTAGGCGCGCGAGTAGTCGACCGTCGAGGACAATGAGACCAAGGGTGAGCAGGGCAACGCCAGCAAAGGTGCGAGGGGGAAGCGCTTCGTTGAGGAAGGCGGTGCCCAGCAGGATGGCGACAGGCGGGATCAGCAATGTGACCACCAGCAGGTTGCCAGAGCCTGCGGCGGCGAGAACGCGGTAGTAGAGCAGGTAGGCAGCGGCAGTGCCCAGGATGCCGGCATAGGCATTGGCGGCCCATGTGGGCGCGGACAGGTTGAGTGTGAACGGCGCCTCGGTGACATGGGCCAAGGGCAGGGCCAGAAGGGTTGTGCAGGTGAGCATGCCCGCGGAGGCGACCAATGGAGAGCATCCGGCGAGATGTTTGCGGGCCCAGACACCGGCGAAACCGTAAGACAGCGTAGCCAGCAGGGCGGCGATCTGAGCGAGGGAGCGTGGGTCCAACGCGGTCAGATGGCTGAGGCCGATGGCGGTGGCGACTCCGAGGAAGCCGAGGCCAATGCCGAGGGTTTTGGCAAGGGTGAGGCGCTCGTCGGGCAGGAAGAGCGCGGCGAGCAGCACGCCCCAGAACGCCGTGGCGGCGTTGAAGATTGAGGCGAGGCCGCTTTCGATGGTGAGTTGGGCGAAGTTGAGCAGGCCGAAGGGGATCAGGTTGTTGAGCAGCCCCATCACCAGAAAGGCGCTCCAGAGACGCGGACTGCGCGGGAGAGGGGTTTGGGTTGCCAAGATCACCAGCCATAGCAGGAGCGCCGCCCAAAGGGTTCTGTGGGCCACAAGCGAAAGGGGACCGATCTCATCAAGCGCAATGCGATTGGCAAAGAAGACCGCACCCCAGAGGACAGCCAGCAGGAAGAGTTCGGCCCAAACGCGGGGCGTGAGGTGTTTTTGTGTGCTGATGAGGAGGGTTTAGTGGTTTGCGCGGTGGCACTCACTCCGCAACCTGCGCAAAAGAAAAGCCCCGCCAAAGAGGCAGGGCTCTAAAGAACTGGTTTGCGCTGACTTAGAAGCGGTAGCCGATGCGGATACCCATTGCGATAGCGGAGTTGTCGTTGAACTGTAGGTCAGGTGCTGCACCGCCTGAGACCTGAACGCTTTGGTCGCCTGGAATGACATATTCCAGACCGCCAGACACCACCCAGTTTGTCGGGCTTGTGTATGTTGCCGCGACGCCAATACTCTTGGAACCGGTTGTTGGCGCAAGTGCTGTGGTAGAAGGACGCGTGCCAGCGCTTTCGTATCCGGCAACCAGTGCGACGGACCACTGGTCGTTTAGACGTTGTCCGACTCCGAGACGGTACGTGGTTGTGTCATCGGCAAAGTTTACCCATTCGATGTCTCCGGCAAGGCCAGGTGTCGTTAGATTGAAGCCTCCCCAGCCCACCCAGCGGGCAGAACCAAACACAAGAGTGTTGGCCGCGACGCCAGTTTGGAAATCTAGGTTCACACTCTCAGGGAACTCGACAGAGAAGTCAGTCGGCATTTCCGGCGCCAGAGTGCCGGGGGCAACCAATTGGCTAATGCTGCCGTCGAAGTCCACATCGATTGCGCTTGCATATGTCAACGCAACGCGAAGTGCGATTTCTGGTTTCTCATATGCAACACCAATGACACCGCCCCAGTTATAATCACTATCCGCATTCAGGCGACCGTCTCCGGCCTCGATAAGACCTTTTACGGACACGCCACGAGCACCGCCGTGAATACTAAACCCATTTCCGAGTTCGTACTGTGCGAGGAAGGTTAGGGCACGGCTGTCAATGTCAGCCTGAGCGTTGTAAGGCAGCGCGCCTCCGCTACCTACGTTGCTGAAAGGTCCGTCCGCATATAAAACATGTGCGCCATATGGTTGATCCGCGATTAAGGCTACCGACCAGTTGTCATTAACTTGGTGCTTGTAACCAAAAGACAACTGATTGTAGCCTTGAGCGACATTATTGGCATCGCCGTACGCGCCAGTTATTGCTGGTTTGCCATTCACATCCGGGTTGATCCGCGAAAGTGTGAACTGTGCGTAGTTGCCTTCCTCAAAGAGGATGTTGACCCCTTGGCCGGAGCGGTCGATACCGCCGGCGAAAGACGTGCTAGCGACCAGTGTCAGTGCGGTCGCTCCCCAAAGCGCTTTTTTCATCTTCATATGTCCCGTGTTTTTTTGAGTGTTATTTTATTTGTCCGCCACAGGCTATTCGGGCAACTTTGTTTAAGTCAACGTTAAGGTAAGGTGCCATTTGCCATGACTTTGCGTCACTTTGGCGCAGGTTTTGTGCGCACTTGGGACAATATGTTAAGGTAATTGCCCGCAAAAATCACTGCGGCTCCGACCAGCACCCACAGATCGATTTGTTCTGCGTACAGTGTCATTCCTACAACAGCTATAAGCGGCAACCGAATGAAGTCGATCGGCATAACAACCGATGCGGGTGCGAGTCGCAGCGCCGTGGTTAGGCAATAGTGGGCCACCAGTCCGGCGCAGGCGATCAACACGATCCAAGGCAAGCTGTTGGCTGAGGGCAAAGCAATGTCGCCGTCGAACCCCGCAAAGATCACGCCGAAAGCAGCTTGCATGAGCGCGAGGTAAAATAGGATGCAGGTGATGCTTTCCGTGCGGGTCAGTTTGCGGGTGAATAGCGCAGAGAGCGCGAAGCCGATGGCGGCGCAGGCGGCTGTAATTTGGCCGACGTCAAGCGTTTGGGGATTGGGACGGGCGACAATCAGGATGCCAAAAAAGCCAATCAGGGCGGCAAGTAACCCGATGGGGCGCAGTTTCTCTCCCAGGATCAGCGGGGAGAGCAGGATGGCCCAGATGGGGGAAGTAAACTCCAGGGCAAAGACCTGAGCCAAGGGGATCACGGTGATGGCGTAGAACCAGAGGTTTTGGCCGGCAAAATGGCTCAGGTTGCGGATGAAATGCAAACCCATGTTGCGGGTGGAGATCTGGTTTAAGGTGCCTGCAAGTCCGGCGACCCCAACTACAAGCACAACGCCGACAAAGCTGCGGTACATCATGATCTCAAACGTATCGAGTTCAAAGCTCACCGCGCGGCCGGCAATCGCCATTGAGGTGAAAGACAGAATTGCGCCACTCATCCAGAAGGCGGCTTTAAAGGTGTCGTTCATTCCGTGAGGCCTTCGATTTGATAGCTGCGGGGGATGCCGTCTGTGATTTTGGCCCATTCGGAGGCTTTTGTGCGGGTTTGATGGGCGTCAAAAGCTGCGCGATCCACAAAGAGCTCGGCGACCTGGAAGCGTCCGGCATGTGCCGCATCCGGTGTGACCTCAAACGAAAGGCAGCCTGCTTCGGCGCGGGTTAGCGCGATGTGCTTGGGCAGCGCGTCTGAGACGGCCGCGAGGCGGGTGGCGGGCACGTCGATATATCCGGACAGCTTGATCATGCGCGGACCGTGGCAGGTCTTGCTCAGAGGAACAAGTGCGCTTGTGTACTAATTTCGCGACGTCTGGAGCTGGAGCTAGATCACTCCGCGATGGTGCAGCAGCCGGAGCGTTGGCCGAGGCCAAGTGTGTTGAGGGACACAGAGAGTGGAAAGGTGCCGTAGTCGGTTTGGCAGGTGCCTTCGGAGACCAGCAACATATGTGCACTTGGCGGCTCTTGTAGCAGCCAGACGCGGGGCCAGCCCTCGTGATCTTGCGGAAGGGCTTTGGCGGGCAGGGTGCGGGATTTCTCGCCGGTGCGCATGTAGACGGCTTTGTCGGTGACCGTGAAGACCAACGGAGAGTTGCGCATTTCACAGGCCAGCGGCGGTGCAGCAAAAGCTTGTGTAGCGGCCATGGTGAGAAGAATTGATGTCAAGAGTGCGCGCATGTGTCCGTTCCAAATCCTTGGCCAGTGTGGCGCAAGGGATCGGGAAGCGGAAAGCAAAAATGCGAGATCGGTTAATCTCGCATTTTAGGTAACTTTTAGCTGACTGTTATTCCCACTCGATGGTGCCCGGAGGCTTCGAGGTGATGTCGTAGGTACAGCGGTTGATGCCCTTGACCTCATTGATGATCCGTGTGGCGGTTTCACCAAGGAACTCGTGGCTGAACGGATAGTAATCCGCGGTCATGCCGTCCACTGAAGTCACCGCGCGCAGCGCACAGGCGTAGTCGTAGGTGCGGCCGTCGCCCATCACCCCCACGGTGCGCACGGGCAGGATCGCCACGAAGGCTTGCCAGATGTCATCATACAGGCCGTGCTTACGGATCTGATCGATGTAGATGGCGTCCGCTTCGCGCAGGATCTCCAGTTTCTCGCGGGTGATCTCACCCGGGCAGCGAATGGCAAGGCCCGGTCCCGGGAAGGGGTGACGGCCGATGAAGTGCGCTGGCAGGCCCAACTCGTGACCCAAGGCGCGGACTTCGTCTTTGAACAGTTCGCGCAGAGGCTCAACCAGCTTGAGGCCCATTTTCTCTGGCAGGCCACCGACGTTGTGGTGGCTTTTGATGGTCACGGAAGGACCGCCGGAGAAGGACACGGACTCGATCACGTCAGGATAGAGCGTGCCTTGTGCCAGGAATTCGGCACCTTCGATCTGGTCTGCGTATTTCTGGAACACGTCGATGAAGAGCTTGCCGATAATCTTGCGCTTGGTTTCGGGGTCAGACTGACCTTCGAGTTCCCCAAGGAAGAGTTCGGTTTCATCCGCGTGGATGACTTGCAGGTTCATGTGGTCGCGGAACATGCCGACCACTTCGTCGGCTTCGTTCTTGCGCAGCAGGCCGTGGTCGACAAAGACACAGGTCAGTTGATCGCCAATGGCTTCGTGCAGCAGGGCGGCGGCGACAGAGCTGTCCACGCCGCCAGAAAGCGCACAGATGACTTTCTTGTCGCCAACCTGGGTTTTGATTTTCTCGACCATCTCGGCGCGGTAGGCGCCCATGGTCCAGTCACCTTTGAAACCCGCCAGTTTCACAAAGTTCTCATAGAGCTTTGCGCCGTTTGGTGTGTGGTGCACTTCCGGGTGGAATTGCACGGCGTAGAAGTGGCGGGACGTGTCGGCGGTGATGGCGTAAGGCGCGTTGGGCGAGGTGCCGTAGACCTCAAAGCCCGGAGCGATTTCGCTGACGTGGTCGCCGTGGGACATCCAGACCTGCTCGTCACCGTCAGCAAACCAGCCGTCGAGAATGTCGAGCGAGTTGTTTGGTGTCACATAGGCGCGGCCAAATTCGGCTGTGCCGTGGCCGCTTTCGACCTTGCCGCCCAATTGGGTCATCATGGTCTGCTGACCGTAGCAGATGCCAAGGATTGGTACACCGTAGTCAAAAATCTCTTGCGGCGCGCGTGGGGAACCTTCGCGGGTCACGCTGTCGGGGCCACCGGAGAAGATCACAGCCTTGGGCGCATAGCTGCGTACAAAGTCCATGTCGACGTTCTGATACGGGTGGATTTCACAGTAGACGTTCAGCTCGCGCAGGCGACGGGCGATCAGCTGGGTAACCTGGCTGCCGAAGTCAATGATAAGAAGGCGGTCGTGGGATGTCTGGGTCATGGCGGACGCATAGAGAAGAGTGGCGTT
Source organism: Shimia sp. MIT910701 (assembly GCF_047126315.1). Taxonomy (GTDB): domain Bacteria; phylum Pseudomonadota; class Alphaproteobacteria; order Rhodobacterales; family Rhodobacteraceae; genus Shimia. Next base: position 3,231,480 of record NZ_CP138953.1, on the reverse strand, counting down.
TTTCGCAAGATCGTTCGCGCGTTCAAATCAGGGTTTTTGCCGCAAGAGGCAATCAACCGCAGGAGAGCGGAGAGGAAGGGTCTAAAACGACTGGTCAATGTCGCATTTTTGTTTCAAAGGACGCTAACCAACCGGAGAGGCCTTGGTGGGAGGGGTAGACCTTTCACAAGGATATCAATTCAGCCTGTGAGGATAGGACATGGCAGAAGCAGCGACACGGCGTCGGGGACGCGGCGGCGGAGGGGCAGCACGACGCGCAGCCCGCACCGGTGTAAAAATCGAGGCCGCAAAGTTCATTGAACGCAACATGCCGCTGCTGGAGGTGCTGAACGAAGAAGCGCTCCAGATCATCGAAACCAATGCCGATATTCTGCTCGAAGAGGTGGGCGTCAACTTTGTGAACAACAAAGCGGCGCTGGACCGGTGGAAAGAGGCTGGGGCCGATGTGGACTATCAGGCGGAGCGCGTGCGCATTCCCAAAGGTATGGCGCGGGAGCTGTGCAAGACGGCGCCGTCGCGGATCACCCAACACGCCCGCAATCCGGAGCGCAATGTTGAGATTGGCGGAAACACGTTGGTCTGCGCGCCGGTTTATGGGCCGCCGTTTGTGCGTGATGCCGAAGGAGGTCGCCGCTATGCCACGATGGCGGATTTCGAAAAGTTCGTGAAACTGGGCTATATGTCCAAGTGGTTGCACCATTCCGGTGGCACCGTGTGTGAGCCGACCGATGTGCCAGTGAACAAGCGCCATCTTGATATGCTGCTGGCGCACATGACGCTAAGCGACAAGCCGTTCATGGGCTCTGTAACCGAGCCAAGCCGCGCGCAGGACAGCGTTGAGATGTGCGAAATCCTGTTTGGCAAGGAGTTTGTGCAGAACAACACGGTGATGACTTCGCTGATCAACATCAACTCGCCGATGACGTTTGACGACATCATGATGGGCGCGTTGGAAGTTTATGCGAAGAACAATCAGGCCTGCATCGTGTCGCCGTTTATCGTTGGCGGCGCGATGGCACCGGTGAGTGTGGTTGGAACGTTGACGCAGGTTTTGGCAGAGGTGCTGGCCGGCATCGCCTACAGCCAGTTGATCCGCCCCGGTGCGCCGGTGATCTTTGGGGCCTTTGTGACCTCGATTGACATGAACTCCGGTGCGCCGACTTTTGGCACGCCTGAGGCGAGTCAGATCCTGTCTGGCGCAGGACAGTTGGCGCGCCGTTTGGGGCTGCCGTTCCGCTCTGGCGGTGGGCTGTGTGGCTCCAAGCTGCCAGACGCGCAGGCAGCTTATGAGACAGCCAACACGTTGAACGCGGCGCTGACTGGTGGTGTGAACTTCATGCTGCACAGCTGTGGCTGGCTTGAAGGCGGGCTGGTGTCCAGCTTTGAGAAGTTTGTGATGGATGCGGATCAGCTTGGCGCTCTGCACAAGATGGCGGCGGGTGTGGCTTACGACGAGAACGCGCAGGCGATGGATGCGGTGCGCGAGGTTGGCCCGGGTGGGCACTATCTTGGCTGTGCGCACACACAGGCGAACTTCAAAGACGCCTTCTGGCGCTCTGAGTTGCTGGATTACAAGCCGTTTGAGACCTGGTCTGACGAAGGTGGTCGGGACACGCAGGCGCTGGCGTCGGCACGGGTGACCGAGCTGCTCGATGCCTACCAACAACCGGCGCTTGATCCGGAAATCGAAAAGGCGCTGCGGGCTTATGTGGCCGAGAAAAAGGCCTCTATGCCGGACAGTTTTGTCTGATCACAAATGATGTGATTGCGTGGCCCGCGACAGGCGGGCCTCGCTTTGCGTGGCGATCAAAAGGTCGACATGTTTCTCTATGAAGCAAGCCGCCGCATCCGCGGGACGCCGCTGCTTAAGGGGGCTTTCCAAAGATAACAGGAACATCAGTGCTTCTCCCTTTTTTTGGGGGGCGTGAGATGTTTCGTCTAAAGTTTTGATATTTATTGCATTATTGGGTTCCGAATTTGGCTGTTCTAATGAGAAATCACGGGCGGTTGAGGTGGTCTAGCTTGGTAAGACACGCCCGCATGGAATCACCCTTTCTGCTCTGAGGGCAATCAGGGGAGCACGACTTTTCGCGTGTTGCATGAATTCGTTTTCAGCGTTCGCTGCTAGAGAGTGCTGTTCACAATTTCAAAACAATCCTTAAGGGCAGCGACACCAGATGCGCTCGCCTACACAGCTCAAAACCGCTGTGCAAAACTTTTTGGATAACCCTGTGGATATGTCCGTCAGTGGTTATGACCCAAGGTCTTTGTAAGGAGTAACGAGAGATGCAACCGGAGCAAGTACCCCTGAAACTGCCAACTTGGCTGCCACAAAGCGTGGCGCGCTATGTGGCGCACACGGAACACGGCCTGTCGATCCGGGAATTGGCGCGACGAGATGGGTGCCACGCCTCTACGGTCAGTCGACAAATTCACAAGCTGGAAGCGATGCGCGATGATCCCCTTGTGGATGCGGCGTTGAAGACGTTCCGGCAGAAATCGCGAGCAAAGGGGACGGGCGCGCCTTTGTTGGAAGGTGCCGAGGATCTGCCAGATGAAACCATGGTGCAGGAAGAAGGGCAGCGTGTGTTGCGGCGCCTTGTAGAGACGGGTGCGGTTTTGGCGGTGGCGAGTGACATGGATACGGCAGTTGTGATGCGCGACGAGACCACGCGCACCGCGAGTCTGACGCGGCAGGTGGCGCAGGCGATGGCGCTTAAGGGCTGGATTACTTGTGTGCAAGCCGGCCGGGTGAGCCGCTATGTGATTTCGGCGCAAGGGCGCGGTCATCTGAGCAAGATGGTGGCGGCGGCGGAAAACCAGGCACAGGAACGCGCGCAGGGATTTGCAGAAATGCAGACGGTGTTTGGCAGAGCCTCTTCGGAAGCGAGCAAGGGCCATCTGACGGCGCATGGTTTGTCGCCGCAGGGGCGGTTTATGGCCTCTGAAAGTCCGTTGTCCATTTTGGCGCGCCGGAAGGATCGCGACGGACAGAGGTTTCTGTCAGAAGATCTCGTGCATGCGGGTAGCGTTTGCGTGAGGACTACGAGCTGGCGCAGATGGGGGCGGACCAAGGCGCGTGGCAGCGCTATCTAAAGGCGCCGCATCAGGAAGCTTATGTCGGCGCTTCCGCGGAAATGGGCGGAGCGGCGCCTGCACGGGCACGGGTTGTGGCCGCGTTGGAGGCTTTGGGCGAAGGGCTGACCGACGTGGCGCTGCGCTGTTGTTGCCAGCTTGAAGGGCTGGAAGCGGCGGAGAAGCATCTGGGTTGGTCGGCGCGGTCCGGCAAAGTGGTGCTGCGGATTGCCTTGATGCATCTGCGGGATCACTACCAAGGCGAGGCTGGCTGTGCCGGGGATTACATCGGGTAAACGAAAAAGGCCCGCCAATTGGCGGGCCCCTCCGAATGTCATCTGGCCTGATTTAGGCTGCGGATTCGGCTTTGGCGGTTTCCAGATACTTCAGCAGGTTCTCTGGGGAGCTTTCGCCATATGGGTCTTCGCCAAGGTTGTCTTCCAGACCGGGCTCTTCAAACCATGCTTCAACAACACCGTCGTTGATGATGGCGGCGTAACGCCAGGAGCGCAGGCCGAAGCCGAGATTGTCTTTGCGCACCAGCATGCCCACTTTGCGGGTGAACTCGCCGGAACCGTCAGGGATGACGTCGACGTTTTTCACGTCCTGCGCTTGGGCCCATTTGTTCATCACAAAGCTGTCGTTTACGGACATGCAGTAGATGCCGTCGATGCCGTTTTCCTGGAACTTAGCGAAGTTTTCTTCGAACCCTGGCAGCTGGTAGGTGGAGCAGGTTGGGGTGAAGGCGCCTGGCAGCGAGAACAGGATCACGCGCTTACCTTTGAAGTAATCGTCGCTGGTCATGTCCTGCCAGCGGAATGGGTTCGGGCCGCCCACCGCTTCGTCACGCACGCGGGTTTTGAAGACAACATTGGGGACTTTGACGCCAACTTGCATTGAAGATTTCCTCGGTCAGATTTTGTTCAGGCGTGATCTATAACGATTCTAAAAACCTGTGCAATGCTGCAAAAGCGAAACATCTTTTGAGGGTGCGGGAAACTGCTGATTTGTCCGGATTTTGACCAGAAATGCATAGCTGCCTTGCATTTCTGGTAGTGGCGGGCGGGATCACTTATGTTAAAGAGCGCAGACACAAGTTGGCCGGAGGACCATCAGTTGCGTGATTTGAAGATGCCAGAGCAGCGCCACCCAGAGAAGGCGCACCGCAAGGACAATGCTCAGCCCAAGAAGCCCAAGTGGATTCGTGTGAAGGCCCCAACCGGGGATGGCTACAACGCCACGCGGAAAATCATGCGTGAAAACAAGCTGACCACGGTGTGTGAGGAAGCGGCTTGCCCAAACGCAGGTGAGTGCTGGAGCCAGGGCCACGCCACCATGATGATCATGGGCGAAATATGTACCCGCGGGTGTACGTTCTGTAACATTGCCACCGGTAAACCTGACGGTTTGGATGCGTTTGAGCCCGGCCGTGTGGCCATGGCGGTGCAAAAGCTTGGTCTGAACCACGTTGTGATCACCTCGGTGGACCGCGACGATCTGGAAGATGGCGGTGCGGAGCATTTTGCGCAGACCATTCGTGCGGTGCGCCACCGGTCCCCCAAAACCACCATCGAGATTCTGACCCCGGACTTCCTAAAGTGTAAGCCTGAGGTTCTGGAAGTGGTTGTTGAGGCGCGTCCAGATGTGTTCAACCATAACCTCGAGACTGTGCCTGGTCTCTATCCTAAAGTTCGCCCTGGGGCGCGCTACTTCCACAGCTTGCGGCTTTTGCAGCGGGTCAAAGAGCTAGATGCGTCTATCTTCACTAAATCCGGTATCATGGTTGGTCTGGGAGAGGACAAACAATCCGTGCATCAGGTGATGGACGACATGCGCGCTGCGGACGTGGATTTCCTGACCATCGGTCAGTATTTGCAACCAACCCCAAAACACCATGGTGTCGATCGGTTTGTGACGCCTGAAGAATTTGGAAGCTACGAGAAAGCGGCTTTTGGCAAAGGATTCCTGATGGTGTCCGCAACGCCGTTGACACGATCCTCTTATCACGCTGGGGATGACTTTGCCCGTTTGCGCGATGCGCGTGAAGCGCTGCTGGCGAAGGGCTAAGGCCAGACAGTTGGCATGGGGGCGCAGCCCCCGGACCCCCAGGTATTTGGGGAAAGAGAAAGCAGGCGCCGCGGGTTGAGCGGCGCCTTTTTCTTATTGCGGTAAGTGGATGTTGAAGCGGTCGCGCAGGGCCTGGTCCAGATCGGGAGAAAAGCGTGCCGCCGAGGTCTGTAACAAAATCTCTGCCTTCCGGGCTTTGGCTTTCTCTACAAGATCCGGTTTGTCGATTTCGGCCCATTCCTTGGGGGAAGTGCGGTCGCCAAATGTCGGATAGACATGATCTTTTTGCATGCGGCTGAGTGTGGCGTCAGTGCCAAGGTAATGGCCAGGCCCGTCCAGACAGACGTTGCGAATTTGATCGAGCGCCAGCGTTTCGTCGTCCACTTCAATGCCGCGCACGCAGCGCAGGGCTTGGCCAATCAGGTCGTCGCCAAGGATCAGGCTTTCGTGGCAGAAGCCCAGTAGAGAGGCGTGCATGCCGGCGGCTTCGTAGACCATGTTGAGGCCGGACAGACCAGCCATGACATTGGAACACATCTGCTCCCATCCGGCCTGCATGTCCGGCAGTTTGGAGTCGCTGGCGCCTGCAGCGGCGCCGCCGGGCAGACCGTAGAACTTGTGCATCTGGGCGCAGCCTGCCGACAGCAGCGCCTGTTCACCTGAGCCCACACTCATAGCGCCGGTGCGCAGGTCGAGGCCAAAAGGCCAGGTGCCAAAGATGGCGGGGTGGCCAGGGGCAATGGCGTTCACGTAGACAATGCCGGCGAGACATTCGGCGGTGGCCTGCACAATCGCTCCAGCAATGGTCGACGGGGCGGTTGCGCCAGCCATGCCCGCGGAGAGAAGCAGAACCGGCATGCCGCCTCGGATACACTGCTCCATGGCCTCACAGCTTTCGGTGGCAAATTTCATCGGCGGGACAACAAAGCAATTGGTGTTGCTCACAAAAGGGCGCGCGCGCCAAGCGTCTTCGCCACCGGCGATCATGTAGAGCATTTCCAAGCCGTCTTGCACGTAGCCCGGATCAGAGAAGGAGACGCCGATGTGCTTCGTTGTGCCAGCGCAGCAGGCGTAGATGGTGTTGAGGTCCATTTCCCGGTTGTCGGTGATGTCGCGCGCCACCATGGGCCGTTGCAGGAAGTGGATGTTGTCCAGTTGGTCGGCGATGCGTGCGGCGTCGTGCAGGTCCTGCAGCGTGCTGTCGCGGTACTCCTGCGTATCCACGTCTACCATGTGCACAGCAGCTCCAGCGGTGCCGAAGTGGACACGGTTGCCGGAGAGTTTCAGGTCATGTTTGGCGTCACGTCCGGGCAGGGTGACGTCTTTGTTGGCCTTGGCCAGCATGTCCTCAACAAGAGCACGGGGAAAGCGCAGGCGGCCGTCGTCGCCCAAGATCGCGCCTGCAGCGGTCATGATGTCGATGCCGGATTGCGGCGCGTCCGCGAGGCCAATTTGTTCCAGAGCATCCAGCGCGGTTTCGTGGATGCGCATCATGTCATGGTCGCTGAGTGGTTTGTATTGGCCACCTTCCATACCGGCGCGGATGGGGCGCACGTCTTGAGACAGCGGTGCGGCGCGGGCGGCACGACGGGCGGAGCGACCGCCGGAGCGGCGGGAAACAGGGGCATTCATAGAGATAGGGTCCTTTGCGTGTTGATGAGAAATGAGATCACATCAACAGGCAGGGCGCCCCCGTGCGGCGCGTCCGCGCTCTGCGCCGATGGTGAGCACCACCAGCTGGATTTTGCTGCGTATGGCTTGCATGTCGCGCTCCTTGTTCTTGGAGTGTGCGACTCAGTTTTGGCGGCGTCATGTCCAATTGCGACAGATGTCGTTTTTGGATCATGACGCCATCTGAAGGGTCAGGTGGATTGCTTTGCTAGTTTTTCTGCATGATCCACAAGGGTTTGTAGAGCTTCTTTGAAGCGGTCATCAGCCACGGTCATTGCCACGCGAATGTGGCCATAGGCCGATTGACCAAAGCTCTCGCCCGGCATGGTGGCGATATGGTGCGTGTCCAGCAGTGAGTTGGCAAAGGCCTCGCCAGATAGTCCGGTCGCGCGGACGTCGAGCATGATATACATCGCGCCCTGAGCCGGAACGAGGCCGACAGTGATTTGATTGGCTAGGATGTCTTTGGCAATTTCCCGGCGGCGCTGGAAGGGAGCGGCGATTTCTTCTTCCAGACCTTCGCCTTGAGCCAGTGCAGACACGGCGGCGTCCTGAATGAAGCCGGGCACGCCGTAGGTGGTGTGGGTGGCGAGGTTGATCAGGTGGGCGATGACCTCCTTTGGACCTGCGATCCAACCAATGCGAGAACCGGTCATGGCGTGGGACTTGGACATGGAGCCCACCACAAGCGTGCGTTCAGCCATGCCAGGGAGCGTACGGGGGCTGATGTGCTCGCCCTCCCAGACTTGGGTGTCGTAAACTTCGTCGGAGATCAGCCAGAGGTCATGATCCTTGCAGACTTGTGCGATGCCATTGAGCGTGTCGCGGCCATAGACCGTGCCGGAGGGGTTGTTTGGCGTGTTGACTAGGAGCGAGGCAGCGCCTTTGGCGGCTTCTTCGGCAATTTCCTCGGGGCGCGGTTTGAACGCGTTGGAGGCATGGGTCTGGATGGGGACCGGCTCCGCGCCAACGCTGCGGATGGTGCCAGGGTAGGTGGCATAATAGGGGTCGATGTAGAGTGCGCGGTCACCCGGTGAGCATGTCGCGACATGGGCGGCAAACAGCGCAGACTGACCACCGGGCGTAATCAGGATGTTTTCATATGTGGTGGGCACACCGGTGCGCTCGGTCAGGCGGGCGGCAACGGCTTCGCGCATTTCTTGCGTGCCAGGCACCATGGCGTAGCCGGTGTGGCCACCGCGGGCGGATTGGTCCATGGCGCCGAGGATCACCGGATCGGTGCGGATGTCGTGTTCGCCGATGGTCAGCTCGGTCACGTCGACGCCTTCGGCGATCATGCGACGGGCTTTGTAGAAGACATCCCAGCCGTCAGAGCCGCCGCCAGTGATGTTGGTGATGCGCTGCGAAAGTTTCATGTCCCGCACTCCCTAAAAGTAATTTGCGCTCAGGTGGCAGGGAGTGGAAGAACAAGTCAAATTCAATGTTGTGATGCCCCACATTTCCGTTGCGGCGCTTTGTGTGAGGGATTGAACCCCTCTAAGTTCCAGCGCGTCAGTTAGGTGTCGTTTCCCAGATCAGACGGGCTGTCACCCATCAGGTAACGCGGGCCGGTGCCGCGTGTGCGGGCGCGATCGTCGGGGTTGTAGAGTTTACAGTTGGACAGGCTGAGGCAGCCACAGCCAATGCAGCCGTCGAGTTGGTCGCGCAGTTTGGTCATTTGCGCAATGCGCGCATCAAGGTCTTTGCGGAAGCGTTCGGAGATTGCTTGCCAGTCGGCTTTGGTGGGCGTGCGGTTGGAGGGGAGGCTGTTCAGAGCCTCGCGAATTTCCGCGATCGAAAATCCCAAGGATTGCGAAATCATCACGAATGACAGGCGGCGGATGTCGGCACGTTCATAACGGCGTTGACCAGTGTCGGTGCGATGCGGGTGCACGATGCCTTCTTCTTCATAATATCGGATGGCGGAAGGCGCGAGGCCGGTGCGTTCCGAGATGAAACCGATGGTCAAACCCGTAGGTCGCAATCGTAGTTTTGGCTTTTGTTTCATTAGGTGTCTGTTTTCAAAAGAAAAGAAGTTCTTGTGGTGAAGTTAACTTGAGGAATTAGCCTAAGTCCATCAAGAAATTCAAAAGAAGGACCTAGAGCAATGAAACTGGAACATGTGAACCTGACTGTGCGCGATCCTAAGGCGACGGCGGCGATGCTGTGTGAGCTGTTTGATTGGCGGGTCCGCTGGGAGGGCGACTCGATTTATGGCGGGCACACCGTGCATGTGGGGGACACCGAGAGTTACCTGGCGCTTTATGCGCCGCCCAAAGACATCCAGAATGCAGAGGAAAGCTACTATCGCGCGGGTGGTCTGAACCATATCGGTATCGTTGTTGCAGACCTTGATATGGTTGAGGCGCGTGTGAAGGCGGCGGGATTTGTTCCTGGCAGTCATGCGGACTACGAACCAGGTAAGCGGTTCTATTTCGAGGGACCTGACGATGTTGAGTATGAGGTGATCAGTTATGCCTGATGTACGCAACGTTGGGCCCGTGGGCCTTTTGATTTGGTGTGGCGCCCTTTTGGGCGTCGGATTCCCGCTCAGCAAAGTCTCGGCAGAAGCAGGGGTGTCGCCGATGGTTTGGGCTTTGCTTGTGTCTATGGGCGCCAGCCTGAGCCTGTTTCCGGTATTGGCCATCCAGGGGCACTTAAAGTTGCCGCGGGGAAAGTTGCTGCGCTATGTGGTGATCTCCGGCCTTGTCAGCTTTGCTGGCATTAACTTGCTGATATTTGGCTTGGTGCCAAAGCTTGGTGCAGGGCAGGTGGGCATGATGTTCGCGTTGTCGCCGGTGGCGACACTGGCACTGTCCGCAGTGTTTGGCTTAAAAACACCGTCTCGGTTGGGCTTGGCCGGAATTGGATTTGGTCTTGTTGGAGCCTTGATGGTTGCATTTGGCCGTGGAAGCCTCGACGGCACGCTCTTGTGGTCGTTTGTAGGTTTGACGATCCCGCTTATTTTGGCAGCAGGCAATGTGTATCGGACATTGGATTGGCCTGACGGTGCTCACCCCATGGCGCTGGCTTTTTGGAGCCACGGCGTAGCAATCATAGCATTGGTGCTGGTGATGGGCGCTCGCGGAGAAAGTGTGGCCTTACATTCGGTTGCAGATGTTCCTTGGGCCGCAAGCATGCAAGTTGTTGCTGCCGCTCTGACTTTCCCGGCGTATTTCAAGCTGCAGAAAATCGGTGGCCCCGTGCTTCTGAGCCAGATTGGCTATGTGGCTGCGGCTGTTGGGTTGGTGGTTGGCGTGCTGTTCTTAGGTGAGCGATATGGGTCAATAAGTTGGGCGGGAGCCGCTATCACTGCGATAGGCGTTTCACTGACTATTTTGGCGCAGTCCGGTCGGAGCTTTAAATTGCCGCAACACTTGCCATTGGGGCGGATGACGCGGGCGCGACTGTGGTCTGGCAACTGCGAAAGTGAGGCCCGTGTGCCGAAACAAGCAACCTTACTCGCTGCGCGGCGGCAGGCTGTTCTGAAGCTTCTTCGTTAGGCCTGAACGTACAATATCGTAGGACACTCCCAGACGGTGGCGCAGTTCTTCTGCGTCGCCGTCGAGCGGTATGTGGATCCAGCTGCGATGAAAATAGGGGGCTTTGACGCCCACACCGGCGTCAATCAGCATCTGTGCGGTTTCAATGCTGTCGGTTTTCACGGACACACCGGTTTTTGCGGCGCCGATGCAGGCAAACATTTTGCCACCCACTTTCCAGGCGTCATGTTCACCACCCCATGGGTCGGACAGTTCTGCCCCTGGAAAGGTGGCACAAATGGTGTTGATGGTTTCGCGGCTCATGTCGGCAGAGTGCGCCACAGGGGCGAATTGGTCAATTCAGAGATGTCGGGCTTGACCGCCGTTCGCGCCGCGCATAGGGTCGCCGCCATGAACACTGTACGCACCATTATTATTTGCTGCTGCATTACCTGCTGACATCGTCAGGCGGGCCGTTCTTCTATTTCAAACATGTTTGAGAATTGGTAAGCCCGCCACGGACCAACCGTGTGCCGAGGAGCCACTTATGACTGAGATCAAGCTGCACAACACGCTGAAACGCCGCAAAGAGGTGTTTGAGCCGATCGATCCTGAAAATGTGCGGATGTATGTCTGTGGGCCGACGGTGTATGACCGCGCGCATATTGGCAATGCGCGGCCTGTGGTGGTGTTTGACGTGCTCTATCGCCTGCTGCGCGAAGTCTATGGTGCCGATCAGGTGACCTATGTGCGCAACTTCACGGATGTGGATGACAAGATCAACGCACGGGCGGCGGAAAGCGGGCGTGCGATTGGGGACATCACTGCGGAAACCACGCAGTGGTATCTCGATGACATGGGCGCGTTAGGGGCGATGGAGCCAAACCATATGCCGCGCGCCACACAGTACATCGGCGAGATGATCACCATGATCGAGAAGCTGATTGCCGATGGCTTTGCCTATGCCCATGACGGCCACGTGTTGTTCCGGGTGCGCAAGTATGACGACTACGGCAAGCTCTCTGGCCGGTCTGTGGATGACATGATCGCTGGCGCGCGGGTTGAAGTGGCGAGCTACAAAGAAGACCCGATGGATTTTGTGCTGTGGAAGCCATCCGATGGCAACTTTCCGGGTTGGGACAGCCCTTGGGGACGGGGTCGTCCGGGCTGGCATATTGAATGCTCGGCGATGTCTTACGAACTGTTGGGCGCGCATTTTGACATCCACGGCGGCGGCAACGATTTGATGTTCCCGCACCACGAAAATGAGATTGCCCAGAGCTGCTGCGCCAACGGTGGGCAGCATATGGCGAACTACTGGCTGCACAACGAGATGTTGCAGGTGGAAGGCAAGAAGATGTCCAAGTCTTTGGGTAATTTCTTCACTGTGCGCGACCTGCTGGATGGGCACGATGGGCATCCGGGTGTGCCGGGCGAAGTGATCCGTTTTGTGTTCCTGAGCACGCATTACGGCAAGCCGATGGACTGGACCGCGAAGAAGGCGGCGGAGTCCGAGGCGACGTTGCGCAAGTGGCGGACGTTGACAGCGGGCGTCGAGCCCGCAGCCACCGTGCCTGCACAGGTGTTGGATTGTGTGGCAGATGACCTGAACACAGCTGGCGCGATTGCCGCACTGCACGGTTTTGCCAGTGCAGGGGATGCGGCGGCGCTTTTGGCTGGGGCGCAGTTGCTGGGTCTGTTGACGGAGGAATTGGCGGACTGGGTGCATGCCGGGGATGTCGATCTGGGCGCGCTGGCCGATAAGCTGGCCGCATTGCGGGCAAATGCGATGGAAAGCAAAGATTTTGCGCCGGTGGATGCGCTGAAGTCGGCCTTGGTCGACGCCGGTGTCGAAGTTCGTATGAGCAAAGCGGGGGTGGATCTGTCTCCAGCCGCAGGATTTGACGAGAGTAAGCTGGCAGGACTGCTGGACTAAGACAAGCAGGCGTGCGCAGGTGAGCGCGCGCCTTTTTCGTGTGGGCGCTCCGGCCTGCATTTGAGACACGCAGGAAGGCCAAGCTATGCGCAAGGAACGCCTCTATCTCTATGACACCACGCTGCGCGATGGGCAGCAGACTCAGGGTGTGCAGTTTTCCACCGGTGAAAAGGCGCAGATTGCGGCGACCTTGGACGCGATGGGCATCGACTACATTGAAGGCGGCTGGCCGGGTGCGAACCCAACCGACAGCGCGTTTTTTGAGACCAAGCCAAAGCTCCACGCCACGTTCACGGCCTTTGGCATGACCAAACGTGCAGACATGTCCGCGGAAAACGATGATGTCTTGGCGGCCGTCATGAATGCGGGCACGGAGGCTGTGTGTCTGGTGGGCAAGACCCATGATTTTCACGTCACCACGGCGCTTGGCATCACACTGGAAGAGAACACCGACAATATCGCGAAGTCTGTGGCCTATATGGTGGCGCAGGGACGCGAGGCGTTGTTTGATGCGGAACACTTCTTTGACGGATACAAGGCCAACCCGGCCTATGCGCTGGAGGCGGTGAAAGCGGCCTACACGGCGGGCGCGCGGTGGGTTGTGTTGTGTGACACCAATGGCGGGGCGTTGCCTCGTGAGGTCTATGAGATCACCAAAGCGGTGATTGCGGCGGGCATTCCGGGGGACCATCTGGGCATTCACACGCACAATGACACGGAACATGCGGTGGCCAACTCTCTGGCAGCGGTTGATGCCGGTGCTCGGCAGATACAGGGCACTTTGAACGGCCTTGGTGAGCGGTGCGGCAATGCCAATCTGACAACGCTGATCCCGACGCTTTTGTTGAAAGAACCCTATGCCAGTACGCTGGATATTGGCGTGAGCCTTGAGGCGCTGGAAGGGCTGACCCGGGCCAGCCGGATGTTGGATGACATATTGAACCGCGTGCCGATGCGACAGGCGGCCTATGTCGGAGCCAGTGCCTTTGCTCATAAGGCGGGGTTGCACGCTAGCGCGATCCTAAAAGACCCCAGCACCTATGAGCATGTGGACCCGTCTGTTGTGGGTAACGAACGGGTCATTCCGATGTCCAACCAAGCGGGCCAGAGCAACCTGCGCAAGCGCTTGGCGGATGCGGGGCTGGAGGTCCAGAAGGACAATTCTGCGCTCGGAGATATTTTGAACCGTATCAAAGAGGCTGAGGACAAAGGCTATTCCTATGACAGTGCGCAAGCGAGTTTCGAACTCTTAGCGCGGGATTCCCTGGGGCTTGGCGAGCGGTTTTTTGATGTTGAACGTTATCGGGTGATTTCTGAGCGTCGCCGCAATGCGCGGGGGCATTTGGTGGTCGAGAGCGAAGCGGTGGTCACCGTGCAGCTACCCAATGGCGATAAGACCACTAGCTATTTCAAAAACGATCATGCGGATGAAATGAGCGATGAAGGACCGGTGAACGCTTTGTGGCAGGCTTTGAAGTCCGACCTTGGGCCGTATCAAAGCGTGATTGATGACGTGCGGCTTGTGGACTTCAAGGTGCGGATCACAAATGGCGGTACCGAGGCTGTCACGCGGGTTATCATAGATTTTGAGGATGACAGCGGGCGGCATTGGTCCACAGTTGGCGTGTCAGCCAACATAGTGGACGCCAGTTTTGAGGCATTGCTGGATGCGCTGAACTGGAAGCTTGTGCACGATGGCGCGCGGGTGGTCCATTAGGTGATGGCAGGTGGAGAACCAATGTCTGAGGACATGACGTGAGTCAGCAAGACCTGAATGCCTGTGCCGAACTGGTGCAACGAAGTGATCCGGACCGTTTTGCTGCCGTGTTGGCGGCGAAACCTGCGGCGCGGGACGTGCTGCTGCCGATCTATGCGTTTAACGTCGAAGTTGCGCGGGCGCCCTGGGTGACGCAAGAGACCATGATTGCCGAGATGCGCCTGCAATGGTGGCGCGATGCGCTGGAGGAAATCCGCGAAGGCAAGCCGGTGCGGCGGCATGAGGTTGTGTCGCCTTTGGCGGAGGTCTTGAGCGTTGAGGATGCATCTGTTTTGGATCGGCTGATCGAAGCAAGACGGTGGGATATTTATAAAGATCCGTTTGAAGATCTGGCGCATCAAACAAAATACTTGCAGGACACAGGTGGCGGATTGCTTTTGGCTGCTGCGCGCAGTTTAGGGCCTTGTGAGGAAAATGTCGCTCTGGATGCTGGTTACGCCTTGGCCCTGGCCAATTGGTTGGTGGCGATCCCGGCACTGGAAGGACAGCAGCGTGTGCCTTTGGTGGATGGCCGCTCCGAAACAGTGCGCATGTTGGCCAAAGATGGCTTGGCGCGGTTGTCCTCAGCACGCGGTAGACGCGAGTCCGTTTCCAAGGAAGCCGGTCAGGCCTTCTTAAGTTGCTGGCAGGTCGAAACAGTGCTGTCCCAGGCGGAAGCAGAGCCAGAGCGTGTCGCACAAGGCGCCCTTGGCATGAGCGAGTTTGGCAAACGCGTTGGTTTGCTGTGGCAGGGCATGAGCGGGCGCTGGTAAACGCCCGCCGGATTGTTTAGGCGGTTTTTTCGTCAGCAGGGCGGAACATCAGCCAGATCAGCGCACCACCGGCCAGCATCAGGAAAGGTGCCATGGCCAGGTTCACGCTGGTCCAGCCGGTCACGGCGTCGCCGCCAGAGCAGTTCATCAGACCGCCAGAGGCCAGAGAGGCCACCGTCACACCACCAAACACGATCACGTCGTTCATACCCTGCATACGGCCGCGTTCCTCGACGGTGTGGGCTCCGGCGAGCATGGTGGTCGCGCCGATAAAACCGAAGTTCCAGCCAAGCCCCAACAGGATAAGAGCGATGTAGAAGTTCTCTAGATTGACACCCTGAAGCGCGACGCCTCCGGCGGCGGCAAGAATTAGAATACCTGTGGCCAGGATCTTTTCGACGCCAAATTTTGCGATCAAATGGCCGGTGAAGAACGATGGTACAAACATTGCCAAAACGTGCGCCGTCACAATGTCTGCAGCGTCATCTTGCTCAAACCCACAGCCGACTACAGCAAGTGGGGTGGAGGTCATAACCAAGTTCATCAAAGCATAGGCCACCATGCCGCAAATCACCGACACAGCAATGCGTGGGGTGGTGATCAATTCCCAGCGGCTGCGCCCTTTGGGTGCGTCTGCTGAGGGGGCAGGGGGTTTGGGAATGTCCACAAAGAAAAACAACAGAGAGCCGACCAAGTTGATGCCTATGACAGCCACATAGGCGCCGAGGAAAGGCACAACCATGGCATCCGCAGTGACTTTCACAATTTGGGGGCCAATGATGGCGGACAGTAGTCCCCCAGCCATCACGTAGGAAATGGCTTTGGGGCGGAAGGAGTCCGAGGCGGTATCCGCGGCGGCGAAACGGAAAAACCCCTGGGCAGACATGTAGATGCCGGTGAGGAACGATCCTGCCAGGAAAATCGGGAAGCTATTTAGATAGAGACCATATGCGCCAATCGCGCCACCTAAAGCTCCACCCATAGCGCCAATCACAAAACCGGTGCGACGGCCATACTTCTGCATGATTGATGAGAGCGGCGTTGCCGAGAACATCGAGCCCAAAACAATCACAGAAATTGGTAGGGTGGCAAAGCAAACGTTGGAGGCCAAAGACTGTCCCGCAAGCCCACCAATTGTGAAGATCAGTGGCATCTGGGAGCCGAGGAAGGCCTGTGCCAGAACCAGAATAAACACATTGCGCTTTGCACGGCTGTCGTCGGTCGGGAGGGTCGCTGTATCACTCATGCGCCAAGCGTTAGCTTGTTAAATAGGTAAGGTCCAGAGGTTGCACTTCACCAAGGCGCGATTAAGGTGCCCCACAATCGGGGAGGCACGTGTGAACGTAGGGCGGATCATCAAGACAGAGGACTGTGTGGCGGAGGGAGCGGCATGGCTTGCGGCGCAGGATGTTCGGTTTGCGCGGGCGCTGGAGTTGACAGGCCCCTTGCCGTTGCGGCTGCGTCCGGATGGTTTTGACCAGTTGCTGAGTGCTATTGTTAGCCAGCAGGTGAGTGTGGCTTCAGCTGCGGCGATTTGGAAGCGGATGCAAGACGCAGGGCTGGTGTCGCCAGAAGCCATTATGGCCGCATCAGAGGATGATTTGCGCGGGGCAGGGCTCAGCCGCCAAAAGATGCGCTATGCGCGGGCCTTGGCAGAAGAAGGCATTGATTTTGAGGCGCTGCGATTTGCGCCCAACGACGAGATTTTCAAGACCCTGACCAAGGTCAGCGGCATCGGGATTTGGACGGCAGAGATCTACGCGATGTTTTCTCTCGGCCGCGCGGATGTGTTTGCGCCGGGCGATCTGGCGTTGCAGGAAAGTGCGCGGATGCTGTTTGATCTGGAGGAACGTCCAAAGGAGCGCGCGTTGCGCCAAATGGCGGAAGGCTGGTCGCCCTGGCGATCGGTGGCGGCGCGGCTGTTGTGGGCCTACTATCGGGTTGATAAAGGTCGTGAAGGTATTGGTTGAGGCTCCTCTACGGTTGGAGTGAGTGTATCGGGATGTGCCCGAGACAGGAGATTTCTAAATGATAGCCCCATTTGCCGCTGCGCTGCGGGACCCGCTGTTGCGCGTCGCGTTTCTTTGCATTTTGCTGTTCGGTCCTGCGGGGGCCTCGATTGGGCCTTTTCAATCCGTTATCGGTATCGAACGCCTCGAATTGAGCAATGAGGTGTACGCTGTGGTGGTCACGGTTGGCGCGTTGTTCAGTGTGATCGCGTCGTTGATTGTGGGCATTCTACTGGACCGGACCCAAAACTACCGCAACACGCTTTTGTTATGTGTTGTTGTTGGTATTTGCGCCGGCATCCTTATGGGCGCATGGCCGGGCGTGGCGAGTTTTCTTGCCGTTCACCTACTTTTGTTTCCGCTCGCGTCGACCACGTTCACGCAATATTTCACGCTAGCGGCGGTGGCGACGGAGCGAAATCCGTTGCTGGATAAAGATATTGGGTTGTCGCTGATCCGAGCGGCTTTTGCTGGGACCTTTGCGGTTAGTCCACCTTTGTGGGGCATCGCCTTGGCGCGCGGCGTTGATCTTTTGTCGGTGTATTGGGTGATTGCCTTGATCAACGGGATCATTTTTGTGGTGATCCTCGTGATGTGGCCTTCTGACTCTGAGCCTGAGGTAAAGGAAGGGTCCGGTCTCACGTTTTTTGAGGCGTTGAAAGAACTGGCGGCGAAACACCTTCTTTTACGGCTTGGGCTAATCTCCACGGTTTCGTCTGCTGTCGGATTGTTTGGCATCCTGCTGGGGCTGTTGGTGGTGACAACCCTTGGCGGGCAAGAATCCGACATTGGGTGGTTTGCAGGAGGCGTTGCCGCAGTGGAACTGCCGGTGATGCTTGTGAGCGCGCTCTTGCTGAAACGTTTTGCAAGATTGCAAGTGATCCTGGCCGGAACAGTGATTTACGCCTTTAGTATTGCGATGTTGGCAGTGATGCCTTCGATGCAAGCTGCCTGGTGGTTGATTGTGCCATTTGGGATTGGCGCGGGTATTATTTTGTCCGTGCCGGTTGGCTATACCCAGAGCCTGCTGGAACACCGACCTGGGGCGGGAAGCGCGTTGATTTCGATGTCCCATTTTGGCGGCATGATGATTGCGTCAGCAATCTTTGCGGTGTTCTCGGAGGTCTTTGGATATTCGGGGGTTGCCTTAGCTGGGGCTGGATTTTCGTTGGCTGCTGCGGTTTTGCTCTATGTCATCGACGGACCGAAATCTAAAGCACAACTGACCGCCTAACTGCGAAACCGCGGACTTCTAAAAAGAAAAAGGGCGCTCCGAAGAGCGCCCTTTGGTGTTTGATCCGACCCGGAATTAGCAGCTGTAGTACATGCCAAATTCGACTGGGTGTGGGGTGTGCTCGTAGTGCTCAACTTCACCCATTTTCAGCTCAATGTAGCCTTCGATCTGGTCTTTGGTGAACACGTCGCCAGCCAGCAGGAAGTCGTGATCCGCTTCCAGGCTTTCCAGAGCTTCGCGCAGGGAGCCACATACGGTTGGGATGCCAGCCAGTTCTTCAGCAGGCAGATCGTAGAGGTTCTTGTCCATGGCTTCGCCTGGATCGATCTTGTTTTTGATGCCGTCAAGGCCAGCCATCAGCAGGGCTGCGAAGCAGAGGTATGGGTTCGCGGATGGATCCGGGAAGCGGGCCTCAACGCGCTTGGCTTTTGGGCTTTCGGTCCATGGGATACGGACACAGCCGGAGCGGTTGCGTGCGGAGTAGGCGCGCAGAACTGGTGCTTCAAAACCCGGGATCAGACGCTTGTAGGAGTTGGTCGATGGGTTGGTGAAGGCGTTCAGGGTCTTCGCGTGCTTCAGGATGCCGCCGATGAAGTACAGCGCTTCGTCGGACAGATCGGCATATTTGTCGCCCGCAAACAGTGGCTTACCGTCTTTCCAGATGGACATGTTCACGTGCATGCCGGTGCCGTTGTCGCCGTAGATCGGCTTTGGCATGAAGGTGGCGGATTTGCCGTAAGACGCGGCCACGTTGTGGATCACGTATTTGTATTTCTGCAGCTCGTCGGCCTGTTTGGTGAGCGTGTCAAAGATCAAGCCCAGTTCGTGCTGACAGGACGCCACTTCGTGGTGGTGCTTGTCGGTTTTCATGCCCAGACGCTTCATGGTGGAGAGCATCTCGGAACGCAGGTCGTGGCTGTCGTCGGTTGGGTTTACAGGGAAGTAGCCGCCTTTGATGCCAGGACGGTGGCCCATGTTGCCCATTTCGTATTCTGTGTCGGTGTTCCAGGAACCGTCAATCGCATCAACTTCGTAGGATACTTTGTTGATTTTGTTCTCGAAACGAACGTCGTCAAACAGGAAAAATTCCGCTTCTGGACCCATGTAGGCCGCATCGCCGATGCCGGAGGACTTCAGGTAAGCTTCTGCTTTTTCGGCAGTGCCGCGTGGGTCACGCTCATAGGCTTCGCCGGTGTCTGGCTCAACGATGGAGCAGTGGATGCAGATGGTTTTCTCAGCATAGAACGGATCAACGTAGGCAGACGTGGTGTCCGGGATCAGTTTCATGTCGGAGTTTTCGATGGATTTCCAGCCTTCGATGGAGGACCCGTCAAACATAAAGCCTTCTTCGAGGAAGTCTTCGTCTACGAGATCCACGTCCACGGTCACGTGCTGCAACTTGCCGCGTGTGTCGGTGAAACGGATGTCGACATAGGCCGCATCTTCGTCTTTGATCAGCTGGAGAACTGCGTCTGCGCTCATTCCCTTAGTCCTTCTGATTGCTTTGAATTCTGGTTAAATTTACAGCGCGTCCGGGCCGGATTCACCGGTACGGATGCGGATGGCTTGCTCCACAGGGGAGACAAAGATCTTGCCGTCGCCGATCTTGTCGGTTTTGGCAGCGCCCACGATGGCCTCGATTGCGCCGTCAACCTGATCGGCCTCAAGCACAACTTCGATTTTCACTTTGGGCAGGAAGTCCACAACGTATTCCGCACCGCGATACAGCTCCGTGTGGCCTTTCTGACGGCCGAAACCTTTGACTTCGACAACGCTCAGACCCTGGATGCCAAAATCCTGCAGGGCTTCTTTGACTTCATCAAGTTTGAACGGCTTGATGATGGCTTCGATCTTTTTCATGTGGAGGCTCCTCCTCAGGTGCGTTCTTGAAATTCGACAGACCACTTTCATTGCGGGGTCACAATTGGATAGGGTGACGCAGGGCTCTCTGGATGGGCGGATTTCAGGGGTGTGCTTAAAAATTAGGCAATGTGGCGCGAGAATGCGCTGAATTGAATCGCAGGATGTTTCTCAAATGAGCGAATTGTTAACCGCTGCCCAAATGCGCGCCATCGAGCAGGCCGCAATTGAGTCGGGTGATGTGACTGGTCTGGAGTTGATGGAGCGCGCCGGGCAGGGTGTGGTGGAGGCGATTTTTGAGGAATGGCCGGAGCTTGGTGCTCGGGATAATGAGGCTGGGGGCCAGCCCCCAGACCCCCGGGATACTTCTGTCAAGACGAAGTGTGCGGTGGTGCTGTGCGGGCCGGGCAACAATGGCGGCGACGGGTTTGTGGTGGCGCGGCTGTTGCATGAACTGGGGTGGACAGTTGAGGTGCTTCTCTATGGAGATGCCGAGAAGCTGCCGCCGGATGCGCGGGTGAACTATCAGCGGTGGTGTGCGTTGGGGGACGTTGATCCGCTCACTGAAAAGAACCTACGGAAAGGTGGCTTCGCTGACATTTATGTCGATGCCTTGTTTGGGACTGGGTTAAAGCGAGGATTGGAAGGTGAGATTTTTAGCGTCGTAAGACATCTTTCGGGCGTGGGTGGAGATCACTACCAGGACCGAATGATTAGCATTGATGCGCCGTCTGGTCTTTGTTTGGATAGTGGACACGTGTTGCAGCAAGAGCCTATTGCGGTTTGGCCAGACGAGTTGCTGCGGAACCTTCCCAAAGAAGTGAAAGATCGAATGGCGCCCATTGGCGGCCCACGGGCTTTGCATGATCGATTTGCCGCGTTGACCGTGTGCTTTGATAGCCCAAAACCGGGACATTTTTTGGCGCAGGGACCGGACCTTTGTGGCCAGGTTGTTGTCAAAGATATCGGGATTTCTAAACAGCGATGCCAGTACAATGGTGATCCTTATGATGACGCGTTTGCCTTTGGACCGAAATCACCGAGTCCTGTGATGAGGCCTGTATTTCTGAGGCTTGTTGAGCAGCAAAGCCGCTCAGAGGATCCGCGCCCCTTTGGAAGATTGGCGTTGCATCATTTGCAAAAAAATCGAGGTAACCACAAATTCTCCCACGGCCACGCCCTTATACTCTCCGGCGGTTCCGGCAAAACTGGCGCGGCTCGGTTGGCGGCGCGGGGGGCTTTGCGCATTGGGGCGGGGCTTGTCACGCTGGGCGTGCCGCCCAATGCACAACAAGAGGTGGCTTGTCAGATCACCGCCTTGATGCTGCAGCGAGTGGGGGATGCTCAGGCATTTGCGGACGTCTTGCAGGATGAACGCCTAAACGCGCTGTGTTTGGGGCCGGGCTTGGGACTGGAGCGGGCGCGAGAGTTGGTACCGGTGGCGCTTTCCTCTAAACGTGCTGCGGTGCTGGATGCGGATGCGTTGAGCGCTTATGCAGGTGACCCGACAGAACTTTTTGATCTTTTGCATGAAAACGTTGTGTTGACGCCGCATGGCGGCGAGTTTGCGCGGCTGTTTCCAGACATTGCGGCCAAGCTGGCGGAACCACCGACCAAAGGCCCTGCCTACTCTAAGGTGGACGCCACGCGGGAAGCTGCCGCGCGGGCAGGGTGCGTCGTTCTGTTCAAGGGGCCGGATACTGTGATTGCCTCGCCAAATGGGTTCTGTGCGGTGAATGCGGCGGTCTATGAGCGCGCTGCGCCCTGGTTGGCGACGGCGGGATCAGGAGATGTTTTGGCAGGGTTCATCACCGGGCTTCTGGCGCGTGGGTTGGCGCCACAACAGGCCGCGGAGGCAGCGGCGTGCTTGCATGTGGAGTGCGCGCGGGCGTTTGGGCCGGGGTTGATCGCGGAGGATTTGCCAGAGATGCTGCCGCAGGTATTGCGCTCTTTGGACAACGCGCGGCGGTAATATGCGGCGGCTTGCTGGTCTTTGCTTCAAATTTGACGTAGCCTGATTGCAACAAAAAAACGCAGGTCGGGCAGGTCTGTTCCATGGCAACTTATTCTTTCTGGGCGTTGGGCGAGTCCCATGTCTCTGTGTCTGGTGGCGTTTCGCTGGACGGGATCACGCAGGGTGATGGCAGCCACCTTGTGGGAGAAACCATCACGTTGACGGACAACGCCTGGGAACAGATCTCCGTCCGAGATCGCGGCAGCGACACCAACTTTGACGATAATGACGGCAATCAAAGATTGGCGGGATCTCAAACGTTTGACGGCACCACCTACGGCAACAATACGCGGATCGAAGCGGAATACGAGTTTGTTCTGTTGGATCCCAGCACAGGACAGACCTATCGCGTCCTCTCGGTGAACTTCAACAATTCCACTCCAGCCTACGGCACGGTGGAGGGCTTGGCGTTTGTGGACGAGTTCCCTCCAGTTGGCGTGCCGTTGACGGTGATTTCGGCCCGAGAAGGCCCCACCGGCGGCACCGCGGTGGATCAGTCAAATATTGCGGCGCCGCCGTGTTTCACACCTGGGACAATGATCCGGGTACGGGGAGGCGCCAAGCCGGTTGAAGAAATCATGGTTGGTGATTTGGTCAAGACATTGGATCGCGGGTTTCAGCCGGTGCGTTGGGTGGGCGCTGTGAAGCTGGGCCGTGCGGCGCTGCAGGCAAATCCGACATTCCGACCTGTGGTGATCCGCAAAGATGCGTTTGGTGCAGGGCGGCCGCGCCGAGACATGATGGTGTCGCCGCAGCATCGCGTGCTGCTGGACGGCTGGCGGGCCGAGTTGATCTGTGGCGTGCCACAGGTGCTGGCCGCAGCGGCGCATTTGGTGAACGATCGCACGGTGCGCGTTGCGACGCTGGCCGACCAGATCACGTACATTCACCTACAGTTTGATCAGCACGAGATTGTCGAGAGTGACGGGTTGTTGACCGAAGGCCTGTATGCGGGGCCTATGGCATTGAAGAGCTTGCCAAAAGACAGTCGTGCAGAGCTGGGGGCACTGTTTCCTGGTCTGACAAGCGGTGGGTGCGGCAGCCTCGTGCGACCCCTGGCGTGCAAGCAGGAAGTGCAGGCTATTCAGTTGGCTGGGTGACGGATTTGCGAGAAATTGCGCTGTGATGCACTTTACCTCTCGCATCCCGCAAAAAGCTTTGCTAAGACGCGCGGACCATGCGGGTGTGGCGGAATTGGTAGACGCACCAGATTTAGGTTCTGGCGCCGCGAGGCGTGGGGGTTCAAGTCCCTTCACCCGCACCATGGTATCTCTATAAATATTTGTTTTTAAAGTCATTTGGGTTTCGTCCGCCTTTGCAGCCCCCCAGGTGGTCCCCCAATTGATTTTTATGCTTCCGCACTGGCTTCGATCGCCTCTTGGACCTCGGAGATCTTGACCAACGAGATTTTCCCGAGTTTGTAGATCTTCCAGAGCCCCTTGTCTTTCCCGCGGTAGACAGTTGCTCGGCTCATTCCAAAAAGGGTGGGGCACTCGCTAATCCGGGCAAAAATCTTGTCTGATTCTGCCATTATTTGCCCTCCTTCTTCCGCGGACATTTGTCCATGTCGATCTCGTCCCGCCCGCAGGTGGCGCAAAAGTTGTACAGAAATTCTGTCTTGAGCTGACAGGGTGGCGAGGTCGGTTTACCCGAGGTCATTCTCTCTCTCCCGGTTGACGTGAGCCTGTCTCTGGCGTTTCCATTCGTGTCGCCATTCCGTATTTCTCGGATGTCTTGTTGAACTTCGCGACAACAGCGGTGTTTGTGTCGATGCCGAGGTAACTTGCCAGACTCTCGATTCCGATAATGAGATTGAGGCAATCATCGCGAACGTCAAAGCGGCGCGCCTCCCTCTCGTTGTTTGTTTCGGAGTGCTCGTAACGTAGGAAGCTGTCCACGATGTGGCCCGCCGAAACATACGCTTCTAGTGCAAGATCGCTAGCCTTTATTTCGTCATCGAGTGCGCCTGGCATGATGCCGGGTAGTGGTGGTAAGGCCAGCGCGTGCATGAAGAGGTCTAGGGAAACATAAGTGTCCCCAATTTCGTCTGCCACGTCTTCAAGGGTCAGGGTTGTCCCGGCGATATCGCGTTGCGCGCGTAGCCATTTTTTGACCGCCCCCATGACCTCGCCCACTTCATCGGCAACTTCTAGGGCGCGAAAGGCGGGATCCGCTTTGTCGTTGCCGGGCCACTCTTCTTGGCGGGCAATGTTGGCAGCGCGCAGGGTTTCGAAATTCATGGTCATTCACTTACTTCCTCTTGGAAACGGGTTTTCCGGTGTAGACGACATCCCCGATACGGATAGAGACGCGCCCGTCTGGGTGGGTTTTGCAGGGGGTGCCTTTGACCTGGAGGCAGGTGCCTATGGTGATGGTTTTGATCGTCATGAGGTGGCCATTTCCGGTGGCAGCCATTTGTCAATCCGAGCAATCTGATCGCGGCTTAGGCCATGGGCTTCCTGGACGGATGCGTCGGAGAACAGCGCGCCTAGCTCGGCCGCTTTCTCTTTGCGTTTCAGCTTGGTGAACTCGGCCAGGCGCTCGTCGTTGTCTTCGAGGTCGAGCAGCTCGGCCCAAATGGCGGGCAGCAGATCCGCGCGCAGCCGGCCGAAATAGTTGTCTGCGTCCGGCGTCCAGTATTTGCGGATGTCTGGCGGTGCGAGCTCGGCAATCACTTCGCCGGTTTTGTTGGCTGTCGTTGGTACCAAGGTGCGAGCGAGGCCGGCGGCGATAATGGCATTCCGGTGCTTTTTGCCTTTGTCCTGGAACGCCTTAAGAGCGTCCAAGGTGAACTCAGCATCCCAATCTTCGTTCTCGACCGCTTCGAGTCGGGCGTCGATGTGACAGTTGCTATCTTTCTCCGGCCGTAGCGTTGGCTGGTCCAGCGTCACACCAAGGGGGCGCTTCCAGGCTCGGGCGCCGTTCTCGATCTGCCAACCGAGGATGTCCAAAAGAAGCTCATGCTTTGCGATGAGTGCGGCCTGTTGGGTCGCCAGCGCAATGCGATTTAGATCGTCCAGCGCGTTCTGGGGCAGCGCAGGCTTGCTGTTGCCACTTCCTTTGGTGCCTGACTTCGTTGTTTTCTGCTCTTTATTCTGCTTGCGGAAAGCGCGCTCGACACAGAGCGCGCCTTGACCGTTGACCAGGACAAAGACGCCGCCGCCCGCGATGTCTGCTTCATCAAAGTCACCGCGTGTCCTGTTTCGCAGATTAGTCAGTTTTTCCCGATCTTCGTCAGAAAGCTCCCAGTGATAAGCGCTTTCCAGTTCGGTCAAATCTGCTTGGTCCGCTTCAGGCAGTTCAACGTTTTCAGGATGAAGGCGGTCCATGCAGCTGTGCATGTCGTACGGCAGATACGTGTCGTCGATGTGTGTTGCCCAACTCCAGCCTTCATCCTTTCGGATCTGCTCCGTTTTTGTTTCAAGCTTGGCAGCAAAGAGCCTGTTCAATAGGTCTTCGTTGTGCAGGTAGGCGTTTTCTTCAAATAGGTCTTCAGTAATGGCGCCGCCTTCTGCCTGATACGCATCAAGGCCGACAAACACCGCACGGCGATCTGTTGAAAGTACGGATTTGGGGTTCAGAGCCTCTCTGATCTGATACACATGACGGATCTCGCCTTGCTCAATCGCGTCAATAACGGCCTTTTGCAGCGTAGAGTCATTGCCAACAGTTAAAGCCTTGGCGGCGTCCAGATTGATTTTGTTGGCCTTCAGCAGGTCCAGCGCTCTGTCTGGTAGTGCGGCGAGCTTTAAGCGGCGCCTTACGTGTGATTGGCTGCAGCCGAAGGCGGAGGCGATTTGGCTGCGGCTAATACCGGCCCGGTCCTGATCGCGATAGGCGCGAATTTCGTCTGCGGGGTGTAGTGGCCGATGCGTAACGTTAGCAGCGCCGGCCCAGCTTAGTGCCGTGAGCTCGTCTTCGGTGACCTTGACCTCCACCTCGGTGATTGCACCATCGGTATGGGCCAAGTGCTGCAGCGCGCGGAGGCGGCGCCCGCCGTCCACTATCCCGATCGCATCGCGTGTCGGATCCGCATAGCCGGCAAGATTGTGAATAACGCCACCAACCTGGATGGATCGCGCAAGCGCCTCGATCTCATTGTGGTCGACGTCCTGTCTTGGGTTGAAGGGGTGAACGTAGAGCTGATCCAGCGGGATTGTGCGGGTTTCAATTCCGGTTGTCATTGCGAAGAAGCCTCCGGTTTTTAGTGTTTGGTTTGTTTTCCAGTCGCATCACCACCCCTCCTGAAACGCCGTCGCGCGGGCGTCGGCCGCCAGTACGGTGTGCGCTGTTTTGCCAATGGCTTGGCTCGCTACGTGGATCAAAATGGCGGTCACAATGGCAATCGCCAGCGTCACCAGGTAGACCTTCTCGGCGCGCTTGGGGTTCTCGCGGCGCTTCGATCTCTCGATGTGTGAACCATCCATTTGGCATCACTCCCGACCATCGTTTTCGGCTTCCAATCCCCATTCGCAGAGAGTGCGCACCGCATCGGCGATGCTGGTGTTGTCTGTCGTTGCTTTCGCGCGGATCTCTTCGAAAGTGTCGGGGTCAAAGCGGGTTGAAATCTGCACCATGCCGGAAGGCTGAGTATGCCCCCTGGCAGGCCCTTGCGGCATCTGTTGGCCTCTGGGTTTTCCTCTTTTGGCCATATGTTTACCAACCACTGTTAAAGCCGGATGCGGCGACAACGTAGAGTTGGTGGCCGTATTCCATGAGAGCGGAACCAGGTCGCGCAACCGCGTGGGTGGCGTTCAGGTAAGCGCGCAGGCCGAGCAGCCAAATTATGGGGATGGCGGTCAGGGCGGCGTAAGACAGTTTCAACTGGCTAAACATGCAAAAATCCTCTTGCGGTTTGCGCGGCACACACGGGGTGTCGTTGTTGTGAGTGGTGGTCTTTTGGTGTGTGCCGCGCCGGGCGGGGTGGGCTGGCCTGTCAGCCCTGGGGAAGAAAAGTGCCGGGAGCTCTCATGGGGATCTGAGATGGGTCGCCCCCGGCAAGGGGCCTGAAGTCGGAAAATCGAGACAGAGATCCTCCTTTTGGTGACTTCAGGGGGAGTGTGCGGGCGGCGGCGCAATGCCGTTTCTAATTCGATCAATGCTGTCGAGGGTGCAGGTGATGCTGCGCGTTTCGCGTTTTGCGGACGCGACCCAGAGGTCAACGGCATCCCGTTCTGACCAGGCAATGACGCTGACGCCGTGAAGGGTGATTTCATAGGCGGCGTTGGCCGTGCCGTATTCCCCTTCGCGGGGGAATAGGTAGGTGCCGTCGCTGTTCAGAACCTGGTTTGCGAAAGCATCAAGCCGATCAAGCCCTTCCTTGCCATCGATGGCGTCCAGAACGCCGGCAATGCGATCTTTTTGAGAAGCGAGGGTCGCGGCGTCCATCACGCGCCGGCCTTCTGATTTTGGCGGCTGGTGCGCACCTGAAGCATGGGTTGCCCGCGACGGGATTTGAGCACCGCCCAAGCCATCCAGCGCATTTGGAATGTATCGGTTGAGCGGGGATTTGCGACGACGCGCAGGGCGCAAGTAACGGCACACATTCAGATGACCTCCGGTTTCGAATTGAGGTCACGCTATGATAAGAAACTTGTCATTGCAAGAAGATAATGACAAGAAAGTTGTCACAGTAGCTTGCCGCTAGCTAACCAGGAAAGAAATTACCCCTGCCGTTTCGTGTCCAGCAGGGGCTAATCTCGAGGTTGATTCTGTGTGAAGGGGCTTAGTGCAGTGATTGCTCTGGTCCGTCCAGATAGCCCCATTTTGTAGCGACCGCGATCGCTTGATTAAGGGTTTCGCAATCCAGGCTGCGCATGGCCTTTTTTACGCGAGCAGCTATGGCGCCTTTTGTTAGGCCGAGTTCGCCTGCAAGTTCATTTTGTCGGATTCCGGAGGCCAAGGCGCGCAACACCTCAATTTCCTTCTCTGTAAGGAAGGCTCCACGGGCAACGCGATTGACGATCTTTTGAAAGGACTGTTGCAGATGTTGCATTTCAATGTCGGTAAACTCGCGGGTGGAATGAGCTACGGAAAGCAGTGATCGACCGGGACCGGCTGCAATGCAGTGTGCTGTGCCAAAGTTGATGCCGTGACGTTTTGCCTTGGTGAGAACACCAAGGGGATCCTTGCTGTTGATTTCAGACCAACGAATTTTGCCGGTGTTATAGAGCGCCCATTGAACGACAGGGTCGCCGATTTGATTATACCAAGATTGGTACTCTTTGGCCCATGCGTCTGGATAGCTCCAGTCCATTAGGCTGTATCGCCCAAAGCGAAAGTTCAACGTAACGGTGTAGCCCGCCTCCGCGATCTCCTGGATAGGCTTGATTAGAGAATCGTATTCTTGCCCAGGGATGAGCTTTAAGGAACCTTTGTAAAACAATGTTTTCTTCCCTCGGTTTTGTAAAAAAGTACAACCCCCACCGCTGAAAGTTTTTGAATAAAATACAGTTTTCAAAATCTGTGCTTGAGTGCAAGAAGTTTTTTCCCTCCTTTGGTTCGCAATTTAGAGGAGAGTGAATTTTGGACGTTAAAGTGCTTCGGTTTCCCGCCAACGTGGACGATTGGGATCTGGTTGTCGATTTCCTAAGACTGCGTACGGATGTGTTTGTGGGGGAGCTGGGCTGGAGCCTCCCAACGCATCGCGGCCTAGAGTTTGAGCAATACGATAGCTTTCAGAATGTAGTGTATGTGTTGGCCATTGAGGGTGGTTCAGTCGTTGCTGGAGGTAGGTTGGTCCGGACGGATGCCCGGCAGCCCGGAGGATCTTACACCTATATGATCAAGGATGCGCATGAGGGGCGGTTGCCCGGCATGCCTGCGCAATTGTGTTTTGAGGCGCCGCCTACTGACCCTGACATTTGGGAATTGACCCGCATTGCAGCGCCGCGCTCGAGGGTGGGTGCTAAGCGGGTTTGTGAGGGGGTTAATGATTTTCTAAAAGGGCAAGGGGCCAAGTATTGCTTGGGGCTGGGTGCTCCCAGCTTGATGAAGTTGATGGGCGTTTTTGGGTATAGGCCGCAGCCGATCGGTTGGCTTACGAGTAACCATGACGGTAGTTTTTTGGCGTTCCAGTGCGAGGTCCGCTATGACTGAGCAGGAACGAATTGACGCCTTGATGTCGGCGGCGCGGGAAACCGGTTTTACGATCGACTTTTTGGATCAGCTCGCGATGGGTTTGTCGAGCAACGCATTTCGAAGGTTCATTGGCAACGCATTGATGTCGCCTTCGTATATGAAGTCCAAGGAGAGCCCATACGTTTTCCGGAGTGCGCGCGCGCCATCTAAGCCGATCCGGTGATTGCCGTTTTCCCAGTTGTTGAGCTGGGCGCGTTTTAGGTTCGCCTTCACGGCGTATTCGTCTTGTGTAAGTCCAAGAAGGGCGCGGTGCCAGCGTAGTCTGGCGGAGATATCTGCAAAGGGCTTGTCCATAGCTGCATTCTCCAATGACAAGAAAGTTGCCACAATCGATACTTTTTGTCTTGCTTAATGATAAGAAAGTTGTCATTTCTGGCGCATGTCAGATGTAAAATCTATCGTTGCGGCCGTTGGGTCCGAAAAGATTCAGGAAAAAACCGGCAAGTCGGAGCACTCGGTGCGTGCTGCAATCCGTGACAAGCTCTTTCCGGCAAAGTGGTATCCGGTGATCAAAGAACTTTGCGCGGATGTGGGCGAGGAATGTCCGTTGCATCTGTTCAACTTCATTCAGTCTGAAGAGGCGCCTTCTTCGGAGGACGCGGCATGAGGCATGAGCGGGGCGATATGTTTCGGTCTGGGTCATGTCCTGATGATGCCAGCAAACGTCTGGAAACTTCTTTCCGCGGCGATGATGATTTTCCCTACGCCAACAGTGACGGGCCGGAAAATAATGTCCGCATCAATCGTGTGAGCCTCCAGGACGTAGCGCGTGAGCGGTTTGCCGACTTGTTGCGTGTGGCTTTCCCCGCCCGCGACGATGCAGGCGTCGCGCGCCGATGTTCCGAGGTGATGGGTGTCACAGAAAAGACCGTGCGCGGGTGGCTCAAAATGGAGCACAGCGCGCCTTTCGACATCGTCTTTGCCATCGGCTGCATGGTGGGCGTTTTCAAGGTCATGGAAGTGATGACGCGCGGCGAGTCCCGTCACACCGTTTTAGGCAAAATTGTACAGGGAGCGGCCCGTGTCTTTGGCAGATGAATTCTTCATGCTTTTGAAAAGCGACATGAGCTCGGCGGCGATTGATCAGCTGGTCACGCGCCCAGGCTTATGGATCCGCAACACTCTTGTGCATTTCGCGATGGGCTATGTTGGCTGCCACGTTTGGCTGCAGTCGCGCAAGTCTCGCCGCGTTCTACTCTGTTTTGTGGCGGGTTACTGCGCTTTGCAAATCATTCAATTGTTTTCCCCCGGTCGGCTGTCCGTCCTGGTTCTGGACGGCTTCTTTGATGTCTTCGTCCTGATCGCAGGGTGGGCAGCCGCCTTTGTTGTAGCGATGAAAGGTGTTTCCGATGACGCGTGACCAAAAACCAATGTTTGAAGACGAATTTCCAGAATGGGCCGGTTGGCTCGTTGTGGCCATGTTCCTTGCGGCTTTGTTCTTTGGCCTGGGTTTTTGGTACTCCTGCCTGCTGGAGATCCGCACGTGAAGCTGGCGGCGACATATCCTCTTCCGGTGTCGCCGGGACTACCAGCTTTGCTGCTGGCTCGATCTGTTTTCCTCCTCCCTCCAGATCGGGCCAGCAAAATCGCGGGGTGTGCATGATGGAAGTGCAGCACGCCGGACATACAATTCTTGTGAACCCCGCAGCTGGGTTTGTGGTGGTTGGAAAACAGTTCCACCAGGACCAAGTCGCGTGTGATCGTATCCCCTCGCGCATTGCGTTCTATGAGAGGCTGGTCGAGAAATCCAAGGGCGGGAAAGTCTATGAGGCCAAGGTCGCCGCTTTCAAAGAAGCGCAGCGCCTGGTTGGGAAGGCCTAGCCGTGACAGCGCCAACCCATACCGAACATTTTGCTGTTGAACATATGACCTTTGTTTTGCGGCCGGTTGCCGAGGGTGGCGCCACGTTTGCGGTTCTACCTACAGAGGCTGCTAAGTCCAGCGATCGCAAAAAGGTTCTGTTTTCGGGTGGGGTTTCCCCGACTATGCCGGGTCAGCTGCGCAAGCTGGCCGAACGTTTGGAGGAGGTGTTGTCATGACCTGCATCTCTCGCCCGGCGTTTGGACTGGCGGCCAATGCGGTTGCCTTGAAGGCCATTCATAGTGAAGTGCGCCAGCGAGACTACATCAATCTTGCGGAGATGCTTTTGACCCATGCGGGCGCAGATGAACGCGCGCGGCAAGCAACGCTCGCCTTCATCCGAGACAGCCGCCATGACATGCCCACCGCCGGCAAGGCGCTGCAGGAATTTGTTCTGGAATGGTCCAGCGACATTGATCCCCGCCGCCCAAGTGAGGTGCTGGCAGAGTTAGATCTCGAAGCCAAGACTGCGCCCTGGCGTGAAAGGGCGGACCTGCAGTGACCCGAGAACCAGATCCCCGCATCGATGAAATCAAAGACATGTCGGTGCACTACGTTGTGCATAAGCTGGGCCTGAAAGGGCTCACAGAGCGCAACGGGTGGCTGACCGGCCCGTGTTTTGAGTGTGGCGATTTCAGCAAATCGGATTCTGATCGGTTCAACATCAACGTCGAAGACAAAGGCTTCTTCTGCCGCAAAGGGTGCGGTGTTGGTGGCGGCGATATGATCTCGCTCGCCCAGCAGTTTTTGAAGCTGTCGTTTCCGGATGCGCTGACAGAGCTGTGTGGCGATCGGCCGGCGACGGT
Source organism: Shimia sp. MIT910701 (assembly GCF_047126315.1). GTDB lineage: Bacteria > Pseudomonadota > Alphaproteobacteria > Rhodobacterales > Rhodobacteraceae > Shimia. The sequence goes on along the minus strand of NZ_CP138953.1, from coordinate 3,199,797 downwards.
TGATCCGGAAGTGGTGCGCAAGCGCAAAGAGAAGCAGAAGCGCCTGGCGGATCAAGTAGAAGCCAACAAAAATGCGTACCGGGATCAAGCGATTGCCGCGGCGCGTCGGATCTGGCGCGAGGCGAAGTATGAGTCGCAACATCCTATATTGCTTGAATATTTTGAGCGTCGGGGCATCGCGCGCGCGCTCCTCCCGATTATTCCAAAGTCCCTGCGGTTTCACCCAAAACTCCGCTATGCGGAATGGTTCAAGGACCGGCAAGAGTGGGTCACAATCCACGAGGGGCCAGCGATGGTGGCGGCAGTGGTGGCGCCTGACGGTGTTGGTCGGGCGGTGCACCGCACCTGGCTGGATCTCGATCAGCCTAAAGGCAAAGCTGCAATCACCTATGAGGGTAAGAAGTACGACGCCAAAAAGGTGCTTGGTTCCAAAAAGGGCGGAGCCATCCCGCTGTGTGACGCGGCCGGTGGCACCACGTTGGTGATGGCGGAAGGCATCGAGACCACGCTCACGGCCATGATCGCGCGTCCCTATGAAAATGCGACCTATTGGGCTGGCGTCGACCTCGGCAACATGTCGGGCAAGATGATGCGCGGTAGGGGGCTCAAATACGCTGGCCTGCCAAAAATGGACGATGCAGAGGCCTTTGTTCCGCCGGAATGGGTCAAGCGATTGGTGTTTGTCCAGGACGGCGACAGCGAACCCAAAATGACCCGCGCCAAATGCCTGAGCGGGCTGCGCCGCGCGGCCAACTTGAGGCCGGGGATCGAGACGCAGCTTGTGCATCCGGGCGGCAATTTCGACTTGAACGACATTCTAACACGACCGCCAGAGCAACTGGCGGCGCATTAAGAGAGGGCGCACTATGGATGATCGCATGGAAAAAGTGCGCGGCGCGTTTGCGGCCGCAGAAACCATCGAGAATGACGCGCCTGACGTTTCAGATCATCGGGAAGAACCGCGCTCCTCTCCCGGTGACCTGGATCTTGGCGAGGAAGGCCCACCCATGATCGAAGATGGCGACGGGGAGAGCATCTTGCCGTCGGATTTTCCGGTTCAACCGCTTGGCATGGCCGCAGGCAAGTTTCACTTTCTGACCGCCCGCGGTGAGATGGCGGAGCTGTCGGCCGGCGCGATGGCGAACCGTGCCAACCTCGTGGCCTTGGTCGCGGGTGCCGACGATCCGATAGGGCACCTTGGCAGCATCGCGGAGCCAAAGGGACGTAAAGACAATGGGTTCAACCTGGCAGGGGCTGCTGACGCGTTGATGCAAGCCTGCAGCGCGCTGCCGCTCTATGACGCCACAATGCCCATTCGCCACACCGGTACCTGGCGCGGCGCGTCCGGGCATCCGATCGTGCACAAGGGCGAGAGTATCGAGGCTCCAGGGGACGAGAGCCGAAACGGCCGCATGATTTCACGCGCGCTCTACCCGGCGGTGCCGTCCCGGCCGATGCCGGCTGATAAACCGGCACAAGCGGATGACATCGCATGGGTCCGCGAACGGTTGCAGCGCTTCTGGAGCTGGGCTGGCCCCACAGATGCCGACGTGATGATCGGTTGGGTCGGGCAGGCCGCATTGGGGCAATACCCCAGCTGGCGGACACACATGTATGTCAAGGGCAAGCACGGCTCGGGCAAAACCACGTTGACCAAAATCGTGTCCTCATTGCTTGGGGGCATGTCCACGGGCGTTAAGAACTCCACCAGTGCAGCCGCCATTCGACAAACCACCAATCGCCAGGCGATTGCGCGGGTGTTTGATGAGGCGGAAGCCGATGAAAGCGGTGCAAGCGCGGACGTGGTCGCGCTGTTTCGATTGATGTCGGATGCTGAAGGCGCCCAGGTGGAGCGTGGCACGGCCGATCATTCCGGTATCCGCTTTGAGCTATACGGTGCCGGATACTTGGCGTCAGTCATTCCGGCAGCGATGACCAGCGCCGATCGATCTCGTTTCACTATTCTCAACATCTCTGAGCGCGAAAGCGATGATGATCCGACGATGCAAGCTATGTGGCTGGAAGAGTTGCAGCAGGATGCTTTGGAGCTGGGCGCGGGCGTTTGGCGGCGGATGCTGGATCTAGCGCCGACACGCTGGGACAAGACGTTCCGGATCTACAACGCCTTGGTGCAGGAACTCGGTGCGCGCGCGCGCTCCGGTGACACCATCGGGGCCATTCTGGCGGGGTGGGATCTGATGTTGTTTGACGCGCCTTTGGTTGATCCCGACTCGGGAGAACCCGATTTCAAACGTATGGAACAGGCCAAGGCCATCGCCCAGCCCCTTGTTGAGGTGTCCCAAGAGGCGGAGGACGAAGGTGAGGGCGAGCGGTGTCTGCGGACAATATTTGCCTCGCTACTTCAGAAGGATCACGGGGGCGTCACTACGGTGGCAGAACTCATCGAGCTTTCTCAGACCTCCGACGACAAACCACCTGTTTACGAAAACAAGCTGCTGGGGCGCCTAGGGCTGCGTGTCCTTCCGGGCAGACCGTATGAGCGAGAACTGTTTGTCGCAAATGGTCAGAACCCCATCCTAGACCGCGCTCTGGCCGGCACACGCTGGCGCAATGGCGGCCACAGGGCGGCTTTGGACACCATTAAGGGGGTCGCGCCATCACCCAAGCCGCAGCGTGTCGCAGGACGGCTTACCCGCGGGCTCATCATTCCCGCGCGTCTCCTTCCGGGTGGAAAAATCATAGAACCGGCGGGCGCGGGTGACACAGAAAACGATACGGTGGAGGGGCAAGCGTAACGCAATCGTAACGGTTTAAGTTACGGTCATAAGGGTCTGAAATGGCGTGTAAATTTCCTGACATTTTGAGAAAGTTACGGTGTTACGCTTTTGGCGGGACACATAAGGTGTGCGTGCACGTGAAGCCATATTTAGGAATAGCCGTAACACCGTTACATAACTCTATTTTCTACAGAAAAGTGAATGAAACAAGCGACTTGCGGCGAAACGGTGGGCGTTACGTTGGTGTTACGGTCGCGGAACAAACGTAACAGGGCAAATTGGAGCGGTTGGAATGATGATGGGGCAGGTCAAAACAGGGACGATGGACTGGTATGCGGTGCGGATGAAGCCGCTGAACAACCGCGGCCGTCGCATGGTGGAGCTGGGCACGAAAAAAGAAACCTACACCGCCCGCAACGGGCAAGAGCGGGTGCGCCCGGTCAAAGGCACCGGCACCAAGCACCTGGTGCATGAGGTCTTGCTGCGCCGAAACGGGTTTGATGTCTTCCTGCCGGTCAAACTGGAATGGCGGCGCAAGCATCGATGCACCAAGGAGAAGCAGCTGGTGGCCTTTCCGTTGCTATCGGGGTGGCTGTTTGTCGGCTGGCTGTCGGCACAGCCTCGCTGGGATGATCTCATGGCGCTCGATGTGGTGAGCGGGGTGCTGGGCACCGGTGGTCGCCCCGCCCGAATCAGTGAGGCGCGCATGTCCAAACTGATGCGCCGATGGGGTGGCGGCCTCGCTGCGCCAGAACATCGTCGATTTCAGCGGACCCATGCGGAATACGATGTGGGTGATCGTGTACAGGTGATGCAGGGCACCTTTGAAGGCGTCGAAGTTTCCGTTGTTGCACTGGAGGATAGTGGTGCGAAGGTAGCGTTTCAGTTCTTTGGTCGGGAGGTGGAAACGACGATCCAGGCCGATCAATTGGAGCCAGTTGTGCACTGAGCGATCGTGCAGAAAATTCTTGACCTTTGGAATTCAGGCACGTTAACGGGGAAATAGGACGATCCAAAGCGGTCCCTGCCAATGAGGTAACACAGCGATCACGCTGGAAGGGCAAAACCGTGGACCCGACATTCGCACTAGGCAAGAGCCGCGCTGCGAATGACAGTGCTACTGCAATGTTTGACGAGGCCCGGCTGAAAAGCACGGGCTTTTCGCTTTTAAGGTACATGCACCCAAAGCCGGAGTGGTGCCCGGCATGACAATTCCCTCAACCTTCGGATACCCAATGAGTGCAACCCTGACGTTGGACCACAGCGATTTGACGCGTGGCCTGACCCATCTTCAAGCAGAGCAGGCTCCCTATGCAGCGGCGCGCGCTTTGACGGATACTGCCTGGGGTGCGGCGCGCGGGCTAAAGGGGCACATGTCCGAGGTGTTCGACAATCCCACTGCGTTTACCCGGAATGCGTTTCGGGCGATCGGGGCCACCAAAACCAACCTTGAAGCGCAAGTTCTGCCAAAGGATCGGATTGCAGGCCGGCACTATCTGTTTACGCAGGAAGAGGGCGGTGTGCGGCCGCAAACCGGAATTGAGAAACTGCTGAGCAAACACGTGGCGTTTGACGGGGTTTTGCAAACGGCGCTGCCTGCGGATGATGCCAAGCTGAACCGTGCCGGCAACCTGAGTGCGGCTCAGATCCAACGGCTTCTGTCCGGTCTCGGCGCGCAGCGCGATCGCCACCAGAACACCACGGCCACCTCTCGCAAGCGCCAGAAGTCGCGGGAAACCTACTTTGTCCCGCGCCAAGGATTGGCACCGGGTGTCTTTGCTCGTCAGGCCAATGGTCGCTTGAAGATGATCCTCGCCTTCACATCCAGCGCTGCTCACTACCGCAAGCGCCTCGGCTACGAAGAATTTGTCGCGGACTACATGGATGAGCATTTCCCAGACGCCTTCTGGCTCTGGCTCGATCGAGCGATGGAGACCCGCCGATGACGCGGGCCCTAGCGCTTGGCCATCATCAACCTGGTTTCGGCTTTGCTCTCGGCTTTGTCGCGCCAGCACTTATAGGCCAGCCATGGGTTAAGAAGCAGCATGCTCAAGCCCAAGGTTGGGATGGCGACCACAAGCACAACAAACCCAGCACCGGTAAAGCTGTGGACCCAAAAGTAGATGGGGCCAAACAGGATCGACCACAGCCAGGTCAGTCCGGTGCTTTCATTCAAGTCGCGCTTGAGAAGGGCAATGTCCTGGCTGTCTTGTTGCGTTTCTTCCAAAAGGGTTTTGGCGGGTTGGTCTGTCATAACGTGAAACCTTTGACTAAACTTGGTGGTCGCATTCTGCCGCTTCTCTCTTGGATTGAAAGAAAAATCTCTCGGGTCCTTCCTGGCACCTTCGCCACACGGGTAATTCGCGCCCTGTTTTGTGGGATTTTTTTGGTTTCTGAGAAACACGTAGGTTGTGGTTGTTGTTGTGGTTTGGGGGGCGGGTATGTCTGAGACGCCCACCACGCTGACGGTTGCAGATTGGCCGGGTCTGGAGGATTGGCTTGAGGCGCACCCATTGCCGGACGGGGTCGAAGATCTCGACATGAACATGGCGGAGCTGTCGACTGTTGTGAACGTGTCGACCAACGCCATCAACGGTTGGCTGAAGCAGCGCGATAACCCCCTGCCGTGTGTGGCGCGGGGCGGCAATGGGCGCGAATATGTCCTGCGCTATTCGTGGTTTCATGCATGGAAGGCACGCGGCGAGGCGCTGAAGAAAAGCAAAGACCAGGCGCTGGCTAAGTTGCAGGGTCAGCTTTTTGGGGTGGAGCCGGAGCAAAGCGCAAACGGCTTGTCGCCCAAGCAGGTGAGTGAAGTATCTGAAGCCCGGATGAAGCATGCCCAGGCAGCCAAGATGATGGGCATTCTGACCGAGTTGGAGGCCTGCTACCGGCTGTTTGATAAGGTGTTTATCCGGTTCCGCGACAGCGCCATGGGGATGTCTGACCGCTTAGAGCGTGAGCTCGGCCTGTCGGCACCGCAGGCGCGGCAGGTCGATCGGGCAATGGAAGAAATGCTGACCTCCCTGATTGAAGAGATCGGCGAAAACGACATCGGCAAAGGCTATGAGGCCAACCTCGACATGCATCCGCAGCTGGTGAATGAAACATGACCTATAGCCGGTTTGAATTTGCGCCGCTGCCGCCGTACCGCGATCCGCGGGATGCTTTGGCCAAGGCGTTGCCATCTTTGGCGCCGCCGCGCCGGATTTCTGTGGTGGAATCGTCTGAGGCGTCTATGCGTGTGAACATCAACAACGCCTGGACGCGGTTCCGCCGCGAAACCGTGCCTTATATGATCGAGCCGATGAACATGGCGACATCGCGGGACTACAAGGCGATGGTTTTTGTGGGCCCATCCCGGTGCGGCAAAACCATGTTGCTCAACTCGGTGTGGTCGCATTCGATCACCAGCGATCCAGCGCGCATTGGGTTCTACTTGGATGAGCGGGCCACGCGCGACAGCTATGAGCGCAACAAGTTCTCGCCGATTGTGCGCAACTCTCCGGACCTAGCGGCCAAACGCGGTTCCGGGCGGGGCTCTGACACGATCGACAGCAAGATTTTTGAGGGGGGAACGCACATCACGCTGGATATTGTCAGCGGCTCGCGCCTTCAGGAGCGGGACCTGCGGATCGCTCTGGCGACAGAGTTTGATCAGTATGGTCCGGATGTCGATGGAGAAGGTGAGCCACTAGAGTTGATGCTCAACCGAACCCTGATGGCAGGTTCGCGAGGCATGGTTGTGATTGAAAGCTCGCCTCGCGCGCCTGTTTTGGATGAAAGCGAGGTCAGCGCAGACCCTCATACACCGCCAAAAGTTAGTTACGGGGTGTTCGCGCATTATCCCAACACCACAAGGGGACGCCTGTATTGGCCGTGTGCCTGCTGTGGCACCATGTTTGTGCCAAGCTATGACATGTTGGTTGTACCAGAGAGCGCGGACGATCAGGAGGCCGGGCAGGCGGCTAAGATGCGCTGCCCCTCCTGCAAAGACCTGATCTCTCCGGATCATAAGATTGAGATGCTGACCGAAGCCGACTGGTATCATATGGGTGTGGAAGGCAAACCCGTCACCCTGCAAAGCGGCGATGTGATTGATACCGATTTGTTGGGCTATTGGCTGGACGGAACACAAGCGGCGTTCATGCCTTGGGCAGACATTGTGATTAAGATGCGCCAGGCAGAACGCGCTTTTGCTGCCACCGGCGATGAGGGCAAACTGCGCACCGCTATCAATACCCGGATTGGCACAGCTTATCGCGCTCGGGCCGGCAGCGGTGGTGAGATCGCGCTGGAGGACCTGATCCGGAAGGCTGAGACAACTCCGTCGCAGCAAGCGGTGGCACCAGAGTGGACGGCCTTCATTCTGCTGTCGGTGGACACGCAAGGCACCTATTTCAGCGTCGGCGCCACGGCCTTTGGTTTGGACGGTCGGCATCAACCGATCGACCGCTTTGATTTGAACACGCCACCGGATGGGCCAGACGGCCCGTCCAAACGGGTTTTGAAGCCGGGCGTTTATGCCGACGATTGGAAGGTGCTGGATGCGCTGGAAACCAAACGCTGGCCGGTTGCGGGCAGTGATTGGGAGTTGGGCGCGGTTGCGGCCACGGTGGACATGCAGGGCGAGCGGGCCACAACCGACAACGCCTATAAATTCCTACGCCGCCGCCGTGGTGAGGGCAAAGGCACGTTTTGGCATCTTTCCCGTGGGCGTGGCCTGACGAAAAAGAAGGATTATCCGGATCGGGTGTGGCAGGCGCGGCCAGAAACCGTGTCCTCCAAAAACAAGAAGCGCAAAGTCGCCAAGGACATTGTGATACTAAACATGGCGGCCGATCGTTTGAAAGACGCGGTCTCTGCGAGCCTGGTCATGACGGAGGAGGGGCCAAACTACTGCGCCATTCCGGATTGGATGAGCAAGGACCAGCTGACGGAAATGACGGCCGAGCGCCGCGATGACAGCGGCCATTGGGAAAAGCGCCCCGGCTTTATCCGCAACGAAAGCCTCGACCACCTGGTGCAGGCGCGTGCCACCTTCATCATCATCGGCGGGGAGCGGATCAATCCGGACGCCGCGCCGGATTGGGCCCGTCTGGATCCGTCCAACCCGTTTGCGCGGTTTGTTGGCGAACCGGCAACCGCGCCATCGGAGCCGGAACCGGCGCCAGAAGTGGCCTCATGGATACCGCAGAGGGACAATTGGCTATGAGCGACACCGCAGCAGAGCTCGCAAACCTGAAAAAGATGTACGCCAAAGGCGTGACCAGCCTGGAGCAGGGCGGCGAGAAAGTTGCCTTTGCCGATGGTGCCGAGCTGCGCCGCCGGATCGCTGATCTTGAAGCGCAGTTGAAACGGGAAACCGGCGGCGGTGGGTCGGGCGGGTTTCACTACCCATCATTTGATAAGGGTCTCTGACACGTGACATTGCATTGGACGGACAAAGCGCTTGCGGTGGTATCTCCGCAAGCGGCCATGAGACGTGTCTCCGCGCGGGCCGCGATGCGCAATATGACGGCCTATTACGACGCCGCCAGTGGTGGTGGGCGCACGGGTTCCTGGCGCAAGTCCAGCGGCGATGCCAACGCCGCAGGCAGCCGCCGCGGCCGGTTGGCCTTTATCTCGCGCGACATGGTGCGCAACAACCCGATCGCCACCGGCGTGGTGCAGACCATCGTTTCTCATACCGTTGGCAAGGGCATCATGCCGAAGTTGGAAGGCATCGAGGACGCCGACCTGCTGAAAGAGGGCAAAGAGCGTCTGGACACCTACCTCAAGTCATCGGCGATCGACTGGCGTGGACGGGAAAGTCTGGCGGGGCTGCAACGTCTGATCCAGGCGGCGATCGTCACCGATGGCGAGGTGCTGGTGGTTCTGCATCCCGGAGAGAATGGCACCTATCCCAAGCTCGAAGTTCTGGAGATCGATCATCTGGACAGTTCGGCGTTCCGGGCGTCAACCGAAGGCGGCTACGTGCAGGACGGGATCGAGTACGACGCCGACGGCCAGCGGGTGGCCTATCATCTGTTTGACGAACATCCCGGCGCGCAGGGGTGGATCAAGTGGAAGGGGCGGGCGGTGTCGCGTCCGGTGGATGCCAAATACGTGCTGCATCTCTATCGGCAGGATCGTCCAGGTCAGGAGCGCGGCGTTTCGTGGTTTGCGCCGGTCGCGCTGCCGCTGCAGGATCTCGCGGACTATGATGATGCGCAACTTGTGCGCCAAAAGATTGCGGCTTGCTTCACGGTGTTCCGCCATAGGTCGACAGCTTCAGGTGGCGACACGCCAGCCAAATTGGCGCCTGGTTTGGTCGTGGATGTATCGGGCGAGGACGGATACGAATTTGCCTCGCCTCCCGGTGTGGATGGCTATGACGAGTTCACCCGCGGCCAGCTGCGCCGCATCGCAAAGGGAATGGGCATTACCTACGAGGCCTGCTCCGGCGATCTGAGTAGGGTCAATTTTTCCTCGGCCAAAATGGGCCGGATGGAAATGGATCGGAATGTCGAAGCCTGGCAATGGCTTCTGTTGATCAATCAGTTTCTGGAGCCCTTGGGGCGGCAGTTTCTGCAGGCCTGGGCTTTAGAGCGCGGTTTTCACAACCGCATTTCCGAGATCCTCGGCGGGAAGGTTGATTGGGTGCCGCCGGCACGGATCCTGATCGATCCCGCCAAAGAGATTCCGCCGCTAGTGGATGAGGTGCGCGCCGGCCTGAACAGCCGCCAACGCGCGGTGACCTCGCTTGGCCGTGATCCGGACCAGATCCACCAGGAGCAAGTTGAAGACATGCAGACGGCCGACAAGGACGGCCTGATCTACGACAGCGATGGTCGCTACCACGCGAAACCCGCCCCACCGGTCGCGGGCGCAAAACAGGAGCAAAATGACAATGAATGAGCTGAAGCTTTACGGCAGCGTGGGGCAGGATTTCTGGGGTGAAGAATACTTCACCGAGGCTGATGTTTCTCAATTCCTGGCCAATGCAGAAGGTGACATCACCGTGTCGCTCAACTCGGGCGGTGGTGTGGTCTCGGTAGGTGTTGCGATTTACAACCAACTTCGGGCCTATGAGGGCCGCAAACGCGTGGTCATTCAAGGCGGTGCCGCTTCCATTGCCAGCGTGATTGCCCTGGCCGGCGACGACATCGTTATGGGTGATGGCGCGATGATGATGGTGCATGACCCTGCGCGTTGGTGCACCGATGGCCGCGGTACAGAGGATGACCACCGTCGCGTTGCAGATGGCCTGGCAAAAGCCGCGCGCAACATGGCCAAGCTTTATGCGCGTCGGACGGGGCTCTCTGAGGATGAGGCCCGCGCCATCATGCGTGCCGAAACCTGGATGGACGGGGAAGAAGCCCTTGAGCAAGGTTTTGTCACCGAGCTCGCCCAGGATCCGGACACCGACGCCGAAATCGCGGCCTTCGATTACTCGCTTTACCGCAACGCGCCCGCCGCTCTGAAGACCTCGGCGCGCAGCATCACCTCTCAGATTTCTCAACCGGCCATGGTGGCCATGATCGCGGGTGCGCCCGCCCAACACAGGAGCCAACCCATGGCGAAAAAACCAACCCCATCGCGCAAACCAGCGCTCCCCACCGCCAGCACAGACGAGCTGGAAGCCACCGCTGGCGACGACACGTTGGAAGCGGCTGATGGCGAAGACACTTTGGACGCCACTGAGGGTGAAGACAGCATTGAGGCTGCCGATGGTGATGACACCGTTGAAGGCGGCGAGTCCGATGATGAAGAGACCGGTCCGGCCACGGCGGCCGTGCTGCTCGATATGACCGCCTCGTTTGGCCTGCCGGCCGCGACGGCTCAACACATGATTGCCAAGAACATGAGCCCCACACAGGCGGCTGCGCATCTGGCATCCCAGGTACAAGGAAAGAACCCGATGAGTGCATCCTCGCGCCGTGGCCCGTCCCGTGCGTCTATTCTTCGTGATGAACGCGAAACCATGCGCGCTGGCCTGTCCGGCGCCATTGTCGCGCAAATGAGCCGCGCCCGCGATGTGGAAGGCCCTGCGCGGCAATATATGAACATGTCGCTGGTGGAGATGGCGGCGCATGCCATTGGCCACAATGGCCCTATGCGCACCGCTGCCGATCGTATCGCGGTGTTTGAGGCTGCCGCACATTCCACTTCGGATTTCCCGGCGATCTTTGAGAACGCGCTGCATAAGCGTCTTCTGAACTCCTATGAGGCGCAGGCGCCGACCTATGACCTGATCTCCGAGCGCCTAGACTTCAAAGACTTCCGCGAAGTGCCGTTGATCCGTGCGGGCGACTTCCCGGATCTGCAGCCTATTGGCGAAAATGGCGAGATCAAACACGGTACCTTCGGCGAAAGCAAAGAGACCGCGATCCTACGCAGTTTTGGCCGTCAGATTACAATTTCCCGTCATATGATGATCAACGATGATCTGGGAGCCATTGATCGCGTGTTGTCCAATTATGGTCAGAAGGTTGCACAGTTCGAGGACAAAACGTTCTACACGTTTGCCTTGAGTGCGAAAATGGCCGACGGCACAGCCATGTTCCACACATCTCGCGCTAATTTGGCAGGGTCCGGTACCGCGCTGTCTGTGTCTTCGTTGGATACTGGTCTCCAAGCGATGGTGCAGCAAAAAGGGCTCGATGGCGATGTGTTGGGCATTGTCCCTTCGATCATTCTGACCGGTGCAAAACAGTCTCTGAAGGCTAAACAAATTATTGCGGAAGTCACACCGGCGAAGGCGACGGATGTGAACCCCTACGCTGGTGATTTTGTCCATGTGCAGTCGCCGCGCATTACCACCAACGCTTGGTATCTGTTGACCGCGCCGGGCGGTGCAGGCGGCACCAACTGGGTGCATGGCTTCCTGGACGGTGCCGAGGGTCCACGGGTGCGTACCGAAGAACCGTTTGGTCGCCAGGGCATGGCTGTATCGATCGAGCATGACTTTGGCGTCGGCGCGCAGGACAGCCGCTACGGTTACAAAAACCCGGGTGCGGCATAAGGCCGGCGCTCGTACTGACCGCGCCTGATCCGGGCGCGTAGATTTCAAAAAAGGCCCCGGTGATCGGGGCCTTTTCACTTCCTCAATCCAATCACTTGGAGTGACACATGCGAAACTTCATCCAAACCGGTGAGAACATCACCATCACCGCCGCCGCGGCTGGCACCTCGGGCTCAGGCCTTTTGCTAAATAAGCTCTTTGGCGTCCTTATGTCTGATGTGGAGCCGGCAGAAGAGGTCGAACTGAAGCTGGTTGGCGTTTTTGAACTGCCAAAGGTCGAGGCGCAAGCCTGGGCGGTTGGCGCGGCCATCTATTGGGACGACACCGAAGGCGCCTGCACCACCACCGTGGGCAGCAACGTCAAGATTGGCCATGCGACCGAGGTGGCGACCAACCCGTCCACCACCGGCGTGGTGCGCCTGTCTGGCGCGTCAGGCTAAGGGGCGCGGCGGTGTCGTTGTTTGACGGGGTGACCGGGCTGTTTGAGGATGTCTTTGACGGTGAGGTCACCCTGCACCGGGACGGCAGCGAGGATGTGCCTATGCGGGGCATCTTTCGCGAAGAGCCGAGCCTGTTAAGTGAGCTCGATGGCAATGACACAGTCTCGATCAGTCCGGTTTTGAAAGTGCAGGCGGAATATGCCGCGCTCTTGTCGAGGGGTGCGCATGTTTCCGTCGCCTCTCGGCCGGGCAAACGCTACTTGGTCACCGCCATCTATCCCACCCGATCGCCGGCAGAAGACCGTCACTTTCTGGCAGAGCTCAGCGAGGTCTATTCGGGATGACACACTATCGATCGGCGCTGCGCGCAGAGGCTAAGGCACTCTTGCGCGCGGATCCGCTGTTTGCGGATGTGAAATGTGTGATTTCTAGCGCCAAGTTGGATCCGGACAGCTTGCCCTGTTGGTCCGTGTCCACGCCTGGTGAGGATCGTGAAGACCTCAGCAGCACCCAGTTTCGGGCAGATACCGATTTGGTGGTTGCGCTCAGCATCAAGGGTGACGCGGACACGATCGAGGATGAACTCGACGCCCACTCAGAAAAAATCGAGCTCCTTTTGATCGAGGGTCTCAAAAAAAACACCGGGGTCCAGGGCGTTCTGCTCCGGCGCACCGAAACCAAAACCGGCCCCGAGCTCCTGCATGTCACCGGATCGGTGATGATGCTGTTTGTGGTCACCGGTTTCATTCAGGACGAATAGGAAGGACCTGACATGCCACGCCAATATTCAGAGGCTCAAGCGGGCCTCAACTTGGATCTGCAATTTCATATTCGCCACGGTGATCCCGCGGCCGTTTTTGAGATTATGGGGGCTGAAGATGTGGATTTCCCAGATCTGACCCCACCGCAGATCGACACTACCCATCAGCGCAGCCCTGGCCGGGTTGGCGAGGTCAAAAATGGCCCACGTGATCCGCTGATTTATGAGCTTCCGCTGCAATATTGGGACGGCTGGGAGCATGAAGCGACCATCCGGTCTTTGGTGGCCAGCGAGGAAGTGGTCGAATTCCTGATCACGATCGGAGCGTCGTTCCGCGGCTTTGCCGCGCGGGTGTTGCACTTTGATCCGACATCGATCCCGATGAAAGACAAGGCGATGGCCGTTGTCAAAATCGCGATCATGGCCGAGCTCGACGCGCCGGCGGCAATTTCCTAAGCGCGGATGGTGAAGTTGCGCCACGCCTCGCCAGTCATCGACATGGCGGGGCTTACCCGGTTTGAAAAGCGCTGTGGTGTCTCCGCGCCGGGCTTTATCGAGCACCTGGTGCAGGCCGGAACAGAGCAGCCAGACGCGCCACTTGCGCCGGCCGATGTGGAGGTGCTGGCGGTGTTGGTCGCATGTTGCTTGCCGGGGCAAATCTGGTCGCTGCGCCGGGCAAAGAGGCTCTTACGCCGGGCGCCGGCGCAGGTTGCGACCGCGTTGCGGGCCTTTTTGGAAGATCCGTTGCCGGTCAAACAGGCGGCGAGCGAGGGGCATGTGGATCCAGACGTGGCCCCGCCGTCCGTTTTGGACATGCGCGCCGCCTGGTTGGCCGGAGGGCGTGATCCGGCGGTCTTTGATCAGCTGACCCTTTGGGAGCATTCCCGCATTTTGCGTCATTTGGACAAACAGAAACGCTCGGATCTGGTGGATGCGGCTGTCGCGGCGCGCGTGTCTCAGGCCAAAGACGATCACTTCCGCCGCTTCGTGTCAGAAACCCTCGGCACCAACCGTGGCAAGACCTCGCGGGATTGGGTGCAGCATCTGTTTAACGCCACCGCGCACCTGCCAAAGGTGACCCAAGAAGAACTCACTCACATGAAGGGGCAGGCATGAAAAAGAAAGTCGGGACTCTCTGGTCCATACTTCGTTTGAATGGCGCTTTGTTCAATAAGGACGTTGATCGCCAGAAATCCAAGATCCGGCAGTTTGCGGCCTTTGCCAAACGTGCTTTTGCACCACTGGCGGCCGCGGCTGCGACGATCGGATCTGCACGTGGTGTGAGCCGAACGCTGGATTCGGTAGATGCGCAGGCGAAACTCGCGCGATCGCTCGGGACCACTGTTGAAAGTATGCAGGTCCTCGCTCGGGCGGGCGACCTTGCCGGCGTTGGCCAAGCTCAGTTGGAGCAAGGCTCCAAAGATCTCTATCGTCGCTTGTCACAGGCCGCCACGGGATCAGTGGCAGCGGCCAAGGCACTGGAACGGCTTGAACTCAAGGCTGGCGATCTGCTGAAGCTGCCCCTTGATGAGCGGATTTCCACGATCAACGGTGCGATCGATAAGTTCGTCCCAAAGGCCGAACAGGCCGCGGTGGCCGGCGCCTTGTTTGGCGAGGAAGGCTCGATCGCCATGACGCGGCTGGATCCGGCCACGTTGGCGCAGGCTGCGCAGGAAATCCAAAAGTTCGGCCGCGTGATCTCGGATGTTGAGGCTGCCAAAATCGAGCAGGCCAACGACTCGATCTCGCGTCTCGGTTTGGTAGCGCGTGGCATTGGCACGGACATCACCGTGGCCCTGGCGCCGGCGCTCGATGCGGCATCCCAAAAGCTGGCCAGCTGGACCCCGGCTTTCCGCGGGATCATCACCGGCGGGAAAGATGCGCTGGTGATCGTGAAGTCGTTGGTGTCCTACATATTCACCAGCGGCTCCAATGTGTCCAATGTGCTTTCAAGCATTGGCGGCGGGTATCTGGATGCTTTCAAAAAGGTTTGGCAGAGCATTGGTCGCGCCCTGAGTGGCCTTCGCGTGTTGATCACGCAAGCTGGATCTTTTGGGGCGGTGATCGATCACCTAAAGGCGATCGCGTCTGATGTAGGTGAACGGATTGGGGATGCCTTCAAGGCGACGGGTTTAAAGATCCGCGCGGCTTTTACGGGCGCAACCGGTGCGGCCGTCCGTAAACTCGGCGAACTCATCCAAAATGCCATGACCTGGGCCGAGCGCATGTCTGACATCGCGATCGGGGCCAAAGACGCCATGGTGGCGGCCTTTAAGGCTTTGCCGGACGCTCTCGGCTCGTTGATGTATCAGGCGGCTGGGGCCGCGGTGAAGGGGGTGGAAACCCTGATCAATGGTGTGGTGCGCCGGGTGAACAATTTTATCACCTCGATCAACTCTGCCATCTCGGCGCTTCCGGAGTGGGCCCGTGGTGGCTTTGACGGCATCACGAAGGTTGGCGAAGTCAGTTTGGACGGACCTGCCAACCCTTATGCAAATGCCAAGGGGGTGGGCACTGCTGCCGGTGATGCTTTTCGCGGCGCACAGGGCAAATCGGACTTTGGCCCCGCGGGCGAAGGCCTGGTCGCGGCCGGAACAATCCTGTCGCATAAAGCCGATAAGACGCGGACCACCGCCAAGGAGATCTTTGGAGGGCTGGGGGCTCCGCTTTCCTCGGTGCAGGATCTTAAAACAGCGATCGATGAGGCAAAGGATGCCGAAGCGGCTGCCACCGAGGAATCCAAAAAGCTCAACGAAGAGATGGGCTCTTTGGGCGACACGGCGACTGATACCACAAAGTCACTGGGTGGCGGCGTTTCCAAAGCCGCCAAAGCGGCCAAGGACAAACTCAAGGACCTGAAGGACGGCGTCAAAGGGCTGTCAGATGAGCTTGCAGCTGCCACGCTACAGGGTGAAGGCTGGGGTGAGACACTCAAAAGTGCCTTTATGAAGGTCGCGCAGTCCTGGGTGTCAAATGGCATCGAGAGCATCATGTTGGGTTTGGGTGGCGTTGGCGGGACCGGAGGCGGCTTCTTTGGCAAGCTTCTGGGCGGCATGTTTGGGGCCCGAGCCATGGGCGGCGGGGTGCGTGCCGGGCAGATCTATCAAGTGAATGAGAACACGCCGCGGTCAGAATGGCTTTTTGCCAGTGCAAATGGCGGTATGTTGAACCATGGGCAGATGAACGCCGCAGTGCGTCAGGCCGTCGGCGGTGGGGCGCACAAGCAAGGCAATGGTGCGATGCGGGTCTATCTGGAAAAAGGCCTGAAGGCCGAGTTTCTGGAAGCCTCGGCGGCCCAGGCGTTTGAGATCATGCAGAGTGGTGTGGAAAGTAACAATGCGGCTCTAAGTCAGTCGCATCGCCGGAGCTGACGCATGCCGGGATTTGTCGATTTGACATCAACGCTTGGTTTGCAAATTCGCCACGACAATCTGCGTCTGGTCGGGGAAATGCCGGACTTTCGCCCTGGTTTGGATGGGTGGGAGCAAGTGACGTTTACGGAGAACAGAACCTGGCGGGGCTCGGTTGTGTTCCCGCCCATGTTCGGAAAGGACCTTGCTCTGCTACGATCGGTGCCAACCCGGTTGCGGGGCCGCGCGGGCGTGTTGCGTCTGCCATTGTTGAACCTGGCGAGCCCTCGATTTGAGGGAGATCCGCACCGCTTTTGGCGTCAGGTCGGCGTGTCCGAGGAAGACATAGAGCGGGGCTACAGCCGCTTTGATGACCAGAAAACCTTTGATGATGGGACCGGCTTTGCGTTGCCCGATACGGATGACGAACGTCTCAGCAACAACCTGGCGGAAGGCTCGGTGGCGGTTAAGCTGACAAGTTTTGTGGGGCGCAATCTCGCCATTGGTGATCGATTTTCAATTGATGCCAGTCTTTATGAGGTCGAAAGCAACGACGATGGCCAGGTCCAATTCTCGCCGTCTTTACGCAAAAGCGCCCTAGAAGGTGCCTTGGTTCGCGTCTCTGAGCCGCATATTGATGTCCGTCTGGCGAGCAGCGGTGATTGGGACGTTTTTGCGAATTTGGGGGTCTATTCGGAGCCTCTGACCGTCAATGTGGTCGAGGCGTTCAATCAATGACCCTAGAGCTTCTTAAGCATCAACCCGATGAGCTTCACGGGGCAATTATGGATGCTCTGCGCAAACAAGTCGTTGAGCTGTCAGTCATGATGCATTTTGAATTCGCTGATGAACCGCTGCGGCTGTGCAACCGAACGGTTGGCTTCACGGATCTGAACGGCCAGCTCTGGCAAAAGGGCGGCGGTCTGGTTGTTGGAATGCCAAACCTGTCAGGCGGGCAGGGGCAGCTTGCGCCTTTGCGAGAGTATCACCTTGGCGTGTTTGAGGCCTTGGTTGAGCGCGCAAATTGGCGCGCTGAACTGGTCGAGATGATCAGCGACAAGCCAAACTATCGCCGCCGTGATTATGGGCTTTATGGGCAATTGATGACGGATGGCGCACCGCTGGGTTTGCCGATCGCGTGGGACGTGGGTGTCATGGACCGCATGTCCGCGCGTTTCACGCCCAAGGCGTCTTTGGTCACCCTTGGATGTGAGGGGCCCATGGCGCGCAAAGGTGTGCCTGCCTACGGCATGCAAACTTACTTCGATCAGATACGCCGGTTTCCGACCGACAAGGGCATGCAGTTCACCACTGAAAACGGCCGACTGATCGTCTGGACGGATTGGTAATGCTTTCCCAATTCATTGCATCCAGCCTCGCCGAACCTTTCGCGTGGGGGCAAAACGACTGCGCGCTTTGGTGTGCGTCCGGTGTCCGAGCCTGCACCGGCTTTGATCCCGCTGTGGATCTGCGCGGCACTTACAACAGCTGGTTTGAGTGTCGTCGGGTCATCATGCGCGCGGGTGGTCTGGAGGCGCTGATTGCCCCGCGTATGGCGCGGTTTGCGCCTTTGTCAGGTGATGGTGCCGCCGTGGTGAGGGTTGGTACGCAAAAGCTCTGTGCTTTGATTGTGTCTGGCCGGGCGGTCGCCCGCGCGTCCGATGGTCGTGCGCGCTTTTGCGATGATTTTGACGTTCTTAGGGGGTGGTCATGGTAGCACTTGCGGCGGCGATTTTGCCGTTCAGCGGAGCAATTACCGCTTTTGGCATACCGTTGACCACTGCGGCCGGTGGTTTAACGCTGGCCGGCTCTCTGGTGAACTTGGGCGGCGGGTTGTTGTTGAGCTCTGCGGTTGGTGCCTTGACGCGGCCGGATGCGCCATCTTTCAACCCCGAGAACGTGCAGACCAACAGCAAGTCGACCACCGCGCCGCGCATGGGGCACGTGGGGATTGTGAAGGTTGGCGGCAACGTTGTGTTTCACCGTGCGACTGAGGGGATCAGTTATCGGGTTGTTGTGCATGGCCATGGGGAGATAACCCGCGTTCTTGGCCACTATCTCAACAACGAGCCTGTAGCGCTGAACGCCACCGATCACGTCACGGATGAGCAATATTTCCATGAGCGCCCGCGCGTCAAAATCGTTGGCCGCACGGGGCAAGTGCCATCTGCGCATTACGCTGAGCTGGAAAACATCTGGTCTGAGTGGACGGCCAATCACCGGCTTGATGGTCAATGGACCAGTTTGATCACATGTGAGAGCGCGCCGCCAGAGCATCACCGTGGCATGTATCCCAGTGGAGAGCCTGCGCTCTTTGTGCGGGCAGAAACGGCAAAGTTGTACGACCCACGCCTTGATGCGGCTGTGTTTAGTGAAAACCTCGCCCTGGCAACCGCGTACTACATCGCCTCGCCGGATGGTTTGAACAGCCCCAGGGCGATTGATTGGGACAACATCACCGAAGAGGCGGATTTTGCCGATGATCAAATGCCCTTGGCCGAGGGTGGGACCGAGGCCCGTCTGCGTGCGAGCGCGACGTTTGGTCTGAATGAAAAGCCACAGGAGGTTTTGCAGAAATTCCTGCGGGCGGGGGGCGGTGAGATCCGGCTGGCGCCTTCAGGTAAGGTAAAGTTGTCCTTTGCTCGCCCCCGTGACGCCGAGTTTACGATCACCTACGGCGACATTCTTGAAGTCGCCAATGTGGATGCTGGGCCGGATGGGCTTGACCGTTTTAACGTTTTGCCGGGTCGGTTCGTCAGCCACGATCTGAACCACACAGAGGTCGACGCCGAGGCCTGGCGGGATGATGCGCGCATTGCCGAGGATGGCGAGGAGCTGGTCGGCGCGGTTTTTGAGGCGCAGTTTTCGCCAAGTCACAGGCAAACCCGCGCCGCCTTGAAGGTGGAGATGGATCGGGCAAACCCAAAGCTGCGGTTGCAGCTTCGGTGCAAGCCCGGGTGCTTCCCGGCCACGTTCGAAGAGGTTGTGGATCTGAATGCGCCCGAGGTGGGGCTTGTCGGAAAGTTCTCTGTGCGGGGTCACAATCTGAACTTTGATCGTGGCAACCTGGCTGCGGTGGATCTTACCCTGCATTTGGTTGACGATGATGCTCTCACCCTTGCCTTAGGTGAGCAGGGCGCGGTGCAGGAATTACCGCCGGCGGACACATCTTCCGGCGTCCCCTCGATCGACCTAGAGGAAATTACGGCCGCAGGTATTGGTGTCAAAACCGCGCAGAACCAGTATGCGGCCGGCATTGGCGTTGGTTGGCCCGCACCGCCAAGCGATGCCTTAAAACCCGTCCTGAAATACGCCGCCGCCGGCACCGATGAATGGCGCGATGTGACCGTGGGCGCAGGGGTGACCAGCCACCTCATTCCTTTGCTTGTCGATGGGGATGATTACGATCTGTCGCTGGCCTGGGAAACACCGGGTGGGGTGATCGGCCCTGCCACGGTGGTTGCAGGTGTGACGGCGCGCGCAGCCGCCAACAAACCTGCGCCGCCTACTGGTCTTGCTGTGGCCGACAACGGCGATGGCACCGCAACCGTGTCCATGACCACCTCGACCAGCGCCGCGCTTTGGCAGACCGAGGTCTACCGCGACGGGGCGTTGGTGGCGACCTTCTACGCCGGCATGGTTGGGCCGGACACTTACTTTGAGTTTGTCGATAACTGCGGGTCCGGTTCGTTTGATTGGACTGCGCGATCCGTCAACGTTTCCAACTTGAACAACGACAATGATGCAGGGCCGTTTAGCGCCAGCATCGCCTGATCCTTCTGAAAATTGAGAGGTACGAGCATGAGTGACTTTCCGCATGGAGGGGCAAAAGAGGTGTGGCGTCACGGCAGTGACGTGAGTAAAGGCGCGGCCAGCGATTGGGGGCAGGAGGTGGAAAGCCGGGTGGCCGGTGTCGAGGCTTCTCTCGCTGCTGGTGTGATCTGGACCCGCAACACGCTTGCCGAACTGAACGCCATTGCTGCGGCTGGACAGGGTGACGTCGGACGCGTTCTTGATGATGGCGCGCTTTCCGGCACCTATGAGCATGATGGCACCGAGTTTGTCCGGGTTGCTGACTTGCCGCCGCAACAAACAGCAGAAAGCCTTGGCCTAGAGAACGTCGACAACACCGCTGATCTTGATAAGCCAATCAGCAACGCCCAGAAGCCGCTCTTTGAAGCGTTTGGCCAAGCCACCGCCGCCGAGGATACGGATGACCCTGTCCGCCCGTTTAGTTTCGTCGGCGGCGACCCTGGCAAGGATCATGGTGGCTTCGATACGGACGGCTTGATGGCGGTGCCAGGTTTGCGCCTGGTGCCTTTGTTGCCGCCTGATGATGACTTTGATCAGGCCTACGTCTGGCTGGATGCGGCAGGCAAAGTGGTCTTGCAAATCGACCACAACGGCCAACTGTTTGCCGAGCCAAGCGCAGACATGATCGCGAAATTCACCTGTGGCAAAGGATTGGCGGCCAGAGACATGCCGCAAGACCTGCTGCCTGGAAATGTGTGGGGCGGTGCTGGACACACAGGCGATCTGAACCGGCACTTTTCGGATGTCTCCGGTGTGGCGCGGGCCTATCTATCCCGGCGGAATGCACCCACTGTCGCGGTTGAAGAAGGGCGCGCACCTGCCAACTACATCATGGGGCAGGGCGACAGCATTTCCAACGGGTCCGGTGGCACGGACTTGCGGTCGGCGACTGCCCTCACTCCAGTGACTGGCTTTATGATGGCCAGCGGCGTGCGTGGCGGCGGCAACACCGTATTTGTCGCGGCGTCTGCGACCTCGCTGGTTCCGGCGATTGAAGCGGTGGACGGTAACCTCGGCTCAACCGGCCTGACAACGGCCATGCAGTTGCTGGATCGCTATCAGAACGAGGACGGGGGAGACCGCACAGTTTGGATCGCGCGCAATTCGGGGCAATCCGGCGAGCGTCTTGACCAAATTCAGCAAGGTGACGTCCAGTTTGAAAACGCCATAGCGGAGTTGGCCCACGCTGTCACGCTATTGGATGTCTATGAACGCGATGTGATCTGCGACACGGTGGTCCTGAATTGCGGCACCAATGATCGGTCCGCAGCCATCACAGCCGCCAGCTATGCCAGCGACTTGCGCCAACTGCTCGATGACAAAAATGCGCGCATAAAAGCCGTGACAGGTCAGACAAAGGACGTGCACCTGTTCCAATGGCAGATCGCAGCGCCACAATATGGCGAGGGCGAAGCCAGCGAGATTTCCCGCGCTCAGATGGACATGGGGGAAGCGCACGCCGACATCCACACCGTTGGGGCGTCCTATTGGGTGACACTCAACGACAATGTGCACCCGAATGCACTGGGGCATGATCTGAAGGGCGAATATGTCGCCAAGGCGATCCGCAACTGGAAGCGCTACGGCGACACCCGGCACGCGCCAACGCCTCAGGTCAGCAACATCACAGTGGCTGGATCAGTGATCACTGTTCCTGTTCTTACGGTCCCGCGCCATGATGGTGGTGGCGACTTCTGGCCCCTACAGTTCCGCGCGGACAACGTGGCGCAGGCCCCCAACCAGGGCTTTGCCCTGACTGACAGCGGCGGCGCGGCGATCCAGTCCGTCGTGATCTCCGACGCGGGCGCGGGTGGCACCGCCACGGTCACGATCACACTTGATCAGCCTCCCGCCGCCGGTGCCGTTCTCGAATACGCCTACACCGGCGCAGGGGCCGAGCAAGACCACAGTCAAGCCTATGGCAACCTGTGGGACACTGACACCACCGCGTCCCTCACAGCCCCTGGCTACATTCTCCACAACGCAGCCCTTTCATTCCAAGAGGTGATCTCATGAACGCATCGGTTAATCAAATGCAGCTCCCCGCCGAGGTGAGCAACCCCAACCTGCCAACTCTGCGTGGCTACAACGCCCGCATTGGCGACGATCCGCGCGTGTCGGGCTTCTTTACCGCAAAAGAGGCGCTTTTGACCTATGAGGTTGGGGGCGCCGTGGATGGTTTGGTATCGGCCATGGCCAATCGCAAAGACGGGTCCACAGAAACGCTTTCAGAGGCGACCCGGAGCGCGCAGCCATCCCTTGATTTGGATGGCGGCCCCAAGGGGCGTCCGGCGCTGCAATTCTTTACCAGCGGAAACGACCGGCTCACAGCATCAGAGGCGTTTCCGGTGGGCGGCGACTTCTTTAAGGCTGTCGTATTCAAGCCCGGGCCCACGGCGACAAACGAGTACCTGATGTATTCGGGCACCGGCGGTAACCGCCACATGCTGCAACTTGGTATCAATGACACGGCATTGATGCGTGTAGGGGCAAGCGGCTCCGAGGCGATGGTTTCCTTACCCTTTCTCCCCGATGCTTGGAACCTTGTCGTTGGTACGTGGAACGACACAACCAAGACTGTGGGCCTGTCTGTAAACGGGGGCGATTTTGTCTTTGATACGGAGCTGTCGGCGGCGGTGACGGACACAACCAACATTATCAGCAATGGCAAGCTGAACGACGTTTTGGTCAGTGATCTTTTGTGGGGCGCTGCGGACCTTTCTCTGCAAGAAAACAGCGACTTGCTGGCCGAGATTAAAGCCTATGCCGGCAATGTCCTGGGCGTGATCGCTTAGGCTGTTTCGGCGGAAGCGCTCTAACTGATCAGCGAAAGGCACATCATGAAAACGGAAACCAGAGGCTCCGCTTTGGCGGGGCTTTGCTATTTCGCCGGAGGTCGTTGAATGAACCTTGCCGAAATTGCCGAAAAGGCCAGTCAAAACGCAGTGGGATGGGCGGTAGTCTCATTCTTGGGGGGCATTGTCTGGGTGGTGCGGAGGATCTTCACCAACCAAAAGCAAATCGAGTTGCTTCAGACTGAATTGGGCGCACGCGAAGAGATGCGTCAGCGCGACCGCGCGGACCTTCAGGAAGTGAAGGGCGATGTCAAAGAGCTACGTTCCGACATTCGAAGCCTCTTTCAAAACAACGGAGAAAACACATGAAACTTGTGACCGGATGGGGCCGCGATCTGCGGCTCTCTTACACAGCCATTGCCTTTTACGTGCTGGCATTGCTTACCGTTCTGCCGGACCTGATCTATCGGGCAACTGGCGTCGACACCAACCCAGCGGTTTGGTCCATTTTGCAGCTTTGGGTCGTGGTGCTCGGCATCGTTGGGCGCATCATTTTGCAAACTCGAGAGGGTGCGTGGATGCGGCGGGCGGTGATTGGCCTGATTGTCTTGGTTACTGCGCTCTTAGCGTCTCAAGGCATGGCGCAATCCAGTGAGCGCGCCACGATGCGTGTCTTGACGCCGCTTGTGGTGCAGTGGGAGGGGGAACACCGCTGCGCTGATGATCCGGCCATGCATTGCGCTTATCTGGACATCGTGGGCGTGCCAACGCTGTGCTACGGCGAAACGAAGGGCGTGAACCTGGGGCAGCGGGCGACGGACGCAGAATGTCGCGCCAAGCTGGAACAGCGGCTGACAGGTGATTTCCGCGCCGGTCTGCATGGGTATTTCAGCGAAACCACCCGCACCAAACGACTGACGCCGGAGCGAGATGCCGCCTATGTCTCGCTTGCCTACAACGTCGGTATTCGCGGGGCAGGGCGCAGCACCGCAACCCGCCGTCTGAATGCGGGAGACGTCGCCGGTGGATGCAAAGCCCTCACGTGGTGGAACAAGGCGGGTGGGCGGGTTGTGCGGGGGTTGGTGAATCGGCGGGCGCACGAATACCGCCTGTGCATGAAAGGCCTCGGTTGATGCCAAGCGCGCGGTTCCTATTGGCGGCGCTGGTGGCTGTGCTGGTCACCAGCGGGGTTGCTGGCAGGGTGGGCTATTCCCTTGCCGTGACCAAGGTTGAGGCCGCCCACAACCAAGACCTTCTCGACCAGATCGCCAAAGGCCAAGAGGCCGATCAGAAACGCCGTGCAGCGGAGCAAGAGCGCGCACGCATGGCCGAAGTGTTGGGGGCTGCTGCCTATGCGGAACCTGTTGTTGTCGAGCGCTGTCTTAGCCCTAGCCGGGTGCAGCGGCTCAACGCCTTACGTTAAGAGCGCCGACCCCTGTGACCGTCCGGTGCAAATCCCCTCTGGCGGGATAAGTGATCGGCAGGTGGAGGTGTTGTGGGCACAGGACCGCAAGGAATTGCTGGATTGCGCTGGTAAGGTCGAAGTGTTGAGTGGGCGAGATGCGGCGCAGGTGAAGCAAATGCTCTAGCCTAGCGCTCCCAAATAGATGATCGCATCGCGAATGGCGTCGCTTGTTAAGAACAGACTGTCGGCGTCGGGTTCAATACCAAGGCGATTATGTAAGGTGGGGATTAGCCGGTATTCATTCTCTGGGGTGAAAAGCTCGGGCTTCGTGATAACAGCTTCAAACGCCTGCTCTAGACCAAACGATTCCGGAGGACAATTTAGTTGCTCTTCGCTCATAGGTTCAACGGTTTTTGTGTACATAACTCTTCCATGGGCAAGAATGTTTTCGGTTTGATTTGGAGCGAGTTTTGAAAGTTCCTCCACAACGGCATAGATCAATTTTTTTGAGTCAAACACAACGTAGTCGGTGAGTTCCGCATTTCCGGTATAATCTCCCTTTCCTAACCGAATTCCGTCGTGCATCTCCTTGGTGTATGGGCCGTTGCTGCAGCAAAAGACATGGGCGTTGATTTCGTCTATCAACTGCAGGCCCCGGAAGTTCGCACCTGCACCAAAGATCATGCCGTGTGCGTTGATCGGTTCCTTGTTCGTGAAAGTTAAGGAACGTGATCTGCCGCCCTCTAGATAGTCGTCCCTGGCCCCCAAGGTCACTTCTTCGGATCCTTGATATGCTTTGAGTGTGCCAAATTTCAGAGTCCCGTCCTTGAAGTACCTTCTGTCCGAGGGTTTGATGAATTTGATGAGATGGTTGGGCGTGTCGGCTGGCATGCTAGGTGTACCTCAAGACATTCTTCTATCAATGGCTGAGACGCTAGCAGTGCGTTTCGCCTCTGGCAATCAATCCGGCTCTGCTGTGCACCGGCCAAACGCGCAGCCAACCTGAAAGGGTCCTCCCATGAAAACGATGATTGCAGCCGCTCTGGCGGCCCTTTTGGCGTGTCCAGTTGGAGCGCAAAATCTGCAACACTGCGCCACCCGCGATCTTGTCGTGGAGCGTCTTGCGCAAAAGTACGGGGAAACGCGTCAGGCGCTCGGCCTCGGCACACAGGGTGCCATGGTGGAAATCTTCGCTTCTGAGGATTCCGGTAGCTGGACAATCACCGTCACGATGCCTAACGGGTCTACGTGCTTGATGGCAACGGGGCAGGCGTTTGAGCAGCTGCGAGAAGCTCTGCCACCTTCTGGCGATGATACCTAATCCCGGCGGCGGGCTTAGCCGCCAAGCCCATCAAGGAGTTTGATCAATCCATCAATGCCTTCGGCAATTACAGCGTCACCAATCTTGTTTAGAGCGTGACCGGGCAGCTCCTTCAGTTTCCCGATGATGGTCTCTTTTTCTTCATCGTGCAGTTCGCTGTGTCCCACGAGTGTTACGATCAGACTTCTAAACTGTTCCTCCTCAAACCTGACCGTAACGGTGTTTAGAATTGCCCCGAGTCCGCCATCTTTCTCGAGAAAATCCAGACCGGCCGCGGTAATCTTGCAAGCACGAGGCAGTGGCCAAGGTTCGTCTTTGGTTCTGTCCACCTGGTTTTGGGTCAACCCATGTTCGTCCAGGTAATACAAATTCACCTTGAGAGAGTTGTCCTCTTGTTCAGGCCATTCCGCTTCGATGTCGACATCGGCGGGATACGCACTCGCAAGCGTTTCGAGGATCTCCCGTTGGTAGCCTCTGTTTAGCAACTCGCCCATGTCTTACTCCTCCTAAAAACTCTCAGGGGGTAGGCGGTGCACCAACACCGCCCACCATGCAGCTAACTTTCCACAGCGGCTGCACCGACGAAACCTATACGCATCGTCGCCCGACTCACGCGTGAG
Organism: Shimia sp. MIT910701; assembly: GCF_047126315.1. Taxonomy (GTDB): domain Bacteria; phylum Pseudomonadota; class Alphaproteobacteria; order Rhodobacterales; family Rhodobacteraceae; genus Shimia. Next base: position 3,173,551 of record NZ_CP138953.1, on the reverse strand, counting down.
TGGCGGCACCCTATGCGGAAAACAACTATGCATACAATGACTTCGGTGCGGCCTGCCGCGCCAATTGCCCCTTGGCTTGGCGGGAAGAAAGCCCTGCACAAGACTCTGATCGAGCGGATCGAGCGGATCCCGCATAAGACCTATATCGAGCCCTTTGTGGGCATGGGCGGCGTGTTCCTGCGCCGCGATTTCAAGCCACAGCTAGAAGTCGCCAATGATCTGAACGGCGAGATCATCAACCTTTTTCGGATCGCGCAGCGTCACCTTCCTGAGCTGATTGCACAGCTCGATCTGCAAATTGTCTCTCGTATCGAGTTTGAGCGGTTGCGCAGGACGCCACCTGACACTTTGACAGACTTGGAGCGCGCTGCGCGTTTTGTGTATCTCCAACGCTTGGCCTTTGGCGGCAAATTAGGAGGCGTCTTTGGAGTGGCGGTCGACCGCACCAGGTTCACTGTTAAAGGCGCAGAGGATCTACTGAGGCGGGCGCATGCGCGCCTGGATGGCGTCGTCTTTGAAAGCCTGGACTGGTCTGAGGTCATTCGTCGGTATGACGGGGCTCATTCACTGTTCTACCTGGATCCGCCTTATTTCGGTGGGGAAGCCGACTACGGCAAGGACATTTTTGCACAGGAAGACTTCAATGCCATGGCGGACCAGCTCCGCGAGATCAAAGGCGCCTTTGTGATGTCCATCAATGACACGCCAGAGATCCGCGAGTGGTTTGATGGCTTCCACATCGATGAAGTGCGTCTGAGCTACACGATCGCCAAGTCGGGCGGCAAGAAGGTCCAGGAGTTGATCATCTCAAATCGCGAGGCGCGGGCAGGGCTGCTGTAAGATAGATGTTGCGTATATTTTGCCCCGCTGGCCGAAGGGCTGGCGGGGTTTTGGTGTGTTTGGGAAGCTAGGTAAGAAATTCGGGCGGTAGGAGGTAATCCGAAAATATTGGCCCATTGCACATAGGGCATTGCGCCATTGGTTTGCCGTCGTTTTCTGCGACTTGTTCCACTGTTGGGGCGATAGATTCCGACTCTCTGATTTCGTACCCGCAGTTTTGGCATGTCGCGGGTAATCTGGTACGGCCATTCGGGTCTTTGCTCATTTCACACACCACCAATCTTGCACAAATGCGGGCTGACACTCTGTCCGCATTATGTCGGGCTTGTCTAGCCAGATCGGGCAGTCTGCGGCTAGGCTCCGTCTCGCTGTGGGGAGGTCGGTTTCGGCCCCAACCATCTCCACAAACGTTTCCCTCTTGTACCGCCCAAAGCGCCCGCAGTGGTCGCATTTGATTTCTACGGTATCGAAGGGCCAATCACGCGCTTTCATGCCGAGACGTGTAGCGCGGATTGGTTGTCATAGTCCAATGTAAGCCATTGATCGGTATCGCGGGCGGTTTTGACAATTTCTGTGGCCAACGCTCTGAAATCACGGGAATCTGCCCACATCTCTCAGGTGCGCCCAGAGTTTGGGAACTGAAGTACCGTGGCGTCCGTGTTGGTCACATGGTCCGCCCATTTTTGCATCAGGATCCGCCGTCGATCCAGCAGATCAGAACGTGCGTAGGAGCGCTCTACCTTGCTGCCGATAATATGGGCCAGTGCGGTCTCTGCCACGTCATAGGTCGCCGCCTCGGTGTCCTGGACCCATGTTCGGAAACTGGTCCTCAAGCCGTGGGGTGTGCCGTCAGGGTCAATTTTGTTGAAGACTTTGTTGATTGCGACATCCGAAATGCCGCCACCCTGTCCTCCTGGGAACAGGTAGGGGCTAACACGCCAGCTCCGTGCGCGCTCTACGAGCTCCAGGGCTTGACTTGGTAGGGGGACGCGAAAGTCGCCGACCATACCCTCGCGCCCCTTCATTCTAGAGGCTGGCACCGTCCAAACATCCCCGTCGATTTCGTCAAATCTAGCGCCCCGAACCGCAGCGGATCGCATGGCGGTCAGAATCTTGAACCGCAGGCACATGTGCGAAGAGTCGTCCCGATTCAATGCTTCAAATATTCTTGGTACGTCCTGCCATCTTGATGCCGGCATGCTTTTGGGCTTGTGATGATATTCTCCGAGCATGTGCTTTGCCATGTCGACAATGAATGGATCGCACTGCACACCCGACAGGCGCATGTGCTCAAAAATGATCTTGGTGCGCTGAATAGCCTTTTCCGCGGTTGGATGCTTCTTTCGCCAAATGGGCTGAAGAGCCTTGTGAATGTCGGATTGGTGGATCTCAGACATTCTCATGGGCCCAATCTTGGGGACCATGTAGTGGGTGATCGGGCTTAGCCATCGCCCGGCTTTTCCTTCACCGCGCAAGCCACCTTGCTTGGCTTCGAAAGTTGTTTGTGCCGCTTCAGCAAAGGATGGATCGTGTTTGTTTAATTCGGCCAGCTCGTCAGCCTTGGCGCGGTTGCGTTCACTGATTGGATCGGAGCCGCGGGCCAGGATCTGCTGCCAGTGGTTTCTCTCTTTGCGCGCGTCCGCCAGTGAAAATTCCGGATATGATCCTAGACCCATCTCTCGGCGGCGGCCGGAAAAAGAATACCGATAGATCCATTTTCCGCCCGTGCCTTTCTTGTGAAGGATCAAGCCACCACCGTCTTGCAGCTTTCCGTCGCCGGAGTTCTTAATCTGAATCGCGGTGAGTTTATTTACGCCTGTAGGCATGTTGGTCCCCCAGCTAGCCCCCCACCAATTGGGGGGCTGTGTCGCAGCAACGTGAGACGTCCAGAGACACAAAACTATTTACTGGCTTGAACCTATGACGAAAAATGGACATGAGGCAACAGCTAGAGACACACGGACGGTGCGCTTCACCCGCACCATGGTAACTCTCAGATAGAGCTAAAGATGTGCAAAAGGCCCGAGCGTCTTGAGTGCCGAACAATCTCCGTTGGTGTGAGCTGATCGGCGTGCTGCAAAAAATACTTCCCCTAATTCCCATGATGCAGTACTAATTTCCTAGTAATCAAACACGGAGTGGCCACGTTGGCACGTCGACGCAGCGAGATGCTCACGGATGTTGAGCTGGAGTTTATGATCGCCCTTTGGGAGATCGGCACAGGGTCTGTGCGCGATATTATGGGGGCGCTCAACGACGATCAGCAGCGCGCTTATACGTCTGTTGCTACCGTGATGAAAATTCTCGACGACAAGGGATTTGTGACCTCGGACCGCAAAGACCGGGCTCTGGTCTATACCCCTGCCGTTCAGAAGCGCGACTATGAAGGTCGCAGCCTCAAAAATCTGTCTAAAACCTTGTTTGGAGGAACCCCGACGGCGCTGGTGGCGCGACTGGTGGATAATGAGGACCTGCCAGACGAAATGATCCAGGAAATCAAAGAGATCATCGACACAAGGATCAGAAAGGATGACGGTTGATCAAATCGTAGGGGGGGCGATCTGGGTTCAGTTACTGATCCTGTTAGCCGCGATTGTTTTTGCCATCTTTGAGGGCCTCTTTGTGCTGACCGGCGGGCGGCGCAGTTTTTCGACGCGACGACGATTGGGCATGGCAGCCATTGCCTGTCTGGCCGTGGTGCCTGTGGTGACGCCGTATCTGATGACGACGTCTTATGCGGCCTCTGTGAACGCCACAGATGTTGTGGTTTCTCAGGTGCTTAACGGAAATCTTTCCTTGTCGGCGCAAGAGATGTCGGCACTGCTGGCGATGAAAACACAGTGGTTGGATCAGATGTCAACCGGTGGCTCGATTGTGGCGCAAGTGTTGATCGCGGCTTTTGCCGCTGGATTTGTGATGCGCGGTATCTACTTGACGATCAACATTGGGCGTATCCGCCGAGCGATTTCGGCGGGTCGTGTTGTTCAGCGCACAAAATGGGTGTCCGTGGTCGTATCTCCCGCGGTGGACGTGCCGTTTTCAACACGTGGGGTGCTGCGCTACTATGTGGTGCTGCCAAGGTCGTTGTTCCGCGATGGGGCGGGTGTTAAGATGGCACTGGGTCATGAGATGCAGCATATCCGTCAAGGGGACGTGTATGCCGAGGTGTTGCTGTCTTTGATCTCTCCTTTGGCAGTGCTCAATCCCGGTTTTTGGTTTCTTTCCAGCCGCTTGCGTAAGCTTGGCGAGCTGGCCTGTGACCGGGCCTATTTGGCGCGCAAGGGCTTTGATGCGCATGGCTATGCGCTTCGGTTGTTGGAAATCGCTCGGTTTTCGCAAGCGCAGGCCAAAGCGCAGCCGACGGCTTTTGGTGTGCCTTTGGTGGGGCGCAAGATCCCTTTCTTATCACGTCGGTCTATGTTGAAAGATCGCATTGTGGAGATTGCGCGGGATCAGGATGATCCGGCCAAGGAAGCCCTGGTTTTGGGCGCTGGTATGTCGGTGTTGATGGCCGGTGTGGTGCTGCTTGGCGCGGTCTCGCTGACCGAGCCAGAGGATTGGAGCCATGAGCGTATCATGCTCAGCACGGTGGCCAATCTGGACCGACTAAACGAGCTTAACACACTGGCGCAGCGCAGCTGGTAACGCCCTCCGAATTTCCTAAGAAACGGTCCCATCACAGTATCCTGCGGCGGGGCCGTAAACGTTTGAAATCCACGTCGGTATTCTGTCGGTATCGCGGCTGTTTTGCGGCGGTGCGTGTTTTGAGAACGTGGCGGCGTTAAGGAAGGTTTCGGCCGCTTAAGAATTGAGGCGCAGCCCCCGTCGCTAGTGGCGATTCCCTCGATGTATTTGGGAAAGGAGAAGCAAATCGCCTCTGCTTCTTCTTGCCTTAAATATCCCCGCCGGAGGCATCCATGCGTGCGGTTGGGAGCGGGTGGTGCGGCTCCTGCCCAAACAGAAAGGGCAGCGCTGTGCTTGGCGCTGCCCTTTGGTCTTCTCTCAGTTTTGGGGGTCAGACCTTCCAGAAGCAAAAGGTGCCCCAGCCAATCGCCAATCCCAGCGGCCACCAAAGCGGTTCGCCCATCAGGCCGAGCCAGGCGAGGAAGATGAAGCTGCCTCCGAGACAGGTGAGAAACAGTCGGTCACCGCGGGTGGTGGTGAGGCCAAGCGCGCCTTTGCGCTCAGCTCCGCCGGGGTACTTGATCTCCAACACAATCAGCAGGCCAATTGTGGAGAACAGGCAGATGAAGATTGCGGCCGTGGGCCAGGTCCATGCCATCCAGCTTAGCATATCAAACTCTCCCCATCGCGAAGCCCTTCGCGATGTAGTTGCGGACAAAATAGATCACGATGGCGCCGGGGATGATGGTGAGCGTGCCGGCAGCGGCCAGCAGTCCTAATTCATATCCCGCCGAAGAGGCGGTTTTGGTCATCGTGGCGGCGATGGGCTTGGCGGCCACAGCGGTCAGGGTTTTGGCCAAGAGCAGCTCCACCCATGAGAACATGAAGCAGAAGAAGGCGGCGACGCCAACGCCAGCTTTGATCGTGGGGATGAAGATCGTCAGGAAGAAGCGTGGGAAGGAATAGCCATCCACATATGCGGTTTCATCCAGCTCTTTGGGTACGCCACCCATGAAGCCTTCCAAGATCCACACGGCGAGCGGGATGTTGAAGAGGCAATGCGCCAATGCCACGGCGAGGTGCGTGTCAAACAGGCCCACGGCGGAGTAGAGCTGAAAGAAGGGCAGGGCAAACACGGCCGCGGGTGCCATGCGGTTGGTCAGCAGCCAGAAGAACAGTTGTTTGTCGCCCAGGAAGCGATAGCGGCTGAAGGCGTAGGCCGCTGGCAGGGCCACGGCGATGGAGATCACCGTGTTCAGAGACACGTAGATGATCGAGTTGATGTAGCCCCAATACCATGTCGGATCGGTGAAGATCGTGACGTAGGCCTCCAGCGTGAAGGTCTGTGGGAAGAGCGAAAACCCGGAGAGGATCTCGTTGGTGGTTTTGAAGCTCATCGCCACCAGCCAGTAGATCGGCAGCATCAGGAACAGGATGTAGAGGATGGGGACAAGAGAACGTTTGCGCATTGTCGTGTCCTTTCTTAGTTCAAGTCGTCTTTGGTCATGAGTGTGTAGAACAGCCAGGACACAAAGAGGGTGATTGCGAAGTAGATGAGGCTCATCGCGGCGGCAGGGCCGAGGTCAAATTGACCCAATGCGATTTTCACCAGATCGATGGACAGGAGCGTGGTCGAGTTGCCGGGGCCACCGCCCGTGAGCACGAAAGGTTCCGTGTAGATGTTGAAGCTGTCCATGAAGCGCAGAAGGATGGCGATGGTCAGAACGTTCTTCATCTTGGGCAATTGGATGTAGCGGAACACGGACCAGTTGGAGGCGCCGTCGATCTTGGCCGCCTGATAATAGGCGTCGGGGATCGAGACGAGACCGGCGTAAGCCAGCAGCACAACCAGAGAGGTCCAGTGCCACACATCCATGGTGATGATGGTGATCCAGGCCGCCACAGGGTCCTGTGTCATGTCATAGTTGATGCCCAGCACGTGGTTCAGGAAGTAGCCGAGCAGGCCAATGTCTGGCAGGGCAAAGATGTTCCACATCGCACCTACCACGTTCCAAGGGATCAGCATGGGCAGGGCCATCAGCACAAGGCAGACTGGCACCCAGAAGCCTTTGCGCGGCATGGCCAGCGCGATGGCGATGCCGAGCGGCACTTCGATGATCAGGATCATGAAGGTGAAGAAGAACTGACGTCCCAAGGCGGCGTGGAAACGTTCGGAGCGCAGGATCTGTTCAAACCAGGTGAGGCCTTCCCAGAAGAAGAGGTTGTCGCCGAAGGTTTCCTGCACCGAGTAGTTGACCACCGTCATCATTGGGATGATGGCGTTGAACGCCACGAGGATCAGCACCGGGAGCACAAAGAACCAGGCTTTTTGGTTTTCGGTTTTCATGTTTTGGTCCCCTGACTATCGGCACCCGTCCCGGACGTGATCCGGGACCTCTTGATGTTTTGCGCGAGGCCCCGGATCAGGTCCGGGGCGCGAAGGTGTGGTTCGCTCATGTCGCGCTCTCCTTTTGAGCGGGCGTGGTGGCAATCCAGCCGTCGGCATAGAGCCGGGTTTGATGCGGTGTGAATTGCAGATGCACGGTGTCGCCCACGGCGGGCGGGGTGTCATTGATGATGGCGGCAACTTTGCTGTCGCCAACGGAGACCTCGACCACGGCGTGGCGGCCGACGTCCGCGACACGTTTGACGGTGCCTGCAATGCCACTGTCGCCAAGGGAGACAAACTCTGGACGGATGCCGATTTCCAACGTGCCGCTCGTGCCTGCCGCGATGGGGCCTTCGAGAGTCACGGGTTGGCCATTGAAGATCGCCTGACCGTCTTTGACCTCGGCAGGCAGCACGTTCATGCCAGGTGAGCCGATGAAGTGGCCCACAAATGTGTGGGCGGGGCGTTCAAAGAGCTCTTCGGGCGTGCCGATCTGCACCACTTCGCCCAGTTGCATGACCACCACCTGATCGGCGAAGGTGAGGGCTTCGGTCTGGTCGTGGGTCACGTAGATCATTGTGTGAGAGACACGCTGATGCAGCTCTTTCAGCTTGGTGCGCAGTTTCCACTTGAGGTGCGGGTCGATCACAGTGAGCGGCTCGTCAAACATCACAACGTTCACGTCGTCCCGCACGAGACCACGGCCCATGGAGATTTTCTGTTTGTTGTCAGGTGACAGGCCAGCCGCTTTGCGGTCCAGAATGTCAGTGACTTCCAGCATCTCGGCAATCTCGGCCACGCGCTTTTCGATGATCGCGGGATCAACGCCACGGTTTTTGAGCGGGAACGCGAGGTTCTGACGCACGGTCATGGTGTCGTAGATCACCGGGAACTGGAAGACCTGCGCGATGTCGCGCTGATCAGGTGGCAGTTTGGTGACGTCTTGGCCGTCAAACAGGATTTGGCCCTCGGATGGTTCCAACAGGCCGGAGATGATGTTGAGAAGGGTGGATTTGCCACAGCCGGACGGGCCAAGCAGAGCGTATGCGCCACCGTCCTGCCAATCCAGATCGACTTCTTTGAGGGCATAGTCTTGCGGGCCTTTGGGCTCTGGAAAGTAACTGTGCCGCAGGTTTTTGAGTGTGATTTTCGCCATTGATCTGTGCCCTTTAGCCGACGCAGGCGCCGTCGGGCGCGAAGTAGAAACAGGTGGTTGGATCAAGGAAGAAGTTGTGATCTTCGCCAATCCGGTAGGGGTGGGTGCCATGGGCGAGGCTGACCCAGCTGTTGCCGTCAAACTCAAAGTGGGCTGAGCTTTCCGAACCGGAGAGTTCGGTCACACCGACATGGCCGGTCAGGGCCACGTCGGAGCCGTCGTGCGCATGGGGCAGCACGTGGTGCGGGCGCACGGCCATGATGTAGTCGCCATCGGTCAGGCCAGCGGCCTCGCCAGACGCGGTCCAGCTAAGATTGCCAAGATGTATGGCGTCGCCGCGTTTGGTGACTGGGGCGTGGTTGATGGGCGGGTCGGAGAACACGCGCGCTGCGGTCAAAGATGCCGGGGCGCGGTAGATGTCGGCGGTGGGGCCAAACTGCGCCACGTTGCCGTCCACCATCAGGGCGGTTTCGCCGCCCAGCAGTAGGGCTTCTTCAGGCTCTGATGTCGCATAGACCACCACGGCGCCACGACCGGCGAAAAGTTCGGGCAACTGCTCGCGCAGTTCTTCGCGCAGTTTGTAGTCGAGGTTGGCCAAAGGCTCATCCAGGAATACAGCGCGGCTTTCTTTGGCGATGGCACGGGCGAGGGCGCAGCGTTGTTGTTGGCCGCCGGAGAGCTCATGCGGACGGCGGTGCAACATGGGGCCAAGTTGCAGGATGTCTGCGGCCTCTGCGACGCGGTCGTTGATCTCGGATTTGGCCATGCCTGCGACCTTCAGGGGTGAGGCGATGTTCTCAAACACGGTCATGTGCGGGTAGTTCACAAAGAACTGGTGCACGAGGCTGATCTTGCGTTTTTGCGTGGTGAGGGCGGTGACGTCTTCGCCCTCCATGAGGATCTGACCGGAGGCGATCGGGTCAAGCCCAGCCATCATCTTAATCAGAGAGGTTTTGCCAGCGCCGGTTTCGCCCAGCAGCACGTTGAAGTGGCCTTTTCTCAACGTGAGGGTCGTGGGTTTGATGTGTGTCACACCCTGCACGACCTTCGTAATATTATTTATTTCCAGTGCCATGGATGCACCTTTTGATCCTTGTGTCGCCCTGTGGAGGAGGGACCCGAGTGGGTGGGGAGTTGGGCAGGTTGGCCGGGGCTTAGAGGGTAAGCCCCGGCCAGTTCGACCAATTTCACGGGGAGTGAATGGTCTGGAGGAACTTTAAGTTGCCGCTTGTTCGGGGAGCGAATGCCCGCTCCCCAAATTTGCGCTACAGCTTTTAGTTAGAGCTCCAGCGGGCTACGAGGTCGTCGTAGTTGACGGTCTCACCCTGTGGCTTTTCGTTGTCCAGCTTTGGCTTCGCGCCGCCGTTGGCAAACCACCACTCTGCGTCTTTCTCTTCGTTCAGACGTGGGCCGCAGCCGCCGTAGACATTCTGAGCTTCGTCTGCACGCTGCATACGGGCCATGGTGATGTCCATTTCTTCGGCCAGACGGTCCATCGCTTCCTGCGGAGTAAAGGCACCGGAGTTCACGTCACCGATCTGCTGCCACCAGATTTGGGCGAGCTTCGGATAATCCGGCACGTTCACGCCGGTTGGGGACCATGCCACGCGATCAGGCGAGCGGTAGAATTCCACCAGACCACCCAGTTTTGGGGCACGCTCGGTGAAGCTTTCGTGGTTCACAGAGCTGTCACGGATGAAGGTCAGACCCACTTGGGATTTTTTCACGTCAACCGTTTTGGAGGTCACGAACTGTGCATAGAGCCATGCGGCCTGGGCGCGGTCCGAGGGGGTGGACTTCAGGAAGGTCCAGGAGCCCACGTCCTGATAGCCAACCTTCTGACCTTCTTCCCAGTAGGGGCCGTGCGGGCTTGGTGCCATACGCCACAATGGGTTGCCGTCGCCGTCCACGGTGTTGTTGCCTTCAGACTGTGGCTTCACCATGTCTGCGGTAAAGGCGGTGTACCAGAAGATCTGCTGGGCCACGTTGCCTTGTGCCAGAGCTGGCAGCGACTGATAGAAGTCATAAGACGCCGCACCGGGAGGGGCGTAGTTGCGCAGCCATTCGTCCCATTTGCGGATCGCGTAGACCGCAGCTGGGCCGTTTGCTGCACCACCACGGGTGACGGATGCGCCAGCCGGGTTACAGGAGCCTTCTTCCATGCGGATGCCCCATTCGTCGATGGGCACACCGTTTGGTTCGCCTTTGGAGCCTGCGCCCGCCATGGAGAGCCATGCGTCGGTCATACGCCAGCCAAGGTCAGGGGCGCGTTTGCCGTAGTCCATGTGGCCGTAGATGTCGACACCGTCGATGTTCTTCACGTCTTTGGAGAAGAACTCTGCGATGTCTTCGTACGCGGACCAGTTCACAGGCACACCGAGGTCATAGCCGTATTTCGCTTTGAAGGCCTCTTGCAGGTCTTCGCGGTCAAACCAGTCTTTGCGGAACCAATAGAGGTTTGCGAACTGCTGGTCTGGCAGCTGATACAGGTCGCCATCCGGACCGGTGGTGAACTGGGTGCCCATGAAGTCATCCAGATCCAGCGTCGGAGAGGTGGTGCCGGACCATTCGCCCGCCATCATGTCGGTCAGGTTGTAGGCCAGCTGCAGGCGGGAGTGCGTGCCAATCAGGTCGGAGTCGTTGACGTAGCCGTCATAGAGGTTCCGTTTGGTCTGCATCTGTGTCTGCACCGCCTGAACCACTTCGCCCTCGCCGAGGATCTGGTGGTTGACCTTGATGCCGGTGATTTCTTCGAAAGCCTTGGTCAGAACTTCGGCTTCATAGCCGTGGGTCGGAATGCCTTCCGACAGCACGTTGATTTCCATGCCCGCATAGGGCTGTGCAGCGGAGATGAACCACTGCATTTCGCTCATCTGCTCGTCTTTGGACAGCGAAGACGGCTGGAATTCTGCGTCGATCCAGCGCTTGGCTGCCGCTTCGTCGGCATAAAGCGATTGTGTACCCGCAATCACGGCAGACGCCGCGACGGCGGAGATAAGATACTTCCGCATCTTGTCCTCCCAAATGTTTGTAGACCAGCCTAGCAGACCGGATGCCTAAAGGTGTCAAATGCGCTTTTTTCAGTCAACTAATAATTTAGTAGATAGTCCTATCGCCGGCGCTCTTTGCGTTTAAGTAATTGCAAAATATTATGAAAATGCAAACGCTAACTTAGCGGAAGTGAGAAGCTCTGCCCCAAAATTGCGTCAGATTTGCGATTCTGTCTATGTTCGATTTGTTCGTAGAGGCGCGCAAATGCTCGCCTCGCACCTTGGATTCGTCGGTTGATGTGAGATCGTCGAACCGGATCGCGGAGATGTGATTTTAGTCGTTTTGTGCTGAAAATGCGCCTTTGGCGCGCAACTGTTCCGAAATTGGAAACAGTTCGTATAAAATTTTTCTTAACCTCTGCACAATTTTGACGGTAGGCTGGAGGGGCTGGCACTATCTCCGACGACTTTTCGAATTTCCGACAAAACCTGTGGGGGCAGTCTATGTTTTTTTTGAGCGTTTTATTGCCTTTGTTGGCAGGCGTGGCCGCGGCCACTGTTGATGGCTCCACCGGATCGGGCGGGGACGGCAGCGGCGATGGCGGGGGCGATGGCGGGAGCGACGGCACTCCGGACACACGTGATGACACCGTTACCGGTGGGGATACCACAGGAGATACGCCGGGCGGCGGCACCATTGAAGATGTGCTGGACGACCTCATGGGGGGCGACACGCCAGATGCGGATGACGGCGGTGACGACGGCGGCTCCGGTGATGGTGGCAGCGGTGAAACGCCGGTTGCAAGCGAGCCGGGAGAGGTGTTTGCGGGCACCGACGCGGACGACAGTCTGATTGGGACCGAGCGCGATGACACGATGACCGGTGCGGCCGGCAATGATCGGCTGGATGGGGCCGGCGGCAATGACTTTATCGATGGCGAGGCCGGCGACGACGTGATTTTGGGCCGCCATGGCGTGGATGTGGTCAACGGCAACGATGGCAATGACCTGGTCAAAGGCGGCAAGGGCGACGACTTCCTGTTTGGAGAAGCCGGTGATGATACGCTGATTGGCTCGCCGGGCGATGACGTTGTGGTGGCCGGAAGCGGCTCTGATTACGTGCGCGGCGATCAAGGCGACGACGTGCTTGTCGCGCTGGATGATTTGGCGGAAGAGACCGCCTCGGACGTGCTGCACGGCGGGATTGGCAATGACCGGCTGATTGGGGATGACGGTGACACGCTCACCGGCGGGGACGGGGTGGATAAGTTCGAAGTGGTTGTGGGCGGCGCGCCTGTGACGATCACCGATTTCCAGCTGTTCCATGGGGAAGGTGCGGAACTGCGCACGGATCTGCTGACCTTCCTCAATGCAGAAGGAGATATCATCTCTCGCGAGGACATTCTGGCCAATGGCGGACGGCTGGCGGATGCTGAAGATGGCTCCGGCGTTGAGGTCTATTATGACGGGATGATGGTGGCCTTTATTGAAGGCTATCCCGCAGATGATTTCCGGGCTGACACTAACTGGCTGGGCAACTTCTCGCCGGAGTTGACAGGGCTGCTGGATGGCGACGACCTGCTGGAGGGGGATGCCAGTGGTGCGCCGACAGATGACAACCTGCATGGTGGTCTTGGCGATGACACGCTGATTGGCGGGCTTGGCGGAGACACGCTGGAAGGTGGGCAGGGCGATGATGTTCTCAACACTCGCGACAGTGTGGCCGGTGGCGAGGGGCAAGACCTGGCGATTGGCGGGTTTGGCGATGACCACTTTATTGCCGATGCTGGTGATGTGATTGGCGGCCAGGAAGGTCGCGATGCCTATGACATCTATGTGCCCACCGAAGACGGCATGGCACCAGTGGAGATTTATGGCTACGAGTTTTCGACAGAAAACCAAGAAGTGGAATTCCTGACGCTGCTGGGCCCGGATGGCACGCCGCTGAGCGCGGAGGAAGTGGCCGACAATTTGGTGATTTATCAGGATGAAAACGGCACCGACGCGATCCTGGAATATGACGGTCGGATGATGGCGGTGATGCATGGGATAGATACCAATTTGATTGTGGATCACACCCTGTGGATTGGCAATTTCAACCCGTCGCCGACCACCACAGTCGCCCCGACCAGTGGCGGCAATGATGCCACGCAGATTTCCATGACGCTGCAAAGCTCGTCGGGCACAGGCATGTATGTCTCCCAAGAGATGTTTGGTGCCAATGCGGTGTTCAGCGTGAACACGGACATGGGCGTGCCGCTGGAGAACTACGTCGAAGGTGCGCGGGCGCTGGATATTGTGAATTTTCGCTTCCCGGCCGGTCAGGGCGACTCGTTGGATGGTGAAAATGAGGGCATCGACTGGCTCAATGTGATCGAGCTGGAAGAGAATGAAGAAGGCGAGATGGTGCTGCGCGAAGAGGTGCGCAATGCGCTGGATGCGGCAATTGCGGCGCATGACACCGGTACAGATGTGAAGGTCACGATGGTGATCGCGACCAAACTCTATTCCATCGAGGAATATGAGGACAAATACGACGACATTGCCCGGTTTGCCGAGATTATGGTCACCGACTATGCCGATCAGATCGAGGCGATTGAAATTGGCAATGAGTATTGGGCCATTGGTGAAACAGCCTATGGTACCAAAGCGGATATTGCCGCGCGCGCCTTGGCGGAAGGCATGGAGCGGGCTGGCGTGTCCGAGGACGATCAGCCAAGTATCATTGTGCAGATGGCGACGCCGAATGAAGGCAGCGAGTATCACACCTCGGTGGATGACCGCCCGTTTGGCGAGCGCCGCGATGACGCAAACCAGCACATCATCGATTTCCTGTCTGAAGAAGCACGCGACGCGATCGATGGGGTGGTGGAGCATTACTACTATCGCCGCGACTACGACGAGTTCACCGGTGATGGCAACGAGCAGGGCTTTATTCCTAACGACTATGCGATTTGGGAAGCCAATTTTGACAAGGAGCTCGATCTACATGTGACGGAATGGAACATCCGCACCACCAATCTGGAACAGAACGGTATCCGCTCGTCCGGCATTTTACCCGAGATGATGGAGTATATGGTCAGTTGGGGCACCGATGCAGCGCATGGTTGGCCGGTGGTTCATAACACCACCTCGATGTTGGCGGGAACGCGCTCTGACATGCCGATCCTCAATGAGGATGGATGGGTTGTGAACTCGGTGCGCGGCGCGACCTTTGATGTGATGTCATCGGAACTGGTGGGAACGCAGCTGCTGGATACCAATTTTTCCAACGATGACGGTCGCATGGAGATTCAGGCCTATTCGACCAGCAGTAAGGTTGTGGTCCAAGTTGCTTCTCGAACTGGGGAAGCCGTGGATTTGGATCTGGATTTAACATCCTTGGTTTCTGGTTACTTGAGCGCTACTGGAGTCCAAGTTGGGTATGATCGCTCCGCCGACAGTTCTGACGGGGTGTATCGCGACGATGGCGAGTATGTTCAGGCAGAGAGCACCATCATTGATGGGGAGCCGTATTACTTTAATGAATACGATGTGCGGGCCACGGTCACAGAAGTGGAAGTGGACAGCGCAGAGGTTCAGCTATCTCTCAATCCTTATGAAATGGTACAGTTGGTTTATGAGTTTGGCCGAGAATCCCCGCCACCGCCTGCGGAAGAAGGGCGTCAGATAGTGGGGACCACAGGAAACGACAACATTGTGACGGGCGGTGGTAATGACTCAATTCTTGGCATCGAGGGCAATGATAACATCGTCGCCAACGGCGGGTTTGACACCATTCGCGGCGGGGAAGGCAACGATCGCATTGAAGGTGGCAAGCAGGATGACTTTGTCTATGGCGATGAAGGCAATGACGCGCTGTACGGCTACGGTGGAGACGATAGCCTGAAGGCGGGGGAAGGCAACGACAGCATTTCCGGCAATCAGGGCATGGATACGCTTTTGGGCAACGAAGGCGATGATGTGTTGCGTGGCGGCGACGACAACGACAGCATGAATGGAGGGCAAGGCAGCGACACCCTGAAAGGTGGCAGCGGTCGCGACACAATGACTGGCTACAATGGCGCGGACACCTTTGCCTTTGAGCTGGAGGACATGATGGATGGCGACATCATCACAGACTTTGAGCCGGGCCGCGATGTGATCTCGTTGGATTATGATGACATCACCTCGATTGATGACCTGACGATTTCCGAGGTGGCGCAGGGCATTGTGATCTATGTGGGCGATCATGGCGGCATGTTGTTGCAAGGGGAGTTGTCCTTGGCGCAGGTGGCAGATCCCAGGAACTTCCTTTTCACATAAAACCCTGGTGAGGCCGCTTCCTTGTGGTGTTTGATAGCGCTAAAACAACGTATCCCTGCCGCCTGTGGCGGGAAGGTTGTGGAGGAAGATTTTGCGCTACCTGTTTGAGCCAGCAGAGGTTTTTGCCCTTCCGGTGCGG
This sequence comes from Shimia sp. MIT910701, assembly GCF_047126315.1. Taxonomy (GTDB): domain Bacteria; phylum Pseudomonadota; class Alphaproteobacteria; order Rhodobacterales; family Rhodobacteraceae; genus Shimia. The sequence continues at coordinate 3,158,108 of NZ_CP138953.1, read as the reverse complement.
GACGAAACCGCGCGTTATCCCGTGCGTCGGATTTTCTGTGTGGGGCGCAACTATGCGGCGCACGCGGCGGAAATGGGCGGAGAGGTGGATCGTGAGGCACCGTGGTATTTCACCAAGTCCGTGGCCCACGCGGTCTTAAGCGGCGCGGAATTGCCCTATCCAGCGGGCACGTCGAACTATCACCATGAAATGGAACTGGCGTTTGCCGTTGGTGCCGAGGTGTTTGAGGCGGATGAGGCCGAGGCTGCGGCGGCGGTATTCGCCTATGGGTGTGCCTTGGACATGACGCGGCGCGACCGGCAGCAGGATGGCAAGGATCATCGACGGCCGTGGTCGCTGGGCAAAGATGTAGAAGGGTCGGCGGTGTTCGCGGAGCTGACGCGGGTGAAGGATTTTGGAGCGATAGGCGATCAGACAATTGCGCTGTCTGTAAATGGCACGCCGCGCCAAGGCGGCAAATTGAGCGATATGGTTTGGTCGCCAACCGAGATTGTGATGCATCTGTCGAAATTCTATCACCTAGGACCTGGTGACGTGGTGATGACCGGCACGCCGTCTGGTGTGGGTCCGGTTAGCGCCGGGGACGTTATCCACGGTTCAATTGAGGGGCTCGCGCCGGTCGAACTGGCGTTGATGGTTACAAAAAGCTGACGTACTGAACCTGTTAAGAACTGTCGTGCCGGGGATGGCGTGGCAGACCAGCGCGAAGGACTATCATGGGGATCAAGTTTTTTTCCGACAAGGCGCGGCCAGTGCATCTGGGCCCGTACCCATTGGAACGACTAAAGCGGCAGGACACTGCCGCCTGGCAGAATGTGCCAGATGACCCCGTGTTGACCTTCCACCGTCCAGAGCAGCCAGAGAGCATCGTGAACGCCATGGGCGAGTTCCAGGCGATGATGGATGCACTGCGCGATGGGATGGTCAATGGCGTGCAGTCAGAGATTCCGAGTGATCCTGTGGAGCGGGCCAACCACCTAAAATCATTCGGGTATTTCAACGATGCCTCTATGGTGGGAGTTGGGCCGCTAACCGATGCGGCGCGGCTGGAGGAGCCGCGGCGCAACCCGGACATTGATCGGCTGGCTGAGGCGTTGCGCACGCGGCAGATCAAATCCTTGGCGGCGGGGATCGACCTGATTATGGCCGATCTTAAGGACTCCATGGAGATGCCACCCAGCTCGATTGAGAGCCACAAACATGCGCTGGTGTTTTTGATTGAACACCACCGGGACCCGGAGCGGGGCGAGCCCGGCAGTGACTGGATCTTGGACGCGCAGAACCATCGCGCCTGTTTGCGGGCCACGGAAAGTGCCGTGGTGATTGCCAATTATATCAGACTGTTGGGCTTTGGCGCCAAGGCACATACGGCGACGTCTTCGGATGTGGATTTGGGCAAGGTGGCGCTGTCGGCTGGGCTCGTGTCTTGTGAGGATGGCGCCTTGGTGGCGCCGTGGTTGGGCACGCGGTATGGCTTGGCAGTGATCACCACCGATATGGAGCTGGCCCATGATGGCGCGTTGGCACCGATGGCGGAACAGCCTTGGTTCAAGACGCAAGGGCCGGCCTGGTGGCTGGGCAAAGGCTTTGCCAAGTCGGCGATGAACCAGGACCCGTTCCGCAATCGGGACTACGTGAAGGGGGCGCAACCGTTTGAGCGGTTAAAACGGGTGGAGACGCCGACAACCTACATTGATGAGGCCAATGTGGCGCGGGTGCCCAAGCGCGCGGATATGTTTGCGCGGGTGCAGTTTGGCGACATGGGCAAGTCGCTGCAGGATGCAGCCAAAGGCGGTTACTACGTGCGTAAAGCCGCGCCGAGTATGGCGCAGCGGCGGGCCTTGGGGGCCTTTGTGCTGTTGCAGGATGGCGCCAGTGCTGAGGTTAAAAAGCCAACGGATTCAGAGCGTAACGCGGCGAATTTGAAAGCTGCGACCTACTTTCTTGGCGTGGATGCGGTGGGCTTGAGCCGTTGTCCGGAGTGGGCGTGGTACAGCCATGATGCCACCGGCACGCCGATCAACCCGGTGCATGACAATGCGATCAGCATGATCGTGGATCAAGGTTATGAAACCATGGAAGGCGCCAGCGGCGATGACTGGATCAGCGTGGCGCAGTCCATGCGCGCGTATTTGCGGTTTTCCTTGTTGGGCGGCGTGATCGCGCAGCAGATCCGCAATCTCGGCTACAAGGCTAAGGCGCATACGGTGATGGACGGCGAAGTGCTGCAACCGCCACTGCTGCTCCTGTCGGGGCTGGGCGAGGTGAGCCGGATTGGGGAGGTGATCTTAAACCCCTATCTGGGGCCGCGGTTGAAGTCCGGGGCGGTGACCACGGATATGCCGATGGATCACGACCAACCTATTGATTTTGGGCTGCAAAACTTCTGTGAGAACTGCAACAAGTGCGCGCGGGAATGTCCGTCTGGCGCAATCACAGCTGGTCCAAAGCTGATGTTCAACGGCTATGAGATCTGGAAGTCGGACAGTCAAAAGTGTGCGACCTATCGGATTTCGACGCCAGGCGGGTCTATGTGTGGACGGTGTATGAAGACCTGCCCCTGGAACCTAGAGGGGCTGTTTTCCGAGGCGCCGTTCCGCTGGGCGGCGAGCAATTTCCCGAGCCTTGCCAAACCTTTGGCCAAATTGGACGACGCGGTTGGCAATGGTGGGTTAAACGACACCAAGAAATGGTGGTGGGACATTGAGCTGGAGGAAGACGGGGCGTATCGGCCGACGCAGCATCCACTCAACCGGCGGGATTTGCAGAAAGATCTGGACCTGAAATATGAGGATCAGACGCTGGCGGTCTATCCAGCGGCGCTCGCCCCACATCCGTGGCCGTATCCGTTCCCGATGGATCGAGAGGCGGGGATTCAGGCCTATGACTCAATGGTTTCCGCTGAGGAGTATAAGGCGCGTGTGGCCTCCGGCGACGAAAGTGTGATTGACCGCTATGAGGTGCCGGATGCAGAGGATGCGCCGGTGTTGCAGGTGCAGATTTCGCATGTTGAGCCGATGACGGCGGATGTGACGAAGTATGAATTCCAGACCTTGGACGGCACGCCGTTGCCGGAGTGGACCGCGGGCGGGCATTTGGATGTGTTGGTCGCGCCGGAGTTTTTGCGCCAGTACAGCATGTCCGGAGATCCTAAAGATCGGTCAAAGTATCAGATCGGTGTGTTGCGTGAAGACGAAGGGCGGGGCGGAAGTGCTTTCCTGCACAGGATTTTCCGCGAAGGGCGCAAGGTGTTTGTGTCCAAGCCGATCAACCATTTTGAGCTGGTTGAGGATGCGACAAAGACCTTCCTGATGGGCGGCGGGATCGGGATTACGCCGATGATTGCCTTTGCCCATCGCCTGCATGATCTGGGCCGGGATTTTGCGTTGCACTACTCTGCAAGTCGCGAAGATAGCGCCGGATATATCAATGATCTCAAGGCAATGCCCTGGGCGGACAAGGTGGTGTTCCACTTCTCTGACAAGGGCACGCGGGCAGATTTGGACGCCTTGCTGAGCGGCTACCAGGATGGGTGGCATGTCTACACCTGCGGGCCGGACCGGTTTATGGACGGGGTGATGCAGGCAGCAGAGCGTCAAGGCTTCCCGGAAGAGGCGCGGCATTTGGAGTACTTCAATGTGCCGGAGCAGCCGGAGTTTGAGAACTTCGACTTCACACTGAAGCTCAAGGACGGACGGGAACTGCTTGTTCCGGCGGATAAAATTGCAACTGATGTTCTGCTGGATAACGGCGTGCATGTGGATGTGAAATGTGCCGATGGGATCTGCGGAGTCTGTAAATGTGGGCTTTTGTCCGGTGAGGTAGAGCACCGTGATTTTGTGCTGTCCAACAAGCAGCGTGAGAGCGCCGTGATCCTCTGTCAGAGCCGGGCAAAAGAGGCCGGTGGGGTGATCGAAATCGACCTATAGCGCGGTGCGTTAACCCTTGAGACTACCGACGTTTTGCGCGTCGGTATTCTGTCGGTGTCGCGGCTGTTTTGCGGAGGTGCGTGTTTTGAGGCGCGATAGGTTAACGCGCCTGCGCGTCTCTTAGAGTGATCCCGTTTTAGCGATCTCGAGCGCCGCGCCGATCACGAGGTCGGCGGCCACGGATGCCAGGATCATGCCCATAACGCGGCTGACAATGGCGGCACCGGAGTTGCCGATTGCGCGGATGATGGGGCCAGCGGCCAGCATGCAGAGGTAGGCAAACACCAGGACGACCAGCATAACCACGGCTGTGATGGCCTGATCCGGGATCGATACGGTGTTGTTGTCGGTCAAAAGAACAATCGCGAGCATGGCGCCGGGGCTTGCCAAGGACGGGACCGCCAGCGGGAAGACGGCCGGTGAGGGCTTTTGGGCCAGCTCGGCGTCTGCGTCGGCGGCGTGCTTGTCGCTCTCCGGTTTGCTTTCACCAAAGATCATGGTAAGCGCAAATAGGAAAAGCACAATGCCGCCCGCGACCTGGAAGGACAGCAGGCTGATGCCAAGGCCGTCGATCAGCAGTTGTCCGAAGACAAGGAAGAAGAGCAGGACCGCTGCAGAGACTGCTGCAGCAAGGAGGGCAGTTTTGCGCCGTTCCGGCGCGGTCATGGCGGCGGTGACGGCGATGAAGACGGGGATGGTGCCGATCGGGTCGATCACAACCCAGAGGGTGACAAAGCGTTCAAACAAATCCATGGGGGCAGGCTAGGGCGGTTTTGTGGGGAAGTCATTAGGGGTGATGCGGGGAAGTGCGCCCGCCGCCTGTGCGACGGGCGATGTTTTCTAGCTAACCAAGCGTTGGGTTTCGCCGGCGATGATGCCTTCTTCGTCGGTGGGGATGACAAAGGCGGCGAGACGGCTGTTTGCGGTGGTGATCCGGGCGTTTCCTGCCGCGTTGGCCGCGTCGTCGATGTCCGCGCCAAGCCAGGCGCAGCCTTGCAGGATGCGGGCGCGGATGGCGGCGGAGTTTTCGCCTATGCCGCCTGTGAAGACCAGAGAGCCAACGCCGCCCATGGACGCGGCCAAGGCGCCGATTTTCTTGCAAGCCTGATAGACAAAGAGGTCCACGGCCTCGGCGGCCGCCGGGCTGTCCGAGGCGAGCAGGTCGCGCATGTCGGAGCTGATATCGGAGACACCCAGGAGGCCGGATTTGGTGCCCAATGTGTCTTCGATGTCTGCCACGGACATGCCGCGGTCGCGTAGCATGTGGAAGATCACACCGGGGTCAAGTTCGCCACAGCGGCGGCCCATGACCAAACCGTCGAGCGCGGTGTAGCCCATGGTGGTGGCGACGGACTTCATGTTCTGCATGGCACACATGGAAGCGCCGTTGCCGAGGTGGGCCACGATGACTTTGCCATTGGGTTTGTCCAAGTGGTGCGGGAGTTGGGTGGAGATATAGTGGTAGCTCAGCCCGTGGAAACCGTAGCGCAGCACGCCATCATCAGAGAAGCTGCGCGGGATGGCGAAGAGCTGTGCGATGCGCGGCTGGGTGCGGTGGAAAGCAGTGTCAAAGCAGGCGACCTGCGGGATATCGGGCCAGCGGCGGGCGACGGCGGCGATGCCGGCGAGGTTGTGCGGTTGGTGACCAGGCGCCAGCGGGGCGAGGGTGCGCAGCTTGGCAATGACGTCGTCGGTGACACGCGCGGGGGCGGCAAAGTCTTGACCGCCATGCACCACGCGGTGCCCCGCACCGATGATGCGCAGGTTGTCGGAGAGGCCCGCGATATGGGTCAGCAGCCAGTCGAGAATTTCGGCGTGGGTGGCGTTGTCCGCCACCGGCACGTCAATGTGTTTAGCGCCGCCGTGGTATTGCGGGTCCAGGCCGATGCGGTCGACTTGGCCATGCAATATCTGTTTCAGATCAGCGCCATAGACGGCGTATTTGATGGAGGACGATCCGGCGTTCAGGACCAGAAAGGCGTCTTGTGTTTCCGGCATCACATCAGGTCCCGACCAAGGGTGTGGTGCACCATGAGCTGCGCCAGCGCGGCGGAGACCAGACGGCTGAGCGTGCCGTCGGCGCGGGAGGTCAGCATGATCGGAACGCGCGCGCCCAGCACGAGACCGGCGCTGTCGGCACCGGCGAGGTACATCAGCTGTTTGGCGATCATGTTGCCAGCTTCCAGGTCAGGGGCGACGAGGATGTCGGCTTCGCCAGGGACGGGAGATGTGATGCCTTTGGCGTCCGCGGCCTTGCGCGAAATGGCGTTGTCAAAGGCCAGGGGGCCGTCCAGCACGCCGCCGGTGATTTGGCCCCGGTCAGCCATTTTGCAGAGTGCTGCGGCTTCGACAGTGGAGGGGATCTTGGGGTAAATGGTTTCCAGCGCGGAGAGGATGGCCACTTTCGGCTCGTCGACGCCAATCGCGTGCGCGAGCTCAATGCTGTTTTGCACGATGTCGGCTTTGACCATCAGATCGGGGAAGATGTTGATTGCGGCGTCGGTGATCAGAAGCGGTTTGGGGTAGGTGGGCACGTCGAGGACAAAGACGTGGCTCATGCGGCGTTCGGTGCGCAGGCCGGTGACCTTGTCGACCACGGCGCTCATGACCTCATCGGTGTGCAGCGCGCCTTTCATCAGGGCCTGGGCCTTGCCTTCGCGCACAAGACGCACGGCGGCCTGGGCGCTGGCGTGGCTGTGTTTGGCGTCGACGATGTCCAACCCGTCGATGTTGTGGCCTTCCTCGGCTGCGACAGCTTTGATGCGGTCTTCGGGTCCGACCAGAATGGGGGTGATCAGGGTTTTGTCGCGGGCTTCGAGCGCGCCGATCAGAGAGGCGGCGTCACAGGGGTGCACAACGGCGGTGGCAATCGGGTCCAGCGGCGCGGTGGCGGCCAGCATGGCGTCAAAACTGTTCACGTGAGGGGCGGACTGTTCCAAGGGAGGCTCCAGTGCTCAAAAGGGTAATTTGTTGGCGCGTTATGCTCCCAATATGGAGGGCCCACTTTGATTCACAACAAAAATAGTGGGGAAAAGCCATGTCAAAGACGCAACCCTGCGTTACCTTGAGCGGGGCTGTGTAAAGCGCTGAAATTATAGAGGCTTAGGCGTTGGCGTCAAAGCATCCAAAGTGGGACTGTGCAAAGACCAAGGGTTTGCCTTCGCCGACCCAGAGGCGTTCCACCTGACCCACCACAATGTCATGGTCACCGCCATCGTGCACCGCATGGGTGCGGCATTCAAAGCGGGCCAGACAATCCGGCAACAGCGGCACGTGATCGGCGTTGGTGCCATGTTGCAATGTGGCGAAGGGATCGCCGTTGCGGGCGAAGTCCATGGCCAGTGCGCTTTGGTCATCGCGCAGCATATGGATGGCAAAGTGGCTGGCACCGGCAAAGAACGGGTGGCGCTCTGAATTGCGGGCCGGGCACCAGAGCACCAGCGGCGGATCAAGCGACACAGAAGAGAAAGAATTGGCGGTCATGCCAAGTGGACCCTGAGCGGTGGGCACGGTGACAACGGTCACACCGGTGGCAAAGCACCCAAGGGCGTCGCGGAAGCGGCGCTGGTTCTCAGCCGTAGGGGCAAAGGATTCATCCGTCATATGCAGGTTGTCTTTCATGTCGCGCATCCTAGCGCAGCAATGGGCCGAAAATAGGGCGGGCGCAAGAGACAGTTTGCTCTGCCTTTACGATTGTCAAATTCATCGACCACAGTGACTGCGGGCTCTCCTTATATATACATCGATTTTTACGCAAATTGCGGAGAGTTGGATTTTAACGACTGCCTTGTTTTGGCCCCAAGTCGAACACCGCGTGCCCCAGAAACAGACCGCAAATGGCACCGATTTGGTCCGAATGCTGCCCCAGATGCTTGTTCAAGTGATTTCAAGGATTTGAGGGAGGCACCATGCGCGCCATTAGACTACTCGCCACACTTGTAACGCTGCTGCCAGCCGTGTTGCATGCCGAAGCAAACGTAACAGGGAAGCTGCCCGGAGAGGCAGCGGTTGGACGCCTGATGTTGTCAGGTAAGGCGATGTGTACGGGGGCATTGATTTCACCGGATTTGGTGCTGACCGCCGCGCATTGTCTTTATGACCCGCGTACCGGCAAAAAACTCCAGCCCCATCAGATCGAGTTTCAGGCTGGTTTGAAGCGCGGCAAGGCCAAGGCGGTTCGCAAAGTCTCTGTCGCCACGGCGCATCCCGATTACATCCACAACCACAAGGGCAAAGCTCAAGTGGGCAGTGACATCGCGCTGCTGAAGCTGGGCACGCCAATTGCAAAGAACTCTGTGCTGCCCATGCGCTACGGTGCCAACCTGTCCAGCGGCGATATGCTGGGGGTGTTGAGCTACACCATCAGCAACCGCACCGATCCGATTCTGGAATATCCCTGCCGCGTGCTGGCCCGTCAGCAGGAAACGCTGGTGATGAGCTGTGAAGTCAACTTTGGCGCCTCTGGCGCGCCGGTTCTGGCGCTGACCAATGGCAACAACCCTGCGGTGGTTTCTGTGGTGTCTGCCAAGGCAGCGATGGGTGGAAAGAATGTCTCTGTGGGGACGCTGTTGAGCGCGGACACGCTCCGGCAAATGATTGCGGGTGGGTAAGCCTCCTGCTCTGGCTTACTTGTCCAACTCTGGCGGCCCTCGGGCCGCCATTTTTTGTTTATCAGGTGTTATTTGCCAAACAGAAGGCGCAGGCCGAGGGCGGAAAGTACCACGGCGGCGATGCGGTCGAGATAGGTCTTGGCGCGCAGGTAGGCGGCGCGGGCTGTGGCTGTGCTCATGCCAAAGGCCAGCAGGCTGTAGAAGATCAGCTCGATCACCAGGTGATTGGAGAAGATGAAGCCTTTTTCCGAGAGCGTCATGTTGGCGGGGAAGATCACCACCAGCACGGCGGCGGCAAACAACACCGATTTGGGGTTCATCAGGTTGATCATCAGCCCTTGCCAGAAAGCGTGATGGGCCGGTTTCACGTCGGTTGGTGCCAAAGGATCACGAGCGCCTTTCCACATGCCGTAGGCGATATACATCAGATAAAGCGCGCCGATGGTTTTCACGGCGAGGTAGGCCCATGGGAAGGCGGTGAAGATCACTTCCAGCCCCATAAGGGCGGCCAGGGTCCAGAGCGCGGCCATGAGGCCGAGACCGGCCCCCACAGCGAGACCAGCACGGCGGCCCGCGGTGAGGGTGGTTTTTACGGAAATCAGGAAAGCTGGGCCGGGACTGGCAATGGCGGCGGCCAGTGCAAGATTGAAGGTAAGGATGTGAGTGAGGTCCATGGGACGCGGCTCCTGTTGCTGTGCTTCAGGAGTACGGGAGGGCGCGGGACAAGTCACGGCATAGTTGCGGGGAAAGGAGCTGTGGCGCTGGCGTTGCTGATGATTTGTGCGGCGAGAATGTGGCGAGGGCTCGGGAGGTGACGTATGTCTAAATCTGTTCAGCTTTTATCTGCTTCTCCAACATCAAGCACAACACGGCCGCTAGGAGCAGGAACACTGCGCCGAGACTCCATGCGATGGAGAGGGAGTAGAGCTCTGCGACGGACCCGGTAAGGAGCAGGCCTAGTGCCGCGCCGAGTTGTTGGATCAGGGAACGCAGGGACAGCAGGGTGGAGCGCTGATGATCCGCAACGCAGCGGTGCAGGATGCTGCTGGCCGGGGTTTCGCAGATGCCGAGACAGATGGAATAGAGGATGAAGACGGTTGCGAAGGCGAGGATGTGGCCTTGGTAGGCGAGGGCGATTTGTAGTGCGGCGAGACAAGTAAAGGTGGCTACGAGAGTTTTGGCGTGGTGGCGTTTGAAGAGTTTGCTGACGTGTGGCGAGAGCGCGGCACCAAAGGCGATGGCGAAGAAATAGGTGGCGGTCAGGGCGCCGATGGCGGTGTTGGCGAAAGTCGCGTCCAGCATCGGCTTGGCGAAAGTGGGCCAGAGCACCTCGACCGGGTTGGTGGCCATGAGGAAGATCGCCAGTGCGGCCAGCAGCAGGGAGAGCGTGCGGTGTTTGAGGGCCAGCAGGCCCGCGTCCTTGATCACCAGCGGCACGTTGGCAAAGCCTTGTATGAGCCCGCGTGGGTGCTTGGGGCGAGGCGGCTCGATGATGGCCAGCTTGGTAAAGGCAAACACGCCGAGCATCACGGCAAAGCTGGCAGCGTAGGAGGTGTCATAAGGGCTGAACCCGAGGGATTGCGCATAGGGTCCGAGGATGTCGGGGAGAAGGCCGCCGAGGATCGCGCCCATGGCGAGGCCAATGGCATTGGCAGTTTGCGCTTTGGCGAGGGCGGGTTGTACGTCCACGTTGGGGGCGGTTGTTTTGAAGGTTTCGACAAACCACGCGTCCAAGGTGCCGGATCGCAGGGCGCGGCCAAAGCCAATGAAAGCAAAAGAGAGCGCCAGCACGTAGAAATTGCTGCTGGAGAGAAACAGCGCGAGGGAGATCAGGCTGGCGATGACGGCTGTGAGGAAGACCGGCTTGCGCCCGATGCTGTCGGCCAAGCCGCCAAAGGGCAGCTCCATTGTCATGGTGGTCAGGGAATAAACCCCGAAAAGCAGCGAGATCTGGAAGAGATCCATGCCGCGGTCGGTCAAGGCCAGCGCGACCACGGCCACCGTGAGACCCATGGCAAAACGGTCCAGAAACTGGTGGATTTGGAACACCCGAATGTGGCGTTGTGCCGAGTCGCTGAGAGCTGAGAAGGAGAACGCGGTTTCTGGTGTCATGGTGGCACCTTCGACGTTGCGGTCAGGTTGCGCAACAGTTTGATCGCGCGGAGGTTGCGCCTAGGGCTCCCGGAAGGCCTCTTTGCTCTTATACAGCGGTTTCATCAGGTAGCGCAGGACGGTTTTGGAGCCGGTGTGCAGTTCCACGGTGGCGCGCATGCCGGGGCGGATTTCGATGGCCTTCTGGCGCTCAGTCAGCGCGTCGGCGTTCACGTTGACGGTGACCTTGTAGTAGGGCGGCGCAGAGGGGTCGCGTTCGTCTTCAAAAGTGTCTGCGGAGATGAAATCCACCTTGCCTTTGAGCGAGCCATAGATGGTGTAGTCGTAGGCGGTGAGTTTGATGGAGGCGTCTTGGCCCGGCTCGACGTTGGCGATGTTTTCCGGGCGGACTTGGGCCTCGACAAAAAGTTCTTCGCCCAAGGGGATGATTTCAAAGATTTCTTCGCCTGGCCGCACCACGCCGCCGATGGTTGTCACGGCGAGGTTGTTCACAATCCCGCGCATGGGCGCGGTGATCACGGTGCGCGACAGCTGGTCTTGCGCGAGGCGCATTTCCTGCTTGAGCGAGGTGATCTCTTTGAGGGTTTCGGAGTATTCCTCCGCCAGCGCCAGCTCGGCCTGGGTGAGGATGTCCATGTAGCGGATTTCGGCCTCGGAGGCTTTCTCGCGGGCCTTGTTGACCTCCAGCAGGGCGACAAACTCTTTCTTGTAGAGACGCTCCATGTTGGAGAGCTCTTCTTGGGCCTGTTCGAGCTGGGTGAAGGCGCCTTCGCGGCGGCTGTCGATGTCGGTCTGGCGGGCTTCGATCAGGGCTTTTTCAGAGGCCAGAATGCGGGGCGCGCGTTTGGCAAGCTCTTCAGGCACGTCAAATTCGAACTGGCCGTCGATCTCGGCTTCAAGACGCAGGCGGCGCAATTCCAACGCGTCGATCTGGTCTTGTAGGTCGTCAAAGGCGGAGCGGAATCGGGTGTCAGACAGAGTGGCGAGCACTTGACCCGCCTCAACCAAGTCGCCCTGTTTGACGGCGAGGTTGGCGAGGATGCCGCCTTCGAGGTTTTGCACGGATTGGGAGCGTGAGGAGGACACGACCTGACCGTCAGCCCGCACAATTTCGTCGACCCAGGCAAAGGCGGACCAGATGACAAACAGCCCGACTGCGGCGGCAATCAGGCGGATCGTGAGGCGGGAGGCTTTGAGTTGCTCGTCGAGGCCGGTTTCGTTCTCAAACTCGGATGTGGTCATCCGTTGGCCCCTCCGGCGAGGTGGGCGAGGACTTGTTCCCGTGGGCCATCGACCACGAGGCGGCCGTTTTGCAGGATCAGCGTGCGGGTGGAGAGCGCAAGGATCGGCGTGCGGTGGGTGGCGATAAGGGCGGTTCGGCCTTCGAGCCAAGTGGACAGGCGGCTGACCAGCGTGCGTTCTAGCGTTTGGTCGAGCGCAGCGGTGGGCTCATCGAGCAAAACGATGCTGGGGTTTTGCAGCCAGAGGCGCGCCCAACCGATAGATTGGCGCTGGCCGATTGACAGTCCTTCGCCGCCGTCGCGAATTTGTAGGTCCAGCCCCTGCGGATGATTGCGCAGGAAGGGACCGAGGCCGGCAAAATCGAGCGCGGCCATCAGGCGGTCGTCGTCGCGTTCGAGCTGTGTGAGGTTGAGGTTGTCCCGCAAGGAACCTGCAAACAGGCGCACGTCCTGGCTGAGGTAGCCGATATTGCGGCGCAGGTCGCGTTGGTCGATCTGGCCCATGTCGGTGCCGTCGAGCAGCACGCGGCCTTTGGTGGGGCCGTAGAGACCGGCCATGAGCTTCAGCAGCGTGGATTTGCCGGAGCCATTGGCGCCAAGGATAGTCACGCGCTGGCCCGGTTTGATGACCACGCCGGGCACATCGAGGGAGGCGCCGCTGTCTTCGTCATAGGCAAAGGACAGCTCGCGCAGTTCGAACTGGCCCTCGAGTTTTTCGCGGCGCAGGTATTTGCGCTCGCCGTCTTTTTCCTGCTCAGAAAGCGCAATGGCATCAAGGCTTTCCAGCGCGCCTTTGACGTTGGACCAGCGCGCCAGAGTGCCCGCGAACTGAGTCAGCGGGGCCAGCGTGCGCGAGGTGAGGATGCCGCAGGCGATGATGGTGCCGACGGTGAATTCGCCCGCAAACACCAGATAGGTGCCGATCACCACAGTGGCGATATAGGTCATTTGCTGCACGCCTTGGGACCAGTAGGTCAGGGCGGAGCTGAGGCGGCGTTGTTCGGCGGAGGAGTGGCTGGAAACGGCGTTGAGCTCGTCCCACAGGCGCAGCACGCGGTCTTCGCCGCGTTGGGTTTTCACGGTGTCGAGCTCAGTGATGACCTCTTGCAGCAGGCGGCCTACTTTGGCGGAGGCGCCTTGGGTTTCGCGCGACAGGCTGATCATGCGTTTTTGCAAGACATAGGCGGGCAGGACCATGAGCACGCCGCCGAGCATCAACACCCAGACAAGGTTGCCTGCGATGGAAGCCACCAGTGCGAGGAAGATGACAATAAACGGCATGTCTGCCAGCACCGAGATGGTGGTGGAGGTGAAGAAGTCACGCACCGCGCCGAAATCGCGCATCGCGGCAAACAGGCCGGATGGGGGCAGGGGGCGGCGGTCCGAGCGCATGCCCAACAGGCGCTTCATCAGGCGGTGCTGGATGGAAAGTTCCATGCGGCGGCCAGCGGCGTCGCTCATCTTGGCGCGGGCGAGTTTGAGCAGGCCTTCGAGGCCAATGGCGAAGATTGCGCCGACGGCGAGCACCCAAAGGGTGGCTTGAGACTGGTGCGGGATGACGCGGTCGTAGACTTGCAGAGAGAAGAGCGCGACGGCGACGGCCAAAAGGTTGGCAACGAGCGAGCCCAGCATGATCTCGCCCATGTGGCGGCGGTATTTGGTGAATTCGCCCCAGAACCAGTGGCCGGACATGCCGTCTGCGATCTGCGGCACGTGACGCTCGGCCAGTTGGCGCAAAGAAACCTTGGCGCGCAGGGCGGTGCCGGAGAAGAAGGGCTCAAACTCGTTGACTGGCACTTCGGCGCGATTGTCGGCGCAGCTGTCGTCATAGACGTAGAGCGTGTCTTCGTCCTGAGACAAGACCAAAATGGCCTGCCCATTGTTCATCATCGCGACGGCGGGCCAAGCGGCGGCGGTGACCTTCATCTTGTGATGAATTTTGGGTTCCACACCGGCATGGGCGAGCGCGCCAGAGAGCGCTTTGACAGAGACATCACCAGGCGCATTGGTCCACATATGCTCGGCCACATCGGTGACCGGAATGTCGACGCCGTTAAGCGAGGCGAGTGTGGAGATCAGCGTGGCGCGGTGTTGGATGCGGGTGGCGGTGGCCTCCACCAGATCGTGGATGGCATCCGACGGCGCAGGCGCTGCCGCAGGTTTGGCTGGTGCCGGTGCCGCGACGGTTTTTGGATTGATTTGAGCGACTTGTGCGGGGGAAGGCGTTTGGGTAGGCGCGGGGGCTTTGTTGGCGGCTTTGGTGGATTTCACCGCCGCAATTGAGAGCACCACCGGTGCTTTGCCTTTGGGTGTCCCGTCGCTCAAATTGCGTCTCCGTCTGCCAGCAAGCCCAGATCACGGGCGAGCTCTAGTTGCGCCAGCAGCTTGTCGTATTTGGCGTCGACGCCGTCAAGGGAACGCAGCACGGATTGTTCGTAAACATCGACCACTTCGAGCACGGAGCGTTGGCCGGCGCGGAACTGAGCTTCAAACAGTTTGTAGGTGTCGCGGCCTTCGCGGGCGAGCTGGTTGGCCTCACGCTCTTGGCGTTCGAGGCTTTGGATGTTGCTTTCCAGACGTTTGCGGTCGCGCGCGCCATCTTCGCGGGCTTCGTCCACCTGGCGGGCGGCAATGTCTTTGGAGGCTTCGATGGCTTTCAGGCGGTCGCCGGTGCCAAGGCCGAGGCCAACGTCGTTGGAGAGGTTCAGACCCGCGCTGTTGCCGCGGTTGGTGGTGCGGGCGGTGGCCTTGAGACCGGGCAGTTGCGCGGCGCGTTCCACGGTGGCTTGGGCGACGGAGCGTTCGGCTTCGGCGCGGGCGCGCAGCACGTCCAGCGGTTCTACCGCTGGGTAAGACTGGGCAGAGAGGGCGGAGACCGGCTTCAGCGTAAAGGCGGTGCCGGTCATGGCTTTGAGTTCGGCCAGAGCGGTGCCTGCGCTTTCAGCGGCGGTTTCGCTTTTGGTTTCCAGAGTCTGGATTTTGGTGCGCACCATGCGCAGGTCGCCTTTGTTGGAGACACCACCGTCCACACGCCCCTGCACAATGCGCTCAAAATGATGCAGCTGGGCGAGGCCTTTGTTGCCAACCTGGGCCTTCTCCTGACCGCGCAAGCCTTTGATATAAAGCGCTAGCGCGGTGTAGGTGCGTTCGTTCAGATCTTCGGAGAGGGTGACGGCCGCAACTTCGACATCGGCGGCGGCATATTCACGCTCTGCCTTTTTGCGGCCGTGGTCAAACAGCACCTGTTCAAACACAAGACCGGCGATCACGTCGCTGAGGGTGTTGAGGGAAATTTCGGGGCTCAGGGTCGGGAGCCAGTTTTTGTTTTCAGCCTGGGCGCGCAATTTGGCGGTTTGCAGTTGGGCCTCGGCGGAGCGGCGCGAGGAAGTCAGCGCCACGTCGGCCACGTGTCCCATCGCGCTGTCGTTTGGAATGACGGAGCGGCGGGCCAGAAGCGTGTTGAGGATTTCGCTTTGGGTTTTGGCATCCGCGTCCTGCTCAAAGCTGGTGCGTTTGCTGACCTCGGCGGCGGCCTCGGCGCCTTCGGGTTTGGCTTTCAGCAGGCCCATGGGCTTGCTCATGTCCGGCAGGTGCTCGCTCATATTGGCCATGCAGCCGCTCAGAAGCGTGGCTCCCAGGAGGAGCGGCAAGCAAGTGGGGAGATGGCAGCGGGACATGGTGGCAGCGATATTCCGGAGCTTTGGATTTGCGAGGGGCGGCCCGTGGCCGCCCCAAAACGATCATCAGATGATGACGTTGATGTCTTGGTCGACGATCAGGGTCACGCCGTCATTGCCAACGGTGTAGACATCATAGGCTTCGCCTTCGATGTCCACGGTCTGGTTGGTTTTGGTTGCGTCGGTGACGGTGATCTGGTCATCAGATCCGCCGTGGATCGTGAGCGTGTCGGATGTGTCAGACAGCTCTTTGATCTGGGCCTCGGTCAGGGTCAGGTTTGCGTCCGACGCGTAGTCCAACTCGATGCCTTCGATGTTGAAGTTGCCAGCCGCAGCGTGATCCAGCGTGCCTGCGTTGGTGACGTTGTCATCCAGCACCAGCAATGTATCGGACTGGTTGCCCGCGTCATCCGTGGAGGCAATCACCAGATGGGTGCCATCGGAGGCTTTCGGGTTCAGCACATATAGGGATTCATCGCCACCCAGCGCCACTTCTGTAGTGGCCAGTTCGGCGGTGGAGCCGTCCTGGTTGAGGGCGTGGATTTCGTAGTCCTGATTTTCAGTGCTGAGCGACAGAGAGGTCACATCGTCGTCCGAGAAGGTCACGGATTGCACAACCGGGTTGGTGATTTCGGTGTCCACGGCGAAGGTGGCGTTGGCGGTGGCGGTGTTGCCGGCCGCATCGGTCACCGAGAGGGTGGCGTTTGCGGTGTAAGTGCCTTCGGCCAAGGAGCCATTTTCGTAGGTCACAAACCAGTTGCCGGACGCATCAGACGTTGTGCTGCGCACCACGCCGTCCACAGTCACAACCACCGAGGAGTTTGGCTCCGTTGTGCCTTCCAGTACCACACCGCCTTGCATTTGCGCGGCGTTGACCGGAGCGGCAAATACGCCTGCAGAGAGGTCCACGTCGATCGAGGTGGTGGTGTCCACATGGATGGTCGAGGTGGCAGTGGCCGTGTTGCCCGCGGCATCGGTTGCGGTCACGGTCACCGGGGTGTCGTATTCCCCTTGCGGGATGTCCGCAGCGGTGAAGTTGGCCACCCAGGTGCCGTTTGCGGCGGCGGTGACAGTGCGAGAGGCTCCAGCGATCTGCACAACCACGCTGCTGCCCGCGTCGGCGGTGCCGGTGAGGCTCAGACCGCCAGCCACTTCTGCGGCGTTGGCGATGTCGTCACCGCCTGCCTGGCCGGTGTTGATGCCTGCGGACAGTTCGGTGTCCACAGCCACGGTACCGGTGGTGGTGGCGCTGTTGCCTGCCGCATCGGTTGCAGTGATGGACACGGTGCTGTTGTAGGTGCCCTGTGGGATTTCACCGCCTGCGAAGGTCGCCGCCCAAGTGCCGTTGGCCGCGGTGGTCACGGTGTGGGTCACACCTTCCATGGTCACAGCCACGGAAGAGCCAGGCTCTGCGGTGCCGGTGAGGGTGAAGCCACCAGCCACTTCGGTGGCGTTGGCGGTGTTGTCGCCGCCCAGCTGGCTCGGGTTCATGGCCGCCGAGATTTCGGTGTCCACGCGGAAGCTGTCCGACGTGCTGGTCACGTTGCCCGCGAGATCGGTTGCGGTCACGGTCACGGTGGTGTCGTAGGTGCCCTGCGGGATTTCACCGGCGGCAAAGGTGGCAGACCAGCTGCCATCGCCAGCGGCGTTCACGGTATGGGTGACGCCTTCAACGGTCACAGCGACCGACGAGCCCGGCTCGGCGGTGCCGGTGAGGGTCACGCCCGCCGCGGCTTCGGCAGCGTTCACGATGTCATCGCCCGCAATCGGAGAGGTGATCGTCGCAAGGCCGTCTGTGTCGATGTGAACAGTGAAGGTCTCGGTGTGGCTGTTGCCTGCCAGATCGGTGGCGGTGATGGACACGGTGCTGTCGTAAGTGCCGGTGCCAATCGCAGAGGCATCAAAGGCCGACGACCAGCTGCCGTCATTTGCGACGGTCACGGTCTGGGTCACACCTTCGAACAGGATCGAAAGCGAAGACCCTGGCTCGCCAGTGCCGGAAAGTACAACGCCGTCAGAGGCTTCCGTGGCATTGATGATGTTGTCACCTTCCACGATGCCCATGTCCACGCCGGGGGCAATGGTGTCCACTTCGAGCGTGTCGGTCACGGTGGTGACGTTGCCGCGCTCATCGGTGGAGGTAATGGTGATGCCGGTGGTGTATTCGCCGGTGGAGAGTGAGGACGAGTCAAAGGTCACAGACCAGGAGCCATCGCCTTGCACAGTGGTGCTCTGAGTCACGCCATCGATTTCCACGGTCAGCGCTGCGCCGGGTTCGCCGGTGCCACTGATGACGTGGCCGGTGGTGTGATCGTCTTCGTTGACAATGTCCCCGGTGGACACGGTGCCGTCCATGACAGACACGTCCGGCGGGGTGGTGTCGATGTCCACCGACGGGCCATCCAGATCGTAGACAGCGCCATCTGGGCCTTCGACAGTGACGTCGACATCATAGTCGCCATCATCAGGCAGATCGCCGGGCTCAAAGATCACTTCGTAGGTGCCGTCGTCGCCCACGGTGCCGGTGCCGGTTTCGTCGCCGATGGTCACGGTCACGGTTGAGCCGGGTTCACCGGTGCCAGTGATGGTCACGCTGTCGTCGCCGGTGCCCCCCACAATGCGGGGGACGTCCGCGTCGTCTACGGTTGGAAGGATGGTGTCATCGTCACCCCCATCGTCTCCGTCGTCATCATCATCACCGCCGCCGTCTCCCCCATCGTCTCCGCCGGTGGTGTCGTCGTCGTTGGGCTCCTCGTCGCCGCCGTTGTCGTCGTCGCCGTTATCGTCGCCAGTGCCATCGTCACCTTCGCCACCATCAACGGTGTCTTCACCTTCGCCGCCGCCAAGGGTAGAAGCCACTGCGGCTGCACCGCCCACGCCAAGAAGACCGGGCACCAGGCCTGCGAGGGGCGCGGCGAGAGGGGCGACAACCGGTTCAACCCGCTCCAGATCAAGGAATGCGAGTTGGTCATACTCGCTCCATTTGTCGGTCATGGACACCGACTCATATTGGGCAAAATACTGATCGTTGATCGGGTCTCCGAGGTCGACCACCTGTAGCTGGCCGTCTTTGGACAGGAGCAACTCACGTTCGTCGCCAGAGAAATAATTCTCAAGGGTGATGGTCTCGCCGCTCACCAAGTGAATCACCAGATTGCCGCCGTCATTCACATAGCCGGCCACCTCTGCGGGCGTGAGATTCAGGGAGACTTGCGAAGCCTGCTGGATTGCGATGACGCCATTGGCAGTTTCGGCTGTTTGGCCGCGCACAACAAATCCGTCCGTACCGCGGACGGCATAACTATAACTACTCATGTATTCTACCGCTCTAGGTTGTTCGGGCTTATGCCCTTGTTTGATTTGCTCTGACTATAAATGTGACCGGAACGTAAGCCAATCACTTTTTTGCCATATTTGCTTAAAACTAAGGGTTTTCCTAGTTTTTGGAGTCGGTCTGCAGTGTTTTTTGGATAAGCTTCCGAGGTTGAAGGGGAATCTTGGGGTGCTGTAGGTGCAGCCTCTAGGGATTGTGGTTTGAGGCTGTTAGGCGAGCAAAGGTTGGGTTCTCGTTTTGCCTTAATCGTTAACAGCGTTTTAGTGGCTGGAAAGTAATTCAAAGCACACTCTTAGGTTGTTTTTGACTTGTGGGTATGTGTGTGACCGTCGCAGTGTGGCTCTGGTGGTCTCCAAATCAGTTGCTGGCTTGTCGCGAGGGGGGCTCCTGTTGTCTTTCGTGGTGGACAAGTGGCGTTGAGGCGGCATGTCTTGGCGGAAAATGGCCGAGCCATGGTCCCAAACTATTTTACTGCCGCCCCTTGAAATCTAGCCCTCTGAAAATCCACATGAAACGGGAAGGGGGCGGCATTTTTCCCCCTTTGAGATCATGCGACTGGCTGTGAATACGCGCCAATTTGAAGGGCAATGCAGCCAACGCGCAAAAAGGCGCTTATTCTCGGCCAAAATCAGCCGGTTGACGGGTTTGTCATTTGGGTGTGAGCGGCCTAGACGCCAGATGGTCTTTTGTTGACCTGCGCCGAGACGGCGTGACGGAGGGAGCAGGGAGCTGCTTTCGGGTTGACGGAAGACACATGAGTGGATGCCTGAGTTTGAGCTGGTCGTGCGGCTTAAGGCAGGTGATTAGCAAGCCCCCTGAACGAGCAAGCGGGGCCGATGGAGACAGAAGATGGTTGGAAAAAAACACTCTGTATGGGTCGCCCCAGCGGCCCTGGTTGTGGGCAGTGTTGCGATGACGTCAGCGGCGTCCGCGCAAGAGGGGTTTCGGTTTTACGGGTTCCTGAACGGGGCTGTGACCAGCGTGGATGATGGTGTGCAGAAGCGCAACGAGTTCAGTGACAACAGCAACGCGCCAAGCCGGATCGGGGCGTGGTATGAAATGGGTACGGGTGCGGGTACCCTGAAGTTTAACTTCGAAACCGCCTTGGGTCTGCGGGGCACATCCAGCCTGAGCGCGACCTCCAATGATGACTTCTTTGATTGGGACAAGACGGATCTGCGTAAGTTTGAAGCCATCTATGAGACCGATCGCTTTGGCACATTCTACGCTGGTCAGGGTTCCATGGCGTCTGATGGCATTTCTGGCGGTACGGATTTGTCCGGCACCGAACTGTCCGGTACGGTTGCCGTGGCCGATACCGCGGGCGGCTTTGCCTTCCAACCGGTAGGCGGCGGTGCCGCAGGTCCAACCATTGGCGACGTGTTCAAGGACTTTGACGGCAGCCGGAAGGGTCGTGTGCGGTATGACACGCCAAGCTTCGGCGGGTTTGTGGTCTCGGCCTCGGCGGGTACCGAAATCCTGAAAGACAATGATGACACCAACTTCTACGACGTGGCGCTGCGCTATGGGGCGGATCTCGGTGACACCACTCTGCGGGCGACGTTGTCTTATGCGCAGACCGATGGTGCGGCGGATGACTCCAAGTCGGTGGTGGGCTCGGTCGGGGCGCTTCATAACCCAACCGGGATCAGCGGCACGGTGACACTTGGTCAGAACGATCGCGACAGCGGGCGCAAGAGTGACTACGTCTATGCCAAGCTTGGCTATCAGCGGGATTGGTTCAGCTTTGGACGTACCCATCTGTCCGTCGATGCCTATCGCGGCAACGACATGGCGGCAGTGGGTGACAAATCGGTCAGCTACGGGTTTGAAGCGGTGCAGAAGATCGACAACGCCAATGTGGATTTGTTCTTCAGCTACCACCAGCATGGCTATGAGGTGACCATCGGCACCACTTACAACGACGTGGACGCCTATATGGTGGGCGCGCGCTGGAGCTTCTAAGCTTGTAGTAGCGAAGGAATTGCGGGAGGGGCGGCCGGTTTGGTCGCCCTTTTTACGTTGCTTTGCGATGTGTTGGCTGACAGCAGCAATTTGATGCCGGATCGGCAAGGCGTTTTTGATGCCTTTGCCCTTGCACAGGGGCGCGCGTGGCACTAGAAGAGCACAAATTTTTCTCGACTGCGCGCGGACTCATTGTGCCGCGCGCCGCTACTTATGGGGATACCCGATGCAGGTTACTGAAACGCTGAACGAAGGTCTGAAGCGCGGCTACACCATCAAGGTGGAGGCTTCCGAGCTTGAGGCAACTGTAAACGACAAGCTGAAAGAAGCGCAGCCGGAAATCGAAATGAAAGGTTTCCGCAAAGGCAAAGTGCCAATGCCGCTTCTGAAAAAGCAGTTTGGCGAGCGCCTGATGGGCGAAGCGATGCAGGAAACCATCGACGGTGCGATGAACAAGCACTTTGAAGACTCCGGTGACCGCCCTGCGCTGCAGCCAAAAGTAGAGATGAAAGACGGCGAAAACTGGAAGCCAGGCGACGACGTTGAAGTCGAGATGTCTTATGAGGCGCTGCCAGAGATCCCAGACGTGGACCTGAAAGGCATCAAGCTGGAGAAAATGGTTGTGAAAGCAGCCGAAGCGGATGTGGACGAAGCGCTGGCCAACCTGGCCGAAACCGCGCAGGACTTCAAAGCACGTCGTAAAGGCTCCAAAGCCAAAGACGGCGACCAGGTTGTTATGGACTTCGTTGGCCGCATCGACGGTGAAGCGTTTGATGGCGGTGCCGGCGAAGAGTTCCCACTGGTGCTGGGCTCCGGTCAGTTCATCCCTGGCTTTGAAGAGCAGCTGGTTGGCGTGAAAGCCGAAGAAGAAAAAGACGTGACCGTGTCCTTCCCAGAAGAGTACGGCGCCGAAAACCTGGCTGGCAAAGAGGCCGTGTTCTCCTGCGTCATCAAGGAAGTGAAAGAGCCGGTTGCGGCAGAGATCAACGACGAGCTGGCGACCAAATTTGGTGCCGAAGACCTCGCAGCCCTGAAAACTCAGGTCTCCGAGCGTCTGGAAGGCGAATACGCCGGTGCGGCCCGTGCCGTGACCAAGCGCGCGCTGCTGGACGCGCTGGACGGTCTGGTGTCCTTCGACCTGCCACCATCCCTGGTGGAAGCGGAAGCCGGTCAGATTGCACACCAGCTGTGGCACGAAGAAAACCCAGAAGTTGAAGGCCACGATCACCCAGAGATCGAGCCAACCGACGAGCACAACAAGCTTGCCGAGCGCCGCGTGCGTCTGGGCCTGTTGCTGGCAGAACTGGGTCAGAAAGCCGAGGTTGAAGTGACCGACGCCGAGATGACGCAAGCGATCATGAACCAGGCGCGTCAGTACCCGGGTCAAGAGCGTCAATTCTTTGAATTCATCCAGCAGAACCAGCAGATGCAGCAGCAGCTGCGCGCACCAATCTTTGAAGACAAAGTTGTCGACTATGTCTTCGAACTGGCTGAGATGACTGAAAAAGAGGTCTCCAAAGACGACCTGCAAAAAGCCGTA
Source organism: Shimia sp. MIT910701 (assembly GCF_047126315.1). Taxonomy (GTDB): domain Bacteria; phylum Pseudomonadota; class Alphaproteobacteria; order Rhodobacterales; family Rhodobacteraceae; genus Shimia. Next base: position 3,135,700 of record NZ_CP138953.1, on the reverse strand, counting down.
GAGGCACTGGACGACGAATAAGTCCAACACCCGTTAACGGGACAGTGAGAGGCCGCTCCGGATTGGGGCGGCCTTTTTTGTTGGGGTGGTGGTTTTGTTTTGCGCGGGATAGGTGGCAGTGTGGCGGCGTTGGTCAGCCCTCAAACACAGGCTAAACAAGGGGCCAGCCCCCAAAACACAGACTAAATTGGGGGCCAGCCCCCAAACCCCCGGGATATTTTGGGCAAGAAGAAGCGGGGTGTGACCCTGCGTCTTGTTTGACCTCTTTCAGCGAGGGTGGTCGGGTGGAGGCGGGAGGAGCACCTATGGAGTATACAACATTCGATAAGGCTGGCTATGACGCGTTTAAGGCCAATGATCGCGCCGGGCCGGTACATATGTTGAATCTGGTCAAGCTGCGCGACAAAGCGGAATATGCCGATGGGCGGGAGGCCACCGGGGCAGAGGCCTATGCGGCCTATGGGCGTGAGAGCGCGGCGACATTTGCCAAACTGGGCGGCAAGATCATCTGGCGCGGCGAGATGGAGCAGATGTTGATTGGGCCGGAGAAGCAGTGGGATCTGTGTTTTATCGCAGAGTATCCAAGCGTGGAGGCTTTTGCGTCGATGCACAAATATCCGGAGTATCGCGCGGCGGTCGAGCATCGGCAGGCGGCGGTGGCGGACAGCCGGTTGATACGGATGGCGCCGAGGGACTTGGGTGGAAACTTTGGTGCGTAAAGAAAAAGCCCCGGCACATGGCCGGGGCTTTTGGTTTTGAAGTTGGGATGTTTAGTGATGGCCCGAGAACACCAAGAGGCGGAAGGGCATCATGATGGCGCGAAAGCGCAAGATCAGGGCGTGGGCGTAGCCGACGGTGTCGATCACATGCAGGGCGACAAATTCGCCGGTGCCAATGTCGGGATCTTGCAGGCGCTCGTGGTTGTTGGTGTAGGCGTTGACCTCACATTTGCTGCCCGGCGGCAGGTGGTCGGTGCCGCCTTCATAGAGCGGTTCCATATAGGCAATCACCGTGCCCGGCTGGCGGTCGTTTTGCGGATCGCGCAGCGTGTCGGAGGGGCGGATTTGACCTGAGGGGATCACGTCCTGAATTTCCACAATCACCATGGGGGTGACGCGCATTGGGCTGGAAATACAGGACATTTCGGCTAGCATGCCGGGGTGCAGAATTTGCGCGGTCAATTGGCTGAACCCGGCCTGGAAGCGGCCGCGTCCGGTGTCCGCGGGGACCAGAATGCCTGCGGGGCGGAGGATCGGGTTGATGTAATCGCCGACGCGCAGGTCAAATTGCTCGATGCGGCCGGTTTGACCGGCGTAGATGCTCATTTTGCCAAGCTCAACTTCGGCTTGGTGCAGCGCGGCGCGGGCGCTGTCCTTCTGCGCAGGGAGCTGGATTTCTACGCGGTGTTTGGCGGATTCCACGGCAGAGTGTGCGGCGTCCACAGCGGCGAGGCGTTCCTGGATCAGATTTTCGAGCCGCTCGACTTCGCGCACGGTCACGGCAGGGGAGTTTTCTTGATAGAGCGTGTTCTTGCGCTCAAATTCGTCTTTGGTCTGCTCAAAGGCGGCCTCAGCGGCGTCGAGATTGGCTTGAGCGACGCGCAGGTCGTCGCGGGCCAGCAGTTCGCCAGCATCGACTTCGACCATGGCGGCGCGGGCGGTGGCGACGGCGGCCCGTTGGCGGCTGTCGTCCAGGCGGAAGATAAGCTCTCCGGCTTCAACGTCCTGATTGTTTTCCACATTCACTTCAACCACGCGGCCGGAGAGTTCCGGCAAGATGGTGACGGTGCGGAAGTAAGACGACACGCTGGTGGTGGAGGGGTGGAAGTAGAAGATCAGGGTGATCAGGCTGACCGTGAGGATGAAGCAGGCGCTGAGACCGTAGCGCAGCTCATACCACATGGAGAACAGGGTGATGTCTTGGCCCAGACGTTTGCCCTGCCAATAGCGGCGGAACAGGAAGTCAGGGAAGATGGTGAGCATGGAGCAGGCGAGGAATTCCAACATGGGTTAGGCCTCCCCGTCTTTTGTGGCGGTTGGAGCAGACACTTCGATTTCGGGCGCTGGTGCTTCAGCGACTGGTTCCGCGAGAGGTTGCGGGGCCGCCTTGAGGCGGTCGAGCGCGTCGGCGATGCGTTGTAGTGGGGTCTCATAATCCGGGATCTGGACAAGCGCGAGCAAGAGCGCGGCGACCCAATAGAGGTTGTTGTGCGTGAAGAGCGCGATGAGGGCGAGCACGCCAACCATTTGCAGCTGATTGGCGCCCACCTTGTGGGCGAGCTTTTCCGGCAGCGAGTGCAGGTGCAGGAAGAAGGTGGTGATGATGAACACCATGACAGCGACAAAGATCGCGACGTTGGTCATCATCGGATCCCCACCGGTGCCGTCGGAGATAAAACTCGGCAAGTGGTGGGGGGCTAAAGGGTGCAGGCTGGCTGCGGATTCAGAGCTCACGAAGGGGCCTCAATTACTGGTCAAAATCTGACGTCAGAATAGAGAGGCCCAGGGGGGCTGCCAAGTCAACTTAGGGGCGCAAACCCGTTTCTTTCAACAATCCTGCGGCCTTGGCTTCGGGGTAGTAGCCTTTGGCATAGAGGAAGACGGAGCGGTCGTAATTGCCTTCGGCGACCATATACGCGCCGCGCAGGTATTTCACCGCGTAGGTAAGGTTGGTTTCGGCATCCAAGAGGCCTTGGCGCCCGCCGGTGTAACCCATGCCGCGCGCGGTCGGCAGTTGGATTTGCATCAGGCCAATATTGGGTCCGTTGGTGGCCCAGGGGCGGTGGGTGCTTTCGCGGATGATGACACGTTGGACGAGATCGCGGGGCACCTCATAGTGGTCGGCCCATTTGTTGATTAAAGCGCGTAGCTCGGGCGTTTCGTTGGGATAGAGCGGCGGGTCAAACGGGCTGTCTTCTTTGCGCTTGGAGCGGCCACAGGCCGCCAGAGGCAGGCTGGCCAGCATGATGATTGCGGTGCGGCGGGAAAGGTGCTGTGACATAGGGCCTCCTGACGGTCTTGGCGTCAGTATGGCTTTTGCGGCTGTGAAGGAAAGGGCGCGCGTTGGGATGCGCGGTATCTTGCGGATAGACAAAGCAAAAAGCCGCGCCCAGGTGCACCCGGGCGCGGCTCTGCGAGTTCTTCGCGGTGAAACGCTTACTGCTCTTCGGCAGGCGCTTCTTCGGCGTCGGCAGCTGCCGGAGCCAAATCGTCGTCGTCGTCAGATGCTGCAGCACCGATATCGTCGAACAGTTCGGCGATTTCGAATTCTGCTTCAGCTTCTGCTTCAGCGGCCAATTCCTGGATGGATTTGCCGGAGGCCTGAAGCTCTGCTTCTTCCTCGGAGCGCGCCACGTTCAGGTCGATGGTCACGTCGACTTCTGGGTGCAGCAGTACGTGTACGGCGTGCAGGCCCAGGTCTTTGATTGGCTTGGCCAGAACAACCTGTTTCTTGTCCACGGTGAAACCAGCGGCGGTGGCGGCTTCTGCGGCGTCACGGGTGGTGACGGAACCGTAGAGGGCACCAGCGTCGGACGCGGAGCGAATCACGATGAACTGCTGTCCGTCGAGTTTCTCTGCCAGCGCTTCGGCTTCTTTCTTGGTTTCCAGGTTACGCGCTTCGAGTTGCGCTTTTTGCGCTTCGAAGGATGCGATGTTGGACTTGGAAGCGGTCAGTGCTTTGCCCTGAGGCAGCAGGAAGTTGCGGGCATAGCCCGGCTTCACGTCAACCACGTCGCCCATTTGGCCCAGCTTGGCCACACGTTCCAGAAGGATAACTTGCATATCAGTCTCTCCTTACTTCACGGCGTATGGAAGCAGTGCGAGGAAGCGCGCGCGTTTGATTGCACGGGCCAGCTCACGCTGTTTCTTTGCAGACACTGCGGTGATGCGGGACGGCACGATTTTGCCACGCTCAGAGATGTAGCGCTGCAGCAGCTTGGTGTCTTTGTAGTCGATTTTCGGCGCGTTCTCACCCGAGAAAGGGCAGACTTTGCGACGGCGGAAAAATGGTTTTGCAGCCATAACTTAATGTCCTCTCTTAAGGTGATTAGTTGCGGCGTTCGCGACGGTTGTCACGCTCGTCACGTTTCTGCATCTGAACCGATGGACCTTCGGCGTGCTCGTCGACCTTGATGGTCAGAACGCGCATCACGTCGTCATGCAGGCGCATCAGGCGTTCCATTTCCTGAACCGCAGCAGATGGTGCGTCGGTCTTCAGGAAGGCGTAGTGGCCTTTGCGGTTCTTGTTGATTTTGTAGGCCATGGTTTTCACGCCCCAGTACTCGGATTCTACAACGGACCCGCCGTTGTCAGAAAGAACGGTGCTGAAGTGCTCAACGAGGCTTTCGGCTTGCGCGTTGGACAGGTCCTGGCGCGAGATGAAAACATGCTCATACAGTGGCATGTGCTCTCCATTCATTTATCGGCGCATTTCAAAGAGCGGGGCGTCTTTCACCTTTTGCACCCCACCCACGAGAGACTGCGCGGTTCAAGCTTTTGCAAAAGGATGGCGCTGTATAGCCGAATTTGGGGGGAGCGCAAGCTTTGTGTGCAAGGGGGCAGCAAGGTTTTTGCGTGGTCCCGTTAGTGGTGCAAAATTCCCGACATCTCAAGGCAAAAGGGCACGAGGTTTTCCTCAATCCGCCGCATTCCTGCCCGATTTCAACCCGAAGGTCTGAGCAACCGGTGGAGAAGCCGTTGGACTAAAGGCCGTTGAAGGGCCAAGTGGGAGAGTGGGAATATGGTGGCGCTGACCAGTTTTGCAGAAGATACACGGTCCTGTGTGACGCGGGTGGAGGGCAAACGCCCGTCGCTTTCGGTGCGCGCGTCCTCGGCGGTGTTTGGCTTTGCCTTCATTCTGGCTGGAGTGGGTCTTTGGCTGATGCCAGGACTGGACCTGACGCCGATGATCCTGCTGGCAAAGATGGGGGTGTCGATCCTGTTGGTGACCGGCGGCGTGGGCATGACCCAGATTGCCACCGACAAGCCCCGCAAAGAGCTGCACTTTGATGAGCGCAACGAGCAGCTTTTGGTCTATGAAGGCCTGCCACGGGGGCGCAAACACGTGCTTCAGTCGATTAATTATGAGGACATTGGCCGCGTGGATGTGAGTGCGTCTGCACTAGTTGTTATGGATGAAGACGGCGAGGCCATGGTGACACTGCCGATTGATGGCAACCACGCGCGGCTTGATGCCATTGCCCAGCTGCGCAGCCAGTCGATTTTGCCAAGTTAAGCAAAAGCTTGCCTATTTTGAACAGAAGGTCGCCGACGGGCGGCCTTTTTTGTGTGAGATCACGCAATTGTTCACGGCTGCACAGAATATGTGGGTTTACTGCGAATTGCCGCACAGCGATGAATGGGCACATTGGTTCTATCAGAAATTAATCTTGTCCTCAGGAGACACCCAATGAAACGCACCCTTCTTGCCGCTGGTTTTGCTTTTGCTGCCGCTGCTGCCACTTCCGCTGTTGCGGCGCCGGAAAAATACATGCTGGACGCCAGCCACAGCCAGATCCTGTTTTCTTACAACCACCTGGGCTACTCCACGACCTGGGGCATGTTCTCCGGCTTTGAAGGCGAGATCATGTTTGACCAGGAAGAGCCAGCCAACAGCGCTGTGTCCGTCTCCATGCCGCTGAAGTCCATGTGGACAGGGTGGGAAAAGCGTGACGCGCACCTGCTGAGCCCGGATTTCTTCAACGCCAATGATGACTCTGTGGTGACGTTCACCTCTACCGGTATTGAAGTGACTGGCGAGACCACGGCCAACATCACCGGCGATCTGTCGATCAATGGCGTGACCAAATCTGTTGTGCTGGACGCGCAGCTCAACACCGCAAGCGAACACCCGATGGCGAACAAGCCTTGGGCCGGTTTCAACGCCACCACAACTCTGCTGCGCAGCGACTTTGACGCGGGCAACTTTGCGCCGTTTGTGAGCGACGAAGTGCAGGTTCAGATTTCTGTTGAGGCGATGAAGGCTGAGTAAGCCTTCGCGTTCATCACTCACGGAATGGTCGCCCGGTTGGGGCGGCCTTTTTTGTTGGGATAGGCGCTATTCAGACGTGTTGTCCGCCGTTGATCTCAATTTCGGTGCCAGTCACGTAAGTCGATTGATCGGAGCAAAGGTAGTAGATCACGTCGGCCACCTCAGACGGTTGGCCAAGGCGTTTCATGGGTAGGCCGTCGACAATTTTGTCGGTGCCAGGTGACAAGATCGCGGTTTCGACTTCGCCCGGCGCGATGGCGTTTACACGGACGCCAAGCGGTCCGAAGTCATGGGCCATTTCGCGAGTCAGGGCGGCGAGGGCCGCCTTGGAGGTGGCGTAGGCTGCCCCGGCAAAGGGGTGCACGCGGGAGCCGGCGATGGAGGTGACGTTGACAATGGAGCCTTTGGCGGCGGCCAGTTCGTCGCGGAGGCCACGCGCAAGGATGACCGAAGAGAAGAAGTTCACGTGAAAGACTTTGCCCCAGTCCATCAGGTCGGTGGTGAAGGTATTGAGGCGCTCGCCGTTGGGGCCTTTTGGGGAAATTCCTGCGTTGTTGGCGAGGCCGTGCAGCGGGCCATCGAGCCGTTCGCGGATCAACTCTACTGCGTTGATCGAGTCTGCCGGGTCGCTGAGGTCGAGTTGAATGTGGTTCTTTTCACCGTCAGGCCAAGGGCAGCGTCGGTCAAAAGGTTGGCGGGAACATGTCAAAACGCGCCAGCCTTCACGCGAGAAACGCTTCACGGTGGCGTGGCCGATGCCCCGGCTGGCGCCAGTGAGGAGGAGCGTTTTCTGCATGGCGAAATTCCTGCGAGATGTGAAAGGCTTGGCGTTCGAAATTGGCCAGATTGACCCGAATTTTAGGCTGCTGTTCGGATTTGGCAAGAGCGCAAAGGCCGCACCAAAAGATGTGGCCTTTGCGATGGTGATCGGCTGTTAGTTTGGCGTGGATTATTCGCCACGCGTTGCTGTCAAAGAGACGTTCACGTCCACGCCAAAGCCGAGGGAACTTTCGTCGGTCATGTCGTCACCTACATGAAAGGCGCGGCGGTCTAGGGACACGGTGCCGGTCATGTCGGCAGCGTTGCCGTCCAATGGGAGTGCGAAGGGTAGGTCGATGGGGACGGCGTGACCGTTGATGGTCAATTCGCCTTTGGCCAGATAGCCGGTGTCCGCTGGCAGCAGGTCCGCGACAAAGGTGGCGGTGGGGAATGCGGCGGCGTTCAGGTAATCCGCGCCCAGAGCCTGATCCGTGACAGAGCCAAGGGTGAGGGAGCCAATGGCGATGGTCACGGTGACTGTGCCGTGTTTGCCATCGGTTGGCTCTTCGTTGAAGGCGATGTCTGCGGTCCAGTCGGCGAAGGTGCCTGTGACCTCCGCGCCAAACTGTTGCACCGCGATGTCCAATGTGCCGGATTGGACCTGCCATTCGGAGGAAACCTCGGCGAGGGCGGCGGTTTCTGTGCGCTCTTCAGCGGCAAAGAGGCCCGCGTTTGCGCCGATCACGAGGGCGACAGCCCAGACAGCCAGTGCCGTCAGGGCCGGGCGCAGGTGGCCGGGTTGGTCGGCGGGCGGCTCTGGTAGATCGGTGTGGCCGGGCAACATGCGTTGCAGGGTTTTGTCGCGGTCAATGACGAAGTGTTTCAGCGCGCCGCCAATGTGGGCGAGCAGGGTCAGGACCAGCACAGCCATAAAGAGGAAATGTGCGCTACCAAGGATTGCGGCGACCGTTGGGTCTTTGGGAACAAAGAACAGAGACTGACCAAACGGCCACCAGATCGGGGCAAAGCCTGTGGTGGCGGCGTGGTGCATCCAGCCGGTGAGTGGCACAAGCACCATGGAGCCGTAGAGCACCCAATGGGCGGTCTCGGCAGCCCAGGCTTCCAGACCATGATCGCCGTTGAGCAATTTGGGGCGTGGCTGAGTGAAGGCCCAGAAGATACGCAGAAGTGCCGTGAAAAAGGCGGCGAGGCCAATGGTTTTGTGCACCGAGAACAGTGTGGCTTTGACGGCGAGCTGGGCGCTGTCCTCGTAAGGCGCGCGGTAGGCGACAAAGCCAAGGATCATTGCGGAGAGGATCAGCAAGGCGGTGAGCCAGTGGAAGGTCTTGGCGACGGAGCCGTAGCGGATAGCTGTGTTGCTGCGGGGCATGGGAAACCTCTTGAAAGTGTTAATCAGACTTTGGGGGCTGCGACGGGGCAAGGCAACTGGCGGTGGTGCACCCGCTTTGTGCATGAATGCGCAGTTGAGGTGTGTTTCGGCGGATTTTTGCGCGTTGGTGCGGTGTCTGGGCTGGGCCATTACCACTCTATTGACGTTGCGTGCGCTGTCCGTGCGCGCTATGCCAAGCCAAAGATTTGCAAGGAGAGCCAAGAATGAGCCGTGCATTTGTGTTTCCGGGACAGGGTGCCCAGACCATTGGAATGGGGAAAGCGCTGGCGGAGGCCTATCCAGAGGCCAAAGCGGTGTTTGACGAAGTTGACGCAGCCTTGGGCGAAAGCCTGAGCGGGTTGATCTGGGAAGGCGAGCAAGAGACGCTGACCCTGACCCAAAACGCACAGCCCGCGCTGATGGCGACCTCTCTGGCGGCGATGAAGGCGCTTGAAGCGGAAGGCGTGACGATTTCGGCGGCGTCCTGCGTGGCGGGCCACTCGCTGGGCGAATACTCGGCGCTGGCGGCGGCTGGTGCCTTGAGCATTGGCGACACGGCGCGTTTGTTGCGCACCCGTGGCGAGGCGATGCAGGCGGCCGTGCCTGTGGGCGAAGGCGCAATGGCAGCGATCTTGGGCTTGGATTTTGCGGCGGTGCAGGAAGTTGCGGACGCGGCGGCACAGGGTGAAGTCTGTCAGGCAGCGAACGACAATGACCCAACTCAGGTTGTGGTGTCCGGTGCCAAAGCAGCTGTGGAACGCGCTGCTGAGATTGCCAAAGAGAAGGGCGCGCGTCGCGCGGTGATGCTGCCGGTGAGTGCGCCATTCCACTGTGCGCTGATGCAGCCTGCGGCAGATGTGATGGCCGAAGCGCTGGCTGGTGTGGAGATCAAAACGCCAGCGGCGCCGGTGATTGCCAACGTGCGGGCGGCGGCGGTGTCTGACCCGGATGAGATCCGCAAGCTGCTGGTGGAGCAGGTGACCGGATCGGTGCGCTGGCGCGAATCGGTGCAGAACATGGCGGCTGACGGCGTCACGGAGTTCTGGGAGATCGGTGCCGGCAAAGCGCTGTCCGGCATGATCCGTAAGATTGACCGCGCCAATGCGGTACGGGCTGTGGGCACGCCAGACGATGTAAAAGAGGCGGCGGAGAGCCTGTCTTGATCCGACGCTTTGTTGCAGCCTGTGGAGGCGTCGCTCTTGGGGCGGCGGTGCTGGCGGGCTGTGTGCAAATGGAGGTGGCGTATCTGAATGCCACCGACACAATTGCGTTTGAGGCGGATGGGAATGATCTGTTGGTGAATGGCACGTTGAACAGCCGCAGTCTGGCAGCGTTTGAGCAGGCCATGAGCGACAACCCGGACGTGACGCGGTTGGTTTTGTTGGAGGTGCCGGGATCGGTGGATGATGAGGTCAACCTGCAACTTGGCCATCGTGTGCGGGACCTAGGGCTGGACACGCATGTGACTGCGGACAGTGAAATCCATTCTGGCGGTACCGACCTGTTCCTGGCGGGCGTGGAGCGCAGCATGGAAGAGGGCGCGGTTCTGGGCGTGCACAGCTGGGCGGTTGGCAACCTGCAGGGGCGTGACTTGCCGAAGTCAGACCCAGAACATGCGGCTTATGTGAGCTATACCAAGCGGATGCTGGGCAGTGACGCGTTTTATTGGTTCACCCTGGAAGCGGCGCCGGTGCAGGAAACCCACGTGATGAGTGCCGAAGAGATTGCAAAATATGGGCTTTTGACTAAGCCTGTTGAGAGAAACTGAGAGAGACAAACATGTTTGATCTGACTGGAAAAACCGCACTTGTGACAGGTGCATCGGGTGGCATTGGCGGTGCAATTGCAAAAGCGCTGCATGCTGCAGGTGCAACTGTCGGCCTGTCCGGCACCCGTGTGGAGCCGCTTGAGGCGCTGGCGGCAGAACTGGGCGAGCGTGCGCATGTGCTGCCGTGTAACCTGAGCGATGCGGAGGCCGTGGATGCGCTGCCAAAACAGGCGATTGAAGCCATGGGCAGCGTCGATATTCTGGTGAACAACGCTGGGATCACGCGGGATCAGATTTTTATGCGGATGTCGGACGACGAATGGCAGAGTGTGATTGACGTAAACCTGACCAGTGCGATGCGTCTGTGCCGGGGTGTGATGCGTCCGATGATGAAATCCCGTTGGGGCCGGATCATCAACGTGAGCTCGATTGTGGGGGCAACAGGCAACCCGGGTCAGGTGAACTATGTCGCCTCCAAGGCCGGTCTGGTCGGGATGACCAAATCCATTGCTTATGAAGTGGCGAGCCGTGGCATCACCGCAAACGCAGTGGCGCCGGGCTTCATTGCCACTGCAATGACTGACAAGCTGAACGACGATCAGAAAGAGACCATCAACAAGCAGATTCCTGCGGCGCGCATGGGCACCTCTGAAGAAATCGCGGCGGCGGTTCTGTATCTGGCCAGCCCAGAAGCGGGCTATGTGACAGGTACCACCTTGCATGTGAACGGCGGCATGGCCATGTTGTAAGCCTTGGTGGCGTCCTTTGGGGCGCCACAATTGTCGCTGGGGAAAGCGTTTGCGTTGTGAAGCGGATGTGTTATAGGCGGCGAGTATTTTCCGGGTGCCTTGAGGGGTGGACGGAGACCTTCCGGTTCAGCCGGATCAAAACCGTCCCTATCAGGGGCACAAATCAGACCCGCCCGGGTGGGTGGGAGTTCAAACGGGCCGAGATGCCCAAGACGAATGAGGAATTGACATGAGCGACGTCGCAGACCGCGTGAAAAAGATCGTTGTAGAGCACCTGGGTGTAGAAGAAGACAAAGTTGTTGAAGCAGCTTCCTTCATCGACGATCTGGGCGCAGACAGCCTCGACACCGTGGAACTGGTAATGGCTTTTGAAGAAGAGTTCGGCATCGAGATCCCAGACGATGCAGCCGAAACCATCCAGACCTTCGGCGACGCCGTCAAGTTCATCTCCGAAGCTTCCTAAGCCGGAGATCCGGCACATTGCAGGGGACTGAGAATTGCAAACGTCCGTCTCTTTGATGAGGCGGGCGTTTTGCGTTGAGGGCAGCGGGGAGGCTGCCGCAAGGAAACGGCCCAAAACTGGGCGCAGAAGCGCGAAACGGGTCAAGCTGTGGGTTGGCCGCTCTTGCCCCTTGGGGGCGAAGCGGGGTATGAACCCGCAAAAGACTTCTGAGGAAGGGCATAGAAAATGCGTCGCGTTGTTGTCACCGGGCTTGGGCTCGTCACTCCATTGGCTTCCGGTGTTGAGGAAAGCTGGTCTCGTATTCTGGACGGTCAGTCCGGTGCAGGCACCATCACCCGTTTCAATCCTGAGCGTGTGACCACCAAATATGCATGTGAAGTGCCGTATGGTGATGGCACCGATGGCACCTTCAATCCGGATGACTGGATGGCGCCAAAAGAACGCCGCAAGGTGGATGACTTTATCCTCTACGGTCTGGCGGCCTCTCAGATGGCGGTGGAAGACTCTGGCTGGACGCCAGAAGATACCGAGTCGCTGGAACGCACCGGTGTGATGATTGGTTCTGGCATTGGAGGCTTGCAGTCGATTGAGCAGACCACGCTGTTGATGGCTGAAAAAGGCCCACGTCGTGTGTCGCCGTTCTTTATTCCCGGCGCGCTGATCAACCTGATCTCGGGGCAGGTGAGCATCAAATACGGTTTCAAAGGTCCAAACCACTCTGTTGTGACCGCGTGCTCAACAGGCGCACACGCCATTGGGGACGCGGCCCGCCTGATTGCGTCTGATGATGCGGATGTGATGGTTGCTGGCGGCGGTGAAGCGGCGATCTGTGAGATTGGCATTGCGGGCTTTAACGCCTGTAAAGCGCTGTCTACCAGCCGTGCGGATGATCCGACAAAAGCCAGCCGTCCGTATGATGCGGATCGTGACGGCTTTGTCATGGGTGAGGGCGCTGGTATTGTGGTGCTGGAGGAATATGAGCACGCCAAGGCGCGTGGCGCGAAGATCTACGCTGAAGTTCTGGGCTATGGCCTGTCTGGGGACGCGTATCACATCACCGCGCCAGCAGAGACCGGCGAAGGCGGCGAGCGCTCCATGCGGGCGGCGCTGAAGAAGGCGGGTCTTGAGCCAAAAGACATCGACTACATCAACGCCCACGGCACCTCGACGATGGCAGATACCATCGAGTTGGGCGCGGTTGAGCGTATGATGGGTGAGCACGCCAGCAAAGTGACCATGTCGTCGACCAAGTCGATGACCGGCCACCTGTTGGGCGCGGCGGGCGCGATTGAGGCGATCTTCTCGATCCTGGCGATCCGCGATCAGGTGGCACCGCCGACCATCAACCTCGACAATCAGGCGGTGGAAACTGCCATTGATCTGGCCCCGAACAAGAACGTGGAGCGCGAGATCAATGTGGCGCTGTCCAACAGCTTTGGCTTTGGCGGCACCAACGCATCCGTGATCTTCGGAAAGGTCGATTAATGTGGCGCGCAGTTGCGTCTAACGCACTCACTCTACTTATCGTGGCGCTCTTCCTGTTGGGGGGCGTCATCCTTTTTGGACAGTCGACCTACCGCGCAGAAGGGCCGCTAAACGAGCCTGTCTGTGTGCGGGTGCAGCCCGGCTCCAACATGAGCCGCGTGTCGCAATACCTTGAAGACAAAGGTGCAATTGCCAGCGGGACTTTGTTTCGGTTGGGGGCGGATTACTCGGATAAGGCGGACAAGCTGAAAGCTGGTGCTTTCCTTGTGCCTGCGGGCGCGTCGATGGAAGAGATTGTCGACATCGTCACCCGTGGCGGCGCGAGCACCTGTGGCACCGAGGTGGTGTATCGCATTGGTGTGACTCGAAAGACCGTGCAGGTGCGAGAGCTTGATCCGGCGACGGGCAGCTTTGTCGAAGTGGCCGCGTTCAACCCGGCTGAGGACGAGGCGCCTGCGGATTACACCCGTGTGCGTGGTGAGGCGGATACGCGGTATCGTATTGCCGTGGCCGAAGGTGTGACCAGCTGGCAGGTGATGGACACGCTCAACAGCATTGAGTTGCTCAGTGGCGAGATCGAGCGGCCAGACGAAGGCAGCCTGGCACCGGACAGCTATGAGGTGCGTGTCGGGGACACCCGTCAGAGCGTGATTGACCGGATGCAGGAAGCGCAGGAAATCCTGGTGTCTGCGGCTTGGGAAAGCCGGGCGGCGGATGTGCCGCTGTTGTCACCGTATGAGTTGCTGATCCTGGCCTCGATCATTGAAAAAGAGACCGGCGTGGCAGAAGAGCGGCGTCAGGTGGCGAGTGTGTTCACCAACCGTTTGAACCGGGGCATGAGGCTGCAAACCGACCCAACCGTGATCTATGGCGTGACGGAAGGTTTGGGTGTGCTGGGTCGTGGGTTGCGTCAGAGCGAACTGCGTCGGGAAACCCCGTGGAACACCTATGTGATCGACGGGCTGCCGCCGACACCGATTGCCAACCCGGGCCGCGCAAGCCTGGAAGCGGCGGCCAACCCGGATACGACGCCCTATATCTTCTTTGTGGCGGATGGCACCGGGGGGCACGCCTTTGCCGAGACGCTGGCCGAGCACAACCAAAACGTGGCTGCTTGGCGTAAGATCGAGGCGGAACGGGCCAACCAGTAAGGTTGTCCACATGAGAAATACAAAAACGCGGCGCTTTTGGGTGCCGCGTTTTTGTTTGGGTTGGTCTGTGCCAAAGCCGTTAGTTGGGCAGAACCTCAACGAGGATTTTGGCAGGCAGTTGGAACGTCGAGCTGGCGCTGTCAGAGGCGGGGCCGGCTTGCACCGTGCCAAAGAAGCAGGCGGCGGCAAGTGACAGTCTTAAAGTCCAGGACGGCGTCGTATTGGCAGCGATACGCATCTTGGTCACCCTTCATTTATCCAACTCAAATCCACCACAGAAAGGTTTAGTTTTTGATAAGGGCGCAATTGGGGCGGTTGGGTTCCGATTTGGAAACACTGCGTTTCGACGCCTGTGCAACAGCTGCGCACTCTCAGTTAATCTATTGAAAATACGTGTAATATTGATTTTTACCTTGAGTTTGTGTTATCTCTGTTTGGGCTGGAACCACGCGGGTGAAAGGCGGAACGCCGGAAAATTGGGCGGGAGAATTCGTGTGTGGCTTGTGCGGAGGGGCAACTGCGCATGAGAGGCAAAGAGCAGCAATGACACAACATTTCACGCCTTCGGGTGGACGCGTACTGGATCAGGAACTGGACGCGCTGCAACTCCTGTTGCGGCGGATGACCGACGAGTTGGAGCGGGTGAAACACGCGTTGCAACATGAGGGGCCGCAGGCGGCGACGGCGGGGCGTCGGGTTCTGGCAGAAGTGCGGCAGTGCATGCGATTGGCGCTATTGGTGGAGAGAGACATTGACCAGCGCACCGCAACAGACCGTCCGGCAGGACACTCACAGCTTGACCTCGACGCCGCGCGATCTTCGATCGGGCGCCGCTTGGATCGCCTCCGAACCGCGCGCGGTGCAGAGTGAGTTTTTGGACAGCCTGACGGAAGGGGAGCTCTTGGCGCTCCCCTTTTTGTTTGAGTTCTGGGCCATGCCACATCAATTGCCGCCAGAGGGCGACTGGAAGACCTGGGTGATCCTGGGTGGACGTGGCGCGGGAAAAACGCGGGCCGGGGCTGAATGGGTGCGGAGGATGGTGGAAGGGGCCAAGCCGCAAGATCGCGGGCGGGCGCGGCGGGTAGCTTTGGTGGGGGAAACCATCGATCAGGTGCGCGAGGTGATGATTTTTGGCGAAAGTGGCTTGATCGCCTGTGCGCCGCCGGATCGGCGCCCTGTGTGGGAAGCGGGGCGGCGGCGGTTGGTGTGGCCCAATGGCGCGGTGGCGCAGGCGTTTTCGGCGCATGATCCGGAGAGCTTGCGGGGACCGCAGTTTGATGCCGCCTGGGTCGATGAGCTGGCGAAATGGCGCAATGGTCAAGAGACATGGGACATGTTGCAGTTTGCGCTGCGGTTGGGGGAGAACCCACGTCAGGTGGTGACAACAACGCCGCGAAATGTCGGGGTTCTGAAACGGTTGCTGCAGGTGGAGAGCACGGTGCAGACCAGTGCGCCAACGCAAGCCAACCGCGCCAATCTGGCGGAGAGTTTTTTGGCAGAGGTGGAGGCGCGCTATGCGGGCACGCGATTGGGGCGGCAGGAACTCGAAGGTGTGTTGATGGAGGATGCCGAGGGGGCATTGTGGACGCGGGCGCAGTTGGATGGGTTGCGGTGTGAAGACCTGCCGGAGATGGACCGGATTGTGGTAGCGGTGGATCCACCGGTGACGGGTCATGCTGGCAGCGATGCGTGTGGCATCGTGGTTGTCGGGGCAGTCACAAAAGGGCCGGTGCAGGACTGGCGCGCCTATGTCTTGGATGATGCCACGGTTCGGGCGGCCACGCCGGATGCTTGGGCGCGGGTGGCGTTGGCAGCGATGGAAAGCTGGGGCGCGGATCGGCTGGTGGCGGAGGTCAATCAGGGCGGCGATCTGGTGCAGTCTATGATCAATCAGGTGGACCCGTTGGTGCCCTTTAAGGCGGTGCGGGCCAGTCGGGGCAAGGTGGCGCGGGCAGAGCCGGTGGCGGCGCTTTATGAGCAGGGACGGGTGTCCCATCGCGCAGGGCTTGGGGACCTGGAAGATCAGATGTGCCTGATGACGGCGCAGGGCTTTGTGGGTTCCGGCAGTCCGGATCGCGTGGATGCATTGGTCTGGGCGCTGCATGAGTTGATCGTGGAGCCATCGGCGCATTGGCGACGCCCGAGGCTTCGGGAGCTGTGACGCAACAGCTGCGTACGGTGAGAAAGCTACAATTTAAGACAAACCCATCAGAACTGTATGTGTCCAAAGCGGACGGACCAAGTTGAGCGGGTCGCCAGAGTGGCGGCGCAGAGATCCGGGAGCGGCAGAGCATGCTAGGGAAGTTTTTGCAGAAGAAGACCCCAGAGGCAGCGCCTCAGGTGAAGGCCAGTGCGACAGGCAAGGTGGTGAGCTATCACAGCGCTGGCCGTGCGGCCTGGAGCCCGCGCGATACGGTGTCGCTGACCCGCACGGGGTTTGCCGCCAATCCGGTGGGGTTCCGTGTGGTGCGGATGATTGCCGAGGCGGCGGCGGCGTTGCCGTTGGTTTTGCAGGATCAGCGCCAGCGGTTTGAGACCCATCCTGTGTTGAAGCTGTTGACCGTGCCAAATGGGGCGCAGGGGCAGGCGGAGCTGTTTGAGGCACTGTACGGCCAGATTTTGTTGTCGGGTGACGGATATGTCGAAGCGGTAGGCGGCGACAGTGGTGCGCCGGTAGAGTTGCACGTGCTGCGCTCGGATCGGATGAGTGTTGTGCCTGGTTCGGACGGGTGGCCGGTGGGGTATGAGTATGCGGTTGGTGCGCGAAAACATCGGTTTGCGGTTGGCGAGATTTCTCCAATTTGCCACATCAAAACGTTTCACCCGCAAGACGATCACTATGGGTTGTCCCCGATGCAGGCAGCGGCCATGGCGATGGATGTGCACAACAGCGCCTCGCGCTGGTCCAAAGCGCTGCTGGACAATGCGGCGCGACCTTCGGGGGCGATTGTCTATCGCGGGCATGACGGGCAAGGCAGCCTGTCATCAGATCAATATGACCGATTGGTCAGTGAGATGGAGAGCCACCATCAGGGCGCGCGCAATGCGGGACGGCCGATGTTGTTGGAAGGCGGACTGGATTGGAAACCCATGGGGTTTTCGCCAAGCGATATGGAATTTCACAAGACCAAGGATGCGGCGGCGCGGGAGATTGCGCTGGCCTTTGGGGTGCCGCCGATGCTGCTCGGCATTCCGGGGGACGCGACCTATGCGAATTACCAAGAGGCCAATCGGGCGTTTTACCGGCTGACGGTGCTGCCGCTTGCGGCGCGGGTGACGGCGGCGGTGGGCACGTGGTTGGCGAAATACACTGGCGAAGAGATCATCTTAAAACCGGATCTGGATCAGGTGCCGGCCCTGGCCGTTGAGCGGGACGCGCAATGGGCGCGGGTTGCGGGCGCGGTCTTCCTGTCGGATGCGGAGAAGCGGCGGTTGCTGGGTTTGCCAGTTGAGCCGGATGAGGGCGCGCATGGGTGATCCGAGATACGGGTTTGAGAGTTTTGATTGTGCGCCGGGGCTGCGGCTGGAGGCGCATGAGAGGGTGGCGAAGTTGCAGTTTGAGAGTTTGAACCGGCGTTTGGACAAGATCGAACAGCTGATTGAGCGGTTGGAGCGGCGGTTGTGGCTGACGGTCTATGGCGTAGTGGGCGTGATCCTGGCGCAGGCGTTTCAGTCGGTTCTCAGTGTGACGCCATGAGTGAGGAGTGTGTGATGCAAGACAGTGGTTTGGAGCGGAAGTTTGCACGGTTCGGCGATGGACTGAGCGTCGAAGACGGGCAGGTGATCAGCGGGTATGCCAGCTTGTTCGGCACGGCGGATCGAGGTGGCGATATCGTGCAGAAAGGGGCCTATGGCGCATCCTTGGAGCGGCTGTCCAAAGAGGGGCGCCAAGTGAAGATGCTGTGGCAGCATGATCCGGCGCAACCCATCGGCCTTTGGGAAGAGGTGCGCGAGGATGATCGTGGACTTTGGGTCAAGGGGCGGTTGCTTGACGATGTGGCCAAAGGGCGCGAAGCGGCGGCCCTGATTGCGGCGGGGGCGATTGACGGGCTGTCGATTGGCTACCGTACCAAGAAGGCCAGCAAGACGACACAGGGCCAGCGGCTCTTGATGGAACTGGAGCTTTGGGAGGTGTCGCTTGTGACCTTTCCGATGCTGCCCAGTGCGCGGTTGACCGCAAAAGAGGACGCTCTGCTGCCCTTGCGGGAAGCGGCGGCCTACCTGCGGAGCATCAGCCGCGGGATGGCGGCGCAGTAAGCGCCAGAACAAAACGGGAAGTCAGTGATGAGTAAGACCGAGACAGAGTCTCGGATCGGGGAAGGCGTGTCTCCGGTCCAGGAAATGAAGTCTGCTGTGGCGGAGTTCGCCAGCAGTTTCAATGCCTTTCGAGGTGACATTCACGCGGAAATTAAACAACAGAAAGAGCGATTGACCATGCTTGAACGCAAATCGACACAGGCGGCGCGGCCGCCTTTGGCGGCGGCAACGGACTTTGACGCGCCACACCAGAAAGCCTTTGATGCCTATCTGCGCACCGGAGAGGATGACGGGCTACGTGGGCTTGAGCTGGAAGGCAAAGCCATGGCCACGTCGGTGAACAGCGACGGCGGCTATTTGGTGGACCCGCAAACGGCTGAGACCATCAAATCGGTGCTCAACAGTACGGCCAGCATCCGCGCGATTGCCAATGTGGTGACCGTGGAAGCGGGGTCTTATGACGTGCTGATCGACAGTTCGGAAACTGGCGCCGGCTGGGCGGATGAGACCACTGCGACCACCGAGACCGGCACGCCGACCATCGAGCGCATCGCCATTCCGCTGCATGAGCTGTCGGCTCTGCCCAAAGCGTCGCAACGGCTGTTGGATGACAGTGCCTTTGACATTGAGGCCTGGCTGGCGGGGCGCATTGCCGACAAGTTTGCACGGGCGGAGGCGGCGGCCTTTATCACCGGCGATGGGGTCGACAAGCCAACCGGCATTCTGACCCACACGGCGGTGGATGACGGCAGCTGGAGCTGGGGCAACATTGGCTATGTGGCGACGGGCGTTGATGGGGATTTCAACGGCGGCGATACACTGGTGGATCTGGTCTATGCCTTGGGCGCGCAATACCGTGCCAACGGCAGTTTTGTGATGAATTCCAAAACAGCCGGCGCGGTGCGCAAGTTGAAAGACGCAGACGGGCGGTTCTTGTGGTCTGATGGGTTGGCGGCGGGTGAGCCTGCGCGTTTGCTGGGCTATCCGGTGCTGATTGCCGAAGACATGCCGGATATCGCGAGTGGTGCCGATGCGATTGCCTTTGGCGATTTTGCGGCTGGATACACGGTGGCAGAGCGTCCGGACCTGCGTGTGCTGCGTGATCCCTTCAGCGCCAAGCCACATGTGCTGTTCTATGCCACGAAACGCATTGGCGGCGATGTCAGTGACTTTGCTGCGATCAAGCTGCTACGCTTTGCGGTGAGCTGATTTCCTGGGTGGGTGGGGCGCGTAAGCGCCGTCATCCGGGCGCGCGTCGGACTACACACGTTGTCTGGCTTACCCCCTCCGTTGAAGCGACGTGAGGACGCGCGCCCAACAAAGACCATCGAGAATTTTGGAGTTGTTCCATGATGTTAGTCGAAGAGACCTCGGTGCCGACGGAGGCGCTGCCGGTTCAAGATTTTCGAGATCACACGCGGCTTGGAAGCGGGTTTTCTGACGATACGTTGCAGGACAGCGTTTTGGAGAGTTTTTTGCGCGCAGCGATCAGCGCGGTGGAAGCGCGGACCGGCAAAGTTATGTTTCAACAGACGTTTGGCTGGACGGTCTATGGTTGGCGCGATGGGGCTGCGCAGGGCTTGCCGGTGGCACCGGTGTCTGAGGTTGTGGACGTAATGCTCGAAGATGCGCAGGGGGCGGTGGTTTCCGTGGCGTCCAGTGCTTACCGGTTGGTCAGTGACGCGCATCATCCATGTTTGAAAGGCGTGTCCGGAGCTTTGCCAAGCATTCCGACGGACGGAAGCGCAACGGTGCGGTTTGTGGCTGGATACGGCGCGGGTTGGTCGGACAGCCCTGCGGACATGCGCCAGGCGGTGCTGTTGTTGGCAGCGCATTATTACGAGTTCCGCCACGAAACCAGTTTGAGCGAAGGCTGTATGCCGTTTGGCGTGGTGAGCCTGTTGGAGCGGTATCGCCCGATGCGACTGAGCGCGGGGGCGGTGTCATGAGCCGGGCGGTGACGTTGTCGCGGCGCTTGCTGTTGGAGCGGCCGTTGGCGGCACCGGACGGGGCGGGTGGATTTGCCCAGACCTGGGAGACACTGGGCGCCGTTTGGGCCGAGGTAGTGGCGCGTGGCGGGCGTGAGATGGATGGCGGGATCATGTCGCTTGCAGCGGCTAGGTATCGGATCACGCTGCGTGGCGCGCCAGTTGGGGCGGAGCAGCGGCCAACGCCAGAGTGTCGCTTCCGTGAAGGGGATCGGGTTTTTGCCATCGATGCGGTGACAGAGAAGGACGGGCAGGGGCAATATTTGGTCTGTCACGCCACAGAAGAGGTGGCGCCATGAGTTACGGAGTTGGGGCAGCGCTGCAAGAGGCGATCTATGCCGCGTTGCAGGCAGATGTCACGCTGAACACGTTGGTTGGAAACGACATTTTTGACCAGTTACCGGTTGGTAAGGTGCCGGATTTGTTTGTGTCTCTTGGTCCGGAAACGGTCTTGGATCGGTCCGACAAAGACGGTGACGGGGCAGAGCATCGCTTTGTGGTCTCCGTGATTGGCGATGCCAGTGGCTTTGCCAAAGTGAAAGCGGCGGCGGCAGCGGTGAGCGACGGACTGGTAGATGCGGATTTGAGCCTGAGCCGGGGGCGGTTGGTTTACCTGCGCTTTGATCGGGCGGTGGCCAAGCGGGACGGGCGCAAGAACCTGCGCCGTGTGGATCTGCGCTTTGTGGCGCGGGTGGAAGACAATCATAGCTAGTTTGGAGAGAGATCATGGGTGCGCAAAATGGCAAAGACCCTCTGATCAAGGTGGATCTGACCGGAGCCGGGGCGTTTGAAACCGTGGCGGGGCTGCGGGCCACACGCATCAGTTTCAATGCGGAAAGTGTGGATGTGACCTCGCTTGAGAGCCAAGGCGGATGGCGCGAGTTGCTGGCTGGCGCGGGCATGAAATCGGCCGGGATCAGCGGCTCGGGCGTGTTCAAGGATGCCAGCACGGATGAGCGGGCGCGGCAGATCTTCTTTGACGGGGAAACGCCGGACTTCCAGGTGATTATCCCGGATTTTGGGATTGTTGAAGGCGCGTTTCAGATCACGTCGATTGAGTATGCGGGCAGCCACAATGGAGAGGCGACCTATGAGATGGCGATGGCCAGTGCCGGGGCGCTGAGCTTTACGGCGGTGTGATAATGGCCAATCCGTTTGCGGGCGAAGTTGCGCTGACGATCGATGGGCAGCGGCATGTGTTGAAGCTCACGCTGGGTGCTTTGGCAGAGCTGGAAGACGGGTTGGGAGAGGACACGTTGGTGTCGCTGATCAGTCGGTTTGAAACAGGCCAGTTTTCTTCGCGAGATGTGCTCGCATTGATTGTGGCGGGGTTGCGCGGCGGTGGTTGGCAAGGGCGCAGGGCGGAGCTCTTGCACGCGGAGATCGAGGGAGGCGCAATCGAGGCGGCCCGAGTGGCTGCGCAGTTGTTGGTGCGGGCATTTGGGCCTTTGACGGTGACATAGCATGACAGCGTTTGATTGGCCGGTTTTGCTGACCACTGGCGTTCAGCGGCTTGGATTGCGACCAGAGGAGTTTTGGCGCCTGACGCCGGCGGAATTGGCGCTGATGCTTGGACAGGGCGGTGCGGAGACCTCCCTTGCACGGGCAGGGTTGGAACAGCTGATGAGCGCATATCCGGATTCGGAAGGAGCGGCAGGTGATGGAAGAGATTGACAGTTTCGAAGGGCAATTGGACGCACTGGAGGTGAGCCTGGGACAGGCCACGGATATGGTTGCTGGCTTTGACGGGGAACTGAGCAACATGCGCAAGATCCTGGGCGCAGCAGGGCAGGAAGTGGCCTCTCTGGAAAAGAGCCTGAGCAAGGATTTGCGCAAAGCATTCAGCGGGTTGGCCTTTGACGGTGTGAAGCTGTCGGATGCCCTGAAAACTCTGGCGACCTCGATGATGAACACAGCGTTTAACGCAGCGATGAAGCCGGTGACGGATGGGCTTGGCAAGGTTGTGACCTCAGGCATTGGTGGCCTGATGCAAGGGCTGTTGCCTTTTGCCGACGGGGCACCGTTTACGCAGGGGCGGGTGATGCCATTTGCCAACGGCGGCGTGGTGAGTGGACCGGTGAGCTTTCCGATGCGCGGTGGGCGCGGGTTGATGGGCGAAGCCGGGCCAGAGGCGATCATGCCGCTGGCGCGCGGGATGGACGGAAAGCTTGGCGTGCGCAGCCAGGGCGACAGCCGTCCGGTGCAGGTGGTGATGAACATCACAACGCCGGATGTGGACGGCTTCCGCCGCTCGCAAAGTCAGATTGCAACGCAGATGAGCCGCGCCTTGGGGCAGGCCAAGCGCAACCGATAGGAGGCGACGATGAGTTTTCACGAAGTGCGATTTCCAGCCAGTCTGAGTTTTGGCTCCCTTGGTGGGCCTGAGCGCCGCACCGAGGTGGTGACGCTTGTCAACGGTTTTGAGGAACGCAACACGCCTTGGGCCCATTCGCGGCGGCGCTATGATGCTGGCTTTGGTATGCGGTCGCTGGATGACATTGAGACTTTGATCGCCTTTTTTGAGGCACGACGCGGACAGTTGCACGGGTTTCGCTGGAAAGATTGGGCAGACTTCAAGTCTTGTACGGCCTCCAAGGGCATCGACCATCGGGATCAGGCGGTTGTCACGGGCGATGGCGTGACCACAGAATTTCAGTTGATGAAGACCTATCAATCTGGCGCACATAGCTATGCGCGGCCCATTCGCAAACCGGTGGATGGCACCGTCACGGTGGGCTTGGAAGAGGCGCTTTTGCAGGAAGGCGGCGATTTTGAGGTCGACCTGACCACTGGGATTTTGAGTTTCGACACGCCGCCGTTTTCCGGAGCGCAAATCTCAGCGGGGTTTGAGTTTGACGTGCCGGTGCGGTTTGACGCGGACAATATTCAGACCAGCTTGGCGAGTTTCAAGGCGGGCGATCTGCCGAATGTGCCGGTGATAGAGGTGCGGATCTGATGGGGTTTCAGGCGGAGTTATTGGCGCATTTGCAGAGTGGCGAGACCACGGTGGCGCGGGCCTGGGGCATCACGCGCAAGGATGGCGTGACGTTGGGGTTTACCGATCACGATCAGGATCTGAGTTTTGACGGGTTTGTGTTCAAAGCCGCAACAGGGCTGACAGCGAGTGCAATCGAGCAAGGGACAGGGCTGTCGGTAGACAATGCCGAAGCCATTGGCATGTTGTGTGATGCGGCGGTCACGGAGCATGACATTGAGGCCGGACGGCTGGATGACGCCGAAGTTGTCTCATGGATGGTGAACTGGGTCGATGTCAGTGAACGCAGTGTGGTGTTTCGCGGTTCCATCGGGGAAATCCGACGGGCGGGAGGGGCGTTTGTCGCGGAATTGCGTGGGCTGGCGGAAAAGCTGAATGTGCCACGAGGGCGGGTTTATCAGCGGCCTTGTACCGCCGTACTTGGGGATGCCGCATGCCAGTTTGATGTTTCTGATGCAGCCTTTCAGGTGCAGGTCTCTGTGGCGCAGGCGGATCAAGGTCGGATGTTTGATCTAAGTGCGATATCGGGTTTTGACGAAGGATGGTTCACGCGTGGGCAGCTTCAAGTTGTTAGCGGGGCAGCGCAGGGCTTGAGTGGCTTGATCAAGCGGGATTGGGTTGCGGCAGATGGGGCGCGGCAAATTGAGCTTTGGGAAGCGCTGCGGGCGGAAGTTAGTGTGGGCGATGAGGTTTTGCTCACGGCGGGCTGCGACAAGCGGTTTTCTACCTGCCGCAAGAAGTTCTCCAATCTTTTGAATTTTCAGGGATTTCCGGACATTCCGGGCGAAGATTGGATCAAAAGTTATCCCAAAAAGAATGGCGGGAACACCGGCGGGAGTTTGCGCTGATGGACACACTTGGAGAGGCGGTTGTTGCGGAGGCGCGGCGATGGATCGGCACGCCCTACGTGCATCAAGCCAGTTGTTTGGGGGGCGGAGCAGATTGCCTAGGGCTGATCCGCGGCGTGTGGCGTGGGCTTTATGGTGCTGAGCCTGAAGCCGTGCCTGCCTACACCAATGATTGGTCAGAGGCACATGGCAAAGAGGTGCTGTGGCAGGCCGCAATGCGCAACTTGGTTGCCAAGGGTCCAAGGGATGAGGCTCCCGGCGACGTGCTGTTGTTTCGGATGAAGGCGGGGGCCGTGGCGAAACACTTGGGCATTTTTGGGGAGATCGGACGGGAGCCAACTCTGATCCATGCTTATGGCGGACATGCAGTGGTGGAAAGTCCCTTAAGTGGGCCTTGGCGCCGCCGGGTTGTGGCGCGGTTTACCTTTCCGAGGGGCGTTCAGAGCACAGTTGGTGAGAGAGGGTAACGCGTTATGGCTACGTTGATTTTAGCGGCTGCCGGTGCGGCGGTTGGCGGTGCGGTAGGCGGTGGTTTGGTCGGAGTGTCCTCTGTGGCCATTGGGCGGTTGGCTGGGGCTTCGTTGGGGCGTGTGATCGACCAGAAGCTGATGGGAGGCGGCGCCGATGTTGTGGAAACCGGAAAAATCAAACGCTTCCGGCTCACTGGTTCTGCGGAGGGCGCCGCTCAGGCGCGGGTGTTTGGGCGGGTTCGCGTAGCCGGGCAGGTGATTTGGGCCACGCGGTTTTTGGAAACTTACGAGGAAACGGGCGGGGGCAAAGGTATGCGCCAAGCGCCGAGAACCCGCGCCTACAGCTATTCGGTCTCGCTTGCGATTGCTCTGTGTGAAGGGGAGATTTTACGGGTCGGGCGCATTTGGGCGGACGGTGACGAAATTGGCCGCGAGGAGCTGAACCTGCGAGTTTACACAGGCTCTGACAGCCAGATGCCGGACCCCAAAATGGAGGCGGTTGAAGGAGCTGGGACCGTGCCTGCGTATCGGGGGACAGCTTATGTGGTGATCGAAGACCTTGAGCTGGGACGGTTTGGCAACCGCGTGCCGCAGTTCAATTTTGAAGTTGTAAGGGCAACGCCAAAGCACGTTCCCGAAGGCGCCGCCGACTATAGCGAAACGGTGCGGGCGGTGGCCTTAATGCCGGGGACGGGGGAGTATTCTTTGGCAACCACGCCGGTCTACTGCCGACAGGGCAATGGCGAAACAAAAGTGGCCAATGAGCACACGCCGTCTGGCCTGACCAATTTTGTCACATCCCATGAGGACTTACAGGAAGAGTTGCCGAAGTGTGGTGCGGCCTCGTTGATCGTGAGTTGGTTTGGGGATGACCTGCGTATGGCGGATTGCCGTTTGCGCCCCAAGGTTGAAGACGCCGAGGTGGACGGGGACAACATGCCGTGGCGCGTGTCTGGAGTGGCGCGTGGGGAGGCGGAGGTTATCGCCAAGTTGGATGGGCGGCCCGTCTATGGCGGAACACCGACGGACGACGCTGTTGTTCAGGCCATTCGCCACATGGATGAGCAGGGCACCAAGGTGACGTTTTACCCCTTCATTCTGATGGAACAGATGGCAGAAAACGGGTTGCCAAATCCTTGGGACGGTGCGGCGGACCAGCCGGTGTTGCCGTGGCGGGGGCGGATCACGGCTTCAAAGGCACCAGGGCAAAGTGGGTCACCTGATGGGACAGCGCAGGCGGATGCCGAGGTGGCAGCGTTTTTTGGTACGGCAATGGCGGCGGATTTTCAGGTGGGCGCAGACAGCGTGACGTATTCCGGGCCCTCTGAGTGGTCTTACCGGCGTTTTATTCTGCACTATGCGGCGCTCTGTGCAGTGGCAGGGGGCGTAGAAGCCTTTTGTATCGGCTCAGAAATGCGGGGCCTGACACAGGTGCGTGGGGCAACGGGGTTTCCAGCCGTTCAAGCCCTCAAAGACCTTTCGCAAGAGGTGCGGTCTTTGTTGGGGCCGGGGGTGAAACTCGGCTATGCGGCGGATTGGTCAGAGTATTTTGGCTATCACCCGCAGGATGGTTCCGGTGATGTGTATTTCCACCTTGATCCGCTTTGGTCGGACCCTGAGATCGATTTTGTTGGCATCGACAACTACATGCCGCTGTCGGATTGGCGGGACACAGATGTGCATTTGGACAAGGAAGGTTGGCGCGGGCCTCAGGATATCGCCTACCTGAAAGCCAACATAGAAGGCGGCGAGGGGTTTGACTGGTTTTATGCCTCGGCTGAAGCGCGCGAGGATCAGGACCGCACGACGATTTCCGATGGCGCTTACAACGAGCCATGGGTGTATCGCTACAAAGATTTACGGAACTGGTGGGGGCAAGCGCAACATGAGCGGATTGGCGGCGTCCGCCAGGCCACACCCACAAATTGGCAACCCCAGAGTAAGCCTATTTGGTTCACGGAAATAGGCTGTGCTGCCATCGACAAAGGTGCCAATCAGCCCAATAAGTTTCTGGACGAGAAGTCCTCGGAGTCTGCAATCCCGTATTTTTCCAATGGGTTGCG
Source organism: Shimia sp. MIT910701 (assembly GCF_047126315.1). Classification (GTDB taxonomy): domain Bacteria; phylum Pseudomonadota; class Alphaproteobacteria; order Rhodobacterales; family Rhodobacteraceae; genus Shimia. Next base: position 3,109,323 of record NZ_CP138953.1, on the reverse strand, counting down.
AGAGGATGCTGTGCAGCAGCGATATTACCAAGCGCTTCACGAACATTATGCGGATACGGAGATGAATCCGGTATCCACTGTCTATGGTGAACCGATGGTGGACCGCGATCATATGTTTGCCTGGGCCTGGGATGCGCGGCCGTTTCCGGCTTTTCCCAATGAGCGAGACCTATGGAGCGACGGGGGCAATTATCACAAAGGCCATTGGATAAATGGGCGGGTGAGCAACCGCACGCTGGCTTCAGTGGTGGAAGAGGTTTGCGTGAATGCGGGCATTGCTGATTATGATGTGTCTGGTTTGACCGGCGTGGTTCGCGGATTTGAGCAAGGTGATGTGTCTGATGGACGCGCCGCGTTGCAGCCATTGATGTTGCGACATGGGTTTGATGCGGTTGAGCGGGACGGTGTGCTGCGCTTTGTTATGCGTGGCGATCAGACCGGAAGTGCGGTTGATCCGGAAGAGTGCGTGGACTCCAAAGAGATCGAGGGGGATATTGAATTCACGCGGCAATCAGATGCGGAATTGGCAGGCCGCGTGCGCTTGAACTTTGTGCAGGCGGAACGGGATTTTGAGGTCGTGTCCGAAGAGGCCATCCTACACGACGAGGCGACTTTTGCGGTGGCGCATAGCGAAGTCGAAGAGGTTCTGACGCGAGCAGAGGGGCGACAGACAGCTGAGAGGTGGTTGGCGGAAGCGCGTGTTGCGCGGGATCGCGTGAAACTGGCTCTGCCACCAAGCAAAATGAACATTGGGGCAGGCGATCTTGTCGAGGTTCCTTTGTCAATCGGCGAGACACAGGCGTATCGGATGGATCGGCTGACGCAACAGGGCGCGCAGGTTTTGGAAGGCGCGCGCACGGAGCTGGCGCTGTACAAAACGGCGGAGATGCCGGAGGATGTCGTGCCTAAGAGCCGGTTTGTTCCGCCGGTGCCGGTACAAACGCTGTTTATGGATCTGCCTTTGGTCACAGGTGACGAGCATCCCCACGCGCCGCACATTGCGGTGACAGCTCGTCCTTGGCCGGGCGCAGTTGCGGTGTATGCCAGTGATCGCGATGAAGGGTACGCATTGGATTCTTTGGTCGAAGGCAGTGCGATGGTGGGCGTGACGGAAACGCCACTTGTGCGCTCTACACCCGGCATTTGGGATCAGGGCGAACCGCTGCAAGTGCGCATGGTGAACGGTGCGTTGCGCAGTGTGAGCGCACAGGACGTGCTCAACGGGCAAAACCTGGCGTTTATCGGCGATGGGGCTTCCGAGAATTGGGAAGCGTTACAGTTTCAGAATGCGGAGCTGATTGGGGAAGAGCGCTATGCCCTGTCAACACGGCTTCGCGGGCAATTGGGCACAGATGCCCTGGCACCTGGGGTTTGGCCGGCGGGCAGCTGGATTGTGTTCAGATCGTCTCAACTGACGCAGTTGCCACTGGCGCGACATCATCGTGGGCAGGCTAGGTATTTTCGGATTGGTCCGGCGCAACGCGGACTGAATGACCCGAGTTACACCCTTCATTTGGAGAGTTTTGACGGCAATGGCCTGCGCCCCTATGCTCCAGTGCATTTGACACACGTGACCCAAGCCTCCGGCGACATCGACATCACTTGGATACGGCGCGCCCGCTTAAATGCGGACAGTTGGGACGGGTTTGAGGTGCCTCTAGGCGAAGAAAACGAGAGCTATCTGCTACGCGTTCGACGTGAGGACGTGGTCGTGCGAGAGGTGCAAGTATCGGAACCCAAATGGCAATTCCTCGTAAGTGACCAGGCTGCGGTTGGAGGTGTCGCGGGTCTTTCGGTTGACGTTGCGCAAATTTCAGCAGTGTATGGGCCTGGGCCGTTTCGCTCCATTTCTCTGGGGGCTTGAGCCCAAAAGTCCTTGTGCTTCACCAACTTGTGTTTCATTCGATTTGCTTTTTGGCATCTTCACACCTTTGAATTTGCGGCGCTTTGCCTAGGTGGTGTAGACTGGCAGGGAGAAAAGGGGACCAGGATGGCTGAGACGCAACCCAAAGTGACCGAACTTGACCCGGTCTGGCAGCGCATTACGCGAGAAGCGGAAGAGGCGGTAAAGGAAGAGCCGTTGATGGGCGGCCTGGTGCATGCCTGCGTTTTGCACCATCGCACCATTGAGCGTGCGTTGAGTTATCGATTTGCCGCGAAGCTGTCCTCCAACGAGATGTCGATGGTGATCCTGCGAGAGATCGCAGATGAGGCCTTTGCCTCTGATCCGGCGATTGCAGAATCTGCTCGGGCGGATTTGATGGCGATTTATGACCGCGATCCGGCGTGCCATCGTCTTTTGCAGCCGATCCTGTATTTCAAAGGGTATCAGGCTGTGCAGGCCTATCGCATTGGTAATTGGCTATGGCGTCAGGGGCGCACGGATTTGGCGTACTTTATTCAGATGCGTACCAGTGAGATTTTTGGCATCGACATTCACCCAGCCGCCAAGATTGGCAAAGGCATCATGATCGACCACGCGCATTCCATTGTGATTGGCGAGACCGCTGTCGTGGGGGACAACGTGTCGATGCTGCACTCAGTGACGCTTGGTGGCACCGGCAAAGAGGAAGAGGACCGCCATCCCAAAATAGGCGACGGCGTTTTGATTGGCGCCGGAGCCAAGGTGCTGGGCAATATCAAAGTGGGCCACTGCAGTCGCGTGGCTGCTGGTTCTGTGGTGCTGCAAGAAGTGCCGCCATGTTCGACCGTAGCCGGTGTACCTGCAAAAGTGGTCGGCGAAGCGGGCTGTGATCAGCCTGCCGTGAATATGAACCAGGATATTGGTGACTGTAGCAAAGGCTGACAGGTCATTGATTTAAATGGAAAAGGACCGCATGGTGCGGTCCTTTTTGCGTTGTCTGGTGTGTTGTCTCAGGCCAGCATTGCCATTGGGTTTTCCAGATTGTCGACAATGGAATTCAGCAGCTGTGCCCCCAAGGCACCATCAATCACACGGTGATCGACGGACAGGGTTACGGACATCACAGTTGCGACCTCCAGATCACCTTCGGCGTTCACAACCGGTTTCTTGGTGCCTGCGCCGACCGCTAGAATCGCGCCATGCGGCGGGTTGATCACCGCATCAAAGTTGTCGATGCCGAACATGCCGAGGTTGGAGATGGCAAAGCTGCCGCCTTGGTACTCATGAGGGGCCAGTTTGCGATCTCTTGCACGGGTGGCGAGGTCTTTCATTTCCGCAGAGAGTGCGGAGAGGGACTTCATCTCGGCGTCTTTGAGCACCGGGGTGAACAGGCCACCTTCGATGGCTACGGCGACGGCCACATCAGAAGGCGACAACTTCAAGATACGGTCGTTGGCCCAAACGGCATTGGCTTCCGGCACTTCTTGCAAGGCCAACGCACAGGCTTTGATGATAAAGTCATTCACCGATAGCTTTGCACCGCGTTTCTCGAGCTGCTTATTGAGCTGGCTGCGGAACGCCAAAAGAGCGTCCAATTTGATGTCGCGGCGCAGATAGAAATGCGGGATCGACTGTTTGGCTTCTGTAAGACGCGCGGCGATGGTTTTGCGCATGCCGTCCAGAGCAACCTCTTCGAAGTCGCGGTCCGCGTACATTTTGAGGACCGTGTCGGTGTCCGGACCGCTAGGCAGTTTGGTTGCTGGCGCCGGTGCGGATGGTTTTGGCGCAGTTGCCACGGGCTGAGTAGCAGGTGATGCCGTCGCGCCTTCAACATCTGCCTTCACGATGCGTCCCCGTGGGCCGGACCCCTGAATGGTCGCGAGGTCCAAGCCTTTGTTGGCTGCGATGCGTCGTGCAAGTGGCGATGCGAAGATGCGATTGCCGTCTGCCGCTACAGGGGCCGCGGGCGCTGCGGGGGCAGGAGGCTCTGGAACCTCGGAGGTGGCGGATTCAGGTGCACTTTCGCTCACTGCGGCAGGCGTCGCAGCTGGAGTAGCGCCAAGATCATCCGTGCTTTCGCCGTCTTCGAGCAAGATGGCAATAGGCGAGTTCACAGCAACGCCTTCGGAGCCTTCCGGCACCAGGATCTTGCCGATCACGCCGTCCTCGACGGCTTCAAATTCCATAGTGGCCTTGTCGGTTTCAATCTCCGCCAACAGGTCACCAGAGGACACTTCGTCACCTTCTTTGACCAGCCATTTGGCCAGAGTGCCTTCTTCCATAGTGGGCGAGAGGGCGGGCATGAGGATTTCAATAGGCATGTGCGTGTCTCCTCACCGATAGGTCACTTTTTTCACTGCCGTGATGACCTCATCTGTGGTCGTCAGCGCCAGTTTTTCGAGGTTGGCCGCATAAGGCATCGGGACGTCTTTGCCGGTGCAGTTGATCACCGGGGCGTCCAGATAGTCAAATGCGCGTTCCATGATGGTCGCGGACAGGTGGTTGCCGATGGACCCCACCGGCCAGCCTTCTTCCACGGTTACACAGCGGTTTGTTTTCATCACCGAGGCGATCACTGTGTCATAGTCAATCGGGCGCAGCGTGCGCAAGTCGATGACTTCGGCGGAGATGCCGTCTTCTGCCAGTTTGTCTGCGGCCTCGAGGGCGTATTGCATGCCTATGCCGAAGCTGACGATGGTCACGTCAGAGCCTTCGCGCCAGATGCGGGCCTTGCCGAAAGGAATGGTAAAATCATCCATGGCGGGCACTTCGAAGCTGCGGCCATACATGATTTCGTTTTCCAGGAAAATCACCGGGTTTGGATCGCGGATCGCAGATTTGAGCAACCCTTTGGCGTCAGAGGCCGAGTAAGGCATCGCAACTTTGAGGCCCGGTATTTGAGCATACCAGGCGGCATAGTCTTGACTGTGCTGCGCACCGACACGCGCTGCCGCACCGTTAGGACCACGGAACACCATAGGTGCGCCCATTTGGCCGCCAGACATATAGAGTGTCTTGGCTGCGGAATTAACAATTTGATCAATGGCTTGCATGGCGAAGTTGAATGTCATGAATTCAACAATCGGCTTCAAGCCGCCAAAAGCCGCGCCCACTGCGATACCGGCAAAACCATGCTCGGTGATGGGCGTGTCGATGACCCGCTTGCTGCCAAACTCGTCCAGCAGACCCTGGCTGACTTTATAGGCGCCTTGATATTCTGCGACCTCTTCGCCCATCAGGTAGACGTCTTCGTCACCGCGCATCTCTTCGGCCATGGCGTCCCGCAGCGCTTCGCGCACGGTCTGGGTTTTCATGGGCGTGCCTTCGGGCCAATCCGGAGACAAATCCGGCGCTGGCGCGGCTGGGGCGGCTTGAGCAGGCACAGAGGCAGGGGCGTCGGCGGCAGGAGCTGGTGCGCTGGCATCAGACGCTTCTGGAGCTGCCTCAATAGCGCTGACGTCCTCGCCTTCTTCGGCCAGAATGGCGATGGCTGTGTTCACGGCCACACCCTCGCTGCCTTCAGCCACAAGGATTTTGCCAATCACACCTTCATCGACGGCCTCAAACTCCATTGTGGCCTTGTCGGTTTCGATTTCGGCAATGATATCACCGGACTGTACGGTGTCGCCTTCTTTGACCAGCCATTTGGCCAGCGTGCCTTCTTCCATGGTCGGAGAGAGGGCGGGCATGAGAATTTCAGTAGCCATATCTATGTCCTCTCGTTGGCTTATGCGTAGATGTCGGTCCAGAGTTCGGACTCGTCTGGCAGGGGGCTTTCCTTGGCGAAGTCCGCCGAGGCATTCACGACGGCTTTGATCTCTTTGTCGATCGCTTTCAGATCATCCTCAGAGGCGTGTTTGCCGGTCAGGAGCATCTGACGCACGCTTTCGATCGGGTCACGCTCCTCACGCATTTTCTGCACTTCTTCGCGGGTGCGGTACTTTGCGGGGTCGGACATGGAGTGGCCGCGATAACGGTAGGTTTTGACCTCAAGGATGTAGGGACCCTTGCCGGAGCGACAGTGTTTCACGGCGCGTTCGCCGGCGTCTTTGACTGCGAGGACGTCCATGCCGTCGACCATTTCTCCAGGAATACCAAAGGCTTCACCGCGTTTGTAAATGTCCTGTGAGGAGGTGGAACGGGCCTGAGCGGTGCCCATGGCGTATTGGTTGTTCTCGATAACAAACACCACCGGGAGATCCCAAAGTGCGGCCATGTTGAAGGTTTCATAGACCTGACCCTGATTGGCAGCGCCGTCGCCAAAATAGGTGAAGGTAACGCGGCCGTTGTCTTTGTATTTGTCCGCAAAGGCGAGGCCCGCGCCGAGAGGAACTTGGGCGCCGACAATGCCATGGCCGCCGTAGAAATGCTTCTCTTTTGAGAACATGTGCATGGAGCCGCCTTTGCCCTTGGAGTAGCCGCCCTCGCGGCCAGTCAACTCAGCCATCACACCGTTGGCATCCATGCCGCAGGCCAGCATGTGCCCGTGGTCGCGGTAAGATGTGATGCGCTTGTCACCTTCTTCTGTTGCGGCTTCTAGGCCCACAACCACGGCTTCCTGGCCGATGTAGAGGTGGCAAAAACCGCCGATCAGGCCCATGCCGTAGAGTTGGCCGGCCTTCTCTTCGAAGCGGCGGATCAACAGCATGTCGCGGTAGTATTGCGTGAGGTCTTCGCCCGAGACGTTGGGCTTCTTTGCAGCACGTTTTGCCGCCATGGTGGCTCCTCCCAAAGACAAAATGGTTTAGTGTTAAACCATACTTGCAGGAAGGGTAGCGGATCACCGCATGGGTTGCGAGTGGAAAAAGGTCTGTAGTGTCAGGATGTTCGTGGATTTAGCGAATGACAAGCTCGTCAGCGCGGATCATACCAAGCACGTCGCGGGCCTGTTGATCCAGCAAATCAAGGTCCAGATAGCTGTCAGACAGTCGGCGGGTGAGGTTTTCCATATGGGCCACTTCCGCCTGTGCCAGAGCCAGCTCGGCTTCCAGCTGCTGCTTTTCCGCCAGGATCTCCACACGACGGAACAGGCCGTAATCGCCTTGCACAGCGGCGAAGGTGAAGTAGATCGCCAGCGTGAAAGCGATGCCGAAAAACGCAAGCGCGCCAAGGGCCGGTTTGGTGGAAGATGCTGTCATTTTTGCCTCTGAGTGCGGCTTTGCGCCGTCTGATTTCTTTATATCTTAGGTGATTCGCTGTGTGAATCCCTTAACGACAAGTTTTTTCATTTATTTTTGTGACGTGACGGGAATGTTGGCAGGGCGTTTTTCTCCGGTCAGGCTGGGTGCGGGAGGAGCCAGAAATGACCACATCACGGCCGGTGTCACAGTTAGGATCGCATGAGGTTTTTAACCAACCTGAACCGCAGCGGGCGGTGGATCTTTGGGGGCAGGATCACGCGCTAAGAGAGCACGCCACAGCGGCGGGTGCGCGGGTGGATCATTTGGCGCAGGTTGGGGCCGAATGTGGCGGTGAGACGCTAAGACAGGCGGCGGAGGACGCGCGGCGGGATGTGCCGCGGCTCAAGACGTTTGATCGGGCTGGACGGCGGGTGGATGAGGTGGAGTTTCACCCCGGCTACCACGCGGTGATGCAAGCGGGCTTAGAAGCGGGCTATGCCTCTGCGGCTTGGGACGGGCAGGCTGGCGGGCATGCGACCCATGCGGTGCTGACCTACTATATGGCGCAGCTGGAGCCGGGCGTGGCCTGTCCATTGACGATGACTTACGCGGCTGTGCCCGCGCTGCGGCATCAGCCGGATCTGGCAGAGGTTTGGACACCGCGTTTGACCTCAGGTGTTTATGATCCCCGCACCACGCCGATTGGCGCCAAACAAGGCGCGACGCTGGGCATGGCGATGACCGAAAAGCAGGGTGGCAGCGATGTGCGGGCCAACACCACCAAAGCCAGTCGCGATGGCGAGGCGTATCGACTGAATGGGCACAAATGGTTCTGTTCCGCTCCAATGTGTGACGGGTTCCTGACGCTGGCGCAGGCCGAGGGCGGGCTCACTTGTTTTCTGGTGCCGCGCTGGCTGGAAGGGGAGCGCAATGGCATTCGTATTCAACGGCTTAAGGACAAGCTGGGCAATAAGGCCAATGCCAGTTCTGAGATTGAATATCACAATGCGCTGTCCTACCGCGTCGGCGAAGAGGGCGCGGGGGTGCGGACCATTATCGAAATGGTGCATCACACGCGTTTGGACACGGTGTTGGCTCCGGCAGGGTTGATGCGCGCGGCGGTGCAAGAAGCGCATTGGTGGGTGGCGTCACGCTCTGCGTTTCAAAAGCGCTTGATCGACCAGCCGCTGATGCGGTCTGTGTTGGCCGATTTGGCGGTGGACACTGAGGCAGCTTTGTCGGTGGGCATGTTCCTCGCAGGTGCTTTTGATCGCGACGATGTGGAGAGCCGCGCTCTGGCGCGGATTGGCGTTGCCTTGGCGAAATACCTCAACAACAAACGCTGTATTGGCGTGATTGCGGAGGCGATGGAGATGCTGGGGGGCATGGGCTACGTCGAGGAGACGCCGATGCCGATGCTTTATCGTGAAGCGCCGCTCAATGGCATCTGGGAAGGCTCCGGCAATGTGATTTGTCTGGACGTCTTGCGGGCGCTGGTGAAGGAGCCAGAAGCGTGCGAAGCGCTGCGCGCAGTGCTGACATCGGTGACCGGATCAGATCCGCGGTATGATGCGGCTTTGAAGGTGCATTTTGAGCGCTGGCCGGGGCTTCCCCATGAGGCGGAGGCGCGGTGGTTTGTGGAAAGCTTGGCGGTGCTTTTGACCGCGGCGAGCCTGATTAAAACCGCGCCGTCGGAGGTGGCGGAAGGCTATGTCAGCTCGCGGGTTGCAGGGGATCGCGGGGCGTTTCCCGGGGCCGTGCGCGGCATGGATGTGGACGCCATCATTGCGCGGTTGGGGTAGGGCGTTAACCGGCTAAATTGTGCCAAATTTCACGTCGGTATTTTGTCTGTATCGCGACTGTTTTGCGGAGGTGCGTGTTTTGCGCGTGCCAAATGTTGCGTTTGTGAAGGCAGCGGGCGGTGGGCTAGGCGGATTGAAACGATGCTCTCCGCATGGAGGCGTTTGATGCGCACCTTCTGAGTGATGGACCGGTTGCAAGGAATGCTCTACCCTAACAAGAAATTTACCTTCAACGGGCCGTGCCTATGCTTGGCCCAAATCGTATTTTTTGAAAGGAATAGCCTTCATGAGCCTGTTTAACCCTGTTCAGACCTTTGTGACCGGATTGACCGCTGCGGCGGCACTTTTCGCGGCGTCGATGAGCTTTGCCGCGGATGACACCGTTCTGCCGACCTCTGGTGACAATGTGGAGACCTATTTGAGTTCAAAATACTAGACGGTCTTCAAGAACAACACGCGGCAGTCCTGTTTCATTGAGTGGCGCAGCGAAAACAGCGTGGTGCAGGCGGGTCTCACCATGGCGCAGGACGCTGCCTATTTGGGAGCCTTTGTCAAAGGCGAAGCGCCGGCGGACGGGGACCGCGAGATTGCGATTGTGGTGAATGGCAACATCTACTCGGGGACGGCGTCGTCTGTGTCCCAGACCGTTTCTGGCGGCTTCACCGGCGGTTACATCGTTTTTGACAACCCGCAGTTTGTGGTCGATCTGGAAAAAGCCCGCGAGTTTGTGGCATTCCAAGGCTCGCCGCGGGCTGTGACCGTGAAGCTCAAAACACCCAAAAATGCAATTGAACGGGCGCAGGAGTGTATGGCGAAGTTTTGAGATCGGTTTCCGAAATCATCTGAACCTTTGAATATCGGTGAGATCAATCAAAACGGACTGTCGGTTGTCATCAAACCGAGTGGGCACAACTTGTAAGTCGTGCTCGCTTGGTCCTTTTTTGACGCGTCCCCATAGATCAAAATGCGTGCCGCGACAGGGATCAAAAAAGCCGCCAAAATCCCCCGCATCGGCCAAGGTGACGCAGCCGATGCCACCCATGTCCACCGGGCTGATCACAAGCCATTCGAGATATGTGAATTGCTTGGGGTCCATGTCCGCTTCGAGTGATCCGTCCTGCAGGCTCTCCAGTATGTCGTCATACGCAAGGCTGGAATCCCACTGAACCAGCGCGGTTGCCATTTGTGGCAGGCTGCGCCGCCAGATCACCACTGGTTTCCCGTTAAAGCCGCTGAAAGCCGTGTCTCCGGGAGCCATGTCGACGACCGATATTTGGTGCAAGTTGGCGTTGGTTTGCGCCGTCACATCTGCGGTGGGGGTCGCGCTGTTCGCCGAGTAGTAGAGCCCAGTCGCCACTGTGGCAAACAGCCACCCTGCGGTGAGGTAATAGAGCGCGTTGTTTTTGTTGATCATAAAAACTCTGGCTTCTTTAAAGTCACTGGCGGCGTTATCCCCATATAACGCTTAAGTTGAGTTTTGAGAATACGTGGCGACGGCGTAGAGGAAGGTGTTCCTTGCCTTTTGTCGCGTATTTTCCCTCTCGCCCCTCCCAAAAATCTCTGCCACACTTCTTGGCAATGAATTTGGCACATAGGCCGGACAACAAGAGGCAGTTGGTATGAGTTTTTCACGTCGGAACTTTCTGGTGGGGTTGTCGTCATTGGCATTGGCGGCCTGTCAGGGCACCTCGACCACGCCGTCACGGCAGACTGCGTCTATTGCGCAAGGGTTGCCGGTGGATTTGCGGCCCACGCCCAATGGCGCCTATGACGCTTGGGTTACGAGTTTTCGCGGGCGGGCTTTGAGCGCGGGGATCAGTGAGACCACGTTGAACGCGGCGTTTCGCAACACCGGGTATTTGCCGGGGGTGATCAAGCGCGATCGCAACCAGACAGAGTTCACCCGCACGCTGGAGGATTATCTGTCGATAGCAGCCTCGGATGAGCGGATTGCCAAAGGCAAGGCGGCGTTTGCGCGGCATGGCAGCACGCTGCGCAATCTCAAGCAAAGCTATGGCGTGGATGCGGAGATCATCTGTGCGATCTGGGGGCTGGAGAGTTACTATGGTGAGCGCAAGGGTGACATTCCTGTGATCTCGGCCACCTCGACGCTGGCCTTTGATGGGCGGCGCGGGAGTTTTTATGAGAAGCAGCTGATTGCGGCGCTGAGGATTTTGCAGAACGGCGATATCACGGTGGACCGCATGACCGGCAGCTGGGCCGGAGCGATGGGGCACACGCAGTTTATTCCCACGAGTTATCAAGCCTTTGCGGTGGATTATACCGGGGATGGGCGGCGCGATATCTGGTCGGATGATCCATCGGATGCTTTGGCCTCCACGGCGGCTTATTTGCAACGCAATGGCTGGACACGTGGTGTGTCTTGGGGGCGGGAACTGCGGCCGGGGGAGAGCGCGGGGCGGGTGATCCAGCCGCAGGCCGGTGGGCCGCGGTTTGGGGTGACCGGGAATTTCTCGGCAATCAAACGCTACAACAATTCGGACAGTTACGCGATTGGCGTGGGGCATCTGGCGGATCGAATTGCTGGGGGCGGACCTTTGCGGACAGCGTTCCCGCCGGATCAGTATGGGCTCACCAAAGACGACCGGATTGCCTTGCAGTCGCGTTTGACGGCGCGGGGATATGACACTGGTGGGGCGGATGGCGTGCTGGGGCCAAAGTCTAACGCCGCCATTGCCGACTATCAGCGCAGTCGCGGATTGGAGCCGACGGGCGACCCGTCGCAGGCGTTGTTGGCCTCATTGGCTTGATATGAAAAGGCGCCCCGTGAGGAGGCGCCTTTTTTGATGTCTGTCGCTGAGGTTTAGCCTGCGATGGAGGCTTGGTAGATGCCTTCGATGCTGTCTGCGATGGTGGCGGCAAATTCGTCGTCGCTCTGCTGCGCAGACAGGCCTTCGGTCAAGGCGCGGGAGAAGCTGGCAATCATGCCGGTGTTTTCCGCCAGCTTTGCGTTGGCTTCTTCGCGGGTGTAGCCGCCGGAAAGGGCCACAACTTTCATTACGCGGGGGTGGTCGACCAGAGATTTGTACTGGTTGGCTTTGGATGGCAGAGTCAGTTTCAACATCACCTGCTGATCTTCGGGCAGGATGTCCAGCGCGGCGGTCAGCTCGGCCAAAAGGATGTCTTCGGCCTCGGCTTTGTCTGCGATGGAGATGGTGACCTCTGGCTCGATGATCGGCATCAAACCGTGGCCGATGATTTGCTCACCAACCATGAATTGCTGTGCGACGATGGCGCGGATACCGTCGGCGTTGGCGGCCGAGATCACGGAGCGCATTTTGGTGCCAAACACACCCTTGGATACTGCGCGCTCGCAGAGGGTGTCGAGCTCTGGCATGGGTTTCATCATCTGAACGCCGTTTTCTTCAGCTTCCAGACCTTTGTCGACTTTCAGGAAAGGCACAACGCCGCGCTTCTCCCACATGTAGGTCGGGGTCGGGGTGCCGTCGATGTCGCGGTCCATGGTCATTTCAAACAGGATTGCGCCAACCACTTTGTCGCCGGTGAAGGCCGGGGCCTGTGCGATGCGGGAGCGCATGCCGTGGATCAGGTCAAACATCTCTGCGTCGTTGCTGTAGGCATCCGCCTGCACGCCGTAGAGGCCGAGGGCCTTTGGGGTAGATCCGCCGGATTGGTCGAGCGCGGCGATGAAGCCTTGGCCGTTGGAGATCTTTTCTGCTTGAGCTTGGTTTGACATATCTGTCCCCATCAAAAAAATGGTTGTGAATAAAGGGTTAAAGCCCCGTTGCCCTAGCTCATAGAGGAGCCGGCCAACGGGTGCAATTATGGTGGCGCTACCGCTCATTAATTTGAGTGTCGGATTAAATTTGCGCCTTTGTTTTGCGCGGTTTGCGCAAATCTGGTGTTACTGGCTCAGTGCTGCCACGCCGGGCAGTTCTTTGCCTTCCATCCATTCCAGGAATGCGCCGCCTGCGGTGGAGATGTAGCTGAAGTCAGCCGCAGCGCCGGAGGCGTTTAACGCCGCAACGGTGTCACCGCCGCCGGCCACAGACACCAGAGCACCGGATTTGGTGAGCGCGGCGGCTTTGAGAGCAGCGGCGTCGGTGGCGGCGTTGAACGGTTCGATTTCAAAAGCTCCCATTGGACCGTTCCAGATCAGGGTCTTGGAGGCCTCGAAGACTTCAGAGACCTGCGCAACGGTGGCAGGCCCCGCGTCCAGGATCATGGCGTCGGCGGGGCAGGCGTCGGCAGCTACGGTTTCGTTGGCGGCGTTGGCGGCAAACTCACGCGCCACAACCACATCGGTGGGCAGCACGATGGTGCAGCCAGCGGCCTTGGCTTTGGCGAGAATTTCAGACGCGGTGTCGGTCATGTCGTGCTCGGCCAGCGATTTGCCGACGTCGATGCCTTGCGCTGCGAGGAAAGTGTTGGCCATGCCGCCGCCGATTACGATGTTGTCGACCTTGGAGACGAGATTGCCGAGCAGCTCCAATTTGGTGGAGACTTTGGCGCCGCCCACAACCGCAGTGACCGGACGGACCGGATCGGCCAGCGCGCTTTCCAGCGCGGAGAGTTCGGCCTGCATCAAGCGACCGGCACAGGCGGGCAGGGCGTGAGCCAGGCCGCAGGTGGAGCTGTGGGCACGGTGGGCGGCGGAGAAGGCGTCGTTGCAGAAGATGTCGCCGAGTTTGGCCATGGCGGCAGTCAGGTCGGCGTCGTTTTTGGTTTCGCCCGCGTGGTAGCGGGTGTTCTCCAAAAGCAGCACATCGCCATCGGCCAGCGCGTTCACGGCAGCTTCGGCCGCGGGGCCGACACAATCCGCGGCAAACATCACTTTGGTGCCAAAGGCCGCTTCAAGAGCAGGGACCAGTTGTTGCAGGGACATCTCTGGCACACGTTCGCCTTTGGGGCGGCCAAAGTGCGCCAGTAGGATCGGTTTGCCGCCAGCGGCGAGGATGTCCTTCACGGTGGGGACAATGCGGTCGATGCGGGTGGTGTCGGTGACCACGCCGTCCGCAACCGGCACGTTGATGTCCACGCGGGTCAGCACGTTTTTGCCGCTCAGCTGCATTTCATCGAGGGTCTTCCACGCCATGGTCTCAATCTCCAAAGAAAATCCGTTGCCGCATTCCTAGCGCACTGGAGCACGGGGTCAACGCTCTCTTGGCAATCGCCGTAGGGATGTTTAACTACGGGGCAAGAATTTACATTGAGGAGCGCCGAAATGGCTGAGATCAAAGATCCTGAGAACACAATCCTGATGGAACTGACCGGTGGCACGGTTGTTATCGAGCTGCTGCCGGATGTGGCACCGGGTCATGCCGAGCGCATGAAAGAGCTGGCACGCTCTGGTCAGTACGACAACGTGTGTTTTCACCGCGTGATCGACGGCTTCATGGCGCAAACCGGCGACGTGGCCAACGGCAACATGGAAAAAGACTTCAACATCCGCATGGCGGGCACCGGTGGTTCCGATCTGCCAAACCTCAAGGCGGAATTCTCCAAGCTGCCACACGACCGCGGCACCCTGGGCGCGGCGCGCAGCCAGATGCCTGACTCCGCGAACAGCCAGTTCTTCATCAACTTCAAAGACAACCACTTCCTGAATGGCCAGTACACAGTTTATGGCCGTGTGGTTGAGGGTATGGAGCATGTGGACGCGATTGTACGTGGCGAGCCACCTGCGAACCCAGACCGTATGATCAGCGTAAAGGTGGCTTCAGATGTCGATGCTTAAGCTTGCAGCGACGTTTGCCGTGATGGCCAGCCCGGCGCTGGCCGCTGGTCTTCAGATTGAGGTGGAAGGTGAGGCCAATGGCGTCATTACCATCGACCTGTTGGAAGATGTAGCGCCAAAGCACGTTGAGCAGATCACCGCGTTGGCCGCCGAAGGCCAGTATGATGGCGTGGTGTTCCACCGCGTGATTGACGGCTTCATGGCGCAGACCGGTGACGTGCAATATGGCAAAATGGGTGGCGACATGCGCATGGCGGGCCGGGGTGGGTCTAACCGTCCGGACCTGCCTGCGGAGTTCTCTGACATCAACTACGACCGTGGTGTTGTCGGCATGGCGCGCAGCCAGAACCCGAACTCCGCCAACAGCCAGTTCTTTATCATGTTTGCACCGGGCCCATTCCTGAACGGCCAGTACACCGTTGTGGGTCAAGTGACCGATGGCATGGATGTGGTCGATGCGATCAAACGTGGCACCGGCCAGAACGGCGCTGTGGTTGGTCAGCCGGACATGATGAAGAAAGTCTCTGTGACCGAGTGATTTTAAGAGCGCCCGTCGGCGTTGCTCAAAGAAAAATGGCCCATCGCAGCTTTGCGGTGGGCCTTTTGTGTTTTGTGTTGTGTGTGCGCCTTAGTGCATCGGACGCTCGGAAGAGGGTGTCTCCTGCGTGTCTGGTACAAACCATGACGGAGTGGCCTCGGGCAAAGGCGCAAAGGTGCTGCGGCTGTTGACACCACGCTGCCAGATGATGGGGCGCTCTGCCGGGGCAGTGTCGTGGATCGACACGCTGAGCTTGGTGGCGTCGTGTTGCGCGGTGATGGTGACTTGCGACCCAACACTGACCGGCGTGGAGTGCTCCAGCAGATAGGAGAAACGCCCCCAGTGGCCGTCGGTGTTGAGGTCATTGGAGACCGAAATGCCCGGCGCCAGCACCATGTCAAAGCTGACCACAACCGCATGGGCGGTGCCCATGGTGGTGCAGAACAGCGGCAGGGTGGTTTTGCCGTGGGACATATCCGGGCGGGTGAAGTCGAAGTGGAACAGCTCGCTGGTGGGGCCTAAGGGACGCAGGCCGCAGGCGGCGGAGTCGTTGGGGGTGACCTGCGCGACATTGGCAAATTTGTGGAAGGCGGAGAGGTCAAAGCCTTCGGCCTCAAGTGGGCGGTACTGGTTGCGCAGGGTGGCGCTTTCCACCAGTTGCGCCTTGAGCATGCCGCTTTCCGGCACGGCCCGGGCGTTGGGTTTGGCGAGATGCTCCATCGCGTGGGCCAGTGTGGCCAGAGCGCCTTCGCCGAGCAGGTTGCTGTCGACAATTTCAGAGACCACAACGTCGGCGCGCTCTGGCAGGTCCTCGCCGATGATCAATTCATGGGACCATTTGGACAGCACGGTGATTTTCTCGCTCAGACCATTGTCGGCGATCACCTGTTTGGCGGCGGCGGCAATCAGCGGCTGGCCTTCGATGGCGTAGACGTGCTTGGCGCCTGCGCGGGCGGCGAGCATGGCGGTGAGGCCGGCGCCGCATCCGATGTCGAGCACAATGTCGCCCGGCTGCACCTTGGCGGCGATGGCTTTGGCGTAGGCTTGGTTGCGCACGGTGTCGGCCAGCATGGGGAAGTGCCAGCGGGGCACAAACATCTGATGCAATTGCTCTTTCAGGAGATGCGCCGCGTGGTGATGCGGGTCTTTCTCAAGCGCTTGGGCCAGCAGATTGGAGGCGTGTACACCGCCATCGCCCAGGGGGGCGTTTTCGGCGAGGGCCACGAGGCTGTTGGCGTCCAACATCTCAAAACGGGGTTCAAACTCGGCAATGAGATCGAGGTCGGCGGCAGAGGGTTGTTCTTCTAACAACTTTAATTTTCCTTTTTTGAGGCAAATGCTGCGGAGCTAGCTATGCGGCAGAGGGATTGAGGATTGGTAAAGGCGTCTCACATCTGCGTGTGAGGGCTGGTGCGGAGGCAGGTTTCGGCGCAGGCTTTTGAGAAGCGCGGGAGGGTTGGTCTATGGCATTGAAACGATTGGGACGTTTGGCGGCGGTGGCTGTGGCTTTGGCTGTTGGGGGGACGGCTTGGGCTGATCCGAGTTTCTGGAAGCATGAGTGGCCGGAGACGGATTTTTCCAGAACCAGCATCAACAATTGGGTCGAGATCATGAGTGGTGGGCCGCCCAAAGATGGGATTCCAGCGCTGAGTGATCCGCAGTTCATTCGGGTTGGCGACGAGAGCCGGATTGGGGATCGCGAGCCGGTGGTGACGGTGGAGATGCCCGGTGAGCTGCCACGGGCTTATCCGATCCGCTATCTGACCTGGCATGAGATTGTAAATGATCAGGTGGGCAAGACGCCCATTGCGGTCACTTTTTGCCCGTTGTGCAATTCTGCAATCACCTTTGATCGGCGGGCCAAAGGCAAAGTTCTGACGCTTGGGGTGTCGGGCAAGCTGCGCAACAGCGACATGGTGATGTATGACCGCGAGACCCAGAGCTGGTGGCAGCAGGCGATTGGCACTGGGATTGTGGGTGAGATGACCGGGGTGAGGCTGAAGGCTTTGCCCACCTGGATGGAGAGCTGGGCGCAGTTCAAGGCGCGGCATCCGAAGGGGCTGGTGATGGCGGAGCCGCCATACAACCGTGACTATGGGCGCAATCCTTATGTGCGTTATGACAGCTCGGCGCGGCCGTTTCTGTTTAGCGGAGAGAACCCGCCGCATGGGATGCCACCCTTGGTGCGGGTGGTGCGCGTGGGGGATCGGGCCTGGCCGATGACGCGATTGGCCGAGGAAGGCAACGTGTCAGAAGCGGGGATCACCATCTCTTGGCAGGCGGGGCAGGCGTCGGCGTTGGACAAAGCCAACATCGGCAAGAGCAAGGATGTGGGCACCATTCGGGTGAGGGACGGCAGCGGAAACGATGTGCCGCATGATGTGCTGTTTGCCTTTGCCTTTCATGCGTTTTGGCCGGATGGGCAATGGATGCTGGACAAGTAAGCCCGCGCGCCAAACATGTCAGAACCGTTGATTGAAACCGGTTTTCCGCGTTACGGTTGAAGTTATTGGGATTTCAATAGCTTTTGGGGAGGCGCGAGATGGACGCCGAACTACCTTTTTTTGTCGTTGCGCCTGGTGGCACAGACTACTTTATGCTGGGAATTGGCATCTTTCTGGTCGTGGTTTTGCTAGGCCTTGGAGCGCTGTATTTCACAGTGCAGGCCATTCCTGACCGCATGGCCTCTGGCAGTCACAAAATTCAGATGCAGATCGTTGGCATTTTGGGCGTGATTTCTCTTTTCACCATGAACAACGCGTTCTGGATTGCGGGCATATTGCTGGCGGCGATTCCGTTTCATGAGCTGTTCCCGGATCATTTTGCGCGGGTAGATCAGGCGCTGGCCGCACGGGAGGCGCCTCCGGAGATAGATGCCGCACCGGAAGAGGCTGTTGAGGTCGAGGCAGAGGCGAAGGTGCAGGACAATGCTTGAGTTGATGTTGAGCTGCCTTGTGACCTTGGTGCCGGATATCCTGTATCGCCGTTTTGCGCAGGGTAAACGTCTGGGGTATGAGATCACATTCTTCAACGTCTGGTACGAGTTGCGCTGGGGAATTTCGTGCTGCGCAGTACTGGCGATTTCACTGATCACGTTGATTTTCTATTATCACCCAACCTCGGACAAGATCACCTCGTTCTTCCGCACCGTGACGATCCTGTCAGAATCCGGTGGCCGTGTGGCGGAGGTTTATGTGAGCAACCATGACCGGGTGGCGGAAGGGGATCCGTTGTTCCGGCTGGATACCTCGCGGCAAGAAGCGGCGGCGGAAACGGCGCGGCGGCAGATTGCGGAGGTAGATGCGGCCTTGCTGCTTGGCGCCACAGAGATTGCCGGAGCGCAGGCGCAGTTGGATGCCTCTGAGGCGCAGCTGACCCAGGCGCGGGATGATTTGCAGCGGCGGCAAAGCATTGCAGAGCGCAACAGCACCGTGGTGACAGAGCAGGAGTTGGAACAGTTGTCCAATGCGGTGGATGTGGCCGAGGGCCAGCGCAACGCGGCGATTGCGGCGGTGCAGGCGGCCACCTTGCGGGTCAGTGACACTTTGCCAGCACAGCGGGACAGTGCCGAGGCGGCCTTGGCGCAGGCGGAGACGGAGATTGCCTTGTCCACGGTGTATGCCGGGGTCAGCGGGACGGTGACGCAGTTTCAGCTCAAGCCCGGTGATGTGATCAACCCGATCCTGCGGCCTGCCGGTGTTCTGGTGGCGGATATGGCGGGGCCACGGCGGTTCATGGCGGGCTTCCGGCAGATTTCAGCGGGCATCGTGAAAGAGGGCATGTTGATTGAAATGACCTGCCCGGCGAAGCCATTGACGGTGATCCCGATGCGGGTGGTGCAGGTGCAGGACACGATTGCCGCCGGACAGTTTCGGCCCGGCGACAATTTGATTGATATTCAGGACCGCATTCGGCCCGGCACCTTGTTGGCGATTATGGAGCCGATCTTTCCGGAGAAAGTGGAGGGCGTGCCGCCAGGCAGTCGCTGCACCGGGGTTGGCTTTACGGACCACTCCCAATTCATCGCGGAAAACGGGCTCACCGGCCTTCATGCCTTTATGTATAAGGCGATTGACGGGCTGGGCGTGACCAATGCGGTGGTCATTCGCGCCATGGCGATTGTCATTCCGGTGAAGGCGCTGGTGTTCAACTGATTTAGGCCGCGTGGGTTTCCAGTGAGACGTAGGTGTCCATAGGGGCATCCGGGTAAAAGTCGGTCAGGTCCATCACGGAAAAGAAGTCGGCGCAGGCTGGCGATTGCATTTCTTTTTCGATGACCTCGGCCATATCGGCCTCGCTGCGGAATTGCACGATGTCGAGATAGGTGCCGTCTTGGGCGCGGACCAGCTCGCGGCGCAGCACACCCGGTTCATGGGCGACAAACTCAGATTGGAATTTGGCGGAGGCCGCCAGCAGGTCGGCTTCGGTCTTGTTGGGCGCCAGTTTGATCGGGGCCAGAACGGTGATGGGTGTCATGGGAGTCTCCTGTATGTGTGACAGGGACGGGATATTGAGTAATGCGCCGTTTTATGTCCTATTTGTGCGCATGACACAGAAACGTTCGCGTGCGGATGCACAAACCCGGATGATGCGGTTGGATCAGATCGCGGCCCAGCTAAAGGGCGAAGAGCCCTGTACGGTTGAGGATTTGGCCAAGACCCATGGGGTGAGCCGGCGCACCATTGCGCGGGATCTGGAGATCATGCGGGCGCAGGGCATGCCGATTGAGGCGGAACGCGGCCGGGGTGGTGGCGTGCGCATGGATGTGAACTGGGGTGTAGGCCGGCTCAACCTGTCTTACGCGGAGAGTGTCGACCTTTTGATCAGCCTGGCGGTGGCAGAGCAGATGAACTCGCCGCTGTTTCTGGCCAAGATGGGCTCCATTCGGCGGCAGTTGATTGCGTCGTTTTCCAAAGAGAAGCGGCGGGCTGTGGAAGGCATCAAGAAACGGATTTTAATTGCGGAGCAGGCGTCTCTGCCGGTGCAGACATCCATGGGGGAGCCGAAGCCGCGGGTGGTGCAGACCTTGCATCAGGCGTTTCTCAACCAGAAACTGGTGGAGATTTCCTATGTGCGCGAGGACGGGGCGAAATCTAAGCGCACGATTGCGCCGCATTACCTGCTGCTGTGTTCGCCGGTGTGGTATGTGCTGGCCTGGGATCATTTGCGGGATGCGCCGCGCACATTTCGCTGTGACCGGATACAGAGCGCGACCGAGGGTTTCGAGAAATTTTCCCTGCAGGATGCCAAAGTGTTTGAGCCCGCTGTGGAGCACTACAATGTGCTGTAAAGCGGGCTCAGGTTAGGGGTAGTCGGCGAAGGTGTAGCTACCCATTTCGCAGAGATCGAGGTTGTAGTCTTCCAACGTGGCGCCGTCGGCAAATTCTGCCAGCACGTCGTAAACACAGGTGGTTTAACCGTCCGCGATCAGCACGTTGATTTCATAGCCGGAGTCCAAGTAGCCGCCGGCAATCAGGTTTTCTTCCCAACTGTCAGAGGAAGAGGTGCTGACGTGGAAGGCGGTGACGGCTGCGCTGGATTCATTGACGAGCAGGAATTGCAGGTCTTTGGCGGTGGCAGCGGTTGCGGTCAAAAGCGCCGCAGCAAGTGGCAGAGTCAGACATTTCATTGTGGGGCTCCCCGGGGTTGGTTTGGTCCTTTTGGGTCACCGTATCCTTGCCACTGATACAAAGGGCGAGGGCTGTGCGCCCTCGCGGTGGTTTACGGGTTACTCGTCAGAGCCGATGACCTTCCACAGAATGCCACCAATTGCGCCGCCAAGCAAAGGGGCAACCCAGAACAACCAGAGTTGTGCCAGAGCGGGACCGTCGGCAAAAAGCGCCACGCCGGTAGAGCGGGCGGGGTTCACCGAGGTGTTGGTGACCGGGATGGAGATCAAGTGGATCAGGGTCAAGCCCAGGCCAATAGCGATGGGGGCAAAGCCTGCGGGTGCGCCAGAGGAGGTGGACCCGAGGATGATGAAGAGGAAGGCTGCAGTCAGGACCACTTCGATGATCAGAGCAGACATCATGGAGTAGCCTTGCGGAGACGCCTCACCGTAGCCGTTGGAAGCAAATCCGCCGACACCGGCAAACTCAGGCGCGCCGGAGACAATGAGGTAAAGAACTATCGCTGCGGCGATGGCGCCGGCAACTTGTGCTACCCAGTAGGGGATCAGGTCTTTGGCCTCAAAACGGCCCCCGATCATGAGGCCAAGGCTGACGGCGGGGTTGAAGTGTCCGCCGGAGATGTGGCCCACAGCATAGGCCATGGTCATCACCGTAAGACCAAAGGCGAAGCTGACGCCAAGCCAGCCGATGCCGACATCCGCCACACCGCCGGCAAGGACCGCACTGCCACAGCCGCCGAGCACCAACCAGAAGGTGCCGATGAATTCTGCGCCGAGTTTCTGAAACATTTTATATCACTCCCAAATATACCTTCTGGGAGCGTAGGAAGCGAATTTGGCTCTGCCTAGGGGAGAAAATCGGGAGGTTTGGCAGCTGTGATGGCGGGGACTGCTCTGCTTGGAAGGTGATCAGTTAGAGGTTTTGCCGTGTTTTCAGACGGTTGCCCACAAGAAGACCGCCGCGCCAAGGGCGCAGCGGTTTCAAACGTCTGTGGCGATTTTGTCGCTTATTTCGCTGGCTTTGCGGCAGCGGCGGGCGCGGCAGTAGGGGCTGCGGCCTTTGGCGCGGCGGCTTTGCCAACGGTCAGTGGATCGTCCTGGCGCTGTACGGAGCCTTCAAAGTGGGCGCCGCTTTCGATGGCGATGGTCTTGTGGATGATGTCGCCTTCTACACGCGCAGTGGAGGTCAGGCGTACTTTCAGACCACGTACGCGGCCGACGATGCGGCCGTTGATGACCACGTCGTCTGCGATGATCTCACCTTTGATGGTGGCGCTTTCGCCAACGGTCAGCAGGTGGGCGCGGATGTCGCCTTCAACAGTGCCTTCCACCTGAATGTCACCGGTGGTTTTCATGTTGCCGGAGATGTGCAGGTCAGAGGACAGCACAGAGGCAGGTGGCTTGGCTTTTGGGGCAGACGCGCTTTTGAATTCGCTGGCCTTGGCCGGTGCCGCCGGAATCGGGGAGGCGTCGGCGGCCGCAGGCTTGGCCGGAGTGTCTGTAGTCGGTGCGGGGTCGTTGATTTTGCTCTTAGAAAACATCTCTTCCAGCCTTGATAAATGTCATCGGGTTCACTGCGCGACCATTGACGCGCACTTCGTAGTGCAAATGCGTGCCGGTCGAGCGTCCAGAATTGCCCATATCACCAATATGGTCGCCGCGCGAGACCCTTTGGCCTTCCTTCACGCGGATTTTCGCCAAGTGGGCATAGCGGGTTTCAATTCCGTGGTCATGTTTGATTTTGATGAGACGCCCGTAACCGGACAGCCAGCCGGCATGAACCACCACACCTTCCGCTGTGGAATGGATCGGCGTGCCATAGCGGGCGGCAAAATCGGTGCCTTTGTGCATCCGGCCCCAACGCATGCCAAAACCAGAGGTGTAGCGGAAGGCGGACTTCAGTGGATTGTCAAACGGCACGGTTTCCGCAGCGATGCGGTAGACGTTCAACTGATCCAGCTGTTCTAGAAGGCGGTTGGCGCGTAGGGTTTCTTCCGAAATCTCCGCGCCTTTGGTGGAGAAGCTGAGAGGCATCATCGGGCCGCCTTGGCCCTGATAGCCGCGACGAACCTCATCCATCAGGCTTTTGGTATCCAGACCGGCGGCGGTGAACATTTTGGTCAGCGGCTCTACAGAGACGGTCATCGCGTCTTCGAGCTGGCGGAAGATTTTATCATTCTTCTCTTCCATCAGCAGGAGTTCACGCTCCATTTCCTCAGCGGCTCGCAGGGCCAGTTGGGCGTTGGCAACCACTTCGTCCCGCTCAGCGGCGGTTTCATTGAGCGCGGTGGACAGCACGTCCAGCATGTCATTGCCCAAAGGCGAAGAGCCGATAAGAGCCGTTTGGGTCTCTGCTTGGGCCTGATCGCGGGCGACAACCTCGGCGCGGGCGAGTTCCCGCTCCTGCATAGTGCGGCGCAGGGTGGCCTGGATGACCTCGATGCCGGTTTCCAGCTCTTTGCGACGGATTTCCGAAGCGAGCAGTTCGGACTGCATATCGGAAATTTGTGTGAGTGCGGAGTTGAAGCGGGCTTGTGCCGCCAGAGCCTCCTCGGTGCGCATGTCGCGTTCAGAGGAAAGGGCGTTCAGGCGCTGCTCATAGGTGAGTTGGTCGCGCTTGGCTTGTTCCCGGAAATTGCCGGAGCCAATGCTGTCCATCAACAGGATTGCGGTGGCGATGATGGCCCAGGCGACGATGGCGGAAGAGCCGACAAAAGCAACAAGCTGCGTGCTTGGCTTCAGGCGAATGAAGCGGGTGTCTGTGTCTGACCGAAGAAAGAGCCTGCGTTCCGGAAAGAAGCGTTCCAGGATCGCGTGCGCGCGGATCGCGAGTCGTGTTCTCACGGAAGAATTCCTTGTTTAGTCCCATCCCAGAGCACGCCACCCCCGGCGCAACCCTTTGTCCCCAACGCCTTTTGATGGCGCCTTGGGGCAGGGTTTTAGCCGCCTGGGCCATGTCCGGCAAGGATTTTGACCTTTTTAGGCGGGTATGGCGCGGATGTGGCGCAGAGATGGGCGGTTTGCCGCCGATGTTCAGCGGGCGTAGGCGGGCGGCTCTTCGTCGGCGAGCGGCCAATAGAAGTCTGGCGGTAGGCCAGCGTCGGCGCGTTTTTCTTCGTTGAACGGCGGTTTCGGAGCGCCGTGGAAGTATTTCTGTACCAAGCCGTGGAAGGTGACTTTGGGGTCAAGCGCGTGGCGGCCGCAGAGGAAGTTGAACCACTTGGAGCCATAAGCGACGTGGCCCACTTCTTCGGCGTAAATGATGCGCAGGGCTTCCAGTGTTTGCGCGTCTTTGGCGTTTTCAAAGATGCGGATCATGCCTGGGGTTACATCCAAGCCGCGGGCTTCGAGCACCATTGGCACCACAGCGAGACGACCCATCAGGTCATCAACTGTATCCTCAGCTGCGCGCCACATGCCGGCGTGCGCAGGGAGCGCGCCGTAGAAACTGTCTTTGGCTTCAAGACTGTCGCATATCAGGTTGAAGTGGTTGGATTCTTCGGCGGCAGATTTGACCCAGTCGTCATAGAATCCCAGCGGCATGTCAACGTCGGTGAAGCGGGCGATGATGTCCCAGTGCAGGTCCACGGCGTTGAGCTCGATGTGCGCCACAGCGTGCAGCATGGCGATGCGGCCCTGCGGGCTGCCAGGTTTGCGGCGGGGCACGTCGCGTGGGTTCAAAAGCTCCGGTTGCTCCGGTCGGGCCGGTTGCAGCGGTGGATTAGCGGTGCCGATGGGCAATGGGTTACCGGCTTCGCGCGCGGCAAACCACGCTTCGGCGTGTTTTTTGGAAATTGCGGTTTTGGTACGACCGTCGGCGGTGGTGAGGACCTCCACCGCCATTTCTGCAAGAGTTTGTGTCATCAGAGTGCTTTTGCCGCCTCCAGAACCTCTTCGGCGTGGCCGTCGACTTTGACCTTTGGCCAGGTGCGGGCGATGTTGCCGTTGGCGTCGATCAGGACGGTGGCGCGGACGATGCCCATGAAGGTTTTGCCATACATCTTTTTCTCGGCCCAGACGCCGTAGTCTTCGCAAACGGTGCCGTGCTCATCCGAGAGGAGCGGCACGGTGAGCTCTTTTTTCTCAACAAATTTGTCGTGGCTTTTCATGCTGTCCTTGGAGATGCCAAAGACTTTTACGCCGGCCGCAGCGAAGTCTTCCAGCAGGTGGGAAAAGGCGATGGCCTCTTTGGTGCAGCCTGCGGTGTTGTCGCGTGGGTAGAAAAACAGGGCCACGGGTGCGGGACGCAGGGTAGAGAGCGTGACGTCGTCGCCTGAAGTGGACGGCAAGGTGAAATCGGGGGCAGGTTGGTTGGCATCAATCATCATTTTGCTCCTTTGTGGCCCGATGGTGCCAATGCCGTGATCTGGCCTTGGGTCGGGCGGCGCTTGCAGGTATAATTTTGTCCACGAGCACCGGAATACCAGAACACACAGAGGCATCAACCCTGACAGAGAACGGCGATCATAACTCCGCATCTGAGGGTCCAGCCACAACATCCGATACCGCCGTATCGCCCGAAGACGGGCAAGATACGGTGCAACCGGAGGCGGAGATCACAGAGACGCAACCTGCGCGTCGCCCGCGCCGTGCGCGGCGGTTTGGCGTCATCGCGTTGTTTAGTCTTTTGGTGCCGGTAGTGTTCTTGGCGGCGGTGGCTTTTGTGGTCAGTGGTAAACCGCTTGAGGCACCAGAGTGGGTGCATGCGCGTGTGCAGGCGGCTGTAAACCAGCAGCTTGAGGGCATCGAAGTGACCATTGAGCGCATGGCTCTGGTGGTGGAAGACGACTGGGACCCGAGCATTGAATTGCAGGGGGTGCTGGTGTCGCCGGAGGACGGCGGGAGTCCGGTGCGTTTGGAGACGGCGCGGGCGCGGTTGGCCTTTGCGCCGCTCTTGGACCGGGAGATTGCGCTGCGCGATGTGCAGGTGTCGGGCGTGTCGTTGTTGGTGTTGCGTCAACAGGATGGGACCGTGCAGGTTTCGATAGGCCAGGGTGGCGGCGCGTTTCAAACTGACACGGATCTCACCACTTTTGGCGATCAGATCGAGGGTTACTTGCAGGCGCCACTGCTGGCCTATCTTGATCTGTTTCAGATCGAAGATGTGACGATCCGGTTTGAGGACCGGCGGGCGCGGCAGGCCTGGACCGTGGATGGCGGGCATATCACTTTGCGGCGCACCGAGGAGTTGGTGGAGCTGGCCTCACAGATGACTCTGCTGGGCGGGCGCAGTTATGCGAGCACCATTGAGGCGTCGGTGACCACGCGGTTTGGCACGCGTACAACCGAGTTTGGCGTTAATTTTGAGGACCTCCCAAGTGAGGACATTGCCGCGCAATCCGCCGCGCTGAGCTGGTTGCAGATTTTGCGGGCGCCGATCTCTGGGGCGCTGCGGGCGAGTATCGACAGCGAAGGCAATCTGGGCAATGTGAATGCAACCTTGCAGATCGCAGACGGCGTGTTGCAGCCGGATGGCGCGGTGCGGCCGGTGCCATTTGAAAGCATGCGCAGCTACCTGACCTATGACCCCAATCGTGGCGCGATCCGCTTTGACGAGTTGTCGCTTAGCAGTGACATGGTGCGGGTTAATGCCCATGGGGAAGCTTTCATTGGCTCGCTGTCGCAGGGGTTGCCGGAAGAGTTTTTGGTGCAGCTGACGCTGAACGAATTCCGCGCCAATCCGCGCAATTTGGAGGATGATCCGGTGGCGCTTGAACGGTCCTATGCGGATTTCCGGTTGAAACTGGACCCGTTTGAACTGGACCTGGGGCAACTGGTGGTGCGCCAGAACGGCAACCAGATTGTGCTCGACGGGCATTTGGCCACCGAAGGCGAAAACTGGGCCTATGCGTTGAACGGGCATATGGACGAGGTGGTGCCGGAGAGTGTGCTGGCGCTGTGGCCGAAGAGTTTCAAGCACAAGCTGCGCAAGTGGATCGACCAGAACATCTACAAGGCCACCTTGCATGACATCGATCTGGCGGTGCGCTCCAAAGGGGCGGCACCGCCAGAGGTCTATGTGGACTTCCAGTTCCGCGACGTGGACATCAAAGCGGTGAAAACCATGCCGCCGGTGCGCGATGGCATTGGTTTTGGGGTGTTGAAGGACCATCAGCTGCATATCACCGCTGAGGCGGGGTATGTCGAAGCGGATCAGGGCGGGCGCATGGACGTGGCAGGCACCAGCATGGTGATCCTGAACACCAGGCTAAAGCAGTCGCCGGCCTTGGTGCGTGCGCAGGCGCGCGGACCGGTTGAGGCGGTGCTGTCGTTGCTGGATCGCAAGCCTTTGGAGCTGTTCACTAAGGCGAAACTGCCGGTGGATTTTGCCTCCGGGTGGGCGGATTTGGAGGGCACGGTGGAGTTGGTGCTCAAGGATAAGCTGCCCATTGAGAAAGTGGTTTACGATGTGCACGGCGATCTGAGTGATGTGCGCAGTGGACATTTCTTGCCGGGCAAGGAGATGCGCGGCGCGTTGCAAGTCACGGCCACGCCGGAGCGGGTTGAGGTTTGGGGCGACGGCTTTGTCGCAGACATACCGGTGACTGCCAAATGGCACATGCTGGGCGGTAAGGAGAATGCCGGGCGCAGTTGGGTGAGCGGGACGGCGGAGCTGAGTGCGGCGGCGCTCGACACGTTTGAGGTGGGGCTGCCCAAAGGCACCGTGTCTGAGGTTGGGCAAGCCAGTTACGAGATGGACATTGTGCGCGATCAGCCTCCCAAGATGCGGTTGCGATCAGATTTGGTCGGGGTGCGCATGTCTTCACCGCCGTTGGGGTGGCGCAAATCCGCAAACAGTAGTGGCATGCTGGAGGTCGATATGACGTTAGGCACGTCGCCAAGCATCGACCGCGTGCTGTTTGAGACACCGGGGCTGAGTGCCCGAGGCAGGATTTCAATTGCGGATGGCGGTGGTCTTGGCGTGGCGCAGATGGACAGCTTTGCGGTGGGCAGCTGGCTCAGTGGGACAGGGCGTTTGTTGGGGCGTGGCAAAGCACCGCCAGCCGTGGTGGTGACAAGTGGGCGACTGGACATGCGGCGCATGCCGGAGAGCAGCAAAGGCAGTGGGCGTGGCGGCGCGGCGGGCATTGGGCCAGTCACGGCCAATGTGGATGAGGTGGTTGTGACCGACAACATCCGTTTGGGACCGGTGAAAGCAGAGCTGAACTTTGACGGCGGGTTGAGCGGTAGTTTCAGCGGGAATTTCAAAGGCGGACCGCTGGTGTTTGGTACTTTGGCGCCGCACCAATATGGCACGCAGATGCGGGTGACCTCTGACAATGGTGGAAAGATTGCGCAGCTCATGGGGGTCGTGAAATCCGCCAGCCGTGGGGCGATGACCTTGTCGATGGTGCCGCGCGCCGCGAAAGGCGAATACGATGGCGTCATGGAGATGAAAGAGGTCAAGGTGCAGCAAATGCCGCTGGTGGCTGAACTTCTGAACGCGATCAGTGTTGTGGGGCTGGTGGAGCAACTGGCCGGGCCGGGGATACTGTTCACCGATGTGTTTGCACGGTTCCGCCTGACCCCAGATAGGTTGGTGATTGGCGAAAGCAGCGCGGCGGGGCCGTCGATGGGGCTCTCTGCCAATGGCACTTACAGTTTTGTGCAAGAGTGGTTCAATATTCAGGGCACGGTGTCGCCACTTTATGCAGTAAACGTCGTGGGGCGGCCGTTTGCACGTCGTGGCGAAGGGTTGATCGGATTCAATTACACCATGCGCGGACCGTCGCAGCAGCCGGAGATTTCGGTGAACCCACTCTCGGCCTTGACGCCGGGCTTCTTTAGAGAGATTTTCCGCCGTCCACCTCCGGACCTGAGTAACTAACGGCGCGAGCACCGATGCAGCTTTCTGATTTTGATTTTGATCTTCCCGAGTCTTTGATTGCGACCCGGCCGGCGGAGCCGCGCAGCTCCGCGCGGTTGTTGGTGGCCAGAGGTGGTGAGATCACCGACGGGGTGGTCACGGATCTGGTGGATCTGCTGCAGCCGGGCGACCGGCTGGTGTTGAACGACACAAAGGTGATCCCGGCGCGGCTGTCTGGCTATCGCGTGCGGCAGGGGCCGGAAGGGGAAACCCAGTCCCGTATGGAAGTGACGCTGCTTGAGCCGCGCGCAGGTGGGGCTTGGGCTGCGCTGATCAAACCGTTACGGAAAATTCGCGAGGGCGAAGAGATTGTCTTTGCCGCGGGTCTCAAGGGCCGGTTGCTGTCCAAGGAAGACGGGCAGGGGCTGGTGCAGTTTGACCTGGCAGGCGACGACTTTGACGCGGCGCTGGAGGCCGCAGGCAATATGCCTCTGCCGCCCTATATCGCAGCCAAGCGCGCGGCGGATGAGAAAGACAAGACCGATTATCAGACCGTTTGGGCCAAACACTCTGGCGCGGTGGCGGCTCCAACCGCGTCGCTGCATTTTGACGATGCGTTGCTGGCGGCGCTGCTGGCCAAAGGGGTTCAGTTCACTCATGTTACTTTGCATGTTGGGGCGGGGACGTTCCTGCCGGTGAAGGTCGACAACGTCAAAGAGCACAAGATGCATGCCGAGTGGGGACGCGTCACCGAGGCTGCGGCGGCGGAGATTGCAGCCACAAAGGCGGCGGGTGGTCGGGTGATCCCGGTGGGCACCACGGCGCTGCGGTTGATTGAAAGTGCGGCGCGGGACAGTGGCGCGATCCAACCGTGGGAAGGCAACACCGACATATTCATCTATCCAGGCTTTGCATTCAATGTGGCAGATGCCTTGATGACCAACTTTCACCTGCCAAAATCGACGTTGATGATGTTGGTCAGTGCCTTGCTGGGACAGGAAGAAATTCGCAAGGTTTATGACCATGCGGTGAAAGAGGGGTATCGGTTCTTCTCTTACGGTGATGCGTCGCTCTTGATCCCCTGAAAAATTCTCCCGAGATGCCGCAAAACGACATGGCGTTGTCGCGATTGGGTGCGATGGCGGCAGGGGCGTTTTGCATACGGGCGCATCTGTGAGAGAGTTGTGTCGAGGGTCGCTCTATGGGTCAGTTTCTGAAAGGCGCGTGGCCGCTGTTGCTGGGAATGCTGTTGCTGATGGTGGGCAACGGCATGCATGGGACGTTGCTGGGTATTCGCGGCGAGGCAGCGGGATTTTCGACGTTTGAGATGTCGATGGTGATGTCGGCCTATTTTGTTGGCTTTCTGGGTGGCAGCCGTGTGACGCCGGAGCTGATCCGCCGAGTGGGGCATGTGCGGGTGTTTGCCGCCATGGCCTCGATGATTTCCGCTGTACTCATCCTGTACCCAACGCTGGAGCACCCGGTGGCCTGGATTGCCGGGCGGGCGTTGATGGGGCTGTGTTTCTCCGGCGTGTATGTGACGGCGGAAAGCTGGCTCAACAACGCGGCAACCAATGACACGCGCGGCAAGGCGCTGTCGATTTATATGATGGTCCAGATGATCGGCATTGTGACCGCGCAGGGTATGATGACCATTCCTGATGCCACAGGGTTCCTGTTGTTTGTGATCCCCTCGGTGCTGGTATCGATCTCTTTTGCCCCCATTCTGTTGTCGGTCTCGCCAACGCCGGCATTTGAGACCACCAAGCCAATGAGCCTCAAAGAGCTGTTCCAGAATTCACCGCTCGGGGTAGTGGGGATGTTCATGCTGGGGGGGGTGTTTTCCGCACAGTTTGGCATGTCGGCGGTGTTTGCCACGCGGGCAGGGTTGAGCCTGAGCGAGTTGTCGTTGTTTATCGCGGCGTTTTACGTCGGGGCGACGGTGTTTCAGTATCCGCTGGGCTGGATGAGCGACCGGATGGATCGGCGGGTGCTGATCATGTTTGTGGCCGCCATCGGCGCGGCCGGGGCAACGCTGGGATTTGTGGCTGGTGACAACTACCCGCTGCTGCTGGTGGCTGCGCTGTTCATTGGTGGGTTCTCTAATCCGCTTTATTCGATGCTGATCGCCCACGCCAATGATTTCCTGGAATACGAGGACATGGCAGCGGCTTCTGGCGGGTTGGTGTTTGTGAACGGCGTAGGGGCGATAGCTGGCCCGCTGATCACTGGGTGGATGATGGATGTGGTGGGGCCGCGTGGGTATTTCATTTACCTGATCATCCTGCTGGCCGCGCTTGGCGTTTACGCAGGCTATCGCACCACTCGCCGTCCGGCTGCACCGGTGGATGAAACCGGCAGCTACACCGCCGTTATGCCAACCGCTTCGGTGGTTGCGGTGGAGGTGGCACAAGAGGTCGCAATCGAGTCTGCGATGGAGGAAGAGCAGGAAGCTGCCGCAGGGTAAGCAAGCCTCTGCCGGTGTTAGCGCAAAAGGTCGCGGGCTGTGTCGGGATGTTGCATTTTGTGACTATTCTTTCTTAATTCACTGTGTGTAACGTCCTTAGTACTAAGCGTCTTTTCGTAAGACGGAACAGGCAAAAGGAGAAGGGACATGGTGGGTCCCGAAGAAGTACTTTCGTTTTGGCTTGATGAAGTTGGGCCAAGTGGATGGTATGCGGTTTCCGAAGAGCTGGACGAAAAGATCCGGCAGCGGTTTGAGGCAACATGGGAACAGGCGCAGGCCGGTGGATTGGGGCAGTGGCTGACCTATCCAAGTGGCACCTTGGCGTATGTGATCCTGACCGATCAGTTCTCGCGCAACATGTTCCGGGGATCCGGGCAGGCATTTTCGACCGATCGTAAGGCGCTCTGTGCCGCAAAGATCGCCATCGACAAAAAGTGGGATCTGCGGATCGACGAGCCTGCGCGGCAGTTTTTCTACCTGCCTTTGATGCACTCGGAAAACCTCTGTGATCAGGAACGCTGTATTCGTATGTTCCTGGACCGGATGCCCGAGACCGGTGCGTCCAACCTGTTACATGCCAAAGCGCACCGCGAAGTGATCCGGCAGTTTGGTCGGTTCCCGTATCGCAATGATGCCTTGGCGCGGGCCTCCACTGAGGTGGAGATGGCTTATGTGGCGGATGGTGGCTACGGAACCACCGTGCGGGCGTTGCAGGCGGCGGAATAGGCTGCGATTAGTCAGAAGCTGAGCTGGCGTCCGACGCAGGGTCGGGCGCGTAGCAGCTGGCGATGGCGCCAACACGGCCACTCACGCGGGTGGCCACATCATCCAAGGCGGTTTGCATCAGGGTTTCCGGCGTGTCGGCAAGACGGGCCAAGCTGCTGTTGATGCCTTCCAATTCTAACTGCAACGCGTTGGCGCGGCTTTGCAGGTGCTCCGTGGCCTGTGTTGTGAGAGTGCTGCTGTCCAAAGAGATCGCGGCCAGATCGCTGCGCAGGTTGGCGACCTCGTCCCGCAACCCGTCGACTTTGGTTTCTAGCGGTTCTACGATTTGCAGGTTTTGGGCAAAGCTGGCCACCACTCGTTCAGCGCTGTCAGACAGGCGCCAGAGGAAAAACAGGCAAATCGCCACCAGAATGAGCGTGGCATTGATCATGGCGACCAGAAGATCTTTCAGCGTTTTCATCGCAGTGCTCCCGACTCGGTGATGCGGGCGCAGTGTGCGCTTGTCCTTGCGCGATCACCAGAGGAAAATTGCGCGCAAAACGGGCGGCGCGCTTTGTTGAAGCCGCCACAGAGTTCCAGTAGGCTCGCGCAAAGACATAGCGGGAGGCGGGGAAACACCATGGCTAGCAAGAACTTCGACATGATTGTGATTGGCGCAGGGCCGGGCGGCTATGTGGCCGCCATTCGCGGCGCGCAGCTGGGCCTGAAGGTTGCGATTGTGGAGCGCGAGCACATGGGCGGGATTTGCTTGAATTGGGGTTGTATTCCCACCAAAGCGTTGCTGCGCTCAGCAGAGGTGTTTCATTTGATGGAGCGCGCGAAGGACTTCGGCTTGAAGGCGGAAGGTATTGGCTATGACATTGACGCGGTGGTGAAACGCTCGCGTGGGGTGGCGAAGCAGTTGAGCTCTGGCGTGTCCTTCTTGATGAAGAAGAACAAAGTTGACGTCTTTATGGGGGAGGCGACATTGCCCGCCAAAGGCAAAGTGTCGGTCAAAGGCGAAAAAGGTGTTGAGGAGCTGACAGCGAAGAACATCGTGCTGGCCACCGGCGCGCGGGCGCGGGAGTTGCCGGGGCTTGAGGGCGATGGCAAGCGGGTTTGGACCTATAAGGACGCGCTGCAGCCGCCGCATATGCCGAAGAAACTGCTTGTGATCGGCTCGGGCGCGATTGGGATCGAGTTTGCCAGTTTCTACAACACACTGGGGGCGGAGACCACGGTTGTTGAGGTGATGGATCGGGTTCTGCCGGTTGAAGATGCGGAGATAAGTGCTTTTGCCAAAAAGCAATTTGTCAAACAGGGCATGGCCATCCTAGAGAAATCCACGGTCAAGAAACTTGATCGCGGCAAAGACAAAGTCACCGCGCATATCGAAGCGGGTGGCAAAGTCACAACGCAAGAGTTTGACACCGTGATTTCGGCTGTGGGCATTGTCGGCAACGTCGAAAACCTTGGGCTGGAAAAGCTGGGGGTGAAGATTGATCGGACCCATGTGGTGACGGATCAATATTGCCAGACCGGCGTGGACGGGCTGTTTGCGATTGGCGACATCGCGGGTGCGCCGTGGTTGGCGCATAAAGCGAGCCATGAAGGCGTGATGGTCGCAGAGCTGATTGCGGGTGGGAAACCGCACCCAGTGAAGCCGGAGAGCATTGCAGGCTGCACCTATTGCCATCCACAGGTGGCAAGCGTCGGATACGCCGAGGCCAAGGCCAAAGAGCTGGGCTATGACGTGAAGGTCGGGCGGTTCCCGTTCATCGGCAATGGCAAGGCGATTGCTTTGGGTGAGCCAGAGGGCATGGTGAAAACCGTGTTTGATGCCAAGACCGGTGAGCTGTTGGGGGCGCATATGGTGGGCGCGGAAGTCACGGAGTTGATCCAGGGCTATGTGGTGGGGCGTCAGCTTGAGACCACCGAGGCGGAGTTGATGGAAACCGTGTTCCCGCATCCAACGTTGAGCGAGATGATGCACGAAAGCGTGCTGGACGCCTATGATCGTGTGATCCACATTTAAGTTGGGGTCCTTTTGACGTGGGCGCGTACCGGTTTCGCCGGGCGCGCCTTTGAGGTTTTTCGGTGTCAAAACAGCAGAGTATGCTGCCGGTTGTGGTGATCTGGCTGGCCGGCGTAGGCGCTGCGGGGCAGTTTGCCAAGGTCAGCGTAACGTTTGATCAGGTGGGGCAGGTGTATCCGGAGGCTGGGGCGCGGCTGGGCTTTGCCTTGTCGATCCTTGGGCTCGCGGGGATTTTCCTTGGCGTGGTGGCGGGGGTGCTGGCGTCCAAAATGGGCATGCGGCGTATCTTGCTGGGCGGGCTTGGTCTGAGCGCGGTGGTGTCGTTCGTGCAGGCCTTGGGGCTGTCCTTTGATGTGTTCCTGCTGAGCCGGATTGTGGAAGGTCTGGCGCATTTGGCGATTGTTGTGGCGGCGCCGACGTTGATTGCCAAAGTCTCCCCACCAGAGAAGCGCGCGTTTTCCCTGACCCTGTGGGGCACGTTTTTTGGCGTGGCTTTTGCGCTGTTTGCCTGGCTGGGGCGGCCTTTGGTTGATGCCTATGGGTTAAACGCAGTGTATCTGGCGCATGGCGGCTGGATGGCTGCAAGTGTGCTTGCCGTGGCGGCGATCGGATTGCCGGAGGAGAAGGCGCAGACGGCGCAGCGGCTGCGGCTTGGCGGTGTGCTGAAGCAGCATTGGGAGGTCTATCGCTCGCCGTTTATGAATGCGGCGGCGGTGGGCTGGCTGTTTTACACCTTCTGCTTTGTCAGCCTGCTGACGTTGTTGCCGCCCTATATTGCGCCTGAATGGCGCACGTTTACGGTTGGGGCGATGCCGCTGATGAGCATGATCATCTCCATGACGTTGGGTGTCTGGTTGTTGCGCTATTGGGTGATAGTTCGGGTGATCCAAACTGGGTTTTTGGTCTCCGCAATGGCAGCGCTTGGGCTGCTGCTTTTGCCGGGGTCGCCGGTGGTGTGTCTGCTGCTGGCAGGGGCCTTGGGCCTGATCCAAGGGGCAAGCTTTGCGCTGGTGCCGGAGCTCAATGACACGGCGGCAGACCGGGCCAATGCCAACGGCGTTTTTGCGCAGGCCGGTAATTTGGGCAACACCATCGGTACGCCCATATTATTGGCGGTGATCGCGATGAGCGGCTATGGCGGGATGCTGATGGTGTCGGCTGTGCTGCTTGTGATTGGCGCTGCCGCGCATATGGTTTTGGCACAAGCCCGTGCGCGGGCGCGTGGCCCCGGCGCGTAGGCCGGGGCGACCAGGTTTTACAGGATGGCGTGCGCGAGGATCATTAACACGCCGGAGCCGAGCACGTAACCGACATCGACTGTTATGGCGAAGCGGGACCTGTTGATCCACGCGCCCGTGTTGGCGACATAGGCCGCGCAGGCGAGGATCGCGAGCAGGGCCACGGTCAGGTTCTGCTTGGTTTCGGTGAGTGCTACGATGTAGGCCAGAATCGCGATGGCGATCCAATTTGTGAAGAGCGGGCCCATCGGCATTTTCTCTGGGGGCTCTGGATCGATGTTGCTGCCTTCGGCCCAGCGTTGTTGCAGGCCCAGCACGGGGCCATAGACCAGAAAGCCAAATGCAGAACAGGCGATGAAGCCAACGATAAATGCAATCCAATTCATAGGGTTGTCTCCAATGTTTCAAGGATGAGATTTCAGCCGCCTTTGACGTTGTGAATGTGGCGGAGACTATTCGACTTTCAGTGGCACAGAGGCGAGCAGCTTGTTGTCCACATCCAGGAAGTATCGGATTTCGTAGTCGCCGGGTTCCTCGGGGACCGCGAGCGACAACGATGTACCTTGCTCCGCGTAAGTGTAAGTGATGTACTCGCTGGCCGCGTTGCCAACTGCGAGGTAGTCGCGCGGGTGGCCGGGGCCGGTCCAAGTCACCTCGATGCTGCTGCCTGCGGCGGCCGAGGCCGGTGCGGTGATGGTGACGGGCACGTCCTCAACCGTCAGTGGGGTGCGGGCCAGCACTTTCATCGGGTTGGTGTCCGCCACGTAGCGCAGCTCGTAGGTGCCTGGGTTTGCGGGTAGGTTGAGGGTCAGGTCGCTGCCGTCTCGGGTGTAGGCGTAGGGGCCGTAGTCGCCGTCCGGCGCGTCCGGCGTCACGATGGTCAGGTAATCGCCATCGCCGGCAGGGCCAGTCCATGAGGCAATAATTTTACCGCCAATCGGGCCGGTGGCTGGGCCGGAGACGGTTGCGCCAACCGCTTTCACCTCAACGGTGGTGCGCGCCTGCACGGAGCGGTCTTGCCCAAGCACATAGCGGATTTCGTACGCACCGGCCTCGCCGGGCATCACTAGGTTCAGCGGGTTGCCCTCGCGGGTGTAGGTGTAGTTGACGTATTTGTCGTCCGCCGTGTCGGTGCCCGCAACGGTGATGTAGTCGCCGTCATAACCGGGGCCGGTCCAGGTGACCGAGAGTTTGGCACCGGCGTTGGCGGTGGCGTCTGCGTCAAGGCCATAGGCCAGTGCGGCGACGGAGATCGGTGCGCGATGGATGATCGTACGGTCCTGGCTCATGGTATAGACCAGCTCATAATCACCCGGTTCGCCCGGCATTTGCAGCATCAAGGGGCTGCCTTCGCGGGTGTAAGTGTAGGTGATCCATTTCTCATCGTCCGGTTTGGTGACGGAGATGAAATCACCTTTGTAGTCAGGGCCGGTCCAATCGACCGGCACCGTGGCGCCTGCGACCAGCTCGTCCGGGGCGGAGAGGGTGGCAGTGACGTCAGTGCCTGTGATCGGTTGGCTTGCCAGCGGCTTGCGGCCATCACTCAGGATGTACCGGATTTCATAGGCACCGGGTTTCGGGGGCATTTGTAGCGAGAGCGGGCTGCCTTCACGCGTATAATTGTAGGTGATCCACTTGTTTGTTTCCGGATCAACGGCGGCGATGAAGTCATCTTTGGCGTTGGGGCCGGTCCAATCGACGGTGATCATGCTGCCAGCGGGCGCAGATTGCGGGCCGGACACGGTGGCTGGCGGTTTGAATTCCGGCAGTTCCAACACCACTCGCTTGTCGACCGAGCCGACGCCAAAGCGCATTTCAGCGGAGGCCTCATCCTCAGGGCGTAGGACGGAGACGGTGTATTCGCCCTCAAGCAGATGTTCTTTCAAAGAGGCAGCGCTGTGGTCGTCATGGATGGCGGTGTCGCCGCCGGTGAGATCCCAGATCAGCGGGGTGTTGATGACCGGGCCGTTTTTGCCGTCGGTGGCCACAATCGTGACCTGCACCGGCTGTGGTTCTGGTTCGGGGGGCGGGGCGGCGGCGACTTCGGTGAGGGCGTTGCCCAACTCATCGGCGTTGGCGGCGGCGAGGAATTTGCCGCCGGTGGCCTCGGCCATACATTGGAATTGCGCCAGCGCTTCGGGATCGGTGACGTCAAAGCCCACCACATGCGCGGTGAAGTCGACGCCGGTGGCTTCGAGCTCTTTGGCGACGGCGCAGACATCGGGCACGCAGGTTTCGATGCCGTCAGACACCAGGATCACCGTGGCGGCCTCCTCGGTGTAGCGCAGCGCTTTGGCGGCGGCGACCACGGCGTCGGCCATAGGGGTTTTGCCTTTGGGGGTGATGCCGTTCACGGCGGTGGTGATCGCGGCGCGCGTATCTGGGCCGGGCAGGACCACGGTTTCGATGTCAGAACAGTCGCCTTTGCGGCGGTGGCCATAGACGGTCAGGCCCAAGTCCAGGTCTGCGGGCAGGGTGGTCATCAACTCGCCCATCACTTGCTGGGCAATGGTGATTTTGGCCACGCCTTCAATTTGGCCCCACATGGAGCCGGAGCCGTCCATCACCACAATGGCGGCGGGGTTGTCCTGGGCAAGAAGGCTGGTGGGCAGCAGGCAAATTGCGGCCGTGGTCGCTCTCAAAAACGTCATCCAAAAGGTCCTCAAATTCGTAATGCGCAGAGACTACGAGAGAAAATTGGATCGAGGCAAGTATCAGTTCAAAAACCGGGCTTGGCGAATTAAAATGTTCTCTGTATGTTCGCGATATCTGGTTGGCAGAGCGGGTGCGATCCCCTATGTCTGGTGCCGTATCCGTTGGGGGTTTGAATGGCCGAGCTGAAGAATATTGAGGTGCGCGGGGCGCGCGAGCACAACTTGAAGTCCATCGATGTGGACATTCCGCGCGATCAGCTGGTGGTGATCACCGGTCTGTCGGGTTCGGGCAAGTCCTCGCTGGCCTTTGACACGATCTATGCCGAAGGGCAGCGACGCTATGTCGAGAGCCTGAGCGCCTATGCGCGGCAGTTCCTTGATATGATGGAAAAGCCGGATGTGGATCACATCAGCGGGCTTTCTCCGGCGATTTCGATTGAACAGAAGACGACCTCCAAGAACCCGCGCTCGACAGTAGGTACGGTGACGGAGATTTACGACTATCTGCGTCTGCTGTTTGCCCGTGTGGGCACGCCGTATTCGCCCGCCACCGGTCTGCCGATTGAAGCTCAGCAGGTGCAGGACATGGTTGACCGGATCATGGGTCTGGAAGACGGTACGCGCGGCTACCTGTTGGCGCCGATCGTGCGGGACCGCAAAGGTGAGTACAAAAAAGAGTTCCTGGAGCTGCGGAAGCAGGGTTTTCAGCGGGTGAAGGTCGACGGTGCCTTTTATGAGCTGGATGAGCCGCCGACGCTGGACAAGAAGTTCCGCCATGACATTGATGTTGTCGTTGACCGGCTGGTGGTGCGCGAAGGCATGGAAACTCGGCTGGCGGACAGCTTGCGTACTGCGCTCGACTTGGCAGATGGGATTGCGGTTCTGGAGACCGCGCCCAAGGAGGGCGACCCGGAGCGGATCACGTTTTCTGAGAAATTTGCTTGTCCGGTGAGTGGGTTCACCATTCCCGAGATTGAGCCACGGCTGTTTTCGTTCAACGCGCCGTTTGGGGCCTGTCCAGAGTGTGACGGGTTGGGCAAAGAGTTGTTCTTTGACGAGCGGTTGGTGGTGCCGGATGTGACGTTGAAGGTCTATGACGGGGCGCTGGCGCCGTGGCGGAAAGGCAAGTCGCCCTACTTCCTGCAGACAATTGAGGCACTCGCGAAGCACTACGAGTTTGACAAGAACACGCCTTGGAAAGAGCTGCCAAAACATGTGCAGCAAGTGTTCTTGTACGGCTCGGGCGAGGAAGAGATTGAATTCCGCTATGACGAAGGTGGTCGGGTCTATCAGGTGACGCGGGTGTTTGAGGGCGTGATCCCCAACATGGAACGGCGCTACCGCGAGACGGATAGCAACTGGATCCGCGAAGAGTTTGAGAACTATCAGAACAACCGTCCGTGTGGCGCCTGTCGTGGGCACCGGCTGCGTGAAGAGGCTTTGGCGGTTCGGATCGCCGAGAAACATGTTGGCCATGTGGTGCAGCTGTCGATCCGCGAGGCTTTGGCCTGGATCGAGAGTGTGCCTGCGGCGTTGACTCCGCAGCGGCAAGAGATTGCGCGGGCGATTGTGAAAGAGATCCAGGAGCGCCTTGGTTTCTTGAACAACGTGGGGCTGGAGTATCTTACCCTGTCGCGCAACAGTGGCACGCTGTCCGGCGGGGAAAGCCAGCGTATTCGATTGGCAAGCCAGATTGGTTCTGGCCTGACCGGCGTGTTGTATGTGCTGGATGAACCGTCGATTGGTCTGCACCAACGTGACAATGACCGTCTGCTGACGACGCTGAAAAACCTGCGCGATCAGGGCAATACGGTGATTGTGGTGGAGCACGACGAAGAGGCCGTGCGCGAGGCGGATTATGTGTTCGACATTGGCCCGGGGGCCGGTGTGCATGGCGGTCAGGTGGTGTCCAAAGGCAAGCCGGAAGAGATTGCCGCCGATCCGGCGTCTTTGACCGGGCAATACTTGTCGGGTGCGCGTGAAATTGCGGTGCCAACCGAACGGCGCGAGGGCAATGGCAAAGCGATCACGGTGGTGAAGGCCACGGGCAACAACCTGAAGAAGGTCACGGCGGACTTCCCGCTTGGTAAGTTTGTCTGTGTGACCGGTGTGTCTGGTGGCGGCAAATCCACGCTGACCATTGAGACGCTGTTCAAGACTGCGTCGATGCGGCTGAACGGTGCGCGGCAGACGCCTGCGCCTTGTGAGACTATCAAGGGGTTGGAACATCTGGACAAGGTGATCGACATTGACCAGAGACCCATCGGGCGCACGCCACGGTCCAATCCGGCGACCTATACTGGCGCGTTCACGCCGATCCGCGATTGGTTTGCCGGACTGCCGGAAGCTAAAGCGCGCGGTTATAAGCCGGGGCGGTTCAGTTTCAACGTCAAAGGTGGGCGTTGTGAGGCCTGTCAGGGCGACGGTGTGATCAAGATCGAGATGCACTTCCTGCCGGACGTCTATGTGGAGTGTGAAACCTGCAAAGGCGCGCGGTATAACCGCGAGACCTTGGAGATCAAGTTCAAAGGCAAGAGCATTGCCGATGTGCTGAATATGACCGTTGAGGAAGCGCAGGAGTTCTTCAAAGCGGTGCCCAGCATTCGCGATAAGATGGACGCGCTGATGCGGGTTGGGCTTGGCTACATCAAGGTTGGGCAGCAGGCGACAACGCTTTCCGGTGGGGAAGCGCAGCGGGTGAAGCTGTCCAAGGAGTTGGCGAAACGATCCACTGGTCGTACGCTCTATATTCTGGATGAGCCGACCACGGGTCTGCACTTTGAAGATGTGCGTAAGTTGCTGGAAGTGCTGCATGAATTGGTCGATCAGGGCAACACGGTTGTGGTGATTGAGCACAATCTGGATGTTGTGAAAACCGCCGATCATATCATCGACATTGGCCCGGAAGGTGGTGACGGTGGCGGCAAGGTGGTTGCCAAAGGCACGCCGGAGAAGGTCGCCAAAGTGGCGGCGAGCCATACTGGGCGGTACCTGAAAGACATGCTGGTGCCGAAGAAGAAAGTGGCAGCAGAATAAGATAGTCGGGCGGTGGTTGCAGAAAACCACCGCCCGTTTTCTTTAGGCCGCCACAGCTTGGCGGGGTTTTGCCAGCGTGATTGGCAGCACAAACATTAGCAGGAAGCCGGTATTCATCACCACGTTGAACCAGGCGCCTGCAACGAAGGAGCCTGCGCTGTCCACCACATACCAACTCCAGACACCCCAGCTGATGATGGAGGCGCCGATTTCAGGATCGTTGGCGTAAACGCGGATGGTGACTTGCCAGGTCACAACGCCAAGGCTGACCATGAGGCCGCCGCCGATGGCTGCGAGAACCTTCTCGCTGTCGCCACCAAAGCTTTGTGCGCCATCAAGGGGCAGGTGTGTGAGGTCCAGAAACCAGCCGACGATGCCGTGAAGTCCGCCAATCATGGCAAACAGCGGAATGAGGCCAAAAAGCACTGTGCCAAGTGAGGTGAGTTTCAGAAGGTAGATCGCGCGATCCTGTGTCATGTGATGTCTCCAGTTGAGGTTATGGCGACAAACTGCATCCGATTGGTGAGGCAAAACAATTACCTGTGAGGTAAGTGCTTTGCGCAAGGGATCGGTTATGGTGGTCGGGACAATGAGGAGCAGGACATGGGCGTAGAGTTTGGCGCGGTTTTAAAGGAGTGGCGGCAGGTGCGGCGGGTGAGCCAGCTGGACCTTGGGTTGTCCGCTGGCGTGAGCTCACGGCATATCTCGTTTCTGGAAACCGGCCGCTCGCGCCCCAGTCGGGGGATGGTTCTGCGGCTTTGTGATGAGTTGGAGGTGCCGTTTGCGCAGCGCAATCGCATGTTGTCGGCGGCGGGTATGAGCCCTGCGTACGCCGAGCGTGATTTGTCAGAGGCGGATATGGCGCCGATGCGGGCGGCGATGGAATGGACACTCAAGCGGCACGAGCCATATCCGGCGATGGCGATTGATCGGCATTGGAAGCTGGTGGCGATGAATGCGGTTTCTGCACAGTTGTTGGCTGGGTTTGAAGTTCAGGTTGGCGACAGTCTGATTGATATGATGGTTGACTCGAAGGGTGTCCGGCAAGCACTTGTTAATTATGAAGAAATTCTGCGTCACATGATTGCGCGTCTGCGTGTCGAAAGCGCGCATTTCGGGCATGATCCGGTGCTGGAAGACGGCATTTCGCGTATGGAAGAGCGGCTTGGCGAGGCGGTACTTGAGGTGGATGGCATCAAACCCGCGATCATTCCGGCGGTGTATGAGTTTGGGGGGATGCAGATGTCGTTTTTCTCCACGATCAGCCAGTTTGGGTCCGCCGAGGATATAGCCCTCAGCGAGCTGCGGATCGAGATGATGTTTCCTGCCGATGAAGCCACGCGCCTCGCATTGGAGGCGCTGGCCGGGGCGTGATCACTTGGTTTCTAGCGGACAGGTGCGAAAACCAAAAACGGTGTAAAGCGGGCAGGTGCCCAGCAGGCCCGTGAAGAGAGGGATCAGGCCGATCCACATCCAGGCGCCATAGCCAGCCATGGCTCCGGCGAGGAGCGCGAGGCCAATAACGATCCGCAAAATTTTGTCCACAGTTCCAACGTTCTTTTTCAGCATGTGTTTCCCTCCTAAGGTCGAGAGAAAAATACATGCGTCAAATGGAATGTGATTTGATCTGCCTCAATGTGGGTGCAGTTTAGGCCGCCAGAAGCGCCGTGGCCTCATAACTGCGCAGGCTTGGGCGGGCGGAAATGTCGGCAAAGCTGATGTTTTTCTCGCGCATCACCTGCCGCAGGGAGCGGTTAGCGAAAGGATCAAAGCTGTAGCGTGTCATCGGGCCGGGCAGGAAGCTCTCGGACCATTGGCCTTCGGAATAGAGCAGCTCGTGTTGCGGCATCAGGATGTGGAAATAGGTGATGGTGCCATTGGTTTCGCACCGGGTCACATCGCGGCCATTCACAAGGTCCTTGGCTTTCACCAGCACCTCGCCGCATCCAAACAGAAGTTCGGCGCGGTAGCCTTGAAGCAAGACGCGGTGTTGCGGGGACACGATCAGGTCGCGGTCATTGTCGAGCACACCGGCTTTGATGCGGATGGGCAGGGATTCGTAACGCGGCGGCATATGGGAGTGGCCAATCCACTGGATTGGCTGGAAACCATTGTCGAGCGTGTCGACCAGCATACCGGCGCGCAGCTCTTCGACGGGAATGTCGCCCTCTGAGGTGCGGATCAGAGTACCGGCGGTGAAGCAAGGCGCGTGCTGCTCGATCTCGACCAATGCGGTGTCGGTTTCTCCGGCGGAGTCCTCGATGGTGTAGTTGAAATAAATGGTTTCGTTGTCGGTGTCTGCATCCACGGTGAGTGTGCCATCGGCGTTGAGTGTCACCACCTGGCCGGTGGCCAGGGTCACGCTGTTGGGCAGGCCGCCGCTGCCGTCGTGGCTGACGGCCACGCCGTTGATATGTGTGATGGTCAGGGTAGGGCCGGCGGACGAGCTGTCGTTGTTCAGAACGTCCAATGTTTTGCTGTTGCCATAGGCGATGCGCATGTCATCGTCCTGGGCCACAATGGCGGTTTGCACCGAACCACCGGCGATCAGCAGGTTGGAATCATA
This sequence comes from Shimia sp. MIT910701, assembly GCF_047126315.1. Taxonomy (GTDB): domain Bacteria; phylum Pseudomonadota; class Alphaproteobacteria; order Rhodobacterales; family Rhodobacteraceae; genus Shimia. The sequence continues at coordinate 3,066,143 of NZ_CP138953.1, read as the reverse complement.
TTGCGTGTCTGTGGCGTCGGCGATACCGATCACCAACTCGTTCACGCCGTCTTGCAAGGGCACCACGAAGGTCAGGGTGACGGTGAAACCGTCCATCTCGGTGTTGTATTGATCGCCCGCGTTGTCGACGTAGATGTTTTCGTTGGCGTCGTTGATGTTGCCCACTGTGGCGCCGCCGTCGCCGACCGAAATTTGGGCTTCGACACCGTTAACCCAGACGCCAATGGCGTCGTTGTAGCTGAGGTATTCCGGATATTCTTCGGACGAGAGCACGAAGTCGATGGTGAGCAATTCACCAACGGTGCCGTTGAAGTCGATGGTCAGGTAGGAGGCATCAAAGGTGTTGGTGCCTGCGGCCGCATTAAACAGCGCGTTGTTGTCCTCACCAGAGGTGTTGGTGGAGGTGTTGGCGCGTTGGTTGGTGTTGGTGCTGCCGTTGCTGTTGGTGAAGTCGTCGACATGGCCGGTGGAGAGGATCACGCCACTGTCAGCAGGGGCCACGCCCGCGCTGGTGGTGTCCGCGCCGGTGTAAATGCCGGAAGATTGGGCATCACCGGTGTAGGTGGCACTGACGATACGGGTTGGGTCGCCAAAGATCTCGTTGGCCATCGCGGTGGCGGTGGCGCTTGTGTTGATGTTCAGTTCCGTTGCCGTTGGCATGGCTCTACCTCAGTGCGTTCTGCTCTTGTCCAATTCCGGAACCTCTGCGGGTCCTCGGTCAGGGCAAAATTGGCGGGCAAACGTGGCGCGAACGGGGCTGGGGTAAGGAAAGATTAATTAAAATTGTGCGGGGTCAGCGGATGTGCCGGGCAACAAAAAGGGCCACGCCAGACGTGGCGCGGCCCTTTGTTTTATGGCGGAAAGGTCGCGGAGTTAGCCTCGACCGCGTTTTTCGAAACGTGGCAACATTGCGGAGAAGTCGGTGCCAAGCCCGCCTTCCTTCTCCACAAACTGCTCATAGAGCGCTGCAGCGGCTTGCCCCATTGGGGTGTCTGCATTGGCACTTTCGGCGGCTTGTTGCGACAGGCGCAGGTCTTTGAGCATCAATTCAGAGGCAAACCCTGGCTGGTAGTCGTTGTCGGCTGGCGATTGCGGGCCAACACCCGGGGCCGGGCAGTAGGCGTTCATGGTCCAACTGTAGCCGGACGAGGTGGAGACCACGTCAAACATCGACTGACGGTCCAGACCTAGTTTGTCGGCCAGTGCAAAGGCTTCGCAGGTGGCGATCATGGTCACGCCGAGGATCATGTTGTTGCAGATCTTTGCGGCCTGACCAGCACCGGCGTCGCCGCAATGCACCGCCTTTTGGCCCATGATGTCAAACAGAGGGTCGGCCTTGGCAAAAGCGTCTTTGGAGCCACCGGCCATAAAGGTCAGCGTACCGCCAGCCGCGCCGCCCACACCGCCTGACACAGGCGCATCCACAGGCAGGAGGCCGGCTGCGGTGGCTTCTTCGGCCACGGCGCGGGCGCTGTCCACGTCCACGGTGGAGCAGTCCACAAAGGCGGCGCCTGCAGACATCACCGGGATGATTTCGTTGGCGACAGCGCGCAGGATCTGGCCATTGGGCAACATGGTGATGACCACATCCGCGCCCGTGGCGGCGGCTGCGCCGGTATCGGCCATGGTGACGCCTTCGATGGCCACATCTGCCATGTCAAAGCCGGTGACCTCATGGCCCGCTTTTGCAAGGTTGGCGGCCATGGGACCACCCATATTGCCCAGTCCGATAAATCCGATCTTCATGGTGCTACTCTCCCTTTTCAAATGTCAGCGCATCCGCTCCAAGTGGCAGCAGCATTTTGGTCACCTTGCCAGCGGGTAGGGTGTCCAGGCTGTATTTCCATTGCGGATTGCGGTCTTTGTCGATGATTTGTGCGCGGATGCCTTCCAGAAAATCGCCATCCTCCATGGCGCGGAAGGTAAAACGGTATTCCTGATCTAGCGCAAAGCGGATGTCGTCGCGATTGCGTACGCGGTGAATGATCTCTAGCGCCGCCCCCATGGCGATGGGGGAATTGCGGGAGAGTTTTTTCAAGGCACCGGCGGCGAATTCGCTGTCGGAATACTTCAGCGCGTTTAGGACGTCACTGAGGGCCTCGCCACCGAAGTTGGCGTCGATGTCGGCCTGCTGGGTGGTGAGCGGTCCTGCCTCTGGTTCAGAGGCGGCGGCGTCGATCAGGGTGTAGTCAGCCGTCTCTTCGAGTTGTGCGATCAGAGCGGGCCATTGGTCTTCTGGAATGAAGTAGTCGGCAAAGCCTACGTAGATTGCGTCCGCTGCGTTGAGGCGCGCGGCGGTGAGGCCGAGGTATTCGCCCAATCGACCCGGTGCACGGGCGAGGATCAGCGAGCCGCCCACGTCTGGTACAAGGCCAATGCCACATTCCGGCATGGCGATTTGGCTGGTGGTACCGACAACGCGGTGGGAACCGTGACAGCCCACACCAACGCCGCCGCCCATGGTGAACCCCTGCATGAAGCTGACCACCGGTTTGGGGAACTCAAAGAGTTTTGCGTTCATGCGGTATTCGTCGGCCCAGAATTTCCGGCCATAGGCAAAGTCGCCTTTGGTGCCGGTGTCATAGAGCTCAGCGATGTCGCCACCGGCGCAGAAGGCCTTTTCACCTTCCGCATCGATGACGATCATTTTGACGTCGTCATCGGTGGCCCAGATGTCGAGCGCGTCTTCGATGGCGATGCACATGTCATAGGACATGGCGTTCAGCGCCTTGGGGCGGGTGAAGGTGATGCGGCCGGTTTGACCAGATTTGCGGATGGAGATGTCAGACACGCGGGGCGCTCCGTCTTTGAAAAGGGCCGCTCCTGAAGGGCGGCCCGGTCGTGGTTAGGCAGAGATCATCTGGCGGGAGATGATCAAGCGCATGATTTCGTTGGTGCCTTCGAGGATCTGATGCACCCGCAGGTCGCGGACAATTTTCTCGATACCGTAATCTGCGAGGTAGCCATAGCCGCCGTGCAACTGCAAGCAGCCGTTGGCGACGTCAAAGGCCACGTCAGTGACCATCAGCTTGGCCATGGCGCAGTATTTGGTGGCGTCGTGGTCGCCGTTGTCGAGCTTCCATGCGGCCTGGCGCAGGAAGGTGCGGGCGGCTTGCAGTTTGGTTTCATACTCGGCGAGGCGGAACTGTAGGGCCTGGAACTGATTGATGGATTTGCCAAAGGCCTTGCGCTCCGACATGTATTGCACGGTCAGGTCGAGGGCTTTCTGAGCGCCGCCCAGAGCACCCGCAGAGATGTTCAAACGACCACCGTCCAGACCGTTCATGGCATAGGAGAAGCCTTTGCCTTCTTCGCCGATCAGGTTGTCGGCCGGCACTTTGCAGTCGTCAAATTGGACCTGGGAGGTCGGTTGGCTGAGCCAGCCCATTTTCTTTTCCAACGCGCCAAAGGACAGGCCGTCAGTGCCATCCTCGACCACCACAGTGGAAATGCCCTTGGGGCCGTCTTCGCCGGTGCGCACCATGCAGACATAGGCGTCAGAATAAGACCCGCCGGAGATAAAGGCTTTGGTGCCGTTGAGAACATAGCCTTCGTTGTCGCGTTCGGCGCGGGTTTTCAGGGCCGCGGCGTCAGAGCCTGAGCCGGGTTCGGTCAGGCAGTAGGAGAAGACCTTGTTCATGGAACACAGATCCGGCAGCCATTTTTGTTTGGTTTCCTCGGAGCCAAATTTGTCGATCATGCCGCCGCACATGTTGTGGATCGACAGGAAAGACCCCACAGAGGGGCAGGCCATGGCGAGGGCTTCAAACACCAATGTGGCGTCAAGACGTGACAAGCCAGAGCCGCCATATTCTTCGGACACATAGATGCCACCGAGGCCCAGTTCGGCGATTTGCGGCCAGAGATCTTTTGGGATGGTACCTTCGGATTCCCACTTCTGGGCGTGTGGTGCTATGTGCTCTTCGCCAAAACCTTTGGCCATATCAAAGATCAGGGTCTGTTCTTCACTCAGTGCAAAATCCATGTCTCATCCTTCAAGATCGCGGCGTCGGGAAGACCGATGCCAAGGCGGGTGCGGGTGAGGGCAGGGACCAAGGTCATTCGCAGCCTCCCTCCGCGAATTGAACATGTGTTAAATTACCACCCTTGTACAAAGATTGCAAAGCTCGAATGGCGCAAAAATAGCGCTATCACGCCGCGATATTGCAGAGTGATTTTGCAATTTTGCAGGGGCGGTTGTGGTCTAGCCGGCCGCTTTGAGATCGTCGGAAGGGGATTCTGCGCCTTCCTCGATCATTTGGACATAGGTGACAGAGCGGTTCCGGCCCGTGGATTTGGCGTGATAGAGGGCTTCGTCGGCCCGCAGGAGCAGTTCGCGCGGTTCGAGGTCGGAGTTCGGGTCGGCGCAGGCGATGCCAAAGCTGGCGGTGACGCGCAGGCTGACGTTGCCGGTGCATTCGGTGGTCAGTGCGGCGATGCGATTGCGCATGCGTTCAGCCACCACTTTGGCATTGTCGCAGGTGGTGTCGGGCAGGATCATCACAAACTCTTCGCCGCCATAGCGGCACACACGGTCCGCGCGGCGCAGATTGGCGGCTTGTACCAGATCGGCGACGGCGCGCAGCACGTCGTCGCCCGCGGGGTGGCCATAGGTGTCGTTCACGATCTTGAAGTGGTCGATGTCAAAGATCACCAGCGAGATGCCTTGATCGGAGTAGTCTTTTTCGCGCCACGCCAGAGAGAGCTCGTTGTCAAACGCTTGGCGGTTCAGCAGACCTGTGAGGTGGTCTCGGCTGGCGGTGTCCAGCGCGTTTTGGTGCAGCTGTTGCAGGTTGGAGCGCTCCAAGTCCAGGACTTCGGCGCGGCTCACGGCACTGGTGACACGGCGACCAACTTTCAAGCTGTAGGCGCAGATGAACAGAACAAAGGCGTGGTTGGCGAGATAGACGCCTTGGTAGGTGTTGGCGACGATGATGTCGTTTGCGCCTGCTGCGAGAGGAACGAACCATCCTAACGTGTAGAACCAAGCATCTGGTATGCGCTTGATGATGGCACGAGCGCTGGTCCAGAGGATCAGACCAAAGATCACCACGCAATACATTTGGATGGCATAAAGCTGCTCGGTGACAAAAGGCAGGGGCGCGGTGAGCACAACTGCGCCACCCAGCATGGCGATAACGCCCGTCACCAGCGGACCACCCAAATCGGATAGGCAGCGCCAGACAAGTGCTTGCTGCAGCGTGTAGCCGGCCCAGGCTGCCAGCAAAATGTCAGCGTACTCTATTCGGATTCGTAACGGCCGGACGTCGGGACCAAACACCATTTCCAGCGTTCCAGCCAGGATGACCGAGCGCAGTAGAAACGCGAAAGACACCAGCGCAAGCAGCAAGGTGGCTGTGTCTTTGCGGTAGACCACAAACAGAAATAGATTGAGGGCGGCGACCAGCAGTGTGATGCCAATAATGGTGCCTTCGATGATGTGGTTTAGATGGGCGTTGCTTTGCAACAAGGCGGCGTCTGCAATGACCGGGGTGCGCAGGATGCCGCCGTAGCTTTGCAGCTCTTTGCGGACCTGCACCACCAGGTAGCCTTCGCCGATTTGGTCCAGCGCAAAGGTTTGGTGGATCAGGGAGGCCTCGATTGGCCCTGTCATTGCGCCGCTGCCGCCAATCCGATTGGCCTTGGTCAGGTCATTGGCAGGCACCCAGAACACCTCGTACGCGTCGGCCACTCTTGGAAAGGTGATCGCCAGTGGCGTGCCGTTGGAGTAGGGCAGCGTGACGTTGAGCACATAGGTGCCGGTGCCGTGGGCGTGGGGATTGGTTTCGGACACGGTTTCGGAGCTCTGCCAGTCATCTGGCACGTGCAGAAGGCCAAATTCGTCCGCGTTGGCCGCCGCGACCGCCTCTTGTGGTGTGAGGCGTGCGCCAAAATGAAACCACCAATCACCATCCAGGCGGGCTTTTTCTCGGGTGTCAAATCCGAAGGAGGACAGGTCACGTTCTGGTCCGGGGCCGCTGTGCGCCAGAGCGGGAGCCGGACCTGTGAGTGACAGCAAAACCCACGCCGTCACAACTGCGGCGGCGCATAAAAACGCACGTGCAATTTTGAGGTGCATGGGCCTGTGTCTCATTTGGTTTTGTGTTGGAAAACTTGTGAAGCACAGGCTTTAAAGTCGGTTTAACCTAGGGGACAGGCCGCGGGTTTGAGCGCTTCCAAAGTAGGCGGGAATTGGATCAAACTTTAAACGACAGGCGGAGTTTTGCCGGTTGGTTGAAACTGCTGACGCGACGTTGTGTTCTAGTCTGCGGCGCTGAGCAGTTGATTGAGGCTGGATTGTGGCAGGCCAAGAATGGCCAGCGCATCCGCCTCGTTGTCCTGAACAATTGGCACTACCGACGGGAAGGGTTCCCAACTGCGCAGCGCGAGGCGGGCCAGTTTCTTGCCCACATCGGATATTGCGTAGTAGATGATCAGCGTTTCGGCATTGTTGCCGGTAAAGGCCTCAGCCTTTTTGGCCTGTGCCTTCATCAGTTCGAGGTAGTCCTCGTCCCAACCCGTCAGAGCACTGAGGTCGACAAACTGTTTTTGCCCTGGCCGAAAGTCTGGATGTTGGGCGTAGGAGGCAAAGGCCTGAAAGGTATCAGCCATATTGGCATGGCCGTCGTATCGGACGTAGACCAGTCCGATGGAAGAGAAGATCCGAAACGACACGGACACGGTTGCATACCCCTTTGCCAAAAAAAACGGGCGGTACGAGACCGCCCGTTTGTATGCAAATGATCACAGAATTTGGTCTGGATCAATCCATCTGTTTGAAGTGGAACTCGCCGCCTTCTTTAATGCCCGATGGCCAGCGAGAGGTCACGGTCTTGGTGCGTGTGTAGAATTTGAACGCGTCTGGGCCGTGCTGGTTCAGGTCACCAAAGGCAGACTTCTTCCAGCCGCCGAAGGTGTGGTACGCCAGTGGCACTGGGATTGGCACGTTCACGCCAACCATGCCCACGTTCACGCGGTTGGCAAAGTCACGCGCGGTGTCACCGTCGCGGGTGTAGATCGCGGTGCCGTTGCCGTACTCGTGATCCATCGCCAGACCCAGCGCTTCTTCATAAGACTGCGCGCGCACCATGGAGAGCACAGGGCCGAAGATTTCGGTCTTGTAGATGTCCATGTCTTTGGTGACGCGGTCAAACAGGTGTGGCCCAACAAAGAAGCCGTCCTCATAGCCCTGCAGGCTGAAGTCGCGGCCGTCCACAACCAGATCGGCACCCTGATCGACGCCGGTCTGCACCAGACGCAGAATGTTTTCCTTGGCGGCGGCGGTCACAACCGGGCCGTAGTCTACATCGTCGCCAGCGGTGTACGGCGCAATCTTGAGCTTTTCGATGCGTGGTACCAGCTTGTCGCGCAGACGGTCTGCGGTTTCTTCGCCAACCGGTACGGCAACGGAGATCGCCATGCAGCGTTCGCCAGCAGCGCCGTAGCCCGCGCCAACCAGCGCGTCGGCTGCCTGGTCCAGATCGGCGTCTGGCATGATGATCATGTGGTTTTTCGCGCCACCGAAGCACTGTACGCGCTTACCTTGGGCACAGCCGGTGCCGTAGATGTATTCGGCAATTGGGGTGGAGCCCACAAAGCCCACGGACTGGATGATTGGATCGTAAAGGATCGCGTCCACGGCTTCTTTGTCGCCGTTCACAACCTGAATGATGCCTTTTGGCAGGCCAGCCTCTTCGAGCAGTTCGGCCAGCATCAGCGGCACGGATGGGTCGCGCTCGGACGGCTTGAGAATGAAGGCGTTGCCGCAAGCGATTGCTGGGGCAAACATCCACATCGGAATCATGGCCGGGAAGTTGAATGGAGTGATGCCCGCGGTCACGCCCAGAGGCTGACGCATGGAATAGATGTCGATGCCAGGACCGGCGGCGTCGGTGTATTCACCTTTCAACATCTGTGGCGCTGCGATGCAGTATTCCGCCACTTCCAGACCACGCTGGATGTCGCCTTTGGCGTCTGGGAAGGTTTTGCCGTGTTCGGACGACAGTTTGTCGGCCAGCTTGTCCATGTCGCGGTGCAGCAGGTCGACAAACTTCATCAGCACACGGGCGCGGCGCTGAGGGTTTACGGCGGCCCAAGCCGGCTGTGCGGCCTGTGCAGCGGCTACGGCTGCGTCCATCTCTTCTTTGCTGGCCAGGGGCACTTTGGCCTGAACCTCACCGGTGGCCGGGTTCATCACGTCGGCAAAACGGCCGGACGTGCCTTTGACGTGTTCGCCGTTGATGAAATGAGTCAACTCTTGCATGGCATCCTCCTATGACAGTTGAGCAAAAGAATAGGCTTGCAAAAATCACCGGAAAAGAGGCAACTGTTCAAAACGGCTTTGCAAAAATGAGTGGGGATGGCATGGCGGCGCATTGGGATGATCTGCGAGTGTTTTTGGCAGTTGCACGAGAGGAAAGCCTGTCGGCGGCTGGGCGGCGGTTACAAGTGGACCCGGCCACGGTGGGGCGACGGGTGGCGCGGCTGGAAACGGCTTTTGAATCGCCCTTGTTTGTGAAGTCTCCGACGGGTTATGCGCTCACCGACGCAGGGCAGCGATTGATGGGGCATGCACTTCGGGTCGAGCAAAGCCTACAGGAAGCCACTGAGGAGATGGTGGGGCAAAGCGCTGGATTGTCAGGGCAAATTAGGATTGGTGCGCCGGATGGCGTGGCCAATTATCTGCTGCCAGCCGTGTGTGGCCGCATTGCCGAGGCCAACCCGGATCTTGAAATTCAGATTGTCGCCTTGCCGCGAGTCGTCAGCCTGTCACGGCGGGAAGCTGACCTTGTGGTGGCGGTGAGCGCGCCGACGGCGGGGCGGCTGACCGTGCAAAAAATCACCGACTACAAGCTGCATCTGGCCGCAGCAAAGTGGTATCTGCGCAAACGGCCTGCGATCACCTCAGTCGAGGACCTCAAGGATCATGTGGTGACCGGCTATATCCCGGATATGATCTTTGACAAAGAGTTGGATTACCTCAGTGAAATTGGCATCGACCGGGTGCGGCTGGCGTCCAATTCCGCCTCAGTGCAGTTCAACTGGGTGCGCAGCGGGGCCGGGATCGGTGTGGTGCATGACTTTGCCATTCCATGGGGCCGCGGTGTGACCAAGGTTCTGGAAAATGAGGTGAGTTTGACCCGCAGTTTCTATTTGATCCGGCATGCCGACGACCGGCGGCTGGAGCGGCTCAATCGGTTCTCTGAGGCGTTGTGTGAAGGTATGCGGCAAGAGGTGGCCCACCTAGAAGGTCAAACTTGACAAGTGCTTAGGATGCGGCAACGCTGACCCTCAGGGGAGCGCAAGAACTGTTGAAAAGCGGAGGTAGCCATGCTCGTACACCAAATTCTCAAGTCCAAAGGCTCGGAAGGAGTCCTGACTGTGAAACCGGGAACCTTGGTGGAGGAGGCGGCAAAAATCCTTGCCGAAAATGGGATTGGGACTGTCATCGTGTCACCTGATGGTGAGGCCTTAGCGGGTATCCTGTCAGAGCGCGATATTGTGCGGGAACTGGCCAATCGCGGCGTGGGCTGCATGTCTGACAAAGTTGACGACTACATGACCACGGAGCTTGTGACCTGTGGTCGCAACGATGATGCGGTGTCGGTGTTGGAAAAGATGACCAAAGGCCGGTTCCGCCACATGCCGGTGGTGGAGGGCGAAAAGCTCGTAGGTCTTGTTTCATTGGGCGATGCGGTCAAAGCGCGGCTGTCGGAAGTGGCGATGGAGAAAGACGCGTTGCAAGGCATGATCATGGGGCATTAAGCCTGTGCCGCGACGTTCTCTGTCCGCAGAACGACCTATGCCTTAAAGAACCCTTGCAAATGGCCGCGCAATAATGTTGCGTGCGCGCAGGACCGCAAGACCCACCGGGGGAGGCAGAAATGCGCACCGCACTTTACCCAGGCACGTTTGACCCTATCACATTGGGACATATAGATATTATCCGCCGAGCGGCCGTTTTGGTCGATCGGCTGGTCATTGGTGTGGCGATCAATCGCGACAAGGGGCCGATGTTTGATCTGGAAGAGCGGGTGGCGATGATTGAGGGCGAATGCGCCAAGCTGTCCCAAGAGAGCGGCACAGAGATTGTTGCGCATCCGTTTGAGAACCTGCTGATCGATTGTGCCAAAGAAGTGGGCGCGCAGATCATTGTGCGGGGCCTGCGGGCTGTGACCGATTTTGAGTATGAATATCAAATGGTTGGCATGAACCGTGCGTTGGACAGCAGCATCGAAACCGTGTTTTTGATGGCGGACCTGAAACATCAGGCGATTGCCTCCAAGCTCGTGAAAGAGATCGCACGGCTGGATGGGGACGTGTCCCAGTTTGTGACGCCCGCGGTGAACGACGCGCTGATGCAGCGGTTGGGCAAAGCCTGACGCGCGGCAGCGGCGTTAACACAAAAATTCAGCCCCAAAATCACGTCGGTATCCTGTCGGTCTCGCGGCTGTTTTTGAACGGTGCGTTTTGGTGCGGACAAGTGTGACCGCACCGCACGCTGCAAGGTCTTGTGGCGCAACAGCTCTTTGCAAATCTGTCAGGGTGGTGCATGAAGAGCCAACAGGACAGACAGCCCCGCCAAAGGGGCAAAGGGAGTGCGTAAGATGGCAGGTGGTTTGCTGGCGTTGTTGGATGATGTGGCGTCGATTGCCAAAGTGGCGGCGGCCTCGATTGACGATGTGGCGGCGGGCGCGGCCAAGGCAAGCGCCAAGGCGGCGGGTGCGGTGATTGACGACGCCGCGGTGACGCCAAAATACCTGCACGGGTTTGAAGCCAAGCGTGAGCTTCCAATCATCTGGAAAATCGCCAAAGGTTCGATCAAGAACAAGCTGCTCATTCTGTTGCCGGTGGCTTTGTTGTTGGCCAACTTTGCACCCTGGTTGATTTCGCCACTGTTGATGATTGGCGGCGCGTATCTGTGCTTTGAAGGGGCTGAGAAGGTGCTGCATGCCTTCCTTCCGCATGATGAGCATAATGACGGCGAGCAAGAGGAGGTCGACGACCCCGCGCATCTGGAAGAGAAAAAGGCGGCGGGCGCGATCAAGACCGACTTTATCCTGTCGGCAGAGATCATGACCATCATCCTGTCCGGCATTCCGCAGAGCAATTTCTGGATGGAAGCGGCAACGTTGGCGGTGGCCGGTATTGGCATCACCGTAGCTGTGTACGGCTCTGTGGCGCTGATTGTGAAAATGGATGACGTGGGCCTGGCGATGTATGCCGGAGGCCGCCTTTCGCTGACCCGCACCCTGGGCCGTTGGCTGGTGCGCGGCATGCCCTATTTCATGAAGCTGCTGACCATTGTTGGTACGGCGGCGATGCTTTGGGTGGGGGGATCGATTGTGATCCACGGTATGGAAGAGCTTGGTTTTGGCTGGCTTGGCCACCACATCCACGACATTGCCTATGCGGCGGGCCATATGGTGCCAGCGGCCTATGAGGGCTTTGTCGAATGGACCACCAAAGCGGCGCTAGACGGTGTGTTTGGTCTGGTGCTGGGCGCGGCGTTGATCCCGGTGGCGACTAAAGTGATCGCGCCGATCTGGGGCGCAGTGAGTGGCAAGAAGGCTGCGCATTAAATGCCCGTTGATGACGCGGAGTCGATGATCCGGGAGGTGCGTCCCTGGTACAAGAGATGGATCGGCACACGGTCCATTTACCCGGAGCGTCACATGCGTTTCATCAACGCTGCCTCCACACTGTCCGAATTTGAGACACGCATGACGCTGGCCCCGCGTGCTCAGGAAGAGCTTGCGGCCTTTTTGGATGTGCGGTTGAGAATTGCGGAGCGCGCAAGAGCGCGAACCTCCAGTGCTGCGGGCAGATTGTTCAACATTCTATCCCGGGAAAACCCGGATTATGTCCGGCTAACGGGCAGTGAGTTGAAAGACGTTCTCCAAATCATTGGCTCGGAAGTGGATGACATCGTCGATCCGCGCGCTGTGTTTGATTTGCGGGTGGATGTGATCGGTGAGGCTTTGGCTACTCTTCAGACCTACGCCTCCTCAACCCCCGTCCAGTCTTGATGCCCTCTGGCGTTGAGCATGGAGGACATGCGGAACCGTCCATCAATGTCGTGCACTAGCGCTGTTGACGTGTTTGGCGCGGTCGCCAGATGCGCTCCGCAAAGCATTCTCGTGCGGAAGGTCCCAAGCCATGTGCCGTCCGGGCATTCCTCCAGAGAGATTGGGACGCGATCAATGAGATCCAAGTTCATCATTTTGGCCGCGACCAGGTATTGCTCGAAGTTCTTTGCCACGGCCGCGTCATTCGTCAATACAATCGGCTTGAGCTTGGTGACCAATGAAAATGGCAGGAGTAATCGGTTGCGCCACTGATCGAAGTTGCACTCGATGAAGGCGTTGGAAATATCTGTGAGAAAATGCTCAAACTCGGACTTCATGCAAAAATTGTACGGCCATTTAACCACTAAAGCGAGCGTTTCTATGCCTCTGACCCAGACCACATATGAGGGCGTAGATGTTAGGCAGGTTTGGTGGCTTCGCCGGTCTGCGCGTCATAAGCCGCGGCCATGGTGCTGCGCAGGCGGGCGACGGCGGCGTCGGTGTTCTCGTCCGCCGTGAATGTCATCTGGTCGAGCACATCGATGTGGATGCTGCCTTTGAACGGGAAAAACTTGCCCCGTGGCAGGAGCTTGTCGGAGTGGCTGATCACAAAGGGACGCACGGCGCGACCGGTTTTCTGGGCGATCAGCACGGCGCCGGCTTTGAACGGGGCAAGGCCGGGCTTGGTGGACCGCGTGCCTTCGACAAACAGGATGGGCGAGCGGCGTTCTGGCATCTCGGCGATGGCGTCTGTGAGGGAGGAGAGAGCGTCGCGCCCCTTTTGGCGGTCGATTTTCAAGAGACCTGCGCCTTCAAAGCCGCGTTTGAGCAGGGCGGCTTCGCAGAGCTCTTTCTTGGCGCCGAAGGTGACCCATTTTTCATCCGGGATTACATGCAGCATTGAGAAGCCGTCCAGGTGGCTGCGGTGGTTTACGGCGATGATGGAGTTGGTGTCGGTGCGCAGGGCCTCGGCGGCGGCGTCAGAGATGTCGACTTTCACGTCGAGGAACCACAGCAGCCAGGAACAGCAGCGCGAAACAGTGCGCCAGAACCAGCCGCGAAAGCCCGGGCGTTTGCCGCAGACGGTGGGGATGAAGGCCACAAACAGGAAGATAAACGGGCCGGTGAGGACCAGAAGGCAGCGCTTTAGGAATGTGGCGAGCATGAGTGGTCCTGTGTGGCGGGGTGTCGGGTGGCTGATAGAGAGTTACGACAGGTAAAGATAGGGGGAATTGGGGTAGGTTTGGCGGCAGGATGTCCGGACAGGTCTCGCAGCCAAACGCACTGACTGTCCGAGCTGGGGGCCAGCCCCCAGACCCCCGGGATACTTTTGGCAAGAAGAAGAAGCTGCGGGCAGCGCGGGGCCACCCCCGGAAGGAACCCCGATGAGGCTTCTCCTTGTGCGGTCATCGGCTTCCCAGCCTGTACCGCATCAAAAGCGTGCGACTTTATGGTTAATGAAAGGTTACTTCTTCTTGCCTCAGGGCTCCGCCCGTTTGCTGCTGAAGGAGCCCACTGGGCTCCGTCCGAGACGCAGCGCACTCCCCGCCGGAGGCAAAACAAACGCGCGTCTGCGCGTCAAAATAAAAAAGGCGCCTCAGAATAAGGCGCCTTTTCAGTGGGATATATGCCGAACTTACAGCAAGTCTTTGACCTTTTGAGCCACATTGGCCGCGGTGACGCCGAACTTTTCGAACAGCTCACCCGCCGGGGCGGAAGCGCCGAAACTGTCCATGCCGACAAAGTCGGATTTGCCCGCGCGGGCGCGTTCACCCAGCAGCCACTGGTCCCAGCCACCGTTGCGCACGGCTACTTCGACACCGACACGTACGGCGGCGCCGGCTGGCAGCACTTTGCGGCGGTAGGCTTCGTCCTGCGCGGCGAAGAGTTCCATACAAGGCATGGAGACCACGCGGGTGCCGATGCCTTCGGCTTCCAGCAGTTTTTTGGCTTCCATCGCGGTGGAAACTTCGGAGCCGGTGGCGATCAGGATGGCCTGACGTTTGCCTTCGGCTTCGGCCAGAACATAGGCGCCCTGGGCGGTGAGGTTCTTGAGCTTGTGCTCGGTCCGCACGGTGGGCAGGTTTTGACGGGTCAGGGCCAGCACCGATGGGGTCTCTTTGCTGGTCAGGGCAATTTCCCAGGCCTCAGCAGTTTCCACGGTGTCGGCAGGACGGAACACATAGGTGTTTGGTGTCGCGCGGCAGATTGCCAAGTGCTCAACCGGCTGGTGGGTTGGGCCGTCTTCGCCCACACCGATGGAGTCATGGGTCATGACAAACACGGTTGGGATCTTGGACAGGGCGGCCAGACGCATGGACGGGCGCGCGTAGTCGGTGAAGCAGAAGAAGGTGCCGCCGTAAGGGCGGATACCACCGTGCAGCGCCATACCGTTCATCGCAGCGGCCATGCCGTGCTCACGGATGCCCCAGTAGATGTAGCGGCCTTTACGGTTGTCGGTGTCAAATACGCCCAGATCGCCGGTCTTGGTGTTGTTGGAACCGGTCAGGTCAGCAGAGCCGCCCACGGTTTCAGGCATGATCGGGTTGATTGCGGCCAGCGCCATTTCGGAAGACTTCCGGGTCGCCACGGAGGGCTGCTCTTCGGAGGCCTGCTTTTTAAGCGCCTTGATGGTCGCGGAAAGCTTGTTTGGGGCGTCCAGAGCATAGGCGCGGTTGAAGCGATCCTGCTTCTGCTTGGAAGCCTCAGAGAAGCGGCCTTCCCAAGCTTCGCGATCCGCGGCACCGCGGGAACCGATGGCTTCCCACTGCGCTTTGACGTCAGCAGGGACTTCGAACGGCGCAGAGGTCCAGCCGTAGCCTTCTTTGGCAGCTTTCATCTGATCCGCGTCGGTCAGAGCGCCATGGCCTTTGGAGGTGTCCTGGGCGGCGTGACCAATGGCGATGTGCGTTTTACACGCGATCATCGACGGCTTTTTGGTCTTCTTGGCGGCTTCAATCGCAGCGTCGATCGCTTCTGGATCGTGGCCGTCGATTTCCAGCACGTGCCAGCCGGAGGCTTTGAAGCGTTTGACCTGATCGGTGCGGTCAGACAGCTCCACGGTGCCATCGATGGTGATGTTGTTGTTGTCCCAGAGCACGATCAGGTGGCCGAGAGAGTGGCGACCGGCAAGGCCGATGGCCTCTTGGGAGATACCCTCCATCAGGCAGCCGTCACCGGCGATCACATAGGTGTAGTGGTCGACCAGTTTGCGGCCGTATTGGGCGCGTTGGATTTCTTCGGCCATGGCGAAGCCGACGGCGTTGGCGATGCCCTGACCCAGCGGGCCGGTGGTGGTCTCAACTGCGTCGATCAGGAAGTTTTCCGGATGGCCCGCAGTGAGCGCGCCCATCTGACGGAAGTTCTTCACCTGCTCGTGGGTGACCTGCTTGTCGCCCATCAGGTAGAGCAGGGAGTAGATCAGCATGGAGCCGTGGCCCGCGGACAAGATAAAGCGGTCACGGTCCGGCCAGCTTGGGGCCGCCACGTCAAACTTCATGTGCTTTTCAAACAGCACGGTGGCCACGTCAGCCATGCCCATGGGCATGCCGGAGTGACCGGAGTTTGCAGCGGCAACCGCGTCCAACGTCAGGGCGCGGATGGCGGCGGCTTTCATCCAATGTTCTGGGTTCTTTTCACGCAGTGCGGCGATATCCACGGATGCGCTCCTTCGGATTAAGGGGTTCAGTTGCGGGGTTAGTAGCAGTTTCAGGCGCAATAGCAAGCTGGCACGCCTGTGAGTGGTGGATTTGCGCTTGTTTGGACACAGGGCTTTCCCGCCATAGGGGGGCGCATTTTGCAATTTCAGCCGCTAATATCAGGCCATTGAGCGTCGTTCTTTGATTCGTTAAGAGGAACGGACGCGCATGTAGAACGCGGGTCACTAAGAACCGGACCGGAAAGGACGAGGCATATGAGCGACATCAGCGAACTGGAAGGCAGGCTGACCGCAGCGCTGGAGCGGATTGCGCGGGGCGTTGACGGTATGCAGGCCGTGGTTGCTGAGC
The DNA here is from genome assembly GCF_047126315.1 of Shimia sp. MIT910701. Classification (GTDB taxonomy): domain Bacteria; phylum Pseudomonadota; class Alphaproteobacteria; order Rhodobacterales; family Rhodobacteraceae; genus Shimia. The sequence goes on along the minus strand of NZ_CP138953.1, from coordinate 3,050,068 downwards.
CCGAAGAGGGTGAAGACGTACAGGCATTGCGTCGGGCATTGGAGAACGAAGCGCTGGTCACGGCGCAGATGGAAGAACGTGTGCGGGCCTTGACCGCGCGGCAGACCGAGCTTGAGGAAGAGCTGGGTGCGGCGCAGTCGGCCAAATCGGACGCGGAAGAGGCCTTGAAGGCTTCCGAAAGCAAGGCTGAGGAAGCCACGGCAGCGTTGACCACGGCGGAAGCGCGCGCAGAGGCGGCAGAGACCGCAGCTGCGGCGGCGGCAGATGCGGCAGAGGCTGCGGCAACGGCAGCCCCGGACATCGAGGCGGAGGCACCTGCAGAGGCGCCATCGGCGGCAGAAGACAGTGCGTTGGCCGCGGCGGTGGAAGAAAATCGCGTGATGCTGGGCGAGTTGGGCAAACGGTTGCGGCGGTTGCGCCAGATGGCGCGGCGGGAACGCTCTGCCAACCAAGTGCTGCGCGAGCAGGTCGAGAAAGACGGCATGGTGGATCCATCCGCTGTGAATGACGCGCTGAAGGCTGATCTGGACACCGTGAATGCACTGCGCGAAGCCGAGAGTGCGGAGACGGCGGTGATTTTGGCCGAGCTGCGCCCGTTGGTGCATGGCATGGTGGCGGCGGCCCCTGAGGGCGCGGAAGAGGCGCCCGCGACTGAAGCGGCGGCCCCTGAGGCGGCCGGGGCAGAGGTGGCCGCAGATGCGGCGGTCGAGCCGCTTGCGGAAAGCCCTGAAGAGACGAAAGAAACGGGAGACGCCTGATGCCGGAAGTACAGATTGAAATTGGCGGTCGCGTTTTTGAAGTGGCCTGTCAGGAAGGCGAACAGCATTTCCTGCGTGCAGCGGCACAAATGCTGGATGAACAGGCGCGGGTGCTGGTTGGACAAGCCGGGCGTATTCCTGAGGCGCGGATGTTGTTGATGTCTGGCCTGATGTTGGCAGACAAAACGGCGGGGCTGGAAGATCAGCTGCGCGATGCGGAAGCCAAGATTGCGGCGCGCGACAAAGAGATCCAAGCGCTGCATGAGGCGCCCAAGGCCGAGCCTGAGAAGGTGGAAGTGCCGACCATTCCAGAGGAAGTGACGCAGACGCTGGCGGAAATGGCGGCACGGGCGGAAAGCCTGGCGGATCTGGTGGAAGAAAAGGCGGCGGGGTGAGTTCCGTCGTTGCCCATGGAGATTTCATCTTTTCGGTTTTGGGCCGCGACGAAAATGCGATTTCTGCGGTTGAAGCGGGCTATCGCGGCGCACGCTTTGATCATGTCGGTATTGCGGTGGAACAGGACGGCGCGCTTTTGGTGCTTGAAGCAATCGATCCAGAGGTAAAAGCTGGTCCTTATGCCAACTACGTGGAGCGATCTAAGAACACAGAGGGCCTGCCGAGGTTTGCCTATGCGCGCCTATTGCCCGAATACAGGCATTTGTTGCCGGCGGCTGTGCGATATGGGATGTCGCAGCTTGGGGTGTCTTACGATAAGCTTTTTCTGCCGAGTGAGCGCCAGTTGTATTGTAGCGAGTTGATTGTTGACATGTTTGCGCATGCCAACGGTGGACCTTTTTTTCGCGAAACACCGATGAGCTTTCGCCGTGACGACACGGGGAACATCTTAGACGATTGGTCGCGGCGTTACGCTCATTATGGTGTGCCTGTGCCAGAGGGCGCGCCGGGGTCGCATCCGGGTGGTTTGAGTTTGGACCACAGGTTGCACGTCTACCGCGTTGAACCCGCTGTGCCTGGATATCAAAGATAAAAGCCCCGCCAAATTGACGGGGCTTTTCAATGCCTTGTCGCGCGAAGCTTAGGCGTTGGCTTCGCGGATTTTGTCTGCGGCGTCTTTGTCATATGACAGACCGTTGTCGTCCAACATGGTGTCGAGCTCGCCAGACAGGGTCATTTCGGTGATGATGTCACAGCCGCCGACAAACTCGCCTTTGACGTAGAGCTGTGGGATGGTGGGCCAGTCGGAATAGTCCTTGATGCCCTGACGGATTTCTTCGTCTGCGAGCACGTTTACGTCGGCATAGTCCACCGCCATGTAGTTCAGCACGCCTGCGACGCGGGAGGAGAAGCCACATTGCGGCATGTCCTTGGTGCCTTTCATGAAGAGCACCATATCGTTGGCTTTTACAATTTCGTCGATGCGGTCTTTGACGTCGGTCATCTTAGGTTCCTTTTGGCAGGCTGCCGGTGTTGGTGGCTTCCATATAAAGAAGCGTGAGGGGTTTGCCAAATGCGGGGCCTTTGCGCGTCCCCCGCAGGTGGTTAGTCTTTGTCTTTTGGCACAAAGAGGCGCGCGTAGGCGTCCGGGTCTTTAGGCACTTTCCAGGTTGTTACGGAACCGCCCCCCATGCCGGATTGGTAATCGGAGCGCAGGGTGTGATTGTCGGGATCTTGTGAGCCTTCTTCGGCAAATGGGGTGCGGTCGCGATTGACCCAAGCCACAAGCGCCAGAAGGGCTGCCGCTGCAATGGCAAGAATTGGGATCAGGCCGTAGGACAGAAGTTCGGACATGTCAGAAGTCACCTTGAACCTTGGGTTTCAATAGCGTTGGCCTTGTCAATCCGTTCGTTTTCCTTGTTCACGGAGTCAACAAGCTCCAGATCAAGCGCTTCCATTCCCAACTCTTTCTTTGGGGTAAGCTTGCTGTTTGCCCGGGACGGTTTGCTTTGGGAGAGGGGACGGCGCCCGCGGCGGCGTTTCAATTGGAGGTCTGTCCAAAAAATCGCTGTGCCAAGCGCTGCCAATCCCACCAAGATCAACCACCCCTGAGGCATCGGCTTACTCCGGCGCCTTTGTGGTGAGGGCCAGCGCGTGTAATTCGCCAGACGGACCGTCCATTTTGCCTTTGAGAGCGGCGTAGACGGCGCGCTGTTGTTGCACGCGGTTTTTGCCGCGGAAGCTTTCGTCAATCACCATCGCGGACATATGCACGCCGTCGGTGCCGCCCACCTGAATGTCGGCGTCCGGGAAGGTCTCGCGCAGGAGTTCCTCGATTTCGTGAGCGGTCATTGGCATTGTGAGCTATTCCTTTGTGTCGTTGCTCAAAAATGTAAGTTGCTGCTTGCGGCTCTGCAAGGCGATTTAGAGGAAGGTCGCAAGCGATTGCAGATAGGCGGGCACGTCGGCAAGGGCGTCTTGTACCTCCGGGTCTTCAAAATCATGCACCGACTTGGCGTCCTCGGGGCAGAGGGCAGCCATCAGGAAGCGGCCCTGGCGCTTGGCGCTGTCGGGGATGGGCAGGTGGCTGGCCTCTTGCAGGAGCAGCAGGGCTTCGTGGATGGGGCGCAGGACACGCAGGGCGTAGGTCATGTGCTCCAGAAGATCGGGATCGTCGCGCCAGGTCTCGCCGTCAAACAGGTCTTGCGTCACACGCTGACCAGCCCCGGCACATTGGTAGGCGACGCAGCCGCCAAAGCCTTTGGGCAGAAGATCGTCGTGGATCGCGCAGTTGAGGCAGCTGTCGGAGAGATTGGGGCAAGGCGTGTCTGCGCGTTTGAGCAGGGCGAAGTCTTCGTCGGCATCAAAGGGATAGGCGACACAGCAGAGCGCAGCGCATTGGCTGCAGTCATCGGTCAGGCTGGGCAAGGTGACGGGCGGGGTCATGGCAACAGGCCTGCGTCAGTCTTCGTAAAGCTCTGACGGCACTTTGGAGGTTTTGTAGAGCACAAACAAGGAGCTCAGGCCCCAGCCGTAGGCCACGCCAAGCGCGGTCCAGGACAAGATGACATGCGTCCAATTAGGTCGAAAAATTGAGCGCATGTCAGATTTGTCTAAGTCGGTTTCGCAATGGAAGTTCCCGCTCAGGCCCAAAAGAATGTCATTGGCGTAGTGCGCGAAAATAAATCCGAGGGCGCAGATAAACGGGAGAGCCGCCACTTTCCATGTTATTTCTGCAAACCTGTGGGCGATGATCACACCGGGCGCGTGGATAAGGGCCACAAAGATCGCGACCTTCACCAAGTTCATAGCAGTTTTGTTGGCGTATTCTAATGCACAGAAATCAATGGCAAAAGACGTTCGATGCGACGCCAGAAGCAGCGTGTAGACGATGCAAAACACGCCGATCTGCGACAGGATGTAGAAGATCGGCGCGTTGGATTTCATGGATTAGGCAACAGCGGCGGCAAAGCTGCTGCGGAAAGTGGCGGAGAGCTCTTCCAAAGAAGCCTCGGAGCTGCCGAACTTCACGCTGTCGCCGGTGAACTTTCCGACGGACGTGATTGAAACGCCAGCTTTTTGTGCGTTGATCATCAGTGCCTCAGCTTGATCGAAGTTGCAGGCCACCAAGTAGCGTGCCTGATCTTCGCCAAACAGAGTTGGAGTGTCCTCGATGTCGATCTGAACGCCGACGCCCGCAGCTTCGGCCATTTCAAAGGCTGCCAGGGCCAGACCGCCGTCTGCGAGGTCGGTGCAGGCTTTGATCCAGTCCCGGTTGTTGCGGATGAACTCGCCGTTTTTGCGCTCCGCCTCGAGATCCACATGCGGCGAGTCTCCGTCTTCGCGGTTGAAGACCTCTGCCAGCAAGGCGGATTGGCCGAGGTGGCCGTTGGTTTCGCCAATCAGCAGCGCCACGTGGCCGTCGCGCGCCTCACCCAAGATAGGCTCTTCGCCGGCGGCAATCAGACCCACGGCGCCGATGGTTGGGGTTGGCAGAATGGCGGAGCCGTCGGTTTCGTTGTAGAGCGACACGTTGCCGGACACGATTGGCATATCGAGCGCAGCAACCGCTTCACCGATGCCTTTGATCGCGCCCACAAACTGGCCCATAATCTCTGGTTTTTCCGGGTTGCCGAAGTTCAGGTTGTCGGTTGTGGCCAATGGCTTGGCGCCCACGGCAGACAGGTTGCGGAAGGCTTCGGCCACGGCCTGTTTGCCACCCTCAACCGGGTTGGCTTTCACGTAGCGTGGGGTCACGTCCGAGGTGAAGGCCAGCTTTTTGTCGGTGCCATGCACGCGGATCACGCCGGAGCCCATGCCGGGACGCTGGGCGGTGTCGCCCATCACGGTGGTGTCATATTGCTCATAGACCCACTGTTTGCCGGCGTAGTTTGGCGAGGAGATCAGGCCTTTGAGGCCGTCGATCGCGTCAATCTGTGGCACGTCTGCGAGGGCTTCCGCCGCCGGGGTTTCCACCCATGGGCGGTCGTATTCTGGCGCGCGGCCGGACAGCGGGGACAGCGGCAAGTCGGCTTTGACTTCGCCGTTGTGCAGGATCAGGAAGCGGTCTTCGGCAATGGTTTCGCCGACGATTGCGAAATCCAGGTCCCACTTTTCAAACACGGCGCGGGCCTCGGCTTCGAGTTCTGGTTTCAGAACCATCAGCATACGCTCCTGAGACTCCGACAGCATCATTTCATAAGCTGTCATGTTGTCTTCGCGCTGGGGCACGTCCTCCAAGTTGAGCTTCACGCCCAGCTTGCCTTTGTCGCCCATTTCCACGGCGGAGCAGGTCAGGCCTGCGGCGCCCATGTCTTGGATCGAAATCACGGCACCGGTCTGCATCAGCTCCAGCGTGGCTTCCATTAGGCGTTTTTCGGTGAAGGGGTCGCCAACCTGTACGGTGGGGCGTTTCTCTTCGATGGTGTCGTCAAATTCTGCCGACGCCATGGTGGCGCCGCCCACACCGTCGCGGCCGGTCTTGGCGCCGAGGTAGACGACAGGCATGCCGATGCCGGAGGCTGCGGAGTAGAAGATGCTGTCGGTTTTGGCGAGGCCTGCGGCGAAAGCGTTCACAAGGCAGTTGCCGTTATAAGCGGGGTGGAAGCGGACTTCACCGCCCACGGTGGGCACGCCAAAACAGTTGCCGTAGCCGCCAACCCCTTCGACAACGCCGTTCACCAGCTGCGTGGTTTTGTGATGATCCGGCTCGCCAAAGGAGAGCGAGTTCATCGCCGCAACAGGACGGGCGCCCATGGTAAAGACATCACGCAAAATGCCGCCAACACCGGTGGCGGCACCTTGATAGGGTTCGATGTAGGACGGGTGGTTGTGGCTTTCCATTTTGAAAACAACCGCGTCGCCGTCACCAATGTCCACGATACCGGCGTTTTCGCCCGGGCCGCAGATCACCTGTGGGCCGTCGGTTGGCAGGGTGCGCAGCCACTTTTTGGAGGATTTATACGAGCAGTGCTCGTTCCACATGGCGGAGAAAATACCCAGCTCTGTGAAGGTTGGCTCGCGGCCAATGATCTCCAGGATCAGGTTGTATTCGTCAGGCTTCAGTCCATGAGCTTCGATGAGATCGGTGGTGATGGCCGGTTCCTGCATGTCGCGAGAGTCCCCAAATAAACAGCATTTGGGGGGCTTTTAGGGCAGGGGAGCCAAAAGGGGAAGGCTTAAGGCGGGCTTAATCTTATGGGAGGTGGGAAATGGCACAAAAAGGCGCAGGTTGGTGGTGGAAGGTGATGGGTGGCTGGCCCCCAATCTCCGGCCCGAATGGGGGCCAGCCCCCAAACGCATGATTTATTGGGGGCCAGCCCCCAAGCCCCCGGGATATTTTTAGCAAGAAGAAGCGGGCGGGGTGGTGAGGGCAAGACGTTAGAAGCGTTGGCCCACATAGATGTAGAGCAGGTCTTCCTTGCGGTCGTTGTAGGACATGTCCACAGAGAAGACGGCTTTGAATTTCTTGGAGAGTTGGAAGCGTACACCTAGGCCGCCGGCGTAGCGGATATCGGTGTCGCCAATGGAGGCAAAATCGCTGTCGGTGTTGCCCAAGCCTGCAAAAGCGACGCCGGAGAAACGATGGCTGAACTGGTGGCGGTATTCGGCCTGCGCAGACAGCAGCGCGTCGTTGAGAAACTCGGTGGGGCTGAAGCCGCGAAAGCCGTCGGTGCCGCCTAAGGAACATTGGTCAAAGAACGGGGTGTCTTTGCTGGTGGCGCAGCTGGCAAAGCGGGTGGCGATGCTGTTGCGGTCGCCGATAGGCAGGTAGTGGTTGTAGGTCAGCACGAGTTTTTTGTAGTCGCGGCCGCCGGCGTTGAGCACCTGCCCATAGGTGAGCGCGCCGTCCAGCAGATGGCCGTTGCGGGCGGAGAAATCGTCGTCCCGGGTGTCCCATTTCGCCAGAAGGCTGAAGGTGCCGACTTCGAGCTGGCCTTCGGGCAGGGGCGGCAGGTTGGTGCCTGAGGTGTCATAGCCCAGCGTGGTGTCGAGGTAGCGCATGGCCGCGCCAAACAGCAGTTCGGAGGTGACGCCGCGCAGGACGCTGAGGTTTGCGATGTCGCCGGTTTGGCGCACTGGAATTGGTAGGCCGCCGATGTAGAGGTCGTAGAAGCCTTCGGCCTGGCCCAGGCTGGCGCTGACCTGCCAGCGGTTTTCATCCCAGACAAACTTTCCGCCGAGCCCGTAGGCGTTGGTGCCATTGTCTGATTTCATGGCTCCGAGGCTGATGATGGAGGTGTCGCTGCCTTCGTCGATGTTGAAAAGGTAGCCGCCGCCCAATACCAGCCCAGCGCCGATGAGCACGTTTTTGAATGGCACCGGCGCGACCACCACGGAGCCATTGCCAAAGCCCAGCGGGGTTTCCTGCTCGCGGGCGTCATTCAGGCTTTCGTTGAGCATGTCGTTGCTCAGCGGATCTGCGTGCGCTGGTGTGAGAGAGATGAGTGCCAAAAGTGCAGCGCCCGGAACGATCCGGGCGGCTGCTTTGAATGTGGAGGCAAGATGTGCCGTCATAGTCTGTCCTTTATGGGGCCGGATCAATCCGGTCCCTTGGCGGGCGCGGCGGCGGCTTGCTCTTCTTGCTGCTGAGCGGCTGCTGCTGCGGCAGCTGTGAGCGCGGTTTTCTCTGCCTCCGGCAGGTCCTTGGCACCATCCGGCAAGGCCACGCGCACTTCGCGGCGGGCGAAGTCGATGCCTGCGGCGTTGAACTCGGCTTTCACGCGGTTGTAGATCTCTTTGCGGATCATAAACTGCTTGCCGGGTTTGGCCATGAATTTACCGCGGATGATCATACCCACATCGTCAAAGTCAAACACACCTTGCGATTTGAAAGGCTGCAGGAAGTCGTCTTTGTAGAGCTCCTCTTGCAGCATCTCCTGACCGATCTTTTTGAAGATCTTTTTCACCTGGTTTGGATTGGTGTCAAACGGCACGGTGAATTTGAGCTTCATGATCACCCAGTCACGGGAATAGTTTGTGAGCTTGGGGATTTCGCCATAGGGGATGGTGTGTACCGGGCCGCGGTGGTGGCGCAGCTGCATCGAGCGGATCGAGATTTTCTCAACCGCGCCCATGGTGCCTTCGATCTCGACATATTCGCCAACGCGGAAGGCGTCATCCACCAGGAAGAACACGCCGGAGACCACATCGGTCACCAGTTTCTGCGCGCCAAAACCAATCGCCAGACCAGCGATCCCGGCACCAGCCAAGAGCGGCGTGATGTCGACGCCGAGGTTGCCGATGGCCAAGAGGGTGAAGACCACGATGATCGCGCCCTGTGCTGTAACCAGCGCGAGAGGCAATACGGTGGAGAGGCGAGAGCCGCCGCCGCCGCCCATTTCGTTGTCGGCATCTTCCTGCGACATGCCCAGCGCGGTCATTTCTGCCGCCAGACGGCGGTTGATGTAGAGGCTCACGCCTTCATAGACGACATAGCCGACAATCGCGGTCATGGCGAAGCTGAAGAGGTTGTCGCCGATGCCTGCACCTTCCTGAAGAAGGCTGAGCAAAGAGACATTCCAGGTGCGGGTGATGATGACGAGCACGGCGCCAACCGCGATCACACGGCCGATGCGCACGTAGCTGCGCTTGGTGGCGATGTAAGCGTCATGCGCCACTTGGCCTTCGCCCTGCATTGGCGGAACCACGTGGCGGACAAGGCCGCGAATGCCGGTGTCGATCACCGGGGCGATCAGCAGCCAGAACATGGTGGTGTAGTGTGCACCACCCAGCAGCAGTTGCACTTTGCCCAGGCCAATCAGCGTGGAGACCAGCACCCAGGTGGCACCGGCAACGCCCATGGCGAAATAGGGGTAGATGCGGGCCACTGACTCATCAAACTCAGTGCGATCAGGATCGTCGCCGCGCATCATCTCGCTGAGACCTTCGCGGGCGGTCCAGGCAACATAGGCGATGTAGACGTAGACCATGCTGTCGATCCAGAAGCCGATGCGGGTTTCACCCGCAGCCACGCCGTTCACCACGTTGAAGTCGACCACAAAGATGGTGGCGCCGCCCAGAATGACGATGCCGATGATGTGGCGGTGGATGAAGCTGGCCCAATGGTCGTTCACATTCACCAGGCGCAGGTCAGGACGGTTAGGGGCCATCAGCAAACGGGAGAAGGCGGCAGCGATGCGCGGCATCCAGATCATATAGCCGATGAATGGCGCGACAAAGGTGACTGCTTGCGCGTCCAAGAAGGTGCGGCCAAGTGTGCGGATGGTGATGTAAAAGATCACCAGACCAAAAATCTCACGCAGGAAGCGCTTGAACAGGAAAGTCACGGACTCGCGCAGGGTGGCGCCGGACTCGGCGGGCTCCGGGTTGCGCACTTTGATCAGCCAGGTGCGGACGGCGTATTCCACGCCGAGGCCTACTGCCAGCAACAGGGCTGTCAGACCAAAGAGGGTGAGCACGCCGCCAAAGCCACCGTAGGTTTCAGCAAAGTTCTGGAAGGCGGTGATTTGTGCCGGCACCAGCGCGGGCAGTTTGCGGACCGCTCCGAGAAGCGGCTGGGAAAAGGCATGCCACAGATTAGTGGCGCGTTCCACGAGGCTTTTGGGGGCGGCTTCTTCGGACTGCGCCGCAGCCACGGCATCCAGCCGGTCCAGCAGCACGGCGCGGACTTCGTCGTCCGACATGCGCGCGACCATGGCGTTGATCGCCTCTGTGGTCATTTCTTCGGGGTTGATCTCAACCGCCTCGGGGGCGCTGGAGCTGGAGGTTGTGGTGGTGGGCAGGCCCTGGGCCTGCGCGGTGGTCATTGCAACGACGCATAATGACAGCGCCAGAAGAATGCTCGAAACGATATGTCTCATAAGGTACTCTACGGTCAAAAAATGATTGACTATAAGAGATGACTTTTACGTGAGTAGGTCAAGGTATGTTCGCCTTACTCTGGAAGGCAAGAGTACTGATTTCAGGTTCTGAAATGGCAAAAAAAAAGGGCCGAGCAATAAGCTCGGCCTTAGTCCAACAGGGAGGTGAAAGCGCTGAGCGTATAAGCAATCAACGCCTTCGAGAGATGAATTAGTAGTCAGTTTGTGAACCTTCAAGAGATATTCTGTCGCACCCGCAGCATGCCCGCTATGCGCGCATTGCATAGCTCAGGAAATGTCTTTTTCCCGCAATTGCTTGCGGTGCAAAATGATCTCTTCCTGCACAAAGTCGCGGAAGGCCGCAATGCGCTTGGATTGGCGCAATTCTTCCGGAAAGGCCAGATACACAGGGACTTCGGCGGATTCAATTTCAGTGCCGACGCGCACCAGATCCGGGAAATCCTGCATCAGATAGTCCGGCAACACGCCGATGCCGAGGTCATGGCTGACCGCTTGAAGGACGCCAAAGTAGTTATTCACGTAAAGCATCTTGGTGATGTCATTGGCCAAGAGGCTGGTGACAAAACTCGCGCCTGCGCCAACCTGTTCTGAGGTCACGTTTTGGCAGATCAGACGGTGCTGGATGAGATCCTTGAGGGTCTGGGGTTCGCCGTGGGTTTCCAGATAGCTTTGGGATGCATAGAGACGCATCCGCACGCTCATCAGACGTTTGCGAATAAGGTCGGCCTGGCTCGGCTCTTTCATGCGGATGGCCACGTCGGCCTCGCGCATCGGCAAGTCGAGCACCTTTTCCTCAAGCATCAGATCGATGTTGAGGTCTGGGTATTGCTCGTAGAGTTTTGCCAGGCGCGGGGCCAGCCAGAGCGTGCCAAAGCCGATGGTGGTGGTGACACGCAGCTCGCCGAACACTTCTTCTTCGCTGTCGCGGATGCGGGCAGAGGCGGCGTCCAGACGTTTGTTCATCGCCGTGGTGGCGTCAAACAGGAGCTCGCCTTGCTCAGTCAGGATCAGGCCGCGGGCGTGACGATGGAAGAGGGTGGTGTTCAGGCTTTCTTCGAGTGCACGGATTTGGCGTGAGACAGCGGATTGAGACAGGTGCAAAACGTCGCCGGCGTGGGTCAGACTGCCAGCATCAGCAACGGCGTGAAAAATCCTGAGTTTGTCCCAATCCATGGTAGCTCCATTTTTTTGTTTTGTGTCATGCGGTTAGTTCTCAGTCAAAGAAAAACTGACCGTGGGGAGGCTTGGAACTGCGCTGATACGCCTATAGACTGGGAAGGGAAAGTGAAGTTTTCACGAAAAAACATCACTTTGCGGAGAGGCCTATTCGAATTGAGGGGTGGGGCTGTCCATTGGGCGAAATGCCAAAGAATTTGGCATAGGTGGTACTTGGGTTTGATCACGAAGCTTCGGCATTGTTTGCGGGCGCTAGGTGATGTTTGATCAAATGCCCCCTTTATTTCGCTGCAAAAACTAAAGTGTGGTTACTGGGTTGTTAACCTTTGGTTAGGAAGCGTTTGAAAACAGTGTTTTAAGCAATAGGCGAGGCACTAAATGCAGGTACTATCTCGGCTCAAGGAAAAACTCCGCTGGCATCATCTGGTGCATGGTGGAATTTTTCTGACGGCGATTGCCTTGTTCCCGATCCTTGGCGAGTTGGACCTGTTTGAAGCGTTTTATGACTTTAGCCGGGCTCATGAAGACTGGGAGCTGGATGAGCTTGCAGTGCTGGTGCTGTTGTTGACTGTCGCGCTGTTGTTCTCGGTGATCTATCAGGCGCGGCACTTGCGCCGGATGGCGCGCGAGAAAGAGGCGATGCGCCAGGCGGCATCCGCCAAGGCGCGGCATGATCCGATGACCGGCGTGCTGAACCGGCGGGCGTTTAAGGAGATTGCGCGGGGAGTGGCGCAGGCGCTGAGCCCGTCAGATGCGCCGCGCTATATCGCACTGATGGATTTGGACAAATTTAATCCGGTCAACAGCTTGCACGGCCATGAGATTGGTGATGCGACGCTGCAGGAGGTGGCGGAGCGGCTGAAGTTGGAAGCGCAGGCTAGTGGCACCGTGGCGCGTCTGGGCGGCGATGAGTTTGCAGTTTTACTGGATGAGACTGCCAATGCAGTACAGGCAGAGCGGGCCGCGCAAAGGTTGGTGCATGAAATTGCACAGCCGTTTTTCTTTGGGGAAAAAGCCGTATGTATCGGCGCGTCCGTTGGGCTTGTGGCGCTGCGCTATGGCGATGACATAACCGAAGTGATGCGCCGGGCAGATAAGGCCATGGGCGTGGCCAAGGCGGAAGGGCGCGGGCGGTTTTCTTGGTATGACGCGGATCAGGACCGGCAGGCGATGGATCGAGAGACCATTGCGGCGGACTTGCGGGATGCGATTGCGCACGACCAAGTGGCCCCCTGGTTCCAGCCCATCGTGGAGATCGACGCAAATCATGTGAGCGGTGTGGAGATTCTTGCGCGGTGGTTTCATCCGGAACGCGGGTCCATTCCGCCGGGTGTGTTTATCGAGATTGCCGAAGACAGCGGGCAGATTGGCACATTGGGCTTGAGCGTGTTGCGGCAGGCCTGTGTGCAGGCCAAAGACTGGGCGCGGCCTTTGACCCTGTCGTTCAATGTGTCCGGTGTGCAGTTCAAAGACCCCAATCTGGTGCCGTCAATCCGGATGGTTTTGGAAGGCACCGGCTTCCCACCTGAGCGGTTGATTGTGGAAGTGACCGAAAGTTCGGTGATTGATGATTTTGGTGAAGCGCGGGCGAAGCTGGAAGAGCTTAAGGCGCTTGGTGTGGCGATTGCTCTGGATGATTTTGGCACCGGTTATTCGAGCCTGACCGCGTTGCAGAACCTGCCGTTTGACCGGCTGAAGATTGACCGCAGTTTTGTGACCAATATTGCCAAACGCGCGGAGTGTCAGAAGATTGTATCCGGCATTGTGTCCCTGGCGCAGGGGCTTCATCTGGAGGTCACAGCCGAAGGCATCGAGACGGTCGAAGACTTGGCGTATGTCAGTTATTTGCAGTGCCAGCGCGGGCAAGGGTTCTTGTTTGAGAAAGCGGTTCCGGGCGATCAGGTTGGTGAGCTTCTGGACGGCGCGTGGCAGGATTTGCCAACGGTGCCGGTGTCTTTGGCTAAGGTCGTCGGGACGTAACGGAACCATCCTCTCAAAAGCTTGAATAAAGACCGGCGGACAGGTGCTTTTCGCCGGTTTTATTGTGTTAAGACAAATGGCTACACTGTAGTGTTGCGGTGTCCTCGGCGGCACAGAGAAGCGCTAAACGAACGGGTGTTCAAAAAAAATTATTGCATAGGTCAGATTCTGCGACCTAATATTTTCCGTATATTGGAATGACCGTCCAGCGAGGGGAGCGCAAGATGAGTATCCAGAAGGTGTCTTTGAACGACCGTTTGGACCTGACCAAAGACAATGTGATGCTAAACGGCACACAAGCTTTGGTGCGGTTGATGTTGATGCAAAAGGCACGGGACACGAAGGCTGGGCTGAACACCGCTGGCTATGTGACAGGGTATCGCGGATCACCGCTGGGCGCTGTGGACAGTCAGATGATGCGGGCCGAGAAAGAGCTCACCGCGCATGACGTGTTGTTTCAATCCGGCTTGAACGAGGATCTTGCGGCGACGCAGCTGTGGGGCAGCCAGCAGGCGGAGCTGCGCGGAGAAGGCAAGTTCGATGGCGTCTTTGGTCTGTGGTACGGCAAAGGGCCTGGGGTGGACCGCACAGGGGACGTGATGCGCCATGCCAATATGGCAGGCACCAGCCCCAACGGCGGTGTGCTGATGGCGATGGGCGACGATCATACCGGCGAAAGCTCCACAGTGCTGCACCAGTCAGAATGGGCGCTCGTGGATGCCTATATGCCTGTGGTGTCCCCTGCAGGCGTGCAGGAGATCATGGATTTTGGCCTGTACGGCCTTGCGCTGAGCCGGTTTGCAGGCGTTTGGGTTGGCCTGAAAACCATGAAGGACACCATTGAAGCCACGGCGGTGGTCAATGGTGACCCGCATCGATTGGAGTTTGTGACGCCGGAGTTTGATATGCCCGAAGGCGGGCTGAACATCCGGTTGAACGATACGCCACATGCCCAAGAAGCGCGGATCATTGATTACAAGCGGCAAGCGGCGGAAGCGTTTTCGCGGGCGAACAAGATGGACAAGCGCATTTGGGGCAAACCCGGTGCGAAGATAGGATTGGTGGCCGCCGGAAAGAACTGGCTGGATTTGGTGCATGCCCTGGATCTGCTGGGCATTGATGAAGCGGAATCCGAGCGGTTGGGGATCAGCACCTACAAGATCGGTCAGACGTTTCCGATGGATATGACGACCTTCCGGGAGTGGGCCGAAGGGCTTGATTTGATTGTGGTCGTGGAAGAAAAGCGCAAGCTGATCGAGGTTCAGATCAAAGAAGCGCTGTTTGATGATCGCAACGGACGGCGGGTTTACGGATGGTACAAAGGTGGTCTGAGTGATCTAAACCGGCAAGAGCTGTTCCCGACGCGGGGCGCGCTTGATCCGATTATGATTGCTGAGAAGCTGGGCGATATTTTTGTTGAGGAAGGCCGCGGCACTGACGCGGTGAAGGCGGGCATGAACGCGCTAAAGGAAGCGCAACGGGCCGATAATGCCGAGGATATTGCGGTGCGCACGCCTTGGTTCTGTTCCGGGTGTCCGCACAATACGTCCACCAAGCTGCCAGAAGGCAGTCGCGCCTACGCTGGGATCGGTTGTCACTACATGGTGCAGTGGATGGACAGGGAGACCTCTGGCTATACACATATGGGCGGCGAGGGCGCGAACTGGATTGGCGAGGCGCCGTTTAGCAAGACCAAACATGTGTTTCAGAACCTGGGGGATGGGACATATAATCACTCCGGTGTGCAGGCGATCCGCGCGGCGTTGGCGGCGGGCACCACCATCACCTACAAGATCCTGTTCAATGACGCTGTGGCGATGACCGGCGGGCAGGCCAACGATGGCGGGCTGAGCCCGCAGAAAATTGCCGACGAAGTGCGCGCCATGGGGGTGCAGCATGTGGCGGTGGTCTATGATGAGAAAGAGGATGTGGATCAGTCCGTGTTCCCGGCTGGCATCACGTTCCATGAACGCGCGGAGCTGGTGAATGTCGAAGAGAAATTTAGAGAAATCAGCGGTGTAAGCTGCATTGTTTATGTGCAGACCTGCGCCAGCGAAAAGCGGCGTCGGCGCAAACGGGGGCAGTTTCCTGATCCGGATCGTCGGGTGTTCATCAATACAGACATTTGTGAGGGCTGTGGCGATTGTGGGGTGCAATCCAACTGTATTTCGATTGAGCCAGTGGAGACCGAGTTGGGGCGCAAGCGCAAGATCAACCAGTCGAGCTGCAACAAGGATTTCAGCTGCCTCAACGGGTTTTGCCCGAGTTTTGTGACCGTCGAAGGCGCCAAAATCCGCAAAGGCGCCACGGCGGCCTTGGAATTGCCGCCGATGGCGATGCCGGAGATCAAGCCGATTGAGGGCACGCATAATGTGGTGATCACCGGAGTTGGTGGCACCGGCGTTGTGACCATTGGTGCAATCCTGTCTCAGGCAGCGCAGATTGACGGAAAAGCGGCAGGCATGATGGAAATGGCTGGCTTGGCCCAAAAGGGCGGGGCGGTACATATCCATTGCCGTGTTGCCGAGACCTCGGAAGCGATCAGCGCCGTGCGTGTGGCGACGGGCGAATGTGATGCCCTGATTGGGGGCGATCTGGTGGTGAGTGCCGGGGCGAAGACCTTGGGACTGACCTCTGCGGGGCGCACCGGCGCGGTGGTGAACAGCCATGAGATTATCACTGGCAGCTTTACGCAGGACACGGAATTCAAACTACCCACTGGGCGGTTGGAGGTGGCCTTGCAAGCGCGCCTGCGTGAAAAGCTGGCGCTGTTTGATGCGTCTGAGCTATCCCGTGTGGTCATGGGGGATGCGATTTTCTCCAACATGATGGTGTTTGGCGCGGCTTGGCAAAAGGGTCTGGTGCCGGTCAGCCATGAGGCAATTGTGAGCGCGATCGAGCTCAACGGCGCTGCGGTGGAGAAGAACTTGCGGGCGTTTGAGATTGGACGCTGGGCGGTGCTCTACCCGGAGCAGGCGGCAAGCATGTTGGAGCCGAAAGTGGTGCAGAAGCCCAAGACGCTGGAGGAGAAGATCGCCTTCCGTGCGGAACATCTGGTGAAATACCAGGGCAACGGGCTAGCGAAGAAATACCGCAAGCTGGTGGATGGCATTGAGGATGCGCGTCTGAAAGAGGCGGTGGCTTTGGGGTACCATAAATTATTGGCCTATAAGGACGAATATGAGGTCGCGCGCCTGCATCTGGAGACGCGGGCGAAGGCAGAGGAGGTCTTTGAAGGCAACTTTGAGATGAAGGTGCACCTGTCGCCGCCACTTCTCGCAAAAGAGGGGCCAAACGGACGTCCACTCAAGACCGAGTATGGCGCGGGCATGATGCGTATGTTCCCGATTTTGGCGAAGTTGAAAGCTCTGCGGGGCACGGCGTTGGATCCGTTTGGGCGTCATCCGGAGCGCAAAATGGAACGGGCGCTCATTGCGCAGTATGAGGCGGATATGGCCAAAGTGGTTGCCGATTTTGGGGCGCAGGCACCGGAAGCCGCAGTGGCGCTGGCGGAATTGCCGTTGCAGATAAAAGGCTTTGGGCCCGTCAAAGTGGCGAATGAAGCCAAAGCTGCAAAACGGCGCGAAGAGCTTCTGGCGGCGTTGCAACAGCGAGATGCGGTGGCTGCGGCCGCTGAATAGGCGCGTCAAAACTTAAATGACAAATCAAGAAATCCCGTATGTTTTTAACGGGGTTTCACGGTTTGCCCTGTCACCATTTGACGCTACGGAAGGGGGTTAAATTTCATTCATAAATCTGTCATAGGGAGGCCGTGTTTTTGCGACTCGAGAACTGCTATGACTTACGCGATCAACAATGCACGTGACATCAGTTATGCCTATGCAGCGGAAACGCGCAGCGGCAAGGCGATGATCCGCATGCTGGAAAACTCCACTGGCCGTTTGAGATTGATCAAGCGGGCTGCCGGCTATGAGGATGAAGTGGCCGCCGGACGGGACTTCTGGGAAGTGATGCGCGAGCGTTATGGCCTGACGCTGGACGTGATTGGCGGTTCCCTCGACAATATCCCAAAGACCGGGCCTGTGGTGATGATTGCCAACCATCCGTACGGCATTCTGGACGGGTTGATGATGGGTTACATGCTCAGCGTCACGCGCGGTGATTTTCGCATCATGGCGCATCAGGTGTTCCGCAAGGCGCAGGACATGGAAAAAGTGATCCTGCCGGTGAGTTTTGATGAAGACCGGGAAGCGGTGAAGCTGAACCTGCGGACCCGTAAAGTGTCGCTGGACTATCTCAAGCAAGGCGGTGCAATCGGGATTTTCCCAGGCGGCACAGTGTCGACTGCGGACAAGCCGTTTGGACGTCCGTTTGACCCGTATTGGCGTGGTTTCACGGCGCGGATGATTGCCAAATCGGAAGCGGCAGTGGTGCCGGTGTTCTTTGACGGGCAGACCAGCCGGTTGTTCCAGGTGGCGAGCCATTTGCATTACACCCTGCGTATGGGCTTCCTGATCCGCGAATTCAAAAAACGAGTGGACACACCGGTGCGTGTGGTGATTGGCGAGCCTGTGGAGCAGGCTGCGATCAAGAGCCGCGCCAGTGACACCTGGGAGCTCATGGACTTCCTGCGGGAACGCACCTATTCTTTGTCTCCAAAGCCAATCCGCAAAATGGGATATGGCTTTGAGTTTGAAGAAAAACATAAGCTTGACGGCCAGAAGGCCGCAAACAGGTAGATCGAGGTGTGGCGTGGCAGTTGGACTCTTTGACAGTGGATTGGGCGGGCTGACCGTCTATGACGCGGTGAGCAAGCGCTTGCCAGATGTGCCTTTGGTGTATTTCGGAGACAATGCCCACGCGCCTTACGGTGTGCGTGATGCCGATGATGTCTATAATCTGACCACCGCCGCCGTGGAGCGGATGTGGGATGCGGGCTGTGATCTGGTAATCCTGGCCTGTAACACAGCCAGTGCGGCGGCACTGCGCCGCATGCAGGAAAGCTGGATTCCCAAAGACAAGCGCGTATTGGGCGTGTTTGTGCCTTTGATTGAGGCGCTGACTGAGCGCAGCTGGGGCGACAACTCGCCGCCGCGTGAGGTTGAGGTCAAACATGTGGCGCTATTTGCGACACCGGCAACGGTGGCGAGCCGGGCGTTTCAGCGCGAGCTGGCGTTTCGGGCGATTGGCGTGGACGTGGAAGCGCAGGCCTGTGGCGGGGTGGTGGATGCCATTGAAGAGGGCGACATGATCCTGGCCGAAGCGCTGGTGCGGTCCCATGTTGATGCGTTGAAGCGCAAAATGCCGGAGCCGCAGGCGGCGATTTTGGGCTGCACGCATTATCCGATTATGCACGACACCTTTCAGGACGCTTTGGGTGCGGATGTAAATGTGTATAGTCAGGCCAATCTGGTTGCAGATTCGTTGGCAGACTATTTGGAGCGGCACCCCAAAATGATTGGGCAAGGCACAGACAATTTGTTCCTGACCACGGGTGATCCTCGCAAAGTGAGTGATCGCGCGACCCAGTTTTTGCGACGACAAATCACCTTCCAAGCTGCGTAACTGCGGCGAGGGGGCGCAGGCTCTCGTAATTTCACACATTTCTGATTATCTAGCCCCGCAAGTGACGGGGATGGTCGCGCGAAGGCTGCGGCCAAACGAAGGGAAGAGGTCGACAACATGACCCATAAAATCGCAATTCTTGGCGCCAGCGGCTACACCGGAGCAGAGCTTGTACGTTTGATCGCCACCCATCCCAGCATGGAAATTGTTGCACTGTCGGCAGATCGTAAGGCGGGCATGGAGATGGCGGCGGTGTTTCCGCATTTGCGGCACTTGAAACTGCCGACCCTGTGCAAGATCGATGAGATTGATTTTGGTGGTGTGGATCTGTGTTTTTGCGCGCTGCCGCACGCGACTTCTCAGAAAGTAATCAAGGCGTTGCCTTCTGATGTTAAGGTAGTCGATTTGAGTGCGGACTTCCGTCTGACCGATCCTGAGGAATACGCCAAATGGTATGGCGGAGAGCATGATGCGCTCGAGATCCAGAAAGAGGCTGTTTATGGCCTGACCGAGTTTTATCGGGACGAGATCAAAACGGCGCGCGTTGTCGCTGGAACCGGCTGTAATGCGGCCACAGGTCAGTTTGCACTGCGCCCGCTGATTGAGGCGGATGTGATTGACCTTAATCAAATCATTCTCGACCTGAAGTGTGCAGTATCCGGCGCAGGGCGGTCCTTGAAAGAGAACCTCCTGCACGCGGAGCTGAGCGAAGGCTATCATGCCTATGCAATTGGCGGCACGCACCGGCATCTGGGCGAGTTCGATCAGGAATTTTCCAAGATTGCGGGACGCGAGGTGAAAGTGCAATTCACCCCGCATCTGGTGCCAGCCAACCGGGGCATTCTGGCGACCGTGTATGTGCAGGGTAACGCAGAGGTGATCCATGCCACGTTGGCAAAAGCCTATGCTGAGGAACCTTTCATCGAGGTGCTGCCTTTTGGCGAAGCGCCGAGCACGCGGCACGTGCGGGGCTCCAACTTCTGCCATATCGGCGTGACCGGCGATCGGATTGACGGTCGGGCCATTGTGATTGCGGCTTTGGACAACCTCACCAAAGGCTCCAGCGGCCAGGCGTTGCAGAACGCCAACCTGATGTTGGGAGAAGATGAGACGGCTGGCCTGATGCTGGCGCCTTGTTTCCCGTAAACCGCGCGAGGGCGCCGGAGAGGACAAATGAAAAGCCTAAAAAAGCAACGCCGGATTCAGGTGATTATCCTGACCTTCGTAGCCTTGATTATCTCGACCGCGTTGATTGGGTACGCCATGCGGGATGGGATCAACTTTTTCCGTTCGCCTTCGCAAGTGATCGCAGAACCGCCCGCCGCAACCGAAGTTTTTCGCATTGGTGGCTTGGTTGAAGAAGGCACGCTGGTGCGAGATGAGGGCGAAACCGTGCGGTTTTCCGTGACGGACGGCGGCGCGTCGGTGCCGGTCACATTCACAGGTGTGCTTCCGGACCTTTTTAAGGAAAACGAGGGTATGGTTGGCACGGGGTCCTATGTGGATGGTGTGTTTGTTGCGACGGAGATCCTCGCAAAACATGATGAGACCTACATGCCAAAAGAGGTCGTCGACGCGCTGAAAGAGCAGGGCGTGTATCAGCATTATGATGAAGAGGGTGGCGACAGTTAAGTCGTCGTAATATTGCAAAGAATTGACCCCGTGGGCCGCACAGCCTGCGGGGTTTCTCTTTGGCGCAACGGGCAGCGTGCGCAAGGGTGGCGGCAGTTTAATAGTCGGGGCGGCAGCCTGTGTCATGAGGCACACAGGAGGTTGCGATGTTGGACGTACGACAAGTGGCAAAGGAGATTGTGGCGCGGGAAGGCGGGTTTGTGAATGATCCGGATGATCCCGGCGGGGCGACCAACTTGGGCGTGACGCTGGCCACAGCGCGTCGGTTGGGGCTGGATAAGGACGGGGACGGCGATGTCGATGTGGCGGATGTGAAGCGGCTGACGCCCGCGGATGCGGAGGCGGTCTATCTGCGGCACTACTTTGAGAGGCCAAAGGTGGATCGCTTGCCGGAGGTTTTGCAGGCGTCGGTGTTTGATATGTATGTCAATGCGGGCAGCAATGCGGTGAAAATCCTGCAGCGCCTGTTGGGGCAGATGGGGCAGCAAGTGACTGTGGACGGTAAAATCGGGCCGCAGACCATAGCCGCGAGCAAAGTGGCGGCGGATATGGCGCCGGATCATCTGGCAGACGCTTACGGCGTGGCGCGGCGGAACTACTATTTCCGATTGGCCGACCTGCGGCCGAAGTCGCGCAAATATGCGCGGTCGCGGGCCGGTAAGAAGGGCGGCTGGATCAAGCGGGCGGAGGAGTTCATCTCGCCTAGGTATCACCTAACGCAGCAGGAATTTGAGAAGCGGGTGGCGTCATGGGGATGATCGAGCGGGTGTTGTCTTTTGTGTTTGGCGGCGGGCGCAATGTGCTCAAAGAGACCGCCGAGGTGTTTCGCGAAAACGCGGAAGGCGCGGCGCAGCGGGCGCAGGATGTACAGATCGCGGCGATGCAGGGGCATATGGCGGAGTTTCGGGCGCAGGATCGCGGGAGGTTTGATCGGGTGATGGATGCGGTGAATCGCCTGCCGCGTCCGGCCATGGCCTTGGGCTGTTTGGCGCTGTTTGTCAGCGCAATGGTGGACCCGGTGTGGTTTGCCGCGCGCATGAGCGGCATAGCCTTGGTGCCGGAGCCGATGTGGTGGCTGCTGGGTGTGGTGGTGAGTTTTTACTTTGGTGCGCGACATCAGGCCAAAGGACAGGAATTTCAACGCTCTATAGCGGATAACTTGAAGCGTGTTCCTGAGGTAGTTGAAACCCTTGCCGCGCTTGAAGGGCCAGTGCAAACGCAGGCGCGCTCACCGATGGAAGAGGGCGACAATCCGGTGCTTCTGGATTGGCAGCAAGCTTCCAGTGGGGGCGCGACAAAGTGATCAGTTTGCGGGGTCGATTTGCATTGGCCCCGTCTGAGCCTCGGACTATATTGAGGCCATGATAGTTGAGCTCGGCCATTTCGCACTGATCCTAGCCGCCGTCACCGCAGTGGTGCAGGCAATTGTCCCTTTAGTAGGCGCGCAGAAGCGTTGGCCCGGCTGGATGGCCGTGGCCGAACCAGCAGCAGGATTGCAGTTCCTGTTTACTGGGTTCAGCTTTGCGGCGCTGACCTATGCCTTTGTGACCTCGGATTTCTCTGTGGCGCTGGTGACGGGGAACTCACACACCCTCAAGCCGATGATCTATAAGGTCAGTGGCGTTTGGGGGAACCACGAGGGCTCTATGCTGCTCTGGGTGTTGATCCTGACGCTATTTGGCGCCTGTCTCGCGTGGTTTGGTGGCAACCTGCCGCCTGGCATTCGTGCACGCGCGCTGGCGGTGCAGAGTGCGGTGGCCGTGGCGTTTTTTGCGTTCATTCTGTTCACGTCCAACCCGTTTGAACGCATGGATGCGGTGCCGTTTGACGGGCGCGATCTGAACCCGTTGTTGCAAGACGTGGGCCTCGCATTGCACCCGCCATTTTTGTATCTTGGTTATGTCGGGCTTTCGATGGCCTTTTCCTTTGCCATTGCTGCGTTGATCGAGGGCCGTGTGGATGCGGCCTGGGGACGCTGGGTGCGGCCTTGGACGCTGGCGGCTTGGGTGTTCCTGACCATCGGCATCGCGCTGGGGTCCTGGTGGGCCTATTACGAATTGGGCTGGGGCGGTTTCTGGTTCTGGGATCCGGTGGAAAACGCGTCGTTCATGCCTTGGCTTCTTGCAGCGGCCCTGCTGCACTCTGCTATTGTTGTGGAGAAGCGGGAGAGCCTAAAGAGCTGGACCATCCTGCTGGCGATTATGGCGTTTAGCTTCTCGCTGATCGGGACGTTTATTGTGCGCTCCGGCGTGATCACCTCGGTGCATGCCTTTGCCAATGACCCGGATCGGGGCGTGTTTATCCTGGGCATTCTGGTGTTCTTCACCGGCGGTGCGCTGACCCTGTTTGCCGCGCGGGCGAGCGAGATGGAAGCAAAGGGCGTGTTTGGGGTGGTCAGCCGCGAGAGCGCGCTGGTGCTGAACAACATCCTGCTGGCCGTGTCCTGTTTTGTGGTTTTCATCGGCACCATCTGGCCGTTGGTCAGCGAAATGCTCTTTGACCGCAAGCTCAGCGTCGGTGCACCGTTTTTCAACATGGCGTTCACCCCTTTCATGGTGGTGCTTGGATTGATCCTTCCGATTGGGGCGATGTTGCCGTGGAAGCGCGCCAAGCTTGGCAAGGTGGTAAAGCCGCTGATCCCAGCCTTTGTCCTCGCGGTGGCCATTGGCGGATTGGCCTGGTCGGTGCAAGGCGGGCGCTCACTTTTGGGCCCGGTGGGGCTGTTCCTTGGGGCCTGGTTGCTGATGGGGGCTTGTGTGGACCTGATGTCGCGCACCGGGCGCGGGTCGCTTGGCGACCGATTGGGGCGCCTGTCCCGTTTGCCACGTGCGGATTGGGGCAAGGCGGTAGCCCATACTGGATTTGGTGTGACAATTCTTGGCGTGGCCGGGCTGATGGCCTGGGAGCAGGAAGACATCCGCGTCGCGCAGATTGGACAGCCCTATATGGTTGGCGCATATGAGATCACGCTGGAAGGTGTACGAGAAACCGAAGGGCCAAACTACCTGACAACCATGGCGGACATCCGTGTGCGCAAGGATGGCAACGATGTGACCATGTTACATCCGGAGAAACGGATTTATCCGGTGGCGGCGACGCCAACCACGGAAGCGGCGATTGATTATCGTATTCTGCGGGACGTATATCTGGCGCTTGGGGATGAACAGCCGGGCGGAGCCTATACGGTGCGGACCTATATTAAACCGCTGACCAACTGGATTTGGATTGGTTCGTTGCTTATGTCTCTTGGCGGGCTGTTGAGCCTGACCGACCGCCGCTATCGCGTGGCGGCCGGGGCGCGTAAGGCGCCAGCGGGTGGCGTGCCAGCGGAGTGAGACCGATGACTACCAAGTTAAAGACTTTTGCGGCCGCGCTTGGGCTTACGCTTTTGATGGCGGGGTCAAGTGTGGCGGTTCAGCCGGAAGAGATCCTGGACGATCCGGTGCTTGAAGAGCGGGCGCGGGACATTTCTAAGGATTTGCGGTGTCTTGTCTGCCGCAATGAAAGCATTGATGACAGCAACGCTCAGTTGGCGAAAGACTTGCGCGTTCTGGTGCGCGAGCGTCTGACTGAGGGCGACAGCAACGAAGAAGTGGTGGATTTTGTGGTCGACCGCTATGGCGAATACGTCTTGCTGCGGCCGCGTACCAGTGGCACCAATATGGTGCTGTATGGGGCCGGCCCAGCGATGTTGCTGATCGCGTTGATCGTTGGCTTTGGTTACACACGGCGCCGTTCCACAGCCCGCACGCCAACGGAACGCAAGTTGAGCGAAGAGGAAGAAGCGCGGCTTCAGGAAATCCTCAAGGAATGACGTCGGGTCCCGCTTGGAGCACAAGCTGCGGGATGCGATGACAGGGTAGGACGCGGAGAGAGACCCTATGGATTATCAGACTATTACCTATGATGTGACCGATGGTGTGGCCACGGTGACATTGAACCTGCCGGACACGCTTAACGCGATGACGCAGCAGATGCGGGCAGAGATCACCGATGCGGTGATTGCCGCCGGGTCTGAGGCGCGGGTGCTGGTGTTGACCGGTGCGGGCAAGGCGTTTTGTTCCGGGCAGGATCTGGGCGACAGCTCCAGCGCGGCGAGCATGGATCTGGAACGCACGCTGCGTGACGAATACATGCCAATGATCCGCGCCATTCGCGAGTGTCCGATCCCAACCATCAGCGCGGTGAACGGCGCCGCGGCGGGGGCAGGGGCCAACCTTGCCTTGGCCGCTGATGTGGTGATTGCCAAAGAGAGCACGTATTTCATGCAGGCGTTTTCGCGCATCGGCTTGATGCCGGATGCGGGTGGCACTTATGAGTTGCCAAAAGCCATGGGCGCGGCCAAGGCGATGGGCGCAGCGCTGTTTGCTGATAAGATCAGCGCGCGTCAGGCGGATGACTGGGGCATGATCTGGGAAGCGGTGGCGGATGACGCCTATGAGGCCACAGTGAAAAAGCGCGCGGCGCATCTCGCGAGTGGACCGACGCTGGCGTACAAACAGATCAAAAAGGCCATCCAGGAGAGCTATGGCAACGACTGGACTGCTCAGATGGAACAAGAAGCTAAGCGTCAGGGCAAGTTGGGCAAGACCCGAGATTTCCAGGAAGGCGTTGTGGCGTTTCTGGAAAAGCGCCCCGCGAAATACGAGGGGCGCTAAGGCCCTTACCGGTCTTTGAGCCGTTTCATGAGGGCCAGCGCTTCGGGCGTTGGCCTTTGTTCTATGCGGCGGTAGACACGGCCGTCGATGGTGCGCTCGCAAAGCTTGTGGTCAATCAGCGAGCGGCGCAGCAGCACGTGGTCGGCAAAGCTGAGACCGGACTTCAGGATCTCGTTCACCTCTTTCTCCGACATGTCCTTATGCGCGGGCATGCGCGCCCAAAACGGCCAGAGACACAGGCCTTGCACCTTGGTCCACTTCGGCCAGCGGAACATGCGGCCCGCCTCGTCAAACACGCGTAGAGCGCGTTTGAGGGCCAGTTCGTCCAGCGCGGTGTCTTCCGCCGGTTTGGCGGCCTTGAGGTGTTGGTGGTTCTGAAACCCGGCAGCCTTGGCGACCAGCGTCATCATCGCGGCGTGGCCGGGCAGTTTGTCTTGGTCAGACAGGGATTTGCGCAGGGTTTTGGTGAAGGCCGAAACGTCGGCCACATAGAGAGGGATCACGTCTTTAGACATGAGGGCATCCTTTTGATGTCGTGCATCCCGGAACCGGGGTCGATGGCCGCCCTTGTCGACGGCACGTGCAAAAGCATGCTGTCGAAAGTGTCTCGCAGGTTTAGCAAAGTCAGTGTGACCGGCGGCGCCTGGGTGAACTGCGGACCCATGGCGCCTTTGATACGAGACCGTCGCTGTGGAGGCAAGTGTGTCGCGCAGGAAGTTAAACTTCAGGCGTTGGAACTGAAAACAATTCGATGTTTTCGAGCGTCACAGGCCCGCTGTTACGCGTCAATCGCGCGACCAGTTCGTCATTTGCAAAGAGGTGATGTTCGTCACCGACCGTCTGTAGCGTCAAAGTCGGGGGCTCGCCATAGTGGCGCAGGATCAGAACATCTTCTTCATCGTTGAAGTCAGTGATTTCAGGTGCATTGCCCTCAGCATTGGCCCATTCGTAGATGAAAAAGGCATCTTGGTCTGCACCGCCTGAAGCCACGTCACCTGCGCCCAGAAACAGGGCGTCATTGCCCTCTTCGCCCACAAGTGTGTTGGCCTCGGGCGCATCTGGTTCTTGATATTCTGGCCAAGCGACGGCTTCTTCGTCTGTGAAGAGCAGGAAGTTTTCACGCACATAGGGCGTGTCGCCAAAGATATCGTACCCGACAAGCGTGTCATTGCCTGAGCCACCCTTGATAGAGTCGTCGCCGCTATCACCGTTCAGATAGTCATTTCCCAAGCCGCCACGCATGTCGTCATCACCCGCGCCGCCGGAAAGGACATCGTGCCCCGGGCGACCAAGCAAAAGGTCGTCACCGGCCCCACCAAAAAGAAAGTCATCACCGGGCGCCCCCATCAGAGTGTCATTGGACTCAAATCCGCTGATTGCGTCACCGCCTTGAGAGCCGCGGAGGTTATTTTCACCGGAATCGCCATCTATGACTTCCACATAGTTGGGGGCTGGTTCAGTCTCAGTCTCAGTCTCAGTCTCAGTCTCAGTCTCAGTCTCAGTCTCAGTCTCAGTCTCAGTCTCAGTCTCAGTCTCAGTGTCTGTCTGAGTTCCTGTGTCGGTTTGCGGGTCCGACTCTGTCTCAGGAATGGAATCCGAATTGGTTTCGGTCTCGCCGCCGTCGCTTTCAAACAGGCCAGCAAGCGCGACGACACCCAGTCCGGCGAGAAAAAGGCCAAAGATCATTGTACTGTGAACTCCAGTTTGATTGTTGACGCGGGCGACAATTGGCCAATCCGTTATGAGAAAGAAATGGATGCGACGCAGACATCGCTTGCTTCAAGCGTGCCAGTTTCGCCGAGAACGCGGAGCACCAATTGTCCGTCAGCATATACTAGGGTTTCTTCGCCATCGCTTCCCAGTGTGATGGATGGTTCCTCGGTGCCCTCTAGATACTGAACGCATAGAATGTCTTCCGCCGCGTTGAAATCTTGAACGACAGGAACGTTCTCTTCGTCTTCCACCCAGCTTCCAACTTCGAACTCGTCGTTTCCACTGCCACCAAATGCAGTGTCACCTTCGCCAAGTAACAAAGAGTCATTTCCATCTCCGCCGTAGAGAACATTGGCCTCATCTGCTTCTGGCGCCTGAAACTCATGGTCGGAGGATGGGGTAATTTCAGCGTGCCAATCGCCCAGCTCCCAATCCCGATTGGTGATGTCCGCGCCCACAAGTTCGTCGTCGCCGGGGCCACCATAAAGCGTGTCATTCCCGCTGCCGCCCATCATGGTGTCTTCACCGGCACCACCGTGTACTTCGTCGTCGCCGGAGTCACCCATGACACGGTCTTGCCCTGTTTGGCCAAAGAGCGAGTCGTCGCCTTCGCCTCCCATTAGGACATCAGGGCCTGCGCGGCCGCGAATGACGTCGTTTCCGTCTTCGCCAGCGGCAAGATCCGACCCAGTGGTGGCATAGATTTCGTCGTCTCCGGCCGTACCTTCGTACATAACGCCAGGCTCTCCATCAGTGATGATGTCAGAGGTTGTGACCTCATCTGGGGTGTTGCCACCGTCATCGCTGTCACTATCGTCGGAACCACCAAAGTCAGCGATAGCAGCGATGCCCAAGCCAGCCAGTAACAAACCCAAAAACAGCATTCTGTCTCTCCTCGTGGCACGCAATACTCAGGCGCGCGTAATGATACGGTGGCATTGGGAGCGTGAAATGTAGAGATTTCCGTGGCAGGCGCATCTCGGTTCTCTGTTCGGAAGGTGTCCGATTTCGCGTCTTCTACGCGGCGCCTACGGCTCCCAAGGCCGAGTTGGTCGCAAGGTGCGACAACACGTTATGCGTGTCAACAAATTGAAGCGTATTTGAGCTGGATGACGCTCAATCACCGTTGGCGCAGCTTATTGTTTCCCAAGGGGCTTAGATGGCGGGCAAAACCGCGCCCGGGATCTGTTGGGCGCGGCCGCATGGGATGGGTGAGTCGTTGTCCGGATTTGGTTCGTACGACCGGAATAAGGGTGGTGAGAGCTGACGCGATCACCCAAGTACAAATGTGACATCTGAGGCTTCCAATCCGTCAGCAGCTCCGGCGACACGTGCCATGATAACATCGTTTGCCAAAACATGGGTTTCATCGCCAACCCGCTCGACCGTGATCGTCGGAAGAGGCTCGTCACCTGGCAAGATAAGGGAAATCACGTCCTCTTCGGGGTCAAAGTCGGTGATAAATGGCGCGTTCTCTTCCACCCAATGGCCGATGTGGAAGCTGTCGTTGTCTTCGCCGCCGGTGCCAGTGTCATATTCGCCGAGGAAAAGATTGTCGTTGCCGGTGCCACCAATGAGCGTGTCAGCCTCTTCCGGCTCCGTTGGGTCCTGAATTACAAATTCCGTTTCGGGCTCCCGATCAAGATAGCTGTCAGCAACTTCCGGGTCCCGGTTTGTCACGTCGGCACCGTAAATCCAGTCGTCGCCACTGCCGCCTTCGAGGGTGTCTTCGCCTGTGTAGCCGTAGAGCGTGTCGCTGCCACTGTCGCCGTAGACGGCGTCGTCCCCTTCGCCGCCAGTCATGTAGTCTTCGCCAGCGCCGCCTAAGAGCAGGTCGTCGCCTTCGCTGCCGTAGAGACCGTCATCTCCATCCTGACCGCGCAGGGTGTCATTCCCATCCTTGCCATCTAGCAGGTCGGGGCCGGGAGTGCCTGTCAGATCGTTGTTGGAGTCGCCGCCCTCAAGCAGAATACCGATACCGCCGTCCTCGGATATAATGTCGGTGGTGGTTGTGTCGTCCACCGGCTGGGTGTCATTGGCAAGACCGGTGGGGGTGGTTTCGTCGTCGGAGTCATCGCCACCGCCGGAAAAACTACTGGCCGCGAGGCCCATAAACAGAAGTCCTAAAATCCACATCACTCATCTCCAAATTGTGGCTCACATAAGCCGCCAAATACACAGGTCCTAATTGGCAAGAGGCAAGTTTGGCTCCCAGCCCGCCCTGAGCGTGGTGGTTCCTTGGAGGAAATAGCATCAGGCAGGGACGGAGGACTCGCCGGTCCAATTTTCTAAAATTCCGAAAGAGTGATGCACGCTAAGCGTGTCGGAATTTGGGCTGAGTTTCTGTGAATTTGGGCAAAATTGAGAATATGTGCCTTAGGCAAAAAAAACGCGCCTGAGAAGGCTCTGGCGCGTTTGATTGTATCTGACCCGATTGGGTTAGCGGTTCTCGATGTCGGTGTAGGAGCGCACATCTTCGCCGAGGTACAGCTGACGTGGACGGCCAATTTTGTGCGCTGGATCGGACAGTTGCTCTTTCCACTGGGAAATCCAGCCAACGGTGCGAGACAGCGCAAAGATAGGGGTGAACATCGAGGTTGGGAAGCCCATCGCCTCAAGGATGATGCCAGAGTAGAAGTCCACGTTCGGGAACAGCTTCTTCTCTTTGAAGTATGGGTCGCTCAGTGCGATGCGCTCCAGTTCGGTAGCAACCTGCAGAAGTGGGTTGTCTTCAACACCCAACAGCTCCAGCACTTCGTCAGCGGACTGTTTCATAACGGTCGCGCGTGGGTCCATGTTTTTGTAAACACGGTGGCCAAAGCCCATCAGACGGAACGGATCGTTCTTGTCTTTGGCGCGCTCGATGAATTCCGGAATGCGGTCTACGGAGCCGATTTCTTTCAGCATCTCCAGACACGCCTGGTTTGCGCCGCCGTGGGCCGGGCCCCAGAGGCAGGCGATGCCAGCTGCGATACAGGCAAACGGGTTGGCGCCGGAAGAGGACGCCAGACGCACCGTGGAGGTGGAGGCGTTCTGCTCGTGGTCGGCGTGCAGCGTGAAGATACGGTCCATCGCGCGGGACAGGATCGGGTTCACCTCATACTCTTCCGCTGGCACGGCGAAGCACATGCGCAGGAAGTTGGAGGCGTAGTCCAGATCGTTGCGTGGATACACAAATGGCTGTCCAATGGTGTATTTATAGGCCCAAGCGGCGATGGTCGGCATCTTCGCGATCAGGCGGTGGGATGCGATTTCGCGCTGACGTGGGTCAGAAATGTCGGTGGAGTCGTGGTAGAAGGCGGACATGGCACCAACCACACCTACCATTACCGCCATTGGGTGGGCATCGCGACGGAAGCCGCGGAAGAAATTGCCCATTTGCTCGTGCAGCATGGTGTGACGGGTGATGGTGGACTCAAAGTCCTCCAATTGTGCAGCCGTTGGCAGTTCACCATAAAGCAGCAAGTAGCAGACTTCGAGGTAGTGGGATTGGCCAGCCAGTTCGCCAATCGGATACCCGCGGTGCGTCAGAATACCTTTCTCACCGTCGATATAGGTGATGGTGGACTCACAGGAGGCGGTGGAGGTGAAGCCAGGGTCATAGGTGAAAACACCGGCTTGACCATAGAGCTTGCGGATGTCGAGCACATCCGGGCCGGACGTTGGCGAGTGGATCGGCAGTTCGTAGTTTTCGCCGTCAATCGTTAGCGTTGCGGTTTTTGGGGCCTCGGACATGGCATTTTCCTTCCTAAAAAGCCGGGGACGCGGATCGCCCCGGCGCGTTGTGTCTGCGACGTCTTAAGGCCCGGTAAACAGGCGCTATTCCGTCGCGTCATCTTTGGCGGCGTCAGTCAGACGCGCGAGAGATTCCTCGCGTCCCAGAACCAGCATCATGTCAAAGACGCTGGGGGTCGCAGCCCGGCCAGCCAGCGCCGCCCGCATGGGCCCCGCCATCTTGCCGAACTTGATTTCATTGGCTTCACAGTAGCTGCTCGTTACAGCCTCAAGCTCCTCCCGCGACCAGCTAACATTTTGCAACTGCGGCGTCAAATCATTCAGTATACCACGGGATACTGAATCGAGATTTTTGGCGGCTTTGGCCTCCACCTCGATAGGGCGCGAAGTCAGAGCAAAGTGTGCTTTTTCAAGGAGATCGGGGAAAGTCTTCGCGCGATCCTTCAGGCAATACAGCGCATCCCGTAGTAATACGGTCTGGGTGTCGGTCAGCGCAGGCTGGTCTGCGGCCCCCAGATAATTCACAATCTCTTGCAGCAGTGCAGCATCTTCGCTCACGGCAATATGTTGGCCGCAGATGTTCTCAAGCTTTTTGGTGTCAAACCGCGCCGGGCTTTTGCCAATGCCGTCCAGATTAAACCAGTCCTGGGCTTGCGCGTCGGTGAAAAACTCATCGTCACCGTGACTCCAGCCCAAGCGCGCGAGGTAGTTGCGCATGCCGGCGGCCGGATAGCCCATGGCCTGATATTCCTGTGCACCAAGCGCGCCGTGGCGTTTGGAGAGTTTTTTGCCGTCTGCGCCATGGATCAACGGGATGTGCGCGTAGATCGGCAGATCCCAACCCATGGCTTCATAGATCATCATTTGGCGTGCGGCGTTGTTGAGGTGGTCGTCCCCGCGGATCACATGGGTCACGCCCATGTCGTGGTCATCTACAACAACTGCCAACATATAGACCGGTGTGCCATCGGAGCGTAACAGGATCATGTCATCGAGCTGATCGTTGCGGATGGTCACATCGCCTTGCACCTGATCGCAGATCACGGTTTGGCCTTCACGCGGGGCTTTGATGCGGATCACGTAAGGCGCATCGGGATGAGTGGCGGCATCAGCGTCGCGCCAAGGGCTCCGATAGTGGGTCGATTTGCCGGCGGCGCGAGCCTCATCGCGGAAGGCGGCAATTTCGTCTTGGGTGGCGAAACATTTGTAGGCTTTGCCTTCCTCCAGCAGTTGCAGCGCCACTTCGGCGTGGCGTTTGGCGCCCTCAAATTGGCTCACGACCTCGCCGTCATGATCCAGACCCAGCCAGCTCAGGCCTTGCAGGATGGCGTCGGTCGCTTCTGGTGTGGAGCGTTCGCGATCGGTGTCTTCAATCCGCAGCAGAAACTTGCCGCCGCGCCCACGGGCATAGAGCCAGTTGAACAGCGCCGTACGTGCGCCGCCGATGTGCAGATAACCGGTGGGCGATGGGGCAAAACGGGTGACGACCTGGCCTGTCATAGCGGGCTTAACCTTTCAGTAACCATTGGGGTTCTAGCGTTGAGGCACTGTCTAGCGACACCGATAAGAGAGGACAAGGCTTGCGCGTCGTCACGTCTCTGCGCCTTTCCCTTTTGCATCAACGTGGGCATCTGTTTTGCTGGGTGCCGGTCTGTTTGGGGCTTGGGATCGGGATGTATTTTGCGCTGCCGGTGGAGCCCACCGTCGCGGTGTTGGTTGGGATTGGGCCGATTTCCTTGGCATTTGCGTGGTTGACGATCGGTCAGGAAGCTGATGTTGGCGCGCTGTTGTGGATGGTGGCTTTGGTTTTGGCCGGTGTGTGTCTTGCGGGCGCACGGGCGCATAGCTTGGCGGGCCCGGTTTTGGACTTTCGCTACTACGGGCCGATTGAGGGGCGGATTATTGCGATAGACCGCTCGGCCTCAGACGCGGTGCGGTTGACGCTTGAGGATGTGGTTCTGGCCGAGATTACGCCTGAGGAAACACCTACGCGGGTGCGGATTTCTTTGCATGGCAGTGGGGTGGGCACCGCACCAACACCGGGAAAACTGGTGGGCACCACGGGGCATCTGTCACCGCCTTCCGGGCCAGTGGAGCCGGGGGCCTTTGATTTTCAGCGCCATGCCTGGTTCAAGCAGATTGGCGCAGTCGGGTACACGCGGGTGCCGGTTTTGGCGATGGCAACGCCAGATAACAACGGCGGGATCTTCGGATTCCGGATGCGCTTATCGGGAGCGATACAAGAACGTATGGCCGCGGATGTTGCGGGGTTTGCCGCCGCCGTGACAACGGGTGACCGCAGCGCGATCCCGGAGGAAGTCACAGAGGCTTTGCGCGGGGCCAACCTCGCGCATTTGTTGGCAATTTCAGGGTTGCATATGGGACTGTTGGCCGGATTTGTATTTGGTGCGGTGCGGTTTTGTATTGCGTTGGTCCCGACAGTGGCGCTGCGGGTGAATGGCAAAAAGATCGCCGCCTGCGTGTCCTTTGCGGCGGCCACTGGCTATTTGCTCCTGTCAGGCGGCGCGGTGTCCACAGAACGGGCCTATGTGATGACCGTTGTGGTGTTAATGGCAGTGCTCTTGGATCGGCGCGCACTGACGTTGCGCGCGGTGGCCGTGGCGGCGACGGTCGTGTTGGTGTTGCAGCCAGAAGCCTTGATGGGGCCGGGGTTTCAGATGTCCTTTGCAGCCACGGCGGCCCTGGTGGGGGTGTTTGGCTGGTTGCGGGACATGCAGTGGCATTTGGGGCCAAAGTGGTTGCGGCCGGTGTCGGCGGTCGTGGTGTCGTCGCTGGTGGCGGGGCTGGCAACCGCGCCCTTTGCGGCGATGCATTTCAATCACGTGGCGCATTACGGCCTGTTGGCAAATGTGCTGTCGGTGCCGGTGATGGGCATTCTTGTGGTGCCCGCCGCCGTTGTGGCCGCGGTTTTGGCGCCTGTGGGGCTAGAGGCCGTGCCGCTTTGGGGCATGGAGCAGGGCCTGTGGTGGATTTTGACCGTGGCACAATTTGTCAGCGGGCTAGATGGCGCGCGTGGGACTGTGCCAAGCGGCGGGCGCTGGGTTTTGCCGGTGATCGCTTTGGGTGGGCTGTGGTTGCTGCTGTGGCAGGGACGCGCGCGGGTGGCCGGGGTTGCGGTTGTTTGCGCGGGGTTCTGGGGGTCGACACAGGCGGAGCGCCCGGATGTATTGATTTCCGATACGGGCGGCATTGTGGGCGTGATGACGCCAGAGGGCCGAGCCCTGTCCAAAGCCAAAGGGCAGGGGTTTGTCGCAGAGAACTGGTTGGAAAATGACGGCAGCACACGGGATCAAGAGGGCGCCGCGAGCCTGTGGCCGGGCGAGACAAGCCGCGTGCCATTTGTTGAGCTGGCCAGCGGCGGGCGGTTGATCCATGTGCAGGGGAAAACCGGCAAGGCGCTTTTTGAGGGCTGCGCGCCCGAGGATATCGTTGTGTTTTCAACGGCTTTTGACGAGCAATTGCCGTGTGACACACTAGACGTAAAGGACTTGGAGGCGCTGGGATCTGTGGCTCTGCGATTTGAGGGGGGGACGCCGTTACGCAAAACGGCCCGCGAGGTGGCGGGCCGTCGGTTGTGGAATGATGCAGAGGTGCGGGGTCAGTAGGTGCGGATCAACCCGACCAGTTTGCCCTGCACTTTTACTTTATCCTCAGGGTAGACGCGTGTTTCATAGGCCGGGTTGGCGGCCTCAAGCGCGATGGAGCTGCCATTGTGGTGGAACTTCTTCAGCGTGGCTTCCTGATCCTCCACCAGCGCCACGACGATGTCGCCGTTGTCGGCGGTGGTGGTTTCCGAGATGATCACCACGTCACCGTTGTTGATGCCTGCGTCGATCATGGAATCGCCTTTGACTTCAAGCGCATAGTGGTTCTGGCCGACCGACAGCATTTGGCCCGGCACGGCCACGTGATGGTCCACATGGCTGATGGCTTCAATCGGCACACCGGCGGCGATTTTGCCCATCACGGGCAGTTCGCGCGCGTGCAATGTCACCTCGTCCGGCGTCACATTGGCCGGTTGGGACGGCGATGGATGCGGCCCGTCGATCACTTTGGGATTGAAACCCGCTGTTGGCGCTGAAGGCGCGCCGCCCATGCTTTCAGGCAGTTTCACAATTTCGATGGCGCGGGCGCGGTGGGCGAGGCGGCGGATGAATCCCCGCTCTTCCAGCGCTGTGATTAGACGGTGGATGCCTGATTTTGAGCGCAAATCCAGCGCGTCTTTCATTTCGTCAAAGCTGGGCGGCACCCCGTCTTTTTGCAGACGGGTGTGAATGAATTCCAGCAGGTCTAGTTGCTTCTTGGTCAACATGCTCGAGGACCCCCATATAGAGTGTGTCTTATCCTCGTTCTACGCATGTTCTTGTTTTGTGTCAAAACTTTTATAGAACATAGCGGAAACAGATGCCAAAATGTGGTAAAGGGACAGGCGTTTGGCCTAGATTGGGATGTACTCTACGGCGGTGCCTGCGGGCCATTCCGCCGCATTGGGCGGCACAACTAAGAGCGCGTTTGCGTCTGACAGGATAGAGAGCAGAGAGCTGTCTTGATTGTCAAAAAGTGAGAGTTTTCCGTGCTCTACACGGGCGCGCATGTAGTGTTCGCGCGGGCCGTTTTTCGGCAAGGGGGTTGCCAAAGTGGCTGGCAGGCGCGGCGTCGGCGCGTCGCCAAGCCCCAACATGGCGCGGATCACAGGTAGGACAAAGACGTGGCCGCAGACCATGGCGGACACCGGGTTGCCGGGCAGGCCAATCATCATGGCGCCATTGGCCAATGTGCCCGCCATGAGCGGTTTGCCGGGGCGCATGGCGATTTTGTAGAAGCTGCGCTGCATGCCGAGATCCTGCGCTACGTCGCCGACCAGATCATGGTCGCCTACAGATGCGCCGCCGATGGTGATCAGCAGGTCGGCATCATCCACCAGATCAAAGGCCGCTTCGAGAGAGGCGCGGGTGTCGCGGGCAATCGGCAACAGGCGGGCTTCGCAGCCTGCGTCACGCAACATGGCCTGCAGGCCAAAGCTGTTGGAGGCGATAATCTGATCCGGGCCGGGTGTTTCACCGGGCATGACCAGTTCGTCACCGGTGGACAGGATCGCCACTTTGGGGCGGCAGGTTACAGGCACTTCGGCGATGTTCATCGACGTCATCAATGCCACGTCCGATGGGCGCAGAACCCGTGGGGCCGCGATGGTTTGACCAACTTTGAAGTCGCCGCCCAAAGGCCTGATATGAAAACCTTTGTCGAGATTTGCAGAGAGTGTGATGGTGTCGCCGTCGCGGCTAACATCTTCCTGAATGACCACACGGTCTGCGCCTTCTGGCACCGGGGCGCCGGTGAAGATGCGCACGGCCTGACCTGCGGACACGGTGCCGTCAAAGGCATGTCCGGCGGCGGCTTCGCCGATGACGTCATAAGATTTTCCTGGTGCAGCGCCGTTGGACACGATGGCGTAGCCGTCCATGGCGGAGGCCGAAAACGGGGGCTGATCGCGGTTTGCGCTGACCGGCTCTGCCAACGTGCGCCCATTGGCTTGCGCCAGTGGCACGTTTTCCACCGGCAGCTGTTTGGTGAGGGCGAAGAGATGCGTGAGCGCGTCAGCAACCGAGATCATTTTGCTTCGTAACGTCCTGATTTTCCGCCGTCTTTGAGGATCACGCGGATGCCGCCGATTTCCATGGCTTTGTCGACCGCTTTGGACATGTCATAGACCGTCAGGGCCGCCACATTGACCGCGGTCAGCGCTTCCATTTCCACGCCGGTTTGGCCGGTGGTTTTGACAGTCGCCTCGATGCGCACACCGGGCAGGTCAGCATCCGGCGTCAGCTCCACGGCCACTTTGGTGATCGGTAGCGGGTGGCACAGGGGAATTAAGTCGGCACATTTCTTGGCGCCCATGATGCCGGCGAGGCGCGCCACGCCCAGCACGTCGCCTTTTTTTGCGCGGCCTTCGTTGATGATGTCAAAGGTGGCAGGTGCCATTTTGACCCAACCTTCGGCGGTGGCGACGCGAGAAGTGACTGCTTTTTCAGAGACATCCACCATGTGGGCGTCGCCCTTGGTGTCAAAATGGGTCAGTCCAGAGACGTGCGTGTCGCTCATCACATGCCTCCCATGGCATTCAATGGATTGGCGAGCAGGGTGCGGGTGGCGGTGGCTACATCGTCCTGACGCATCAGGCTCTCGCCAATCAGGAAGGTGCGGGCGCCGTAGCGGGCCATGTCGGCCAGTTCCGCCGGCGTGTTGAGGCCGCTTTCGCAGACGATCAGCCGGTCCTCCGGCACCAATTTGGACAGGGTGCGGGTGGTGTCGAGCGTGGTCTCAAAGGTTTTGAGATTGCGGTTGTTGATGCCCATGAGAGGGGATTTGAGCTGGCTGGCTCGCTCCAGTTCCTCGCGGTCATGCACCTCAAGCAGCACGTCCATGTTCCAGCTGAATGCGGCTTCTTCGAGTTCTTGCGCTTGTGCGTCGCTGACGGAGGCGAGGATGATCAGGATGCAGTCGGCCCCAAGCGCGCGGGCTTCGGCCACTTGATAGGTGTCATACATGAAGTCTTTGCGCAGCGCGGGCAGGCTGGTGGCGTTGCGGGCTTCGGTTAGGAAAGATTTTTGGCCCTGAAAGCTGGGCGTGTCCGTTAGGACGGACAGGCAGGTTGCGCCGCCGTCTTCATAGGCTTTGGCCAGTTCCGGCGGGTTGAAATCTTCGCGGATGAGGCCTTTGGACGGGGAGGCTTTTTTGACCTCGGCGATCAGGCCGTAGCCTTCGCGGGCGGCCTTGTGCAGCGCGTCGGAAAAGCCGCGGGTTGGGCTGGCTTCGCGCGCTTCGGCTTCAACCGCCTCCAGAGGTTTGGCCGCTTTGTCGGCGGCCACTTCTTCCAGCTTGTAAGCTTTGATTTTGTCCAGAACGGTCTCGGTCATGCGTCAGTCCAGTTTAACGGTGTGTCGCCTTGGTCGGCGAGCCAATTGTTGATGGTTGAAAACGGGCGGGAGCCGAAAAATCCGCGTCTGGCGGAGAGCGGCGAGGGGTGCGCCGTTTCAATCATCAGATGTTGGCCGCCATCTTTAGGCGATGTGATGTGAGGTGCAAGGGCTTGGGCCTGTTTTCCCCACAGGACAAAAGCCGTGGGGCGGCGGGCGGAGATGTCGGCCAGCACCTGATGGGCCAGAGTTTGCCAGCCCAGCGCTTTGTGGCCGTTGGCGTCGCCGGCTGGCACCGAGAGCACGGTGTTGAGTAAGAGGACGCCTTGGGTGGCCCAGAAGTGCAGATCGCCGCTTGATGGAGTTGCACCAAGATCGTCTTGCAACTCTTTGTAAATGTTATTCAAAGAGCGGGGCAATGGGGTCACGTCTGGCTCCACAGAGAACGACAGGCCATGCGCGTGACCAGGCGTTGGATAGGGGTCTTGTCCTAGGATGACAACACGCACTTGCTGTGGTGCAACAGCTTCAAGCGCGGCAAAGCGTTGGGCCGCGGGAGGAAGGATCTCCCGCGGGTCGCTTTGGATTTGTGCGTTGATGTCGGGCCAGCGGTCCGTGAAGAACGGCAAATGCGCCCAGTGGCTGGGCGGGGTGGCTGTGCTCATGCCGCCGAGGTGACTTTGGCCAATGCGGCCACTTTGCCTTTGGCCGCCCCGGAGTCGATGCTTTCACGGGCCTTTTCAACACCTTCGCGCAGGTCGCTTGCTGCATCAGCCACCACTAGTGCTGCTGCGGAGTTGAGCAGGACAGCATCGCGGTAGGCGCTTTGTGCACCATCCAGCAGGGCGCGGA
Organism: Shimia sp. MIT910701; assembly: GCF_047126315.1. GTDB lineage: Bacteria > Pseudomonadota > Alphaproteobacteria > Rhodobacterales > Rhodobacteraceae > Shimia. The sequence continues at coordinate 3,011,861 of NZ_CP138953.1, read as the reverse complement.
AAGCATTGGCGTTGTCTTCTGGCGTTCCACCGACGATGTCCTCAAACGGGTGCACGGGCAGGCCAGCATCTTCGGGATGGAGCTCCACGTCTTTGACAGTGCCGTCTGCCTCCAGCGCTGAGACCCAGCTTATGCCGGTGATGGTCAGCTCATCGGTGCCATCGGAGCCATGCACCAACCAAGCGCGCTCGCTGCCCAATTGACCAAGGGTTTCGGCCATAGGGCGGATCAGGTCACGGGTGAAGGCGCCGGTCAGTTGGCGCTTCACACCTGCCGGGTTGGTGAGTGGGCCGAGGATGTTGAAGATGGTGCGCGTGCCAAGTTCGGCGCGTGTGGGCATCACATGCGCAATGGCCGGATGGTGCATGGGTGCCATCATGAAGGCGATGCCGCAGGTTTCCAGTGCCTTTTCAACCGCTTCCGGGCCAACCATGACGTTGATGCCCATCTGGGTTTGCACATCTGCCGTGCCGGATTTGGAGCTGAGGTTTCGGTTGCCGTGTTTGGCAACGGCAACGCCCGCGCCCGCGGTGACAAAGGCTGTGGCGGTAGAGATGTTGAGCGTGTGCTTGCCGTCGCCGCCGGTGCCGACGATGTCAATGGCGCCGCTCGGCGCTTTTACCGCATGGCATTTGGAGCGCATGACGGCGGCTGCGGCGGCGTATTCATCCACGGTTTCGCCGCGGGTGCGCAGGGCCATCAACAGGCCGCCCATTTGGCTGGGAGTGGCTTCGCCTTCAAAAAGGAGTGTAAAGGCGTCTTCGGCCTCGGCGCGCGTCAAAGGGCGATCAGCCGCGGCGCCGATCAGGAATTTAATATCGGCAGTCATGCAGCGGCGTCCTCTTTGGCGGGCATCATGTCCAGAAAGTTCTTGAGCAGGGCGTGGCCGTGCTCAGAGGCAATGGATTCCGGGTGGAATTGCACGCCGTGGATGGGCAGCTCTTTGTGTTGCAGCCCCATGATGGTGCCATCGTCCAATTCGGCGGTGATTTCCAAACAGTCCGGCAGTGTCGCGCGGTCCACCACAAGAGAGTGATAGCGTGTGGCTTCAAACGGGCTTGGCAGCCCGGCAAAGAGGCCTTTGCCCGTGTGTTTCATGGTGCCCATTTTGCCGTGCACAATCTCATGACAGCGCACAACGTCGCCGCCAAAGTGTTGTCCGATGGTCTGGTGCCCCAAGCATACGCCCATCAAAGGCGTGCGGGTTTCGGCTGCCGCCGCTGTCAAAGCCAGACAGATGCCTGCCTGAGACGGGTCACAGGGACCGGGGGACAGAAGGATGCCCGACGGGTTCATGGCCATGGCGTCCTGAACGGTCAACGCGTCGTTTCGCCAGACCTGCACATCGGCGCCCATTTCGCCCAGATAGTGCACAAGGTTGTAGGTGAAACTGTCGTAGTTATCGATCAGAAGCAGCATTTTGTCGGTTCTTTCCCTAAAGATGCAAAAGGGGTGGAGGCAGAGGGCCTGCTCGCGGTATACATGTTCAGGCTTGGCGCAGAGGGTCAAGAGGGGCAGGAGCAGGTCGCCCCATAAAATGGACGTAAAAGAGAGGCAGGCAGCTATGTTGCGCGGATTATTGTCAGGTGTGTTTTGGGGCGCGATCCTGGTGGGGGGCGTTTTGGCCGTGACGTCGCTGTTGTCGCCGTTGCCTGCGACGGTGAAACCTCAGACCAACGCGGATGCGCCGAAAGCGACGGAAGATGCGTCGCAAGAGAGCGGTGCGGTGGAAACAGAATCCCAGGCGGATGCGGCGGTGACCGAAGCGACGGCCACAGCTACGCCTGAAGCGGATGGCAGCGATGCGCCGCCTTTGAGCAACACCGACTCTGCGCCGAAACCGGAGACAGGGACCGAGACGGCGGCTTTGGCGGTGCCTGCGGCACCTGAGGGTGACGGGGCGGTGGCGATGAACGAAGAGACGCCGGTTCTGCCCAACCCGCAGGCCGAGACACCCGCAGCGCCTGTGCCGGACTCCGAGCTGTCGATTTCAACCAACCCACCACAGCCTGCCGCGCCAGACGTGGCGGAAAATGAAGTATTCCCAACGCCTTCTGAGAGTGACGCGCCTGAAGAGGCCGCCGCTGAAGAGAGCCTTGTGACCGAGGCGGCGCCGATCGAGGAAGCGGAAGACATCACGCCGAATGCTGAGTCTGCGGAAGAGGACATGGTTGAGGATGCACAGACGCAGGAAAGTCTGTTGAAGCCAGCCACGAACCTGAACGAGAAGTTCGAGCAGCGCACATCCACACGGTTGCCAACTGTGGGCGCAAATGAGGAAGAGAGCGTGGACACGCTGGCCGCGCGTCCGGTTGAGGTGAACGCGGAACAGTTTGAAAACGCAGAGGAAAAGCCGGTGATGGCGATTGTTCTGGTGGACACCGGCGAGGCGGCTTTTGATATGGAAGCGCTTGAGAGTTTTCCCTATCCGCTGAGCATTGCTGTGAGCACGCTGGATCCAAATGTGGCCGCAAAAACAGCGGATTTCCGGGCGCGTGGCTTTGAGGTTCTGGCGATGGTCGACATGCCAAGTGACGCCACAGCCAGCGACGTGGAGCAGGCGCTGCAGGCACATTTGTCGGTCTCTGACGCCTTTGTTGGCGTGATGGAAGGACTGGATGACGGCTTGCAGGGCAGCAAGGAGATCAGTGATCAGGTGACGCAGGCGTTGCTGGAAAGCGGCCACGGTTTGTTGATGCAAACCAATGGCTTGAACACTGCACAAAAGCTGGCGGCCAAAGAAGGCGTGCCGTCCAACACCGTCTTCCGTGAGTTCGACACCGGAGAGCAAACGGCCGTGGTGATGCGCCGGTTCCTCGACGGGGCGGCCTTCAAGGCCGGGCAGGAACAAGGCGTCGTGATGGTGGGCCAGTTGCGTGATGAGGCGATCTCGGCGCTGCTGCTGTGGGCGCTTCAGGATCGGGCGGGCACGGTGGCCATGGCGCCGGTTTCCGCAGCGCTGGACACGATCAACTAAGTTCCATCGCACGCAGCGTTAAGACACAGAAAGACCGACGTTTTACGACGTCGGTTTTTTGTCGGTATCGCGGCTGTTTCGCAGAGGTGCACATTTTGCGGTGCAATAGGTTAACATGTGTATGCGGTACGGGTGAATTGTAGCGGTAGCGAGGGATTGAGGTGACAGCGGGGATCATGATTGCGATTGGCCTGACCGGCCTTTTTGTTGGGGGGGAAATGCTGGTTCGCGGGGCGGTGACCATTGCCAAAGCCTATGGTTTGCCACCAATGGTGATAGGATTGACACTGGTCGGGTTTGGGACATCCACTCCAGAACTGGTCACAAGCGTCCAAGCTGCTTTGTCTGGGTCTGCTGGAATTGCAATTGGCAATGTTGTTGGCAGCAACATTGGCAACATTCTCCTTATACTTGGTGTGTCTGCGATGCTCTTACCCTTGGCCGTGGCACGGGACGCTTTGCGGCGAGATGGAAGCGTCATGATCGCAGCCACGCTTGCGCTTCTGGGCGTTGTTCTGTTTGGAGAGATCACGCGGTGGATTGGTGTGGGCTTTGTGACAGCGTTGGCGGCTTATCTGTTTGTGGTCTTCCGCTCCGTGTCCAAGACGAAAGAGACGTCTGACGCTGTGGTCTATGAAAAGGAAGCGGCGGCTATACCAGGCCCGGACTTGGGCCTCAGCGCAGCGATCGGTGTCGCTGTCGTAGGGTTGATTGCGACCATCATTGGGGCGCGTCTGCTGGTGGACGGTGCGATCAGCGTGGCCGAATTTGCCGGAATTTCAGAAACCGTGATCGGTTTGACTGTGGTGGCAATAGGTACGTCCATGCCTGAGTTGGTCACCGCAGTGATTGCCGTGCGCAAAGGTCAGGGAGACGTCGCTATTGGCAATGTCATTGGCAGCAATCTGTTCAACGTTATGGGGATTGTCGGCGTGACGGCGTTGATTCACCCCGTCACGGTGCCCGTTGAAATCGCGACTTTTGATATCTGGGTGCTTCTGGGGGCGTCTGTCTTGCTGATAGGGTTTGCGCGGACCGGATGGACGATCAGCCGACTGGAAGGTGGTGCCTTTTTGGTGGCGTATCTCGGCTATTTTGGCTTTTTGTTGATGCAATAGGCGGGTATCAGAATTTCACCGGATTGCGGCGCTGCGGCTCCAGGGTGAGAAACTCTGGCCAGCCGATGAATTTCTCGACCAACACCAGAAGGATGCAGGCGGTCACCACGCCGAGCACCAGCTTGACCCGCGCCTCTGATGGCGGGTTGCGGGCCCATTTGCTCATGCGCATGAGGTGGCGGAAGTTCATCACAAAGGCCTGTGTTGGCTGACTTTGGTCTAAGCTAAGAAAGCCGGTCGATGATGGCAAGGTGCGTTGGGGGCGGTGCCCCCGATCCGGTGGGTCTTCGCAGAGGTATTGGGCATAAAGAACGCGTCTAGGACACGCGCATCGGCTGCCCGGAGTGTTTAACTGTCTTCGACAAAGCGCACCTTGCCGATGAAGGGCAGATTGCGGTTGCGTTGGGCGTAGTCGATGCCATAGCCCACGACAAATTCATCGGGGATGGAAAAGCCAATCCAGTCCGCAGCGATGTCGGCCTCACGGCGCGACGGTTTGTCCAGCAGGGCGATGGTTTTGATCTTGGCTGGATTGCGGGCCTTGAGCAGGTGCAGCACGTGGGTCAGCGTATGGCCGGTGTCGACAATGTCTTCCACAACCAACACGTCACGCCCTTCAATTTCGCCGCGCAAGTCTTTGAAAATCCGCACTTCTCGACTGCTTTCCATGGCGTTTCCGTACGAGGAGGCTTCGAGAAAATCGACTTCGACAGGCAGGTCGAGCTCGCGCACCAGATCGGCAATGAACACAAAAGAGCCGCGCAGAAGGCCAACCACGATCAGCTTATCGGTGCCGTCATATTCCGCCTGAATTTCGCGTGAGAGGTCCTCGATCCGCGCTGCAATGGACTTGGCCGAGATCATTTGATCGATGACATATGGACGCTCTGACATGAGACCCTCTTGATTTTCCCCATCCTGCGCCGCTATGTGCGCCACCAGAACTGTGCATAGCGAGGTCGCCATGCGCTGTCACGCCAAAATGAGACGACATGCCGACGCATTCTGAGACCCGCACGCTGCCGTATACCGCCCAACAGATGTATGATCTGGTGGCGGAAGTGGCGTCTTATCCGAAGTTTTTGCCCTGGTGTGCGGCGGCGCGCATCCGCTCGGTGACGCCGGTGCAAACAGAGCGTGGCGCGGCGGAGGAGATGCTGGCGGATCTGGTGATCTCGTTCAAAGTGTTTCGTGAGCGCTTTGGCAGCCGGGTGGTATTGCACCCCGAGACAAAACACATTGACACCGAATACTTGGACGGGCCGTTCAAATACATGAAGTCCACCTGGGATTTTGCCGATGTGGATGGCGGCGTGGAAGTGAAGTTCTTTGTGGATTTCGAGTTCAAGAACATCATTTTGCAAAAGGCGATTGGCCTGGTGTTCAATGAGGCGATGCACCGGATTGTGGCGGCGTTTGAGGCGCGGGCCGAAGCGTTGTATCGTTAACGCCGTTCAGAGACTTTTGGGAGTGCTCCTTCTGTTGTGGGCGCGTTTTTAGCCCCCTAATACCGTGGCGCTGTGCCACTCGGCTCATGTAAAGCGAAGGGCAACTTGTCACCAAGGACGGGCCCGCCCGGATTTCTCGGGAGCAGAGTTGCAGTGTCCGCTGTACGTTTGTTCACTTAATGTTCCGATAACCTTCGTGCCCTAAACTATCTCAGGTTGTAGTGAATTTTTTTGGGTTCAGAACATGGTTATGTTTTTGGTTTTTCTCGGTGTTGCCGGCGCGATTGCCGCTGTGGGCGTTGTGGACGACATGGTTGCCGACATCGAAGACGAAGCGCGGGCGGAGGCGGAAAAGTGGTTGCCGCGGGTCTCGGATGAGGCAGGTACGGGGGACCTTTTGGCCGCTGCGGTAGAGGCAGACGGCGCAGACCTAGAGGAGGCGCAGAACGGCACCGACGGCGGGGAGGCACGCGCGGTGGCATCGGCAGAAGAGGGGCCGGTGCCGGTGGAAGTTCCGTTGGAGGTGTCCGTCAGCGCAGTTCCGGAGCAAAGTCTGGAAGATATTCTGGCGGAGGTCTTTGCCGAAGAGGCGGCAGCGGAGGCTGATCTGTGGATCGGGGCCGCTGCTTGGGCGGAGGATGCGGCGCTGGAAGAGGACCAGATGCCTGTGACTGAAGGGGCGCAGGGCGAAGGCGAAGATGTCGCGGCAGAGGCGGTTGCGCAGGCAGGCAGTTGGGAGGCTGTGGAAGCTGGACCGCTGGCGGGCGAGGACACGCAGGACCAGGTCGAGGAAGTGGATGAGGTCGTGCAAGTGGAGCGCGAGGCGGAGGTTGCGCGTGCCTCTAAGCCGGAGGCGGCAGAGGAACAATTGATGGTGGCGGATGCCCGGATTTATGAAGTGATTGAAACCGTTTCAGGGCTGTCCTTGGAGGACGTCATCGGGCAAGGCACAGTGGAGGCCGCCCTTGCATAAGGTTTGTTTGAAAAAAGGGCGGCCACAATCGGCCGCCCAGTTCCGGAGTGATGCTTTTGATGTCCTATGAGGCGATGTCGTAAGCGCGTTCGCCGTGGACCGTGAGGTCAAGGCCGTTGACTTCGGTTTCCTCATCGACGCGCAGCGGGGTGATTAGGCTGACCAGTTTGACCAGCACGTAGGTCACCACCACTGTGAAGATGCCGACGATTACCAGCGCGCCAAGCTGGGCTACCCAAGAGCCTTGGCCAAAGACAGCGATCATGATGGTGCCGAAGATGCCGCCCACGCCGTGCACGGCAAAGACGTCCAGGGTGTCGTCAATCTTGGCTTTGTTGCGCACGAGGTTCACAGCTTCCTGACACAGGATGCCCGCGATGGCGCCGATGACCAGCGCTTCAACCGGGCCGACAAAGCCTGACGCAGGCGTGATGGAGGCAAGGCCAGCGATGGTGCCGGTGACCAGACCCACCAAAGAGGCTTTGCCGTATTTGATGCGTTCCCACAGGGCCCAGGTGAGTGAGGCCGTGGCGGCGGAAATATGGGTCACGGTCAGGGCCATGGCGGCACCGCCGTCTGCGGCAAGCTGAGAGCCGCCGTTAAAGCCGAACCAGCCGACCCAGAGCATAGCTGCGCCAATCATCACCATCCAAGGAGCGTGTGGCGGTGTGGTGCGGTGCTTGCGGGCACCGAGCATCACGGCAATCACCAGCGCTGCGAGACCAGCGGTTTCGTGCACCACAATGCCGCCGGCGAAGTCTCGCACGCCGATTTCGCCAAAGATGCCGCCGTCGGCCATCATGCCGCCGCCCCAGATCCAATGTACGACGGGTGCATAGCAGAGCAGCATCCACAGGCCGGAGAAGATCATCACAAATCCAAAGCCAATGCGCTCGACATAAGCGCCGACGATCAGTGCCGGGGTAATGATCGCGAAGGTCATCTGGAAGGCAAAGAACAGCACCTCAGGCAGGGTGCCGGACAAGCTGTCGGTGGTGACGCCGGAGAGGAACATCTTACCGAGGCCGCCCCAGACCGAGGTGGCACCGCCGTCATTACCAAAGGCGATGGAGTAGCCAAAGACGAGCCAGAGAACGCTCATCAAGCAGGCAATGGCATAAGTTTGCATAAAGACGCTGAGCACGTTGCGGGCGCGCACAAGGCCCCCGTAAAACAACGCCAGACCCGGCAATGTCATGAACAGGACCAGGGCTGTTGCCACGATGATCCATGCGGTGTCCGCTCCGTTCATATTTCTTTCCTTGTCCCGTGAGTGGTGGTTTTCCGCCAAAAAGCGGAAAAACTGCACAGAACAAAGGCTGAAGGGTCTTCAAAGCGCCTTAAATCAGGGCATTTTGCAAGCTGTATAAAAAATAGGCGGAAAACGTGGGGTGCCGCCTAAAATGGCGTCACTTTGCGCAGGCAGCCTTAAAAAGCAGCGCCAAAGCGTGATTCCGCGCCGCTTCTCGCACGTTTTTGCGGCCCAGCGCGCCAAATTCGACGGTTTCTGTGGTGCAGTCGGTTCGCGTGGCGATGCCAAAACAGACACGACCCTCGGGTTTGAACTCCGAGCCGCCCGGGCCAGCAATGCCGGTGATGGAGACGGACAATTGTGCGTCAGAATTCACCAGAGCGCCGAGCGCCATTTCCCGTGCGACCTCTTCACTTACGGCCCCAACAGCGGCCAGAGTGGCCTCGCGCACGCCAAGCATCTCGGTTTTGGCAAGGTTGGTGTAGGTCAAAAATCCGCGTTCAAAGACGTCCGAGCTGCCTGCGATGTCGGTCAGGGCGGCAGCGACCATACCTGCAGTGCAGCTTTCGGCTGTCGCTACGCGCAGGTTGGCGTCACGGCAGGCTTGCAGGAGGTGTGCGACGTCCACCATCAGATCAACACGATATGATAGAGCGCCGCGGCGGCCAGGGTGGCGAGGCCCGCAAACAGACCGGCCCAGATGTCATCCAGCATAACGCCGATGGGGTCGTGGCGTTGGTCGGCTTTGCCCACCAGCCAGGGTTTCTTAATGTCAAAGAGTCGGAAAAATAGGAAGGCGGCAACTGGGCCGGGCCAAACCATGGACATATCGCGCATGGCAAAGGCCACGGCAGGGAACAGCAGGGCAATCCACATGCCAGCGACTTCGTCGATCACAATTTCGGAAGGATCTTCGGTGGGGCGATCCGCCAGATCCAGGATACAGGCCCACATGCCGACCACAATAGCGAGCGCGGTGAGGATGGCCAGCAGCCAGACACCGACAAAATGCGCCGCAGCCCAGCCGATGATCAGGGCGGCCAAAGAGCCCCAGGTGCCAGGAGCGGCGGGCAGGCGGCCGACGCCAAAGAATGTTGTGATCATGCGGATCATGCTCTCTCCAATGCTGCCGTTGTGATTGCGGCAAGTCCTTATGTGCGGGCAGAAATGCCAATTTTTGCTCGTTTTGGCTTTAGCAGACTGCTTGGGCATTGGCCAAGGCCGTGCGGCGGTGCTTTTGCAGACTTTCCAGCCGTAGGTCGGCGTGTCTCCGCCGGAGAATGGCCGGGGGCTTTTGGTGTGTGCTGGCGCGCGGGTGTATGTAGAACCTGCACGTCGGAGTGGCAATTGACCCTTGTTGCCTGCTTATTTTTTGAGCATACGCCAAAAACTGCTACAATAATGACCAAAATCCCCGGTGATTTGTTTGAGTTTGACCAAGAGGTCAGATACGCCGAGGGCACTGCACAAGGATTAGGCACGTGACCGTTCAAGTCGCACATCTCACTCTGACACCCCCTGTTTTTCTGGCGCCGCTGGCGGGAATCACCGATCGCCCGTTCCGCGATCTGGTGGGCAGTTTTGGCGCTGGATTGGTGGTGAGCGAGATGGTCGCAAGTCAGGAGATGGTGCAGGCCAAGCCAGGTGTGCGTGAGCGGGCGGAACTGGGATTCGGGGACGCCACCACATCGGTGCAGCTTGCCGGGCGCGAGGCGCATTGGATGGCAGAAGCGGCCCGGCAGGTGGAGGCCAATGGCGCCACGTTGATTGACATCAACATGGGCTGTCCGGCGAAGAAGGTGACCAGCGCCAGTGGGGCCGGAGCCAGCGGATCAGCCTTGATGAAAGATTTGGACCACGCGCTGACGCTGATCGAGGCGGTTGTGGGCGCGGTGGAGATTCCGGTGACGCTCAAGACGCGGCTGGGGTGGGACGACAATATGCTAAATGCGCCGGAGCTGGCGCAGCGGGCGGAAAACGCCGGTGTTCAGATGTTGACCATTCACGGGCGCACGCGGTGTCAGTTTTACAAAGGGTCCGCGGATTGGGCGGCGATCAAAGGCGTGAAGGACGTTGTGTCGATCCCGGTGATTGCCAATGGCGACATTGTGGATGTGGCCACAGCCAAAGCGGCGCTGGCGGCGTCCGGCGCAGATGGCGTCATGGTGGGGCGCGGGGCACAAGGAAAGCCATGGTTGCTGGCGCAGATGGCGGCGGAGCTGTTTGGCGGTGACGCGCCAGAAGAGCCCAGAGGGCAGGCTTTGGTGGAGATGGTGCAGGGGCACTATGACGCGATGCTGTCGTTTTACGGCGTGGATTTGGGGCTGCGCGTCGCCCGCAAACATCTGGGGTGGTACATGGATCATGTGGGCACAGAGGCCGTGTTGCGCCGTAGGGTGCAGACCAGCCGCGACACAGACGAAGTGATGGCGCTTTTGGTCGATGCCCTGGTGCCCACAAACGACATCCCAAGCGATGGAGAGGCGGCATGAGCGCGCAGAACCCGATTTGGAGCAGCTTGCCGGTGCCCGCGCTGGTGGTGGACGAAACCGATGTGATCCTGCGGATCAATCCAGCGGCGGAGATGTTTTTGAATGCCTCCTCCAAGTCCATGGTGGGGCAGCCGATCTGGGACAAGGTGATGATTGATGCGCCGCTTGAGGAAGCGTTTCACCGGGCGCGGGAACACGGCACGCCGCTGTTTGTGAATGATGCGGACATTGGCACAGGCGACGGACCTCCGGTGCAGTGTAACCTGCAGATCGCGCCGCTGGCAGATGCGCCGGGGGAGATGTTGTTCCTGATCTCCAGTCGGGAATTGGCCGGACGGATGACCCGCAGCCATTCGGTGAAATCCTCGGCCAAATCGGCAATTGGCATGGCGGAGATGCTGGCGCATGAGATCAAGAACCCCTTGGCGGGGATCACCGGCGCGGCGCAGCTTTTGTCGATGAACTTGAGCCCGGATGATCTGGAGCTGACCGACCTCATCGTTGAGGAAAGCCGCCGGATTGTGAAGCTGCTGGAGCAGGTGGAGCAGTTCGGCAATTTGTCGCTGCCGCAGCGCAAGCCGGTGAACATCCACGATGTGCTGGACCGTGCGCGGCGCTCTGCGCTGGTGAGCTATGGTGCGCATATGCAGATTATCGAGGACTATGATCCGTCCTTGCCGCCTGCTGAGGGAGATGCAGACCAACTGCTGCAAGTGGTTTTGAATCTCCTGAAGAACGCTAGCGAAGCGGCTGGAAAGTCTGGCATAATTCGCATTCGGACTTACTACGAGCACAGCTTCCGTCTGCGGCGGGCGGATGGCACCGGGCAGCCGTTGCCATTGCAAATTGAGATCATTGATGATGGGCCTGGCCTGCCGGATGACCTCAAGGGGGACGTGTTTGATCCCTTTGTCTCCGGTCGGGAAAACGGCACCGGGCTGGGCCTCGCCTTGGTCAGCAAAATCATTTCCGATCATGGCGGCATGATCACAGTGGATTCCGTGCCCGGGCGCACGGTGTTCAAACTCTCGCTTCCGCGGGCAAGCAAAGACACACTCAAAGCATATGAGGAGAGCCTCTGATGGATGGCACGGTTCTGGTTGCAGATGATGATCGCACAATCCGCACGGTTTTGACGCAGGCACTCACGCGGGCGGGATGCAAGGTGCATGCCACGTCGTCTCTGACCACACTGATGCGCTGGGTTGGCGAAGGCAAAGGCGATGTGGTGATCACCGATGTGATGATGCCAGATGGCAATGGCCTGGAGATGCTGCCGAAGATTTCCGAGGATCGCCCTGGCCTGCCAGTGATCGTGATCTCGGCGCAGAACACCATCATGACGGCCATTCAAGCCGCAGAGGCCGAGGCGTATGACTATCTGCCCAAGCCGTTTGACCTGCCAGATCTGATGAAGCGCACGGGTAAGGCGCTGGAGCAGAAGCGGCGGGCGCCGTCTGCGCCGGTGGCGGAAGATGAGCGGCCGGATGAGCTGCCTCTGGTGGGGCGCACACCGGCGATGCAGGCGCTCTATCGCTTGGTGGCGCGGGTGATGAACACCGATTTACCGGTGTTGATTTCTGGCGAAAGTGGAACGGGCAAGTCCTTGATTGCGAAAGAGATACACGACTTCTCGGATCGCCGGAACCTTCCGTTTGTGGTGGTCAATGCGGCGGATTTGAGTGATCTGGAGGGGCCTGCGAAGGTTCTTGCCAAGGCCAAGGGTGGTACCATTCTGTTTGACGAGATTGGCGACATTGATGACGAGGTTCAGGCCCGCATTGTGCGCATGATGGACACGCCCGGCGAGCACAATCCGCGATTTATGGCGACCAGCCAGGTGAATTTGAACGCAGCGATGGACAGTGGGTCCGTGCGACAGGATCTCTATTACCGTTTGAACGGCGCGGCGATCCATGTGCCAGCACTGCGCGAGCGTGTGGACGACATTCCGTTGCTGGTGGAGCACTTCCTCAATCGGGCAGAGCGGGAAGGCGCGCCGATGCGGGTGTTCTCGGATGAGGCGATGGAGTTGTTCCGCGCCTATAGCTGGCCGGGCAATGTGCGGCAGTTGGAAAACGCGGTGCGGCGGTTGGTGCTGACCGCGCAGGCCGAGGAGGTCACGCGCGGCGAGGCGGAAATGATGCTGGGGGCGCAGCCGCAGGCGGGGCCGCTTTTGGGTGGTGATGACAGCGAAAAACTGTCGGCCTCTGTGGCGCGGCATCTGCGGCGGTATTTTGATCTGCATGGCAATATGCTGCCACCGGCGGGGCTCTACGCGCGAATCCTGCGGGAGATTGAATTGCCTCTCATTGAGATCGCTTTGGATGCGACAGGGGGCAATCAGGCGAAATGTGCCGATTTGTTGGGGATCAACCGGAATACGCTTCGTAAAAAAATCACGGATTTGGATATTCACGTGACACGCCGCCGCAAATTGATGTAAAAAGGCCACATAAGCGTGGCGCGCGGGCCGCACTCCGAGAAAAAGAGTCGGGGCTTAGAACGCGACACAGAATATGGCGGTGGGCCGCGAGAGCGGCACCAAATCAATTGAGGAAGTCGGGTGTCTAGCCGGACAGTGACCAGTCATTGGGCGCGTTTTCAGCGTCTTCGCAGGCAGAGGCGTGTCCAGAATGCCGCAACTTTGGGGTTGGTGGTGCTGGGGCCGGTACTGGCGCTTGCGACCTTCCTTGTGTTGGGTCCGTTTGACCTTGGCGCGTCTTCCAACGGCCTGCGGGCGATTCTTTTAGCTGATCTTGTCTATGTGCTCGTGGTGGCAACTTTGGTGTTGCAAAACGTCATGCGGGCCATTGCTTCGCGACGGGCAAAATCGGTTGGTTCACGGTTGCATTTGCGGCTGACAGGGGCCTTTGCACTCCTGGCGTTGGTGCCGGCGGTGACCGTGGCGGTGTTTGCTGGATTGACGCTGAACATCGGTCTTGAAGGCTGGTTCAGTGAGCGGGTGAGGCAGGTTGTTGGCAATTCCCTGTCGGCGGCGCAGGCCTATGAGCAGGAACACATCGAAGGGCTGGAAGAAGACGCCGGGTTGCTGGCGGACTTCCTCAACGAGAACAAGCGGCGCAGCTTTGGTTTGGATGCCGGAGAAGTGCGCGTGTTGCTGGCCTCTGGTCAGGTGCAAATTCAGCGCGGTCTGAAAGAAGCCTTTGTGATCGACAGTGCCGGTGAGATTCAGGCGCGCGGCGAACGGTCCTACCTGTTTGATTATGAGAAGCCCTCTGAGGCGGACATGCAGGTGGCGATTGACGAAGGCTCGGTGATCATTCGCGATTTGGATAACAACGAGATGCGGGCGCTGGTGCGGCTGGACGCGTTCCTGGACCGGTTCCTGTATATTAGCCGCGAGGTGGATGCTGAGATCTTCCAGCTTCTAGACGACACGCAGGCCAGTGCCCGGCTGTATTCGCAGCTGGAAAGCGAGCGCGGGCAGCGGCTGTTTGAGTTTGGCATGATCTATTTGGGTTTTGCGCTGATCCTTGTTTTGGCGGCGATCTGGATGGGCATGTGGTTTGCGGAACGGTTGTCGCGGCCAGTGGGTCGGTTGACCGGCGCGGCGCAGCGCGTGGGTGCTGGTGATCTAGACGTGCGGGTTATCGAAGAGGATGGCGACGACGAAATCGCCATGCTGAGCCGGTACTTCAACCAGATGACGCGGCAGTTGAAAGCGCAGCGCGAGACGTTGTTGGACAACACCCGGCAGATTGATCGGCGGCGGCGGATGTTTGACTCGGTGTTGAGCTCCGTGACCTCTGGCGTTGTGGGGCTAGACAGCGAAGGCAAGGTGGCCTTTGTGAACCGTTCCGCCCAGCGCCTGTTGGATTGGGACGAAGATCGGCAAGAGATGCCGCTGACGCTGGCGGTGCCGGAGTTTGGACCTTTGCTGGAAGAGTTGCAATCCAGCGGTAAAGAAGTGGCGCAGGAAGAGGTGAAGGTCAGCCGGTCTGGCCGGTTGGAAAACCTTTTGGTGCGCATGTCGACCCGGCGGCGCGATGATGGCTCGCTTGAGGGCTATGTGGTGGCGTTTGACGATGTGACCGACCTTGTGACGGCGCAGCGCATGGCGGCCTGGGGCGATGTGGCGCGTCGGATTGCGCACGAGATCAAAAACCCGCTGACGCCCATCCAGCTGAGTGCGGAGCGCATTCGGCGCAAATTTGCCAGCAAGGTGGGCGAAGAGAGCGATCAGCTTGAGCAGATGACCGAGGTCATTGTACGCCAAACTAACGACCTGCGTCGGATTGTGGATGAGTTTTCCAAATTTGCGCGGATGCCTGAGCCGGAGCGTAAGTCGGTTGAGGTGGTGGAACTGGTGTCTGGTGCCGTGCTTTTGCAAGAGGCAGGGCAGCCAGAGGTGCGGTTTGAACGGGACATTTGCAAAGGGCCGATGGCGGCGGATCTGGATGCGACGATGATTTCTCAGGCCTTGACCAATTTGATCAAGAACGCTGGAGAAGCCATTGAAACCTTGCAAGAAAAAGGTGTACCTGACGGGTTTGTGCCGGAAATACATGTGAGTTTGGTCCGGGACGTGGATCAAGCGGTGGTGCGGATTGCGGACAATGGCATTGGTCTGCCGGAGGACCGCGCGCGGTTGTTTGAGCCTTATGTCACCACGCGGGACAAGGGCACGGGGCTTGGTCTCCCGATTGTGAAAAAGATCATCGAAGAACACGGCGGGCAGCTCGCGCTGCTGGATGCGCCGGTGTTTGACAACAATTCCGACGCAGGTGCGATGGCCGAAGTTCGGCTGCCGCTGACTCAGCAGGCTGTGGCTGTGAGGGAATCCAAAGAGAGCGAGCGAGTATTATGAGTGACATCCTGATCGTAGATGACGAACGCGATATCCGGGAGTTGATTTCGGATATTTTGAAGGACGAAGGCTACACCACCCGGCTTGCGGGCAACTCGGATGACGCCATGGCGGAGGTGACCAGCGCGCAACCGGCGTTGATGATCCTCGATATCTGGCTCAAAGACAGCAATATGGATGGCATAGACATCCTAAAGGCAGTGAAAAACGACTATCCGGAAGTGCCGGTGGTGATCATCTCGGGGCATGGCAACATTGAGATTGCGGTCGCGGCGATCAAACAGGGCGCTTATGATTTCATCGAGAAGCCGTTCAACATTGACCAGCTTTTGGTGGTGATCAAACGCGCGATGGAGACCAGCCGCCTGCGCCGTGAGAACACAGAGCTGAAGCGGCAGGACAGCAAGCCAGCGGAGCTGATCGGCGAGAGTGCCGCTTTCCGGGGCATGATTTCGCAGTTGGACAAGGTCACGCGTTCCAACGGACGGGTGATGCTGACCGGTCCGGCGGGAGTCGGGAAGGATGTGGCGGCGCGCTACATTCACGCGAATTCCAACCGAGCGGGAGCGGCGTTTGTCACGGTGTCTTGCGCCGGCATGGACCCGGATCGGGTGGAGGAGATCCTGTTTGGTCGCGAGAGCGCGGAGCGCGGTGTTGAGACCGGTCTGTTGGAGCAGGCCAACGGCGGCGTGATCTACTTTGACGAAGTGGCGGATATGCCGCTGGCAGCGCAGAGCAAAATCCTGCGGGTGCTGGTGGATCAGCAGTTTACCCGTGTGGGCGGCGCAAAGAAAGTGCGGGTTGATTTGCGGGTGATTTCCTCGACAAACCGCAACCTAAAACAAGCGATTGACGCGGGGACTTTCCGGGAAGAGTTGTATCACCGGTTGAATGTGGTGCCGATCTCGGTGCCGTCTTTGGAAGAGCGGCGGGAGGATATTCCAGCCCTGGCGGCCTATTTCCTTGCGCGGCTGAATGATGCGCAGGGTTTGCCGCTGCGTGAGCTGAGCGCGGATGCGGCGGCGTTGATGCAGACCATGGTGTGGCCGGGCAATGTGCGTCAGTTGAAGAACTTGATTGAGCGGGTGCTGATCCTAGGTGACGGGCAAGGGCCGATTGAGTGCCGAGAGTTGCCGGGGGAAAGCGATGCGCCAGCGGAAGAAGGGCGAGTCGTGCTGTCCGGTGCGTTGGCGACCTTGCCATTGCGCGAGGCGCGGGAAGCCTTTGAGCGGGAGTACCTGCTGACGCAGATAAACCGGTTTGGCGGCAATATCAGCCGCACTGCCAGCTTTGTTGGCATGGAGCGCAGCGCACTGCACCGCAAGCTGAAGTCTTTGGGTGTGGTGACCTCCAACAAGGCAGGCACACGTGTGGCGCATGTGACTGGTGAAGAAGAGGAAGCGCGAGAGGCTGGGTAAGCCCAGCCTCTGCATTTTGCTTACAGCGGCTTGTTGAGATCGATGATCACGCGGCCGCCACCTTGCTTACGCAGGCCGCAGATGTTTGGGGTTAGCGTGGGCGCCACAGTGAGCGGCGCAAAGGAGCGACCAGCCAACTGTTCGTCCGTACAGTAAGGGATAGTCACACGCTGATACCCGCGCGCGTTCATACAATTGCGCACCTCAGTATAGCGCGGCCCCTCGTTGATGTCGTAGCTTTCGGGGCGCTGGCCAACGACGCGGCCTTCCGCGTTATAAATTGGCCACCAGTCGGTGACGATGCGCGGCGGGAACCGATCCGCTGCTTGCCGATTACACTGTGCCTGGTCAACATTGTGTTCGGTTTTGGTTTTGCCAACCTGATACATGGTGCTGAACTCGGTACAGGCGGCCAGGCTCAAGACAAGTGACAGGCTCGTTCCAAATGTGATCAAGCGATGCATGTCGGCAACCCTTTCCTAAAGCGGCTTGCTCAGGTCCACCAGAACCCGTGTGTTGTTGCTACGCACGGCACAGAGATTCGGCGCAGGCGCTGGAGCTCCTGAAACGGCGGCGAAATTCCGGCCTGCGAGCTGATCGTCTGTACAAACTGGGTGGATGACCGGAACATACCCCATAACGCGCATGCAATCGGTTCGGTGCTCAGAACGCATGGATGCATTCACATCGCGCGACTCAACTGTCGCACCGCCCCAGTAACCACCACGGCCGTGATACCCAGCCCAGCCTCCGTATCCCCAACCATTGTTGATGGTTGTGGTAAAGTTTGCTGCCGGAAAGAGACGGTTTGCCTCGACCTGACACGCAGTTGCATCTTGTTGCATCCTGTTGCGTGAGACCCCGGACTTGGCGAAGCTTTGATAGCTTGTGCTGCTACAACCGGCGATCAGCGCGGCGACCAGGCACAGACTCATTGTAGATCTGAACATCTTGGAACCCTCTGATTCCATTCCAATAAAGCGCGAATGCTCAGAAGGGTCAACGGTTGCAATTGACCTGATAGGCGGGTTCTGGCATGCCTGAGGGCCGAAACCCTAGAGGGAAGCACATGAAGGTCATTATTTGCGGGGCCGGTCAGGTTGGGTGGCAGATTGCACGCCATTTGTCCGGAGAAAACAATGACGTTACCGTTGTCGATAACAACCCGGAGCTGGTGCGCCGTGCAACGGATACATTGGATGTGCAGGGCATTTCCGGGTTCGCGAGTTATCCTGATGTGCTTGACCGAGCCGGGGCGCGGGATGCGGATATGGTGATTGCCGCGACGTATTCTGACGAGGTCAATATGGTGACATGTCAGGTCGCGCACTCGGTGTTCTCTGTGCCACGAAAAATTGCGCGCCTGCGGAGCCAGTCCTATCTGGATGTGCTGTATTCCGATCTGTATCGACGCGATCACATGCCGATTGATGTGGTGATTTCACCAGAGCGCGAGGTGGCGGATGCGGCGTTGAAACGTTTGGCCACACCGCGCGCCTTTGACGCGGAAACCTTCTTGGGCGGTAAGGTGCAGATGTTGGGCCTGACACTGGACGAAGATTGTCCGGTGGTGAACACGCCCTTGCGACAGTTGACGGATCTGTTTTCGACATTGAGCGCGGTGGTCGTGGGCGTGCGTCGTGGCGGGACCCTGATTGCGCCGGACCCCGGAGATCAGCTTTTTGTTGGCGACGATATATACGTGTTCACTTTGGCCGAAGACGTCAATCGAACCATGGAAGTATTTGGAAAACAGCAGAAAAAGCAGGAGCGCGCGGTGATCGTTGGCGGCGGCAACGTCGGTCTGATGGTGGCGCAGCGGCTAGAGGCCAGCGCCTCGCGGGTGCGGACCAAGATCATTGAGCGCGACAGAAAGGTGGCAGAACGGGCCGCCGAAGCGCTGGAGCGGACCATTGTTCTCAATGGGGACGGTATGGATGTGGCGTTGCTGGCGGAAGCAGGGGTGGATCGCGCGGATGCGGTTCTCGCTGTGACAGATGACGATAAGACCAATATGCTGGCTTCGGTACGGTCCAAATCTGCCGGCTGTCCGCTGGCGATTGCCCTGATCAACGATCCGACGCTCGCGCCGTTGATGACACCTTTGGAGATTGACGCCTTTATCAATCCTCGGGCCACGACGGTGAGTTCTATCTTGCGTCACATTCGGCACGGACGGGTGAAAGACGTTTATTCGGTGGGGGATACCGAGGCAGAGATTATTGAAGCAGAGGTGCTTTCGACGTCACCTATTGCGGGCCAGATGGTGCGGGACATTGAATTTCCGGAAGGCGTATTGATTGGCGCCATCTTGAAAGGCTCCGAAGTCGTGAAACCGAAGGGCGGGACGCGCATTGATGAAGGCAACGTGATTGTGCTGTTTTCCCTGACCTCAGACGTGCCAGAGGTGGAGCGGCTGTTGCAGGTCTCCATCGACTTTTTCTAAGCCATGAGATTGGGCCTGTCTCAAATTCCACTGTTTGTGCAGATGGTTCTGTTCTCAGGGGCCATGATGTTGGTGCCTGCGGTTTTGGCCGTGTATCAGGATCAGCACTTTATCGCCCGCATGTTCTTTTACGGCGGCATTCTGGTGCTTTTTGCCTGCGTTTTGATTGCGATTGCCACGCATGGTACCAAGCGACAGGCGCGGACGTCTGACAATCTGAAAGCTCTGTTTTTTGCAATCACGCTGCTTCCGGCTGTGCTGGCTTGGCCGATGTATGAAGCGCTGGATGTGGTGCCGTTTCTGGATGTTTATTTCGAGATGGTCAGCAGCCTGACAACCACGGGTATGACGATTTACGAGCCGGCGAGTATGCTGGTCGATCCGCTGCATCTTTGGCGTGGCATGGTGGGCTGGCTGGGTGGTCTGTTGATGTGGATTGCGGCGGCGGCGGTTTTGGCGCCGTTGAGCCTCGGGGGGTTTGAAGTGACCGCTGTGGGGGAGCCGGGGCAGGTGAGCAGCAGTCTTGGCCATATGCAGCGCGCGCATCCGATGAAACGCTGGAGCAAAGCGGCGCAGGGGTTGGTGCCGATCTACGCTGGGCTGACATTTGCCTTGGCCGTAATGCTGATCATTCTGGGGGACAGACCGTTTGTGGCTACAATGCACGCTATGGCCACCATGTCGACCAGCGGTATTTCGGCGGTGGGCGGTGTAGGGTCCAGCGTCAGTGGCGTTTCGGGCGAGATGGTGATCTTTCTGTTTTTGCTGTTTGCCTTGTCGCGCGGGACATTTAGCTCGGATACGGGTTCTGTGCGGCGCAGCAACCTTTGGGAAGACCCGGAGTTGCGCATGGGCTTTCTGATCGTGGCTGTGGTCCCGACAGCGCTATTTATGCGCCATTGGGTGGGCGCGTTTGAAGATGATGCGTTGCAAGATCCGGCGGCGGCTTTGAAGGCGGCCTGGGGCGGGATTTTCACGGTGATGAGTTTCCTGACAACCACTGGATTTCAGAGTGGTGAGTGGGAGGTGGCGCGCGAATGGAGCGGGCTGTCCGCCCCTGGTCTGATCCTGATGGCTTTGGCGATGGTTGGCGGCGGTGTGGCCACCACGGCGGGTGGTGTGAAGCTGTTGCGGGTCTATGCGCTCTATGTGCAGGGGCTTGGAGAAATGGAGCGCCTGGTGCATCCCAATGTGGTGTTGGGGCGGCGCAGAACCGGGGCGCGGCAGATCCGCCGCAAGGGCGCGGTGATTGCCTGGGTGTTTTTTATGCTGTTTGCGCTGTCGATTGCGACAGTGACCATTGCGCTGGCGCTGCTTGGAAATGACTTTCAGGAGGCGACTATTCTGGCAATTGCGGCGCTGACCACGGCTGGGCCACTGACGCAAATCGCCGGAGAGTTTCCAATTGCGATTTCGTCGCTTGGCGTCGCAGAAAAGCTTATTTTATGTGCAGCTATGACCTTCGGCAGGTTGGAGGCCTTGGCTATCATCGCATTGATTTCACCGGATTTGTGGCAGAAATGATGCGGTTGACGTTGGGCCTGACCAAAAACTTAACAATTTAGGCTGGTAAGTCATAAATCCACGTTCCATACTCGCCGCGCACGACTACCCGATGCACAAACAAGAACAAAGGCAAGCGCGACATGGCTTCGGATCGACAGAATCTCCAAGACGCATTTTTAAATCACGTCCGGAAAACCAAAGTTCCGGTAACCATTTTCCTGATCAATGGCGTAAAATTGCAGGGTGTGATCACCTGGTTTGACAATTTTTGTGTGTTGTTGCGCCGCGATGGTCAGAGCCAACTGGTGTACAAACACGCGATCTCGACAATCATGCCGGCGCAGCCGATTTCTCTTTACGAGGGTGAAGACGCCTCTTGATGGAGCATGACACGCAGGTGACCCGCGCTTGGGTCCTGCATCCCGATATCACTGGCGCGGATGTGCGGCGCGAGGCCTCTTTCGCTTTGGAAGAGGCCATTTCGCTTGCGGCGGCGTTGCCGGAGCTTGAGGTTGTTGGCTCAAACGTGGTGCGCTTGCCACGGGCGCAGCCAGGCAAGCTTTTTGGCTCTGGTAAAATCGAAGAGCTGAAGGCGCTTTTTAAAGCCAATGAAGTGGAGCTGGTCCTGATTGATGGGCCGGTGACGCCGGTACAGCAGCGCAACCTTGAGAAGGAATGGAAGGTCAAACTTCTGGACCGGACCGGGTTGATTTTGGAGATCTTCTCGGATCGGGCCCGCACGCGCGAAGGCGTGTTGCAGGTCGAGATGGCGGCGCTGTCTTATCAACGTACTCGATTGGTAAGGGCCTGGACCCACTTGGAACGTCAGCGCGGCGGACTTGGGTTTGTGGGTGGTCCTGGAGAAACCCAGATTGAGGCTGATCGGCGGGCGATTGATGACCAGTTGGTGCGGTTGCGGCGGCAGTTGTCCAAGGTCGTGAAAACCCGCGAATTGCACCGTAAAGCGCGCGCCAAGGTGCCGTTCCCGATTGTGGCTCTGGTGGGGTATACCAACGCCGGAAAGTCCACGCTTTTCAATCGGGTAACCGGCGCGGATGTGATGGCGAAGGACATGCTTTTTGCCACATTGGATCCGACCATGCGTGCGGTGGAGTTGCCCAACAATGGGCCGGAAGTGATCCTGTCGGACACGGTGGGCTTCATCAGTGATCTACCGACGCAGCTGGTGGCGGCTTTCCGCGCAACCTTGGAAGAGGTTTTGGCAGCGGATTTGGTGCTACATGTGCGCGACATTGCGCATCCGGAAAGCCAGCATCAGGCCGAAGATGTGACAACCATTTTGGAAGAGCTGGGGCTGAGCGAGGACACGCCACAGATTGAGGTCTGGAACAAGATTGACCTGCTGAGCGCGGATGAGCGGGATGCGGTGGTTGCCAAAGCTGAGCGCGAGGAGGCGATCTTTGCCGTGTCTGCGGTGAGCGGGCAGGGGCTGGACGAGATGTTTGCCGCCATTGCACAGGCATTGTCTGGAGAAAAGACACGCGAAGTGCTCACCCTGCCGTTTGCACAAGGCAAAGGCCGGGCGTGGCTGTTCAAAGAAGGCGTTGTCGAAAGCGAAGAGCAGACCGAGGACGGCTTTGAAATCACCGTCCTGTGGTCGCCAAAGCAACGCGCGCAGTTTGAGGGGCTTTAGGCCCTTTATTGCGCGCGGGGCGTGAGGGTTGTGACGCCCACTGCGGCGGCGCGGGCCAGTTCTTCGTCCAAGGACATTGGGATATATTCGCCGCGTCGCCAGAGTTGCGCCATGTCATCGTAGAAGCGTGACAGGAAGTGGCCGGATTGTCCGGTGGAGATGATGAAGACCGAGCTGTCGGGGTCGGCGAAGTCATAGACTCCGCGATAGCCCGCTGCATGCACGTTCAGGAATGGGTTGTCGCCGGTGCCGGAGGTTTTACCGCGCTGAAGCGTGTTGTCGCCGCCAGATGTGGATTGGCGGATGTTCACAAAGAAGCGCAGGACCGGCACTTTGCCAAGGACTTGATGATCATGGGTGGCTTGGTGCACGTCGCCCCAGCGCAGCGCCTCAAGCTGTTGACCGTAGCGTTCCTCGATGGCGATAAGCGCGTCATCCAGCGCGAGGCGTGCCATGTCGGCGCAGGTTTCTTTGGGCGCGCTTTGGCGTACGTCGCACCACGCTGCTGCGCCGCCCACATTGCGGAACACACGTTCGATGAAGAGCGGCTCTACATGGATGAATTCATCGGCCAGGGGGCCAAGATCGTCGCGGATCAGTCGCTCTTGCAAAGCACGGGTCCAGGCGGCGTATATCAGCGGCTCCGGCATATGCTCGTTCATCTCGCCGTTCCACTCGGAGAGCAGGGTTAGGGCGCGCTGCCGTTGGCGTTCGCGGGAGCCTTCGGGCGCGGCTTCGCCAGTGAACCACAGATCTGCCCCAATGAGCGGGAGCAGGGCGCGGGCAGAGAAGCTGACGGTGTCGAGTTGTGCCTCGATGAAGCTGTCGCGGGTGTGCACGCGGCGGGATTGCATCAGGCGGGTCCAGCGTTGAATGCGTTGGCTGTCGCCCCAAACGTGAGAGATGTGAGCCGGGAAGGGCCGCTCGACCACTTTGTTGTTGGTGTTGCCGACGATGCCGCCAACGGGCTCGATAAAGGACGGATTGGCGGAGGCATCAAAGGTGCCTTGCCAGCGGTTTTCCGCGCGCCAGCCAAGCGCGGGCAAACGGCCCTGGCTTTGGTGGTTGGTGGCGCGTTTGGGCAATGCACCTATCAGCTTCATGCCGATGTTCTCGCGGTCTGCCAGCGTCAATGTGAGGCCCGGGGCAATGTGGCCTTCGGTGGCTTCCATCCCATCCTCGACGGATTTGGCAAACATCAGAGCCATCAGCGCGCTGGTGGAGGTGTCGCGCGGGCTGAGCGCGGTCCATTGGAGCGCCGCGACGTGGCCGGGGGGCGTGATGGTGCCAAGGTTGAAGTCGGAGCCTGGCAGGACGGGGCCGTTTTCGGTCCAGCGCAGGGTGAGTGTGACCGGATCCGCGTCTTTGATGGTGATGATCGATTTGCGGGTCACAAAGGGTTTGAAGCCGTGGGGCGTGCGATAGAATTCAGAGTTGGACGGGTCCAGTTCCTCTATCATCACGTCCTGATCGTCGACATATGCGGCGGTGACGCCCCATCCGAGGTCATTGCTGCGTCCGGCCAGTACCACTGGGATGCCCGGAATGGTCGCCCCGATCACGCCGCCGGAGGACAGCTCCAAGCGCGCGAGATACCAGATGGCAGGCGCGGACAGGCCAAGATGCGGGTCGTTGGCGAGCAGGGTGCCGCCAGAGGCGCTGCGGTTGGGCGCGGCAGCCCAGGCATTGGACGCGCCGGAGAGACTTGGCAAAGCGAAGGGCGAAAGCGGATGCTCGGGCAGTGGCGTGCTTTTGGCAAAGCTTGGCGTGTTGGGAACAAGGCTGGCGTATTCGGGCAGAGCAGCCACGCCTGTACCGGGCGCGTCAGGCAGAATGTCGACAAGGCGCGCTTGATCCGGCAAAGCCAGAGAGGTGCGGGCGCGCAGGACTTCGAACTGCATATGCCCGGTGAGCTGCAGCGCCATGAGTTTTTGCAAAGCAATGGAGTCGACCGGTTGCCACGGGGCGAAGCTTTGTTTGAACAGGAAGAGTTCCGGCGCGCCGCGACCCAGGGCCTCGGTGTTCACCTCGTTGATGCGCGCGTTGACGCCACGGGCGTAGGCCTCCAACGCGGCGAGGGTTTCATCGTCTTGCACCAAGGCGGATTGGCGGGCGGCGCCTGCCAGATCAAAGCGGCGCATAAGTTTGTCGATGTCCAATGTGCGCGGGCCAAAGACCTCGGACAGACGGCCCTGAACCGTGCGGCGCATGGTGAGCATTTGCCATAGACGGTCTTGGGCGTGGGCATAGCCAAGGCCAAAGAACACATCGTCGTCGGACTGGCCAAAGATGTGGGGCACGTTGGCGTTGTTGCGCACAATCTCGACGGGTTGCGCAATGCCCGTGACGGTCAGGGATTTATCGTATGTCGGCAGGCTGCGCGAGGCGAGGAAATAGACCAGCAGGACGCCCAGCACACATAGAATCACCAGGCCGCTCGCGATCCGCAAAAGCCATTGAAAGAATGTGGTCATGGGGCTGCCCTTGTTTGTTCTTGCCTTCTGCCTGCGCAGGCGAGACAAGTATTACGACAATAGACAGTTGGGGAAAAGACGATGGCAAAAGTTGCCTTTTTGGGTCTGGGTGTAATGGGCTATCCGATGGCTGGCCATTTGGTGAAGGCCGGTCACGAAGTGACTGTTTTCAATCGCACAACTGCCAAGGCAGAAGCCTGGGCGCAGGAGCACGGCGGGGCGTTTGGTGCGACGCCAAAAGAGGCCGTGCAGGGCGCGGATTTCGTGATGTGCTGTGTTGGCAATGACGATGACCTGCGGCAGGTCTGCATCGGCGAGAATGGCGCGTTTGAAGGCATGGTGGCGGACACGATCTTTGTCGATCACACCACGGTGTCCGCCAAGGTAACGGCAGAGCTGTATGACGCGGGTAAGGCGCAAGGCATCGCTTTTGTGGATGCGCCTGTGTCTGGCGGACAAGCCGGGGCCGAGAATGGCGTTTTGTCGATCATGTGCGGCGGGGATGAAGCGAGTTATGCCGCAGCGGAGCCGGTGATGCAGGCCTATGGACGCTCCATCAAGCGTTTGGGCGGGAGCGGCGCCGGGCAGTTGACCAAAATGGTGAACCAGATTTGTATCGCTGGCTTGGTGCAGGGCCTGTCAGAAGGGCTGCATTTTGCCGAGAAAGCCGGGTTGGATGGCCGGGCAGTTGTCGAGGTGATCGCCGGTGGCGCTGCGGGCAGTTGGCAGATGCAGAACCGCTATGAGACCATGATCGACGATGAGTTTGAGCACGGGTTTGCCGTGGACTGGATGCGCAAAGACCTTGGGATTTGTCTGTCGACCGCGGATGAGGTGGGCGCGAGCCTGCCTGTCACCGCGCTGGTGGATCAGTTCTACAAAGATGTGCAGAAGCAAGGCGGTGGGCGTTGGGATACGTCGAGCCTGATCAAGCGCCTGCGCGCGATGGGCTAAGCACACCTGCTTGGCGCATAAGATCAAGCGCCATTTGCCAATAGGGCGTCCCGTTTGGGGCGCCGCCATCAAACAACGCATGCACCGGCGCGTTGTGGCCTTTCTTCTCGCAGATTTGAATGTCGATCGGGGCATTCGCTTGCGCGATGAGCGGTGCCAGTACTTCGCAATTCTTGGTTGGTACAATGCGGTCCTCGCAACTGTGCAGCATGAGGCATGGAGCTGCGTTTTCCGTCAGTGCCCAAGGATGTTGTAAGGCGGCACCGAGGGCGATCACGCAGGCGGGCTTTTCATAACTTGGCAGGTTGTCGCTGGGAAACACTAGGGATAGGCCAACCATACCGCCGGCCGAGATGCCGATGAGACCTATGGGCAGCGCATTGAAATTTGTTGGGCATTGGTCTCTTCGTAGAAACTCGAACGCGGCACCGACGTCTTGGCGCGCGGCTTCAAACCGAGGACCCATCAGATTGTGCTGTAGTGTGATGCCGTCGTCTTTGGCGCGGCGCCGATTGGCGTAGACCTGGCGTCTGATCGGAACCGGCAGGTCCGTGTCCTCGGCATTCAAGCGATAGCTGATTGACGCCATGGCCACCCCAAGATTGGTCAGCCGACGAGCCAGTTTTTCAGCCGGCGGCCCAACACGGTCGCCTTTCATAAAACCACCGCCATGGGCAAACATCATTAAGCCAGATGGTGGTGTACTGTCTGGCAGAAACAAATCGAGCGCGAGGGTTTGTCCGTCGCGCTCGATGTAAGGAATGTCTTTGAGGCACTGCATATCCAGTGAAGTCAAAGACTTACGGGATAATGCGTGTGTATTTGATGCCTTCGAGCGTGGCGCCGACTTTGAGACCCGCCTGACCAAAGATCACCGCGATCACCGGAGCTAGCAAGTTGGTGGTTTCCGCAGAAATATTGGCGCCTTCGTTGGCGACCACATATTGCACTCCGGCTCCGGCCGCCCAGCCGGTGGAGCTGCGGAACTCGGTGAGCGCACCTTCGGTCATAAAGAAAAGCACATGGGCGTGTTGTTGTGCCCCGATTTGCAGACCAACGCTGCCTTTGGTGGCAGAGTAGTAGTCAACGGTCACATCGTCGATGCGCAGGGCGCCACGGCCGTAGCCGCCGCCAAAGCCAAAACCCGCCTCGGTGATCAGCGGCATTGTCAAAATGCCGGTGGATTTCGCCTTCAGATCCAGTGTGTTTGGGTATTCGGTGAAGAGATAGTCCAGCGTGGTATCAACGCGCGCGTCGATCTCGCTGGAGGCGTTGGAGCCTACGCCGTTTCCGCAAGCTGCGGTCATGCCTGCCGCTGCAAGTCCGCTCAGCGCAAAGCCGCGTCGTGTGAGAGTGTTCATGGTCTTTTGCCCATATGTTTTGGTTCTGCTCATGCCACCGGTTTCTGTGATCCGGTTTGGCATCATTATAGATGGCGCAGACTTCGATGTCACGAAAACTGCGCCGGATCACTATATTTTGTGTGGTTCTTGGCTACTTTTCCGCCAGTTTGCGAGCCACAGCCGGTGCAAAATAGGTCAGGATACCGTCGCAGCCGGCACGTTTGAACGCTATCAGGCTTTCCAACATGGCTTTGTCGCCGTCGATCCAGCCGTTTTGGGCCGCGCCAGTGATCATCGCATATTCGCCGGAGACCTGATACGCAAAGGTGGGCACGCCAAACTCGTCTTTCACATTTCGGCAGATGTCCAAATAAGGCATGCCGGGTTTGACCATCACCATGTCGGCGCCTTCCGAGAGGTCGCGCGCCACAAGGCGCAGAGCTTCATCCGCGTTGGCCGGGTCCATTTGATAGGTGGTTTTGTCTCCTTTGAGCGCGCCGGAGGCGCCAACCGCATCGCGGAACGGGCCATAAAACGCACTGGCGTATTTGGCGGCGTAGCTCATCAGCATGACGTTCTGAAAACCGTTGGCCTCCAGCGCAGCGCGGATGGCGCCGATGCGGTTGTCCATCATGTCCGAAGGTCCAATGATGTCCGCACCAGCTTCGGCTTGGGACAACGCCTGTTTTACCAGTGCCTCAACGGTGGCATCATTGACGATCTCGCCGTCCACCAAAAAGCCGTCGTGACCGTTGATGTTGTATGGATCCAGCGCGACATCGGTCATCACGGCGATCTCTGGCACTGCTTCTTTGATTGCGCGGGTGGCGCGGTTGGAGAGGTTGTCCGGGTTCCAGGCCTCTGAGCAGTCTTCGGTTTTTAATGCCGGATCAGTGTAGGGAAACAGGCAAATCACCGGGATGCCCAAATCCGCGGCTTCGCGGGCGGCCTCGACAATCTTGTCAACGGACCGGCGGAACACGCCCGGCATGGAGGGAATAGGCTCTTCCACGCCTTCGCCATCGCGCACAAAAACTGGCCAGATCAGGTCATCCACGGTCAGCGTGTTCTGGCGCACAAGGCCGCGCACAGCAGCCGATTGTCGAGTGCGGCGCAGTCGAGTCGTGGGAAAAGGCGCTGGCGTGTGGGTCATGGCAGGCTCCGTAAATTTGCAACAGCAGAGGTGCCACGGATTTTCGCGCACCTCAAGGCTAGGAATTGCCGCACGGGCGCGGTATGTGAGGTGAAATTCTAAAGGGCAGTGAAGACTTTGGACCTGAGCCAAACACTTTTTGAACTCATCGATATGCGCAGCTTCAGCAACCTCTGGTTCTGGATTGCACTTGCGGTTTTTTGGTCTTCGGCCAGCCATTGGGTGCTGGGCGTGCCATGGGATTCCGTGTTGCGGGCCAAGCGGAAAGGCGGACAGGCGGAGATTGACCTTCAGGATCTGGTGCGGATCAACAGCAATCGCTTGCTGCATATTATTGATGTGTCAGGGCTTTTCCTAATTGGTTTCACGTTCTTCATTCTCACCGGACTTGCTGGTGTTGGGTTTGCCTATAACGTGGAGTTTGCACAGGCGGTGTTTTTGTTGCTGTTTCCCATGAGTATTGTCAGCATGCTGAGTGTGCGTGTTGCGCGGCGTATTCGCGCGGACAGCCCCACAGGAGAAGAGCTGCGAAAGCGGCTGGCGCGGCATCGCTTTTGGGTGCAGTTTATTGGCATGATCTCGATTTTTGTGACCTCGCTTTGGGGCATGTTTCAGAACTTCCAAATCTCGCCACTTGGCTAAGTTTGCCCGCGTAACAACTTGAAAACTGGACGGTTACACCGATGAAAGACGCGCAACACATCTCTGTTGGTGGGGCACCGGAGGGCTTTGATGCTCAGCTGATCCTGAAAGAGGTTGCAAAGAGCAACGGGCCGGTGGTGCATGTGGCGCGTGACGACAAGCGCATGGCTGCGACCAAGTCAGCGCTTGAGTTCTTTGCGCCGGACATGCCGGTGATTGTGTTTCCGGGGTGGGATTGCTTGCCGTATGATCGCGTGTCGCCGAATGCCGATATTTCGGCCACGCGCATGGCGACATTGGCGGGGCTGGTGCATGATATGCCCAGCCAGTTTGTGTTGCTGACCACGTTGAATGCGGCGACGCAGCGCGTGCCTGCACGCAAGGTGTTGAAAGAAGCCGCGTTCCGCGCACAGTTGGATCAGCGTGTTGATGAGGGCGCCTTGCGGCAGTTTCTGGTGCGTATGGGGTTCACGCAGGCACCTACAGTGATGGAGCCGGGGGATTATGCGATCCGGGGTGGGATCATCGATATCTTCCCGCCGGGTGACAGCGAGCCGGTGCGGCTGGATTTCTTTGGCGATGTGCTCGATGGCGTGCGGCGGTTTGATCCTGCAACTCAACGGACGACCGAAAAGCTGGATGTTATCGAACTGGCGCCAGTGAGCGAAGTCATACTGGACGAGGCGGCGATTACGCGATTTCGGCAGAATTACCGTATCGAGTTTGGCGCGGCGGGCACGGATGATCCGCTTTATGAGGCAATCAGCGCGGGACGCAAGCATCAGGGTGTGGAGCATTGGCTGCCGTTCTTCCACGAAGACCTGGAAACCATGTTTGACTATTTGCCGGATGCGGTGATTTCCGTGGACGATCAATCGGATGCGGCGCGCATTGCGCGCTGGGACAGTGTTGCGGATCAGTATGAGACCCGCCAACACGCGATGTCGCAGAAGGCGCGGTTGGACACGGTGTACAAGCCTGTGCCGCCGGAGTTGTTGTATCTGGATGATGCGGCATGGACCGCCGCAATTGGTGGCCGGCGGGTGTTGCACTTCTCGGCATTGCCGCAGGCTTCTGGGCCGGGTGTGATCGATGCAGGCGGGCGCATTGGCCGCAATTTCTCGCCCGAGCGTCAGCAGGAAAACCTGAGCCTGTTTGGCGCTTTGGCGGACCATATTCGCAAAAAACAGGCGGATGGGCCGGTTGTGGTGGCCAGCTATTCCGAAGGTGCGCGGGAACGTTTGAGTGGGTTGATTGAGGATGAGGGGCTGGCGGAGACCATCCACGTCAACGATGCGCGTAACCTTGGCAAGACTGGGCTGTTTCTAGCAGTTTGGGCATTGGAGCATGGATTTGAAACGCCGGGTATGACGGTGATTTCAGAGCAGGATGTCCTGGGCGATCGTTTGATCCGTGCGCCGCGCAAGAAAAAGCGGGCCGAGAACTTCTTGACCGAGACGCAGTCGTTAAGTCCTGGCGATTTGGTGGTGCATGTGGATCACGGTATTGGGCGCTATCTGGGGCTTGAGGTGGTGACTGCGGCGGGCGCGGCGCATGAGACCATTGCGCTGGAATATGCTGAAAGTGCAAAGCTTTACCTGCCAGTTGAGAACATCGAGCTGCTGTCCAAATACGGCCATGACGAAGGCCTGTTGGACCGGCTTGGTGGCGGTGCTTGGCAGGCGAAGAAAGCCAAGTTGAAAGAGCGCATTCGCGAAATGGCGGATCGGCTTATTCGTGTGGCGGCGGAGCGGGAACTGCGGTCTGCACCCGTTCTGGAAGCGCAACATCATGCCTGGGAAGAGTTTTCGGCGCGGTTCCCTTATCAGGAGACCGAGGATCAGCTGCGCGCGATTGAGGATGTGATTGGAGATCTGGCGTCCGGGCGGCCGATGGATCGGTTGGTCTGTGGTGATGTGGGCTTTGGCAAAACCGAGGTGGCGATGCGCGCGGCTTTCGTGGCGGCAATGTCTGGTCAGCAGGTGGCAGTGATTGCGCCCACCACCTTGTTGGCACGACAGCACGCCAAAGGATTTGCGGAGCGGTTTCGTGGGTTTCCTTTGGAAGTCAGGGCCTTGTCGCGCTTTGTTGCAGCCAAAAACGCAGAGAAAACCCGCGATGGCATGGCGCGTGGCACCGTTGATATTGTGGTGGGCACACATGCGTTGCTGGCCAAGAGTATCCGGTTCAAGAACCTGGGTCTGCTGATCATCGATGAAGAACAGCATTTTGGTGTGGCGCATAAGGAGCGGCTCAAGCAGATGCGCAGTGACGTGCATGTGTTGACACTGACCGCGACGCCAATTCCTCGGACCTTGCAGTTGAGCCTGTCCGGCGTGCGGGATCTGTCGATCATTGGCACGCCGCCGGTGGACCGACTGGCGATCCGTACTTATGTGAGCGCCTTTGACGCGGTCACGGTGCGAGAGGCGTTGTTGCGGGAGCACTATCGTGGGGGACAGAGTTTCTACGTGGTGCCACGCATCAGTGATCTGCCTGAAATCGAAGAGTTTTTGCGCGATCACGTGCCGGAAGTGAGCTTTATCACCGCCAATGGGCAGATGGCGGCGGGCGAACTCGATGACCGTATGAATGCGTTTTATGACGGCAAATATGACGTGCTGTTGGCGACGACAATTGTGGAGAGCGGGTTGGATATTCCGACCGCCAACACAATGATCGTGCATCGTGCGGATATGTTTGGGTTGGCGCAGCTCTATCAAATTCGCGGTCGTGTGGGGCGTTCCAAGACGCGGGCTTATGCCTATTTGACCACAAAGCCACGTGTGAAACTGACGGATGCGGCGGAAAAACGGCTGCGGGTTTTGGGGTCTTTGGACACGCTTGGGGCCGGATTTACGCTGGCTTCTCAAGACCTTGATATTCGCGGGGCCGGTAACCTGTTGGGCGAAGAGCAGTCCGGGCAGATGCGGGACGTGGGTTATGAGCTGTATCAGTCGATGCTGGAAGAGGCGATTGCCAAGATCAAGGCGGGTGAGTTGGAAGGTCTGTCAGATGGCGATGACCAATGGGCGCCGCAGATCAATCTCGGTGTGCCGGTTCTGATCCCGGACAGCTATGTGCCGGATCTGGATGTGCGCCTTGGTCTGTATCGCCGTTTGAGCGGCTTGCAGGGCAAGGTGGAGCTCGAAGGCTTTGCAGCCGAGTTGATCGACCGGTTTGGGAAATTGCCCAAAGAGGTCAATACCTTGCTTTTGATCGTGCGCATCAAGGAAATGTGCAAGAAGGCAGGCATTGCCAAACTTGATGGTGGGCCCAAGGGGGCGACCATTCAGTTCCACAATGACAAGTTTTCCTCGCCGCAGGGGCTGGTGGAATTCATTCAGGACCAGAAGGGACTGGCCAAGGTCAAAGACAACAAGATTGTTGTGCGGCGGGACTGGAAGAAGTCGTCTGACAAAATCAAAGGCGCCTTTGCGATTGCCCGTGATCTGGCGCAGAAGGTTGTGGACGAGAAGAAGCGCAAGAAGGCGAAAGCGGCCAAATAGCGGTTCGGTATTGCGTCGGTACCACGGCTGTTTTGCGGAGGTGCGTTCTGCGCAGACAGGATGGGGGCGCTGCCCTCAGATGTCCGCGCTGTTCTGGGCCAAAGGACACCCGGCGTCAGTCCAACCGCAGGCGAGCGATGGCGTAGAGCAATAGGCAGAGGCAGAGCGCGGCGGCGGCCAGGAAAGGCGCGCGCAGGGCGAGGTCTCGGCCCAGCGAGGGTTCCAGAAGTGCAACCATGGCCCCACCGGCCATCGCGCCAAGTGGCATGCTGCCCCAGCCAAAGAAGCGATAGATGCTGTTCACGCGGCCCAGAAGCTCGGTTGGAATGCGACGTTGACGCCAAGAAACAGTGATCACGTTCCAGAGCATGGAAGCGGCCATCACCGAGAACAGCGCTAGGGCCATGGGCACGGCAGTGCTGCTTAGGCCGATCGTGGCATTGCCGAGGCTCCAGGTAGCGATAGATACATAGAGACAGGCCTGGGTGCCAAACCATTGCACCAATTTGGGGGCGGTGAGGCTGCCGGTGATGGCGCCAAGCGCGGCGATGGAGAGCAGGAAACCGTATTGGGTGGCGGTGAGGGTGAGCACGTCCTGCGCAAAAAGCACCTGTACCGTCATTGTGGCGGTGGCGATGAAATTGGCGCAGCCCAGCACGACCGCGAGGCGCAGGAGTAGTTGATCGGAGCGCATGAAGGCGATGCCTTCTTTGAGAGCGCCGAAGAAGTTCTGTTGCACTTTGGGGCGTGGCGCGAGGCTGATCATCCAGACGAGGCCGGCGGCGAGGACCAGCGCGGCGACGTCGAGACCAAAGGGCAGAGCGACGCTGGAAGCGATCAGGAAGCCTGCGAGCGGCGGGCCGATGAACTGGCCGGTGAGTTGTTCCACGCTCCACATTTGGCCATTGGCAGCCTCCAGATCAGAAGCGGTGACGATGTCGGGTAGAATGGTTTGAGCGGCGTTGTCGCGCAGGACTTCGGCGGCACCCAAAAGGAAGGTCAGTGCAGCAAGCAGCCAGATGGCACTTGGACCGGGTGCGCTAAGGGCGAGCCAGAGAATGGCACCCACCAGCGCGGCGCGCAGAAGGTCAGCACGGGCGATGAGTTTGCGACGGTCGACCTGATCGGCGATCACTCCGGCGGGCAAGGCAAAAAACAACCAAGGCAGGCGACCCGCGGCTGCGACGGCGGCAATGGCCACAGGATCACGCGTTAGCAGGGTTGCCAGCCAAGGGATGGCCAGCATGACAAGGCCGTCGCCGAGGTTGGTCAGGGCGCCGGAAGCAAAAAGCAGGCGGTAATTGCGGTTACGGAAAATCAATGCGCTGGTCATGCGGCCACTGTTTCGCACGACCAGCGGATGTGCAAGCGCTCTTAGGCGGCCACAGCGCGGGCTTCGATGCGGCGCATGTGCAACATCAGCATGAAGCCGATCAAGGCCAGCACGCCAACAGAAAGCACAAGCGGGAACGGGGTGCCGTCAAACGCCAGACCAATCGGAGCAGCCAGGATGACCCCAAAGATGGTGGACAGCGCGCCCATCACGGAGGCAGCGGTGCCGGCCATATGGCCCAGCGGTTCCATCGCCATGGCGTTGAGATTACCGATCGTCAAGCCGATGGAGAAGAACACGGTCAATTGCCACAGGGCAAATGCATAGAACTGAACGTTCAGGTCCGGTGTCATTACAAAGAACAACATAACCGCAGCGAAAATGGCCTTACCTGCTATCGCTACCGTGACGAGGAAGCGCATCCCGAGGTTGACGACAAGTTTGGCATTGAGAAGGCTCGCTGTGCCGGAGGCCAGTGCGATGCCAGCGAACCAATAGGGGAACTCGGCGGCGCGATCATAGGTTTGATCATACACAAGTTGCACCGAGCCGATCAGCCCGAAGAGACAGCCCATGATCAGAGATTGCACCAGAATGGATGTGCGCACGGAGGGAATGCCCCACATTTCGCGCAGTCCCGCAATGAGTTTGCCGATGCTGAAGGGGCGACGGTTCTCAACCGGCAGCGGCTCTGGCAGGCGAATGCCGATCCAGAGAACAGATGTCAGGGAGAAAAGCATGAAGGCGACAAAAATGCCGCGCCAGGACGACAGGTCGATGATGAATTGCCCCAACAGTGGCGCTGCGGCAGGCACAATAATAAAAACCATCATGACAAAGGACATGATGCGGGCCATTTCGCGGCCAGAGAAGAGGTCACGCACGATGGCAAGGGTGACCACGCGCGGACCTGCTGCGCCCATGCCCTGGAACAGGCGAGCGAAGAGCAGCCACTCCAGGGTTTGGCTCATCCAGCCGATGAACGCGCAGAGGATGTAGAGTATCGCGCCGGAGATTAGCACCGGCTTGCGACCAAAGCGGTCTGACAGCGGGCCGGTGAAAAACGTGCCCATGCCCATGCCCATGACAAAGGACATGACAATCAGGGTCTCGGTGTTGTGGCTGCCGGGGCTGAGCTCGGCGGCGATTTGTGGCAGCGCCGGGAGCATAGCGTCGATGGAAAACGCAATGGTGGCGAACATCATGGCGCAGAGGGCGATGAATTCCACCTGGCTCATCGGCAGATTGTCTTTGGTCATGACTTGCTCCGTCAAAAAGGACGACAGGCAGGCGAGCGGACAGCACGCGGCGGCGTTGCTGTGTCGTCTCTGGCCCACACCAGTCGGGTGATCGTGCTTGAGTGGTCAGGCCGCAAAATGGCGGGCTGACCGGACTAGGGTAGCGCGGGGCGCTGTGGTTCACAAGTGAAGAATGAACGCTGGTTCAGTGACTATTCCGCGGCGTTTTCCGTCGCCGTCTGAGCTTTCAGATCGGCAATGACGCGCCGCCAGAGGTCGGCAGGTTGCGCACCAGGCACGGCGTGTTGGTTGGCCACGATAAATGTAGGCACCGAGTTCACCCCCATTTCGCGGCTGTGCGCATCGCGTTTGCGGATGTCTTCAACATCGGCATCGGACTCCAGCAACTTGCGCACCACGGCGGCGTCCATGCCCGCGCTGTCGGCAATATCTGCCAACACATCCGTGTCACCGATGTCGCGGCCTTCTTTGAAGTAGGCCGCAAACAGCGCATCGACCACAGCGTTTTGTTTTTGCTCGATGCCTGCCCAGTGGATCAGCCGATGGGCGTTGATGGTGTTGGGCGTGCGTTTGATGGCGGCGAAGTCGATCTCCAGACCTTCCTCGGTGGCGTGTTGCTCGATCTCGGAATAGACGCGCACGGCGTTTTCCTTGCCGCCAAACTTTGTTTCCAAGTATTCGCGGCGGTCCATGCCCTCGGCCGGCATGTCCGGGTTGAGCTGGAACGGGTGCCACTCGATCACAAAGGGATGATCGGGCTCGGCCTCCAAAGCTTTCATCAGGCGAGACTTGCCGATGAAGCACCACGGGCAGATCGGGTCGGAGATGATGTCGAGTTTGATCATGTGGATGCCTTGTAGGTCTCGCGCAGAGCGCGGCGGTTGAGTTTGCCATTGGCGTTGGTGGGCAACGCGGGCAGGCGTTTGAAGAGCCGAGGCTGCTTGTAACGTGCCAGATGGGTCTGCGCAAAGGCTTTCAATTCGTCCTCCACGAGATCGTGATCGGCGGTATAGAAGGCGGCGATGATGCGGGTGTCGGTTTTGACCTCCACATCTGTGACGGCGATGGTGGTGATGTCCGGGTGGGGCAGCAGGGCGGCTTCAACTTCCAACGGGGACACGCGGAAGCCACCGGCGTTCATCATATCGTCCGCGCGGCCCATGTAGGTGATGTGGCCGTCGGCGTCCATTTGGCCCAGATCGCCGGTGAGGAACCAGTCGCCCTGGAGGCGCGCGGCGGTCTCTTCGGGTGCGTTGAGGTAGCCAAGCATCAGACCGGGGTCGGATGTGTGGACGGCGATGGTGCCGGGGGTGTCGCGCGGGACTGGGCCGGTGTCGTCGAGGACCGCAATGTGGCGGCCGGTTTGGGGGCGGCCAAGCGTGCCTTTGGGGGCCGGGTGGTCTGGGCTGGCGGAGATGAATGTGGAGCATTCGGACATGCCGAAGGCTTCGTAGAGTTTGGTGCCGGTGGCCGCGTTCCATTGAGTGCGCAGCGGCTCAGACAGCTTTTCACCTGCGCAGAGGCCGTGGCGCAGGTCCGGAAGCGCCGGGTTTTCGGTGGTTGCCAGTATCTTGCGGTAGACGCCCGGCGCGGCGGCAAACAGGGTCGCGTGATTGTCGCGCAGAAGGTCTGGCAGGGCGTCGGTTGCCGTGCCGGGTGCCGGGATCAAGGCGGTGGCGCCTTTGGTCCAAGGGTCCATCAGGCCGGTGCCAAGCGTGAAGGTCCAGTTGAAGGCACCGGCGTGCAGGAGGCGGTCGTCCTCGTGCAGATCGTACCAGCCGTCAAACATCATCTGGCGCGCCCAGATCGCGCGGTGGGCGTGAACCACTGCGCGGGGGATGCCAGAGGTGCCGGAGGTGTAGATGATGTAGGCAGGTCGATTGGGATCGCCCATGTTGAAGTCGGCTGGTGGATAGGAGTGAAACGATAGAAGGTTGTGTGTTGTCAGCGTTTTACGATCAAAACCTGAAGCAGTGGAAACCTCCGGATCTCGCAAGATGGCGGCGGGCTCCAGAGGTTCGACCATCCTGGTGACTTCGGCCTCGGTCAGCTGTGAGGACGTTGGTACGGGGATCAGACCAACCGCGATACAGGCGAGGTAGGCAATTGGGAATTCGACCGTATTGCCGAGCCTCATCAACACGCGGTCGCCGGGATTTAGACCTGCACGCAACAAACCTGTGCCAGTGCCGAGAATGGCGGATTTTAGCGCGCCGTAGGTCCAGCTTTCGGGCGTGTTGGGGGATAGCACGCGCAGGGCCTCTTTGTCGGCCAAACGGTCCGCATGGCGCAGCACATGGGCGGCCATGTTGAAGGAGGACGGGCAGGGCGGTGGCGGGCCTTGGTCAAAGATCGAAAGCATGGAAATGGCCTATGCGGCTTGAGCGACACGTGCAAGAGGCAGGAGGCGGTTGCCAGTTGCGTCTTGTGCGGGATATAAGCGCGCATGACCTCTAAAGACCCAAAATCCTTGATCAAGATCGCGCGTGAAAACGGCGAGCAGGATCATGTTGAGCCGCTGGACCTTGGTGAACGTGTGCGTGAGCTGCGCAAGGCTCGCAACTGGACGCTGGAGCAGGCGGCGAGCCAGGCTGGTTTGGCGCGGTCCACGCTGTCCAAGATCGAGAATGGCCAGATGTCGCCGACGTATGACGCGGTGAAGAAACTGGCGGTGGGCTTGGAGATTTCTGTGCCGCAGCTGTTCACTGCGCCGCAGAAGGATCAGGTCAACGGGCGGATGTCGGTGGTGAAATCCGGTGAAGGCACCCGGCAGGTGACCACCACCTATGAACATGAGCTTTTGGCCGAGGGGCTACGCAAGAAGGCGATGTTGCCATATCGGGCGCGCGTGCGGGCGCGGTCGATGGACGAGTTTGACGGCTGGGTGCGGCACGATGGGGAAGAGTTTCTCTATGTGCTGACTGGCGTGATCACGCTTTACACCGAGTTTTATGAACCGGTGGAAATGCGCCGCGGAGACAGTGCTTATTACGATGGCTCAATGGGCCACAATGTGGTGTCGGTCAGCGAAGACGATGCGACAATTTTGTGGGTGACATCTTTGGTGTAAGCCGTTGGGGAGCAGTGGTTTTTCCAAGAGCCTTTGATCTCCGACAAAACAAATTTGCAGTTAGTGAAAATTGTAATGGTTGCTTGCACCTATTTTTAACAACGATTGGGGCATTCCAGTAGGGCACGAAAATTAGGAGCCAGAATGGAACCTCAAGAAAGAAGCGGGCTTGCGAGCCTGACGAAGATGGCGTTTGACGGCGTCGATCTGCAGCCTCTGCGCAATGAGCTGCTGAGCAAAGTGTTCACCGGGAAAGATGCGGACGGCATCTTTATGGATCTGTCGGTGATTGATCAGTTGCAGGGCAACCGCGCAGCAGGGCTGGCCTGGCAGGATGAGGCGCTGAAGCGTCAACGTATTTTCAGCACCAAAAAAACAGATGGCGCGCGCACTAAACTGCTGGTGTTTGCTGAACCGAGCCATATTGGAGGCAACACCCCAATTGAGTTTTTGCTGCAGGGTGCAGATGTTGAAATTCTGACTTATTATCTGAATGTTGAGAGCGACGAGCAGATCGATCTGCCTGCCCATGATGTGGCGTTTTGCGCCGCTCCTGCGGACAGTGTGAAGGCCGAAGCGTTTCAGAACAAGGTGCGCGCGTTGACCGCAGCAGTGGGAACCAAAGTGGTAAACTTACCAAATGGTCAGGTAGATCTTGAGCGGGATTCGCTTGAAGCGATGTTTGCCGGCCAACCGGGTTTGACTTTGCCGAAGACGCAGCGGTTTGACCGCTGGGAACTGGAAGATGCAGCGGCGGAAGACAGTTTGGCGGCGCTTGGGGATTACCCCTATGTGGTGCGGCCGGTAGGTAGCCATGCGGGCGAAGGGCTGGTGCTGATCGAAAGCCGGGATGCGTTGAGTGACTACCTGTTTGAGCGCAATGAAGTCGCGTTCTTCGTCTCCGAGTATATCCGTTACGCAACGCGGGAAGACGGGTTTTATCGCAAATACCGCGTGATCTTTGTGGATGGGCAGCCTTTCCCATGCCACATGGCCATCGCGGACCAGTGGGACCTTTGGTACCTGAACGCGCGCATGGAAGAGTTTGCCGAGAAGCGCGCCGAAGAGGCGGCCTGGATGGACAGTTTTGAGCGCCGGTTTGTGACGCGACACGAAAGTGGGTTTGGCGCGCTGACCGATGCGATTGATCTGGATTACTTTGGTGTGGATTGCGCCGAAGACCCGGATGGCAATCTGGTCGTGTTTGAAGCGGACAATGCGCTGATCGTGCATGACATGGATGACGAAGAGGTTTTTCCGTACAAAAGCAAGCACATGAAGCGCATATTTGATGCGTTTGAGGCGCTGTTGGAGAAGAACCGTCGAGCGGAGACGTCTGAAGACACGACAGACAAGACGCCGACGCGGCGGTTGTCCTAAAGGGTTAGAGAGGCGCTCCAAATTGGGGCGCCTCCTATTTTATAGGGCCTTGAGCGCGGTGGCCATGTCACCGTAGCCAGTGAAGCGACGCTCGAAGGCCAGGCCGAGGTGATCCGCACATTCTTTGGCTTTTTCGGTCAGCGCGGGATCGTCGGTTTGGGCCTGATAGACCAGTTTCTCGTAGTTGCCGAAGTACATCTCCATCAATTCGGGGTGGCGATCCAACCCCATGGGTTTGATGATAAAAGCGTCAAATTGGCGGACCAGAAAGTCGGTCAGGTAGAAGGCGGTGAATTCGTCTTCAGCGATTTTGGCAAAGCGGTCGTTGCCTTCAAAAAAGCTGTAGCAATGGGGGCCTGCGATCATTTTGACGCCTAGTTCGTCGCAGGTTTGTTGAAGCTGCCCGCCGGTGCCGCAGTCAGCGTAGACCACAAAGATGTCGGCGTAGCTGTCGCGATGTTTGGCAACGGCGTCGCGAACGGCCGGCGCGATTTTTTCTGGATGGATGTGGAAGATGGCGGGCAGGCAGGTGAGGTCCATGTGGGACCAGTTGTTGAGTTTGATCAGGTCAAGGATTTCACGCGCGAGCGCGCCGCAGGCCAGCAGAAGTATGCGGCCGGTTGAGCCAGTGGGGGCAAGGCCAGATTGCGCCAGCGTTCTGTCGTTGGGGAGTTGCGTCATGGCTTGGTCAGCTTGATGGCAAAACGTCCCGGGAGAAGCCCTGCAGGGCCGTAGCTATCGAGGATCTCGCAACGCCAGCCGATGGCTTCAAGCGCCTGTTTAGTGCTTGCCGGATGGCGTCGGGATTGCTGGTGGATGACCGTGTCAAACCGATCGCCCACCTGGGTTTCGATGCGGCGGGTGAGGAGGCCGCGCTCGACGGTGACTTCAATGCGCATTTGCCAGTC
This sequence comes from Shimia sp. MIT910701, assembly GCF_047126315.1. Taxonomy (GTDB): domain Bacteria; phylum Pseudomonadota; class Alphaproteobacteria; order Rhodobacterales; family Rhodobacteraceae; genus Shimia. Next base: position 2,971,721 of record NZ_CP138953.1, on the reverse strand, counting down.
TATGCCAGTGTTGCGTGGCGCTTTGGGTAGGCATCGGGGGCCGATGAGGTCGGCAAAGAGCAGACCGCCGGAGGGCAGCGCGTCAAACGCCGCGCGGGCCACGGGCAGAAGCGTGTCGCGTTTGGTGGTGGCGTCTATGTAGCTCAGAACTTCTCCAAGACAGGTGATCGCGGTGGTGCCTTTGGGGATGCGGATGTCGGCTGCGTTGCCTTGTTTGACCAGAAGGCCACGAGCTTGGGCGATTTCCACAAAGGCCGGAGAGAGGTCAACGCCTTCGCCCATGACGCCGCGGTCTTCGGCCACGGAAAGCCAGGTGCCATCGCCGCAGCCAATGTCAAACAGATGGGCGTTGGCGGGGCCGTGCAGAATTTGCGCGGCGAGCCAGTCGTGTGCCTCGTCAAAGGTGTCGTTGTAGCCTTCGGCGTGGATGCGGGCGAGATCGGGGGAGTAAAGTCCAGACATGTCGGTACCTTGAACAAAAACGGCCCGCCTGTGAAGGGCGGGCCGGATCAAATCGCTCGGGGAGTGAGCAAAGGGATAGGGCCTGATCAGGCGCTCATCTGGTTGTGTTTGCGCGCAACCCATTCTTTGGCGGTTTCGACGGCCACAGCCGCGTCACGGCAGTAGGCGTCTGCGCCAATGGCCTTGCCAAACTCTTCGTTCAGTGGGGCACCGCCAACCAGAACGATGTAGTCATCACGCAGGCCTTGCTCGACCATCGTGTCGATGACAACCTTCATGTAGGGCATGGTGGTGGTGAGCAAGGCAGACATGCCGAGGATGTCCGGCTTGTGCTCTTCAAGCGCTTCCAAGTAGCTTTCAACAGCGTTGTTGATGCCGAGGTCCACCACTTCAAAACCAGCGCCTTCCATCATCATGGAAACCAGGTTCTTGCCGATGTCGTGAATGTCGCCTTTGACGGTCCCGATGACCATAGAACCCATGCGTGGCGCGCCGGTTTCGGCCAGCAAAGGCTTCAGGATGGACATGCCGCCCTTCATGGCGTTGGCCGCCAGAAGCACTTCAGGGACAAAGAGGATACCATCGCGGAAGTCAGCGCCAACGATGGTCATTCCGCCCACCAGCGCTTCGGTCAGGATGCGGTAGGGTTCCCAGCCGCGTTCCAGCAGGATGTTCACACCTTCTTCGATTTCCTCCTTGAGGCCATCGTAGAGGTCGTCAAACATCTGTTGGACAAGTTCCTCGTCATTGAGTTCGGACAGGATGATGTCGTCTTCTTCTTCTGACATGCGCGTATTCCCATACCCTGGCGGGGGCCCGAAGCGGGCACCGGTTGCTATTCAATATACCCCAGCTTTCAATGCTTTTGAGCGGGCAAACTGTCTGAATAGCGACATAGCCAGCGCCGGGTGCGACGTGTAGGGGCAAAAATCATGTGAGAGATGAAAGTTTCTCATCCAGATCATGGGGTTTGTTGTATTTGTTCACTTTTTGTTCTATTTTGGGCGTATGTCTGACCTGAAACAGTCCAAAATCGATGTGGCACGGCGCAAGGCGCGGGGGGCGCAAAGCAATGCGCCTGGGCGCTATGAGCTGGAGCGCGAGGACGTACAGGATGGTTGGGAGATCCCGGAAGAGCGGGGTGCCTTTGTCACTGAGGTGAGTGAGGAGCGGCCCCGGTCAGTGATCACACGCAATACGTCGACGGACATACCATTTGATCGCTCCCTTAATCCCTATCGTGGGTGTGAGCATGGCTGCACTTATTGTTTTGCGCGGCCGACACATGCCTATCTGGGGCTGTCGCCGGGGTTGGATTTTGAAAGCAAGCTGGTGGCGCGGCCGAAGGCGGCGGAGGTGCTGGAGAAAGAGTTGCGGCGCAAAGCCTATCAGCCCAGCCTATTGGCGATTGGCACCAACACCGATCCGTATCAGCCGATTGAGCGGCGCTATCGTGTGATGCGTTCAGTGTTGGAGGTTTTGCAGCGGTTTAATCATCCGGTGGCCATCACCACCAAAGGCACATTGGTCGAGCGCGACATTGATATTTTGAGTGACATCGCGGCCAAAGGTCTGGCGCAGGTCGGGGTGTCTTTGACGACGATGGATGTGGGCCTATCGCGCGCGATGGAGCCACGCTGTCCCTTGCCCAAACGGCGGTTGGAGATCATTCGAAAGCTCACAGAGGCGGGCATCCCGGTGCGCGCGATGCTGGCGCCGGTGGTGCCGGGTTTGACGGATCATGAGGTTGAGGCGCTTATAGAGGCAGCTGCGGACGCCGGTGCTACCGGCATGGCTTGGATCATGTTGCGTCTGCCAATGGAGGTGGCGCCGTTGTTTGAGGAATGGTTAGAGGCGGCCAATCCAGGGCGCGCGGCAAAAGTTCTGGCGCGGATGCGGGAGATGCATGGCGGGGAGCTGTATCACGCGGAGTTCAACAAACGCATGCGGGGCGAGGGGATCTATGCGGAGATGATCGCGAAGCGGGTGGAGAAAGCCCGTGTGCGTTTTGGCTTGAATGAAGAGATGCCCAAACTGCGCTGTGATCTGTTTGAGGTGCCACTCGCGCGGGATGGACAACTGGCGCTTTTCTGAAACTGTTTCAGCTTTTGCGAAAGTCAACACATTGGAAAGTTTCAGGCCCTGATGCTGCGGGTCTGAGTTATTTCCATAGGAGACGGACTATGAAGAACGTGATTGCAGCAGTTGGCCTTTCGTTGGCCTGTACGGCCGGAGTGGCCACCGCCGAACGCCTAGTCGTGGGCGTGGAAAACATTGAATACCTTCCGCACTACAATTGGGACGGGCAGAGTTACACCGGATTTGGGGCGGACCTTTTGACCGCCTTTGCGGAGGATGAAGGGTATGAACTGGAGTTCAAAGCCTTGCCAATCACCCGGCTGATGCAGGCGGTGGTCACGGGGGATGTGGACCTGAAATACCCGGACAACGCCTATTGGTCGCCGGAACTGAAAGACGGTCAGGGCGTGGTTTATTCCGACGTTGTGGTTGAAGCGATCGATGGCGTGATGGTGTTGCCTGAGCATGTTGGGCGTCCAGCAGACGAGGTTGATCAACTTGGCACGGTTTTGGGGTTCACGCCGTATTCCTGGCTCGATCGGATCAATAGCGGCGATGTGAAGCTCAAGGAGAACTCCAGCTTTATTGGCATGGTGCGTCAAGCGCTGGTTGGGCGGATTGACGGGGCCTATGCCAATCAGGATGTGATCCGCCGTGTTTTGCGTGAGTTGGGCAAAGACGAGACGGCACTGGTGTTTGATGAGAGTCTGCCGCACTCCGTGTCGAATTATCATGTGTCTTCCAGCAACCGTGCGGACGTTGTGGAGGCTTTCAATACGTGGCTGGCAGAGAATGGCGACACGGTTGCGACGCTGCGGTCAAAATACGCCTTTTGAGGGGTTTTGGAATTGAAAAACAGCGTTATGGGCGGTGGTCTGCCCATGGCGCCTTATTGTGAGCCTGTCTCTGTTACTTGGCAGTTGCCGCCTGCTAAGGTGCTGCCACCACTCACAGAAGACTGACGACCAAAATGAAAAGACTAATTGCGGCTGCCGTTTTGGTGGCCACGCCGGTATGGGCGGAGGTGCAAGTGCGCGACGCGGATACGATTGTCGTGGACGGCACACCGGTGCGTTTTCAAGGGGTTGATGCGCCGGAGCTTAAGACCCGTGCAGGCAAGGATGCCAAGCGCTGGACGGTGAACTATCTGCGCGGCAAAGAGGTGACCTGTGATTTGACCGGAGAGCGGTCGTATGATCGCTACATTGGCGTGTGTTACGCCAACGGGCAGGACATTGGTGCGGCGGTGATTGCGGCGGGCCACGCGTTGGATTGCGCGCGCTACTCTGGAGGGCGCTATCGCCATTTGGAAAAGGCGTCTGCGAAAAGCCGGATCAAGCGCGCCGGCTATTGCAGTTAAACAAAAGGCGCCGGTGAACGGCGCCTTTTGGGTGTTTCAGACTTAGCCGCGACGGCGGCGGCCGCGGCGCTCGCGCGCTGGGGCGGCGGCGTCATCGCCGGTGCCGTCGTTGGCAGAGGAGAAGCCGCCAAGCGCTTCGGCAATGGCCTCAAGCGACGGACGCTCGCCACGGGGGCGGGTTTCCAGCGCTTCGCGCATGGCTTTGAGGTGGTTTGGCATGGTGCCGCAGCAGCCGCCAATGATGGTCGCGCCGCAGTCGCGCGCCATGACGGCATAGTATGCCATCAGCTCTGGCGTGCCATCATAGTGGATGTGGCCGTCGTGGTATTTCGGAATGCCCGCGTTGCCTTTGGCCACGATCGGGGTCTCGGTGCCTTGGGCGGAGAAGCCAAGCACAGTGCGCAAGAGGTCCGGCGCGCCAGTGCCGCAGTTGGCACCAAAACCGAGCGGCTTGTTGGGCAGGCTGTTGACCAGTTGCACCATATCGGCGGAAGTCACACCCATCATGGTGCGGCCTGCGGTGTCAAAACTCATGGTGCCGACCCAAGGCATGTCCGCGAGGGCAAAAGCTTCGGCGGCGGCTTTGTACTCTTCTGGTGCGGAGATGGTTTCCAACCACAGCACGTCCGCGCCGCCTTCTTTCAGACCTTCGGCCTGCTCGTGAAACATTTCGACGGCGTCGGCGTGGGACAGGCTACCTACGGGTTCCATGATGTCGCCAGTTGGGCCTACGGAGCCAGCCACGATAACTGGGCGACCTGCGGCGTCCGCCACGTCGCGGCCAATTTCAGCGGCAAGGCGGTTGAGTTCATGCACGCGGTTCTGGGCGTCGTGCAGCTTCAGGCGGGAGGCGTTGCCGCCAAAGGAATTGGTCAGAAAGATGTCAGAGCCATTGTCGACCGCGAGGCTGTAGAGTTTTTTGATGTTTTGTGGCTCGTCGGCGTTCCAGAGTTCTGGCGCGTCGCCGGAGCTGAGGCCCATGTTGAACAGGTTGGTGCCGGTGGCGCCGTCGGCCATGAGCCAGTCACGGGTTTCCAAAAGCTTGGAGAGGGCGTTGGTCATTGGAGACTCCTTAGGGCGCGGCGTGCCGCGTGTCGTTTGCGCAGCGATTTGCCACGGGCGGGGCCGGGGCACAACTTAATTTGATGCAAGACCATTATGAGGATGAGGATAGATAGCCTTCGGATTGTACTGGCTGAGCGCATGCGATGGGGGTGGCAGGTGCGCTGCGTAGGTTTACAGCGCGGGTTAGGTCCAGCGCGGCCAGGCTGAGCTGTGCTGGACCGGGTGCGGCCATGAAGAGCGGCTCCCAGCGGGGGGCAAAGCAGGCTTTGAACTGACGAAGGCCGGCGCCGCCTGCATGTTTGAAGTGGTAGCTGCGGATTTTGCGTTCCAGCGCGGTTTTGCCTTCGGGCAGAGCAGGGGCTGCGGCCAAGGACAGGCGGGGTACGTCGGCTTCGGCTGCGGCCTCGATGGCTTTCTGGACCAGCAGGTGCATGGTGCCGTCAGGCGCTTCGGGCAGCACGCGCATCAGGTCGAGGCACCATTCATGCGCGGTGGCGTGGAAGCTGACAAAGCCGACGAGGGTATTGCCCTGATACGCGAGGAAGACAGTTTGACAGCCGACATAGAAGTCCTCAAAGCGCCCCATTGTGAGACCTTTGGGGATGCCGTGTTTGGCTTCCCAAGCGGCGGAGACCTGTGCCATGTCGCCCAGCGGCAGCATGTGGGTCTCTGGTTGGTTCACCTCTACGTCGGCCTTTTCGGCTTGGCGCAACTTGCGGCGTAGCTGTCGATAGGTGGACCCCGCTGTGGAGTGTTGGCTTGGTTTGAGAACAGCCTCGTCGGAGATATGCACCACCGCCCAGCCCGCTTTTCGGGTTTTTACTGCCTGACGGGCGGAGATTTTGTATTTGCAGGCGATCCGGTTTTGCGCGCGGGCGGCGTTTTTGAGCGAGCGGGCCATAGCATGGGCGTCGCCTTCGATGGGGTCAAAAAGCGCCACAAGAGTTTGGCCAATGCGCACTGCGCCGTAGCGGCCTGCGTCACAAGACAGGAGCGCGCCGCCGTTTTGGCGGATCACGCCCAGTTCGGCGCGGCTGACGGTGGAGAGCGGCGCGTTGTCATAGGCCTCATAGGCGCGGTGTTGGCGCGGGGTGCGGGCCGGACGCGGCTTGGCGAGATGGCGCAGGAACACCAAACCAGCCAGGAGCGCCGGTAGCGCATAGTAGATCGCGCGGAAGGCCAGGACGCCTGCGAGCAGGGAGGCTTCTGGTTGGTGAGGCAACATTGCTAGAAGCGTCAGTTCAAACGGTCCTACACCGCCTGGGGTGCCGGAGAAGATGGCGGCGCCAAGCGCGATCAGGAAGACCGGGAGCAGGACAGCAAAGCTGAGGGAAAGGTCCGGTGGCAGCAAAACGTAGAGCGCCAGAGCGGCAAAGATGGTGTCAATCAGGCAGAGGGACAGCAGCGCGGCCATGGCGGGCAGGGTTGGCAGGCTGAGGCGGCTTCCCTGTCGGGGCAAGACCGGGAACACAAATGCCAGCACCACAACAAGGAACGCCACCGCGAGAATGATTGGCGGCAGGAAAGACGGCACATGTGGTGTGGGCAGGACCAGCGCGGCAAGGGCGATGGTCACGGCCATGGCAGCCAGAAACGTCACCGTGACAAAGGCGGTGATGCGCGCGGCATCTTTGAGCGACAGATCTGGCATCATGCGCCAGCGCACAAAGGTACCAACCACCGCGCCGGCGCCCAAGGTCTGCCCCAGACCGATGGCAGTGGCCCCAACGGTCATGGCCTCAGACGCGCTGCGATGCATTTGGAAATGGCGTTGAGCAATCACGTCATAGCGAGAGACCGCGAGAAAACTAAGAGCTGAAAACGTAAGTGCCAGCCCCCATAGCCACGGGGTGGCGGACAGAACAGAGGCCCAAAGCGTGCCGTAGTCCACATCGTCCACTTGTTCGGAAAGCAGCCAGAGGCACACCGCGCCAAAGGCAAAAGGCCAAATCCGCTGCAGAACGGTCTGCGCAGTCTTCATCGTTGGTGTCTTCAAGGTTCCCGCCCCAAATCGTTACCTGTCCCAAGTGACCCAAATCGCTATCTGAAGCGTGGTTTCGGCCGCCTTAACAAAGACAATTGGAGCTAAATAAAGCGCGCGGGCCGGAGCCCACGCGCTGTAAGTTTTTCTATTCTGTATAATTTTAAGCTTCGGTGGCCAGCTCTTCTTTGGCCGCGGCAAGCGCTTCGCGACGCTTGGCGCGGATGGTTTGCTCATCGGCCTTGTCACCCAGATCGCCCACAACTTTGCGGATCACATCGTCATGACCGGCCTCTTCGAAGTCTGCAGAGATCACGGTTTTGGCGTAGTCTTCGGCTTCAGCACCGGATTTGCCAAGCAACTCAGCGGCCCAAAGACCCAGCTTCTTGTTGGCGCGGGCTTCGGCCTTGAATTTCATCTCTTCGTCATGGGCAAATTTGGCCTCAAAGGCGGCTTCGCGGTCATCAAATGCGTTCATTTTTGAACTCCTCCATAATTCTAGGATGTCTCAATACTGATATGACCATCTGTTAGGGATGCTGCAAGTGCAAGAGCCATGCTTGCGACAATGCTATCCATCCATTAAGAGGGCGGACAAATTCGGGACTCATCCCGGAAGAGAAGGAATGTAGCCATGGCCCGCGGCAAAAAAATCTATGAAGGCAAAGCCAAGATTCTGTTTGAGGGCCCTGAGCCGGGCACCATTGTGCAATACTTCAAAGACGACGCCACCGCGTTTAACGCGGAAAAGAAAGACGTCATTGATGGCAAAGGTGTGCTGAACAACCGCCTCAGCGAATATTTCATGACGGGGCTGGGTCAGATCGGCGTGCCAACCCACTTCCTCAAGCGCATGAATATGCGTGAGCAGTTGGTGCGCAACTGTGAGATCATTCCGCTGGAAGTGATCGTGCGCAACTACGCCGCAGGATCCATGAGCAAGCGTCTGGGCATTGAAGAAGGCACACAGCTGCCGCGTCCGATTGTGGAATACTGCTACAAGGACGACAGCCTGGGCGATCCCTTGGTGTCGGAAGAGCATATTGCCGCCTTTGGCTGGGCCAGCCAGCAGGATATGGATGATATTCTTGGCCTGGCGCTGCGCGTGAACGATTGGCTGAGCGGTGTGATGTTTGGTGTGGGAATTCGCCTGATCGACTTCAAAATCGAGATTGGCCGTGTGTATGAGGGCGACTTCCAGCGTCTTGTTGTGGCTGACGAGATCAGCCCGGACAGCTGCCGTCTGTGGGACATTGAGAGCGGGCAGAAGCTCGACAAGGACGTGTTCCGCCGCGATCTAGGCAATCTGACCGACGCCTACGCTGAGGTCGCACGCCGTCTGGGTGTGCTGCCGAAAGGCACCGGCCCCAAGCCGACGCTTGTAAACTGACCCTGACCTAAGGCTCCTGCGCCCGGTTGCGGGCGCCGGGGAATGACGAATTTTGGCAAGAAAAGCGGGACAGTCCCGCCACATGCCCAATTGGAGAGAGACCAAATGAAAGCCCGCGTATATGTCATGCTGAAGAACGGCGTTCTGGACCCACAAGGTGAGGCCGTGCGTCATGCCCTTGGCAGCCTTGGCTTTGATGGTGTGGAAGGTGTGCGTCAGGGTAAGGTGATCGAGCTGGATCTGGCAGAAGGCACCACCGAGGCGACTGTGACCGAGATGTGCGAGAAGCTGCTCGCCAACACCGTGATCGAAAGCTACCGGGTGGAGATGGGCTGATGAAAGCAGCGGTCATTGTTTTCCCGGGCTCCAACTGTGACCGCGATCTTGCGGTGGCATTTGAGCAGGCCGGCGCAGATGTCACCATGGTGTGGCACAAAGATACGGCGCTGCCAGAGGGCATCGACATGGTTGGTGTGCCGGGCGGTTTCAGTTTTGGAGACTACTTGCGCTGTGGCGCCATTGCGGCAAATTCGCCAATCTGTCAGTCCCTTATCCAGCATGCCGAACGTGGCGGGTATGCGCTGGGTGTCTGCAACGGCTTTCAAATCCTGACCGAGACCGGTCTGTTGCCGGGCGCGCTGCGCCGCAATGCCGGCCTGAAGTACATCTGTCGTACGGTTGGTCTGGAAGTCGCCAGCGCTGACACTGCGTTTACCTCCGGCTACAGCCAGGGCGACGTTGTGAACGTGCCGATTGCGCACCACGACGGTAACTACTTTGTGACCGACGAGAAGCTGGCTCAGCTGCGTGATGAGGATCGGATTGCGTTCACCTATACCGACAATCCAAACGGCTCGGTTGCGGATATCGCCGGTGTGGTCAGCAAGAACCGGCGTGTGCTTGGCATGATGCCTCACCCGGAGCGGGCGGCGGATACCGGCCATGGTGGCACAGACGGGGTGGCAATGTTCCGCGCGTTGATGGACCAGTTTGCCACAGCGTGACTTGAGGGTGTCGGCGCGTCCGCGTAATATTCTTGCATGACGCAACACGCCTCCGACACCACTGAAAAACTGCGCCCGGCAACGACAAGCTGGCGGGCGCGTGTGACCTTGGCGGTGTTGGTCGTGGTCGCGGGGGTGACAATCTGGGTCACCAACAGCTTTCTGACAGATCGGTTTACAGCGAATACGCGCAATCGGGCGGAGCTTCGGTTGGCACTATATTCTGGCAACTTGTTGAGCGAGTTGCGACGCAACGCCATTGTGCCTCAGCTGCTGGCCAAAGACCCCGAGTTGATTGGGGCGTTGAATTCTCAGGATTTCTCCAGCTCCACCGCGCGGTTGATCAGTTTTGTAGATGAGATCGGTGCGGCCTCCTTGTTGATGCTGGATGAGACCGGACGCACGGTTGCGGCAACGGACCGTACGCGACTGGGAACTTTGTATCGAGAAAAAGAGTTCTTTATCAATGCGTTACGGTCCAATGTTACCCTGTTTACCACGGCCAAGGATGAGACGGGGGCTTACCGGTTTATCTATTCCCGACGGTTGGAAAGCGGTGGCGCAACACTTGGTGTGATCGCGGTTGAGGTCGATCTGCACAAGTTTGAGCGGGCCTGGGCCGGGATTTCGGACGCGGTTTTGGTGGCAGACAGCGAAGGCACGATCATCCTGAGCAGTGAGCCACGCTGGCGCGGGTTGACCGAGGCGGAAGCGCTGTCGCGGCAGCCGGCTTTGGGCGCAATTGAGCGGGCCATTAAGGTGACGGCGGATTGGGCGCAGGACCCGGCGGATGCGTACCTTCGCGGCGAAGCCGTGATGCGCATGGGTGCACGTATTCCATTCCGCGGCTGGCAGATGACCAGTTTTACGAGCTACGCCGGTGTTCGGGAGAAAGTGAACGCGGTTTTGGCGCTGGAGATTATGGGATTTGCGATCCTGTTGGCACTGGGATTCTATGTGCTGGGGCGCAAAAGTGCGTTGCGCATGGCCTTGTTTCAGCGGGAAAGCGTGGAATTGCGCGGGTTGAACCAAAGGCTTCAGCGGGAAATCGCCGAGCGCGAGCGGATGCAGCAGAGCCTTGAGGTGGCGGAACAAAGCCTAGCGCAGAGTTCCAAATTGGCGGCGCTTGGGGAGATGTCGGCGGCGGTGAGCCATGAGTTGAACCAGCCTTTGGCGGCGATGAAAACCTATTTGGCCGGCGCGCAGCTTCTGGTGAAACGTAATCGGCCAGACGAGGCGTTGACCTCGTTTCAGCGGATTGATGACTTGATCGAGCGTATGGGGGCGATTACCAAGCAGCTCAAGTCCTACGCCCGAAAAGGCGGCGATGAGTTCCATGTGGTTGACATGGGGGAGGCTGTGGCCTCGGCTTTGTCGATGATGGAGCCGCAATTGCGCCAGCGGCAGGTGCGCATAAGCAAGATCGTGCCGACGGATCCGGTGCGCGTGATGGGCGATCGGGTGCGGATTGAGCAGGTGATGATCAACCTCTTGCGCAACGCGCTGGATGCGACGGAGTCCGTGGCAGATCCGGAGATCGAAATCCTTTTGGCAGCAGGGGAAACCGCCACTTTAACGGTGCGCGACAACGGGCCGGGCATCGAGGATTTGAACAACCTTTTTGAGCCGTTTTTCACCACCAAACAGCCCGGTGAGGGTGTTGGTTTGGGGTTGGCAATCAGCTCTGGCATCGTCAGCGACCTTGGCGGACGACTGACAGCGCGGAATGGAGACGGGCAGGGGGCTGTATTTGAAGTTCAACTGCCTATCTTGAACGAAGATATTGAAGCAGCGGAGTAAATTCGTGGCACAAAGCATGAAGATCGCTATCGTCGATGACGAGCAGGACATGCGGCAGTCGATCAGCCAATGGCTGGCACTGTCGGGCTATGACACTGAAACTTTTCCCAGCGCCGAGGATGCGCTGAAGGCGCTTGGCGCAGAGTATCCGGGGATTGTGATTTCCGACATCAAAATGCCGGGTATGGACGGAATGCAGTTTCTGAAGAAGCTGATGGGCGCGGACAGTTCGTTGCCTGTGATTATGATCACGGGGCACGGCGATGTGCCGATGGCGGTGGAAGCGATGCGCGTGGGTGCGTTTGATTTCCTGGAGAAGCCATTTAACCCAGATCGCATGACGCAACTGGCCAAAAAGGCCACCAATGCCCGTCGTTTGACCTTGGATGCGCGTGCGCTTCGGCGCGAATTGTCGGACGGCGATCAGATTATGAACAAGCTGATTGGGGCGAGCCCGGTGATGGCGCGTCTGAAAGAGGACATTCTCGATCTGGGGCAGGCCGATGGGCATGTTTTGATCGATGGCGAGACCGGCACCGGTAAGACGCTCGTGGCGCATGCGCTGCACGCGGTTGGCAGCCGGGCTGGTAAGAAGTTTGTGCTTGTGAGCTGTGGTGCTTTTGAAGAAGAGGCGCTTGCGAAGCGGCTGTTCGGGCCGATGAACCCGGAAGACAGTCAATTGCCTGCGGTGGAAGAGGCACGAGGCGGGACCTTGGTGCTGGAAGACATCGAGAGCCTAAGTGATGCGCTGCAAGCGAAGTTGCTCAACGTGATCAATGAGCAGGGCACGCCGGCGGAAACGCGGATTGTGGCGATTTCCAATATGCAGGAGCAGGACCGCACCTGCGAAGACGCGCTGCGCTCTGATCTATTCTACCGCTTGGCGGCCTTGCGGATCACGGTGCCGCCGCTGCGGCAGCGGGGGGAAGACATTCTGAGCCTGTTCACACGCCTGTCAGAGCAGTTCAGCGAAGAATATGGCTGTGACGCGCCGAAGGTGAGCGCGCAGGAAGCGGCGCAGCTGTTGCAGGCCCCTTGGCCTGGAAACGTGCGTCAGTTGATCAATCTGGCGGAACGGGCTGTGCTGCAGAGCCGTCGTGGTGAAGGCACCATTGCCTCGCTGCTGATGAGCGATCACGAGGAGATGCAGCCAGTGGTGACCACCGAGGGCAAGCCCCTCAAGGAATACGTTGAAGCGTTTGAGCGCATGTTGATTGACAACACAATGCGCCGCCATCGTGGGTCCATTGCCGGTGTAATGGAAGAGCTGTGCCTGCCACGCCGGACGTTGAACGAGAAGATGGCCAAATACGGTCTTCAGCGTGCGGATTACCTCTGATTTCAGGCCGATAGATTAAGTGAATGCCGCAGCCCCCTGAAGGGCTTGCGGCATTTTCTGTTTGGTGACAGGGTGCGCACCGTTGGCGCTAACGGTATTTGCGGAGCTTTTTAGGTATGACGATGTTGAAATCCCCGGCGGCCTATTTGTTTGATATGGACGGATTGCTTCTAGATACGGAGCGGATGTTTCTGTCAGCCTTCGTGACACTGACGGATGACCTCAAGAACGCGCGAGAAGACGCCGAGGCGTTTTTTGGTGCGTTGGTGGGCACGTCGAGCCAGCATAGCACTGCGCAGTTGCAAAAGTTTCTTCCTAAGAGCACGGATGTGGCGGCGTTTGACCAGCGGTGGCGTGCGCTGCACAAGGAGAATGTCACCAACGGCGTGCCGGTAAAGCCATTTGCTGTTGACGTGCTTCGGACGATCCGAGCGAAAGGGGTACCGATGGCGGTTGTGACCTCCACCCATGGACCGGCGGCGCAGCATCATTTGGAGACCGCGGGGCTCCTGCCGTTTTTTGACACGGTCTGTACCGGCAATGAGGTGGCCGCCAACAAACCTGACCCGGAGCCCTATCTGGAGGGCGCGCGCCGGTTGGGAGTGGACCCGACGCATTGTGTGGCTTTCGAGGATAGTGATTTGGGCACCACAGCTGCGGTGCGGGCCGGGTGTTTTACGGTGCAAATTCCGGACCTGCGTCCGCCAAACACACCCCTGCCGGATTTGGGGCAGTTGATCGCCCAAGATTTGGGCCATGCCGCTGTCCAGATTGGGCTTTTTGACAAGGCGTTAACCTAAGCCAGGTATCCGTCAGACGATTCCCCATTGTGTTTTCCACAGGAGTGGTTTTATGTGGGGGAACGGTCTGCGCAGGCTTTGCGCGCCGTGATGAGTTTCGCTGAGTGTTGCGTATCAGGTGGCCCAACAGGACCCCGAGGGGCAGAGGGCCGGGCACAATACTCAGACCGATTGGGTTCATGAAAATGAACCAGTAGAGACGCCCGCACCGCCATGGCGGAGGGCATGTAACAGGCGCAGGCTCGGACACACCGATTGCCGCGTCGGAGAAGAAACGCGATGAAGCGCGCGAGTAATTTGAGAGACCGAGCAGGGACCGCAAGCGGCCCCATCGGCGGCGCGCATCCCCTCGCTCAGACAAGACACCCCAGACAAGTTCATCGACCCGATCCCCCGGGAGGGGCGCGGCGCTTGCGCGGGTGCAAACGGATAACATGGCTAAGAAAATGCTCATCGATGCCACCCACGCGGAAGAAACCCGCGTTGTGGTGGTGGACGGAAACAAGGTTGAGGAGTTCGACTTTGAATCCGAAAACAAGCGCCAGCTTGCTGGCAACATCTATCTCGCAAAAGTAACTCGGGTTGAGCCGTCGCTGCAGGCGGCCTTCGTGGACTATGGCGGAAACCGCCATGGCTTCTTGGCGTTTTCGGAAATTCACCCGGATTATTATCAGATCCCTGTGGCGGATCGCGAGGCGCTTATGGAAGAAGAGCGGGCCTATGCCGAGTCTCTGAAAGCGCGCGACGAGGAAGAAGAAAAGCCAAAGTCGCGGTCCCGTCGGTCGCGCTCTCGCAAGAAGAAGTCCGAGGATCAGGTGGCCACTGAGGCAGCCGAGACCGCGGCGGTTGAGGCGACATCCGAAGAGCCGGTTGCCGAAATCTCCGGCATGGAAACCATTGATTTGGTGGAAGATGCCGGTGGTGACGAGGACGAAGGCCTGTCGCCGATGGAACTGGTGGAAGAAACACCAGTTGAAGAGCCTGCAGAAGCAGAAGCGCCTGAAGCAGATGCCGAAGCTGAGGTTGACGCCGAAGCGGCTGGGGTTGCGTCAGCAGAGGCCGAAGAGGTTGCTGAGGAAGAGGCTGCAGAGGAAGCGCCGGTAGCGGAAGGCGAAACCTCAGAGGACTCCGAGGCCGCTGAACCAGAAGACACTGCGGACGCAGAAGAGCCTGTGGACGCTGCCGCTGAGGAAACGTCTGAGGACGGTGGGGACAAAGACGAAGGTCCAAAGACCATCGCAGCCAACACCGAAGGTGAAGACGCTGTGGTCAGCAAAGACCCGGAAACCGGTGAAGAAACTGAAACCGAGGCCAGCGCTGCGCCGGAAGGCGACGACGCTGCAGAAGCCGACGTTGCGGTGGAAGAGGCTGTCGAAGAGACCGAAGCGGCTGCGCCGGAAAGTGACGAAAATGCGGATTCTGAGGTAGAGCCTGTAGAAGAAAGTGCCGTGGAAGAGGCGCCGGAAGATGCAGAGGCAGAAACCGCTCAAGTTGAGGAAGTAGAGCCTGCCGCTGAAGAGCCTGAAGTGGCCGGTGATGCGGCGGATAGTTCTGAAGAAGCCTCTGAAAGCGCCGCTCAGGAAGAGGAAACGGTTGCTGACGCCGCTCCGGAAGCTGATGCAGAAGCAGCAGATGGTGCCGATGATGCGGATGCCGATGCGGACTCTGAAGCTTCCTCGGATGACGAAGACACGGGCAAGAAATCTGGCCGTCGTCGCTCCCGTCGTCGTGGCAAGCGCTCCGAGGCGTCTGAGAAAGACGAGAGCATTGAATCTGTCGCAGATGAAGACGACAGCGAGGATATTCGTCCGCCGCGCAAGCCGCGTCCGCGTCGCTACAAGATTCAGGAAGTGATCAAAGTGCGCCAGATCATGCTGGTGCAGGTGGTGAAAGAAGAGCGCGGCAACAAAGGCGCGGCGCTGACCACCTATCTGTCGCTGGCTGGTCGTTATTGTGTTCTGATGCCAAACACCGCGCGTGGTGGTGGCATTTCTCGCAAGATCACCAATGCGGCGGACCGCAAGAAGCTCAAAGAAATCTCCAACGAGATTGATGTGCCGCAGGGCGCAGGGTTGATTGTGCGTACGGCTGGAGCGAAGCGCACCAAGTCCGAGATTAAGCGCGACTATGAGTATTTGCAGCGCCTGTGGGAGCAGATTCGCGAGCTTACACTCAAGTCGACGGCGCCAGCCAAAATCTATGAAGAAGGCGACCTGATCAAACGCTCGATCCGCGATCTGTATTCGCGTGAGATTGACGAGGTTCTGGTGGAAGGTGAGCGCGGCTACCGCATTGCCAAAGACTTCATGAAGATGATCATGCCATCCCACGCCAAAAACGTGAAACGGTATCAGGACAGCCTGCCATTGCTGGCGCGTTATCAGGTGGAGAGCTACCTGTCCGGCATGTTCAACCCGACGGTGCAGCTGAAATCCGGTGGTTACATCGTGATTGGTGTGACCGAAGCGCTGGTGGCGATTGACGTGAACTCCGGTCGGGCCACTAAGGAAGGTTCGATTGAAGAGACCGCGCTGAAGACCAACCTGGAAGCAGCCGAAGAAGTGGCACGCCAGCTGCGTCTGCGTGACCTTGCCGGTCTGATCGTGATCGACTTCATCGACATGGACGAGCGCAAAAACAACACCGCTGTTGAAAAGCGCATGAAGGACAAGCTGAAGACCGATCGGGCGCGCATTCAGGTGGGCCGGATCTCAGGCTTTGGTCTGATGGAAATGAGCCGTCAGCGTCTGCGTCCTGGTATGATCGAGGCGACCACCCAGCCGTGTCCAGCGTGTCACGGCACTGGTTTGATCCGCTCTGATGACAACCTGGCGCTTTCGATCCTGCGTCAGATTGAAGAAGAAGGCACGCGTGGCCGGTCTCGCGAGGTTCTGGTGAAAGCGCCAGTGGCCATCGTGAACTACCTAATGAACCAGAAGCGTGAGCATGTGGCGCAGATCGAAGCGCGCTATGGCTTGTCTGTGCGTATCGAAGCCGATCCACATCTGGTGTCTCCTGACTTCTCGATCGAGAAGTTCAAGACAGCGACCCGTGTTGTGTCAGCGCCAGAGGCGCCGGTTGTGTCCGGTGACATCTCGATCATGGACGCGATTGATGATGCGGACGTGGAAGACGCCGAAGTGATTTCGGAAGAAAAAACCGAAAGCGAGGAAGGCGAAGCCAAGCCGAAGAAACGCCGTCGTCGCCGCCGTCGTCGTCGGGGCAATGGCGAGAATGGCGAAGGTGACGCGTCTGGTGATACATCTTCTGAAGGCGATGCCGATCCAATTGAAGAGGGAGACGCCTCTGAGGGGGGCGACGATAGGCCAGCAGAAGAGGCCGCGGAGGGTGAAGAGAAACCCAAGAAGCGCAGCCGGAGCCGTCGTAGCTGGTCTCGCGGCAAGAAGTCTGAGGCCGCATCGGAAGAGGTGAGTGCTGAGGACGCCGCTGATGAGGCGCCTGCGGCGGACGCCGCGGAAGCTGAGCCTGTGGAAGCGCAGGAGCCTGTGACCGAAGTAGAGCAATCTGAGGCTGCGGACGTTGCTGAGCCAATTGTCTCTGAGCCGGAAACGGAAACCGCTGCGGAAGTGGCAGCTCCTGAACCGGCAGCTGAAGAGGCTGAAGCCCCAGCAGCAGACGCCGAGGCACCAGTGGAAGCCGAAGGTGAACCTGTCACCGAAGTTGCGGTGGCCGAGCCGGAACCGGCAGCCCCACCCAAGCCAAAGCGGCGCGGCTGGTGGTCACGCGGTAAGTAAGTTGGAAGCGCCGGGGGGAGACCCCGGCGTTTTCTTTTGGACGTGTGAAAGGCTGTTCAGACGCTTGATCCGAGGTCCTTGAGCACATGTTTAAGTTTAGTGCGCCGGCAGAAAATTTCTAAGCTGGCTGTTTTCTGAGATTTAAGGTCTGCTTACATCTTCCGGAAAAGGTACGAAAAAATACCTTTTATGCTTGAAGATATTTTAAGCTTAAAAAAAATTTCTCCAGCTTATTGACGGACGCCCCTCAGAACGCCCAAGGTTCCTATTGAAAAAACAAAGAACCAGGGAGCGACAAAATGAAGTTGCGGAGTGCGGCGCTGGCCGCGGCAATGGCATTGGCAGGCGCAACAGCGCAGGCGGATGTGAAAGTTGGAATGATCACCACACTGTCCGGCGGCGGCGCAGGTTTGGGCATCGACGTGCGCGATGGCTTCATGCTGGCCGTGAAGCAGGCGGGCCGGGATGATCTGGAAGTTGTGATCGAGGACGATCAGCGCAAGCCGGACATCGCGGTGCAATTGGCCGACAAAATGATCCAGTCTGAAAAAGTCGACGTGCTGACCGGCATCATCTGGTCCAACCTCGCCATGGCCGTGGTGCCAGCCGCGACGGCGCAGGGAAAATTCTACCTGTCGCCCAATGCGGGCCCATCGCCACTTGCGGGCAAGGGCTGTCATCCGAACTACTTCAATGTCGCATGGCAGAACGACAACTTGCACGAAGCTGCTGGCGCATATGCCAACGATAGCGGTCTGAAGAACAGCTTCATCCTCGCGCCAAACTATCCGGCGGGCAAAGACGCGCTGACGGGTTACAAACGCTTCTTTGATGGTGAATTGGCTGGCGAGTTGTACACCAAGCTGGGGCAGACTGACTACGCCGCCGAAATCGCTCAGATCCGTGCGTCCGGTGCTGACAGCGTGTATTTCTTCCTGCCGGGCGGCATGGGGATTTCCTTCCTGAAACAATATGCGGCCAGTGGTGTGGACCTGCCATTGGTGGGGCCGGCGTTCAGCTTTGATCAGGGTATCCTGCAAGCGGTGGGTGACGCGGCGATGGGTGTGAAAAACACCAGCCAGTGGAACAAGGACATCGACAACGCCACCAACGCGGCATTTGTGGAAACATTCCAGGCTGAGTATGGCCGTTTGCCGTCGCTCTATGCGTCGCAAGGCTTTGACACCGCCAACCTGCTAATCTCTGCGATGGGCAAGGCGGATGTGGCCGACGCAGATGCGTTCCGTGCTGCGCTGAAAGCGGCGGAGTTTGACTCTGTGCGCGGCGACTTTGCCTTTGGTGACAACCACCATCCGGTTCAGGACATCTATGTACGCGAAGTGATCAAGGAAGGTGACGTTTACACCAACAAGATCATTGCGACTGGCCTGAGCAACCACGCGGATGCCTATGCGGCAGACTGCAAGATGTAAGTGACTTCGGGGAGGCCTTCGGGCCTTCCCACCTCCATGCATCTTGGCGGGGTAGGTGCATGATGTTCAGTCTTCAATATCCTGAATAATCTATCTTTTCTGCGCTGATCTTTTGGCGGAGGGGTGCCGCTTTGGCACTGAATGAGGGCAATGACAACACTACTATTCATAGAGCAGATGCTAAACGGGCTACAGTTTGGCGTGATGCTGTTTCTCATGAGCGCGGGCCTGACTTTGGTCTTTGGCGTCATGGGGCTGATCAATCTGGCGCATGGGTCGCTTTATATGATTGGCGCTTTTGCCGCTGCAGCTGTGGCGGCCGCAACCGGCTCCTTTGTGCTGGCCTTGATGGCGTCTTTGGCGGCGGCGGCACTGGCTGGGGCGCTCATTGAACTGACCATCATTCGGCGCTTGTACGACCGGGACCATCTGGATCAAGTGCTGGCGACTTTTGCGTTGATCCTGATCTTTTCCGAGGGCACGCGCTGGATGTTTGGGTCGTTCCCCTTGTTCCTGGATGTGCCTCCGATGTTGGCAGGTCCGGTGACCTTGCCGGGCGGGATCGAGTACCCTGCGTACCGACTGTCCATTATCGTTATTGGCCTCTTGGTGGCGGTTGGCATGTTTGCCCTGATCAATCGCACGCGGGTGGGCATCCGTATCCGTGCGGGTGAAGCCGATCGGGAGATGATTGCCGCCCTGGGCGTGGACATTGCCAAGCTTTACACATTTGTCTTTGCGCTTGGCGCGGCGTTGGCCGGTTTTGCCGGGGCTTTGGTGGGCGCGATCCAGTCGGTGCAAGTGGGCATGGGCGAACCGGTTCTGATCCTGGCCTTCGTGGTGATTGTGATTGGTGGCATTGGCTCGATAAAAGGGGCATTTGTTGGCGCCTTGCTGGTGGGGATCACAGACACAATGGGGCGGTTTTTGCTTCCGCAAATCTTCGCATTGTTCCTTGAACCATCGGCGGCGGTGTCGGTGGGGTCGGCGCTAGCGTCGATGCTGATTTACATCCTAATGGCGGGCGTTTTGGTGTTCCGTCCCCGCGGACTATATGGGGTGGCGTGAGATGACACGGGAAACCTGGATCAATGTGGCCGCGCTGGCGGTTTTGCTTGGGGTGCCACTTTGGGCGTTGATGGCGGATGAGCCTTTTATTATTACACTGGCGACACGTGCCGCGATCTTTGCGCTGGCAGGCGTGGGGTTGAATCTCGCGCTCGGGACTGGTGGTTTGGTGAGCCTGGGACACGCGGCGTTCTTTGGCATTGGCGGCTATGCGATGGGTATTCTGGCGAGCCATGCGCAGTCTTACGCGCCAATCATGGAAGCACCGTTTCTGATCGAAGGCACAAAATCGATGCCGGTGATTTGGCTGGTAGCGATGGTGACAAGTGCTCTGGCCGCGCTGGCGATTGGGGCGTTGAGCCTGCGGACCTCGGGCGTGTATTTCATCATGATCACCCTGGCCTTTGGGCAGATGATCTACTACTTCGCGATCAGCTGGCCGGCTTACGGCGGTGAGGATGGTCTGTCGATCTATGTGCGCAATGAGTTTCCGGGGCTGAACACGCTGGTGCCAATGCAGTTCTTTGGCTTGTGTTTTGCGATCCTGTGTCTGGCCCTGTTGCTGATGAATGCGATCCATAAATCAGCCTTTGGGCTGGCGTTGAGCGCGGCGCGGCAGAATGAGACACGAGTGTTGTCCGTAGGTCTGAAACCCTATCATCTGCGGTTGGTGGCCTTTGTGATTTCCGGCGCGGTGACTGGTCTGGCGGGCGCGTTGTTTGCGGATCTTAACCGCTTTGTCAGCCCGACAATGCTGAGCTGGCAGATGTCGGGGGAGATCATCATTTTCATTATTATTGGCGGCGTTGGACGGCTGTTTGGGCCGGTGATTGGCGCGATGATTTTTATCCTTCTGGAGCATACGCTGGGCGGATTGTCGGAGTTTTGGCACGTTTACCTGGGCGCGCTGCTGCTTGGCATCGTGCTTTTTGCAAAAGGCGGCGTGATTGGTGCCCTTGCAGGTCGGGAGAAAGCCCATGACTGATGTGGTGTTGAGTACGGAGCGGCTTTTTAAAAGTTTTGGCGCTCTGAAGGCCACCAATGATGTGTCACTGGATTTGCGCAAAGGGGAAATCCATGCGCTGATTGGTCCCAATGGGGCAGGGAAGTCGACGTTGATCCAGCAAATCACCGGGCATTTGGCCTCTGACAGCGGCACAGTGCGGCTGATGGATGAGGATCTAACCGGTGTTGGTTCAGCGGAGCGCGCGCGCAGAGGGCTTGGGCGGACGTTTCAGATCTCGTCCTTGGCGATGGAGCACACGGTTTTGCAAAATGCGGTGCTTGGCGCCTTGGGGCAGCGTGGCAATGTGATGTCGTTTTTCAAGCCGGTGATGAAAGATGCGCAGCTTGTGTCGGCGGCGAAGGCGGCCTTGGCGCAGGTTGGATTGGCGGAGTTTGCAGCAACACGCACGGCGGATTTGAGCCATGGGCAGCGGCGGCAATTGGAAGTCGCGGTTGCGCTGACCTTGAAGCCAAAGGCCTTTTTGATGGATGAGCCGATGGCTGGCCTGGGCCTAGAAGGGGCGCAGCAGATGATTGGACTTTTGACAGAGTTGCGCAAAGAGGCGCCCATTCTGTTGATTGAGCACGATATGGACGCGGTTTTTGCGCTGGCAGATCGGATTAGCGTGTTGGTTTATGGCGAAGTGATTGCCACAGGAACACCAGAGGAAATCAAAGTGAATCCAGAAATCCGGCGGGCCTATCTGGGGGATGAGGTGCCAGCATGAGTTTGATTGAGCTAAAAAATGTCGCGGCATTTTATGGCCCCAGTCAGGCGCTATTCGAAGTGTCGTTGAGCGTTGGCGAAGGTGAAGTGCTGGCGCTCATGGGGCGCAACGGCATGGGCAAGACCACCACCGTAAAAGTCATGTGCCGGATGCTGAAGAATTCGGGTGGCGCAGTGCAGTTTGGCGGGCAGGATATTGGCGGTTTGCCATCCTATAAGGCCGCGCGATTGGGTATTGGCCTAGTGCCCGAGGGTCGCCGGTGTTTTGCAAATCTGTCGGTGTATGAGAACTTGATCGCGGCGGCCCGCAAAGGGGCTTGGGACTTTGCGGCGGTGTGCCGGTTGTTCCCGCGCTTGGAAGAGCGGCGAGATCAGTCCGCGGCGTCGCTCTCTGGCGGAGAGCAGCAAATGTTGGCGATTGGCAGGGCGCTGATGACCAATCCGAAGTTGCTTATTCTGGATGAGGCGACCGAGGGGCTGGCACCCGTGATCCGTCAGGAGATTTGGGAAGCAGTCGCCAAGCTCAAAGCCGAAACCGGCATGGCGATCATAGCCATCGACAAATCCCTGAAAGAGTTGGGGCAGGTGGCCGACCGTGCGGTGATCCTTGAAAAAGGGCGCACGGTCTGGACCGGTGGTTTTGACGCTTTGGGGCCGGAAGAGACCGACCGCTATCTTGGCGTCTAGGGCTTTGATTTAGGCAAAACCGGCGCGGTGCGGTCTGTGGACAGCTGCGCGTCGGAAAACACCCATGGGCCGCGCAGGCCGCGCACACCTTCGGCCTCCACCACCATTCCACGGGCCGCGATTTGTGGGTCGGTCAACGCCTGTTCAATGGAGTTGATTGGACCGGCGGGAACAGTCGCTTCTTCGAGTGCCGCCAAAAGTTCTGCTGAGGACCATTTGCTGGTTTCTGATTCAATTTGCGCGGTGAGGGCGTCGCGATTGGCGACCCGCAGTTGGTTGGTGGCATAATCGGGCGCGTCACCCAAATCGCCGCGCGACAGCACTCCGCAAAGGCGTTGGAATTGACCGTCGTTGCCAACAGCAATGATGATGTGACCGTCGGATGTGGGGACCACCTGGTAAGGCGCGATGTTGGGATGCGCATTGCCTTTACGGTTTGGGCTGTCCCCGGTGGCGAGGTAGTTCATCGCCTGATTGGCCAGCATAGCGGTGGCGCAATCCAAGAGGGACATGTCGATATGCTGTCCGCGCCCGGTGGTGTGGCGTTGTTCGACGGCCGCCAGAATACCGATGGTGCCATAGAGACCGGTTACGACGTCTGTGACGGCAACGCCGACTTTTTGTGGTTGCCGCTCCGGCTCGCCGGTGATCGACATCAGTCCGGACATGCCTTGCAACAGAAAGTCATAGCCAGCGCGGGAGGCATAGGGGCCGGTTTGACCAAAGCCGGTGATAGAGCAGTAAATCAGGCGTGGGTTGATTTTGGACAGCGTATCGTAGTCCAGGCCGTATTTCTTCAGACCGCCGACTTTGAAGTTCTCGATCAGGATGTCGGCGTCTTTGATCAGCTCCAGCACCTGTGCGCGGCCTTCCTCGGTACGGAAATCTGCCACCACAGAGATCTTGCCGCGATTGGCGGCATAGAAATAGGCGGCCGTTTTGTCGCCGTCGCGCTCGATAAAGGGTGGGCCCCAGGTGCGCGTGTCGTCTCCCTGGGGGGCTTCCACTTTGATGACCTCAGCACCAAGGTCGGCGAGTGATTGGCCGATCCACGGGCCAGCCAGAATGCGGGCGAGTTCTACAACTTTGAGACCTTTGAGTGGGGTCATGGGAAGCCTTCAGAGATAGGGCGGCGTGCAGGCGGAAACCACCTCCGCCGGTTTGTCAGAGATATTGCGGAAGCGGTGGGGTTGTCGGCTGTCAAACAGATAGCTGTCCCCTGCGCGCAGGATTTGGGTTTGGCTGCCTACGGTCACTTCGATTTCGCCCGAGAGCACGATGCCGCCTTCGTTTGCGGGGTGGGATAGCATGGTTTCTCCGGTGTCAGCCCCTGGGGCATAGTGTTCACGCAGGATTTGCAAGCCGTGGTCTTTGGCGTTGCCTACCTGTTTGAGGGTCAGTTTCGAAGCCTCAGTGCCCAGTTGTGACGTAAGGTCAGAGAGCGCCTCTGGACCAAAGAAGACTTGACCCGGTTCATGGGTTTCCGGCTCAAAAAACTCGGCCATCGACATGCCCATACCGCCCAGAATTTTGCGCAAGCTGGCCACAGAGGGGCTGGATCGGTTGGTTTCGATCATGGATATCTGCCCATGCGGTACGGCAGCATATTGCGCCAGCTGACGCTGGCTTAATCCCGCAGATAGGCGTAATTTTTTAAGGCGATCACCTATGTCAAACGTGTCGCTCATCGGAGCCTCCGCTCTGGGCCTGTGGCTGTGGTATACTGCGCCAACAGGACGCAACGAAACTTTGATCAATAAGGTCTAGCAATGCTCAATATTCTGCGCAATAGAAGGCAAGAAAGTTTTCGCGACGTTGCGACGTTTGTCCTCGGTTGCCTTGACGCAGGGGCAGGGTCGGACATGTTGGGCGGCAACGGAAATTGATGTTTTGCGCCCCTGTGTGGGCGGACAGAAGGAGATACCATGGCCAAGGATCTGGCACCACAGTCCAAACCGGAATTGGGTTCGTTCAACTGGGAAGACCCGTTTCTGATTGAAAGCCAGCTGGAAGAAGATGAGCGCATGTTGCGCGATGCCGCGCGCGCGTATTGTGATGAGAAGCTGGCGCCTCGGGTGACTGCGGCGTTTGAGAAGGAAGAGACCGATCCGGCGATTTTTGCCGAGATGGGCGAGATGGGCCTGCTGGGCACCACCATTCCTGAAGAATACGGCGGCATCGGAGCGGGCTATGTGACCTATGGGTTGGTCGCGCGTGAAGTGGAGCGTGTGGACAGCGGCTATCGCTCGATGATGTCGGTGCAGAGCTCGCTCGTGATGTATCCGATCTACGCTTATGGCTCTGAAGAACAGCGCAAGAAGTACCTTCCGAAGCTGGCGTCTGGCGAGTGGATTGGCTGTTTTGGTCTGACCGAACCGGATGCGGGCTCTGATCCGGGCAGCATGAAGACCACCGCCAAGAAAGTGGACGGCGGTTACGTGCTGAATGGCGCCAAGATGTGGATTTCCAATTCCCCAATCGCGGATGTGTTTGTGGTTTGGGCCAAGTCCGATGCGCACGGCGGCAAAATCCGTGGCTTTGTTCTGGACAAGGGTACCAAAGGCCTGTCCGCGCCAAAGATCATGCACAAGGCGTCGCTGCGCGCGTCGATTACCGGCGAGATTGTGCTCGACAATGTGGAAGTGTCAGAAGATGCGCTGTTGCCAAATGTCGAAGGGTTGAAAGGGCCGTTTGGCTGTCTGAACCGTGCGCGGTACGGCATTGCCTGGGGCGCAATGGGGGCAGCGGAGTACTGCTGGCACGCGGCGCGCCAGTACGGGCTCGACCGTAAGCAGTTTGGCAAGCCTTTGGCTCAGACGCAGCTGTTCCAACTGAAGCTGGCCAATATGCAGACCGAGATTTCGCTGGGTCTTCAGGCGGCGCTGCGGGTTGGCCGTTTGATGGATGAGGCCCAAGCGGCGCCGGAAATGGTGTCGATCATCAAGCGCAACAACTGTGGCAAGGCGCTGGATATTGCGCGTCTGTCTCGTGACATGCACGGCGGCAATGGCATCAGCCTGGAATTTGGTGTGATCCGTCACATGGTGAACCTGGAAACGGTGAACACCTATGAAGGCACACATGACGTGCATGCACTGATCCTTGGGCGTGCGCAGACCGGTCTGCAGGCATTTTTCTGATACTTTTCAGATTGTAATGTCGTAAAGTTAAGGCGCGTCACTGAGGGTGGCGCGCTTTTCTCTTCTAAGAGACGACGTTGCCGCGCGGTCCACCTCAAACGATGATGTGATCACCACGCCAAATAGAATCTTTGCCTGATGCGGGGAATAGCGCTCCAAGCGGACGTCTTCGGCAACCAGTTGAGGGTCGCGCTCCAACGGATTGCCATACCCACCTCCGCCAGGCGTTTGCACGTGCACCCGGTCACCTGCATTTAGCGGAATGTCTTGTTCCTTTGACAAGTGTTCGGGCGTGTAGGGCGCACTATCGCGATACACCGTGACCTTGTTGACCTCGCCGTCACAGCCACCGCGAGCACCTTGCGGACCAAAGCGTCCGTGGTCCATGACGAAGCTGGCCTTGGCCTCACCGCGACGCAATTCGACCTCATAGTCCAGACCAAAACCCCCACGATGTTCACCTGCGCCGCCGGAGCCTTCGTGTAAGGCGTAATGACGATAGAGCACCGGGTAGGCTTGCTCCATGATTTCAATGGGTGGTGCCTTGGAAATGCCGATTGTTGAGCAGCCGTTTGAGAGGCCGTCGTGCTGGGCATTGCCGCCATAACCGCCGCCAGAGATTTGATACATGACGTAGTTGCGACTGCGCGTGGGATCAAAACCGCCAAGCGCAAAGTTTCCGCTGGTCCCAGCGGGAGCCGCTGTGACTTTTTCGGGGATGGCTTGAACGAGCGCGGCAAAGACCGCTTCGGCGATGCGTTGAGATACTTCGGCGGCACAGCCAGAGACCGGGCGAGGGTATTTGGCATCCAGGAATGAATCTTCGATGCCTGTGATAGTGAAAGGTGCAAAAGCGCCAGCGTTCATGGGCACGTCGGGGAAGATATGGCGCATGCCGAGATAGACTGCGCTGTGCGTTGTGGCGCGCACCGAGTTCATCGGACCCAAGCAGGGCGGGCTGCTGCCTTGGAAGTCAAACGTCAGCTCTTCGTCGGTTTTGGTGACATTGAGCGCGATGGTCAACGGCGTGTTCACCACGCCATCGCTGTCCACGTAGGCTTGGGAGCGGTAGATCCCGTTGGGGATGTTCTTCAAGCAGGCGCGCATTTGGGAAGAAGCGCGCATGTTGAGTTCGGAGATTGCGTTGGAAACGGTAGCGTCGCCGTAACGGTCGAGCAGGGCCGCGAGACGGGTTTCACCGACAAGCAGGGCCGCGGCCTGTGCTTGCACGTCGCCAATGCGTTGCTCGGCCACGCGAATGTTGGACTGGATAATTGCAAAAATCTCTTTGTCCAGAACTCCTTGCTTGAACAGCTTGACGGGCGGTAAGCGCAACCCCTCTTGCTCAACGGCCGTCGCGGACGCGGAAAATCCACCAGGCACGGCTCCGCCTGTGTCCGGCCAATGACCTGTGTTGGACAGCCAACAGAAGATTTCTCCGTCACGGTAAAACGGTTTGGCAAAGCGCACGTCCATCAGGTGTGTGCCGCCCAAGTAGGGGTCATTGACGATATAGATGTCGCCCGGGTTGGGCGCCGCGACATCGCTGGAGTTGATCATTTCGATCAAGGTCCGTGTGGAATGTTGCATGGTGCCGACAAACACAGGCAAGCCTGCGGTTCCTTGCGCAATCAGAGCGCCGTCAGAGGCGGCATAGATGCCGTCGGAGCGGTCGTTGGCCTCGGCGATCACTGGAGAAAAAGCCGCGCGGGAGAACGCCAGATCCATTTCGTCGCAAACCTGTTGCAACCCGGCTTGAATGACGGTGAGGGTGATCGGGTCTAGCGTCATGCGCCACCTCCCACATGGAGGATCAGGTTCCCAACGGCATCCGATGTGACGTGATCCTCTGGCGGAACAACAATTGTGGTGTCCATTTGTTCGATGATGGCAGGGCCACTTATGGCTGCGTCGCTTGGCAGTGCCTTCCGATTGCAGACGGGGGTTTCCAACCAGGTGTTTCCGAAGAATACGTTTCGGGTATCGGTTTGGGCGCTTCCCAGAGTTTTCGCGCGGGACGTGGGGCAGGAGAGCAATGAGAGGTCTAAAGGTGGACGGCGGCCTACAATGGAGCAGTTTACGTTCACGATTGCGGCGGGCATGTCGTCAAGCGCAACCTGAAACCGGCTCAAATACGCGTCTTCGAAGAGCGCCTGCAGTGCGTCGAGTGACATCTGCTGGTCGACAACCGGAACGCGGAGAAGGTGGGTCTGGCCGACAAACTGCATATCGAGAGAGAGGATGGTGTCTACGCTGTCCAAAGAGATAGTCTCCTTTGCAATCAGAGCCTTTCCCTTGGATATTAATGTGCCAAAAATGTCAGCTAGCTTGCCCGATGGCAGGTCGAACAAAGGCGTGTTGATTGTGCGCACAAAGTCATGTCGCAAGTCGGCCACCACGCAGCCCAGGGCGTTGGTGAGCCCAGGTCGGGCCGGGATGAGTACGCGTGGGATGTCGAGTTCTTTTGCCAAAGCTGCGGCGTGCAAAGGGCCGGCACCGCCAAACGCAAACAGCGCAAAATCGCGAGGATCGGCGCCAAGAGAGAGCGACACCATTCGGATTGCGCCGGCCATTTTCGTATTTGCCACCTGCACAACAGCTTCGGCGGCTTCGACAGCGGAGCATTTCAAGGCCGGGGCAAGGTGTTCGGTAAAAGCGCGACGGACCTCTTTGGACCGCTGTAACTGTTCGTCCAGTGATAGGCCTGATGGGCGTAGACGGCCAAGAAGGTAGTTGGCGTCAGAGATTGTGGGTTGCGTGCCGCCGCGGCCATAGCAGATCGGGCCGGGGGTTGCGCCAGCGCTTTCAGGGCCAACCTCCAAAAGCCCGCCTCCGTTGATCTTGGCAATTGAGCCGCCACCTGCGCCAACCGTGCGCACATCCACCATCGGCACATGGATGGGCATGCCGTATTCGACTTCGATTTCGTTGGAGACGGAGGGCGTGGCATCCCGGATCAAAGCCACATCCGTTGACGTGCCGCCCATGTCGTAGGTGATCAGGTTGGGTTCATTTGCCGCGCGGCCTGTGAACGCGGCTGCCATGACTCCAGACGCTGGGCCAGACATCACGGTTTTGGCGGCTTCCTTGGAAACCGACTGTGCACTGACCATGCCGCCGTTGCCATTCATGATCAGCAAGTCTCGAGCATAGCCTTGGTCTGTTAAAGCGTGAGACAGGCGGTCCACATAATTACTGAGCACCGGTTGCACGGATGCGTTTACCGCTGCCGTAACGCCGCGCTCATACTCGCGGCTCTCCGACAATAAGGCATGACCGGCGGTGATGTAGTCGTTGGGCCAGAGCTTGTGCAGCACTTCTACCGCCTGCAGTTCATGCGTGGGATTTGCGTAGGAATGCAGGAAGTGCACAACGACAGCCTCACATCCTTTCTCCAGCAAAGTATTGGCCGCCGTTTTGACGGCTTCGATATCGAGGGGCGTGAGAATGTTGCTGTCGCTGTCCATGCGTTCCGGTACTTCAAAGCGCAGATCGCGGGGGATGAGGGGCTTAAATTCACCAAACATCCCATAAGCCTGTGGCCGGGTTCGGCGGCCAAGCTCCAGAATGTCGCGAAATCCTTGCGTGGTGATCAGGCCTGTGCGGGCCAGCTTGCGCTCAAGAACGGCGTTGGTGGTGGTCGTGGTGCCGTGCACAATAAGATCAAGCGCAGCAATTTCGCAGTTGGCCGATGCCAGTGCGTTCAGGACGCCTTGGGACTGATCTTCGACCGTGCTGGGCACTTTGGCGAGGCGGAGACCTTCCGAGCTTAGCGCCACAAGATCGGTAAAGGTGCCGCCGACATCGACGCCCACGACCGTGCCGGTTTGCGTGTTTTCAGATTCGGCCACCCGCGATCCTCCGTGCAAATCCATTTGCATGCAAATGATGGAGGCTGGGATATTTACCTGTCAATCGCTGTGAATTCGAATCGAAGCGGTGACAGGAGCGTCGCCAACAACATAGGCGCGGTGGTCATTTGTGGACAAAGTCACGCGAATCTCGTGCTGACCAGGTGGTAAGTGGCCGACTGTTGTCTCTGCTGAATAGAGGCGGCCAAGCTTCAAGCCGTTGAGGTAAATGTGACCGTGACCCGTGCCGGGAACGTGCGGGCCGTCGACAAGGTTTGGCGTGAATTCGAAGTCCTCAGACGTGACCAAGACTTTCCAGCCAGCCTCGATTTTCGTGGCTTCCAAGGAGATATTTGGCGCCGGTTCGCCGTCGCCGACCTGACAGATGTCACCGATACCGAAAAGTCCGTAGTTGGAAGCGTCACCTTTGGTTTGCGGCGCGATAATCCGAGCGCGAGTGGTGAGCGTTCCGGCATGCGCAAAGGTTAGTGAAATTGGGACCGTGCGGCCATCATCCAGTGATCCAGAAAGGTCGTTGAGTTGTAGAAATACGCCATCTGCGGCCAAGGAAGCTGTACTATCTGCCGGAACGGCAAGCGGTCCATATCGCTCGCTTAGGGTAGCGGTTTGGGCTTCTGGTGAGCTGGCAGAGAGAAGCGTGTCCGGTTGGCCAGCGTTGTCGATTTTCACAAAGACCGCCAGTTGATTGGGGTCGGTTTCCAAGGGCGCGGCGGTGGCGTTGGAGAGGAGTATTTGAGGTGACTTTGCGGGCTTTAGGAACACAATTCCGGCGGCAAAAACTGCTCCGAAGACGGCCCCAAAACCCAAAATCTTTCGCGCTTTCATCTCTTTTGCCCGTCGCTATAGTCGCCGTATGATAGCCACGATGTCCCACACTCCGCCCGTAAACAAGCTTCGGAAACGCATGTTATTCTCTGTGTTTGCAGGTGTTACAACGGTTGGCACCGCGGCGCAGGCACATACTTCGGAGGGTGGTTTTGTGCTGCTGCTGCCGACGGATATGTATATCGCGTCTGGTGTTTTGGCTGTGGCACTCACCGTCGCAATGCTGGTGTTTCTGCCGGACAACGCAGTCAGAAACCTGTTCCGGCCGCTGTGGCTTTGGCGGGTGCAAATGTGGGGTCTGCCGACTGTTACCAGCTTGCTATCCAGCGTTTTTCTACTTTGGCTGGTTTACATCGGTTTGGAGGGACCGCGGGACCCATTGGCCAATCCGCTGCCGCTGACACTCTGGACGGTTTGGTGGGTTGGCTTGGTGTTTGTGCAAGGGTTTGTTGGCGACATCTGGCGCTGGATCAATCCGTGGTCAGGGGTGGTTCGTGTGTTGCGTCCTTTGATTGGATTCCAACCGCTGCTGCGGTTTCCACCGCAAATTGGCCATGCCGTTGGACTGGCGTCCTTTATGGCTTTTGTCGCCTTTTTACTTGCCGACATCGCACCCTCCGATCCGGCCCGGCTTGCCCGAGCGGTCCTGGGCTATTGGATGTTTCATCTGATTGGCGCACTGCTGTTTGGGCCACGTTGGATGTTGAGTGCAGAAGGCATCAGCATGGTGATGCGTCTTTATGCGCGTTTGGCGCCGTTGGGACGTCGCGGCAGTCGGCGAGCTATCGGGTTTTGGGGATGGCAGATTGCGCAGAATACTAAGCTGGCCTTTGGTCCGGCGTTACTTTGTTTGTTGGTTCTCGGCAGTGGCAGCTTTGACGGTGTGAATGAGACTTTCTGGTGGTTGGCGCAACTTGGCCTGAACCCGTTGGAGTTTCCCGGGCGGTCAGCCGTTGTCTGGCAAACGCTCGGCGGCTTGGCGCTTAGCAACCTGCTGTTGGTTGTGGTCTTTGTTGCGACGCTTTGGATGGGCCTGAAGCTTGGTAAAATTACCGACATTGGACTAGGTCAGGCGTTTTGTCTGTTCGCGCCGACGGTGTTGCCCATCGCGCTTGGCTACCACTTTGCCCATTATTTCACGAGCTTTCTTGTGGAGGCGCAATATGCGTTGATCGCGGCGACAGATCCTTGGGCGCGGGGGCAGGATCTATTGGGGCTCGGACAGGTCTACGTCACCACTGGGTTTTTCAACACTCAAGAGAGTGTGCGCGTCCTCTGGCTGTGTCAGGCGGGTGGCGTTGTGATTGGCCATATCGTGGCGGTTTTACTGGCTCATGCCGTGGCTGTGAAACACTTCGGCACTGGCCGTGCGGCGCTGCTGTCTCAGGTGCCCCTCGCTATCTTTATGATTTGCTACACATTTTTTGGCCTTTGGCTGCTTGCATCGCCGCGCGGCTTCTGACACAACACGCGCCCTCTAGACAGAACCGTCATTCATTCGCACTCTAACAGCTGTGAAGAGTAACGGAATTTTCGGTCACAGACCATGTGAACACAGGGGGTAAAGTGATGACCAAATCCAAGACCGTACCAGTAACAGGCGCGCAGCCAACGCGCCGTGATGCGCTCAAGACTTTGGCGCTTGGCGGGGGCGCCGCAGCTGCCATGCCGCTATGGGCGCGCTACGCAGGCGCAAAAACGTCCGAGCCAATCAAAGTGGGTTTTCAGGTGCACCGGACCGGTATCGGCGCCGCCTATGGGCGGTGGTATGATCGCACAACCACAGCCGCAGCGGCCCTGATCAACGAGCAAGGTGGGATCAACGGGCGTCCGCTGGAGATTGTGGCCGAAGATGACGGGACCGATCCCAAACGTGGGGCGGAAGTGGTCGAAAAATTTGCCACCCAGCACAACTGTGACATCGGTTTTGGGACTCTGTTCTCCCATGTTGTGATTGGCTCTGCGCCGCGCGCAGGAGAATTGAAACTGCCGTATTTTGTGGTGTCTGAAGGCCATCATGTGGCGAGTGGGATGTTGAACCGCTATACTCTCCAGCCAGGTATCACTGACGTGAAAAGCCAGGTGCAGGCGATGGCGCCATTTGTGGCAGAGAACCTTGGTAAGAAGGTCACGATGATCTTCCCAGACTTCGCGTTTGGCCATGACCATCGCGACTACTTCACTGCGGCGATTGAGGCGCAGGGGGGGGAGGTTCTGGAACATATTGCGATCCCGCCGACAGAAACCTCGTTCACCAAGTATTTCCCAAAAATTCCGCGCGACACGGAGGTGATTTACCATGTCATGGTGGGGCCGGCCGTGCTGACCTTTGTGAAGGAGCTGGGCGAGTTCTTTGGGCCGCAACGCCCTGAGATGTTTGGCTTTATCGACAGTCTGGAAGCGGTGGACATTGGCAGCCCAGGGCTTGAATTCCTGGATGGCACCTACTTTTGGGAAGGCAATCCGCGCTATGCGCAGGAAGATCAGTCCGAATATGACGCCTTCTTCCGCGAGCGTGTTGGTGTGGATGCCAATGGTGCCTCTGTGAGCGATCCCAAAGACGTGTCGACCTATGCGCACATGTTTGGCTGCTGGGAAACGTTGCACGTGGTCAAAGCGGGTATGGAGAGCGCCGGATACCGCGGGCCGCAGGACCGGGCTGCGCTGGTTGAGGCTGTGGAAGCCATGACCGACATGCCGCATTCCAACGCGCATCCGCAGGGCGCAAAGATCTTCAACGGCAAAACCCACCAAGTATTTGGGCATCAGTACATCACCAAGGTGGTCGATGGAAAACTGCTTTTGGTGCACACCACGTCGATTGAGGACACGTTCTATCCGGACGAGGTGGATTACACCACGCAGGCCCTCTGATGAGAGCTAGGGCGCGGCGTCTGTGTCGCGCCCATATTGAGGCAGGGGTGTAGATGGATTTTGGACCTTATTTGATGCTCGCCACATTGGAGGGCGCTGTCACTGCGGCGGTTCTGGCGTTGACGGCGTCGGGATTGGCGCTGGTGTTTGGCGTGATGCGGGTGGTGAATGTCGCCCATGGTGAGTTTTTTATGCTTGGCGCAGTTTTGGCCTGGTGGGTGACCCATATACTGGGCGGCTCAGCCGCTTTTGGCTTTGTCGTGGCGCTTATTGTCGTGCCGGTTTTGGTTGGGCTTTTGGCTGCGATCACGGACATGACCATCCTGAAGAGGATTGACTACGATCCTGAACGCACGATCGTTGCGACAATTGGTATCCTGTATATTTTGCAGCAGGTTACGTTGATGACCTATGGGCCAGATGCGCGGCCAGTTGTGCCGCCGTTTAACACGCGCATTGCTTTGCCATGGTTTGAGTTTGTCGATGGGAAGATCAGTCTTTATTGGCCTTGGGGCCTTTCGATCACCAGCTACAAACTGGCCGTGATCGGCGCAGCGGTCCTGGTATTGATTGGATTGTGGCTCTTGATGACGCGATCCAAGCTGGGGCTCTTGATGCGCGCCACAGAACAAGATCGCGATATGGCCTTGGCTTTTGGCATCCCGGTTGAGCGGGTTTACGCTCTGGTGTTTGGCCTTGGGGCCGGCATTGCGGCTTTGGCTGCGGTGCTGATCGTGCCTATCCAACAGGCGCACTACTTGATGGGGCATGATCCGCTGTTGCTGAGCTTTATTGTGGTCATCATCGGGGGGCTGGGCAGCTTACCCGGTACGGTCCTGGCCGCTCTGCTGATTGGGTTATCTGACGGAATTATTTCGGTTTTCTTCTCTCCGACACTGGCAAAAATCCTCGCGACGCTATTGGTTGCGCTTGTATTGGTGTTCCGCCCGCAAGGCTTGTTCGGAGCCCGAAAGGCATGATGGGAGGCATGCAGAAATCGTTGCTGCTTCATGGTGGCGTCTTGGTTGTTTTGTTTGCCTTGCAGTTTGTGCTTCCCGCTTACCATCACGGCAACCTGGCGCGGATCATGGTGCTGGCCAGCTACGCGATGGGTTACAATTTGTTATTCGGCTACACGGGGTTGTTGAGCCTTGGTCACGCGTTGTTCTTTGCTGCCGGGCTATATGGCATGGGACTGGCAATGTCGCAGTTTGGCTTGAGCGCGGGCATTGCCTTGATGGTTGGCATTCTACTGGGCGCACTGGTCGGTGCGGTCATTGGTGCATTGGCGTTACGTACCGAAGGCGTGGCCTTCATGATCGTGACACTGATGTTTGCCCAAGCTGGCTATCTGACTGTGTTGTACTTTGGCGCTTACACGCGCGGCGACGAAGGCTTTGTGATTGCGCAGGCAGATCGCGTGCTACTGTCTTTGGATCTTTCCGATCCAACGGTACGGTATTTTGCAGCCTTTTCAGTCTTCTGCGCCGTCTTCATAATGTGTTACCTGGCTGTGCAATCCCGCTTTGGCAAAGTTCTCATTGCCATTCGTGAAAATGAAGATCGGGCCCGAATGCTTGGGTATGACGTGGCACGATATAAGCTGGCCGCCGTCGTGTTGTCCGCCAGTTTGTCCGCACTGGCCGGAGCCAGCTATGGGTTGTTGTTTGGCTATGTGGGCGCGTCGTTTGCTTCTGTTCAATACTCCATTTTCCCATTGCTTTGGGTGCTCTTGGGTGGCGCGGGCACGGTGTTGGGTCCGTTGATCGGCACGCTGTTTATGTTCTACCTGATTGACCTCAGCTCCGGGATCACCACGGCCTACATGCTGATCGCTGGTGTGGTGTTGGTGTTCCTCACGCTTTTTGCACCTCAAGGATTGATGGGTGAACTGCGCCGCCGGGTCTGGAGATGGTTGCCATGAGTTTGCTGTCTGCGAAAGGGTTGAGTAAACACTTCAATGGCTTGGTGGCTGTTGAGGACGTATCGCTCTCTGTCCCTGAAGGCCAGGTCCGAGCCTTGATTGGACCAAATGGGGCAGGAAAAACCACACTCGTTGGCATGTTGTCCGGACGTATTGCTCCGTCGTCGGGAGCCGTTTCATTTGACGGTCAGGACGTGACGGTTTGGCCCGCGCACAAGCGGATTGCGGCGGGTATGGGTTATACCTTTCAGATCACGTCGGTTTTTCCAAACTTAAGTGTGTTGGAAAACGTAGCGCTGGCGGCGCGGCGGAAGGTTTCGGAAAATCGGCGCGTGATTGAAACGGTGAATGTGGCCTTGGACCGCGTTAGCCTCTTGGACCGACGATCTGAGGTTGCCGGGGATTTGTCCTATGGGCATCAGCGGTTGTTGGAAATTGCCATGGGATTGGCGCAGTCTCCGAAACTGTTGATTTTGGACGAGCCAACGCAAGGATTGGCGGACGGTGAGGTGGCCGCTTTCAATACATTGATCGATGAGTTGCGCGGAAACATCACCGTTTTGCTGATTGAGCACAATATGGATGTGGTCATGCAAGTTGCTGATTTTGTGACGGTTTTGGACGCCGGTAAGGTTCTTTTCGAGGGCACGCCTGACGATGTCAAAGCCAGTGCCGAGGTGCAGGCGGTCTATCTGGGAGGCGGCGATGCTGCGGCTTGAAGGGGTCTCTGCCGGGTATGGGCGCGCGCAGGTGTTGCGGGAGGTGTCGTTTGAGGCACGGCCGGGTGAGATCTTGTGCCTTGTTGGGCGCAATGGGGCCGGGAAGACAACCACGGTGAAAGCAATCATGGGATTGCTGCCGCTGATGGCTGGCGCGGTGCGTTTGGGAGACGTCCTATTGTCCGATTTGGCACCGCATAAAGTGCCGCAACAAGGCATAGGCTACGTGCCGCAAGGACGGCGGCTGTTTGGCGAGCTGACCGTGGGTGAGAACCTGGCGGTGGGGCGCTTGACAAATGGTAAGGACGCTTCTGTCCTAGAGGAAGTACTCCAGCTTTTTCCGAGACTTGAAGAGAGGTACGGTCAACGCGCCAATACGCTAAGTGGGGGCGAGCAACAGATGTTGGCGATGGGACGGGCGATGTGTTTGCGGCCCAAGGTATTGCTGTTGGATGAGCCTACCGAGGGGCTGCAACCTTCCATGATTGAAGCCATTCGAGACGCGACGGAGCAGATGCGCGATCAGGGGGTCGCCGTTGTTCTTGTGGAGCAGCGGATGGACGCCATTGTGGCTCTAGCCGATCAGGTGGCGCTGCTCGAGAACGGGCGAATGTGTGGGGTTTTGAGCCGTGACGCGGTGGCCACTGAGCCGAAAAAACTGGCGCATCATCTTGGGGTTTGAAGCCTCAAAAACCACGTCGGTATTGCGTCTGTATCGCGACTGTTTTGCGGAGGTGCAAATTTGGCGTGCGCTCTGGCGATTAAGTCAGTTTTTGAAGCAGCAAAAGAAAGATGGTTTGTTCCGCCTCATTGAGCGGGGCCAGCGTGTCTTTGGTGATGGCGTGCGCGGTGGGCGCGAC
Source organism: Shimia sp. MIT910701 (assembly GCF_047126315.1). Classification (GTDB taxonomy): domain Bacteria; phylum Pseudomonadota; class Alphaproteobacteria; order Rhodobacterales; family Rhodobacteraceae; genus Shimia. The sequence goes on along the minus strand of NZ_CP138953.1, from coordinate 2,935,552 downwards.
GGCTTCAAACAGATCCCAGCCGGAGGCCGTTGGCTTCAGCAGAATACGACGTTGGTCGTCCGGGTCGGGAGAGCTGGTCACGAGATTCTTGGCACGCAGGCGATCCACGACGCCTTTGATGGTGGCGCCGTCCATGGCGGTGGCCCGGCCCAAGGCGTTTTGAGACACCGCGCCCAGCTCGCACAGCTTGGCAAGTGCGGCAAATTGGGTGGGGGTCAGCTCGGAAATGCCCTCTGCAAAGATCGCCAAATGCCGCTGATTGGCACGGCGCATCAGGAAGCCAACCTGCTCATCCAGAGCGTAACCATCGGCGGCTTCGGATGGGGTCATATTTGGGATTTGAGAGGTCATCACAAAGGGCCTTGTTGCGGACACGCGCTGGGGTTTGTTGACAGATGTGCCAGTGCTGCCGCAAAATCCATTGGTATACACACAAGTTTTTGTGCCGCGCCCTGACGATTTGAGAGGTCACCATGGGGATTTATCATCGCCCCGGCAAGTTGAAAGATGCGCTCGCTATTTTGGCGACAACCGGCGCGCGGCCGGTGGCGGGCTGTACCGACGTTTTTGCCGCCACCGAAGCACAAGACCTTCGCGGCGATGTCTTGGATGTCACGGCCATTGAAGGGCTGCGGGGCATCTTTGAAACTGCTTCTGGCTGGCGGATTGGCGCGGCAACAACCTGGCGGGATATTGTACATGCGCGGCTTCCACGCGCGTTTGACATGCTGCAACAGGCGGCCTGTGAGGTTGGCGGGGCGCAGGTACAAAATGCGGGCACAGTCGCGGGCAATATCTGTAATGCCTCGCCAGCGGCAGATGGCATGCCGCCGTTGTTGACGCTCGATGCTCAGGTTGAGTTGGTGTCCGAGCGCGGCGAGCGCGTGGTGGATTTGGCGCAGTTTGTTACCGGTCCACGGGAAACTGTGCTGCAATCCGATGAGTTGGTCAGTGCTGTTTTGATCCCATCCAAGAGCGTGCATGGACACAGCCGATTCCTGAAATTGGGGGCACGCAAACATTTGGTGATTTCGATTGCTATGGTCGCGGTGCGCTTGGCCGTGGAAGACGGAAAAATCACTGACGCAGCGATTTGCGTGGGCGCTTGTGGGCCTGTGGCAAAACGAGCTTCGGCGTTGGAAACAGCATTGATTGGGACAAGTGCAGAAGGAGCTGACCAATTGGTAAGTCCTGCGCACTTGAAGGATGTTCTTGCGCCCATTTCGGATGTACGCGGAGATGCGGCCTATCGGGAGGCGGCGGCGCTGGAACTGGTGCAGCGGGCGATCGCAGATGTGCTGGAGCAGGTTCCATGATTTCCTTTGATCTCAATGGGCAACCTCGGTCTGTGGACGTGCCATTGGGGCGACGTTTGTCGCAAGTGTTGCGAGAGGATTTGCACTTGCGCGGTACAAAAGTGTGCTGTGACGCAGGCGATTGCGGGGCGTGTACGGTGTTGGTGGATGGTGCGGCGGTGTGCGCCTGTTTGACGCCGGTGGCGCGGGTGGCTGCGCGTAAAGTTGAAACCATTGAGGGTGTGGGCGTCGCCGGGCCAAGCGCGTTGCAAAAAGCGTTTTTGCGGCATGGGGCGGCGCAATGCGGGATCTGTTCGCCGGGCATGGTGATGGCGGCGGAGGCCCTGCTGCGTTCAAATTCAACGCCGGACAGAGACGATGTTGAAACCGCGTTAGGGGGCGTCCTGTGCCGTTGCACGGGGTACGCAAAAATCATCGACGCGGTGCTGGATGCGGCGGGTAGCGGCGCGGGGCCGGAACCAGAGGCGGGCGCAGCCGTCGGCGCGCGCGTGGAGCGGTTGGACGGCGTGGCAAAGGTGATGGGGCGTGAAGCCTTTGGGGCGGACGTGGTTCCAGACGGCGCGCTTTATGTGCGGGCGGTGCGCAGCCCGTATGCCTCGGCGCGGTTTGCCTTTGGGGACTTGGAGGCTTGGGCCGCTGCGCAAGGCGTACGCGTTTTCACGGCTCAGGACATTCCCGGCGTGAATTGTTTTGGCGTGATTGAGCGCTTTGCTGACCAGCCTGCGCTTGCAGAAGAGACCGCGCGTATGGTTGGTGAGGCCGTGGCTTTGGTTGCTGGACCAAAGGCGGTTGTAGAGGCATTGGAGTGGGATGCGTTTCCGGTGGCTTGGGAGGCTTTGGCACCGGTTCTGGAGACGCGAAGTGCAACCGATCCTGAGGTGAAACTTTTGCATGCCGCGCGTAAGGACAATCAGCTGATTGCGGGCGTTGTTAGGCGCGGAGATGCAAAGGCTGCACTTGATATGGCAGCACATGTTGTCGAGGGGACGTTGCGCACCGGCCACGTGGAACATGCCTATATCGAGCCGGAGGCTGGCGCAGCATGGATGGAGGGCGAGGTGCTCAACATTCGGGCCTGCACACAAGCGCCGGTTTTGGATCAGGAGAGCGCCGCCAAAGTCCTTGGTCTGCCGAAAGAACGTGTGCGCATCCGGCCTGCGGCCACGGGCGGTGGGTTTGGCGCAAAACTGGATTTATCGGTGCAGCCGCTGGTTGGATTGGTGACCTTACTGACCGGTCAGCCCAGTGTGATGGTCTACTCGCGGCCGGAAAGCATGGCTGCAAGTACCAAGCGCCATCCTGCTGAAATGACAGCCAAAATTGGCGCCGATGCGGATGGGCGGTTGGTCGGGATGGCCTTTGATGGCGCGTTTGATACCGGGGCGTATGCCAGCTGGGGGCCCACCGTGGCGGTGCGCGTGCCGGTGCATGCCAGCGGGCCATATGTGATCCCGAACTATGATGCCGAAGCGCGTGCGGTACACACCAACGGACCAGTTGCGGGCGCGTTTCGCGGGTTTGGGGTGCCTCAGGCGGCGGCGTTGCAAGAACAGTTGTTTGATCAACTGGCGGATCAGGTGGGGATGGACCGGCTGGCGTTTCGCCGATTGAATGCGCTGTCTGATGGTGTTCCGACTGTGTGTGGCCAGGAGCTCGCCGGCGTAGGCATCGGGGCCTGCTTGGAGGCGCTGCAGCCACGTTGGGATGCGGCTTTGATTGAAGCGGCGGGCGCGAATGCCTCGCCGCGCAAGACATTGCGCGGTGTTGGCGTGGCAAGTTGTTGGTATGGCTGCGGAAATACGGCTTTGCCAAATCCCTCGATAATGCGGATCGGGATCACATCTGATGGTCAGATTTGCTTACACCAAGGCGCGATGGACATTGGGCAAGGTGCGAATACGGTGATTGCGCAGATGGCGGCGGACGCTTTGGGTATGCCGGTGCATCAGATCACGTTGATTGATGCAGATACAGCAGTGACACCGGACTGTGGGAAGACCTCGGCCAGTCGGCAGACTGTGGTGAGCGGCAAAGCAGCAGTCTTGGCGGCGCAATCATTGCGGGCGCAGATTTTGCAGCTGGGCAACATGGGTGCGGCGGCGGAGATGTCTTTGTCGGGGGGCGTCTTGTCCTTGCGAGACGGTGCGGCGCGGCGGGACATTGCACTGCGGGATTTGCCTGAGATAGCGCATGGCTATGTGCTGTGGGCGGAGGAAACCTATGATCCGCCAACAGAGGCTTTGGACGAAAACGGGCAGGGCGCGCCCTATGCGGTTTACGGCTATGGCGCGCAACTGGCGGAGGTTGAGGTGGATGTGGCGCTGGGGACGGTGAAGGTCCTCAGGATCACCGCGGCGCATGATTTGGGTAAGGTGATCAACCCCTTGCTGGCCGAAGGGCAGATCGAAGGCGGGATTGCGCAGGGGCTAGGGATGGCTCTGATGGAGGAGTTTCATCCTGGCAAAACCGAAAACCTGCATGACTATCTGATCCCGACCACGGGGGACATGCCGGAGGTCGTATCTCACCTGATTGAGATACCTGATCCAGAGGGCCCCATGGGCGCCAAAGGCTTGGGGGAGCACGTGTTGATCCCGACAGCACCGGCGATCTTGAATGCGATCCGCCATGCCACCGGCGCGGTGTTGGCGCAATTGCCGGCGCGGCCCGATCGGGTGTTGGCGGCGATCAAGGCGGTCATGTCATGAGCCGGACACCGAGACAGCGCGAGGAGAAGATCCGATGTGATGCCTGTCCGGTGATGTGTTATGTGGCGGAGGGCCGGATCGGGGCCTGTGATCGTTATGCCAATATCAATGGCGAGATTGTACGCTGTGATCCGCTAACGGTGTTAGACCGTGCAATTGAAGCCGGGACCGAGGTGCGGCCATTCTTAGGGCGCGATTGGCATGATGGACTGTCCACTGACGATTTGTTTGTCACCGCTGTGGGCGCGGGCACGACCTATCCGGATTTCAAGCCAGCACCATTTTTGGTGAGCCGTGACATTGACGGTGTGGATTTTGTCACTGTCGTGACAGAGGCGATTTTCTCCTACTGCGGCGTGAAGGTGAAGATTGATACCGACCGGCATTTGGGCACAGAAGGTGCGGTGGTGCGCAGTCAGGGCGAGGCCGTGGGGCTGATGGTAACATCTGAGTACGGGTCGCAAATGATGAGCCTCGGCGGTGTGGATCACCTGACCGGCGGCAGCAAGGCGGAAGGGCGTGTCACATGCGATGTACTGCTGCAACTCCTGAACCGCGCGCCAGTTGTTTTGGAAGTGGATGATGGGGCGGAAGTGGTTGTTCAGGCCGGTGCCGCGCCAATTGTTGATGGCACAAAAGAAGACCGGATGCGGGTTGGTTGTGGTTCCGCCACGATCGGGATGTTTGCGAGCCAGTGGAAAGGCTTAGTGGACGAAGTTGTTGTGGTGGATGACCATATCACCGGCGTGGTCAGCGAGCATCAGGCGGGCAAAGTGATTGATTGGCCTGACACGGGTATTCGCATCAAAGGACGGCGCAGCACGCCGGGGCGGTATTTTCAGGTGGCGCAACCGGGACTGGGTTGGGGTGGCACCGACATTGAGGATCCGCTCGACATTCTGGGACCGTGGCGGCCGGAAAAAGGTGCGCGTGAGGGGCTGACGTTGTTGATGGTGAGCACCACTGGCGAACATGCGGAATACTATGAGTTGGACGCCGATCTGGTGCCGCAAAAACGCCCGATGCCTGAGGCGTTGGCGCCGTCTGTTGCGTTGATTGCGGAGAACTGTGAGCCAGCGCTGTGCACCGTGATGTTCATGGGTGGGGCTGGCGGGTCGTTGCGATCCGGGGTCACACAAAACCCCGTCAAGTTGACCCGTGCGGTGCAGGATCAGAACGCCAAGGTCACGGTTGGCGGGGCGCCGGCTTACGTCTGGCCGGGCGGCGGCATCACTTTGATGGCGGATGTGACCAAGATGCCGGATGGAGCATTTGGCATGGTGCCCACGCCAGCCATCGTTGCGCCGTTGGAGTTTACAGTGTCGCAAGAGGTGTACGAGAAGCTGGGCGGGCACGTGGAGCAGGTCCGGAGCGTAAGCGACGTTCTGGCAGGCGGCGGCCAATATGCGCGCAGCACGCATATCGTGCCCACCAAGTTGAAAAAGCCATGAAAGGTGGGGCGCAGATCACCTGGTTACCGGATGGTAAGCGGATGCATCTGCATCATGGGCCCATTGATTTGATTGTAGAAATCTGGGGCGCGGGCCAAACAGTTGCGTATCAACGCGCAGCGCTGCGGTTTCAGACCGTGTTGCAAGAGCTGGTGGATGAACTCCCCAAATTGCGTCAAGCTGCGGATCTGCAAGCGTGTTTTCATGGCGGCATTGCGCGTGCCATGCAGGGGGCGGTTGAGTGGCATTTGCCGGGCTTTGTGACGCCGATGGCTGCTGTGGCAGGCGCGGTGGCGGATGAGATCGCGCGCGTGATTGCCGAGGCCCCAAATATTGACAAAGCCTATGTCAACAACGGCGGTGATGTGGCGCTGGTTCTGGGACCAAATGAAGCGATGGTGGCCGATCTGGGCGGCGGCATTGCGCGTGCAACCTTGCACGGGTCGGGCTGTGTCCGCGGCGTTGCCACGTCCGGGTGGCGCGGGCGGAGCCTGTCGTTTGGGATTGCGGATGCGGTGACGGTCTTGGCCAGCTCGGCGGCCTTGGCGGATGTGGCCGCGACGTTGATCGCCAACGAAGTGGACGTGCCGGGGCATCCAGGCATTGTACGGGCCGTTGCGGATAGCCAGCAATTGGACAGTGATCTGGGAAACAGGCTGGTCACGGTAGATGTACCACGTTTGAGCCCGCCGGATATGTTTGCAGCTTTGCAGCGTGGCAAGGCGTTCGCGCTTCGGTTAAGCTCGTCGGCCGGGATTTGGGGCGGCGTGCTGGCTCTGCAGGGCCAGGTGGTTGCCTTTGGTGATCCGAGCCTTGGCAAGGCCATTGCCGCCGCTTAGCGGATTGCGTTGTCTTGTGGCAGCCAATCTAACCAACTGCGCAGCCAATTGCCCGCATATCCGCGTGGCGTTTGGTCCGGGAAAACCGCCGGATCGGCGCTGATCTGAGACCGGACAAACCAGTGTTCATTTTCGACTTCAAAAAGCTCAACCGATGATCGGGAGACGCGTTTCACCAGTGATGGCGCGATGGTTTTGACATCAAGCTCAGATCCTATAAGGCTGACTTTGTGTAAAAAAATAACAGGGTGAAGGCGAGGCTTTCGTCCCTGAATGTCCAACCTTGGGTACATAAAACTGAGACTGGATAGTGAATTCTTTGGATCAAAGACGGCGTCATTCCCATTGGCGTGCAACACAATAAGTGCGCCGTGACCAAGGGCCATGATATGGGGCGCAGCCGTGGCCTTGGTCAGATGATTCAGGATTTCTTTCAGGTCCCGCACCAGGGGTGCAAAACGGGTTTGTCCCTGCGGTGCCCAATAGGACTTCCAGCGGATCAAATAAATGGTGGGTCCCGTGTTAGACATCAAGTGGCGCAGGTCTTGTGCCAGACTTGCGGTGGTCTCGGCATCTTCTTCCGTCGGGCCGGGCAACAGAAGGATGGGCGCAGAGGTGTCCTGGTTTGAGACCTGCAACATGTCCAAATTGGCCGTGCGTGTGCTGCGCACCAAAGTGGTGTCGGCAGGGGCAAGCTGAGGATTTGGGATCACGTCTTTGGCCAAAGGAACCTCACATTCTATGGTTGAATCCGATTGGGTAGAACGGCGGACTGATAGATAAATCCTGCCTACCGCCGCTACGGATTGGCAGGGGGAAAGTGCCCGAATAGGTGACACAGCCATGCGTTGTGCGCGCATATCGGTGGGTTGTGGTAAGGGGAAGGCTGGATCTTTCAGGCCTAATATAAGTGGCCTGCAAAGGCAGGAGAATGGGGAGGTTTTGCCAAGGTTATGAGAATTCCTGCCATTTGCAAAAATTGGCCAAGTGACAGATTTATTGGCAGGATTTCGCCGTCAAGCAGCGAGGGTAGCCGCCTTGACGATTGGTAGGCTTGGCTATTGAGAAAGTGGCCCGTGCCAAGCAAACGGAGGGAGGGAGCGGCACGGGCAACAGGGGTACGCAGCGCGGTTATGTGAGCGTGTCACAGGCATCGCGTTGCGTGGTTCAGACATAACGATGCGACCGGAGGTTGCTTTGTGAAAACCGGCCGAGTTTGTGTGAAAGTAAGACAATGACGGCCTGTGCGCGGCTCAGCTTTCTTTCATCACCCGCGCAAGGGCGCAGAACTGCTCCAGGCTGACCACTTCGGCGCGGTCGGTTGGTTTGATGCCAGCGGCGATCAGACGGTCTTCGATGTCTGGCGCCTGGCCTTTCAGCGCGGCGCGGAGCATCTTGCGGCGCTGATTGAATGCAGCGGCCACAATCCGAGACAAGGTGTGGGCGTCTGCGGGATAGCGTGGCTCCGGCAGTGCAGTGAGATGCACCACGGCGGAATGCACTTTGGGCGGCGGCGAAAACGCGCCGGGCGGCAGGGACATGACGATATTGGCGTTGGCGCGCCATTGCGACAGGATGGCGAGGCGTCCGTATGCTTTGGAGCCAGGCTGCGCGGTGATGCGCTCGGCCACTTCGCGCTGGAACATCAGGGTCAGGCTTTGCCAGAATGGCGGCCACTCTTTTGGGGTGAGCCAGCGCACCAGAAGTTCGGTGCCGACGTTGTAGGGCAGGTTGGCAGCCACGCGAATAGGTGGTGTGAGGTGGCTCAAGGGATCGACTTCCAGAGCGTCGCCGTTGATGACCTCCAGGCGACCGGGATAGGCGGCTTCGATCTCTGCCAGGGCTGGCATACAGCGGTGGTCTTTCTCGATCGCGAGGACTTTGCGGGCCCCCTCGGCGAGCAGGCCACGGGTCAGTCCACCCGGGCCGGGGCCAATTTCCAGCACGTCACAATCGGTCAATTCGCCTGCGCGGCGGGCAATTTTGGCGGTGAGATTGAGATCCAGCAAGAAGTTCTGGCCCAAGGACTTGCGGGCGGAAAGGCCGTGGGTCTCGATCACCTGACGCAGCGGGGGAAGATCATCAATGGCGCTCATGCAATTAGCCTTGGTTTGGGCGGCTGCGCCGCGGATAGATGCCTCCGGCGGGGATATTTCCCGCCAAATGAAGGGTCAAGCGCTTTGTGCCATTCGCGCTGCCATGCGCAGGGCCGCGATGGTGCTGGACGGGTTGGCTTTGCCGGTGCCAGCAATGTCAAAGGCGGTGCCGTGATCCGGTGAGGTGCGGATGAACGGTAGGCCAAGAGTGACATTGACGCCGCCGTCAAAGTCCAGCGTCTTGATCGGGATCAGGGCCTGGTCATGGTAGGCGCAGATCGCGACATCATAGCGCGCGCGGGCGGCGGCGTGGAACATGGTGTCGGCTGGCAGTGGACCGGAGAGATCAAACCCCTCACGGCGCAGTTTGTCGAGGACAGGCGCAATCACAGCGGCATCTTCGTGCCCCATGGCGCCGCCTTCGCCTGCGTGTGGGTTCAGGCCAGCCACCGCAATACGCGGGTTTGGAATGCCAAACTGGGTTTGAAGCCCTTTCGCGGTGATCCGGATGGTCTCTACCAACAACTCTGGTGTGAGCGCAGAAGGCACATCCGCCAGGGGAATGTGGATTGTCGTTGGCACGACGCGCAGTATGTCCGAGGCCAGCATCATCACCACATTTTCCACGCCGCCAAGGTCGGCGAGATATTCGGTGTGGCCGGGATAGGGGAAATCGGCGCCGTCTTTTAATGCCTTTTTGTGGATGGGCAGGGTGCAGATCGCGCTGGCCTCATCGCTCATCGCGAGGTCCACCGCATGGGCGATGACGTCGATGACACCTTCAGCGTTGTCGGGATGAGTTGTGCCGGGTGTACGTTCTGCGGCAAATGGATGTGGTAGCACCGGCATCGCGTTGGGCATTACTTCAATGGCGTCTTGCGGGCTTTGCAGGAGCTGATGTGGCACGGAGCCCGGCAAATGTGCCGGGTCTGCAATCAGAAAAAACGGCAGATCATCCTTGAGCGCGGACCAGGCCTTTTCGGCAATTTCCAAACCAACGCCAGCCGGTTCGCCGCAGGTCAAAGCAATGGGCGCGCAGCTCATTTTTCGGTGATCCGGGCCTGTGCGCGCAATTGGCTGAGGTAGCTGTTGGCATAGCTTTCCAGACGCAGGTTGCGCAGGGATGCGGCGACATCTTCACGGGACAGGTCTTTGTCATTGATCTCAGCGGTGCGACCACACAGCATTAACACAATCAGATTTTGCCCATCCGCCGTGGTCAGGTTTGTCGAGATCTCATTGTCATCAAGTTTGGCAAGTTCAATCGCAACATCACGCGGGATTTCGTTGGGCTTTTGAGTTTCCCGGAACAGACGCTCAGCTGGCAGGTCAAATCCTACGCCAAAGAGATCGTCGCATTTGTCAACTAAGGCGCGCACTTTGGCTGCTTCTTGCAAGGCTTCTTCGGTGCGGCCACCTGGGATATAGAACTTGGCGTAGTCAACAGCAGAGTAGCGTGGGGAGCGGCGACCGGTTTCCGCAATACCGCGCAATTGGAACAAGGCCACGGCGTTGGGCAATTGCAAAGGGGGCGTCACATCTCCTTTGCGAAGAGATGTTACCACGGGTCGAAGCGGGGCTGGAAGGTTGGTGACATTCATCCAGTCGACATGTCCACCTTGGTCCTTGGTACCCGAAGCAGAATAGATCCGCGCAGCCGCTTCGAACTCTGAAAAGCTATCGAGTTCCGAAATTTGTGCTGCCAGACTGTCCACTTGCGGACGGGTTTGCGGAGTGACTGGAATGATGATTTCGGAGAGCAGAACGCGGACGCCGCCTTGACCACTATTTTGAGCAATGGCGCGGTCGATTTCTTCTTCGCTGACTTCGGCGTTGGCGCCAAAGCGAGATTGCACGACGCCACCCCATTCAATTTGTGAGGTAATGAAGTCGCGCAGCGCCTCCTCATAAATACCTTCCGCCGCGAGCGCCTTGATCATATCTTCAGGTTTCATGTTCACGCGTTTGGCGAAGTTTTCCAGCCCAGCGGTCACGCCTTCTTCAGAGGCCACGATTCCAGCCTGGCGCGCGGCTTGCCCTTTGAGGCGATCCTCGATCAATTGCTCGCGCGCGAGTTCCAGGGGATCGCCTGGGGCGCTCATGATCAGAAGCAGGCGGGCACGTTGTTCGATTTCGTAGTGGGTGACCACCGAGTCATTTACAAAAATTGCTGGGCTAAAGGCATTTTGAGCGGCGGTAGGCAACGCTGCGGTGCCTATCATGGCACAAGCGGCGGCGGTGCTGGCACAGGCGCGAAATACGGAGCGGATCATCTTGCGTGGCATCATCTTTACGTCGTCTTCCTGTAGGTCAGCCGCATTTGCGGTCGTAGCTCTTATCGTTTGAATTGACCGAAAATCCAAGCAGGGCCACGTTGAAGCCCACTTTGGTGCTCGATTGCACGGTAGAGGATGTTGAGAACCGGCGCGAGAGCGAAAGCTCAACGCGTAGACATTCGTTGCGGTATTCTAGGCCAAGACCGGCCTCGGACGTTTCGCCACTGACGGCGTCAAACTGCCAATCCATCATACCGGTCCAGTGGCGGTTGATGCGGTAACTACCATCAAATTTCATGTCGGAGATGTCTTTGTCGCGGGATTCTGCGAGGTCTTTTTGCAGCCAGATGTAGCTGGCGTCCAGCCACAGACGGTCGTTGGTCCATCCCAGACGCGCCCCGACTTTGTCCAGATCTCCCTGGTTGTCCAGCAACGCACGTCCCGTAAACAGCAATCCGCTTTGGTTGCTAAGTTGTCCGGCGATCAGAAGATCGGATGAGGTGCCGGATAGGCCTGAGCTCTTGGAAAAGTCCGGTTGCACCTCCTGACGGAAAACCTGGCCAAATGTCAGGTTGCCCCGCCATCCGGTGGCGCTGACGCGGGACCAGTTCATGCCTAGAGCTGATGACAGCCCACGCTCGCGCCGATCATAGGACGGGAACCGGGATAAAGACAGGAGATTGCCTTCATCAAATTCCACATGGGTGCTCTCGTCATTGGCGACATCCAGCATGTCGCCGCCGGTCCACGCCACCTGTGCCACCGGCTCAAGAATGTAGCTTGCGCCGTCCTGACCGGATTTGATCATTGGATAGCGCATATAAGCCGCGACAGAGGGCGCAAATCCGCTGTCAAAGGTGCTTACCGAACTGTCGTTTTCGGTACGATAGGCGTCAAATGCCACTGCGCCTGTAACACCTGTGCGCAGTCCATTGCCTAGGGTCCAGTCGCCAAGCCATTGTACATTTGCATTGGCCCGGCCGACGTCCCGTCCCGCGTCACCATCTTTTGTAGAGCGGCGCTGGTGAGCGTGCGCTTCAACGCTGGTGCGCAACTCGCCGCCCCATATGTTGAGATACCGACGTTCGGTTTCCGCCTTAAGTACAAGGAACGGGATTTCGTCGTTGTCCTCATCTTCGCGCAACGTTTGGTAGTGGTAGGCGGCAAAGCGGGTGTTTTCCGTCCGGCTGGCGCGGGCGATGGTGATGTCGCTGTTGAGGCGGTCTTCATCCGAATAATCATAGTCTGTTAGATAGGTGTCATCTGACACCGCCTTTAGATCAAACGTCAGTTTGTAGTCCTGCCCCAATTGGAACAGGCCCTCGGCAAAGACATAGCCACGGATGATGTCGGTTCTGATGTCGTCGTCCGAAATGGCGCCGTCGAGCTGGATGCCGCCGCGTTCAAAGGCCTGACGGTAGCGGAACTCCATAGTGCGGGTTTTGGAGGACAGATAGGGCGAGAGCACTAAGTCGCGATCGGTGCCCCAAGGGATGAAATACGGCACTTTCACGCCGTAACTCAGCAGACTTGAGTGGTTGAATTCCGGGATCAAAAAGCCTTGCGCCCGGTCCAACGTTGGGTCCGGCATGCGCAAATGCGGGAAGTAGAACACGGGCACGTCCCGCACGAGCACGCTCGCGTGTTCAAAGTAGAGTTGTTTTTCGAGTTGGTCGTGCACCACGCGACGGGCGCGGATGCGCCACAGGGGAGGTTCGCCATTCTCACAAACGTGGCAAGAGCTTACAGTGGTTTTGTCAAGCACGCTGTAGCGACCTTCAACCCGTGTCAAGCGGGCGGCGGCCAGTTGCACCTGATCCGCCATGACCACGCGGGCGCTGTGGATGAGACCATTGCGAAGTTCGGCGTCCAACTCGGCAGCATCGGCGACCACGGATATGGACTCGCCCTGGGTGATGCGGATCGGGCCAACCAAAGAAATTTCACCGGTCTTGTCGTTGTAGGTGATTTCCTTGGCGATCAGGCGTACGTCATCTGTCAGCGCCTCGACATTGCCGCGGGCGATCAGCAGGCCGTCGGCCGTCAGGTTGACCGAATCCGCCACAAGAACCACGTTTTGTGGTTCCTTTTTTGCGGCTTGCTGTGTGGCGCCTGATGGCTGTGCGGATTGGGCAGGGGCTTCTGAAGGCTGTCCCAAAATGAGGGCCGTTGCGGCCAAAACGGGGCACAGGAAGCGCGGAGAGATCGTCATCCGTCCTCCATATGCAACAGCAGGCCAAGAGCCAACAGCACACTTGCAATCGGCGGCGCCCAAGCGGCGAGCATCACTGGGATTTGACCGTTTTCTCCGAGGATCTGGGCGAAGTTTCGGATGAAATGCAGGCTAAAGCCAATCAACACCGAGGTCAGCACGGCGATGCCGGTGCTGCCAAAACGGGTGTGGCGCATGGTGAAGGCAGAGGCCACCAGAACCATGGCCATCAGGAAGAGCGGTTGGGCCAGTTCCATTTGCAGCCAGACCTGATGGCGGCGCGCAGAGAAGCCGGAGTCGTTGAGTTCCTCGATAAACGCCGGGAGTTTCCAGATCGAGATGGAGGACGGCGTGCCGAAGCGCTCGCGGATGCGATCTGCGGTCAGGGTGCTTGGGAAAGTCACCGCGTCTTCACGTGTCGGTTCTGCGCCTTCATTGATGCCGACAACTAGCGGCCAAGACCGCACGTTGGACAGTTCCCAGCCGCCTTCCACCAAACGGGCGGAATCAGCTTCAATGCGTTTTTGCGGTCCGCCTTCCAGCGCGTAGGTGACAATGGTGATGTCGAGAAAGACAGAGGCATCGGCGTTGGTGCTACCGGCGTGAATTACTGCATGGCCCGCTTCGCCGCCCTGACGCAACCAAATGCCCTCATCCGACAGTGACAATGCGCTGCGGCCGCCGGATTTCAGCATGTCGCTTTGCAGCTCATATTGCACAGAGGTGGCGGCCACGATGGGGTTGAGCGTGGTCACGGATAAAAGGCCGATGATCAAGGAGACTGTGGTGGGCGAGAGCACCGAAACAATGCCGGAGCGCCCGGCGGCGCGGACCACAACCAGTTCAGAGCTTCGGGAGAGATTGATGAACAGCGCGATCGTGGCGAGGATCACAATCAGTGGCATGAGTTGGTAGAGGCTTTCCGGCGTGCGGAGCAAGGTGAGGTTCAGGACTTTGCCAAAACCTACGGTTTCCACATCATAGCGGCGGATTTGCTCCATCATGTCGACCAACACGGTCAACACAAAGAACACAGTGCAGATGCCAATGAAAATCCAGAGGAACTTACGTGCGAAGTAAATGTGCACGGTCATGTTGCAGCCCTCCGGCGCCACCGAATAGGGTTGGCGGAGAGGTAAAGCAGAATACCAGAAATTACGAAGCCAAGAGAACTTGGCACATACATCAATGGCCAAAGCTCCGGGTTGGCGCGGACCGGATCGGCAATGGCGTTTTTCATGGCTTCCAGAATGACAATAATGACAAAGGCGGCGATAATTTGTCGCCACACCCCAAAACGGCTGAACCCGCCAGCCAGCAACATGGCAAAGCCAATCAAGGCGAAACTTATCGTGGAGAGCGGCATCGCAAACCGATCATGTAAATCCTCGGTAATGCCTCCGATACTCTCTCCCGTTTCCTGTGCAATGGCTTCCTTGTTTCCGATGATTTCCCAAGACGGAAAGTGCTTAGCTGAAACCCGCGGTGCAGACCCCGGATCAATCAGGGAACTGATGTCATAGGAAAAGTCAGCAAAGTTAGTGGTCATCAGCGTGTCAGTGTCGTGCCGGTGCAGTTGCGCCAACCCATCAACCATAACGAGCTTAGGGCCGCTTTCATCCTGCACCAGATAGGCGTCGGACGCGGTGTATGAGGTGGAACGACCTTCGGACCGGTGGTCGGCCAGAAACACGTCCTTGAGCACACCGTTTGGGGTGATTTCACGGATGTAGAACGTCACGCCATCTGCGGGATGCAGGAAGGTGCCATCGGTCAGCAGGCGGGCGGTCACATTTTCAGTGATTTCTTTTTGCCGCTTACTCAACTCGGCATTGCTTGTCGGTACCAGAAAATGGGTCAGGGCGGACAGCATCAGGGCGGTGATTACGCCGAAAATTGCGACAGGGCGCGCAAGGCGCCAGGGGCTGAAGCCGGTCGCCTGCATGACAGTCAGTTCACTTTCGCTCGACAAGCGGTTGGTCACATAGACCGTGCCGGCAAACACAGCGATGGGCAGCACCAAACGGATCACGTTGGGTAGCGTCAGGACCGACAATTCCAGAAAGACGGAGACATTTTGGCCGCTGGCAATCAGTTGATCAAACAGCGACACCGCACGATTGACCCAGTAGACGGACACAAGGATCAGCGCAAAAAAAACCGAACAGAGTCAGGAATTGCGACAGGATATATCTGTCGAATCTGCTCACCTGCTAAGAATCCCCCGAACCTTATTATTGAGCGGCACTTTAGGGGAAATATCCGGGTGGCGAAACTGCTATCTGGCGATGTGCTCTGGTCAAGCGAGAAGGCGCGCGTTAGGTGTTTCAAAACGCGATTTTGGAGGTATGTGATGCGCCCTGTGACGATTTCTTTTGAAGAGACCAAACTGGATGAAATTGGCAGTGTGGAAGGGCGCATTGCGGTCTTTGTACCGGCAGAAGGCAATCTGGATCAGGGCGCGCGACGCCTGAACCGCTTGAACCGTGGCGCCGTAGAGCGTCTGCGGAAGGACAAGGCCGAAGACGCCAGCCTCGGCACTGTGTTCAGCTTGTCCTATCCGGCGGGCGTAGCGGCTGAGGCTGTGGACGTTGTGATCCTGCCGCGTCGTTGTTCCGTCGAGGACGCCCGCAAAGCTGGTGCGGGTCTTGGGAAGGTCCGTGGCAATGCCGCGCTGACTGTTCTCGCAGGCACGAACCCGAAAGCGGCAGAAATCGCTTTTGGCATCGCCATGCGCGATTATGGCTTTGATGATCACAAAACTGCAGACGCCAAAGAGGACGCGCGTGCTGTGACCATGATGGTGAGCAAGCCGGACGAGGTGGAAGCGGCCGCTGCACCTTTGTTGGCCGTTGCGGAAGGCACTTTCTTTACCCGTGACCTTGTGAACGAGCCGGCAAATGTTCTGACCACAACAGAGTTTGCCAATCGTCTGGTTGCGCTGAAAGACATTGGTCTTGAGGTTGAGGTTCTGGAAGAAGACAAGCTCAAAGAGTTGGGCATGGGCGCGCTGTTGTCCGTTGGGGAAGGCTCTGAGAGCCCATCCAAGGTTGCGGTGATGCAGTGGAACGGCGGCGAAAAAGACGCGGCGCCGTTGGCACTGGTGGGCAAAGGCGTGGTGTTTGACACCGGCGGTATTTCTCTGAAGCCGGCCGCAGGCATGGAAGACATGACAATGGACATGGGCGGCGCAGGCGTTGTGGCAGGCGCCATGAAAGCTCTGGCACTGCGCAAGGCAAAGGCCAATGTAGTGGGCCTGGTTGGGCTGGTGGAAAACATGCCATCTGGCCGCGCAACCCGTCCTGGCGATGTGGTGACCTCTATGAAAGGTGACACCATTGAGGTGATCAACACCGATGCTGAGGGGCGTTTGGTGCTGTGTGACGTGATGCACTACGCGCAAGAGCGGTTTAAGCCAGCCGGTATGATCGATTTGGCCACGCTGACCGGCGCGATCATCATTGGCTTGGGGCATGAAAACGCTGGCGTGTTTTCCAATGACGACGCGCTGTGCAACGGGTTCCTGAAGGCCGCAGAAGCCGAGGGCGAAGGCGCGTGGCGGATGCCGCTGGGCAAAGGCTATGCCAAACAGCTGAAGTCGCGGATTGCAGATGTGAAAAACGTTGGCGGCCGTCCGGCGGGATCGATTACTGCCGCCGAGTTCCTGCAGCGGTTTGTGCAGGACGGCACGCCGTGGATTCACCTCGACATCGCCGGGGTGGCCAGCGTGAAAGCTGAAACTGCGCTGGCGCCAGCAGGGGCCACCGGTTGGGGCGTGAGCGCACTGAGCCGCTTGGTTGCGGATAAGTTTGAGGGTTAAGCCTTGGGCGCGGCCTATTTCTACCATCTGACCCAGAATTCCATGGAGGTCACCCTGCCGCGTCTTTTGGAAAAGGCGCGCGGGGCCGGGTGGAAGATTGTCGTTCGAGGGCGCGACGAAGGCCGGATGGATTGGCTGGATCAGAAACTGTGGGCTTTGGGGGACACAAGTTTTCTGGCCCATGGTTTGGCGGGCGGGCCGCATGATGCATTGCAGCCGGTGTTATTGACCACGTCGCCGGAGATCCCGGATGCTATTGGCTGCGTGATGAGCGTGGACGGCGCCGATGTGAGCGCAGAAGAGGTCAATGCGGTGGAGCGGGTTTGCATCCTGTTTGACGGGCACGACCCAGAGGCGGTGCAACATGCGCGGGGTCAGTGGAAGGCACTGACCGATGCGGGCTGTGCGGCGCAATACTGGTCCGAAGAGACTGGTAATTGGCAGAAAAAAGCTGAATCCGGAGGCGGTTAGGCGTCAACCTTAACGTGTCAGAATAAGCTTGCTGCCGGTGATGGTGATCTGATCGAAGAGTTGGAGATAGCTCATGCCCAGGAGTGACTGACCCATCTCACCCTCGTTGACGCTGGCCCGGACATTTGTGTCGACGTAGTCCCCCAAAGCCACTTCCTCCAACCGCACCGGCGCGATGCGCACTTCGCCATTGGCGGTCATGGCGCGGCCAAAGTAGGGCAGGTTGTCTGGGTCCAGACCGGCGCGGCGGGCATCCGCTTGGGTCAGAACCACGTCAGTGGCACCGGTGTCGACTACAAAATTCACCTCCGCACCGTTCACGGACAGTGTGGCATAGTAGTGGCCGTCATTGCTACGTGGGATTTCGATGCGGCCTTCGTCGGCCAAAACCACCTGAGTGGGGGTAACGGTGCTGCGGATGTCTTCCCACATGCCAACTGCGGCGATGGCGCCGAGAAAGATCAGCGCCCAAATGGCGCCGTAACGCAACGTTTGGCCAAGGTTGATGCGACCGGAGCCTATGGTCCAGATCAAAACCATAACCAGCAAAAGCAGCAGGTAGGCGAGGTTTCCGAAGGAGACGTCTTCCATGGGGTTAGCCTGCAAATCCGAAGTTTTTGAGCCCGTCCAGAATGAACTGCACCGCCAGGGCCGCCAGCAACATGCCCAGCAAGCGGGTGATGACAGTGATGCCTGTGCGGCCCAACAGGCGCTCCAACGCGCTGGCTGTCAGGAACAGTGTGAAGACAATGGCCAAGACGAGCGCCGCCACGGCGAGGACCGAGAGAGTGGTCTGAATGCCGGTGTCTTGGCCCGCGAGCAGAATGACCGATGTGATGGCGCCGGGACCGGACAGCAGCGGAATGGCGAGCGGGAAAATCGATGGATCTGGATAGTCTTCCTCGGCTTCTTCCGCCTGATCTTCGCGGCGTTTGGTGCGGCGTTCAAACAGCATGTCCAAAGCGGTCAGGAACAACAAAATGCCGCCAGCAATGCGGAAGGCAGGCATGGAAATGCCGATGCCGCCAAGCACCGCTTCGCCCAAAAAGGCAAAGATCGACAGGATGACAAAAGCAGTCACACAAGCGCGGATGGCGATTTTGCGGCGTTCCCGTTGCGGTACACCCTGAGTGAGGGACACAAAGATCGGGAACAGCCCGATAGGGTCGATGATCACAAAAAGCGTTACAAAAGCCGTGATGAAGGCGGCGCTGTCCATGGTGGTTTTTAGCTCCAGTCAGTGGTGAAACAAACGCTACGCTCAGGCTTCTGCTTTTTCCAGCTTTTCCAGTGCCTTCATCCAAAGATCTTCGGCGCGGTCCTGGGCATCCCGGACTTCGGCGTATTTCTTTTGCCAAACTTCCATCTCGCCGAGCTTCTCGTCTTCGTAGAGCGTCGGATCGGCCAGCTTCTTGGCCAGCTTGTCCGCCATATCATTGAGCTTCTCGACGCGCTGTTCGGATTTGCGCACCTCCGCCCGCAGCGCGAGGATGTCATCTCGGCTGGCGCGTTTGGGGGTTGGCTTGGCTTTTGGCTTGGAACTGACTGGCTTGTCGGCGGTGAGCAGCAGCTTTCGGTAGGCCTGTAGGTCTTCTTCATACGGCTTCACCGTTCCGTCTTTGACCAGCCACAGGCGATCCGCCACCAAAGTCAGCAGGTGCATGTCGTGGCTGACCAAAATCACGGCACCGGAATAGGCGGTGAGGGCCTCGACCAGCGCTTCACGGCTTTCGATGTCGAGGTGGTTGGTGGGTTCGTCGAGGATCAAAAGATGCGGCGCATCCAAGGTGGCCAGCAGGAGCGACAGGCGCGCTTTCTGACCTCCGGACAGGCGACCCACTTCGGTTTCCGCCTGCGCCGCGCCAAGGCCGAACCCTGCCAGACGTGCCCGCAAACGGGCCTGACCTTCAGCGGGGCGTTCCCGCATCAGGTGCTGGATCGGGGTTTCGTCGACGTAGAGCTCATCCACCTGGTGCTGGGCAAAGAAGCCGATGCGCAGTTTGGAGGAGGTTGTGAACTTGCCGCTCATCGGTTCCAAGCGGCTGGACAGCAGCTTCGCCAGCGTCGACTTACCCTGACCGTTTTTGCCCAACAAGGCGATGCGGTCGTCTTGGTCAATGCGCAGGTTCAGTTTATCGAGCACCACCGTATCACCATAGCCGGTCGAGCCACCTTCGATGGCGATGATGGGTGGCGACAGCTCTTCGGGCTTGGGAAAAGTGAACACCACACGGGCCGCATCTTCAGGCGCGGTGATCGGTGTCATTTTCTCCAACATCTTTACACGGCTTTGGGCCTGTTTGGCTTTGGACGCCTTGGCCTTGAAACGATCCACAAAGGCTTGCAAGTGCTCGCGTTGCGCCTGTTGTTTCTTGGCCGCCGCGGCCTGCACTGCACGCTGCTCCGCGCGTTGTTTGGCAAACTGATCGTAGGTGCCGGTGTAGTAGGCCAGCTTGCGCTCATCCAAATGCAGGATCGCGCCGACGGAGCGGTTGAGCAACTCGCGGTCATGCGAGATGATCAGCACGGTGTGCGGGTATTTGACCAGATAGTTCTCCAGCCACAGCGCGCCCTCGAGGTCGAGGTAGTTGGTGGGTTCGTCCAGCAG
The DNA here is from genome assembly GCF_047126315.1 of Shimia sp. MIT910701. Classification (GTDB taxonomy): domain Bacteria; phylum Pseudomonadota; class Alphaproteobacteria; order Rhodobacterales; family Rhodobacteraceae; genus Shimia. The sequence goes on along the minus strand of NZ_CP138953.1, from coordinate 2,915,755 downwards.
CAGGTAATCCGGCTGTGAGAACAGCACTGCCGCCAGAGCCACGCGCATGCGCCAGCCGCCGGAATAGGCAGAGCAGGGCAGTTGTTGATCCTCATGGTCAAAGCCCAGGCCTTTGAGGATGGAGGCGGCGCGGGCCTCGGCACTCCAGGCGTCGATGTCGCTCAGACGGGTCTGGATCTCCGCGATGCGATTGGAATCAGTGGCGGTTTCAGACTCGGCCAGCAAGGCCGCCCGTTCGGTGTCGGCCGCCAGAACCGTGTCGATCAGCGAAACGTCGTTGGAGGGTACCTCCTGCGCAACGCCGCCGATGCGGGCGCGCTGGGGCAGGGTGATGCCGCCGCCTTCCAAGGACAACTCTCCACGGATCAGGCGAAAAAGTGTGGTTTTGCCTGCGCCATTGCGGCCAATCAAACCCACTTTGTGGCCTGTGGGAATGGTTGCGGAAGCGCCCTCAAACAAGGGGCGGCCTTCGACGGAATAGGAGATGTCTGAAATCTTAAGCATGGGGCGGGTTTGGCGCAGTATTGCGACGGCGTCAATCATCGCTTTTCAAGTCCGCAAACCCGTGGTATCGGAGCGCCAATTCGAATGCTGGCCAGACGTGGTGTCTGGCCCTCACTTTAATGGAGATACAGACATGGCTCTGGAACGCACCTTCTCGATCATCAAACCTGATGCCACCCGCCGCAACCTGACCGGCGCAATCAACGCCAAGTTCGAAGAAGCTGGCCTGCGCATCGTTGCACAGAAGCGCATCCACCTGACCAAAGAGCAAGCGGGCGTTTTCTATGCGGTACACGCTGAGCGTCCATTCTACGACGAACTGTGCGAATTCATGGCGTCTGCGCCAATCGTTGCACAGGTTCTGGAAGGTGAAGGCGCGATCGCGAAAAACCGCGAAGTTATGGGCGCAACCAACCCAGCAGACGCGGCAGCCGGCACCATCCGCGCCGAGTTCGCAGAATCTGTTGGCGAAAACTCTGTACACGGTTCTGACGCACCAGAAACCGCAGCGGTTGAAATCGCATACTTCTTCTCCGGTCTGGAGCTGGTGGGCTAAGCCTACCGGTTTTACCGAGAACGACATGGAAACGCGGGAGGGCAACCTCTCGCGTTTTTCTTTTGTGGCGATGTTGAGTGAGGGGCCAGCCCCTCACACTCCCCGGGATATTTGGGGAAGGAGAAGGCGGGGTTTAGGCTTAGCGTTTTTCGATCACGCCAATCATGTTCAACGCCGCCTCAAGGTCTGAACGACCTTTGTCATGGGACTTGGCCTTGAGCGCGTCAAAGCGTTTGCGCAGGGCGTCTTTTTCTTTGCCCTTGCAATCGTTCCACGGACGGCCTTGCAGACCCATCACCAGAACATAATAGCCAATGAAATGCGGTTTTGTGCCGGTCTTGAGCAGACGGGCGTAGGTTTCATCCGCGCCCAGTGTGCGGACTTCTTCCGCAGTAAAAATACCGGCGCGGGCGCAGGCCTCTTCATAGGCTGGGCCCAGGTTGCGAATGCTGGAAATTGGCTCTGACATGGCGGCACATTAGACCGCAGGGTCAGGCAGGGGCAAGCGATGCCCACAGCATTTAAACTGCAAATTGCGGCGTGTTTAGATCATTGCCCAATCGCTGAAGATTGGCGTGTTGCTTGGCGCCGGTTTGGACTGTTTTTCCGGCTTACGTGGCTGGTCTTTCTTGGACTGTGACATGGTATGCCTCCTTTGATGTCATGCAGCACACCTCCCTTTCCCAAACGTGGAGATCGCCAGCACATGTAAGAATGATTTTAAGGATCAAGGTGCAGCGGTGATGCCGGAAATGGGGCGTTTTTGTGCGGATCGGTTAAGAGTTGAGGCAAAGGTGATTTGGGTTTGTACGGGTTTGAAAGCGGCTTGAGGTGAGTTGTGGGGGGGGGATTTTTGGCTTGTACTCAAATGGTTACGCCTAACTCCTGATTTCGCGCTCCCAAAGTTCCCACGGTCTATGTGAAGAATACAGGAGGCTAAAGGTTGTTTCTCTTGCACATAGATCGCGTTGATGGCTTTGTTAAACCAACGTGATTTGAAGAGATTTGTTGGCATTTCCACCTCGTGGAGCCCTGTAATTGGGCAGAGTTTTAAAATGCCTCAGCAACAGATTGGACCGGCAAGATGGCCACAAAAGCGGAATTGGAAGCGGAGCTGAAGCAGTTGCGGGCGGAGCTCGCGGCGCGGGATGCTGCGGCTCAAGTCAAGGAAACCTCTGAGGTGGTTGCAGAGCCAGAGATGGATGACGAGTCGCCAAGTTTGGAAGCGGACATCGGAGAGATCCTATCCGAGTTGGAAGAGTTTCCGCACAAGCAGCCTTTGATGTTTGCGCTGGGGGCTTTTGCCGCGGGCTACCTGATTGGCCGGATGAAATAGGAGCAGGACAATGAGCAATCGAATTTCGCGCAATATCTCCATCATCCTGCGGTCCGAAAGATTGATCGCGCAGCGGCATCTGGCGGTGTTGCGACGTCAGACCGGTTTGATGGTGATGGCGCTGGTTGTGGCGGGCATTGGGCTGGTGATGTTGAACGTGGCCGGATTCTTTACGCTGGAAGAGGTGATGACACCGGCTGCAGCAGCCTTGATTGTCGGCGTGGTGAACTTTGTGCTCGCAGGCTTGTTTGTGTCTTTGGCATCGTCCAAGTCCGGCGTCGAGGAAGACATCACAGCGGTCACGGAAGTACGTGACATGGCGATTGAGGACCTGGAAGCGGAGGTGCGTCAGGCGGCGGATGAGGCAAAATCGGCGGTGGACGCGGTGAAGGCCATGGCAGCCAATCCGCTGGGCGGGATCGCGCCAGGTGTTGCCGCTGGAATCGCCAAGGCGGTTGTCAAATCCATGAAATCCAAGGAGTGAGCCAACCGCGTTTGCGGACTGGCTTACAAGGCGACGATTTTGACGTGGTTGCCTTTGGCCGCGAGAGCCACTTTGCCTTCACAGAGACGTAGGGCATCTGCGCCAAAAACCTCGTGCCGCCAACCATGCAGGGCCTGCACGTCGCGGCTGCCGGATGCGAGCGCATCCAGATCGGCGGAAGAGGCGATCAGTTTGGGTGCAACGCTAGAGCTTTCGGTTTTGGCTTTCAGCAGAACACGCAAAAGATCAGCCAGGGCCGGGTTCACCTGCACCTTGTCGTCACGCTTTGGCAGGCGCGGCATCTGATCCTGCGGACACTCTTTGCCAGCTTTGATGGCTGCAAGAATACCATCGGCAATCTCACCTTTGCGCGCCTCGCGCAACAGCAAGCGAGAGCGCCCCAAATCATTCATGTTGGCTGGTTTGGTTGAGGCCAGTTCAACCAGAGCATCATCCTTGAACACCCGGTTGCGCGGGATGTTGCGGCTTTGGGCGTGGGCTTCGCGGAATTTCGCCAACTCGCGCACGATGGCGAGGAATTTTGGCGATGTGGTGCGGGTTTTCACGCGCTTCCAGGCATTCTCCGGATCGATGATGTAGGTCTCCGGGCGGGTCAGAAGCTGTAGCTCTTCCTCTACCCAATGCGCGCGGCCGGTTTCAGCCAGTTTGGCGGAAAGAAACTCGTAAATTTTGCGCAGGTGGGTCACGTCGCCAATGGCGTAGGTTTTCTGCGCATCGGTCAGCGGACGGCGGGACCAGTCGGTGAAGCGGGAACTTTTGTCCAGGCTCTGCTTGGCAATTTTGCGCACCAAAGTCTCGTAACCTGCTTGCTCGCCAAAGCCGCAGACCATGGCGGCAACTTGTGTGTCAAATAGAGGATCTGGGAACACACCCGCTTCGACAAAGAAGATCTCCAAATCCTGACGGGCCGCGTGGAACACTTTCACAACATTGGTGTCGCGGAAGAGCTCATACATCGGCTCCAGCGACATGCCGTCTACCAGCGGATCGACCAGCACAGCGTTATCCGTGCCATCGCCGGGCATCGCCATCTGCACCAAGCAGAGTTTGGAATAGTAGGTACGCTCGCGCAGGAATTCCGTGTCGATGGTCACATAAGGCTCTTTGCGCGCCATTTCACAGAATTGCGCGAGCTCTTCGGTCGTCGTGAGGGTTTTCATATGCAGCGTGTCTTCTTAGTGTGTTCTGTAAAGCTGTGGATAACAGCACTACGCACAAACGTAGAGGAAAGCAATTGATCCACTCTTAAAGAGTGATCGGTGTGGTATTTCCTGCCGCAAATTGGCGCAGAACCGCTGGGTAGAGTTTGTGTTCCTGTACCAAAACGCGCGCGGCCAGGTCGTCAGGCGTGTCGCCAGCCTCAACCGGCACGCGGGCTTGGCCAAGGATTGGACCGTCATCCAGTGCAGGAGTGACGAGGTGCACCGTGCAGCCATGCTCTTTGTCGCCAGCTTCCAATGCCCGAGCATGGGTGTGCAGACCTTTGTATTTCGGCAGTAGCGACGGGTGGATGTTGAGCATCCGGCCTTCCCACGGCGCCACAAAGCCTTCTGTTAGAACACGCATAAAGCCAGCGAGGCACAGGATGTCCGGTTGGACTTTGTCGAGTTCCGCCTGAAGCGCGGCCTCAAACGCTGGACGGTCGCCTTTGAAGGGGCGGTGATCGACTGACACGGTTTTCACGCCCATGGCTTCAGCTTTGGCCAAGCCACCCGCGTCGGCGCTGTTGGCCAGCACCAAAACGGGTTCGGCGGCGTGGCCGGGCAATGCCATGTCTTCGAGCAGGCGGACCATGTTGGAGCCGCCGCCCGAAATGAAAATCGCGACGCGTTTCTTCACAGGAGGGACCCTGTGTAGGAAACGCCTCCACCGGCTTGCACAGTGCCGAGCGTGTAGACGGTCTCGCCTTGCTCTTTCAGCAGCGCGGTGAGGGCCTCTGCTTGGTCGGCTTCAACCGACAGGATCATGCCAACGCCACAGTTGAAGGTTTTGAGAATTTCGGCCTCTTCCATTCCGCCGGTCTTGGCGAGCCATTGGAACACGGGAGGCAGTTCCCAGGCGTCGAGATCGATGTTGCCGGACAGGCCTTCCGGCAGCACACGGGGGAGGTTTTCGGTCAGGCCACCACCGGTGATGTGGGCCAATGCGTGCACGCCACCCGCGCGGACCGCCGCGAGACATTGCTTCACATACAGACGAGTCGGGGCCAGAAGCGCCGCGCCGAGAGTTTGACTGTCGTCCCACGGGCAGGTGTCGTCCCACTTCAGACCAGAAACTTCGACCAGCTTGCGTACGAGGCTGTAGCCGTTGGAGTGTACACCGTTGGAGGCCAGCCCCAGAAGGACGTCGCCTTCTTTCACACCTGCGGGAAGGTCTGCGCCGCGCTCCATGGCGCCCACAGAGAAACCTGCGAGGTCAAAATCGCCTGCCTCATACATGCCGGGCATTTCGGCGGTTTCGCCGCCGATCAGGGCACAGCCGGATTGGTAACAGCCTTCGGCGATGCCTTCGATGATCCGAGCGGCGGTTTCGGTTTCCAGTTTTCCGGTGGCAAAATAGTCGAGGAAGAAGAGGGGTTCAGCACCTTGGCAGACTAGATCATTCACACACATGGCCACGAGGTCGATGCCGACGCCGTCCACGTTGCCGGTGTCGATGGCAATGCGCAGCTTGGTGCCCACGCCGTCAGTGGCGCCGACGAGGATTGGATCGGTGTAGCCCGCGTCCTTGAGATCAAACAAGGCGCCAAAGCCACCCAGACCTGCCATCACGCCGGAGCGTGTGGTACGTTTGGCGGCGGGTTTGATGCGCTCCACCAATGCGTTGCCTGCGTCAATGTCCACACCTGCATCCGCGTAGGTGATGCCGTTTTTGCCGTCGCTCATGGGGTATGTCCTTACAATCCGATGCTTGGCGTGGTCCTTACTGCATTGGCTCGGCGATTGGAACAGGGGAATGCACCGCCTGCGTCAACAGGCGGTGCAAGTGCAGCATCACGCGCCGTATTGCCATGGGGCAGGCTGATACGCATAGCCGTCTGCGGATTTGCGCACCTTACCGAGGCCCGGGAAATCGAGGTGTGAGCCCGTAACCAACAGGTTATCAGCTACGGCCCGATCAAACATGCCAAGACGGGTGTCCACCGTTTGAGCAGCGTCGGTGTCAAAGGCGATGGTGAGGTTCGGGTTGTCAAACTGCAGCGCGGTCATATGAACCAGATCGCCCCAGAACAGGAGCTGCTCGTTGCTGGACTGCAGCAGATACCCTGCGTGACCGGGTGTATGGCCAGGCAAAGGCAAGCTGGTCAGGCCTGGCAAGATGTCCTGTTCGCCGTTGTGGAGGATCATCCGGTCCGCATAGGGTGCGACCGTGTTACGGGCAATTTGGAAGAACCCGCGCGAGCTTTCCGGCACGCTCGCCATAATCGCATCGTCATGCCAGAAGCCATATTCAGTTTGCCCAACTGCGATCTGCGCATTGGCGAAAACAGCCTGACCCTTGGCGTCAATCAACCCGCCGGAATGATCCGGGTGAATGTGGGTCAGCGCGACCATATCAATGGAGTCGGCACTGACGTTGATTGCGTTCAGGGCCTTGTTAAGATCACCCAGAGTTTCGCCAAGAAAAGAGCTGGTTCCCGCATCGATCAAAACGCGACGCCCGCCAACTTCCACCAGAAACGCATTGACCGGAATGCGCACGCCGCCCGGGTAGAGTTTCTGCTGAGATTTTTCCAGCGCAGCGCTGACATTAGCCTCATCAAAACCGGGAATCATTGCCGGAGCTGCGTCCAGATATCCGTCGAGCAATGCGGTCACTGTTGCATCCCCCACGGTGAAGCGATACGTGCCCTGGAACGGTTTTTCAATGGTTTTCGAGGCCGCGACTGGCGCGGGGACAGCAGCAACGGCAGGGGCTGCGGCCGCGGTGAACAGGAAGTTTCTACGGGTCATAGACATAAGGGTCTCCAATATCCCTGAAGCAAATTTTTGAGCCAGACTGTGCTGGTTTCGGATATCTAGGCTTGATAATTAGGCCGCAGTACCGATGTGATGGTGATACAGGGCATAAGGAGCGCTTATAGCATGGACCGGATGGGACTAATGGAGACCTTTGTGAGTGCGCTTGCGGAGGGCAGCCTCTCTGGTGCGGGGCAGCAGCGCGGCATTTCGCAATCTGCCGCCAGTCAGCAAATTCGCCAGTTGGAAACCCACATTGGGCAACAGCTCTTGCATCGCTCTCCTCAAGGGGTGTCTGCCACGCGCGCGGGAGTGTTGGTGCAGGAGCATGCACAAAAGCTTTTAGAACGCTACGAGTTGATGTTGGCCGAATTGGAGGCATTAGACGGCGATGTGGCCGGCACCATACGGATCAACACAGGTAATTTTCTGGGGCGTGTGGTGTTTGGGCCAGTGCTGATTGAACTCGGCAAAGCGCATCCGGATTTAGACATCGTTCTGCGTATGGAAGATCGCTTGGTGGACGTGGTGCGCGAAGGCTATGACCTTGCCATTCGTGCCGGGCGCTTGGGCGACACCTCTGGATTTGGACGCAAGATCGCGTCTTTAGAGACAGTGTTTTTTGCCACACCAAGTTACTTAGACAAACACGGTCGCCCGGAAACGCCGGACGATATGAAGCGTTTGAAGTTTATCCAGCACCACGAGGACAAGACAGCTGGCTTTTTTGATGTTAGGCATGAGGGACAATCCTATCAGGCACCCATTCGCGTGGGATTTACTGCGGATGATCCTGAAATCATACTAAAGGCCGTGGCCACAGGAATGGGCTACACCCGCGCGGCGCGCATGCTGATACAAAAGGAACTGGACGAAGGGGTCTACGAAGTGGTGCTTCCCGAGTATCAAGCACCGAGTAAAGACGTTTTTGCGATTTCGCCAACCAAGACCATACCGGGCTCAAAAATAGATTTGGTGATCAATGCGTTTGTCGACAAATTGGCTGCGCTGCGCCGCCAAGCGGATATCAAACTGGTGGCAGACAAACTGACCGCTTGACGACACCGGCGGCATTTCATAACCAAGCACTTGGCGGGCCTGTAGCTCAATTGGTTAGAGCAGAGCGCTCATAACGCTTTGGTTGCGGGTTCAAGTCCTGCCGGGCCTACCAAAATCCGCCAAAATCATTCAGTTTCAGAAGCTTGGATTGCAAACTTAGCGTGCGCGTCGGTCGATGCTGTTGGTCAAGGCCTTAACGCGAACGGTGCGCACGCCTGCCATTTCCTGATCGGTCAGGACCACAGCTGTGGTCACTTCACGGGTTTGGTCGGACCCACCAACTACGGGTTCAATTGGCGGGCGCCCCAAGAGCTCCAGCGTCAGCACACCGCCATCCAACGCGCCGGTTTCAGGCAGAATCAAACGCACGTCTGACGTGCCATGTACTGAAGAAACGCCTATCGCCATGATCAGGCGCCCTTCAGTGACGCGGTGCACTTCGACAGAAGTCACCTTATCGATTGGTAGGCCACGATAATCCTGCTCTTCCTGGGTAGTGAAGAACGACCGGCCGTCTTCGGTTTGTTCAGGAATCAGGGGGTTCACATCCGCAGCGGCAGCTGCCCCGTCGGTGTCCCACCAGTTGGCTGGGTTCCAGCGCGATTGACAGGCGGACAACGCCAGAGTGGCGGTCAACAAAAGTACGACAGGTGTGCGCATCGATAGGCCTCATTCTTTGCCCCATGGGTTAACCTATTCGTATCGCCTTGAAAAGCTTCTGATGCGGCTGGGGGTGAGGGGCTGGACCTTTTTGATTGTGCGGCATAGGTGAGAAGGCACCGTTTGAAGTTGTAGGAGTGATCCCACCATGGCAGCCGAGGCCTTTGAAGATATCGTCGAGGACTTTGAGTTCATCGAGGATTGGGAAGACCGCTATCGCTATGTGATCGAGCAGGGTAAAGACATGCCGGTGCTGGATGAGGCGCTGCGGGTGCCTGCGACCAAGGTGGATGGTTGTGCCAGTCAGGTGTGGTTGCATCCGACCATTGAGGGCGGCGTGTTCCACTTTGACGGCGCCAGCGACGCAATGATTGTCAGCGGGCTGATTGCGGTGTTGCGCAAGCTTTACAACGGCTTGAGCCTTGCCGAGGTAATTGCCGTCGATGCACGAGCCGAATTGGAGCGGTTGGGACTCAACGAACATCTGTCGTCACAGCGCTCTAACGGTTTGCGGGCGATGATCCAGCGGATTCGTCTGGTCGCCACAGAGGCCGCTTAAAACACCTTTTGGGCAGTGCTCCGGCGGGTGTTTTTTAGGAACCGACTGAAGCTTGGCCGCGGAAATAGGCGAGAACGTAGAGGCGTATCGCCGTGGCAAGCCCGGCGTCCAGATCGCGCTCCGCATCGATTTGCGCGGCAAGCGCATTGATTGGGATGTTTTTTTCTTCCGCAATGTCGCGAAAGGCGCGCCAGAAATCATCCTCTAAGGACACGCTAGTGCGGTGACCACGCAGCGTGAGAGAGCGCTTGATTGGCCGGCTCATTCGCGTTCTTTTCCGTCCAGATCCCGGCGGGTTTTCTCTGCCTGCGAACCTTCCAGTTTTTTCTGAGCTTTGGTTCGGCCAAATTTCACGGCGTTTTGATCTGCCTGCGCTTTTTCGTCAGCGCGGGCTTTGGCTTTGCGGAACTTGTTGAGATTCACCACACTCATGTCTGCAGGTTACTTGCAAAACGTGAGATTGCCCAGACAGTCCATGTTTAAGAGAAGATGGCCTCGGCCTCGCAGGTGGTGATCTCGTCAATCACCATGGCGAACACCGGCGTCGTGGCCAGGGACAGTCCACCCATAATCAGGATGAGGATCAGGTGGAGGGGACGGATGCTCTGTTTTTTCATGGCAGTTACCTAGGGTGGCTGTTGTTGAATTTCAAACGCTTGGCCATGATTTTTCCGTCGAAAAAAGTAAAGGCGGCTCAGGGTTGAGCCGCCTTTGAATTGTTTTTGCTGTCAGAGATCAGTCTTTGGGGCCAATCATCTGCTCTGGGCGCACAACCGCATCAAAAGTCGCTTCATCGACAAAGCCAAGCGCGATGGCTTCTTCCTTCAGCGTGGTGCCGTTTTTGTGGGCGGTCTTGGCCACGGTGGTCGCGTTGTCATAGCCAATGGTTGGGGCCAAAGCTGTCACCAGCATCAGGCTTTCTTTCATCAGCTTGTCGATGCGTGGCTCGTTGGCTTTGATGCCGTTTAGCATACGCTCAGTGAAGCTGTCCGCCACATCGCCCAAAAGCTGCATGGATTGCAGCAGGTTGTAGGACATCATCGGGTTGTAGACGTTCAGCTCGAAGTGCCCTTGAGAGCCAGCAAAGGTCATGGCGGCGTTGTTGCCCATGACGTGGGCGGCGACTTGGGTCATCGCTTCGGCCTGGGTTGGGTTCACTTTGCCTGGCATGATCGAGGAGCCTGGCTCGTTTTCCGGCAGGATCAATTCGCCCAAACCGGAGCGCGGGCCGGAGCCCAGGAAGCGGATGTCGTTGGCGATTTTGTACATCGCGCCCGCTACAGTGGCCAAAGCGCCGGACATGAAGACCATGGCGTCATGCGCTGCAAGCGCTTCGAATTTGTTTGGCGCAGTGACGAAGGGCAGGCCGGTGATCTCGGCCATATGACCTGCCACGGCTTCACCCCAACCCGGTTGGGTGTTCAGGCCGGTGCCCACCGCGGTGCCACCTTGTGCCAGTTCATAGATACCTGGCAGAGCTGCCTCGACACGGGCGATGCCCTGACGGATCTGGTGTGCATAACCACCGAATTCCTGGCCCAAAGTTAGCGGGGTCGCATCCTGGGTGTGGGTCCGGCCGATCTTGATGATGTCTTTGAACTCTTCGGACTTTGCTTCCAGACCCTCTGCCAGCTTGTTCAAGCCCGGCAGAAGTACGTCGCGCACTGTCATCGCGGCGGCGATGTGCATGGCGGTTGGGAAGGTGTCGTTGGAGGACTGGCCCATGTTGCAGTGATCGTTAGGGTGCACTGGGTCTTTGGAGCCAATCATACCGCCGAGGATTTCGATTGCGCGGTTTGCGATCACCTCGTTGGAGTTCATGTTGGACTGGGTACCGGAGCCGGTTTGCCAAACCACCAATGGGAAGTTGTCGTCAAACTTACCGGCAACAACTTCGGACGCAGCCTGAATGACGGCGTCCGCGATTTTCGCGTCTATCTTGCCGGTGGCTTTGTTCTGCATGGCGCAAGCCTGCTTGATCACGCCAAGCGCGCGCACGATGGCGACGGGCTGCTTTTCCCAACCAATTGGGAAGTTCATGATCGAGCGCTGGGTCTGTGCGCCCCAATACTTGTCGGAAGGGACCTCTAGTGGGCCAAAGCTGTCGGTTTCAGTACGGGTATCTGCCATGACGACCTCCGGTAAAAAATGTCAGGAGTGTCATACCGGAAGTGGGGCAAAGTGCAATACTGTATACCGTGGGATACCGCTAACAAGGCGCGGCAAATCGGCCCTTTATGCCGAGGTTTTGTGTCCAGGTAGGCGTGAAGTCCAAAATGCGGCACGTATGGCCAAAAGGATCACTTACGGAAGCTGTCCAGAGACACCACTTCGGCGTCCTTTCGAGGCTCTTCGACGATCTCTTCGAGGTTGATTTCCTCAGGCAGCTCATCAAGCACGTCTTCGGCTTCGTCCTCGTCCTGGGTTTCAAACCGCAGGCCAAATTCCACCGAGGGGTCCACAAAGGTCTTGATAGAATTGTAAGGAATATAAAGAGGTTCTGGCGCGTCGCCGAAGTTCAACGTCACCGCGAAGCCTTCGTCTGTGACGGTCAGATTGTCATACCAGTGCTGCATCACCACAGTCATTTCGCCGGGGTAGCGGTCCGACAGCCATTCCGCAATTTCAACGTCCGGGTGCTGGGTGTCAAAAGTGATGAAGAAATGGTGCTCGCCGGGCAGGCCGTTCTGTTGAACATCGGCCAAAACCGTCTGAATCAAGCTGCGCATCGCGCGATGCATGAGATTTCCGTAGTCGATGGTCCCGGACATGGCAGTGCTCCGATAGTCTGTTATGTTGACAATAGACCATTGCGCGGGAAACGAAAGATGATCCAGCGCAAAAAGTTGGCCTAAAGCAGACCAATTGTCATCGCGACGACGGTTGAGAGCGCTAGCACAACAAGAAGTGGCAGGCGCAGCTTCAGCATCGCAAAGATTGCCGCGACGGTCAGGACACCGGCGATGGGATCAAAACTGGCCAGGACGGGCAGGGCGCCGATGGGGCTTGAAGTGGTTTCGGCAAACAGGAGGTTGAGTGTGAACCACAGGCTCAAGTTGGCAATCACACCCAGTACGGCGGCGGAAATCAGGGTGAGTGCAGAGCTGAGGCGTGGGTTAGACAAAATCCGAGAGACGTGCGGCGCGCCGGCAAAAATCCAAAGAAAACAGGGGATAAAGGTGCACCACAGCGCCAGCAGGCCAGCGGTCAGCGCAAGACTGGCCCCGCCCTGAAGTTGGCCAGCCAGCGTGGCGACAAACTGGGTGACGAGGATCAACGGGCCAGGGGTGGTTTCGGCCAAGCCAAGCGCATCCATCATTTGATCGGTGGTGAGCCAGCCGAAGTCCTGCACCACAGCTTGCACCATATAGGCCAGCACAGCGTAAGCGCCGCCAAACGTGACCACGGCCAGTTGCGAAAAGAACAGCGCAATGTCTTTGAGGAAACCACCGGCAGACACTGCAAAGACCACGGGAGCCAGCCAAAGCAGCCCCCAAACAACGACGGCGGTGACAGTTTGCCTCCACGGGTTTGCAACGTGGTTTCGGCTGGTGTCTAAGTCCGGTGTTGCTGACTGCCGGGACAAAACAAATCCCAAAGCCGCAGCCAGGACAATGACGGCCGGAAAGGGCAGGATCGCTGAATACAACGCGGCGAAGCTTGCCAGTGCAACTGCCGCGTTTGTTCTATTTGTCAGTACCTTGCGCGACAAACCTAACAAAGCTTGCACGATGATCGCCACAACCGCGGCTTTGACGCCAAGAAAGGCTGAGGCGACCAATGGGAGGTCGCCAAAAGCGGCGTAGCCTGCAACCAAAGAGAAGATCAAAGCGGCACCGGGCAGCACAAACAGGCTGCCAGCGATAACGCCGCCGAGCGTGCCGCGCAACTTCCAGCCACAGAATGTGGCGAGTTGCATGGCTTCAGGGCCAGGTAAAAGCATACAGAAAGACAGGGCGCCGAGAAATTCTTTCTCTTTCAGCCACCCCGAGCGGTCGACAAGCTCCTGGTGCATCAATCCGATTTGTGCTGCGGGGCCGCCAAAAGACAGGAGGCCGATGCGTCCGAAGACGCGCAGTAAGTCGGAGAAAGAGGGCATCTGCGTCATGGCTCTATGGCTAGCGCACGATACCTCGGATGCAAGGTGTTTTTGGTGGCTTTAGGCGACCTTTTGCCCAGTCAGACACATGGCCATGGTCTGCTCCGGGAGGAAGCCCATTTTCTCGAAAAAGGCAACCAAATCAAAGTTATTATAAGCTTCTACCATGAGCGCGCCTTCAAAACGCACAAAGAGTTGACCAAAGCCGGTGATGCGATCGCCGCTGACCGGGTTGAGAATGCTCATGGTCCAGAGGGCTGCGGCCCAATCGCCGTCCACCATGACCTTCTCCACACAGACAATAGGATCTTCGACCAAGGCCAGATACATGCTTGCCATTTCCCGGAAATCGTCCGGACCCACATCAAAGCCCGGCAAAACGCCTTCGGCTTTACTATCAGGACGGAACATCTCGTCGATGGCGTCCATATCGGCTTCTACCCAAACACGCCGGAACCAATCTTCGATTACTTGCTGTTTATCTACAGACATTTTGAGTGCCTTCCAGTTGTATCCCCAAAGCAGACGCTACGGTCCAAAGAGTAAGCGAAAGGTTAAAAAGAAAGGTCAAATCGTGGCGAAATTGCGATTTTTAACAAATAAAGCAATTTTGACGCCGAAGTATTAATGCCGAGCCTCAAATTAACCATTTTTCGTTGAAAAATTAACGCCTTCCACACCCAATAAGCGACTCGGTTAATTTAATAAGTTTGGGTGGAAAAGTGCAGGATTCTGTTGCCAGGTTCCTGCGGACCCCGCCTGAGGCAGCTAGCGTCAGGACTTAGATTTCGGTGTTAGGCACTGCTTACGCAGCGACTGCTACCGGAGCACGATTGTCATTTGCAATTGTACAGTTTTCGCCGATAACGGTGGCAGACAGCCGAGACAAAGCTAACTTCTTTAGACGTCCGTCGATCCTATTTCGTCCCCATGATCCCCAAATGAAGGATGTTTGGTGGAGACGCCGGGTACCGCCCCCGGGTCCGATCCGTTTATTACAAGCGCGTTTATGTCCATAGTTCCCCAGGGAACACCCCATAGATAGTGGTGTTGCGCGGGGGGTGCAAGCGCCGTTAACCGGTTTTTGGCACGTCTGTAAATTGTCTGTATAGCGACTGTATCGCGGAGGTGGGGTATCTGACGGCCCGGCTGAGGTTACCGGACCGTGCGTTGCGCCCCCAAAGGTTAAGCTGCGTTAACTATGATCCGCGTAGGAGGCGTCCCAGAAATCCCGTTCCAGCTTTACGGCCCGCAGGAAGAGCGCTTCCACTTCACTTTGCGCCTTAGTGGACAGAGTTGGCCACACGGCGTCCAGTTGAGAGCGCAGGTATTCCACGACACCTTCAAAGCCTTCGCCAGCATGCAGCGTGATCCATTCAGCAAAATAGAATGGCAGCTCGTCTTTGGGTGGGTGCACGGGGGTAGCCCAGCTTAAGTAGACCCATTCGGCCACAACCAACACGGCGAGCATCAACTCATAACGACCTGAGGCGGCGGCTTCGGCCATCAACGCGTTGAAGCCTTCGGTGGGCGGGGCAGGTGGCGCGTTTTGCTCTGCGTCACTCATGTCGAGTGCCTCAAAGGAGCGGAAGAAGTAGGTGTTTTCCGGACCGGTCACGAGCGCCAGAAATTGTGCGGCGGGGACCGAGTCGGCCAAAGTGGGTGCATGGGCAATGGCGCTGGCGAGAAGGCGCACAAAGTTGCCGACAAACTGATAGTCCTGCGCCAGATACCAGCGCATTTTTTCCAGGGGCAGGGTGCCCTCTGCCAGTTCGGTACAGAACGGGTGCGTGGTGGCGGCGGTCCAATCGTCACCCGCAAGGGTGCGCAGATGGTCGGTCGGGCGCATGTGAGTCTCCTGTTGAGCGGCTTTGAAACCGTTTGGGCGGAGAAAACCCGCATCCCGTGTTGGGTGCAAGCAGGTTTATTACCTACGCCAGCGGCGAACCACGCGCATGTCCCAGACGACCCAAAGCGTCGTCCCGACTACAGCGAGGCATGTTATCCATTTGCTGACCGATCCCATGGTGCCTTCGATCAGCAGTGCATGCACGACGGTTGAAATAACAATGATCGCAGCAAGCACATTGTGAAGAATAGCCCAATGCAGAAAACGCAAGGGCAAGTGGCGCCGTAACATAACTAGGACGGTCGTGATGATCATGCCCCAGAGCGCAACGACTCCGTAAAGAGAAAACGGTGTCGGGGAGACGAGGAGCAGCGCGTCAAGCGTATCCGGTGGGCTTGTCAGGTAAACGCCGCCGACATGTGCCACCACCGCGAGAACGATGACGCTGCCTGTGGCGCGATGCCAAATACGTGCGGTGCGAGGCCTGAGCCCAGGAATATGGCCGCCTGCGAGCAGCGGCTGCAAAAGGAACAGTATGAGTCCAAGTATGCCAGCAAACCCGGCCGCAATGTATGTCGACTCTCTATATTCAAGATACGGGCTTTGCGCTGCGATCACCAAAGGCAACAGCAAAGCAAGGACCAACGCACTCCAGATCAAAGCTGTCTTGGCCATTATGGGAAGATCATGCCCGCGTGAGGACAAAGTCGACGTTTAGCGATGTGTCTCGTGCACTTGGCATAACAGGGCGCAGAAAGACCGTTTTGAAGGTGCCGTCATCATAGGCAAGATGTGCGTGCGGTTGGCCAAAGTTTGGCACAATCTGGTGCATTTCCAGATGATAGGACCCGTCTGCCTGAGTGAGAACGGATCCATGGTTGCGCGGTTCGCGTTCTCCGCCAATCGTGGTTGCCGCCCAGATTTGGATACGGGCATTTTGAATGGGTTGGCCTTGACCCGCCAGACGGACTTTGCCGGAAATATGAAACCCATCACCAAGCTTTTCGACAAAAGGCGCGTTTGGACGGTAGTTGTTTGAACCGCCCCGCATCGTTTGAGTTGGTTTCAAAGACTGTGCGAGAGCAGGTGAAGACATCCCCGAGGCGACCAGAGCAGTGGATAGACCAGCACCAATCAAAAAACGGCGGCGATTGTAGTAGGGCGTGTACATGGCAAACTCCTGTGGCACGGCTGGGGTGGTGGTCCTTGCCGCAGTGTGCCACAGGCGTTGAGATTTTCAGTGCACATGTTTGTGAGTGCCCATGCGTTTATCGCCGTGCGCGGGCCTCCATGGCCTCTTCACCCAGCGTGAGCGTGTAAGCCGTGAGTTCCGCTAGGGCCTCATCGGCGTCCGCGCTGTTTTGCATTTCCAAGGCGTCGGCAATGCGGGTGTGCAGGCCGATGATCACATCGCGGTTGCGCTGTGTGAAGGTGATCATATTCATCAGGGGCTGCATGGCTTCCACGGCGCCGGCGAGTTGGTAAGATAGGACCGGGTTGTTGGCGCCATCCACAAGCGCGCGGTGAAAGGCCACGTCACTGTCACAGAAGCGCTCGTCGGAGAGGCCCGGCTGCGCCTGGCGGTGGATTTCCGCGCGCATCGTGGCGAGATGATCTGGTGTGCGGCGTTGGGCCGACAAGGGCGCGCAAGCGCGCTCCAAGGCAAAGCGGGCTTCGCAGGCGGTTTCAAAATCCACTGCGTTCATAGACAGCAGAAGCGTGCTGGTTGTGATATGCTGCGCGTAAGCCTCATCATATGACAGGCGCCGCACAAAGGCCCCGCCGGTGGCGCCGCGTTGGGTGCGGATCAGGTTCTGCGCCGCCAGGCGTTTGAGCGCCTCGCGCACGGTGGGGCGAGAGACGTCAAATTGGTCAGCCAGCTCAGATTCCGAGGGCAGGCGTTCGTCGACAATCATGTCACCGGAGATAATCGCATCGCGGATGGCTTTGGCGATTTGTGCGGAGAGGTCGGCTTTGTTCTTGGGGTCTATTTTCAATTGTCTGACATTTAGTGTTTGCTGCGCGTTTAATTGTCTGACATTTTAGTCCCAAGAAGTGAGTCGCGGCAAGAGGAGGAATGTCGACGATGATCGCAGATCGCATTCGTTCCATGACCGGGTCCCATTGGCTCGCCTTGTTTGGCAGTATTCTGGCCGCGTGGGCTGTGCTGTTCCTGATGGCTATTCCAGCAGAAATGCGGGAGCTTAACGCGATTTATGGTGCGGATTTTTGGGTCAGCCTGTGCACGATCACGCCGGATGCCAGCGGCTTTGCTCGCGTGTTGCTGATGTGGATCGTGATGAGCGCCGCGATGATGGCCCCAACGGCTTTGCCAGCCTTTGCCACCTACGATGATCTGGCGCGCCAAGCGCCAGGCGCGAAGTTTTCTGCGCTGGTGGGCGGCTATCTGGCGGTGTGGATCGGGTTTTCCATACTGGCCGCAGGGCTGCAGATGGTGTTGTTTCAGGCGGGACTGCTGGGCGCATTGGGGGAAAGCCGGTCGGCGTTTTTCTCCGCGTTCTTGTTGGTGGTAGCGGGACTGTATCAATTCTCCCCCATGAAGGAGGCCTGCCTGTCCAAGTGCCGCATGCCAATGACGTTTTTTATGCAGCATTGGGACGAGGGGCCTTGGAAAAACGGACTACGCTTGGGGCTGATTTGTCTGGGCTGCTGCTGGGCGTTGATGCTGTTGGCCTTTGTGGGCGGCGTGATGAACATCGCCTTCATGGGGCTGGCCACGCTGATCATGATTTTTGAGAAACTGCCCGACGTCGGGCGTTGGGTGACAAAGCCGCTGGGGCTCGTGTTGTTGTGCAGCGCGGCCTATGTGGCGGCGGGCGCCTTGTGAAGCACACTTAAGGAGGAATCATTATGGCATCGGATCGCATTCAAGCGCCCGCCAAGATCGACAACCGCCATCCGGACGCGATGAAATCCGGACTGGGCACCATTCCGTGGACCATCAAAGGGGAGCTGATCCTCAACTGTAACTGTACGGTGTTCTGCCCCTGCGTGGTGAGCCTCGGCCTGCATCCACCCACAGAGGGCCATTGTCAGACCTGGGGCGGTGTGCGGATTGACGAAGGTCAGTATGGCGACGTCGACCTGTCCGGGTTGAACATCGGTCTGTTGATCGAGATCCCGGGCATGATGAGCCGTGGCAACTGGAAAGTGGCGCTGTTCATTGATGATCGCGCCAGCCCCGAGGCTTACAACGCGCTGGTGGATATCTTCAGCGGCAA
This sequence comes from Shimia sp. MIT910701, assembly GCF_047126315.1. Classification (GTDB taxonomy): domain Bacteria; phylum Pseudomonadota; class Alphaproteobacteria; order Rhodobacterales; family Rhodobacteraceae; genus Shimia. The sequence goes on along the minus strand of NZ_CP138953.1, from coordinate 2,897,427 downwards.
AGCCAAAGGCACCACCGGTCTGTTCCAGGTTCTGGTGGGAGAGATCATTGGCGTGGAGCGTCAGCCTGTGTCTTATGACACGTCCGAGGACGGCAAAACCCGCCACATCACCGTCGGCAAGAAGATCGAGGGTGTGGTCTATCCGGTTGAAGGCAAAAACAAAGATGAGGAGATTGTGATCTCCAACACAAAATACTGGATGGGGCCAGACATCACGGTGGCGACAGCCTCCAAAGGCCGCGTGCGTGCCTTTGGCCGGGTTTGGGATTTTGGCGGGCGCTCTGCTGAGATCTGCCAGATCGACTGGCACGGACCTCGGTAACGGCCATGTCGATGATCACGCCGGAATACTGCCAGATGATGGCCAAGTATAACGCCTGGCAAAACCAGACGATGCGTGCGGCGTGTGAAACCCTGACCGAGGCGGAATTGCGGGCCGATCGCGGTGCGTTTTTTGGCTCGGTCATGGCGACAATCAATCACATCCTCTGGGGTGATGCCCTGTGGATGAGCCGCTTGGACGGCGGGGATGGGCCGTCCAAGCCGGCAACTGAACATGCGGAGCTGTGCCCGACGTTTGCGATCTGGGCGCAGGAACGCACCCGCATGGATCAGAGAATTGTGCAGTGGGCAGAAAGTGTTACCGCCGAAAGCTTGAGTGGGGATTTGAGCTGGCATGCGCAGATGCTGAAAAAGGACATGCACAAGCCGATGGCGCTGTGTGTGGTGCATCTGTTCAACCACCAGACCCACCACCGCGGCCAAGTGCATACCATGCTAACCGGCTATGATCGCAACACAGAAGACACGGATTTGGTTTTGATGCCTGAGGAGGTTTCATGGCTCTGATTTCCCCATCACGGCGGCTGCGGCGCACGCCGTTCTCGGACGGCGTCGAGGCGGCCGGTGTGAAAGCTTACACGGTCTATAACCGCATGTTGCTGCCGACGGTGTTTCGCTCTGTGGAAGAGGATTACCGCCACCTCAAAACGGCTGTGCAGGTTTGGGATGTGGCAGTCGAGCGCCAAGTGGAAGTGCGGGGGCCGGATGCGAGCAAGCTGATGCAGATGCTGACGCCGCGCGATCTGCGCGGCATGTTGCCGGGGCAGTGCTATTACGTGCCGATCGTGGATGAGACCGGTGGCATGTTGAACGATCCGGTGGCGGTGAAACTCGCCGAAGATCGGTGGTGGATTTCGATTGCCGACAGCGATTTGCTGTTGTGGGTCAAAGGCATCGCCTATGGCTATCGACTGGATGTGCTGGTGGATGAGCCAGACGTCAGTCCGCTTGCGGTGCAGGGTCCGAAGGCGGACGATCTGATGGCGCGGGTGTTTGGAGAGAAAGTGCGCGATGTGCGGTTCTTCCGCTTTGGCTGGTTTGAGTTTCAGGGGCGTAGCCTTGTGGTGGCGCGGTCTGGCTATTCCAAACAGGGTGGATTTGAAATCTACGTCGAGGGCAGCGACATCGGCATGCCGCTTTGGAATGCCCTCATGGAAGCGGGCAAAGACCTCGATGTCTATGCAGGGTGCCCCAACCTGATTGAGCGGATCGAAGGTGGGTTGTTGAGTTATGGCAACGACATGACCGATGACAACACGCCACATGAATGTGGCTTGGGCCGGTTTTGCAACACCAACACCGCGATTGGTTGTGTTGGCCGGGATGCCTTGCTGCGCGTGGCGCAGGAAGGGCCGGTACGTCAGATCCGGCCTATTGAAATCCATGACGCTTCGGTGCCGCCTTGTGATCAGCTGTGGCCGATCATGGATGGCGACGATCACGTGGGCAATGTGAGCAGTGCGGCCTGGTCGCCGGATTTCACCACCAATGTGGCGATCGGCATGGTGCGGATGACCCATTGGAAATCCGGCACCGAGGTGGATGTGGTGACACCGGATGGGGTGCGGCCTGCAACGGTTTATGAGGCCTTCTGGCAATAGCGGAGGTGGCCGAGGCTGGACCGCCTTCGGCGAGGATATTTTGGGAATGAGAAAGCTGGGCGGCGGCCTGGCGCGAGAGGAGAAATGAGATGTTCAAAGCACTGGTGATGGACCAAAACGACGAAGGTTTGGCAAGCGCGTCGATCAAGGATTTGACGCTGGACGACCTGCCCAACGCAGAGGTCACGGTGGCAGTGGAGTACTCCACGGTGAACTACAAAGACGGGCTGTGCCTGTCGGCCAAGGGCGGCGGTTTGGTGCGCAAGTATCCGCATGTGCCCGGGATCGACTTTGCTGGCACCGTCGAGGCCTCTGATGATGACCGCTACAAGCCCGGCGACAAAGTTGTGCTGACCGGCTGGCGCGTGGGTGAGGCGCATTGGGGCGGCTATGGCCAGAAGGCGCGGGTGAAGGCGGATTGGCTGGTGCCATTGCCGGAAGGACTGTCCCCGCAGCAGGCGATGGCTGTTGGGACTGCTGGTTTCACGTCGATGCTGTCGGTGATGGCGCTGGAAGATCACGGGTTGAAGCCCGGCAATGGTCCGGTTCTGGTGACTGGTGCCGCGGGCGGTGTAGGCTCTGTGGCGGTCGCGATCCTGGCAAACCTTGGTTATGAAGTGGCCGGTGTGACCGGGCGTCCCGAGAGCGGCGATTACATCAAATCGCTGGGCGCAACGCAGATCGTGGCGCGAGAAGAGCTCAATGAGACCGTGAAGCGTCCACTGGAAAGCGAGACCTGGGCGGGTTGTGTGGATGCCGTAGGTGGTGCGATGTTGGCGCGGGTGCTGGGTCAGATGAAGTACGGGGGCTCTGTGGCGGCTGTGGGTTTGGCCGGTGGGGCAGCGCTGCCCGCAACGGTGATCCCATTCCTGCTGCGCGGTGTGAACCTTTTGGGCATCGACTCCGTGATGCAGCCCTATGACAACCGCCTGCGCGCCTGGGAGCGGATTGCCAAAGACCTACCGATGGACAAGCTCGAGGCGATGGTCAAACCGGCCACCTTGTCTGATCTGCCGCAATTGGGCGCTGACATTCTGCAAGGTCAGGTGCAGGGCCGCGTTGTGGTTGACGTGAACGCCTAACAGCGCGAAAACACTGTGAAACAGGCGGGTGAGGCAACTTGCCCGCCTTTTGCATGTCTGAAGGAGGTGGTGCGCCATGAACTATGACAACGACAATATTTTTGCAAAAATCCTGCGGGGCGAAATCCCGAGCGAGAAGCTTTATGAGGATGACGACACCTATGTGTTTATGGACATCATGCCGCGCGCGGATGGGCATTGTCTGATCATTCCGAAATCACCCTGCCGCAACATGCTGGACGCCACACCAGAACAGCTGACTGCCTGTTTGAAGACTGTGCAAAAGATGGGCCATGCGGTGATGCAGGCCTTTGGCGCTGAAGGCGTGACCGTGCAGCAGTTCAACGAGGCAGCCGGGGGGCAGGAGGTGTTTCACCTGCATTACCACGTGTTGCCGCGCCACGAGGGGGTGAAGCTGCGCCCACCGGGCACGATGGCGGATTTTGCCGTGCTCAAAGCGCAGGCTGACAAAATCCGCGCGGCGCTGGCGTAAACGTCGCGGCGTGCGCCTGTTTCCCGGCTTGACCCCGCCGGGAAACGGCGGTTTGGTGCGGGTCAATTCAGGGGAGGTATCCGATGCTTGACGTAGATTTTGTACGCAGCCAGTTTCCGGCGTTTTCAGAACAATCGCTTGAGGGACAAGCGTTTTTTGAAAATGCGGGTGGCAGCTATACCTCCTCACAGGTGATTGACCGACTGACCCGGTTTTACCGCGAGCGCAAGGTGCAGCCCTATGCGCCGTATCGGGCCTCCGAACTTGGCGGGGCGGAAATGGACGAAGCCCGTGCGCGTCTGGCAGCCCTCATGGGGGTGGAGACGGAGGAGGTCTCCTTTGGGCCGTCAACCACGCAAAATACCTATGTTTTGGCGCAGGCGTTTCGGCAGTGGATGGACCCGGGGGATGCGATCATTGTGACCAATCAGGATCATGAGGCCAACTCTGGCCCGTGGCGGCGGTTGGCAGAAGACGGCATTGAGATCCGCGAATGGAAGATTGATCCAGAAACCGGTCATCTCGATCCTGAAAAGCTGATGGAGCTGCTGGATGATCGGGTGCGCCTGGTGTGTTTTCCGCATTGCTCCAACGTTGTTGGTGAGATCAATCCGGTGGCCAAGATCACCGCATTGGCCCATGCGGCGGGGGCGTTTGTTTGCGTTGATGGCGTGAGCTATGCCCCGCATGGACTGCCGGATGTGGGCGGCATGGGGGCGGATATCTATCTGTTCTCCGCCTACAAAACCTATGGCCCACATCAGGGCATCATGGTGATCCGGCGCAATATCGGGACCATGCTGCCCAACCAAGGGCACTATTTCAACGGCGACAGCCTGTATAAGCGGTTCACACCGGCGGGGCCGGATCATGCACAAGTTGCGGCCAGCGCGGGTATGGTAGACTATATTGAGGCTTTGGCGGCCCATCACGGGATCATGGGGGAAACGCCTGTGGCCACCGGTGCGGCGGTGCATGACCTGATGCGGGACCATGAAGTAAAGCTTCTGCAGCCGGTGTTGGACTACGCTGCTTCCAAGAACTCGGTGCGGCTGATCGGGCCGACAGACGCGGCCAAACGGGCGCCGACGGTGGCTTTGGTGGCCAATGCGCCGGGTGAGGCCCTGGCTGCGCAACTGGCCGGCCACGGCGTGATGGCGGGCGGTGGCGATTTTTACGCCAACCGCGCGCTTGAGGGCATGCATGTTGATACCGATCACGGTGTTTTGAGGGTGAGCTTTGTGCATTACACCAGCGAAAACGAAGTGCAGAAATTGATCGCGGCGCTCGACGCAGTTTTGTGATCCATGGCCCACGCGGCGCCGTAAGTGTTTGAAATGACACTGAAGGCGGGGCTTGGGCCACCTAATGACAACACCTGAATCCCTGACCATTTTGTGGTTTCGCCGTGATTTGCGGCTTTGTGATCATGCCGCTTTGACAGCGGCCGCAGCACGCGGGCCCGTCTTGCCGGTGTTTGTGCTCGATCCCATATTTGAAAGCCTCGGTGCGGCGGCAAAACTGCGTTTGCTGCTGTCGCTGAGAGCCTTGTCGCAGGATCTTGAGGCGCGGGGGATGCGCCTTGTCCTGCGGCGAGGTGCAGCCTGGCCGGTGTTGCAGGAGCTGGCTACGGAGAGTGGTGCGGATGCGATCTTTTGGAGCCGGGCCTATGATCCGGCGTCGGTTGAACGTGACACTGAGGTGAAAGTGGCAGCCAAGGACGCTGGGCTAAAAGCGGAGAGTTTCATCGGCGCGTTGCTATTTGAGCCGTGGTCCGTGAAGACCGGGCAGGGCGGGCCGTATCGGGTGTATACGCCGTTTTGGAAAGCCGTGCGGCATCGGGACGTGGCCCCGTGCTTGCCAGTCCCTAAGTTGGTCGCGCCGACGCAATGGCCAGAGAGCGATGCGCTGGAAGACTGGCAGCTGGGTGTAGATATGAGGTCTGGGTTTGAGGTTGTCGCCGGACAGGTGCAAGCGGGCGAAGAGGCCGCACAAGCGAAGCTGGCGTGCTTTCTGGAAACCAAAGCCGATGGCTATAAGGCGCAGAGGGATTTTCTTGGCGAGGCTGCGACGTCGGACCTGTCCGATGCGCTGACCTTTGGTGAGATCAGCCCCGCGCAGATGTGGCACGGCGGGCGGCGGCGCATGCAGGAAGGGGCTGCTGGTGCGGAGCATTTCCTGAAGGAAGTGGTTTGGCGCGAGTTTGCCTGGCATTTGTTGTGGCACTATCCGGACATGGACAAAAAGAACTGGCGGGAAGACTGGGCGCTGTTTCATTGGCATGAAAACGCCAGCGACCCGTTCTTTTTCGCTTGGTGCCAGGGGCGCACGGGTATCGAGGTGGTCGATGCTGCCATGCGGGAACTCTATGTGACCGGCAAGATGCACAATCGGGCACGCATGATTGTGGCGAGCTACCTAACCAAACACCTGAGGATGCACTGGCGTTTGGGGCTTGCCTGGTTTGCAGACTGTCTGGTGGATTGGGATCCGGCGTCTAATGCCATGGGCTGGCAATGGGTGGCCGGGTGCGGCCCCGATGCAGCGCCGTATTTCCGCATCTTCAATCCGGACACGCAGGCCGAGAAATTTGACGGTGATAGGGATTACCGTCGGTACTGGCTGGATCCGCAATCAGAGGGGGCGCAGGCATTTATGCAGGCAATCCCGCGCAGTTGGCTGCCGGTGTTTGAAACACCGCTCGCAGCACCAATCGTGGCTTTGAGCGCAGGGCGAGACGCCGCGCTCAAAGCCTATGAAACCTTCAAATCACAATAAAAACTTGCCGTAAGGCGCTGGTCGCGCTTAGCATTTAGGGCACACAGGGAAGAGGGGGACACTATGTACCTGACATCGACCAAAGGGGAAGCAAACCTGCCACGGTATTTTGCCGCGGTGTTTGAAACCGCGCAGAAGATCAACCACGGGCGAATTGATTTTGTCATGCAAGACGGGCGCAAGTTCCGGGCGGAAGGACCAAAACCCGGGCCGGTGTGTGAGATGCACGTGCACAATGACGACACTTTTGCCCGCCTGATGCGGGAAGGCGAGCTTGGGTTTTGTGAAGCCTATTTGGAAGGCTGGTGGAGCAGCCCGGATTTGCAAGCCTTCTGTGATTTCCTGCGCACTGACAATGACACACTGCGCGACGGGTTTCCCGGCATGTTTTTTGTGCGCGCCTTTGAACGGCTGCGCCATTGGATGAACACCAACACCAAAGCGCAGGCCAAGAAAAACATTAGCTATCATTATGACCTGGGCAACGAGTTTTACGGGCTGTGGCTCGATGACACGATGACCTACTCCTCCGCCATTTTTGAGACCGGTCAGGAAAGCATGGAGGATGCGCAGACCGCCAAATACGCCAGCATGGTGGACCAGATGGGGGTGAAACCCGGCGATCATGTGCTGGAAATTGGCTGTGGCTGGGGTGGGTTTGCCGAATACGCCGCCAAGGAGCGGGGTTTGAAAGTCACCGGATTGACGATTTCCGAAGAGCAGTTGAAGTACGCCGAAGAACGTATTGAAAAGGCTGGGCTTTCTCACATGGTCGACTTCAAGCTTCAGGACTATCGCGACGAAACTGCGACCTACGACGGGATTGCCAGCATCGAGATGTTCGAGGCGGTGGGCGAGAAATACTGGCCGGTCTATTTTGAATCGGTGCGCGACCGGTTGAAACCCGGTGGGAAGGCCACACTTCAGATTATCACGCTGACCGAACAACGGTTTGAGCAGTATCGCAAAGGTGTTGATTTCATTCAGAAGTACATCTTCCCGGGCGGCATGTTGCCGAGTCCAACCGCCTTGCGTGAAGAGGTCAAGAAGGCCGGCCTTACCGTGGCGGGCTCCATTGAGTTTGGTCAAAGCTACAGCCAGACTCTGCGTCGATGGCATGAGACGTTTAACGATCATTGGGACCGGATTCAGGGCATGGGCTTTGATGAGCGCTTCCGCCGTATGTGGAATTTTTATCTGACCTCTTGTGCTGCGGCGTTTCGCAGTGGAAGCTGCGACGTGACACAAATCACGATCGCAAAGCCTGGTACATGATCTCATCAAATAAGCTAGTAGCTGCCTCCTGCCTCGCCATTATTGGTGGGCTGGTGGCAGAATTTGTGAAACCACAAATGCCGGAGGGGTCAAACTTCGGCAACATGACTTTGATAAGCGCTGGAGTAGGCTTGGTTGTCGGCTGGCGCGTAATGGGGCGGCGCGCGGGGCGCAGCCGCTCTTTGGAGCTTGGCCTGGTGGGCGTGGCGGCGTTGGTATTTTGGGGATTGGTGCTGTTTGGGCTGATCGAAATGTTCCGGCTGGCCATGCGTCGACGCCTGGACGAGCCCGTGGAAGCGATGGAACGCGCCGTGACGGTGGCGTTGGAGTATGGGCTCTATCTGCTGCACCCCAGCGTTCTGATCACTTTGCTCATGGGCGCCGTGATCAGTGGCATTTTTACAAACTACGCCGCGCGTAACTGGGGATAATCCATGACAAATGTATTTGTGTACGGCACGTTGCGACACGTGCCTCTGCTGGCGGCTGTGCTTGGCAAAGATCAGGAGTCGCTGGACCTGCGCACAGGGTGTCTTTCCAAACATGATGTGTTTGCTGTGAAAGGGCAGGATTTTCCGATCTTGAAGCCCTCGGGTGGGCAGGCCGAAGGGCTGTTCATTGGCGACTTGAGCGATACGGAAGTTGAGCGGCTGCGGTTTTATGAAGGCAGCTATGACTATGATTTGACGGATGTTTCCGTCACCGTTGACGGGACCGAGCACCCGGCTCGCGTGTTCAAAAGTGACAACGCAGGTTGGGTTCCTGACGGGCCATGGTCGTTGGACAATTGGGCGGCACGTTTTGGCGAAGTCACGGTGCTGCGCGCCGTTGAGGAAATGAGTTACTTTGGACAACGGTCGCGGGCCAAAGTGGATTGGATGTTGCCTCTGATCAAAGCGCGGGCCACGGCAAAGATGCAGGCCAAACGGCGCAATGATGCGGTGAGTCCAAGCGGCATGACGGCGGGGGATGTAGGCGATGTGTCGCTGTCGAGACCCTATGCGGAGTACTTTACGCTGGAGGAGTATGGCCTGACCTTCCGACGGTACGACGGATCACAAAGTGAGAAAGTGAAGCGCGCAGTATTTGTCGCCACCGATGCGGTGATTTTGCTGCCTTATGATCCGGTGCGAGATCGCGTTTTGTTGATCGAACAGTTCCGCCCCGGACCGTTTGCGCGTGGCGATGATTTGCCTTGGCAATTGGAGCCCATCGCAGGCCGACTGGATGCGGAAGAAAGCCCGGAAAGCTGTGCCAGGCGGGAGGCGCAAGAGGAAGCCGGACTGGAACTCGCGGAGTTACATGAGGTGGCCAACTGTTATGCATCCCCTGGGTGCAGCACGGAATACTTCAATATTTTCGTTGGGTTGGCCGACCTGCCAGATGATGTGGAAGGGGTCTCCGGGTTGGAGCAGGAGGCAGAGGACATTCGCTCTTACGTCTACAGCTTTGACGCGTTGATGCAGATGGTGGACAGGAAACAAATTGTGAATGCGCCGTTGGTACTGGCCGCGCTGTGGTTGGCGCGACATCGCGACAGGCTGCGCGGGATTGCTTGAGTTTGCCCCGCGCCTTGCCTACACAGGATTTCAGACATCTATAAAGGACCGCGCAACATGCATATCGCCCGTGATCTGGCCCAAGCGATTGGCAACACCCCTTTGATCCGCCTGAACAAAGTCAGCGACGAGACCGGGTGTGAGATTTATGGCAAGGCGGAGTTCATGAACCCCGGCCAATCGGTCAAGGACCGTGCCGCGCTTTACATCATCAAAGACGCAATTGCGCGCGGGGATCTGAAGCCGGGTGGCACCATTGTCGAAGGCACCGCTGGCAACACCGGGATTGGCCTTGCACTGGTGGGCGCGTCCATGGGGTTCAAAACCGTGATTGTGATCCCTGAGACGCAATCGCAGGAAAAGAAAGACATGCTACGTCTGGCGGGTGCGGAATTGGTGCAGGTGCCTGCGGCGCCTTACAAAAACCCCAACAACTACGTGCGCTATTCCGGTCGTTTGGCAGCAGAGCTGGCGAAGACCGAGCCAAATGGCGCGATCTGGGCCAACCAATTTGACAATGTCGCCAACCGTCAGAGCCACGTTGAGACCACCGGCCCGGAAATCTGGACGCAGACCGAAGGCAAAGTGGATGGCTTCACCTGTGCAGTGGGGTCGGGTGGCACCTTGGCGGGCGTCGCCGAAGCCCTGCAGCCCAAGGGCGTGAAAATTGGTCTTGCGGACCCAATGGGCGCGGCGCTGTACAACTTCTACACCAACGGTGAGCTGAAATCCGAAGGTGGCTCCATCACCGAAGGCATTGGTCAAGGGCGCATCACCGCCAACCTTGAAGGTTTCACACCGGACATGAGCTATCAAATCTCAGATGAAGAAGCGCTGCCTTATGTGTTTGACCTGCTGGAGAATGAAGGCCTGTGTCTCGGTGGGTCGTCTGGTGTGAACATTGGGGGTGCCGTGCGCATGGCCAAGGAAATGGGTCCGGGCCACACCATTGTTACCATCCTTTGTGATTACGGCACGCGCTATCAGTCCAAACTGTTCAACCCGGAGTTCCTTAAGGAAAAAGGCCTGCCGACCCCGGCATGGCTGGGCAACAAAGGCCCAAGCAGCATTCCGGGTGTATTTGAAGACATATAAGGCAGCCTCACACCATGCGCCCACTGATTAGGTTTCTGAGTGTTGCGGTCACGGTTCTGACCGTTTGGGTAACCGCAGTTTGGGCGCAAGGCGCTTTGCCGCCTGATTATGGTGAATGGCGGCGGGTCGCGGACCGCGCTGCCGAAGCCATCGACAATGATCGCGCCTCTGAAGCGGCGATGGACACGCTGCGCGATCAGCTGTCGTTGTGGAGCGAAGAGTTCAGTGACGAGAGTTCACGGTCTCGGATATCCGTCACCACGCTTGAGGCACAGTTGGAGCGCCTGGGGCCGGTGCCGGAAGGCGGTGAGGCTGAGGATGTGGCTGAGGAACGGCGACAATTGGAGTTGTCGTTGTCAGAGGCTAAAGCCCCCGTTCGGCGCGCGGAACTGGCGCTGACCGAGGCACAGGAACTGATCCGGTCCATCGATGTATTACTGAGAGAACGGCATACGCAAATCCTGCTGGAGCCGGGCCCGTTTCCACTCAATCCAGACCTTTGGTGGCCAGCCGCCCGCGAGTTGAGCGACTCTTTCCGTTTGATAGCGTTGGAGTTCCAAACCGGCTGGGTGCATGAAAAACAGCGCAATGAGTTGCGTAAATCGTTACCGCGTATGCTGTTTTTTCTCGCGATTGCCTTTGTCCTTCTGACGCGGGGCATGCGCTGGACCGAAAGGGCGCTGCAGAGCATGATCCGCGACCGTGTGCACCTGTCGGCGACACGCTGGATCGCGGTGTTCTGCCTGTCCTACGGTCAGGTTGTTTTGCCAATGTTGGGCGTGTTTGCATTTTCCAAAGCAGTCTACGCCACCGACTTGCCCGGGCTGCGTGGCGATGTGGTGCTTTCCATTTTGCCGCTGATGACCTTTGAGCTGCTGACCGCACGCTGGCTGGGAGAACGGGTGTTTTCACGCAATGAGCGGCCGCTGTTGCTGGTCAACCTAACCGAAGCGGAAAAGCGTAAGGGGCGGCGAGCGAGCACGGTGCTGGGCGCCATGCTGGCACTGAGTTCGCTGTTTGTGGAGCTCGCCCGCTATGAGAGCTGGACGCGCGGCACCGAAGCAGTGGTGTTCTTTGTCACCACCGTGGTCGCGGCATACTTCCTTGGCTTGCTAGGTAGATTGGTTTCGAGCCACGCAGGATCGATGCGGGCCGAAGAGGACGGACCGCTGACCGCGATAGGTCAATTGATCTCACTCCTTGGGCGCTACACGGTTCTGGTGTCGCTGATCGGGGGCGTATTGGCGACCATCGGCCTGACCCGTGGCGCGAGCTATCTGGTGTTTTCCAGCACGCGCACTGTATTTCTGGTGGCTTTCCTGCTGGTCGCGCAGCGGGTCATTCAAAAGATTTTCTCTGCCCTGAATGGGCGTGACGACGACGAAAGCCCGTTGGCCGCCGTTCTGGCGGGCATTGGCATCGTGATCCTGTCGCTGCCTGTGTTCCTGATGTGCTGGGGCGCGCAGGTTTCGGACTTGCAGCAAATCTGGCGCAATATCTCGGATGGCTTGCAGTTTGGCGATCTGATCTTATCGCCGGAAAACATCCTACTGCTGATTGTGGTCTACGCCTTTGGCCATGCGGTGACCCGGCTGTCCCAGAGCTTTTTACGCGACAACATTTTGCCAAAGACGCGACTGGATGCAGGCGGGCAAACTGCGGTGGTTTCTGGCGCGGGGTACATCGGCATCTTCCTTGCGGCGCTGATCGCCTTGACAGTTGCGGGGATCAATCTTGGTAACATCGCGCTCTTTGCCGGGGCGCTGTCTGTTGGGATTGGTTTTGGCCTGCAAAACATCGTCTCCAACTTTGTGAGCGGCATCATCCTGTTGATTGAACGCCCTGTGAGCGAGGGTGACTGGATCGATGTGAATGGGCAGATGGGCTATGTGCGCGACATTTCGGTGCGCTCGACACGGATCGAAACTTTTGATCGCACAGATGTGGTGATCCCAAACAGCGACCTGATTTCCGGCACTGTGACCAACTATACCCGCGGCAATACCGTTGGGCGGGTGATTGTACCGGTTGGGGTGGCCTACGGCACGGACACCCGCTGGGTGGAAGGAATATTGCGTGAGATTGCCGAGGCGCACCCAATGGTATTGGCCAATCCGGCGCCTGCAGTGGTGTTTCAAGGGTTTGGTGCGGATTCACTGAACTTTGAAATCCGCGCGATCCTGCGCGATGTGAACTGGATGCTGACGGTGAAGAGTGATTTGAATCACGAGATTGCGCGTCGATTTGTGGAAGAGGGCATCGAGATACCCTTTGCCCAACGGGATATTTGGCTGCGCAATCCTGAAACGTTGCGCGGCGAAGCTCCGGCGGCAAATAAACCTGCTAAGCCTGTGGCGCAGAGTTCTACACCCGTAAGCGCAACACCAACACCGCCGGACCTGGATGACATGGACGGCGCGGACGGAGATGGGGACGGAGACGGCCGATGAGCAAACTGTTGTTTTTGGAAGACGCCTATCAGAAAGAAGCGGTTGGCGTGGTGATTGGACACACGCCGGAAGGCGGCATCCTGCTGGACGCGCATTTGTTTTATGCCACCAGCGGTGGACAGCCGGGCGACAGTGGCGTGTTGAAATGGGACGGACACAGTACCGAAATTGCCACCACTGTGAAAACGCTGGATGGCGCAATTGCCTTGGTGCCGTCTGCACCGGAGGAACTGCCGCCAATTGGCACGGATGTGAAACAGGTGTTGGATTGGGGGCGGCGTCACCGACACATGCGGGTGCATACCGCGCTGCATCTGTTGTCCGTGGTTATTCCATTGCCGGTGACAGGCGGGTCCATTGGCGCGGAAAAAGGCCGGTTGGATTTTGATATGCCGGAAGCACCGGAGGACAAACAGGCGCTGAGTGATGCGCTCAACGCGCTGATTGATCGCGACTTGGCCGTCACCGAAGACTGGATCACCGATGCGGAACTGGAAGCCAATCCGGGATTGGTGAAAACCATGTCCGTGGCCCCGCCCAAAGGCGCCGGAAAAATCCGGTTGGTGCGGATTGGCACCGAGGACGAGCAGGTAGATTTGCAACCCTGCGGCGGTACACATGTGGCCAGCACCGGCGAAATTGGCCGGGTGCGGATTGGCAAAATCGAGAAGAAGGGCAAGCAGAACCGGCGGGTGTATCTGCATCTGGATGCCTGACCGCGCTTCGCTATTAGGTTGAGAAAACAGAAAAGCCGCAGGCCAAAAGGCTGCGGCTTTTGCTTTACGTAATGTGCAGGCACAAAAAAAGGCGGGGTGCCATGACCAATAGACCCCGCCTTCTTTGTGAGACCAGATTTCTTCTAGCCGTCTGACACAACCACCCGAAGATGGGGGTGCCGGGTGGGGACGAGGCGCGGCGCGGCCGGTGTTTTGGCGTGCTCTTGCGCGGGCTGCATCCCAGCCGGCGTTGTGATTTCAACTTTCTGAGGCTGTGGCGCGGCCACGGCATCCGAGGAAACTTTGGCGCTTGGCATGTCGATCCGGCGCAGGAAGCTGCCTTCCAGATCAAACCGCTGAGGCGCGCGGCCCAGATCGCCGTCTACGGTGATTGCGCCCAGAATACGGTTCACTTCGCCACTGTCAGAGCGCAGCGGCAGGAGCATCATTTCGGCGTTGAGACCGTTGCGGCGGAAACCCCGGGTGGTGCTCATTTCCAGACGGCCAATCGCCGGTGCCGCAAAGACTTTTTCCAATGCTTGACCAAAGCTGTCGCGGGACGCTTCGTTGATCAGCGCGGACATGGGCATGCCGCGCATGTCCATGCCCATCACATCGGTGAGCGTGTTGCAAGAGACCCGCAAGCGCGCCATGCCCGGTGCGATGCGTTCAAGAATGAACGCGTGCTTGAGCACTTTCTGAATTTGGCGTGGGTCCACGTCGCTGCGGTAGGGCACCGGGTGCCCGTCGCGAAGACCGTCCCAGTAAGCTTTAACATCCTGCATTACGGCGATGCTGTGCACCTTTGCCGCGCTGGATTTTCCGTCACCAAAAATTCTCATGCTCTTCCCCCCAGGAAAAACTTCTGCATCTGATCTTCGTACCTTAAAGTCCGTCTTTGAGCCGGTCTCTTTGGGCCGTTTGCTCAAAGTCGTAAACAACTTGTAAATCAGTTATCTCACATTTTAGCGGATTTGCGATAAAAAATGATTTCAATGGTTAACCGGTTGCGCCGTTAACGTTGCTCTTCGCCCAGGAATAGATTTAGCTGTCACGCAACTGAAATTGCAGGAGGACGGCCCGTGCTGGAGTCGATGACCGGATACGCAAGCCTAAAGGGGGAAGGGCAGGGGCACAGCTGGACCTGGGACCTGCGCAGTGTGAACGCCAAAGGGCTGGATCTGCGCCTGCGCGTACCGGATTGGATCGAGGGGCTGGAACCTGCGGTGCGTGGGGCATTGTCCAAAGGTATGGCGCGCGGATCGGTGAACCTGTCGCTGCGGGTCAATCGCGATGACGAAACCGGAGCGCTGGCGGTAAACGCCGCGCAATTGGAGGCGGTGCTGTCCGCACTCCAAGCAGTGGAAGAACGGGCCATGGACAAAGGCATTTCGCTGGCCCCGTCCAAGGCCAGTGACCTACTGTCGCAACGCGGTGTGATGGAGCAGGCGGTCGAGGAAACCGACAGCAAGGCGTTGTTGGCGGCGATCACCGCGCAACTGCCGGAGCTGATTGCCAGCTTCAAAGACATGCGTGCCAAAGAAGGGCAGGCGCTGGAAGCGGTGTTGGCCGATCAGTTGGAACAGGTGTCTGACTTGACCCAGCAGGCCGCGGAAGCAGCCGAAGCCCGGCGTGAAGAGGCGGCGGACACACTGAAAGCCAATTTGGCGCGAGTTCTGGAGAATGCCGACGGGCTGGACGAAAGCCGCTTGGCGCAAGAGCTGGCTGTTTTGGCGGTGAAATCTGATGTGATGGAAGAGTTGGATCGGCTGCGGGCGCATGTGCAGGCGGCAAAGGAGCTTTTGGCGCAAGGTAGCCCCGTGGGGCGTAAGCTCGACTTTCTGATGCAAGAATTCAACCGCGAGGCCAATACGCTGTGTTCCAAGGCACAGTCGGTGGATTTGACGCGGATTGGGCTGGACCTCAAGGCCGTGATCGACCAGATGAGAGAGCAAGTTCAAAACGTGGAATAATCACATGACACAGCGACGTGGCCTGCTCATCATTCTGTCTTCTCCCTCTGGCGCGGGGAAATCAACGCTCGCGCTGCGGTTGATGGAATGGGACACGGGTTTGAGTTTCTCGATTTCTGCCACCACACGGTCACCGCGTCCCGGTGAGGAACATGGGCGCGAGTATTACTTTCTCTCAGAAGACGAGTTTAAAGCGCAGGTGGCTGACGGCGAAATGCTGGAGCACGCCCACGTGTTTGGTAATTTCTATGGCTCCCCGGCCGGTCCGGTGCGCGAGACAATTGAAAACGGCAATGACGTGTTGTTTGACGTGGACTGGCAGGGCGAGGCACAGATCCGCAATTCTGATTTGGGCAAACACGCGCTCTCGATCTTTATTCTGCCGCCCTCCATCAAAGAGCTGCACCGCCGTTTGGTGAGCCGGGCGCAGGACAGTGAAGACGTGATCGATAAGCGGATGCAAAAAAGCTGGGACGAGATCAGCCACTGGCATTCCTATGACTATGTGCTGTTGAACGACGATCTGGACGCCACAGAGGCACAGTTGAAGACCATTATTGCGGCGGAACGTATGCGCCGCGAGCAACAGCCCGCCTTGCAAGGCCATGTGAACGGGTTGCAGAACGAATTTCAGGAGATGTCCTAATGCCGATGTATGAGTTGGACGGTGTTGCGCCAAAGCTGGACGACAGCAGCTGGGTTGCCCCGGATGCCAATGTGATTGGCAATGTGGTGCTCGAGGCGGACACCTCCGTCTGGTTTGGCAGCACGCTGCGCGGCGACAATGAGACCATCACGGTGGGCGCAGGCTCCAACGTGCAGGAAAACACAGTGATGCACACCGATCCCGGGTATCCTTTGAGGATCGGTAAGAACTGTACAATTGGCCATAAGGCGATGCTGCATGGCTGCACCATTGGTGACAACAGCCTGATTGGCATGGGCGCCACGGTGCTCAATGGCGCGAAGATTGGGAAAAACTGCTTGATAGGCGCAGGAGCGTTGATCACAGAAGGCAAGGAAATCCCGGACGGCAGTCTGGTGATGGGCGCGCCGGGCAAGGTCGTGCGTCAGTTAGATGAGGCTGCGATTACCGGTCTGACGATGTCGGCAAAGCACTATCAGGACAACGCCAAACGCTTCAAAGCCGGTCTGCGCGAAGTTTGACGGCCGATTTTGCCCTGCCGAAACTGATCTGTCATAAAACTGTTACAGTAAAACGGTTTGAGCCGTGGGGTTGATGTGCCCCTTGCCGGGCAGCGCAAGACGGAACGGACGGGAGCGGGGCCATGCCGCATGATTTTTACAAGAGCTACCTAGAGGCTGTGCCGCTGCCGGCGGTGCTGGTTGACGCGGAGGCCCGCATACTGGCTGGCAACGAGGCGGCGGTGAAGCTCAACCCCCATGCGGATGATGACCGGCCGCTGATTTTGGTGTTCCGCCAGCCCAGTCTAAACAGCGCCGTGGATGCCTGTTTGAAAGATGGCAGAAGCCATCGGGCGATTTACGCGCATAACGATGGGCCGCAGGAGCACCGTTTTGACGTCAACGTGTCACCGGTGGATTTGGTGGCAGCTTCTGGTGGGAGACTGGTCGCGCCGAGCATGCGCACCAAAGGGGTGATGATCTGTTTTCAGGATGTCACTGAGGTCCAGCAGCTTGATCAGATGCGCCGGGATTTCGTTGCCAATGTCAGCCATGAGCTGCGTACACCGCTGACGGCCATCCTAGGGTTCGTGGAAACTCTGCAGGGACCTGCGCGGGGCGACAGCGCCGCGACGGAGCGCTTCTTGGGCATCATGTCTGAAGAGGCCAGCCGGATGAACCGATTGGTCGGAGACTTGCTGTCTTTAAGCCGTGTGGAAGAGGTGTCACGCATGCGGCCCACCGATCCAGTCGATCTGGACCAGATCCTCCGCGCAGTGATCCGCAACCTGTCGCCGCTGGCGGAGAGCAACCAGAGCGCCGTGACTTACCAGGATGCAGATTCCCCCGTTGTGGTGCCGGGCGATCCGGACCAGCTCTTGCAGGTCATCACCAATCTGGTGGAGAACGCGCTAAAATATGGCGGGCATGGCACGCAGGTGGCGGTCAGCCTCACGCAAGTGCAATCGCAAGCTGGCTTACGCGGCGACGGATGGATGGTCTCGGTGAAAGACAACGGTCCCGGCATCGACAGCATTCACATCGCGCGCCTGACCGAGCGGTTTTACAGAATCGATTCTCACAGATCTCGGGAAATGGGCGGCACGGGGCTGGGACTCGCAATTGTAAAACATATCATTAACCGCCATCGCGGCCGATTGAAGATTGAGAGCACTTTAGGAAAAGGCAGTGTTTTCAGTGTGGTACTCCCTGCCGCCTAGGACATCTTTTTACTTGGGCGTCACAAAAAACGCGATTTGTCACACGGCTGTTACATACGCGTCACAAAAGCTTTGACCAGGCACTTTAGATCGTCGCTCGAGACTGTCGACGAACAGTCTGGATCAAATGGAGTTACACTTATGTCCGTCAAACTGACTGCCTCTGCTCTGGCCATCGCGGCCGTTGCCGCCACTTCTGCCGCCGCGCGTGACCAAGTGCAGGTCGCCGGTTCTTCCACCGTTTTGCCTTACGCATCCATTGTTGCGGAAGCTTTTGGTGAAAATTTTGACTTCCCAACCCCGGTTGTTGAATCCGGTGGATCTTCTGCTGGTTTGAAGCGTTTCTGTGAAGGTGTTGGCGAAAACACCATCGACGTGGCGAACGCCTCCCGCAAGATCAAAGACAAAGAGATCAAAGCCTGTGCCGAAGCCGGTGTGACCGACATCATCGAAGTACGCATCGGCTATGATGGCATCGTGTTTGCCTCCGACATCAACGGCAACGGTTTTGAATACACCCCAAGCGACTGGTTCCTGGCGCTGTCCAACGAAATCCTCGTGGACGGTCAGATGGTTGCCAACCCAAACAAAACCTGGGCCGACGTGAACGCGAACTTCCCGGCACAAGCGCTGCAAGCCTTCATCCCGGGCACCAAGCACGGCACCCGTGAAGTGTTTGAAGACAAAGTGATCCTGGCAGGCTGTGAAGCCACTGGCGCGTTTGATGTGCTGCTGGCAGCGGCCGAAGGTGACACCGACAAAGCCAAGCACAAAGCGGCTGAAAAAGCCTGTATCTCCCTGCGCACCGACGGTGTGTCTGTGGACATCGACGGCGACTACACCGAGACCCTGGCACGCATCGAAAGCAACAAAGACGGCATCGGCGTCTTTGGTCTGGCGTTCTATGAGAACAACACAGACAAGCTGCAGGTTGCGACCATGTCCGGCATCGTGCCATCCACCGAGAGCATCGCAACCGGTGAGTACCCAGTGTCCCGTCCGCTGTACTTCTACGTGAAGAAAGCGCACATCGGCGTGATCCCCGGCCTGAAAGAATACGCTGAGTTCTTCATCGCGGACGAGATCGCGGGCGAAGACGGTCCTCTGGCCGAGTATGGTCTGGTGTCCGACCCAGAGCTGGCCGACACCCAGAACGCTGTTGCAGATGAAGCCGTGCTCGGCTCCAACATGTAATCACTCCCTAGATCGGGCGGCGCGACGGTTCGTGCCGCTCAGTTTTTCCCTGAACAAAGGCGCCCACAGATGCCACTTTCCTGGCTTGTCCTATTGGTCCTCGCCCTCGCCGCGGCGGGGTATTTTATTGGACGGATACGTGTTTTGAAATTGGCGGGGGGCGATGTCCGCGCTCTGCACAGCTTGCCGATCTACTACGGCACCAATGTCGCGCTGAGCGTGGCGGTGCCTGCGCTGGCGGTGTTGCTGGTGTGGTTGTTGGCGCAGCCGACGCTGATTGAGCGGTCTGTGTCTGGCATGATTGCACCGGAAATGATCCCGGAAGGCTCCAACCTGAACCTGGTGATGTCGGATGTGCGCCGCGTGGCGGACGGGCTGAACACCGCGATTGCTGGGGGAGCGATGAGCTTGGCTGAAGTCGACGCCATGGACGCCACCGTTGTGGATGTGCGGGCGCGTTTAGGTGAGTTGGGCGTGGCCTTAGGCCAAGATGTGCGTCCCGAGGTTTTGGCAGCGGCGAAGTCCTATCGCAGCGCCGCCGTGACCGGCAACACAATGCGCACCCTGATCGTTCTGGCGCTGGCCGTGATTGGCTTTGGCATTTCCTTCAGCAAAACCAATCCCGACTATCGTGCGCGGAACGTGGTGGAACGCGCGGTTCTGGCCTTGCTTATGGCGGCGGCCTCGTTGGCGATCCTGACCACCGTGGGCATTGTGCTGTCGATGTTGTTTGAGACCATCAACTTCTTTGGTCTGCACAACTGGCGTGACTTCTTCTTTGGCACCACCTGGGCGCCAAACTTCCGCGGAGACAGTGAGCTGTCGATCCTGCCGCTGCTGTGGGGCACACTCTATATCTCTTTCATTGCGCTTTTGGTGGCGGTGCCGATCGGCTTGTTTGCGGCGATTTATCTGTCCGAATATGCTGGCCCCAAGACCCGTGCCTTTGCCAAGCCACTTCTGGAGATCCTCGCCGGCATCCCAACCATTGTATATGGTCTGTTTGCGCTGCTGACCGTGGGGCCAATGTTGGTGAACCTGTTTGGTCAGTCCGGCTCCTTGGGCGTGGACTGGATGTCAGGTGCGACCTCTGTGCTAACCGCGGGCGTGGTCATGGGCATCATGCTGATCCCCTTTGTGAGTTCGCTGTCTGATGACATCATCAACGCGGTGCCTCAGGCGATGCGCGATGGCTCCCTTGGCCTCGGCGCCACGTCGAGCGAAACCATCCGCCAGGTGGTGATCCCGGCGGCCCTACCAGGCATCGTTGGCGCGATCCTGTTGGCGGCCTCCCGCGCGATTGGCGAAACCATGATTGTGGTGATGGGGGCAGGGGCGATTGCCAAGTTCAGCCTCAACCCGTTTGAAAGCATGACCACTATCACCACCCGGATCGTCAGCCAGCTAACCGGGGATGGTGACTTCGCCAGCCCAGAAACGCTGGTGGCCTTTGCCCTTGGCCTGACCCTCTTTGTTCTGACCCTCGGCCTCAATGTGCTGGCGCTCTACATCGTGCGCAAATATCGGGAGCAATACGAATGACCGAAGCGACGCAAAACACAGGCGCCGTTGCGCCCCAAGGCTCGCTGCACACACTGGATGCACGCACCAAGCGTCGCAATGCCGCCGAAGGCCGCTTCAAGCTCTACGGCATGATTGCGATTGGCATTGGCCTGTTGATGCTGGTGACGCTGCTCTACACCATCCTGTCCAAAGGCACTGGTGCGTTTACGCAAACCTTTGTGTCCATGGAAGTCGAGCTGCTGGAAAGCAAGCTGGACAAGTCTGGCGAACGTGATCTGGAAAAGATCAAGAAGGTCACCACCTTCGGCTACGCACCATTGATCAAATCCGCCTTTGAAAAAACAGTGGAGGCCAATGGTATTGAGACCGATCTCAAGTCCAAAGACATGGCGAAGATCCTGTCCAAATCCGCCGCGAGCCAGCTGCGCAACTATGTGATCGCCAATCCGGACAAGATTGGTCAGACCATCGAGTTCCGCTTCCTCGCCAACAGCCGCGTGGACGGCTACATGAAAGGCCGGGTGATACGGGACAGTATTGCCAACGACAAGAACATCACGCCGGCACAGCTCGACCTTGTGGATCAGCTGATCGAAGTTGGCGCATTGAAGAAAACCTTCAACATCGACTTCATCATTGGTGCTGACGCGTCTGACCAGCGCCCAGAGGCCGCAGGTATTGGCGTGGCTATGGTGGGCAGCTTCTTCATGATGCTGGTGGTGCTGGTGCTGGCGTTGCCAATTGGTGTGGCGGCGTCGATCTATCTTGAGGAGTTTGCGCCTAAGAACTGGATCACCGACATCATCGAGGTGAACATCTCCAACCTCGCAGCTGTGCCGTCCATCGTGTTTGGTATTCTGGGTCTGGCAGTTTTCATCAACTATATGCACCTGCCGCAATCCGCGCCGCTGGTCGGCGGACTGGTACTGACGCTGATGACCTTGCCGACCATCATCATCTCGACCCGGGCAGCACTGAAAGCGGTACCGCCAAGCATCCGCGATGCGGCGCTGGGGGTAGGGGCCTCCAAAATGCAGGCAGTGTTCCACCACGTGCTGCCACTGGCGGCGCCGGGCATCCTGACCGGCACGATCATTGGTTTGGCGCAAGCCTTGGGCGAAACCGCGCCACTGCTGTTGATCGGGATGATTGGCTTCATCGCCTCCAACATGCCGGAGACTGTGGGCGAAGGTTTGCTCTCGCCAAACTCGGCCATGCCCGCCCAGATCTACGAATGGGCCAAGCGGGCAGACCCGGCATTCTATGAACGCGCTTGGGGCGGGATCATCATTCTCTTGATCTTCCTCATCTCTATGAACACTCTTGCAGTACTCCTGCGCCGCCGGTTTGAACGCCGTTGGTAAGCGAAGGAACTCTCTCATGTATGACACTGAAAAACTGGGGACCGACGTGAACCAGACCGAAACCAAAATCTCCGCCCGCAATGTGCAGGTGTATTATGGCGACACCCACGCGATTAAAGACGTGAACGTGGATATTGATGCCAAAGCCGTGACCGCTTTCATTGGTCCATCAGGGTGTGGCAAGTCGACTTTTTTGCGCTGTATCAACCGGATGAACGACACAATTGATGTATGTCGCGTTGAAGGTGACATCAAAATTGACGGCGAAGACATCTACGACAAACGCGTCGATCCGGTGCAGTTGCGCGCCAAAGTGGGCATGGTGTTCCAGAAGCCAAACCCATTTCCGAAGTCAATCTATGACAACATCGCTTACGGTCCGCGCATCCATGGCTTGGCAAAGAACAAAGCCGAATTGGATGAAATCGTGGAGAAATCCCTGCGCCGTGGTGCGATCTGGAACGAAGTGAAAGACCGGTTACACGCGCCAGGCACCGGTCTGTCCGGTGGTCAGCAACAGCGTCTGTGTATTGCCCGCGCCGTGGCAACCGAGCCGGAAGTGCTGTTGATGGATGAGCCATGTTCGGCGCTGGACCCGATTGCCACAGCCCAGGTCGAAGAACTGATCGACGAGCTGCGTGATCAGTATTCTGTGGTGATTGTGACCCACTCCATGCAGCAGGCCGCACGTGTGAGCCAGAAGACAGCCTTCTTCCACCTCGGCAATCTGGTGGAATATGGCGACACCTCCCAGATTTTCACCAACCCCAAAGATGAGCGCACAGAAAGCTACATCACTGGCCGGATCGGCTAAGGAGAGAGACCATGAACGACCAACATATTGTGTCCGCCTTTGACCGTGATCTGGAAGGCATTCAGGCCCATGTGATGAAAATGGGCGGGCTTGTGGAGGCTGCCATTGGCGAAGCCGCCAACGCCATGTCCACCCGCGATGAAGAGCTCGCGGCGCAGGTGAGGGCGGCTGACAAAGCCATTGATGGGCTTGAAGAATTGATCAACGAGCGCTGCGCCAACCTGATCGCACTGCGCGCGCCTGCGGCGGTGGATTTGCGTGTAGTGCTGTCGGTGATGAAGATTGCCGGCAACTTGGAGCGCATCGGCGACTATGCAAAAAACATGGCCAAGCGGACTTCTGTTCTGGTGCATATGGAGCAGGTTGAGGGCGCCAATGGGTCACTGAAACGCATGGCGCATGAGGTGCAGCTGATGCTAAAAGACGTGCTGGATGCGTTTATTCAGCGCGACGTGGATTTGGCGCGCGATGTGCTCGAGCGCGACGAGAGCGTCGACCAAATGTACAACGCTTTGTTCCGCGAATTCCTGACCTTCATGATGGAAGATCCGCGCTACATCACACCCTGTATGCACCTGCATTTTATGGCAAAAAACACCGAACGCATGGGGGATCACGTGACCGCGATTGCCGAGCAGGTGATCTATCTGGTGACCGGCAGCATGCCGGAAGAAGCCCGTCCCAAAGCCACCCGGCTGGACGCGTAACAGGAGCCTTTAGAGGATAAAGCAGATGGCAAAAGATCATCCCACCGTTCTCGTCGTTGAAGATGAACCAGCGCAGCGTGAGGTGCTGAGCTACAACTTGCAGGCAGAAGGTTTTGACGTGGAAGCCGCGGCCGATGGCGATACCGCGCTCTTGATGGTGCAAGAGGTACAGCCGGACATCATTGTGCTCGACTGGATGCTGCCAGGCACATCAGGCATTGAGATTTGTCGACGCCTGAAGACACGCTCGGAAACGCAGAACATCCCCGTGATTATGTTGTCTGCGCGCTCTGAAGAGGTGGACCGCGTCCGCGGACTGGAAACCGGTGCGGACGACTATGTGGTGAAACCGTACTCGGTGATGGAGTTAATGGCACGGGTACGTAACCAGCTACGGCGTGTGCGACCTTCGTCTGTTGGGCAGACGCTGACTTATGAGGACATTATCCTTGATGCGGAAACCCATCGGGTGACCCGCAATGAGGAGGCGCTACGGCTTGGTCCAACTGAATTCCGCTTGCTGGCGACCTTCATGGAAAAGCCTGGGCGCGTGTGGAGCCGGGAGCAACTTTTGGACCGCGTGTGGGGCCGGGACATCTATGTCGACAGCCGGACGGTTGATGTGCACATCGGTCGTTTGCGCAAAGCACTGTGTGTACATGGCGGCGAGGATCCACTGCGCACGGTCCGCGGCGCCGGATATGCGTTGGGCTAGACAAACTGCGCATCAGGTAAAACCGCTAACTACCTAAAAAATTTAATCTATCAAGGTTCGCGACTTAGACGAAATACCATGCTCAGGAAGGGCGCTTAAGACAAATTTTGCGTCCTTCAAGCTCAAATAGCTTAATCGCATAATAGGTATTGTGATTTGTCAACCCGTAATGGGTTGACACAATCCCTAGTAGAAGCACCAGTACTCCACCCTTAGGGTAATTAAAAACAGGGATCAACCCCCAATTGCGTTTTTTTCAACTTTTTTTGCACCACGGAATGTAGGGGCGGGACGTGCCATCACCCTTACGCGCTTCGCGGCTATCCGGCCTTTTCTTACAAGTAGGGCGTTCATTGCGCGTTTTTTCCAACGAACTCGCTTTCACCTTGGGTTTTTGCTCGTGCAATTTGTGTTTCGCCGGTTGGCCGGTTGTAGACTGCGAAGGCGTCTTTGCGGGCGTGGGCTTCACGGAGACCGCAGAACGGGTTTGCTTGACGACCGTGTTCCCGCCAATACTTCCCGAGTGCACCCCAATACTCTTGTTGAGTTTCGTATTGGGTTCTTGATATTCCCGCCTTTTCGGAGAGGGCTTTTTGCCAATCGCGATATTGCGCTTTGACCTCGTCTGTAATTCCTCTCTCACAGGGTCCGCATATACGGACGCACCCGCATTGTTTGCGGATTTGCGAACGCCGTTGCGCCCACCACCGTAGGTGTTGCTCGCGTTTGATCTCGTCTTCCAGCTCTTGCGCACTGATTTGCTCCTCTTGTTCTTCGATGCCCAGTAGGCGGTTATAATCTTTTTCATTAGTGACAGGATCGACAGTTGAGAGCAGGGTTGACCATTGCGGTGCATCCTTGCCCGTTCGCTCCCTGATACGTTCGTTAATGTCGCGGAGGCCATCTAACAGGACCTCTCGCATTCGCTTAACCGGCCACCAAAAGCCGGTTAGTCCTGGCACCTTCAATTGCAGGGTTGGCGATACCGCCCCGCGTTGCTCCCAACGATCTAGCTGATCGAGCAACCACGTCTCGCCGATAGGCGGTTTCTTCGACATACGGAAGAACGACGCGCCGTGTCGGTTTGATTTTGTAAACCGTGCGGTGCCCTTAGAGTTGACCTCATTGAACTGATCCTTGAGGATGTATTTTGTAGCGTAAACTATTGACGCCTCAGTCATATTGTCGATTGTGACATGCCCATGCGGCCACATTGACCAGACCTTGCGATGATCTGGATCAGGTTCGGGCTGAATTTTGAACTCTGGCCTAGGCCCGTCACTGGGTAAAAACCCCGCTCGCCATTGATGACGAAAATCAGCCCAATCGCCATACGCAAACAGATTTTGCTCACACCAAACAAGGCAATGCCAATGCACACGGCCTTTGTCAGAGCCTCTTTCGCCGCAAATCATATATTTAAACTCGGGACGAATTCCGTCGTTACGTTCTGCTACGGCCTCTCTGAGGCGCTTTAGCCAATCTTGAACGTCTTTATATCGGAATGCACGGCCTCCGTCCGCAGCGCGACCCTCGTTTTCATAGGTGAGGTTAAAAACACCTCCCCATTTTTGTTGATTGGTTTCCGCTACCGCTCTTGCCACCCAATCGTTTTTGCGGGCATTAAGGCAAGCGTTGCACTTGCGGCAAGCTACTTGAACATCTCCCTGCAAGGTTATGGGATCAGTACACATATTTTTTGTCTCTC
This sequence comes from Shimia sp. MIT910701, assembly GCF_047126315.1. GTDB lineage: Bacteria > Pseudomonadota > Alphaproteobacteria > Rhodobacterales > Rhodobacteraceae > Shimia. The sequence continues at coordinate 2,871,671 of NZ_CP138953.1, read as the reverse complement.
TGTCACTAAATGCATACAGGAACAAGGGGGTATGGAGCCGCTCCGGGCGAACGTGTTTCACTGTTCGCCCAGAGGCGTTTTTCCGCTACCGCTGGCCGGTGACGCGCAAGCGCGTCTGGCTTACCGGCCCTTACTTTTTGATTGTTCCTGCCTGTCGCGATCTAGGTCGCGCTTGTTGCCTTTTCTTTGCTTAGAAAAGGTCGATCACTTGCGGCGCAGGTACTGCGCCCAAACAGAGGGCAGGACCTCTTGAAAGCGCCGCTGCAAGGCGTCTCGCGGCACTTCTGGCGCTGGCTGACCTTCCTGAACGGAGCGCAATTCCTCGCGCTTAAAATCAAGCCAATCAGGATCATCTTTGAGACTGCGCCAGTCTCGAATTTCAATGTGGGCTAAATCCCAACCCCAATCTAGACCGCCGGTCAGATCGACGCCGAACTTTTCGGAAACAATTCGGGTAGAGACAGCCAGTTGCTCCCAATAGTCCGCACTGACATTCCAAAACAAGGACGGGTGCACAATATCCACCGCTTCCATGTATTGATGGGGACTTTCCCATGCTTTAGCGCGCGAATTTCCGCGCCCGTAAACATCCATTTGTTGCTCTGGGGATCGATAACAGCAATGGATTTTGGCCGGAAAGCCCGCGTCCTCCATAGACTTAACAATCTGCTGACCCAAGAACATCATAGGCCCGTCAGTATAGGTGTAGCGGGTCTGGCGCTTGCTGACCTGCATCTTTTCGTGAGGAAGGCGAGCGCGGCGCGCGGCTTCCATAAGGGTTTTAGGCGTATAAATACGCTCAAACATTTTCTTCAACCATTTCATAGAGTTATTCCTGTAAGGCAGGGTAGGGGAGAGCCGAAGCCCTCCCTTACAACTTATTGGGTTTCCGCAGGGGAGGGCGGTTCTTGCAGTTCTTCGACCTCTTCAACCACTTCAACTGGTTGCTGCCGGGCTTGAAGCTCCGCGCGGCGCTCACGGCGACGCTCGCGCCGCTGTTCAAGCAATTCTTCATCCTGCTTATGGACACGCGCAGTGAGCGCGCCGATAGTTCGCCGCATTTCACGCTCAAACTTGCTTTCAGTGCGAGGACGCCAGAGAGGGTTGGCTCCGGTTTTCGTTGCACCTTCACCATAGGTCACACGTTTGGTGCGACCACGACGAGCCGCGACGGCGGTAAAATGGCCGTTAATGCGCAAAAGCTCTTGCGGCTCCATGAAGGGCAACCATTGCGAAGCCTCATAGCGGCCAGCAAGGACACCCTGAGTAAACAGAACCTCACCGTCTGGCGTCACAACAGACACTTCTGCGCAACCAAGCTCCACAAAAATTGTGGCCTGACTGATTTGCGCATATTCCAACTCCACAAGGAGGACGCGAGGGCGCTTTTCTTTACGTGGATTACTCATTGATTTAGCCTCCATTTATGGTTGAGTTGGGAAATCGCCCGAATTGCCGGGCAATGGGTTGTAACCACCACCCTCGCGAGGCCCATCTCCAAAAAGGTCCTCGTCTTCAATAACAGCCAGCTCTTCGACAGGCGTCGGACCAAAGATCAGAGGCGTAACAACGGTAGCTACGCTATCAATTTGATAGGTGCAGACCTCCGCCAGCTGATCCGCGAACGGGTAATGATCGAGATTTTCCGGATAGTTTACGGTATCCGGAGTGACCGACAACGGAACTTCCAATTGCCAAATGGCCGTTTTGTGCTCCACAGTTGTTGGATCAACTTCCCGGCTGAAGCCATAGTGAACATAGGACTTTTTCAGGTGATTGTTCCCGACGAACATCATAACTTGCTCTTCCTCCGCCGGATCAGCCTCAGAGTTGATGTCACGCATAATGACCGGCACAGGATCAAGCGCCAACTCATCCGCCAGGTAGTTTGGCGCTACCCACTCGCGCGACAGAATTGGGTGCGGCTGGCTTGGCAAAGTCTCATCCGGCAGAATAGCTACCAAAGTGACCACCACGCCGCCAAACTCTGTTTTTGGCACTGGCAGGGTAAGGGGCCAGCTCGCCGTAGAATTGGTTTGCAGCTTGTCCAGATTGTCGCCATCCATTGCGCGGATTGTGCTATCGCCAAAGGTGATTTGATCTTCATACATGACAAAGGGTTGCTTACCCATGTCAACAGACAGGCCATGAGCCCAACGGCTCACCATTTGCTCACCATGGACAGGGTTAGCGTCAATCATACGCCGCGCCTCGCGCGTCAGCGCGTCCATGCGCTCAGCCGTGTAAAAGTCCTGCAACGTGATATCTACAGGATTATTAGACAAATCCGCATAGATAGCCGGAAACCAATCCTCAGGCGCATTGTGCTTTGGCTGAGCCTCAATAATCACATGATGCCTGTCGCCCTCCGTTGTGAAGGCCTGATCAAGCGCGGTGTTGATGCCAAGGTCTGGCGTTTGTTCGTAAGACTTAGGAACTACCGGACGAATATCATTTGTAGTGACTCCTACACCAATGCCGGAAATTGGAATTTTACCGGTCAAATTCACCGCGCCGTTGACACGATCCTCAGGATCAAGAACGCCGTTCATCATCTCAAGCACCGTCTGAGACAAGATCGCGGGGGCAGGGGTCATGCGCGTGGTATCAAGCAATTTTGCTTTGACGTACTTACGTTGGCGCAAGAAATTTACCGCGCAGATATAGGCCAAACGGATCGTCTCAGAAACGTATTTTGTTCCAGAGATGGAAACTGGCTCCACATTTGCACGGCGGCTGATTTCATGTTCCGGTTCAACACCAAAAAGCGCGTCACCTGAGAGCAATTCCTGCCGGATCAATTCATCATTACCCGGCAATGTCGCGTCGGGATTTTTGAGTTCATGCATGGCCTGAACTGGCACAAACACATTTTGAACTTGCGCACGAATTGGCGTCAAAATTCGGCCCGGAATTGGGTCCAATTCAAATTTTAGATCTTGGCGGATCATACCGCCTTCAGAACCAATAAACGCATGAAACGCCACAGGCTCCAACTTGCCGCCACGGGTACGACCCGTATTGCCAAGCACCTCATACCGCCGGGCGCGGGGTTTTTGATATTTGGACAGATTCATTCTGCTACCTTTCTTTAGGTTGTTGATTTTATTGGGTTTTTACTGGGTCCAAAGCGGATAGCGCGATTTAAACAATTGCCGCTTTAAAGACGACGCCATGCTTTGCGCTTTAACGCTTTCCTTTTGAGGACGAGTAGTTACAGGCCGCGATGACGGTCGCGACTTCAATTTTCCAGACTTATTGAGATGCCGCAGACGGACCTTTGCCTGATCTCGCGCGTCCTGACCAGCCTTCCACTTGGCAAGAGCCCCCATAACGACCTCATCGATATCAGGACCAAGTGGCAGCGTAGTCACACCCTCGGGAAATTCGAGTGCAACTTGTCCCTCAGTTTTCAGAGTGTGGCTAGAACTATCGTCATCTTGATGAAGGCGATCAGCAACAGACTGTAAACCACGAGTTTGACCATTGCCTGATTGCTCCCCATAGACGCCCGGAATTTTCGGGGTCATTGTCATTTGCCTTGCAAGCAAATTAAGACGTTCGCGCTCCATGTCAATCTCTTGACGTTGAATTGCCAACTGATCTGCGGCAAGGATTTGTTCGCCTACGCCCTCAATACCTTGAGCGACAATGCGGCCAATAGCTGGACCGGCATTTTCGGCAGCGAGAAACCCCGCTGGCGTATTATGTGACGAAACCGAGCTAGCACCGACAGCCGCAAAGCCAGACGATCCCATAGACACGGAAGACGGACCGACGCCAGACACCGGTCCAATATCCGTTGCGGAACCAAAGGCACCCGCCAACGGGTTAAACCCCGCCGCCTCCATGCGCTTGCGGTGGTTTTTAGGGTCCAAGCGTTCATAGGCTCGTCTCTCAGCTTCAATTTGACGCTGATCAGCGCGCTTTTCCGCCGCGATTGCCCTTCGATCCGCTCTAGCTTCGGCCGCAATGTTACGGGTTACCGAACGGTCCTCCGCGCGAATAGTTGCGTTTTCCGCGCGGCGCTCCGTCCGAATTGTGCGGACGTAGTGCCGCCGCTCAGCCTTGCGATCTTCCTTCGCATTCCACTTTCGCGTCGCTCGACTTAACGCCGCGTTAGAACGGTTAGTTCGCGCAGTGGACCTACTTGCGATCAGCCCACCAGCGACTGCACCTAGTACCGGCCAAACCATTAGACGCCCGCCAAAGCTTGAGCGATAGCGCGGGCAATAACATGCACGGCTTGCTCTAGCTCAGGGTTTACGTTACCAACTTCCTGCATTACGGCACCAGAACCGACCAAAATAATGGACGGAAGAAGGGCCTTAGCAACCTTCTGAAAAACTTTCTTCATTTTCACCTCATTCAACCTAGGGCTGTTTTTGGCGCATAATAGGTATTATGTAAATTATAGTGCTGTGACGTGATGCAACTTTGGTCGCAGACGTAACGCTCAAAACCCTTGCTTGAACATATGCCAAAGCACAACTTAGCCTAACCCCGAAAATCCCCCCCCCAAATACTCGATCCCGAAAAACACACATAAAGCGCGCACATTAAGTCCACGGACCTACCGGAAAAAGACAACGGTCGTACCTATAGACATCTCAAACGTGTTTAACTAACGTCTTAGTCAAGTTCATGGGGATGAGCTGTGCGTTAAAACCCCACAATAAGTTCTGTATCGGATCTGCCTCACGTGGCTGAGCAGCCCCGCGTTATGTGTAAAAGAAGGTCAAAATGAACGACACGATCGATTATATCGAAGAGGTAATGAATCAAACGAGCCTTGAAGCGCTTTGGGATTTACACTGTGCTAAACTAGAAACCTTTGGCTTCGATAAGATCATTTACGGCTACACCAACTACCGGAGTGGCATGTCGCTGGGCGATGTTGCGGACTTCTTCATTTTGTCGACTTATGACCGCAACTATCTCGATCAGTTCATTGGTGGTGGTTTGTACTTCAACGGACCGATGATGAAATGGACTTTGGAGAACACCGGCGCCCAAAGCTGGCGCCGGGCTCGGGAAGCTTATGACGCGGACGAGTTGACCGAAAAGCAGCGCGAGGTGTTCGAGTTTAACCGGGCCTATGGGCTGGAGGCCGGCTATACCGTGAGTTTTCCGACCGTTTCCTCGCGCACCAAAGGCGCAATCTCTTTAGGCGCGCGGGCTGATGTGACCCAGGAAGCCCTTGATGTGCTTTGGGAAAAACGCGGCCGGGAAATCACATTGATCAACAACGTGGCACATCTGAAGATCCAGTCCCTACCCTACACCAACCCTGAACGCGAGCTGACCAAGCGTCAAAGAGAGGTTCTGGAATGGGTTGGAGATGGCAAAACCATTCAGGATATTGCGCTGCTGATTGGGCGCACACCAGCAACGGTAGAAAAACACTTGCGTCTTGCTCGGGATGCGATGAATGTGGAAACCACGGCCCAGGCTTTGCTGAAGGCCTCCTTCCTAAAGCAAATTTACTTGCTTGAAGGGCACAACTGACGCATAATAGCGTCACTAGTATGGTAATCCTGACTTGTTGGTTAAATGTCAGAATGTCAAAATGACATTGTTCCGTGAGTGGTGGCTTTGGCCTTTGGAACATATCGACTTTGACCTTCGCAATATCGAAGCTCTCTAGGTCGACCGGTAATCAACCCGGTGTCGGCGATCGGTTTATTTCGGCCAGGATCTGACATTTTTCGGTGGCCTCCCCATCCCCATGTTTTGGAGGCCGGAGAAAAGGAACGGCGTCATCTCCTGGTAACGCCGTTTTTTGTGGCGAATTGCCAATCGCCTAGCATTTGACGAAAGCGTAACGACCATGAGTTTCATAGTATTTGCCGCAATGCTCGCGTTGACTTTTATGGCACAGCTTACTTTCGCAATGCCTTGCGTTGACCGTCTCAACATGCTGAGAGATCCCAGCGCCACAGCCAACTATTCCGTCTCCGGTCATCGTGACCTTGGCAACGGCGTGGTCATGTCAAGACACTCCACCATGGACGGTCATACCGCTACGGTCTCTGCCGGATTCAAAATGGAATTTTGCCAATCAGGCCGATCGATAAACGTCATCTATAGGGGGGCTTGCTTTGGTAAAGATAAGCGATTTTGCGACCACATAGAATTGGACTCTCAAGGACATTTTGCAGCTGACCCTGGCCCCATTGAAGCAGCGCTTGTCGAAATGAACATGTCCGCTCTGGTATATTCATGGGCCGAGTTTACTGCAAATCTGGAAGACCTTGGCGCACGGCTTCAAGACCCAGTTGTGTCTACATTCGAAAGTTGTGGTTGTGCGGTTTTCTATCCAGAACTTTTAGGTGGTAAGAGCCCTCACCCTGTTCGTAACTCCAGAAGATAAAGATATGAACACACCTTTGTCGTACTGACGCTTCCCCAACCCTTTGCGACCGTCGGGGTGAGCGTATGCCCCTCCCCACAAAAAAAGGCCGCCCCAAATTGGAGCGGCCCTCTCTAAACTTGTACAGGTGGGCTTAGCCCTGAGCGGCTTTGGCCACTTCTGCTGCGAAGTCTTCTTCTTTCTTCTCGATGCCTTCGCCCACTTCCATGCGGACGTAACCAACGATTTCAGCGCCAGCTTCTTTCGCTGCGGCGGCAACGGTCAGATCTGGGTTGATTACGAAGTTCTGGCCCAGCAGGGTGACTTCGGCCATGAATTTCTTCATGCGGCCCACGATCATCTTCTCGATCACCTGCTCCGGCTTGCCGGATTCACGTGCGATCTCGATCTGAACGTTTTTCTCTTTTTCAACAACCGCTGGGTCCAGGTCGTCTTCGCCCAGAGCCTGTGGGTTGGCCGCTGCGATGTGCATGGCAACCTGCTTACCAAATGCTTCGTCGCCGCCTTTCAGCGCCACGAGAACACCGATTTTGCCCATGCCGTCGGTTGCTGGGTTGTGCACGTAGGAGGTCACAACGTCGCCTTCGACAGTCGCCATGCGGCGTACGGACATGTTCTCACCGATGGTGGCAACGGCGTCGGTCACGGTTTCTTCAACGGTCTTACCGCCCAGATCAGCCGCTTTCAGCGCGTCAACGTCGGACACGTTGATGGCTGCGCCTGCGATGTTGGCAACCATGGACTGGAAGTCAGCGTTTTTGCCAACGAAGTCGGTTTCGGAGTTCACCTCAACGGCAACACCTTTGCCACCTTCAACCTTCACGGCCACCAGACCTTCGGCTGCGGTACGGCCAGATTTTTTGGCCGCTTTCGCCAGACCTTTGGTGCGCAGCCAATCGATTGCTGCTTCCTGGTCGCCGTTGGTTTCGGTCAACGCTTTTTTCGCGTCCATCATGCCTGCGCCGGTCATCTCGCGCAGTTCTTTAACCATTGCTGCTGTGATCGCCATCTTTGGCTCTCCTCGTCAGAAATTGGGAATGTGGGGGCGGGTGTACCCTGCCCCCATGTCAAATGTGTAACGGCGGAAGCTTACGCTTCTGCGGCAGCTTCTTCGGCCACGGCTTCTTCAACCGGAGCTTCGAACTCGCCCAGATCCACGCCTGCGGCGCCCAGCTGTGCGGTCATGCCGTCCAGCGCCGCACGTGCTGCGAGGTCGCAGTACAGGGAGATCGCGCGGGATGCGTCGTCGTTGCCTGGGATGATGTAGTCAACGCCGTCAGGGGAGCAGTTGGTGTCAACCACAGCCACAACTGGGATACCCAGTTTGTTGGCTTCGGCGATGGCCAGTGCTTCTTTTTTCACGTCGATGACGAACAGCAGGTCAGGAACGCCGCCCATGTCGCGGATACCGCCGAGGGACGCTTGCAGCTTCTCCTGGTCCCGCTCGATGCCCAGACGCTCTTTTTTGGTCAGGCCTTCTGCGCCGGATGCCAGTTTCTCGTCGATCTCTTTCAGACGGTTGATGGACTGGGACACGGTTTTCCAGTTGGTCAGTGTGCCGCCGAGCCAGCGGTGGTTCATGAAGTACTGTGCAGATTTCTCTGCAGCGTCTGCGATAGGCGCTGCGGCCTGACGCTTGGTGCCAACGAAGAGAACGCGGCCGCCTTTTGCAACAGTGTCACGTACGGCTGTCAGAGCCTGGTCCAACATAGGAACGGTCTGGGTCAGGTCCATGATGTGGATGCCGTTGCGGGAGCCGTAGATGAACGGGCCCATGCGCGGGTTCCAGCGCTGTGTTTGGTGACCAAAGTGTACGCCTGCTTCCAGCAGCTGGCGCATGGAGAACTCAGGAAGAGCCATGCTTGTATTTCCTTTTCCGGTTTACGCCTTGGCGGGGAGAAGTGAGAGCGCCCTTAGATAAGGAAGCTCCAACCGGCGGATTGGCAGGGATGTCTCCCCTGCCCGACCCAAACCCCGCCTGCGGGTTTGAATGGCGCGCGTTTACAGCAGGAAATGGCCGCGCGCAAGGGGGTATCGCCCATTAAATGCAGGGCGACACCGATTATTCAAAGCGCTCTTTCAGCGTTGTGCGGATTTGGTCCTCCGCCGATTTGGCCAGCGCCTTGCGGTTGGTGTAATCTGCAACCTTCAAAGGCGGGTGATAAATCACGTCGATGCGCCCCTGACGTGGGGCGGCCAAGGTGGACAAAAGATGCGGCGCAAAGTCCATATCACCCCACCAGCCATAGAAACGCGCCTCTTCGCCTTTGGGCGCCTGATAGTGCACCGTGACCGGTTGGATCAGCATAAAATCCTTTAAGCGCGGATCAAAGAACGCTTCAAAGAGCGTTGTTTTAAATGGTAAAACCCGCAAGCTGTCGCTGCTTGTGCCCTCGGGGAAGAACAGCAACTGATGACCAGCCAGAAGGCGGTCTTCGAAGATCTGTTTTTGCGCACGGGCCTCGCGGCGGTCACGACGGATGAACACAGTGCCGGTGGCTTTGGCCAACCAGCCGATACCGGGCCACTTGGCCACTTCGGCCTTGGACACGAAATACACCTGCTGCGCCGCGTTTAACGAAAAGATGTCCAACCACGAGGAATGGTTGGCCACAACAGCGCCACGGTCTCGGATCGGCGTGCCTTGAACGGCAAAGCGAATGCCCATTAAGCGGAAGGCGTTTCGGCAAACAAACTGGGTGATGAAGGGCGTCCAGGGGCGACGTAGGCCAAACAGAGGCTTTTCGACCAGGCGAAGGAGCAGCAGAAGCAGCAGACACCCAAACACGAGTAGCGCCAAAGGAAGTCCGCGCAGAATGGCGCGCAGAACGCCGCAAAATCCCAGCTTCAACGGCTCCGGATAGCCCTCTTCACTTTCCCAAACGCTCACAGATTGCGCTCCTTGGTATAAAGCGCGCGGTTTTTCTCGTTCATGCGGGCGGTATCCAGAATGAGACAAACATCCGTGGTGTTAAAGGCATGGTCGAGGTAGGCACCCTCACCCACAAAACCGCCCAGGCGCAGATAAGCTTTGATGAGCGGCGGCACAGCCAACATGGCCGCGCGGCGATCGATGTGATCCTCAGGTACGAGGTCCATGGCCTGGAACACATCCGCCTGGGCACGGGGGCGGATGTCCTCCGGTGCAAGGTGGCGGTTGTGCAGCAGCGACAAAGGTTGCGCCAAGGCAGCCACGTCGGTGCCATGAAAGCTCGCCACGCCAAACAGCACTTCGATGTCATGTTCCGCCACGTAGCCAGCAAGCGCGTTCCAGAGGTGAAACATGGCCGCCCCGCCACGATAGTCTCCATGCAGACAGGAGCGCCCCAGTTCCAGAAGCTTACGGCCAGAAGACTTCAAAACGCTGAGGTCATATTCATCCTCAGAGTAAAACCGGCCAAGGTTAGCCGCTGCATCATCACGCAGGACACGATATACGCCGACAACCTGATCCATTGGGTTCACCGAGAGAGCCAGATCCTTCAGGATCAGGTGGTCAAAATACGGATCAAACTGGTCTTTCTCCAGCCGTGCCCCGTGATCCACCAGCGGGCCTGATCCGCCCAGTTCCTCGACAAACACACGATACCTCAGCCGCTGTGCAGCTTGAAGCTCCGCCTCGGTCTCAGCGAGCTTAACCTTAAAATCCGGGGTATGCGCGCTCATCAGGCGGCGGTATCCTCTTTGTTTGAAGGCGTTTTATTGGGCACATCGGCGGAAATCAACCACCTGCCAAGCAACTGATCTGTTGACGATTTCCACCACTCGTGCACTAATTGTTAACCAAATTACGTCTCTGTGGCTGGCATCAACAGGACACGCGTACCATCGATTACAACTTTGCCAGCCTCTCGGAAGTTCACGGTTATTTTGCCGCGAATGTTGGACTGAACCTGCCCCACGCCCCATTCGGGCTGATTTGGGTGCGTCACCAACATGCCAGGTTCGAGGAAGGCGTTGAGGTCAGAGTTAAGATCGCTCATCGGGCGCTCATGCAGTAAAGGAAAGTTGCATGTCACATAATACGGATTTCGCAGCATTGGTAGGGTCGCGGATCTGCCACGATCTGATCAGCCCCGTTGGCGCGATTGGAAACGGCTTGGAATTGATCGCGTTAACCGGCGACGCCAAGGGCCCGGAAATGGAAATGATCTCTGACAGCGTGAGCAACGCAAATGCCCGCATCCGTTTGTTCCGCGTGGCCTTTGGACAGCCAAGCGATGCGCAGATGGTGGGCGAAGCCGAGATTCAGTCGATCATTCAAGGCCTGGCTGCGAGCTCCCGCGTGTCCACCTATTGGGAAGTCGAGGGTGCTGTGTCCCGCTCCGAACTTCGCCTCGCGTTTTTGACCTTGATGTGTTTTGACACCTCGATGCCCTTTGGCGGCACGGTGACCGTGACCAAAGAAGGCGACAAGTGGTTGCTTTTGGCGGAAAGCGAAAAACTGCGCGCGGACACGGCGCTTTGGGATCCGGTTGGCAAGGGCGAGGTGCCCGCCGATCTGGTCCCAGCACAGGTTCAATTTGGTCTGCTACCAGAGGGGGCCAAGCTGTTGGGCCGAAGCCTTGGGGTGCAACTCACCGACATGAGTCTGGAAGTGACGTTCTAAACGGCCATCAGGAGAAAAAGCAAAAAAGGGCGCCGATGGTGGCGCCCTTTTCTTTTTGATTTCCCTGTCGCTTAAGCGCGGGTCGAGCCGTCGCCTTCCACCAAATATTTAAAGCTTGTCAGCTGTGCTGCGCCCACCGGGCCACGGGCGTGCATCTTGCCGGTGGCAATCCCGATCTCCGCGCCCATGCCAAACTCACCGCCATCGGCAAACTGCGTGGAGGCGTTGCGCATCAGGATGGCGCTATCCAGACGCTCAAAGAAGCGCGACGCGGTGGCGTCATTCTCGGTCAGGATGCAGTCGGTGTGGTTGGAGCCAAATTGACGGATGTGCGCGATGGCCGCGTCCACATCCGAAACCACTTTGGCGGCGATATCCATGTCGAGGTATTCTTTACCCCAATCGTCCGCGGTTGCGGGCGTGGTGCGGCCTTCGACCACTGGCAGACCACTGTCCGTATGCAGCATGACGCCTGCTTTCGCCAGAAGTGTGAGCACCTCGGTGCCGAGGCCGTCAACAATGTCCTGATGGATCAAAAGACACTCTGCTGCGCCGCAAATGCCAGTGCGCCGGGTTTTGGCATTGAGGACCACATCGAGGGTCTTCTTCGGATCGGCATCTTTGTCGATGTAGATGTGCACAATGCCTTCGAGGTGCGCAAACACTGGCACGCGGGCTTCGCGCTGCACCAGACCCACCAGGCCTTTGCCGCCGCGCGGCACAATCACATCCACAGTATCAACCATGGTCAGCAGTTCCTGCACAGCCGCACGGTCACGGGTGGGCACAAGCTGGATGCACTCTTCCGGCAGTCCTACAGACTTGAGACCGTCGACTAAGCAAGCGTGGATGGCACCGGAACTGTGGAAGCTCTCTGAGCCACCGCGCAGGATCACCGCGTTGCCGGATTTCAGGCAGAGCGCGCCGGCGTCGGCAGTCACGTTTGGCCGGCTTTCATAAATCACGCCAACCACACCGAGCGGAGTACGTACGCGGCGGATGTTGAGGCCCGAAGGCATGTCCCACTCGGTCAGCACTTCGCCAACGGGATCATCTTGCGCCGCAACTGTCCGCAGACCGGTGACGATGCCTTGGATACGGTCTTCGTCCAGCATCAGGCGGTCCATCATCGCATCCGAGAGGCCTTTGTCGCGGCCGAATTCGAGGTCTTTCTTATTGGCTTCGATGATCTCATTGCGGCGGGACCAGACGGCATCGGCCGCCGCTTCCAGCGCCGCGCGTTTGGTTTCCGGCGGGGCAAAGGCCAGCTCCGCGCTTGCCGCTTTGGCGTTCTCGCCAATCTGGGCCATCAGGGCGGGGATGTCTGCGATGTCTTTCATCGTCTCAGTCCTTTGCTAGGGTTGGTAAATTCGCCTTCGGCGAGGATATTGGTCGTTAGAAGAAACCTATAGGGCGAGGTCGTCCCTGTGAATAAGCGCGGCGCGGCCTGGGTATCCCAGAAGCGCCTCGATGTCGCGGCTGTGACGGCCTTTGATTTTGTCGGCCTCGTGGGAAGAGTAAGCAGCCAGCCCTTGCCCCAAACGGTGGCCGGAAGCATCGCGGATTTCAATTGGATCGCCGCGGCTGAAGTCCCCATTCACAGTGGTGACACCTGCGGGCAAGAGACTCTTACCGGACGTCAAAGCATTCGCTGCGCCAGTGTCCACCACAAGGGTGCCTTGCGGCTTCATCGAGGTGATCCAGCGTTTGCGGGCCAGTTGGGGTGTGCCTTGCGCGAGGAACCACGTGGCATTGGCCCCCTCTTCGAGTGCCTGAATGGGGCGCAGCGCAGAGCCTTCGGTGATTGCCATGGCGCAACCTCCCGCAGTGGCGGTTTTTGCCGCCATCAGCTTGGTGATCATGCCGCCTTTGGACAATCCAGACACGCCTTCGCCAGCCATGTCTTCGATGTCTGGCGTGATTGTCTCGACCACCTCAAAGCGCTTGGCGTCGGGGTTGGTCATGGGGTTGTCGGAATAGAACCCGTCCACATCCGAGAGCAGGATCAGGTGATCTGCGCCGGTGGTCAGTGCGATTTGTGCAGCCAGTCGATCGTTGTCTCCATAACGGATTTCATCAGTCGCCACCGTGTCATTTTCATTCACGATAGGTACAACGCCCAAAGTCAGGAGCTGGTCCAGCGTGGCGCGGGAGTTGAGATATCGGCGGCGATTGGCGCTGTCTTCCAACGTGACCAGAACCTGCGCGGTGGTTATCTCATAAGGCGCAAGCGCTTCTTCGTAAGCGCGGGCAAGGCGGATTTGACCCACGGCGGCGGCGGCTTGGGATTGATCCAGAGACAGATCCGCGTTGGGCAGTTTGAGCGCACCGCGGCCCAAGGCGATGGAGCCGGACGACACCAGAACCACATCGGTGCCACGCGCCTTGAGCATGGCGACATCTTCGGCCAAGGCCTTCAGCCACGCATCTTTCAATAGTCCAGAAGTCCGGTCAACCAGCAGTGCCGACCCGATTTTGATCACAACCCGTTTTGCAGTGCTTAGGGTTGCCACGGCGCCTCTTCCTCCTCGGCTTCTTCAGCCTCTTCAATCTTCTGGCGCAAGCGGTCATCGTCGATCTGCGCCCGCAAAGCCCGCAGAACCTCTGTGGTGCCTTCATGGCTGGCACCGGACATGAGCATCACCTCGCCACCAGCCACGGCCTCGAGTTCTTCCTTGAGGAATTCCCGCTCTTCCGCGTCCAGGCTGTCGATCTTGTTGAGCACCGTCACCCGGGGTTTGTCCGCAAGAATGTCGGCGTAGTTGGTGATTTCCTGCACGATGGTTTTGTAGTCTTCCAAAAGCGTGCCGGAGGTACCGTCCACCAGATGCAAAAGCACGGCGCAACGCTCGACGTGGCCAAGGAACAGATCGCCAAGGCCCCTGCCCTCGCTGGCCCCTTCGATCAGGCCGGGAATGTCGGCAACCACAAATTCAACGCCATCCACACCCACGACACCCAGGTTGGGGTGCAAAGTGGTGAAGGGATAATCCGCAATCTTGGGTCGTGCATTTGAGGTGGCCGCCAGGAACGTGGATTTGCCTGCGTTTGGCAGGCCAAGCAGGCCCACGTCTGCGATCAGCTTCAGTCGCAGCCAAATGGTGCGCTCCACCCCCGGCTGACCCGGGTTGGCGCGGCGTGGCGCCTGGTTGGTAGATGACTTGAAGTGCAGATTGCCAAAGCCACCGTTGCCGCCTTTTGCCAGCAACACGCGCTGCCCCACTTCGGTCAGGTCGGCAATCACGGTTTCCTGGTCTTCGTCGAGGATTTCGGTGCCTACTGGTACGCGCAGGATGATGTCATCCCCGGTTTTGCCGGTCCGCTGGTTGCCCATGCCGGGTTGACCGTTTTTGGCAAAGAAGTGCTGCTGATAGCGGAAGTCGATCAGGGTATTGAGCCCTTCAACCGCTTCAGCCCAGACATAGCCGCCATTGCCGCCGTCCCCGCCATCAGGGCCACCGTATTCGATGTATTTCTCGCGCCGGAAGGACACACAGCCCCCGCCGCCGCCGCCGGAACGGATGTAGACTTTGGCAAGGTCTAAGAATTTCATAGAGGTCACTTTCGGTTTGCGTTTCCAGCCGAATAACGGGGAATTGCGAGGTTCTCAAGGATGATGTCGGGCGGCCCAGGCCGCTTTGGTTAGCTCTGCGCGCACGACCGGCACGTCAGCGCCTTTGAAGGGTGACGGTTCAGGGCGCGTTTCTCCCGTCGGAATAAAGCCCAGTTTACTTAAAACCTGTTCTGACCTTGCGTTGCCCTCAACCCAACCAGACCCTACGGATTGGTCGAAGTTTTGGAAGTACCAATCAATTAGCGCGCTAGAAGCTTCTGTCATAATCCCGCGCGCCCAAGCCGATTGCACCAGCCAATATCCAAGTTCCGGGCTAGTTTCATTTTCCCCAGCGGATTGCGAGGTTGGTTTTACTGACACCAGGCCGATCCGACGACCGTTTTCAACGATGATGCGTGCGCCGGGTTCAGCAGCAAAACTCGCAATAAACTCCCGGGCATGTGCGCGCTGAAAAGGACAAGGCACCGAGGTCAGCCATTGGTGAACCTCAGGCTTGGCGATTTCTTCTGTAATCCAACCAGCGTCGTCTGGGCAGAGTTGGCGCAGAACCAGCCGCTGTGTTTTGATGTCCATCGCATCAATCCAGTTTCAAACTATACGTCCAGGTTGGAACAGTCGCATCACGCGCCAGAGAGAAGCTTTCGGCGTCGCCAAGGTACTGGAACCCGCAGTTGGTGAGCACGCGGGCCGAGGCCGGGTTGTCCTGAAACACTGAGGCAAAGATCGTTGTGCTGTTGAGCGGGTTGGCCGCAATCATCGCTCGGACCGCTTCTGAGGCCAACCCAGTGTTGCGGAAGGCTTTGCCGATCCAATAGGCGATCTCGACCTGCCCCTCATCAATGCGGGTCAAACCGATCAGGCCCATGACTTCAGGTTGGCCATCCGCACTACCGTCAAAGGCCCAAACGTCCTGAACACGTCCGTCGGATTGCGCGCGGTTGATAAAGGCTTCGATATAGCCCGGCGGCAAAGGGTGCGGGATCGACGCGGTCAGTCGCGCCAACTCCCGATCCGCGGTGTGCATCTCGATCAGCCCCTGGTCAGACCGGCGCAGCGGGCGCAAAACAAAACGCTCTGCTTCAATAACAGGCTGATTGACGATGGTGTCCAATTTCATCGCGGTCTCCTCCTCAAAGAACCACATAAAGCACTGAAGCCACTGTCAAAGCAGCCAAAGTGCGCATCAAATATTTTTCCGCGGGCTTGCCAGCCACAGTGCGGGCGATCCGGTCTCCGGCGTAGGTCCAGATCGGATGAAAAACCACCTGTGCCGCCAATAGGCAGATGGCGATGGTCGCTGTCGCTTGCAAGGCAGGTGTCGCGGGTGTGACAAAATTTGTGAACCCCGCCACGATCATGGCCCAGGCTTTGGGATTGAGCGGGTGCACCAGCAGACCGGCAGCAAAACCGGGCGGCTGTTCACTCTCGCCACTGTCTGGGGACAGCCGCAAATTGGCGACTTTCCAGGCGAGCCAGCAAATGTACGCGGCGCTGATCCACTTAAGCGCTGCAAAGACTTCCGGCACCGCCTCGGCCAGTTCCATCAGACCAAACCCGATCGGCCAGATGATCAGCTGTTTGCCCAAAGCCACGCCAACCACAAAGGGCAGCGCTGCCTTAAAGCCAAACCGCGCGCCGGTGGCCAATAGCGCCATATTCGCAGGTCCAGGTGTACCCACCTGACTTGCGGCAAAAACGCTAAAACTGATCACAGCGACGCTCATGTCGGATCTCAAAACTCAAAAAAGAAAAAGGGCCGGCTTTGTCAGCCGGCCCCCTGTATGTCTCATAACCTTTACGGGTTCGGCTTATTCAGCGGCCTCCGCCACCGGGAGAACCGAAATAAAGGTGCGGCCTTTGAGGCCTTTGTGGAATTTCACGTTGCCGTCGACGGTTGCAAAGATGGTGTGATCTTTGCCCATGCCAACGCCTTCGCCCGGCCACATCTTGGTGCCGCGCTGACGCACGATGATGTTGCCTGGGATGACGTTCTCGCCACCGTATTTCTTCACGCCAAGACGGCGACCTGCGGAGTCGCGACCGTTACGGGAACTACCACCAGCTTTTTTATGTGCCATATCGTTAGTCTCCTATAGTCTCTTACTTCGCCAGTTCTTTGGCTTGTTCAACCCACTCAGGCTTCACTTTGGTGCCTTCGAAAGTCTCTGCGTCCACCGCTGCCAGAGCAGCATAGGTGGAGATGCCTGCTTCTACCAGCTTTTTGGCAGCGGCCGGACCAACACCGTTGATGGCGGTCAGATCGTCTGCAGCTGCGTCTGCGGCAGGTGCTTCGGCTTTCTTAGCAGTTTTCGCAGGCTTGGCTGGAGCGGCTTCTGCAGGCGCAGAAACGGAACCCGAACCGATCGCGGCTTTTACGCCGGATTTGTCTGCGCCAGAGGCCAGAATGTCGGTGATGCGAACCAGTGTCAGTTTCTGACGGTGGCCCACGGTGCGCTTGGAGCTGTGCTTACGACGACGCTTCACGAATTTGATCAGCTTTTCGCCTTTGATCTGGTCGATCACGTCTGCCTGCACGGCTGCGCCTTCAACGAAAGGTGCGCCAACCACGGTGGAGTCACCCCCCAGCATCAGCACTTCGTTGAATTGAATCTTTTCGCCAGCGTCTGCAGCCAGTTTTTCGACACGCAGGACGTCGCCTGCCTGTACTTTATACTGTTTGCCGCCGGTCTTCAGGACTGCGAACATGTCCTATTCCTTCGATCTTGTCGCGTCCTTCGGTCCCTTTGCCCGTAAGCTCCGGCGTTTTGGCAGATGCCACCTCAAACAGCGCGCCCCTTTTAGGGGCTGTGTTACAATAAAATCAGGCGCAAAGTGCACACTTCACGCCGGATGCGCGCTTATCCTGTGGAAAACCTTTTAAGTCAACCCGTTTTTTAAGGGCGTCTGACGCCTTAGAGGTCCCGCACTGGCTGAATGTCGCCCATGCGCAAGGCCAGAGCCTCAAAGCGGTTGGACATGACCTCAAAATGCACCGCGTTCATCAACTCATACACGGTCATCATGTCGGGGTGCTCCAATGCCTCTGTATACTCCACCAGTTCTTCCAGAGTGAAATCCCGGTAGGTGTATGCGGCATTGGCCAGCGAAGAGGTTTCAATGACTTCGGCCATCTCTTCGGCGTTCTCATTCAGCAGCGCACGCAGCCCGTCCTCGTCGGTGCGCAAATCAATCACCCCGGCGTAAGAAGCAGCCAAAATGAAGCGCACCTGAATTTCAGTCATCGCCTTCGGGCCGATGTCATTTGGGTCTATCGCCACACTCATTCGGCGGAACAGATCGATCCGCGGATCATCTTTGGCTTCCAGATCAGCCAGCATCGCATTACCAACCAGTTCTTTTTCTTGATCGTCCGCCATGTGGCTGCTGTTTTCTACTTCCACCAGACGCTGGCCCAAATCCGAGGCATAGAAAGCCGCCGCATGCGCCAGAAGATCATCCTCCAGCGTGGCCTCCAGGATATCCAGCGCCCGGTTCTGCATCAGTTTGGTGTCAAACACATCTTCCGCGACAGTGGTCCATTGCGCGCCGAAGTCCCCCTGGTTCATCCCCAAAAGGTCCGGCGCGGAGGTTGCCGACAATGCGATCGAGTCAATCGCCACATCAAAGCCGGTGACTTTCAAAAAAGCTTCGACATTGGCGCGATCGGCCGCCTGCGCCATCGAGACCAGCGCAAACAGGCAGGTCATAGCCGACAGGACCAACAAGAGCAGCTGGTTTTTCAGAACATCAAACGGGGCCACGCGGGCAGAAGTCTTTTGCATGGGGTTAAGCTAAATCATTTGTTGCACAAAACAATGCAAATCCCACTTGCGCCACATCACAATCCCGATTAAACGACGCCCTCACCAAGACCACGGTCTATCGGACGGAGAGGTGCCGGAGTGGTCGAACGGGGCGGTCTCGAAAACCGTTGTCCCTTCACGGGGACCCAGGGTTCGAATCCCTGTCTCTCCGCCACTTAATTCTGCAATGGAATCAACTTGCTGACCTCAATCGCCTTGAGGGCTTCCAATGAGGGATCTTCGTCCAGTTCGCTCTCCGGAACCTCCAGCCCCGCGTTGGCGGCGATGGCAGAAAACTGAAGCGACACAACATATGCTAGGTCTAGGTCAAAAAGCACCCGCACCGACAAAATTTCCTCGATCGTTTCACGCAAGGCGGAGTCGCCGGTTTCAAAGTGCATGGCCAACGCCTGCACCATCGCACTGTGAGTGTTGTAAGTGTTATGCGGGCTGGAAAGATGCCTGTCCGCCAACCAGCGCAGACCGCCCTGCCCTTCAAGCGCAATCAAGCTCAGCGCATAGGCGCCTAACATGTCGCTGTCATGCGTCACGCCCTTGGTGATCCTGTCTCTAAGAAACGCAGAAAGATCCGCCGAAGGTGCAGCAAAGCCCATCAAAAGAATGCGGATCGCGCGCAGATCCATCTCAGTGATTACATCAAGTTGCGACCGCAACGCAGTTGCGTCGACGTCAATATCCAGTTCGCGCAACGTGCCGTAGGCCGCAAGATCAAGCTCCCTCAGCGCAAGTTCGCGTAACCGCCTGTCGGGATGGTTTAAAAGTTTGGAAAAGTAGGTTGCCCGCATGGCCGGGTCGTCCTGCCAGTGCGGCAGCGCGCTCCAGATGTCGTGCATCACCGGATCAATTTCCGCATCCACAGTGGCGAGGCGATGCCAGACCTCGGTGTCTGCGTCACGGGCAAAGAGCACATGTGCCTGTGGCTTTAGCCGCATCAATCGCCGTGTGGTGCTGTCGACCAGAAATGGCAAAGCCCCCAACGGCGCATCCCCGCGCAATTGCGTTGTGACGTCAAATCGGAACGGTGTTGCAGCCCCTGGACGCGCCAGCACAACTTGGTCAGCGTTGATTAAACGCTCCACCAACGTGGGCTTGGGTTCATAGCCATGAAATGCGCAAGGCACGGCAGGTGTCGCCGTGAACGCCGCAATAATTGCCGCACATATAGAGCGCCTAAAACCCGACAAAGCCTGCCCGCTAAAACCCATAAATCCGTTCCGCCAACCAGAATGTGGCAACACTGCCAATGGCATAGCCTGCCACCAGATTGGCGCGACTGACCAGTTGGTAAGACAGCAAATCCACCGACTTCATCAGCACCCTCAGTACGGCAATAGTGACCAGGATCACGCCCACAAAGGCCAATTGCCCGGCCTCAACGCCAAGATTGAAGGTCAGCAAAGCCAAAGCGATGTCCACCTCCGGCAGACCGATATCCTGCAAAGCACCGGCAAAACCGAGGCCGTGCAAAAGCCCAAAAGCAAAGGCCACCATCCAAGGGGCACGCTCTGACAGCCGCGATTTTGTATCGTCTCGTTTGAGAATTTCTATGGCCAGAAACACCACAGACAGAGCAATGATCGCCTCCACTGGCGGGCCTGGAATGGACACATGCCCCAGCGCGGCCAGCGCCAACGTGATGCTATGCGCCACTGTGAATGCTGTGATTGCACCGATCAGACGGGACTTACTGCGGATCAACAGGACCAGTGCAAAGACAAACAAAAGATGGTCCCACCCTTCCAGTATGTGCTCAAAGCCCAACACAGCGTAGGTCCACCCCACTTGCAGTTTGGTTTGGGCATGCGGGATCACAAACTGCGGCTGTGTTGCGGTGAGGCGCGTGGTGGATGAGATGCCATCCAAAGGTTGAAAGCGCACCAGGACGTCGGTGTTCTGACGATCCAATCCTGCAATCTCCAGCGCTTGTCCTTGCAGCCCTGCCGGACACAGCGCCGTCCACTGGGTTTGCCAGCCCGCCCCATCGGACACCACCTCAGGACCAACGTTGGGCGTGCAGCTTGGCGGTAGCTGTGCGTCAATATCCATGGGCAGACCACGCACATCCGGCTTGCGCCAGAATATCGTGTAGACGCCGCCGTCGACTTCGCGGATGTCCAAATACCCGGGATCGAGCTCATGCGCTCCACCCTTGCCAACAGTCAGCAACAAGCTGACCAGAAACAGAAAATGCCGCAATCGGATCATTGGCCAATCCAGTTTTGCAAGGTATCTACAGTGGGGCGCGAGACCGTGTAGGCTTCCATGAGAGCGGCCTCCTGCGCCTCACGCAAATCATTGGCGAGCGCGCTGCGCCAATCTGCCAGAACCAGATCTCGCACATCGGCCAGATCCGGTGTTTGCGGCGGTACATAATCAATCACGCGAACCACATGCTGACCGTACCCGGAGGTTACAGGACCTGCCCACTGCCCCACAGGCAAGGCTTCCAGTTGCGCAAAAACACCGCGTCCCAAACAGCCATCCACTTGATTGAGCCCCGCGTTGGAAAGGGAGCGTTGCAAGAGCGAAGACAGCCCTTCCTCAGGTGGTGCCTCACCCGCATTCAAGCCAATCAGCAAATCCTCGATCTCTTCCGAAGGCGTGCCAGGCTTCAGGCCAATCTGCTCAAAACTCACCATTGCCGGCGTTTGAAACTTCTCGGCATGGTTGGTCAAATGCTGCTGCAAAACCGCGTCTTCTGGCACCGCCGACTGCGCCGCAGAAGTCATAAGAAACGCCATTTTTTGAACAAGACGGTTGCGCACAACCCCATCCCCACTGTCTAGGCCAAGCGCCCGCGCCTCCCGGACCAGAACTTCACTCCGCACATATTGATCCATCAACGCCTGTGCCTCGTCCGACGTGGGATCACGTTGCATTTGCGCCTGAAATCGTGACGCCAAAGCCGCAAACACCTGCTCGGAGACCACAATCTCATCTGCCTCAGGTTCTGCGATTTCCGCAGGCTGCTGCACGGAAAACCAAACAAAAATGGCAATGCCCAAGGCAGCGAAATGCAAAAAAGGTTCTTTATATAAAGCCATGCTCAGGTCTCTAATTTGTGACAGGTCGGCAGAAACTCTCGCGCAACTTCAAACCTGCATGCAATGAAAATCAAGGTTTTTCAAAGAAGTGCCGTCTGCGCCTCAACTCATCAGGCAAGCTTCAAATAACGACTGTACTCTGCACCAAAGCGATCTGTACAGAGGTCTTGCAAGACGTTCGGAGACCCGCTCCTTAGGCACATCCTGAACGCCAAATACCCACATTGTTGAAACTGTTTTTGCGTAACCCGACAAGCAAAAAAGCCTCCAACCCGTTGAGGTTAGAGGCTTTTTATGGCTCCGGCGGTAGGGATCGAACCTACGACCAATTGATTAACAGTCAACTGCTCTACCGCTGAGCTACGCCGGAACATTTTGTGTCTGTCAGAGTGTGTCTCTGAAGATGTGGCGGGGTATAACTATGGTTTTCGGGGACGTCCAGAGGCTTTTTCGAAGTTTTTTGAATTTCGACGAAAAAATTTTAGAGAAGTTCAAAAATCGCCTCTGCGCTAAGTTCTACGGTTGACGAAACTCGGCTTTTTCCTTGCAAATCAACGAGGTGTGCAAAGACGTTCCGGGTAGCGGCAGGCAGCAGAGCGGCGGGTGTGTCTTTGTAAATCGAGGCCGCAAGAGCCTGGGCGGTCGCCGGGCCTCGCTGGAGCGAGGATAGAATCTCGGCCTCGCGAGACTTTCGGTGTGCCATCAGCCAATCCAGCCGCTCCGCTGGGGTCTCGATGGGTGCACCATGGCCGGCATGGAAAACCCGCCAAGGCCGCACCCGCAGTTTTTCACATGACGCCATGAAGTCAGTCAGATCACCGTCCGGCGGTGAGACCAGCGAACTGGCCCAGCCCATCACGTGATCGCCAACAAAACACATGTCTTCAAACCCAAAAGCGATGTGGTTGCCAAAATGGCCTGGGGTGTGAATCACTTCGAGCGCCCAATCCGGCCCTTCGATCACCTCCCCCTCTGCTAGAACCACGTCCGGGGCAAAGCTGGCATCCACGCCCTCCCCGCCTCCAGCAAGGCCCGACTCGGCCAGTCTTTGCATGACTGCGCTCCGCCCGGTCTCCGGGCCACCAAAAGCCAGAATCGGCGCGCCGGTGTGCGCTGAGAGCGCCACAGCCAAAGGGGAATGGTCCAGATGCGCATGGGTGACACAGATGTGCGTGATGGACTGGCCGGGTTCCAACGCCTCCAGAATGGCCTGCAAATGTGCATCGCTTTCCGGCCCGGGATCGATCACGGCCAACTCTCGCGTGCCCACCAGGTAGGTGTTTGTACCCCGAAAGGTCATAGGCGACGGGTTGGGCGCAAGGATTCGCCGCACCTTGGGTTCCAACGCCACCGCAACCCCTGGTTCGGGGTTGAAAGCCATCATCTGCGCGTCCATGGTCTTCCTCTCTGACAGTGGTCTTTCGGCAAGGTGTACGCATGTTCTTTCAGTGGCTCAAACGCTATATGCCACGCAGCCTGTATGGCCGGGCCGCGCTGATCCTGATTTTGCCGGTGGTGCTGTTGCAGCTTGTGGTGTCCTTTGGCCTGATAACTCGGCATTTTGAGGGTGTGACCGAGCAGATGACCCGCGCTGTGACGCGTGAAGTGCTTTTGGTGCTCGAAGGCGTGGAGCATAAAGACGAGGTGCCGGACGCCCTACCCATCGTGCTGGAAACGTTGGATATGCGCGTGGACTTTGTGGAGCAGTTGCCAACCAAAGACACGCGGGTCTGGTATGATTTTTCAGCCTTCATCATCTCACGTGAATTTCGAAAGTACTTGCCCGGTGTTACTGCCGTTGAGCTTGCCGAAAAAGGCCAAGTCTATCTCTTTATGCAGCATGCCGATGGCAATCTGCGGGTGCATTTTGACCGTCGTCGGGTCTCTGCGGCCAATTCCCACCAGCTCTTTGTAAACATGGTGTTCTTTGGTGCGTTGTTGACCTTTGTGGCGTATCTATATCTGCGCAACCAATTGCGCCCTATCAAACGACTGGCTGCGGCGTCAGAGGCCTTTGGGCGTGGGCAAAGCGTATCCTATTCGCCGAGCGGCGCAGTCGAAGTGCGCGCCGCCGGCAGTGCCTTTTTGGACATGCGTGCCAGAATCGAGCGGCAGATCGAACAGCGCACCCTGTTGTTGTCGGGGGTCAGCCATGACCTGCGCACACCTCTGACCCGGTTCAAGCTTGGCGTTTCGCTTTTGGAAGACGAGGACCGGGAACCGCTGGAGCGCGACATCGAAGAAATGCAGCGCATGTTGGACGCCTTTCTCAGTTTCGCGCGCGGCGCCTATGAGGACGACAGCGAAGAGGTCGACGCGATGAGCTTTGTGCAAAATGTGGTGCAGGATTTTGTACGTGCAGGCGATGATGTGACGCTGCAAGAAGTTGACGGCCACGGCATGGTGTCGCTGCGCCCTGTGACCGTCCGCCGCGCGATCGAGAACCTAATTGGCAATGCCGTGCGTTACGCCAATCACGCGGAAGTCTCGGTGCAGATCACCGACCGCTATCTGCGCGTGCGCATTGAAGACGACGGGCCTGGCATTTCTCCGGAACAGCGCGAAGAAGCTCTCAAACCCTTTGCGCGCTTGGAACCCGGACGCAACCAGAACAAAGGCATGGGCGTGGGATTGGGGCTGTCGATCGCTGCGGACGTGGCCCGCGCCCATGGCGGCATCCTGCGTTTGGGCGAAAGTGAACGTCTTGGGGGGCTGCGCGCAGACCTCGTTTTGGGACGTTCAAATGCACCCTCCGCTTAAAGGAAAATTAGCGCCGACCCGCTAAGTCTTAAGAGACCTCCCTTTTTGCCGTGAGACCGCGATGATCCGCACCCGAGCCCATCTTGCCTTTTTTGCCTTCGGGTGGACTGTTTTGGCTGTGCTTTTGTGCGTGGCGCTGGCGGTTTTGGTGTTTGATGTCACGCCAAGCTCGCGCAGTTTGGCTCTTGCGGCTGCAGTGCCCGCAGTTGTGACGCCCTTGCCAGCTCTATTGGGCGGTCGCATGATAATGCACTTGAATCGAATGTCGCAGAAACTGCAACATGCTGTCGATCACGACTCTCTGACATCGACAGTCACCCGGCAGTATTTTTTTGATAAATTGCAATCCCTTGCGCCAGACACCTCGTCCATCCTTCTGCTGATCGATATTGACCAGTTTCGCGCGATCAACGACACCCATGGGCATTTTGTTGGGGACATTGTTCTGCGAGAGACCGCTCATCGTTTGATCAACAACACCCGTCGGGATGACCTGGTGGCGCGGTTTGGCTGTGAAGAGTTCATTGTGCTTCTGCCCAATACCTCCCCCAAAGACGCCGCGCATATTGCCGAGCGGATGCGAGCCACAGTCGCGCGCACCCCGATCCGCACGTCCGTCAGCAAGATCCCGGTCACGGTCAGCATCGGCATTGGCCATATTGGCGATGGCAACGATTCTCAGGCTGCCATGCAAGAGGCAGATGATGCGCTTTATGCTGCCAAGACAGCAGGCTGCAATCTAGTGAAAACCGCTGCTTAAACGCGTGGCGCTTTGCCGCCGGCACAACTTTACAGCCAGAAGCGGAACGGATAGCTGTCGTGTCACACAGGCGACCGACAAAAAGGATGAGTCATGCGCATCGGCAACCGCGAAATTGGCCCCAACCACCCTCCCCTTGTGATCGCCGAGATTGGCATCAACCACGGCGGAGATCTTTCTGTTGCCAAAGAGATGGTGCGCCTTGCCGCCCTCTCCGGCTGTGAGATGGTCAAACATCAGACGCATTTTGTCGACGACGAGATGACCGACGAAGCCAAAGAGATTTTCCCGCCCAATGCGGATGTCTCGATCTGGGAAGTTATGGAGCAGTGTGCGCTGTCTGCTGAGGAGGAGCTGGAGCTGATGCGCTATACAGAAGAGCTCGGCATGATCTTCATATCCACGCCTTTTTCCCGCCGCGCTGCAGATTTCCTGGCTGACGCCGGCGTGCCTGCCTACAAGATTGGCTCCGGCGAGGCGGACAACCTGCCCCTGATCCGCCACATCGCGTCTTTTGGCAAACCGGTGATCCTGTCCACAGGCATGCAGACCATCGACACCATGCGCCGATCTGTAGCGATCCTCGAAGACGCTGGCATTGAGTATGCGCTGTTGGAATGCACCAACCTTTACCCGTCGCCACCTGAGATCGTTTCTCTGCGCGGTGTGACCGACCTGAAAGACGCCTTTCCAAACGCGGTTGTGGGCTTCTCGGATCACTCGATTGGGCCGGAAATGGCCTTGGCGTCTGTGGCACTGGGGGCCTGTATTCTGGAACGGCACTACACCGACACGCGGTATCGCCAAGGACCGGACATCATCAACTCGATGGACCCGTCCGAGCTGCGCCACATCATCGAACGCTCCCGTGAAATCTGGATTGCCGCCAACAACCCGAAACAGCGTACTGAGGCCGAAGAGTCTGTGTATGCCTTTGCTCGCGCCTCTGTGGTGGCAGACAAAGATCTCCCAGCCGGCCACGTGATTGGGGAAGAAGACATCTGGGCGCGCCGTCCCGGCTCCGGCGAGATCCCCGGCTATGACTTTGACAAAGTGGTGGGCAAAACCCTTACGAGAGCTGTCACGCGCAACACGCAGCTTAAGTGGGGCGATCTTTCTTGAGTGCGGTGCCTGAAAATCTCGGCGTCTGGTTGATCAATCTGCCCAAAGACTCAGACAGGCGTATAACCATGATGTCTCAGCTTACTAAGCTGGGGATCGAGGCCACTTTGATTGAGGCGGTAAACGGAAAGGAAAGAGCGGACGAGTTAGCACAGCGCGTGGATTCTACTGCATATGCGCGCAATATGGGGCAACCGCTACTTCCAGGAAAGATGGGCGTTTATGCCAGTCACGTGGGTGTCTGGGAGGCATTCTTGGCCAGTGACAAGGAGGTCGCTTTGATCTTGGAAGACGACGTTGTCTTTCACGACGACTTTTTGCGTGCCCTGGAGACGGCCTTATCCGAGCGGTCGCGCTGGGATCTCATTCGCTTCAATTGCATTCGCGCTAAAATGCCTGTCAGCCAGGGCACCAAAAACGGCTATAGTTTCAATGCGTACATCGGGCCCTTTACCGGGAACGCCTGTTACTTGATAACCCGAGAGTTGGCAGCGAAATTACTGCCCAATATCTGGCCGCAAACGCGCGCCATGGATCACGAGTTGAACCGGTTTTTTCGTCATGACTACCGTCAGATTGGTCTCGAACCGTTTGCCAGTCATCCTGATGATGGCGGCGTTTCCACCATAACCGGAGCAGATTTCAATAAAGTCAAAAAACCACATTGGACCAAACGCTTGCCGCATTTTCGTTTGAAAGCTGCAAATTATCTACGGCGTTTTTGGTGGTTGTTTAGAAATCGAATGCTCTTTTAGGCGTTCCCGAAACACCGGGGTCAAAACCCTAGTTTTGCCAAATCTCGTGGGTATTTCGGAAGTACTCTATACATGCACGGTTCGCTTCAACTCTGCCATGACCTTCGTGAACAAGCTTCGCCAAGGAGTCCCCTCGAAGATTTACATTGTGTCCCGACGACCGCACTTTTCGTTCAGTATTGAGCCAAATCGGGATTCCCCGGCGTTCCAAACACCCGGACAACCACACATCGTCTACAGTCCAAAGTACGTCTGGGATGTGATAGCATTCTTCGTCAAAGAACTCGGGACGAACCAAAACGCCTCCCCAGCCCTCAAGTATGTCGACGTAGCCGGAAGCATTGGCTTTGGACGGCTTCCACCGCCCCAAACTCATCGCCCGCTTCAGTCGATACTTAACATCCTTCTCGATAAAACCGGCGCGTGGTTTCCGCTCTCCTTGCCATCCATCGTTTGCGTAGTGCGGCGCGTTCAAATGGCCACCTTCTTCACAAATACAGCAGTCCGGGTGGGTTTTGGCGGCATCAACAAAACGCTGCGCCCAAGTTGCATCATAAAGTTTGTCGTCGTCGCAAAAAAGAATGTGAACATCTTGCCCTCGGTACTCGCGAGCGGCGGGAAGAACCTTTGTTGCCGGCCCCAAATCTTCATCAACAATGCGCAAGTTGACCCCATTGGGTACTCTGGGTAATTCCTCTAAATCATACTCAAAGCGCTTATACTTTCGCGCAACGTAAAGGTTGATTGCCTCAATTTCTGCGGTTTGTTCCAACAGGTGCGACAGATTTTCACCAACAAATGGGAACCGTGGTGGAATAGTTGTCAAGGAAAGCACTAGACGTGTCATTGCACTTTTCCTTTGAGAACGCCGCCATACTTAGTCCAATAGTCGACCATCCATGGTACACGACCTCGTCCGTAGTGTGGAAACCTGTCCCAATTTCCGACTGGGGGATCGATCAAATCAATCGGACGCGGTCGGCCGTGAAAACACAAGATTTTTGAAGTCGGCGCTCGTGGGTGCAGAACACGGTCTAAAACAAGCGGACGGCGCAAATGGTATTTGAAACTTTGCAGCCATGCATCCGGCCAATACGTTATTTCACCGTATCCCAGGTCCGCGAACTCTCCATGCAGAAAATCTTGTTCATTCCCGTAACGTTCCAGGTGTTCATCCATATTTGCCACGAAGTGATCTACAACTTGACCGACCTCCCCAATATCGAATGCAAAAATGCCAGTCCCAGTTCGCGCAGGACCGGATTTGTAACGCCACGGGCGAGAATCCAAACAAACAAATGCCCCAGGAAACGCGAACATCTCAGACAAATCACCTGAAATCACCGTATCCAGATCAATAAACAGAGCCCGACCTTTCAAACCGTACAAGTCGCTTACAAACACCGAAAGCTTTGGCCAGGCTCCCGCTTTCCAGGCAGATTGAGGCAGACCAATTTCGGGAATTGGATGTGTCACAACGTCAGAATCAATGCCTTCTGGGTCATCTGTTAAGCACACAAAAATAAAATCTTCATCCAAATTGGCCTTCGCCGCATTGAAGAGAACATTTACGTACTCAGCGGAGTACAAAGTGCCCCACTTCATTGTCAAAATGACCCGGTTCATTTGTCGACCTTTCCAAGTGACATTGGCGCACACTGACACGGCTTTGCGCATGGCCCGACTCCTAGCTTTGAGCCCCCCAAAAGTCCAGCAGCCTCGCACAGCTAACGCTATCTTGTTTTCCCCAAATCCCCCGTTTAAATTCCTGGAAAACAGATCAAAAGGCGATGTGATCCGGGCCCGCCCCACCTCGCTCACTGTCCGGGAGACGCAGGTGACCACATCATCAGACCAAGCCAAAGGCGTGCTTTTCCTCACTGGCACCCGCGCCGATTTTGGCAAGCTGGAGCCACTTGCAGTCGCCACGCGCGACGCTGGTTTTGACGTCTCGTTTTTCATAACCGGCATGCATATGCTGGAACGGTATGGGCGCACCAAAATTGAAGTCCATCGCATGCCGGGCGTCACCAAGCACGAGTTTCTCAATCAGCGCCCAGGCGATCCACAGGACATTGTTTTGGCCAAGACCGTCACTGGGTTCTCAGATTATGTGACAGAGACACGCCCTGACCTCGTTGTCGTGCACGGGGACAGGATCGAAGCCCTTGCGGGTGCGCTGGTGGCTGCGACAAACTACATCCCCTGCGCTCACATCGAAGGCGGTGAAGTGTCTGGCACAATTGATGAAATTTATCGTCACTGTAACACTAAACTGGCCAGCCACCATTTTGTCAGCTCGGAAGACGCCAAGCGTCGCGCGATGGCAATGGGCGAATCGGAAGGCGCGATCCACGTGATTGGCTCCCCAGAGCTGGATTTCCATGCCGGTGCATCTGGTGTGACCTTGGACGACGTCAAAGCCCGCTACGACATCGCTTTTGATGATTTTGGCTTGGTAACCTTTCATCCCGTGACCTCGGAGCAGGCCACTATGGGCGCGCAGGCACAGGACTTGTTTGATGCGCTGGAGGCCTCGGGGCGCAACTTCATTGTGATCGCACCAAACAATGATCCAGGGTCTGACGATATTTTTGCGGTGCTCGACAGATTGCCCGCCGAACGTTTTCGTCAATTCCCGTCGATGCGGTTCAACCATTTCTCTGAGATGATGAAAAACGCGGCCTGCATGGTGGGCAACTCTTCTGCCGGTGTACGCGAGGCGCCGTTTCTTGGATTGCCTTCTCTGGACATTGGCACCCGCCAAACCAACCGCGCACAATCCGGCTCCGTCTTCAACTGCGCCGCCAACGACCGGGCCTCTATTGATGCATTCCTTGCGAAGGAATGGGGCCACCGCCACGTGCCACATACTGGTTTTGGGGAAGGTCGCGCCGCCGAACGTTTTGTGGAAACCCTGCAGGAAGCGAGCTTCTGGACCCAAGGTTTGCAGAAAGCCTTTCATGATCTCACATAGGTCAGTATCTATACTGCCCATCCTGCGCTTCGGCGCCCTGCAAGTTAGGAATGCACCCCCATGCCCCTGAAATTACGAGCTTTTCTTGGGCTCTGGTCGCTTCTGTGGCATCTCTTCTTGCCGCTGGTTCTTGCCTACCTACGACGCCGAGGCCGCAAGGATACACTCTACAGTCAACATCTGAGTGAGCGGTTTGGCCGCTATAAAACACCTATGCAGGGAGCCGTCTGGGTGCATGCGGTATCGCTGGGCGAATTGCGCAGCGCGGTACCGCTGATCGAAGCGTTTTTGAACCGGGGTGAAAAGGTCGTGGTCACACAGTTCACTCCGGCAGGCCGTCGTGAGACCCAAACGGTGTTTGCCGAAGCTATCGCCAAAGGCCAGCTTCAAAGCGTCTGGGTACCGTTGGAAACCTCCTGGGCGTTTCGCGGCTTTTTCAAAACCTTCGCGCCCAAGTTTGGCCTTGTGATGGAGATCGAAATTTGGCCGCGTATGGTGATGGCTTCCAAACGTGCGGGTGTGCCTCTCTTTATGTGCAACGCGCAATACCCCTCCAAGTCCATTGTCAAAGACCAGAAGTCATTTGGCTTGCGCTCTGCTGTTATGGCCCAGTTTGCGGGGGCCTTTGTGAAATCTGACTTGCAAGCGGAGCGTTTTGCCGCCGTCAACGTGCCTAACATTCACGTCACCGGCGAACTGCGCTTTGACCAACCCATTCCGCCGCACTTGACAGCGGCCGGCCCAGTAGCGCGTGACTGGATTGGGGCTTCGAAGCGACCGGTTGTGACTTTTGGTTCCACCGTGGAAGGCGAAGACGCCCTTTACATCGCGACGATGAAGAAGATGCTAGCAACTTCAGCCACCAAACCATTGTTTGTTTACGTCCCTCGTCGGCCAGAGCGGTTTGACGAAATTCATGACATGCTGGTCACTGAAGGTTTTGACGTTCTGCGCCGCTCCGCCGCTTTGCCGAAAGCCATTTCCGCCGAAGCCATCACGGACACCCCTC
This sequence comes from Shimia sp. MIT910701, assembly GCF_047126315.1. Classification (GTDB taxonomy): domain Bacteria; phylum Pseudomonadota; class Alphaproteobacteria; order Rhodobacterales; family Rhodobacteraceae; genus Shimia. The sequence goes on along the minus strand of NZ_CP138953.1, from coordinate 2,840,864 downwards.
CCCCCAACGCGCAACCCGACATCTTCTTTGGCGACAGTCTCGGAGAGATGTATTTCTATCTGTCCATGGCCGACAAATCTGTGGTGGGCGGCGGTTTTGTCCCGGCGGGCGCGCACAACATCATCGAGCCATTGGCGCTCAAAAAACCGGTGATCACCGGACCGGAAACCTGGACGATCGAGTACCCTTTTGAAGAGGCAAAGGCCGCCGGCGTAGCCTGTGCAGAAGCTGATGCAGCTGCTTTAGCTGAGGCGCTTTCAGGAGATTTCACACCATCTGAGGCCGAAATCAACGCATTCTTTGAGGACCATGCGGGCGGCACGCAGAAACTGCTGCAAGCGATCCCGAACGCGCTCGCAGCAGCGAAATCACATAATTAAAGACGACCTGCGTTCAACTCGCCAAGCAGGTACTGCACCAGCCCAAAATCATGCGGCTCATCGATATCGAACCCCCGAATTGAGGGGATTTCAAACGGCAAAACCCGCCCTTCGTAAATGGTCTTTGCTGTCTGCAGATATTCCGGTGCCACCACATAGACACAGCCGACGTGTTCATAGACTTTGGGCGCTGACTGGCGCGCCCAAACGCCACCCGGCAGCTTTTTGCAGACATGAAGCGCCCCATCTTCATCTGGCTCGACCAAATTAAAATATGGGTTTTTTCGTGCCTCACACACGCTCATCACCATGTCCGGCTTCTCGGTTTCAAACAGAGACAACGCCCCAGTTATGTCCTCTGGAACCCGCAATGGATTTGTGCAATCCAGATCCAAAAACGCAGAGACTTGTTGGCCCAACGCCTGCTCACTGGCCTCCAGCGCATGCTGCCATACCCCCCATTTCGGCGCAGTGTCTGTTGCCAGCTCCGCAGGACGCAAACCAATCTCCAAAGCGCCTTTCGCAATTGCATGCGCGTAAATCTCTTCATCGTCCGTCGAGACCACAACAGCGTCTACTTTCGGATGTGCAAACAACATATCCAAAGACCAATCTATCAGCGGCTTGCCTTGAATTTCGCGAAAATTCTTGCCAGGCACGCCTTTGGAGCCTCTGCGCGCGCCAATGTGTCCAAGAATCATGTGTCGTTCCCCTCTTCACGCACCGCAAAAGCACGCCATTCGAGCTAAGTGTCACCCAACACAGCCGCATAATGGCCGGACAGGGCTTTCCCTTGGTGTTACGACGCACCCCGCGGTGGTGCAATCGCAATTTGCCGCATCCCGCTTGCGCCGCTGGTCTTTGAAACTTAAGTATCGCGCGACACATTGATGTAGAACATGCAGGGCGCAGGCAGCATATGAGCACTTCCAAGAACGATTTTGGCTACAAGCTGAGCGACGCCGTCATTCGGGGCTTTTTGTCCCTGATGCTCAAATTACCCTACGATACACGTATGAACACAGTGGCCTGGTTGGCGGACCACGTTCTGGCACCGCTTTCTGGCAACCGTCGTCGCATCCGCGCCAACCTTGATTTGGCGATGCCCGAGCTTTCCACAGCAGACCGCGAGAAAATCGTACATGAAGTGGCACAATCGATGGGCCGCATGCTGATGGAGACCTATTCCGGAAAAGAGTTTCAAGAACGCGCGGCGGCTGCGAAAATTGAGGGCCCCGGCAACGCAGTATTGGAGCAGGCACATAAAGACGGCAAAGCTGCGCTGTTGGTGACTGGGCATTTTGGCAACTATCTAGCTGTGCGCGGATCTTTCTTGTCTCGCGGCATGCCTATTGGTGTTCTCTATAAGCGTATGTCGAACCCCTTTTTCAACGAACACTACGTCGCTGCCATGGCCGACTTTGGTGAACCGATGTTCGAACGGGGGCGTCGCGGCATGTCCAATATGCTCAAGCACCTGCGTGGCGGTGGGTTTGTCGGCATCGTACACGACCAGCGTATTAATGAAGCCCCCATCTATGATTTTATGGGGAAACCAGCTCGCACGGCGGAATCCGCTGCTGAATTGGCTTTAAAGTACAAAGTGGACTTGGTTCCTTGTTACGGCATTCGACAACCAGATGGCAGCTTTGTGATCGAAACCGAAGCGCCCATTCCCCACACAAATGCGCAGGAAATGACCCAAAGGCTGAATGACAGCTTGGAGGCCATAGTGCGTCGTCACCCTGGTCAGTGGATGTGGACTCATAATCGGTGGCGCGACGCCGGCAATGACACAGACGAGGACCGGGCGCGCGGCAACTAAAGCGCAATTCCCCAAAATCTCCACATTTGCGCGCCACTTTGACCACAGGCGGCGCGCATAGCTAAACTGTGGCCTTTTCTGCAAACTTTTGGCCACACAAGCTGCCTAAGGAGACATCCAATGTATCACGCGCCCCAAGCTGCGGCCGCAGCGCCGTCCCGTCATGCCCGCCTGTGGGAGCTGATACGTCAGCAAAACCTCGGAGCAAAGAAGAAGCCGGCGAATGTGGTTAGAGTTGCGCCAAAGCCAAAGGTTCAAGCCAAAGGCTCTGAAGCTCTGGAAGTGGAGTTTGAGTTCAACACGGACCGGATGCTGAAGTCCGCGTCTAACTCTCTGCTACGCGCGAACTGACCGATTGGTCAGCCCCTAAACCCTGTCGCAACAACAAATTTCTCCGAGCTGTCGGAACGGCTGCTCGGTGGTTTCACATTCGCAACCTTGGTGAACTTCTGCTTCAACAGCTTTTGAAGCTCCCCTTCCGCGCCCCCGGCCAGCACTTTGGCCACAAAGGTGCCGCCCTCTTCCAGCACATCAAAGGCAAAATAGGCAGCGGTTTCACACAGCGCCATGATTTTGAGGTGGTCAGTCTGCTTGTGACCGGAGCTAGACGCGGCCATGTCGCTCATCACCACATCGGCCTTGCCGCCCAGCCATTCCTTGACCTTGTCGTCCGCGCCTTCGTCCATAAAGTCGAGCTGGTGAATATCCGCGCCGGCAACAGCTTCAACTTCCTGCAAGTCGATGCCCAATAGGGTGCCAACTTTCTTGCCGGACTTTTCACCCAACGCATTGATGCGCGGCACGGCTACTTGCAGCCAGCCTCCTGGCGCACAACCAAGATCTACCACACGCGCGCCCGGTACAAGGAAGCGGAACTTATCGTCCAGTTCCATAATCTTGAACGCCGCGCGTCCGCGATAGCCTTCGGCCTTGGCGCGGGCCACATAAGGGTCGTTAAGCTGGCGTTGCAGCCAACGTGTGGATGACAGTTTACGCCCCCGCGCCGACTTCACCTTGATGGTCAAATCCCGCTGTCCACGTCCCGAAGTATTTTTACCGGTAGGTTTCTTGGCCATTTCCGTCACCACATTGCTTTGAAACAAAGCCTTCTAGTCATTTTTGCGCTGTGCTCAAGGGCAACCGTCTTAAAACGGGCCGTCCTCAAGCACGCCATCCGCGCTCATCTGCGCATAAAGCAGCCCCTCGCGCAGGCCACGGTCTGCAACCGAAAGCCTATCCGTGGGCCAACAGCGCAAAAGCGCCTGCAAAATTGCAGAGCCGCTCATGATCAAGGCCTGCCGGTCCAGCCCAATGCGCGGGTCCGCCCTGCGTCCTTTGGGGCCAAGATCAAGATATCCGCGAATAACTTTGTCGATTTGCTCGCTGGTCATGCGCAGCCCATCCACCTTGGTGCGGTCGTAACGGCGTAAACCCAGATGGCTCGCGGCTACCGTAGTCACCGTGCCGCTGGTGCCAATGATCTGAAACCCTTCGCTCGGCGGCGCATCTTTGTAGGGCGCAAACTCACTGAGGTTTTCCTCAAAAAACCAGCTCATCAGGGCAAAGCGTGCCGAGTCGTCTTCGACATCGCGAAACTGATCGCGCAGCGTGGCGACTCCCAAAGGCACAGAAATCCAATCCACCACTTTCGCCGCCGGAAAGGGACTGTCCGCCGAATGAAACCCACTGCGCAACCGCATAATGGCCCGCGCCCGTTCCAGAGGGGTTACCGATGTCAGGTCCATCCAGACCAGCTCCGTAGAGCCGCCGCCAATGTCCACGACCAAAAGCTGTTCGGTCTTGGTGCTCACCAAAGGCGCGCAGGAGATCACCGCCAAACGGGCTTCTTCCTCCGGTTGGATGATCTCCAACTGCAGCCCGGTCTCGCGCCGCACCTGGCGCACAAATTCGCGCGCGTTTTTGGCGCGCCGACAGGCCTCAGTCGCCACAAGCCGCATGCTTTTGACTTTGTGACGCTTCAGTTTTTGCTGACAGATGCGCATGGCCTGGATCGTGCGTCGCATACTGCCACGCGACAGGCGTCCTGTGCTTTCCAGCCCGGAACCCAGTTGGACAGACTTGCTAAAGCTGTCCACCACATGGATCTGACTGCCCTTGGGTTGGGCAATCAACATGCGGCAACTGTTTGTGCCCAGATCTAGCGCAGCGTAAAGCGCGCTGGGATCGGACGGTTTCGGCGCGGGGCTCTCAACCGGTTTAGGGAACGCGCCCGCACCTTTGGGACGCTTGGGCGCCATCGTTACGCCCTCCATTTCGTGTTACTCTCAACGTAGTGCGTCCCCCTGCCCCGCGCAATCCCGTTTCGACGACATTCACTTGTGATGGACACCCGGCCACGTGTGATGGGCACCCGCCGCCCCTCATCTTCTTCATGCAAAGAATTCACAGCCCGCCCCATAGCCAAGCAGGGCTGCCTCTGGCTACAAAGCCCCCACAACAAACCCCAAGGTCGCGTTACGCTGTCCTATTGTCGAAATTGAGCCAAATCGGTCGAGAACCCTGTCCTAGGAATGAAGAACCGATACCGGAGGAATCAAACCCATGCCTGACGTCACCATTGTCTACTGGCGCGATATTCCTGCTCAAGTGATTGTGGGCAAAGGGCGCCGCGGCGCGAAAAAACCTTTGGCCGAACGCTTTGAACAGGCCATCGACCGCGCGGCAATGAAGGTGGGCGCGTCGGATACCGACGCCTACTTGGCGGAATGGCGCAAGGGGGATCCCTATCCTGTGGAGGGCGAGCCAGGTGCCATCGTTGAAAGCGAGGTGGCCCGGCTTGAGGCAGAGTTTGATCAGGAGCGGCTCAAAGCGCTGATCAACAATGAAGGCTGGGCATGACACGCCCCTCTTTTTGGGAGGCCGCAATGGCTTTGTTGAATTTCAAGCGCAAGACCGAGGAGGTCAAAACCACTACGCCAGAAATGGAAGCCTTTCTGAAGGGCTATTCCATTGAGGTTATGCCGCGCACGGCGGCCAAGGTGGAAGACTTCCGCGCCCTCTTGCCTGCTGGCACGCGCGTTTACATTGCCCATATCGAAGGCACGCCCATTGAAGACATGGTCGATACAGCCCGTCGCATCGCGGCCGAAGGCTATGACGTCATGCCTCATTTCCCGGCGCGCATCATCAAGGACAAAGCCACGCTGGAAAACTGGATCGCCATGTATCAGGGCGAAGCCGACGTCAAACAAGGCCTGATGCTGGCTGGTGGTGTGGCCGAACCACACGGCGAATACTCTGACTCCATGCAGCTCCTGGACACCGGTCTGTTTGACAAAGCCGGTTTTGAGCGCCTGCACATCGCAGGGCATCCCGAAGGCAACAAAGACATCGATCCGTCCGGTGGCTCTGCCAATGTCGACGCCGCGCTACAATGGAAACAGGATTTCTCCCAGCGCTCTGACGCCAAAATGGCCATTGCAACCCAGTTTGCTTTTGAGGCCGCGCCAATCATCGAATGGGCCAACGGCGTGAAAGCGGCAGGTGTCGATATTCCGATCCACATTGGCATCGCCGGCCCGGCCAAGCTGCAAACGTTGATCAAATTTGCCATCGCCTGTGGCGTGGGACCGTCCCTTAAGGTGCTGCAAAAACGCGCTATGGATGTGTCCAAACTGCTGCTGCCGTATGAGCCAACCGAGGTGCTGACCGATCTGGCCAACCACAAAGCGGCCAATCCCGAGTTCAACATCGACTCGGTGCATTTCTTCCCACTTGGCGGCATAAAGACCAACGCCAACTGGGCCATTGAAAACGGCGGTGCCTCGGCGCAGCCTGCGAAAGTCTGACAGGATTAAATATGACCCGTACCGTTATTGAATCACAAACAAAAACCGCGATCATGGGTTTTGATCAACCGTTCACCGTGATTGGCGAACGCATCAACCCAACGGGCCGCAAAATCCTGAACGCGGAGCTTGAAGCGGGCGACTTCTCCCGTGTGCAGGCCGACGCGATTGCGCAGGTAGCGGCTGGAGCCACCGTGCTCGACATCAACTCTGGCGCAGTGTTCTCCAACAAAATGGCCGAAGACCCGCGCTATGCCGACAACAACTTTGTTGAGCCGGACCTGATGCGCCAGCTCGTGGAAAAAGTGCAGGAAGTCACCGACTGCCCGCTCTGTATCGACAGCTCCGTGCCTGGTGCGCTGGAAGCCGGTTTGGAAGTGGCCAAAGGCCGCCCGCTGTTGAACTCCGTCACCGGCGAAGAAGAGCGGCTGGAAATTGTTCTGCCCTTGGTGAAGAAATACAACGTGCCTGTTGTGGCGATCTCCAACGACGACACCGGCATCTCCGAAGACCCGGAAGTCCGCTTTGCCGTCGCGAAAAAGATCGTTGAACGGGCCGCAGACTTTGGCATCCCGGCCCATGACATCGTTGTCGACCCGCTGGTGATGCCGATCGGCGCCATGGGCACGGCTGGCTTGCAGGTGTTTGAACTCAACAACCGCCTGCGCAACGAGCTGGGTGTGAATACAACTTGTGGCGCGTCCAACATCTCCTTTGGCCTGCCAAACCGTCACGGCATCAACAATGCGTTCCTGCCAATGGCGATGGCCACCGGCATGACCAGCGCGATCATGAACCCGATCGCCCTGCCCGTCGGCCCTAAAAAGCTGGCCGAGAAAAAGGCCGAAGTTGAAGCCGCGGGCATCATCCTGCCGGAAGGCATGGACGACGAGGCCTTCTGCCAGATGTTTGGACTGGGCTCCACCAAAGCGCGTGCAGGCAAGGAAATGGAGGCCATCCGCGCCGCCAACTTCCTCACCAACAACGACGAAGGCGGCGCTGAGTGGATCAAATTTAATAAGCCACCTGCGGCAGAAGGTGAAAGTGGCCGCGGACGGCGCGGTGGTGGCCGCCGCCGTCGCGCCTAAACCTCCCACATTTCGAACACTCAAAGGGCGGGGATTTTCCCGCCCTTTTTTCTTTGTCTGCAGGGTTTGCGCCGCCGTTTACCGTTTGGTCAGTACTTTCGAAGTAGACATGGCTTACCAATTGGCAAGCTCCTACCATCCGGTAAGATTAGCTTCAGAAACCGAGCTACGCAGGACCCTATCATGTCTCAGCCGTCCCCCGCCCGCGACCGTTACATCACCCTCGCCACCGAAGGGTTTGCCAACCACGGTTATCACGGGCTGAGCCTGGCCAATCTGGCCAAAACCGCAGGCGTGACCAAACAGGCGTTGCTGCATCACTTTGGTACCAAAGACGCGCTCTACAACACGGCGCTGGAGGCGCTTACAGACCGCCTACTGGCGTCGCTCAACGACACGCCTGACGTCTCCCCAAAGCTGCGCCTTATCCTGCATTTTCAAGACCTTCTCGGCGGCGAGACGGACAGCACAGCAGACGCCCGCCTGATCCTGCGCAACCTTTTGGACAGCACCACAGAAACCGGCGTTGCGCCATTGAAACCCTACCTCAAAGCGCTGCTGGATTTGGCACGCGCGGTGCCCGCAAAAAAGGCGGCCACCGATATGGAATTGTTGCTGGGGCTTTATGGCGTGATTGGCAGCGCGCAATACCTTCTGATCTCCGAGGATGCTCTTGCTGCCTTTTTGCGCAACGAGGATACCGCCGCTCAGAAATCCGCGCGCCAAAAAGCAGTTGCGGCCCAGCTCAAAGCTTTTCTGGACGCTGACTAGGAGCCTTACCAAATGGCAAGGCGCCTCCGACTTACCATTTGGTAAGAGACAGTCTTCCGCCCCGATCCAAACCGCACTTCCACCAAACACGCAACTTTAGCGGATCGATTAACCCGAGATTCACCAGTTTACCATCACAGTGAGTCCATGCAGGCCACTTTGTCACATACGACCACCGGCCAAAATTGGCTGGACCAGGTGTTTTCCTCCTTCAAATCCGGAGAGGCCGGCGCCGTGCGCCGCCGCATTCAGGATGTTGAAGCGGAATGTGGACGCGCCGCTTTGGAGCTTGCGGTGCGAAAACGCGGCTGGCATCTGATCGAAACCGACCGTGACTTCATCATTCTGTGCACGACCGGTTCGTTCAAGATCATCTGTTAAACGAGCTATCCCCGCTTCTTTTGGGACCGGAAATCAAAGGCGCCATCCGTCTCTGTGCCTTGTTTACCAAACAGACTGTGTTTTTGAATTTTCTGCGTACCGGTTACCGGAATATCATCCATGAACCGGATCCACCCCGGCGCCTTGTAGTAGGCCAACCGCTCAAAACTCCAGTCAAACAGCTCTTGGGCTAGTGCGTCGTCCACTGCGCCAAGTACTTGAATACAGGCCATAACCTCCTCGTCGCGCATCGCATCTGCAACCGCAACAACTGCCACGCGATCGACCTTTGGGTGGTCTTGCAAACAGGCCTCAATCTCTGCTGCAGCGATGTTCTCCCCAGACCGCCGAATGATGTTTTTCTTGCGATCTATAAACGTCACCATGTCTGACTCGTCCATCACCACGGTGTCACCGGTGTGAAACCAGCCACCGCGCCAAGCCTCTTCGGTGGCGTCCGGCAGGTTCAGGTATCCCGAAAATGCGCCCCGTCTGGGTGTCTCGGCACTGTATCGCAATGTCATCTCCCCCGGCACACCGCGTGGAACCTCGACGTCTTTCTCATCGACCACACGAATGTCCAATCCCGGCTGAGGCCGTCCCATCGCGCGGGTATCGATGCTGCGTGGCTCATGACAATCCGCCAACATGCGACACATCTCGGACATGCCCCAGACCTCAATCAACGGGAAGCCAAACCGCTCTTCAAATGGACGGTGTAACGTTGGCTCGACCCCCGCCCCCACAGCCCATTTAACTTGATGTTTTTGTTCCCATTCTTCCGGCTCTCGGTTCATCAAGGCCGGAATGATGATGCCAAGATAATGCGCCGCTGTCGCACCCGTTTCTGCCAACTCGCGCCACCAGGCGCTGGCGCGGAAACGTTCGGGAATGATGTGCGCGCTGCCAGTTTCGATCACCGCCATAAACAGCAGGATCGCAGCGTTCACATGGAACAGCGGCAGCGGGCAATAGACCTTGGTCACACCTGCCTCAAACTCAATCAGCCCACCACGCGAAGCATACCACTGCCCCATCTCCACTTCATAAGCGTGGCTCATGATGCAGCCCTTTGGTCGTCCGGTAGTGCCGGAGGTGTAGATCAAACTCGCCTCTGTTGCGCCACTTACCGTTTGGTCAGTCGGCGCAGATCGCTTAGCTTGCGGCAATTCCGGCAGGCTTTCCGTCATCTCGACGGTTGGCACGTCCAACCCGCTCTCCGCGATCCCAGCCGCCATCAACTCAGCCAACTCAGGCGCCACCAACGCCAAATTCGCCGCGCTGTCTTGCAAGAGATACGCCACTTCAGCAGGACGATAGTCCGGGTTCACCGGCACCCAACTGATCCCGCGCTTTGCCAGTGCCAGTTTGATCAGGAGCATCTCCGGGCGGTTCTCCAGCAACACGGCAATCCGGTGCCCGTGGCCGTAGCCAGCATCGGAAAGTCGAGCCACCATCTCGGACACACCCTTTGCCGCCTCCCCATAGGTGCACAGATAGCCATCCGGATGATAGTTGCGCGCCGCATTGGCAGGCACCTGCAAAAAGCTATGGTTTGAAAACGCCTTAGCCCGCGCATCAAACAACGCTCCAATGGTTTCAACCATCGCGAAATCTCCTCTTCCCCATCTCGGAGCGTACCCAACGACAGCCCGGGGGCAACAACAAGAGTGACGTACCGTTGGCCGTAGTTATACGGGTTCGCCGCGTGCGCGAGCTTCGTCCATTAATTGGCCGTTAAACTCTGCGCCAAGCACAAAAATTGCTGACATCAGATAGAGATAGACCAACGCGGACATGATCCCGGCCAGGCCAGCATAGGTCACGGAATAGGTCGAGAAGCTGCTGATGTAGAAAGTGAAGGCTTTCGATGCCACATACCAAAGAACCAAACAAAGCAAGACGCCTGGCCACAGACTTTTTGCCTTATGTGGCACCCCTGGGAGCCACCTGTGGCACGCATATAGGTAGAACATGGTTACGCCAAAAATTGTGGCTTGCCGAAACTGATCGTTACTCAGGATCGATTGATCCAGCCACGGCACCAGGTCGTCAAAGAAGTGTATGGCGATGGGCACAATCACGCTGATCACACCCGCCACTGTGAGTAATGCACTGCCCACCACAACAAACAAAACTGCTAGTGCGCGGACTTTCCAAAATGGGCGTGGGTCGGTTTCGCGGTAAGCGTCTGTGATCACCAAGCGTATGGCATCTACACCGTTTGAGGCAAAAATAATTGCCAAAACAGCACCAAGGGTAAGCGTTGAGCTCGCAGACTGCAGCACTGCTCTGAGTTCGTGCTCTATCGGTCCTGCAATCGCATCCGGCCAAGCGCCAATGGCAAAGTCGATGATGTCGTCCACTTGCGCCTGAGGACTCAGGACACCAGCCAAAGAAAGGGCAAACAAGCAAAACGGAAACAGCGCGAACACAAACGACAGCGTTAAATGTGAACTGCGCATAAAGCCGTTTTTGGCGGTGAACCGCGCCACGGTGGCCTGTAGACTGTTAACCAGATGTCTCATAAGTGCCCGCCTCTCTTAAGCTTTTGTCCTCCAAGCCGTCCCCAAAGGTCAAGCAGGATAAGGGCAAAAACAAAACCACGTTGCGATTGGCGCAAAATCACAAAGACATTTCCTAAACTCCAAAAGGATTTGTTTACCCCTTTCCCATATCAGTATCACAGAGGACGACACGGCCTGGGGACAACGCCGCACCACTCCTCCAGAAGACCCGCATCGCCACCTCACTCCCTCCCTCAATTGGTGGTGCGACGACAACGACCAACTTCACTATCTCCCTCCTCCTCCCCCTGCTGGAGTTGGTTGTCGGCACCAAGCGTTACGCCTTGACATTAGGTGCCGGTCTGAACCCAAGTCAGACCACTCACGGACACAAGGCTAGCGCCGGTTGCTCCCACCCGAGCAATCGGCGCTTTGCGTTGTGGTCCCCTAACAAAAAAAGCACCTCCAAGTCGGAGGCGCTCTCAATTCTCAAAACAACAAACGGATCAGTTGGCGGCCAGATACCCCTTGATCTCACTGCCCGCCGCGGCGACGTCACGTCCCGGATTTTCCGGCACGACAATCTCACCTTCCAGCTCCGCAGTAACCTCTTCATAGGTCTTCAGATAATTTTCAGGCAGTCGGTGCGCGATGCCCTGGTGACAGTCGATACAGGTCTTGCCTTCGTCCAAGGCCAGCTGGTGTTGTGCAGCGGCACGGTTTTCCTGCACAGTGAAGTCCATATAGGTGAACTTGTGGCAGTTCCGGCACTCACGGCTGTCGCTTTTCTTCATCTTCACCCAAGAGGCAGAAGCCATCGAAAGACGATGCTCTTCATATTTTTCCTCGGTGTCGATGGTGCCCATTACGGTGTGATACAGGTCTTTGGACGCGAGGATCTTGGCTTTGATCTTGTGCTGCCATTCTTTGGGCACGTGACAATCCGGACAGGTCGCCCGCACACCAGAGCGGTTATTGTAGTGGATGGTTTCTGTGTATTCCTCGAAATTGCGCTCCATCTCATGACAGGACACACAGAACTCTTCGGTGTTGGTCAGTTCCAGCGACCAGTGGAACCCGCCCCAAAACAGAATACCGGCCAGAAACCCGCCAAACAGCAGACCACCCAACGAGAACACAGACGTCGGAGACCACAGCGTCCTCCAGGTGCGACGGAAAAATCCGGGCTTTTTACCGGTGGGATTGTCTTGATCAGACATAGCTACCTTCCTTCTTCCGGGCGTCAGTTGGACGGCTCAAATTCGTTTTCAACCAGCGCAGGCGCGTTGGCTTGCGGCACGTGACATTGGTTACAGAACCAACGTGTACCGGCCACTTCGTCCAGTTGCTGGCCTTCACGGCCCAAGTAGTGGGTCATCGACAGAGTTGGCGCCCCGCGCTCACCCGCTTTGGTCCAGTCGTGACAAGCCAAACACTGGTTGGCGCTCAGGTCGATTTGGTATTGATCGACAGTGTGTGGGATCAGCGGTGGCTGTTGACGATAGTTCCGCGCCACGCGTCCGGACTGCTGGTGCAACGGCTCGTCCAGACGGTTGGAGGCATCAATCGGATCATTGCGTAGAGATTTCACACCGCTTGCCTGATCCGCGACGGCAAACCCGCTGCCAAGAACAATGGCCGCTGCCGTCAGGGCACTGATGAGGGGATGTTTTTTCATCTTTCTTTCTCCTTAGCTTCTCAGGCGGCTTTGCCGACCTTTGGCGCTGGGTTGGTTCGGTCTCGGACACGCCCCGGCGCGGGCGTCTCGTCAAATCGATGGGTAAAGTGGAAAACGTCGACCGAGCACACATCGATGCAGCGGCCACAATTTGTGCAATCAGGCGACAGGATCAGCGGGGTGTCCGCGTCCTTGCCACGCAGCGCAGGGGTGATCACCTGCATTTCCGGACAGACCGCAAAGCAGTCCATACAATCATCACAGGCCGCGCGTTTTTGCGCGGTGACCCGCAAGAGAGACTTGCTGCCCAACAGGCCATAGAAAGCCCCGACCGGGCACAGGTGCCCGCACCAGCCACGACGGGCCAGCAGCAGGTCAAACATGAACACACCAAGGACCAGGGCCCAGGCAAAGCCGACACCAAAGATCAGTCCGCGGTGCAGCATGGAAATTGGGTTCACAAACTCCCAGGCGACGGTGCCGGTCAGAACACTCACGCCGAGGACCATGGCCAGCATGAAATACTTGGTGCCGCGCTTGGGCTGCCAACCTTTCGGCAGGTCCAACTTGCGATGCAACCAACTGGCCGCGTCCGTCACCGGATTTATGGGGCAAACCCAGCTGCAATAAACACGCCCGCCAATCAGGGCATATGTCACGCCAACTATCACCGCACCAATCAGGGCAGTCAGCTCCGGCCAATGTCCGGCCACCATGCCCTGAAGCGCGATGAACGGGTCGGTCAACGGCAGAAAATCAAACGTCAGAGATCCGCTGAGATTGCCTTTCACCCACCAGATGCCAAACCAAGGCCCGAGCAAAAACAGGCTCAAGAAAAACGCTTGGCTCGCGCGGCGCAAAATCAGGAAACGGTAGGCCAACCAATAGCCTTTGTCGCGAATAGCTTCGGCGCCTACCGGCAGTGCAGTCTTGTCACTCATTGCCCCAACCCTCCCGTAGTTGCGCCTATTGGCAACTTGAAGGTCGGCTCAAAACCGCCTGGTGCAGCTAGATTATCTGTGCCCGCGCCCGGCAGTCGATCCGGTAGGTCGATAATCTCATCCACGATGTCGGGGCGCTGTTCCCAGCTGCGTTTGTAGTGATCCGCCTGATCGGCCTGCGCCATACGGATCGGCAACACCTTGATCGCGGCCTCGCCCGGCAACACGCAGGATTTTTCACATTTGCCACACCCCGTGCAGTGGTCCGAATGCACCACAGGCATAAAGATCGCATGGTGGCCGGAACGTTCATTGTGTCGCCGCTCCAGCGTGATGGCCTCGTCAATCACCGGACAGACGCGGTAACACACATCACAGCGCAGGCCCAAGGCGTTCAGGCAGTTTTCCTGATCAATAAGCACCGCCAGCCCCATGCGGCTGTCGTCAATGTCGGTCAAGCTTTTGTCCAGCGCCCCAGTCGGGCAGGCAGCCACACAAGGAATGTCCTCACACATCTCGCACGGTATATCGCGGGCGGTGAAAAATGGAGTACCGGTCGCAGCCCCATCGACACCCAGTTCAGCCAGAACCAGCGTGTCATAAGGACAATCCCGCACACACAGACCGCAACGAATACAGGCGGCCAAAAAGTCGTCTTCTGGCAAAGCCCCAGGCGGGCGAATGGCACGGTCCGGCAACGCTCGCGCGTCTTTGATGAACCACGCCAGTGTCATGCCCGCCACCGCACAGCCTGCCGTTCCGCGCGCAGCATCCTGAAGGAAGCGGCGCCGGGCGGGATTCTTTGGCTGTGTCGACGTAGCGAACATGGCTCTAGCTTTCGATCCTGTTGGAAGTGCGCTTAGACGCGCTCAACCTTGCAGGCACATTTTTTGAAGTCGGTCTCTTTGGAGAGCGGACATGTGGCGTCCAAAGTCAGCTTGTTGATCAGCTGGCCTTCGTCAAACCACGGCACAAACACCACGCCTTTTGGCATCTTGTTCCGACCACGGGTTTCTACACGGCTGTGCATGTCCCCCCGGCGGGTGGAGATCACGATTTCCTGACCCCGGCGCAGACCACGCTCCCGTGCATCCTCTGGATGCATGAACACTTGCGCGTATGGATAGGAACGGTGCAGTTCCGGCACACGGCGGGTCATGGAACCAGAGTGCCAATGCTCCAGAACACGACCTGTCACGAGCCACAGATTGAAATCGTCATCCGGTGCTTCAGCTGGCGGTTCATATGGCGCAAAGATGATCTTGGCCTTGCCGTCCTTGTGTCCGTAGAACTTCACGCCCTCGCCTTCGGGCACATATGGGTCGTACCCTTCACGGAAGCGGTAAAGCGTTTCTTTGCCGTCCACGACAGGCCAACGTAGGCCACGCGCTTTGTGGTAGGTGTCAAATTCCGCCAGATCGTGCGCCTTGCCGCGACCGAAGGAGGCATACTCCTCAAACAGCCCTTTCTGCACGTAGAACCCGAAGTGGTTGGATTCATCGTTGGCGAAGCCTTCCTGCAGCTCGTCCAAACCGTATTTGTCGACCTGACCGTTGGCAAACAACACTTCAAACAAAGTCTTGTCTTTGTACTCCGGATTGGCGTCGAGAATTTCCGCAGGCCACACCTCATTGGTGGTGAAGCGCTTAGAGAACTCCATCAACTGCCACACATCAGACTTGGCTTCACCCGGCGCATCCACTTGCTGACGCCAGAATTGTGTCCGACGCTCGGCGTTGCCATAGGCGCCTTCTTTTTCCACCCACATCGCGGTTGGCAGGATCAGGTCGGCGGCCAATGTGGTCACTGTTGGGTATGGGTCAGACACAACGATGAAGTTGTCCGGATTACGATACCCCGGGTAGCCTTCCTCATTCATATTCGGTGCGGCTTGCATGTTGTTGTTACACTGCACCCAATAGGCGTTGATCTTGCCGTCTTTCAGGTCACGGTTCTGTTTCACCGCGTGGGAACCCACTTTGGCGTTCAGGATACCGGCAGGCAGCTTCCACTTCTTCTCAGAAATCGCCCGGTGCTCATCATTGGCCACAACCATGTCCGCCGGCAGTCGGTGGGCAAAGGTACCCACTTCACGCGCCGTACCACAGGCCGATGGCTGACCTGTCAGGGAGAATGGCGAGTTGCCGGGCTCAGAGATTTTGCCGGTCAGCAGGTGCACATTGTACATCAGGCCATTCACCCAAGACCCGCGCGTGTGCTGGTTGAAGCCCATGGTCCAGAGCGACATCACCTTGCGGTCTGGATCCGCATATTGCTGCGCGAGGCGCAGAAGCGCGTTTTCGGAAACACCAGAGATTTCGGCTGTTTTTTCAAGCGTGTATTCAGAGACATACTCTTTGTAGGCTTCAAAATCGATGCTCTCGAGTTTGCCGTTGTTCGGGTTTGCGGCCGCCTGTTGCAGCGGGTGCTCATCGCGCAGGCCATAGCCGATGTCGGTCACGGCTTTGGTGAAGTTCACATTTTCATTCACGAAGTCCCAGTTCACCGCATCATTTTCGATGATGTAGTTGGCGATGAAGTTCAGGATCGCGAGGTCGGTCTGGGGCGTGAAGATCATGCCGTTGTCGGCCAACTCAAACGAACGATGCTCAAAAGTCGAAAGCACATGCACCTGCGCACCTGGCTTGGTCAGACGGGTGTCGGTCAGACGCGACCAGAGGATCGGGTGCATCTCCGCCATGTTGGAGCCCCAGAGCACAAAGGTGTCTGCATGCTCAAGGTCGTCGTAGCAGCCCATGGGCTCGTCAATCCCAAAGGCGCGCATGAAGCCCACCACAGCAGACGCCATACAGTGGCGCGCGTTAGGATCAATGTTGTTGGACAGGAAGCCCGCTTTCATCAGCTTGGCCGCGGCATAACCTTCCCAAACGGTCCACTGACCGGAGCCAAACATGCCAATACCGGTTGGGCCTTTGTCGGCCAGCGCAGCCTTCCACTTCTCCGCCATGACATCAAAGGCTTCTTCCCAGCTCACCGGGGTGAACTCGCCCTCTTTGTCATAGACACCGCCCGTCTTACGCAACAACGGCGTGGTCAGACGGTCTTCGCCATACATGATCTTGGACAGGAAGTAGCCTTTGATACAGTTCAGTCCCCGGTTCACAGGCGCCTTCGGATCACCTTGGGTCGCAACCACCCGCCCCTCTTTGGTACCAACCAGAACAGAACATCCGGTGCCGCAGAAACGGCACGGCGCTTTGTCCCAGCGGATGTCAGGGGTCCCCACCTGCGCCTGGGCCTCTTTCGGCAAAGTGATGCCCGCTGCAGACGCCGTGGCGGCTGCGGCAGAGGCTTTCAAAAATGTGCGACGGGACGTTGGCAATGTCATGGCTGGTCCTCCTTAGAGCGCTTGGGATGCGGTCGCATCTGCGCCGCTTGGTTCAAAATGGTGATAAGTCAGCGTGACCGTGATCACGCCGGGGATCTGGTGCATGTCCATGATGATTTCGGACGAGCGCCGGGTGTCGGTATCTTCCACCGTCACCACGATGCGTCCGTCCTCATGGGCGTGCACTTCGCACCCCTCAGACGCTTCGATCGCCGACACAACGGCCGGCGTTTTTTCAGGCATCGCGTGGACTAGGCATCCGCAGATATTGTACATTCGTTGATCTCGCTGGCAGTTGATGGGCTGGCGGTATGTTGAGACGCTGGGCGCTCAACGGTGATGGCATCAGACGGGCAAGGCGCCACACAGGCGCCACATCCGGTACAGGTTTCTAGGTCAATAAGTGGCGCAGACCGTCCACCGGTCATCAACCGGAAACGGATCGCGCTCTCATCACAATGATCTTCGCAGCTGCGGCAGGTCACGCCTTGCAGCGACAGACAATTGTCACTGACAGCGGCACGGTAAGACCAAGTTTGTGTGGGTAGAATAGCTGCGGGTTGGCACGCCTCAGCGCATTCACCGCAAAAGATGCATCCACGGGCGTTAAGGTCGACCATAGGAAAGCCGTCTTCATCAGCTGTGATGATTGCTTGCGGGCAGTTGGCGGCGCAGTCCCCACATCGCGTGCAGGTCTCGACAAAAGACGCCAAATCCAACGCCCCGGGTGGACGTAGAAAATCGCTTTTGTCAAAATGCCCCCGCAAAAACTCGCGTCTTTGGGGCGAATGGGTCGTCATTCTTGCCACGTAAACACCTGCTGATGTTTTCCTGCTACCTCGTAGTGAGGTCAGGTTTGCTGCAAAACGATTGCCTGTAATTGACTTTAATCATGCCGTGGAAGTGAAAGCCGTCAAAGAACAGATTTCACGGAGCAAAGGACTGGCCATTTGCTCACAAAAACTGCACGCTAAGCAGGAATAGGCGCGATACACATACGCTTTTTTATATGTATCACAATTGCCGTTCCCCACGCTCAAATTCCCTTTTGCAACGGGCAAACCAGACTGGATCATTTTGACTCAACATCGCGATTTCGAGCCATTTGAGCAGCATGGTTTACCTCTGTTTCCATCGGGCATCTTAGGATTCGTGCACCGCTCACCGACGCCCGGAATTTTGCGACACACCACACCAAAACGTTACCATAATTACTTTACCCTAACACGATCGTAACATTTTAATTGCTTCGAATCGCAGGGCACTATATCCCAACCATACGGTCGGCTAATGCGAACAGGACCGGAACCACTGCCACGGAGACACTATGACCGAAGCTTTCATCTGCGACGCGACCCGCACCCCAATTGGCCGCTACGGTGGCGCGCTCTCTTCGGTTCGCACCGACGACCTCGCTGCACTTCCAATTGCGGCGTTAGTAGACCGCAACCCGCAAGTTGATTGGGCGTCTCTGGATGACGTGATCTACGGTTCCGCAAACCAAGCTGGGGAAGACAACCGAAACGTAGCCCGTATGGCAGCCCTGCTCGCGGGTCTTCCAACCGATGTGCCGGGCACCACCATCAACCGCCTTTGCGCGTCTGGTATGGATGCGGTGGGCATGGCCTCCCGCGGACTGCGCGCTGGCGACTATGATCTCGCCATCGCAGGTGGTGTTGAAAGCATGTCCCGCGCGCCTTTTGTGATGCCGAAGGCGACAACCGCCTTCTCCCGCGCCAACGAAGTCTTTGACACCACCATCGGCTGGCGCTTTGTGAACAAGAAGATGAAGGCGCGATACGGCATCGACAGCATGCCGCAAACCGCCGACAACGTCGCCGCAGACTACAACATCAGCCGCGAAGACCAGGACGCCTTTGCCGCCCGCTCCCAAGCGCGCTGGGCTGCTGCGCATGAGGCCGGTCACTTCGCTAATGAAATCACACCTGTGACCATTCCCCAACGTAAGGGTGACGATCTGGTCGTGGACACCGACGAACACCCACGGCCAGGCACTGGCGTGGACAAGCTCGCCAAACTACGTGGTGTAAACGGTCCTGACCTCTCGGTCACCGCAGGCAACGCCTCTGGCGTAAACGACGGCGCCGCCGCCATTCTGATGGCCACTGAAGCTGCCGCCGCCAAAAACGGATTGACCCCGATCGCGCGCATTGTGGGAATGGCCGCCGCAGGCGTGGAGCCCCGCGTGATGGGCATCGGCCCGGTCCCAGCCACCCGCAAAGTGCTCGCCCGTACCGGACTCACCATCGAGCAGATGGATGTGATAGAATTGAACGAAGCCTTTGCCGCACAGGGCCTTGCTTCCCTGCGTGAACTGGGCGTGGCGGATGACGCGCCCCACGTAAACGCCCAAGGCGGCGCGATTGCGCTGGGCCACCCGCTCGGCATGTCCGGCGCACGCATCGTGATGTCCGCCGCTTACCAGCTCAAACGCACCGGCGGCCGCTATGCGCTCTGCACCATGTGCGTCGGAGTTGGCCAAGGCACCGCCATCATTCTCGAACGGGTCTGAGGCACCCCAAGCCTGAGGAGGAACCCAGTCATGTATGCACAGATGATCAAATCCGAGGCGTCCACCGACGATCCGGAGCAACTCAAAGAGTTTCAGGCCAAGATCGATGCCGACATCAAGGTCGAGCCGCGTGACTGGATGCCGGAAGGCTATCGCAAAACCCTGATCCGCCAGATCGGCCAGCACGCGCACAGCGAAATTGTTGGCCAATTGCCGGAAGGCAACTGGATCACCCGCGCCCCAACGCTGGAGCGTAAAATGATCCTGCTCGCCAAAGTGCAGGACGAGGCTGGCCATGGCCTCTACCTTTATGCCGCCGCCGAAACGCTGGGTGTGAGCCGCGATGACCTCACCGAACAGCTGCTGTCCGGCAAGATGAAGTATTCCTCCATCTTCAACTACCCCACGCTGAACTGGGCTGACATCGGCGCGGTCGGCTGGCTGGTCGATGGCGCCGCTATTATGAACCAGGTTCCGCTGCAACGCACCTCCTATGGCCCCTACTCCCGCGCGATGATCCGCATCTGCAAAGAAGAGAGCTTTCACCAGCGTCAGGGCTACGACATCATGATGAAGATGGCCCAAGGCACTGAGGCACAGAAGAAAATGGCGCAGGATGCGCTCAACCGTCTGTGGTACCCATCCCTGATGATGTTTGGCCCGTCCGACAAGGACTCCGTGCACTCCACGCAAAACATGGCGTGGAAAATCAAAATGAACACCAACGACGAGTTGCGCCAGAAATTTGTCGACCAGACCGTGCCACAAGCCGAATACCTCGGCCTGACCATTCCGGATGAAAACCTGACATGGAACGAGGAAAAAGGCGGTTACGACTATTCCGACCCAGACTGGTCCGAGTTCTTTGACGTGCTCAAAGGCGACGGCCCCTGCAACGTCGACCGTCTGGAAGCCCGCAACAAAGCTTGGGATGACGGTGCCTGGGTGCGGGATGGTCTGATGGCCCACGCAGAGAAAAAACGCGCCGCAAAAACAGCCGCAGAATAAGGACTGAGATCATGAGCAAAGAATGGCTCCTTTGGGAAATCTTCATTCGCGGCCAACACGGCCTGAGCCACCGTCACGTCGGCAGCCTGCACGCGCCGGACGCCGAGATGGCGATCAAAAACGCCCGCGACGTCTACACCCGTCGCAACGAAGGCGTGTCGATATGGGTTGTGGAAGCCAACAACATCTCGGCCTCCTCCCCGTCGGAAAAAGGCCCGCTTTATGAGCCGTCCGAGAGCAAGATCTACCGCCACCCAACCTTCTTCGACATCCCTGACGAAGTGGGGCACATGTGATGGCAAACGTCGATAAGGAGATGCTCACGCAGTTCCTGCTGCGGATGGGCGACAACACCCTCATTCTGGGCCACCGGGTTTCTGAATGGTGCGGCCATGCGCCGGTGCTGGAAGAAGACATTGCGCTCGCCAACACCGCGCTGGACCTGATTGGTCAGACCCAGCTCTGGCTCGGCTATGCCGCCGAAGTCATGGATGACGGCAAAACAGCCGACGACATCGCCTTCCTGCGCGACGCCTGGGATTTTCGCAATCTGCTGCTTCTGGAGCTGCCAAACGGTGACTTTGGGCAAACACTGATGCGCCAATTCCTGTTTGACGCCTATCAGTCGACCCTTCTGCCGCGCTTGATGAAGTCTTCCAACCAAGCCGTTGCAGAGATTGCAGAAAAAGCCAGCAAGGAAGCCGCCTACCATGTCGAGCGTTCTGCCGAAACCGTGGTCGGCCTCGGCGATGGCACAGAGGAAAGCCACAAGCGCATGCAGGCCGCGCTGGACCGCCTATGGCCTTATGTCGGCGAGATGTTTGTCTCTGATGAAGTTGACGCCGCCATGGCTGCGGCAGGTGTGGCGCCTGATCCAGCCAGCCTGCGCGCAGAATATGACGCGCTGATCGGCAAAGTGTTTGCAGAGGCTACCCTGACCATTCCAGACAGCGACTTTGCCCACAAAGGTGGTCGCAACGGCAAAACCCACACTGAGCATCTCGGTCACCTGCTGACCCAAATGCAGTGGCTGCAACGCGCGTATCCTGGCGCAACGTGGTAATCGGCGACCGGCATATGTCTGCTGGTCGGGAGACTGGCTTACCAGACGTGGCGCAGGTCTGGACCTGGCTGCACGCGGTGCCTGACCCCGAGATCCCGGTGATTTCCCTCACCGATCTCGGCATCATTCGCGACGTGGACTACGAGGGTGACACACTGATCGTGACCGTCACGCCAACCTACTCGGGCTGCCCAGCGACCAGCATCATCAATCTCGACATCGAAACTGCTCTGCGCGGCCACGGTATTGAGAAGCTTGAGCTGCGTCGCAAACTTAGCCCCGCCTGGACCACCGACTGGATGACCCAATCCGGCCGCGACAAGCTGGAAGCCTATGGCATCGCCCCGCCCCAGCCCGCTGGCGGCCCCGACAAGTGCCCGCATTGCGGCAGCCAACTTGTTGAGAAAATGAGCCAATTTGGCTCTACGCCCTGTAAGGCCCAATGGCGCTGCACCGCCTGTCTGGAGCCTTTTGACTATTTCAAGTGCATCTGAGGAGAGACCCGAATGGCCCAATCCGCGCGCTTTCACGACCTTGAGGTCATCAACATACGCAAAACCATCCGCGACGCCGTGGTGGTCACGCTTGCGCCTGTGAACGGCGCAGCGGCAGCGTTTGATTTCACCCAAGGCCAATATCTGACCTTCAAACGCGACTTTGACGGCGAAGAACTGCGCCGCAGCTATTCTATCTGCGCCGGCAAAGACGACGGCATCCTGCAAGTTGGCATCAAGCGCGTCGACGGCGGCGCATTCTCCACCTGGGCCAACACCGAACTGAAGGTTGGCGACACGGTGCAGGCCATGCCTCCAATGGGCGGCTTCTTCACCGAACTCGATGCAACCGCAGACAAGACTTACCTAGGCTTTGCGGGCGGCTCCGGCATCACACCTGTACTCTCGCTGATCAAAACCACGCTGGCGCGAGAACCGCAGTCTTCCTTCACCCTGATCTACGCCAACAAAGGTGTGACCTCGATCATGTTCCGCGAGGAGCTGGAGGACTTGAAAAACCAATACATGGGCCGTTTCAACGTGATCCACGTGCTGGAAACCGACGCGCAGGAGATTGATCTCTTCACCGGCATGGTCACCGAAGAAAAATGCGCGCAGCTGTTCCAAACCGGCTGGATCGACATCAACTCTGTGGACACCGCCTTCATCTGTGGTCCGGAGCCGATGATGCTGGGAATCGCGAAGGCACTGAAAGACCACGGTCTTTCTGAAGACCAGATCAAATTCGAGCTCTTCGCCTCCGGTCAACCCGGCCGCGCCAAGCGCAAGGCTGCTAGCACCGAAGATGCCGGCAAAGCGGTTACCGCCCAAATTACCCTGGACGGCGCCACTCAGACCATCGAGATGGACCGCGACACCACAATCCTGGACGCCGCGCGCGCCAACACGATGGACGCGCCCTATGCGTGCAAGGCGGGCGTCTGCTCGACCTGCAAATGCCGCGTCATCGAAGGTGAAGTTGAGATGATGACCAACCACGCGCTGGAGGACTATGAGGTTGAAAAAGGCTTCATCCTCAGTTGTCAGTCCTATCCGGTCACCGACAAAGTGGTTGTCGACTACGATCAATAAAAAAAGGGCGCGGCAAAGGCGCCCTTTTATTTTCTCCGCAAGCACCAAAGACCTTACGGCTTCGGCTGGGTCTCAAATGCAGCACCGACGCCAACGCCGTAATCCAACGCTTGCAAGCGCGTGTCGTACCCCAAGCTGAAATCGACATAGAAGTCTTCATCCAGATAGGCCGCACCAACAGTTGGACGGAACGCCTGTGTGCCAAACTTGTAATCCGCTCCAATCGCCAGAACCGCGCTTTCCGGCTCGTCGTCGTGGAACACCCGCACACCAACACCCCAATCTCCGCCAAATGTGTAGGTCAGACCTAGGCCAAAAGACGGGTCTGCCTGCGCGACAGTTCCACAAACCAAGACAGCGCCCAAAAGGCCGGCTGTTAAAGCTCGTTTCATAATTTTCTCTCCCACCGCAATTAGTTGATGGGAAAATACCATGGATCGCTTGGACGCGCCAATGTGTCAAAAACACCCGCACCCAATTGTGAACCCGCGCTTACAACGGAAATTCACGCGGTTTTCCGGATCCAAATTGGATGATTATGCCATACTGGTATCAAAGCACATCGGTTCCCCCATCAGTGCTTCCGCCATCCGTACCACCCACATCGGTGCCACCACCATCAGTGCCACCGTCACTGGGGCCACCACCATCAGTGCCCCCATCGCCAGTGCTGCCATCCCCGGTGCCGCCGGTATCTGTCCCACCACCATCATCACCTGCACCCGTACCGCTGCCAGTGTCAGCGTCACCCCCGCCCGAGGCCCCACTCCCAGCGTCCGTGCCGGTTGGGGTTGGCGTGCTGTCACCGCCGGTGGTTGTCGCACCCCCACCGCCAGCTGATGCAGGTTTTTCGGTTTCAAACGCCGCGCCAACGCCAATGCCATAGTCCAACGCCTGCAATCGGGTGTCGTAGCCAAGGCTAAAATCGATGTAGAAATCTTCGTCCAGATAAGCCGCCCCAATCGTGGGGCGGAATGCCTGAGAGCCAAACTTGTAGTCAAATCCCAAGGCCAGAACCGCGCTTTCCGGCTCATCATCATGGAACACACGTACGCCCAAGGCCCAATCGCCGCCAAAGACATAGGTCAGACCAAATCCAAAAGACGGATCGGCCTGAGCTGCGCCGCTCCCGGTCAAAATCGCCGCCAACGCCACGCCACAAAGTTGTTTTTTCAAAACGCTACCCTTTATAAATAGAAACGGTAATGGGCATGTTTTAACACAAATTAACTAAGTGGTCCAAAAACGATCTGAGGGCGACGTTAGCGCCCTGCCCGTCTAGGCAAGGCCGCGCACCCCTCCTAGCACCAAATCTGTCGCCAGATCTGCATACCGCTCACGGGCTTCTGTGTCGGCACCATGCTGCCACATGTAATACCAGTTGAGCATGCCAAATACCGACATGGTGGTCTCGCGCAGGCGCACCGGATCATTGTCAAACACACCCTCGGCGCTGGCAGCAACCACCTCGCTCACCCGGTTCACCAGGTCCCGCTGATACCCGCGCAGCACTTGCTGTTGCTCCACCGGCAACGCCCGCATGCCGGTGCTCTGAACGCGGTGTTCGTCATCTGCACCCTGATAGGCCAAAAGGATTTCCCGCACCACCGATCTAAGTTGAGATTTCACGTCCAAGCCACTCAAATCAATCCCACAAATACGATCCCGCAGGGCTTTCAGATAGGTGTCCAGCACATCAAACAACAGCGCATCTTTGCTGTCGTAGTAGTGATAGATATTGGCTTTGGAGATGCCACACTCCTTGGCCAACACCGACATGGACGCGCGGTCATACCCTTGCTCGGCAAACACCCGTGCTGCCGATTTCAGGATATGCACCCGTTTCTGCTCGTGATCCTTGGCAATTGTGCGCGCCATTATCCGGCGCCCCGATTATCGACCACACGCTTCGCCTTACCCTGGCTGCGCTCCACTTCTCCGGGATCGCCCACCATCACTTCCACTGTCACGCCGATCATGTCCTTAATATGCTTGGTCAACATACGCGCCGCTGCGGTCTTGGACAGGTTGTCTGCCGCACTTGGCATCGCCTCCACAAACACCCGCATCGCATCCATGCGACCTGATTTATACAGTTCAATCTGGTAATATGGCGCAAGCCCTCCGGTCGCAAGCACCTGCTCCTCCACCTGACTTGGGAAGACATTCACGCCACGCAGAATGATCATGTCATCGGAGCGACCGGTGATCTTCTCCATCCGCCGCATCGATCGTGCCGTGCCTGGCAAAAGCCGCGTCAAATCCCGCGTGCGATAGCGGATCATCGGCAGTCCTTCTTTGGTCAACGTGGTGAACACCAACTCGCCCAACTCGCCATCTGGCAGGACTTCACCGGTCTCCGGGTCAATTATCTCAGGATAGAAATGGTCCTCCCAAATCACTGGCCCATCTTTGGTCTCCACACATTCATTGGCCACACCGGGTCCCATGATTTCGGAAAGCCCGTAAATGTCCACCGCATGCATGTCAAAAGCGGCTTCAACTTCTTTGCGCATCGCATCGGTCCAGGGTTCCGCCCCAAACACGCCCACAGACAACGAACTCTCACGTGGATCCATACCAAGCTTATGATACTGCTCCAGAATGTTGAGCATGTAACTTGGCGTGACCATGATCCCATCCGGCTGAAAATCGGTGATCAACCCAACCTGCTTCTCGGTCTGCCCGCCGCTCATCGGCACCACCGTGGCGCCAAGCCGCTCGATCCCGTAGTGCGCGCCCAAACCGCCGGTGAACAGCCCATAGCCATAGGCGTTGTGCACCAAATCGCCAGCCCGAAGCCCCGACGCCCGCAGGCTGCGTGCCATCAAATCCGCCCAATTGTCGATGTCTTTGGCGGTATAGCCCACCACCGTTGGCTTGCCCGTGGTGCCAGAAGATGCATGAAGCCGCGCAATCTGTTGGCGCGGCACTGCCAAAAGGCCAAAAGGGTAATTGTCGCGCAGCTCGTTTTTGTAGGAAAACGGAAACTTCGCCAAATCAGACAGGCTTTGCAGATCATCCGGATGCACCCCAGCGTCATCAAAGCGCTGCTTGTACATCGGCACGTTATTGTAGGCGTGGTTCAGTGACCACTTCAGTCGCTCCAACTGCGTTGCGCGGATCTCATCAATCGACGCAATTTCAATGGGTTCCAGCTCTTCCTTACGTGGTGACAAATCTTTCATAACGTCCTCCCCAACGTCGATTATTCTTCAGTCTGTTCGTCAAACAGGCGCCCTTTGATCGCGCGCGACGCGCCACGAAACTCGGCAATCACCTGAGCGTCCTGATTGGAAACAGTCACATCATAAATCCCACTGCGCCCGGTCAGGCTGATCTCCCGCGCCTTCGCTGTGAGAACATCCCCCTCACGCCCCGGCGCGATGTAAGAAATGTTGTTGTGCTGCGCCACTGTCGCCAGATTGCGGCTGTTGCAGGCAAAGGCAAACGCGCTGTCGGCCAGTGTGAATGTGAACCCGCCATGGCAAATCCCATGGCCGTTACAATGCTCTGGCTTCACCGTCATGGAGAGCGTCGCCTGCCCTTCATCCACCTCAACAATCTGCATGCCCATGTGCTGGCTTGCGCGGTCTGTCGACCACATCGCCGCCGCGCTTTTCTCGGCCCGCTCTTTTGGCGTCATCTGTGCCTCCCAACACAATCTCCTCACGCTCCAGCTTGCATAAACCGAACGGTTGGTCAATAAATGATTCACGGAGACATATCGGGGAGAGAGCCATGTCCATCCAAAACGTTTCAAGCTTTGCCGCAGGTCAATGGATCGCGCCCGGCGCCGGTGCGCGCAACATCGCCTCTGCCATCACAGGCGACGTCATCGCCACCGCTGGCAATGACGCCCTCGATGTGCAGGCCATGCTCAACTATGCCCGCAGCGTCGGCGGCCCGGCGCTGCGCAAGATGACCTTCCATGACCGCGCCCGCATGTTGAAAGCGCTCGCCCTGCATCTCCGCGAGCACCGCAAAGCCATGTATGAGCTCTCTTTCAACACAGGCGCCACTCAGGCCGATCACATGATCGACATCGATGGCGGCATTGGCACCATGCTGGTGTTTGCCTCCAAAGGCCGCCGCGAAATGCCCGACAGCACTGTCTATCTAGATGGCGACGTGGAGCAGCTCTCCCGCAACGGCACCTTCATGGGTCAACACATCTGCATGCCTCTTCAGGGCGTTGCGGTACACATCAACGCCTTCAACTTCCCGGTCTGGGGCATGCTGGAAAAGCTCGCCCCCACCCTGCTCGCCGGTGTGCCAGCAATTGTAAAACCCGCCACATCCACCTGCTACGTCACCGAACTCTGTGTGCGCCTCATGGTCGACAGCGGCATCCTGCCTGACGGCGCAGTGCAGCTGGTGGCCGGTGGCCTCGGCGACATGCTCGACCATCTGACCTGCCAGGATGCGGTGGCCTTCACCGGCTCCGCCGACACGGCCTTAAAGCTGCGCTCCAACCCACTGATTTTGGGTAACTCTGTGCGCTTCACCTCCGAAGCCGACAGCCTGAACGCGTCGATCCTCGGCCCAGATGCCACGCCAGGAACACCCGAATTTGACCTCTTCATCAAAGAAGTCAGTCGTGAAATGACCACCAAAGCGGGACAAAAATGTACCGCCATCCGCCGCATCATCGCGCCAGAAAGCGCAACCGAGGCCGTGATCGAAGCGCTCTCCGCGCGTCTTGCCAAAATCGTGATCGGCGATCCGCGCTTAGAAGCCACCCGCATGGGCGCGCTGGTCTCTGCGGGTCAAAAACGCGACGTGCTGGAAAAAGCCGCCCTGCTGGGCACCGAAGCTGAGCGTGTCTTTGGCAACCCAGACGATTTCCTAGTCGAAGGTGCCGACGCTGAGAAAGGCGCCTTTGTCCCACCGATGTTGTTCCACTGCGCGTCACCTGATACCGCAGAATACGTACACGCCTCTGAAGCCTTTGGTCCTGTCTCCACCCTCATGGGCTACCGCGATCTCGACCACGCCATCGCGCTGGCTAGCAAAGGCCAGGGCTCCCTTGTGGCCTCCGTCATCACCCATGACGCAGAGGTTGCCCGCGAAGTCGCCATGGGCGCAGGCGCCTTCCACGGCCGCCTTTATTTCAACAACCGCGACAGCATGGGCGAAAGCACCGGCCACGGCTCACCCCTGCCCCATTTGGTCCACGGCGGTCCCGGCCGCGCAGGTGGCGGCGAAGAACTCGGCGGCATCCGCGCGGTAAAACACTACATGCAGCGCACCGCGATCCAAGGCAGCCCGGACATCCTCACTAGCATCGGTCAACAGTGGGTCCCCGGTGCCAAGGAAATCGACGCAGGCGCACACCCGTTCACCCGTCGCTTTGGAGAATTGGCCGTAGGCGAAACGCTCTACACCAAGCCGCGTGAAATCACGCTGGAGGACATCGAGCACTTCGCCAACTTCACCGGCGACACCTTCTATGCCCACATGAACGAAGACGCCGCCGCGCGGAACCCGTTCTTTCCCGGCCGCGTTGCTCATGGCTACCTCCTCCTGTCCTTCGCCGCTGGTCTCTTTGTGGAACCCAACGAAGGCCCAGTGTTGGCCAACACCGGCCTAGACACTCTGCGGTTCATGAAACCTGTGGTCGCCGGCGACAGCCTGAAAGTGCGCCTGACGGTCAAAAAGAAGACAAAGCGCAACGACGAATATGGCGAGGTCCGCTGGCACGTCACCGCCTCCAATCAGGATGACGAGATGGTCGCGGAATACGAACTGCTGACCATGGTGGCTTACTAAGCGCGGATTGGCCGCGGCCTGCCCTATGGCGCGTCGCGGCCTTTGCCTCTATGCACATGGGACCCCTTTTTTGGACAACCCATGCCGCTAAAACTGACCCAACTCTCTGATCTCGCCATCCTGCCGTTTGATCAGATCATCGACGTGCGCTCCCCGGCGGAATTCGCCTTGGATCACGTCCCCGGAGCGATCAACCTTCCGGCCATGTCCAATGACGAGCGCGCACGCGTTGGCACCATCTATGTGCAGGAAGACCCGTTCAAGGCCCGCAAAATCGGTGCCGCCATTGTGGCACGCAACGTCGCCACGCATCTCGAAGGCCCCCTGTCTGACAAAGAAGGCAGCTACAAACCTTTGGTCTACTGTTGGCGCGGCGGGCAGCGTTCCGGTTCTGTCGCCATCATCCTGAAACAAATAGGCTGGCGCGCCGACACCATAGAGGGCGGCTATCAAGCGTACCGCCGGCTGGTGTCCAAAGCGCTCTATGGAGGCACCATGCCTTGCCCTGTTGTGGTGATCGACGGCGGCACCGGCACCGCCAAAACCCGACTGCTTGATCACCTCGCCCAACAAGGCGCTCAGACGCTGGATCTGGAAGCCATGGCCGAACATCGCGGCAGCCTGTTTGGCCCCATGGGAGATACCCAACCCAGCCAGAAAGCCTTTGAAAGCCGCCTCGCCATGGGCCTCGCCAAACTGCAGCCCAACCGCCCTGTTTATGTCGAGGCGGAAAGCTCCAAAATTGGCCGCCTGATCATCCCACCGGTCCTGTGGCAGGCCATGATCGCGGCGCCAAACCTACGCCTCACGGCACCGTTGGCAGCCCGCGTCGACCATCTGATCTCCGCCTATCCGGACATGCGCGCGGACGATACCAAGTTGCACACAGTGCTGGACATGCTCACCCGCTATCACGGCTACGAAAAAGTGGCGCGGTGGAAAGCTCTCTCCATTTCACGAGACTACGCAGCGCTCACCCGCGCCTTGATCGAAACCCACTACGATCCCCGGTATAGGCGCTTGTCCCGCGCGCACCCAAGCGCAGCGAAAGACATCGCCTTACCGGACCTTACTGACCAAACGCTCGCCGCCACGGCCACCCAAATCATCGCATCTGAAACGCCTTAGACCGCTTCTTCTTACCCCAAATATCCTGGGGTGAGCGCGCCTGCGCGAGGGGCAACGCCCCTCTTTTGCGCTCAGCGACACACAATCGCTGGCGCGCCCTCAATCAAGCGCCCTATCACCGCTGCTTTGTGCCCTGCAGCCTGCAATTCCTCTCGCAAACGCTCGGCCTCTCCCGCCGTAACTGCCGCTAAAAACCCGCCGGACGTCTGCGGATCATGCAGCAAAGCCATCTTAGCGTTCTCCGGCCCAAACACTGGCGCGGCCAGCTTGTTGTCCTCAAATATTGTGCTGCGGTGCCCGGCTTCTGCCAGCGCCTCCGCCCCTGCATAGGTTGGCACATCCTCCAGACTAATATCCGCCGCCACTTCAGACGCTCGACACATGGCCGTCAGATGCCCGGCCAACCCAAAGCCGGTCACATCCGTCATCGCATGTGCAACGCTCAAGATTTCTGCCGCGTCGCCCTGCGGCTGTGCCAGGATCTCATACAACGCGGCCACGTCCCGCCCGTTGGCTTTGCCTTGCATCTCTGCCGCCAACACTGTACCGGACCCAATCGGCCGCGTCAGGATCAGTACATCCCCAACTTTGGCTCCTTCCAAAGTAATCGCTGCGCCATCAAGCAACCCTGTGACGGTCAACCCGATGGTCAATTCCTCCCCCATGGTGGAATGCCCCCCGACAATCTCCGCACCGGCGCCGCGCACGACCTCCCCAACCCCCGCCAGAATTTCGCGCATCGCCCGCGCCTGCAGCTCTCTCGTCATACGCGGCAACGTCACCGACAACAGCGCAGATTGCGGCTTGGCGCCCATGGCCCAAACATCGCCAAGCGCGTGCACCGCAGCGATGCGCCCCATCAGCCCATGATCCGCCACAAACCCACGCAGGTGATCGACGCTCAGGACCTGTTTCTGACCACCAACTTCCAACACGGCGGCATCATCGCCGGCGCCCTGCAGTACATCCGATCGCTTCACGGTGGGCATCTCTGCCAAGGCCGCGCTGAGTTGCCCCGGTGCAACCTTCGCTCCGCAGCCGCCGCACAACATCTGATTGCTCTGCGCACCCAACGCCACTGGCCCCACTGGCGCTGCTGCTTTCATCTTCGGGAACTCGGAGAACTTCCGCATAAAGCTCTGATCAATATAATCTTTCCAACGCCACAGTTGCGCCTTCGGAGCGACCAAACACCGCCCCCACTTCGCGGCCATCGCGCTTTTGTCGCCAAGCGACATCAGCTTGAGGTAATCCGCCTGTGGTCGGAACGGTTTCATCTCGCTGCCGGTCAATGCGGCGGAAATGTTGTGATACAGCACCGGCGCCGCGCGTACTGCAAAGACCCCAGCCTTGGGACGAGGACTGGCCATCAAAGCCGCGCAATCCCCCGCAGCAAACAGATCTTCATAGCCGGATACCAAAAGCCGCTCATCCACATGAACAAACCCTTGGGCATCTTTGGGCAGGTCCGACGTCGCCAACCAGTCATGCGCAAAGCCTCCAGCCGTCCCGACTGTGAACTCCGACGCCACATCAGAATACCCGCGCAGCTTCACCGCCTCCGCAGTGACCGCGTCTACCTCGACTGCGCTCACGACCGCAACGCCCAATCGCAGCATCTCTTCCCGCAGAGTCCGATCCGCGCCAGGTGTCCCATTCGCGAGCTTGGTGTTTGTCTCAATCAACGTGACACAATTGGTCTTGCCCAAACCATGTAAGCGATGCGCCATGGCCAGAGCCAATTCACAGCCCGCCACGCCGCCGCCAATCACCGCCACAATGCCTGCTTTTTTGCCAGCATCGACCTCCGACACATACGCATCCCAGCGGTCTGCATACGCATCCAGCGGCTTCGCCCCGATGCCAAACTGCGAAAACCCCGGAATATGCGCCGCCCGCGCATGCAAACCAACATCCAGTGAGGCCACATCATAAGCAATCTCGCCGCGACCGGGCACATGAATAACCTTGCGATCTGCATCGATCCCATCCGCCGCCCCAAAGATCACCCGCGCACCGGCAAACCGCGCCAGTTTGACCAGATCTATTTCCAAAGCTTCGCGTGTGTAGTGCCCGGCAATATGCCCCGGCAACATACCCGAGTAAGGCGCGGTTGGTCCGGGATTGATCAACGTGACCTGCACACCCTGCACCGGCGTCATGCCCCACATGCGCAACATCAAGGCATGCGCATGTCCGCCGCCTACCAGCACCAAATCCCGTGTCAGCGTGGTTTGAGTTGTCATCCCCACCGGTCATATTCCTTTCGCTGCCGCATGCGTCGCAGAATTTCGGGGATGGTACCCCAGCGCAACCACAAAACCGCCACCGCACGGCGGGTTAACACAATCGTGCAACGGCACGCGTGACGCACAAATTTGCACCTCCGCAAAACAGCCGTGATACAGACGCAATACCGACGTGGTTTTGAATGCTTTTTGGACCATTTGGTAAATTTTTTTCACGCCTGATGTGATCCATGCTAGACAAGCCCGTCATGCCTTGACAGGGTGCGACTTCCAACAGCTACGAGGGCACATCATGAGCGCGCGCAAGATCATCATCGACACGGATCCAGGCCAGGACGACGCCGTCGCCATTCTCTTGGCTTTGGCAAGCCCCGAAGAGATCGACGTTCTTGGGATCACTGCTGTTGCAGGCAACGTGCCTCTGGCCCTGACATCAAAAAATGCACGTATTGTCTGTGAGTTAGCGGGAAAGCCGGACACCAAAGTGTATGAAGGCTGTGACCGTCCGATGGGCCGTGAGTTGGTCACCGCGGAACACGTACACGGCAAAACCGGTCTCAACGGGCCAGTGCTTCCGGACCCCGTTATGCAGATCGAGGATCAACACGCCGTTGACTTTATCATCGACACACTGCGCACGCATGACGCCGGAACTGTCACACTCTGCCCGCTCGGCCCTTTGACCAACATCGGCACGGCGTTTGAAAAAGCGCCTGATATCATTGAAAAGGTACAGGAAATTGTCCTGATGGGCGGCGCCTACTTCGAAGTTGGCAACATCACGCCCGCAGCAGAATTCAACATCTACGTTGACCCGCAAGCCGCTGATATTGTGTTCAAATCCGGCGTACCAATAGTGGTCATGCCACTGGATGTCACGCACAAGGCCTTGGTCACCAAGCCGCGCAACGATGCCTTCCGCAACCTCGGCACAAAAGTTGGAATTGCTGTCGCGGAAATGACTGATTTCTTTGAGAGATTTGACAAAGAAAAATACGGCTCCGACGGCGCACCTTTGCACGATCCATGCGTAACAGCCTACCTGATCCAGCCAGAGCTGTTCTCCGGTCGCCATATCAATGTGGAGATCGAAACCCAATCCGAACTCACCATGGGCATGACCGTGGCCGATTGGTGGCGGGTCACTGATCGCAAGCCCAATGCCATGTTTATGGGCGACGTCGATGCAGACGGGTTCTTTTCCCTTTTGGCAGAACGCCTTAGCCGCTTGTAAGCGCTAAGATTCAGACCTTCAAAGCAAGGCTGTGAACACAATCGCGGCCTTGTGAGCCATCCACGGTGGCAATCTTGTCAAACCCAGATATGCTGCGCCCATGACGCTGCATATCCCCTTTGACAACACCTATGTGTCACTGCCCAACCGGCTGTTTTCACATCAAAAACCCACACCCGTTCGAGGGCCAAAACTGCTCGCGTTCAATCATCCGCTCGCAGAGGCGCTCGGCATGACCGAGACGGACGACGCCGTCGAACTGGCGAATGTGTTTTCGGGCAGCTCGGTGCCAGATGGTGCGGAGCCAATCGCGCAGCTTTATGCGGGCCACCAGTTTGGTCAATGGACTCCACAACTGGGTGACGGACGCGCTGTTTTGCTCGGGGAATCAAACGGCTACGACATACAATTGAAGGGGTCAGGCCCGACACCCTATGCGCGACGCGGCGACGGACGCGCTTGGCTTGGCCCAGTCCTTCGTGAATATGTGGTGTCAGAAGCCATGCACGCGCTTGGCATCCCAACCACCCGCGCGTTGGCCGCCGCAGAAACTGGCGAAGAAATCATGCGCGACCGCCCCTTGCCCGGTGCCGTGCTCACTCGCGTCGCTTCAAGCCACATCCGGGTCGGCACATTTCAGGTCCTGGCCGCGCGTCAAGATGTTGAAGGATTACAGTCCCTTCTGGACTACGCCATCGCACGGCACTATCCGTCAACCGGCACGCCCGCCGACTTTCTCAAAGCGGTTGTTGCCAAACAAGCGGAGCTGATCGCACATTGGATGTCGGTTGGCTTCATCCACGGCGTGATGAACACCGACAACTGCGCCATCTCCGGCGAAACCATCGACTACGGCCCTTGCGCTTTCATGGACGCGTTCCATCCCGGCCAAGTGTTTTCCTCCATCGACCGCAATGGACGCTATGCTTATGGCAACCAACCACAAATCATCGCCTGGAACATGGCACAGCTTGCAACGTCACTGCTCCCGCTGGAGGACAACTCAGACGCCGCAGTGGAAGAATTCACAAACATCATCAACGACATGCCTAGCATGCTGCGACGCATCTGGCAGAAGAAATTTGCCGCTAAGCTCGGCCTGTCGAAAATCATTGATAGCGACGAAGCGCTGATTACCCAACTACTGGCCATAATGACGAATCAGAAAGCGGATTTCACCAATAGTTTCCGTTATTTGACCGATGGCTCCGTATCGGAAACCGGGATTGAGGCGCATGGTGACTACGCCACATGGCACGCGCAATGGACCGCGCGAAAACAAGACCAGTCGACATCCCCGGAAGAGGTCATGGCAAAATCCAACCCTTACCTCATCCCGCGCAACCACCAGATTGAGTTGATGATCACCCAGGCCGTGGCCGGAGACTATGAGCTGTTTCACCGCCTCAACGCCGTCCTCGCCGCGCCGTTTGAAGCGTCCGTTGAGGCCACCGACCTGACCACGCCTCCAACCGCTGAAGAAAAAGTGACGCAGACCTTCTGCGGCACTTAACATCATAGCAAAACACCCTATTCTCAAAGAGATACTTCTTTGAGCTCTCTTGAAGCGGATTTGAACATTGCTGCGCATTGCCAGTTACAATCTGCAAAAATGCGTCGGCGTTGACCTGCAACGCCGCCCTGCGCGCAGCATGGTGGTGATCCGTGCTTTGAAGGCCGATGTGGTGGTATTGCAGGAAGCCGACAAACGTCTCCCGCCAAGACCAGCCGCCCTTCCACACGACTTGGTTAAGAAGAAAGGCTTTCAACACATAGACTTCGGGCAACCAAAAGGCTCGCTTGGGTTCCACGGGAACGCCATGCTGGTGCGCCCGAATGTTGAGGTTTTGGAAACGTCTGGTCTAGATCTTCCAGGGCTGGAGCCGCGCGGCGCAATCCGCGCCGATCTACGCACGTCCATCGGCGACATCCGGATCATCGGTGTGCATCTTGGCCTGATCCGGCGCTACCGACTTATGCAACTTGGCGCGGTGGCGCGGGCTGTGCGTCGGTTGCCGGACATGCCCACCCTCATAGCGGGCGACTTCAACGAATGGGGCTCCAAGGCTGCGCTGGACGCCGTGACCCCGGGTTTTGACTTCCTGTCGACCGGCCACACTTTTCCCGCCCCACGGCCAATCGCCGGTTTGGATGGCTTTGCGCACACCAAAGGCATTGATGTGCAAGCCCACGGCGTACTGAGCCGTATCCCGGCACATGTTGCCTCCGACCACCTGCCAATTTGGCTCGAATTAAACCGCAGCGCATGATCCACGCTGCTTCCTTTTGGAAAGGCCGCTTTCGCCATGACGCAGTATTTTGTCTATGACGTTTTCACGAATTCCCCCTTTGGCGGCAATCAGTTGGCGGTCATTCCCGATGCGACAACCATCGCAGAAGAGTCCCTGCAGAAAATTGCGCGCGAGTTCAATTTCTCTGAGACAACCTTTGTATACCCGCCCAATGACCCCGCACACACCGCCAAAGTGCGTATCTTCACCCCAACCATGGAAATCCCTTTTGCCGGGCATCCACTAATCGGTACCGCTTGCGCATTGGCGCAGGAAGGCGCGCCAAACAACATGGTGTTAGAGCTCGGCGTGGGTCCGCTAGCCTGCACATCAGACGGCCAAAGCGCGTCCTTTCAGGCCACACAACCGCTCGAGATATTGTGTGAGCCTGACCCGGCCTTGGTCGCCGAGGCTTTAAGCATCGAAACCGGCGATCTGCAGTTTCAAGTGCATCCCCCGGTGATGGCTTCCTTAGGACTGGCGTTCACGATCACCGAGGTCAAAAACCGGGACATTCTGGCCAAGACATCGCCAGATATCGCAGCTATTCGGAAAGGCAACGCACGCTATCCATCCGGCTTGGACTTTGCGCAATTTGTCTACGCCCGCGATGGCAACACCTTGTACGCGCGTATGTTTGCACCGCTGGACAACATCCCCGAAGACCCCGCCACCGGCAGCGCTTGCGCCGCGACCGCCGCGCTTCTGTCCAGAATAGAAGGTCGCGACCTGGAACTAACCATCCGTCAAGGCGTCGAAATGCGCCGGCCCAGCGAAATTTCGGTTTCCGTCAATGCAAGCGGTGTCACCGTATCTGGGCAAGCGCGGCGGACAATGGAAGGCAAACTGCTTCTCGACTGAGCATCGGTCTTTCTTGTCGCGGCTGTGCAAAAGCAGTGGAAACCTAAGACAGCTTTGGATAGACAGGAAAGCCAAATCAAGAACCACAAGTCAGGTCACAGGTGCGGCATGGGCGACTCCATTATTGAACGGTGCGAATCCAAAGGGTTGCGGATGACGGAGCAACGCCGAACCATCGCCACTGTTTTGCAGGAAAGCACCGACCACCCTGACGTGGAAGAGCTCTATGCCCGCGCCTCAGCTCGCGATTCTGGCATCTCCCTCGCAACTGTCTACCGGACCGTCAAACTCTTCGAAGAAGCCGGAATTCTGGACAAGCTGGAGTTTGGCGATGGCCGCGCTCGTTATGAGGATGCGGAGCGCGAGCACCACGACCACCTGATCGATATCTCCTCTGGTGAAGTCATTGAATTTGTCGATCCAGAGATTGAAGCGCTGCAAGAAAAAATCGCCGAAAAACTGGGGTTTCAGCTCAAGGGCCATCGGCTTGAGCTCTACGGCGTTCCGCTCAAGAAATAGAGCTTTAGTCAAAGTCCTCCAAACAACCTCACCGCCTTAAAGCCATTTGCGACGAAAAGTGTCGCGTTTGAGCATGCTGTGCACCTGATGCCCCCGATTTCATAGACGTCAGGGAACACAGGAGGCATCCATGACCACGACGACGACCCGCGTAGCAGTGATCGGAGGCGGCGTCGTTGGCTGCTCTGTTCTGTACCACCTAACCAAACTTGGCTGGTCCGACGTCATGTTGATCGAACGTTCAGAGCTCACATCCGGCTCAACCTGGCATGCAGCCGGCGGATTTCACACGCTCAATGGCGACACCAATATGGCGGCGCTGCAAGGGTACACAATCAATCTTTACCGCGAGCTGGAAGAGCTCACCGGCATGTCCTGCGGATTGCACCACGTGGGCGGAGTGACCCTAGCGGACAATCAGGATCGCTTTGACATGTTGCTCGCAGAGCGGGCCAAACATCGATTTATGGGGCTCGATACCGAGATTCTCACACCGGATGAAATCAAACAATTTGCCCCAGCCACGAACACCGATGGCATCATCGGCGCGCTGTATGATCCGCTGGACGGTCATCTTGATCCGTCCGGAA
Organism: Shimia sp. MIT910701; assembly: GCF_047126315.1. GTDB lineage: Bacteria > Pseudomonadota > Alphaproteobacteria > Rhodobacterales > Rhodobacteraceae > Shimia. The sequence goes on along the minus strand of NZ_CP138953.1, from coordinate 2,803,301 downwards.
CAACGCACGCCTATGCCAAAGCCGCGCGATTGGGCGGAGCGACAATCAAAACCCACACGAAAGTCACCGCAACGACCCAACGTCCGGACGGCACCTGGGACGTTGTCACCGACAAAGGCACGATCCACGCCGAGCATGTCGTCAACGCAGCGGGTCTATGGGCACGGGAGGTCGGCGCGATGGCGGGAGTTTACTTCCCTCTTCATCCAATGGAGCACCAATATATCGTCACTGAGGATGTGCCGCTGATTGTCGAGATGATGCAGGACGGCAAAGAGCATCCGCATGTGATGGATCCAGCCGGTGAGAGCTACTTCCGCCAAGAAGGCCGCGGGCTGTGCATTGGCTTTTATGAGCAACCCTGTCTCCCGTGGGGTGTAGACGGCACACCTTGGGATTTTGGCCATGAGCTGCTGCCCGATGACTTCGACAAAATCGAAGCCTCCATTGAGTTTGCCTACAAACGCTTCCCGGCCCTTGCCACCGCTGGCGTGAAATCCGTGATCCACGGCCCTTTCACTTTTGCTCCTGACGGCAATCCGCTGGTTGGACCAGTACCAGGCATGCGGAACTATTGGTCCGCATGCGCCGTGATGGCCGGCTTCTCTCAGGGCGGTGGCGTTGGCCTGATGCTCGCGCAGTGGATGGTAGAAGGCGAAACCGAGCGCGACACATTCGCCATGGATTGCGCCCGTTTTGGTGACTGGATCACGCCCGGCTACACCCGTCCCAAAGTCATCGAAAACTACCAAACCCGCTTCTCTGTCTCTTACCCTAACGAGGAACTGCCTGCCGCCCGCCCATTCCGGCAAACGCCAATGTATGATATCTTTGACAAAATGGGCGCGGTCTGGGGGCAACAATTTGGGCTCGAAGTGGTCAACTACTTCGCACAAGATGACGAACCCCGCTATGAAACCCCCTCCTTCCGCCGGTCCAACGCCTTTGATGCAACAGCGCGAGAAGTGGCGGCTGTGCGTAACGCCGTTGGCATCAACGAGGTGCACAACTTCGGGAAATACATGGTCACCGGCCCCAACGCCCGTGCCTGGCTCAACCGCATCATGGCAGGACGTATCCCCAAACAAGGCCGCTTGAGCCTCACGCCAATGTTGTCGCACAAAGGCAAGTTGGTCGGTGACTTCACCGTCTCTTGTCTGTCTGAAACCGCGTTCCAACTCACCGCATCTTACGGCGCGCAGGCCTATCACATGCGCTGGTTTGAACAGAATGAAATGGACGGCGTGCTGGTCAAAAACGTCTCTGACCGACTGACAGGCTTCCAGCTCGCCGGACCCAAAGCCCGTGAAATTCTACAAACCTGTACAAGAGACGACATTTCCGACATGGCGTTTATGGACGTACGTCCACTGACGGTCGGCATGGTTGATTGCCTCGTGCAGCGCGTGAGCTATACCGGTGACCTTGGTTTCGAAATATTCTGCGATCCCATGGCGCAACGCGCGCTGTGGCAGACGCTTTGGGAAGCGGGTGAGCCCCTTGGCATGCGCCCCTTTGGCATGCGGGCGATGATGTCATTGCGGCTGGAAAAATTCTTCGGGTCCTGGCTGTCTGAGTATTCTCCGGATTACACAGCCGCCGAAACCGGCCTCGATCGGTTTATCGCATTTAAAAAGCAGGAAGACTTCATTGGCCGCGCAGCCGCTGAACATGACAAAGAGGTGGGGCCAGATCGCAAACTCTGCGCCTTTGAGGTAGACGCTGATGATGCGGACGTGCAGGCCTATGAGCCAATTTGGCTTGACGGCGAGGTGGTCGGGTTCTGCACCTCGGGCGGCTATGCCCACAACGCTAAGAAATCTGTCGCCATTGGATTTGTCCCTACAGAACGAATATCAGACGACCTTGAAGTTGAAATTGAAATTCTCGGCAAAATGCGCCCTGCCCGCCTGTTGTCCAAACCGCTCTTTGACGGGGATGGAGCGCGCATGAAGGGCTAGCCTTTCAACAAGGCCTACGCCAAAGTCCCTATATGACGAGACATCATTCAACTGAAAGCAACATAGCCATTTTGCTTTTGGCGGCAGGCGCGTCCTCTCGCATGCGCGGAGGTGACAAGCTTCTCGAAGAAGTGGACGGCAAACCTTTGCTGCGCAAACTTGCGGGCCATGCTTGCGCAGTATGTGATTTTGTTCTGGTGTGCCTGCGGGAAGGCGACGAAGCGAGGTATTCTGCTCTTTCGGGGCTGGATTGCCAAACAGTCACCGTGCCTGACGCAGCTGAAGGCATGGCCCATTCACTGCGTGCCGGCATTGCACAACTTCCAGCACAGGCCAGCGGAGTGATGGTGGTTCCTGCAGATATGCCGGAACTCACTGAGCAAGACTTGCGCTCGATGATCTCGGCTCACGAGGCGCAAGCAGACAAAATTTTGCGCGCCACTTCCATCGATAACCAACCGGGCCACCCGGTTGTTTTTCCCAAAAATCTGTTTGGAGAATTGCGCGCCCTATCTGGCGACGTTGGTGCGCGGTCGGTTCTAAAATCCCACGCAGACGGAGTACATTTTATTCCTCTTCCAGAACGCCATGCGTTAACTGACTTGGACACACCCGAAGCATGGCAGACATGGCGACAGTCTTTCCAAAAATAAGGACCGCGGAAGCGGTCTGTATTTTCTTTAAAAGTCAAAGTGGTGCGCAGCCAAATCGCCAAGCGTTACATCTTCCAGCGTAATTTCATGGCTACCGCTGACAGAAATCACCACGTCCGACCCCACTTGAGTGGCGTGATTGTTGACTACATCAGAGAAACTCGTCAGCGCATCAACAGACGCAAAGCTCAATACATCCTCGGCGAGGTCAAAATCGCTCACAATATCCTGGCCAAAATCATTGTGGAACAGGAACAGATCGCTGCCATCCCCACCGGTCATGACGTCGTCACCGGCATCACCGCGCAGAGTGTCGTTGCCTCCTCCACCGATCAAAGTATCGTCACCGGCAGCTCCACGCAGATAGTTTGCTTGCGCGTCACCGGTCAAGTGATCCGCTGCATGATCGGACCCCAACAGGTCTTCAATGCTGATGTATGTGTCTGCAGAACTGTTTTCACCAGTCTCAAGGTTCACGGTGACGCCAGATAAATGCCCCCAGTACGCAGCCATGTCTCGACCGTTACCACCATCAAAAACGTCTCGACCTGAATCGTCTCGCAAATAGTCGTCTCCGTTCCCGCCGAGCAATGTATCGTTCCCGCTGTCGCCGTAAAGGCGGTCATCGTTGTCACCACCGCTTAGGACATCATTATTGCTTCCGCCAAACAGGCTATCTGCGCCAAGTCCGCCCTCAAGAACATCGCTTCCTTGGTCTCCGCTAAGTGTGTCACCGCCGTAGCCACCGATCAAAGTGTCATTTCCAAACGCGCCCCGAATGTAGTTGGCTTGAGAATCGCCGGTCAGGTGATCTGCCGCTTTGTTTGACCCTAAGAGATCTTCAATGCTGATGTACGTATCACCACTGCTGTTTACGCCTGTTTCAAGGTTCACGGTAACGCCAGTGGCATGGCCCCAATACGCGGCCGTATCTCGTCCGGCTCCGCCGTCAAAGACATCTCGACCGGATTCGTCGCGCAGGTAATCGTTTCCATCCCCTCCGATTAGGGTGTCGTTACCTGTGTCCCCATAAAGACGATCCTCTCCATCGTCACCGATTAGGCTATCGTTCCCGGAACCGCCAAGGAGGCTATCTGCCCCGGTGCCGCCGATCAGGATATCCGCCCCATTGTCACCACGTAGACTGTCATCTCCGCCCTCTCCAGCCAAGGTGTCATCACCAGAGGCACCACGGAGGTAGTTGTCACCGGAGTTTCCGGTCAGACGGTCGTCAGCATTGTTGGACCCGAGCAGGTCTTCAATGCTGATATAGGTATCGCCGCTGCTGCTGTATCCCGTTGAAAGGTTGACCGATACGCCGGAACCATGCCCCCAATAAGAAGCCATGTCGCGCCCAGATCCGCCGTCAAAAAGGTCCCGCCCGGACTCGTCGCGCAGATAGTCGTCATCGTCGCCACCTAAAAGTGTGTCGTCCCCCGTACCACCATACAGTCGATCTTTTCCTTCACGTCCTACTAAGGAATCATCACCGTCATATCCGAAGAGCGTGTCGTCACCATTTGCTCCATCCAGTGTGTTCCCACGGGCGTTTCCATAAAACGTGTCATCCGCAAAATTGGATCCAAGAAGATGTTCAATACTCTCATAGCTATCGCCACCAGTGTTATACCCTGTGGTCAGGTTCACGGTCATACCCTGAGAATGCCCCCAATAGGACACTGTATCTTCGCCATCCCCACCTAGGAAAACATCACTGCCCGCGTCATCACGCAGATAATCGTCGCCATCTCCCCCTTTAAGGGTGTCATTGCCAGCGTAACCATACAACCGGTCATCTTCACCGGCGCCGTACAGCAAATTGTCCGCATCATCGCCGAACAACGTGTCATTGGCGATATTTGAACCGTACAGATTCTCAATGCTGTTATAAGTGTCTGCGCTGGAATTGTTGCCAGACTTTAGGCTCACTGAGACACCTTTTGTGTGCCCCCAATAGGAAACCGTATCTATCCCGTTGCCACCAAAGAAGTCATCTCTTCCGGCGTCGTCGCGAAGATAATCGTCGCCGTCACCGCCCACAAGTTTGTCATCTCCGGTGCCTCCGTACAGGCGGTCGTGGCCGGATTTACCTTCCAAGCGGTCATTTCCTGCATCACCATAAACAGAGTCGTGCCCGGTGCCGCCGACAAGGATATCCATACCGTCGTAGCCACGCAGGAAATCATCGCCTCCGCTGCCATTGAACTCATCTACGCCGTAACCGCCGCGCATCACTTCTGACGAGCCGTCACCGGATTGCACGTTGGAATGCTCCAGCGTGATTTCAATCACCTCATAGGGGTTCAATCGAAAACTTATGTTGCTCGCACTACTACCAAGCTGCGACTGACTGAGAAGTGTCAGCGAGCCGGCAACGTCTGTTTCCGTCGCAAAGTAAAAATCATCTAACGATGTTGGATTGCCAACGCCAGGCCGAACATAAATGTCCTCCGGTTTGGGCAAATAGGTCTTCCAGCTACCGGAGCTTTCCTTGATCAAGCTGTCATCATAGGCATCGCCTAGAACCTCGATCAGATCTGCCCGCTCAGCACTATCAATGGTCCGCTTTCCAACCCGCTGTACCAGATTGCCATGCTCGTCATAAGCCGCATTGTCGCTAAATCCGTCCGACGAACTCGCATCCATGCCGACCACCCGGCCACTCCAGGCCTCTGCGTCGCCGACCAGCTCGGTCAAATCCAGAGAAAAACTCTTGTTAAAGGTCTCGGTGTGTGAGGTGACATACACAACGCTTGTGTAGCCATTTGAATAGGCGTTGACCTCCAGCTTTGTCTCGTCAAAGCCATCAGTAGATAGGGCGTACATGGCGCCCTCGTCCGGGTTTAAGCTCTCCGACATCAGCTGCAACATCACGCCAGCAGGTGTCAATTCTACCGGATTGTCATCCGCATTGCCGCCAGCAATCGATGTGGACGTATTGTGACGCACGGTCCAGAAGTCCGCACCATCTACACCCATCTCAACCATGTTCTGAAACTGCTCGACCACTACACCGGCCGCCTTAAGGCCCAACCAATGCCAGTGCCCGGTTTCGACATTCCACTCTGTCATCTGAATGCTCAAATCCTGGGGCAACATGGCTTCCCAAGTTGAAAACCGCAAATCCAGGTATTTGTTTTCTGAACGCGTCAGAGACTCACTCTGATCGTAGCCCTCGAGTTCCTTGTCGAAGTAATAATGCGCTACAATGCCATCAATGGCGGAAGTCGCGCTATTGGTCTGAAACCCATTGGCAATGTTGTGGTCCGCATCAAGCTGCTCCAGCAGCTCGAGGTTGCCTTTGACAATGCGTTTTTCATAGCCATTTAGGCTTTTGTAATATTGCTCTGCAGATTGGGAATCGCTCCAATCACTAGGCCGATGATCCTCGTCCCAATGCTCCATAGCCGCAATAGCATCAGCATCACTGATCGAGCCAAAATTGCCGCCTTTGTAATTGGACGCGCCACCGGCCACGTTGGCGGTTTGAACCCAAATTTCGGGCTGATAGCCGTCAACAGTGGCTCCACGCAGAGCGTTCGCGATGTCTTCTGCATATTCGCCGTATTTTACTTCATCGATGGTTTGCCAGAACTCATTTCCGATTTCATAGCCGACAATCAATTCAGCCTTGTCACCCATGTATTCCAGAACCAGTTCAGCCCAGTCCCGAATGTCTTGCTGATTGGTATGCGCATCCGCCAATGCAGGCACCACAAGGGTGGTGCGCGCATCATTCTCCATGACCCAATCTAAGTAGTTGCGCACATCTTCGCGGATCTGGTTGAAACCACTTTCACCACGATCCAACTCGGTAATCTGTTCGTTGGCTGCACGTCCGGCCGGATAGCGCAACCGCGTGGCTCCTACCAATTCCACAGCTTCCACATAGCGGTCATTTGGAACCCCGTTGACCTCGTTAGTGCTGGTCAGCAGGTTCACACCAAACATGTCCGGGCGCACCTCTATCGGCGCACTACTGCGATCCACAGTAATGGTAATAGGCATCTAACTATCCTCAGAAATCGTTACAAAGTCGCGGCCAGGTTTTGATCCTGCTGCGTCTGCGCACACCCTTCTGAGTGCAAAGCGACCGATCTATGCGTCTTGGTCTTGATGAAGCTCGTATGTTTGAGAGACATCTACTCGTTCCCACCTATGGCCCACCCCTGAGCCGTTAAAATCCCACCCTCAGTGGTAGATCGGCAGGGCTTACGAGTCCCAAACAGGAAACGGACAATACCGGACAGCTTCATTTCAAATTGTTTGGGCTTCGATAATCTTGGCTTAAACCCCTGAAAAACAGGGGGTTCCCAGTCGGGAAATTCAAAATCGGCCGAAAAGCGATGTTAGCGGGATTTTAGGCAGTTTGGGCATGCCCAAATGTTGCCACAATGGTGCCTCCAGGCTGCCCCAACGCGCCAAATTTGCGCCTCAAAGTCCGCCGGTTTGCGCCACAATTGGCGCGCAAAAACCGAATCTCTTCGGGGGCGATCAACGTCTAATTGTTAAGAGAAGTGGCGCACCTGAGAGGATTCGAACCTCTGGCCTCTGCCTTCGGAGGGCAGCGCTCTATCCAGCTGAGCTACAGGTGCCTAAGGTCGGGGTATAGCCAGTGTGGCTACGCCCCGCAATCGCAAAATGAACGTCTATCCAAAGAGTTCGTGCGCCAGTTCAAGCGCTTCGATGAGCGTGTCCGCTTCATCGGTGGTGTTGTAGAGCCCAAAGCTGGCGCGACAAGTCGCAGACACACCCAAATGCTCCATCAATGGCCCCGCACAGTGGTGTCCCGCCCGCACAGCCACGCCCTTTTTGTCCAAGATCGTGGAGATGTCATGCGCGTGCGCCGCACCATCCAATGTGAAACTGAAGATCGCCGCTTTGTCCGCCCTGGTGCCTTGCACCTGCAGCCAGTTCAGACCGGACAGCTTCTGCATCGTATAGTCACGCAGCTTGGCTTCATGGGCTGCGACATTGTCCATCCCGAGCTCCATGAGGTAGTCCAGCGCCACACCAAAGCCAATCGTCTGCACAATGCCCGGCGTGCCTGCCTCGAACTTCATTGGGGGATCGTTGTAGATCACAGCCTCCTTGGAGACTTCCTTGATCATGTCGCCGCCGCCAATGAACGGACGCATTTCTTTCATGCGATCCATTTTGCAATAGATCGCCCCGGACCCAGATGGCCCATAGAGCTTATGGCCAGTGATGGCGTAGAAATCACAGCCAATGTCCTGCACATCCACCGGCGCATGCACCGACCCTTGAGAGCCATCAACGAGCACAGGCACGCCCTTGGCATGTGCGCCTTCCGTGATGGCCTTTACATCCACCATAGTGCCCAGCACGTTGGAGCATTGCGTCACAGCCACCAGTTTGGTCTTGGGCCCAATCGCATCAATCACCGCCTGTGGATCCAGCGCACCGGTGCTGTCCACATCCACCCACTTCAGAACAACGCCTTGCCGTTCCCGCAGAAAGTGCCACGGCACGATGTTGGCATGGTGCTCCATCACCGAGAGAATGATCTCGTCGCCTGGTTCCAGACGCGGCATGGCCCAGCCATAAGCCACCATATTGATGCCTTCGGTCGTGCCGGAATTCAGGACGATCTCATCCTCGCTGCCAGCGTTCAGAAATTTGGCAATCTTGCCGCGCACCGCCTCATACTTATCCGTCGCGAGGTTAGAAAGGTAGTGCAAGCCTCTGTGGACATTCGCATATTCCATTGCGTAGGCGTTGGTGATCGCATCAATCACCACCTGCGGCTTTTGCGCCGAAGCACCGTTGTCCAAATAGACCAGCGGCTTGCCATTCACCTCGCGGCTCAGGATTGGAAAATCAGTACGGATCTTGTTGACGTCATACATCTCAGGACATCCCAATAGCGGTCGCCGCACCCAGCGACAAAAGCAGTGTCATTCCAACGGTCAGGCCCATCATAGTGATCAACACCAGCATCACGGACTTGCCCAGGCTGTTAAAGCCGTGGATCACGTTGATGAAATTCAAAACAACCCAGATCGAATACAGGCCGACGCCCAATACAAAGACCAAGGCAAACCCAGGCATCGCCAGCATCAGCAGCAGAGATGCCAATTGCACGGCAAACCGCATGTATTGCAGCCAGCCGATGGCCAGCAGCACATCGTCAAACCTGCCCCGACCGCCAATGGCGCGCCCCCCCCAATAAAAGGAGAACACCAGCATCACGAGGCCACAGCCAAGGATCGTTGTGTAGAAAAAAGGCGCTGTCAAAAACGGCACGTTCATCTCTGGTGGCGCTGGAAACAGCGTGAGCGTGGCAAAATGCGCCAGTGCATTTAACACTATACCCAAAGCCAAAAGCATCCAGCCCACGTTGCGCGGCACCGGACGGCTCATGAGCGCTACCGCAGCCTCGCTTGGGTCACGCACGGTCAGCCAGAAAAGAGCGGTCAGTTGCGCTTTCATGACGCCACCCTACCCGCTTCCAGCAATCCAGAAATCCAGATCCAGAAAAACGAGACAAACCAAAGCAGGCCAACAATGGTCAACGCCGTCCCTTGCCCAATAAAGCCTTCTACAAGACCAACAAGCAGATACAGCGGCCCGGTTGAGAGCATCGCCCAGAACAGCGCGAAACGGGCTCCAAAACTGGACTGTTTGCGACCAAAGGCACGCAACACCAGATGAGAAACAAACGCCAACGTGACCGCCAAAAGCGGCAACACAAACATCAGTGCAAAAAGATTGGCGCCCAACAGAGGGTTGAGCTCAACCTGTGCCAGATGCGCCTCGCGCGCCAAAGCAGGCCAGCGTGACACAAAAATAACGCCACAGGCGGCCATAAGGATCGCAAAGGCACGGTCCTCACGCTCGCCCATCGCCAGACGGCGGGCAACCACCGCACGCGGGGTACGGTAGCTGGCCATCATATCGCTCGTCACAGACATCAGCCGCGTCGACGCTCCAACCAGGACTCCAAGCGTCCGATGATCTCGTCACGCAGTTCTTCGCTTTCGACTTCCTCTACGGCTTCGGCCACAAAGGACATCACCAGCAAGTCGGTTGCGATGTCTTTTGGAACACCACGGGCCCGTAAGTAGAACAACGCGTCTTCGTCAATCGCACCAGAGGTGGAGCCGTGCGAACAGGCCACATCATCGGCGTAGATTTCCAACTCAGGCTTGGCGAGGAACTGGCTGTCTTCGTCCAGCAGAAGCGACTGGCTGATCTGATAACCATCAGTCTTCTGTGCGCCCGGCTGCACCAGAATCTTGCCCTGGAAAACGCCGGTTGCCCCGTTGCGCAGCACTTTCTTGAACACCTGACGGCTTTCGCAGTTCACCGCGTCATGGGTGACAAAGACTGTGTCGTCGTGATGGAAATCACCATCGCCAAGACAGGCGCCCGCCACATGGGCCACGGCATCGTCACCCGTCAGTTCAAGCACAGCTTCATTGCGGGTCAAACGGCCGTTCACAGTCAGTGTAAAGCTTTTGAACACGCTTTCGGTGCCCAGACGTCCAAATAAATGCGTGACAGCACGCCGCTCATGGTCACGCCCCTGTGCACGCACATGGTGGAAGGCAGCCTTGTCGGCCACGTTCACTTCCATGGACTTGTTGAAACGCGCCGCCGCCGGACCGTTTTCCAGCACGGTCACTTCCGCACCAGCGTCAAGCTTGATCACATGGTGCAGGACCGCGTCAGAACTTTCTGCTTTGTGCTGATAGATCAGGCTCACGGGCTTTGCGACCTTGCCAGTCACGTGGATCACAACACCATCCGTAGCGAAGGCCGTGTTAAATGCCGCCAGAGGGCGCTCCACCGGGGTCTGACCTTTGGCTTCGAGCACCCCATAGAGCTCTTTTGCCCAATGGATATCTTTCTCAGCCACGTCCGCCAAACGCTCGATCGTCAGGCCTTCGCCTGCCAGCTCGTCAGACTGCTCCGCATCAAACACACCATCAACAAACACCACCTTGATCCGATCAAAGCTGTCAAACAATGGCGGCTCGCCTGTGTCAAAAACCGCCGCGGCAGGCGCATCAGCCTGGGTCAGTGTGTCTGGACGGGTGTATTTCCAATACTCGTCCCGACGATCCGGCAACCCCATCTCGCGCAGACGGCCCAAAGCCGCCGCGCGTGCTTCGCTGGCCCACTGACCGCTCGCCGGAACGGTCAACCCGTCCAAACGCGCCGCCGTGGCCTCTTGCTTCTTAGCCAAAGCCGCCATTATGCGACCTCCGCCAAAATGTCGGCGTAGCCGTTTTTCTCAACTTCCAGCGCCAGCTCAGGGCCTCCGGTCTTGATGATGCGACCGTCCGCCATGATGTGCACAACGTCTGGTTTGATGTGGTCCAGCAGGCGCTGGTAGTGCGTGATCACAAGGAAACCGCGGCCTGCGTCCCGCAGCGCGTTCACACCCTCAGACACCAGTTTCATCGCATCCACGTCCAGACCGGAGTCGGTCTCGTCCAGGATGCACATCTTTGGCTCGAGCATCGCCATCTGCAGGATCTCGTTACGCTTCTTCTCGCCACCGGAGAAGCCAACGTTGACGGGACGCTTCAGCATGTCGGCATCGATTTTCAGGGTTTTCGCCTTCGCACGGATCTCTTTCAGGAAGTCCGCCGCAGACAGCTCCTCTTCGCCACGCGCCTTGCGCTGTGCATTCACTGCGGTGCGCAGGAAGGTCATGTTGCCCACGCCAGGGATTTCAACCGGGTATTGGAACGCCAAGAACAGACCCAGAGCCGCACGTTCTTCTGCTTCCAGTTCCAGCAGGTCTTCACCACCCAATGTGGCCTCACCGTCAGTCACCTCATAGCCGTCTTTGCCAGACAGCACATAAGACAGCGTGGATTTGCCGGAGCCATTTGGGCCCATGATCGCGTGCACTTTGCCCGCTTCCACTTTCAGATCCACACCTTTGAGGATCTGCTTGTCTTCTTCTTCAAGTTTGACCTTCAGGCCTTTGATTTCCAACATGTTCATCTTCCTTCGCGTTTCCACGGGATGCCGCAGCACCCGGTCATATCTTTGTTTGTGACGCCGCTGCTTAGGCGCTCACATATGTGATCAGCATCATCACACCCATCGCCACAATTCCACACACGGCCGAGGTCACAAACACTGATCCAGCGATCAGCCCCTCGTTCGAGCCAAGGCGCTTTTTGCGCAGGGTAAAGCCAACGGCGGAACCGAAAGCGATGCCGGCGCCAACGCCGGCAGATTGTTGCATGAGGGCGTGAAGCGTTTCCATTAGCCTACGGAGCCTTCAAGCGAGATCGCCACAAGCTGTTGTGCTTCCATGGCAAACTCCATCGGCAGCGCCTGAAGCACTTCCTTGGCAAAACCGTTCACAATCAGGGCGACAGCCTCTTCCTCGTCCATGCCACGCTGACGGCAGTAGAACATCTGCTCATCATCCACCTTGGAGGTCGTCGCTTCGTGCTCGACACGAGACGAATTGTTCTTCACCTCGATGTACGGCACCGTGTGCGCCCCGCATTTGTCGCCAATCAGCAAACTGTCACATTGGGTGTAGTTGCGGCTGTTCTTTGCTTTCGGGTGCATAGACACCTGACCACGGTAGGTGTTCTGCGCCACACCCGCGCTGATGCCTTTGGAGACAATCCGCGACTTGGTGTTTTTACCCAAGTGGATCATCTTGGTGCCCGTATCGGCCTGCTGGTGGTTGTTGGTGATCGCAATCGAGTAGAATTCACCCTGCGCATCATCGCCACGAAGAATGCAGGATGGGTACTTCCAGGTCACGGCCGAGCCGGTTTCAACCTGGGTCCACATTACCTTGGCACGGTCACCACGGCAATCGGCGCGCTTGGTCACAAAGTTGTAGATACCGCCCTTGCCGTTCTCATCGCCAGGATACCAGTTCTGAACGGTGGAGTACTTCACTTCGGCATCTTCTTCGATGACAATTTCCACCACAGCCGCGTGCAGCTGAGACGTGTCACGCTGAGGTGCGGTACAGCCTTCAAGGTAGGATACGTATGAGCCTTTGTCCGCAATGATCAGCGTCCGCTCAAACTGGCCGGTGTTTTCCGCGTTGATACGGAAGTAGGTGGACAGTTCCATTGGGCAGCGCACGCCAGGCGGCACGTAAACAAAGGACCCGTCAGAGAACACCGCGCTGTTCAAAGTGGCGTAGAAGTTGTCGCTCACCGGAACCACGGACCCGAGGTACTTCTTCACCAGTTCAGGATGCTCGCGGATCGCTTCAGAGATCGAGCAAAAGATCACCCCTGCTTCTTTCAACTCTTTCTGGAAAGTTGTGCCAACAGATACGGAGTCAAACACCGCATCAACCGCGACTTTGCGGCCTTCAGCAGGGGCGTTCTCCGCACCTTCAACGCCAGCCAAAATCATCTGTTCTTTCAGCGGGATGCCGAGCTTTTCATAGGTGGCCAGCAGCTTTGGATCCACCTCATCCAAAGACTTCGGTTTTTCTTCCATGCTCTTTGGACGCGCGTAATAGTACTGGTCCTGGAAATCCACTTCCGGATAGTCCAGCATCGCCCAATCCGGCTCCTCTTTGGTCAGCCAGCGCTTATACGCCTCCAGCCGCCAGTCGGTCATCCATTCCGGCTCTTCGTTTTTCTCCGAAATCAAGCGGACAATGTCCTCGGTCAGCCCTTTGGGGGCATATTCCATCTCAATCTCGGTTTCCCAACCGTATTTGTATTTGCCGCCAACTTCGCGCACGGCATCCACGGTTTCCTGGTCAACACCTTCTTTGACTTGGGTCTGATCAATTGCCGCCATGTGCGTCTCCTGTCTTCGTTTTGCGCTCACGCGCGGTGTTTATTCATCTGAGCCAGCCACTTATCGGCAAAACCCATGACGTCCTGTTCGCTCGTTTGTGGCCCCAAGCTCACCCGAATGGCGCTTGCTGCCGTCATCTCATCAAATCCCATCGCGGTCAGCACTTTGCTGGCGCGCACCTTGCCTGAAGAGCAAGCCGACCCGGCAGAAATCGCAAAACCTGCCAGATCCATCTGCATGACCTGCGTTTCACCCTTCCAGCTCGGCACCGCAACTGCCGTTGTGTTGGGAAGCCGCTTAACGCCTTTGCCAACGATAATGGCCTCCGGCGCCTCAGCGGTCAGCCTCTCTTCCAGCAAATCGCGCAGCTGTGCAACCCGATCCCAAACACCATCGGCCAAGTCTTGCGCTGCTGCTTTGGCAGCAGCAGCAAATCCCGCGGCGCCAATCACGTTTTCTGTGCCCGCACGACGTCCCATTTCTTGACCACCGCCCAAAAGCTGCGCTGGCACGTCGGTGCCCCGTTTCACCACCAAAGCCCCAATGCCTTTTGGCCCACCCAGCTTATGCGCCGAGATCAGCGCCATCTGCGCACCTGTCCAGTTAAACGCCACCGGCAGCTTGCCAAACGCTTGCGTCATATCACTGACGGCTACGCCTTCCAGCAAGGTTTGGACCACTCCGGTCTCAGAATTTGCCAACTGCACACAGCTCGCTGCCGGATCTTCGATTTTGATCGCCCCCGCAGCATCGACTGCCAAATCGTTCTGCGTCCAGGCATTCACCGCATCATGTTCGACGTCTGCCGCATGCAACTTGCGACCCGCCAGCGCCAAAGCCGCAGACTCCGTGGCACTGCTAGTGAAGATCACATCCGCCCCATCCGCGCCAAAGGCAGAAGCAATATCTCCGCGCGCACGTTCAAGAACGGACTTGGCTTTGCGCCCTTCCGAGTGGACAGAGGACGGGTTGCCATAAACATCCATCGCCGCAATCATCGCCTCCCGCGCCTCAAGGCGCAGTGGGGTTGTTGCGTTATGATCCAAGTAGGCCCGCATCAGGCGTCTTCGTCCGCCACTTCATCAACCACAGAAAACAATGTGGGCACAGCTGGGCATGGCGCCAAGTCGTTCTCCACAATATCGGACAGACGTGTTTGGTGCAGGAACACATAAACATGCGCCGACAGCCCTTCCCAAAGGCGGTTTGCCATCGACTGCGCGCGGGACCCACTTGATCCACCACTGGCCCCTGCCCCTGTGTGCAGCGCCGACACCGTTTCATCCACAGCGGCCAGAATATCCGCAACCCGAATCTCGGACTTTGGACGTGCCAAGCGGTATCCACCACCCGGGCCGCGAACAGAAACCACAAGCTCAGCCCTGCGCAGCTTTACAAACAACTGCTCCAAATACGGTAACGAAATGCTCTGTCGTTTGGAGATTTCACTCAAACTCACGAGATCTTCCGGCGGCTGCAGCGCAATATCTGCCAAAGCAACCACAGCATAGCGGCCTTTTGTCGACAGTTTCATGATACACCCCTTCGAATTGATTGACCTCAGCCATGCATGTGCTTAAGTCGCTAGAACCGCAACGGCCCCAAAAGCCGTTTAACTATTTAGAAGCGTTCTAAGGTGACAGAGCAAATTCGTCAAGAATTGGTTCATACCTTTTAAGGGAGAAAAGCGACAAATATGCCTGAGGTGATTTTTCCGGGACCAGAAGGCCGCCTCGAAGGCCGCTATCATCCACAAAAAGAAAAAGACGCGCCGATCGCGATTGTGCTGCATCCGCACCCGCAATTTGGCGGCACCATGAACAACAAGGTTGTCTACAACCTGCACTACGCCTTCTACAACATGGGCTTCACCGTTCTGCGGTTCAACTTCCGTGGCGTGGGCCGCTCCCAGGGCGAATATGATCAAGGTGTTGGCGAACTGTCTGATGCGGCCTCCGCGCTTGATTACCTGCAGTCGATGAACACCAACTCCAAACACTGCTGGGTTGCGGGCTTCTCCTTTGGTGCGTGGATCGGCATGCAGCTTCTGATGCGCCGTCCGGAAATCACCGGCTTCATTTCGGTGGCCCCGCCAGCCAACATGTACGACTTCTCGTTCCTGGCGCCCTGCCCAAGTTCCGGTCTTATCCTGAATGGCACCGCCGACCGGGTCGCCCCACCGGCGGACACGCACTCGCTGGTGAACAAGCTGCATGAGCAAAAAGGCATCACGATCACCCACACGGAGATCGAAGGCTCTGGCCACTTCTTTGAAACAGACGAATACATGGATCAGATGACCGGCACGGTCACCGACTATGTGAAACGCCGTCTGACCGAGAACAGCCGCTAATGAGCACGCTGGACGCGCTGGCCTCAAAACTTGCCGAAGACACGCTCAAAGCCCAGAAAGAACTGGGCGACGAGCGTCTCTTCATGGAAGTCAGCGCGGTGCTCGGGGCCTCTTCCCAGTCACTGGAAGAAGCCTATCTCACCGAAGTGCGTATGCGCATGTCCGAAGAAAAAGGCCGGGCTTTTCTGATCAACAAGGTTAAAGAAGCCCGCGCCGCAAAAGCTGCCGAGACCAAAGAATGAGCGACCGCCTCGCTGCACAAATCGCCTTCCTGACCGAAGCCGATAAGCTCAAATCTGTCTACCGCGCCACCAATGTGCTTGACGGACACCGCAAGGAAGACAGCGGCAGCCACAGCTGGCACATAGCACTCTATGCGCTGATCCTGTCTGAACATGCCAACAAGGACATTAATCTGGATCGCGTGATCCGCATGTTGCTGATCCATGATCTGGTAGAGATTGATGTTGGTGACAGCCCAATCCACGGCGATCATGACATTACCGCCATGGAAGCAGCGGAAAGTGCAGCGGCAGACCGGATCTTTGGCCTTCTGCCAGACGATCAAGCCGTCGAACTCCGCGCCCTATGGAATGAGTTTGAAGCCGCAGAGAGCGACGACGCCGTTTTTGCCAAAAGCATCGACCGTGTGCAGCCGGTGATTGGAAATCTTGAAACCAATGGCGGTACCTGGCCGGAATACAACGTCACGCGCGAACAGCTTGAAGATCGTGTTGGCTGGAAAGTTGCCAAAGGCGCTCCTGCGATTTGGGAGCATCTCAAAGCGCGCATTGCCAAATGGTTTTCCGAAAACGGCTAACTTAGAAACATTGAGGCCACCCATAGCCCCATCGCCACGGCAGACCCGAGCACGGCAAACCGCCCACTCGAACCGCCTCATACATGCGATCGGCCACAAAATAGATTGCAGCCGTGACATCTTCTGATGTGCCATCATATTGAAGGGCCAAGGCCTCTGCCTGTGCATCCGCCACGCCCTGCACGCAAATGCGCAGCTCTTCGTCCGCCTTCAGCCGCGCAAAAAATCCTTTTTCTGCATCCGCAGTCTCACCACCCAGATGATACGCTTGGTCATGCACCACACAGCAGTCATGCCAGGGCGCCTCATGCTCGAACACTCGCGCAAACCATGGAAAAGTGCGCGCCATCGCGCCCCACGCCGCCGACATTCCACCGGAACACCCGTCCGTCGTGAAAGGCCCCAAGGCCGTAGGGTCCTCCTCGCGCAGCGCTTGCAATCGGCTATGCCGCCAGACTTCAACTTTCGCAGACCAGCCTAGCCCCTCACTTGAGACCTGCGCCGTAACCGGTTCACACAAAACAAAAATCGCACTAATCGCGGCAATCAGATTATTGCACCTCATCGTCACCTCGATGCGGCACATCCAACCCAATCCGCCCCGCCAGACCAAGCACTAACCGCTCCACACCGCTCAACGTTTTGCGATCCGCCAAAACTTGCCGCGCCAGCGCCGGCTCGTCGGTGATCAACCCGTCCACGCCAAAAGACAACATACCCGACATCGACAGCGCATCGTTCACCGTCCACACGTAGACCTCTTTGCCCACGTCATGGGAGCCGCGCACCAGTTGGCGAGACATGGTGGCGCTGTTCACGGCCAGGAAGTCCACATCCAGATCCCACATGTTGCCCAACGACGCCGAAGCAAGCAGCCCGACATTCCACTCAGGGCGCAGCTTTCGCATCTTTGCTACGGCATCGGTTTTCAACGACATGATCTTCACTTGATCCACCATGTCTGTGGCTTCAACGATGTCGATCACCCTCTGCTCCAAATCCTCGTCATGGCCGTAGTATTTCAACTCGATCACCACACCTGACTTGTCTTTTGCCGCCAGCAAAACCTGCTCAAGGGTGGCTGTGCGCTCGGCCGCAAAAGCTGGATCAAACCAGCTGCCAATGTCGATTGCCTCTAGGTCCGCCAAAGTCGCATCCCAGATCTTCAAGGGGTTGCCCGCAACCTTCATGAAATCGCTGTCATGCACCACAACCACCGCACCAGCGACAGTTTCCTGAACGTCAATCTCAACCCAATCCGACTGATCCTCCACCGCGCGTGTGACCGCCGCCATGGTGTTTTCAGGTGCCGCTCCAGAGGCGCCACGATGGGCAATCACCGCCACAGGCCGATCCTGATCTACTTTGACCAACTCTGCGATACCAAAGCCGCCCAACACGGTCACAAGTGCCGCCACCGCGACCACGCCGGTCAGCACCCCTTTGGGCACTTCGCGCTTCTCTCCCGCGTCTGGCCAGCCCGCAAACCCCATGAAGGCCACGGCCAAGGCACCGGTGGTGAAAGATGTCAAAACGAGGTTCAACCCCGCCCACAGTCCGGTGGACAGAAACAAAAACGCAGCCAGGCCTTTGAGGCCAAACGGCACAAAATGCAGACCAAACTGTATGATCGCGCCAACCACAAACAACACCGCACCGCCAATCACCGCCCCCAGCGCGGCCCAAATTGCCAAGCGCACAAGGAACGTCACCCTGCGTCCCGCCATCCGGGACTGGCTTTCCCGCAAAGCCGCCCCTGCCCGCTGCCCGTCAAATACGACCAGAGGCAAAGCCAACACCCAACCCAATGTGCGCCAGAGAACCAATGCCACCATCACCGCCAATGCGATCCCGCAAACCACCACGGTCTGAACAAACTCCGGCGGATGAAAACTGAGGTAGTAGTTGATGTCGTAGTCCGTCATCCATGTGACAAAAGCCAATCCGCAAATTGCCAAGAACGGCAGGCACATCACCAGCAGCCGCAAACAAAACTGCATCGCCAGTCCAAGCACGGCCGGTATACGCGGCAGAACCATCGCCACGCCATCCAGGAATCCATGGGATTTCCCAGCCCGATCCCGCAATGCCACCGCCATCATGAACGACACATCCAGCGTCAGCAGCACGAGCGCCAGGCCTGCAATCACCAATCCGGCGACAAAGCCCACTGGAGAGAGCAAGAACACCGCGATGTCAAAATCCGCCAACGCCGGTTTGCCGGAAAACGTCAGCGCCAGATGCACCGTAGCCGCCATCAAGGGCGCAAAGGCCGCCGCCAACAAGATATTAAACACCAGATGCGACTGGATAAACGGCCAGCGCAAACGCCAGGCCACTTCAAAACACCGCACCACCTCTGCTATCGCCTGTTTCACAGCCACACTCCAACACCCGTTTAACGTGACCCTAACGGCATCTAGCATTGTGGTCGAGAACCCGCGACATTTTGTCAAAAACAATTGTCATGCTACGTTTCACGCAACAAAAATTCGCGCCCAATTTAAACTGTATACAATCGCATACAAAGCCTTCCCAACGAGACTGAATTGCCTTAGGACAGGCGCCAAATACGACTCGGTTCACAGGAGACCCCCATGACCAAGATCAAAGTGGACAACCCCATCGTCGAAATGGACGGCGATGAAATGACTCGCATTATGTGGCAGTTCATCAAGGACAAATTGATCCTGCCTTATCTCGATCTCGACCTGCTTTACTACGATCTGGGCATCGAAGAGCGGGACCGCACCGAAGACCAGATCACCATCGACGCCGCGGAGAAGACCAAAGAGATTGGTGTGGCCGTGAAATGCGCCACCATCACGCCCGATGAGCAGCGGGTGGAAGAGTTTGGCCTCAAAAAAATGTGGCGCTCCCCCAACGGCACCATCCGCAACATCCTCGGCGGTGTGGTGTTCCGCCAGCCAATCATCTGTCGCAACGTGCCGCGCCTTGTGCCCGGCTGGACCTCCCCCATCGTGGTGGGTCGTCACGCCTTTGGCGATCAGTACAAAGCCACCGACTTCACCTTCCCGGGCGCTGGTAAGCTGACCATGAAATTTGTTGGTGAAGACGGCACTGTGATCGAGAAAGAGGTCTACGATGCACCGTCCGCCGGTGTCTATCAGGCGATGTACAACCTCGACAGCTCCATCATCGACTTTGCCCGCGCCTCGCTCAACTACGGCCTGAACCTCGGGTGGCCGGTGTACCTCTCTACCAAGAACACCATCCTGAAAGCCTATGACGGCCGTTTCAAAGACCTGTTCCAAAAGGTCTATGAGGAAGAGTTCGAAGAAAAATTCAAAGCCGCCGGCATCTGGTATGAACACCGGCTGATCGACGACATGGTCGCCTGCGCCATGAAGTGGAACGGCAAATTTGTCTGGGCCTGCAAGAACTACGACGGCGACGTACAGTCCGACACTGTGGCACAAGGTTTTGGCTCGCTTGGCCTGATGACCTCGCAACTGATGACGCCAGATGGAAAGATTGTGGAGGCCGAGGCGGCCCACGGCACCGTGACCCGTCACTATCGCCAGCACCAAAAAGGCGAAGCCACCTCCACCAACTCCATCGCATCGATCTACGCCTGGACTGGCGGCCTGAAGCACCGCGCGAAGCTGGACAACAACATTGCCCTGCGCGCCTTTGCTGAAACCCTCGAGCGGGTGATCATCGAAACCGTCGAAGGCGGTTACATGACCAAAGATCTGGCTCTGCTGGTTGGCCCGGATCAAGGCTGGCTCACCACCATGGGCTTCCTTGAGAAGATTGACGAAAACCTCAACAAAGCGCTCGCCGGATAAGCGATGAGACACTTTGTCCTAAGGCGCGAGTGGCGCGCCTTAGGACCATCTTCACCATCCGTCAGGTAGACCCCCAGCGCATAGCGGCCTTGCGCCGCCCCCTCTAGACAGCTTCGCTGCGCTGCGGCAAATCCTACACATGGTAAGTTTTATTGAATCCCCAAGCCCTGATAAACACAGCCCTTTTGACGACATTCAAGGGTTGATCGTTGGCACACTTCTTGTCTCCCTTGCGGTAGAGTTCCTGCAGGCATGCGATCTCTTCACAGGTCAAATTGCCGGCCTCTCTCTGGTCACGGCTAAGGCAACGGGTATGAGCTTTGGCTCCGTATTCTTTTTGATGAACTTGCCATTTTATCTCATCGCCTATCTTCGCATGGGGCTGGCTTTTACGCTCAAAACTTTCGCCGCCGTAGGTCTTCTTTCTGTCTGGAGCGCAATCCTGCCTCAGTTTTTTACCCTGACAAACGTCCATCCACTGCTTGGCGCAGCACTCGCAGGCGTGACCGCCGGCGCAGGCCTCATCGTCCTGTTCCGCCACGGCGCCACCCTTGGCGGTGTCGGCATCGTGGCCGTGTGGCTGCAGGACGCCAAAGGCATCAAAGCAGGTTGGGTCCAACTTGGCTTTGACGTGCTGGTCTTTGGTCTGGCCTTGTCGTTTTTTGACCTCAACGCGGTCGTCTTCTCGCTCGTCGGTGCCGCGATTACCAATATTATGATCGCAACAAATCACCGGCGCGATCGCTATATCGCGCGCTAACCTCCAGGGACGCGTATGCCCAAAGCCTATCTGATCCTTCTGGTCGCCGTTGTGTTTGAAACCATCGGCACCGCTGCGCTGCAGGCCAGTCAGCAATTCACCAAGCCCATTCCCTCAATCATCGTGGTGATCGGTTATGGCCTCGCCTTCTACATGATGGCGCAAACCCTACGCTATCTGCCCGTTGGCATCACCTATGCGGTCTGGTCCGGCTTGGGTATCATTTCGATCTCGATCATCGCTTATTTCGCCTTTGGTCAAAAACTTGATCTAGCCGCGATCCTCGGAATGGGGCTGATTGTAGCCGGAATCCTCGTGATCAACCTGTTTTCCAAGACCGCCGTTCACTAACTGGCATTAAAGGGCTGGCCTTTTGCCACAACCCACGTTAGGGCGAGCGCGAACAGGAAAGGCTGCCCTTATGGATCTTCGCAATATCGCCATCATCGCCCACGTTGACCACGGCAAAACCACGCTCGTGGACGAGCTGCTGAAACAGTCGGGCGCATTCCGGGAAAACCAGGAAGTGGCGGAACGCGCCATGGACAGCAACGATCTGGAGCGCGAACGCGGCATCACGATCTTTGCCAAGCCAACCTCCGTGGAATGGAAAGGCACCCGCATCAACATCGTGGACACCCCAGGCCACGCCGACTTCGGTGGCGAGGTTGAGCGCATCCTGAGCATGGTCGACGGTGTGGTTCTGCTAGTGGACGCCGCCGAAGGCCCAATGCCTCAGACCAAGTTTGTGACCTCCAAGGCCTTGGCTCTGGGCCTGCGACCCATTGTGGTGCTGAACAAAGTGGACAAACCAGACGCCGAACCTGATCGCGCATTGGATGAGTGCTTTGACCTTTTTGCCTCTCTGGATGCCAACGACGACCAACTCGACTTTCCACACATGTACGCTTCCGGCCGCAACGGCTGGGCAGATGCAGAACTCGACGGCCCACGTCAGGACCTGCACGCGCTGTTCAACCTGATTGTGAACCACGTGCCGGAGCCAAAACAGGTTCACCAGCAAGAAGATGACTTCCGCATGCTGGCCACCACTTTGGGGTCCGACCCATTTGTGGGCCGCATCCTGACCGGCCGTGTGGAATCCGGCACCTTGAAAGTGGGCGCCACTGTTCAGGCGATCTCCCGCATTGGCCAGAAAATCGAACAGTTCCGCGTCACTAAGATCCAAGCCTTCCGTGGCCTCGCCCAGCAAGACATCGAAGAAGCGCAAGCTGGCGACATCGTCTCTATCGCAGGTATGGCCAAAGCCACCGTGGCAGACACCATCTGTGCGCTGGCCGTAGACGAGCCGCTGGAAGCACAGCCAATCGATCCACCAACCATCACCGTGACCTTTGGCATCAACGACAGCCCGCTGGCGGGCCGTGACGGCAAAAAGGTTCAGTCCCGCGTGATCCGCGACCGCCTTTACAAAGAGGCCGAGTCCAACGTGGCGATCAAAATCGCAGACACCCCCGGTGGCGAAGCCTTTGAGGTTTCCGGCCGTGGCGAACTGCAGATGGGCGTTCTGATCGAAAACATGCGCCGCGAAGGCTTTGAGCTGTCGATCTCCCGTCCACAGGTGATCATGCGCGAAGAAAACGGTGTCCGCATGGAACCAGTCGAAGAAGCCACCATCGACGTGGATGACGAATACTCCGGCGCAGTCATCGAGAAGCTCACAGGCTCCCGCAAAGGCGAGTTGGTTGAAATGCGCCCAGCTGGTGCTGGCAAAACCCGCATCATCGCCCACGTGCCCTCGCGTGGCCTGATCGGCTACCACGGCGAGTTCCTCACCGACACCCGCGGCACCGGCGTTCTGAACCGCGTGTTCCACGGCTGGACCGAATACAAAGGTGCCATCCCCGGCCGTCGCGCAGGTGTGCTGATCTCCATGGAGAACGGCCAGTCTGTGGCCTACGCCCTTTGGAACCTCGAAGACCGCGGCAAGATGATGATTGGCGCCCAGGCCGACGTCTACACCGGCATGATCATCGGCGAGCACTCTCGTGACAACGACCTCGAAGTGAACCCGCTGAAAGGCAAGAAGCTCACCAACGTGCGCGCGTCTGGTTCTGATGAAGCGGTACGCCTGACAACGCCCATGACGCTGTCTCTGGAAGAGGCCATCGCCTACATCAACGACGACGAACTGGTGGAAGTCACACCAAACACAGTGCGTCTGCGCAAACGCTACCTGGACCCGCACGAGCGCAAGCGGATGTCCAAACAAAACTAAGAGCGTCCTGCTTCCGGATTCCCGGAATTGATCGAATTACAAAAGAACAGGCAGAGTTCCCACGCGGGTTCTGCCTGTTTTTTATTTTTTCGATTTCTGAGGGTACTATGGGATTTTTAAGCAAAGACAAAATCAAGCAACGCCGTCAAGACAGGCGTGAGCGGCGAAAAATTCGACTGGCCAATGCTGTTGGCACCTACAATGATCTGATGGACGAAGGCCAAGAAAGTATGAAGCGTGTCGTCGAGGAAGGTCCAAGTTTAAGGCGACGTGAAGAGCGAATTGTGCGCCGCCATGAGAGGGTCCTTGTCGTTTTTTCCGAATTTATTGAGGAAAACGAAAACAAGAAGATCAAAGAACGTCTCTACGGTTTCATTGAAAAATCCGGCATTGCCCTGCCTTACGCGATCTGCCGAGTCGCCTATGATCGCATCCTTACGGTAACCGGGTCTGGAGCAACCCTTACCGAGCTTACCGAAACGCTTGGTGACGCACTTTCTGACGCTGATGTAGATGAGGTCGACTTAATCTGGCACGGGCATGGAGTTGAAAAGGAAGGAGGGGGCACAAAATACTCCATGGGCGGAGGTTATGTCACCCGCTCTGACATCTGCGCGGCCATTGATGGCCTGAACGCAGACGATCGACTGCGCATGTTCTATACAACCGCCTGCTACGGCGCGGCCTTGGCGGAAGAAATGGTTGATGCCGGCTTTTCCGTTGGCGCCGGCGCCATCGCTGTCAACACAAACTCGACAATCGAATTCCCTTTGTTTCTCAAGAACTGGGCTGCGGGCATGCCATTTGGTCTGGCACTAGCCGATGGGTTTAAACAGTCACGCTGGCGCGCCACGGATCACTCCATAAAGATCTTGGCACAAGGCACGGTTTTGGCGGACACAGACTCTGTCAAGGAAACCTTTGGCGACCGGGCGACCAATATTCGCAGCAACGGCGATTTCTAAAACAAACAGCGGCTGGCAATACCTGCAAAACTGATGCCCTAGTTAAGTATTGCCAGCTGAAATCATCAAGTGAGCGGCCGGAACGGCTCAATCTCATAGCTGCCATCCTTGTGGAACCGACAGAACGATCCGGCCGGTATGGCTTCCCAGCCATCTTCCGCCTCCACCAAAGGCTCACTCACCACAGCGCGGCCGCTGCGAGTGTCGCTGGCGCGATGGTACACAGTCGGCGCACGATTGTCGGAGGCGTATCGAATGGCATACAGCGTGTCGCCATCACTAAATGCCGCTGCCAGCCGCATATGCGGCGTGGTGCCCCGCTCGCGGCTCATGCGCTCCAGGATGCCCACGGCAATCTGCATGGATTCTTTTGGATGGTCATCCATGCCTTCGGTCAACCCCATGAGGAACAACACCTCACTGTCCGTCGCCCCCTTGCGCTCTGGATACAGCTCATCCGGGATCAACATATCCGCGCGCCGTCGAAAGGTCTCAAACCCACCAACCTGACCGTTGTGCATAAAAGACCACCGCCCCACCGCAAATGGATGACAGTTGTTGCGGCTGGTGGCGGTGCCAGTGGAGGCCCGCACATGCGCCAGAAACAGCCCGGACTCGACCTGTGCCGTAAGCGACCTCAAGTTCGGGTCAGACCACGCTGGCAAAATGTCCCGATACAGCCCTGGTTCTTGCCGGCTGCCATACCACGCCAAACCAACGCCGTCGCCGTTGGTCTGGGTTTTGCACTCTGTCGCTTGCATGCTTTGCTGGATCAACGAGTGATCTGGCCGCGTCACAACATCTTCTAAATAACACGGTGCCCCAATATAGGCGGCCCAACGACACATCTGATTAAGCTCCTAGCCTGCGGCGCCCTAATCAATACGAATAGGCCACCAGATTTCACGATCATATACGCGAGAGCAAAACGGGAAAAAAGCCCTACACAGCACCAAAAGACAGAACAGCCTCCTATTTCTTACCCAATATTCAAAACATTCTATCCAAAAAGCGAAATTTGCCGCGTGCTTATCGGCCAAACCTTCAAATTCAGCCTCAGCCCTACCCCCCCCCTAAACAGCAGACACCTAACCCAAAAGCAAAGTGCAGGCCCGCGCTCTGACAGCGACAATTGCCAAGCCGGTATTGGCGGCAGGAAGAAGGCGAACAGCTTTTATGTCTGTTTCTATGTCAGTTGCATCAAAACCCACGCGCGTAAGACCAACAAAATGCCTGTAGTTGCGCTGCCCAAGAACGCCGCCTTGTTCGTCAAGTAGCTGCACAACCACGGAAATGCCTTTTTGTGTTTCCCGCTTTGGGTCCTCTGCCCAGAACTCTATGCCAAGCTGACAAACCGGTTTTTCCAGCCAAACAGCAAGCGGGCGTGGTGTAAGATCGAAATCACTCCAATCCGTAGACGGCAAACGCGCTGACATTCCAGGTTTGGTATGAACTTTTGCATTTAGAGCAATCAAGCCACCGGGCGCAGTGGGTATGGCAAGACCGCCATCAACCACTACCAACTCAGTTCCAATCGCTATACCGGATGCATAGACCGGTTCGTCATAAATCTGACCACGGTACCAAAATCCATCAACCGGCAATCTCTGGGTCGCGGGGCCCTGAATGTCATCAATAGCTACATCTTTAACAGTATCAGCGACGCCAAAATTGGCGCCGCACAACCACATTGCTAGGGCCAGAACAGTTCTATTCACTAGTCTCGACAACCATCAACTCGCGCTCGCTTGCGCCGCGCGCATGATTTAGCGCCTCTTGATACTCAGGGCTGTGATAGCAAGCGACCGCCGTGTCAACATCCGGAAAACGGGCTACCACATTACGGGGCCGCTCTTTGCCTTCCAGCTGCACAAATTTGCCGCCACGGGCAATAAACTCACCACCGTGTTTGGCAATCGCCGGACCAGCCAGCTCCGCATATTTTCCGTAAGCGTCCGCATCAGTCACGGTCACATGTGCAATCCAAAGCGCACCCATTAGGCTCTCCAATACTGTTGTCCTGCCCGACACTCTACGTGAATTGCCGGACAGGCCAAGAAGATTTTGACCAAATGGTCAGCCTGCAATCACCGCTTCAGCTGCGGCAAAGGCTTCGTCTGCTTTGGAGGCATCTTTGGCGCCGCCTTGCGCCATATCTGGACGACCACCGCCGCCTTTGCCACCCATTGGGCCAACGGCAGCACGTACCAGATCGACGGCACTCAAATCGCCTTTGAGGTCATCCGTCACGCCAGCCGCCACGGCAACTTTGCCATCGGTGTCCGCCACCAATAGAACCGCGCCGCTTTCCAGTCGTGCTTTGTGCTCATCAATCAACGGAGGCAGGTCTTTACCAGACACGCCAGAGAGCACCTGTGCAAAGAACTTCACGCCATTAATCTCTTTTGCCTCAGGGCCAGCGCCCTGCCCGGCGCCACCAGACATCGCCAATTCGCGGCGCAGCGTCGCAACTTCGTTTTGCAGCTCTTTCCGCTCGTCAAGCAGCGCCTTCACGCGATCAACAATCTCACCAGGCTGCGCTTTGAGTGTGCCTGCCACTTCGGTCACACGTTTGGCTTCACGCTCCAGATGTGCAAAGGCCACCTCACCGGTCAGCGCCTCGATCCGGCGCACACCGGCCGAAGATGCGCTATCCGAAAGCAGCACAAACACACCAATGTCGCCGGTCTGTTTCACATGGGTACCGCCGCAAAGCTCGATGGAATAGGTGTCACCGTTGTGACCCTTGCCGGTGTTGGCGCGGCCCATGGACACAACACGCACCTCGTCGCCATACTTCTCGCCAAACAGTGCCTGCGCGCCAATCTCACGCGCATCATCCGGCGTCATCACACGGGTTTCCACCGGCGTGTTCTGACGGATATACGCGTTCACGTCCAAACCAACCTTGGTCAACTCTTCCGGGCTCAGCGCTTTGTTGTGGCTGAAGTCAAATCGCAGGCGATCATCCGCATTCAGCGAGCCGCGCTGTGCCACGTAATCGCCAAGCGCCTCGCGCAGTGCTTCATGCAGCAAGTGCGTTGCGGAGTGGTTCGCGCGAATGGACGTGCGGCGTGCGTGATCCACGATCATCGCCACCGGGTCCCCTTTGGAAATGGTGCCGCGCGCGACTTTGACCAAATGCCCAATCAGCTTGCCATCGGCAAACTTCTGCACCTCGAACACATGCGCCAGTTCATCGCGGTTTTCCAAACGCTCAACCAGGCCATGGTCCGCCACCTGACCACCGCTTTCCGCATAAAACGGCGTCTGGTTCATCACCAGCCAGCCTTCTTCGCCTTCCGCCAGCGCATCCACAAGCACCCCTTCTTTCATGACTGCCAGCACCTGCCCTTCGGCAGTCTCGGTGTCATAGCCGAGGAACTCGGACGATCCGGTCTCATCCGCAACATCAAACCAAACAGCATTCTCCGCGGTATCGCCAGAGCCTTTGTGGGCGGCACGTGCTTTGGCTTTCTGCTCGGCCATCGCCGCATCAAAACCGTCCGTATCCACGGTACGCCCCTTTTCGCGCAGCGCGTCCTGAGTCAGATCAAGCGGGAAGCCATAGGTGTCATAGAGTTTGAACGCAGCTTCACCAGCCAGCGGCGCGCCTTCCTCCAAACCATCCAGCTCGTCGTCCAGCAGCTTCAAACCACGGTCCAGCGTCTGCTTAAACTTGGTCTCTTCCTGCTTCAGCGTCTCTTCGATCAACGCCTGCGCCTGCCCCAACTCAGGGTAGGCCTGCCCCATCTGCTGAACCAAAGACGGCACCAGCTGATGCATCACGGGATCTTTCGCACCCAAAAGATGCGCATGGCGCATCGCCCGACGCATGATCCGGCGCAGCACATAGCCACGGCCATCGTTGGACGGCATCACGCCGTCCGCCATCAGGAAAGACGTAGACCGCAGGTGATCCGCAATGACGCGGTGATGTACATTCTGCTCCCCGTAGGGATCGGTCGAGGTCACATTGGCCGACGCCTCAATCAGCGCTTTGAACAGATCGGTATCGTAGTTGTCATGGCTGCCCTGCAGCAACGCGCCAATCCGCTCCAGCCCCATGCCGGTGTCAATCGACTGCATGTCAAGCGCGGTCATCGAGCCGTCTTCGAACTGCTCGTTCTGCATGAACACCACGTTCCAGATCTCAATGAACCGGTCACCGTCTTCTTCCGGGCTGCCGGGAGGTCCACCCCAAATGTGATCACCGTGATCAAAGAAGATTTCGGTGCAAGGCCCACATGGACCCGTAGGGCCCATCTGCCAGAAATTATCCGAGGTCGCGATCCGAATGATACGATCCTCCGGAACTCCGACTTTCTTCCAAATTTCAAAGGCTTCGTCGTCGGTGTGATACACCGTCGTGTAGAGCTTGTCCTTTGGGATATCGAATTCCTTGGTGATCAGCTCCCAAGCAAACGGGATCGCGTCATCTTTGAAATAGTCGCCAAAGGAGAAGTTGCCGAGCATCTCAAAAAACGTGTGGTGACGCGCTGTGTAGCCAACGTTGTCCAGATCGTTGTGCTTGCCGCCGGCCCGCACGCATTTCTGCGATGTGGTTGCGCGGTTGTAGTCCCGCTTTTCAACGCCGGTGAAAAGGTTTTTGAACTGCACCATGCCGGAGTTCACAAACATCAGCGTCGGGTCATTGCGCGGCACCAGCGGGCTGGAATCCACCACCTCGTGGCCCTGCTTGGCAAAGTAATTCAGAAAGGTCGACCGGATGTCGTTTAGGCTGGCCATGGGCAGATCTCTTAACGTGGGTTTCGGTATCGAAGCGGGTTTATAACCCCCACGCGCGCCTGTCCACATGACAATGCGCCTAACCTAGTGGGACTTGGGCAAAATGCATACCTGACCAACCGTCAAGCCCCTCAAGCCTTGTGCAAAACATCCCCTGTGCGGATCACGCCATCCTGTTCCACGCTGCACAAAATACCCCGCAACCGGAGCGTGCGGTGATCCGGATTGCGGATCCAGTCATAAGCGGCCGGTCCATACCGCGCTTTCCACTTCACACAGGCATCATTGAACACCTCCGACACACGCAGCACAGCAGAGCCAACTTGCAGTACCTGACCGGTTGGTAAGTTCACCTCTGAGGTGTCAATATCGGCTGCAAAGGTATCACCAGGGTGCAAAACCTCGGCGCCAGGTGTCCACACCAAATCCAGCACACGTTGGGGAATGATGCACACCTGAATGCCCGGATGCGGCGCACCATCCTCCGTGCGCAACCACGGCTGCGTCATCCACCGCTCACCAGGAATGCCCCGCGCTTTTGTCAGCGTGATTTCATCCACAAACTGGCGCTCATTGCGCGCTGGACGCAGACACAAATGCGCAATGGCCGCCCCGTCTTTCGGAGCGGCCAACACATGCGGCAAAGCCCGCATCAAATCTTCGGAAGAAAGCGTCAATCTTCCAGCAACTCTTCGTCACCGGGCGGCATGTCAAAGTCCAGCCCATGCGCGGCACGGATCTTGTCTTCGATTTCCAGCGCCATACGAGTGTTTTCCTTCAGGAAGGTGGTGGCATTTGCACGCCCCTGCCCGATCCGCTCGTCGCCATAACTGAACCAGCTGCCGGATTTCTCGACGACACCAGCCTTCACACCCAGATCAAGCAGTTCACCCATTTTGGAAATGCCCTCGCCGTACAGGATATCAAACTCAACCTGTTTGAACGGTGGCGCCACCTTGTTCTTTACCACCTTCACTCGAGTTGCGTTACCAACAACCTCATCGCGATCCTTGATCGCGCCAATCCGGCGGATATCCAGACGCACAGAGCTGTAGAACTTCAGCGCGTTACCGCCGGTTGTGGTCTCTGGCGAACCAAACATCACGCCAATTTTCATCCGGATCTGGTTGATGAAAATCACCATACAGTTGGAGCGCGCGATCGAACCGGTCAGTTTCCGCATCGCCTGACTCATCAGACGCGCCTGCACACCCACGTTGCTGTCACCCATGTCGCCTTCGAGTTCGGATTTCGGCGTCAGCGCCGCCACCGAATCGACCACAACCATGTTCACTGCGCCAGACCGTACCAACGTGTCGGTGATCTCCAGCGCTTGCTCGCCGGTATCTGGCTGCGAAATCAGCAGCTCATCCAGGTTCACGCCCAGCTTGTTGGCGTACTGAGGGTCCAGCGCGTGTTCCGCATCCACAAAGGCACAGACGCCGCCTTTTTTCTGCTCTTCAGCAATGCAATGCAGCGTCAGCGTGGTTTTGCCGGAGCTTTCCGGGCCGTAAATCTCGATGATCCGTCCCTTGGGAAGACCACCAATCCCCAGCGCAATATCCAGGCTCAGCGAGCCAGTTGACGTCGCTTCAATCTCTTGCGCGGGGTTGTCCGCGCCCAGCTTCATGATCGAGCCTTTGCCGAACTGCCGCTCGATTTGGGCCAGCGCACTGTCCAGCGCCTTCTGTTTGTCAGGGGATGAGGATTTCTTGGAGGTCATTGTCAAAAGATCTGCCGTTGCCATTTGCTTGCTTCCTTATTCCACACCCGCACGCGGGCGGCAATCACTGCCTGTGTTCACCTCTTGTTCCAAATTCTTATGAGATCAAAACGAGAACAAATCAAGAGAAAATAATAGGAACATTTTCCATCCCATTCCGTTAAGAAGTGGTTTACAAGAAGAAATCAATTTGAGTTCAACCACACCGAAGGCGCGCAAATGCTTGTTTTCTGGAAACAAAAACTGGTGTTTCTCTCTGTTCCAAAAACCGGAACAACCGCTATTGAGGAGGCATTAGCGCCCTCCGCAGACATGGTGATTTCCAACCCGCCAGAGCTCAAACACGCGCCGGTGTATCGATACAACCGCTTTTTCCGCCCCATGTTTGAGCGGGCTTGCAACACCGATGACCTCGAACTCATGGCCGTGATGCGCGAACCCGTCAGTTGGCTCGCCAGTTGGTACCGATACCGCCGCCGCGATTTTATGCGCGGGCATGCAAACTCTACCCATGAGGTGAGCTTTGAGGAATTTGTGCAGGAGTATATGAAGGGCGACAAGAAAGCGCCCTTTGCCAACGTTGGTAGCCAGGCCAAGTTTCTGGAGCCTCGCCCCAATGGCGTGAAAGTCAACCACATGTTCCGCTACGAAGACCAGCCGCGTCTGCTCGACTTTCTGGAGCAGCGCTTGCAACGCAAGATCCAGCTGGAACGCCGGAACAGCTCGCCAGACATCCCGCTCGATTTGCCCGAAGCCACTATGCAAAAGCTGCGCCGAAAATGTGCAGCCGAGTTTGAGCTCTACGAAAGCCTAACTTAAGAGCTGGAGATCCGCGCTTGAACCGCCTCCGTTAAGTCACTGAGAGAAAACGGCTTTGGCAAGAAGCTTGAGTTCTCAATTCTTGCCTGATCGTCAGAGAAACTGTCTTCTGCGTAGCCGGATACAAAGATCACCGGCACATTGGGATATTCCTCCCGCGCCTGACGCACCCAGCTTGGCCCGTCCATGCCTGGCATGATGACGTCGCTGACAAAAACATCGATCTTTGGGTGATCCATGTCCAGCACTTCCAGCGCCTCTTCACCAGACGCTGCCTCAAGCACGGTGAACCCGCGCATTTTGAGCGCACGCGTTGCAAAGGACCGCACAGGCGCCTCATCTTCCACAAGCAACACAACCCCGCTGTGCTCCACTTCCGGCAAATCCGGCCGTTTACCCGCCTCCGGCGCCACCACCTGCTCTGCGCCCGAACCATGGGCCGGGAACATCAACGTGAACGTCGTGCCTACGCCCTCGGTGCTGTCCACAAAAATATAGCCGCCTGTCTGTTTCACAATCCCATAAGCGGTGCTCAGACCCAAGCCAGTGCCCTCGCCGGTCTTCTTAGTGGTGAAGAACGGTTCAAACACCTTTTGCAACTTGTCCTGCGCGATGCCGATGCCTTGATCTGCCACGGTCACCGACACGTAATTGCCCACCGGCACCACCACGCGATCGCGCTCAAGCGGCGCGTCGAGCTCTACACTTTCTGTGATCACACGGATTTCCCCACCATCCGGCATCGCGTCGCGTGCATTCACCACAAGATTCATCAGCACCTGTTCCAGCTGCCGCTTGTCCGCTCTGATCGCTGGCAACACCGGATCGTTGTTCAACGTCAACGTCACACGCTCGCCTACAAGACGGTTCAACAGGTGGGTCAGGTCAGCCAGGGTATTGCGTAGGTCTAGCACCTCAGGACGCAGGTTTTGTTTGCGCGAAAACGCCAGCAATTGGCCCACAAGCGCCGCTGCACGATTGGCGTTCTGATTGATCTGGATGAGGTCTGCATAGTCCGCATCCCCCTGATCGTGCCGCAGCAACAACAGGTCACAATGGCCTGAAATTGCTGTCAAAAGGTTGTTAAAATCATGTGCCACACCACCGGCCAACTGGCCAATCGCTTGCATTTTCTGGCTCTGAACAAACTGCGCCTCCAGCGACTTCAGCTCAGTAGCATCACTCAGCACCGCAATCAAAGAGGTCTCGCCCCCTTCCACCACGCGGTTCAGGCTGACCTGAACAATCACTTCCTTGTCTTCACGCTTCAAACGCAGAAACTCCGACTGGTTTACAGCCTTGCCCTGCGCCGCTTCCATCAGCCAATCTACTATCGAGCGCCCAAGCCCCTCCATCAGGTCGCCAATCACGGTTTTGGGGGTGATCTCCATATTGACCAAAGACCGCGCCGCGCGGTTCGCCAGTGCCACATCACCTGCTGGCGTCACCTTAAGGATCGCAACAGGCAGTTCGTCAAACTGCACCGCCCCGTCGCGCATCACCGGCACTTCCGTTGGCAATAGGTAGATCTCACGTCGTCCTGCTGTGGCTTCAAACTCCGCCACCAGGCACTGCTGCTCGCCACTTGAGGTGTGCACCACTGTGGCGCTGCGCAGATCGGTAACATCCGGACCAAACACATCGGCGATGGTCTTTTTACGCTCCCCCAACAGGTGCCGCGCGGCCGGGTTCATAAACAAAACTGTCCCGGATCGGCCCACGGTCAGCATCGGCAACCGCGGCGCCCCGCCCGCATGCTGCGCGTCTGCTACCGGATTAGACCGTTGGATGCTCCACAACAAAACGCCAAATTCCAAAGTCTTCACAGTCAACCGCATCATGCTGTCACGCAAGGACAGTTCTTCTTCGCATTGACCGTCCACAAGGCTGCCCGCAATCAAATCGCGCACCTTGCCCTCCGCATCGAGCACCTGATCGGCGAGCGCCTCAACCATCGTGTCACGCGCGCCCATACCCGCCTCCATGGCGGCTTTGTTGGCGTAGATCACCTGTCCTTCTGGGTTGGACACAAATGTCAGGTCAGAGGCATCTTCAAACATACGACGCAGCAAAGCGACCGCGCGCATTTGTGCGGCTTTCCGGCGCAGCGACACCATCAAGCTGATTGCCGCACCTAGGCCAAGAAGCCCGCTGGCAAACACCATCGCCACACGCATGGGACCGGGTTGCAAAAGAACAGCCGTCACCACCATGACCAAGGCTGCCAAGGCAAGCAATCCGGCATGATGAGGTGTGTGACCCAAATGGCGGGGAGAAGGCCCCTTGGCCTCTGTCGATTCGGACACGTCTGCACCTATTCTTTTACGTCTTCGTTAATATGCGTCAAATTATCTTAAACACGCCTTAACGAAGACAGAAGAAAAAGCGTAAGCCCTCTATATTTTACGCAAAATTGCCCCGAAGAATCCGTCGCCACCTTCGGAAAGCAAAAACTGGCGCTGCCAATCAATCTCCCAAGACGGATTGTTCTGCACAAACTGCTCAATCTGTGCTGTGTTTTCGGCTGTCAAAACCGAACACGTGGCATAGACAAGCGCGCCATCTGATGCCACGAGCTCTTTGGACTGCTCCAGGATCTCCGCTTGGACCCGCTCCAGCTCAGCCAGATCCTCAGGCCGAAACCGCCACTTCGCGTCCGGCGTGCGCCGCCAAGTGCCACTGCCAGAGCACGGCACATCGCAAAGCACCAAATCATACGGCGCTTTGTCCTTTGGCGTTTTCACGACCTGCACCTTTACGCCAGCTCTTTTGGCGCGCGCGGGCAGGTCCGTCATACGATGCTCCAGGGCGTCATGTGCAAAAAACTGTGCTTCGGCACGCCCCGCCATGGCCAGGGTTTTACCGCCTCCTCCTGCGCAATAATCCAGCACTTTCATGCCTTTAGAAAACGAAAGTACCGCAACCGATGCCTGGCTGGAGGCATCCTGCAATTCCACCAAACCATCAAGATAGGCTGCATTGTTCTTGATCCGTCGCGCCCCTTCCGTGACCTCAAGGGCCGTGTCCACCAACGCCATTGTGAGCGTTTCGATGCCATCCTCGGCCAACAACTCTTGCGCCTGCGCCACAGTGGCTTTGCGCAAATTCACCCGCAGGATCACCGGCGCTCGCCCGCGCAGGGCTGCGACATTGTCCTCAAACGCCGCCCCCAAACTGTCGCGCATTGGGGCCTCAAGCCAATCAGGTACGTCCAGCGGCGGATCGCCGACTGGCACCGATTGCTCATCCGCTGAAAGCGCAGCCGGCGCATAGCCTTCCCCGGTGAAGACAGC
The DNA here is from genome assembly GCF_047126315.1 of Shimia sp. MIT910701. Taxonomy (GTDB): domain Bacteria; phylum Pseudomonadota; class Alphaproteobacteria; order Rhodobacterales; family Rhodobacteraceae; genus Shimia. Next base: position 2,768,381 of record NZ_CP138953.1, on the reverse strand, counting down.
GTCCAAATCCGCCTGATCCTGACGCAGCACGCCGATCATCAGCCCGCGCCCAGTCAGACCGCCCCCGACAAAGGCCGCCGAGTTCCGCCGACGCAACGCATCAAACACATGATCTCGCACCGCAGCCCGGTCTTTGGAGCCCGCAAAACGACTGCGCCTTGCCCAGCCGGTCAGCGCTTTTTCCGCCGGTGCTCCCACTAAAACCTGGTCCAAAATTTCAATCGCGGCTTGAACGCGTGCTGCTGGCGTCATGTGACCATCCCACTCAATTTCCCACCGTTCGGAACCAACATTCATGCCGTCTCGGATGGTGGCCTGCTCTACATCAATGACGACCTGAACTGCAACTCTTCGCGAACTGCCTAAATTTTAGGCGTAAATCAATTTTAGAGTGATTCCACGCTTCCCGAATCACGCCAAGGGCGCAAAATGCCCTTACCCCTCACAAATAAGACGGGCGCATAAGGCTTCATTAAACTCGACCATTCTACCTCGACATCTGAAACGCCAACAACCAGAGTGTAGCCTGTCATGCCAGCCTTCTTGACGAAACTTTCTACGCGGATAAGCGCGATCGCCGTTGTGGCGCTTGCCCTCGCCGTTGTCCTGACCCTTTTGTTGCAAAACCACATGCGCAACACCGTGGAAACCATGTACAATAAAAAGCTCCTCGAGATCACCGAGACCGCCACAAGCCTGCTTGTGGCGCTGGAGGAAGGGGTTCAGTCAGGAAAATACACGCCAGAACAGGCGCGTGAGCTTGGCCGCGAACAGCTCGAAGCACTGTCTTATGGTGACAACGGATATATGTTTGCCTTTGACACCGACTATATCATGACCGCACACCCATTCCGCCCCCAATGGATCGGTCACAACCAGGCAGAACTCGAAGACCCGAACGGTGTGAAAATCTTCCAGGAAATGCGCAAGGTTGCAGTGGAAAACGGCAGCGGCACCCTGATCTACCACTTCCAGAAGCCGGACAGCGACCTTCAGGAAGCCAAAATTGGTTTTGCCTTCCACTATGAGCCCTGGAACTGGATTGTTGGCACCGGTGCTTATCTCTCCGACATCGAGGCAGAGATGGCAAAGATTCGCAACAAGGCCCTGACCATTCTTGGCGGTATCCTTGTTGTGCTCTCTTTGGTCTCGTACTTCATCATCCGCAGCGTAACCGGCCCAATGGGCGCTCTGCGGACACGCATGGCAGATTTGGCCGAAGGCGACACCGATGCCGATATTCCTTTCACCGAGACCAAGAACGAACTGGGGGACATGGCCCGCACTCTCGATGTGTTCCGCACTGCGCTGCTGCGTCAGCGTGAACTGGAAGCCAACCAGAAAGAAGCCGCGGCGGCCCAGTCCGAAGTGGTCGAGACCCTGTCCGAGCACCTTGCCAGCCTGTCCGGCGGCGATCTGACATCGCAAATCAAGGTGGCCTTCCCGGAGGAATACGAAAAGCTGCGCGCAGACTTCAACGCCTCCATCACCAACCTCAGCACCACTGTCAACGACGTGGTTGACGCGTCTCAGTCGATCCACAATGGGGCTTCTGAAATCAGCCAGGCATCTGACGATCTGTCAAAACGCACGGAGAGCCAGGCCGCCACGCTGGAAGAGACTGCAGCTGCGCTGGATGACCTGACCCGCTCCGTGAAAGCCGCCGCGGACGGCGCGCGCGACGTGGAAGGCACCATGCAAACTGCCAAAACCGAAGCCGAGGAAAGCGGCGAAGTGGTGCGCAATGCCGTCTCTGCCATGACCGAGATCGAGCAAAGCTCCACCCACATTTCCCAGATCATCTCTGTGATTGACGACATCGCCTTCCAGACCAACCTCTTAGCCCTGAACGCCGGTGTCGAAGCCGCCCGCGCAGGTGACGCCGGTCGAGGCTTTGCGGTTGTGGCCTCCGAAGTGCGCAAGCTAGCGCACTCCTCCTCTGAGGCGGCCAACGAAATCAAAGCCCTGATCGACAAGTCATCCGAGCAAGTCGAGCGTGGTGTGAGCCTTGTGGGTCAAACCGGCGATGCGCTGAGCGTGATCGTGGAACGTGTGGTCCACATCTCCGGGATGGTGTCTTCAATCGCCGACGGTGCCACCGAACAGTCGCAAAGCCTGGCAGAAATCAACGCCGGCGTGATGCAGCTGGATCAGGTGACCCAGAAAAACGCCGCCATGGTAGAGGAATCCACCGCCGCGACGCACCTGCTGAAATCCGATGCCGTTGGCCTGGCCAACATGGTTGGTCACTTCAAGTTGGACGGCAAAGCCAAAGCCGACAAACCGGCGGCGCCTGCGAAGGTGACTGAGACGGATTGGCAAGAAGACAAACAGGCGGATCAGCCGAAGTCCAAGCCTGCCGCTAAAAAGCCGGAGGCCCCAAAGCCAGCCCCCGCCGCGCCGAGCTTCACATCAAACGGCAACGCCGCTGAGGAAACCTGGACGGATTTCTAATCCATCCCCTGAAAATCAATCAAAAAAGGGCTGAACCCGCGAAGGTTCAGCCCTTTCGTTTTGCGTCACTTAAACAGCGTCTCAGGCGGCAGTTTTATCCAACCCGGTAGTTTGGCGCTTCGCGGGTGATCTGCACATCATGCACGTGGCTTTCTTTCAAACCCGCGCCGGTGATTTTCACAAACTTACAGTTCTTACGCATCTCGGCCACGGTTGCATTGCCAGTGTAGCCCATCGCCGCGCGCAGACCGCCAACCAGCTGATGCACCACAGTGCCCGCAGGCCCCTTGTAAGGCACCTGCCCTTCAATGCCTTCTGGCACCAGCTTGTCGCTGGCCGCATCCTTCTGGAAATACCGATCCGCAGAGCCACGCGCCATGGCACCAAGAGAGCCCATGCCACGGTACGACTTAAACGAACGACCCTGGTACAGGATCACCTCGCCCGGGCTTTCATCGGTGCCTGCAATCATCGAGCCAACCATCGCACAGGACGCGCCCGCCGCAATCGCTTTGGCAAAATCGCCAGAGAACTTGATGCCACCATCCGCAATCACCGGCACATCGCCTGCAGCGGTTGCGCAGTCGTCAATCGCGGTCAGCTGCGGCACGCCCACGCCAGCCACCATACGTGTGGTACAAATCGAGCCAGGGCCGATGCCCACTTTCACCGCATCCGCGCCCGCATCGATCAACGCTTTGGTTGCTTCCCCTGTCGCAACGTTACCCGCAATCACCTGTACGGAGTTGGACAGGTTTTTCACGCGCTTCACAGCCTCCAGAACCCCTTCTGAGTGGCCGTGCGCGGTGTCGATCACCACAATGTCCACACCGGCATCAATCAGCATTTCAGAACGCGCAAAGCCGCTGTCCCCAACAGAAGACGCCGCCGCCACCCGCAGTCGGCCCAGATCGTCTTTACAGGCCGTTGGGTTCAGCACGGCTTGCTCTGTGTCTTTCAAGGTCAACAGACCGGTCAGCTTGCCGTTGCCATCATGCACCAACAGCTTTTCGATCCGACGCGCCCGCATCAGGCTTTTTGCCTCTTCCAGATCCGCAGGTTCCGCCAGCATCGCCAGATCCGCCGTGGTCATCATCGCATGCACCGGCGTGTCATCAGACTGCGCAAACCGCATGTCACGGTTGGTCACAATGCCCACCACACGGCCCTGCTCATCCACCACCGGGAAGCCGGTGAAGCGATAGCGCTCGATCAACGCCTTGGCATCTGCCAGCGTCTGGTTTGGGGTCAACGTTACTGGGTTATATACAATGCCACTCTCGAAACGTTTCACCCGGCGCACTTCCCGCGCCTGTTGATCTGCGTCCAGGTTCTTGTGGATCACGCCCATGCCACCGGCCTGCGCCATGGCAATCGCCATCCGGCTTTCGGTGACCGTGTCCATCGCGGAACTCAGCAGCGGAATGTTGAGATCGATGGATTTTGTGACCTTCGTACGCGTGTCCGCCGTGGACGGCAGAACTGCAGACGCGGCTGGAACCAGTAGAACATCATCGAAAGTGAGGGCCTCACGAATCTCCATCGCAAATCTCCTGTTGCGGGGCTTCATTTGGCACGTCCCTATCGCATGGCCTTGCACTGTGGAAAACCCCTAAACCGCGCGGAAATGCACCAGTCTCCTCTTTCTGCCCAAAATAGCTTCGCCCAAGGCCCTTCATCAGACTTTCCTGACTCATCGATCAATATTTGCCTCTCCATATGCCGCGCATGAACCAACCCATGCCGTTCCTTGCCTTTCGCCGCAATTTTCGGCAGCTATGCTGCCAGCCAAGCGAACAGACTTGAGGCCTTCTCTATGAGCAGCGACCCACTTGTAATCTTCACCCCTTCCGGCAAACGCGGACATTTTCCGGCGGGCACGCCCATCCTGACAGCTGCGCGCCAACTTGGCGTCGATCTGGACAGCGTCTGTGGTGGCCGTGGGGTTTGCTCAAAATGTCAGATAACTCCTGCCTATGGCGAATTCCCCAAACACGGCGTGACCGTTTCAGAGGACGCATTGTCGGAATGGAATGCGGTAGAACAACGCTACGATGACAAACGCGGTCTGATCAAAGGCCGCCGTCTTGGGTGTCAGGCCACCGTGCAAGGCGATATTGTGATCGACGTGCCGCCAGAGAGCCAGGTGCACAAACAGGTGGTGCGCAAACGCGCCGAGGTGCGCGACATCACTCTGAACCCCACTGTGCACCTGACTTATGTCGAAGTCGAAGAACCCGACATGCACAAACCGTCTGGCGATCTGGAGCGCTTGCTGACCGCGCTCAAAGCCGCCACCGGTCATGCAAAAATCTCGGTGGACACCCATCTCCTGCGCCCGCTACAGCCAATCCTGCGCAAAGGCAATTGGGCGGTAACCGCCGCAGTTCACCAAGACCACACCGGAGCTCCACCCCGCCTGATCGCCCTCTGGCCCGGCTACTTCGAAGGGCCTGTGTACGGCCTCGCCGTCGATCTCGGCTCCACCACAATCGCGGGCCACCTCTGTGATCTGACCTCGGGCGAGGTCGTGGCTTCCTCCGGCCTGATGAACCCGCAAATTCGGTTTGGCGAAGACCTCATGAGCCGCGTCAGCTACGCCATGATGAACAAGGGCGGCGATCTGGAAATGACCGAAGCGGTGCGCGACGGCTTGAACCAGTTGGTCACCGACATCGCCAAAGAGGCCGACATCGCGCCCACACAAATCCTCGACGCGGTCTTTGTCATGAACCCGGTGATGCACCACCTGTTCCTTGGCATCGACCCGTTTGAATTGGGCCAGGCCCCCTTCGCGCTCGCCACATCAGACGCGCTCTCCCTGCCCGCATCCGATCTTGGCCTCAACATCGCCCCCGGCACCCGCGCCTACCTGCTGCCATGCATCGCCGGTCACGTCGGCGCAGACGCCGCCGGTGTGGCACTCTCTGAGGCGCCAGACAAATCCGACGACCTCGCGCTCGTGGTCGACGTGGGCACCAACGCTGAAATCCTGCTGGGTGACAAAAACGGCGTACTGGCGTGCTCCTCCCCAACGGGCCCAGCCTTTGAGGGCGCGCAGATCAGCGCCGGCCAACGCGCCGCGCCCGGCGCGATCGAACGTGTGGAAATTGATCCCGTCACCAAAGAGCCGCGTTTCCGCGTGATTGGCTGTGACCTCTGGTCAGATGACGACGGCTTCACAGCTGCTATCGCCGCAACCGGCATTACCGGCATCTGCGGCTCCGGCATCATCGAAGTCATTGCCGAAATGCGCCTCGCGGGCATCGTTGATGCCTCTGGCCTGATTGGCTCGGCTGAGCAAACTGGCACCTCCCGCTGCTTTGCGGACGGCCGCACCAATTCCTACACGCTGTGGGAAGGTGACGCCGACCAAAAACCTATCACCGTCACCAACGCCGACATCCGCGCCATCCAGATGGCCAAGGCCGCGCTCTACTCCGGCGCGCGCCTGCTGATGGACAAACGCGGCGTGGATCAGGTGGACCGCGTGGTGCTCGCTGGAGCCTTTGGCGCGCATATCTCTGCCAAACACGCCATGGTTCTGGGCATGATCCCTGACTGCCCGCTCGACAAAGTCACCTCCGCAGGCAACGCTGCCGGCACAGGCGCCCGCATCGCGCTTTTGAACCAAGACTCCCGTGGCGACATCGAAACCCTCGTGCGCAAAATCGAGAAGATCGAAACCGCCGTGGAGCCGCGCTTCCAGGAGCATTTTGTGAACGCCTCCGCCCTGCCCAATTCCGCCGATCCCTTCCCGATCCTGCGCGGCGTGGTCGACCTACCAGACGTCAGTTTCAACACTGGCGGCGGCGGAGATGACGCCGCGGGCGGTCGCCGCCGCCGCCGGCGTCGCGGCTAGGTAAATCGCGCTTGACCCTCCCGCAGCGCTGTCCTACCAACAGGCGTGCTGCGGGTATGGTGAAAAGGTATCACACGAGCTTCCCAAGCTCTGGTTACGGGTTCGATTCCCGTTACCCGCTCCACGAAATCAATGACTTAAATTGCAAATTTAAAGCAAAACGCCGCATCCCATAGGAACGCGGCGCTGTTAGCAGTTCTTTGAAATGCGCTTAATCACGCATGCTCAGTATGTGATCGAGCAACGCAATTGTCGACGCGCTTGATCCGTCCGGCGCGCCTTTGCCTTCCATCGCTGGCACCAAACCATTGGCCAGTTCTTTGCCAAGCTCCACCCCCCATTGGTCGTAAGAGTTGATGCCATAGATCACGCCTTCGACAAACACCCGATGCTCATACATCGCCACAATCTGCCCCAGCACGTAAGGCGTCAGGCGCGGATAGACCAAAGTGGTCGACGGGCGGTTGCCTTCAAACACGCGGTGTTTGGCCAACTGATCCAGTTTAGCGCCTGATACGCCCTTTTCCTCCAGCTGCGCTCGCGCTTCCGCCTCCGTGCGGCCTTTCAACAAAGCTTCCGACTGCGCCAGACAATTGGCCACCAAAGCGCGGTGATGCTCGCTCAAAGCAGGCTCATGCCCTTCGGCGCCCACCATAAACTCACACGGCACAACCTGCTGCCCTTGGTGGATCAACTGATAAAACGCGTGCTGACCATTGGTTCCAGGTTCGCCCCAGACCACCGGCCCGGCCACGCGATCCAGCCGCGCCCCATCCAAGGCCACGCCCTTGCCGTTGCTCTCCATCTCAAGCTGCTGCAGATATGCAGGCAACCGCGCCAACCGTTGCTCATAAGGCAAAACGGCCCGTGTGCCATGCCCACAAATTTGCTGATGCCAAATGCCAACCAACGCCAACAACACCGGCAGGTTTTCCTCAAGCGGCGCAACGCAGAAGTGTTGGTCCATCGCCTGGGCTCCCTCAAGGAAGCTCTCAAACGCCTTTGGCCCAATCGCCAGCATCAGCGAAAAGCCAATTGGTCCCCAAACCGAGTAGCGCCCGCCGACCCAATCTTCAAAGCCAAACACCCGCTCCGCCGGAATGCCAAACAACGCACAACGATCCACGGCGGAGGAAATCGCCACAAACCGCCTCAGCGCGTCCGGGCCACCGGCCCAATCCATCACCGTGCGCGCATTCATCAAAGTTTCTTGCGTGGTAAACGTCTTGGACGCCACAATCACCAACGTGCTTTCCGGATCAAGCCCTGCAAGCGTATCGGTCGCATCTGCACCATCGACATTGGAAATAAAGTGGCACTTTGGACCATCTCCATAGGGCTCAAGCGCCATAACCGCCATCAAAGGTCCAAGGTCAGAGCCGCCAATCCCGATGTTCACCACATCCGTGATACGCTTGCCGTTGCCCGGGAAGCTGCCATCGCGCACCGCGCTGGCCAGCTTAGCCATCCGCGCACGGGTTTCGCGAACCTCCGGCAACACATCCAGACCGTCCACAACCAAAGGATCGTCTCCCAGGTTGCGCAGCGCCGTGTGCAGCACGGACCGGTCCTCTGTGACGTTGATCCTCTCGCCCGCAAACATCGCCGTCCGTTTGGCCGCCACACCCGCAGCCTCCGCCAGTCGGATCAAGGCCGCCTTGGCATCGGCATCAATCGAGGTCTTACTGTAGTCAAACAGCAACCCATCTGTCTTCAGGGTAAATTCCTGCGCCCGGTTCTCATCGGCTTCAAAAAGCGCCGAAATCTGACGCGATGCCGCGCCTTCGCGTAGCGCGTCCAGTTCAGTCCACATACCCAATCACTCCGTCCAATGTACTTCAGCACCGGTGGAAATAGATTTGATCGGCGCCTCTTCTTTTGGCAGTTTCTGCGCGGCCTGCAAAGCTTCACGCTTGTCCGCACCTTTGATCAGAATATGCTTGCGCACCGCCGCATCCAGCACCCGCGCAGACAGCGTGATCCGCACATCCGGCAAATCTTCACGTCGGATGGGCACCAATACCGGCGCGTCCGAGGCCAATGCCGCCTTAAGCCCATCCGCTTTGGGGAACAATGACGCCGTGTGCATATCCGCGCCCATACCCAGCAAGGCCACATCCACCGGCAGCGCCCCCAGAATGGTGGTCTCCAACTCAGCCAACACGGCCTCTGGCGCCTCAGCTGGCGCATACAGCGGCAAATACCGCGCCGCCACAGCCCGGTTGGTCAAAAGGCGTGATTTCACCAACGCAGAGTTGGACCGCTCGTGATCCTCTGGCACCCAGCGTTCGTCCGTCAGGATCACATCCACGCGGTCCCAATCCAGATCCGCCGCACTCAGCGCATCAAAAATCGGCCCTGGCGTGGTACCTCCTGGCACTGCAAGCACCACACGGTCTTTGTTGTGCAGCGCTTCCGCCAAATCATCCGCCAGCACGCTGGCAACATCCATCGCCATCATCTCTGCATCGGGGTAGGTGTTGAAGTTCATTTGCCCAATCCTCTCCAGTTTCGCCCGTCCCGGCGCATCATCACGGCCGCGTCATCCGGCCCATAAGAAAACGCGTCATAAGGCTTTGGTACATCGCCCCGCGCTTCCCATCCGCGAATGATCGGGTCGGTCCAGGCCCAGGCCGCTTCCACCTCATCATCGCGCATAAACAGTGTTTGGTTGCCACGGATCACATCCATGATCAGCCGCTCGTAAGCATCCGCTGTGCCTTGCCCTTTTGGCCCCAAAGCCTCGGCAAAACTCATATCCAGCGGCACATCCACCAACCGCATCCCCCCTGGCCCCGGCTCCTTGATGGTCACATTTAATGTAATTCCTTCATTGGGTTGCAGCTGAATGCTCAACTCATTGCGATGCCGTCCAGCTTCATCGCCAAAGATCGAATGGGGCGTATCTTTGAACACCACAGTGATCTCGCTATCGCGCTCAGACAACCGTTTGCCTGTACGCAGGTAAAACGGCGTGCCAGCCCACCGCCAGTTGTTCACCTGACACTTCAGAGCAATGAAGCTCTCGGTCTTGGAGCGTGGATTTTCAACATCTTCACGATAGCTGTCCGCCCCATCCGCGGCTGTATATTGCCCGCGTACAATGTGGTGCGGCGCAACTGTATCCAACGCACGGATCACCTTCAGCTTCTCATCACGCACCGCATCCGGCTCAAACTGCGACGGAGGCTCCATGGCAATCAAACACAGAAGCTGCATCAAGTGGTTCTGCACCATATCGCGCATTGCCCCCGAGCGCTCATAATACTCGCCACGTCCTGCCACACCGACGCTTTCGGCTACGGTGATCTGGATATGGTCGATGTATTGCGCGTTCCACAGCGGCTCAAACAGCATATTGCCAAAGCGCACCGCCATCAGGTTCTGCACCGTCTCTTTGCCAAGATAGTGGTCGATGCGGTAAATCTGGCTCTCGTCAAAATACTGCGCCAACTCGCGGTTCAATGCCTGCGCTGTTTCAAGGTCATGACCAAATGGCTTTTCCACTACGATCCGCGTGTCTTCTTGTGTTAAGCCATGCCGCTTCAACCCTTTGGCCAGATCCGAATACACACCAGGTCCAACCGAAAAATAGAACGCCCGCACCGACTCCGGCTTGAGCAGCGCCGCCAACTCGTTCCAGCCGCCCTCGCCGCGCGCATCCACGGCAACATAATGCAAATTGGCGCAAAAACCGTCCACGGCTCGGGCATCTTGCGCCGCCTCGCCTGCAAACTCGCGCAACGCTTCGGCGACAGACGTGCGATACGCATCTTCGGTCAATTCACTACGCGCCGCACCGATCACTTGACTGCCGTCGGGCATCTGACCGGAACAATACCGCTTGAACAAGGCCGGCAGAATTTTTCGCCGCGCCAAATCCCCCGTTCCTCCAAAGATCACAAGATCAAACGTTTCCACGGGAATGATACGCGAAACCATGGGGCCTCTTTCCTTTTCGGCAGTCCGGGTTTTACCGGAATATCGTTAGCGCTAACGACCTCATAACACCGCCACTCTAACACCGCAACCTCACATCACAACTGTGTCAAACACCTCGTCACCGCTTTACTTGCCCATATCTGTCTGACTAGTACCGAGGAAGGACAGGAACATGGCAGGCACATGAAAGATCACGTAAATATCGGGAAGTTCAACGATCCCTTTATCACCGCCAAAGGTGAAACTCGCGCTCATGTCGCACTCACGGACCCGCAAACGCTCTGGTTCAACACCGGCACGCTCTGCAACATTCAGTGCGAGAACTGCTACATCCTTTCGTCTCCCACCAATGACGCGCTGCTCTACATCACTGCTGACGAGGTCTCCGACTACCTAGATCAGCTCGATACGCGCAATTGGGGTGTGCGCGAAATCGCCTTCACCGGCGGCGAGCCGTTTATGAACCCGGAGATGATCGACATCACACGCCGATCGTTGGAACTCGGGTACGAAGTGTTGATCCTCACAAACGCCATGCAACCTCTCATGCGAAAACGTGTGCGGGAAGGCCTCCTGGACCTGCGTGAAACCTATCGCGACAAGCTGACCTTCCGTATTTCGATCGATCACTGGAGTGCTGAACACCACGACACGGAACGAGGTGTTGGCTCGTTTGAGCGCATGTTACTCGGCATGCAATGGCTGCGCGATGAAGGCTTTCAGATGACTGCCGCCGGCCGCAGCATTTGGGGAGAAAGCGAAGCGGACGCCCGCCAAGGCTATGCCGAGCTTTTCAATAGTCTCAACATTCCAATCGACGCCCTAAATCCGGCGCAAACGATGTTATTTCCAGAAATGGATGAAAGCGTCGAAGTTCCTGAAATTACAACTGAGTGCTGGGGGATCTTAAACAAATCTCCAAATGAAGTTATGTGCGCAAGTTCCCGCATGGTCGTGCGTCGCAAGGGTTCAGAGCGCGCTTCGGTTGTGGCCTGCACACTGCTGCCATACGTCGAGGAATTTGACCTCGGCCCAACCTTAAAAGACGCGGAAAAGCCAGTGCTGCTCAACCACCCGCACTGCGCCAAATTCTGCGTCCTTGGCGGCGCGTCCTGTTCGGCCTAACAGGACGAGTAAAAATCCAAACACAAAAACGGCACAGCTCCACCAACGTATATTCTCTGGCGGAGCTGTGATCCTTTTCTACGCTAAGTCAAAGACTTCTGATCCAAAGTTGTTGAACTCATTGAATTCCTCGAGGCTATTGCTGTGATCAAGGATCGCTGTGAAAACATAGCTTTCATTCGCGTTCGCCCCCGCAGCGAACAGTGCCTCGCTAAGATCATCCAACTGAATGACTTGCGTATCTCCGCCTGCAAACAACGTGGTGTTGCCAGTTTCCAAAACCAAAACCGGGCCTCCGTTCTCTGCACTTGCGACGATCTGATAGTCCACTGGCCCACTCAACACATCGTTCCCGCCAAGAGACGCTTTAAAAACAAACGACTCACTTCCGTCAGCCTGCAGCACTGAACGCGCTTCGGTCACATACGCGTCCGGTAGAATGACCGGAGCGTAAAGCTCCGCTACCCCGGTATTGTTGTTTTCATTTGTCTCGCTGATCGTGTTCTGTGGATCAAGCGTCACGCGGAACTCATAGGTCTCGTTTAAAGCATCCTGCCCCAAACCATAAATCTGCGCAGCTACATCCGGAATAGTGATTGAACCTGAACTGTTGCCCACCGGGGCCGCGATCACGCCTGTCGCGAAAACGGTCCCTACCGTTTCGCCCGGCGCAATAAGTTCGACTTGATAGTTCACCGCACCGTGGAACGCGCGCAAATCAACAATTGAATAGTCAAATTGCAACGACGCCTGCATGACGCCATCCAACACCCCTTCCTCGGTGATCGACACCTGCTGAACAGCCAAGTCAGCAGGCATATCCGGCAACGGCTGGCCTACAAATGTCATTGTATTGTTCGTCTCATCCGTCTCTGCGATGATGTTCCCGCTGTCCAAACGGACTTCGTAAGTCAGGCTTTGCCCAATGAGCTCCGGGTAATTGGCGTATATTTCGTCGTGGTTGAACTGTGCCCGCACCTGCGCGCTCTGCCCTGGGTTCAACTTAGACAACCCGCCTTCCTTAACTTGCAAAAGCTCTGTCCCATCAGGGGCAAAGGCAACAATCGTGTATTTTGCCCCATAGCCCATGGAACCTACATCGTCGTTTGCATAGAAGAAGCGTATCTCGGCGATATGGCTATCGCCCTGCGTTCCTCTATCACCATAGCCGTTCGCGTAATTGTCGACGAACGCCAAATCTGGACCAATGACAGGCAGCGGATCTCCGACAAAAGTCAATGTGTTGTTGGTTTCGTCGGTTTCAGAGACAAGGCTACCACTGTCCAAACGCACTTCATACGTCAATCTTTGCCCTACAAGTTCTGGGTGATTGGCATAGATCTGATCATGATTGAAGTAAGCCCGAATCTGCTTGTTTTGTCCCGGGTCAAGCTTGCCCACGACCCCTTCTTTCACAACCATCAGCTCAGTACCGTCGGGAGCAAACGCAACGATTGAATAGTGTGCAGAAGCTTCCATTGTTCCGACATCGTCATTTCTTGCAACGAACTGGATCTGCGCTGAATGCCGGTCACTGAAGACTCCCTTGTCTGAATAGCCATCAGAATATGTGGGTTGGAAGGTAAGGTCCGGACCAATGACAGGCAGCGGATCTCCGATAAAAGTCAATGTGTTGTTGGTTTCGTCGGTTTCAGAGACAAGGCTGCCGCTGTCCAAACGCACTTCATACGTCAAGCTTTGCCCAGCGAGTTCTGGGTGATTGGCATAGATCTGATCATGATTGAAGTAGGCCCGGATCTGCTTGTTTTGTCCCGGGGCGAGCTTGCCCACGACCCCTTCTTTTACAACCATCAGCTCAGTACCGTCGGGAGCAAACGCAACGATTGAATAGTGTGCAGAAGCTTCCATTGTTCCGACATCGTCATTTCTTGCAACGAACTGGATCTGCGCTGAATGCCGATCACTGAAGACTCCTTTGTCTGAATAGCCATCAGAATAGGTGGGTTGGAACGTCAAATCAGGCCCAATCACCGGCAGCGGTTCACCCGCAAACATCATTTTATTGTTGGTTTCATCGGTCTCGGCAATTGCACTGCCCACATCGACCCGCACTTCATAGCTTAGCGCCTGCCCAATCAGCTCAGGGTAGCTTGTATAAATGTTCGCGTGATCAAAAGCCGCGGTGATGTTTTTGCTGGACCCAGCAGAAATCGCGCTGAAATTTGCATCTGCCATGACCATAAGTTCCGTGCCATCCGGCGCATAGGCAACAACTTGGTACCTTGCGGAACTCGGCATGGCACTTGTGCCATCGTTCGTCACCCAGAAGCGCACCTGCCCCCTATGGACATCGTTGGAAACACCCAGATCGCTGTACTGGTTTCCCGAATAAAGGCCGAGCCGAAGGTCTACACTCATCTCAAATTATTCCCGTTTAGATTTAACCTTCAGTTCAATTGCACCAAAACCGTTAATGGCTAGTTATCGCTAAACGGACCGAAGAGACCTCAGTTTGCAACCTTAAGCAATCTATCAACCAATCCAGTCTGGAGAGGGACACTGCACCATTGCACCCTATATGATGCCTCTGATATAAGCGTTCCAACAACATATGGACCGCCAAATAGAAGCGAGACTGGGACTTGAGCGACACGCCGGAAACCCCTGAAAACGAAGAAGAAACCACACACGAGCGGATGATCCACGACGGTCCTTCTGTGACCATCGAGGAGGAAATGCGCGCCAGCTACCTTGACTACGCAATGAGCGTGATCGTCAGCCGCGCCATTCCCGATCTGCGTGACGGCCTGAAACCGGTGCACCGCCGCATCCTTTATGCCATGCATGAGACCGGCAACACCCACGACAAGGCCTACCGCAAGTCGGCGCGTCCTGTGGGCGACGTGATGGGTAAATACCACCCGCACGGCGACTCCGCGATCTATGACGCGTTGGTGCGTATGGCGCAGGATTTCTCCATGTCCCTGCCACTGCTGGATGGTCAGGGTAACTTTGGCTCCATGGACGGCGACAACCCGGCGGCCATGCGTTACACCGAAGTTCGCATGGACAAGCCTGCTGGCGCGCTGCTGTCTGACATCGACAAGGAAACCGTCGATTTTCAGGACAACTACGACGGCAAGGACCAGGAACCGACCGTACTTCCGGCCCGTTTCCCGAACATGCTGGTCAACGGCGCGGGTGGTATTGCGGTGGGTATGGCCACCAATATCCCGCCACACAACCTTGGCGAAGTCATCGACGCCACTCTGGCGCTGATCGACGATCCGGACCTGACCTCCGAACAGCTGATCGATTACGTGCCCGGTCCGGATTTCCCGACCGGCGGCATCTTGTTGGGTCGTTCCGGCGCCCGCAAAGCCTACCTAGAAGGCCGCGGCAGCGTCATCATCCGCTCCAAAACCAGCGTCGAAGAAATCCGCAAGGACCGCTACGCGATAGTCATCGATGAGATTCCTTATCAGGTGAACAAGGCCGCTATGATCGAAAAGATCGCCGAAGCGGCCCGCGACAAGCGCATCGAAGGCATCGCCCACGTTCAGGATGAATCCGACCGCGACGGCGTGCGCGTTGTTGTCGAGCTCAAGCGTGACGCCACCGCCGAGGTGGTGCTGAACCAATTGTTCCGTTTCACCCCGATGCAAACGCACTTTGGCTGTAACATGCTAGCCCTGAACGGTGGTCGTCCGGAGCAGCTCACCCTGCGCCGCTTCCTGACCTCCTTCATCGACTTCCGCGAAGAAGTGGTCGCCCGCCGCACCGCCTATCTGCTACGCAAAGCCCGCGAGCGCAGCCACATTCTCTGTGGCTTGGCCGTCGCTGTGACAAACGTGGACGAGGTGGTTGCGACCATCCGTGCCTCTGCGGATGCGGCTGAAGCGCGTGAAAAGCTGATGACCCGCCGCTGGCCAGCGGAAAGCATCGCCGCCTATATTCGTCTGATTGACGATCCAACCCACACCATGAATGAGGACGGGACCTACAACCTGTCCGAAACTCAGGCCCGCGCGATCCTCGAATTGCGCCTGCAACGTCTGACCCAGATTGGTGTGAAAGAAGTCACCGACGAACTTGAAGAACTGGCCTCTAAGATCAAGGAATACCTTGAAATTCTCGGATCTCGTGAGCGCATCATGGGCATCATCGGCGACGAGTTGCGCGAAGTGCGTGAAGCCTTCGCTGTGCCACGTCGCACGGAAATCGTCGACTGGTCCGGTGACATGGACGACGAAGATCTGATCGAGCGCGAGGACATGGTGGTGACCGTGACCTCCGGTGGCTACATCAAGCGCACCCCACTCGCCGATTTCCGCGCCCAGAAGCGTGGCGGCAAGGGCATTTCTGGCATGCAAACCAAAGAAGAGGACGTGGTCACCACGCTCTTTGTGGCCAACACCCACACGCAGCTTTTGTTCTTCACCACCGACGGCATGGCCTATAAACTCAAGACCTGGCGCCTGCCGCTGGGCGGCCGCACCGCCAAGGGCAAGGCCATTGTGAACATCCTGCCGATCCCAACCGGCGTCTCGATCGCGGCCATCATGCCGGTCGACCGTCCAGAGGATGAGTGGGACGATCTGCAGATCATGTTTGCGACCTCCGCAGGCACTGTGCGCCGCAACCGCCTGTCCGATTTCACCAACGTGAAATCCAACGGCAAAATTGCGATGAAGTTTGAGGACGACAACGCCGACACCAAGTTGATCAACGCGCGCATCTGTACCGAAGAGGACGATGTGATGCTGGTGACCAACTCCGGCCGCGCGATCCGTTTCCCAACCACCGAAGTGCGCGTGTTCAATTCTCGCGCCTCTGTGGGTGTGCGTGGCATCAAGCTCAATGGCGATGACGAAGTGGTCTCCATGTCCGTGATCCGCCACTTCCGCGCCGAAAGCGAAGAGCGCGCCGCCTACCTCAAAATGCGCCGCGCCGTGGCCGGTCTGGCCGATGACGCCAGCGATGACGAGGAAGCACCAGCCGGTGAACTCTCCCAGGAGCGCTACGCCGAAATGTCCGCAGCTGAAAACTTGATCCTGACCATCACCGCTGGTGGCGCAGGCAAGCTCAGCTCCAGCCACGACTATCCGGTCCGCGGCCGCGGAGGTCAGGGTGTGGCCACCATGGACAAAAACATGCGCGGTGGTGCGCTGGTGGCATCCTTCCCTGTGGAGATGGGCGATCAGATCATGCTGGCAACCTCCAAGGGCCAATCGATCCGTGTTCCGGTGGATGGCATCTCCTTCCGCTCCCGATCCGCCGGTGGCGTGCGGGTGTTCAACACCGGCAAAGGCGAAGAAGTGGTCTCTGTGGCTTGGATTGCTGAGCAGGACGAAGATGAGGTTGGCAGCGAGGAGTAATCTCGCCCCACATGTGACAAACGCCAAATGGCCCCGCACAACCGTGTGGGGCCATTTGCTTTTCTGAGGTCAGATTTATGTTGCCAGGCAATCCCTTGTATGACTTTCTTCAGCCACCAACACTCACCATGGCACCCAAATGACCAAACACTCTCTGTCTCGCGCTTTTGCCGTAGGAGCCGCGCTCTGCCTGCCCGCCAGCAGCGCATTCACAGCGAACCTCACCCTCAACACCACGTCGTCCCAATCTGAAATTGACGCCGAATACGGCGGTGCAATCCTAGCGCAGGAGCTCAGTGGGAAATACGCCAATTGCACTGTGCTTTATGAGGGCGGCGTCACGCGGGGCGATCTCCAGAGATTTCACGCGCTCTTTGGCTATGATGGCGAAAGCTTCTACAACGGCCTGCCCGACGGCGCCACGCTCTGCTTCAACAGCCCCGGCGGCGACCTGTACGAATCCTTGGTCATCGTAGACTTCCTGCGCGACGCCTTTGCCGACTTGCAAACCTATGTGGCTGACGGAGACCTCTGCGCGTCCGCCTGCTCCAATCTGTTCCTCGCTGGAGCACATACCTTTGAAGGCGAAAGCTACGAAACCATTGCCATGCGCGCCATCGCGCCCACCGCACGTCTTGGCGTGCATGCGCCCCGGATTGTCCTGCCAGATGACGGCGAAACTTATGACGCCGAAGAAGTGGCCGCCGTGTATGACGAAGCCATACGGGACTCCTCCCTCTTGTTTGCTTTTGCGCAAAAGGTCGACGACGAGGGCACACCTTACCTCACCCCATATCTCTACGCACGCAGCATCGAAACACCGCCACATGCGATGTACTATGTCGACACGGTTGGGGACGCGCTGTTTGCCAAAGTCGCAGTGACCGGTATCTCCTACAGCGTCACGCTCGACCGCCAGCTGATCAACACGATATGCGACAACGTTTTTCTGATGGATGACGGCGCGTTTTCCTGGGCCCTGGCGCCCACATGGAAGCCCCATCCGCTGGCCGGTCTCGCGGACATCTGGGCGGAGTTTATGGAAATTGTCTCACTGGAACTGCCTGAAAACCAATCCGAAGACGGGCCGTTTTACACCAGTGACCTCAAAATCGAGCAGCGGGACGGCGCAATCTACGGACACCGCCGCGGCTACCGCACCGGCGGCCCATACGGCGCTGAAGATTGTGTCGTACGCCTGGACACTTCCCGCGAAGTTGGGGAAACCGCCAATTTCGGGACACCCCGCACCGCTTGGGATGCCCGCAGCCGACACCCCATAGACGTGCGGATCGGCTATCAGGCGCCGCGCAGCCCCTACTCTGACCCCGAGCCACAGCACGTGCGCTCCCCCTACGCGTACTGGCAGACCCTTCAACAAGACCAGGACAACCACCTGCACAGCTACGCCGCGCTGATGTTGTTTCCAATGATTCAGTTTCTCAGCGACCTTCCCGTCGCGCCAGAAGAACCAATAGAAGCAGCTGCGACCACAGAAAGCACCGACACGCAATCACTGACCTGCGACGATCTCTGGTACCATCGCAACCGTATTTTCCACGAAAACGGCTACTGTTTTAGCTCCGAGCGCGGCATTGCAACCTTTGGCAACGACAGCTGCTTCACAAAATCCCCCGAAATCTCAGGCCGTGACGCTGAACTACTGAAAATCATCAAACAAGGCGAGAAAGACCTCGGCTGCTGACCAAAGGTCACCTGCACTCAGGCAAAACAATTTCTCACGCCAAACAAAAAAGGGGCGCCAAAGCGTCCCTTTTCTATTTCAAAACCCGCAAGCGTTATAGCTTGTAAATATCACCAAACTTGGCTTCCAAGTAGTCCAGCAACGGCTCCCCAGTTGGTGGCTTGCCAATGGCATGCGCGATGGTATCGGCTGGTTTGCGCAACCCACCGTGCTGCTGCAGATTTTCCCGCAGCCAACCAGTCGCAGCCGACGTGTCCCCCTGCGCCAATTGCGCATCCAGATCTGGGACAGCCACGCGCAGCGCCTCATTCAGGCACCCGGCATAAACGTTGCCCAGCGAATACGTAGGGAAGTAGCCAAACAGGCCCACGGACCAATGCACATCCTGCAACACACCGTTGGAGGGCTTGTCCACCGCATAGCCAAAGTCTGCTTTGAAGCGGTCATTCCACGCCGCTTCAAGATCACCGACAGCCAAATCGCCTAGCATCAAGGCACGTTCCAGATCAAAGCGCAGCATGATATGCAGGTTGTACTGCACCTCATCGGCCTCGGTCCGGATGTAGCCATCATTCACGCGGTTCACGGTACCGTAAAACCCTTCGGCTGAGTCGATGCCAAAGTCGCCAAACTCCGCTTTCATCTGCTCAAACAGCCATCCGGTATAAGCGCGCGAGCGGCCCATCTGGTTCTCGTAAATCCGGCTCTGGCTCTCATGCACGCCCATCGACACACCACGGCCCAGTGGCGTCAAAAGATACGCGTCATCAATGCCTTGCTCATAAGCCGCGTGGCCCACTTCGTGGATTGTGGAATAGAAACAGTTAAACGGATCGCTCTCGCTGGTGCGCGTGGTGATCCGTACATCTTTGCCGGAGCCCGAGCAAAACGGATGGGTCACACAATCAATGCGCCCATGGTCAAAATCATAGCCAAAGCTTGCCGCCAATTTGCTTGTCAGCGCCATCTGCTTGTTCGCCGCGAAGGTGCCGGTCAATTTCTGCGGCGCCTCCGCAGCCAAAACCGCCGCCCGCAACGCCACCAACCGTGGCCGCATCGCGTCAAACATCGCTGCGATTTCTTCGGCGGTCATCTCCGGCTCATAGTCGTCGACCATGGCGTCATAGACATCACCACCGGCGGCCAGCGCCTGACCTTCCTGACGCTTCAGCCCGACAACCTCTTCCAAGGTTGGCAGGAAAGCCGCCACATCTTCATCCGAGCGCGCCTGCGCCCAAATGCCCTGCGCGCGGCTGGTCACCTTGGCAATCTCCGCCGCCAAGTCCGCCGGCACCTTGGAGGTTCGCTCAAACGACTTACGGATATGACGCACCTGCGCGCGACCCACCTCATCCAGCTGCGCCTCATCAATCGCCGCCAGCCACTCGCCAACTTTGGGATCAATCCGGCGCGCGTGCAGCACGCTTTCCATCGCCGCCATCTCTTCGGCGCGTTGGGGCGCGGCCCCGGCTGGCATGATCGCCTCCTGATCCCAGCCCAAACGTCCGGCCACCTCGCCCAACGCCTGCGTGGTGTGGGTAAAGGCCATCAACTGCTCATATGCAGACATTCTTATTTTCCTTCTCTCAGGATGCGTCACGCACCGAGGTTGCAATCGGATAGTGGCTCAGGAACCGCGCCCGCAGGATCAGAACCCAAACCACAACAGCAATGGCTTGGTGCGTAATCGCAATGTGCACCTGTGCTGCGTAGAGCACAGTGGCGATGCCAATCGCAATCTGCACCGCAATTGCGGCAAAGGCAGCATTAAATGCAAACCGCGTGTGCCCATGCGCGGAGCCTTGCCCACGCCGCCAGACCACGACGGCAAAAATCAACAGCAGATAGCCCCACATCCGGTGGATAAACTGCACAAGCCCTGCATTTTCAAAGAAGTTCCGCCACAGCGGCTCTACATAAAAGGCATCCGGTGGGAAAAACTGCCCCGCCATCAAAGGCCAATCGGTATAGCTGCGCCCCGCGTCAATTCCGGCAACCAAAGCGCCCAGCAGTATCTGCACGCCCGTCATATGCAGCAGGCCGGTGGACATGCCAAACAGCTTGGCCTCTTTGCCGCGCCGCGCCTGCATCAGGTCACGCTCACTGCGCCCCAACAGCAAGATGTACCAGGTGATGAAGCCCAAGATCACAAAGGCCAACCCCAGATGCGTCGCCAAACGATAGCTCGCCACCGTGGTCACACCTTCCCCAGAGGTCACGCCACTGGCGACCATCCACCAGCCCACAGCCCCTTGCAGCCCGCCAAGCGCGCCAATCAGGAACAAGCGCCCAGTCCACCCCGTTGGAATTTGCCGCGCAATCGCAAACCCGGCAAAGCCAAGCGCCCAGACAAGACCAATCACACGGCCCAGCTGACGGTGACCCCATTCCCACCAGTAGATGTATTTGAAGTCCTCAAGAGTCATCCAGTTGTTGTCGATCGCCCACTGGTCAATCTGCTTGTATTTGTCGAACTCACCTTGCCAATCCGCCTCGCTCATCGGCGGGATCGCCCCGGTCACGGGACGCCATTCCGTGATCGACAGACCACTGTCGGTCAGGCGAGTCAGCCCGCCCACGGCAATCATCACAAAAACCAGTGCAAACAGGATCATCAGCCAGATGCGAATGCCCCGCCGCGCGCCTTTGGCACCGCTGTCAATCACACCCACCGCACTGGGGGTGTCTTTGGGTCCGTCTTCGCTGACCTCTTCAAAAATGCTGCGTTTCTGGCTCATCGCTGTCTCCAAATCTTGGCGCGAGCCTAGTGGGGCCACGCCGAAGCTTCAACCACTCTCAGATACGATGTGAATGTTTGTTCAGCCTTGCGACAAAAGGCAAATCTCAGCCTTTTTCCTTCCAGCGGACCATCTGTCGCATCACCCCGTGCAACATCTGCACATCCGCGCGGGTCAGCCGCATCCGGCTCCACATATTGCGCAGATTGACCTTCATGCCTTCCGCCTTCTCCTCGGGGAAGAAAAAGCCCGCCTCTTCAAGACGTTCTTCATAGTGCCGCCCCAGCGCGTCCACATCGGCGTTGTTGGCCCAATCGGTCTTGGACATGTCCACGCGCTCATGCACGATGTCCGCGCTCTGACGCCGCCACTCATAGGCGGTCAGCAACACGCACTGCGCCAAATTCAACGAGGCATATTCCGGGTTCACTGGCACATTGATAATCGCATTGGCCCGCGCGATGTCTTCATTTTCAAGTCCAGCCCGCTCTGGTCCAAACAACACCGCAACTTTCTCGCCACGTGCAATCATCTCGGCGGCCTGCTTCATCGCCGTTTCAGGCGTCACCACTGGCTTGGTCAGCCCCCGCGCCCGCGCGGTGGTGGCAAAGACATAATGACAGTCTTCCAGCGCCTGCTCTGTAGTCTCAGTCAAAAACGCCGCATCCAACACCCGGCCAGCACCGGACGCCATCGCCACCGCCCGCTCATTGGGCCAGCCGTCGCGCGGGTCCACCACGCGCATCTTGTCCAACCCAAAATTCAACATCGCCCGCGCCGCGCCACCGATATTTTCCCCCATCTGCGGGCGAACAAGCACAAAGGCGGGCTGTGGCGTGGCACTGGTCATGACGGTCTCCTGAAAAATCCGCCCGCTGATAACGCCCTCACCCTTTCAAAACAAGCCACCCTGCTTCATCTTGCTAAAAATACTCGCGCCGCAGGCAAAAAATCATTTCAACAGGAGAAACCTCAATGGCTTACGACGAAGGACACGCCACCTTGATGCGCGAAGACCTCGCCGACATCGACGGCATCACAGAAAAGAAAATGTTCGGCGGGCTCTGTTTTCTGCATTACAGCAACATGGTTTGCGGCGTGCACAAAGACGGCGGCATGGCCCGCGTGGGCAAACCCCGCGAGGCAGAGGCCCTGGAAATCGAGGGCGTCGACCCGCTCTCCTTCACCGGCCGCAAGATGGGCGGCATGGTGGATCTGTCCGAAGATCTCTTGGGCGACGATACCCGCCGCGCACAGGTGATCGCGCTGGCCTTAACCAACGCACAAAGTCTTCCGCCCAAATAGCCAACTCCCGATAGCCAAGCGCAAAAATCCACGTTATAGCGACGCGATCCAAACCTTCGCACACGACCATCTGGAGCCCGAGCATGTCCGACACAGAGCTGCCGCAGATCTACCTGATCACCCCGCCGGAAATCGAACTCTCCCGCTTCCCTGATCAACTCGCCTCCGTGTTGGACGCCGCCGACATCGCCTGTGTCCGCATGGCGCTGGCCACCAAAGACGAAGACCGCCTGTCACGCGCTGCCGACGCGTTGCGCGAAGTGGCCCATGCCCGCGACGTCGCCATTGTGATCGACGAGCATGTACAACTCTCCGAACGCCTTGGTCTGGATGGCGTACACCTCACCGACGCGGCCCGCTCCGTGGCGAAAACCCGCAAAGAGCTTGGCAAAGACGCCATTGTTGGCGCTTTCTGCGGCGCGTCTTCCCATGAAGGCATGACCGCCGGCGAAAACGGCGCGGATTACGTGGCCTTTGGCCCGGTTGGCAGCACGACACTTGGCGACGGCACCCTTGCAGAAAAAGACCTGTTTGAATGGTGGTCCGCCATGATCGAGGTGCCTGTAGTGGCCGAGGGCGCGCTGAATGCCGACATTATTGCAAAGCTCGCGCCTTTCACCGACTTCTTTGGCATCGGCGAAGAAATCTGGCGCAGCGACGATCCTGTAGCCAGACTCCAAGAGCTACACGCCGCCTTTGGCGCCTAACCTACCGGAGCGCGCATGACCGCACAGGCCCCCTCTCAGCCAGACATCCTCTGCATCGGCTCCGTCCTCTGGGATATCATCGGCCGCGCGCCCAGCCACATGCGTCAAGGCTCCGACGTGCCCGGCCGCATCACCCGCCTGCCGGGTGGCGTGGCCTGGAACATCGCCATGACGCTGGCCCGCTTTGGCCTGCGTCCCGCAGCGCTGTCGGCCATCGGTCAAGATGTGGAAGGCGACGAGCTGATGACCGCCTGCACCGAGATGGGCGCCATTATGGACTACGTCTATCGCTCCGCAGACCTGCCCACCGACACCTATATGGCGGTCGAAGGCAAAAACGGGCTTATTGCCGCCATCGCCGACGCCCACAGCCTTGAGGCGGCAGGCGACAAAATCCTGTCGCCTCTGGAAGACGGCACCCTTGGAAGCGAGGCCGCACCCTACCCCGGCCTCATCGCGCTCGACGGCAACCTGACTCAGCGTCTGCTCGATCAGATCGCCCGCAGCCCGCTGTTCTCCGCCGCCGACCTGCGCGTCGCGCCCGCGTCCCCGGGCAAAGCGGAACGCCTGATGCCCTTCCTGATGCACTCCCGTGCCGTGCTCTATGTGAACCTCGAGGAAGCGGGCTACCTCTGCCAAACCGAGTTCACCTCCTCCGCCGAAGCCGCCGAAGGTCTGCTCGCCCGTGGCGCTGCCCGCGCGCTTGTCACCGATGGCGGCAACTCCGCCTCTGACGGCACGGCGGACGGCGTGTTCACCCAACAACCACCTGCCGTTCTGGTGACCCGGGTCACCGGCGCTGGCGACACCTTCATGGCCGCGCATATCGTAGCCGAATCCCAAAACGCCAGCCGCGAAGACGCGCTTGATCGCGCCCTCACCGCTGCCGCCAAATACGTCTCCGGAGAACACGCCACATGAGCCTCATTTCCCTCGATCTGG
The DNA here is from genome assembly GCF_047126315.1 of Shimia sp. MIT910701. GTDB lineage: Bacteria > Pseudomonadota > Alphaproteobacteria > Rhodobacterales > Rhodobacteraceae > Shimia. The sequence goes on along the minus strand of NZ_CP138953.1, from coordinate 2,744,262 downwards.
TCCTTTCCCCCGAAGTGGAAGAGGCCAAGAAAAACGGCACGCCCATCGTGGCGCTCGAAAGCACGATCATCACCCATGGCATGCCATATCCGCAAAACCTCGAGGTGGCGAAACAGGTCGAAGCCGACATTCGTGCAAAAGGTGCCGTGCCCGCCACCATGGCCGTTTTGAATGGCACCTTGCATGCCGGGCTGACCAACGATCAGCTTGAAGAGCTCGCGCAGGCCAAAAACGTCGCCAAAGTCTCCCGCGCAGACATGCCGGTGATCATGGCGCAAGGCCGCACCGGCGCCACCACCGTGGCTGCCACTATGATTGCAGCGCATTTGGCAGGCATCGACGTCTTTGCCACTGGCGGCATCGGCGGCGTACACAAAGGTGCGGAAGACAGCTTTGACATCTCCGCCGACCTCACTGAATTGGCCCACACCCCGGTCACCGTGGTGGCGGCTGGTGCCAAAGCCATCCTCGACGTGCCCAAAACCCTCGAAGTGCTGGAAACCAACGGCGTGCCAGTCATCACCTACGGCCAAGACAGCTTCCCGGCCTTCTGGTCCGCCACCTCCAATCTCACTTCACCGCTGCGCATGGACAACGCCGCTGACATCGCCGCAGCTCATAAAACACGGGGCGCAATGGCCTTACCAGGCGGTCAGCTGGTCGCCAATCCAATTCCAGCAGCCGACGAAATCCCGGCCTCTGAACTGGCCCCGGTGATTGCCCAAGCCACCGAAGAGGCCGAGGCCCAAGGCGTGACCGGCAAAGACGTCACGCCTTTCCTGCTGGCCCGCATCTTTGAGCTCACCGATGGCAAATCGCTGGTCGCCAATATCGCACTGGTGCGCAACAACGCCCGCCTTGCCGCGGACATCGCCGCCGCCCTCAAGGCTTAAGCCCAAATCTTGCGCAAATAACAGGCTGCCACGGCGTTGTGACACGTCGTGACAGCCGCAAAATGTGGCCCCCAAACAATCGTCATTGCAGCGCCACACACAAATGCCTAACTAAACATCAGGCTGACCCTAGGACCCCTCATGACGACACCTTTTGACGAAAACGAAACACCGCACAAATCCGGCTTCTTTGCCCGCCTGCGGTCCAGCTTTCTCACGGGGATTGTTGTCATTTTGCCCATCGCCATGACCATCTGGCTGGTCTGGACCTTTGTGGGCTGGGTAGATGGATTTGTCCTGCCGCTAATCCCTTCGACAATTCAGCCGGAAAAATACATCGGCATCAACCTGCGCGGCGTAGGGATGATCATCTTCCTGATCTTCACCATCCTTGTAGGCTGGATTGCCAAAGGCCTGATGGGCCGCTCCCTGCTGCGCTTTGCCGAAAACCTCGTCTCGCGCATGCCGGTGGTGCGCTCGATCTACTCCGGTGTGAAACAGATCGCCGAAACCGTTTTTGCCCAAACCGAGCGCAGCTTTGAGAAAGCCTGCCTGATCGAGTACCCGCGTCGCGGAATCTGGGCGATTGGTTTCATCTCCACTAACGCCAAAGGCGAGGTGGCTTACACTGCAGCCACCACCAGCCCATTAATGAGTGTATTTGTACCAACCACTCCGAACCCAACCTCCGGCTTTCTGCTGTTCTTCCCCAAAGACGACATCATCGAACTCGACATGTCCGTGGAAGACGCGGCCAAATTGGTGATTTCCGCTGGATTGGTTTACCCAAACCCCAAAGACCCGACCCAGCCGCCGGAAGAGTGAGACCACTTCATTTAGCCTCAACTCTCACGGGAAATCTCATCTGTGATGGGACGGACGCAGCGCCCCAATCCTGTCGCGCAGCGCCACATCAAGCACGTTCCGCAAGAGACGCTCCGCTTAACTGCCGTACATCTCCGCCAAATCCAGGGTTCCGCGTTCGTTTAGGTCCGCCTTATGCGCACTAAGGAAGTCCTTAGCCGCCGCCTGCCCAGCCTCTTTCAAATGATGCAACACTGACGTCACTGGCCAGCTTTTGGTCGCCACCGACAAGCGGGTCATCAGCGCATCATCGGCAATCATATGCACCTTCACCTCCCGCTTTTCTTCCCGGCTCAGCGCGCCTTGCTCGATCAACCTTTGCACAAATGCTACGGCCCGTAGCTCGCTTAACAACGATGAGTTAAAGCTGATCTCATTGATCCGGTTAGTGATTTGCTGTGGCGTCACCGGCAATGTATCCCGCCGCAGTGGATTGATGTTCACAATCACCACATCCTCCGGCAAATCGCGCCGATACAGCGGCCAGAGCGACGGATTGCCGGTATAGCCGCCATCCCAAAACGCCTCGGTTTTGCCGGTGGTCTCGTCATACACGTTCACCGCCTTAAACAAGGTGGGCAAACAGGCCGAGGCAAGCAAGGCATCGGTGCTGATCTCTCGTCCTTCAAACACCCGCGCCTTGCCCGAACGTACATTGGTGGCACAGACAAACAGTTTCGGTCCGTCCTCGGCACAGACCTGATCAAAACTAAACTGGTCGACAATGTCGCGCAGCGGATGCTCATACAACGGCCCCATGGCATAGGGTGACGTCAGCCGCTGCATCATATCCGCCGCCATAAATGGCCAGCTGTACTCCATCGCCCGGCTCACCAAACCTGGCGGTACCGCCGCAAACCAGGCATCCATGCCCGGCACCTGTGCGGCGCCCATTTGTTGCCAGAACCAATCGAGATTGGCCCGTGCCCCGTCACGCCCATCCTGGAGCAGCCCGGCCTTCAAAGCCGCGCCATTCATCGCGCCCGCAGAGGTGCCGGTGATTCCGGCAATCTCGATGTCTTCGTCTTGCAACAGGACGTCCAACACGCCCCAGGTGAAGGCCCCATGCGCGCCGCCACCCTGCAAGGCCAGATTGATGCGCTTCATGAGGCCATCCTCCCTTTACAACGCGGTCCAGCCGCCATCCACGCTGATCGTGGTGCCGGTGATCTGCGCCGCCGCATCAGACGCCAGGAAGCACACCGTTCCGCCCAACTGCTCGACTGTGGCAAATTCGCGGCTAGGTTGACGCTCCAGCATAACCTTCTTGATCACCTCTTCCCGACCCATGTTGTATTTCTCCATGGTGTCCGGGATCTGCGCCTCCACCAGCGGCGTCAGCACATAGCCCGGGCAAATCGCATTACAGGTGATCGGCTCTTCCGCAGTTTCCAACGCCACCGTCTTGGTCATGCCCACCACGCCATGTTTCGCTGCAACATAGGCCGCCTTATAGGGGCTCGCAGTCAAACCATGCGCACTGGCGATGTTGATCACCCGGCCCCAGCCGCGTTTGCGCATATGCGGCAGCGCCGCCGCCGTGGTGTGAAACGCCGAGTTCATGTTGATTGCGATAATCGCATCCCACTTGTCGACCGGAAACTCGTCAATCGGCGCCACATGCTGAATACCGGCGTTATTCACCAGCACATCGCAGCCGCCCGCATCCTCGATCAGCTTCCGACATTGATCGCCTTTGGACATATCCGCCGCGATGTAGCGCGCGGTGACGCCAAACTCTGCCGCGATTTCCGCTGCCAACGCATGATCTTCCTCGCGATCCGTAAACGAGTTCAGCACCACATCCGCCCCGGCCCGCGCCAATTCCCGCGCCACGCCCAGACCGATTCCCGAATTGCTGCCCGTCACAATCGCCGTTTTGCCCTGCATAGTCATCTGACTTCCCTTCTCATCTCGGTTGAGCGCAGCATATCATGCTGCACCCGCAAAATAAGGGGAATCCGCACCACCCGTAATCTTACGTAAGTCTGCCACTTGGCCAAAACAACGCCCGCGCGAAGCGGGCGTAAAGTTATTGAGGCAGGTTTCATACAGGCAAGAAACCTATCGAGCAGTGACTCCTTTATAGGCGTTACCGCGCCGGTCTCCAAGCTAAAAGTTTGATAAGCCACCAATCCGCCGTTACTTTTTGGGTAAGTAAAAAATCAACCAACAGGATTGTTCAGGCAATGACACCAATACGTTTCCCCAAAGTCACCAGTGCCGCCGCCGCGCTAGCGCTCACACTGGTCGGCACACAAACCCTCGCGGAACCCCAACATGGCATTGCTATGTATGGCGCCCCCGCTTTGCCACAGGATTTTGTGTCCCTGCCCTATGCCAACCCCGACGCCCCCAAAGGTGGCCGTGTGGTCACGGGCAATGGCGGCAGCTTTGATTCCCTGAACCCGTTTGTGCGCAAAGGTGAAGTGCCTTGGCAGCTCCGCTTCTTTGCGGTGGAATCCCTTATGGGGCGCAACTGGGATGAGCCATTCGCCCTATACGGTCTTTTGGCCGAATCGATTGAAACCCCCGAGGACCGCTCTTGGGTCGAATTCACCCTGCGCGAAGAAGCCCGATTCTCTGACGGCAGCCCGGTGACCGTCGAAGACGTGATCTGGTCTTACGAAACCCTCGGTACAATCGGCCACCCGCGGTATCGCGGCTTCTGGGGCAAAGTGGACAAGATCGAGGCCACCGGCGACCGTTCCGTGCGCCTCACCTTTAACACCGAAGACCGGGAACTGGCCCTGATCGCCGGTCTGCGCCCGATCCTGAGCAAAGCGCAGTTCGAGGGCAAATCCTTCGAGGACGCGACGCTCGAAAACTTCCCCATCGGTTCTGCGCCCTACGCCATCTCTGATTTTGAGGCAGGTCGCTATGTAACCCTGACACGCAACGAAGACTACTGGGGCAAAGACCTGCCGTTCCGCAACGGAACTCACAACTTTGACGAGATCAAAATCGACTTCTTCGGCGACAGCTCCGTGATGTTTGAAGCCTTCAAGGCCGGCGAAATCTCCTACGTGCGCGAATTCAACGCGGAAAAATGGGCCTCAAACTACAACTTCCCACTGGCGCAATCCGGCGACGTGGTGAAATCCGAAATCCCGCACCAAAAACCCTCTGGCATCACCGGTTTTGTGATGAACACCCGCAAAGCCCCGCTGGATGACATCCGTGTGCGTGACGCGCTGATGCATGTCTTCAATTTTGAGTTCATCAACGACACGATGACCGGTTCGCGCCAGCCGCGCATCACCTCCTTCTTCTCCGGCTCCCTGCTGGGCATGGACGACGGCCCGGCCCAAGGCCGCGTCGCCGAACTCCTGCAACCCTTCGCGGATGACCTGCCGCCTGAGGCGCTCGCAGGCTACACCCTGCCCACCTCCGACGGCTCCGCCCGCAACCGCGCCAACCTGCGCAAGGCGCTCAACCTGATGGAAGAAGCTGGCTACTCCGTGGTGGACGGCAAATTGCAAAACGCAGATGGCGAAGTGCTCGCGCTGGAAATCCTGCTCAAGCAGGGCGACACAGAGAACAAAGCCATCATCGACATCTATTCCAAGGCGCTCGAAGGGCTTGGCGTGGAGCTGACCGTCACCCAGGTGGACGGCCCGCAATTCACTGAACGCACCGCGGCCTTTGATTTTGACATCACCAACTACCGCCGCGCCCTGTCTCTGTCCCCTGGCAACGAACAGAACCTGTACTGGGGCTCTGCGGCCGCCGATCAAAACGGCTCGCGCAATTTGATGGGTGTAAAATCCCCGGCCATCGACGCGATGATCAACGAGATGCTGACCGCGACATCGCAGGATGATTTTGTCGCCGCCACCAAGGCGCTCGACCGCGTCCTGACCTCTGGCCGCTATGTGATCCCAATCTGGAAATATGCCGTGGGTCGCATCGCGCACCAGAAAGACCTGCACTACCCCAAAGACACTCTGCCGATCTATGGCGACGGGGTGGACTGGCTGCCAGGTGTCTGGTGGCACGAAGAGTAAACGCAACACAGGGCGCCTTCGGGCGCCCTGTTCGTTAACGGGTCACTTACCGGAAAACCGCACCTCCGCAAAACAGTCGCGATACAGACGTAATACAGACGTCAATTTCGCCGCTCGAGTCGAAGGTTAATCCCGTCCCGCGACCGAACCGTCAAATGGGCAATCGGCACCGGCGCATCACCCACCGGCGTGATCCGGAAGTGCTTTAAAATCATCGACAACATCAACACTCCTTCCACCATGGCAAAGCCCGCGCCCGTGCAAACCCGACTGCCTGCTGAGAAAGGCACATAGGCCTCCCGCATACACTGTTTGCCATTGGCCGTTTGCCAACGCATCGGGTCAAAACCGTCCGGATTGTCCCACAACCGCTCCTGCCGATGCAGATGCCAGGGAGAGATAACCACCTGAGATCCCTTGGCAATATCACGATCCCGAAAATGCTCGGGGCAAGTCGCCTCACGCACCATCATTGGCACCGGCGGATACAACCGCAGCGCCTCCCGGAACACATCTCGGCTGATTTTCAACTTGCTGACCGCGCTGAAATCCTCGGTCAAATCCGCGGCTTCTTCCGCGATTCTCTCCTGCCATTCCGGGAACAACGCACAGAGGTACAACGTCCAGGCCAAAGCCGAGGCACTGGTTTCATGTCCCGCCAGGAAAAAGATCGCCACCTGGTCAACCATCTCCTTGGTATCAAAGGCTTTTCCGGTTTCTGGATCAACCGTGGTCATGATCTTTGTCGCCAGATCATCCGGCGCCTCGCCTGCCTGAATGGCCTGCATCCGCTCCTCGGTGAGCAGGGTAATCAAACCTCGAATACTGGCGGCTGTACGCTTGGTGTCCTTTCGGAAAAACCTTGGAAACCAACGCGGTAAAGGCAGAAACGCCCCCAAGTTCACAATCGGCGCGCTACGCTGATAGGTGCGAAATTCTTCAAAAACCCTACCGGCCACCTCATGTTCAATCGGGATGGAGAACAAAGTTCGAAAAATTACATCCGCCGCTGCGTGGCTGGTTTCCTCTTCAATCTCAACAACTTGCCCAACATGGGCGTCCAGACGCGCCACCGCGGCTTCGCTTGCCGCCCACATCGCAGGAAGCGTGTCGCGCAGCCGTCCGCCCTCAAAAGCAGGATCAATAATCCGCCGCTGCCGCTTCCACACCTCGCCATTGGTTATGAACACCGACTCCCCCAAAAGCGGTTTCAGCCCTTCGCTAACACGTTGAGACTTTGGGAAATCATCCGGCCGTTCCTTGAGAACAGTTTTTATTAACGAAGGCTGGTTGATCATGTAGGAGCGGAAAAACGGCGTGCGAAACTCCGCCATCCAGGCGCGATACAACTTGGCAGGCTGCGCCGACAAAAGGTCTTTGCGGAAGAGCTTCACATACTGCCGCAACGTGACTTTTTCAGGCCGCGGCGTTGGTTTTGGAGGAATCATGATGCCACCGAGGTGAATTTATTCACCGGTTTTTCTATGCGAGAGCCCGACGCCCTGCGCCCTTCGTAGCGCTCTTCCAATGTTTTTGGCCCCGCCGTGATACGGAAGTAGTCGTAGTCTCTTGGCCGATCAAAGGCGCAAAGGTACTGAAAATGCAGCCGAAAAAACCGCCACCGCAGTTCCGCCCACCGCTCTTCCGACAGGGTTTGTGTGAAGGCCGCGGAGAACACCAATGGCCACCGCTTGCCCTCTTCGGGCGCGACACCAGATACAGCCACCGGATCACACAGCGCAAAAGCACAGCCATCTCCAGGCGCTGTCACATCAACCCACGCCAATTCAGTACGCTGGCACAAATACGCCAAGTCCGCCCGCAACCGCTCCGCCTTGGGCAGGAAAGACACCATGGGAACCACTTGTCCCAACGACAGAAATCCAAGCGCAAGCCCATCCTCTGGCACACGCCCATTCCGGATCAAATCAGCCAAAACGGACACCGCCAGATGCGCGCCACTGGAATGACCCACCACCAAAACTTCGTCACAGTCCGACTTTAAGGCTTCGGCAATGCGGTCCGCAAACTCCCCCATCCGCGCTTCCAACTCAGGAGGATTTGCGCCCTTGGTGGAGGCCGAATAGGCGTAGTCATGCATCAGATAATAGGCAAAGAATTTGCCATCATGTTTTTGAAACCATTGCAGAATTGGCAAAACCACGATCAGCCCAAACACCGCCGTCCACTCTGGCAAAACCATCGCCAGTCCTTTGCCAATGCCCCAAGCAACAAGCAACGCCAACAGCAGCTGCACCAACAAAAACACCACCGGATAGAGCGCCGCGATCACCGGCCCCTTGCGCAGCTGCATCAGTCGCCACAACGCGCCAGATCCAATATATGTCCAGGCTGTCCGCAGAAGCTGCCCGTAGGTCGACACAATGCCCTGCTCCATGCTGTCGCGCACAATGTCGGACCACACCAGCACCTCTACATCGCTCTGCGTCTCCTGCCCCTCTATATGGCCTGTCACATGCCAGCCATACGGCCCGCCGTCCGCCTTCTTGGGAGACAATGCAATCTCATAGTCAGAAATTCCGGCCTGCGCCGCGCCTTCCTTGCGGTACAGCTCGCGGTAACGGCGCGGGTGAATCGGATCATAGCCCGGAATGTAAAACACCCGACGCGTGCGCACCTGCCTATGATGGGGCTCTTCCATGGCCTGCCTCTCCTTTGAGAGGAGTGTAACCGCTCACTTTGGCAAAATTAAGCCTTATCCGAGGGTTGCGAGCGCCGGAAAGGTCTCCAGAAGCCAATAAGAGAACGTCGAGAACGCCCCGGTAACCATCATGACACCCACGAACAGCAGCAAGCCACCCATGACCTTCTCGATTGTGCCCATGTGGCGCTTGAGTTTGTTCATCACCCCCATTGCCCGATTGAGGAAGATCGCAGCCAGCAGAAACGGAATGCCAAGACCTGCGGCGTAGACGCCAAGCAAGACTGTCCCGCGTGTGATCGACGCTTCCCCAGCCGCCAATGACAGAATCGCGCCGAGCTGTGGCCCGATGCAAGGTGTCCAGCCAAAGGCAAACGCGAGACCCAGAACATAGGCCCCAAAGGCAGATCCGCCGGACTCCCCCGTCTCAATGCGTGCTTCGCGATCCAGGAATGGGATACGAAACACGTTCAGAAAATGCAGACCAAAGACGATCACAACGCCGCCTGCGATCTTGCTGAAAAGCTCCTGATTTTGTAGGAAAAACGCCCCAAACGCCGAGGCTGTAAAGCCGAGGAACAGAAATACCGTCGACAAGCCCATCACAAAGAATAAGGCCGCTACAATCGCCTTGCGCCGCGCCTCTTGTTCTGTGGTGAGCTCTGACATGCTGACGCCGCTCATATAGGCCAAATAGGGCGGCACAATGGGCAGAACACAAGGACTGAGAAACGAGATCATTCCCGCCGCCAGCGCCACAAACATCGCAGGCAAAAGCCCCGCGTCGATGATATCGATTCCAAACATGTCCCACCCTTAGACCACCCTCCAAAGAAGGTCACGTGCACAGGTGGTCACATCCCTGTGGACAGACCGTAACATCCTGCCTATGTCCGTCTTATGGATTTGGAAGTTGATGCAATTGGCCTGTTGTGCCCCCTGCCTGTTTTGCGCCTGCGCAAACGTATGGAACCCCTAAAGTCTGGCGCGAAAGTGCTGCTGCTGGCAGATGATCCGGCGGCCATTGTGGACGTGCCACATTTCTGTAACGAGGCCGGACACGCCTTTGTCAGCATGACAGAAGCAGATGGTCAATTGCAGTTCATCGTGCAAAAAGGCTGATTTGGATCAGCAACTTACGACAAAATCAACGCGAACGCGCAGTTTTGATCTTCACCGGAATGCTGACTTAAGGGTTTGTGGCGGTGGTGCCCGTCTTTCAAACGAACCGGGGATCGTTTCATGGCTGAACGCCCTTTCGCATCTCTTACGAGGTGCTGCCGGTTGACGCCAAAGGTGAAGACGTGTCGGTGATCTGCTATCAACGACTGTTTTAGGTCCTCCTCTCCTGCCAACTACAACTAGACATTGGTCGCGAACGAAACGATGTCCATTGCGGACTCGAAGCAGTCATCTGAGTATTTTTGTCAAATGACTGGTTTGGAACGTTAAGCCGCCATTGAGAGAGCGCGATCAATCGGAGATCAAATCCTCGATTTCCTTCTCGATCCCGACCAGATCGTTGATCACCTTGCGCATTTCTTGCCATTCTCGCGTCCGCATGCCGTGCCTGTACGCTGGATTGGCCTTGCCAGGGCCGTGATCGCCGCGGGCACCATGGAACCGGCACACCGTCCATCCTTTCACAGCCGGGCCTTTGCAGCGCTCTCCGGTTCGTTTTGAGGTCGCTGTGCATCTCGGAGCTGCATGCTCCTTGCTCATGGGGTTGTCGTCACATTTCATCTTCAACCATCCCCCGGGTGGTGACGTCGCCGACGATCGCCTGTCCGCCGCTCTCAACGTTCACCCGCTCGACACGCACAGTTTGCTTGCCTCCATTGCGATGCTTGCGCAGCGTCTCAACCTGTGCCGCATAGGTCCGCGCCAGCTTGTTGTACCCCGTGTAATGGGCGTTCACTTGATCGACGTTTTCGGCATTCGCCAACCATCGAGCCGACCGCACCATTGCCACATGTGTTGCCGCCATCTGCACTGCCAACAGGCGTTCAACGGTGTCGCGCGGTTTAAACTCGGCAACCATAAAAGCCGGAAGAATGTCGAAGCAAGAAAATTGACAGAGAAACAAAGCCCAAGGCTATCTTTACCTATCCGATAGAACTGAAAGAACAGCGCAAGTGGCGGAGGTATCGGAACTGGGATCTGAATTTTTCTGGTCTCAAGTATCTAGTGGGACGAATGTCGTTCAAAGGCTGCTTGCCAGCAATCAAACGAATTATGAACTCACTCGTCACCCTAGCTTTTCCCGTCGGTCGCGCATGCTGATAAGCCAAAAGTATCCATTGCATTCCCTAGTGTCGCCGCATCACGAAACTCGCGACCCAAAATTAGCAGTGCGATTTGGGCTCGGTCTAGAAACGCCCAATACAAAATCAGCCCGTGTAAGAGACCAAAATATCAGTGTGCAAGCCATCGAAATGGTTGAGCTGGAGTGAACTCTTTGGAAACGTCTCCGGCCAAAATTGGATGATCTTTCAAGCATAGCTTCATAGGCTTACTGCGTTCCGCAAGATCCAAGTTCTCTATATCTACCCAGAACGCATTCGGGCTGACTGCAGACTCGTAATAGTAACGTCCTGCGTCATGGTCCGCTACCGAGCGCCAGATTGTACTTGCGATGTTTGGTGCATTTGCATCTGTTATGCCGAGCGGAACAGACGCGTTTCGTATAATCGAGAATGCCGCAGACGTCGCCAGCCTCGGATCTTCGAATTTGGGCACCGATTGCAGATAGAACGAGGTTCTTACAAATCTGTCAGCCGCACGGTTTGTACCCGGCAACATCGACAACCCACCAATTTGTCCCCAATAGGCCGTGAGCGCGAGTTGTTCATCGTAAGTTGGAGAATTGGTCATAACCGCGTACTCGCCACCATGATGTACAACGAGTTTGCCGTTAACGTATTCAAAAATCGCCGATCCCCCAATTTTGTCTGACAACGAAAGGTGCAAACCCGCGGCTTTTCCATTGGGAAGCGCTGGGTCAATCATTTGAAAAGGTTCATCGGAAAGACCCATGACCGCTTCGGCGACGGTTGCATAACTGTCTAATGCGTATTGTGCCCAGGCACCCACTGAGAGCTTTGGTTTTCCATCGCTGGTCTCGGTGGCATAATCCGCCTCGGCCAAGTAGAGCAGATTTGCAACCAGACCGGCTTCGTTCATACCGTCCGCCGTTCCCACGTCGTAGCCTGAAAGAGTGATTGATCCATACTTTGATGTCCACTTGATCGACCCTTCCCCAAGGCCACCATCCCTTTCCATACCCTTAGGAAAGGCCCACAAATCAGAGCCAAGATCCTCATACCAATCCATACTTCTTGCTGTAATGAAGGCTTTTTTAGCTGTTTCGTACAAAAGGCGAGTGCACATGTTCCACCCCATTCCCTTTTTGTTTCAAACCACCATTCCCAAATTCACGAAAACGTTTTGTCCTAGGAATGTCTGTTTACTTACACGTCGATTGAAGGTGCAAGCTGTTCGTCTTGCAAGCGCAGCGTCCACGATGAATGGCTGTGGTATAAACGAAATCGTTGGTAAACTCGCATGACAGGCGGTCCGTTGCAAGTGCTTTTCAGGCTTCATACGCTGTGTCTTCGCAAAACAGAGGATGGAACCCAGTGGCCAACCGCTAGCCTAACAATTGCATTTTGGGACAACCCTTAGGACCACCTCATGGTCGCTAAGTGAAGCGCTAAAAACTCGAAAATACCACTGGTTGATTCAATGATCTGATTTTCCAGACCCTCGTCCTCAACTTGAAAAGCTCATTGGAAGTGAACAGCTTCTAAGTTGGCTAGAATGACCCCATCGGCATCGACCAAAACGAGTTTCTCGTGGTCAATTTCAAATTTCACAACGCGATCAAGCAGCTTCAGAAGATCTTGTTCCGCATTCGCCAGCGGCTCCACGCATGCCATCTTGGTTGAAGCCACGGCTTCAATCTTTAAAGTGTCACCGTCTTGCGCGAACCCAGCCGAAATCTTGTTACAACCAACCGTTGCCACCAAGCCGTTGCCTTCACCGCTACGGAAAATGATGTGCGGTTCCCGGCGGTTATTAACCACGACCACGTCTTTTCCAAAGATCGAGGTTATTTTCCAGTAAGTATTTACCAGGGGCATATCAGGCATCATACCCTCACAGACCAACGTACCGTCTATTTGCGCAGTTTCATCACCAGACTTCAGGTCACATCCTGTCGTTGCGCTTATCCAATCACGCAGTTTGTTTACATCGGTATACCTGATGTTTTCGGTCTCTTCGATGCCGGTTGCGTTCGCCTTAACGCCCCCTTTCACGATACCCGCTATAAGATAATCATCACCATCGACCCCACCAAGGACAAACAAAGGGCCGCCGGAATCGCCGTAGCCTGCTCTTTGAGTTGAACCCGGGATACCAACGCAAAAATCATGAAGATCATCGTAATCAACCCGTGGCGAGTTGCACAAAGAGGTTTCTGTCACTTTGGAACTATAAAATAAAAGCGGGTCTCCCTCATGGCCTTGCCCAAGACCTACAGTGGTTGTTGCAGTCCCAACTGCAAGGTCGCCATCAAAGATATGCGCTATCTGAGCACCATAGAGCGTTGCGTCGGCTTCCAACTCCAGTAGAGCTGCATCCACGCGCTCATGCCCCAGCTTGGCAGGTGCAAGAATATAGTCCACGACGCGTAATTTCTTTTCGAACAGGCCGTCAACGCCCAAGTTTACGCCCACAAAGACCGGTTCACCACCGTTCAAGACCGCCTCGTAGGCAGGCCGACAATGGTTGGCGGTCAACACCCAATTCGGCGCAATCAATGTGCCACCGCAGGCGTTAATTTCTTTTCCATTTTGGCTTGGAAAGGGGCTGATAGCACGGATCGAGACGTAGGATCGAAATGCTTCTGTATCTGCTTCAGTCCCGTCAATGATAGCCATTGCAGGCGTACACAGCCACATCATGGCTACATAGATCAAATGCCTGACACTCATGTTCAACACCCCTCCTATCCACCGTAAGCATATTGGGAGTAATTTTGCTGATACAATATTTTGTGACGCTTCGTCATCGTTGCGATGTTTGGCCTTCCACCGCTGAAATTGTTGACAGATTTTACGCCGGGCAATTCATAAGCGCGCAGCACAGGTCGTTGGCCCAGCGAGCAAACGATTGCAATGCCTGCCCCGGCTTAGCCCCACTTCAGAGGTCATGGTAGAAGGTGCTGAATAATTAAAATATGCCCCTACTATCTTGTGCCTACCGAATGCTATGGTCGCTCTAAAGCATATTTTTGAACAGGAGATAGCTGTGCGTGATTGGGTTTCAGAAGCTGTCAGGAAGATTGAAGCCGACTACCAACGCTCCGCAGACACGCATCTTTTCAAGTTGGATATCCCTAAACTCAAGGATGTCGATATCTACCTCAAAGATGAAAGCACTCATCCGACGGGGAGTTTAAAACATCGCCTCGCCCGTTCCTTGTTTCTTTACGCATTGTGCAACGGCAAAATCTGCAACACCACGACCATTGTCGAAGCGTCCTCTGGAAGCACAGCAGTTTCAGAGGCCTATTTTGCGCGCATGCTTGGCTTGCCGTTCATCGCTGTCATGCCAAGGAGCACCGCAAAAAGTAAGGTCAAGAATATCACTCTGTTCGGTGGCCAGTGTCATTTTGTAGACAGTGCAACCCAAATGCACGATGCGGCTACAGCATTGGCAAACCAAACCGGCGGCTATTTCATGGACCAATTCATGTTTGCCGAACGGGCAACGGATTGGCGCGGCAACAACAACATAGCGGAAAGCATTTTTCTGCAGATGGAAAGAGAGCCGCACCCAATCCCGCACACTCTCGTCATGAGCGCAGGGACAGGCGGGACATCAGCAACCCTTGGCCGCTATATTCGATATCGCGGTCACGAGACACGCCTGGTTGTCGTCGACCCTGAGGACTCTGTCTTTTACGACAGCTACGTTCAGAAACGTCCTGATCTCCACATCACTTCCTCAAGCCGGGTCGAGGGAATTGGGCGACCCAAGGTCGAAAAATCTTTTCAGCCTGATGTCATCGATTCCATGATCAAAGTGCCCGATGCCGCCAGTGTGGCAACCATACTGTGGCTGGAAAAACTTATCGGCCGAAGAGCCGGCGCATCAACAGGCACTAATCTTTGGGGCGCCCTGAATGTTGCAAGAGAGATGATGGAAAAAGGCTTGTCGGGATCAGTTGTATCGATCATGTGTGATGGTGGTGATCGCTACATGGACACCTATTACAACCCCGACTGGGTCCATGAAAGAATTGGAAAGACTTGCCTTTACGTCAGTGAACTTGAACAGTGGCTTTGATCATGCCGACCCGTTTCAAAATTTAAAAACCAATACCCATGCTATTTTTACTAATCAGAACAAACAGCACAGAAGATGAATGCAGACTGGACGGGGCAGAAGACACTTCCAGAACGCAGTATTTGACATTGAAAGGACCTATCAAAGCGGAAGCTTCTAGTGACTTGGAGCAAAATTAATCCGCGAAAGCGGTAAAGGAGAGAGACAAAGAAATGCCAAAATCGAATAACCTTTTTGTCGCTGCTATTGCGGCACTCGCCCTTAGCTCTCAACATGTGTTGGGTTGCACAGGCATCGTCCTCGACTCTGCTGACGGCGCGACCGTACCCGCCCGCACTATGGAGTTCAGCTTTGATATTCACTCGAACATTTTTGCTGTGCCGGCTGGCACAGAGATTGAAACCCTCGCACTGAACCCTGACAAAACCGGCTTCACCTTCGAAGCAAAGTACGGCTTTCTCGGTGCGAATGGGCTGGATATGCCAATCGTCTTTGATGGCTTAAACACCGAGGGGCTATATTTTGGCGCATTTTATTTTGCCGGGGATGCGGTTGTCCAAGAACTCACAGATGAAAATATTGGCCGCGCCGTATCGTCTGAAGAAATAGGCAATTGGATTCTGGGTCAGTTTTCAACCGTTGAGGAGGTCAAGGCAGCGCTCCCAACCATTGATGTCGTCGGAACATATGTGGCCGAGATCGACGGATTTGCTCCTTTTCACTATGCCGTCACTGATGCCTCCGGCGCGTCCATTGTCATAGAGTATACGGACAAGGGCCTGAGCATTTTCGATAACACTGTGAATGTGGTCACAAACAATCCAACCTATGATTGGCATCTTACCAACTTAAGAAACTATGTTGGTCTACAAAGCGAAAATCGTGGAAAAATGACAGTGGGCAGACAAAGTGTTACGCCTTTTGGCCAAGGCAGTGGTTTGCTGGGCATGCCGGGTGACCATTCATCCCCTGCGCGCTTTGTTCGCGCTGTGGCATTTGCAAACACGTCTCTACCCTCCGAAACAGTAGATGACGCCGTCTTTAAGGCGTTTCACATTCTGAATGCTTTTGACATTCCTAAAGGTTCGATACGTGAGGCCGACGGAAGCGCCGAATTCGCAGATTACACAATTTGGACTTCGGCTGCCGATACCAATAACGTGCGCTACTACTACAAGACATACCTCACTCAGAGTGTTGAGGTAATTGACGTGAAAAAGGCAATAGAAGCGATTGCTGAACCAACAACGCTGATCATGGAAAGCGGTTTTGTGGCCCGGGACAGAACCGGCGATTTCTGAGGCGCGGGGCCAAAAACCATGGTGATGGTTGGCGCGCCAACCATCACAAAAATCAGTACTGCAGCATTCAGAGAACTGATGGCTTTGCGTTCTGCAATACGGCAGCATGATGCTTGTAAATTCAATTTGACCGAATTTACCGCCCAGGTCGGCAACCTGAGTGTGAAAGTCTTATGGTCGTAGCTCAAGCTGAACAAAGCAATTTCTTCCCCTCAAATGCCAGCGCGGTCAAAAACAGATCAGCACCCGTGAGAGCAGCGTGGCCAGCCTGAAGATCCTACAAATAAATTTATGAGAATACGCAAAAATCTTCTCAAAGGCGAATAATCTGTTATTGTATGATGATCGTATTTAAATCGGGGAGCGCGCTATGAAGTATGGCCTTTCGCTGAGTATATTTGCAATTTTCTCAGCCTTAAACTCTGGTATCCTCTATGCCAGCGACACTGAAGAAGCAGCAATCAGTCAAGGTGCAGACAGACCAAATATTTTGGTGATATGGGGCGACGATATCGGCTGGTCGAACCTGTCTTCCTATAACCATGCAGTGATGGGGTATAGCACGCCCAATATTGATCGTATTGCCGAAGCTGGCATGATGTTTACGGATCATTATGCGCAGCCAAGTTGCACCGCGGGGCGGGCCGCTTTCATTACCGGCCAATATCCAATCCGGTCGGGAATGACCACCGTTGGTCAACCGGGATCACCGCTTGGCTTGCAGGTTGAATCGCCTTCATTGGCCGAACTGATGAAAGATCAGGGCTATCGCACCGGGCAGTTTGGAAAGAACCATCTGGGTGATCGAAATGTACACTTGCCCACGATGCATGGTTTCGATGAGTTCTTTGGCAACCTGTATCACTTGAACACGCAGGAAGAGTCTGAACAGCGAGATTATCAGCGATTTGGGGTCGAATTTTCAGGTGATATCGAAACTTATGAAGCACAATTCGGAACCCGTGGTGTTTTGCATTGCTTCGCGACTGACGTCATGGACGAAACAGAGGACCCACGCTTTGGCGTTGTGGGCAAGCAAAAGTGTGAAGACACAGGGCCGCTCACCCAAGAACGTATGAAAACGTTTGATGGCGAAGAGATGATTCCACGTGCCATCGAGTTCATGAACGCGTCCAAAGAAGCAGACGAACCCTTCTTTGTTTGGATGAACACAAGTCGTATGCACCTTTATACGCGACTGAGCGATGAATCGCGGTACCTTGCAGAGACATATACATTCGAAGGCGATTATCACGGATCTGGCATGATCGAGCATGACAACCAGATCGGTGATGTGCTCGACTTTTTGGATGAGTCAGGTTTGGCGAAAAACACGATCGTCTGGTACTCAACCGACAATGGTCCAGAACATTCTTCATGGCCCTACGGCGGAACGACACCTTTCCGTGGCGAAAAGATGACCACCTATGAAGGCGGTGTACGTGTTCCATCAATGATCCGGTGGCCGGGTGTGTTGCCTGAAGGTTCTGTCTTGAACGGCATGCAAGCGCACCAGGATATGTTCACAACATTGGCAGTGGCCGCTGGGGTCGAAGATCCTGCCGCACAAGTCATGGAGCAGAAAAATCAGTATATCGATGGTCTCAACAATCTACCCTACTGGCTGGGCGAGGAGGAGCGTTCAGCGCGCACACATATCTTCCATTACTACGAAAGCAAACTGACAGCTGTGCGGATGGGACCGTGGAAGTTCCATTTCTCGACAAAGGAAGATTACTACGCAAACGTAATCCCACGCACCGTTCCATTGGTATTCAACATCAGGTCAGACCCGTATGAAAGCTACGACACCTCAGACTCCTACGGTCACCTGATGCAGAAAGTATCCTGGCTGATCCAACCGATGGGTGTATTGATGGGCAAGCATTTGCAAACGTTGAGCGACTATCCACCAGTGCAAGGCGGATCGTCTTTCGACATGTCGAATGTTGTCGAAGAGTTTATCAACAAAGCCCAGCAGTAAAAGCGTACGACAATTCGCAAAACAGCAAGATGCCGCAAGTGCCAGGTGCGTTTGCGGCATCACTTTTTGCCCCAGTTGGTCTAGTGTCGAACATGCTTGTTTTCACGATCAAGGAGGCAGACCAAATGGTCATCCAAACAAATGCCGCTGCATTTCAAGACGCGCTGTCTACGCAGCTGAAGTTGAAACTCGCGACACTGGCCCGAGTTGGACGCGGCCTGAAAGGTTTAACGACTTGGTCGATTGCCGTAGCCTTTGTGTTAACTGCTGGCGCGTCTGTTTCTCCCAATCCCTCGATGGCATCAAGTTTGGGCCTCACCAATCCAGCAGCAGAACACTGCGTGTCGGAAGGCGGGTTCTACGGAATGCGCAATGATGACAATGGCAAAAGAGGTGTGTGTATTTTGGCAAATGGGGATGAGGTGGACGCTTGGGATTTCTTGCGAGACAAGGCGGAAAGAGATCGTGAACCGAACCAGGTGGGTATTGCGAACCCGGCGGTCTCGTTCTGTATTCTCAATCAGGGAGAATACGATTTAAAGACATCAATCTGCAGCTTGCCAGATGGAACAAAAGTAAACGCCTGGGAGTTCTACCGAGAAGCGCACGCGGCCTCTAACCAGATAGCGAACCCGGCTGCCACCTACTGTATCGAAATTGGTGGCAGCTATGAAATCCGCGACGGAGAAGTGGGACAATTTGGTGTTTGTCGCTTGCCAGATGGCACGGAGGTCGACGCGTGGACGTTGTACCGAGAGCACAACTAGGGTCCGCGCGTAAAATTGGCAAAATGCAAATGTCGCGTGTGAGCCCACGGTGACCTGACTGGTGCGTCATTCAGAGCGGGGGGGGGGGCGAACCAAATCGCATGCAGCCCACCACAGAAGAAGGCGTGAGTAGAAAATGTGGAGGCCAGCAAACAACCGGAAGACGATAGCCAGTTTTGGGTGACCGTCTTTTGTCATACTGGTTGGTAGAAGGAAAACACCAGGTAGACGGCTAACATTTGAATGTGCGTAGATAAAAACATGCCAGCATTCAGATGCGATGTGTTAAAAAGTTTTTAAGATAGCACTTTTTCACAAAATGGGAACGTAACAATGATCAGCATGAAAAGAAGGAGCTTTCTCACAGCCGCTCTTGCAGGTTCGACGGCAATCCTCGTGGCCTCTCGTGCACTGTCGCAAGTTAATTCTCTTTCGGAGATGGGCGGTGCAATCCTCAACTTTTCAGCGATCACGATCTTCACAGCAAGAGAGGTGATTACCCTAGATCCTGAAAATCCGTCAGCAGAGGCGATTGCAGTCGAAGACGGTCGTATCGTCGCGGCAGGTACAATGGATGAAGTTCAATCGCTTCTCGGCGACCTGTCGTATGACATCGACACGACCTTCGAAGATCACGTGATTGTTCCTGGTTTCATCGCCCAGCACGATCACCCTGTTCTGGCGGGGCTAACGATGTCCTCGTTGATCCTGTCCATAGAAGACTGGGATTTACCCACGGGGAAGTCCCAGGCCCTAAAGGATAAGGACGACTTCATGACACGTCTGGCTGCTGCCGAAGCGGAAATGGAAGATCCGACCGAACCCCTTCTTACATGGGGGTATCATGCAGCGTTCTACGGCCCTCTCACGCGTAGTGATCTCGACACGATCAGCGCAGATCGTCCCATATTTGCATGGGGCCGATCCTGCCACGAAATGGTTATCAACTCAGCCGCTATGCGAAAGGCTGGCGTCACCAAAGAACTGATGGAAACGTGGTCGACATCTGAGCAAATGCAATCCGACTACGAAACCGGGCATTTCTGGGAACAAGGCGCCTTTAAAGTTCTTCCAAATATCGCACCGATGATTGCGAACCCAGATAAACTCCGCAAGGGCCTGGGGATCATGCGCGACTTCATGCATGCCAAGGGCATAACGTATGGCAACGAGCCGGGTGGTATCTTGGCCAAGCCTGTCCAGGACGCGGTAAATGCCGTTATGTCATCGCCGTCCATGCCCTTCCGATGGTCCTTTACCCCTGATGGAAAAAGCCTGATCGCGCTCAGTGAAGATGATGACCAAGTCATCAAGGATACCGAGGCACTCAGGGACTGGTACGGCGGAATGACCAGTATGACGGAACGCACAGTCAAATTGTTCTCTGATGGCGCCATTTATTCATTGGCGATGCAGCTTCGCGACCCTGCAATCGGCGATTATAAAGGCGAATGGATGATGGATCAGGGTGATTTTGAACGCGCCTTCCGCATTTACTGGGACGCGGGCTATCAAATCCACATCCATGTGAACGGCGACGCAGGTTTGGACAGGGTTCTGAATACCCTGGAAGACAACATGCTGCGGAACCCCCGCTTCGATCATAGAACAGTGATCGTTCATTTTGCTGTCAGTGCACCAGATCAGGTTGACCGGATCAAACAGCTGGGTGCAATCGTAAGCGCCAACCCCTACTATGTGACTGCTCTTTCTGATCAATATGGCCGAACCGGGCTGGGCACTGATCGTGCGGATCAAATGGTCCGTTTGGGCGATGTCGAGATGGCGAATATTTCTTGGTCCTTGCACTCTGACATGCCAATGGCGCCCGGCGACCCCTTGTTCCTGATGTGGTGTGCCGTGAACCGGGTAACCAGCTCTGGTCGAGTAGCTGGACCGTTTCAACGCGTTTCAGCAGAACAAGCGCTGAAAGGCGTTACGATAAACGCTGCGTTTTCTCATAAAATTGAAGATCAGATTGGAAGCATCCAAACCGGAAAGTTGGCAAATTTCACTATTTTAGAGGAAAACCCGCTCACAATTGACCCAATGAAAATCAAAGACATCACGGTATGGGGAACAGTGCTAGAAGGGCGTTCGCAGAAAGTTGGCGAAGCCATTCAAGAGGATGCGATGCTCCCCGGCGTGAAAGAACAAAGTGAAAAAGAATTTGCTGAAAAGCTATTGAACCACGCATTTTCAGTGGTTCACGCCCATTTATGAATTTGATCAGCCCCACCCAAGTGGTCCAGTTTGATTGTTAGTGCATGATTGGCCTCTGGTCCATCGGGACGACGGTTTCCGGCGCCGGCGGGCTGTAGCCCAGAGCACTATGCGGTCGTTTGGTGTTGTAGTGTTTCCTCCATTGTTCGATCAGGATTTGAGCCTCGCGCAGGCTGTAGAAGACCTCACCGTTTAGAAACTCGTCGCGGAACCGGGCGTTGAAGCTTTCGCAGTATCCGTTCTCCCAGGGGCTGCCCGGCTGGATGTAGGCGGTCTTGGCGCCAACGGCTTTAATCCAGTCCTGAACCGCCTGAGCAATGAACTCTGGGCCGTTGTCAGAGCGGATATAGGAAGGCACACCGCGCAGGATGAACAGGTCGCTCAAGGCGTCGATCACATCGCCAGAGTTCAGCTTGCGCTTTACCCTGATTGCCAGACATTCCCGGCTGTGTTCGTCGAGGATGTTCAAAGTGCGGAACGCCTTCCCATCGTCGGTTCGATGATGCACGAAGTCATAAGACCAGACGTGATTGCGATGCTCGGGCCGGAGCCGAACGCATGATCCATCATTCAGCCAGAGCCGCCCTTTCTTCGGTTGTTTCATTGGCACTTTCAGCCCCTCACGTCGCCACAGACGCTCCACACGCTTGTCGTTGATTTGCCAGCCTCCATCTCTCAGCAATGCCGCGATCCGGCGGTAACCGTATCGGCCATACTGACGTGCCAGCTCACTCATATCCGCGACCAGTTTCTCTTCATCGGCTCGGCCCCGAGGCAACTTTCGTTGTGTAGATCGGTGTTGCTTCAGCACACGACAGGCTCGACGTTCAGAAATCCGGAACTGGCTTCGCACGTGATCGATACAAGTCCGGCGACGCGCGGGGCTTAGAAGTTTCCCTTCGCAGCTTCCGCCAAGATCAACTTGTCCAGAGTGAGGTCGGACACAGCCTTTCTCAGCCGTTCGTTCTCCTTCTGAAGGCGTTTTAGTTCCCTAAGTTGGTCGGTTCCCATCCCACCATATTGCTTGCGCCAGCGATAATAGGTCTGTTCGGTTATGCGAACCTCACGGATCGCATCAACCCGCGCCATTCCTTGCCCGACAAGCACCTCAACCTGCCGTAACTTCGTGACAATTTCCTCGGGCTTGTGTCGCTTATTTCCCATCGTGAATCCTCCGTTTTCTAAACATAGCGGCGGACCACTTCAGTGCGGGAGGATCATTCTCGCCAAGCGTCTGAAAAGACGACCAGTTTCAAATCCGTCTCGACTTGGGTGAAGGGCGGGTGGAAAGAGACGCGGGGCGTTCGGAGACCGATTTCGGTCAAATCGTTAGTCTCAGAAAGTCGGATGAATCAACTAAACCCCTTTGAACCAGAAAGAAAAGGCCCACGCGGGGGCCTCGTCTCGGGTTCGAAATTGGTTAATGGCGGAGAGACAGGGATTCGAACCCTGGAGACGGTTTCCCGCCTACACACTTTCCAGGCGTGCGCCTTCGACCACTCGGCCACCTCTCCGCATCAGAGCGTTGGTCAGTTGACCGCCTCTCTGTGGAGCGGTGTTTAGCTTCAACTGTTGGGGGGATGCAAGAGGCAAATTGCGGTTATTTTTGCTTTTCCCAACAAAAAAGGGCCACGCATTCGCGCGGCCCTTAATTACTTGCGGTTGAAGCGGTTTAGACCGCTGCGGCCGCTTTGGCTTGATCGCGGTCAGACAGCTCTTCTGCCACGAGGAACGCCAGCTCAAGCGATTGGCTCGCATTCAGACGAGGGTCACAGGCTGTGTGATAGCGTGCGGATAGATCTTCCTCGGTTACGGCTCGTACACCGCCAGTGCACTCTGTCACATCCTGACCGGTCATCTCGAAATGCACGCCGCCCGGAATGGTGCCCTCAGCTTTGTGAACTCCGAAGAACTCACGCACTTCGCATAGAACACTGTCAAACGGACGGGTTTTGTAGCCGGTTGCCGATTTGATGGTGTTGCCGTGCATTGGATCACAAGTCCAAAGCACATTGGCGCCCTCTTCCTGAACCGCTTTGACAAGGCGCGGCAGGTGATCCCCAACGCTGCCTGCGCCAAAGCGGGCAATCAATGTCAGACGACCTGCTTCGTTTTCCGGATTCAGCTTTTCCATCAACACTTTGAGGTCATCTGCGGTTGTGGTTGGACCACATTTCAAACCAATCGGGTTTTGAACGCCACGCGCAAATTCAACATGCGCCCCATCTGGCTGGCGAGTACGGTCGCCGATCCAGATCATGTGGCCAGACCCCGCGAGCCATTTACCAGAAGTCGAGTCCAGACGCGTCAGCGCTTCTTCATACTCCAGCAGCAGGGATTCATGGCTGGTGTAGAAGTCCACAGTCTGCAACGAGTGCAAACGATCAGAGGTCACGCCCGCCGCTTTCATGAAGTCCAACGTATCGCTGATCCGGTTGGCCATATCACGATACTTGGTGGCTTTCTCCCCCTCGGTGAACCCAAGAGTCCAGGAATGCACCTGATGCACATCCGCGTAACCACCAGTCGAGAACGCGCGCAGCAGGTTCAGCGTTGCGGCCGCTTGTGTATAGGCCTGCAACATCTTGTTTGGATTGGGAATTCGCGATTCAGGCGTGAAGTCCAACTCGTTGATGATGTCGCCGCGGTAACTAGGCAGCTCCACGCCATCCAAAGTTTCCGTTGGCGCAGAACGCGGCTTGGCAAATTGGCCGGCCATGCGACCGACTTTCACCACCGGTACCTTGGCGCCATAGGTCAGCACCATCGCCATTTGCAACATCACTTTGAATGTATCGCGAATGCCGTCTGCGCTGAACTGTTCAAAGCTCTCCGCACAGTCACCGCCCTGCAACAAAAAGGCCTCGCCGCGAGAAGCGGCACCAAGCTGAGCTTTCAGGCGACGCGCTTCGCCGGCAAAGACCAATGGCGGATAGCTGGCGAGCTTGGCTTCTACAGCCTTCAGCTCTGCGTCATCCGTATACTCAGGCATCTGAATCCGGGGCTTCGCGCGCCAGTCAGATTTTTGCCAGTCAGCCATTGTCTTTACTCCAATTAGACAAGTTAATGAGGCCTTATACAAAAGCTCTTGTCCCGGCGCCATAGATGAAATATCCGGCCTTGACGCGTTTGGTGAATGTTTCGTTTAATCGGTCAACTCGCTGCAACTCAAGATGCGCACCCCCTCTTGGAAAAGGAAACGATGTCAATGACTTCGGCACTCGCTTCTGATCAAAACGACGCGAAATCGCGGCGCTTTGTTTTTGTGCTTTTGGATAAGTTCACATTGCTGTCCTTTGCGTCAGCAATTGACTGCCTACGCTTGGCCAATCGGCACATGGGACGTGATCACTATTCCTGGATATTGGTCGGCGAAGGTGGCGACACGATAAGCTGTTCAACAAACACAACTTTTAAGCTGGATGACGATCTTGCCGAACTGCGCCGCGATGACACAATTGTGTTGTGTGGCGGAACGGACATTCAGCAGGCGACCACTAAGAAACTGCTGAACTGGTTGCGCAGGGAAGCGCGCAAGGGCCCACCTGTGATTGGGCTGTGCACCGCATCTTTCTGCATGGCCAAAGCGGGGCTTCTGGATGGCAAACGCGCGACGATTCACTGGGAGAATCAGGATAGCTTCGCCGAAGAGTTTGACGAGGTGGAGCTGTCCAAATCCGTTTTCACCATCGACACAAACCGAATGACCACTGCAGGCGGCACATCCTCGATCGATCTGTTTTTGAAGCTGATCGCTCAAGATTTGGGCGAGGACGTTGCCAACTGGGTGGCCGATCAACAAATCTACAGTTCGATCCGCACCGACCAAGACACACAACGCCTCTCTGTGCCCACGCGGATCGGTGTGCGACATCCAAAATTGTCCATGGTTATTCAGATGATGGAAGCCAATATTGAAGAACCGATCAGCCCGTCTTTGCTTGCAAAGGAAGTGGGAATGTCGACTCGTCAATTGGAACGCTTGTTTCGTCGTTACCTAAACCGCTCGCCCAAGCGATATTATATGGAGCTGCGCCTGCAAAAGGCACGTAACCTCCTGATGCAAACCGATATGAGCGTGATCAATGTAGCGCTGGCCTGCGGGTTCGCATCCCCCAGCCACTTCTCCAAATGCTACCGCGCGCATTACGAAACCACGCCCTATAGAGAACGTGGCAGCCAAAGTTCGCGCCTGTCTATCTAAGTCAAAAACGCGAAATGAACTTGGAAAACGTGGTGGTGTGTTCCACGTGAATGACCTGCTGCTGCGCGCCTTGGGTGTGCATCACGAGGTAAAGGTAAAGATAGTCACCTTCCTCGGTCCAATAGGCCAACATTTCCTGTCGAAAGCCGCTTTTGAGAGTCTCTGACTGGACTGTTGCTGAACCGACAAAAGGATCGGGAAAGGCTTCTGTAAGGGCCGAATTATACTCGGCTTTCTCCGCGTCACTCAAAACAACATCCGGCTGGATCATGTCAATGGCCTCGCCAATCTCCTTGTTCATGACCATTTCATTGAACAAAGCCAACGCCTGATTGAATTGAGTACGCAAGTTGGTCTGCGCCTGCACCGTTGCGTTTGTCGACAGTATGAAAGCGACGGAAAGAAGGCTACTCTTGATCATTGTGTGTCCACAGAAGATTGAAACAAATAGATTTCTTTCAACCTAGCCGCCGGGCGTCATTCGGTAAAGTATCCCTTTGTCTTCAGACAAAAACCAAATAGCGCCATTTGGTCCTTCGCGCACATCCCGCACCCGCCGCGTACTGTCCCCGCGCAATTGCTCGACTTCTTTTGGTGAAGACCCGGCCAGCCGGCTGATGTAGTCGAACTTCAAACTTCCCACAAAAAAATGCCCTTTCCACTGCGGCCACAGTTTGCCTGAGTAAATCATCAATCCTGACGGTGCGATTGAGGGATCCCAGTAGAACTTCGGTTGTTTCATGCCCGCTTTCGCGGTGCCTTCGCCTATCTTGAACCCGGAGTAGTGCGTACCGTAAGAAATCACCGGCCAGCCATAGTTAGCGCCCTTTTCAAGAAGATTGAGCTCGTCCCCGCCCTTCGCGCCATGCTCCACGACCCAGAGGCGGCCTGACAAGTCCAGAGCCAATCCCTGCGGGTTGCGGTGCCCGTAGCTCCAGATTTCCTGTTGAGCGCCGGACGTATTCACGAATGGATTGCCACTGAGCACTTCGCCGTCCTGTGTGATCCGGATAACCGACCCTTCATGCTGCGCTAGGTTTTGAGCGGCAGGTCGATCCCCACGTTCTCCTATGGTCACAAATAGAGTTCGGTCTTTGGCCTGCACAATCCGGCTGCCAAAGTGTCGCCCACCAGAACTGCCCGGAGCCATTTCAAAGATTTGTATTTGTTCGGAAAGCCTTTTCCCGTCTTCAGACAGCTGCGCGCGCATCACCGATGTGCCGGACCCGCCTGTTTGTTTCTTGGCATAGGACAGAAAGATGGTCCGAGATTGCGCGAAATCCCGCGCCACGATGACGTCAAGTAAGCCACCCTGCCCCTGAACGTGAATCGCTGGAAGGCCTTTGACGGTACTTCGCTTGCCGCTAGCGGTAACATGCAAAAGCTTGCCGCGTTTCTCCGTGATCAGCAGCTCTCCATTAGGTAGAAATGCAAACGCCCAGGGCCCCTTTAGGCGCTCAACAACCGGGGTAACGACAGCGGAACCTTGGGACGTCTGCAAATCTGCAAACGCTATCGAAACCGGCAAAGAAGCAAATAGAAACAATACAATAAGTCTTAGGCGAGTGTGCATATCAAAGCCTCTTTGCATCAGAAAAATCACTAGACTTACCCTCTCACATCTCGCCCTGAATTGATGTTCAAAAATCAGTCATCGACCTCTTTTCTTTTGAAATCACCCCGCATAGGCTCACGTTCGGAACAAGAAAAAAACCAATAGGGAGTTTCCAAATGAAAAAGCTGCTTTTGGCATCCGCCGCTGGCGCACTGCTGGCTGGCGCGGCATCCGCAGAAGAAATCAAGCTGGGTGTGATCCTCGGCTTCACCGGCCCAATTGAATCGCTGACCCCTTCCATGGCGGACGGCGCTGAGCTGGCCATGAAAGAAGTCTCTGACAGCGGCAAGCTGCTCGGCGGTGCAACCGTGACCTCAGTGCGCGCTGACTCCACCTGTATCGATGCAGCGGCGGCCTCCGCCGCAGCAGAGCGCCTGATCACAGCGGAAGGCGTAAAAGGCATCATGGGCGCGGACTGCTCCGGTGTGACCGGCGCGATCCTGAACAACGTGGCCGTCGCCAACGGCGTTGTGATGGTGTCCCCATCCGCAACCTCCCCGGGTCTGAGCCACGCAAACAATGAAGACAATGGCCTTTTCTTCCGCACCGCGCCATCTGATGCCCGTCAGGGTGTTGTGATGACCGAAGTGTTGATGGAAGAAGGCATCAAAGAAGTTGCGGTGACCTACACCAACAACGACTACGGAAAAGGTCTGGCAGACAGCTTCCAGGCGGCGTTTGAAGCGGCTGGTGGCTCTGTAACCATCAACGCCGCACACGAAGACGGCAAAGCCGACTATTCCGCAGAAGTTGGCGCTCTGGCAGCCGCAGGCGGCGATCGCCTAGTTGTGGCTGGCTACGTGGACCAGGGCGGCTCGGGCATCGTGCGCGCGGCCATCGACTCTGGCGCGTTTGACACCTTCCACTTCCCTGATGGCATGATCTCCGACAAGCTGCAGGAAAACTTTGGTGACGAAATCGAAGGTTCCACTGGCCAGCACCCTGGCACCGATAGCCCAGGTGCGGCGAAGTTTGGTGAGATCGTTGGCGATGCATTCGACGCGACTTCCCCGTTCACCCCAGAATCTTATGACGCGGCAGCGCTGATCCTGCTGGCGATGCAGGCGGCAGGCTCTTCCGATCCAGCGGCTTACAAAGACAAAGTCATGGATGTGGCAAACGCTCCGGGCGAGCAGATCTTCCCAGGTGAACTGGCCAAAGCGCTGGAAATCATCGCGGGCGGCGGCGACGTGGACTACGTTGGTGCAACCGCGGTTGAGCTGATCGGCGCAGGTGAGTCGGCCGGCAACTACCGTCAGATCGTGATTGAAGGTGGCGAGATTGCCACTGCCAAGTACCGCTAATCATTTGATGATTTGAGATCCAAAACAGCCCGGCTTGTCCGGGCTGTTTTTCAATATATAAGGCGCGGCACGAACTGCGCATGGGGGAAGTGCTATGATCGTCGTTGAGGACGTTCACAAACATTTTGGGGGGTTTCGCGCTGTTGAAGGAGCGAACCTGAAGATCGAACCGGGATCTATCACCGGCCTCATCGGGCCAAACGGCGCCGGTAAAACCACTCTTTTCAATGTGATCGCCGGAGTTCTGCCACCAACATCCGGGCGGGTGACGATGGACGGTGAAGACATCACCGGCCTGCCGCCGCATGAGCTCTTCCACAAAGGGCTGCTGCGGACGTTCCAGATCGCGCATGAGTTCAGCTCGATGAGCTGTCGCGAGAACCTGATGATGGTTCCTGGTGCACAATCGGGTGAGACTCTTTGGAACACCTGGTTTGGACGCAAGCGGATTGCGGATGAGGAACGCGCATTGCGGGCGAAAGCCGACGAAGTGCTTGAATTCCTTACGGTTGAGCATCTGGCAGACCACAAAGCCGGTCAGATTTCCGGTGGTCAAAAGAAACTTCTCGAGCTGGGACGCACCATGATGGTGGATGCCAAAATCGTCTTTCTGGACGAGGTTGGCGCCGGGGTGAACCGCACCCTGCTGAACACCATTGGTGATGCGATTCAACGGCTTAACAAAGAGCGCGGCTACACATTTGTGGTGATTGAGCATGACATGGATTTCATTGGGCGTTTGTGTGACCCAGTGATTTGTATGGCCGAAGGCAAAGTGCTCGCAGAAGGCACTTTGGATGAGATCAAAGCCAACGAACAAGTGATCGAGGCCTACCTCGGCACCGGGCTCAAAAACAAGGAACAGCTGAACGCATAAGGGCCAAAAGGCACGTCGGTATTGCGTCGGTATCGCGTCTGTATCGCGGAGGTGCAAAAATCGATCCCAAAATGCGTTTACAGCGGGGAGTGAGTGATGACGGGAAACCCGTATCAGAACGATCGCGGCAACAAGGACGCCACGATAGCCAACCCCAAAGGCGGAAGCGAAATGACGCCCGCCGTGGGGACCGGCAAAGAAATGAACACAACAGACGCCTTTCTGGTCGGCGACAGCATGACAGGCGGCTACGGCAAAGATGGGCCGGACATTTTGCATGACTGCACCATCGCCGTGAACCCGGGCGAGATTGCCGTGATTGTTGGCCCCAATGGCGCTGGCAAATCCACTGGCATGAAAGCCGTGTTTGGCATGTTGAACCTGCGCCAAGGCTCGGTGCGGCTGGATGGCGAAGACATTACCGCGCTGTCGCCACAGGCGCGCGTCGCCAAAGGCATGGGGTTTGTACCGCAGGTGAACAACATCTTCACCTCCATGACCGTGGAAGAGAACCTCGAAATGGGAGCCTTTATCCGCACCGATGATTTTTCGGACACGATGGAACAGGTCTATGGCCTCTTCCCCATCCTGAAGGAAAAGCGCAACCAGCCAGCCGGTGAACTTTCCGGTGGTCAGCGTCAACAGGTGGCCGTGGGCCGCGCGCTGATGACCCAGCCAAAGGTGCTGATGCTGGATGAGCCAACCGCAGGCGTGTCCCCCATCGTGATGGACGAACTGTTTGACCGGATTATTGAGGTCAGCCGCACCGGCATTCCAATTCTGATGGTCGAGCAAAACGCCCGTCAGGCGCTGGAAATTGCCGACAAGGGCTATGTGCTGGTTCAGGGGCGCAATGCCTATACCGGTACCGGCAAAGACCTGCTCGCGGATGAAGAAGTCCGCAAATCGTTCTTGGGGGGCTGAGGCACATGGACTTTCTCAACGCCCTTGTGGCGCTTTCTAACTTTGTCATCATCCCCGCGATTGCCTATGGCAGCCAGCTGGCGCTTGGCGCGCTGGGGGTTACACTGATCTACGGCATCTTGCGGTTCTCCAACTTTGCCCATGGCGATACCATGGCCTTTGGCGCGATGATTGGCGTTCTGGTCACCTGGTTCCTGCAGTCGATGGGCGTGA
The DNA here is from genome assembly GCF_047126315.1 of Shimia sp. MIT910701. Classification (GTDB taxonomy): domain Bacteria; phylum Pseudomonadota; class Alphaproteobacteria; order Rhodobacterales; family Rhodobacteraceae; genus Shimia. The sequence goes on along the minus strand of NZ_CP138953.1, from coordinate 2,714,070 downwards.
GCTTTGGTCCGCTGCCAACGGCTCTGCTGGCCCTGCCCTTTGCCATTTTGGGCACCATGGCACTGGTATTGATTACTGACCGCGTGGTCTATCGCTTCTATCGTGAGCAAAAAGCCAAGCCGGTGATCCTTGTAATCGTGTCGATGGGCGTGATGTTCATCATGAACGGTCTGGTGCGGTTTATCATTGGGCCAAACGATCAGAAGTTTGCCGACGGCGAGCGCTTCATCATTTCGGTGCGGGAATTCAAAGCCCTGACCGGCCTGAAAGAAGGTCTCGCAATCAAGACCACCCAAGGCATCACCGTTGTGGTGGCAATCATTGCCGTGGCCCTGCTGTTCTGGTTCCTGAACCGCACCCGCACCGGCAAGTCGATGCGCGCCTATTCCGACAACGAAGATTTGGCGCTGCTGTCGGGCATCAACCCGGAGCGCGTGGTGATGTACACGTGGCTGATTGTGGCTGCGCTCGCGACCACCGCCGGTGTACTTTACGGTCTGGATAAATCCTTCAAACCCTTTGTCTACTTCCAGCTGCTGTTGCCGATCTTTGCGTCGGCGATTGTTGGTGGTCTTGGCAGCCCGCTGGGCGCCATTGCCGGTGGGTTTGTGATTGCCTTCTCAGAAGTCACCATCACTTACGCCTGGAAAAAAGTGCTGAAATACATGCTGCCGGAGAGCCTGGAACCTTCCAGCCTCGTGCAGCTTTTGAGCACAGACTACAAATTTGCCGTCAGCTTCGTGATCCTAATTGTGGTCCTGCTGTTTAAGCCGACCGGTCTGTTCAAGGGGAAATCGGTATGATCTGGGGTATTCTCGCATCTTTGGCGGTGCCAATTTTAGGGGTGTTCGCGGCAGGAAGTGTTGGGTTCGTCACAGCTATCGTGGAAGTGGCACTGGCTTGGACATATTGGCACGGCGCCCGCACCAAAAATGAGGCTCTGACCAACTTTGCACTATTCGGGATAGTCGCAGTGCTAATCTTGGCGACTGGTTTCTCTCAAAGTTGGAACGTGGCTGTGCTCATTCTCAACATGGGTTTGATCTCTGCCATCATGGCCTTGGGTGTGAACCTGCAGTGGGGCTTTGCCGGGCTGTTTAACGTGGGTGTCATGGGCTTTGTTTCTCTGGGTGGTCTGGCCGTGGTGCTGACCTCTGCGGCGCCTGTTGAAGGGGCGTGGAGCGCGGGTGGATGGCGCATTGTGATTGCACTGCTGGCCGGAGCGGGCACGATTGTCGCCACGGTGATGGTGCGACAGCGCATGGCCGCAGGCCGCGCGCGTAACATTGCCACAATAGCCATTCTGGTTGTGGGCTTCTTCCTGTATCGCGGTATCTTTGATCCCGGTGTGGCCGCTGTCGAAGCCATCAATCCGGCGCTGCAAGGTAACCTGGGTGGCCTGAACCTACCGGTGCTTCTGGCCTGGCCTATGGGGGGCCTGTTGGCCGCTGGCGTGGCCTGGTTGATTGGTAAGACAGCGCTGGGTCTGCGCTCGGATTATCTGGCGATTGCGACCCTGGGTATTGCCGAGATCATCATTGCGGTGATGAAAAACGAAGACTGGCTGGCGCGCGGCGTGAAAAACGTTGTGGGTCTGGACCGTCCAGTGCCGTATGAGATCGACCTGCAGAACTCGTCTACGTTCATCAACCGGGCCGAAGGACTTGGCATGGATGTGGCGACAGCCTCGTCGCTTTTTGTGAAGCTCAACTACTCGATCCTGTTTGCGGTGGTTCTGGCGATCATCTTTGTGATGGCACAGCTTGCGTTGAAGAGCCCCTGGGGCCGGATGATGCGTGCGATCCGCGACAATGAAGTGGCGGCTGAGGCCATGGGAAAAGACGTGACCAACCGTCACTTGCAGATCTTTGTGATTGGCTCCGCGGTGTGTGGCATTGCCGGTGCGATGATGACCACGCTGGACGGGCAGCTGACGCCGGGCACCTATAACCCGCTGCGCTATACCTTCCTGATCTGGGTGATGGTGATTGTTGGTGGCTCTGGCAACAACCTTGGCGCTGTGCTGGGCGGGTTCCTGATCTGGTTCCTTTGGGTTCAGGTAGAGCCGATGGGCCTGTGGCTGATGGAAGTGATCACCTCGGGCATGGCTGAGGACAGCGGTCTTAAGAAACACCTGATCGACAGTGCGGCGCATATGCGGCTGTTGACCATGGGGGTGATCCTGCTGCTGGTACTGAGGTTCAGTCCACGAGGATTGATCCCGGAGAAGTAAAAAGAAAGGCGCCCCAGTGGGGCGCCTTTTACTTTCGGCGAAAGTATTTTTGCAGAGAGAAGATTGGGCTTAGCGTCCTTTGAACAGACCGCCCAGCACGCCACGCACGATGCGGCGGCCCGTGGTGCCAGAGAGTTCTTTCATCACCATTTTGGTCATCGCCTCACCAAAGGTGTCATCCGCACGCACCCGCAGTGTTCTGGCAGAAGAACGGCGCACGCGGGAGCCGGAATAGCGCCGCGCAGCGGTGAATTCACGCTCCATGGGCGCCATATCTTCTTCGCGGGCTTCCAGTTGTTCGGCTTCTTGCGCGGCCGCTTTGGCGCGGGCGGTTAGGATTTCATAGGCAGACCGGCGGTCAACCGGCGTGTCGTACTTCCCAGCCAGCGAAGAGTTGGCAAGCACCGCTTTTCGGTCGGCAGGTGACAGCGGGCCAAGCTGTGACGACGGCGGGCGGATCAGGGTGCGCTCGACAATGCCCGGAACGCCCTTCTTCATCAACATCGAGGTGACCGCTTCCCCGACCCCGACTTCGCGGATCGCCTCTTCGGTCACAAAACGTGGATTAGGACGATAGGTCTCTGCCGCCAGGCGCAGGGCTTTTTTGTCGCGTGCCGTGAAGGCGCGCAGAGCGTGTTGGACGCGGTTGCCCAATTGGCCGAGGATGTCTTCGGGGATGTCATCGGGGTTCTGTGTCACAAAGTAGACGCCGACGCCTTTGGAGCGGATCAGGCGGGCGACTTGCTCCACTTTGTCGATAAGCGCCTTGGGAGCGCCATCAAATAACAAATGTGCCTCGTCAAAGAAGAATACCAGTTTGGGTTTGTCCGGGTCGCCCACTTCTGGAAGGTTTTCGAACAACTCTGAGAGGAGCCATAGAAGAAAGGTGGCGTAGAGCCGTGGCGAGCCCATAAGCTTGTCGGCTGCCAGAATGTTGATGTAACCGCGCCCGTCTGGTGCGGTGCGCATCAAGTCGTCCAACTCGAGCGCAGGTTCCCCAAAGAGCTTGGCGGCACCCTCGTTTTCTAGCACCAACAGACGGCGCTGAATGGCGCCGATGGAGTTGACGGAGATGTTGCCATAGCGCAGCGCCAGCTCGGTACGGTTTTCCCCGACCCAAACCAGCAATGCCTGTAGGTCTTTAAGGTCTAAGAGCGGCATTCCTTGTTCATCTGCCAAGCGGAAAGCGATGTTGAGGATGCCTTCTTGCGCCTCGCTGAGCTCCATCAAGCGCGCCAACAACAAAGGCCCTATTTCGGCGACCGTTGTGCGCACCGGATGGCCGTGATCACCGAACAGGTCCCAGAAAGTGACCGGAAAAGCCTCATAGCCGTAGTCCGCAAATCCGATCTTTTCCGCGCGGGATGTGAAGGCGTCGTGTAGCTTGAAATCGGCGCTTCCGGCCGCAGCGAGACCGGATAGGTCCCCTTTCACATCCGACAGAAAGACCGGCACGCCCGCAGCGGCAAAACCTTCGGCGAGAATCTGAAGCGTCACGGTCTTACCGGTGCCCGTGGCCCCCGCAATCAGCCCGTGTCGGTTGGCATATTTTAACGTCAGACCCTGCTTTTCCGCATAGTCCGCGCCACCGCCGCCCAAAAAAATCTTACCGTCCATCAGTCGATTACCCCTAAAGACCCTTATTTTTAACGCCCAAAAACGTGCGTCACATACATTGTTAACCTTTATATGGCAGTTTCGAAACTGTTCTGGAACAGCCCAAACGGGTTTGGAACGGAACTCCTCCCTGTTGAGACTGGCCGCACTTTATGTGCGGCCTTTTTTTTGAGCAAAATCAGCGCAGAAACTTCTGTTTTTGCTGTTGACCGGAGCCCGATTTCTTCGTAGCGTTTTGGCAATGAATAAGTCGGCCAGTCCGACGGGGAGTGAAAAATTTGGAAAAGGGCCTTTTCGTAAGGCCCTTTTCTTTTTAGAGCGTGCCTCTCGCTCCTATCTTTTTGCTCCGAGCGGAACTCGCAAAATTGCCAGCCGGTATCAGCAAATTTCTGCTAGGATGCGATGGGTTTTAGTCAACCAAATCCTGACAAAGCCACTTGGTCATGATAAGCGGGCAAAAAGACATCCAAAGGACTAAGACAGACATGCGAACCTTCCCTATCTTTGCGACAGCCGTTTCCTTGGGTTTGATGGCTGGCCCTGCTCTGACACAGGGGGTTCCTTCCCTGGCAGACGGGTCCTTGGCCATGGGGGAAGCGGTGAGTGAAGCGGCGCAGCCTGTCTCGCCCGCGCAGCTGGAAGAGAATGTGTCGTCTGAGATCATTGGAGACTGGGACCTGCAATGTGCAACCACTGGCCCGGAGCCTCACCCGTGCCGCATGTATCAACTTATGCGCGACGACACCGGCAACCCGGTGTCCGAAGTCACGCTGTTCTCTTTGCCCGTTGCCGAGGGCGAGGCGGTTGCTGGGGCAACCGTGATTGTGCCACTTGAAACCTTGTTGACTGCACAGCTGACCATGTCAGTGGACGGCAAAACCACGCGACGGTATCCGTTTGCCTTCTGCAACCAACTGGGCTGCATCGCGCGAATAGGTCTGAGCGCTGAAGACATTGCCAACTTCAAAAGTGGCAACAAGGCTGTGCTGAGCATAGTGCCTGCGCTGGCACCAACACAGTCGGTGAACGTGAACATGTCGCTGAAAGGGTTCACCAAAGCGTTTGAGAAAGCCGAAAACAACGGCCAGTAGTTTGACGTGAATTTCAGAAAGTGGGCCGCCTTCGAGGGCGGCCTTTTTGTTTGAAACGTCAGACCCTGCGCAGGGCCAACACGGCGTTGAGGCCGCCGAAGGCAAAGGCATTGGACAGGGCCACATCAATGGTGGCCTCGCGTGCCTCATTCGGCACCACATCCAAAGCACATTCCGGATCCGCCTCTTCATAGCCAATCGTGGGCGCGATCACACCGTCTCGCAGGGCCATAATGCAGGCTAGAAGCTCGACGGCCCCAGTGCCGCCAATCAAGTGCCCATGCATCGACTTTGTCGAGGAGATCAACAGCCGATCCGCATGAGGACCAAAAACATCCGCCACCGCGCTGCATTCAGTTTTGTCATTTGCCGCAGTGCCGGTGCCGTGGGCGTTGATGTAGCCCACCTCCTCACGGTTGACGCCCGCATCCTCTAGCGCACCGGCAATCGCGCGCGACGCGCCTTGGCGAGATGGCATCACAATGTCGGCCGCATCCGAGGTCATGGCAAAACCAATCACCTCTGCCAGAATGTCTGCGCCGCGGGCTTTGGCATGGTCCATCTCTTCAAACACAAACACACCGGCGCCCTCGCCCTGCACCATCCCGTTGCGGGTGGCGGAGAACGGGCGACAGGCATCCTTGGACATCACTCGCAGGCCTTCCCAGGCCTTGACGCCGCCAAAGCACAGCATGGACTCAGTGCCACCAGTGATCATCACCGGAGCCATGCCGGAGCGCACCATCTGAAAGGCCTGCGCCATCGCGTGGTTGGAACTGGCACAGGCAGAGGCCACAGTGAAACTTGGGCCCTTGAGATTGAACTCCATGCTGATGTGGCTTGCGGCGGCATTGTTCATCAGCTTGGGCACCACAAAAGGATGCACGCGGTTTTTGCCGTCCTCGTAAACTGTGCGGTAGTTCTCATCCAGCGTCTGCATACCACCGCCAGAATTGCCCATGACCACGCCGGATTTCGCTGACAGCGCTCCGGAAAATTCCAAACCCGATTGGTCCAGTGCTTCGCGGGCGGCGATCAACGCAAACTGAGTGAAGCGGTCATAGAGCGCCATTTGCTGACGGTTGAAGATTACATCGGAGGCAAAACCCCGGACCTGAGCGCCGATTTGAACTGCAAGCCGCTCCACATCACGCATCTCAAGCGGCCCAATACCACAATGCCCTTCGCGCATGGCCTCTAGGGTTTGAGACACGTTGTGACCCAGAGCGTTGATTGTGCCCGCCCCTGTGATAACGACCCGTTTCATAGTTCTTGCCCTATAAAATCAAAGAACTGCTGGCTACGCAGCCGGTGCCTCGGCGACCAGCTTTTCGATCCCTGCGATGATTGTCGCCACAGAGGAGATGTCAAATTCGCTGTTTTCCGGCTCATTGGCATTGAACGGGATCGAAATGTCGAATTCTTCCTCGATGGCAAAAATGCTCTCAACCAAACCAAGGCTGTCAATGCCCAGATCTTCCAAGGTGCTGTCCATGGTCACATCTGATGGTTCCAGCACGGCCTGCTCTGCCACAATTGCAATGACACGGTCTTTGACACTCATAGTCTCATCCTTTGATCGGCTTTGCCCGCAATTTAGCGCGAGGACTTACGTCTTTGAACCGAGTTTTGAAACGGTTTTTTGAAGATCGGCAAATTGCTTGGCCAAACGGGGCAGACGACGCAGGGCTTTGTACATTTCCAAATGGGTGTCCATCTTGACCGCGGGGTAGCCGAGAAGCACCTGACCGTTTGGCACTTTGCTGAGAATCTTGGTGGCGCCACCGCCAATGACATTGTCCCCAACCGTGGTGTTGTCCGTCACACCGACCTGGCCACCAAACACCACGTTGTTGCCAATGACCGTTGAGCCGGCAATACCAACCTGCGCTGCAAACAAGCAATCGTTGCCTACCACCACGTTGTGGGCGATGTGCACAAGGTTGTCGATTTTGCAGCCGTTGCCAATGCGTGTGTCACGGACGGTGCCATAGTCGATACATGTGTTGGCGCCGACTTCCACATCGTCGCCAATGGTCACAGCGCCAAGCGAGTGAATACGCGCCCAGGCCTGTTCAGTGACGTCGCCTTGATCGCCCAGCGAGGCGCGGGCTTTTTCCACACCGCTGGCCTCCGGGGTCACAAAAGACATGCCATCCGCCCCAATGCGCGCGCCTGGCTGGCACCAGAACCGGTCGCCAATGGTGACGCGCGCGCCAACGGAGACGTGGTCACGCAACATCCCATCGGAGCCAATGCGGCTGTCAGCGCCGATGTGGCAAAACGGGCCGATAACTGTGCCGGAATCGATTTGCGCGCGAGGCCCGATCACGGCATAGGGCGCGATGGTCACGCCCTCCCCAATGATCGCGGTATCATCAATCAATGCGGAGGTGTGGATGCCTTCGGGAAAATGTTGGCCCAAATCCATCATGCGGGACAGACCAGACATGGCATAGCGGCCGCGTTTGGCGGTGATTGCCGCCTCCAGCCCCATGCCCTGCCAATCCGCACCGTCCCAAAGCAATGCAACTCGTGCCTGCCCCTGGGACAGGCCATCAGCAAATTTGGGATTGGTCAGAAGCGCGATGTCATCAGGGCCGGCCGAAGCCGGCTCTGAGACACGTTCTACGATCAAGTCGGTGTTGCCATGCGCCTCCGCGTCAATTGCCGCAGCAATCTCTCGAACAGTAAACGCCATGCGCGGTCCTCCGAAATGACTTTGGAGGCGTTTTATCCCTGATGGGAGGTCAGCGCCACCCCTTCGTTGGCCAACGCATTCCAGATCTTGGCATCCCGACCATAGACATCACGACGGTATTGCACCGGACCTTTGGCCTCGGTGTAGGCGGTGCGGTAGATGATGTGTACCGGCAGCGGCACATCCAGATCCACGCGGGTTTCACGGCCTGTTTTCAAAGTCTTCTGGAAAAAGTCCTTTGGCTGACTCTCTTGTGGTTCCAGCAGAGTATAGGCAAAGTCAAACGGCTGATGCAGGCGGATACAGCCGTGGCTGTAAGCGCGGGTTTCGCGCTGAAACAAAGCCTTTTGCGGCGTGTCGTGCAGGTAGATATTGTGCTTGTTCGGGAACATGAACTTTACAAGCCCCAACGCATTGCGGTTACCTGGCGCCTGCTTCATGTCAAACGGGAAGTTGCGTGTGGTGAACTGGGAAAAGTCTACAGAACCCCGATCCACCGTCTGACCACGGCCATTCACCAGACGCAGGTAGCTCACGGCGTTCGGGTTGCGCTTCAGCATCGGCAGATATTCTTTGGTGGCAATCGAGCGCGGCACGTTCCAGGTCGGATTGATCACCATGTGAGTCATGGTGTCCGAGAACTCCGGGCTGCGGCGATCGGATTGGTTTTTGCCAATCACGGAACGGGTGCGGAAGGTCATCTTGCCATCATCCATCACCTTAGCGGTGAAGTCGGTCAAGTTAACCAGGATCTCGCGCCCAACGCTTTCACGGGTCAACCAGCGTTCCCGTTCCATTGCGACCATGATCGACTTCAAACGCTCCTCAGCGGACACGTTGATCTCGGTGATGGTGCCCTTACCTGCGACACCGTCACTCTCCAGACCATGGGCGATCTGAAATGCCTGAACGGCCTTTTCCATATCGCGGTCATACTGCGCGGTTGCCGAGCGTTGCATGAAACCCATGCGCATCAAGCGGTCGCGCAGCGCAATTACGGAGTTTCCAGAATTGCCTGGCTCCAGCTTGGCAACCGGCACGGTTGCGCCCCAACCGCCATTGGCGATCAGACGCTGCAAGCGCAGCTTCTCTTTCATCAGGCGAGTATATTCTTGGGTCTGTGGCGCCAGAGACCGAAGGAAAGCTTTGGGGTCTTCGGCGGCGGCAAAGCTGTGCATCAACTCGGTGCGGTCGCGGCGCTGAATTTCGCGCACAATGCCGTTATCGACACGGGACGGCACCAGCATGCCGGAATTGATGTCACGGGCATATTTCAAATAGGCTTTGGTCAAAGCCACTTCGACCATGCCAAGGTCGCGCACGCTGCGCGCACCGGCCATTTGCGCCACCAGTTGATCAGTGTTGTACCGTTCTGCAGGAAGCGCGTGATCTTCAACACGCCCCAGGGCCGCAATCAGCGCCTTGCGGCGGGCCACAAAGGAATCACCCTCGCCTGTCCACACTGGTTCATAGGCTGATTCCCGATAAAACGCCGCCACATCCGCGTCTCTGGCGGCGGCTTCCGCCACGGCCTGCTTAAAAGCCGGAAAAGCTTGCGCGCCATTTGTGAGCACCAAAACCGCAAAAATCGCAGCGAGAAAAGAGCCGAGAATTCCGCGCGTTAGCATCCTGTGAACCATGTTACATTCCCAAAGTCATAAAGCTGTCCTGTAGGGTGCTTGACTATAGTCTCACCTGTCCAATCACAAGTTTGCAAACTGAATAAACCTTTATTCAACTGTTGCCGTGTTACCCAGTTTGTGTTGGGGCTAGATGAAGGCCAATTCTTCATCAATTAAGCAAAGTTTCGCCGAAATTCGGCACTACGCTTGGTCAAGGCAGAAAAGAACTCTTGGTTGAAGATTCCCTATGTGTCATAAAAACCGCACATCTGAGGGGATCAAGATGAAATCACGGCCGCGTAACATCGCGGTGGCAGGTAAGTGACGGGACAGGCGCTGAAACATGAATGAACCAAAAGACGGCTCTCTGAGCATGACACGGCGCGGCCTATTGGGCGCGTTTGCAGCAACCGCACTTGTGGCGGCCCCCACCTACTCTAAGGCAGCAGGCTTCCTGCGCGGTGGTGGCGATATTCGCCGATTGAAGATGTACTCCGGTCGGACCGGGGAGCGCATCGACACCATCTATTGGGTCGAAGGCAAGTACATCAAAGACGCGGTGAAAGAAATCAACGCATTTATGCGGGATTGGCGCACCAACGATGTGATCGGCATCGACACACGCACCATCGACATCATGGCCGCGGCGCACAACCTTATGGATGTGAATGAACCCTATATGTTACTGTCTGGTTACCGCAGCCCAAAAACCAACGCGATGCTGCGCTCCCGCTCTCGCGGTGTGGCTAAAAACTCCCTTCACATGAAGGGCCAAGCCGCAGACCTACGCCTCGGTTCGCGCTCTGTGCACCAAATGGCAAAAGCAGCTGCGGCGTGCCGCGCCGGTGGTGTTGGCCGCTACTCGGGCTCCAACTTCGTGCATATGGACTGTGGTCCTGTGCGTACGTGGGGTCGGTAACAGCCCTCAAAGCTGGTGGCTGTCCCACCACCAGCTCACCAAGGTTTCCCAAGGCGCCGCTTTCGGCGCCTTTTGTTTTGTCAGGCCTTCGCCGGCTTGGCGTTTCGCGCCGTCAAACCTTCGCCCACAATCAGATCAAATTTGACCCGTACTGAGCTGAGTTCTTTGTAAAAATTCAGCAACAACCGCCAAGGACCGTTGATTTTCTCCAACGCTGAGATAGAGGCAACCACCGTGCCGATGTCGGCACGCCCCTCCATCATCAAAAAACCGCCGATCATCAGGATACCAACAAGGCCCATGCCGCTGAGAATATTCATCATGAACTTCATCGATAACTTCAGACGGAAGATACCGCGCCGGGTTTCATAGATTTCGTCAAAGTCATCCAACACCGCCTGTTGTGCGGCTATAACCTCGGCCAGGTTTTCTTCTGACAAAGTGCCTGTCGCATGGCGCAGCACAATGGTGCGCTCTTTGACCCGCTTGTTCACTCGCTCTTGCAACATCAGTACGATCAGCGCCTGCGGCACGACAATGGCCACGAGGAACCCGCCCAGATAGGGCTGTGTGGCAGCCACAAAGGACACCACCGAAACCAATGTGCCCAACTGCACCACCGGATTGGCCAAAGCCTGCCCGACAAATCGCCCCACCTCCTCGGCTTCGGCGGAGATGATGGTGGCTATGGTGCCTGTGGATTGTTTCTGGATCGCCAACTCCTGAGAGGTGTCATGCCGCGCTTCATAAACGGCGCTGCGGATGCGCCGGATGGTGGATTCGCCCAGAAGATTGCTGCGGTAGTTCAGTACAAACTTGAAGATGTTGGTCACCACAATGACCGCTAGATAGCCGCCACACATCCAGATCAAAGTGTTGACCTCAAGATCAGGGCCAAGGCTGTTTATGATGTCTTTTTGAAACTGGAGCGGCACGGCCGCCAAAGCGGCGACAACAAGGGAGAGCGCCACCAGAAGGATTTGCACCTTGCCAGTGGCGCGCAGAATACGGGCGTAGAAGCGGATCATTTTGATTTCCCGAAAGGGACCTGAGACCAGGCAATTTCGAAGAAAACTCAATCAGCTACATGGGGAATTGTCTAGCCTTCGTAGCGCCAGCCACCGCGCCGGTCCGCCAGTTCCCGCTCACCGGGCAGCAGCGTGCCCAGCTTGACCTGACCGGCCATGGATGCGGCAAGCGCTTGCTTGGGCGCGGTTTCAGTTTGCGCAGTGGGAGCAGCCGTTTCCGGCGCAACCTCAGGCGCTTGCGGCGCGGCGGGCGCCACATTATGCGCGGTCGCAGAGCTCCTGAGGGCATCGTCTTCCACGGGTTTCTTTCCGCCCAGTTGGACCACAACAAAAAAGGTCACGGCGGCAAGCGCTGCGGAGAGCAGCACGTTCCAGCCAAACCCCAAGATCGTAACCAGCAAAACCGCAAAAGCAGCCAGCAACGCGACTGTCGAACTTTTCTTCTTTGACTCTTGTGCCATGTCTGTTCCTCCCCGAACTGGCAAAACTATAGGGCTCCCCTGCTCCACCACCTAGAAAAACATAGGCTTTGCCTATTGGCCTTTGGTCGCAAAACATTGGAGACACAGACTTCCAGCTTTTAGATTGCCTGCATTTTATGCATTGCAAAGTCAATTTTCAGAGTCTCTCAACTTCTTCTCGCTAGTCGATATGGACCAACCAGTGGGAGCTGAAAATTGGATCAACTAGTAAAAGCCGCCTCCGCCGAAGATCTCTTTGCGCTGATCGACGCGGCACCAAATGACGTCCAAACCGGCCCGCTTGCAGGGCTAATGAAGGACGGCGATATTTCTGACCTGATGCTATCTGTGGCCGCCGGCGATTTTGACGCGGTGCGCGAAAACGCCAAAGTGGGCAGCGGCGTGAACTTTCAGGGCGCCTTTGGCACCAGCCCGCTGCTGTTTGCCGCCGCGCTGAAAGAGCCAACAATCTTCCGATTTTTGCTCGACAACGGCGCCCGGATTGACCTGAACCTCACCGCAGATGCCTCTGTTGTGACCTGGGCAGCACGCTATGGCTCGGTAGAAACCATGGCGGCGGTCATTGAAGCGGCCCTCAAACGGGAAGAGCGCTCCCACGCGATTTTCTATCAGGCGCTTGAAGGCGCGGCGCAGGCCCATGATCCGGCTGCAAAACTGGATCGTCTGGTCGGCTTTGGCTTCAATTTCATACTGCAAAGCCCACAAAAATGGGGGCCAATGCATGTCGCGGCCCGCTTGGGCAGTGTGGATGTCATCCAGAAGCTGGTCGGCTTTGGATTGGACGTTTCAGATCCGGGTGATGGTGGTCTCACACCATTGCATGTCGCCGTGGAAGCCTCAAACTACGAAACTCTCAAGGCCCTGGCGGCTCATGGCGCCGACTTGAACGCTCCGGCCAATCGTGGTGAAACACCAATTTTTTGCGCCACAAGCGATGACGGCGGACGTATGTTTGACGCGCTGGTCGAGATGGGCGCTGATGCGACCGCGCGACGGAAAGATGGCGGAACTATCCTGCACAAAGCAGCAGCGGCGGGCGATGTGCGCCTATTTGAGCGTCTGACTGGCAATGGCATTGGCCTGGAAGATAAGGACTCCAAAGGCAACACGGCGCTACACACGGCGTCTGCAGCCAGCCAGTTGGTGGCGATGCGGAAACTGCACGGATTGGGTGCAGATTTGGAAGCGCTGAATGCCCGTGGCGAAACGCCGATTTTCCTGACCATCAACGCGGACAATCCAGCAGCGTTCCGAGCGCTGGAAACCCTTGGTGCGGACTTGACCAAACACCGCAAATACGGCGCTAGCCTGTTGCATGATGCGGCACGGTGGGGACGTATGGAAGTGCTGCAAACCCTGCTGGAACGCGGCGTAAACGTGGATAGCAAAAACGAATTTGACGAAACGCCGCTGCATTTTGCGGCGAAATTTGGCCACGTCGAGGTGATCAAAAAACTGCATGAATTTGGCGCCAATCTGGAGGCTGAAAACAAGCAAGGCGAAACCCCGATTAACAGCTCAATGGAGGCTCTGGGCCGGGTGTCCTTTGCCACCCTTTCGCAGCTTGGCGCCAACACCAAGACACTCAACCGGTTTGGCGAAGGGCTGATTCACTCCTCCGCACGCTGTTCGGACTTCGAAATCTTTGAAAAAGTGATCGAAGAAGGTGTGGATGTAAACGCCACGTCCGAGATTGGCGAAGGCGCGTTCCACTACGCCGCGCGCTCGCCGTTGGCGCACAAGAAGTTCGAGGTGCTTACCCTCCTTGGCGCAGAAATCGAAGCCGAAGACGATCGCGGCCGCACCGCGATGCACTCCGCTGCGGAAGCCAAAAACATGCCAGGCATCAATGCGCTTTATGACATGGGCTTGAGCCCTGTGGCGCAGGACAAACAGGGCGTAACACCTCTGCATTTGGCCGCTGGCTCCAGCCGTTCCGAAGGCACCAAGGCGATCAAAACCCTGGTTGGCATGGGCGCAGATCCCAACGCCGTGGACAGCAACGGGCGCACGCCTTTGCACGCTGCCGCCGAATCCGGCCACGCCAGCAACATTCGCGCATTAATCAAGCTGGGCGCAAAAATCGACGTGGTGGATCCAAACAAGAACACCCCCTTGCACCTCGCGATCATTGCCGAGAAAAAAGACACCGCTGACGAGCTGTGCAAACAGGGTGCCAACATGGATGCGCGCAACGCGGATGAGCGTAACCCGCTGCACCTGGCCGGTCAGGCACAGACCCGACGCATGGCGCTGATCAATCTGTTGATTGACCGCGGGGCGGACATCAACTGGCGCACAGGTCTGGGTGAGACCGTGGCGCATATGATTGCCGAAGATGACGATCTGAAGCCGGTTGTTCTGATCCGTCATATGGAAGAGCTGGCGGACCTGGGTGTCGACTTCTACTTCCGCAACCGCAAAGGCCTCGGCGCGCTGCAAATTGCGCAAGAACACATCGAGAGCTTTGGCGAAGAGTGGGAACGTAAGAAGATCGCAGAAATCCGCAAGAAGCGCGGACGTGTCAGCAAGAAGTGATGCTTCAAGACTTAGAACGGGCGGCCACTTGGGCCGCCCTTTTTGTGTTCCCTACCCCGGAAGCAGGAACAGCGTGATTGCCGGGAAAGCCACCAACAAGATCACCCGGACAATGTCCGATCCCACAAACCAGATCACCGCCCGATAGGTCTCGACCATCGGGGTACTGCGATCCATTGCATTGATGATGAAGAGGTTCATGCCCACTGGCGGCGTGATCAACCCAACCTCAACCACGATCAGCACTAGAATACCAAACCAGATCGCAACATGTTCTGCGCTCATGCCAAAATCTAAGCCTAGGATCACCGGGAAGAAAATCGGCACGGTCAGGAGGATCATGCTGAGGCTGTCCATCAGGCAGCCAAACACCAAATAGAATGCTAGGATCAGGCACAGCACCATCCACGGCCCCAAACCAAGTCCAATCACCCAGTTGGATAGCTCCTGAGGCACCTGGCTCAGCGCGAGGAACCCGTTGTAGATACCTGCACCCAAAACAATAAAGAAAATCATCGCTGTGCTGGTCGCGGTGGAGATAATGCAGTCTTTCAGGATAGACCACGTCAAATTGCCTTTGACCAAGGCGATCAGGCCCGTGCCTGCCGCCCCCACAGCTGCGCCTTCGGTTGGGGTGAACCAGCCAAAGTAAATGCCGCCCACCACAGCGCCAAACACCAGAAGAACTGGCCAAACATCCAGAAGCGCGCGATAGCGCTCTGCCATTGGCACGGCTGGCCGCGTGCCTGCCGCGTCTGGATACAGGCGCACATAGATTGAGATGGTCAGCATGTAGCCCAAAGCGGCCAAGATGCCCGGGATGAAGGCAGCCAGGAAAAGCTTGGCGATATTCTGTTCGGTGAGAATGGCGTAAATCACCAGGATCACCGAAGGCGGGATCAGGATGCCCAAGGTACCGCCCGCTGCCAAAGTCGCGGTGGAAAAGCCGCCCGAGTAGCCGTAGCGGCGCATCTCCGGCAGGGCCACGCGGCTCATGGTGGCTGCGGTTGCCAAAGACGAGCCACAGATCGCACCAAAGCCCGCACAAGCGCCAACAGACGCCATGGCAACGCCGCCTTTCTTATGCCCCAACCAGCTCTCCGCCGCTTTGAACAGTGCTTTGGACATGCCGGATTGGGTTGCGAACTGCCCCATCAGCAAGAACATCGGAATGATGGTCAGCGAGTAGCTAGAGAAAGTTGTGTAGGTCTCTGACTTAAGTTTGGCCAAAAACATGTTGGGATTGCCGGTGACCATGTAAAGCCCGCCCAATCCACAGAGCATCATCGCAAGCCCGATCGGAGCACGCAGAAAGATCATCACCAGCAGCACCGGAAACGACAGATAGCCCAGTTCCAAGTTCGTCATTTTGCCGTTTCTCCAATCGCGGTCATGGAGCCGCGCCCTGTCAGGGCCGACCATATGCGCATGGCCGCGCAGTATACTGATACCAATGAGGCGACACAGGCCGCTGCGAAGCTGGCGGCATAGGCCCACCAGACTGGAAACTGCAGCAGGAAAGTGGTTTCGCCATAGGCGTATTTGCTTTGCAACCCGGCAAACAGGCGCCAAGTGATCAGCACGATCACCGCCGCCAGGACACATTCCCAAAAGGCAATCAGATAGCGGTTGGCGCGCTGCGGCAGGAAATTGGTGAAGACATCCACAGTGGCATGGGCACCGTGCAGCTGACAGATCGGCAGAAAGGCAAAGATGGCAAAGGCCACTCCGGCTTCCAGCAACTCAAAATCGCCATTGACCGAGCCAACCCCCGACGTTTGAAGCCACGTGGCAAAGCCATTGGCGACGCTCTCCAAAAACGCGGTATGCGCCAGGGTACTGATGGAGCGCCCCAGAATACTCACACAAGTTAGTAGAATTAACGCGGTGAGCACCAAACCGCCTAGAACCGCTGTGCTCTGCGCAATGGCGCGGATCGCCCTGTGCATATTGCCTCTCCCCCTGCCCGACTGACGTTGTTCGGGCAACGTCACTCCAGTTGGGAAACAGTGCTAGGGGGACGAAGCCGTGTTTGCCAGCAATTTCACAAAACGGCGCGAAGTTTTTGAGCTTTCATACCAATTTAGGAAACGGGGCATAACCGAAACGAACAGCAAAAGCGCAGAGCCGGTAAGGCCTGCGCTTTTGTTTTTAAAGGTAGTAGGCGTCACAACCCTTCGACGTTCACCCCCACGGTGATCGTGCCAATGAACTCGCCTTCATGCATGATAGGCGCACTCACTTGGCTCAGATAAGTCTGACTGGATTCGTCAAACTCAACATCACCAAAATGAATTTCACCGGTGTCGTGCGGCACCTGCCATTTGGCTTCGTCCCCTTGAAAGTAGTCGGAGGTGATATTGCTCTGACCAACGTTCAAGCCGCGCCCATCGACGACAAAAATCTCGGAGAAGAGTTGCGGAGACTGGTTTTTGTAACCCTTAAGCTGTTCAGATAACGCGTTGTGCCAAATGCCATCAATGAACTCGCGCCCCTCGGCACTGCCCGATTACCAAAGCGCATCCAGTTCGGCGACCTGATCATCCGAGTAGCTTGCTGTCTCTGCATTTTGCGCAATGATCGCTGCGACCACAGCCGGATCGGTAACCCAACCCGAAATGGTTGAGTCAACCAGACTTGTCAGCGTATCGCTGTAAGGGTTTCCTGCCGTTGCAGCGCTTGCCATCACGCAAATAGCAGCAGTCGCGCTCAAAAATTTAATCATCACATGTCCTTTCCTCGGTGGCATCTGCGAGAGCGGCTACAGCTCAAACATCAGCCTTCAATTTGTTTGCCGGTCAAAAAATTTGAACGAAGAAGAATTACTGGAATCTAAATTTGATTCTCCGGGAGCGCGAAGCGAACAATCAAAAAACAAGGCGCATGGCAAAACCACCTGAAGTTTGCCGATCTAAGAATTTAATTAAAAGGAAAAATTACCAAAATGACCAAATTCGTGAAACTTGAATCAACCCATTGACTGCCACAATCAGTAAGAGACGAACGTAAGATCACAACCCGCATAGGGATTGCTGCGCTGCAAAATCGAGCACAGTTCATATTCTAATTCTGTTAGCGAGGTGGTGCCCAAGGAGAGACTCGAACTCTCACGATGTTGCCATCGGGGGATTTTGAATTTTATCGACTTTACGGAAATTCAACAACTTAACGAAATTTACCCACACCGACAAACCATGAACAAAATGGCAATGTGTGAGTGAGCTTGAAACGCCATTTCGCACCGATTACCTCGACCTCATGAAAGCGTGCGATTGGCCATTCAAAACCGTGGAAATACACTGTAACCACTGCAACCAGTCCAGGTCATTTAGCAAGGCAACCTTCGTAGAGCTGGTTGGTACAGACACTGAATTGTCCACGGCCCGCCGCACAATCTCCTCGGGATGCCCCTCATTGAAAGCCAACCCCGATCACATCTCCCTGATCTACAACAGCCCTGCCCGCGCCTCGCGGTTTGAGATGATCAGCTCCTGGACCTTCTTGCCGCCGGTCTTTGCTATCGTGTAGCTGAGCCGCACCTCATCGATGTGGAAACTATCAAACCACTCGCGGATCTCGGGCGTGTCGTTGATCGACATGACAAAGCCCGTTGATCTCGGAGAGCTGCGCCGCCATGCGCAAAGTCTTCCCGACAGAACATCTCCATCATGCCCTACCGACTGAAGCGGAGGAGGAGCATTCCGAGAACCGCTACGGATAGAGGTAATCACCCAAGCCTTGTTCTCGCCCAGCGAAGCCATCAGTTGAATGGCCGTGCCGCCCCTTTCATTTTGGCCGAGTTGGCCAAAGTGTGCCGCATGTCCATGTACAAAGACAACAGACCTTCCGACATTTTAATCGTTTCATCACTTTCGATCCGCAGCACCCAATCCTCGATCTTTTGCTCAAGAAAAACAGGATTTTGGTTCACAGAATGAAGGTTTATCTTATCAAAAATAGGCACGAAACTCTCCTAACTGCCATTAAAATGGCACTAGTTTGACAAAAGCCCCCGATTAGTTTTGTGCCGTGAGTGATAGTGTCCCGCAATCCCGTCAGATTTGTCCCCACAAACGGGACGGGAGACTGCCTTGCGGTGGTCAAATGGCTTTCTTTAAAACTCTATCACAGTTTTGGCGACTCCGCCACCCCCATAAGTTTAATGAGATTTCAACATCTAAGCGCTATAAGTGTTCGCACCCAATTGAGTACATGTTTTCCTGTATCCTGGCTCATCGGGTATCTAGAGGAACTGCAAGGCCTCGCCAAATCCTCTCAGGGCCAGGCTTTCGTGCCGCCGAGCCAAAGGGCAACGGGCAACAATTTACCAAACTGTGGTCATTGTCGCCATTATAGTTTTCTGCTTAGCATGACACCATTCACGCGTGAGTCGGGCGACGATAAGGCGTTTCATGTCGGTGCAGCCCCTACCCCAAGCTCAGCTGTATGGTGGGCGGTGTTCGCGCACCGCCTGCCCCCAAACCTTGCCTCACTGTAAACTAGAGGGGCGCTATCGCCCAACCTTTCACCATCCGCAGTTCCTCTCCCCATAACGGTTCTGGGCATCTATCGTTTCGGCGGTGTCGCGATCTCCTGTCACCACGGCCTCAGCAACCGTCCGCTTAAAGTGGATGGGTCGCGCAATATCGCAGAAATCTCCAGCGGGAGATTGAGAGCAGGCGCTAGTTACGAGTGAGCTGGTCAATAAGAGCGGTATCGTCTTGCGTCTCCACATCTCGATCTATCTCCTGTTTGCTTTGGATGGCATCAAGGCGGGCTTTGTTCCGCAGGGCTTCTGTTTTGCGCCTCTGATCGTTCTTCGCATCGATGCAAAGCCATGCAAGCAAGACGACCACAAACGCGCTGAGTGCGGCCCATACTGCCGCCTTGGAGGGTAGGAAGCGCAGCATCACCGCGCCCCTCCTGCCCATTTGCGAAGCCGCTCGCGCGCAATCCAGCCCAGCCCGATCAGCGCAACAGCAGAAAAGCCCAAGAGGATATACTGAGCCAAAGGGTCCAGCTTGCCCAATGCGGTTAGAACACCCCCTGCCCCCGCCGCCGCAGTACCGGCAACGGCGCGGATCGTTGAGGACTGAGCCGGTGAACTGCGCTCCGCGTCTGCCTTTGGTGTTGCTTCAATGATTGCAGCATCCGTAAGAAACAGTTCGCGCTCGGCCGCACGGCGGCGGGTAAGCCCGCGCAAGACCTTGCCGCCAGCCTTATTGAACCATGTCAGCGCTTCGGCAGCGCCCTCAATATCCCCCGCGTTGAAGCGGCGCAGGCAGGTAGATCGGCTGAACGCCCCAACGCCAATGTTATAAGCGAGAGACAGCATCGCACCGAACTCATTGTCATTTGGCGCGCGACGGAACATGGGTCTGATTTGATCCGCAAAGCGTTCAAGCCCCTCCCACAGCATTTGCTCCGCAAAGGGCTTGGTCCACGTTTCACCCACAGACACGCCTGGACCAAAGCCCGCGCTGTTGGTGTAGCCGTAACCAATGGTGAGCACACCAACCGGATCGCGATACGCAGTTAGCTCAAGACCTTCAAAGCGCTTCACAAGGTCTAAGGTGGCTTGGTTTATGTTCATGTGTTTCTCCATAAAAAAACCCGCCAGAGGCGGGTGGGTTGAGGTTGGTGGCGAGATGCGCCAGCATGGAAAGACCTTCGAGGAAAGCTCCTAGGGTCAGGACTCATAGCCAGTAAATAACGAGAGCTGCGAGGGCGATGGCGGACAGGAAGACCTTCGGGCATCTGTCGTATCGAGTTGCGACACGCCGCCAATCCTTCAACCTGCCGAACATGATTTCGATCTGGTTGCGCCGTTTGTAGCGGCGCTTATCGTACTTTACAGTCTTTTTGCGCCGCTTTCGACCAGGGATGCAAGCGCGTATCCCTTTGTCTTTCAACGTTTCTCGGAACCAATCGGCGTCATAACCCCGATCTCCAAGCAGCCAGTCCACTTTGGGCAATCTGCTCACCAATGCCCGCGCGCCGATGTAGTCGCTGACTTGCCCGGCTGTAACGAACAGGTTGAGAGGGCGTCCCCGGCTGTCGCAGATGGCGTGCAGCTTGGTATTCATACCGCCCTTGGTTCGGCCAATCAGGCGTCCTCGCCCCCCTTTTTGACGCCCAAACTGGTCGCGGTTCGGTGAGCCTTGAGGTAGGTGGCGTCAATCATCACAGTCCTCTCTTCGCCGTGTTCGGCAGCCAGACCTACCATCATCTGCGCGAAGATACCTTTGTCGCTCCAACGCTTCCAACGGTTGTACAGCGTCTTGTGCGGCCCGTACTCCCCAGGTGCATCGCGCCACCGCAACCCATTGCGATTAATAAAGATAATCCCGCTCAAGACACGTCGATCATCGACGCGTGGTTTGCCGTGGGATTTAGGAAAGAAGGGCTCAAGACGCGCCATCTGCGCGTCCGTCAACCAGAAAAGATCAGACATGTTCACCGCTCGTTTTCAAACCGTGAAGCATGCCATTAGACGGAAATCAATGGGTCCTGACCCTAAATCGCCGCCCTGCCCGCCTCACGCCAGTTTCTTCTGACAATAGACCCAAATTCCATCGACCAAGATCATATGCGGCACAGTTAATGCTGCTAGCCCAACGAATATCACAAGCACGAAAGCCTGATCAAACACAACATAAGATATCAGCAACCAAAATGCGGCAGATGCTAATACAATTGTGGCGAGAGTGTAAATAATTGTCAGAGATATAAAATTCCTACGTTCCTGCCTCGGCACAGCCACTGCAATACTTTTAAAATGTCTTGGACTATGAAGGGCACAAAAATATACTGTAAAGAAAAGCAAAGGAGGCAGAGCATAAGCAAAAAAAACAATGGCTAAAATGGTCACAGCTGAAATCGTAGTTTTGGTGACGCTTGATTTGCGTAGCAAAGAAAGGGTCATCGAAGCCAAAACCAAAATTGGTCCAAGGGTTTGCATATATCCGACGAAGTCAACCGAATTCGTGATTGACAAAAGTTGAAACAATTCTGCAGTGGAATTTGAGTGGAACAAGGCTGGCAGAGCTATAATACAACTACCAAACAGCATTCTATCAAGGGGCTTTTGCGCACCGCCATCCTCACCGAAATGCCATGCAGTAGTAATAATAAATATAAGAAACATAGCGTCCGGAGCTAAAAACCAAGCGCCAACAACCAAACCGGATATTAAAACATATGCAACGACAAACGCGCAAGCTGATTTCAGGTCTTTGGTAAAACCAGTTTTCTGGGCAAGGTAGCCATCAATTGCTCCGTGTGGAATCCCAAATATGCTTACACCAACGCCCAATATGGCCAGCATTAATGTCAACGACACATCAATAAGAAGAACGTTGTACAGGAGAACGGTCAAAAAACCTGTGGCCACAAAAGTAAGCTGCATTTTATCACTTTTTATCATGGGTTTTGCCTTTTTAGTCGTGCATGCCGGTTTCCAAGACAGAGCGTAAGAATGGTTTTTTCGGCAAGGACCATATTACTTTTGCCCAAATTCCCACCCCAGGTTTTTGGCTGATAAATCTGCCAAATTCATCGCCGCTTAGGTGTTCGGCGATCGATATAAACCAATCAGAAGAGGCAGAAGGATCGGCCAAAAATGCCCTGAGGAAAATGTGATCCTTTGTACTTTTCTGTGCTACGGGGACACTCTTCGCCAAATCATAATCGCCAGAAGCAAACGCTTTTGCAAACCCGAATGCCCATTCCTGAATGCGCAAAAATCCGTATCCAGTTGCAGGTCGCAAAGCACCGTTAGCCTGGCCAGCAAGAATAGTTCGAGAGCCCGGTTGTAACTCAAGAGGTGCTTGTCCCATGGGAAGACACCCCCGCTCCCAGCGCTTTACGGAAAACTTGCCTTTTGTCAGATCGGCAAGGTCGCGCCTAAATTCTAAATCCAATCGAAAAGGGTCAATCCGCGCTGGCGCAAATCTGGTAGTTTGAACCAAAGCATGTCGCGGACTATGGGGCAGCACATAGGTGAATTTCAGGCCAGAACTGTCACTGATCATATTCGTCATTATCTGAGCAGCTGTAGAATCAAAGCTGTCTTCAGTTAATTCAACATCACCACCACTGAATACTTGCCAAACCTTGGAAACATCTGTGTCGGTGTGGCGCGGGCGGGTATCAACAACGTAATCGGCGTGGATCTGGCCCATGCTCGTTTCAATCCCCACGTAACCACTTTGCTCGTTTGGCGGGCCCGCTTGGGCGCCTTGCCAGAAAGAAACGTTTTGCTTACCTTTTAGACACGCTAAATTATCTTTATAGAAATCAATTGCTCTTATCTGTTGATAAGAAAGGGCAAAACCTGAGTGTTGGACACAACGTCCTGCTTTGGAAAAAACCCAAGATTTCCATTTTTTATGCACTAAGTGCCTGTCGGCACTGCTATCCGCAGCCCAGAAGGACCACGTTCGATCGCCTAAATATTCTTGCCGGGGCTCGACTATGATCATCGGCTTGTCATAGCCCCTTTTTATCAGCCGGCTGGCGACAGAAAGACCGGCACAACCGCCACCCAGGATTGCTAAATGGCATCGGTAGGTCATTGGCCTATCAACCGAATTTTATTAACATTTCTGATGTCGGCGTGGAGCTGGATGTCATGCGCTGTCACTTTCTGACGCAAAACGGGATCGGTATAGAAGTTCCAAAGCGCCCGTCCCGCCAATGCCAATTTTCGGCCCTTGCTCACAACGACACGCCCTTGCCAGGTCTTGCAGTCTTTCCGCCGCAGCTTAACGCCGATTTCCCGATAAACCGTGCTAGCAACAAGGATAGAAAATCGCGGGCGACCAGGTAGGTAGGCTAGGCCGTGGCGGGCACTTTCATAATAGATATCGGCGAGGTCAAGAAGGCCTCTAGCCGCCTGTTGCAGAACAGGTTTCAAGTCTTTAGTGGGGTTCGCGATGCCGTATGGGTGAATGTCCTGAACCCAATCTCCGGGGATATATCGACGGTCATTTTCGGCGTCTTCTTGGATGTCGCGCGCGATATTGGTCAGTTGCATAGCGATACCCAAATCAATCGCGAAGGGGCGTGCACGGGGGTTTTTTGTACCAAATATGTCGCACATCATAATGCCTACAGTGCCGGCCACCGCGTAAGCGTATTGGATCAACTGTGCCTTCGTTTCGATCCGAACCGGATCTAGGTCTGACAGCACCCCCGACAGCAAATCCCGCGCTGGGGAAATGTCCATTTGGGTTTCCCGTGCCAAGTCTATAAAATCCTTGATCCAGTAATCAGATGCGTTTTGGTCCACAAGTTGTAAATCGACGTTTTTCAATTCCGCACGGGCTACGTCGGGGTTTGGGCTGTCGTCGGCTATATCATCCAGCCTACGGCAAAACGCATATAGCCGCGCACCGTTTATCGCGTGGTCGCTCGATAAAAATGCACGTGCAAAGTTGAATGACTTTCCATTGTTTGCGAGGATTTTCGCGGCTTCTTCTGCGTTGCTCAATGGGGCTGATGTCATAAATTACACCGCCGTAACTTGGGGGATCAGTTGATCCAGAACCTTAGCAGAGGAAATCACACCCGGCAGACCCGCACCGGGATGGCTGCCTGCCCCCACTATATACAGGTTGTCGGGGCCCTCTGCCTTATTGTGGAACCGGAACCAGGCAGATTGGGTGAATTTCGGCGCAATTGAAAAGCCCGCGCCGGCAGGACTTAAGTATCTGGATTCAAAGTCTGATGGTGTCATAAAGAAGCTATGAGCTAGATTATCCTTAACGCCGGGCAAAATGGAGCCATTCAACGCGTCGAAAATTCGCGGTGTCAGGCGTGGGCCCTGATCATCCCAGTCGATACCGCCTTGCATGTTTGGCACCGGTACAAGCGCATAGAAACTATCGCACCCTTCTGGTGCAAAACTGGGGTCAGTTGCCGTTGGACGGTGCAGGTACATGGAGAAATCATCGGCCAATACTTTTCGGTCGAAAATATCACTTAGCAGTTCCTTATAACGCTTACCCAGCCATATGGTGTGATGCTCGACATCGGGATAAGTCATATTGGTTCCAAAGAACAAAACGAATAACCCCATGGATTTAGATGCATATTTGGTTTTCAATTTTGCGCTTCGGCTCACAGCTTTTGCATCGACCATTTTATCATAAAGATGCGCAGGATCCGCGTTAGAAATCACCAGGTCAAAGGGTATTTCTTCTCCATTATCTGTGCGAACCGATTGGATTGTCTTTCCGACGGTAGGAAGTGCGATTACAGTTTCATTCAGTCGAACCGATATACCTTCTTCTTTCATGAGCTTGGCAAAAGCATCCACCAAAGCCCCCGTTCCACCCATCGTAAAATGGACGCCGAATTCACGTTCAAGAAAGTGTATCAGGTTGTAAATACATGTTGTATCAAATGGGTTACCCCCGACGAGCAGGGGCTGAACGGAAAACGCCTGCCGCAATTTATCGTGCTGGATGTGGCCGCTGACTAGTCCCCAAACAGAACGATAAACCCTCAATCGCAGCATTTGCGGTAAGATTTTAAGCATATCCATCAGGCGATGAAACGGCTGATTTGCCAACTGCTCATACCCAACTCGGTAAAGACGTTCAGAATCCTTATACAGAGCTTCGTAGCCGCTTACGTCACGTGGATTAATCCGGCGTATTTCATTTTTGATCTTCTCAGGTGAACCACCATAGTCAAAATGGTCCCCATCAGGAAAGGAAAAGCGATACCATGTTTCCAAAGGTACGATATCGACGTAGTTAGAAATTTCCTTGCCAAAAAGTTCAAATAGCTCGGACAATACCTGAGGCGCTGTTATCACAGTCGGGCCGGCATCATATTTGAATCCGTCTTTTTCAAAAACCTGCGCGCGGCCTCCAAGCCGGGAACAACGGTCGAATACAGTTACATCGTAACCTTTTGCGCGCAGGCGCAATGCTGCTGCGATTCCACCAAAGCCTCCTCCGATTACAGCAGCATTTGTCATCTGATCACCTCATTTCAGTTAGCGTCAACGAAACGTTGCGCCAGTAAATCAAGGCCTCGGCCAGAACCATGCGGTAACTCAGCTGCGAGGCGCTTAGCTTTCCTGGCCCGCTCAGATGCATAAACCTTTGCTTGAGCTATAACTTCGTCCCGTGACCCAACGAGCAAAGAGGTAAAGTTTAATGCCCCTTTTTCCCTATCTTGGTCCATGTCCTTAATGTCATCTGTTACCTGATAAGCAATTGCGATTTCATAGCTGGCCTGTTGTGCCGTAGAAATGGAGTCTGCCCGCCCTGCGGCGATTAGACAAAGCTCAACGGGCAGCCCCAACAGCGGGCCGGATTTCATCATGGCGATTTTCTCGTAGGCTTGCTGAGAATAGTCACTGGCTTCTAAATCAGCCTGCTGACCAACAATCACTTCTTCAGTGTTATAGTGCATATGTGCAACCAATTCATTCAGTCGTTCGTTTTTACAACAAGCCAACGCAGCATAAGAGGCTGATATAAATAAATCGCCCGTACAAACAGCAGCGTTTTTTCCGAACTTTTGCCAAACGGCTTCTTTACCGCGTCGAACTGTATCAGCATCTTGGAGATCGTCGTGCAAAAGAGACGCATTATGCAAAATCTCAGTGGCTGATGATATTGCTACGCTTGTTTGTTCGCTTAATCCCAATGCGTACGCCGCTTGCAAGGCCAGTCTTGCTCTTACTCTTGATCCACCAGCAGTGAGGTGATGATACCCGGCTTCGCGTATAGTGCTGGCCGTATCAGGTAGCAGGCTTAGCATCATGTCTTCTACATGTGCGAGCAACTGCAACTCATATTGATATCGAGAAAGGTCTTTCACATTAGCCCCCGAAATTTGATCGGTGTCCGCTTTTTAGCGGGCACCGATATATTTTTAGGCAGCGCTTTCGTTCGCGTCACTGGAGGTGGCAGCGGCCCAGATTACAACGCCAAATGCAATTTTGTTCACGAAATCTGCCAAATTATAGACAAGGTTCAAAGCGTCCGGCGAAGCCGCGCCCATGTAACCTAGCAGATAACCTAAGGGGTAGATCGACCAACCAACGGTTACGATCAAACGGAGTGCATTGAATGCTTTCTTTGATGCGATCGTGCCAGAATTCGCGCTGATCTTGCTCGCTTCACCCAGAAAGATCTCGTAGATGATGTAAATCCAGCCGGCCATGCCAAGAATGAACATCGGCCACAGCCACGAACCCTGTTCTACTTCGCCTAAATAGCCTGCGATCAACATAACCAACGACGCAGCCAGCAGGCGCCAGAACAAGGACGCTTTAACCACAGCGATTGCCGACAGGATCAAGAAAAATTCTATAATCTGAAGCGGTACAGTCAAAAGCCAATCAACATACCGGAATACGGTCGGACTTTCGCCGGTCATTGCCCACACTTCCCTCATGTAGAAGTAGTGAATTGCGGCGATACCCGTCACCATCGCTGCAACCGTAAGCGAAGTCTTCCATTTCCCATGAGCGCGATCACGTTCTACCCAGAAAAAGAAAGTTGCCGCGACCATTGCGGCACTTATTATCCAAAATGATACTCCGACGTAGTCGGCGGGGTTCAACATTTTTGTATCCATTGTCTTCTCCGTTTCCAGCTTCAGATTTACCGGTCCTCGTAATGACACTTACTTTCCGGTGATTTCTTTGACCTTTGCTAGCTGTATTGCTACTTTCTAACGCCTTCTAACGCATCAAGGCCAACAGTGAAGAGTTGCAAATAGCCACTGTCGTGTCATTCAAACGCTTGCTACCAATAGCGTAATTGGTCGTTTCGGGATTTGTCAACTGAGGCGTAAAAACCTGCTGAGCAGCCTTATCTGACTGGTCCAATTCTATTGTTAGTGCATGATCGGCCTCCGATCCATCGGAATGCTGGCTTCAGGAGCTGGTGGTTTGTAGCCCAATGCACTGTGTGGTCTTTTGTTTTGTAATGCTTCCTCCATTCCTCAATCAGGATTTGGGCTTCGCGCAGGCTGTAAAATACCTCACCACCTGCAGTGCCGTTCCCCGTAGCGGTTCTGGGCATCTATCGTTTCGGCGGCGTCGCGATCTCCTGTCACAACCACCGAAGCGACATAACGCTCGAACCGGATAGGTTCGGCAATGTCGCAGAAATCTCCAGCGGGAGATTGAGAGCATGCGCTAGTTACGAGTGAGGCGGTCAATAAGAGCGGTATCGTCTTGCGTCTCCACATCTCGATCTATCTCCTGTTTGCTTTGGACGGCATCAAGGCGGGCTTTGTTCCGCAGGGCATCTGTTTTGCGCCTCTGATCGTTCTTCGCGTCGATGCGAAGCCATGCAAGAAAGACGACCACAAACGCGCTGAGTGCGGCCCATACTGCCGCCTTGGAAGGTAGGAAGCGCAGCATCACCGCGCCCCTCCTGCCCACTTGCGAAGCCGCTCGCGCGCAATCCAGCCCAGCCCGATCAGCGCAACAGCAGAAAAGCCCAAGAGGATATACTGAGCCAAAGGGTCCAGCTTGCCCAATGCGGTTAGAACACCCCCTGCCCCCGCCGCCGCAGTACCAGCAACGGCGCGGATCGTTGTAGACTGAACCGGTGAACTGCGCTCCGCGTCTGCCTTAGGTGTTGCTTCAATGATTGCAGCATCCGTAAGAAACAGTTCGCGCTCGGCCGCACGGCGGCGGGTAAGCCCGCGCAAGACCTTGCCGCCAGCCTTGTTGAACCATGTCAGCGCTTCGGCAGCGCCCTCAATATCACCCGCGTTGAAGCGGCGCAGGCAGGTAGATTGGCTGAACGCCCCAACGCCAATGTTGTACGCGAGAGACAGCATCGCACCGAACTCATTGTCATTGGGCGCGCGCCGGAACATGGGTCTGATTTGATCCGCAAAACGTTCAAGCCCCTCCCACAGCATTTGCTCCGCAAAGGGCTTGGTCCACGTTTCACCCACAGACACGCCAGGACCAAAGCCCGCTCTGTTGGTGTAGCCGTATCCAATGGTGAGTACGCCCACCGGATCGAGATACGCAGTCAGCTCAAGACCTTCAAAGCGCTTCACAAGGTCTAAGGTGGCTTGGTTTATGTTCATGTGTTTCTCCATAAAAAAACCCGCCAGAGGCGGGTGGGTTGAGGTTGGTGGCGAGATGCGCCAGCATGGAAAGACCTTCGAGGAAAGCTCCTAGGGTCAGGACCCATTGATTTCCGTCTAATGGCATGCTTCACGGTTTGAAAACGAGCGGTGAACATGTCTGATCTTTTCTGGTTGACGGACGCGCAGATGGCGCGTCTTGAGCCCTTCTTTCCTAAATCCCACGGCAAACCACGCGTCGATGATCGACGTGTCTTGAGCGGGATTATCTTTATTAATCGCAATGGGTTGCGGTGGCGCGATGCACCTGCGGAGTACGGGCCGCACAAGACGCTGTACAACCGTTGGAAGCGTTGGAGCGACAAAGGTATCTTCGCGCAGATGATGGTAGGTCTGGCTGCCGAACACGGCGAAGAGAGGACTGTGATGATTGACGCCACCTACCTCAAGGCTCACCGAACCGCGACCAGTTTGGGCGTCAAAAAGGGGGGCGAGGACGCCTGATTGGCCGAACCAAGGGCGGTATGAATACCAAGCTGCACGCCATCTGCGACAACCGGGGACGCCCTCTCAACCTGTTCGTTACAGCCGGGCAAGTCAGCGACTACATCGGCGCGCGGGCATTGGTGAGCAGATTGCCCAAAGTGGACTGGCTGCTTGGAGATCGGGGTTATGACGCCGATTGGTTCCGAGAAGCGTTGAAAGACAAAGGGATACGCGCTTGCATCCCTGGTCGAAAGCGGCGCAAAAAGACTGTAAAGTACGATAAGCGCCGCTACAAACGGCGCAACCAGATCGAAATCATGTTCGGCAGGTTGAAGGATTGGCGGCGTGTCGCAACTCGATACGACAGATGCCCGAAGGTCTTCCTGTCCGCCATCGCCCTCGCAGCTCTCGTTATTTACTGGCTATGAGTCCTGACCCTAGAAGGCTCTGATTTTATCTAACAAGGAAGCCGGTTAGCTTCGTCTCCAAATCAAATGCCCCTGCGGCATATCAAGGAAACTAGTTGGTGAATCGGTTCCACAAAAACTAACCAGATTTAATGAGCACAATACTCTTGAGCGGCTCACACATACTTTAGCGAAGTTTCGTTAAGCGTATAGAAAGTGTAACGTCAGCGCGAAAAATTCCGGGCTCGGCCAGGTACGGCGTTCGAACAGGACAGATCTTTAACCTGAAATCACGCTCCAATCTACCAAGAGACACCGAATACAATGAAACCGTTCGTTACGCCATCAATGAAGCCTATTATCGGCTTTGAAGCTACAGACATGTCCCAACAGTTCTTTCCGAAACAAAATTCTGGCGCGCCAAAGCCAACCTGTACGTTTCTTGAGAAAGCTCGGGGGTAAACTAAATGTTCCGCAAAGGTTACGTCTTTAGACCGTGGGAAAATGAAGATGCACCGCCCCTATCACGGATACTCTCTTCCGAAAAATTCTGGGAATTTTTGCCAGAAGAGTACTCTGGTGAATTAAATGCTAACGAAGCATTGGAATTGATCAAACTTAATGCATCCAACAGCAATCACTTTATTCGAGCAGTTGAATTTGAAGGTGAGCTGATCGGCCAAGTACGCTTAGAATTCGACCAAGAACACGCGGAACTTAGCTACTGGCTTGACATTAACCACTGGGGTTACGGACACGGTTCAGCAATGGTTACTCTTTTTTTGTATGAAAGCACTATGCACTACCCAGAGTTAAGGTTTGTCTACGCTAGAGTACATGAGAAGAATTTCGCTTCAGCGCGAATACTGACAAAGCTAGGTTTTTTACGAATTGCGGAAAAAGATGACCTGCCCTTTCATTATTTTGAATGTTGCCTGACCAAACCTACCTAAACCACACCATATTGTCTTTAGGGCAAAATCGGCATCCCGAGAAACAATCAACAATATATCCAATTCTAAAATTCTAGGATGAGAATGAACTCGCCTGCGTTGCTCACGCTATAAAGGCACCCTGAACCTTGAAATTCGGATGGCTTGGAACGTAAGCGCTTCCGCGCTGGATGGATGCCGCACAGAGCAAGAACACATCCCAGATGGGTAGCCTAGGGTCAGGACCCATTGATCTCCGTCTAATGGCATGATTCACAGTTTGAAAACGAGCGGTGAACATGTCTGATCTTTTCTGGTTGACGGACGCGCAGATGGCGCGTCTTGAGCCCTTCTTTCCTAAATCCCACGGCAAACCACGCGTCGATGATCGACGTGTCTTGAGCGGGATTATCTTTATTAATCGCAATGGGTTGCGGTGGCGCGATGCACCTGCGGAGTACGGGCCGCACAAGACGCTGTACAACCGTTGGAAGCGTTGGAGCGACAAAGGTATCTTCGCGCAGATGATGGTAGGTCTGGCTGCCGAACACGGCGAAGAGAGGACTGTGATGATTGACGCCACCTACCTCAAGGCTCACCGAACCGCGACCAGTTTGGGCGTCAAAAAGGGGGGCGAGGACGCCTGATTGGCCGAACCAAGGGCGGTATGAATACCAAGCTGCACGCCATCTGCGACAGCCGGGGACGCCCTCTCAACCTGTTCGTTACAGCCGGGCAAGTCAGCGACTACATCGGCGCGCGGGCATTGGTGAGCAGATTGCCCAAAGTGGACTGGCTGCTTGGAGATCGGGGTTATGACGCCGATTGGTTCCGAGAAGCGTTGAAAGACAAAGGGATACGCGCTTGCATCCCTGGTCGAAAGCGGCGCAAAAAGACTGTAAAGTACGATAAGCGCCGCTACAAACGGCGCAACCAGATCGAAATCATGTTCGGCAGGTTGAAGGATTGGCGGCGGGTCGCAACTCGATACGACAGATGCCCGAAGGTCTTCCTGTCCGCCATCGCCCTCGCAGCTCTCGTTATTTACTGGCTATGAGTCCTGACCCTAGAGACCCTTTAAGCTGGTGAGATAGCAGGCTCGGCTAGATACCCCTTTTGCGTGACCTTCCTATCAGACCCAATGGCAGCTATGCGCAGGTAGCTGACTTTGCAAAGTCGTCAAACTGGCCACCTATTGCCCCAGAATTCTATGAGCAATGCTGCGGCGCAGATCACCGAAGCAGTCGTTAGCTGCGGTTGCGAAGGTTCATGCCAAGCGAAATTGCACAATGCGGGACTTTTCTGCCTTTGGCGGAACCAACCCCGATCAGCAGGTGCAAAGAGTAGCTTAATTTACGCCAGATCCTGTCCAAGGATTGAGGAGTAGCTCAAATCGAACTAATTTGATCTGAATGACTGGTTCGATAATGGCCGAAAATGACCGGTATCTGTCATTGCGCGCCGGAGATATTCTTGAAATTTTCATGTATATGACGACGAACGAAAATGTCCTCTCTGAACCTTCACCCACTACTAAGCGTGTAGTAGCGCTGGTATACGATGGCGCAAATGCAACAGACATAGTCGGTCCGTTGGATGTTCTGGCTGGAGTCCAACTTGCGCTTCGAACGTCAGACCAACCTTACAAAATAGAAGTTGTATCACTGAATGGCGGACCAATAACCACGGGACCTTCATGCGTTCAAATTCAGACGACCTCCTTGTCAAGTATCCGCGGTGGGGATATCGATATTCTGCTAGTTCCTGGTGGCGAAACTGCCATGGAGGTAGCGAAACAGTCTAAAATGCGATTAGCGATTGAAGAACTTGCCGCTCAATCAACGCACACAGCTAGCATATGCACGGGCGCCTTTCTATTAGCGGAAGCAGGGCTTCTAAATGAACGAAGAGCCACGACACACTGGGCATGGGCAGAAAAGTTAAGACAAAAGTTCCCATACGTCACCGTTGAAGATGACAAAATCTACATTCAAGATGGTAAAATATTCACATCTGCAGGTATTACAGCAGGAATGGATCTTGCGCTGGCGCTTGTTCAGCTCCATTTCGGCCCGCGTATAGCTCTAACCGTCGCTCAATATTGGGTTATGTTTCTAAAACGGCCAGGCGGTCAATCGCAGTTCAGTTGTCTCTTGCCTTCAGTTCAATCAATCACTGGACCAATAGAGAGGGTTATGCTGTGGGCCCAGGAGAACCTTGAATCAAGTATTACAGTCGAGTCAATGGCAAGATATAGTTCGATGAGCCCAAGGAACTTCCATCGAAGATTTACTAGAGAAGTTGGTCAAACGCCATCAAAATACATACAAACACTCCGGTTATTTAGAGCAAAAAGCGAACTAGAGCTGTCTCAAAAATCTCTAGACGAAATCTCTAGAGACGCTGGCTTTACTAATTCACATCAGTTTCGACGAAGCTTCATACGCTCTTTTCAAGTCTCACCTACACAATACCGCAACAGAAATAGAGAATTGCCTTGACACAATTTGGAAATAATGAATCATTTCAGGCAAATCTAGAAAATCTAGTAGACTTTGAATACTATGATGCATCTAACTTTAGGAGTAACCAAGTAGATATGGTTGTAAGCTCCGAAGAGCACTTTTCTCAAATTTCAATCATCTTGGACACACTTGGATTTCAGATCAATCGATCAAAGTGTCTGGACGATCTTTTCTCGAGCATCTCTGAGGACCCGGAACGGACTGCAATTGTAGTTATTTGCATGGATCAGAATAATATACACAGACTAGAAAGTCACTTTAGGCTTCTGAAAATGATGGATTATCACTTACCAGTATTGATCCTTGATTGTGGACTAAACACAGGATCAGGGATCTATGAAAAAAAATTTATAGAGACTGTGTGCATCACTTCACTTGCGCAACGTCCATTTTGTCAAAGCAAATTTACAGTGCAGTTCTCGCAAGTTTGGCCTGGTCGTCCGAGATTGATCGCGTTCATGCGAGCAGCATAATGCTTCTCGAAAAAATTTATAAGAAACACTGAAAAAACTGATCAAACCCGATGTTATGAGCTACGCGCCAGTGATTGGACTGTACGTGTCGCGGTTTGATGCCGCTCCTTGCGCATAGTTGCCCTTGATGGCTAGCAAGACAGAGGTGGTCTTACGTTTTCGACCAGTTTGCAGCCAACTTAAGATGGATCAGAGTTTCATTTAGGCTGCTATTCTCATTGGCTGTATTTTGCTGGCACCAGCAGTTGACCACCTTGGTTCGCACGCAGTTTCGCTGCGGACACGCTGTCGCACTGACGTATGGCGGCTTAGAGCTCAAAGTTACCATTTCAAACAAGTTTAGTTCACAAAGAAGGTGTGTATCAAGCAAGACGAACCTCTATTCCATTATGGCATAAGAAATCACGGTTCATGATCAGCCCCACCCAAGTGGTCCAGTTTGATTGTTAGTGCATGATTGGCCTCTGGTCCATCGGGACGACGGTTTCCGGCGCCGGCGGGCGGTAGCCCAGGGCACTATGCGGTCGTTTGGTGTTGTAGTGTGTCCTCCATTGTTCGATCAGGATTTGAGCCTCGCGCAGGCTGTTGAAGACCTCACCGTTTAGAAACTCGTCGCGGAACCGGGCGTTGAAGCTTTCGCAGTATCCGTTCTCCCAGGGGCTGCCCGGCTGGAT
Source organism: Shimia sp. MIT910701 (assembly GCF_047126315.1). Classification (GTDB taxonomy): domain Bacteria; phylum Pseudomonadota; class Alphaproteobacteria; order Rhodobacterales; family Rhodobacteraceae; genus Shimia. Next base: position 2,680,263 of record NZ_CP138953.1, on the reverse strand, counting down.
ATAGGCGGGCTTGGCGCCAACGGCTTTAATCCAGTCCTGAACCGCCTGAGCAATGAACTCTGGGCCGTTGTCAGAGCGGATATAGGAAGGCACACCGCGCAGGATGAACAGGTCGCTCAAGGCGTCGATCACATCGCCAGAGTTCAGCTTGCGCTTTACCCTGATTGCCAGACATTCCCGGCTGTGTTCGTCGAGGATGTTCAAAGTGCGGAACACCTTCCCATCGTCGGTTCGATGATGCACGAAGTCATAAGACCAGACGTGATTGCGATGCTCGGGCCGGAGCCGAACGCATGATCCATCATTCAGCCAGAGCCGCCCTTTCTTCGGTTGTTTCATTGGCACTTTCAGCCCCTCACGTCGCCACAGACGCTCCACACGCTTGTCGTTGATTTGCCAGCCTCCATCTCTCAGCAATGCCGCGATCCGGCGGTAACCGTATCGGCCATACTGACGTGCCAGCTCAATCATATCCGCGACCAGTTTCTCTTCATCGGCTCGGCCCCGAGGCAACTTTCGTTGTGTAGATCGGTGTTGCTTCAGCACACGACAGGCTCGACGTTCAGAAATCCGGAACTGGCTTCGCACGTGATCGATACAAGTCCGGCGACGCGCGGGGCTTAGAAGTTTCCCTTCGCAGCTTCCGCCAAGATCAACTTGTCCAGAGTGAGGTCGGACACAGCCTTTCTCAGCCGTTCGGTCTCCTTCTGAAGGCGTTATAGATCCCTAAGTTGGTCGGTTCCCATCCCACCATATTGCTTGCGCCAGCGATAATAGGTCTGTTCGGTTATGCGAACCTCACGGATCGCATCAACCCGCGCCATTCCTTGCCCGACAAGCACCTCAACCTGCCGTAACTTCGTGACAATTTCCTCGGGCTTGTATCGCTTATTTCCCATCGTGAATCCTCCGTTTTCTAAACATAGCGGCGGACCACTTCAGTGGGGGAGGATCATTCAATCGAGCGGCTGCGTGGCTCTTTGGACTGGCGCTTGCTGTTTTTGTAATCGGGTTCATTGGCTACTTGGTGGGTAGCACCGAGACCCTGAACCAAGCGCACGAACGCGGGTATGTCGAATTCTGCAAGGCAGACGGCTCCCGCGTTTGGTTGGGAGAGTGTTCCGCCACCCCCTCTATCAAAGAGGGAGAGTGAGCGATGCACGCAATGATCGATCTTGAAACCATGGGCACCGCACCAAACGCGCCAATTGTCGCGATTGGTGCCTGTCGGTTTGATGCAAACGACGTCAGCGAGGACAAGTTTTATCGCCAAGTGTCCCTGCAATCCTCCGTCGACGGCGGCGCGACAATCGAAGCTGGGGCCGTGATCTGGTGGCTTAAGGAATCGAAAGAGGCCCGCGCGGCAATCTCGGAAGCCGAGGGCGAGGACGAATGGCCCGCTCTCTGCGACTTCACCGCCTGGCTAAAGGCGGACGAACTGTCCGGGCTTTGGGGCAACGGCGCGGCCTTTGACAATGTGATCCTCTCGCAAGCCTATCGCCGGTATGGCCAAGAAGCTCCTTGGCGGTTCTCGCTGGACCGCTGCTATCGCACTGTCAAAAACTTCTCACCGATTGAGATGGATCGATCAGGCACCCACCACCATGCGCTTGACGATGCCGTCTCTCAAGCCAAGCACCTGGTTGCGATCTGGGCGGCAGAGCAAGCATGCGCCACGCCTGGCAACAACAGAGGGGAATGAGGGATGCCAGCACAAGCAAACCTAATTGCCTGGAAAGAAACGGACGCAGCCGCAGCCATCGGTTTGTCGCGCGCCCATTTCCGCAAGCTGGTTTCGCGCGACGCACTGCCCCCACCGGTTGTTCTACCCGATGGAACGGAATTGTGGATGTTTGACGATCTCCGCGCGATACTGAACGGCGAAGCTGCCAAGCCCAACCAAGGTTTTGAGATTTGAAAAGACCAGCCAAGCCACGTATTCAGAAGCCTCGCCTGACTTGGAAATGGTCGCCGAGCAAAGAGGCTTGGGAACCCTATCACCGCGTTTCATGGATCGAGGGCAGGAAGCGTAAGCAAAAGGCCGTGTTGCTAAAATGGGGCGGACGGGCCGAGGAGTTGGACCGGCTTTATTGGGCCTGTGAGGCTGGACGCCACGAAAAGCAAAAAGTCACATCCGACTACACTTGGGCAAAACTGATCATTGCCTGGCGGGAAGATCCGCGCATTCAGATGAAGCTGGCGGACAGCACCAAGAAGACCTATCGCCGCGACATGGACCGGATCATGCTCAAGAACGGTGACAAAGACGTTCGATCGACAACACGCCAAGCAGTCCGCGCGGCGCATGACATGCTCTCACCAACTCCAAGAAAGGCCGATAAGATTCTGGCAACATTAAGTTTACTTTGGAACTATGGCCGGAACAAATTGGATTGGCCAATTGGCGAAAACCCCGCCGAAGGCATTGAGCATTTTGGGCCGCAAAGGGAATATGAGCCTTGGCCGGAATGGATGATCGGAAAACTTGATACAGCACCGCAGAACGTCCAGACACTCGCAACCGTAATTCTGAACACAGGCCAGCGCCCCGGCGCGGCTGTCGAGATGCGCTTTGACCACTTCAACAGTGAATGGATGAAGGTATTGGATGAAAAGCGGGGGGAGTATTTCGAGGTATTCTGCCCGGAAGCACTTCAAGCTTTTGTCCAGAACATGCCGAGAGCGGGCAAATACCTGCTGGCAAAGAACCTCACCGAGCCGGTTGGATATGACGCGGTTGAAAAGGACTTTCGGAAATGGCGAAACGGCATGGGCGAAGAAGCAAAGCCATTTGCTCTTGATGGCCTTCGCAAACTCGCAATTGTGCGCCTCGCGGAATCAGGTTGGTCTGACGCGGAAATTCAGGCCGCAACAAACCAGAGCCCTGAAATGGTGGCCTACTATCGCAAGAAGGCCAGTCGCAAAATCCTGACAAAATCAGCAGCCAAACGCTCCGAATGAATCGGAACGGACAAAGAACGAACAAAACGAGATGTGTGAGTAGGGTGTGTGAGTAGATCACTTTGTGAGTGATCTGCGGCAAAGCCAAAAGCCCGTAAGCTATTGATTTTGTTGGTGCCCAAGGAGAGACTCGAACTCTCACGCCCGTGAAGGCGGGGGATTTTGAATCCCCTGCGTCTACCATTCCGCCACTTGGGCCACGGGTCTGATTTAGCCAAGGAATTGGGGAAGGTCCAGCCTCAAAACGCATTCTTTTTGGCTTTGCGAAAATTTGCCTGCCCCTTAGCTCTCACGGATTATTTGCTTGCACTTCAAAGGCAAATGCCTAGGCAGGACAGAACGATAGACAGGCCAAAGAGACTTTTTATGCTGCAACGCCTATACGACTGGACCATGCGCCTGGCAGATCATCCGCGCGCGTTGTGGGCCTTGGCCATTGTCAGCTTTGCCGAAAGCTCGTTTTTTCCGATTCCACCGGACGTTTTGATGATTCCGATGATTCTGGCCCGCCCCAGCCGTGCCTGGCTGATTGCGTTGGTCGCGCTGGTGTCTTCGGTGATTGGTGGCTTGTTTGGCTACGCCATTGGCTTTTTTGCCTTTGACACCATTGGGGAACCAATTTTGCAATCGCTGGGTAAAGCCGATGCAGTGGCGGAGTTCTCCACCCGGTTTAACGACTTTGGTTTCTGGGCCGTCCTGGGCGCTGGCATCACGCCTTTCCCTTACAAAGTCATCACCATCATGTCCGGGTTTACCCACATGCCTTTGGCGACATTTATGGCAACCTCAGTTCTGGCCCGCGGCATCCGATTCTTCCTGGTGGCGGCGCTGTTGCGAAAGTTCGGCGAGCCAGTGCGTGACTTTATCGAAAAACGCTTGGGCCTTGTCACCTCCCTGTTCCTGATCCTGCTGTTTGGCGGCTTTCTTGCGGTGAAATATCTATGAAACAGACACAAAAACTGGCCTATGTGCTTTTGACCGGCTTCTCAGTGGCAATGATCCTCGGGGCGTGGGGCTTTGAATTCATTGGCGAAATGCCGCCCTGCAAACTGTGTTACTACCAACGGTACCCGCATTGGGTGGCCGCAGGCGCCGGCCTGTTAGCAATAGTGACCGGCCTCGGGCTACTGGCCTCTCTGGCAGCCGCTGGTGCGGCAGTGTCCGGGCTTGTGGGCCTCTATCACACCGGCGTTGAGCGCAAATGGTGGGAGGGGCCATCAACTTGCACCAGCTCTGATGTGTCCAACATGAGCGCGGATGATGTGTTTAACCAGATCATGTCCGCCCCGCTGGTGCGTTGTGACGAGATTCCCTGGGACCTCTTTGGACTCTCCATGGCCAACTACAACGCCCTACTGTCACTTGGCGCTGCAGGACTCTGGGTCTTCGCCATCAAAAAACTAAAATAAATCAACTAGTAACGCGCAATTTCTCAACCGGATTTGCGCGTTGACAGCAGTAAGTTGGTTTCACTTGTCGCAACCCCGTCGAGACGACGGATTTGCGTCAGCACGTCGTCCAGATGATCCAATGTATCGGTGCCAAGCTCCAGAATGAGGTCCCAACGCCCGTTGGTGCTGTGAATGGCGCGTACTGCGGTTAGCCCAGTTAACTGTCGCACAATCCGGTCGGTGCCGCGCCCTTCGATGCCCAGCATCATGAGACCACGCACCGGATCGCTTTTGGCGTCTTCCTGCAGGACCACAGTAAAGCCAACAATGTCGCCGCGTTGACGCAAGCGTTCAATCCTGCCGCGCACCGTGGTACGGGACACACCAAGGTCGATGGCAAGATCCGACAAAGACGCCCGAGCGTCATGGCGCAGCGCTGAAATCAGCTTTCGATCAATGTCGTCCATATTGCACAGCCTTTACTGCCGATTTGAGAAAACACTGCCCGTTATGTGCAAATTGAGGGGTGTAAATCAACCCATTTCGGAAGGATTTTTTCCAAATCGCCGAACATGGGATCAAGAATGACACAGAAAAACTGCTTGTTGGTGGGCGCTCCGGTGGACAGTGGCAAACGCCGCCGAGGCTGCCTGATGGGCCCCGACGCCTACCGCACCGCCCGATTGGGCGAAACTCTGCAAGACTTAGGCCACAGCGTTCAGGACCTAGGCAACCTGTCCCCTGCTCCGTTTGAGCCGGACGCGCAGGATCACGAGTTACACGCCCTCAACGAAACCGTTGCTTGGACCACTGCACTCACTGAAGCCGCAGAAAAGGCCATGCAAGACGGCTTCCCGATCTTCTTGGGTGGCGATCACAGCCTGTCCGCCGGCACGGTGGCAGGCGTTTCAAATCATGCTGCCAGCCAAGATCGTCCGCAGTTTGTTCTGTGGTTGGATGCGCACACGGATTTTCACACACCGCAAAGCACGGACAGCGGCAACTTGCATGGCACGCCTGTGGCCTATTTTGCGGGTCGTGAGGGGTTTGACGCCTTCCCAGTCGTGAAAAACCCGGTGCCCGAAGAAAACATCTGCATGATTGGGCTGCGCTCGGTAGACGATGCGGAGCGGGAAACCTTGCAAGCCACCAAAATTCGCCGTCACGACATGCGTGAGATCGATGAAAACGGCATTGCCAGGCCGCTTGCTACGTTCCTAGACCATGTGGCGGCCCAGAACGGCATGTTACATGTCTCGCTTGATGTCGACTTCCTCGATCCGTCTGTTGCGCCAGCCGTCGGGACCACAGTCCCGGGGGGCGCAACCGTCCGTGAAGCGCATCTGGTGATGGAGATGCTGCATGACAGCGGGCTGATGACCTCCCTCGATTTGGTGGAGCTCAACCCCTTCCTGGATGAACGCGGACGTACAGCCAAGCTGATGGTCGACCTGGCCGCCTCTGCCCTAGGCCGTCGTGTATTTGACCGCCCGACACGCAGTTTCTCGTAATTTTTGGGGATAAATCAAATGACACAACCCTCCGAAAAAGCCCTCGTTCCTTTCGTTTCCGTCGACAACATGATGCGTCTTGTGCACCATGTGGGCGTGGAGCAAATGCTCAAAGATCTGGCCGACTATGTCGAAGAAGACTTCCGCCGTTGGGAGCTGTTTGACAAAACCCCGCGCGTGGCGAGCCACTCAGATGTGGGTGTGATCGAGCTGATGCCGACTTCCGACGGTGAAGCCTATGGCTTCAAGTATGTGAACGGTCACCCCAAGAACACCGCCGAAGGATTGCAGACTGTAACGGCCTTTGGTCTGCTGGCGGACGTTTATACAGGCTATCCGGTTCTGCTCACCGAGATGACCATCTTGACCGCGCTGCGCACCGCCGCAACTTCGGCCATGGCGGCCAAGTACCTCGCGCCGAAAGGTGCCGACACGATGGCGATGATCGGCAATGGTGCGCAGTCGGAGTTCCAAACGCTTGCGATGAAAGCCATCATTGGACTGAAATCTGTACGTCTCTATGACAAAGACCCAGCGGCCACCGCGAAATGCGCAGACAACCTGACAGACAGCGGTTTGGAAGTTGTGGTTTGCAAAACGCCAGAGCAGGCCATTGAAGGTGCGCAGATCCTGACCACCTGTACCGCCGACAAACAATACGCCACCATATTGAGCGACAACATGGTGGGCGCCGGTGTGCACATCAACGCGATTGGCGGGGATTGTCCGGGCAAGACGGAACTGGCCAAGGGCATTCTAGAGCGTTCTGACGTGTTTGTGGAATTCCCTGAACAGACCCGCATTGAAGGCGAAATCCAGCAGATGGACCCGGATTTTGCAGTCGCCGAGCTCTGGCAGGTGATTACGGGCGAGAAACAGGGCCGCCGCGACGCACGGCAGATCACCCTATTTGACAGTGTTGGCTTCGCCATCGAGGACTTCTCTGCCCTGCGCTACATCCGCGACAAGGTGGCTCAGACACCGTTTCACGAAGATTTGGACATGCTGGCTGACCCCGACGATCCGCGTGATCTGTTCGGCATGGTGCAGCGGGCAAAAGCCTGAACCGTTGTGGCGTCCGCTGCCCTATTGGGCCGCGGGCGCTTGCATCACTTGCTCGCGTCGTACCATGAAGGTGTGGATTGAGAACACCACTGCGTCTGTTTTGGGCAAGCGCAGAATGCATTGCTTTTCGGAGCGCAGATACGCGCCGGTCGTTGCGGGCACCGGATCCCGCGGTGCATCTTCCGGGCGTGGTGTGAACAGCGATGGATCGTCATACCAAAGGGCGTTTTTGCGCCACAACGGGCGCCCGGCCCGCACACCATCAAACAAGCGCTGCACCCGTTTGGCGATGTTGTCGTCATACTCCGCCACTGGCACATGAATGCCAATCAGCGGGCGCATGAATTTCTCCGACAAGGTCCAGCTGGCGGGAAAGCAAAGCACGGCGCCGGTGAGCACATGTTCATCGCCAACCTTCTGCATCAAAAAGATGTCTTCCTGAATAATCTGTCCAAGCGTGCGCAGTGGCTGCGCTCGATCTATGGCAACGACACGCCCATCAGGACAGCGTACCGCTTGCCGGCCAACATCGAAATCCGCTCGGCTCGCCAGTTGGTCCAAGGCCAAATCCAGCACTTCCTGCGCCGCCGGTACCGCGTCTTCCGCCAAGGCCGACACAAGATCAGGTTCTTCTGATAACAGCTTGCAACGCAGCGACATTTGCGCGGCGTAAGCATCATCTATGATGAGCCATTCGTCAGAATCAAGTGGGGCAATGCCAGGCAGCGGCCGCTCCGCCAGCGCGTCGTAGGGAATAGATGTCTGCAAGATTTCTTTCATGACACCAGCCGTAGCGCAGCCAAGCCGCGATGACATCAACAATCTTGCATGCCGCGACACGATGCCAATCTCTCGTTAAGTCACCTTGCCGTGAGACTCTGTCGCAATCGCTTTGCTCTGTCGGTCATTCAGCCCACATTGGGACAACACGACAGAGGAGCGCCGCATGCCCACCGAACGCATCACTTTTACTGGCCACGCTGGCGATACGTTAGCCGCGCGGCTTGATTTGCCTGAGGGACCACATCTCGCGACTGCAGTGTTTGCACATTGCTTTACCTGCTCCAAAGACATTCCCGCGGCACGACGGATTGCGGCACGTCTGGCCACGATGGGGATTGCGGTTTTGCGGTTCGATTTTACTGGGCTCGGACACTCCGACGGCGAATTTGCCAACACGCATTTTTCCAGCAACGTCGCCGACTTGGTTGCGGCGGCGGCATACCTCGAAGACCGCGGCATGGCCCCCGACTTGCTGGTTGGGCACAGCCTCGGCGGTGCGGCCGTTTTGCGCGCAGCGACGCAAATCGACACGGCAAAAGCTGTTGTCACCTTGGGCGCGCCCTCTGATCCTGCGCACGTCGCGCATCAGTTTGACACACATACCGATCAGATCACCTCCGAAGGGCAAGCCACGGTCACTCTGGGCGGTCGGCCGTTTGAAATCAGGAAAGCCTTTCTCGAAGACATCTCCAATCAGAACCTCAGCAAGTGCATTGCCAGCTTGAACAAGGCACTGCTTGTCCTGCACGCGCCTCGCGACGCTACGGTCAGCATCGACAACGCAGCCCAGATTTTTGAGGCTGCCAAACACCCGAAAAGCTTTGTCACCCTGGACAACGCCGATCATTTGATCACCAATCCCAAAGACGCGGAATACGCCGCGGAGGTGATTGCTTCCTGGGTTGGGCGGTATCTGACACTGACCCCGCCTGCCCCGCCTCCTGGTGCGCCAGAAGGGGTTGTGCGCGTGTCAGAAGCAAACCCAGCGGGATTCTTGCAAGACGTGAACGCTGGACCGTTTCATCATGCCCTGGCGGATGAGCCACTGGCCTATGGTGGTAGCAACCGTGGTATGACGCCTTATGGTTTTTTGTCAGCAGGCCTCGGCGCCTGCACATCCATGACCATCCGCATGTATGCCCGGCGCAAAAACTGGCCGCTGGATCATGTTTGGGTGGATGTGTGCCACAACAAAATCCACGCAGCAGACGCCGAAGCCCCCGCTGGGCAGAAGGTGGACCAGTTTCGTCGCAAAATTCACTTGGAGGGCGCGCTCACCCAAGAGCAGCGCGCCCGGTTGTTGGAAATCGCGGACCGCTGCCCTGTGCATCGCACTTTGGAACAATCCAGCGAAGTGGTCACGCAACTGGCGTGACCACTTACCTTACCGTCGCGGCGACGGACGTGGCGCGGGGCGAGGCGTCGGTCGTGGCCGCGGGGTTGGGCGTGTGACCGGAGGGCGCGGCGCAATCGGGTGCACCGGGCGTTCCGGTGGACGCTCAATCGGGTGTTCCGGACGCGGCGGACGCTCCGGGCGTGGCGGATATGGACGGTAATAGTAATCGTTCCACATCATCGAGTCATAATAGGCACCTGTGTACCCACTTCCGCCTGTATTTTCACAGGCAGTCAGCAACATAGCTCCGGTCGCCAGCGCGGCGAAAAGTTTCAAAGGTCTCTGAAAAGACGTCATAATCCGGCCTCCCTAACGCGCTTTGATCGAAGTGAGAATGGCGTTCACGTCAGCCAGGGCGCTTTGGTCAAAGCCCTGAGCCATAATGGTCAACGCCACCACGACCCGACCGTTTTTGATGTCGAGCATGGTCACATTGAACGACACAGGCCGCCCGTCCCGCCGCCCGGTGCCGGTGATCACCGTGGCCGGATAGTTGCCAACACGCCGATCCTCAGCGCTCAGAATTTCTGTGGTTTTGGCCAGTTGACCACTCAAACCGCGGGCATATTCCTTGGCATCTTCCAGCGAGCGGAACCGTGGCGGCGAAATCAGCCCAACCCAGACGCCATGGTCGCTTTCCGGTTCCAATCCGAACACACGTTCCACAGCGCGGATGTCTTCATCCCCGTCGGGAGAAAGCTCTCGCGGGCCACCCACGCGCAGTTTCCAGAAATCAGGCACAGCCACCTGAAACACATTGCGGGATTGATCGCTGTAGACCACCTGTGTGTCCGCTTGCACCGCAATGGGCGCGGCCCAAAGCGCAGCACTCAGGAGCAGGCCGCCCAGCCTCAACGTCTTATGCATAAATGCCTCCAGTGAAATATCACGGCCATAGGACACACAATCTTAGCGATTGTATAGAGTGTTCCGGAGGAAATCGCCGCATCGCAGCGTGAAAACCTTGCTGTTTTGGGTTGCACCGTCTAAACGGGCCGCGACCCCATTATCTAACAATGCAAGGCTGAGATTATGATCCCGCGCTATGCCCGCCCCGATATGGTTGCCGTTTGGTCGCCTGAAACCAAATTCAAAATCTGGTACGAGATCGAGGCACATGCCTGTGACGCACAGGCCAAGCTAGGTGTGATCCCGCAGGAAAACGCGGATGCGGTCTGGAAAGCCAAAGACGTTGAATTTGACGTCGCACGCATCGACGAAATCGAAGCCGTGACCAAGCATGACGTGATCGCGTTTTTGACCCACCTGGCCGAGCATGTTGGTTCTGAGGAAGCGCGCTTTGTTCATCAGGGTATGACCTCGTCGGACGTGCTGGACACCTGCCTGAACGTGCAGCTTGTGCGCGCAGCCGACATCCTGTTGGCCGATCTGGACAAGGTACTGGCAGCGTTGAAAAAACGTGCGTTTGAGCACAAAGACACCCTGCGCGTTGGCCGCTCCCACGGCATCCATGCTGAGCCAACCACCATGGGCCTGACATTTGCGCGTTTCTACGCTGAGATGGACCGCAACAAAGCCCGCCTGCAGCAAGCGCGTGAAGAGATCGCCACCGGCGCGATCTCCGGCGCGGTGGGCACTTTTGCCAACATCGATCCCGCCGTGGAAGAGCACATCTGTGAGCAGCTGGGCCTGACCCCTGAGCCGATCTCCACACAGGTTATCCCCCGTGACCGTCACGCCATGTTCTTTGCCGTGCTGGGCGTGATTGCCTCGTCGATCGAAAACATCGCTGTGGAAATCCGTCACATGCAGCGCACCGAAGTGCTGGAAGGCGCAGAATTCTTCTCCATGGGCCAAAAAGGCTCCTCGGCGATGCCACACAAGAAGAACCCTGTTCTGACCGAAAACCTGACTGGTCTGGCCCGACTGGTGCGTATGACCGTGATCCCAGCGATGGAAAACGTTGCCCTGTGGCACGAGCGGGACATTTCCCACTCTTCCGTGGAGCGCGGCATTGGCCCGGACGCCACTGTGACCTTGGACTTCGCCCTGAACCGTTTGGCCGGTGTTGTCGACAAGATGTTGATCTTCCCAGAGAACATGCTCGACAACATGAACAAATTCCCGGGTCTGGTGATGTCTCAGCGCGTTCTTCTGTCTCTGACACAAGCCGGTGTTTCGCGCGAAGACGCTTATACAATGGTCCAGCGCAATGCGCTCAAAGTTTGGGAAGAGCGCGTGGACTTTCAGGAGCAGCTTCTGGCGGACGCCGATGTTGTGGCCGCTCTGGGTGTTGATGGCATCAACGAGAAGTTTGACATGGGCTACCACACCAAACACGTCGACACGATCTTTGCGCGTGTTTTCAAAGACTAACGCGGCGGCATAAAACCATCAAAAGGCGTATCCATCCGGGTGCGCCTTTTTTGTTTCTGCAATCTGACAGCTCCGTGATTTTTGCATCCGAAGGTGCCGTGATACCGTATCCGCAGAGAGTTTTCTTTTGAGTGGAGTTCCTCATGACTTTGACGCGCGGATTGATTTCGATTGCATTGGCGACCACATTGGCCAGCCCTCTCTGGGCAGCGGGCAGCGGCTCATCAGAGCCAAAACCCAAAACCGTGACTTGTACCAAGGGCAATGTGTTTAGCGAAAGCAAAGGCAAATGTGTGCCGCAACAGGACAGCTCTTTGACGGACCAAGATCGCATCGAGGAACTGCGGGCACTGGCCTACGCGGGGCGCACAGCGGAAGCGCAGGCAGTATTGGCAACGTTGACTGACCAAAACTCAGACCAAGCGCTGACCTATTGGGGCTTTACACATCGCAAACTTGGGAATGTGGATGCCGGTTTGATCTTCTACGACACAGCATTGAAACAGAACCCAAATAACCTGTTGGCGCGCTCCTACCTGGGGCAAGCACATGTGGAGTCGGGTCGACTAGATCTTGCGCGGCTGCAACTGAAGGAAATCCGGGATCGTGGCGGTGACGGCGGCTGGCCGGAAGCCTCGCTGGCGGAAGCCATCCGGACCGGCACAACTTTCAACTATTAACCAACTTCTTCAGGGTTTCTTTAGGCTTGGGTGATTGATTGGCGCTCAAGACATATGGAGACCTTGATGGACAATGCGATTCCTTTGGCGCCGCTGGGTGGCGTCGATGACATGCCGAGCTTCGGTGGCATGCGCAAAACCAATCTCTCCCGCCCGCAGAAAGCGGCCATTATTGTTCGCTTTCTGCTCAACGAAGGGGCGGAACTCGCGCTGGCGGAACTGTCTGATGATCATCAGGCAGACCTGACCTATATGATGGGTGACATGGGCTATATCGATCGGGAAACCCTGGCAGATGTGCTTATGGAGTTTGCCCAAGAGCTTGAGTCGATTGGTCTCTCCTTCCCCAATGGCATCTCCGGCGCGCTCAGCGTGCTGCAAGGGCAGATCAGCCCAATGACCGAGGCCCGCCTGCGCCGAGAGGCGGGTGTGCGCATGATTGGCAACCCATGGGCCCGCATCAAAGAACTCTCCACCCAGGAATTGATCGAGATGGTCGATGGCGAGAGCATCGAAGTTTCCGCGGTTTTGATTTCCAAACTGCCAGTGGACAAAGCTGCAGAGGTGCTTGCCAAGCTGCCGGGCGACAAGGCCCGCCGCATCACCTTTGCCATGTCAATGACCGAAAGCATTACGCCGGAAGCGGTGGATCGCATTGGCCTGACACTGGCCTGTCAGATCGAAGACCGTCCGCCAAAAGCCTTCAAAGAAGGCCCGGAAGATCGCCTGGGGGCCATCCTCAACAGCGCTTCAACAGCTACGCGTGACGAGGTTCTGGGCTCGCTGGACGAAAAAGACGCCGAGTTTGCCGATGCCGTCCGCCGTCGGATCTTCACCTATGCGCATATCGCGACACGCGTGAAGCCACTGGATGTGCCGAAACTGACCAAAGACATCGACGAAGGTGCGCTTGTCACCGCCATGGCCTACGCCACCGAAGGCGACTTTGGCATGTCGACCGAGTTCATCTTGTCCAACATGTCCGGCCGGATGGCAGATCAACTGCGTGAAGCGATCGGTGATCGTGGCAAGGTGAAAACCAAAGAAGCCGAAGCCGCCATGTCAGAGGTCACCAAAGCAGTGCGCGAACTGGTCGAACTTGGCGAGATCGAACTCATCTCCGAAGAGGATGACGACGACGAATAAACCTCGTTACGTCAATTACTTGATACGCGCGGCGGTCTCAATGGGGCCGCCGTTTTCATGTTGGATGAGCACCACAATTGGTGCGTCACCTTTGACACGCACACTGGTTGAGAGGTTACTGCGCCCGTTCCAGTCTTTCACCGTCTCCCACTCGGACACGATGTTGGCGTAGGTCAAAACACGGCCAGCGTTTTCACCGCGTTTGATGGAGACTTTCTCGGCCGACTTGTAGCGTATCACGTGCACCTGCATCGGGGCAGGCTTGTCTGCAGACGCTTTGATGCGAAGCTGATTGCCGTCCCGTGTGATAGAGAGATCCACCGCAGAGCTGCCTTTGAGATGGGTCTTAATCAATCCGTCAACTTTGCCCGGATGGGTACCAACCACGTGGTCCTTGCCGTTCACGATCATCTGCGGTGTGTAGACAGACCGGTGGCCTGCGGCACGGGCATAGGTGTGTTGACGCTCGGTGTAGGCCGGGTCCGCATGGATGTCTTTCCAGCCGATATAATCCCAATAGTCGACATGAAAGGCCAGCGCGATCACATCATCGCGCCCCGCCAACTGCTTATGGAAGTACTCATCCGCTGGAGGACAGCTGGAACAACCTTGCGAGGTATACAGCTCCACCACGACGGGTTTGATCTCTGCCATCACCGGCATCGCCAGTCCAAGCCACAAAGCCGCGAGCGCGCCCGTTGTGCGGATGCCAATCTTTCCGATCATACCGAAGTCCATTCCATTGAGTGTGTCCCCGAAGACCGTTTTATGCGCACATGACGTGACATGCCAATCAAGGTTTCGCGAGAAAGAGTGAGCGTCACTTCGCGACCACAGGCCCAAGGCGACAGAGGCCAATTGCACTTGTTTGCCTTTGCCCCTATGGACGGGCCAACACTCACAAAAAGGTCTGCCACCTATGTCTGCCACCAAACGCATCGTGCTTTCCAGCGACCACGCCGCCATCAACCTGCGCCAAGCTGTTGCCACTCATGTTACCGCCAAGGGCTATGAAGTGGTCGACATCGGCCCCACCACCACCGAGAGCACCCACTACCCGCTGCACGGCAAAGCCGCAGCGGAGCGCGTGGCTTCTGGCGAGTGTGATCTGGGCATCATCCTCTGTGGCACCGGACAAGGCATCATGATGGCAGCCAACAAAGTGCCTGGCATCCGTTGTGGCGTGTGCTCGGACACATTTTCCGCCGCGATGATCCGTGCCCACAACAACGCCAACATGCTGTCGATTGGCGCTCGGGTTGTTGGTGAAGGTCTCGCACTGGAAATTGTTGACGCATACTTGGACGCCGAATTTGAAGGCGGTCGCCACGGCACCCGTGTGGACATGATTGAAGGCTAAGGCCCCAGCACTTAAAAAGAAAAGGCCTCGGTGTGTTTCAGCTGTCGAGGCCTTTTTTGTTTTCTTCAGTATGGATCTTTAGTTCAAAGCTTCAAGCGCGGGCCGGATGCGGCCTTCAACTTCGCGTTCGGTCACCGGACCTGCGATGCGCAAAAGCACATTGCCGTCGCCATCAATCAGATAGGTCTCTGGCACACCATAGACACCCCAATTGAGCGCCATGCGGCCCGTGGTGTCAGCCCCGCCTGCGGTGTAGGGATCACCCAATTCTTCCAGGAAACTCAGCGCGTTACCTGCCGCGTCCTTGTAGTTCACCCCCAAAATGGTCAGCCCCTCGGCTTGCAACTGCATCAAGTTGGGATGCTCCACACGGCACGGCCCACACCAGCTGGCCCAGAAGTTCACCAGGGTTGGCTTGCCGGTGCGCAAAGCACTGTCATCCCACATCTCTTTGTCGCCCAGCATGGTGATTTGAACGTCTGGCGCTTGTTCCCCAACCAGAGCGCTTGGCAGCTCGTTTGGGTTTTCGCGCTGCATGCCCAAAAGGAACATCGCTGCCAATCCCGCAAAGAGCAGCGGCGGCAGGAACATCAGCGGCGAGACTTTTTTCTTGGCTGGAGTGTCGCTCATTTGCGGCGCCCTTCCACATCGTCCAGCTCGGCACGGGCTTTGCGGGCGGCACGCAGGCTCCACCAGATCAGACCCACAATCAGCAACAGCGACACTGCGTAAGACGACAAAACCGTGTCCGCGTATTTTCCCAGATCTGGCATCATGCCATGCGCTCCCGTGCCAGCAGCGCGCGGGTGCGCCGCTTGTGAATTTCCGTGCGGGTGCGCAACAGCACCAGCGCAATGAAGAAAAGGACAAAGCCAATGATGCACATCATCAACGGGTAAAAGAACACGTTGGAGACCTTCTCCTCGGTGTCGGTGCCTGTCACCGCCCCTGCCCGCATGATCGAGGCGCCCTGATGCAGCCCCTGGTTCCAGAAGTTCACCGCATAACGGCTCAGCATGGCAAAGACAGAGCCCACAATACAGAGCACAGCAGTAAGGTCAGCGGCGGTATCCGGGTTATCGATCGCCTCCCAAAGCGCGATATAGCCCAGGTAAAACAAGAACAGGATCAGGAACGATGTCAGTCGCGGGTCCCAGGCCCACCAGGTGCCCCACATCGGCTGTCCCCAGACCGCGCCGGTCCAAAGCGCAATCAAGGTCATGACCACGCCCACAGGTGCTGCAGCTTTGGCCGCCAGAGCGCTCACGTGGTGACGGCGTACCAGCCAGATCAACGAGGTGACCAGCATCATGAACCAGATGTTGATTGCCATCAGGGCAGACGGCACATGCAGGTAGATAATTTTTACAGTGGCCCCCTGACGATAATCGTCCGGTGTAAAGAAAAATCCCCAGACCAATCCGACAATCGTTGCGATTGCGGCTAAAACGGCTACCGGCATCAGAAACCGCGACACGGTTTGGCTGAACTTCACCGGATTGGCATATTCCCAGATCGATCCCATGAGGGTGTCCTATCTTGTCGTCGTCAGTTGTGCACTTCACTTCCATGAGAGCACCATTGTTGCCTTGATATGGGTTAAGCGGTCCGCGCGCTAGCGCAGATTCATCCGCAACACCAAGGCGCTTGCAAAAGGCAAAAGCGCGATCACGCCGAAGGTGATCCCCGCCAGCATCAGCAAGGGCGTGGTGATGTCTTGACCTTCCGCGCCGCGTCTTGCCAGCTCTGCGCCAAAAATCAGCGTCGGCACGTAAAGCGGTAAAATCAAAAGAGAAAGCAGCAGTCCGCCTCGCTTGATGCCCACTGTTAATGCCGCGCCAAAGGTACCAATCACGCTGAGTGCGGGTGTGCCCAAAGCCAGTGATGTCACCAGCCAGACAAAGCCTTGGGGTGGCAGGTTGAGCAGCACGCCAAAGACCGGGGCTGCGACCACAAGCGGCACCCCCGTGGTGAGCCAATGGGCCAGTGCCTTGACTGAGACCACGCCTTCCAGCGGCAGCGGCGATGTGGCGACCAGATCAAGCGTGCCGTCCTCCCAGTCCAGCGCCAGAATGCGGTCCAGCGACAGCAGGCAGGCCAGCAAGGCGCCAAGCCACAAAACACCGGGGGCGATCTTGGTCAGAAGGCCACTGTCTGGGCCTACTGAAAAGGGCACAAGTATCACAACAATCAGAAAAAACGCGATGCCGAGGCCAAAGCCGCCACCGGCGCGAAAAGCCAGTTTCAAGTCGCGCAAAAGCAGGGCCTTCATAGGAACGCCTCATCATAGCCGCTGACCGGCGCGTCGCCTTGTTTGGCGCGGAACGGGCCCACGTCCAGCACAGTCACGTCCAAACCAAGGTCAATATGGGTGGCCAGCAAGGCGCTGCCGCCGCCTGCCAAATGCGCCCGCACAGCATCGGCAAAGAGTTGCACGGATGCCGTGTCCAAAGACACGGTGGGCTCGTCCAACACCCAGATTGGGCGGCCGGTCACCAGAAGGCGCGCGAGGCCCAAACGCCGCTTTTGACCGGCGGACAGACTGCCTGCCAGGCGGTTACGCAAATCAACAAGATCAAAGGCTTGAATGGCTTTTTCAATGTCCGACTGGGCAAAGACTTCCGCCCAGAACCGCAGGTTTTCCTCCACGGTCAACATGGATTTTAACCCATCGCTGTGCGCGGCGTAGGCCACCGCCTCTTCCGGTGCGTCTACTTCGCCTTTGAAAGGCGGTTGCAGGCCGGCGACCGTGCGCAAGAGCGTGGTTTTGCCCACGCCGTTTGGGCCTTTTAAGATCAGCGCCTGACCGGAGGCAACCTCTAAGGTCAGCCCCTCCAAAACCGCCACGCCGCCGCGGGCCACGCTGACATCTTTGACACGTAAAATCATGTTCTGAGGCTTACCCCATCCCCTTGGCTGGCAAAAGGATTAACCTTTTGAACCCGCTGAATTTCGACGTCGGTATAGCGTCTGTATCGTGGCTGTATCGCGGAGGTGGGGGTGCGCACCTTAACCTAAATCAAAGAGCGTAAACGCAACGCACGTTGCACAACTCCAATTTTCTCATTCCCAAAATATCCCGGGGAGGAATTGGCCGCCTACGGCCAAGGAGGGGCAGCGCCCCTCACTCTTTCGCAGTGTCTTCAACCGGCAACATCACCGCCGCCACGCGCCGGCCCTCACTGACCAGAACGTTGTAGGTGCGGCAGGCGGAGGGCGAGGCCATCGGCTCCACCCCAATCCCCGCAGCTTCCACGGTTTCGCGAAACGCGCTGTGCACCGGGGCCATGTTGGTGCCCGTGCCCATCAGGACAAAGTCGATCTCATCTTTGAGGGCCAAGACCGACTCCACGTCCTCATAGCCTGCCCAGCTGCGCGCGCCTTTGGAATGGATGATGGCCCCGCCCTTGATGATTTCGCCGCCGATGCGGAAAAAGCCGGGGCCGTAGCTGTCGATGGGAATTGCATCCTCATAGGTCACTTCGGTCATCTGCATCGCACGTCCTCCCGCGTCATAAGCACTTTCACGGATGTCTCAAAAGACTTCGGGCGCCCCATTTGTGGGACGCCCGAAAGTTTGGATTATGCGTCGATGTCAGCAAACTTGTTGCCAGCGGTGTTGGCCTGCTTGGACCAATCGCGCTTCACGCCAAGTTTCAACAACGCGGCGGAAGCGATAAAGACCGAGGAATAGGTCCCGACAATCACACCCCAGATCATGGCAAAAACAAATCCACGGATCACGTCCCCCCCCAACACAAACAACGAGATCAGCGCCAGCAAAGTGGTGGCGGAGGTCATCACGGTCCGGCTCAGGGTTTCGTTGATCGAGAGGTTCAGCACCTCTTTCAGATCCATCTTCTTGTACTTACGCAGGTTCTCACGCACACGGTCAAACACAACCACGGTGTCGTTGAGCGAGTAGCCCACAATGGTCAACAGCGCCGCAATTATAGCGAGGTCAAATTTGATCTGCAGTTCGGAGAACACACCGATGGTCAGCACCACATCGTGCACCAAGGCCATCACAGCCCCCACCGCAAACTGCCACTCAAAGCGCAGCCAGATGTAGACAAGCACCGCGCCAATCGCGAGCAGAACGGCGATCACGGCGGTGGTGATCAACTCGCCGGACACTTTGGGACCCACGGATTCCACGGACACAAAGGTGATGTCCGGTGCAACGGTTTGCAGCTGTGCCTCAACTTTGCGGATCATGTCGGCGGTGACCGCTTCTTCGCCTTCTTGGGCTTGGATACGGATCATGGTGACGTTTTGATCTTCTTCAAAGGTCACATCGAACACTTCGGTGATCGAAATGTCGCCCAGTTCCAACGGCTCCAGCGCGGCGCGGTAATCTGCGATCACCACTTCCTGTGCGCTTTCGGTCCGGATTGTGGTGCCGCCCTTAAAGTCGATGCCGAAGTTCAGTCCCTGGATGAAGAAGCTTACCAGAGCCGCCACCATCAGCGCGCCGGAGATGCCAAGCCAGAGCGTTGGGCGGGAGAAGAAATCCCATTTGGTCTCTTGGGGAACAAGTCTCAAACGCATGGCTTATACCTCGATTGTCTTGGGACGGCGGCGTTCAAACCACATCACGATCAGCACGCGCGTCACAAAGATCGCGGTGAAGACCGAAGTGAGGATGCCAAGGCCGAGCGTGATGGCAAAGCCGCGCACCGGGCCGGAGCCCACGGCAAAGAGGATCACAGCGGTGATGAAGGTGGTGATGTTGGCGTCCAGAATGGCCGACAGGGCTTTTTCATAGCCAAGCTCGATGGCACGGGCTGGGCCTTTTGCCGATTTCAGCTCTTCGCGGATCCGCTCAAACACCAGCACGTTGGCGTCCACCGCCATACCGATGGTCAAAACGATACCGGCAATGCCTGGCAAAGTCAGCGTCGCGCCGATGAGCGACAGCAGACCAAAGATCAGGCCGACGTTCAGGATGAGCGCGATATTGGCAAAGACGCCAAAGGTTCCGTAGCTGAGGAACATAAAGACCAGCACGCCGACAAAGGCGACGATACAGGCAATACGACCCGCCTCGATGCTGTCTTGGCCGAGCTCTGGCCCAATGGTGCGTTCTTCCAAGAAGTTCAGCTCCGCTGGCAGCGCCCCTGCGCGCAGCAGCACGGCGAGGTTGGTGCTTTCTTCGACAGAGAAACGCCCGGTGATGATACCGGAGCCGCCAGGAATGTGGCTTTGGATCACAGGGGCGGAAATCACCTCATCATCCAGCACAATCGCAAACGGGCTGCCGATGTTCTCTGCAGTGTAATCGCCGAACTTACGTGCCCCAGTGGGGTTGAAACGGAAAGACACAGCCGGACGGTTGTTCTGATCAAAGCTTGGCTGCGCATCCACCAGCTCTTCGCCGGTCACAACCGGGGCGGCTTCGACAATGTAGAACACGCCCTCTTCGTCAATCGACGGCAGCACTTTGTTGCCTGCACCGGCCGGCGCGTCCGCGTCAGAGGTGCGGCTTACAACCGGGTTGAATGTCAGCTGCGCGGTGGTGCCAATGATCTCTTTCAACTCAGAGGCAGAGCCAATGCCCGGCACCTGAATGAGGATACGATCGGAACCCTGACGTTGAATGGTCGGCTCACGCGTACCCACTTCGTCGATCCGGCGGCGGATGATTTCCAGCGCCTGCTGCACTGTGCGCTCATCGGAGGCGAGTTTCTCCGCGTCTGACAGCTCCACGATGATCATGTCGCCTTCGGTGCGGACCAAAATGTCGCTGGCCCCTGCCCCGGTAAGCGAGGTCACCGGACGCGACAGACCACGCACGAGGCTGGCGGCCTCCTGAATGGCTTCGGGCTTGGAAATTTTGAAGCGCAGCTCCGTATCTGGGCCCGGTTGCTGGCGAATGGTGCCGATGGTGGCGCGCTCGCCGCGCAGCAGGTCGCGCACTTCCGGCCAGAAGCTGGTCATGCGGGCGGCATAGACATCCTCGACCTGTACTTCGGCCAGAAGATGCGCACCGCCGCGCAGATCAAGACCCAGGTTCACCAGACGGGACGGCAGGAAAGACGGCCACATCGCCGCCTGCTCCTCCAGCCCGTTGCCGGAAGCCCCCATTTCGATCGCCGCGACGGCGTCATTATGGGCCTCAACCCTCGGATAAAACGCGTTTGGCATGGCCAGAAGCAGGCCCACCACACAGGTGAGCCAGATCAGGACCCGTTTCCAAAGGTCAATTTGCAGCATGTCAGATGCCCTGTTGGTCTTGTTTTTGGATTACTCGGCTTTGGCCGGTTCGGTCTTGGAGGTCACGTTGGCGATGGTGGATTTCACCACGCGCACTTTCACGTTTTCCGCCAGTTCAACTTCGATTTCCGCGTCGTCTTTGACCTTTGTAACTTTACCGATCAGACCACCCTGGGTCACAATCTGATCGCCACGGCGTACAGCGGCGACCATGGCTTGGTGTTCTTTCATCTTCTTCTGCTGTGGGCGGATCAGCAGGAAATACATGATCGCAAAGATCAGAATGAGCGGCAGAAACTGACCGAGTTCTTGCATAGGTTAAGGTCCCTCTAGATGGCGCGGCACAGTGCCCCGCAAAGTCGCAGGGAACCTATGGGGCTTAAGCCGTAGTTGCAAGGTGTCAAAGGGCTTGACGGAGCGCCTTGTTGCCTTAAGAGCCTGCATATGTCGCTGTAACGTGCGGGTGGTTACGATTAACCAAGATTTCCGGCATAAGCAGAGACGTAAAACGACTCATCTCAAGCATGAAGGATAAGAGAGATGCATGACATTAAAGCGATCCGCGAAAACCCGGCCGCTTTTGACGCCGCCCTGACCCGCCGTGGGGATGAGGCCATGTCATCCTCCCTGTTGGCTTTGGATGAAGAGCGGCGTGCCAAGATCGCTGCTGCTGAGGCGGCGCAGGCGGCGCAAAAGGCTGCGGCCAAAGAGGTTGGCGCGGCCAAAGCCAAAGGCGACGAGGCCGAATTTGAACGGCTGCGTGCACTGGTGGGCGAGAAAAAGTCCGAAGTGGCGGCGATGCAGAACGAGGCCAAAGAGATCGACGCCAAGCTGACCGATGCTTTGGCGCGCATTGCCAACCTGCCAGCTGACGATGTGCCAAACGGTGCAGATGAAGACGACAACGTCGAAATCAAACAGTGGGGCACGCCCAAGTCTTTTGACTTCAAACCGGTTGAACATTTCGAAATTGGCGGCGTGGCCGCGAGCATGGATTTTGAGACCGCCGCCAAAATCTCCGGTGCGCGGTTTGTGATGCTCAAAGGCGCTGTGGCCCGCATTCACCGTGCGCTGGCGCAGTTCATGATCGATGTGCATGTCGATGAAAACGGGCTGACCGAGGTCAACACACCGGTTCTGGTGCGCGATGAGGCGATGTATGGCACTGATAAGCTGCCCAAATTTGCCGAAGACAGCTATCAGACCACCAACGGATGGTGGTTGATCTCGACCTCTGAAATCCCGCTCACCTACTCGGTGGCCACTGACATTCTGGAACAAAGCGCCCTGCCGATCCGCATGACCGCGCATTCGCTGTGTTTCCGCAGCGAAGCGGGCAGCGCAGGCAAAGACACCTCCGGCATGCTGCGTCAGCACCAGTTTGAAAAGGTGGAGATGGTCTCGATCACCCACCCGGACGAGTCTGACAACGAGCAGAAGCGCATGTTGGGCTGTGCCGAGGGTATCCTGGAAAAGCTGGGCATTCCGTACCGCACCGTGGTGCTGTGTACCGGCGACATGGGCTTTGGCGCGCGCCGCACCTATGACATCGAGGCGTGGATTCCGGGTCAGGACACCTATCGCGAGATCAGCTCCGTCTCCACCACCGGCGATTTCCAAGCCCGCCGCATGAACGCGCGCTTCCGCCCGGCGGACGGTGGCAAGCCCGAGTATGTGCACACTCTAAACGGCTCCGGCCTTGCCGTGGGCCGCTGTCTGATTGCGGTGCTGGAAAACGGCCAACAAGCGGATGGGTCTGTTGAATTGCCGGAGGCGCTGGTGCCGTATCTGGGCGGCAAGTCCACGCTGAGCGCAGACGGCAAGCTGGTTTAAGTCCCTATGACAGAAACAAAACAAAGCGCGGCCCGATGGAGCCGCGCTTTTTTCATCTGTCCATAAATATCCCGGGGGTCCGGGGGCTGGCCCCCGGCCTACTCCGCCGGAACCGCGCCTTGTGACTGATTTTTTGGAAAGGGCACCAGACGTTCCTGCTCCTCATCCCACAGTTTGAGCGAAAACGACCGGATCGCCTCCGGCCACTCGATGGTGGGCAGGTCGTATTCATCACGGATCATCTGGTGGCATTTGCGCAAATTGTAGTGCGGAATACGGGCGTTGAAATGGTGGATGTCGTGATAGGCGATGTTCGCCGATGCCAGATCCATCCACCAGCCGAGATCCAAAGCGGAGGAGCCTTGCAACGCTGCCAGACGCGGGTCCAAATCGGGACGGCGATCCCAATAGGTGTCTTCAAAATTGTGCTGCAGGTAGACCATGAAGACACCAACCATGCCGCCAAAGAAGGACGCCAGGAACCAGATTAGCACACCGTTCCAACCGGCCAGCACATAGAGCACGCCCATGTAGGCAAAGATCGCCAGATTGTGCAGCAGCACCGATTTCCACATGGTGTGGGCATTTTTGGGCCAGCGGTAGCGGATGAAATAGGTGAACAGGCTGCCCAGCGGGATCAGCACAAAGGGATTGCGATAGAGCCGGTACTGCAGGCGCTCCCAAAAACCGGCCTCATTCCATTCCCGCACGGTCATAGTGTGGATTTCGCCGGTCTCCCGATGCTCCAGATTGCCGATATGGCTGTGGTGCATATTGTGATTGTGGCGCATGGCGGCATAGGGCGCGAAGGTCACCACCGACAGCGCCTCTCCGGCCCAGTCGTTATGTTTACGCGTTTTGAACAGCGAGGCATGACCTGTGTCATGCTGTAAAACATAAAGCCGCACAGCCGAGAGGCCGTTCAGAATCATCATAGGGATCAGGAAGTACCATGTGCCCTGATTGGCTATCGCCAGAGTGAGCGTGGCAAAATAGAAAGCAAAGGTGCCAAAAAAACTGACCGCGCCAATGCGGTCGTCTTGCACAGTGAATTCTTTCAAGCGCTCGCGAATCTCCATCGCAAACCTCTCTTTTCAAATCAGTATTTCCGCCTGAGCCGTGCCTGGGGACACTGTGCCTAGGTATTAAAGCCTACGTGACCCGCGAAATTTCGGACCACTGAACAAGACTATAACGCGAATTTGTGACGCCACAATGCACCTGTCGCCGCACAGGGGCTGCACGGCGACATGAAGAGTTCCAAATTCATACCTGATGGGCGGATCAGAAGCCCGCGTCGCGGCCCTTGATGTGCTTGCGCAGACGGGACGGTGTGGACTTTTTCTTACCCTTGTAGGGGTTTTTGTCCCCCTGCCCCCGCATGGTCAGGCGGATGGGCGTGCCCGGCATGTCAAATGTTTCCCGCAGGCCATTCACAAGGTAACGCGAATAGCTGGCGGGCAGCTTGTCGGGATGGGAACACATCACCACAAAGCCCGGCGGACGGGTTTTGGCCTGTGTCATGTAGCGCAGCTTGATGCGCTTGCCCTGCGGCGCGGGCGGCGGGTGTTGTTGCAACATCTCCACCAGCCAGCGGTTCAGCGCAGCAGTCGGAATCCGACGGTTCCAGGTGTCATAGGCGTCCAAGATCGCTTGGTTAAGGCGTTCAAGACCGCGACCGGTTTTGGCAGACACTGTGATCAGCGGTGCGCCGCGCAGCTGCGGGAGAAGTCGGTTGAAAGCCTCTTTCAGCTCGCGCAGCTTTTCCTGCTTGTGCTCTTCCACGTCCCATTTGTTCACCGCGACCACAACTGCGCGGCCCTCACGTTCGGCCAGATCGGCGATGCGCAGGTCTTGCTGTTCAAAGGGAATCGCCGCGTCCAGCAGCACAACAACCACCTCGGCAAATTTCACCGCACGCAGACCATCGCCAACGGAGAGTTTCTCGAGCTTATCCTGCACCTTGGCTTTCTTGCGCATCCCGGCGGTGTCAAAAATCCGCATATGGGTGCCGTCCCATTCGGTGCGCAGCGAAATCGCATCGCGGGTGATGCCCGCTTCAGGACCGGTCAGCAAACGATCCTCACCGATGATCTTGTTGATCAGCGTGGATTTACCCGCGTTCGGGCGACCTACCACAGCGATCTGCAGCGGCTTGGTCTCGGTGATCTGCTCACTCGGACGCAGGCCGCCTTCGTCAAACTCGTCATCCCAATCGCCGTCTTCTTCGAGCTCGACGTCGACTTCAACTTCATCATCCAAAGCCTTTTGGCGTTTGGCAAATTCATCGGCAATAGGCATGAGCTGCGCATACAGATCGTTGAGGCCTTCGCCGTGCTCCGCAGACAGGCGGATCGGTTCGCCAAGCCCCAAAGAGTAGGCGTCCAGCACGCCCGCATCCGCCGCCTTGCCTTCGCCTTTGTTGGCGGCCAGCAGCACATGCGCGGATTTCTTGCGTAGTATCTCGGCAAAGACCATGTCGGTGGGCGTCACCCCTGTGCGAGCGTCCATCATAAAGAGGCAGATGTCGGCCATGTCCACCGCGCGCTCGGTCAAGCGGCGCATGCGGCCTTCGAGGCTGTCATCGGTGGCGTCTTCCAGACCGGCAGTGTCGATCACGGTGAACCGCAGGTCTGCCAGCTTGGCATCGCCCTCACGCAGGTCGCGCGTGACGCCCGGCTGGTCGTCGACCAAAGCCAGTTTTTTGCCCACAAGGCGGTTGAACAGCGTGGATTTGCCCACGTTTGGGCGGCCCACAATGGCGAGCGTGAAACTCATGACAGATCTCCGGAACGTCTGAAGTCGCCCCGATACAGCATTATTGCGTCAACGGAAAGCGTACAATTCGCCTTTGCGGTTGACCACATACAAAACACCGCCTGCCACAACCGGATTGGTGGCTGCCCCGTGGGGCAACTCGACGGTGTGGGTCAAGAGACCGTTGCGCGGGTTGTAGAAGCGCACCACCTCGTCAGTGGAGGGGACAACCAACTGCCCCCCCGCCAAGATTGGCCCGTAATGTGCGTGCACAGCGGACTGCTTCCTAGGTTTGTCTTTGATGAACTGCGGCAGGGTCTGCCCCCAGATGCGGGTGCCGTCTCGGGCATCCAGACGCAGCAGCTCATTGGTTTCAGATAACAAGAAGAGCGACCCACCCGCCGGGAACACCGGGCTGAGTGCGCCGTGATCCGCCGTCCATTTGCGCACGCCGGTTTCCGCATCAAACGATGCCATTCGGCCGGAGTGGTTGGCCACGTAGATGGTGTCTCCAACCACAACGGGGTCACCAGAGATGTCGCCCACGGTGTTCACAGCACGGCCCGGACGGGTGTCTGACAGGCCTGCGGTCCAGCGGGACACACCACCACGGCGGAAGGCCGCCTGGATTTCCCCGGAACCGTAGGGGAAGATCGCCAGACGGTCAGTGATGGCCGGTGCCGCCGGGCTTTGCACATTTTGCACGTTGGGAATGGACAGAAGCTGCCAGGCAATTTTGCCGGTCTCAACTTCCAGCGCCCAGGCGGTGGCATCGCCGGAGACGACATAGACCAAATCGCCGTAGACCGTGGGGGTGCCACTGCCTACCGCCTGAAATTTCTGCTCCCACAGGTCCGCGCCGGTTGCTGGGTCCAGCGCGCGGATGCTGCCAAACCCTGTGGTGACAAAAAGCTTGCCTTTGCCATAAGCCAAACCGCCGGTGGAGGCTTGGCCCGCCTTGTCGTTAGGGGGCGTCAAATCTCGGGACCACACAGTTTGCCCGCCGGTTGTGGTTGCTGTAACGGTGGCTTCGGCATCGACTGTGAAGATGCGTCCATCGGCGACAACAGGGTCCGCCGTAATACGTGTCTTGCGCGACTCGCCCGCGCCGATCGAGGTCGACCAGGCCAGAACCGGTTTTGATGACAGTGCCGCATGAGCGGTGCGCGTGCTTGGAGAGCCGATGCGCCCGGTCCAATTCGCATTTTTGCTTTGCGATGGCAGGCTAATTGCAAGATCTTTGTTCTCAATAACCTCTTCGGAGGGGAACAGATCTTCGCGATCCCCAGCCAGAATGATCTCCGGCTCGGCACATGCAGACAACAGGCCGGCGGAGGCAACACCCGCTGCCAAAATCCAAGACGTACGTTTCACTGCTGAGTCCCCCACCCTGCAAGTCTTATTGGTCGGCCAGAACAGGCGCGGTGTCCGCAGGTGTCCCGCCCAGAGCCACAATCAACTGAGATGCGCGATTGCGCAAGCCTGCGGTGACCGCCGCATCTTGAATCAGCGCTTGCAGTTGTTCGATGGCACCATCCACATCGCCTTCTTCCAAGCTCAAAAGGGCAAGCTGTTCCTGCGCAGGCAGCGCCAGAGGCATGCCCGGACCGGCCAGAGCTTCCAGCGCTAAGCGACGATCCGCCACGGACGTTTCCTTCGCGTTTGCGAGAACCGCTTTGAAAGCTGCGATCTGACGGTAGATTTCCGGCGTCTCCAACCCGCTGGTGGTAATCCCGTTCAGGGTTGCCGCGGCGTCGGCGCCAGAGCCCACCTCAATCTGATGGGTGGCAAGCAGCATGTCAGCAACAACTTGCGCATTGGGCGACTCGGTTGTCAGTTCGCCAAGCGCCGCCACGCGGGCTTCAGCGTCGCTGGAGGCCACAGCGGCAATCAGCGCGTCGCCGGTGTTTTCCGCTGCGGTGCGGGCTTTGCTCTTTTGATATTCGTTAAAAGCGGCTGCGCCCACAATCGCGATCACCGTCAGAACGGCGATCCAGCCATAACGGCGGATCAGGCCAAAAAGGCGGTCACGGCGCACTTCTTCGGTGACTTCTTCGATGAAACTGTCGGTATTGCTCACGCCTGCTCTCCTGTCGGTTTGCCTTGTCTTATCGTTTTGTTTTCAAAGTGCCAAGTACTGTGGCAAAGGCACATCGGCGACACCGGTTTTTTCTCGTTTCTGGATCTAATTTGAACTGAGGAGTTCAAAATCTCGTATCGGAGGTTGTTTCTCGGCGCGCGAACGCCAATATGTCGGTGAATATTTGTGCGCGGGAGGGCGCACGTTAAAGCAACAGGGGCCATTCAATGCGGCTTATTCCGGTTCTGACCGCACTTCTCGTGTCGGCAATTTTGTATTTTGTAGTGGTGGAGCGTGATCGCTTGGCTGCGTTTGCCGGCAATGGCGCGCCCGAAGAGGTGGCGGACACCGCCACTGAGGCGCAGGCAGAGGCGAGTGAAACGCCTTCTGAAGCGCCGGGTTTCATTCGTGTGGTGGCGGTTAAGAGTGAAGCCCGCACCATCGACAGCGCGGTTGTGCTGCGGGGCGAAACCGAGGCGGATCGTCAGGTTGAGGTGCGCGCCGAGACCAGCGGTCTGGTGATCACCGAGCCACTGCGCCGCGGCACACATGTGACGGCAGGCCAAGAGCTTTGCCGCCTCGACGTGGGCACCAGCACAGCCGTTTTGGCAGAGGCAAAAGCTCGCCTGCTGGAAGCACAGGCCCGCATCCCAAGCGCGCAAGCCTCGGTTGCCGAGGCCGAAGCACGATTGGAAGAAGCCAAGATCAACGACAACGCAGCGCGCAAACTGTCTGAAGGTGGCTTTGCCTCTTCCACACGTGTCGCCAGCACCGCCGCAAGTGTGCGCGCGGCTGAAGCGGCGATTCAATCGGCCACATCCGGTCTGGAAAGCACTCAGGCTGGCATCGAATCAGCCGAGGCCTTGGTCGCAGCCGCAGAGCGCGAAGTGGCGCGCCTGACGATTGTGGCACCGTTTGACGGCCTGCTGGAAAGCCGGACCGCAGAACTCGGCAGCCTGATGCAGCCGGGCAGCCTGTGCGGCACAGTGCTGCGTCTTGATCCAATACGTATCGTTGGCTTTGTGCCGGAAACCGACATCAACCGCGTGAACGAAGGCTCGCTGGCGGGCGCCCGTTTGACCACCGGTCAGGAAGTGACTGGCCAGGTGACCTTTGTGTCTCGTTCCGCCGATCCGCAGACCCGCACCTTCCGCGTGGAAGTGACGGTACCAAACGCAGACTTGGCGATCCGCGACGGGCAAACCGCGGAGATTATGATCTCTGCCGATGGCGCGACGGCACATTTCCTGCCTCAGTCTTCCCTGACGCTAAACGACGAAGGCACCCTGGGCGTGCGCATTGTTGAAGACGGCGACGTTGTGGCCTTTAAGGCGGTGGACCTGCTGCGTGATGGCACAGACGGCATCTGGGTTGGCGGTTTGCCGGAACAGGCCAGCGTGATTGTTGTGGGCCAAGAGTTTGTGGTTGAGGGTGTCACCGTCGCGCCGACCTATCGGGAGCTTGACCAATGACCGGCGCCATCACCTGGGCCGCGGAACGGGCCCGAATGATTCTGGCGTTCATCGTGATTTCTCTCGTGATTGGCGCCTTCTCCTACGTCAGCCTTCCAAAGGAGGGTGAGCCAGACATCGACATTCCGATCCTTTATGTGTCGGTCAGCTATCCGGGCATTTCCGCAGAAGACGCCGAGAGCCTGCTCGTGAAGCCGATGGAGACCGAGGCGGTCGATCTGGACGGTCTCGACAAGATGACCGGCATTGCTTCGGAGAACCACGCCTCGCTGCTGCTGGAGTTCGACTTCGGCTGGGACAAAAGCGCGACAATTGCGGATGTGCGCGATGCGATGAACACCGCGTCGTCAAACTTCCCCGCGGGCGCGGAACAATACACCATCAACGAGATCAACTTCTCCGAATTTCCGATCGTGATTGTGAACCTGTCGGGCGATGTACCAGAGCGCACCATGGCGCGTTTGGCCAAAGACCTGCAGGACGAATTTGAAGCCATCGACGCGGTGTTGGAAGCGCCAATTGCGGGCAACCGTGACGAGATGGTGGAGGTGGTGATCGACCCGCTGCGTCTGGAATCCTACAACGTCACCGCGCCAGAACTGATCAGTGTTGTGCAAAACAACAACCAACTGATTGCCGCTGGTGAAGTGGAAACCAACCAGGGCACCTTCTCGGTCAAAATTCCTTCGTCGTTCAACGATGTCACCGACATTTACGAGCTGCCGGTGAAAACCAACGGCGAGCGGATTGTGACCCTGGGCGATCTGGCTGAAATCAACTTCACCTTTGAGGACCGTGCGGGCACCGCGCGGTTTGATGGCGAAAACACTGTGGCGCTGCAGGTGGTGAAGGGCAAAGGCTACAACATCATCGACACTGTGGAGCAGATCAAAACCACCCTGGCAGCGGCGCAAGAGAAATGGCCGTAAGAGCTGCAGGCGGCGGTGCAGGTTGGCACCTCCAACGACCAGAGCCGCACGGTAGGCTCGATGGTGCGCCAGCTTGAAGGGTCGGTTCTGACCGCGATTGCGCTGGTGATGATTGTGGTTCTGGCCTCTCTGGGCAGCCGCGCTGCAATGCTGGTGGGCTTTGCCATCCCGGCGTCCTTCCTGCTGTGTTTTGCCTTCCTCGCGGTGATGGGTGTGACCATCTCCAACATGGTGATGTTTGGCCTGATCCTTGCGGTGGGTATGCTGGTGGACGGTGCGATTGTTGTGGTGGAATACGCCGACAAGCGCATCAAAGAGGGCGTCGGCCCGATGCACGCCTATGTTGAGGCGGCGCAGCGGATGTTCTGGCCAATTGTCAGCTCCACTGCGACCACGCTCTGTGCGTTCTTGCCGATGCTGTTCTGGCCAGGTGTGCCGGGCGAGTTCATGGGCATGTTGCCGGTCACGATGATCTTTGTTCTGTCAGCCTCGCTGCTGGTGGCACTGATCTATCTGCCGGTTGTGGGGGGTATCTCCGGTCGTTTGAGCCGGGTGTTTGACCGGATCTCCCAAGGCATGAAGCAACGCCTGCCATGGGTAGTGCGCGCTCTGCTGGTGCCGATCCCGCTTTACGGCATGTTTGTCGGGCTGATGCAGATGCTGACCGTGACCTATGCTTCCGGGGGGGAAGGCACCACAGGCGCAGTGGCGGTTGGAGCTGTGATTTTTGTGCTGTCCGCTTTTGCAGCCTCGATCACAATGACGGCAGCGGAGATCGGTCGCAAACGCCGTGCCGTGAAATCCGGCTTCCGCCACAACGGCTTTGGCTATTTCATGCGCTTCATTGTGGGCAACCCAGTGATGCCGCTGGTCACCATTGCAGCCGTCATCTTCACCGTTGTGTCGATCATTGGCTACTTTGGTGAAAACAACAACGGCGTCGATTTCTTTGTGGAAACCGAACCGGAACAGGCTACCGCCTATGTCCGCGCGCGCGGCAACATCTCACTGGCAGAAAAAGACGCCATGGTGCGCGAAGCGGAAAACATCATCATGCAGCACCCTGCGGTGATCAATGTGTTCTCCTTCGCCGGTGAAGGTGGTCTGGACACCGGTGGTCCGGGTGGTGGCAACTCCCCGCCCGACACCGTAGGTCAGGTACAGTTTGAAATCATCCCGTGGGATGAACGTCCAACCGCGCGTGAAAAGTGGTTCTTTGGCAAGCTGGAGCGGGATGTGACCGCGCCGGACTTTGACGGCAACCGTGTGCTGGACGAGTTGAACGCCGAGTTGGCCAAGCTGCCCGGCTTCTATGTGGAAACCAGCCCGATTGAACAGGGTCCGGGTTCCGGCAAGCCGATACACCTGCGCATCCGTGGCGACGGCTGGGACGAACTCAACGCCGCCACCATTAGCGCGCGGGAAACCTTTGAAGCGACCACCGGGCTGACCCTGGTGGAAGACACCCTGCCCCTGCCCGGCATCGACTGGCAAATCGACGTGGATGTGGCCAAAGCCGGCCGCTACGGCGCCGATGTGGCCACCGTGGGCGCGATGGTGCAGTTGGTGACCCGTGGTATCCTGCTGGACACCATGCGGGTCGACAGCTCGGACGAGGAAATCGAAATCCGTCTGCGTCTTCCAGATCAGGACCGTGTCCTGTCCACGCTCGACACGCTGAAGGTGCGCACCAACGATGGGCTTGTGCCATTGTCCAACTTCGTCACGCGCTTCCCAGTGCCCAAAAGGGCATCGATCACGCGTGTTGATCAGGAACGCTATTACGACGTGAAAGCCGATGTGGAACCGGGACTGGTAAAAATTGTATCTGGTGAAGGCGAAGAGCTTCAGACATTAGCGATCCTGAAGGCACTGCCGGAAGGCGAGCTGTCTTATGACAATGTGATCACCACTCCCAACGGTGAGGATTTCACAATCTTTGCGCTGGACGCGGCGAGCTCTGCGGAGGAAGTTCGCACCGCGCTGGAAGAGGGGGCACGCCGTGTGCCTGTCACAGCCACCGAGCGGATCGAAGTACTGACGGAATGGCTCAACACCAACCCGTTTGACAGCTCTATCAGCTGGGAATGGACTGGGGATCAGGAAGAGCAGGCGGAATCCGGTGCTTTCTTGGCGAGCGCTTTCTCCGCCGCCTTGGGTCTGATGTTTGTGATCCTGTTGGCGCAATTCAACAGCTTCTTCAACTCGGTGCTCGTGCTTCTGGCGGTGGTTCTGTCCACGGCTGGCGTGCTGGTGGGCATGCTGGTGATGGATCAGACCTTCTCGATCATTATGACCGGGACCGGCATTGTGGCTTTGGCGGGGATTGTGGTGAACAACAACATTGTTCTGATCGATACCTATCAGGAATACAGCCAGTATATGCCGCGGATTGATGCGATTGTGCGTACTGCGCAAAGCCGTATCCGTCCGGTTTTGCTGACCACCATCACAACAATGGCCGGTCTGGCGCCGATGATGTTTGGCCTGAGCCTGGACTTCATCAACGGCGGCTATTCGATCGACAGCCCGACCTCGCTGTGGTGGAAACAGCTGGCGACCGCCGTGGTCTTTGGCCTCGGGATTGCCACCGTGCTGACGCTGGTGTTCACCCCATCCATGCTGGCCGCACGGGTTTGGGCAAGCACCTACTTCAACTGGATGATGCGCCTGCTGGCCCGTCTGTCCTTTGGCCGCACCTCCCGTGCCGGTCAGGACTGGGCACTGCGCCGCGCGGCCCGCAAGGTGAAACATCCGGTGCTGATGTGGGACGACACCACTGAAGTTGTGATGGAAAGCTCTGCGCCAACCTCCCGCTCCTCAGTGCCTGCGACACGCTCCACCAAGGTCGATCCAAACGAACTGGCCCCCGAGGTGGAAGCACCACGCAGCGGCAAGGCGGCGAATGATGATCCCGATCCGGGTGGCATTCAAGCGGCTGAATAACACTTCAGCATATGATCAAAAAACGCGCTCCTTCGGGGGCGCGTTTTTTGTTCATCCAGAATATTCTTTTTCTGCATGGATTTTCGCCTTATACGTGTTGCTCAAGATTTTTGAGCAAACGCATACAGGCATCCACATGTTCAACATTGCAGTTGGCACAACATTGTCCCCTGCCCTGCCCGCACTGATTTTGACCGGGTTGGTGCTTGTGTTCTGGTTGGCCCTCAATCTGGTCACCTACACGTTTTTCCACGCGGACAAAGAACGTGCGATCCATGGCGAAGACCGGATCCCGGAGCGGACTCTGCTATCGCTGGCTCTGATTGGCGGCTCTCTGGGCGCCAAAGTGGCACAGAAGCGCTTTCGCCACAAAACCTGCAAGCAACCCTTTGGACGGCTGCTCAATGCTATTGTGGTACTGCACCTTGGATTGATTGCCCTGGGCACATACTACGCCTTTGCCGCTCCCAGTGGTTTCTGGACCGCAGAGGAATTAGCGGGTGTCTGGTCGAAATAAACCAAACACCCTTTTTGCTTGTTAGCCTTTACGCCGCGTCTTCATCCGCCTGCTGACGGGTCCAGAGCTGCGCATAGCGGCCTTTTTTGTCCAACAGCGCCGCGTGCGTACCTTCTTCGATGACCTCGCCCTTCTCCAGCACCACAATCCGGTCCGCCTCGGCAATGGTGGAGAGACGGTGCGCGATGGTGATCACGGTACGGCCTTCGCCAGCCCGTGCCAGCGCTTCTTTGATGCCCTGTTCGGTATCAGTGTCCAGCGCTGAGGTGGCCTCGTCCAGAAGCAGGATTGGCGGGTTTTTCAGCAGTGTGCGGGCAATGCCGACGCGTTGCTTTTCACCACCGGAGAGCTTGAGGCCGCGTTCACCGACAGCCGTGTCATAGCCGTCCGGCAGCGCCGCGATGAAGTCGTGGATTTGTGCCGCCTTGGCGGCTTCGATCACATCCTCTTCTGTGGCCCCGTCGCGCCCGTAAGCGATGTTGTAGAGGATGGTGTCGTTGAACAGCACCGTGTCTTGCGGCACCACACCAATGGCGTCATGCAGGCTTTCCTGCTGCACATCGCGCACATCTTGACCGTCGATGCGCAGCGCGCCGTCTTGCACATCATAGAAGCGGAACAGCAGCCGTCCGATGGTGGATTTACCAGAACCGGATGCGCCCACGATGGCCACAGTTTGACCGCCAGGCACCGACAGGTCCACGCCTTTCAAAATGGCGCGGTCTTCGTCATAGCCGAAGGTGACGTTCTCCAGCTCAATGGTGCCATTCGTAACCGACAGAGGCACTGCATTCGGCTTATCCGAAATCTCCGCATTGTCATCCAGCAAGTCGAACATTTGCCCCATGTCCACGAGGCTCTGGCGGATTTCGCGATAGACAAAGCCGAGGAAATTCAGTGGCGCCATAACCTGAAGCATATAGGCGTTGACCATGACAAAGTCGCCGACGGTGAAGCTGCCATCGGTGACGCCTTTTGCGGCCATGACCATCACAGCGACCAAGCCCCCGTTGATGATCACCGCCTGCCCCATATTGATGAGTGCCAGCGAGTTTGCCGTTTTCAGTGCGGCGCCCTCATAGCCTTCCATGGCTTCGTCATAGCGCGTGGCCTCGCGCCGTTCGGCGCCGAAGTACTTCACAGTCTCAAAGTTCAGCAGACTGTCGACAGCGCGCTGGTTGGCCTCGTTGTCACGATCATTCATCACCCGACGGATGCGCACACGCCATTCGGTTACCGCGAATGTGAACCAGATATAGAGCGTCATGGTGCCCGCGACGACCAACAGGAAACGCCAGTCAAACAGGGTCGCCAACACCGCACATATCATCACAAGTTCAAGAAACAGCGGCCCGATCGAAAACAGCATAAAGCGCAACAGGAACGCCACGCCTTTGACGCCTCGGTCCATTACTCGGGTCAAAGCACCGGTACGGCGGGTCAAATGGTACCGCAGGCTCAACGCATGGATATGTTCAAACGTGGTGAGCGCCAAACGCCGCAGCGCCCGCACGCTGACCTTGGCGAACAACAGGTCGCGCAGTTGCTCAAACAGAACTGCCAGAAGTCGGTTGGTACCATAGGCCATGGTCAAGCCAACCGCGCCCAAAGCCAAAGGCGGAATGCCTTCCCCTGCGAGGGTATCGACCGCGCCTTTGTAGAGAATTGGGGTGAATACAGCGACCACTTTGGCGGCAATAAGCGCCAGCATGGCCAAGACAACCCGCACGCGCAGGGACGGCATGTCCTTGGGCCACAGGTAGGGCGCAACACTGCGTATGATGCGCAATCCCGAACGCCGTTCTTTATCCGCGATGTCGCGCGCGCTCTGAGATTGATCGACCATATGGCTTGCCTTTTGCGAGGGGTAGCCGGTCCAATCTAAGGAGTGATGGCAGGACTTGCCAGCCCTGCCCCGCTTTATTCTTCTGGAACTGTAAAGACTTGGCCCGGATAGATCAGGTCGGGATCGCGGATCTTGTCTTTGTTGGCCTCAAACACTTGAAGATAGAGCTGTCCCTCGCCATAGCGGTCTCGCGCAATCGCCCAGAGGGTGGCACCGGGTTGCACGGTCACGATGCGCACCGGTGATTGTGCTGCGGCGGGCTCCGGTTTGGTTTCGGGTTCAGACTGAGGCGTGTCTGCCGAAGCGTCCGTGGTGGTCGGTGATTCTGTTGCTACCGGAGTCGGCGGTGCTGCTTCCACCAAAGCAGTTTCCGGCTCAACTGCGGCTTCCGCTGAGGTTGTTTCTGCGTCGGGGGCCTGTTCATCAGCAGTTGCCGAGACTGCTTCAGTGTCTTTCTGAGCCGTTTCTTCTTCGGAGGTTGCAACATCTGTTGTCGGAGCCTCGGCTACATCCGTTGTAGCTTCAGGCTCGGCATCAGCCACCGCAGCTTCAACAGCGCTGTCTCCGCTTGCAGTTTCTGATTCTACGACGGTTTCAGAAGTTTTCTCAGTCGGAGCCTCAGCCTCCTGCGCGGCGGCCTCAGCCTCCGCCACTGCTTCCGCCTGAGCGCGTGCCTTTGCGACGGTTTCAGGGGTTTCGCGTTTGAACGGCGTTACCACGCGGGAGAGCACTTTGGCGGTTTCGTCCACCTCATCTGCGCGCAGTTCATAGAGGCCACCGGCCACGTTTTCCAGCTGCGTGGACCACAGGCCCGCGTCATCAATCTGTGTGGTCGCCGCCAAGGTGTTGTCCAGATACAGCCGCACAAAGGCACTTGGGTTGCCACGTCCGGAGACCATCACCGCACCGGCATCGGTATAGCTGATTGAGTCAATCGAAACGGCGGCCAGAACTTCCGGTGTGGCCTCTTCCGGCGCGGCCGGTTGCACCACGCGCACGCCCTCGGAATCCGACACAATCACCGCTGGTGCTTTGGGTTTTAGCGCGGGCTCTGCCGCAGCCATTTCTTCTTGAGTCTCCGATTTAGGCGCAACTTCAGTCGAATCTTCATTTGAATTTTCAACAACCTCTTCAATAGGTTGGTCGCCGTTATTCACCTGCGCTACAGTTTCTTCGGCCTCGGCAACAACGCTGTCTGATGCCGCGTCTTCGACCTCGGTGGTGGCGACATCAGGTTCAGAAGTCTCTGGCGCTACCTCTGGTTCGGCCACATCCTTCGCCGCAGGTTCTTCCACCGCCTCAGGAGTCGCCACAGCCTCCGCAACCGCCACAACCGGTGCGACGATCACCGTGGCATCCGAAGGCACATCGCCATCTTCGCGGCGCTCCACAAGGCTCAGGACCCGAGGCGCCTCACTGGGCTCGATGGCCAGTATAGCAGCAAATTTCCCAGCGATGTCGACAGGGGCCAAAGCGACCTCTGTCCCATCCAGCAGAATGCCCAACATGGCACCAGGCGCAGCCGCTCCGGCCACCACTGTGTTGCCTTCAGCATCCACCCGTACCACGTCAAAACTTGGCGCGATGGTTGGCGTGGGCTCTTCCTCAACAAGCACAGATGCCGCAGCCACCGGCTCTTCTTTTGGTTCTGGCTCCGCAACAGGTACACCGTCTTCAGCCACCTCAGCGACTTGCTCCTGCGTTTCCGCTTGTGCGGGCTGCGCCTCCGGCTCGGACACTTCCTCAGCGGTCTGCTCAGCCACCTTCGGCGTGGCGTCTGGTGCCGGGGCGGTCTCAGTGGTTGTGGCATCATTGACCGTCTGATCGCTGCCGTCCAACACGCCGGTCGCCACCAGCGCATAGACGGAGACGCCCATCGCCACCACAACTCCGGCCACCCAGACCACATTGCCGCTAAAAATTGATGCTTTGTCACTCATCGCCGAATATCCCCCGAAGTCGGCTGTCATTTGGTTGAGAGACCCTACCAACCCAGATATTGCTGGTCAAAAGAGCTTTGAACATATTGGAGAATTTCATGACCACACGCTCGATCTGTGTCTTTTGTGGTTCACGTTTTGGCGGCGATGCCGCCTATAAGGACGGCGCGGAGGCCTTTGGCGCGCGGTTTGGTGACAAAAACTGGCGTCTGGTATACGGCGCGGGCGATGTCGGGTTGATGGGCGCCGTGGCCAATGCGGCCCAAGCCGCCGGTGCGGACACCTTTGGCGTGATCCCTACCCACCTACTGGAATGGGAGGTGGGCAAACGCGACCTGACAAACTTCATCGTGACCGAAAACATGCACGAGCGCAAAAAGGTCATGTTTATGAATTGCGACGCCATTGTTGTCCTGCCAGGCGGCGCAGGCTCGCTCGACGAGTTCTTTGAGGTTCTCACTTGGCGCCAGCTTGGCCTGCATGAAAAGCCAATTGTGGTGCTGAATGTGAACGGGTTCTGGGACCCACTGGTTGGACTGCTGGACCACGTCATCGATCAGGGGTTTGCCGAGCAAAGCCTGAAGGATTTCATCCATGTGGCGGATGACGTAGGCAGCTTGGAAGCCATCCTGGACCGCGCTTTTGGGTAGATCAAAAAGCACCGATAAAACTGAGACAGCTTGCCGATAGCCGGCAAGCTTTTCTGTTTGTACCTGGAACCGCTTTAGGCAGCCGCCTGATTGGCCGCGTTGTCCTTCTGTTTGTCGGTTTTGTGCTGATCTTCGGTGCGACCGGCGCGCCAGTAGCTGGACAGGTAAATTTGATCCCGACCAACGCCGCGTTCGTTGCGATAATAGCTTCGCAAAGTCCGCATGCTGTCAAACTCGCATGCGGTCCAAACGCTGACACACCCTTCAAGCCACGGAAGCGATTTGATTTTGGAGACAAGATTGCCCTCAAGCTTTTCCGGCGACGGTGTCACGACCCAGTGCACTTCAATGCCTTCAGGCAGGTTCAGCTCTTGCTTGTCAGCTTCTGAGGTGACCTCAATAACCACATACCC
Source organism: Shimia sp. MIT910701 (assembly GCF_047126315.1). Taxonomy (GTDB): domain Bacteria; phylum Pseudomonadota; class Alphaproteobacteria; order Rhodobacterales; family Rhodobacteraceae; genus Shimia. The sequence goes on along the minus strand of NZ_CP138953.1, from coordinate 2,642,034 downwards.
TTTGATCGTTGCCGGCAGTCGCTCGATATTGCACATCAAAGCAGGGATCGCCGTCATGTCGCCGGCCAGGAACACCCAATCCGCCTCAGGGTCCACCATCTTCACAGACCCAGGTCCGCCAATCAGCATCCGGTCTCCAACTTTGGCATTTAGAGCCCAATCGGTCGCCAACCCACCCGTTTCACCGTGCAATGCAAAGTCCACGGCCATTTCGCCTTTCTCAGCATCGTAAGAACGGATGGAGTAAGTCCGCATGACCGGACGATCTGGATGCGCGCGTGGTGCCTCCAAAAAAATCAGCTTGATATAACCGCCTTCAAATCCTTCGGGAATAGTATGAATTTCGCTGCCGCCAAACCGCACGCGCATCATATTTGGCGTCACCTGCTCTGTACCCAGAACGTCCAATATCCGAGATTGCGGTCTTGCCATCGTCACTTCCCTTTTGAAATACGTGCGGAGATATATCCGATTAAATTACTCGATTAAACCACTCTTCGCGACGAGGGAAGTGATCTTTGCAAAAAACAACTTCTGCGTTTTTTCAAGATGAGACCTCGATCACGGTAATCTCAGGAACGACCCCAAAACGCACAGGCATAATCGAGCATCCAATGCCACCAGAAACCACAAGGTCGCGCCCATGTTCCCGCACATGGCCATAAGCAAAACGGTTGCCGTGACGTGACGGCACAATCGGAGACCATCCGAATAGTCTCACCTGCCCACCATGAGTATGACCGGAAACCGTTAGGCTGACACGATTGGGCATTTCAGAAAAGATGTCAGGCTCATGGGCCATCATCACGACTGGCGCCCCGTCGTCCGCTATTTGAGACAAAGTACCTGGCAAATCATCCAACCCTTGCCACTTACCATTCCGTCGGATTGCAATTTGATCCTCCAGACCGGCCAACCAAACGCCATGTCTCTCAATCTTTAGCGCTTGATTGGACAACATGGTAATGCCCTGCGACTGCAGCGCTTCGCCATACAAATTTGGGCCACCGCCCCGTTTCTACGCGCCAAGGTCATCCCACCAATCGTGGTTGCCCAATACACCGAAGACGCCTTGTTTGGCTTTGAGCTTGCCGAGGATCGGTGCAACGTCGCGGATTTTTACGGGTTTGGTGATGAAGCGATGCCCTGCCGCATAGTCCCCGAGCAGCAAAACAAGATCAGCATCCAACGCATTGACGCGTTTCACCAACTGTTCAATGCGTCCTAATCCGACATACGGTTCGCCCACATGCAAATCTGCCAAAAGCGCAATCTTGAGCGGGGGTGCAGTCCAATCATCCCGCCTGATGCGCCACTTTTTCACGCGCAAACGCAGAGCGGGCTCAATAAAGAACCCATAAGTGGCCGCAAAAAAGCCTGCCAGGATCACTCCCAGCAGGCCCTTGATAAATCCACGACGGGTCATGGATTACATGCGCGATGCAACGTTTTCCCAGTTCACCAGGTTGTCCAGGAAGTTGGACAGGTACACCGGACGCTTGTTGCGGTAATCGATGTAGTAGGAGTGCTCCCACACGTCACAGCCCAGCAGAGCAGTCTGACCGAAGCACAGCGGGTTCACGCCGTTCTCGGTTTTGGTTACGGCCAGGGAGCCGTCTGCGTTTTTAACCAGCCATGCCCAGCCAGAGCCAAACTGGCCGGCGCCAGCGGCGGAGAACTCGGATTTGAATTGTTCTATGGAGCCGAAGGTCTCTTTCAGAGCATCTTCCAGAGCGCCAGGCATTTTGCTTTCGCCAGGACCCATCATTTCCCAAAACTGGTTGTGGTTCCACAGCTGCGAAATGTTGTTGAAGATGCCGTTTTGGGCAACTGCATTGGCGTCATAGGTGCCAACGATGATTTCTTCCAGAGATTTGCCTTCCCACTCGGTACCGGCGATCAGCTTGTTGCCGTTGTCGACATATGCCTTGTGGTGCAGGTCGTGGTGGAATTCCAGCGTCTCTGCGGACATGCCTTTGTCGGCCAGAGCGTCGTGGGCATAAGGAAGATCAGGGAGTTGAAAAGCCATTGCAGCATCCTCTTCTGTTGCGCGAATTGTCTTTGCCTGACACATGTGGTCGAAAGCCCTGCAAGGTCAAGGGGAAAGCGGTAAAATGCGATGAGTGCAGAGCTCTTCCCCACTAAGATGCGCAGAATTACTTTTGCAGGGTGCAGGAACCATTGCCGGTTTCAGTGTTCGGATAGCCAAAGGCATTAAACGTCAGATGGGCCCGGTTGCGCTTCTTTTTGTACACCAAAGACCACTCAAGCGTCGCCTTTTGCCCACGACTGCTTATGACATCCACCAGACGCCAACGCACACGCATTTGTTTGTCATTGTCTTGAGCAAATTTTGCCTGCACCGGCGCCCGGTCGTGGCTCTTGGAAAGGCGATCTGTCACCTGGGCGCCGCCCTTACCATCAAACTCAACCAAAACCTCAGGCGATATGGTGCCATTACTCCCGCCGCCGCGGAATTTACAAATATACGTCTGCGCCTGCACAGTCGTCGCCGCAGCAAGAGAAAGGCCGAGCACAACAGAGATTGTCTTCAACATTGTTCAGAAACGTCCCAAAAGTGTTTTCGGTACAATAGGCGAGCAACACGCAACCACAAGTAGCAATTCTGTCACAGGTACGCGGCCTTTCGGCGACGCAGTTAGGCTCTACAGTGGAAGCCCACCTCGCCGCCCGGCTGCGCCGAAACCTTCAGCACGTCAAAGACATACTGTGCCACAGAGCGGAAACAGATAACCTCAAAGCTGCCATCTTCATTGCCCCAAACCGCCGCAGGTACTTGCGCGATACGCGAGCGACGGATGTCCCCAGCGCCAAACGCGTCTTTGGCAAAATCCACCGGGGCCAGTTTGGCCAGCACATCGCGGCTACTGTCGCCTGACAGACGGAACACAGCGCGGGCATCCGACACATTGGCCACCAGCGCATGGCTGTCTTTCAGAGCGTCCGTCAGGGTGGCAACGGTGGTATTGGCTGCCTCATAGTCCACAACAACCAGCAGCTCGTCTGGCGACATCCACGCCACCGCGCCTGTGTTTCCAGAAGTCACCTTGCGTACCTCAGGCACCGCCGCACCGGTTGCCGCAGTCACGGCCGCTGCCATCTCTTTGGACGACAGATCGCCACGCACCGTGATCATGCCACGCAGGCGGGTTTCCTCGACCTTGGCAAACCCATCGAACGTTACGCCATCCAGGGCGCTCACAGCCTTAGACATTCTGCTTCTCCCCGTCTTTGTCATAGAACACCGGATCGACCACTTTGGCCTTCACTGTGCTGCCGTCCACTTTGTTGAACTCCACCACATCGCCGAGGCGTTTCATGCCGCCGTGAATGAGGCCCATGGCAATGCCGCGGTCCAGCGTCGGCGAATAGTAGGTCGAGGTCACACGCCCCTGCACGTTGCGTTGGCCGTTGGCGTTGGTGCCATGGTTCACGATGTAAGCCCCATCCGGAATGACGGAGCCGTCTTCAGTTTCGAAACCCGCCAGCTTCCAACGGTCATCTGAGGCCATATGATCGCGCATCTGTGCACGTTTGCCCAGGAAGTCTTCTTTCTTCTTGGAGATCGCCCACTGCATGTTGAGATCCTGCGGGATCACCGTGCCGTCGGTTTCATCGCCAATCATGATGAAGCCCTTCTCGGCCCGCATCACGTGCAGCGCTTCGGTGCCATAGGGCATGATGTTGAATTCGGCGCCTGCTTCGAGCAGCGCATCCCAGAAGGCACGGCCTTGCGACGCTGGCACGGCGATTTCGTAGGACAGCTCGCCGGAGAAAGAAATGCGGTAGGCGCGGGCGTCAAAACCGCCGATCTTGCCGTCTTTCCACTCCATAAAGGCGAGTCCCTCTTTGGAGACATCCGTCTCGCCACCAAGTTTCTCGATCACCTTGCGGGCGTTTGGACCCACAACGGCAATCTGCGCATATTGCTCGGTGACATTGGCAGTATAAACCTGCCAGTCCCACCACTCGCACTGCAGCCAGTCTTCCATCCAGCCATGAATACGCTCGGCGCCGCCGGTGGTGGTGTGACAAAGGAAGGTGTCCTCATCGATGCGGGCGACAACGCCGTCATCAATCAGGAAGCCATTTTCGTTGCACATCAGGCCATAGCGGCATTTGCCCGGCTTCAGAGATGACATCATGTTGGTGTACATCATGTCGAGAAATTTGCCCGCGTCTGGACCCTTGACGATGATCTTACCGAGCGTAGACGCATCCAGTAGGCCCACACTGTCGCGGGTCTGACGGATTTCGCGGCTGACCGCATCGGCGTGGCTTTCACTGCCGCGCAGGAAGCAATACGGGCGCCGCCAATGGCCCACTGGTTCAAAGAAGGCACCGCTGGCCTCGTGCCAGTCGTGGATTGGTGTGCGGCGCAAAGGTTGGAACACCTCGTCGCGCGCCTCACCCGCGATCGCACCCATGGAAATAGGTGTGTACGGCGGGCGGAAGGTGGTGGTGCCCGTGGCCGGAATGGGCTGATTAAGCGCATCAGAAAGCACCGCCAAGCCGTTGATGTTGCTCAACTTGCCCTGATCAGTCGCCATCCCAAGCGTGGTGTAGCGCTTGGTGTGCTCGACGCTTTCGTAGCCCTCCTGCGCGGCCAGTTTCACGTCCGACACTTTCACGTCGTTCTGATAGTCCAGCCAAGCTTTCATACGTAGCTTTGGCCCTGCGCCCTGTGGCATCAACCAGCAGGCTTGCAGCGGCGCTTCGTCGTGCACCTCGCCTTTGGGCGCTTCAGCCGCAGTCACAATAAAACCTGCCGCCTCAGCTGCGGCTTCACCCGCTTTCAGGCCATCCACCAGCACGTCATCCAGTTTAAGCGGACCACTTGCGGTACCCGCTGTAGAAACAAAGGGGTTGCCATCATGGCTGGTGGGCGCACGGTCGGGATCAGGGCGGAAATGCGCCTGTACCTCGTCCCAGATCAGCTTGCCGCCACAATGAGACCACAGGTGCACCACCGGCGACCAACCGCCGGACATGGCGACTGCGTCACAGGCGATCTCTTCCAGAACAGCGCCCTCGCCCGCTTGCGAGCAGATCGCCACGCCAGTCACGCGCTTGCCGCCTTTGACCTTGGCAATGCCTTTGCCGTTTTCAACACGGAAGCCTTGTTCCCGTGCGGCATCGGCCAGAGGGCCACCGCCATTGGGACGTGCGTCAAGAATGACTGGCACATCGAGACCGTGGATCTTGAGTGTAAAGGCGGTGCGGTAAGCGTCATCATTGTTGGCCACAACCACCACGCGATCACCGGAGCTCACGCCGTGGTTGACGATGTAATCACGCATCGCGCTGGCCAGCATCACGCCGGGAATGTCGTTGCCCGCAAAAGACAGCGGGCGTTCGATGGCGCCGGTCGCGGTCACAATCTGTTTGGCACGGATCCGCCACAGGCGATGGCGCGGGCCATCCATCAAAGGCGCATGGTCGGTCAGGCGCTCATAGCCAAGGATGTAGCCGTGGTCATAGACCCCTGCCCCCATCATCCGGTTGCGCAGCGTGACGTTGTCCATCACCTCAAGCTCGGCCACGGTGGCGTCGATGAAGTCATCGACCTTCACGCCATCCACTTTGCCGCCATCGACCGGCGCGCGGCCACCCCAATGGGCGGTTTGCTCCATCAATAGGACTTTGGCACCGACTTTACCTGCCGCCTTGGCAGCCATCAGGCCAGCCACACCGCCGCCAACAACCACCACGTCAAAAAAGGCGTAGAAATGCTCATAGCGGTCCGCATCGCGATCTTTGGGCGCTTTGCCCAGCCCCGCCGAGTGGCGCACAATCGGTTCAAACACATGTTTCCAGGCCGCCGCGGGCGCCATAAAGGTTTTGTAGTAGAACCCTGCCGGTAGCGCGCGGGCGGCGTAGTTGTTGACCACGCCCACATCGAACTCCAGCGAGGGCCAGTGGTTCTGGCTGGTGCAGGTCAGCCCGTCATAGAGCTCGGTGGTGGTGGCGCGTTGGTTGGGCTCGAACTTGCCGCCTTTGCCAAGATTTACCAGGGCATTGGGCTCTTCCGCACCCGAGGCGACCACGCCACGTGGGCGGTGATATTTGAACGAGCGGCCCATCAGCATCTGGTCATTGGCCAGAAGTGCCGAGGCCAGCGTGTCGCCCTCAAAGCCGGTGAACTGCTTGCCGTTAAAGGAGAATGTCACCTGTTTGGATTTGTTCAACAGGCGTCCGCCGGTGGTCAGACGTGTGCTCATGAGAACTCCCTCCAGGTCCAGCCGGGGTATTTGGCCGTGATCTTGTCTTTGATGTCCTGCGGCGGCTCCAGCGTTTGCGCCGGATAGGTGCCAAAGACCTCAAGTGTCATGGTGCAGCGCGCGGCGTGGAAGAATTTGCCGCAGCCGTTGGAATGCCGCCAGCGCTCAAAATGCACGCCTTTGGGGTTTTCGCGCATAAAGAGGTAGCTTTCGAAATCCGCGTCATCAGAGCCGGGACCAAAGCGTTTGAGATGGGCCTCACCTTCGGCGTGAAGCTCGGTTTCCTCGGCCCAGACGCCGCAATAGGGGCATTGAAGGGTTAGCATTGTGCAATCTCCCAAGTAGTACAGAGGGCCGTGCCCGATCCGAGGGGGGAAACGAAGCGCCCGCCCGTGGGGGCGGATCGGGCGCTGCCCGGCGTTGCCGGGCGAACGAGGTTGAGAGGGAGCGCCATCAGTGCGCCACCCCTGCCGCAACGCTTTCGTCAATGAAACGACCTTCGATAAACCGTTCCATGCCAAACTCAGCGCTCAACGGACCCGGCTCACCTTTGGCGATCAGCTCAGCCGTGGCCCAGCCGCCGCCAGGGATGGCTTTGAAGCCGCCGGTACCCCAGCCTGCGTTGATGAAACAGTTGCCCAGAGGCGTCTTGCCAATCACCGGCGAGCGGTCGCCGGTCACATCCACGATGCCGCCCCACTGGCGCAGCATTTTGAGGCGGCTGACCATCGGGAAAGTTTCACAGAGCGCCCGCACAGTTTCTTCGATGTGGTGGAAGCTGCCGCGTTGGGTGTAGTTGTTGAACCCGTCGGTGCCGCCGCCAATCACCATCTCGCCTTTGTCAGATTGAGACATGTAGCCATGCACGGTGTTGGCCATCACCACCACATCCATACATGGCTTGATCGGCTCAGACACCAGCGCTTGCAAAGCTACAGATTCCATCGGCAGACGGAAGCCCGCCATATTGGCCAAGGCACCGGAGTTGCCTGCGACCACAAGGCCAAGCTTGTCACAATCAATTGGGCCTTTTGTGGTGTCGACGCCGACGACATTGCCACCTTCAGACCGCACGCCAACCACTTCACATTTCTGAATAATATCCATGCCCATGTCGGAGCACGCGCGGGCATAGCCCCAAGCCACCGCATCATGGCGACCAGTGCCGCCGCGCGCCTGCCAGAGACCGCCGAGCACCGGATAACGTGGGCCGTCGATGTTGATGATCGGCACCAGTTCTTTCACACGTTCCGGCCCGATAAACTCAGTGGTCACGCCTTGCAGCGCGTTTGCGTGCGCTGTGCGTTGATAGCCGCGCACCTCATGTTCGGTCTGCGCCAGCATGATCACGCCGCGCGGAGAGAACATGACGTTATAGTTCAAGTCCTGCGACATGGTCTCATAAAGTGAGCGCGCCTTTTCATAAAGCGCGGCAGAGCTGTCCTGCAGGTAGTTTGACCGGATAATCGTGGTGTTGCGCCCCGTGTTGCCGCCGCCAAGCCAGCCCTTCTCAATGATCGCGACATTGGTGATGCCAAAGTTCTTGCCCAAGTAAAATGCAGTGGCGAGACCGTGGCCACCCGCGCCCACGATGATCACGTCGTATTTTTTCTTGGGTTCCGGAGAGCGCCATGCGCGTTCCCAGCCCGAATGGTAGCGGGCGGCTTCGCGGGCGATGGCAAAGGCTGAATATCTTCTCATGAGCGTGATTCCGAATACGAGGCAACTTCTCCCAGTTTATGAACTTTTTGCTAAGTCGGTCACGGTGGTTAAAGCGCCTATTTGCAGACCGGTTGCGACATGTCGCGTCAGAATGCCGATTTTGCTTTCAGCCGCCTGTTCACAACACTACATGTGGTCCAGCACTTAGGAGGCCACATGATTTTCTGGATTGTTGCAGCTGCCCTAGCCCTCGTGACCGCTGGCTTGTTTGCGCTCGCATTGACACGTCGCGATGAAGAGGCGGAACACCCTGCCGCCTATGATTTGCGGGTTTATCGTGACCAGCTCAAAGAGGTCGATAAAGATCAAGCTCGGGGCGTGATTGGCGAAGAAGACGCCGCCCGTATGAAGACCGAGATCTCCCGGCGCATTCTGGCTGCCGATGCGCAGATGCAGAAAGCGGAGAGCGGTCAAGCCGAAGACAGCCAGCAATCTAGAGTAATTGCCGTGATCTTGGGCGCTGTGGTTCTTACCGGAAGTTTTGGCCTGTATTATAAACTCGGCGCACCGGGTTACCGTGATATGCCGCTGCAAGAGCGCGCGGCGGAGGCTCAAGCACGCCGCGACAATCGCGACCCACAGGCCGTGGCCGAAACCAAAGTGCCCGCCCGCCCTGCGGCGGAGGCGGGTGAAGAGTTTTTAGACCTTATGGCAAAGCTACGCAAAGCTGTGGCGGACAATCCAGAGGACTTGCGCGGTCAAGAGCTTTTGGCTCGTAACGAAGCCAGCCTCGGCAACTTGAGAGCCGCGCACGAAGCTCAGGCAAAGGTCATTGAAATCAAAGGCGACGATGCGACCGCAGGCGACTATGTTTTGCACGCCAACTTGCTGATCACCGCGGCGGGCGACTATGTCTCCCCAGAAGCTGAGGCCAGCCTCAAAAAGGCACTGGAGCTTGACCCGTTCAACAATCTGGCCCGTTATTATACCGGCCTGATGATGTGGCAGACCGGCCGTCCGGACGCGACGTTCCGCATCTGGGATCAGGTGCTGCGGCAAAGCCCCAATGACGCGCCGTGGGTGCCATCCATTCGCGCCACCATCACTGAATTGGCCTGGTACGCTGGCATTGACTACAAGATGCCTGCGCCGGTGCCAGCCCATTCCGCCGACGGTCTGTCCGGCCCTTCAGCCGAAGACATGGAAGCGGCAGGCGAACTGTCGGTTGAGGACCGTCAGGCGATGATCCAGGGCATGGTGGACCAGCTCTCAGATCGATTGGCAACCGAGGGCGGCACACCACAGGAATGGGCGCGTTTGATTGGGGCCTATGGCGTAGTAGGGGACCGCGCACGGGCCGAAGCGATCTGGAACGAAGCGCAGATTGTTTTTGCAAACGTGCCTGATGCATTAGAAATCGTGCGTATGGGTGCAGCACAGGCAGGTTTGGAATGAGCGAGATTTACCAAAGCATAGAAGAGATGGCCCCGGACTTGCCCGCGATGCAGGCGCTGATGGGGTTGGATCTGGGCACCAAGACCATTGGTGTGGCGGTGAGCGACAGCTTCCGCTCTGTGGCCACGCCGATTGAAACCGTGAAGCGCAAGAAATTTGGCGTGGATGCGCAGCGCCTCATCGAGATCATCCAAGACCGCAACATCGGTGGGATCATCCTTGGGTTGCCCATGAACATGGACGGCAGCGAAGGTCCACGGGCGCAATCCACCCGCGCCTTTGCCCGCAACCTGTCTGCCTTGGTTGAGGCACCGATTGGCTTCTGGGACGAGCGATTGTCCACCGTCGCGGCGGAAAGAGCGCTATTGGAGGCGGATACGTCACGGAAACGTCGCGCAGAGGTGATCGACCATGTGGCTGCGTCCTATATCCTACAAGGAGTGTTGGACCGTTTAAACCATCTTGGGAGTGCCTCGTGAGCAAAGACACCGTGTGGACGCGCGCCGAAGTCGAAAGTCCCTGTGTGAAACTCTGCGTTGTGCATCCCGAAGAACGGATCTGCACCGGGTGCCTGCGCACGATTGATGAAATCACCCAATGGTCCAAGATGGCGCCCGATGAGCGCAGCGAGATCATGCAGGAGCTGCCAAACCGCGCGCCACGGTTGAAGAAACGTCGAGGTGGTCGGGCTGCGCGCCTGAAGCGCTAAATCCAGACACCAGCCCAAACAAAAAGCGCGCCCGAAAGAGCGCGCTTTTCTCGTTTCTAAACTGTAGCTTTAGACAGTGGGCTCTGCATAAGCAGGGACCGGATCCGTAGTAACAGCACTTTCCACCACGTCCGTTTCCACAACCGACACATTGGCCGGTGTCATGCCCGCGCCAAAGACGGTGGCGACCGGGGCGCCGTCATAAGAGACCGTGAACCAGCCCTCACCCGCGTCCGCATCGGCATCAACCGTCACCGTGCCTGTGCCCTCACCTTCCGGCACCAGCAGCGCAAAGACGTCTTCGGCCACGTCAAAGTCTTCGATCACAGGCAGGTTGTCCGCATCCACCCAGGTCCCGGAGGCGAAGGTGTCGACGCCCGCGCCGCCTTCGGCAACATCGCCGGAGCCGAGGACAAAGGTGTCGTTGCCGTCACCGCCGCGCATGGTGTCTGCGTCCAGCACATCGCTGGCCGCGATGGTTTCGTCATCAGAGCCATCTTCGACGCCAACAAAGACATCGTCACCCAGACCGCCTTCCAAGCTGTCTTCGCCAACGCCCCCAATCAGCGTGTCATTGCCGCGACCGCCCAGAAGCGTGTCGGCCCCAGCTGCGCCAACAAGGCTGTCATCAGAGGTCTGGCCAGACAGGTGGTCGTCACCCTCGCCGCCTTCCAGCGTGTCATCGCTGTTGCCGCCCCAAAGCGAGTCATTGCCTTCTCCACCGGTCAAGCTGTCGTTGCCGTCACCGCCCAGCAGGCTGTCTTCCCCTTCGCCGCCATCCAGCGTGTCGTTGTCATCTTCGCCGTTCAGGTAGTCATTGCCCAAACCGCCGCTCAGAACATCCAGGCCCCGGCTGCCCATCAGACTGTCGTCGTCGTCGCCGCCATCGAGGGTGTCATCCCCCCAACCGCCAAACAGCGTGTCAGCGCCATCATCGCCGGTCAGGCTGTCATTAGATGTGCCGCCACCCATAAGGTCATCGCCAGCGCCACCGGCGAGAGTGTCCGCGTCGTTGCCGCCGGAGATCTTGTCATTCCCCTCGCCGCCATCAATCGCGTCTTCACCGTCGCCACCAAGAATGGTGTCATCGCCGCCAAGCCCCGTGACAGCGTCACCGCCTGCATCGGCTTCAATCCGGTCGCCTTCTTCGGTGCCGGCCAGCGTGTCTGCGCCCTCGGTCCCGGCGATCGGATCAACGGAAACCGTTGTTGGGTCACCCGGGTCCGTTGGGTCGGTCGGATCACTGGGATCAGTAGGGTCAGTTGGATCTGTAGGATCAGTTGGATCTACTGGATCGTCGCCACCGGTCGTGGTTGGATCACCGGTTGTCGGATCATCGTTGGTTTCTGGCTCCGTGCTGCTGTCGTCATCATCATCCGTAATTTCATAGATCAACGCGCCGCCGAGGACCGCAAGGCCCAAAATCCAAAGTAACTGCATCGCTTTACACCCTTGGTCCAAATAGAATTTTCAAAAGTTTAGCCAAAAATTCGTTTAAAATTAAGGAGACATTTTGCAGCGATAGTAAAATCGAAACAATGCGGCACCAAAGACCGTAACGTTTCCATCCTTGCAACGAAACATAGGGTATTGCCTACTTTTCAAGGACCGCCGTGCGACTTTAACGTCACGCCAAGGAAGCCAAAGCACGCGTGGGTGGTGTAGGGCAAAATGGAAAAAGCGATCCGGGAAAGTCCTCCCGGCGGCTCATATGAAAAACCCACGCAACGTCGATTCGTGTCTCATAAGGCCCAATTCCCCTCGGAGTGACAAAACACTGACCTTGGGGTTGCGAGAAAATCGCAGGTTTTCTTACAGACCCGCCGCTTTGCGCAGCATGTTCAGCGCGACCAGCGTCAAAAACACGGCAAACACCCGCTTGAGCGGTTTGGGGTCCATAGCATGGGCCAGCTTGACCCCCAAAGGTGCGGTCAGAAGCGTCATGGCAATGATCAGACCAAAGGCCACCATGTTGACCGCCCCAATTGTGAACGGCGGACGGGTTGCCGGATCAATCTCCATAAACAGAAAGCCAATCACCGCAGGCACGGCAATGGTCACACCAAAGCCTGCTGCCGTCGCCACAGCGCGGTGAATCGGCACATTAAACAACGTCATCAACGGAACGCCAAAGCTGCCCCCGCCAATACCCATAAGCACCGAGAGGAACCCGACACAGGGGCTGACAACCACACGTGGCAATCCGGTCGGCATCGCTTGTCCCAACCGCCAATGCGCCTTGCCAAAGCCCATATAGGCCCCAATCACCAACGCCAGACAGCCAAAGACCATTTGCAACGTCACGGAGCGCAAATTGGCCGCCACCAGCACGCCAATGAAGGCGCCGACAACAATGCCAGGCGCCCAGGTGCGCAGGATGTCCCAGTCCACCGCGCCCTTTTTGTTGTGGCTTGCCACAGAGCGCAACGATGTCACAATGATGGTCGCCAGCGAGGTCGCCAGACACACCTGCATCAGTTGCGGCCCATCGTAACCAAGCGCCTGAAACGCATAGAAAAACGCTGGTACTAAAACGATGCCGCCGCCAACCCCCAGCAGGCCGGCCAACACCCCGGCCACCCCGCCGATCACCAGCAAAAGCAGCAGCATTTGAATAAGCAAGGTAGGATCGTGGGCCATCAGTCTCTCCGGGATCGCGCGTTGAGCAGAGATAAAGCCCAAATCCCGACGGTTCGCAACCAACCTCGTCGCGACGCGTTACGCCGCCGCTTGGGTAACGTTTTCCAGTGCCGTCAGAACCGTATCCGGCCCTGCCCCCGGTTTGGTGGCATGTTCCGACAAATACCGCCGCCAGGCCCGCGCCCCGGGTTTGCCCGCAAACAACCCGAGCATATGCCGCGTGACCTGGTTGAGCTTGCCGCCCTTGGCGAGATGCGCCTCGATATAGGGCAGCATGTGCTGTACCACCTGTACGGGATCACTGTCCGCCCCGGCACCGTAGATCTCGCGATCCGCCGTGCTGAGTATATCAGTGGGGTTGTGATAGGCCGCGCGGCCAATCATCACCCCGTCCATGCCTTCGGCGAGGTGCGTTTTGGCCTCTTCCAAAGTGGTGACGCCGCCGTTGATCGACAAATGCAGCTCCGGAAAATCCCGTTTCATCTGATAGACCAGCGGATAGTCCAATGGTGGAATATCGCGATTTTCCTTGGGACTCAGACCCTGTAGCCACGCCTTACGCGCATGAATGGAAATGCGTTTTATGCCAGCACCTTGCATCTTATTTATAAAGTCAGGCAACACCTCTTTGGGCTCCTGGTCATCCACTCCGATCCGGCACTTGACGGTGACTTTGACATCTGTGGCGTCCTGCATGGCCCGAACGCAGTCCGCAACCAACTCGGGTGTTTTCATCAACACCGCGCCAAAGGTGCCAGACTGCACTCGATCCGAGGGACAGCCAACATTGAGGTTGACTTCATCATAGCCCGCAGCGGCACCAAGTTTCGTGGCAGCGGCCAGTTCCTGCGGATCACTGCCGCCAAGTTGCAAAGCGACCGGGTGCTCTTCGGTATTGTAATCCAACAGATGCACCGCCCCGCCCCGCACCAGCGCGGGGGCTGTGACCATCTCCGTATAGAGCAAGGTGTCCCGCGACAACAGCCGATGCAGATAGCGACAATGACGGTCCGTCCAGTCCATCATCGGGGCGACAGACAGGCGCGCGGCTCGATGAAGGTCTGACGCCTTGGAGGGGGACGTTGCGGTCACGTCAGTCATCAGATTGATCTCTCTTGCGGTTGGCCAAAGGGTGGCGTGTCAGCACTCGAAGCGACATACGTCGTGGGCACTACGATAGCGCAAGCGTATTCTGCAAGCCAAAATCCAGTCCCATTTTTGGAAAATGGTGCCCCCACACGGAACCTGTTTCTTATTGCAACTTGTTGCAAATCGTACTTCTGACCTTTTTCTGTTGCGGATTGTGACTGGCTTGCTCCGTAAACTGCAGCAGACCGTTGCAACATGATCCAACGTAAGTGTGGGGTAGAATGTGGGGCGGAATTTGTCGTCTTGACGGTTGGCTATGTTTTTGGTGTCGCTGCAACCTTTTCGGATCTCAGCCAACTTACCTTTGAGCCGCTAATTTTGAAGTTCACCATAACTCGAACAACAATTTTCTGATGAGACGACAAAGCTGACACAAAATTCGACGTCCCACAGTCAATTGTTGCAAACATTGCCATTTATGAATTTGTCGCAGTTCGAACCCATTTCGGTGGAATTTCTTCGAAAGTGCCTTGATCGAAATGCCTAGGCTCGCACTAAATAACAAAGCCGGAAGAAAGGCAAACTGTCATCCCAAAAGAGACAGGCGTGAATGTGCAAGCGGAATTTTTCCGCCGAATCGCAAAGTCTTAGTCAAGTGATCCAATAATACTGCCAGAAGTTCTGCACTCGGCCCTTTGCTGCCGTAGGATCAACACCCACCTAACGACGGCTTCCAGCCCAAAGAGAACATGACCTTGCTATAAGGATGGCAGGTTTCCAGAAATTCACAGCAGCCAGTTTGAAAGTCTTCTATGCGCAGATCCAATGATCCACACCAACCCGCCAGCTTCTTGCCCTTTCCGCCCAGCTGACTAGCTGATGAGTTTGGAATTAGTCACCAGCTTTTCCGCGGCAGGTTCGCTTGGCCAAGTGCAAAAAATAGAGAGGTCACAATCGTTCAACACTCTCCCTGTCTGCACCACAGCCATCTTGAGGCCGGTCTTGGATCCACCACAATGTCTCCAGGCGAACCAGAACTTACGTTTCTGGCTCAGGTGCGCGAAGCTTCAAATGCGGCCCAAGCTGTTGCAAAAGCTGCAAAATCGAACCCCGTTTTTCGTGCCGGTTCCAAGATCAGCTGCTCAGTGTCCAGCAACTTATGGATCGCGCCTTCCAGTTGCCCAACCACTTCCGGCGGGATCACCAAGGCACCATGCCGGTCCGCATGTACCAAATCGCCATCACGGATGCGCAGGCCAAATACCTCAACTTCTGTTCCAATTTCCCGCACATGGACGAAGCCATGACTTGGTCCTATGGAGCCTGCCAGCACGGGAAACCCGCTTGGCAAATCTCCCAGGTCGCGCATGACACCGTTGGTCAGTGCGCCGCTGACTCCAAGCCCTTTGTGAACGGTTGTGTTGATCTCCCCCCAATAAGCACCGATGCAGTTCGGAAAATCGACATCTTCAATCACCGTGATCGCTGGGCGCGGCCCGTCCGACATATGTTTGTAGTAGGCCATGCGTCGGGCTTTAATCACGTCAGGCGCCCCTTGTGGCGGTTCCAGCGCCGCGATTTTGGCAGTGCGGGCATAGCCCACCATAGCGCCGCCCTCAGGATCAGAACAGAGCATGGTGCCGCGCGTAAACTGATCAAAACCACGTTGACCTTGGGCCACTTCAATGGCGTTGCAAACGGTCGGGGTATCCACTGATTGCAGCAGTTTCAAAAGGGTGTCGTTCATAGGCTCTCCAGCCAGCGGGTCAACGCTGCATTGGTAATTCGGGGTTGCTCCAAGGTCGGTAAATGCCCCGCGTTTTCAACAATCTGTAATGTGCTGCCCGGGATCAAATTTTGCATCAATCGGTGGCGTTCGACGGGGCACAGGCTGTCCTCCCGACCGCAAAGGATTAGCGTTTCGCCGGAGTAACTCCGCAGGGTTTCCGTTTGATCTTTGCGATCACGCAAGGCTTTGGACTGTCTAACAAAAATATCTGGCCCAAGGTCGGTGGCCATGGCCATGCAAAGGTCCAAGATCTTGCCTTGATTAGGTCCATCCGCAAGGTAATTAGGCTTCATCTCCTCGCGCATCACGCGCCGCATGTCTCCCGCCAAAGTGGAGGCTATTTGAAGCGCTCGGCGGTCTTTTGTCGCCTCGGATTCCGCAAGCGGGTTGGTGTCCATCAAGGCTAGCCCCACAATGCGGTCTCGCGCTTGTCGCAACATCTCCATGGCGACAATGCCGCCCATCGACAGCCCCGCCAGAGCGAACTTTGGAGGCGCGTTTTGCAACACTTCTGTGGCGAGTTTCTCAATGGTTTTCTGCCCGCCCAGCGGCGCCGTCATGATCGGATAGCGTCCAGACAAAGCGTTGATTTGCGGGCCAAAAAGGCGCGCATCACACATCATACCGGGGAGCAAAACCAAAGGTGTCATGACAGCGCTGCGGCTCCTTCGCTGAGGGCTGCCAGTTTGGCATAAGCAATATCGGGATCGACCGCGCCAAATCCTGCGAAAGTCCCGAAGCCGCAGTCGCTTCCGGCGATCACACGGTCCGCGCCAACGATATCACTAAAGCGTTGAATACGCTGAGAAACCAGCTCAGGATGCTCGACAAAATTGGTGGTGGTATCCACCACTCCGGGCACAAGTATTTTGTCGTCGGGGATTTCAGATTTGCGGTCTCGAAACACCGTCCACTCATGCGCATGACGCGGATTGGAGGTTTCAAACAGCACATAGCGGGATTTGGTCGCCATCAAAGTGCTGAACACCTTGTCCATCGGGATGTCGCAACAATGGGGACCCTCGTAATTTCCCCAACAAATATGGACCCTTACGCGATCTTGCGGCACGTTTTGCAGGGCGTGATTGAGCGCCTCTACATGCATATTCGCGATCTTGAGGAACTCGTCATCGCTCAGATCATTGAACAACATATGGCGGGACAGGGCCAAATCTGGGCAGTCCAATTGCAGGTCTAAGCCATTGGAAACAATGGTTTCATACTCGTCCTTCATGGCATCCGCGAGGGCCGCCAGATAGTCTTCACGACTGGCATAATGATCATTCTGCAAGAACAGCGAGATCACCCCTGGCGAGGCGGCATTCATAAAACCACGCTCCACGCCGTGAGCCGCCATGGCGGCCTTCAGGTTACTGATATCTTTCATCAATTCCCCCTGCCCTTTGCTGCGCACCTCTCCGGTGCACTTGGGGCGGGCGTATTGCGGTGTGCCGCCATCATCGGCCAATCGCTTCAGGAAAGACGGGAACATCTTGAGGCCTGCTGGTGCGTTGCGCTCGCTGTCGCCCGAGAACCCCGTGTAGCGGTCTTTTACATAAGTGGCGTAGGAAATTTTGCTGGTTTCCCCGTCGCTTACAATATCGACACCCGCGTCGACCTGTTTGCGTACCGTCTCGTCCACGGCAGCGGTCATGGCTGCATCGAAAGCCGCCGGATCATAGGGTTTTTCGTGCTCACGCGCAAAGATGAAATCCACCACCTCTTGGGTACGTGGCAGGCTGCCCACATGGGTTGTTAAGATTTTGCTCATCGCGCCGTTTTCCCTGTCTGTTTCCCGTCAGTATCGCGTCGGTAACGCGGAGGTGCACTCCGCAACCCGACACCGTTAACGTTTGAGCGCCTCGCGCGGCAGTGAGTGCCGCCGCGCGAGGCCTAAGGTTTTAGCCGGTCCAGGTGGCACCAGCGGCATCGTCTGTTGCGGTGATGCGGTAGAGCCCCGCTTCCCCCGTCATCGAAGGGGTCACGCTGTAGCTTTCGCCCGGCAGTACCACGGCCGTGTCCCCTGCGGACAAGGTGACCTCCACGTCGTCGATAGTGATGCGCCAGTGGCCACTGGCGGGCATCAGCACCACCGGCTGCGCAGTGGTCACGGGTTCTGTCACGGCGGACCCGCGCGTCAGGAAGTCGACCTCAAACCCGGGCTTGTCTTTGATGATCGCGTCCTCGCCGATCACCTTGGCTGGCTTTTTTACCGCCAACGCCATCAAATCCCAATAGCGCGCCACATAGGGCATCACCTCTTCCACTGGCACTTCGGGGAAGGCTTTTAATTCTTCCTCGGTCAACAACGGCATGGGGCGCACGTTGTGTGGCAGCTCTTCGCCCTTCTTGCTGTCATAAAGCACGCCGTTGTCACCCAGCATCAAACCATGCGCCTGCGCATCTTCAATCACGTGCGGCGCCCAAGTGACGCCCCCACCCGCATCATCCCCGCCAAGGATCGCCATGATCATCCCGTAATCCTGACCAACGTTTTCAAAACCACGGAAGATGCCGGTGGGAATGTTAAAGATATCACCTTCTTCAGCAATGAACTCACCGGCGTCGCCGTGCAGGCCCCAGAAAAAGCGCCAACGGCCTTTAGCCACGAAGAACACTTCAGCGGTGGTGTGGCTGTGCAAGCTGTTGCGACATTTGGGCGGCTGTCCCGCTGCGCCGATGTTAAAACCGATCTTATCGGTGATGTGCACATGCTGATCCGGGGACTCGGACACGCCGCCGCCGACGATTGTGAAGTTTTCTTTCTGATCGCTGCCCGGTGTGTGGGCGTCAATGAAGGCCGTTTTGCAGGGTTTCAAGTCGCCGTAGCGCACAATGCGGGATTGGATAGAACTCATCTTTTGTCTCCTTGTGGGGTTTGGATTGGGATCGAAGTAGACCCCGCCCCGGGAGGACGGTTGTTGAGACGGCGTGCGCGCAATGCGGCACGATGCGCATGAAAGCGCCGCGCCGCCTGTGTGTTGCACAGCCGAGGATATGTCAGGTTGGAATTCACGCCTGACCGGTTTGAAGTAGGATCTGTTTCCAGACCGAGGTTTCATCAAACAGCGTGTATTCACGGCGTACTTTGGGCTGATCCGTGATCAGCGCGCCGAAGTCTGCATGGCTGATGCCCAGCACGTAAACCTCCGCGCCAGTCGGCGCACCAAAAGTACCCCACCCTTCGTGTTTGCCCCAGAGGCTCCACCGGATTGCGGCGCGCGGTGGCATCATCGGATCATCGCGGCCAATCTGGTGCTCAATCTTAAACTCTGCATTTGGGAAGCTGGCGCGCAGGCCCATCCAGAAACGGTCCACTGCATCCCAGCCATGGCCAGTCACGCCACCAACATATTCGGATTGCACCGCGCGGTCGTACTCGGCCTCAATCGCCGCGATATCCGCGCCCATGATACGGTTGAGTATCTCCGCATAACGCGCGCCCCACACGTTGTCGTTGCCGATCCCTGTGTAGGGGCCGGGTTGGTCCGTGTGCGGTGTCAGGGGCTTCACGCAGTTGTCTGGTCCACCTTCGGCCTCGATCAAATTGGCGGCGTATTCCTTGGGCTCCCACCCCATTTGACGCACGATGGCACCTTGGTCGCGGATCAGCCATTCATCGTTGATTTGATTGTTGATTGCGTGACAGTCAGCCAGGATGCGATAGCGCAATTGCTTGCCGGTCGCCTTGCCATAAACGCCATCCGCCATATGAGTGGCGGTGGAGATGATCCGGTGGGAGCTGAGCATGCCCTCCTCCGGCGTACCGGACCAAATCACATCTTCACCCAACAACTGCCGATCCGGAAATTCTGCCAGCGTGGCCATGGTTGCGCCGATGACATTTTGATTGCCCAGCACCACGGAAGCCGGAGAACGCACAACGATGTCATCGCTGTAGTAGTGGTGCAGCGTGGCAATGCCCCGATCTTCCCAAATCTCTTTGGTGATGCCGATGATGTAATCGGGGAAATCCTGAAATTTCGCATCGAAGCCTTGCATGGGGGTCTATCCTTCTTTTGGAGGCCAGGTGTCTGGAACGCGCGCGGAGCCACGCACAATCAGCGGGGTTGGAATTGCGACTTGCCGCGGGGCGGCAGTTGCCGGGGTTTCAATGTGCTGCAGCAGCGCATCGACGGTTTCTTCCACCATCAGATTGGCGCGCTGGCGCATGGTGGTGAGGTCATAGGCGCGCCATGCCGCTGGCGGCACGTCGTCAAAGCCCACAACGGAAACGTCTTCAGGGATCTTGAGTCCAAGGCCAAAACGCAGCTCATCCATGACAGCAAAAGCCATATGATCGTTGGCCACAAAGACCGCATCTGGACGCTTGTCTTCCGGCACATCGAACATGGCGCTGGCCGCAGCGCGGGCGCGGTCCACGTCAAAATCGCCAATCTCGCGGGCAAATAGGTCCTGCCCAGCTTCTTCAAGTCCAGCGCGGAAACCAGCTTCGCGATCCCGTTGGGTGGAGGCCCCTTCCCAACCGGCGATGTGGCCGATTTTGCTGTGCCCGCCCGCAACGAGGAACTGCGCCAATTGGCGGCCGCCTTCGAAGTTGTCGGAGGTGACACAGCTGACGCCTTTGGCCTCTTCAAAGCGGTTGAAATGCACCACAGGCACGCCCGCTTGCAGGCAGCGCGCCGAAAGATCGGAGGACATCGCCACGGAGGCTGTGACAATGCCATCCACTTGATAGTCTAGGATTTCTTCAACTACACCGTCAATGTTTCCGGCGGTTTGGGACGCCATAAAAACCAGTACGTGGTAGCCTTTTTCCTGCAACGCGTTTGAGAGGATTTCCAGCGCTTCCGGGTAGAAGTAATTGTCCAGATAGGCCACGACGAGGCCGATGATGCGGCTTTTGCCGGATACCATGGCGCGGGCGAGCACATTAGGGCGGTAGCCGAGCTCCTCGGCGGCTTTGCGCACCTTCTCGACGGTGGCTTTGGAGGCGGAGGCGCCGGGCGTGAACACACGGCTCACAGCGGATTGGCTGAC
The DNA here is from genome assembly GCF_047126315.1 of Shimia sp. MIT910701. Taxonomy (GTDB): domain Bacteria; phylum Pseudomonadota; class Alphaproteobacteria; order Rhodobacterales; family Rhodobacteraceae; genus Shimia. The sequence continues at coordinate 2,621,447 of NZ_CP138953.1, read as the reverse complement.
ACCGGCGCGCTCGGCAACTTGGAGGGAGGTTACTTTCTCAGCCATCAGTCTGCCGTCCACCCGCCGTCAATCAACATGGAAGTGCCGGTGACCAAGGCACTGGCATCAGAAGCGAGGTAAAGCACCGCGCCCATGATGTCCTCGACCTCGCCAATACGGCCAAGTTTGATTTTCTCCTCGATCCAGGCTTTGCGTTCAGGTCGTTCAAACGTCTGCGCCGTAAGTGGCGTTTTGATGAAGGTCGGGCAGACCGTGTTGATACGGATTTGCGACGGTCCCCACTCAATGGCCATGGCTTTGACCATGCCTTCCAATCCATGCTTAGAAGCGCAGTAGACCGCGCGGTCCACACCACCCACATGGCCCATTTGGCTGGAGATGTGGATGATGGAACCGGGTTTGCCCGCCGCGATCAACGCTTTAGCCGCGTAGGCGGAAAGGAAATAGGCGGAGCGCAAATTGAGCCCCATCGCGGCGTCATAATCCTCTGGCGTGGTCTCAACAGCCGGACCGTGCCGCGCCAGACCAGCGGAATTCACCACAACGTCGATGTCTTGCGTTTCAAATACCTGCGCCAGCGCCGCGAGGTCGCCTTGATCCAGCACCAACGCCTCGGCACTCATGCCCGCAGCCGTCATGGCCGCGACGGTGTCTTCTAATTTCTCTGCCCCGCGTGCCGCGCAAATCACATGGGCACCGGCCTCGGCCAGCGCCACGGCACAGCCCTGCCCGATGCCGGAGGACGCACCGGTGACAAGGGCGGTTTTGCCGCTCAGTGAAAAGGAAGGGGTGCGGGGCAGGTCAGTCATTTGCTCATTCCATCCGGGATATTCAGGCGCGCCATACTGCGCACCTTGTTGAATTCCCGCAACCGGGCAAAGACGTCCACGCCCAATTGGCGATAGGCGTCCAAAAGATCGACCAGCACCCAGTTTTCTCGGATTTTTCCGTTCTCTAAACGCCAGAAATCCAAGCTGCGCATGGTGATCTTTTTGCCCGCTGGCGCGATGCCCATCCACCCATCGTCGGTGACAGTCTGGATCATGTTGGGCCAGCCAGTGACGGCAGCATATTCGCCATCGCCAAAGAAGTGATATGTGATCTCATCCACATATTGGCCGCGGTCCGGCATGCCGTTGAGAAACGGGATCTGGTGCCAGTTCCGAAACCCTGCCACGCCACGTCCTGTGCCAATACCCGCTGGGCCGTACCAACTCATACGCTGATGCCAGTAGTGATCCATCTTCATGGCGCGTGGATCCGGATCACGCGGGTGCTTTTTCAGATGCTCCAGCATGTCAATGATGTGCTGACAGGTCTCTTTGCCTTTGGCTTCATCATAGGGTCCAGGCACCAAGCCGTCTGCGGTTGCGGGGCCAGGCACATGCCATTCGCGCCCCAGCGACGGCGCCATAGGCCAGGCATCTGCCTGCATCATCACCTCGGGAATGTCCCACAGCGCCTGATACTCAACCACTTTGCCATCAACAAAACGGAAGAACTCGTGATAGCGCATCGACACCTGATGGCCGGTGGGCGGAATGTCCAACCACGGGCCTGTGAACACGCCGGTGTAGTAACCACCGCAGCCCACCCAGTCGTTGCCAAACTCATCTGGTCCGGCCATGACGATGTAGTCACGACGCTCCAAGTCCGGCCAGGCGTCGAGCAAGCCCTTATAGGCGCCATCGTAAAAAGCACCCGGCCCTGTCATGTCGCCAAACGGATGGCACAGACGGAAAAGCGCATCCGGTGTCGCGAGATCCGAGAGCGCCTTGCGGACACCCTCTTCGCTAAAGTTATAAGTCGCGTCTCGAAAGGCTTGGATCAGCTCTTTGTGCTGTGTGTGTTTGTCGACAGCCATCCTACTCAGCCGCCTCCCGATAGGGTGCACCTTCGCCGTACGGCACGTTGATGCCACCGTAGCGGCGCACACGCACGTTGCACTGCTCCGCATGGCCGACAAAGCCTTCGAGCATGCACAAACGCGAGCCGTACTCGCCAATCATCGTGGCCGCTTCGTCGGTCAGAACGCGCTGATAGCTGTGGGTTTTCAGGAACTTGCCCACCCAGAGACCACCGGTGTAACGCCCGGCCTTTTTGGTCGGCAGCGTGTGGTTGGTACCAATCACCTTGTCGCCGTTGGACACATTGGTACGCGGCCCCAAGAACAGCGCGCCATAGCAGGTCATGTTTTCCAGGAACCAATCATCGCGATCGGTCATGACCTGCACGTGCTCGGACGCAATGTCGTCCGCCACTTCGAGCATTTCCTCGTAACTGTCACAGACGATGACTTCGCCGTATTCTTCCCAGCTGACAGAGGCAGTGTCCGCCGTCGGCAAGATTTTCAGAATGCGGTCGATTTCCGACAGCGTGTCCTCCGCCAACTGGCGGGAGTTGGTGACCATCACGCATGGGCTGTTGTAGCCGTGTTCAGCTTGTCCCAAGAGGTCGGTGGCACAGATTTCCGCATCCACGGTTTCGTCAGCGATCACCATGGTTTCGGTCGGACCGGCAAAGAGGTCGATGCCGACGCGGCCAAACAGTTGACGTTTGGCTTCGGCCACAAAGGCGTTGCCCGGACCAACCAGCATGTGCACGGGATCAATGGTTTCCGTGCCCAGCGCCATGGCCCCAATCGCTTGAATGCCACCCAAGACATAAATCTCATGCGCACCGCCAAGGTGCATCGCCGCGATCACGGCTGCGTTTGGCTTGCCTTGGAATGGTGGTGTGCAGGCAATGATGCGCGGCACGCCAGCCACCGAAGCGGTGGCCACGGACATATGTGCAGAGGCCACCATCGGGAACTTGCCCCCGGGCACATAACATCCCACAGATTGGACCGGGATGTTTTTGTGCCCGAGGACAACGCCGGGGAGCGTTTCCACCTCCAGATCAAGCATCGTGTCACGCTGCGCCTGGGCAAAATTGCGCACCTGCTGTTGGGCAAACTTAATGTCCGCCAACTCGCGGTCGCTCAACTGCGCCATCAGGTCGTCGATCTCTTGCTGGCTCAGCTTGAAGGACGCCGGCAAGTAGTTGTCAAACTTTTCAGACAGCTCGCGCACAGCTGCGTCGCCGCGGGTTTCGATGTCCTTCAGCGTGGCCTCAACAACGGCGCGTGTTTTTGCGTCGTCTTCAGCACGCTCCGCTTGGTCTTTGCCGCGTTTCAGATACTCGATTGTCATTGTCTTATCCTCAATTGACAGGATCAGTTTTGGGGGCGCGGCGCTTCTTTTTCGCCGCGATCAAAGGCTTCCCAGCCTTCGCCGTTAAACAGGTCGACGCCTAGCTGTGCGGCGACATGGGCGAAATCCACGTTCACCCAATTGTCGACGATTTTGCCGTCGACAACTTTCCAGAAGTCCATGTAGCGAATTTCCACCCGCTTGCCGGTTGGCGCGATGCCGAGGAACTCGCCGCTGTGCGTGGCTTCCTGACGGCCAAAAGCAGCGGCCCATTCGCCCATGTAGAGGCGTGCCTCATCGATACAGGTCTTGTCCGAAAACGCCGCCTGAAACGGGCGCTGCCAGTTGTCTTGAAATTCCTGCAGACCCGTTTTGGTGCCGCAACCTTGGTTGCCCATCCAACGGAACCCTTGGGCGAAGAACTCGCCAATATCGTCGATGCGGTGGTCATTCAGACCATCCACCATGGCTTCGATCACGGCGCGGGTGGCTTCGGTCTTGCTCATACCAGTGTCGCGCGTCAGCACGGCTTGTTCGGGGCGGGAGCCTTTCATGGGGCCTCTCCTTTCAGAATGGTGTTGAGGATTGTCAGGGAACGTAACGCCCCCTGCCCTATGAAATCCCGTGGCATTCTGTTGAGCGCCGGATGACGCGCCATGGCGTTATGGCGGGCGGAAGAACTCATCCTTTCACCGCCCCTGCGGTCAGGCCGGAGACAATCTGGCGCTGGAAGAACAGGATAAGCACAAAGAGTGGCGCAACGGTGGAGACCACGGCGGCCACGGCGTACATGACTTTGCCCTCGACCTGGGTGGTGCCCATGAAGCTGTTGATCGCCGGAATGATGGTCTCGTTTTCCTCACTCAAAAGCATCGCCGCGACGGTAAAGTCGTTGTAGGCTAGCAGGAAGCTGAACAGACCCGTGGTGATCACACCTGGCCACATCACCGGCACAATCACATAACGGAAGGCCTGGAAGCGGGTGCAGCCGTCGACCATGGCGCTTTCATCCATGTCTTTGGGGATGTTCTTGAAGAAGCTGTGCAGCATCCAGAGCGTAAACGGCTGATTGATAGCCACAAGAACGATGATGGTGGTGGGCAGGATGCCCCAGACGTTCCACTCGAAGAACGGTAGCAGATAGCCGGACACCAGCGTGATGTGTGGCATGGCGCGGAACACCAGTGCCGCCATCAGGATCCAGAAAGCGTAGCGGAAGCCGGAGCGCGCCAGAGCATAGCCGCCAAGCGTGCCGAAGGTCAGCGAAATCACCACAGTGAAGAACACCACGATACCGGTGTTCTTGAAGTTGAACCAGAATTCTTCGTCAATCCAAGCCCCGCGATAGGCCTCCGCCGTAAATGCGCTGCCGGTCTGCGCAATGGTGTTGGCCCCATAAAGCGCATTGCGCCAGTCCGCCTTGGAGAGGAAGTCAGCCTGCACTTTGAAGCTGCCCCAGAAGGTCCAGAAGAAAGGGAAGGCTGCGATGATCAGCCAGAGCGCCACGAAGGTGTAGGAGAACAGCTTCAGCGGGGTCATGCGGGATTGTGCTTTGGTCGCCATGTGTCTGTCCTCAGTGGGATTTGCGGGTGAAGTCGCGCCAGGTGCGCACCAGGACGGGCATCATCAGGAAGATCACGATGATGATGGTCAGCAAGGAGGTGGCTCCGGCAGAGGCGTAAAGCGGGTTGCCGCTTTCGCGCAGGTCATTGAAGATCACCCAGCTGAGCGAGCGGGCATGGGCCTCCGCCGAAAAGCTGACAATGGGTTCAAAGACGCGCAGGTTGTCCATGATCAGCATCAGCGTCACGAAGGACACCAGCGGCATCAGATGTGGCACCACAACGTGGATCATGGTCTGCCACTTGGACGCCCCATCAATCTGCGCCGCTTCGAGTGTGTCGTCTGGGACGGTCTGCAATCCGGCATAGAATGTGATGAAGCTGAACGGCAGCGTATGCCAGATGCCGTAGACGATCAGCATGATCCAAGTGAGCGCTGTAGAGGCTTTCAGGCTCAGCGAGGGATCGTTGAAGATCTTCTGAATGGTCGCGCCGATCACGCCATCCCCATCCACCATCCAAAACAAGATCAGAGACCCCACCAGAGGGGTTACAAGGAACGGCAGGAGAGAGACAAAGATCGACGGGCCTTTGAGCGCGCGTGGCAGATTGTTCACCCCAACGGCGATAGCCAGGCCAAGCACCAGCACCGCTGGTGTCACCACAAAGGTATAGGTCAGCGTGAAGATCAACGCGTTGTAGAATGGTAGGTTGTAAATCTGGCTCCAGAACGCCCCCAGACTGTCAGAACTCGCCCAGGCTTCGCCAATTTCCGCAATCGCCAGATGGGAGCGGTTGAAATAGGTGCCCAACCCGTTGAACCGACCCAAAGGCGCCTCTTCGCGGAGCTTCTCGGTGGCTTCCAGATCGACGGATGTGGTGGGGGTACAGCCAAACGGGCCGCAGCTTTCAGACACCACAAGCACTTGTTCATGCGCCACAAAAAGCGACTGAACAAACACCGAAACAATGGGCAGCGCGATGAACAGGATCATCGCGGAGAGCGTCGGTAAGATGAACCAGAAAAAGGTGCGATGCTTCATAGCCTACGTCCCGGTGGAAAAAAAGTTGAGGGGATGAGAGGCCCCGAAGGGCCTCTCAGGGGAGGATTACTGGAGGAAACCCGCTTCTTTGGCGGCGGTGATGTAGGCCGCCTCGACGTCCGCCAGCGCCTGTTCTGCGCTTTCATCGCCTTTGAGGAAGTCCGCCAACTCCGCGCCCAGCGCGTTATGCATCAAGCCGATCTGCGGGATCATTGGGTAAGGCTTCGCGCCTGCCTTGGCAGTGGCAGAAACACCTTCCGCTGCAGCACCCGGTGTAAAGCCGTCGAGCAGCCAGACCGCGTCGTCGTTGTTGGCCATAACCATCTCTTTGTTCAGTGCGCTTGCAAGCGCAGCAAAGGTCGCCTCGGCTTCTTCGTCAGACACGTTGGAAGCGATGGTGAAACCATCCCACCAAAGAGTTGCTCCTGGCACGCCGCCTTCCTCAACAGATGGAGCCGCAGTCAGGACGGTGTTGGAAGTAATCTCGGCGGTGGAGCCTTCGTCATCCAGAATTGGCGCGCCGCGCGAGCCCCACATGATGCCCAGCGCCGCCTGACCGGCTTCCCACAGACCTTGGGTCTCGTTGGAGGCTTGGGTCAAATGATCCGGATGCGCATATTCCACCAGACCTTTCAGGGTCTCCAACGCGGCCACACCGGCCGGGCTGTTCACAGATGGCTCTGCGGTGCCGGGTTTGAAGAACTCACCACCATGCGCCATGAACGCAAGGTTGAAGCTTTCGCCGACGTTCCAACCGGTCTTCATGTTCATCACGACCGGGTATTCCATGATACCCGCGTCGCGGATGGATTTGGCCGCGTCGATCATTTCCGCGTAGGTGGATGGCACCTCGGCAACGCCTGCCTTCTCCAGAAGGTCCTTACGGGAGAACAGATGCTGAGAGTTTGCCATGAAGGCCACAGCCATGATGTTGCCATCGATGCTGATCAGCAGGTTCTCTGGAATGTTCTGACCGTATTTTTCAACCAGATCGTTGAGCGGACGCACAAGGCCGTCGTTCATCAGCTGTGTCAGTGTCGAGTTGGCCACAATCACAGAGGTGTACTCTGCTGGGTTCGGTGTCAGCGCCGCGTTCATGATCTGGCGCGCCTCAGTGGTGTGGTTGCGGGTGAACTCCGCGGCGCCACTTGCACAGTTGGCTTCTGCAGCACCTGCCACAGCGTGGATGGCTGGGAAGTCGGATGCGAGGATGCGGATCGACTGGCCCTCTGGCCCGCAATCAGCAGCAAAGGCTGCGGTTCCCATGAGACCGGCAAAGGCACCGGCGGCGGTTACTTTCTTTAGAAACATAACTTTTCTCCCTGTTGCGTTTCTGTGTTTGCAGGTGCGCCTTGCAATCGCGCACCCTCTCGCCCCCGGCGTTGATCGCCGGTTGTTGGTGTGAAGCCGTCAGGCCTCAATTCTGGCGCCGGTTTCGGCGTCAAACAGGTGGCAGATCTCAGCCGGCACGGACAAAGACACCGTGTCGCCAATCTCTGATCGGTAATCTTTGGGTGCGCGCACAGCGACCAGCTCGCCGCCAATGCGGACGGTCACCATCGTGGCGTCCCCGAGCAGCTCGAGTGTGTAGATCGGTGCAGTGATTTCATGATGGCCTGCGTCTCCAAGGCCCGCGTCCTCAGCGCGGAAGCCCAAGGTCACAGGACCGTCCGGCGCGGACAGGCCTTCGACCCGCACGTTCTCAGCAACAAATGTGCCGCCTTCCATGCGTCCGCTCATCAAGTTCATCGCTGGATTGCCAATGAAGCTCGCAACAAACGTATTGGCTGGCGCGTCGTAAATCTCTGTCGGGCTACCGACCTGCTGCACCACGCCTTTTTTCATCACCACAACCCGATCCGCCAAAGTCATGGCCTCGATCTGATCGTGGGTCACATAGATGGTGGTGACTGAAAGCTCGTGGCTCAGGTTTTTAATCTGGGCACGAGTGGAAACCCGCAGCTTGGCGTCAAGGTTGGACAACGGTTCGTCCATCAGGAACACATTGGGTTCGCGCACAATGGCGCGGGCGAGCGCCACACGCTGCCGCTGACCACCGGAGAGTTCCGCGGGTTTGCGGTGCAGGAATTCGTCCAATTCAACCATCGCAGAGGCGCGGCGCACCTTTTCGTCGTGTGTCGCCGGATCAATCCCCCGCACCTTCAGCGGGAAGCGGATGTTCTCATAAACATTCATATTCGGGTAAAGCGCGTAGGACTGAAACACCATCGCCACATCGCGGTCTTTAGGTTCCAGATCATTGACCTTCTTGCCATCAATCAGGATGTCGCCCTCGCTGGCGTCTTCCAATCCGGCAATCATGCGCATGGTTGTGGTCTTGCCGCAGCCTGAGGGGCCAAGCAGAACCAGAAACTCCTGATCCGCAATCGTCAGATCAAAATTGTCGACCCCGACAAAACTGCCCCAGCGCTTGCCTACATTGCGCAGCTGAATTTCGGCCATGTGGTCCCCCGTCCGATGTCACATGCATTTTGCATACGTATGCACAGAGGGTAGACTTAGGATTAGGAATTCGGCAAGACTTTTTTTGCAAACGTATGCAAAGCGACCCAAACCATGACTGACTTCACAGAAGAAAAACGTATTATAACAGAGCTCTATAGAGATCTGGACACTGCCTCACCCGAGGCAGCCAAAGCGGTACTCAAACATCACTATGCGCCGAATCATATCTGGCGCGGCTACCATCCGTTTGATGAAATCCATGGGCCTGAGGCTGTGGCGGACCGGTTCTGGGCACCGCTCAAAACTTCCCTCACCCACCTGCAACGCCGCCAAGATGTCTTTATGGCGGGCAAAAACGAGATGGATGGGTTTGCCTCCACATGGGTGGTGTCTATGGGACATCTGATGGGGCTATTTGATGCGCCATGGCTGGGCATCGCCCCCACGGGCAAAATGGCCTTCTTGCGCTATTGCGAGTTCAACAAGGTTGAAAACGGCCAAGTGACCGAAACCGCGATGTATTTCGACATTCCGCATCTGATGATGCAGGCGGGTCTGCAGCCGTTCCCGCCCCAAACCGCCGCGCATTTGGTGCAACCGGGCCCGATGACGCATGACGGCCTGATGTTCACTCCGCAGTCGCCTGAGACAGGAGAAAAAACCCTGGGTGCGATCAACGCGATGATCACCGACCTCGGCCAATGGAACAGCGGGTTGAGCCTAGAGGACGAGCTGCGCCGAACCTGGCATGAGGACATGATCTGGTGGGGACCGGCCGGCATTGGCGCGACCTACACGATCCCGCGCTACGCCAAGCAGCATTCCGGTCCGTTCCGCGCGGGCTTCACTGATCGCTCCAAAACCACCCACATCTGCCGCATGGCCGAGGGGCATTTTGGCGGCTTTTTTGGTTGGCCAAACTTTACCGCCACCCCAACCGGCGGATTCATGGGCATGCCCGCGACCGGCAAGCCCGGTGAGTTCCGCGTGATCGACATCTATCGCCGCGACGGAGACAAGCTGGCCGAAAACTGGATCTTCATTGACCTGCTGCACTTCTGGAAACAGCAGGGCGTCGATATTCTGGCCCGCATGGCGGAGGCGCCCCGCACATGAGGATCGATGCACACCACCACCTCTGGGATCTCTCCGCGGTGCATTATCCTTGGCTGATGGCGCAGGGTGTTGAACGGTTCTTTGGTGACCCGACCCCCATTCAGCGCAACTACCTGCTGGACGAATTCACTGCTGACGCCAAGCAGCATGGCATTTCAGGGTCTGTCCACATTCAAGTGGGTGCTGAAAATCCGCTGCAAGAGGCGCTCTGGGTGCAGGAGGTGGCAGAGGCAAACCCGCATTGGCCTTTGGTTCAGGTCGCGTTTTGCGACCTCACTTCGGACACGTTGGCAAGGGACCTCGACCGGCTGCAAAACCTCTCCACTCTGCGGGGCGTGCGCCAGATTGTCGGCCGCGCACCGGACGAAGATGCTGTGACCGGCACCAACGCTTTGCTCGAAAACTCGCGTTTTCTAGCTGGCCTGAAGGAGATTGCAGGGCGTGGCTTGCGCTTTGACTTGCAACTGATCCCGGAGCTGATGGAAGACACCGCCCATGTGTTGGCGCAAGCGTCTGACCTACAGGTTGCACTCTGCCATGCCGGGTCTCCCCATGACCGCAGCGTCAAAGGCTTGGAAGCGTGGGCGAACGAGTTGAAGCTTCTTTCCGCCCTGCCCAACGTATCCTGCAAGCTCTCAGGCCTTGGCATGTTTGACCATCAGTGGACGCAGCAGAGCATCGCGCCAATTGTACAAACCTGCCTGACCCAATTTGGCCAAGACCGCGTGATGTTTGGCTCAAACTTCCCGGTCGACAGCCTCTATTCCAACTATACCACTCTGTTCGCGGCCATGGAGACGCTGGTCCCCAATGATTGGCACGCTGCCGTGTTTGGGGACAACGCCGCACGGTTTTATGAGCTAAAAGCGTGATCCCTCAGGCACCTCTCGCATAGCATCAAAAGGACATCCAAGGCGCCCTCTGTGCCGTAATCGAATAAACGGAGGGTCGACATGAAGTTCCTAACTGCTTTGATTTTTGCGCTGTCCACGACAGGAGCTGCCTTGGCCTTGGACTTGTCCGCCAAGTTTGTCTCGATGGATGGCGGCACGCTTGCGGTTTCCGATTGGGCAGGCCAGCCGGTTTTGGTGGTGAACACCGCCTCGCAATGTGCCTTCACCAAGCAATATCGCGGGCTGCAGGACCTCTATGACACTTACCGCGACCAAGGCCTTGTGGTGCTGGCGGTGCCCTCCGATGACTTCAAACAAGAGCTGGGCTCAAACGCAGAAGTCAAAGAGTTTTGCGAGCTGCAATATGGCATCGACATGCCGATGACCGGGATCACCTCGGTGAAAGGCAAAACCGCGCATCCCCTATTTGTGTCGCTGCGAGAGGAAGCCGGCTATGTGCCGCGCTGGAATTTCAGCAAAGTCCTGATTGGCCCTGACGGCGCAGTGGTTACGAAGTTTTCTTCCCAGACCAAACCGATGTCCAAAACGGTGACTTCGCAAATCGAAGCCCTTCTGAACTGAGCGCTGGTTTTTACTCATGACGATCCAAACACCCGCGCACGCATCAGGGCGGCTTATCCTTGTGTTGGGCGATCAACTGTCCCTGACCCTTTCCTCACTGCGCGACGGCAACAAAGATCGCGATGTGATCCTGATGGCGGAGGTGGCTGAGGAAGCCAGCTATGTGCCCCACCACAAAAAGAAAATCGCCTTTCTGTTTTCGGCCATGCGGCATCACGCTGATTTGCTGCGACAAGAGGGATGGTCTGTCCGCTATGTCCATTTGGACGATAGCGACAACAAGGGCACCCTGCCCGATCAGCTGAGCCATGAGCTGGGCACGTTGGGCCTCTCACAAGTCGTGATGACAGAACCGGGAGAGTATCGCCTCAAGCAGGCCATCTGCGATTGGGCCGCGCAAAATGGGGTCGCTTTGGACATGCGAGAGGACACGCGGTTTGTGTGCTCCCACGCGGAATTTCAGACCTGGGCGCAGGGCCGCAAGCAGCTGCGCATGGAGTTTTTCTACCGAGAGATGCGCCGCAAAACCGGCCTTCTTATGAATGGCGACGCGCCTGAAGGCGGCAAATGGAACTATGACGCGGAGAACCGAAAGCCGGCGAAAGGCGACCTGTTCATGCCGCAGCCCCGGCACGTGCCCCGCGACGCGATCACCGAGGACGTTTTGGCTCTGGTCAAAACGCGGTTTGCCAAAAATTTCGGATCTCTGGAGCCATTCTGGTTGGCGGTCACACGCGAGGAGGCCCTGGTGGCGCTGGAGCATTTTGTCCAAACCACCCTGCCCCAATTTGGCGACTATCAGGACGCCATGCTAACCGACGAACCGTTCCTCTATCACTCAGTTTTGGCACAATACCTGAACGCAGGATTTCTTGATCCATTGGAAGTTTGCCGACGAGTAGAGCGCGCCTACTACGATGGTGATGCGCCCCTCAACGCGGTGGAGGGCTACGTACGCCAAATTATAGGCTGGCGGGAGTATGTGCGCGGCATCTACTGGCTCAAGATGCCGGGCTATACAGACGCCAATTTCTTGGATGCCAAACGCCCGCTGCCCGCCTTCTACTGGACCGCGCAAACGGATATGGCCTGCATGGCCGTCGCAATCTTCCAAACCCACGATCACGCCTACGCGCATCACATCCAACGGCTTATGGTCACCGGCAACTTTGCCATGCTGGCGGGCATTGATCCGCACAAGGTGCATGAGTGGTATTTGGCGGTCTATGCCGATGCCTACGAATGGGTCGAAGCGCCCAATGTGATTGGCATGAGCCAGTTTGCCGATGGCGGCCTACTGGCCTCCAAACCCTATGCGGCCAGCGGCAACTACATCAACAAGATGTCAGATCACTGCCAGACCTGCCGGTATGAAGTAAAGCAAAAAACCGGCCCGGATGCTTGCCCCTTCAACCCACTTTATTGGGACTTCCTGATCCGCAATGAAGCAAAGCTGCGCGGCAACCCGCGCCTAGGACATGCCTACCGCACGTGGGACCGCATGAGCGAGGAAAAGCAACACGCCTATCGCAGCAGTGCAGCTGCGGTGCTCGATGCTTTGACTTAGCCCCCACGCCGACACCGTTCGGAGCAATAGCGCACCTCATCCCAAACCTTGGCCCATTTCTTGCGCCAGCTAAATGGCCGCTGACAGCGGACACAGATCTTGTTGGGCAGATCAGATTTCTTGCGCATCTTCATTGGGCGGTCATGTTACAGCGGCAAATCAAGTTGTTTGGAGGTGGCGCTGTTGCGCGCACGCTTGCGTGAGCTTTTCCGGCTTGCGTGTTTGGCCACAATCCCCTGCGCCTCCTGCCGAAAGGCCTGCCCTTTGCGCACCGCCCAGATACGCTCCCGCGCGTCACGCGCTGCGCTTAGGTGATCCACGATGGGTATGGGATAAGCCCTTCCCAGCACTGCACCCGCGTTCGCAGCTTTCCACGGCTCGTGCAAAAATCGATCGTCGATCTTGGCCAGCTCGGGCACCCAACGCCGGGTGAATGCCCCGGTCGGGTCCTGATCCATGCCTTGCTTGACCGGATTATAAACGCGCACCGTGTTGATGCCTGTGGTGCCAGATTGCATTTGCACCTGGCTCCAATGGATGCCCGGCTCATAATCTGTGAACAAGCGGGCCAGCTCCAAACCCGGCGCCCGCCAATGCAGCCACATGTGATAGCTCGCCACCGCCATGACCATGGCGCGCATGCGGAAATTCAACCACCCCGTCGCACGCAAAGACCGCATGCAGGCATCGACAAACGGCAACCCAGTTTCGCCGCGCGCCCAAGCCGCCAATCGCTCCGCATCTGGGGCTGAGGGACGAATGCCGTCATAACCGCGATGCAAGTTTTCAAACTCAATGCGTGGCGCGTCCTCAAGTTTCTGAATGAAGTGGCAATGCCAATGCAACCGGCCGGAAAATGACGACAGCGCACCGCCCCAGCCGTCCCTTGCGCCAAGCGCTTTCATCGCGCGCTGCCGAGCCCAAGTTGCCTGCGTGACCTCTCGCATCGACAAGCTCCCCCAAGCCAAATGTGGCGAAAGGCGGGAACAGGCCCGGGCGCCGGTGGCCGGCGAAGACATCTCCCGCCGGTAGGTCCGGCCACGATCGGTTAAAAAAGACGATAGCAAACCCTGCGCCTCTGTGCGCCCTCCCACCTGCCGGGCATGGGCGCCATCGGGCAAAAGAGTGAGGTCCGCCCCAGTTGGTATGGGTCCGGGATCGATGTCTATCGGCGCCAGTGCGGGCGCTTGAATAATTGTCTCAGCCATAAACCGATCCCACTGGGCCGCCCATCCGTTGCGCGAGGCCAGCCGCCTTTGCACCCCATGCTGCGGGACTTCATGCCAAGGCACCCCATGGGTACGACACCACGCCCCAACCCGTTTGTCCCGCGCATAGGTCCAGCCGTTGCCCGTTTCCTCATGCGACCACAGGGCGTCCACGCCCACGGTTTTACGCAGGCCCTCCAACACCTCCACGACGTCCCCAACCTGCACAACCAGCGGCTGGCCGAGAGCAGCCAGATCTGCGCGCACGTCTTGCAACGCCTCGGCAACAAACTCCCAGTGCCGGCAGGAGACATCGTCAAGCCGCCAATACTCGGGCTCCACCACAAACAGCGGCATCACCTGCCCGCGCTGCGCCGCATTGGCCAAGGCCCGATGGTCCTGCACACGCAGGTCCCGTTTGAACCAAACGATTTGCACTATGGTCTCCAAAACATCGATTTGTTGGGAATACGTAAGCCCGCGCCGGTCAGACGACTTCCCCGGCGGCACAACTGATCTCCTACAAGCCACAGGGCGTAAACAAAGCAAACCGCAGACAGAGAGGACCACAATATGTTACGCCCAAAGTGCCTAGCTCATGCCGACTTTGACCTGGAATCGGCCCTCCGCACTTGCCTTGCTGGGAAGCAGTTTTTCCAATCGCTACAAACGAGACCACTACAGGGTCGCGGACGCGCTGGCCCGCGCCTTTGATGCAGACGTCGAGAACTTCTCAGTATCAGGCGGAGGCCCTATTGGCGCCATTTAGGCCTATGTGATGTCCGGCGCGCTGGATCGTAAAGACCACAACCTTGTGGTGTGGGAATTGCCCTATACTGAAAGCTTCAACTCGCAATCCTTTTTGCGTCAATTGCTGGGCGCCCTCAGCGAAAACCGCGCACCAATCAAGGCGGCCGAACTGCAAAGACAACCTCAGGCAACCCTGGTCAAACTTGCAGAAGGCGTAACAACTTCCGGCATCGAAATAGAAGCCGAGGACATCGCCAAACAAAGTTTTAACCTGGAGGTGCGCTTCGATAATGGATCAACTGCCAAAGTCTACCTTGGGCGCCGCAACTCTGTGCCTGTCGACATGCGCGCGTCCAGCTTAAGAAGCAGCCTATCCCACTTCGGGGACAGAACCCCTGTTGAGATTCTTATCTCTCCCATCAAAGGTTCGCGCATCAAACATGTCGCGGTGTTTTAGAGATGCCGTCCACAGTGCGGCAAGCGGCCCCTACAAAATGTGCGCAGCTTCCAGGCTGGTCTCTCGTAATGCGCTCAAGCCATGCCAGCCGCGCCAGAAAATAAGGTACTGTCCACGTGCGCGTAAGTTATTTGGTACTTTCGCGAACAAACCGGCCTCTGATTTTCAAATGAACAACGCCCTCAAAGAGCCGTCCGCTTAACTTTCCAAACTCCGCTCTGTGCGCATTGCGGTCGTTCGTGAGATTAACAGCGAACGGCCGCTGTCCGCTCTTTCTGGCAGGCAGAACCGGCTAGTGACATCGATACAAGCAGGACGCGCTTAGAGTTTCCCATATTCTCTGGGCTGATGTAGTCACGTGAAATCAGTGAGTTTACCTCGCTGCTCTCCATGCAAAGCTTACGCTTCACTTTGGTGGCCTATCCAGGACGAGGTTTGGCAGCTCAGAAGACAATGGCTGCTAAAAGCCTACAAGCCGGGCGGTAACGAGCATTCCACGACCTATTTGAAGGCCGCAGAGGTGGAAGGCTTGTTTGAAGAAGCGTAATCCTAGCGAAAGCCGAGTGTGGGGTAAAATGTGGGGCAAAGTCGAAAGGCTTTGCCTTTTTTCTTTATTTTACAGCTATTTGAGAGAGTTAAATGGTGCCCCCACACGGACTCGAACCGCGGACCTACTGATTACAAAACGGGCATTAAGTTCATATTATCAATACCTTAGCCTAGTGATTTCCCACGACAAACCATGAACGCCATAGCAACATGGGAAACGGGCGCGTAGCTGCAAATCGACCTTAATAGTTCTTGGCGATTGCATGGCCGGTGACTGCGAAGGTGCAAGCCGCAGAGCAGAACCGACGCGACTGGAAACCGTCGCCGGTATTCAGAGATCGTCACCCGCAGGCGGCAGTGGCTCAGAAAACGCCTCATAATTCTGGCCGGTCGCCATCAAGCAGGTCGACCCATTGGGCGTGGTGATGGTGATGGTCCAACTACCGGATGCCTCGGAGGCAAAAATTTCCATCATTGCACCCTGTCCGCCGAGGCCAAGCGCCTGACGCGTTTCCCCGTACTTTTGCGCAAGACGCTCCACGACAAGATCGCGGTCGGCACAGTGTCGCAGATTTTGCGCCCCAACTGGGCACGCCAAAAGGACCGCCAGAGCGGCTGCAATCATCGTTTTCATGGGACGAACCTTTCAGGTTAGCTGCGCGTTTGGCCGGTGCGCAGCGGAGCCGGTATTCTCTTCAGCCATCACAGCAGCCCTGCCCGCGACTCGCGGTTTGAGATGATAAGCTCCTGGACCTTCTTGCCGCCCGACTTGGCGATCGTATAGTTCAACCGCTCTTCATAGATGTGGAAACCATCAAACCACTCCCGGATCTCGGGTGTGTCATTGATGGACATCACAAATGCGCCTTTGATGTCTCGGCGCTGCTCCCCCATAGCCAAAGTTGAAATCACACTTGAAAATGGCCATAGCCATCAAAACATGTGCTTGAGCCGCCGCCGAGGCTTGCATGACGCCTCATTCACAGAAAACCGAACAAAAGTGGCTCCACAGCAGCGTCTTGGCGCTGCCCAAATGGATACAAACCGCCGGAAACCTTCGCAATAACGCCTGCAAGCACCGCGAAGCCGCCAAGCCAGCTGACGCGGCCTTCGCCATTCCTGAGCTTTATGAGATGCTGGAGACGGAGAGCTACTTCTACACCATCCGCCTCAAGGGCAACGCCGTCCTGCAAGAGGCTGTCTCACATCTATTGAAGCGCCCCGTAGGCCGCCCACCCAACTACGTTCGCCGCTTCTACCATGACTTTGAGTACAGGGCGGCATCATGGGAGAAGGCACGCCGCGTCATCGCTAAGATCGAGTGGCACCCCGGCGATCTGTTCCCGCGCGTGGGCTTTGTTGTCACCAACTTGCCGATGGAGCCGGACTGGGTCATTCGGTTCTACAATCAGCGCGGCACAGCGGAACAGCACATTAAGGAAGGCAAATACGCGATCAACTGGACCCGGCTCTCCTGCAAGCGTTTCCGCGACAACGAGGTCAGACTTCAGCTCCATGCGCTGGCTTACAACATGGGGAGCTTCCTCAAGCGTGCCGACTTACCCGAAGAGGTTGCCGACTGGTCGCTCACCAGCATCCAGAGCCGCCTGATCAAGATCGGGGCACGGGTTGTGCGCCATGCCCGCAAGATAACCTTCCAACTGGCAGAGGTCGCGGTGAGTGGCGCGCTGTTTGGGCAAATCCTCACCGCCATCCGCAACATCAAGCCACCGCCGAGGCCTGCATGACCGCTCAAAAAACGAAACCAACACAAAAGCGGCTCAACAACTGTGTCTTGTCGCCGCTCAGATGGGCCAAAATCTACGAAAAGCTCGAAAACTGCGCTTGCGGAACCTTCAAAATCAAGGATGCCGTCGCCAACGCCGCCGTCAGAGTTGCAAACGCCCCCAAAAAGGGCCAAAGCCGCAACACAACGTTACTTGGGAAATATCCGTTGAGTGTAGTCTTTGCAAGAAGCTGGCCATACAGTGACGGTACTCAATTTGTTAGGAAGCCAACGTGCAGATAAAAATTTCAGATATCGACGTCCTTACAGACGACAATATTGGCAACAATAGATTTGTTGTTTTTACAGATGACAAAATTGAGTTGGAGATAAAAAAAATTATACCAGCGGAAGCTGTGGTATCCGATGCCAAGGATAGATTTGAATGTGAAATTTATAGACCTGCACCAAACAACGAGAAAGAACCTCCGCATATTCATTTGAGGGCTAAGAGCGCTCTAAGACTCAAGGAAAAACTCAAAGTTGGTGATCTTGTCGTAGTGGAGAACTAAGATGGGCGTTTATGACGATATTTGGAATTTCGCGACAGGTTTTTTTTGGCGATCCAAGCTACAATGTTGGCTGATGAACTATCGAAAATGCGGGACACTCGCATCACTACTCATGTTTTTTGGAGGATGCGTGTTGGCTGAAGATCGACAAGACTCACTTTTTGAGAGGCTGGAACGCCCTGCTACAATTATAGCTCACAATGCTCCAAATTCATTCGGCAAATCTCTAGACGTATTAAACCAAAAAGAGCTTGTTTTTGTACCGCCTACGGAAGGGCAAGAACCTCTGAAAGCGGATGTTTGGGTGGTGTTCGTTGAAAATGAATCGGAGGTAGCGTCTTTGCAGGAAATCTTTCAAGAGCTTTACAGAGCACTGCCGGAAATGAATGAAAAATCTACGTCTGGATATCTGGAGTTTCAACTCAGCAGCGGAGAACCGAAAGCTGCTTCATTTCATTTTGTTGATAGGTATGCAACAGAAAATGAAAGGGTAATCTCCTGCAAAGCAGCCGTCGCCGTTTATTTGGGTGTTGTCGGCAATACGAGCTCTTTAGACTCACAAAGCCTCACCCAATACTGCCTGGAACAAATGTGACGGCTTTTCTCCCACTGGATTGATTTAGGGTCAGGACTCATAGCCAGTAAAAAACGAGAGCTGCGAGGGCGATGGCGGACAGGAATACCTTCGGGCATCTGTCGTATCGAGTTGCGACACGCCGCCAATCCTTCAACCTGCCGAACATGATTTCGATCTGGTTGCGCCGTTTGTAGCGGCGCTTATCGTACTTTATAGTCTTTTTGCGCCGCTTTCGACCAGGGATGCAAGCGCGTATCCCTTCTCTAGTTTTCTGTATAGTCCGCCCAACTTAAGGACGAATTTATGCATACGAAATTCACCGAAGTATAGATCATCCAGATGATCAAGGAGCAGGACGCAGGCGAGCAGACTACTGACACTTTGGGAAGTAAGCTGCATGGTGGGCGGTGTTGGCGCACCGCCTACCCACAAACCGGGCGTAACTTTAAACTAGAGGGGCGCTATCGCCCACCCCTTCACCATCCGCAGTGCCGTTCCCCATAGCGGTTCTGGGCATCTATCGTTTCGGCGGTGCCGCGATCTCCTGTCACAACCACCGAAGCGACCTCGCGCTCAAACCGGATAGGCTCGGCAATATCGCAGAAATCTCCAGCGGGAGATTGAGAGCATGCGCTAGTTACGAGTGAGGCGGTCAATAAGAGCGGTATCGTCTTGCGTCTCCACATCTCGATCTATCTCCTGTTTGCTTTGGATGGCATCAAGGCGGGCTTTGTTCCCCAGGGCTTCTGTTTTGCGCCTCTGATCGTTCTTCGCATCGATGCGAAGCCATGCAAGCAAGACGACCACAAACGCGCTGAGTGCGACCCATACTGCCGCCTTGGAGGGTAGGAAGCGCAGCATCACCGCGCCCCTCCTGCCCACTTGCGAAGCCGCTCGCGCGCAATCCAGCCCAGCCCGATCAGCGCAACAGCAGAAAAGCCCAAGAGGATATACTGAGCCAAAGGGTCCAGCTTGCCCAATGCGGTTAGAACACCCCCTGCCCCAGCCGCCGCAGTCCCAGCAACGGCGCGGATCGTTGAGGACTGAGCCGGTGAACTGCGCTCAGCGTCAGCCTTGGGTGTTGCTTCAAGGATTGCAGCATCCGTAAGAAACAGTTCGCGCTCGGCCGCACGGCGGCGTGTAAGCCCGCGCAAGACCTTGCCGCCAGCCTTATTGAACCATGTCAGCGCTTCGGCAGCGCCCTCAATATCCCCCGCGTTGAATCGGCGTAGGCAGGTAGATCGGCTGAACGCCCCAACGCCAATGTTATACGCGAGAGACAGCATCGCACCGAACTCATTGTCATTTGGCGCGCGACGGAACATGGGTCTGATTTGATCCGCAAAACGTTCAAGCCCCTCCCACAGCATTTGCTCCGCAAAGGGCTTGGTCCACGTTTCACCCACAGACACGCCTGGACCAAAGCCCGCGCTGTTGGTGTAGCCGTATCCAATGGTGAGTACGCCCACCAGATCGAGATACGCAGTTAGCTCAAGACC
This sequence comes from Shimia sp. MIT910701, assembly GCF_047126315.1. Classification (GTDB taxonomy): domain Bacteria; phylum Pseudomonadota; class Alphaproteobacteria; order Rhodobacterales; family Rhodobacteraceae; genus Shimia. Next base: position 2,601,686 of record NZ_CP138953.1, on the reverse strand, counting down.
TTCAAAGCGCTTCACAAGGTCTAAGGTGGCTTGGTTTATGTTCATGTGTTTCTCCATAAAAAAACCCGCCAGAGGCGGGTGGGTTAAGGTTGGTGCCGAGATGCGCCAGCATGGAACGACCTTCGAGGAAAGCTCCTAGAAGGCTCTGATTTTATCTAACAAGGAAGCCGGTTTGCTTCGTCTCCAGATCAAATGCCCCTGCGGCATATCAAGGAAACTAGTTGGTGAATCGGTTCCACAAAAACTAACCAGATTTAATGAGCACAATACTCTTGAGCGGCTCACACATACTTTAGCGAAATTTCGTTAAGCGTATAGAAAGTGTAACGTCAGCGCGAAAAATTTCGGGCTCGGCCAGGTACGGCGTTCGAACAGGGCAGATCTTTAACCTGAAATCACGCTCCAATCTATCAAGAGACACCGAATACAATGAAACCGTTCGTTACGCCATCAATGAAGCCTATTATCGGCTTTGAAGCTACAGACATATCCCAACAGTTCTTTCCGAAACAAAGTTCTAGCGCGCCAAAGCCAATCTGTACGTTTCTTGAGAAAGCTCGGGGGTAAACTAAATGTTCCGCAAAGGTTACGTCTTTAGACCGTGGGAAAATGAAGATGCACCGCCCTTATCACGGATACTCTCTTCCGAAAAATTCTGGGAATTTTTGCCAGAAGAGTACTCCGGTGAGTTTGATTCTAACGAAGCATTGGAATTGATCAAACTTAATGCATCCAACAGCAATCACTATATTCGAGCAGTTGAATTTGAAGGTGAGCTGATCGGCCAAGTACGCTTAGAATTCGACAAAGAACACGCGGAACTTAGCTACTGGCTTGACATTAACCACTGGGGTTACGGACACGGTTCAGCAATGGTTACTCTTTTTTTGTATGAAAGCACTATGCACTATCCAGAGTTAAGGTTTGTCTACGCTAGAGTACATGAGAAGAATCTCGCTTCAGCGCGAATACTGACAAAGCTAGGTTTTTTACGAATTGCGGAAAAAGATGACCTGCCCTTTCATTATTATGAATGTTGCCTGACCAAACCTACGTAAACCACACCATATTGTCTTTAGGGCAGAATCGGCATCCCGAGAAACAATCAACAATATATCCAATTCTAAAATTCTAGGACGAGAATGAACTCGCCTGCGTTGCTCACGCCATAAAGGCACCCAAGACCTTGAAATTCGGATGGCGTGGAACCCCAGCGCTTCCGCGCTGGATGGTTGCCGCACAGAGCAAGAACACATCCCAGATGGTTAGCTTAGAGACCCTTTGAGCTGGTGAGATAGCAGGCTCGGCTAGATACCCCTTTTGCGTGAGCTTCCTATCAGACCCTATGGCAGCTATGCGCAGATAGCGGACTTTGCAAAGTTCGCCTTTTGGCCCACTACTGTCGCTAGCGGGAAGCCAAAACGCTGCATTGCAATTTTCCGAAAGCTGCCGTTGGCGCTCGGGTGCAGCATTTTGGCGAGTTATAGGTCGGCAGTGCGGACGAAACTGCCGTGACAGAGTTTCATCTCAGCGGCTAACGCGGTATCCTGTGTAAACCCAAATGCATAGAAGAACGATTGCTGCAAAGACTGGGTCAATAAACCCGAGACTCATTCCGTCTGGTAATTTCTCTTCTAGCCACTTCGATACAAAGTTGTCGCGCCGTAAAACGATCCCGATGATAGCGAATCCGCCCAAAAACAGCGTTGCGCCCGCGGCTTCACCAATTGTTTTGTGTTGGTCTTGAGTCAGCGACTTTGGCAACAACCTGCTACAAACATTCAGTATCTTTCTGACTGAAAAAACAAATAACCAAACAAACACGAAAAACAATAAGAAACCAAACCCAACATTTGGGTTCTTGAGTGCCAAGAGGCCGGAAATCACCAACGGGGTGACAAGCCACAACTTGTACGACTCTGCGACGCGATCAATTTTCTCATTCAATTGATCTGATTTCTTATCAGACAATGCCGACTTCCGATTTATTGTTCTGACGAAAATATGGGTTATCACTAGCATCAAGTCAAACCCGCATTATGGGCTCGGAGCCGTCATTTGCCGCGATCAGTATCAACGTCCGCTTGCGGAATGTCTGACGTCAGCACCTGTGGGTCCAATTAGGGTGATTTGATAAGGGAGAGTTTCTGGCTCATCGTAACCACTAAGGAGTGGAAGATGAGAAAGACTACGAAGAGCCCTGGCGAGAAGATCGTTAAAGATATCAAGCGCGCCACCCGTAAACAGTATTCGGCGGAAGAGAAGATCCGTATCGTCCTTGATGGTCTTCGTGGCGAGGACAGCATAGCTGAACTGTGTCGCCGCGAGGGGATTTCTCAAGGCGTTTACTACAAATGGTCGAAGGACTTCATGGAGGCCGGTAAGAAGCGGCTGGCGGGCGATACAGCGCGTGCCGCAAACACTGACGAGGTGAAAGAACTGCGCCGCGAAGCAAAGGATCTCAAGGAGGTTGTCGCGGAGCAAACATTGGAACTGCGTCTTCTCAAAAAAAGCATGACAGGCGATGGGGGCGACCACGAATGAGGTATGCCGCATCCGAGAAGCTGGAGATCATCCGGTTGGTTGAAGAAAGCCATCTGTCAGCGCGTCGTACATTGGCCAAACTGGGTATCCCTCGCACCACATTCTACCGTTGGTACGACCGATACCTGCAGCGCGGGGAGGCTGGTCTTGAGGATCAGTCTCCCAAGCCCAAACACGTTTGGAACCGCGTTCCAGACGAGGTGAAGCGCAAGGTCGTCAGCTTCGCCTTGAAAGAGACAGAGCTGTCACCCCGCGAGTTGGCGGTGACCTTCACAGACCAAGAACGGTACTTTGTATCGGAATCCACAGTGTATCGCACGCTCAAGGCACATGACCTGATCACCAGCCCAGCATTCATCGTGCTGAAAGCCGCGAATGAGTTCGAGCATAAGACAACGGCCATCAACCAGCTTTGGCAGACCGACTTTACCTATCTCAAGGTTCTGGGGTGGGGCTGGTTCTATCTCAGCACAATCCTGGACGATTACAGCCGCTACATCATCTCGTGGAAGCTCTGCACGACTGTCCGTCGTCAAAGTTTTTGGAACCAAAAGCGGCGTGAACTAAGAGAGTGTTCGGCTCATCGGGTCGGTTTGATTATGCTGCGCGTTGACTGTGATGCAAGCGTCGCGCTTCGAATGTCTTCCGTTTGATCCTTTCTCGTTGTTCCAGAATGGCTTGGTCACGTCCGAAGTAGACATCGGCTGGTGTGACGTTTTTCAGGCTCTCGTGATATCGCTGGTGATTGTAATGATCGACGAAGGCTTCGATTTGGTCTTCGAGATCGCCGGGCAGGAAATAGTTTTCCAGCAAGATCCGGTTCTTCAAAGTTTGATGCCAACGCTCGATCTTGCCCTGCGTCTGGGGATGATACGGCGCTCCACGTGAATGTTTCATGCCTTTGTCCTGCAGCCACTCAGCCAGGTCACCCGAGACGTAACTGGAGCCGTTGTCGCTGAGTAGGCGCGGTTTGTGGACAACGTGGACCTGATCGCACCCTGACGCCTGCAAAGCCAAGTCCAGCGTGTCAGTCACATCCTCCGCCCGCATGGTCGTGCAGAGCTTCCACGAGATGATGTAGCGGCTGTAATCGTCCAGGATTGTGCTGAGATAGAACCAGCCCCACCCCAGAACCTTGAGATAGGTAAAGTCGGTCTGCCAAAGCTGGTTGATGGCCGTTGTCTTATGCTCGAACTCATTCGCGGCTTTCAGCACGATGAATGCTGGGCTGGTGATCAGGTCATGTGCCTTGAGCGTGCGATACACTGTGGATTCCGATACAAAGTACCGTTCTTGGTCTGTGAAGGTCACCGCCAACTCGCGGGGTGACAGCTCTGTCTCTTTCAAGGCGAAGCTGACGACCTTGCGCTTCACCTCGTCTGGAACGCGGTTCCAAACGTGTTTGGGCTTGGGAGACTGATCCTCAAGACCAGCCTCCCCGCGCTGCAGGTATCGGTCGTACCAACGGTAGAATGTGGTGCGAGGGATACCCAGTTTGGCCAATGTACGACGCGCTGACAGATGGCTTTCTTCAACCAACCGGATGATCTCCAGCTTCTCGGATGCGGCATACCTCATTCGTGGTCGCCCCCATCGCCTGTCATGCTTTTTTTGAGAAGACGCAGTTCCAATGTTTGCTCCGCGACAACCTCCTTGAGATCCTTTGCTTCGCGGCGCAGTTCTTTCACCTCGTCAGTGTTTGCGGCACGCGCTGTATCGCCCGCCAGCCGCTTCTTACCGGCCTCCATGAAGTCCTTCGACCATTTGTAGTAAACGCCTTGAGAAATCCCCTCGCGGCGACACAGTTCAGCTATGCTGTCCTCGCCACGAAGACCATCAAGGACGATACGGATCTTCTCTTCCGCCGAATACTGTTTACGGGTGGCGCGCTTGATATCTTTAACGATCTTCTCGCCAGGGCTCTTCGTAGTCTTTCTCATCTTCCACTCCTTAGTGGTTACGATGAGCCAGAAACTCTCCCTTATCAAATCACCCTAATTGGACCCATAGGTGCTGACGTCAGACAGCGCCGGCTCAGACAGGCCGAAAAGCGCGGTCTGAGACCTGTAAAAAAGTCTGGCACCATGGCTGTCCGCATAGCCAGCGAAGAACCCAAACATGCCATTCATCAGTTGATCGGATGCTGCGTTAAGGCTGCCATTGGAGCGCTACGTGTCAGGTAGGCAGCTGGGTCCACAAAGAACGAAAGCCCGGCCCTAGTCCAGCTCAGTCCAAGGCCAAGGCTTTACGTTGCTGGCAGCCGTTTGGAACCTTGCCGCCTTGGCTATCCAAACTCCCAAGTCGGTTCCAAAATCGGCCAACCGCTCATTGGGCTGCTGATTGTTGACCATCATGACAACAAACTGAACAATCGTCGCCACCCCTAGCACCGTTTGTGCAACTGAGATCATGATAGCGATCAGCACCATGTAAATGAAACGTTGGAGCATATTGTCTGGTTGCTCGGGTTCAATCTGTTCGCCATGCAGGCGGCCTTCAATCTTTGCTTCGTCGTCGTCCACAATCTCACCCCGTTTTACGATTGAGCCTATACAATAAAATCCACCATCGGACTTTGGCAGCAAACAGCTGCATAACCAAGGCAGTGTAAAGACGCAGGGTGCATAAAAGTGCCAACAGCAACGGTTACCAATGCTTTGTGTGCATTGGCGAAAGTTTCGACAGCAACCATACTGCAGGCGCGACATTCTTTGACCAGCTTCACGAAAGCAGAAGTGCAGAGAACTAAGGCAGCCGAAGCCAATGCTGCAGTAGTCGCCAATGGCAGCGAAGCGCAGGAAGCGAGCTTTGCAAAGTCACGCGGACGGCCCAGAGCTGCCATCTGACATAGACGCTCAATGCCGCGGTTGTAGCCCGCATAGCGTCCGCTGGATCCGGAGCGGCTCTAGGTTGTGGATGAAGGAAATCAGTTCGTTGGTTGTAGGTGTGCGCCACTATCCAAAACGAACAGTCGTCGAGTTTCAAGATTGAGTAAGTTGGCCATGGATCGGCCCTAACACGGACACCGCTTTCCACCATCATGGCGTAAGCTCACATTATGTTAGTTTCACTTAACGACATTTTCACAAAAGGAACAAATCTTCTATCTTCTGATTCATCTACGTCCAACACACCTACCAAAAAGGTCACTGTTGTCGGCAAGTCAATTCGCCACTTAGAAAGCCATCGATTTGTTAATTCCATGGCATCAGATTCACTTTCAGTAACCAAAACGATTGTCACACTATCCAAGCCACCTTCAGTGCTTTCGAAGTGAGCTTGATGAACAAGTTCACGGACCCTATGGCCCATCATTCTGGGCTGCGATACGAGTTTAACTTCGAAGCCTACGTTTTCTCCATTTCGCTTTACTGCAAAGTCAGGATACCCACGTTGATTTTGTTCTACTTGGTCATATTTTTTGATCAGCCATGCGTAGACCGCCTTCTCGGCTCCTCCGGCACGGTTCATAATGTCGCGATGTCTTCTGGCATTCTCGGTTCGGACACGTGAGACATCACGGACCTCTTGGATGGCCTCGTTCGAGATATTAGATTGTAGAAACTCCTTGGAATACCTCAAAAATCCCTCAGGTTTATACATATTGAAGTGAGTTATTCCACCTACTCGGCTTGCTTCATCTCGGAGTTCGGGCCTTGGACCAAGCGTCTTTGGCCCATCAGACTTCACTTTCCACCACCAGTCATCTTTCGCATCATCTGTTACGAAAGCGACTGATTTAATCTCCTTCTCCTTTGCGTATGAGAGTAGTTGGTGCCAAATTAGGAAGTCGCCATACTTTCGCTTATAATTTACGCCACCATGGACGTATTCAGCGGGTCCGTGTTTGTCCTTATTCGCATCCAGATAACCAGGCGGAATTTCCAATTGGTACCGCTTTTCCGCATCGCCATAGATAGTATCGATCTCTGCTTGCCCACTTGCTTCAGGTCCGACCCTGTCACTAAATAGGGTCTCGATCTTATCTTTAAGCGGATCAGGATCAGTTAACTTTTGTTGACCCTTTTGGATTTTTTCCAATGACTTAAGGAATTCATTGGCAAGAGAATCAAAACCTTCGACCAGAGGTGCAGGGTCGATGAGCGAGTGCCGCCGCTCCAATTGCAACTTATCGAGGTCGTTGCGCAGTCCTTCTTTGGCCTTATTCACAACACCTTGCACTTCGGAAAACCGCTTGTTCTGATCAGCAAGGACGGTAAAGCGGTTTCGCTGAAACTCTAATGCCACATGATGAGGTATCCAGATACGATCAGACAGCTTACTCAAAATGTCCAAAAGCTGATCACGAGTCGAAGTTTGGTAGCGGTACAAGTTCAACAACACATTAGTGTCGAACACGAATAAGGACGTTTCCCAAATAGCTTTGTAGTCAACTTTGGCGCCTGGGTCGAACTGCGGGAATTGTCCCTTCATTATCTATCTAACTCCAATGGCTTGTCTCTGATGCACCCTAAGCTGTTGCCTTGTGCTTTGACCATATGCGATTTCATTGAATGCGCTGAACTTGTCAAAAATCTACCAGAACTCAATCCTTTGGGAACTTGATAACTTTAGTCTCTTGAAAACGGTCCGTTTTAAGGTTCACTTTGGAGTGCCATCCGCCGAAGCCTACTGGCGTCGAAAACGTATGTTTTGAACTTCGCAATACCCCCAATCATAACAGGATAGCAACGTCTGCAGAACACTTGCGGGTATTGGGGCGAGAGGCTGGGCGGCGAATGACCGCTTGCCTATGGGCCATAAAGTGTTCGCGCTCGTGGCGAATGTCCGGTTCCCGCCCAAGGTGCAGATGACCAATGTCTCCTAAGGGCCGGGAGCAAACCTTCGGACATCAAAGATAACCCCAGCAATCGCCTGCCATGCGACAACAGGAGGTATCAATGTCGGCATCGCGCAGATAGCGCTCTTTGCAAAGTTTGACGAACGGCCCAAAGGAGACATCCATCGTGAGATGTTCTGCTGCAGTGCTGCGTACCTAAAGCGGACATATGTAAGTCGTTTATATGCGCCACGGAGTGATACCGACCGGGTAGCAAAAAACGACCTCAACTATTCGTTGTGGATTGCGCGCTCCGATACACTCGTTATGGTGCTAGCAAAATGAAGAGATTGATTTGAACTGGATGCCGTCGCATCATGGAAGAAACTGAACCTGCCATTGCTGAAACTGGCTCCGACTCTGAACAGTCTGCTATTGAATTTGAAAACGGGCCTAAGCTAGATCCACTCCATATTGTAGCAAGCTATAATGCAGATCAGTGGGAAGATTTTACCCATGAATGGGTTCATTCACTTGAGAGTGAGTACATCGATACTGACCATGCCCCGGGTTCAGGCGACAAGGGCATTGATGTTGCTGGCTTTCGGGATCGCGACAGGTTTGCGGGAGTTTGGGACAATTACCAGTGCAAGTGTTACCAGAGAGCGCCATTGGGATTCAAAGATGTCGCGCCCGAAATCGGAAAGATACTGTGGTACTCCTTCTTAGGCACCTATACTGCGCCGCAACAGTGCTTTTACATCGCCCCGAAGGGCGCGTCTCCAACGCTTTCCCATCTGATTAACCATGCTCCAAATCTTAAGGAGAAGGTTATTAGTGAGTGGGATAAAATGATCTCCGGCAATATTACAAAAACAAAAGACATTAAGATTGTTGAGCTTTCAGGTGATTTCAAAGAGTATGTAGACGAATTCGACTTTCGGATTTTTCGCGCTCCCTCAACGCGTTGGGTGTTAGAACAGTTCCGTACGAAGACCCCGTTTTACAACAAACGTTTCGGTGGCGGGCTTCCGGCAAGACCAAAAGCTGAGAAACCACCCGAAGAGGTTTCAGAGGCCGAGAAAACGTATGTAGAGTGCCTTTTGGATGCCTACGCGGAACACATAGGTTTAGAAGCGGTCTCCATCAGTGACTTGAACAAATGGAGACAACTGAGAAACCACCTAAACAGATCACGTGAGGCATTCTTTGATGCAGAGGGCCTCAGGGTTTTTGTTCGAGACAAAACGGAGCCGGGCACTTTTGAATCTTTACAGGACGAAGTCCATGATGGGGTTATCGACACCAGCGACATGCCGCATGACGATGGCTATAAGCGAGTGTTGGCCGTGACGAACACCGCTCAGAGCTTAGCTCTGGACGCACATCCTCTAAATAAAGTTGCACGTCCTGTTGCCCGACGGGGTGTATGCCATCAACTCGCCAACGATGGAAAACTCGTATGGAAGCAGTAGCACCAGAAACAATTACGCCTTTCAATGGTCCGTTAGAAACCGGTATGCGTGCAGTGCTTTGCTTGCACGCCAGCTTTCCTAAAGAGTTGGATATTCAGCGCCTCACCGCATTAGATTATCTCCTGGTAAGGACTAGCTTGCTAGGCGGACCGCCAGACATCCATCCGTCAACTCCCATCATGACGCCCGTCACGCAGGTTCGGCGCAAGGCAGTTTCCGAGAGCCTTGATCTTATGATGTCTCGCGAATTGGTGGAGCGATCAATAACACGAAAAGGCATATATTATCGTGCAGGCGAGTATTCATCTTTCTTTGTGGATGCTCTGTGCACGAGTTACTCAGAGCAGTTACGGTATCGTGCGAAGTGGATCGCTGATTTTTTTGCAACGTATTCGGACGATGCTTTTGAAGATCATATGCGTAGCCTCCTGACAGACTGGGTCTCTGAATTCCAAGACGAAACTAAAGGTGGCCTATGAGTTTTTCCGGAATTCAAATCCAGAGCATCGCATTTCATGGGCCTGAAAGGGAGGCCGCGGTAGTTCACTTCCAAGACGGCTTAAACGTAATTTATGGCGCATCTGATACGGGTAAGTCATTCATCGTTGAAGCAATTGACTTCATGTTCGGTGCCAAGGGGCCACTTAAGGACATTCCCCAATCCGTCGGATACGAGCAAATTTTGTTGGTTCTTAGGCTTTCAGAAAATGATGTGGTTACTGCCCGTCGAAGCATGAGCGGCGGTGCTTTTGAGGTCCATGAGGGGGCTTACACTTACACACTTCCGGAAGCCGAGGGAAGAGTCCTCAGTGAAACACATAGCGCAAAAGACCAGGACAACCTGTCGGCGTTCCTGTTGAACAAGATTGGCCTTAACGGAAAGAGAATTAGGAAGAACGCAAAAGACGAGACCCAAAACCTCAGCTTCAGGAATCTTGCACGCCTTTGCATAGTCAACGAGGAAGAGATCATTCAGAAACGGTCACCGCTTTCAGATGGCAACGTGGTGGCTGACACAGCCAATACGTCGGTGTTTCGTCTACTTTTAACAGGAGTGGACGATTCTGCGCTCGTTTCTCATAAGAAAAAGACCCCAGAAGAACAAAAACGTGAAGCGCAACTGGAACTTCTGGATCTGCTGATCGCTGAAGCCGATCGGAAGATAAAGGACATTAGCGGGTCGAAAGATGATTTAACCAATCAGAAAGAACGATTGAACAATGCAATGGAAGCTAGATCCAGTTTGCTCGCGGTGACTGAAGCGCAATACCGCAAGGTTTCGTCAAACGTTCGAAAATTCATGCAGCGCCGCGAAGAGAATCGAGATCGGTACACAGAAGTAGTAACGCTTCTGGACAGGTTCAAACTCCTGCGTGAGCACTACAATTCCGATATCGAACGACTGATGGGCATACGCGAGGCTGGTAGCATCATCGCTGCTATTGACACAGATGTTTGCCCGATGTGTGGCGCCGAAGCGCAGCATCATAAAAATGGTGCTACGTGCGATAACGATGTTGCTCGTGTCACCGCGGCAGCAAGCTCGGAAATCGAAAAAATAGAACGGCGAGCCGAAGAGTTAGCCGAGACAATCGGCGCGCTAAAAAAGGAAAAGACCATTTTGGAAGGTGCTCTTCCAAGAATCGATCAAAATTTGAAAAAACAAAATGCCGAACTACAGGGGGTGATTGCACCTGATCTACGAAAGCTTCGGACGTCTTATAAAAAGCTGGCCGATAAGGGCGCCGACGTACGCGAGGCGTTGGGAGTTCTCGAAACAAAAAGCGATCTTCTAGATCGCAAGTCCCGGTTAGAAAGCAACAACTCGACTGTTACGGCCCCGACTGAAATGCCAATTAGGACGCTTACAGACACAGTGATTTCACCATTTTCTGAATTGGTGCAAAAAACACTTCAGAGTTGGGGGTTTCCTGGTGCAGACCATGTCCACTTTGACCTTCAATCCAAGGACTTGGTAATTTCGGGAAAACCGCGGGTTTCCTTTGGAAAGGGCCTTCGCGCGATAACCCAGGCTGCATTTTCTATTTCACTTTTGGAATATTGTGCAAAAAAAGATTCTGCGCATCCGGGATTTGTAATTTTGGATTCGCCTTTGCTTTCTTATAAGGAGCCTGATGGGGATGACGATGACTTATCTCGAACTGATCTTAACGGCAATTTTTACCGCTTTCTCTTGCAGTTGCAGAAAGATCGCCAAGTCATCGTTGTCGAGAACACCGACCCTCCTTCCGACGTGGAGCTGGGCACACGCGTCGAGCATTTCTCCGGTACGTTGGATCAAGGTCGGTTTGGTTTTTTTCCTAGTTGAATAATTAATGCCCTTCGCTTTGTGTCTGGTATCAACACTTATCTTTCATGAACTCCTACTTTACTTAAAAGTACCGACTTTGACGCGTGTCGCAGCGAGTTTCGGTTTCCCGCCCAAAGCGTCGGGTGGTCATGTCTAATTCGGGCTGAGAGCCGCTGTTACTACCTTGTATCAACAACCGCCGCAAGCGCCCGCAACGCGCCCACAAATCGTTCCCCTACCCGCGTGAGCCTCGCCTCAACAACTGGCTCAACCCGCCCCCTTACGACCCCAAACAGCGCAAACTGCTGATCGCTTCGCAACTGCCCAATGTACCCCCGCCAGCGCATCCAGTCATTCACGGCGTCGCGGTGGCGTTCGTCTTCGCTGCGCAAATCCGGCTTGTCGTCCGCCCGCGTTTCAAACCGCTCCGGCATCATTTCGATCCGAGTGCCCTTCGCGTGAAGGCTCTTGCAGAGAACGACTTTGGCATAGCGCGCCTCGGTCGCCGTAAACGCCGCGTATATGCTCCAAAGCTTGCCAGCTTCCTCCTCGTCGCATGCGAGGTAAATGGCGCGCCCTGCGGCCTCTCCTAGCGCTTGGCTGCGCATTTTCTGGCGGTTCTGTACTGTGTCCTCCTGCCCCATCATTCGCGCTCGTGCGGACAGCACCGTGCGCTGCGGATCGCGTTCCTGGCCAATCTCTGCCATACGGGCCTTGCCTCGCTTCTTGGGGCGCGGTGTTGGCGCCAATCCTGGCAAATCCAGCGGTTGCTTTTTGGACTTCCCGCGGCGGTCACCCTTCCCCATTTTTGCGCGCTCCGTACTGCTCGGTTGCGATGTTGATCACCATCTGCTTGATCCAATCATCGTTGATTTCTTTTGGGTCGATTGCGGCGATGCCTTCCTTGTGCCAGAGCGCCACGCGGGCTTTGTCGCGGTTCTTCAGAAGCTGTGCGTGATCGCGTTCGTCTGGACCTTTGCTGTAGATCGTTGAGACCAGTCTCATTGCCCACCTCCAAATCTCTTCAGCTGGAAACCGACCTCGGCAATGATTTCCTCGGCACGTTTCTTTCCGCAGCGCTCTCCTCGAGGGGCTTCCTGTTTGGGTGGCAGGCTCGCCACGTAGTCCCTGCCCCGCCATGCTTTGAGGATTTCTGAGATGTGCCCGGGGTTCGGTTTTTTCGACGGATTGCGTCGCCGCCAATCGCGCAGCGCTGCCCGCACCTGATCCTGCGGCCAGTCCTCGAGCTCGTCGCACCAATCGGCGAGAACAGCGCCCTTCATTTCAGGCGAAAGTGGAGCTTGCCAGTATCCCTGCATGATGATTTCAACCTCGAACGCGATCCGGGCCCGATGGTCTTCGACTTCGTGCGGCGATAGCGATTGCGTCAGTCGTGGGGTCGGTGTTGGAAGCTTGGAAACTGCTGCGGGAGCGTTGGTCATTGCCCTGCCCTTTTTCGTTGAAGTACCAATCGGCTTTGACGGACTGCCAGCCGCGTTCCTCGGCGAGTCCTAGGGCGTCAGAGGCGTCGCCACCTCTGGCCTCGATTTGGCGTAGCTGCTCGGCCAGTCGCTTGGCCGCCGTGACCGTGAGTGGTTTTTTGATCTTCCGGCGATAGGCGACGAAACTAGACACCGCATCGAGGCCAGCGAACCGCGTTAGCGCATCGCTGATCTTTTGCCCTTCACTAATATTATTAACTTTATTGGATGGTTTATTTTGGTTTGGGTGACACTCTGTCGGGGGTACCGGTGACACTGTGTCGGGGGTGCCCGCCGAGGGGTGACACACTGTCGTATCTTGGGGTGACACACTGTCGGGGGTCACGTTTATGGGGTGACACTCTGTCGGGGGTACGGGTGACACACTGTCAGGGGTCTCGTCTGTGGGGTGACAGCCTGTCAGGGGTACCGGTGACACACTGTCAGGGGTCTAGTCCGTGGGGTGACAGCCTGTCGGGGGTTGGGGTGACACACCGTCGGGGGTCGAATGCCGATCTGCCACCGGTATACCGCCTGCATTTGGACAACTGGACACGACGCTTAAGCAAATTCTGTACTCGACTGTGAAGCCGTTTCTGTGTCTTCGCTTGCCTACTTCCTCGATGAAGCCTGCGCTTTCGAGTGCGGAGATTTGCCGCTGAACAGTGCGCTCAGTGGTCTCTAACTCTCTCGCCATTGTGCCTTTGGAAGCCCAAATCCCCTGCCCATCGTCGCTGGCGATATCGCCCATCAACAGGATTACAGACTTAGCACTCAGCCCAATGCCGAGGTTCTTGCTGCGAAGCAGTGAGGTAACGAGGTTGCTCATGTCTTCACCCACCGCCATTCTTGAGGCTCCACGTCCTCAAATAGCCCCGGCGAGACTGCTTCCATTTCTGGTGTCAACTTCCGGTAAGTGGCCGTTGTGACGCGACCACCACCGGACAGGAAATAGATGGGCTTGTCTGTCGAACAATCTCCAACGGGAAGTGAGCAGAGAAGTGTCTCTCCTGCTTGAAGGCGACGCACGACCTCTGCTTGAGTAACTGCCATTATCGCGCCTCCAGCCTGCCAAGGGCTATCGCTAGCCGCTTTCTGATTGATTTTGTTCTGGAAGACTTGGTTGCTACACACGGGCATTCATTGAGCGCTACGCGTAGCCCATGCACTTCGGTCAACGGGATGCGTATTACGGCATACCCGTCTTCTGAAGTGAGTTTGGGGCGCAGCGGCTCAGACATTACGCCTTCAACTTCTCGATTGTGGAAAGCGCGGTCTCTCCAGCGTGAAGCATTTCTTCCACTTCAACACGAGCTTCTGCCATGGCTTTGGGATCGCCGGTTTCGGCCGCAAGGATCAGCGCGTTTACAGCCTCACCGGCCTCCTTGCCGACTTCACCGGCAAGCCGCGTTATTGACGGACCTTCCTTTGCCGCCACGCGGTCTTCAACTTCCTTGGCGCGCAGTTTTGTAAACCGATAGTCGCCCGTCGCGTCTTCCAACGCGTAGACGTAGATCATCGGCACCGCAGCGAACCCGTTCTGGATCCGAGAGATCGTCCCCTTGGAGATTTCATGCCCTAGCAACGCAGAAACCGTGGCGCAGGCTGCCTCTACCCCACCCGTCTTATTGACAAGGCGACGGAACATGTTGGCGTACAGAAGATCAGACATTCTAAAACCCGTTTTTGTTGTGAAGGGAGTGCTGTGCGTGCAGTTTGAGAGCGTCGAATCCTTTGGCCGACGACCAAATGGCGCCCCACAACGAATGAAGGCGACATCAGTTTGCAGTGCACGAGGATCAAAGATCATGTTGCCTTTTCTCCTGAGCCTCGAGCGTGTCTATGAATGAATGAATTTTCCCGCCAGTTTCATACGTGCAACTTCCGCCGGACTTCAGACGGTCATACAATCGACTGTTTCTGACAGCCCGTTCGCAGATCGTTGCGGCAGATAAACCGGCACGCTCAGATGCCGCCTCTATTCGCCTCACTAACTTTTCTTGTTCATCCGTCATGGCGGAAATATGGACTTTTGTCCACTTCCCGTCAATGGACTTTTGTCCGCTATCAAAGTGTCGGCGTTCAAATGTATAAACGGTCCATGGAAAGAACGTTTCGAGACGCATTTTTGGTTGAACTTGGGGCCTCCGGCCTGTCTGTAGCTGAGGTAGCCCGTCGCTCCGGCGTGTCAAAAGACCAGCTGAACAAACTCAAACAAAGAGACTCTGCGAAAACGAACGTAGATGACGCGAGACGTGTAGCGGAAGCGTTCGGTAAGACTCTTGATCAATTCCTCAAGGATACAGAAACATCACCTTACCTGGAGGCCGTTGGCCTACTTTCCCAACTCTCCGAGGAAGAGCGCGAGTTCATCATCGTTGCAGCCCGAGCAGCGGTGGACAAAAGAAAAAAGCGTTAAAAAGGAACTGACTGAAGAGTACCGTTAAGGCTTTCACAATAAAATCTTAGCCCCACTAGTTGTCAGCTATCCCCCCCACAAACGAACCATCAAGTCCAGTTTGTAACCGCAAGTTTCTGGTATTTTGCGAGCCAGCGTGCGGTTCATCTCCCCTTATGTGCGTCTTGTAAGCTGCAGAACTAGCACTCTATTTGCGCTCTAGCCGAGTGACTTAACAGCAGTACGTACGTCAATTTTTCCCATACCAATAAAACGAGCGATGCATGACCGCAACTCGAGCTCGCCTTGCCACAGAGAACCAACCCTCATCCGATGGACTTTTGTCCACTTTTGGCTTGACGTGGACTTTTGTCCATACTATCTCATCTTCATCGGAGGAAGAGATATGCAGTATCAATCGATCAAAACACCATCTTGGACTAACGCCGAACTCGAGGTCGATGTGACCGATATCTGGGTCGAAGAATGCGATCCGGAAAACGAAAACGGCGAAGAAGTCATTGCCTATCTCTCCACCAACACCAGCGGCTTCATCACCGTCGATGGCGTCAGCATCGACGATGGGGTGACCAAGATCTACCGCTCCCGCGAGTGGACGGAAAAGATGATCGGTTTCGAAGCAATCAACCGCATTGAGGAAAGCGAGCAAGAGGCTGCGTAAGCCCCTGCCCGCTCCAGTTTTGAAGGAACGAATTATGACATCCAGCATCTTGAGCAAATCAGATCGCCGCCCAGCCCCAAACATGGGGCCGCTGTATGCAGCACTTGCAAAGGCACAGGGTGAATTCCCGGAAATCCCAAAGAACAAGACAGGCCACGGATACAAATACGCAGACATCGCCGACATTCTCCGCGCTGTCCGCCCCATTCTCTCAAAAAACGGGCTTTCAATCTTTCAGTCGATCGCGGGTGACAAGTTGGAAACCACTCTCGCCCATGAGACCGGCGCAACGCTCGTCAGCCGCTACCCTCTCGTTCAAGACGGTACTGGTCGCATGAACAACATCCAGAAGATCGGAGCCGCCCTGACCTATGCGCGCCGATACTCATTGACCGCGCTCCTTGGCGTCGCTGCGGATGAAGACGTCGACGCAGACGACTTGAGCGTCACTGGACGCAATGAAGGCCGCGCAATCTCGAATGGCCTCAAGGACGCTTGGATCGACGGGGTATTGGACAACTTGCCAGACGACGCGACCGACGCGGAGAAAGCCGACGCTTTTGCCTCTCAGATCATTGCCGACATGCGCGGGATGAAAACCGCGAAAGGCGTCAACAACGTCTGGAACAAACGCGAGCAGATCATTGAGGCCTTGGACAAGAAGCACAACCACCTGTTCCAAGATGTCTTCGACTGCTTCCAAAGCTGTATGGCTTCCTATGAGGCGGAGGCTGCCTGACGCGGTCCACGATCCAAAAACCCGCTCCAGACGACAAACACCAATCCCGTTTTAAGGTTTAAAGTCATGACTTTAGAAAACATGCCTAAAGCAGTTGATGAATACCTCGCACGCGAGGAAGCGGCCATGAAATCGCCTCAGGGAGCCAATCACGCCGCGCTCTTTGTGGAGGTCGGAAAAGCCTACGGAATTGATCCAGACGAACTGTCAAACGCGGTCCTTGAACGAACCATCTTGGGAGCAAACTAATGAGCCAGCACCCACTAAACCTACGCCCTGCCAGCATGGTCATCGATGGTGAGGAATGGGTTCCCAAAACCTATGCCGACGCCCTTGCCGACAAACTGCGCGAACAACAACGCAGTCGCGACAGCCACAACCAGCAGTTTGCCGAGATCAATGACCTGTGGGCCAATCTCCCCCATCACCAAGCAAGTGCACCTTACGCAAAAAGCGCCGACGCGTTTCGCAAGCACGGCCTGATCGCTACCGGTCATTGCGACACAGAGACCATCGTTTTTGAAAGCAAGGCAGCAGCATGTGCAGCCGCACCGGTGATCGCCAATCTAGCGCGCAAGGCACATGGCTACGCCCTCGTCATCGTGCGCAAAAACTTCGTTATCTGCTCCACTCCACACAGCCAAAGCTACAAGGCCATGGGCAAGGAGCGCTTTCAAGCGAGCAAGCAAGCCGTACTGGATTGGGGTCACAGCATTCTCGGGGTGGCGGCATGAGCAAGCGCAGCGTCCCAGAATGGATTGGCGCAACGCCCGACACCGCTATTCCGGCGCGGGTGCGCCTGCGGGTCTTCGAAGCCCACAAGGGCGCCTGCCACATCTCCGGTCGCAAAATCGCGGCCGGAGAAAAGTGGGAAGCTGATCACGTCATTCCATTGGCGGCAGGGGGAGAGAACCGCGAGTCCAATCTCGCGCCTGCCCTGCACACCGAACACAAAAAGAAGACACGTGAGGACGTGAAAACCAAGGCGAAGTGCGACCGTGTGCGCAAGAAACACCTTGGCATTCACAAGCCTAAAAGCCGCTTGGCTGGGTCCAAAGACAGCCAGTGGAAAAGAAAAATGGACGGGACTGTGGTTCGCCGCGCCTGAGCCTTTTCGCAGGGATTTCTATATGACAAATTTCGCTGACTTCCCCATGATCATTGACTGCTTTGCCGGAGGAGGTGGCGCTTCTGAGGGTATTGAGCAAGCTTTAGGCAGGAGCCCAGACGTTGCCATCAATCACAACGCCGACGCACTGGCGCTCCATGCTGCAAATCACCCCGAAACCCTACACCTGGACAGCAATATTTGGGACGTGGAACCGTCCAACGTGAACAAAGGCCGCAAGATTGGTCTTTTGTGGGCCTCTCCGGATTGCAAGCACTTCTCCAAAGCCAAGGGCGGAAAGCCGAAAGATCGCAACATTCGGGATCTGGCGTGGGCGGTGGTCCGGTGGGCGCGGCTGCCAAAGGATCAGCGCCCCGATGTGATCTTGATGGAGAACGTCGAAGAGTTCCGCACTTGGGGGCCGCTCTGCGATGAGGGCCGCGTGATCAAAGGCCTTGAGGGTGTGATTTTCGAGGAGTGGATGAAGGCTCTGAAAGACCTCGGCTACAAAGTCGACTGGAAAGAGCTGCGCGCCTGCGACTACGGCGCACCGACGATCCGCAAGCGCTTCTTTATGGTGGCGCGCTGCGATGGACAGCCTATTGCATGGCCCAAGACTACGCATGGCGATCCAAACTGCAAAGAAGTCCACGCGGGCAAGCTCAAACCATGGCGCACAGCCGCGGAGTGTATTGATTGGTCATTGCCCTGCCCCTCGATCTTTGACACCAGCGCAGAGATCAAGGCCAAGTATAGCCTGACTGCAAAGCGCCCCCTTGCTCAGAACACACTGGCGCGCGTGGCGCGCGGAATGAAGCGCTACGTACTGGAAGCCCAAAAGCCCTATCTCGTAAACCTGACCCACGGTGGACGGGTGGAAGACGCCACTGCGCCGTTTAAGACCATCACCGGTGCCAATCGCGGCGAAAAGGCGGTTGTGGCTCCAAGCCTCATTAGTGTTGCACATGGCGATAGCGGCGGGCGGCGTGAATACCCACTGACCGATCCACTGGGCGTCGTTACTGCTGGCGGCGTCAGCCGCTCTCTGATTACCCCACACCTCATGAGCCTGAAAGGCACGGCGCGACGGGATAGCTCAGTTTTGGCGCCACACCCGACAGTGCTTGCCGGCGGCGGACATTCGGCATTGGTTGCCCCTACCCTTATCCGGCACTTCGGCCAATCGGTTGGGCAAACAGCAACGGCACCGGCTCCAACGATCACTGCGGGCGGAGGCGGCAAGACAGGCTTGATTGCTCCAATACTGACCTATGCGCAGCACGGCGGGCGCAATCGGGACGCGCTTGATCCGATGCACACGATCTGCGCCAACCGAAAGGATCAGAACGCAGTGATAATTCCCGCATTGGTGCAAACTGGCTATGGCGAGAGAGAGGGCCAAAAGCCGCGATGCCTAGACATCCATGCGCCGCTTGGCACTGCCGTTGCGGGCGGGATCAAGCATGCGCCTCTGAGTGCTTTTCTCGCTCAACACAATAAGGCCCGCAGAGGCTTCAATCCCGGGCGCCCAGCAAATGCCCCTATGTCGTCGGTGACTGCAACAGGTTCACAACAGCAAATTGTAGCGCCGTGGTTCGCGAAATATTACGGGACAGGCGATGGAGCACGGACAAGCGAACCTTGCCACACAATCACCGTCAAAGACCGATTCAGCCACGTGCAAGCGAATTTGGCGCCAAGCTTTGGCCCAGAGCATGAGGCCCGCGCCCGTGAGGTGGCCGAATTCCTGCGATCCCATGACGCTTGGGACGGCGGCGAGTTTGTCACGCTGGAAATCGAAGGCGAAACCTTCGTGGTGGTGGACATCGGAATGCGAATGTTGACCCCGCGCGAGCTGTTCAACGCTCAAGGCTTCCCGACCGATTACGTGATCGAAGGTGTCTGGCACCAGGACGGCGACGATTGGACCTTTGAGGACTTTACCAAGTCCGTGCAGGTCAGCTGCGTAGGCAACAGCGTTTGTCCGAATCTGGCCGAAGCGCTTTGCGCCGCCAATTGCCAACACCTGACCGTCGAAAGGATTGCCGCATGATCAAAACCATCACCATAGGCACCCTCATCGCCACACAGGAGCATCGACATGACTGACACAAGCACAGAGGCGGTAGAGCGTATTGCCGTGATAGAGGAGGCAATCCCCCAGCCTTGGCGTAAATTCATTGTTGGCTTGCGCGACGAGCGTGACGCCCTCCTAAAAGAGCGCGACGAGCTAAAGGCCATGGTCGGCGTCATCGGGCAGTTGGCGTGGTGGAACCCATCCAAGCAAAACAACTACACGCACGGCGCAAAGACCATTTTTGGAACTTATTATGTCGGCATTTGTGGTGGTCGCCACTATGCTTGGATTGAGTTGTTTCATGAAAGTGGCCGTATAGAGCAATGGGAGGGCGAAGTTCGTGGTTCCTTGTTCCAAGCGAAGATGGACGCACAACGGCACTACGAAGCCCGCATCCGCAGCGCCTTTGTTACACCGCCACAAGACGCCATAGCCAAAACTGTAACGGAAATTTGGGATCGGCTGGAAAGCGAGTGCTGGGATGTTCGGTGCCGTGCCGAACCAATTGCGGACACTGGAGATAGCGATACGGTTTGGGAAGTAATTTCCCACCACATGAGCAAGCCGTTTGAGCGTGTCGAGGGTACCGGCAGCACCCCTCAAGAGGCATTCGCCGAAGCCATTTACAGCGGAGAAGGGTATGGAGGCCCCCAATGACTGACACGAGCACAGAGGCGGTGAAGCGCGTCCGAAAGTACATCGAGTAATGGGTCAACACACGCCCCTTTTTGCCACCGCCAAAACCGCCGCTGCGCTCTTTGAGATGACGCAGGGCGAATTTCTAGCATTGGTGGAAGAGGGCGTTTTACCCAAGCCGCAACAGATCGGACCCCATGAACGTTGGGAAACTGACGAATTAAAGGCTATTGCCAGAGGTGAGAAAGCGGATGGGTATGAGGAAATTCAATGGTAAGAAAGAAGTTCACCACAACCAAAGTCATTAAAGGCCGCACCTATCAGTATTTCCGCAAAGACGGCAAATACACCCGCTTACCTGACGATCCATCCAGCGAAGAATACGACAAGGCATATTGGCGCTTAATGCGCGGTGGCGACCTAGCCGAACGCAAAACTTCCTGGAACAACCTGATCCTGCTCTATAAGAAAAGCCCCCGCTGGATCGATCTCAAGCCTGTCACAAAGCGCGAATACAGCCGCTATCTTGAATATTTGCGTCAGCGCGTCGGCACCAAGGACACTCTGAAATTTCAGCGCAAGCACGCCATTGCGATCCAACAGGCGAACTCAGACAAACCGCGCACAGCAAATTACACCCTGCAAGTGATTTCCGTTCTGTTCGAACTCGCCATCGATCTCGGATGGCGCGCCGACAACCCCGCAAAAGGGGTTCGCAAGCTAAAAGAGGGGGAAGGCCACACGCCTTGGCCGGAATGGGCCATTGAGGCGTTTAGAGCGCAAGCGACACCAGAGGCCGCCCTGCTCTTTGAACTCGCCCTAGGCACTGGCCAACGTGCGGGCGATCTCATCAAAATGAAATGGTCTGACTTTGACGGCAAGGGCATCTTTGTGGCGCAGAATAAAACAGGCACAAAGATATGGGTGCCCTGCACGAATGAGCTTTTGGACATTCTGAGGCAAACCGAAAAACGCGGGATATTCATCCTCACCAGCCAGACCGGCGCGCCCCTTACATATAGCGGCGCTGCACAACGGCTAACCCGAATTTCAAACAAGGCCAAAACCCGCGCCTATTCACTGCATGGCCTGCGATACAGTGCGGCCTCAAAGCTCGCGGAACTCGGGGCTACAGATGCGCAGATCGCAGCGATCACTGGCCATAAGGCCCGCAGCATGGTTGCGAAGTACTCCAGTGGCGCAAACCAAAAACGACTCGCAGACGAGGTGGTTCAGCTACGCGAGAACAGAACACAAACAGAACATGAAAGTGGGAAACATACTGGGAAACCAAAATGACACATTCAGCAAATTCACCGCTAAGTCATTGATTTTTATGGTGCCCCCACACGGACTCGAACCGCGGACCTACTGATTACAAATCAGTTGCTCTACCAGCTGAGCTATAGGGGCACTGGAGCTTCGTTTAAGGCCTTCGATCAGAACCTGCAAGAGGCTTTTTTAGCGATTTGCGCGGGCCAGCAGTCCAACCGCCACAAGCCCCACCAAAACAATCATGATCGCGCCGGGGCTGGCGTCCGGCAGGTTCTCCAAACTGGCCTGCTCGTGCACGCGTGTGGCCAATGTATCAAAGTTAAACGGGCGCAAAAGCATGGTCGCGGGCAGCTCTTTCACGCAATCCACAAAGACCAGAAGCAGTGCGGAACCAATCGAGGCACGCACCAGCGGCAGGTAAACTTCGCCCAAAACTTGTCCTTTTGTACGCCCCAAAGACCGGGCTGCCATTGGCAAACTGGGCGCCACGCGCCCCATAGCGCCATCTGCCGCGCCTTGGGCAATGGCAAAGAATCGCACGCAGTAGGCCAGAATCAGAGCAAAGGATGAGCCGGTGAGAATCAATCCGGTTGGGGAGCCTGTCATCGTCTCGATCAGATCCGCCAGTTTGTGGTCAAGCGCCGCCAGCGGGATCAGAATGCCCACGCCCAAAACCGCGCCAGGTGCCGCATAGCCAATTGTGGTGATAGGCAACAGCAAGCGCGGCAGGCTGCGGCCTGACAGGCGTACGCCGTAGACCATCAAAACACCAGCGACCACGGTCAGCACCGCAGCAATGCCGCAGACCCGCAACGTATTCCAAAGCGCCTCGTACAAGGCAGGGTCCCGCCATTGCTCCAGACTGCTTGCGGCGTTGTCCGCAATCACCAGAAACGGCATCACAAACCCGATTAGGAAGGGTAGCAGACAGGTGACGAAGGCCATCCAGCCCCAAACCCCTGTCAACTGCACCGGCTCAGCCGGGCGGTTGCGGTTGCTCAGGCTAAAAAACTGCACCTTCCGGCGGCTGATTTTTTCCATCGTGACCAGCAGGATCACCAGCATCAGCACCACGCTGGAAATCTGTGCTGCACCACCTGCGTTGTTGCTTTCCAACCAAACGCTGAAAATCCCGGTGGTCAGGGTCTGCACGGCAAAATAATCCACAGTGCCAAAGTCATTCACAGTTTCCATCATCACAATGGCGGTGCCGGCGGCAATCGCCGGGCGGGCCATTGGCAGCCCCACGCGCCAGAACCGCGCAAACGGCCCCGCCCCCAAAGATCGCGCCACTTCTTCGGAAGCGCCGAACTGCTCCCGGTATGCCGCGCGGGCCAGAATATAGACGTAGGGAAACAAAGCAGCGGACAACACGATGATCGCCGCGCCCATGGAACGAATTTCCGGGAACCAATAATCGCGGCTTGTTTGCCACCCAAACAGGTCACGCAAGCCGGTTTGAACCGGTCCCGCGTATTCCAGAAAATCTACCAGAGCATAGGCGCCGACATAGGCAGGAATGGCCAGCGGCAACAGCAGAGCCCATTGAATCCAGCGCACCCCGGGAAAGCGATAGCGCGTCACCAGCCAAGCCGTTGTTGCACCCATCGCGGCCGCGAGCACACCAACCGAGACCATCAAAACCAGCGTATTGCGCATGTAGCGTGGCAGTGTGGTGGACAGCAAATGCGGCCAGATATTTTCAACCGGATGAAACGCAATCCAAATCACCGCCAGGATCGGCGCAAGCACAACAGTTGCGACAAACAGCGCCCCCAAGGACCACGGGTCAAAAGACAACCATCTTTTCAACGCCTTGGGCGTTGAGTTTTGTGCGGAGGGCGGTGTTGTCACATGTGATTGCACAGGGGATTCCTTTATCGCGCCCTTGTGTTGCCTGAATCTGGTTTTACTGTCCAGAAACGAGGCTATACTTGTTACAGCACAATCCAACAACGAAAAGAACATGCAGATTGTACTTCACGCGGGCGCGCATTTCACAGACGAGGGCAAACTGCTCGGCAGCCTGAGCCAAAACCGGGATCTGCTGGCGCAGAATGGCATCGCTCTGCCGCCCCAATCCACCTATCGTCGCCAAATCCGCGACACGCTTGGGCAGATGAACAATGCCACCATGGCAGCCGACTACAAAGGCGCGATCATGGGCGGCATGATTGGGGACGCCAAACCGGACCGTATGATCCTGTCCAACGACAACTTCTTTGGTGTGCCCCGCCGCGCAATCCGCGACAATTGCCTGTTTCCGACGGCTGGCGACCGTTTGCGCGGCGTGTCTTCGTTGTTTTACGGCGAAGATCTGGAGATCTTCATGGCAATCCGCAATCCGGCCACCTTTGTGCCCGCACTTGTCGCCGCCTCGCCCAACCACCCCATCGAGGAAGTTACCGACAATTGCGATCCACTGGCACTGCGCTGGTCCGAGTTGATCCTGCGCATCCGCGATGCCGTGCCACATATGCCGGTCACAGTTTGGTGCAACGAAGACACCCCGATCATATGGGAAGAGATCATGCGCGATATGGCAGGGTTGGATCCAGCCACCCCAGTTGCAGGTGGCACGGATTTGCTCCGCAGTATCATGAGCGACGAAGGCATGACGCGGCTGGAAGCCTTCCTGGCAGATCACCCCGGCGTGACCGAAATCCAGAAACGACGCATCTATGCTGCGTTCTTAGATAAATTCGCCATCGAAGACGAAATCGAAGAAGAGCTCGACTTGCCTGGCTGGACCGTACCCATGGTCGACCACATGACGCAGGCCTATGACGAAGACGTTTATCGGATCGAGCGCATTCCCGGCGTAACGGTTCTAACGCCATAAGGCGTACCCAACTATCGGAATTGTAGGTTTACCGCCGCGTAGAGCTGAAACTGAGGCTGGCCGTTGCCACGACTGGCCAAGGACCATTGCGGCTCCACAAAAATATTAGCTGTAGTTGAACCGAACTGTTGAACTTTTCCCAACCGCAACCCGAAGGGCACATTGTAGTTGTCGGTGGTAAAATCATAGGTCCAGATTGGCGCGCCACCGGTGTACCAGCCTTTGCCCAGTTGGTAGAACCAAAATGGCTGAAACGCCCCGACCTCAGGCCGCTTGCGGCCAGCTGGCGTACTGCCAACACCAGTCCGGTAAATCAACAGGTAGCCATATTGGAACTGAGGTGAGGTGCCGTTGAAGTAGACATTGGCGAGGCCAAGCTGCCATTGATCTGCACCGAGCCGATCGTCAGAGGCCGTGGGAGCAACCACTTGAGGCCCAATGCCGAAGCTGATGCCGGGACGGGTGTCAAACTGATAGGCCATAAAGACATCCACATCGCCAATGCCGCTGACCGTTGTATTGCCCGCCCCAATAGGCAGCGAATTGTAAGGCAATGAGGCACGCATAAGCCAATTGGTGTCCCCAATTTTGAGTGGCTGCGCATAGCGTAAGACCGTTTGAAACCCGTCGGTATCACTGGGCAAGCCACTAAAATCATTCAAGTAGTACCCTTGAATATTAAAGGCGCGCACATTTGCCAGCGGATTGTTTGCGTCAGCCGCATCGTCCGCTGTAACAAAAGAAGGCACGAGCCCCAAAAGAAGTGTCACCGCAAAGCGGCAAGCTCGTTTCAAATAGCCCATGACAAAATCCTTAAACACGCAACAGGGACGCGGCCGCCAAAAACGCAGCGCCCAACGCAGTCAGGGTATCTCATCCAAGGTGTCGGTCAATGCGGCACTTGCCAAAAAACAAAAAGGCCCTCCAATGGAGAGCCTCTTGAGAGTCGCTTTCGTGCTGAACCTTATGCCATGCCCAACGCTGACTTATACATGTCAATCACCGCTTCCTGCTCGGCCACATCATTGGGGTCCTGCTTGCGCTCGCGGATTATTGTGCGGATTGCCTTCACGTCAAAGCCGCGGCCTTTCATCTCTGCAAAGACCTCTTTGATCTGCTCAGCCACTTCGGCTTTCTCAAGTTCCAAACGCTCGACGCGCTCGATGAACTGTTTCAGTTCCTGACCGGTGACGCCGTATTGCGCGTCCGAAGATGTGCCTTCGCTCATGTCTGACCTCATTTTGTGCCGATTATGCGCGCCGCGCGGGCGCCAAGATTAACGCAGCTATAGACCGCAAACCGCGCTGCCATGCAAGGCCCGCTTCGCCATTTCCCGTGATCTGTGCCAAATGCCGCGTGTCCCCCGTCTTGCGCGTGTGCCAACAATCCGGTAGCTGCCCTGTCCAGACAGGGTGCGCCCCCAAATGCGCCCGCAAAAGAGGACGTCTGCGATGCAATGGATGATCTGGGCTGGAGCCCTTATGTCGGTGATTGGCCTGCTGGGCCTGCTGCTCTCCATCGTGAAAGTCGCCAAAGCCCGCAAGGCTGGCCTGTCAGACGAAGAGCTGCGCGCAGCGGTTCAGAAGGTCGTGCCGCTGAACCTCGGCGCGCTGTTCCTGTCTGTGATTGGCCTGATGGTGGTGATGGTCGGGATTTCCCTGTCCTAAGTGTCCTGCCCCTAAGCCTCAGCCATTGAGCGCCCCAAAACCGCGCCCGTTTTTGATAAGCGTGTCAAACAGCGGCTCCGGTTTCCAGAAGGCATCCCCCTGCTCTGCCAACTTGCGCACGTGGTTGCGTAGATCGATCAACCCGTGATCGTCCGCCGCCTGCATTGGGCCGCCCAGCCAGCGCGGGAAGCCAAAGCCGTGGATCATGGCCACATCAATGTCTGACGGTTTGGAAGCGACACCTATACGCAATAGTCGTGCCCCGGCGTTGGCCATCGCCGCGAGGCAGGTCTTTTCAATGTCCACATCACGCACGCCCACATTGCTGACCGGTTTGGGGTCTTCTTCGATCACCGCGCGCACGATGTTCCGCGTGTCCGCATCTGCCGCACCAAACGGGTGCTCTTGCGAATACTGATACCACCCCCGCTGCGCCCCACGCCCTTCGCGGCCCATACGATACAGCACCGTGCTGATCCCCGCCTGAGCCGTGCGCAGCCCCGGCGCATTCAGCCCCAGAGCATCGGCAATTTGAAACGGCCCCAGCGAGAAGCCCCAGCTGTGCATGACCCGGTCAATCTCGTAAGGGTCCGCGCCAATGCGCAGCAAATCCTCCGCCGCGCGGATGCAGGCCCCCATCACGTTTTGACCAATCAAACCGTTGTAGGTCTTGGCCCGCACCGGCAGGAACCCCATAGCGCTCAGCATGGCAAACAGCGTCGCAACCGCCTCAGGCCCCGTGCTTTTGCCCACTGCGACCTCCACTCCGGAGGTGCGCAGATGCAGGTTTGGCACATAAAGGCCAACCACATCCTGCGGGCTGCCCGTGGCCTGCGCCACCGGTCCGATCTGCGCCGCATCATCATGCACCGCAATCACCGCGCCGTCTTTGACAATCCCGTCCAGCTGCGCCGCAATCTGGCGCGAAATCTCACGCCCCTGACCGATGGCTTCAATCACCAAATCGGCCCGCGCCAAAGCCACCAGATCCGCTTCGGCACGCAAACGCGCCAACATCTCGCGCGACGCGACATCTTCGATGCGGCCACTGGTCACCATGCGCTGCAATGCCGCCTCGATCCGCCGTTGCGCCAGCTCCAACGCCGCAGGCACCTGCGCGGTCAACACCACCGACAAGCCATGCTGCAAAGCCGCCAGCGCCAAATCCGCGCCCACACGATCCGCGCCGACCACAACGCCGAGTATTTTCACTGGACGGGGGTCGGCCTGATGCATCTCCGGCAAACGTGTCGCCCGCCGCTCCGCCAGCGCCACATGGCGCAGGGCCCGGCTCTGATCGGAGGTCACCAATTCTTCAAACCGCTCGCGCTCAAACTCCAGACCAACCTCAAACGGCAGCAAAGGCGCAGCTTTCACGCACTCCAAAATGGCCAAAGCGGCATCCTGCCCCCGCGGGTCGATGCGCTTTTCCCATTTGCTCACGCCCGCCTGGAACGCCTGGAAATCGGCAATCCCACCGGTGGCATCCGCCGTTGGCCGTGCGGGTTTGTATTTGGCAATACAGTTGAGCGCAAAAAGCACAGTGGCCTCGCGCAGATCACCTTCAACAATCTCGTCCACCATACCCGCCACCTCAGCGGAGGTGATCGGCATCATCACACCGGACAACAGGATATTGAGCGCTGTATCCGCCCCCAACAGGCGTGGCGCACGTTGCGTACCCCCTGCCCCGGGCATTACGCCAAGCGCGACTTCGGGCATGGCGACCTGCGTGCTGCTTAGGGCCACACGGTAATGGCAGGCCCAGGCCAGCTCCAGCCCACCGCCCATCACCGCGCCCGACAAGCCAGCAACCACCGGCTTGCCCGCGGTCTCAACCGCAGCACACAGCTCTGCCAGATTGGGATGCGCAATTGGTTTGCCAAGTTCAGAATAATCGCGCCCGGCGGAAAACTCCGCGCCACTGCCCAGAAGCGCAATCGCGCCCACCATCTTGTCCGCAAGCGCGGTCTGCAAAGCGTCATACACCGCCGCACGCAATTCTGCGGTCAGCGCATTGGTGGGCGGATGGTTCATCGACAGGACCGCAACCCCGCCTTCGACCGCATAATCTAGCAACTGCGTCATGCCTCAAAACCCTGACAAACTTCGGCGCAAGCCTTTGTGTTTTCAGAGTTTAGCCGCACAAAGCCGCCGCGCAAGCCCAGTTATCCACAGGGCTGCACAGGTCGGCACATCTGTCACACTGCGTCAGGCCAATGACCAGCGTTACACCGGCATATTGTCAAAACTGTCTTCGATCTCCTGATCCAGCAGATCAAGATCCAACCGGCGCAGACGCGCGGGCACACGACCACCACTTTGCTCGATGTTCATCAAAGTGCGGTGCAACTGCTGATGCAGCTCATAGCGGTCCATATCGTCCGCCTTATGAATTTTGGTTTCCAGCGCTTCCGCGCGGTTCAATAGATGTTCGACAGTCATGTAACGTCCTCCCAAACGTATTTCTCAAAACCTAAAAATGGCAGCGTGCTTTAACCAGCGGCACAATCACTGCATAGCGGGGCGTCCGGCACCACCTTAAGGCGAGCATCGGAAATTTCCTCTCCACACTTTACACAGAAACCATACGCGCCCTCACGCAAACGTTCCAAGGCAGCCTGAATTCGGCGGATTTCCTCTTGGCCACTGGTGCCAAGCCCTTCAAGCACCTCGTCACCCTCATGCTCAACCGCCGCTTCATCCCAATCTTTAGAGTGCGGCGCGTCCAGCTCAGCCTCGATCGCGTGCAGCCGTTTATCCAGCTCTGACAAGCGTTTAAGCAGGGCAGCTTTGTATGTGCTGTGATCTGTCATCGTCGTCTCCATTGCCGGGGCCACCGCGCAAGGGCACGGCTTCAAAACCCGCACGCACCTTGACAGCCACCCCAAATCTGCGCCTTGATTCACATCAATAGCTGCCCAAAAACACGCCGCACTGCGCATGTTTTTAGCACATATCACGCCCACATCTTGAAACACATGCAATCTTTCATATATGTTTCCCACCAAATAGAGGAATCGCCATGACCCCCGACGTAACAGCCTTTTTTGACGAAGCGACGAACACCATCTCTTTTGTTGTGAAAGACCCGGAGGGCACATCCTGCGCCATCATCGACAGCGTGCTGGACTTTGACTACAGCTCTGGCCGCACCGACACAAAATCCGCCGATGAGATCATTGCCCACGTTCAGGAGAACAACCTGAAAGTGGAGTGGATCCTCGAGAGCCATGTACATGCCGACCACCTCTCCGCCGCGCCTTACCTGCAGGAAAAGATCGGCGGTAAAATCGGCATCGGCAAAAACATCACCATTGTGCAGGACACCTTCGGCAAGGTTTTCAACGAAGGCACGGAGTTCCAGCGAGACGGCAGCCAGTTCGACAAGCTGTTTGAAGAAGGCGACAGCTTCATGATTGGCCAATTGCGCGGCGACGTGCTGCACACCCCCGGCCACACCCCCGCCTGCATGACCTACGTCATCGGCGATGCGGCCTTTGTGGGTGACACACTGTTTATGCCAGATTTCGGCACCGCCCGCTGTGATTTCCCCGGCGGCTCTTCCGAGACGCTCTATCAGTCGATCCAGAAAATCCTCGCCTTGCCGGACGAGACCCGCATTTTTGTTGGTCATGACTACAAAGCGCCGGGCCGAGATGAATACGCTTGGGAAACCACAGTAGGCGAGCAAAAGGCCAACAACGTGCATGTAGGCGACGGCGCTGACAAAGACAGCTTTGTCGAAATGCGCGACACGCGTGATGCCTCTTTGGCCATGCCGAAACTCATCATCCCGTCGCTCCAAGTGAACATGCGCGCCGGGCAAATGCCGGAACCCGATGAAGAAGGCGATGTCTTCCTCAAGGTTCCCGTAAATAAACTTTGACCCTTAAAGCGCGAACATCAAAGGAAAAATCATGTTGAACGCAATACCAACCGACTGGCTCTTCGGGCTGGGCGGCGGCCTCCTTATTGGCCTCGGCGGCGCCGTCTTTCTGCTCGGCAACGGCCGCGTCATGGGCGCCAGCGGCATCATCGGCGGTCTCGTTGATGGCTCCGGCAAAAGCAATATGGCCGAACGTCTGGCCTTCCTCGCCGGTGTTTTTCTGGTGCCGGTGCTGCTCTACCCGCTGTTCTCTGACGTGGACACACATGCCACCACCAACGTGGCGGTCCTGATCGCCGCAGGTCTATGTGTGGGCGTCGGCACTCGCCTCGCCAATGGCTGCACCTCCGGGCACGGCGTTTGTGGCATCTCCCGCTTGTCGTTGCGCGGGATTGTGGCCACCGTGTTCTACATCATGGCCGGTGGCCTCACAGTCGTACTCTTCCGCCACCTGTTGGGAGTGATCTGATGAGCCGCAGTCTTCTCGCTCTGCTCGCAGGCGGCCTTTTTGGCGCAGGCCTGTTCATTTCCGGCATGACCGACACCACCAAGGTGCAGGGCTGGCTGGACGTCTTTGGCAACTGGGACCCGACGCTGGCCTTTGTCATGGGCGGCGCAATCATCCCAATGGCCATTGCTTGGCTGCTCACAAATGGCCGCAAGCCGATTGTCGGCGGGGAGTTCCCGAAGCCGCCTGAACCAAAGCTTGGGCGCAATCTTGTGCTCGGCTCCGTTCTGTTTGGCGTTGGCTGGGGTCTCGCGGGTCTGTGCCCTGGCCCCGCCGTGGCCTCGCTCAGCTATGGCGGCTGGCCGCATTGGGTGTTCTTCGCCGCCATGATTGCTGGCATGGCGTTGGTCCCTCTGGCGCGCGCGCAACTGGACAGCGCCGTCCCTGCCGAGTAAGCAATCGCCATGGATATTCGTCAGATCACCGACCGCTTCTTTGCCGCGCCTCAGATTGACGCCGCAGATTTTGCCGCCCTTGCCGACGCTGGCTTTGGGCTTGTCATCAACAACCGTCCTGACAATGAGGTCGGCCCGGATCAGCACTCCGAGACCATGCGCGCCGCCGCCGAAGCGGCTGGCCTGCAGTATGTGGTCAACCCGCTGACCATGGACACGATGACCCCGGACCGTCAGGCGCTGCAACGCGACAGCGCCGCTGGCTGTGACGGCAAGGTGCTGGCCTACTGCCGCTCTGGCACCCGCTCCACCATCTGCTGGGCGCTGTCTCAGGCCATGGAGATGGAGGTGGCCGACATCGTGAACGCCGCCGCCAATGGCGGCTATGATGTCTCCAGCCTGGTGCCACATCTGGAAGCGATCAAATCGCAAGGCTAAACATCTGACCTGACAAACAAAAAGCCCCGCTCTTCCGGCGGGGCTTTTTTGCGTTTGCTCGTCAAGACTGCTCGAAAGTCTTACGTGCCTGTCAAATCCAGATCGGCCAGCGCCGCCGGATCGCCTATATCATCATTGCCCAACTGGATCAGATCATCGAGATCATCCAACCCGGCGAAATCTTCCATGCCATTGTCCGCGTCCAGGCCAACGCCCATCTCGCCCATTGGCTCAAGGTCCGGCAGTCCACCGCCTCCCAGATCCGGCAAATCGCCGCCAAGATCAGGAAGGTCACCCCCCATATCTGGCAAGCCGCCACCATCCAGTGCAGGCATTTCCGCCATGCCCGGCAAATCGCCACCAATATCATCCATGCCGCCCATCTCTGGCATGTCCATCCCCGGCATGTCCATGGCAGGCATATCCATCGCCGGCATCTCGGGCGCGCCCATATCCGGCATACCCATATCCGGCATATCCGGCACCGCCAGCTCTGTAGACGGGGCCGCAGCAGGCGCCGCGCCCACCAGTCCCGGCACACAGACCGCGCGCATGCCATTGAGCTGCCCAATGCGCACCTCGGCAATCTCTTCGCCGGTCAACGCTTCCAGCGTGGCGTTTTGCATCGCTTCTTCCGACAACGGCAGCGTATCCCCCGCTTGCAACGCCTGAATCTGCGCAATCGGCAAGCTGATCTTGCCCACCACCGCGTTCAGCACGGTGCTGGCTTCTTTCACGCCGTTCTGGAATTTCTCGGCGTCGGTTTCCGCATCGTCTTCTGGCTCATTGACCAGCACCTGCACATCCGGGAACAGCAACGCCATGGTGCCGGTTTTCTTTCCCCGCTCGAGTTTCACGTCGAGCACAAACATTTGATAATCCTGCGCGGTCATCGCCAACGACAGCGTCCGCGTGTCCTGCATCATTGCGCCAAATTTATAGTGCTGCAGCCAGTATGGCGCCTCGCCCTCTTCCGCCAACATGCGCACATAGCGCATCAGTGCATCTTCCAGAAACGGCGTGATCAGTGCGGCATCCACCTTGGTGGGCACCCGATCTGTCACAGGCTTGGGAACAACCTGACCAAGGGTTTGGAACTCCACCAGCCCCGCCATCACTTGCATATCCATCGCCAGGGCACCGGGCTCACCATTCTGTCCTTCAAGCAAGATCAACAGAGATTCATTGTCCAGCGTCACCTCAACGGCGCGGTGCGGCAGCTTTACATGGCGCACATCAGTCACATCCAGCGCCAGATCCATACCCTTTTCCGCCGCCAAAGCGAGGCCAAGGCGCAGGGCCTTGTTGGGGGTCATAGCGCGCGCCTGGTGCTCGGTCCGCCCATCCGCTGCTTTACGACGTAGAATTGAAGTGGCTTGAGTTTCACTCATATCCGGATCTGCCCTGTTTGTGGCTCCTTACAGGACAGATGTGCCGCAATAAGGTTAATAGAGCCTCTACGAGACCTTCAAAATCCGTGTGAAATTGTGCCTATTGCGCCGCCAGCGCGACCTCTTCGGGCAAGGTCACCCGAAACGCCGCGCCGCCCTGTCCCGGCAGGTATTCCACCGCGCCGCCCAAGCGAGTCATGATCTCGCGACAAATCGCCAACCCAAGCCCCGCGCCTTTGACCTTCTGCTCGCCCGTGCGGGAGAACTTCTCAAAGATCACCGCCTGTTCGGTTTTGGGAATGCCACTGCCGTTGTCGATGAAATCCACCACCAAAGCGCCATTGCTGCGCCCAACTTCAATGCGCAGTTTCGGCGCATTGGCATCGCAATATTTCTGCGCGTTTCCAATGAGGTTGATGAATACCTGGCTCAGGCGGTCCAGATCAGTGTTCAGGGTGATCTCCTCATAGGCAGCATTGCGCACCACCTGCATCTTATCGGCACCAGCGCCGGTCAAGGCACTGGCCACAGCGTGATCCAGAATACCTTTAAGCGACCCGCTTTGCATGTTCAGGTTCACCCGCCCGCTTTCCAGCACGCTCAGATCCAACAGATCATCCAAAAGCCGCGTCAGGCGTAGCGCTTCGTCATGGATGATCGAGCTGTATTTGATCTTTTCATCCTCACTGAGCCGATCACTGTCCCGCAGAATCTCCGAAAACGCCCGGATCGAGGTCATCGGCGTGCGCAGCTCATGGCTCACCTGGCTGAGGAAGCTGTCTTTCTGCTCTGAAATCAGTGTCAGCTTTTCATTGGCCTGCCGCAATTGCCGCGCGGTGCGGGCCTGCTCTTCGGATTTGGCTTCCAGCTTGCTGGAATATTCCATCATCTGCGCGGTTTCATCGGCCACCGCCATCAGGTCTTCCACCGACACCGACGCGCCCCCGACAATCTGCCCAATCATCGCATGCGCCGTTGCCGCGCCCACCGACCCGGCCAATTCCCGCTCCAAACGTTGCAAAAAGTCCGGCGACGGTTCCGGCAAAAGACCACTCATGCCCTGTCGTTTCGCCTCCCGCTCAAACAGGTTCTGCGCCTCCCGCGCACCGATGATGCGCTGCGCCATGACCATCAGGTCTTCAGTCTGCGCCAGGCTGCCCGCCCAGCTTTGCGGTGTGGAGCTGTGCTCAAATACATTCACAAACTGCGCCCCCTGCAACCGTTCCAACGGCGACGGGAATCCCACCAGAGAAGCGACAAAGAAACTCATTGTGTTCAACAAGATAGACCAGAACACTGCATGTACCAGCGGATCCATCCCAGTGATGCCAAAGAACGCCTGCGGCCGCAGCCAGCTCAACCCCATCGGGCCTTCGGTCAGCATCGCTTCCGACACCAGCGTGCCCGCGCCAAAGCTCGGCAGCAAAAGCGTGTAGGCCCAGATTAAAAAGCCCACGGTCAGGCCAACAAAAGCCCCCGTGCGCGTCGCCCCACGCCAGAAAATCCCGCCGATCAACACCGGCAGAAACTGCGCCACCCCGGCAAAGGAAATCAAACCGATCGAAGCCAGCGCCGTGCCGCCACCCGACAAGCGGAAATACAAATATCCAAGGAACACCACAGCCCCGATGGAAATCCGCCGCGACAGCAGCACCACGTGGCGCACGTCACCAGACACGGACGCACCGACGCTCTGCGTGCTGAGCCAGATCGGCATCACAATATGGTTGGACACCATGGTCGACAGCGCCAGCGCCGCCACAATCACCATGGAGGTCGCGCTGGAAAATCCGCCAATAAAACTCAACATCGCCAGAGCGTCATTGCCTGTGGCCAAAGGCACGGTCAGCACAAAAAAGTCCGGGTTGCTGCCCGCTGGCATGAGGTCCAACCCCACCACCGCAATCGGCACCACAAACAGGCTCATGATCATCAGGTAAGCAGGAAAGGCCCAGCTTGCGGTGCGCAGGTGATCCTCATCTTCATTCTCAACCACCATGACCTGGAACATCCGTGGCAGACATAGGAACGCCGCCCCGGAGAGGAAAATCAACGTCGCCCAGCGGTCCCCGCGCATCTGCCACTGGCCAATCTCGCTGGCATCGATCCGCGCCAGGGTTTCGCTTACCCCTCCGCCCAGGCCCCAGACCACAAAGATGCCCACCGCCAACAGCGCAAACAGCTTCACAATCGCTTCCACCGCAACCGCCATCACCACCCCGTGGTGCCGCTCGTTGACGTCCAAATTGCGCGTGCCAAACACAATGGTAAACAGCGCAAGCCCCGCCGCCACCAAAAGCGCGTTACTGCCTTGCGTTGCTTCCGTTAACTCCGCGCCGTAAGCACTTGAAAAAACGTCAAAGCTTACAGTTACAGATTGTAACTGAAGCGCGATATACGGCGTCGTGCCAATCACCGCCAAGACGGTTACGCCAACCGCCAAAAGGTTGGATTTCCCGTAGCGCGACGAGATCAAATCGGCAATCGAGGTGATGCGCTGGCTGCGCCCAATCCGCACCAGCTTGCGCAACAGCCACCACCAACCAATCATCACCAGCGACGGGCCAATATAGATCGTCAGATACTCAAGGCCGGACCGCGCCGCATAGCCGACCGCGCCGTAAAACGTCCAGGCCGTGCAATAGATCGACAGCGACAAGGTGTAGATCAAAGGGCTGCGCAGCCATCCGCCTTTGCCTTCCAGCGCCGCGCGCTCTGCTGCAAAGGCGATCAGGAACAGAAACACGACGTAGATCAGACAGACGCCAACCAGAATATTGAGCGTGCCCATCAGCGTTCTCGCTCCGTCTCCTCCGCATCGCTGCGCTTGAGGCTGCGGGACAACCATGCACCGCCAACCACCATGAGCAACCAGACCAGAAAGATGTAAATGATAGCGTCAGACGTCATCACCGTGCCGCTGTCCTCAGATTGGCGCCACAATAATGGCACCGCCCAGAGCACCGCACCCATCACAGGCAACATGCGGATTGTGTCAATCAACCGGCGGCGGCGGTAACTCTGCCGCTCCAGAAAAGGAATATTGTGTTTGGGGCTCACCCCGCCACCAACTCGCGCACCGCGTCCAGCACCTCGGCGTTGGAAAACGGCTTGGTCATAAAGCGGCTTGCGCCGGCGCGCTCCGCCATCTCGCGGTCTTTGACCTGCCCCTTGGCAGTCAACATCAGCACGGGAAGGCCCTGTGTGGCATCTTCGCTGCGCAGCTCGCGCAGGATGTCATACCCGGTTTTGCCCGGCAGCATCACGTCCAGAATGACCAAATCGGGCATCGCATTCTGCACCACCCCAACCGCGTCATGCCCATTGGAATGGGTCGCGACGGACCAGCCGTCACGAGACAGGATGAAGCTGATCGCTTCGATGATGTTGGGCTCATCTTCGATGACTAGCACGTTTTTGCCCATGCAGCCTCCCCTCCCAAAAAGTCCACAAGCGGTGCGCCATTCTTAGCGGTCGTCCACAAAAAGAAAAGAGATTTTCCCACGTTACCCCACATCCGCCAGCAAAGACGGCTCCCGCCGGCCTTCACAGTCCTCCAGCGGACAGACACGACAGGACGACCCCACCTCTGCCTCGGTATCGCCAGCTTCTTCAAGCGGCACAATCAACATATAACTGTGATACAGAGGCGCCACGTTGAGCTGAATGGTGCCAATCGGCTCACTCACCGCATAGCAATCAAACCGCTTGGCTTCGCGCCCGGTCATGGTGACCGTCTGTCGCAAGGCTTGCATCGGACGTGACAAGGCCTGAAACAGCGGCCACTTCGGGCACGCGCCAGAAAAGCGTGGAATGGCAAAGCCTTCCACCGGCTTTCGCAACATCAAAGTGCCGGAGGCATCACACATGACCAGCCCAAGCGGCATCGGCAGCATATCATCAGACACCGCCGCCAAGCGGCGCAACACGGTGCTAAGCGGCACGCCGTAGTCCGAAGCAATCCGCGCCGGTTCCACAACGCCGTCGCTGACCTGGCGCTCCAGCATGTCCAAAGACAACAACCGCGCGTCCGCCCGCAGTTGCCGCACCACCGTCATAGCCATGTCCCGCGCCGCATCCGAGGTCAGTTGCGCCTGATTGCCAATAAACGCGGAGAGCTCATCCGGTGTGGCGTTGACCAGGCTGTCAAAGCGGAACTTATGCACTTCAAGCATCGCCTCCACCTCCTCCAAGGGCAACGTCATGCCCGCCGAGGCATCGCCCGCATCATCCAGATAGGCCACCAGCTGCTCTGCCCCTTCCGCAAGTCGCTGACTGTCCTCATTCAGGTTGCGGTGAAAACGATTGCGCCACTCCGGTTCAATCTCCTTGGTGTCCGCCAAAATCCCCGCCGTCGAGCGGATCGCGGTCACCATGGTCAACATTTCATGCACTGAGGTCGCCAAATGCGGGTCATGTGTGAGCCGGTCGGTCAATGTCGCTGCCGTGTGCTCCAAACTTCTCAGCCGCTTGTGCTGATCCGCAATCAACCCGGCCCAGCCCGGAAACCGCCCGGCAAACTCGTCGCCACGCTCAAGCTCCGGCGCCACAGCATCCGTGACCGCCGCCGCCTCACGCAACGCCGACAAAAGCGCCGCCTCTGCACCTTCACTTAACAATGAAGGCTCTACGTTGAGGGCCTGAGCGATGTCGTTTAAGAGCTTCCCGCCGATTCTGCGGCGGTTGTGCTCGATCAAGTTGAGGTAACTGCCGGAGATTCCGACCTGCTTTGCAAGTTCGGCCTGGCGTAAGCCCGCCATCACGCGGCGCTCTCTGATGCGACTGCCTGCTAGGGTTTGCTGGACCATTGGCTTTCCCCTCAGTTTCAAACACTTTCTGCACTGCAAAATAATAAATTTACATTTTGCTGCAGAGCAATGCGAATTACTTTACAAAAAAATTGTGTCTTTGAAAGCAGTTGTTGCGAAATTTTCGGAGCGCCGCCGATAATAGTTTTGCACGAATAGTGCCTGTGGTGCGGGAAGAGGAGCCCAATCCACAAATGACACAACGGGAGGATTATATGTCCAAAAGCAACTTCACACGTCGTGGCTTGCTCAAAACCAGTGCCGTCGCCGGTGCTGGTCTGGCGCTGCCAACGATCTTTACGGCTCAGTCCGCACATGCGTTCACCAACGAACCCACTGGCGGCACCGTAACTCTGGGCTTCAACGTGCCACAGACCGGTCCTTACGCGGACGAGGGTGCCGACGAACTGCGCGCCTACCAGCTGGCTGTTGAGCACCTGAACGGTGGCGGCGACGGCGGCATGCTGAACACCTTCAGCTCCAAAGCACTGGACGGCACAGGTATCCTGGGCAAGAAAGTGGAATACGTCACCGGCGACACCCAGACCAAGTCTGACGCCGCGCGCGCATCCGCCAAGTCCATGATCGAAAAAGACGGCGCTATCATGATCACCGGCGGTTCGTCCTCTGGTGTGGCTGTGGCCGTACAGGCGCTCTGCCAAGAGGCGGGCGTGATCTTTATGGCGGGTCTGACCCACTCCAACGACACCACCGGTAAAGACAAGAAAGCCAACGGCTTCCGTCACTTCTTCAACTCGTACATGTCGGGTGCCGCTCTGGCGCCGGTTCTGGCAAACGCTTACGGCAATGACCGTAAAGCCTATCACCTGACCGCCGACTACAACTGGGGTTACACAACCGAAGAAGCGGTCCGCGCCTCCACTGAGGCCATGGGTTGGGAAACTGTTGCAGCTGTGAAAACACCGCTGACACAGACCGACTTCTCCTCCTACATCGCGCCTGTTCTGCAATCCGGTGCCGACACGCTGGTTCTGAACCACTACGGCGGCAACATGGTGAACTCGCTGACCAACGCGGTTCAGTTTGGTCTGCGTGACAAGCAGGTGAACGGCAAAGACTTCCAGATCGTTGTTCCACTCTACTCCCGCCTGATGGCGAAGGGTGCGGGTGCCAACGTGAAGGGCATCTTCGGCTCCACCAACTGGCACTGGTCCCTGCAGGATGAGGGCTCCAAAGCCTTCGTTAAATCCTTCGGCACCAAATACGGCTTCCCACCATCCCAGGCGGCGCACACCACCTACGTGCAGACCCTGCTCTATGCAGACGCCGTTCAGCGTGCGGGCTCCTTCGCCCCATGTGCGGTTGCAGAAGCTCTGGAAGACTATGAGTTCGACGGTCTGGGCAACGGTAAGACGCTGTATCGCGGCGCTGACCACCAGTGCTTCAAGGACGTGCTGGTTGTGAAGGGTAAAGAGAACCCGACTTCCGAGTTCGACCTTCTGGAAATCGTTGAGGTGACCCCGGTTGAGCAGGTGACCTATGCACCTGATCACCCACAGATGGGCGGCCCAGAGGCCACCCTGGGTGCCTGCAACAACGGCGCGTAATCACGCCCCAATTCGGGCGGGCAGCAATGCCCGCCCCACTTCGCCAGCATAGGCGAAATCGGACAACCACAGGGACGGACCGATGGAAGCAATTATCCTTCAAATTCTGAACGGGTTGGACAAAGGATCCGCATATGCGTTGATCGCACTTGGCCTTACCCTGATCTTTGGCACCTTGGGTGTTGTGAACTTTGCGCACGGCGCGCTGTTCATGATCGGTGCCTTCTGCGCGGTGACCTTCAGCCGCATCTTGACCCTCTCACACACTGTTGTGGATGAGACCCAGACAGACTTTCTTGGCAACCCACTGAAAGTTGACGTGCCTTATCTGCATGACCTCTTTGGCCAGGCCACCGGCGACGCGATCATCGACTGGGCCGTCCCCCTGTCGATCCTGTTCACCGTCCCGGTGATGATGTTCGTGGGCTACGCCATGGAACGCGGCCTGATCAAACACTTCTACAACCGCCCGCACGCCGACCAGATCCTTGTGACCTTTGGTCTGGCCATCGTGCTGCAGGAAGTGATCAAATATTTCTACGGCGCCAACCCGATCCCGACCCCTGCCCCGCAGGCCTTTGCCGGATCGCTGGATTTCGGAGCCATGCTTGGCTTTGATCCCAACCTGATCATCTATCCTTACTGGCGGATCATCTACTTCATCTTCTCAGCCATCATCATCGGTGCCGTGTTTGCCTTCCTGCAATACACCACCTTCGGCATGGTTGTGCGCGCCGGTATGGCGGACCGCGAAACCGTCGGCCTTCTGGGCATCAACATCGACAAGCGCTTCACCATCATGTTTGGCCTTGCCGCCGCCGTCGCCGGTCTGGCCGGGGTGATGTACACGCCAATCAATTCGCCAAACTATCACATGGGCATGGACTTCCTGGTGCTGAGCTTTGTTGTGGTGGTTGTTGGCGGCATGGGCTCGCTGCCAGGTACCGTACTGGCAGGCTTCCTGCTGGGCATTTTGGAAAGTTTCGCCTCCATGCGCGAGGTTCTGGAGATCCTGCCGGGTCTGAACCAGATCATCATCTACCTCGTCGCCATCATCATTCTGCTGACCCGTCCACGGGGCCTGATGGGCCGCAAGGGCGTCATGGAGGACTAACTCATGCTCGGTCTCAACAAAAAAGATCTTCAGCTTATGCTGATCGTTACCGGGCTGACCATGCTGGCGCCCTTCATTCTCAACCCCTTCCCGGAAAGCTCCGGTATGGCGCAATTCAACGCGGGTTACCCCGACCTGATGCAGCGCTTTGTGATCTTCGGCATCTTCGCCATTGGCTTCAACCTGCTGTTCGGCCTCACCGGCTACCTCAGCTTTGGTCACGCCGCCTTCCTGGGCGTGGGCTCTTACGGCGCCATCTGGATGATGAAGCTGGTCTCGCTCAACGTGATCCCGGCCATCTTTATGGGTGTGATCGTGGCGGGTATCTTCTCGGTCGCTGTGGGCTACATCTGTCTGCGCCGCTCAGGCATCTACTTCTCGATCCTGACACTCGCCTTTGCACAGATGTCTTACGCTCTGGCCTACTCGGTTCTCACGCCAATCACCGGCGGTGAAACCGGCCTGCAGATCAAATCCACCGACCGTCCAATCTTCTCCAGCTTGGAAGAAGGCGAAACCGGTCGCGCCAACCTGTTTGGCATGGATATGCGTCAGAGCTTTGAGCTCAACATCGGCGACTGGCTCTTCACCTTCAACGCTGGCTACTACATTGCAGCCATCGTGATGCTGATTGCCTTCTATGTCTCGATCCGCATTTTCCGCAGCCCATTTGGCCTGATGCTGCGTGCGATCAAATCCAACCAGACCCGTATGTCTTACACTGGTCTGAACCCACGTCCGCACACGCTGGCAGCCTTTGTGATCTCCGGCATGTATGCGGGTCTCGCGGGTGGTCTTCTGGTGGCCATGGACACCCAAGTGGGTCCGGAGCGTATGTTCTGGACAGCCTCAGGTGAGGTGGTTCTGATGACCATCCTGGGCGGTGTTGGCACCCTGATCGGTCCGGTACTGGGCGCAGGTGTGATCAAGTACATGGAAAACATCCTGTCCAAGATCAACAAA
Organism: Shimia sp. MIT910701; assembly: GCF_047126315.1. Classification (GTDB taxonomy): domain Bacteria; phylum Pseudomonadota; class Alphaproteobacteria; order Rhodobacterales; family Rhodobacteraceae; genus Shimia. The sequence goes on along the minus strand of NZ_CP138953.1, from coordinate 2,560,597 downwards.
GACGTTCTGCACGAGTGGTTCGCCTTTATGCCAGACGGTCTCGAAGACTTCATCGTCTTCCTGGTCTACCCGTTCATCGGCAAAGGCTGGCACCTCACCCTCGGCATCCTCTTCATGCTGGTCGTGATCTTCCTGCCAGGTGGCCTGGTCGAAGGTGGTCAGCGCATTGGCAAGTGGATCAAAAACCGTGGCAAAGCCAAAGACACTGGCGGCTCCACTGAACCTGCAGAATAAGGAGACAAGAGATATGGGAATTCTCGAAGTCAAAGACGTAGGCAAGCGGTTCGGCGGTCTTCAGGCCCTCGGTGACGTGAACCTCTCCGTCAAGGAAAACACCGTACACGCAATCATCGGCCCCAACGGGGCCGGGAAATCCACCCTGCTGAACTGCCTCGTGGGCAAGCTCATCCCGGACACCGGTTCTGTCATGTTTGACGGCCAGTCGGTGCTGGGCCGCACCCCACACGAGATCAACCAGATGGGCATTTCCCGCGTGTTCCAGACCCCGGAAATCTTTGGGGACCTGACCGTGTTGGAAAACATGATGATCCCCTGCTTTGCCAAGCGGGACGGGGCCTTCCGGATGCGCGCCATCGAAGACATGATGCGTGAAAAGGACATCGTGGAAAAAGCCGAGTCGATGCTCGTCGACATGAATATGGCCGACAAGCATCACATGCACGCGGCCTCCATGTCCCGCGGTGACAAACGTCGTCTGGAAATCGGCATGTGTCTGGCGCAGGAGCCCCGCCTTCTGCTGCTGGACGAACCCACTGCCGGTATGGCGCGGGCCGACACCAACAACACCATCGATCTTCTCAAGCAAATCAGCGACGAGCGCGACATCACCATCGCCATCATCGAACACGACATGCATGTGGTGTTCTCTCTGGCACAGCGCATCACCGTGCTGGCACAGGGCACACCGCTGGTCGAAGACGATCCTGAAAACATCAAAGGTCACCCGAAAGTGCGCGAAGCGTACCTCGGCGAAACCGCATAAGGCACATCATCGCGCCCCGGACCTGATCCGAGGCCTCGCGACACCAACAAGAGGTCCCGGGTCAAGCCCGGGACGGGGAGACCAAAACAATGAACGTCAAACCCGACTTTTCCAAAGGCCACAATCTGGCCGAAACCGCCCCCGCCTACCTCTCCGTTTGGAACATGGAGAGTTATTATGGCGAGAGCTACATCGTTCAAAATATCAGCTTCAACGTGCACGAAGGCGAAATCCTTGCGCTCTTGGGCCGCAACGGGGCAGGCAAAACCTCGACCCTGCGTTCCATTGCGCGCATGGACGACCCACAGGTGACCCACGGCGAAATTTGGCTCGATCACAAACCGCTGCACCTGATGAAAAGCTATGAGGCCGCACAGGCAGGCATCGGTCTGGTGCCGGAAGATCGCTCGATCATTCCTGGCCTGACGGTGGAAGAAAACATCCAACTGGCCCAGATCGCTCCGCCCATCGGCTGGTCGATTGAACGCCTCTACGAACTCTTCCCGCGCCTTGGCGAACGCCGCAAGCAAGAAGGTGTCACGCTCTCCGGTGGTGAACAGCAAATGCTGGCCATCGCCCGCGCCCTCAGCCGCGACATCAAAGTGCTGCTGCTGGACGAACCTTATGAAGGCCTCGCACCGGTGATTGTGGACGAGATCGAAAAGACTCTGCGCATCATCAAAGAGCAAGGCATCACCACCGTGATCGTGGAACAGAACGCTGTGCGCGCGCTGGAACTCGCGGATCGCGCTGTGATCCTCGACACCGGCTCGGTGGTCTTTGATGGCTCCGCCAACGAAGTTCTCGAAAACGAAGAGCTGCGCGCCGAATATCTGGCGATCTGACGCCGACAATTTGGGGTTGCGCCAAAAGTCGAGTTGACCTCGCGGCGCAGCCCCCTAACCTCGCCCCCAAAGAATTCCTATTCGAGGTCCAATATGTCTGACACCACATTTCCCCCATCCAAAGAACTGGCAGAAAACGCCATCATCACTGCAGATAAGTACCAAGAGATGTACGCGGCGTCAGTGTCTGATCCTGAGGCGTTTTGGCGGGAGCATGGCCAGCGTGTGGACTGGATCAAGCCGTACACCAAGGTGAAGAACACCTCCTTTGCGCCCGGTGCTGTGGACATCAAATGGTTTGAAGACGGCACGCTCAACGTGGCCGCCAACTGTATCGACCGCCATCTGGAAACCCGCGGCAATCAGGCCGCGATCATCTTTGAACCGGATGATCCCAACGAGCCAGCCCAGTCGATCACCTATGCCGATCTGCACCAGCGCGTCTGCCGCATGGCCAATGTGCTGGAGCAGCTGGGCGTGCGCAAAGGCGACCGCGTTGTCATTTACCTGCCGATGATCCCGGAAGCGGCTTACGCCATGCTGGCCTGTGCCCGTATCGGCGCGATCCATTCCATCGTGTTTGCCGGCTTCTCTCCAGACGCGCTCGCCGCCCGGATCAACGGCTGTGACGCCAAAGTGGTGATCACCGCAGACAGCGCCCCACGTGGCGGCCGCAAAACCGCGCTCAAGTCCAACACCGACGCCGCCCTGCTGCACACCAAAGACACCGTCAAGTGTCTGGTGGTGAAGCGCACTGGCGATCAGACCACCTGGATCGACGGCCGCGACTATGACTACAACGAGATGGTCATGGAAGTCGGCGACTACTGCAAACCGGCCGAGATGAACGCCGAAGATCCGCTGTTCATCCTCTACACCTCCGGCTCCACCGGGCAGCCCAAAGGCGTGGTGCATTCCACCGGCGGCTATCTGGTGTATGCCTCGATGACGCATGAATACACCTTTGATTACAAAGACGGCGACATCTTCTGGTGCACCGCCGATGTGGGCTGGGTCACCGGCCACAGCTACATCGTCTATGGCCCGCTCGCCAATGGCGCCACCACGCTGATGTTTGAGGGTGTGCCGACCTATCCGGACGCCTCCCGTTTCTGGCAGGTGTGCGAAAAACACCGCGTGAACCAGTTCTACACCGCGCCCACCGCGCTGCGGGCCTTGATGGGCCAAGGCAATGAATATGTTGAGAAATGTGACCTCAGCTCCTTGCGCATCCTTGGCACCGTCGGCGAGCCAATCAACCCCGAGGCCTGGACCTGGTACAACGACGTGGTCGGCGGCGGCCGCTGCCCAATTGTGGACACCTGGTGGCAGACCGAGACCGGCGGCCACATGATGACGCCCCTTCCCGGCGCCCATGCGACCAAGCCAGGTGCAGCAATGAAGCCCTTCTTTGGCGTGCACCCGGTGGTGCTGGACCCGCAGTCTGGCGAAGAGATCTCCGGCAATGATGTCGAAGGGGTTCTGGCGATCAAAGAAAGCTGGCCGAGCCAGATGCGCACCGTCTGGGGCGACCACGAGCGCTTTGAGAAGACCTACTTCAGCGACTACAAAAACTACTACTTCGCGGGTGACGGCTGTAAGCGCGACGCGGATGGCGACTACTGGATCACCGGCCGTGTGGACGATGTGATCAACGTGTCCGGCCACCGCATGGGCACCGCCGAGGTGGAATCTGCGCTTGTGGCCCACGCCGCTGTCGCTGAGGCTGCTGTGGTGGGCTATCCGCACGACATCAAAGGCCAAGGCATCTACTGCTACGTCACTTTGATGAACGATCAGGAGCCTTCCGAGGAGCTGCGCAAAGAACTGCGCACCTGGGTCCGGACGGAAATTGGCCCAATTGCCTCGCCCGACCTGATCCAATGGGCGCCCGGCCTGCCCAAAACCCGCTCCGGCAAAATCATGCGCCGCATCCTGCGCAAAATCGCCGAAAACGACTACGGCAGCCTGGGGGATACCTCCACATTGGCGGATCCCGGCGTTGTGGACGATCTGATTGAGAACCGCATGAACCGCTAAGATTTTCCCCGATCGCGGGCGTCGATCCATCGCCCGCGCTCACTCCCTGTCGGGCCAGCCTTGTGCTGGCCCTTTTTTTACTCCGCCGCCGGGACCGCTACGCGCCCTGCCCGCCGCAGCGCCCAGATCGCACCGATCAACGCGGGCGCAACGCAGACCGCCGACACCAATGCCGTCATCGCAAACCCCTGCGCCTCAAACACCAGCCGAAAGACGGCGGTGCCGACAAACATCGCCACATAGGTGGTCGCGCTATAGAGCCCCAAAATCGCCCCGCGCTGGCTTGGCGACAGGGCGCTCAACTGTCCCACCAGGATATTGAGCCCCAGATGGTTCACCGCGCCCCACAGCAGGCACACCGCAAAGATCGCCACCCCCTGCCCCGCCAAAGCCGCCATCAGCAAATACACCAGCAACAAGGCGCCAAAGACCACCGGCGCGGCTTGTGTGGCGCCAAAGCGATCAATCAACCGGTCCAGCGGCGCCACCACACCAAAGCCCACGCCGTAGGTCAGCGCGCCAAGCCCGGCCATGCCGGTGGAAAACCCCAAAACTGTGGTCAAATGAGTCCCGAGGAAGGCGTAAAGCCCGTAAAACGCGCTCATAAACGCCACGACCGCCCCGAGGATCGGCAACAATCCTGGCACGCGAAACGCCTTGAACGGCGATACTGGCTGCACCGCAGGGCGGGATGGCACCTGCATGTGCCAAATCAACACAATCAGCCCCGCGCTTAGCGCAGTCATCAGGCCAAACACCGCCCGCCAATGCACCACATCCGCCAGCACCGCCGCAAAGGACACCCCTGCCACAAGGCTCAGGGTCCATCCAGTCAGAACTTTGCCAAGCGTCGCGCTTTCCTGCCCCTTGGGAGACACATCCGCAGCCAACCCGTAGGTGGCCGGCAAAGCAAGCCCCGCGCCAATCCCCGCCAGACCTTGCGCCAGTTTGAGAATAGCCAAGGATGGCGCCAGGGCGCTGGCCAGCAAAGCCACAACCAAAACAATCAGCGCCAGAACCAACGCGCGTTTTAATCCGATCTGATCGGCCCGCGGTGCCAAAAACAAGGCGCTCACCGCCGTGCTTCCGCCGTAGATCGCAGAGGCCAACATCACATCAGGCGCGCTTGCGCCTGCAAAATCCAGTGCCACATCCGCGGCAATCGGGCTCAACACCAAGGAATTGGACCCCACCACCGCAATGGCACACATCAACACCCAAACTGGCTTCATCACAGACTCCGTATTTTGGAGACTGGATAGCCAATCCGACACAAACTGTGTATGCCATAATGCAAATAGGTAAAAATTCCGAATGAGGTTCAGATGTCACTCAAAGACAAACAGGGTTTGGACGCCATTGACCGAAAACTATTAGGGCTTCTGAGCGCAGATGCCGAACAAAGCTACGCTACTTTGGGGGACAAAGTGGGACTGTCCCCGCCGGCCGTGCATGAACGGGTCAAACGCTACAAAGCGACGGGCCGCATTTCTGGCGTCTCTGCGCTGCTCAATCCGGAGATGACCGGCAAGCCGTTCCTGGCCTTTTTGCATGTGAACACTTCCGGCTGGGGCAAAACTGACGCCATCCTCGGCCTTGGCGACCTGCCCGAAGTTGAGGAAATCCACTCGGTGACCGGGGACACCTGCATGTTGTTGAAAGTGCGGATGCAGGATTCCAAAGCCATGGAGGACTTGCTCAAACGCATCTACGATATGCCCGAAGTGGTCAGCACCAAAACCTATGTCGCGCTCTCGACCTCACTGGAGCGCCCAGTTCAAGCCGGCATCACCGAATTCTGACACCCCAAGGCATTGTGTCGGCACAATCTTTCTGTTGCCTTGGTTAACACGCCCACCTAGCGTGCCCAAATGAACGAACATTCAGCGCACCAAGACCGTCCCCTGCTCGGCATTCTATTGATGCTTGGCTTTTGCGTGCTTGCCCCATTGGGCGATGCCGTGGCCAAACTTCTTTCTGGCGCGGTACCGCTGGGGCAGCTTGTCTTCATCCGCTTTGCCATTCAGGCGCTGATCCTCATTCCCATTGTGATCCTGACCCGCCGCCCATGGCGCATGACGCGCCGCGTGTTCAAACTGGTGGTCTGGCGCACCCTACTGCATGTCGCGGGCATTGCATTTATGTTCACCGCCCTACGCTACCTGCCGTTGGCGGATGCGGTTGCCATTGCCTTTGTCATGCCGTTCATCATGCTGGTGCTGGGGAAATATGTCCTCAACGAAGAGGTTGGCATGCGCCGCCTTTGGGCCTGCGTTGTGGGATTTGCCGGCACGCTTATGGTCATCCAGCCCAGTTTCGTTGAGGTGGGCGCCCCAGCGCTGTTGCCCTTGGGCGTTGCGGTAATCTTTGCGCTTTTCATGCTGGTCACCCGACAGATTGCCAAAGACACCGATCCCATTGGCGTTCAGGCAGTCAGCGGTGTGCTTGGGTCTGTCTTCATTGCCGTCGCGCTCTTCGTCGGCCAATCGCTGAACTGGCCCGCCCTGTCGCTGGCAAGTCCTGACAATAACTATTGGGGCCTACTGCTGGCAATTGGCGTCATCGGAACCGCCGCGCATCTCCTGATGACCTGGAGCCTGCGCTACGCCCCCTCGTCTACCCTCGCCTCGATGCAATATCTGGAGATCCCCATCGCTGCGCTGATCGGCTGGCTGATCTTTGGCGACTGGCCCAATGGCCTCGCCGCATTTGGCATATGCGTGACCATGGCCGCCGGTCTTTATGTGGTGTTCAGGGAGCGGGCCAGCCTTCAGGCGTCGCAAGCAGCGTCTTAACCAACAGCGGTAAAAACGTTTTGGGCAGGATCAGCAGCATCCCCGGCCCATCCATCTCCAAAGTCACAGGTCCGGTGGCGGCATTGGACGTGCCAATCAGGCCATCCGGCGCAAACGCGATGTCGTCAATCGGCCACTTCAACCCTTCTGAGCGCCCCGTCACGGCCCGCATCGGAAACAGCGACACCCGCGTCCCCACCGGCAGGTCCAGCTTTAGCCTCGGCGGCGCAACACAGAGCACATCGGTCTCCCCCACCAGCACACAGCGCCGGTCCGCCCGTCGCACCAACACGTTGTGGGCTGCCAACTCGTGATCCATCCGCGCGCCGGTGAAGCCCACGGCCACCACCAGCGGCGTTTCAATGTGGCGCAGCGCCTTGTCAAAATCGGTGCTGTCCTGCTCGGTGATCTCATGCAGCCGCTCCCAGGGAATGCCCGCCGCTTGCACCATGTCCAGGCTGTCCATGTCCCCAATCACCGCCTCCGGCATGTGCTCCGCGGCCAAACAATGCGCCGCGCCGCCATCCGCGGCCACCAATGTCGGGGCCAAAGCCAATGAGTCGTCTATATCGGAATCACTCAACGATCCCGCACCAACTAGCGTGATTGGTTCCAAACTGTGAACAATGGCCGTCATTTCTCCCCTCTCCGCCCCTCTCAAAAGCGTTTCGCCACAATTTGGCCTAGAAATGATACGCTGTCTTCCACAGAATCGGTCACGTTTCGACTTTCCTTTGGTGGTAGTTTGATCGGCGAGTAGTGCAAAGGACCCACAGAAGATGGTTACCAATAACAAAGTGCTCACGGTGTCTTACGGGACATTCTCCTGCACCCTAGAAGGGTTTGAGGAGTCGTTTGATACAATGAAGGCAATCGCTGAGTATTTCAGGGATCTGGCCGCGGACGACCGGTATTTCGGTGCCGAGCCCCCGACCCCGGATGCCGAGATGCTTGCCCGCATCGCAGAAAAAGAAATCGCCCGCCGCGTCAGCGCGCGTTTGGATCATGGCGCCATTGTCTTGAGCGCCGGTGAGCCCAAACCCGATGCCGAAGCACAGCCCGTTGCCGAGACCGCCCCAGCAGCGCAGCCGGAAGCCGTGGCCGAGCCCGCGCCGCAACCGGCTACAGTGGCAGCCGCGCCTGTTGCGGCACCTGTGGTCGAAGAGGCTGCGGAAGAGTCTGCCGCGCCGGTTGTGGAAGACACCCCGGTTGAAGCTGCTGTTGCGGACGTGGTTGAAACTGCCGAGGAAGACGTGATCGAAGAGGCGCCTGTTGTCGAGGAAACTGTAGAAGTCGCCGCCGAAGAGGTTGTGGCCGAAGAAACTCCAGCGGAAGACGCTTCTGTCGAAGTCGAAGCGGAACCAGTTGAGGTTGCCGAAGCAGAAGAAGCCGCTGCTGAACCGGTTGCTGAAACCGCCGAAGTTGAAGCCGCTGAAGAAGCTGCCTCCGAAGAGGACACCATCGCCGACAGCGTGATGGCCGCCATTGCCGAAGACAGCCTGCCTGAACCTGAAGCGGCACCTGTTGCCAAAGCAGTAGAGGACGTGGTCGAAGACGCCGTGGCTGAAGAAGCCCCTGTTGAAGCCGCAGAAGAGGTTGCCGAGGACGCGCCTGAAGTGGACCTGGCCGGCATCTCTGCCGCTGTGTCCGCTGTCGACGCCCTGTCTGACGATCAGCTGCAAACCGACGACGAGAATGACAACGCCGACCTGCTGGTGCTCGACGCACCGGTTGAGGACAGCACTGACCCGTTTGCCGAAGATGTGGTGGAAGAGGTTGCTGAGGACATCTCCGAAGCCGCCGACTGGGAAGACGCCGACGACGCACCGGAGTATGAAGAAAACTCCATCGCCGCCAAGCTGGAGCGCATCCGCGCCGTGGTGGCCCGCGTTGAAGCCGAGCCAGAGGCCGATGCGGTGGACGCCGAAGACGATCAGCCAGAGCTGACCACCGTCGCCGCCACCGATGAAGCCAACATCTTTGACGAAGACCTCGCGCCAATGGACCTCACCCCGGTGAACCTGGAAGACGATGCCGAGATCGAAGCCGCCGCTGAACTGGTGGAGGAGATCGTCGAAGCCCCTGCTGCCGTGGAAGACGCCGAAGTGGTCGAGGCCAAGGCCGAAGAGATCGAAGAGGTTGCCGCCGAGTCTGAACCAGAAGTGGTAAAGCCAAAAGTCCGCCCGCTGCGCGCCCGTGTGGTGCGTATGAAAAAGGCAGACTTTGAGGACGCCGTAGCCTCTGGCCGACTGGAAGCGGATCCGGAAAACGAAGACGCCGCCGAAGCAACCCCTGCGCCAGAAGCACCCAAGCCAACCAGCCTGACGCCGGAAGACGAGGCTGACTTGCTGGCCGAACTGGCCCAGGTGGAAGCGGAGCTGAAGCAATCTGATGTGGCCGAGGCCGAGGCAAAAGCAGAAGCACCCGCCCCCAAGGCCGAAGCGCCGGTTGTGCTCGACACGCCTACGGAGCCAGAAGCGCCCAAACCTGCAGAAGCCCGTCAACCTGCGCCGGAGCCGGATCTGTCGCGCCTGATGGCCAAGGCCAACAGCGAGATGGAAGAGCCACAGGGCAAAGGCCGCCGCAGCGCCATCGCGCATCTGCGCGCCGCCGTTGCCGCCACCCGTGCCGAAAAACGCGCTGGCACCGACGCCAAGAAGAAAGACGATACGGTGGCCTATCGTGGGGATCTTGCCTCTGTTGTGCGCTCTGTCCCTGGTGGCAAATCCCCTGAGGCCAAATCCACCAAAGCGGCCCCTGCGCCTCTGAAACTGGTTGCGGCACAGCGTGTAGACGCCACAGCCGAAGCCAACCCCGAACAACCCGCTCAGCCTGCGCCTGAAACCGCACAAAAAGCCCCCCGTCGCGTCCCTGTTCGTCCGCGTCGGGTGTCTTCTGACCAACTGGACCGCGACGAAGTTGCGAAGTCCGCTGCCCCGGTCAGCGCTAAAGGCACAACGTTGAGCGGGTTTGCTGACTACGCCGCCAGCATGGGGGCAACCCAGCTGCCGGAAAGCACCGAAGCGGCCGCCGCGTACCTGACCTTTGTTGAAGGTCTGGAGCGCTTCTCCCGTCCGATGCTGATGCGCATGTCGCGCGAAGTGAACGTTCCACAGTTCACCCGCGAAGAGGGCCTGCGCGCCTTTGGTCAGCTGCTGCGCGACAAGAAGATCGACAAGGTGGCCGGTGGGCGCTTTACCGCCAACGCCTCGATCAACTTCAAGCCGCGGGACAGCAAAGCCGGTTAAGCCCTGCCAAATACGCAAAACAAAAGCCCGATCATCCGATCGGGCTTTTCATTTTTGCAGCAACCGTTTGCGCAGCCGTTCGTCGGGCAAGGCGCACATATCCCCTTTGCCAAACATCGCATACCGATTGCGCGCAATCCGGCGGTAAATCCAATCCTGCACACTGCGTGGCAAAATCCGCAGCACCCGCAGCCCATGCCCAACGCCGCCAACCGTTTGTCCGACACGGATAATGGCATCAAGCGAGCTGTAGGCCTGCCCGTCGACAATCAGCAGCCAGCTTTCCGGATCATCAGGTTTCAGCCCGTAATGCCCCAACAAAGCCGTGCCCAACGCGGTCTGCCCCGGGCAAATCCGAAACACCTCATCCCGATCAAACCGCGCAATCATCCGCGCGCCAAAACTGCACAGCGCACAATCGCCATCCATCACCGTCACTGGTCCACTGTCGTCAAACGGCGGCACTGCGGGATCGTCCCGATAAGAATAAGGCGCACGTAAGGTCAACTCAGCCATGCCCAACCTTCTCGCGCGCGATGCACCGCCGCAAGTCTCCACATCCGCACACCCTCAAAAACGCAAAACGGCGACACCGAGGTGCCGCCGCCCACTATCTTTCTGCAAGGCCATCTTAGGGATCGTCATCAAACCGACGCGGCGTGGCGTCTGGATCTTCCTGACCAATGCCTTTGAACAGCGACTTAAACGGCAGGATCCACACAATCCCCAAACCGACATACAGCAACAACGTCACCAGCACCGAATCCGGCGCTATGGTGGTTGCCAGCACAGAGGCCACCAGAATGTAGATCGGCAGCCCCACAACCAGCACCAGAAGCGCCATGCGGCGACGGCCTTTGTAACTCAACGCCATGTCAGTCTCCTTTCAGAGGCTTACGCAATCAATCCGCAAATGGATCGGTGACCAGAATGGTGTCTTCCCGCTCCGGGCTGGTCGACAACAGCGCCACAGGGCACTCGATCAGCTCTTCTACGCGCTTCACGTATTTCACAGCATTGGCTGGCAGATCGTTCCAGCTGCGCGCGCCTTCGGTGGTCTCAGACCAGCCATCAATCTCTTCATAGATCGGCTTACACCGCGCCTGCTGATCCGCTGCGGTTGGCAGGTAATCCAGCGTTTCGCCGTCCAGCTCATAGCCCACGCAAATCTTCAGCGTCTTAAAACCGTCCAGTACGTCCAGCTTGGTCAGGCAGATGCCTTTGATGCCGGAGGTCGCGCAGGTCTGACGCACCAGCGCGGCATCAAACCAACCACAGCGACGCTGACGGCCAGTGGTGGTGCCAAACTCATGGCCACGGGTGCCAAGGCGTTCGCCATCCGCATCCGGGTTGCCCTCGGCATCCAGCAGTTCAGTTGGGAACGGCCCCTCACCCACGCGGGTGGTGTAGGCTTTCACAATGCCCAGCACATAATCGATGGAGCCCGGACCAATGCCCACGCCTGTGGCGGCTTGCCCGGCAATCACGTTGGAGGAGGTCACAAACGGATAGGTGCCAAAATCGATGTCCAGCAACGCGCCTTGCGCGCCTTCAAACAGAATCCGCTTGCCCGCTTTGCGCTTCTCGTTCAGCACTTTCCAAACCGGCGCCGCATAAGGCAGGATTTCTTTGGCAATCTCTTTCAGCTGCACAATCAACGCGTCGCGGTCAATTGGCTCCACGCCCAGACCTTTGCGCAGCGGATCGTGGTGCTGCAGTGCGCGGTCCACACGGGCTTCCAGAGTCGCCTCATCCGCCAGATCCGCCACGCGGATCGCGCGACGGCCCACTTTGTCCTCATAGGCCGGACCAATGCCGCGCCCAGTGGTGCCAATCTTGGTGCCTTTGGAGGCCGCTTCTTCCCGCGCCCGGTCCAGCTCACCGTGGAATGGCATGATCAGCGGCGTGTTTTCCGCAATCATCAGCGTCTCAGGCGAAATATCAACGCCCTGCTCCCGCACAGTCGCAATCTCTTTCACCAGATGCCACGGGTCCAGCACAACGCCGTTGCCGATCACGGACAATTTGCCGCCACGCACAACGCCGGACGGCAGCGCGTGCAGCTTGTATACCTTGCTGTCGATCACCAGCGTGTGGCCAGCGTTATGCCCACCTTGGAAACGCGCGATGACATCGGCACGTTCGCTGAGCCAGTCAACGATCTTGCCTTTACCTTCGTCGCCCCACTGAGCGCCTACAACAACAACATTGGCCATATCCGGTCCTTTGCAGAGAGTTCAAACCCGCGCCCTTGTAGCCATGTTGTTTGGCTTGGGAAACCACAAAAGCTGTCGCAGGCTGGACAGAACCCGCCTTTTTGCGCGAGGATTGCTGAAAAAGACAGGCAAGACATCTGAGGGGACAGAGATGGGGCTCTTGTTACGCTGGCTGATCGCCTTTCTGCTTTTGGCAGCAACCTACAACCCAACCGACTATAACTATGTCGTCTGGGCCCGCGCCAACTACGTCGAAGAACTGCCGCTCACCGTGCTTCTGGGCCTGCTTCTGCTCATCGGCTATGTGATCTACCTCCGCGCCACCCTGCGCTCCATCGGCGCCTTCGGCATGACTGTCGTACTCGCCGTGCTCGCCGCCATCGCCTGGGTTCTGCACGACTATGACATGCTCAGCTTGGACAACGGCGCCGTGAATATCTGGCTCGCCATCCTGGCGCTTTCTATTGTGCTGGGCATTGGCCTCGGCTGGTCCATCGTGCGCCGCATGCTGACCGGCCAAGTGGATGTGGACGACGTCGAGGCGTAGGCTCGCAAAAGAGCGCCAACAGGCCTCAATCACCGCAAAACCCTCCTTCCCAGCACTTGCAAAAACCACCATAAGGTGTGGAACTCCCCACCAATACACCCTATAAGCGCACATACATTTAGAAAATTTCCGGAACCACAATGTTTGCGCAGTTTCCAAAAGCAGCCCTTCTCCAAATCCTAGTAACGACTTTGTCCGCCTGCGGCGGTGGATCCACGTCTCCAGTCCCCTTCACCAGCACATCGGAGCTGCCCCCCGACGGCGCTGTTGAGCTGCAAGGACAGGCTCATACGGCTGCCTACACCACAAACTTGACTGATGGCACGACCACGTATGACACCCCTAGCGGCCCTCAGGACAGTTCACTTGCCATAACTTTCAGTAATGGCGAGCAAATCGCAATTTCAGGCTCAGCCGGAAACAGCAAGTTTGACATTGATACGCGGGATGGAGACGAAATCTATTACAGAGAAAATTCGACCTATTACTCCACTGATGCGGAAAATCGTGACGACGGTGATGCCGCTTACTTCTCAAAAACCGACTCAAGTGGCCTTGACCACTTAGTATACGGCGCATGGTATGATCTTGACCGTCAGAACCCAACAACTGGCGCAGGACATTACGGCGTGGCGACCCGAGCAACGGCTATGCCCCAAAGCAGCTCCGCGACCTATCGCGGCAAAGGGCTCGGAATCGCAAATCACGATGGTATTCACAGCGACACCAACTTTGACGTGACGGTGACAACATCGGATTTCAGTTCCATCTCGGTTCAAAGTTCAAATACGACCTGGACTGACGGAGCTCACAAAAGACTGAGTGATGGCACATACCAGTTCGTCGAAGACGCGAGCGCCCTAGATTTTTCCGGAACCGGACAAATTGATGACGCGGGCTTCAACGCGAACCTTACCTCCGCTGCAGGCTCCGGTACGGCAACCGGCAGCTTCTACGGCCCAAACGCTGAAGAAGTTGGGGCGAGCTTTGCGATCAGCGGTTCGGGCAGCACCCACATCGGCGCCTTCGGCGCCTCGCGTTAGACCGGCTTTGCCAAATTGACTGGCTGACCATGTGGCGTGGAAAGATAGGCCTCTGTCCACGCCGTTTTTAACTGCTGAAGCGCGCCCGTCCCGGCTATGCCGGTCTCCGCCAGAAACTCCTCAAGAGTTTCCAGCCACGCGTTGAAATAATCTGCGCCGCCATCCAATTCCTTAGCCAGCCCATTGGCTTTGAAGGTTGCCCCAAACCGCTCCGCCCAGGCCGACCACTCAAAATGCCCCGCTTCGTTAAGCGCCACCGTGATCGCAAAGACCTGCGCATGCCACGGCTCCGAAAACGCCGGTTCCGGTTTGTCGCCGCACCAGATCACGCCACCGGCTCCAGATAACTTTCCCACAAGTCCAGCACGACCTCATCGCGCGGATCGGCCTCTGCGCCCCACAACTCTTGCGCCGTGAACCGCACCGCATAGAGCGGCTCGGCGGCTTCCCCTATGAAATGCGCGTTGCTGTCGGGAAACACATGTGCACCATGCTGCAACACAACCTCGCCAACGGCGCCCGCCGCATAGGCTGGCAAACGCGTGTGCCCGCCCGGCACCGTCACATTGCGCGCGGGGCGACGGGTCTTCACCTTTGCCCCCACTGCAAACACTGGCGCCGCTGCCTCCCGCGTATAGGGACTGCCATTCATCAGCACCGCCTCAACCGTCTCCGGCTTGGCCGCCCGCTCAGAGACCGGCGACACCCCCGCCGCCTGTCCACTGGCCAGCTCTTCAACCGTCACCACCCCGCGATCCACCATCAGATCCGCGAGGCCGCCCATCCATTTTTCATAGTAACTGAACGCCGTGTAATCCTGCGGGTCCAGCAGCTCCCGCGCATGGCGGGAGGCATCAATGTTCCACTGTCCCAAAAAACCGCAAGCCACATTGAGCGCCAGCGCCCGCTTGTGCCAATCCTTGGCCTCCCCAAAGTCATAGCCATCCTGCGGGTCCACAGCGCCGGTGCCCAAACGGCCACCCATATCGTGAATGCGGCTCATGCGCCTGGCTCCTCCGTTAAAGGATCCTGTGCCAATGCGGTGCCAATCATGCTGTCGCGCGTGACCAAGGCCGCAAGTTCGTCTTCGCTGAGCCCCTCTGTGCCCGCTGGCCGCTGCGGCACCACCAGATAACGCACTTCGGCCGTGCTGTCCCAGACCCGTACCTTCTTGCCCTCCGGCAGACTCACACCAAACTCCGCCAAAACCGCCCTTGGTTCGCGCACCGCCCGCGCCCGATAGGCGTCCGATTTGTACCAGCCTGGCGGAATGCCCAACAAAGGCCACGGATAACAACTGCACAGCGTGCACACGACCATGTTGTGCACCGCATCGGTGTTCTCGACAAACACCATGTGCTCGCCCTGCCGCCCATAGAGCCCCATCTCCTGAAGCGTGGGCATCGGGTCTTCGATCATCTGACGGTGAAACGACGGATCGCGCCACATCTTCGCCACCACTTGCGCGCCGTTCTGCGGGCCAATCTTGTTTTGGTAGAGATCGATGATGGCGTCCAAGGCGGACGGATCGACCAAGCCTTTGTCCGTCAACAAAGTTTCCAACGCCTTGACCCGAAGCGCAGGGTCCGATGGCAGGTGTGAATGCGGGTGGTCGTGATCATGTGGCATGGCCGCACCCTGCCACCAGCCCCCAAATCTGTCCAGAGAGAGTGCGCGGCTCTAGACCTCCTCGTCCGGCAGATCAGGCACCGGCTCCACCGGCAGATCCACCTTCATCGCCGTCCGGATCAAATGCGTCTGCGACTTAGACGCCGTCTTCTCCAACACCGATGAAATCTGATTGCGCGTGCTGCCCACACTCACGTCGCGCTGCGCGGCAATCTCCTTCACCGACGCCCCATTGACCAACAATCGGCTCACCTCAGCCTCCGCCTCCGTCAGCGCAAAGATCGACGCCAACCCGTCCACCTCGATAGGGTCCCCAAGGCTCACATCCTTGATCACCAGAACCGCCATCTCCGCCGTGGACGGATCATCATCCATCAATTCTGCCAACGGACAGAGCGACGCCACATAAGCCATCCGCCCGCTGGGCCGTTCAAACACATAATGCGCCCGATCCGCGCCACGCCTGTCGTCCGCCGCAAAGGACTGCAACTGCGCCATCAGTCGACCGCCCTGCGGCCGCGCAGCACCAGAAAACCGCAACTGTCCCGACGCGTCCAGCGCAACCCCGTCCCGCTGATCTACCAGATCACCAAACCGCCGATTGTGATGCACCACAGTGCCGTTGCGAGCCACCACCGCAACGCCCAAGGTCATCCGGTCCAGCGCCGCGCTCACCGCTCTAAAGCGCGCCTGCAACAGTCGAAACGGCCGCATCATGTCCAGGGCGGCCGCAAAATGCTGCATATACACCGGCGCATCGACTTTCGCCTTCTCGCTAATCCCCGGGTGATTCACCGCATAATTCAGCGTGATGGAATCAAACCACAGCGGTGTCACCGACAGCCGCGCCGCATAGCGTTTGTCCAACCCCATGTGCTCGCGCGACCAGGCTGTCCCCGCACTGATGTCATCGCCAAGATCATGGGCGTCGGCCTCCGACATAAACTGAAAGCGCTCGTTCATTGCGCCCACTTTGCGCACAACCTTCTGCTCGTCTTGCCCAAACAGCCGCATAAATTCCGCAACCTTTTCAGCGATCTCGATCGGGCTGAAATGGATCTGCGACACAACCGGCTCGACCACATCATTGATCAGAATAGAAGAGCCGGCCGCCTCATACCGGCGGGCAAACCGCGCCAGCGCCGGCACAAAAGCCGGCTCTAAAGAGGCCGAGCGATAGATCTCAGAAATCAAAGTATGATCGATGTCCATGGCGTAAGCCGTCTCTTGCTGATTGGAAACCCCGCTCCCTTGGCGGGCGGCGGTATTAACATCACCGCAGAAAAACACACGACACCGAAAAACCACTTAACAAATGAAGCGTGCTTTTCCGGTCTCATGTGCCAACTTGCACATGCTCCGACTCGTTTGCCGTGAAACTACTCGAACCGCCCCGTGAGTGGTGGCATTGAGCCAAAGCCCCTTTTTAGCACCAAACCGTTGTACATCCCTGCCCGGCGGTGTCTTGTGGACGCCGTCGGGCTTTTCACATCTTCCGCCCCCACCTGTCTGCACATCTCTCCCCTTCCGGCACGGCCAGAACCCGCTTGCGGACAAACTCCCGCAAATCCACCTTGCCCCTCGCGACAAACTTGCCTACATACGCCGCTAGAAAATCCGAACGCTCGCTTTTACAGGTCCCAATGGAAAACGTTGTCCTCATCATTCACCTTCTTCTGGCTCTGGCGCTGATTGGCGTCGTTTTGATGCAACGTTCCGAAGGCGGCGGCCTCGGCATGGGCGGCGGCGGCGGCGCCGTGTCCGGCCGCGCAGCAGCCACCGCGCTGACCCGCGTGACCTGGATTCTGGCTGGCGCGTTCATCTGCACCTCGATCGCCCTGACCGTGATCGCAGCCAACAACTCTTCCTCCAGCTCGGTGTTTGACCGTCTGGGCACCTCCGCGCCTGCCGCGGAAGAAACCGCACCAACCCTGCCCGGCGCAGGCGACTCGCTGTTGCCGCCATCTGAAGGCGACAACGCGCCATTGGTGCCACGCGCCGACTAAACGTCGCGCACTCTGAACAAGGTCTGGCGGTTCCTCGGAGCCGCCTGATTTTTTGCCCCCATCGGGCATCCACCACAGCTTGAGGCCTATCAGCCAACCGCAACAGCATCTTGCGGTCCGGTTGCCTTTTTGCTGCGAATCCTATATGACTTAAGTCCCGTGATGCTGGGTCAAATTTGCAGGCGAATCTGCACTGACTTGGGCGCTGCTACATCGACAATCGTCCGGCCTGAGGGTCGACAATCACGGGGGATGCCACGCACATGGCGCGCTACATTTTCATTACGGGTGGGGTTGTTTCTTCGCTGGGCAAAGGTCTGGCGTCTGCGGCGTTGGGGGCGCTGCTGCAAGCACGGGGCTACACCGTGCGCCTGCGCAAACTGGATCCCTACTTGAACGTGGACCCCGGCACCATGTCGCCGTTTGAACACGGTGAAGTGTTTGTCACCGACGATGGCGCAGAAACAGACCTCGACCTCGGCCACTACGAGCGCTTCACCGGCGTGCCAGCGCGCATGACCGATTCCGTCTCCTCCGGCCGCGTCTATTCCAACGTGCTGGAAAAAGAACGCCGCGGCGACTACCTCGGCAAAACCATTCAGGTGGTCCCCCACGTCACCAACGAGATCAAAGACTTCCTGCATGTGGGCGACGACGAAGTTGACTTCATGCTCTGTGAAATCGGCGGCACCGTCGGCGACATCGAAGGCCTGCCGTTCTTTGAAGCCATTCGTCAGTTCAGCCACGACAAACCGCGTGGCGAATGTATCTTCATGCACCTGACGCTGCTGCCCTATCTGGCCGCCTCCGGAGAGCTCAAGACCAAGCCAACCCAGCACTCCGTAAAAGAGCTGCAATCCATCGGTATTGCGCCGGACGTTCTGGTCTGCCGCTCCGAGCAGCCCATCCCGGAAAAAGAGCGCCAGAAGATCGCCCTGTTCTGTAACGTGCGCAAAGAGCACGTGGTTGCTGCTTACGATCTGAAATCGATCTACGAAGCCCCGCTGGCCTATCACCGCGAAGGTCTCGATCAGGCCGTACTGGATGCGTTCGGCATCGCCCCGGCCCCACGCCCTGACTTGACCGTTTGGGAAGACGTCAACGACCGCATCCACAACACAGACGGCAAGGTCAACGTCGCCATTGTGGGCAAATACACCCAACTGGAAGACGCCTATAAGTCCATCAAAGAGGCGCTGACCCACGGTGGCATGGCCAACCGGGTAAAAGTCAACGTCAGCTGGGTAGACGCTGAGGTCTTTGACAAGGGCGACGCCGCCCCACATCTGGAAGGCTACGACGCCATTCTGGTGCCCGGCGGCTTTGGCGAGCGCGGCACCGAAGGCAAGATCAAAGCGGCGCAGTTTGCCCGCGAGCACAAAGTGCCTTACCTCGGCATCTGCCTTGGCATGCAAATGGCCGTCATCGAAGCCGCCCGCAACAAAGCGGGCATCGCCGACGCGGGCTCTGAGGAGTTTGACCACGAAGCCGGCAAAACCCGCTTTGAACCAGTTGTCTATCACCTCAAGGAATGGGTGCAGGGCAACGCCAAGGTCACCCGCAAGGCCACCGACGCCAAAGGCGGCACCATGCGCCTGGGCGCCTATGATGCCGCGCTGACTGAAGGCTCAAAAGTGGCCGAAGTCTACGGCGCCGCGTCTATCGAAGAACGCCACCGCCACCGCTACGAGGTGGACATCAAATACCGCGAGCAACTCGAGGCCTGCGGTCTGCGTTTCTCCGGCATGAGCCCGGATGGCCGCCTGCCAGAGATCGTGGAATGGGAAGACCACCCTTGGTTCATCGGCGTGCAGTTCCACCCGGAACTCAAGTCCAAGCCCTTTGATCCACACCCGCTGTTCCGCGACTTCGTGCGCGCCGCCAAGGAAAACAGCCGCCTGGTCTGATCAAGACAATCGGCTTGAACCTCACACAAGAGGCGCGCGCTTCGGCCCGCGCCTTTTTTGTGTGCTGCACCAAGTGTCCCAGCTTCTTCTTACCCCAAATATCCTGGGGTGAAGGGAGGCGCCGACTCCCTGAGGGGCAAAGCCCCTAACCCCATCAGCCTCAGATATGACGCGCCCGGCATTTTTCTCCCCCTAAGCCGCGCTTGACCAAACGGTCAATTCGCACCGAAACTCCGCCTCAATTGTTCAACTTATTGAGGAAGCCACGGATGAACTTTCCTGCGCGTATTTTGGCCGCTGCCACCCTATCCCTGACCGCCCGGCCTGCAATTGCCGCCAATGACGCCTCCGACAAACTGCTGAAATTGATCCGCGACAACGGCTGTCAGATGACCGCCATTGAGGCTGGAGAAACCCTTCCCAGACATGGCTTCACGCCGGACCAAACCCGCGACATTATCCGCGACTGGGACAAAAAAGGCTGGCTTGACGGCCACGGCTTTGCCGGCATCAAGCTCTCCGCCACCGGCTGCAAGGGCTAAGTCTGCTCTGGCGGGTGGTGCTGTTGCACCGCCCGCCCCATTTACCATGACGTGCACGTCAATTTTTGCACCGTTGGAAAACTGTCGGGATACCGACGTATTACCGACACGAATTTTGCAGGTTAACACGCTCCTTCCCAATAGCATTTGACCCTCCTGCTGCGGCCCGCTACCAAACTGGCAACACCGGCAAAAGGGCATCGGCCATGATCTACACATCTGCGCAAGACTGGCGCGACGCGGCGCAGAAAAAAGTGCTGCTCTTTGGCATGTCTGGCTTGGGAAAAACCAATATTTCCAACACGTTGCGCGACAACGGTGATTGGTTCCACTACTCTATCGACTACCGCATCGGCACCCGCTACATGGGCGAACACATCGCGGACAACGCCAAACGCGAGGCGATGAAGGTCCCGTTCCTGCGCGAACTCCTGATGACCGACAGCATCTACATCGGCTCCAACATCACCTTCAACAACCTCGCCCCCCTTTCCACCTACCTCGGCAAGCCCGGCAACCCCGAAAAAGGCGGCTTGCTGTTTGCCGAGTATATGCTGCGCCAACGCCAGCACCGGACCGCCGAAATGGCCGCCCTAATGGACACAGAGCCCTTCATTTCCCGCGCCCATGATCTTTATGGCTATGACCATTTTGTCTGCGACACCGGCGGCTCGATTTGCGAGGTTGTTGACGCAGATGATCCCAAAGATCCGATCCTGACATCCCTGTCGCAAAACACATTGATGGTCTGGATCAAAGGCTCTGACGCCCACACCGAAGAGCTGGTGCGTCGTTTTGATAAGGCGCCTAAACCGATGTATTATCAGCCGGAATTCCTGCTGGAGTGCTGGCACGCCTATCTCGATGAAACAGGTCAGGACCAGAGTGCCGTGGACCCGGATGCCTTTGTACGCTGGACCTACGCCCGCGCTTTGGCCCACCGCCAGCCCCGCTATGAGGCCATGTCTCGTTGGGGCGTCACCGTGACCGCGGAAGCTGTTTCCCAAGTGGCAACAGCGGCTGATTTCGTCGACGTGATCGCCACAGCCCTTGAGCATCCGGCGATCCCCGCCTAACTATGGCCCTCACGCCTATTTACCCCACTGACAGACTAAGAGACTGACATGCCCATCAAGATCCCCGCCGACCTACCCGCCTTTGACGTGCTCAAGCACGAAGGCGTTATGGTCATGGCCGAGGATCAGGCCTCCCGTCAGGACATCCGTCCGATGCGTATCGGGCTTCTTAACCTGATGCCGAAGAAAATTCAGACGGAAAACCAGTTTGCCCGCCTGATCGGCGCGACCCCGTTGCAGCTGGAATTGTCGCTCATCCGTATGTCCGAGCACAAAACCCGCAATACGGCGGCGGAGCATATGGCCGAATTCTATCGGCCATTCCAAGAGGTTAAGGCATCAGGTGAAAAGTTCGACGGCCTCATCATCACCGGTGCGCCGATTGAGCATCTGCCGTTTGAGGAAGTCACTTATTGGGACGAACTCTGCGAGGTCTTTGACTGGACCCGCACCCATGTGCACTCCACTTTTGGTGTGTGCTGGGGCGGCATGGCGATGATCAACTACTTCCACGGCGTGCAAAAATACATCTTGGATCACAAGGCTTTTGGTTGCTTCCGGCACCAAAATCTGGCGCATTCCTCGCCGTTCCTACGCGGCTTCTCCGATGATTGTGTCATCCCGGTAAGCCGCTGGACCGAAATCCGCCAGGACGAGGTAGACGCCCGCCCGGAGTTGCGCACCTTGTTGCATTCGGAGGACGTTGGCCCCTGTCTGATCGAGGCCCCCAAAACCAGAGATCTGTTTATTTTCAACCACTTCGAATACGACAGTGACACGTTGAAACAGGAATACGATCGAGACGTGTCCGAAGGCACACCAATCAATGTGCCCTCCAACTACTACCCTGATGATGATCCCTCCAACCCGCCGCAGAACCGCTGGCGCAGCCATGCGCATTTGCTTTATGGCAACTGGATTTCCGAGATCTATCAAACCACACCGTTTGACATGTCCCGCATCGGCCATGAAATCACCGACCTGCGCGCCTGACCCCGCCGCGCGGCCATCGCGATTGCACTGCGGTGCAGGACGCCCCATATTGGGGAAAACGGAGAGCTTTCATGGACTTGCCCTTTGACGGCGCGATCAGCGCCTACTTTGAAAACGACGCCCCCGCCAAAGTGCGCGTGGCCATTCAAAACGCGGGCAAGAACGACATACTCTCTGATAGCTACCCACACAAAGACCGTTTGGGACGCAAAACTTACGAGGCCGACCTCGAAGCGTTGCAAATCGAACTGGTGAAAATGCAGCATTGGGCGAAAGAAAGCGGCGCCCGCATTGCCTGTGTCTTTGAAGGCCGTGATGCCGCAGGCAAAGGCGGCACCATCAAGCGTTTCCGCGAGAACCTGAACCCGCGTGGCGCCCGCATTGTCGCCCTATCGAAACCCACCGATGCTGAGCGCAGCCAATGGTACTTCCAGCGCTACTTTGACCACCTGCCGTCTGGGGGTGAGTTGGTGCTCTATGACCGCAGCTGGTACAATCGCGGTGTGGTCGAAAAGGTCTTTGACTTCTGCGAACAGGCCGAGCGGGAGCGCTTCTTCCACCAAGCGCCCAATCTCGAAGAAACCCTCGTAAACGACGGAATTTACTTGTTTAAATTCTGGCTCAACGTCGGCCGCGCCGAACAGCTGCGCCGCTTTCTGAGCCGCGAAACCGATCCGCTGAAACAATGGAAGCTAAGCTGGATCGACGTCGAAGGTCTCAAGCGTTGGGATGCCTACACCGCCGCGATCAGCGAGACGTTGCAGCGGACCCATTCTGAGGCCGCGCCCTGGACCATCATCCGCTCTGACGACAAACGCCGCGCGCGCTTAAACGCCATCCGCACCGTGCTGCACGCCCTGCCCTATGACCGCAAAGACGTGGACGCCATTGGTGACATCGACAGCAAAATCTGCGGCGGACCGGACATCTGGAATGCCTAAACGCGGCTACCATCACGGCAATCTGCGCCAGGCCTTGGTTGAGGCCGCCTTGAGCCTGATTGAGGCCAAGGGCCCCACCGGCTTTACCTTGTCGGAAGCTGCCAAAACCGCTGGCGTGACCCCGGCTGCGGTCTATCGCCACTTTGAAGGACGCGAAGACCTCATCGCCGAAGCCGCCCGCCAAGGCTACGAAATCTTTGCCGATTTGATGCAGTTTGCCTTTGACAAAGGCCAACCCTCCGCGCTCGCCTCCTTTGAGGCCACCGGTCGCGCCTACCTAGCCTTTGCCCGCAAATACCCCGGCCACTACATCGCGATGTTTGAAAGCGGCATTTCCGTGAACCGCACGCCCGAGCTTGCTGCCGTCGCCACCCGCGCACGCGGCGTTATGGAACACGCCGCCGCTGAGCTTTCCAAGCACATACCGCCGGAAAAACGCCCTCCCGCCAGCATGTTCTCCGCCCATATCTGGGCCATGAGCCACGGCGTGGTCGAGCTTTATGCCCGGAACTCCCCGGGCACCCAAAGCCCCTTTGCCCCGGAAGATTTGCTCGAAAGCGGCATTGGCGTTTACTTACGAGGTCTGGGCTTGATTGAGGGCGATCGTTAAGTGCCCAGGCAAATGCCTAAATTTCTTTTCGATCTATTAAAGCCTTGGCTGGGTGAACACAGAGCCGAACAGTGGTTTCTGCTTTGGTACAGATTTGGTGTGCTAGCGGCTTGTGCAGTGGTTTTTGCAATCGCAAGTATTGCACTCGTCGCTTTTTTCAAACCAGAAAAGCGGAACGTCACTGGCCACCATTGGAGCCCGGTTCTCTTCCTCTATTCTCACAGCACCGAGAGTTCTGCCCTCCGTATCTATGCGACGGTGCGCCTTCCAAATGGCGAGGTGACAACGGTTAAGACTAGTCGGATGTCAAAGGCTGCTGGAACACTGGATCAAATATGCCTAAGAAAATTGGAAACCAAATCCGGAAAAACGAGATACCGCTGGGTAGGTGAGCAGCATTGTGACGGCAATATCTGAGAGCCTCACTGGTAGGCCCGCGCCACCCAGATATGCACGGCCACCAAAGGCACCAATGCGGCGGACAAGCCAATGTGCGTGATCAACCAGATCAGATAAATCGCATTGCTGCGATACCGCAGCACCTCGCGATTGAGCACGCCTGTGAGAGCGATTAAGAACACCACCACGCTTAACGTGCTCATCCACACATGGCCAAAGCGCACCGCGTGCAAGGCGAACAACAAAGTCGCCGCCGCCCCCACCCAGCGATGACGCCCCAGCACCTTACGCGCATCCCGATTGTCCTTTGTGACCCGTTTGAAAAACAACACCCATTGATAGCCAAACAATGCCAGCAGCAGCGTACCGGTGATCACCTGCTGAGCAAACCCAGTCAGAGGGTGCGCCAAAACGGACTTCGCCTCGGACGACAACAAAACCCCGGCAAACACGACCGCAAACAGGATCAGCGGCACGTAAGGCGTACGCTGCCAAGTGGCCCTTAGAAACCGCATGGCACATGTCCTCCCTCAATCGCTTGCAGCGCTTGCACGGCCAGCGCATCCTGCGCGTCGCTATCGGGATGCCGCCGCTCCTGCATCATGGCCTGCAGAACAGCGGGCGACGCCTGCGTCTTCACCTCCGCCAGAAACACCTCTGCTTCGGGCAAAATCCGCGCACCTTCGCTGGGCCAGTCCGCGCCAATCTCAACCGGCACCTCAAAGACAGCCGCCTTACCCAAATAACTCTCGTAGGTGTGGCTCACCGACAAATACATCGCATCCAGCACGCCCAGATACTGATCCGCCGTCACCTCCGCATTGGGATAGGTCCAGGTGGTCGCCCCCATCACATCATTGAGTTTCCAATCCTTTTTCGGACTGTCGGGATGTTCGTTATGACAGGTCACACAAGGCGCCACACCGGCCACGTCCGGATACATCGCCACAAACCCGCTTTGCGCATCCTGCGAATAGATCGGCGCGCGCGTGGCTTTTACCGCCTCAAACGCAGCGGCTTGTGCCTCGCCAAACAGGTTGGATTTGTTGATCGGTGCATCAGACCCCAGATACAGTCCCATCTGCGGCGGCAGGGTCTCCATATGCGCCGCTGTGGCCCGCAGGAACAGCGCTGGTAACGGCCCTTGCTCCACGCCCGGCTCTTGCCACTCTTCCCCAAATTTCAGGCCCGCTGCAATGCCGCCGCCCACAATGCGTTTGGTATAGATCGTGCGCGCCGCTTCATTGATCGCATTCACCCCGTCAAACAACGCGGTCACCGGATGACGACAGCCCGCGACCTCGGCCTCGCCATCCGGCAAAGGCGCGGGCGCGGTGGCAAACAGATAGATGCCGAGACAGGCAAACACACCGACAAAAAAGATACGCGGCAAGGTCATGGCGCTTTCCCCTCAAAAAGTTTTGGACTGCCAAAGGGATCTGCGCCGCCCTCAAAGTAGGCCCAAATCGCCTGTGCTGGCAGTGCCTCAGCAAGCTTGCTTGGCGCTTTAAAGGCGTGGTTGCCGTGAAAATCATGACACCCCAGACAGCTGTCCCAGTTGTCTTGGGCCACAAGCGTGACATGCGGCGTGTCCACAGGATCGTTTTTGACCTCCAGATCGCCGTGACAGGCCTGACACAGCGTGGGCTGGGCCGTCACAATCTCCGGCCTGTGCTCCGTGTGGCACCCAAGACAACTGCGCGCCGCCACCTGTTGAACAGCCTCGCCAAAACGGGGCTCGCGGAACCGATAGATCGGATGGCGCTCATTGGGCCGCGCATGACAGTCCAGACATTGATCCGATTGCACGGCGGCATAGCCAAAATCCACCGGCGTTTCCCGCAATCCCAACACATAGCGCACCTGCGCCTGGACCTGCTGGCGCACAGTTCCGGGCGTTTTGCTGTGACAGGCCACACAAGCAACACCATCGTGCGCTGCGATAAGCGGCCCGTGAGCCAAAGCTGTTTGAGTCTTGGACTGTGTCAGGGCCAATCCCGCCCAGAGTGCTGTCGGCAAAATCGCCAAAACAGCCCATAATCGCACCGTCCGGGCAGATGGCAGCGCCATGCGACCCTCCGAAACCAAAAACAAATGACCAACACGCGAAAGTGTCGCGAAACAAAGTTAATCAATCGTTAATTGTAAAAAATTCGTTAAAGATGAAAGGCACGCCGGCTTGTTCGCCTTTGATCTAACGTCGCGGACTTTGAGACCGTCACAAAAGCCCCCGCACCCAATCCAACCGAGCCTTGGGCACCAAACCGTAGTTGTAAAGATTCACGCCGGTCGCGCCGCCCCTACGCAACAATTCAATCCGCTGCGCAAAGTCCTCCCGCCCAGAGAATTCCGGATAGCCCAACCGCAACCCAACCTGCCCGCCAGCGCCGTTCGGCAAGCGGGAGGCATAAGACATCAGCCCCTCCGCTGCTTCCGGCCCCATATCGTAAGCGCAGAGCATCACTTTTAGCCCAAGATCAGCCGCCGCGTCATGATCACTACCGCCAAGCCATCCGGCTTGCCCGTCGATCAACATCAACTCGGACGTCGCCGCACAGGCGTCTTTGGCCTGTTCCAAAACCGCATTCACATGATCAAAGCGCAAATCCAGATAGGCCCGCAATTCCGCATCAAAATCAAAGGCATCCAGCCCACGTTCTGGGAAATCAGGGCATACTCGCTGGGGTGTATCCCCTGTACACATCTGATCGATTAGCCCCCGCACACGCGCTTGCAACGCTGGCATATCCAGACCGGTAGCCTGCCCTGCCGCCTGACAGTGCTCACAGAAGCACAGCGCCATCAAGAAATCCCCTTCGGGCGGCAACCCAACCATGTCTTTCTCATGATGATAATCATGGGCAAACCCAAGGAAAAAGGGACTCTCCAACTCGATCCGGTTGGGCTGATAGTTCTGGGAAATGTCACGCACCAGATTGCTCACATAGGCCTGAGCCTTCGGGTTGGCCGGACAGAGGTTATAGGAATTTACATCCCCAAACGCATTGCGCGTCACCAGATCGGGATTGGCAAAACCCAGCGCGGAGTTATGCAGACACACTGTCCAGCACGACACATCCAATCCACCCGCATCCCGCGCCTCAATCATCTCGCGCAGCACGTCCTGCTCCTGTGCCAAGGACGACACCAAAGGCTGCACCGCCTGCCCTTGCCAAATGCTGGCATCAGGACGGAAATACAATGTGCCGTCCTCAGGGAAATACGCCCGCCGCTTGGGGCTGCGCACCTGCAAAAACCGCCCTGCGTGATACACAGTGGCCAAGCTGATCATATCAAAGCCCAGTTCACGCAACTCAGACGACACCACCTCCTGTCCAATATCAGCGACATCCCAGGGGTAAGTCCAAAGTGCGTTGCTCACAGTCTTTCCCTTCAGATCAGCGGTTTGGCTGCCGCTGTTGTATCGGAAAGCCGCCGCACTGCGCAGTCTGAAAAATCGTCAAAATCGGAAATTCGCCTGCAACGCACACAAACAAAAAGGCCGCTCCAAAAGAGCGGCCTTTCCGAAAATTCTGGTATCCAGCGATTAACGCTTGGAGAACTGGAACGAACGACGCGCTTTGCGCTTACCGTATTTCTTACGTTCCACAACGCGGCTGTCGCGGGTCAGGAAGCCAGCAGCTTTCAGGGCGCCACGCAGGGAGGGTTCGTAAAGCTGCAGAGCTTTAGAAATACCGTGCTTCACCGCACCGGCCTGACCGGTCAGACCACCACCTTTAACGGTGGCGTATACGTCGAATTCACCTTCAACGCCGGCAACCTGGAAAGGCTGGCGCAGGATCAGCTGCAGAACTGGACGTGCAAAGTACTTGTCCTGGTCCTTGCCGTTCACGATGACCTTGCCGGAACCCGGCTTGATCCATACGCGAGCAACAGCGTCTTTACGTTTACCGGTCGCATAGGCGCGGCCCAGTTCGTCGCGTACTGGCTCACGAGGAGCCGCTTCGACTACAACAGCTTCTTCACCGGCAACGGCGTTCAGCTCTTCAAGCGAGTTGATTTGATCAGCCATGGATTAGCTCCGGGTGTTCTTGCTGTTCATGGACTTCACGTCCAGCACTTCTGGGGCCTGTGCTTCATGCGGGTGCTCTGCACCGGCGTAAACGCGCAGGTTGGTCATCTGCTTGCGGGACAGGCGGTTGCCTGGCAGCATGCGCTGAACGGCTTTGGTCACCACGCGCTCTGGGTGCTCACCTTCCAGGATCTGCTCCGCAGTGCGGGACTTGATACCGCCTGGGTGGCCAGTGTGCCAGTAGTAGGTTTTGTCAGCGCGCTTCTTACCAGTCAGCTGGATTTTGTCCGCGTTGATCACGATGACGTTGTCACCCATGTCCATGTGCGGGGTGAAGGACGCCTTGTGCTTGCCGCGCAGGCGCATGGCGACGATCGATGCCAAACGGCCCAGCACCACGCCTTCGGCGTCGATGATGATCCATTTCTTCTCGATGTCTGCCGGAGTAGCAGAGAAGGTTTTCATGTTAGGTCTTCCATGATTGGTTGACAGATGCGACAGGAGTCTGACGCATCAAAATGCGATGGGCGGGTTATAAAGCACCCTTTTGTCACGTCAAGCGCACAAAACCCAAATTAAACAAGCAAAAACAATGGCTTGAAATTTAGGTATTATTTTACCCCACTAAACAGGCGCATGTTGCAGCGGTTTTGACAGCATTTCCGACATGGTTTCCAACGCCGCTTGCAAATCCGCCTCGGACACCTCCGGCGCCAGGGCAATTCGCACCGCATTTGGCGCACGCCCATCTGCCAGCACATACTCATCCGCCGACTTGATCCGAATACCCTCCGCGTCACACGCCCGCACAAAGGTCGACCCGCGCCACCCGTGTGGCAGCTTGAGCCAGATGAACGGCACAAACGGCCGCCAGCGAATGTCCCAACTGCCGAGCACATTGACTGCCAACTGCACCCGCTTGTTGATGAACTTTTCCACCCGCTGCCGGATTTCATCCGCCTGCCCGCTCTGGATCAGGTCGGCACAGATATCGAGCATCGGCTGCGGCAAGCCGTAAAACATAGACTGCGCCACATGCCGCGCGGTTTGCGCGCTGCCCTCTGGTGCGACCAGATAGCCAAACCGCAAAGATGCCGAGACCGATTTGGTCAGCGAGCCGATGTACCAGGCCCGATCCGGACAGAGCGCCCGATAGGACGGCGTGTCCGCCGGTCCCAAGGCGTGGCAATCATCCTCGATGATCTGCAAATTGTAGCGCCGCGCAATTGCAGCGATCTCCTGCCGCCGCTCAAGAGGCACGTTGATTGCTGTCGGACTATGCGCCTGCACTGAGGTCACCAGAACTTGCCCACCGTGGCGCCGCAACGCCTCTTCCAGCTTTTCCGGCCGCATCCCGTGCGCGTCCATCTCCACGCCAATCACCTCCGCTCGCAGCAAACGCCCGGCATGACGCACGCCAGGAAAGGTCACCGCTTCGGTCAAAATCACCGGATGCGCCCCATGTAAACAACACTGCAATGCTGTCACCGACGCATTCTGCGCCCCCATCGTCAGCACAACATCATCCGCCGCGATCCTCCCTGCCACATCTGGCCCAATCCAGTTCACCACGGCCTGCCGCGCATGCAAATCCGTTGCGGATGTGGGACAGGACAAGTAAGACATGTCGCCCTGCGCCGCGACGCGCGCCATCGCTTCCCGGATGACACGATCCTGCCCCACATCTGGCACCCGCACCGCCCGCATATCGAGGTCTTCCGTTTGCGACAGAGAGATCAACGGCTCCGGCGGCAACACGGTTTCCGGCCGCCCGTCGGCCACAAACGTGCCGCGCCCAACTGTGGTCTCCAGCAAGCCTTCTTCCACCGCCAATTTATACGCCCGCGCCACCGTGCCCGGCGTGATGCCCAACTGCCATGCCAACTCACGCACAGGTGGAAGCCTCTCTCCAACAGGCAGATGCCCACTGCGCACCGCACCGCGAAGAGATTGTATCAATACAATGTATTTCGGATCGGTACAGCCATCGAAGGCTGGGGGCCATATTGTATCAATCACAATGTTTTCCTCGCAATTGTGTCACAGCAGGGGTACATCACCCTTGTAACAAACTTGAGGATTGTATCAATACAATATTGGAGACGACCATGACAATGACCACAACAAACCTGCAAATCCTGACAAACCACAATGCAAATGCACAACTTCCAGTTGTTGCACGTGCGGCGCTGTCGTTTGCGGCAGTGGTCACGGAATGGGACAAGCGCACCCGCACCCGCCGTGCGCTCGCCCGGCTGAGCAAGGCGCAGCTGGAAGATGTTGGATTGACTTTGCACGACGCCCGCATCGAGGCGCGCAAAAAGATGTGGCAGATCTGATCCCCGTCAGACGCCTCTTCCACTGGGTCGGGCTTGTCCCGACCCTTTTTTGTTTGCCGCCCGGTCTCGCTTTAGTAGCGGCGCTTCAAATCCCACAGCAGACCAGAACTCAACACCGAGGGCGCTGGTGCAGACTTCACCCCGGCCGCGCGCAAGGCCTGTGACACCCAACTGTTACAGGTCTGAAAGAGATGATATGCGCCGTGCGCCTTGTAAAAGGCGCTCTTGCCATAAAGACCGTCGCCGAGCTGCTCCGTTGACGACACACCTGCCTCCACAAACACCAACAGCTCTCGCAGCGCCTCGTCTGTCACCGGAATCTCGATACCTTCAGAATGGACAAACCGACTCCAAGGTGACCCACGGCCGACAGCCACATGCATCACACTGTCTGTCGGCCACAAAAGCGCCTTTGCGCCAATGGCAAAAGTCACATCCGCCAGCGTGGGCACCTCAAAGTAGAATCCTTGGTCGCCCCATCCAAACTCGAACCAATCCGCCTCAGGAAATTGCGCCAACCATGCGTGAGCGTGATCGCCGCCAAACTCCTCCAAGGTACTCCGCACCAGGACCAAACCGGCATGATACCCGTGATCAAAGATCCAAATCGGTTTTCCGCTGTCTCGGTCATAGCCATCCGAAGCCCCAAGCGGGAAAAACCGAGTCAAAAATCCCAAGACGAGCACCAGAACAAGCCAGCGCTTCCAGCTCATTTAGGAGGGATCGCGTAGGTCATATTGGCTCGCGCAACAGGCATCTCTGAGCCTTCCGAGTATATCAGCACGTTTGACACAGACAGCGTCCGCCCCAACTTCAGCAACTGCGTTTTGGCAATCAGGTCCTTGCCCGCTTCCGGTTTGCGCATGAAATCCAGCGAGCAGTTTGTGGTCACGGTCAACGCCTCTTTGCCAATGATGGCCATGGTCGCCACATAAGCCGACACATCTGCCAAGGCAAACATTGACGGACCCGATACGGTGCCACCAGGGCGCAGATGCCGGTCCTGCACCATCATCCGCATCACAGTGTTCACCCCGTCGATGTGTTCGACCACAAAGTCATCTTTGACCTGCGGGAACACCTGCTCGAGCCACGCGCCCATTTCTTCAGCTGTCATCACCGCTTGCATGCTTTTCCTCCGTCTCTCCCCGCGCTACCCTCGCGCCAACTTGGGAGGAGAGCAAGATGACACTTTTGGAACGTCGCGACACAAATGCGGTGGCACATCTCACCATGAACGCGCCGGAGCGGCTCAACGCACTTTCCGACGAGATGCTGGCGGCCCTACAAACAGAATTTGATGCCCTCAAGGACGACACGTCCATCCGCGCCATCACGCTGTCTGGCAGCGGCAAAGCCTTCTGCGCAGGACATGATCTCAAACAAATGACCGCCGGACGGCAATCGCAGGATGGCGGGCGCGCCTATTTTGCCGACTTGTTTAACCGCTGCGCCGCCATGATGCAGACTATTCAGCAACTGCCGCAACCGGTCATCGCCCAAGTGCATGGCATTGCCACCGCGGCTGGCTGCCAGCTAGTCGCCACCTGCGACCTGGCCGTGGCTGCCGAAGGCACCCGTTTTGGCGTGAATGGCGTGAACATCGGCCTGTTTTGCTCCACCCCCATGGTGGCTCTGACCCGCAACATCCCGCGCAAACAAGCGTTTGAGATGCTCACCACTGGAGATTTCATCGACGCCACACGCGCAGAAAACCTTGGCCTCATCAATCGCGTGGTCCCACATGAAGACCTGCAAACTGAGACCACACAACTCGCGGAAACCATCGCGCAAAAACTCTCCGCCGCCGTGAAAATTGGCAAACAGACCTTCTATGAACAGCTACAGATGCCAACCGATCAAGCCTACGCCCACGCAGGCAATGTCATGGTCGAGAACATGCTCTATGCCCAAACCGAAGCCGGCATCGAGGCCTTTCTGAACAAACAAACACCCAAGTGGGACCAGTAGCGGGTTTCCAATCCCCAAACGGTGTTTTTCCAACAAGGCTGTGTCGAATCCCAATCATCTTCGCCACAACACACCCAACTGAACCCCACATTTCTGTGGCTCAAGTTCGCTAAGCGGTCCCGCCATTTGCAGGACCGCGGGTTGCGTGTCGCCTCTTAGGTCACTTTGTAATGCTTACCTCTGACCTGAGAGGCGCACGCCACTTTTTTGGCTTCCCCCTTCCCAAATGGCGATCCCTGCCCTATGTCCGCCCCCATGACAGAGACATTGCATATCGTGGGCGGCGGCATGGCCGGCTCTGAGGCCGCATGGCAGGCCGCAAACATGGGCGTGAACGTGGTGATCCACGAGATGCGGCCCAAGGTCGAAACCTTTGCACACCGCACCGAACATCTGGCGGAAATGGTCTGCTCCAACAGCTTCCGTTCTGATGATGACGAGCAAAACGCCGTTGGCCTGCTGCATTGGGAAATGCGCGCCGCCAACGGGCTGATCATGGCCATGGCCGACAAACACCGCCTGCCCGCTGGCGGTGCCCTTGCGGTCGACCGCGATCCTTTTGCGGAATCCGTGACCGCTGCCCTGATGGACCACCCCAATGTCTCCGTGGAATACGGCGAGATTTCAGAGCTGCCCAGCGATGGCCACTGGATCATCGCGACCGGTCCGCTGACCTCCACCGCCCTTGGCGCGGCCATCCAGGAGGAAACCGGCGCTGACCGTCTGGCCTTCTTTGATGCCATCGCGCCAATTGTCTATGCCGAGAGCATCGACATGGACGTGGCCTGGTTGCAATCGCGCTATGACAAAGGCGACACAGAGGAAGAGCGCAAAGCTTACCTCAACTGCCCGATGGCCAAAGACCAATATGAGGCCTTCATCGACGCGCTATTGGCGGCAGACAAGACCGAATTCCACGAAGGCGAAACCGCTGGCTACTTCGACGGCTGTTTGCCAATCGAAGTGATGGCTGATCGTGGTCGCGAAACCCTGCGCTTTGGCCCTATGAAGCCTGTTGGGCTCACAAACGAGCACAAGCCGGATGACAAACCCTACGCCGTGGTGCAGCTGCGCCGCGACAACGCATTGGGCGCGTTATACAACATCGTCGGCTTTCAGACCAAAATGAAATACGGCGCGCAGACCGAGGTCTTCAAAATGATCCCGGGTCTGGAGAACGCCAGTTTTGCGCGCCTTGGCGGCATCCATCGCAACACCTTCATCAATTCGCCAACGCTGCTGGACGACCAAATGCGCCTGAAGTCCCGCCCAAACATCCGTTTTGCGGGTCAGGTCACCGGCGTCGAAGGCTATGTCGAAAGCGCCGCCATGGGGCTTTTGGCAGGTCGCTTAGCCGCAGCTGAAATCCTCGGCAAAGCACAAGAGACCGCGCCGCTCAACACCGCCATGGGCGCCTTGGTACACCACATCACCGGCGGTGCGGAGGCCAAAACCTTCCAGCCAATGAACGTGAACTTTGGTCTATTCCAGCCGGTTGAAGGCCTCAAAGGCGGGCGTCGCGGCCGCAAAGACCGCTACAAAGCCTACACCGACCGTGCCAAAGCGGATTGGCAGGCCTGGGTTGACGCGCAAGCGTAACTGGACGGCGCAAGCTTCTTCCAATAACCTCGAGAGAGCGGGCCAATCGGACCCGCTCTTTTTGTGAAGACCTCTCGATAAGCGACTGAAACTGTGACCTTTATCACCCGCTTCGCCCCTTCCCCAACCGGCCCCTTGCACTTGGGACACGCCTACTCGGCAATGCTGGCGCACGACAGGGCTCAGGCAGAGGGTGGCACGTTTCTTTTGCGCATCGACGACCTCGATCAGTCCCGCGCACGCGATCATTGGGAGGCTCAAATCTATGATGACCTCGCCTGGCTAGGCCTCACGTGGGAGACGCCCGTCCGCCGCCAGTCTGACCATTTCGCAGACTACGACGCAACATTGCGCAAGCTTTCGGAAATGGGCCTCACCTACGCCTGCACCTGCACCCGCCGCGACATCGAAGCCGCCGCCAACGCTCCGCAAGAAGGCGTCCCGCAATTTGGCCCCGACGGGCGCATCTACCCCGGCACGTGCAGAGACGCTGGGCATCCATACTCAGACGCCAAATGCATCCGCCTCAACATGCGCGCCGCCTGCGAGCCGGCCCTGCCCGCACATTTTGAGGAAAGCGGCCCAGACCACTCCGGCACGCATGCCTTAGATCTCGACGCAATGGTCTCAACTGTGGGCGACGTCGTCCTGGCCCGCCCCAACATGGCGGCATCTTACCACTTATCGGTGGTGCTGGATGACGCCGCCACCGGCGTGACGGACATCATCCGGGGGGCCGACCTGTTTGAGGCCACAGCCGTCCACGTGGTGCTGCAAAATCTGCTTGGCCTACCCACGCCGAGCTATCATCACCACAAGTTGATCCGCGACGAAAAGGGCAAGCGCCTTGCCAAACGCGACGACGCCCGTGCCATTGCCAAATACCGCGAAGAAGGCGCAACCCCTGCCG
This sequence comes from Shimia sp. MIT910701, assembly GCF_047126315.1. Taxonomy (GTDB): domain Bacteria; phylum Pseudomonadota; class Alphaproteobacteria; order Rhodobacterales; family Rhodobacteraceae; genus Shimia. Next base: position 2,525,905 of record NZ_CP138953.1, on the reverse strand, counting down.
ACATCCGCGCGATGGTGGGCCTCTAGTCGTCCATCGGCTTCATCAATTCCACGGTCTCACCATCCCGCACCGCCGTGTAAAAGCACGTGCGCCGGTTGGTGTGACAGGCCGCGCCAGTCTGCTCCACCAGCACCAAAATGCAGTCCTGATCGCAGTCATAGCGGAAATCGACCAGCTTCTGCACATGGCCAGAGGTTTCGCCTTTGATCCAAAACGACTGCCGCGAGCGGCTCCAATAGGTAACCTTTTGCGTCTCCAAAGTCTTTGCCACGGCTTCGGCGTTCATCCACGCCATCATCAGCACTTCGCCGCTCTCGCTGTCCTGCGCAATCGCAGGGATCAGACCAGCTTCGTTGTACTTCAGCGCCATAGGATCAAATCCCATACCATCGTCCCTCTTTGCATCTGCGGTTTTCCTCTCTATCTAGGAAAGGCGCAAAAAAGGAAACCGCGATGTCCGGCGAAACCGACCTGATCAAGCTCTACTCTGGCCAGATCCTGCAACTCGCAGCGGCCATCCCGCACACCGACCGGTTGGAGGCGCCCGACGCCACCGTGAAAAAGCGCTCGCCGCTCTGTGGCAGCACCGTGACTGTGGACCTGCAACTCGAAGACGGCCGCATCGCCCGCTTTGGCCAGGACGTAAAAGCCTGCGCTTTGGGTCAGGCCGCCGCCTCTGTTGTCGGTGCCAACGTCTTGGGGCAAAACCGGGAAGGCATCGAAGCGGCCCGTGATGCGCTCAAAGCCATGCTGAAAGAAGATGGCCCCACCCCATCAGCGCCATTTGACGGGCTTGAAGTTCTGCGCCCCGCCCGAGACTACAAAAATCGCCACGCCTCGATCATGCTGGCCTTGGATGCCACCGCCGAGGCCTTTGACGCGGCTGAACAAGCCAACTGCGCCTAAATTTCTCCCGCCTCTCCCCCTAAAACGCCAGCTAGCCGCGCCATTTCAGCGCGGCTTTTCGTTTGCGCCTGCTCACAACAAAAAAACCGCCGCACTTCCATCGGAAGGCGGCGGCAAGCGCAAGCGGTTTTCGCGTGGGACCCAGTCCATCCGACTTAGTGGGAGGCAGACCCCCAAGAGGACTTAGAACAGGCAGTATCAGTCAGGACGCATCAAATGGGGACAGATGCGCGGACAGACCGGCACGAACTCGCAGGCAGAATTAGATCAGACTCACCTCGTCACACTGGTACAAACACAAAAGTCACATCAAAGTTCACACAAAACCGGGGACATGCAGCGCAAGCACCAGCATGATAACCAGAGCCACCCCGCCCACAGCATCCTGCAAAAGCGTGTCGCCAGAGCTGCGCACAACGGATTTGATTTGCTGCATCATGGTGGTTCTCCTTCCCATCAGTCTTGTTGCTACTTTGTTCTCATATCCCGCGAGTCGAGTAAAGAACTTTTTGAGAACATTTGAGAACATTAAGAGAATTTCAGGCTTTGACGTAGCCTAACCCACTGAAATCAAACGGATCGCCTGATCCTGTTCCATCAGCCACAAAAGAACACGCGCCGCCTGCCCGCGGTCGCTTTCTAATGTCGGATCATCATGCAAAAGCTTGCGGGCGTCTGTCTGTGCCACGGCCATCAGGCTCGCCTGTGTCTCCACATCCGCAATCCGGAACCGCGGCAGACCAGACTGGGCCGTGCCAATCAAATCGCCCGCCCCACGCATCTCCAAGTCGGTCTCCGCAATCACAAAACCGTCTTCACTCTCGCGCAGGGTTTTGAGCCGCTTTTCCCCACCTTCTGACAACGGCGCCTGATACATCAGCAAACAGGTCGACGCCTGCGAGCCGCGCCCCACCCGCCCCCGCAACTGGTGCAACTGCGCCAAGCCAAACGCCTCGGCCCGCTCAATCACCATGATGGTGGCATTGGGCACATCCACGCCAACTTCGATTACTGTTGTGGACACCAGAACCTGCGTGTCTCCGGCCTGAAACGCCGCCATCGCTGCGTCTTTTTCTTCCGGTGGCATCTGCCCATGAACAAGCCCGCACACGCCCTCACCAAGCGCGCTGCGCAAGGCTTTGAACCGCGCATCCGCCGCCGTGTAATCCACCCGCTCGCTTTCCTCGACCAACGGACAGACCCAATAGGCCTGTTTGCCCTCGGCCACCGCCTTGCGCAGCTTCTCAACCACCTCGTCCAGCCGATCCGTGGGAACCAACGCCGTGGTGATCGGTTGCCGTCCCGGTGGCTTTTCATCCAGAACCGACACATCCATGTCGCCATATTGCGCCAAAGCCAGCGAGCGTGGGATTGGCGTGGCTGTCATCACGAGCACATCCGCGCCCTCGCCTTTCTTGCCTAGCTCCAGCCGCTGGCGCACACCAAAGCGATGTTGCTCGTCAATAATGGCCAGCCGCAGATCGGCAAAATGCACATCCTCCTGGAAGACCGCATGTGTCCCAACCAGAATGTGAATGTCGCCCCGCGCCAGCGCGTCTAGCTTCGCGCGACGTTCCTTGCCTTTGTCGCGCCCAGTGAGCACCTCGACCACAACCCCGGCGCTTTCTGCCAGAGGCTTCAATCCTGCCATATGTTGCCGCGCCAAAATCTCGGTTGGGGCCATCATCACGCCCTGCCCGCCAGCCTCTACAGCCACCAATAGCGCCATAAACGCCACCAGGGTTTTGCCCGCGCCCACATCACCTTGTAGCAGCCGGTTCATCCGCTGATCTTTTGCCATGTCCCGCGCAATCGCCTCGATTGCCCGTTCCTGTGCGCCGGTAGGGCGATAAGGCAACGCGGCCCGCACCTTGGCCTGCAACACACCGGTCTGCTCGGAAATCACACCTTTGGCGCGCTGCAACTGACTGCGCGCCAACGCTAACGTCAGTTGATGCGCCAGAAACTCATCATAGGCCAACCGCTCCCGTGCCGGATGGTTGGGCGACACCTGCTCCAATGCTTCGGGTCGATGCACCAGCTCCATCGCCTCGCGCCAATTCGGCCACTTCGCCTTGTCCTTTTGCGACGGATCGATCCACTCCGCCATCTCTGGCGCCCGGTCGAGCGCCGACCGCACAGCCTTCACCATGGTCTTCTGCGTCACGCCATGGGTCAGCGGATACACCGGTTCAAACGCAGGTATCTCCTCGGTTTCGTCCGGCGCCACCACATATTCCGGGTGCACCATCTGCGCAACTCCGTCAAACAGCTCGACTTTGCCGGACACCACCCGCCGCGCCCCTTCCGGCAGGATTTTCTTCAAGTAGTCGCCACGCGCGTGAAAGAACACAATCTGAAAGGAGGTCAGCGCATCCTGCACTGTGATCCGATACGCCCCGCCCCGGTTGCGCGGTGCACGGTGCGCCCCAACCAGCACCTGCGTGGTCACCACGCCAGGCAGCTCCGCCTCATTGACCGAAATCTTCAAGCCTCGATCAATTCCCGAATAAGGCAGCAAAAACAAAAGGTCGCGCGGCTTACTTACATCAATCTGTTCGAGGTGCTGCGCCGTTTTTGGCCCAACACCGTCCAGTTTTGTCACATCCGCAAACAGCGGGAACAGAAGCTCGGGACGTCCGCTCATAGCCCCTCGATCAGTGCCAGCCAGCCATCTTCATCGATGGTCTCAATGCCCAAATCCGCCGCCTTCTTGGCCTTGCTACCCGCACCGGGACCAGCCACCAACAGGTCAGTCTTTTTGCTCACGGAGCCAGACACTTTGGCCCCCAAACTTTCCGCCCGTGCCTTGGCCTCCGCCCGCGTCATTTTCTCCAAAGAACCGGTGAAGACGACGGTTTTGCCAGCCACAGGACTGTCTTGCGTTGGCGCATCCGGCGACACAACACGCAACATGCCCACCAAACGGTCAATCTCGCCGCGCTCTCGCTCATTGGCAAATGCATCAGTAAGCGAAAGCCCAACCGCCGCGCCAATGCCGTCGATCCCGGTCAGATCATCCCAGGCCGCCTGCGCCTCAGCAGACACATCATGCGCTGCCATAGCTGCGTCCCGGCTTTCTTTGACCTTCGCACGACGCCCTTCAGCTTGCGCCGCTGCCCGCTCCTGATCTTCCGCCCGATCTGCCGCGCGCCACGCCATTGCCGCTGGCCGCGCTTTTTCTGCCGCTGCGCTCATGTCGTCCCACGTCAGATAGTGCAGCGCCAAGTCCTTGGCAGCCGTTTCCCCAACATGCCGAATACCTAAGCCAAACAGCAACCGCGCAAAGGCAATCTCGCGCTTGTCCTCAATCGCGGCAAAGAGGTTGGCCACGCTCTTGTCTTTCCACCCTTTGCGGTTCGCAAGCTTGGTCAGGTTCGCGCCATCCCGTTCTGCGAGCGTGAAAATATCCGCGGGCGTTTTGATCGGCAGATCGGGATCTTCGTAAAACATCTCGATCTGTTTTGTGCCCAGCCCTTCAATATCCAACGCCTTGCGCGCCACAAAATGCTTCAATTTTTCAACCGCTTGCGCCGCACAAATCAAGCCGCCGGTACAGTAGCGTACCGCGTCGCCCTCTTCACGCACAGCTGGTGAGCCGCACACCGGACACTGCTCCGGAAAGGCGTAGGGCTCTGCCCCATCAGGGCGTTTCGTGAGATCCACATCCGCTACCTTCGGGATCACATCCCCAGCGCGATAGACCTGCACCCAATCCCCTTCGCGAATGTCTTTGCCATCACGAATAGTCGCGCCTTTGCTATCCCGCCCGGCGATGTAGTCCTCGTTGTGCAGCGTCGCATTGCTGACCACCACGCCACCAACAGTCACCGGCGCCAAACGCGCCACCGGGCTCAACGCGCCTGTGCGCCCCACCTGAATGTCAATCGCTTCCAACCGCGTCCACGCCAGTTCCGCGGGGAACTTATGCGCAATCGCCCAACGCGGTGTGGTGGAACGAAACCCAAGCCGCTCCTGCAACGCCAGATCGTTGACCTTATAAACCACACCGTCGATGTCATATCCAAGCGTCGCACGGCGCTCTACGACCATCTTGTAGTGGGTAATCAACGCTTCGGGACTGTCACAGACTTTAGTCAAATCATTGATTACAAAACCAAAATCGTGAAGCCGAGAAATCGCAGCTATCTGCGTGTCCGCCAGAGGCTCTGACAGCTCCCCCCAAGCATAGGCAAAAAACTTCAACGGCCGCTCACGGGTGATCTGTGCATCCAACTGCCGCAAGCTTCCAGCCGCCGCATTGCGCGGGTTGGCAAACACCGTCTTTGGTTTTTTGCCAGCTGCCTCAAGCCGTTCATTTTCTTCCGCAATCCGAGCGTTCAACGCCTCAAAGTCGGCGTGGCTCATGTAGACCTCGCCGCGCACCTCCAGCACCGCGGGCGCGTTCTCTATACTCTGGGGAATATCGGCAATCGTGCGCGCATTGGCAGTCACATCTTCACCCGTACTGCCGTCCCCGCGTGTCGCGGCATAGACCATCTCGCCGTTTTCATAACGAATGGAGAGACTTAGCCCATCAATCTTCGGCTCTGCGGTAAAGGCAAGCGGCTCGCTGCCCATGCCGAGATACTTGCGGATACGTTCGTCAAAATCGGCCACATCCTGATCTTCAAAGGCGTTGCCAAGACTCAGCATGGCAACCTTATGCGCAATCTTGCCAAAACCCGCAGACGGCGGTGCCCCGACCTGCTCGCTTGGGCTGTCTTCGCGTTTCAGCTCTGGAAACCGGGCCTCAATCTCGGCGTTTCGCCGTTTGAGCCGGTCGTATTCCGCATCCGAAATCGTCGGTGCGTCCGCTCCATGGTAATCGCGATTCGCCTGGCCCAGCAACGCAGACAGGCGCGCGAGGGCCTCGCGCGCCTGATCTACAGTCATATCTGTGACAGCAATCTCTTCGGCCACGATCGCCTCCCTATTCTACCCTCCCAAGCAATAGGGGTGACAACCGTCAACGTCCAGAGGTCGCCGCGCCTTAGGCGCGCATCGCCACCTGATCGTCCGAACCAGCAACCGGTTCCGGATCGCGCAGCACGTAGCCACGGCCCCAGACGGTCTCGATGTAGTTCTCACCACCGGTCGCCTCAGAAAGCTTCTTGCGCAGCTTACAAATAAAGACGTCGATGATTTTCAGCTCCGGCTCATCCATGCCGCCATACAGGTGGTTCAGGAACATCTCTTTGGTCAGCGTGGTGCCCTTGCGCAGGGACAGCAGCTCGAGCATATGGTACTCTTTGCCGGTCAAGTGCACAGGCTTGCCTTCAACCTCAACAGTCTTCGCGTCCAGGTTCACGTTAATCTGGCCGGTCTTAATAACCGACTGAGAGTGACCTTTGGAACGGCGGATAATGGCGTGAATCCGCGCCACCAGCTCTTCGCGGTGGAACGGTTTGGTCAGGTAATCGTCGGCACCGTAGCCAAAGCCTTTCAGCTTGCTTTCGGTGTCATCGGCGCCCGACAGGATCAGGATTGGGGTGTCGATACGCGAGGTACGCAGCTGACGCAGAACCTCGTGACCGGTCATATCCGGCAAGCCAAGGTCCAGCAAAATAAGGTCGTAGTCGTAAAGCTTCGCCAGATCGATGCCCTCTTCACCCAGATCGGTGGCATAGACATTCAGGTTGGCATGGGTCAGCATCATTTCGATGCTTTTGGATGTTGTAGGATCGTCTTCGACCAGCAGCACTCTCATTGGTTCGGCTTCCTTACATTGGAGGGTTACTGTCGTTAACCTTAACGATTAAAGGTTAACGACTGGTTACCGATTTAGGAAGGTTAACAGAGATTGCTAGATTTAGCGATATTTTTGAACGGCTGTCGCTTTTAACGCCTCGGTTCCATGGGTCGACACGGCAGTCACCCACTCATTAAATTCATCTTCACTTAAACTATACATTTCAAGGGCTTCCCGCTTGGTAATTAGGCCATAGGCCACGCCGCGCACCACGGCTGCTTTGCGGGATGCCACCCATCGCTTGGTCTTGGCTGGGGGCAAGTCGGCACGCGTCATCACCTGTCCATCAGACAGAGTCACGCATCTTGGGCCTTCCACTTTTTTCAGAAACATCTCGCTCATCCTCTTGGTGAGGAAATATTCGCCTAAGGGACTTAACGAGGCCCTAAAGCGCCTCTTGAGAGTATCTAAGATTTTCCTATATTCTCGTGGACTTCTGACCCGGAGAGACTCAACATGCCGCTTGATGGCGACACGCCCCTTAATTCGCTCGGTTTTGCCAAGCCACCGTCTGAGACCCGTGTGGTCGTCGCCATGTCCGGCGGCGTCGACAGTTCCGTGGTCGCCGCCCAACTGGCGGACGAAGGCTACGATGTGGTTGGCGTAACCCTGCAACTCTACGACCACGGTGCGGCCTTGGCCAAAAAAGGCGCCTGCTGTGCGGGCATCGACATCCATGACGCCCGCCGCGTGGCCGAGGAAAAAGGCTTCCCGCATTACGTTCTGGATTACGAAAATATCTTCCAGGATGCCGTGATCGATGAATTTGCCGACAGCTATCTTGGCGGGGCGACACCCGTACCTTGCATCCGCTGCAACGAACGGGTGAAATTCAAGGATCTCCTGGAAACCGCCAAAGACCTGGATGCGGACTGTATGGCCACCGGCCATTACATTCAGCGCAAAGTAGGCGACAACGGCGCGGAGTTGCACTCGGCTGCTGATGCCCGTCGTGATCAAAGCTATTTCCTGTTCTCCACCACCCCCGAGCAGCTTGACTATCTGCGCTTCCCGCTGGGCCACCTGCCAAACAAAGACGCTACCCGCGCTTTGGCGGCGGAGTACGGCCTTGCCGTGGCGGACAAGCCGGACAGTCAGGACATCTGCTTTGTGCCCAATGGGGATTACGCCAGCGTGATTGAAAAACTGCGCCCAGGTGCGGCGGAACCCGGCGACATTGTCGATCCGGACGGCAAAGTACTTGGCCAACATAATGGCGTGATCCACTACACCATCGGCCAACGCCGTGGCCTCGGTATCGGTGGGCTCAGCACGCCGCTTTATGTGGTGAAGCTCGATGTGGACAAAAAGCAGGTCATCGTTGGCCCCAAAGAAATGTTGTCGACCCGCATTGTGCCGGTGCGCGAAATCAATTGGCTCGGGGATGAGCCTTTCGAAACCCGGAAAGAATGGCACATGGCTGTGAAAGTGCGCTCTACACGTCCGCCACGCGAAGCCATTATCCGTCCCACCGGGCCTGATACAGCTGAGGTGGAACTGCTCACCCCTGAAGAAGGTGTGTCCCCGGGACAAGCCTGCGTGTTTTATGACAACGAAAGCTCCCGCATTTACGGCGGCGGCTGGATCTGGCGCGGCTACTAACCCGCGCCGCCTTCACGTGATGTCCGTGCCGGTGTTGATCACCACATAAAGCCCAATCGCAATCATCACATAAGGCGCCAGCCACTCCAGCCGCTCAATGCGGGACACTTTGGCTGGTGCCATCGCAGCCAAGGCCGCGCCCCCAAAGGCCAACCCAACCGCAGAAGTCCCTGCCCCAAGCAGGATCGGCAGCGTGTAACTTGGCCCGGAGTCTGCCAGCAACGGCGTAAACACCGCAAAGCTGTCAAAAGACACGCTCAAAAACAGCGCGACAATCGCGAGTACGTGCGACTTAGACACCTGCTCTGCAGCCGAACTCTCTTTGCCCAAGAACCGCGCGACCAACGCATAGACGCCCAACCCAATGGGAATAAATCCAAGGTAGCCCACCTGATGCGGCAAACCGGTTTCGAGCCCGGCAGATACAAACACAGCCGCCGCCAGCATGATACCCTGCGCGATCAGATAGCCACTGACCGTGCGCAGTTGTCCCACGGTCAGGATCAAGCCAACCATGATCGCCAGGTTGTCCAGATTGGTGGCCAAATGCGCCGTCACTGCTGACAGCGCAATGCCAAACTCATCTATCATTTTTTTAGCCCGTCCAGCACAGACCGCGCCGCACGCACACCAGGGAACTCCTGCCCCCGCCCCAGTCGCTCCATGGTCAGTGACATTGCCTCACGCTGCTCCGTCGCATCTTCCAAAACCCGCAGAAGGGCTGGCGCAATCTCTTCAGCTTGAAACGCGGGGCCCAAGAACTCCGGAACGGTCCGGCTTTCCGCCACCAGATTGGCCAACGTCACCGTATCAATCAGCGCCATGCGGCTCATGATCTGCCAACTGATCCAGTTCATGTCATAGCCAATGACCATGGGCGTGTCGCTGGCCGCCAACTCTAGCGACACCGTGCCAGAGGCGGCCAAAGCCACATCCGCCGCCTTAAACGCCGCGCGTTTTTCCGCCTGCGCTGTGTCAGCATCCATCTCATTGGGGTCCAGCACAATGGGCGCGACTTTCCAGTCCGCCACCAGCTCTTTCACAAGATCCGCCACAGGCGCAGCCGCCGGGACGACCACCTTCAGGTCCGGCTTCTGGCGCAGCAACCGCGCAACCACCTCGCCAAACGTCGGCGTCAGCCGACCAACTTCGCCCCGCCGCGAACCCGGCAAAGCCAACAACAAAGGCGCATCACCTATGCCATGTCTCTGGCGGAAATCCGCAACCTCGGCCTCACTTGCCACAGGTTCCGTCACCACCGGGTGCCCAACAAAATCACACCGCAGGCCAACGGCCTCCATGTAAGGCGGCTCAAACGGCAACAGCGCCAGAACATGATCCACATGCTTGGCCATTTTCTCAGCCCGCTTGGGCCGCCACGCCCAAACCGACGGGGCCACATAATGCACACAGCGAAGGTCACTCTTGGCCTTCACTTCCCGCGCCACGCGCAGGCAAAAATCCGGGCTGTCAATGGTGACCATCACATCCGGCTGCCAGTCCAACGCCGCCTCCGCCGTCTGATGCATGCGTTTCACCAAATGACGATATTTGGGCAGCACCTCGGCAATGCCCATCACGCTCAACTCATCCATCGGAAACAGGCTCTCAAGCCCCTGCGCAGCCATCAGCGGCCCGCCTACTCCGGCGAACTCTACGTCCGGCACCAATTGGCGCAGCCCTTGCATAAGCGCCCCGCCAAGTCGGTCGCCCGACAACTCGCCCGCGACCAGAAACACCTTCATCAGATCACCCGTGATAGTAGGAACAGCCCAGTCTCTTCCAGCGCAGCCAAGGTCTTGGGCCGATCGAGCACAACCACACGTGCAGCAGAGACCACAATGCCTTCTAAGCCGGCTTTGGCCGCGGCCCGCACGGTGCCTGGCCCAATCGCCGGCATATCAACCCGCAGGTCCTGACCCCGCTTTGGCGCCTTCAAAAACACACCTTTGCCGCGTCGCAAATGGTCTGGCGTCTCCGCCACAAACCGCAACATAGCGTCCGTGCCTTGCAAAGTCTCAATACCCAACGCGAGCCCTGCCGCCACAACAGCACCCTGCCCCACGTCCAGCGGCGACAGCGCCAACAGAATATCGGCGGCGCGACTGGCATCCTGCAAAGCTTGCTCGGACGGCTCCGGGCCAGCCAGCAGACCTTCCTCCGCCGTTAGCCCCTCGAGCAGCTCATGCGCGCCCACAACTTCAAAGCCCTGTTCCTCGAACACCGCAATGATCAACCGCAAGATCGCATCATCCCCGCCTTGCAACGCAGGCAACAAGCGTGGCGCAATCGCCATCATCCCGGCGTCAAACTCCGCGGGGTTCAGCGCCGGGCGGCCCAAACCGCCCGCCATCACCAGGCGCGTCACGCCACCGGATTTCAAAGCCTCAAACAGCCCACCCATCTTCTCAAACCGATGGGTGTGGACCTCGCCGGACATGTCATGCGCCACGCCTTCAAACACCACGCACATCGCATCCGCGTGCGCCGCAGCCAACGCCACTGGCAAGCTGCCGCCGCCACAGAGAATAGCCAGTCGGCTCATGGAATTACCTCGGTGTCAGGAAGGAACGGTCCGTGTCGCCCATGATAAAGGCCACAATCTCTTGCACATAGTCACTGTCAGTTTCTTCGCCCAAACGCTTGGCCCGCGCCTGAAACGCGCCTTCGCCCTGCGCCAGCATCTGAAACGCGGCCCGCAAAGCCGTGATGTCAGAACGAGCCACACCACGACGCTTGAGTCCAACCAGGTTCAACCCGTCCAACTCGCCGCGCGGCCCTTGCACCAACCCATAGGGGATCACGTCATTTGTCACCATGCTGACCGCGCCAATGATGGCGCCACGGCCAATACGCACCCATTGGTGAATGCCACACAGCCCGCCGATGATCACATCATCTTCAATGACACAGTGTCCGGCCACAGCAGCCGAGTTTACCACAATCACGTTATTGCCGATCTGCGCATCATGGGCGATGTGACACCCCGCCATGAACAAACCGTCGTCCCCCACGCGTGTGATGCCGCCACCGCCTTCGGTGCCGCTGTTCATCGTGACATGCTCACGAATTCGGTTGCGCGCGCCGATGATAAGCTTGGTCTTCTCACCGCCAAATTTCAGGTCCTGTGGCACCTCGCCGATCACGGCAAAGCTGAACACCACTGTGTCCGCGCCGATTTCCGTATCGCCAGTCACCACCACGTGAGATTTCAGCTCAACGCCTTTGTGCAGCACCACCTGCGGCCCCACCACGCAAAACGGGCCAACAACACAGCCGTCAGAAACAACCGCGCCGTCTTCAATCACCGCGGAGGCATGCACCTCTGCCTGTGCAGAAACTGCCATCAGCCTTACTCCTTAGGCAGGTCCATCATTGCGGTGAATTCAACTTCACAAGCCACCTCACCGTCAACCGTCGCAGTGCCTGCAAATTTCCAGACCTTACCACCCGGCTTCCCGCGGGTGGTCTCTACTTTCATCTCAAGCACATCGCCGGGGACAACCATGCGGCGGAACTTACATTTGTCGATGCCCATGAAGTAGACCAGCAGGTCTTTGTCCGCCAAATCCAGCGCCACGCCCACCATGATGGCAGAAGTCTGCGCCATGGCTTCAACAATGGTCACGCCCGGCATGATCGGCTTTTTCGGGAAGTGGCCCTGAAAATGCGGCTCGTTCATGGTGACCATCTTAATGCCTTTGGCCGATTGATATCCGTCGATATCGACGACCTTGTCGACCAGCAGGAAAGGATAGCGATGTGGAATGAGCCGCTGGATCAATTCGATATCGGCGCTTTTGAGATCTTCAGACATTTTTTGCTCCTCATGCGGCCTAAGACTTTGATCCTAGCCCTAACAACCTGTGCTCCGAGGAGCAAGCACTCGACCGCCCCCAATGGCTTAGGATTTCAGGCAAAAGCCCGCCTTCGATCGAGGTTACTCGTCTTCCGGCACCACATCTTTTGGGCGCCCCGCACCCAAGGTCTCGTTCAGTCTTTCAATAGCAAAAGACGTGATATCCACCGCCGGATCGCCTAGCAGAACGTCGCGTCGCTCCAGGATCACACTGGCGCCAGCATCACGCATAAGAGTTGTCAAAATCGGGCTGGCAACACGGATAAACGCTTCCTGCTCGCGCTGCCTGCGCTGCTCGATGTTGGCCGCCTTGGCATCCTGCTCCTTACGGATTTGAACGACCCGCGCATCAAACGCCTCGGCCACCGCACGAAATGCATCCGCATCCATTTCGCCACGCTTCTCAGTAAGCGCTTTCTCTTCCGCTGTTAGTTCCGCCTGAATGCGCCTGTTTTCAGCCAAAAGGACAGATTCCTCCGCTGCCAATTCCTGCGCCACGCGCACACCAAACTGCGACTGACTGAACATCATGTCGCTGTCCACAGTCAGAACGGGTGACTGCGGCAATACCCGCTCTTGGGCAAAGGCAAACGGGGCGCTCATAAGCGCCCCGGCCAAAACTGTTATGCGAAGTGTGGTCCGCAGCATGACAGATCAGAACTGCGCACTGATAGTGAAGTCAAAGCTCTGATCGACATCGAACTCTTCTTTCTGCAACGCTTTGGTGAAGTTAAAGCGCAGAGGCCCGATTGGCGTGGTCCAGAAAATCGACGCCCCAATCACATGACGCAGGGAGAAGTCTTCGTAAAAGATTTGGCCACGGCCGCTGGTATTGTCCAATCCCCAAAGCGAGCCCACGTCGTAGAACAGACCGCCGGTGATACCGAGTTCTTCCGGCAAGCCCAGCGGGAACTCCGCTTCAAACCGCGCAGAAGCATAATATTTACCGCCAAGCGCATCATCAAACTCGTTGCCACTGGCATCAATGCCACGCTCCCGCGGCCCGATACCATAGGGCTCAAACCCCCGAATGTTGCGGTTGGTCACAATATAGCGGTCATCAATGCGGCTGTCGCCATCCGGCGAATACAGAGCACCACCTTGCAACGTCGCCCGCAGTGTCACTTCCTCACTCCAGACTTTCGCCTCTGCCACCGCCCGTGCCGTGGTAGACACAAAGGTATAGTCCCCGCCCAGACCACCAAAGTCCTGGCCAAATTCTACGAGATACCCGCGTGTGGGATCAAGCCCGCCGCGGCGAGTATCAAAGCGATAAGTGTAGCCTACAGAGCTTTTCCAGATTTCGCCACGCGCCGCTTCGTTGTCGATGATAGAACCCGGGATCGCGTTGCCCGACGGCACTTCCATACCGGAACGCTCCAGCTTGTAACGGAGCTGCATGTTGGAATACTCGCCCAGCTCAAAACCAAGGTAAGGAGACAATTCACCAACAGTGTTGGTAAAACGCGCCTCGCTGGGCTCAAACTCTTTGTAAAAGAATCCAAACCCTGCTGTCAGGTTACGGCCCAAGAAGGCCGGCTCCGCAAAGGACAGGCTGTAGTCCTTAATATCCGAGGACGTCGAGAACGACAGGCCAAAGCTCTGTCCACGGCCAAGGAAGTTGGCTTCATTGAACCGTACGACAAGTCCAATCCCGTCGTTGGTCGAATACGTACCACCAAGAGCAAGCGACCCCGTAGGTTGTTCCTCAACATCCACATCCACAATCACCTGGCTTGGGGTGCTGCCCTCGCGCGCATTCACATCCGCCACAGTAAAGAAACCAAGCGCACGGATGCGCTCTGCACTTTCGCGGATTTCACGCGGATTGAACGGGTCCCCTTCCGCAATGCGGAACTGGTTCCGGATCACCTTGTCCAGGGTGGTTGTGTTGCCTTCAATATCAATACGCTCAACAAAAATCTTCGGACCTTTGCTGATGGCAAATTCCACATCCAAGGTCAGATCACGATCATTGCGCGAAATGCGTGGATCAACCCGCAGGAAGTCCTGCCCTTGCTTCAGGCCATAGCGCTCCATACGGGAAATCGAGTTCTCAACCAAGGTGGGCGAGTACACCACACCCGGCTTCAAACGCAGCGTCTCCAAATACTCTTGCGCATCCACGCCATCAATTTCACTGGTCGCAGTGATATTGCCAAATCTGAACTGCTGGCCCTCTTCAATGTTGAAGGTCAGGAAATACCCATCGCGCTCTCGCGAAAGCTCAGCGTTCACGCCCAGTGTCCGGAAATCGACGTAGCCTCGCGACAGGTAGAAATCGCGCAACACCTGTTTGTCGAATTCGATCCGGTCGTTCACAAATGTGTCTTGCTTGAAGAACGCCCGCAGGATACCGGCCTGTTTGGTGGCCAAGACCCGGCGCAGACGGTTGTCGCTGAAGTTGCGGTTGCCCACAAAGCCAATCCGCTCAATTTCTACAGTGCCGCCTTCAAACACTTCAAAAATCAGATCCGCACGGTTGTCGCTTCGGCGGATGATACGGGTGTTCACACGCGCAGCCAGTCGGCCTTGCTCGGAATAGGCCTGCGTGATCCGCGCCGCATCGCGCTCGGCTACGGTTGGGTTCAGAACGCGACGGGATTGCGATTCAACCAGTTGCTGCAGCGCTTCGTCTTTCAAGCGCTTGTTGCCCTCAAAGCTGATGCGGTTGATGGTTGGATATTCTTTGACCTTGATCACCAGCGTGCTACCGCTTGGCACAAGTTCAACTTCCTCAAACACACCACTGCCCAGCACACGCTGATATGCGGCGTTTACCTGTCCCGCCGTCACCACCGTGCCCCGCGGAATCGCCGCATAGTTGGCCACGGCAGCAGATTCGATCCGTTGGTTTCCTTCAACCCGAATGGAGCTGAAGTTATACGTCTGTGCGAGACCAAAGGTAGGCAACGCCACCAAGACCGCAAATATTGTGAAGAAAAACGCCGTTAAGAGGCGCCGCTTCTGCACCTCTCCCCCGTCTTTGGCGATCGCCAAAGCCCTCGATTGTTTGGTCATTCCCAAACTCCGCAGTACATCCCAGTTGGATTGTGACTATCGGGTCTGAGGGCTGATGTCAAAACAGCATTGGCCTTAAAACACAGAGAATCGGACTGCGTTGCATCAGCATCCCTAGCGGCTTGGCCTGTCAACACCACACAATGTAGTGCGCAGACCTCCGCCAGTCAGATTGGCCTTACTGCAGACCACCGTTCAACATCATCGTGCCGATATAGGCGCCAAGTGACAACCCGGCGATGATTGCTGTCGGAAACAACAAACGCTCCCAGTTGATGTCAATCAACAGGCCAAGCGCGCGGTATCCATCTTCGATTGTATGCATAGTTCCAAACCCAATTCCTACCTACCTGCTAACCATAGCCGGAGAATTGGGCGAAAATTGGGCGCGGAGCGAACCCCACGCCCATTTTGCAGTTTACGGACAGAACAAGTCGTTGGTCAGACCAAACACCATCATGCTCAGCACCAGCACCAAACCCGCCGTCATCAGGATACGTAGCACACCGTCCGCCGGAGGCTTCCCGGTCACCGCCTCATAAGCGTAGAACACAAGGTGTCCGCCATCCAGCATCGGGATCGGGAACAGGTTCAACAATCCGATCGCGGTAGAGAGTACAGCAATAAACCAAATGAAACTCTGCGCGCCTTGACTTGCCATCGCACTGGACGTTTGCGCAATACCGACTGGACCAGACAGGTTACAGCTGCTGATCGCACCTGTGATCATGTGGTACAACCCACTCACAGAGCCTTCCATGATGCGACCAGTCTGGCGCACACCAGCCAAAAACGCTTCACCAACAGGCAATGTCTCAGTCGCGGGTTCAAAGGCCAGACCACCACCAATCCCAATACGCCAATGGGTCACAAAGCCGCCATCTGCCTGCGGCTCGTCCACGCGGCGCGGCGTCAGGTCAAACTGATCCACCGTGCCCGCGCGATCCACTGTCAGCGCCATCGTGCGCCCTTCCCCGCCTTCCACAGCTTCTTTGAGCTGGGAGAACGCCACAATCGGTGTGCCATCAATCGCGGTGAACACATCACCAACTTCAAGACCCGCATTGTAAGCGGCGGACCGTGGCGCCAAAGACTGAACCATCGGTGGGTACAAGAACGGCCCGGACACGTCCAGTGTTTCGCCGCCGCGCTCAACGGTATAGGTCAATACCGCCTCCTTTGGCATTGCCTTGGCAAAGGCATCAAAGGCTTCCGGATCATCAAACGATGGAATGGCTGTTCCTGCTATCGCAGTGACTGCATCGCCCTGCTGCAGCTCATAAGGTGCATCCGGCAGATCCCAGATCTCACCCACAATCAGCTTGCTGCCAATCTGGCCGTTGAACATCATCACGCCGGTGAAAATGATGATCGACAGGATGAAGTTGAACACCGGCCCCGCCAGCACCGTCGCCGCCCGCGCCCACAAGGGCGCGCCGTGCATGGTATGACGACGTTCTTCGTCGGTCATCCCTTCCATGGCTTCGCCGTCTTTGCCGCTCGCGGCATTGGCGTCGCCCTTGAACTTCACATATCCGCCCAGCGGAATCGCTGCGATCTGCCATTTGGTGCCGCGTTTGTCATAGCGCGAATAGATCACCGGCCCAAAGCCTAGGCTGAACACATCCGCACCAATCCCGCTCCAGCGGCCGACGATGTAGTGCCCATATTCATGGATCGCGACAATGATCGACAGCGCAACAACAAACCACAGCACGGTCAACCCGCCGCCGCCAATTCCCGAAATCAGCGATGAAATATCCAAATGCACGTCCTCTTTTTGGGGCGTTATGCCAAGTTTTGCATGACCAGTCCGGCCGCCTTTCGGGCCAGATGGTCGGTTTCTCGTACCGTATCAAGGGTCATTTCGGCATTCTTGCGGCAATGTGATGGTGAAAGCCGCAAAACCGGCCTCCCCACAAGACATCCGTTATGTCGCTGGCAGCCCCAGTACCGCGCCCAGCACCAACACCAGAAGTGCCGCGCCCAACATCGCATCAAACCGATCAAGCAAGCCGCCATGGCCGGGGATCAGATTGGAACTGTCTTTGATGCCGGTGTGGCGCTTGATCGCGCTTTCCGCCGCATCGCCCATCTGCGAAGCAAACGCCGTCAGCACCGACAGAATGATCAGCGGTGTCCCACCAAATGCCATGCCGACACAACCTGCAGCCACCCAGCCCGCCATGGTGCCAGACCACGTCTTCTTGGGGCTGACCTTAGGCCAAAATTTCGGGCCGCCAATCAGGCGACCAGCAAAGTAGCCAGCCACATCGGTCGCCACCACAACGGCCACCAGCCACAGCACCCAATAGGCGCCACGCACATCGCGCAAAACAATCAAGCCATAGCAGGCCAACATCAACCCCGCCGCGTAAGCGACGTAAATCGCACGATCTTTCTTAAGTTGCCCCGCACCCGCCAGCGGCACCGCCAGTAGCATTGGCAGGATCGCTTGCCCCGGCACAAAGTCGGTCAATGCCAACACCACAGCCGCCAAAGCGCCCATGCAGAGTGACACTTTTTGATCACCACCGGACAGCATCCGGGTCAACTCCCAGACCATGCCGCCACAAATAATCACAACAAATTCGTGAAACAGGAAACCACCCTGCCAGATCGCCAATCCGCCCACGCCAAGCAGCACCACTGCTGACAGGGTTCGGGGCAGCAAATCGCCCCACTTGCTAGCCGTACCGCTCATACTGTCACCGCGCCAAACCGACGGTCGCGTTTGGCATAGGCGTCCACCAGCTTACGGAACTCTTCTTTGGAGAAGTCCGGCCACAGGGTGTCGATAAACTCATATTCAGCATAAGCTGACTGCCATAGAAGGAAGTTGGAAATCCGCGCTTCCCCGCTGGTCCGGATGACCAAGTCCGGATCCGGCAACACATGGGTGTCCAAATACTTGGGCAGTGTCTCCTCACCCACATCTTCGGGCTTGAGCGTGCCATCCGCCACATCCTGCGCCAACCGCTGGGTCGCTCGCGCCACCTCATCACGCCCACCGTAGTTCAACGCAATGGTCAGGTTCACGCCATCGTTGTCGGCGGTAAGCTCTTCCAGCTCATCCATCAAGGCGCGCAGCTTTTCGTCCAAACGCGGACGATCGCCGATGAACCGCACCCGCACCCCTTCCGCTTTCAGCCCACGGGCCTCTTTGCGAATGTACTGGCGGAACAGGCTCATCAAACCCGCAACTTCCGCCTGGGTACGCTTCCAGTTCTCGGTCGAGAACCCAAAAATCGTCAGATATTCCACGCCCAAAGGCTTGCAAGCGCGCACAATCTCCTTGACGCGCTTGGCTCCGGCGTGGTGCCCAAATAACCGCGGGCGACCGCGCGCCTGCGCCCAGCGGCCATTGCCATCCATAATAATGGCCACATGCCGAGGGCCGGTCGCGGGAATTTCTTCACCCATTTTGATCAGACCTGCATGATCTCGGATTGCTTGTTCTCAAGCGCGCCATCGATCTGCTTGATATAGCTGTCGGTCATTTCCTGAACTTCAGCTTCCCAAAGCTTCTGGTCGTCCTCAGACATACCATCGCCTTTGGCTTTCTTGATGCTGTCCATACCATCACGACGCACGTTGCGCACGGCCACACGGGCGTGCTCGGCATATTGAGCCGCCACCCGCGCCAACTCGGTCCGGCGCTCTTCGTTCAACTCAGGAATCGGCAGCATCACAATGGTGCCGTTGGTCTGTGGGTTGATGCCAAGACCGGAATTCATGATCGCTTTCTCAACCGCGCTCACCAGCGTTTTGTCCCACACATTGATGGTCACCATACGTGGTTCTGGCACGTTCACTGTCCCAACCTGGTTGATTGGTGTCTTGGAGCCATAAGCATCCACCATCACCGGCTCCAGCATGTTGGCTGAGGCACGGCCTGTGCGCAGCGAGGCAAATTCTGTTTTCAACGCGCCCATAGCGCCATCCATGCGGCGGGTCAGATCGTCGGTATCGAGTTCAAAATCTTCAGACATTGCTGCTCTTTCAGTCTCTCATGTTCTGCTGACAAAGCTCTTAGGCTATTGTGTTCAACTTGTATAGCACAGGCAGGCTTCGGTGAAGCCCTGATCCCTTTGGTTTTGCCGCACAACCAATCCTCAATCGCGCACCGGGAAAAGCTTTTGAGACGTCGCTTTCGGAATTTTCATTACCAGAGTGTTTTAGTAAGAATTCTGCAACGCGCGACACGACAGGACCGAACATGACGCAAGTGACCCCCACTGGACTAGACGCCCACAAGCCCGCAGAGATCACCCGACTGATCAGACTTTCCGGCATTGCCAAAGCAGAAATGCCACTGGCACCACTGATCACGCTTTCGGTTC
This sequence comes from Shimia sp. MIT910701, assembly GCF_047126315.1. Taxonomy (GTDB): domain Bacteria; phylum Pseudomonadota; class Alphaproteobacteria; order Rhodobacterales; family Rhodobacteraceae; genus Shimia. The sequence continues at coordinate 2,506,422 of NZ_CP138953.1, read as the reverse complement.
TTGGCGGCGTTTTTATCTCATTTGGGGCCTTGTTTTATACGCAAACCACATCCGGATTCGCGGATTTAAATGGTGGCATTACGCTCATGGGCGGCGTGGCGTTTTCGCTCGGGCTTATCTTGGTCGTGGTCGGCGGCGCAGAGCTCTTTACCGGCAACACCATGATTGTCATGGCCTACGTCGACAAACGCATTACCTCCCAGGCGTTGCTGCGCAACTGGGCAATTGTCTTGCTTGGCAACGCCATTGGATGTGCCGCGATCGTTTCACTTGTTTATGGTGCCGGGCTTTTGGACGGCGCCCTTGGACAGCGCGCCGCAGCCATCTCCAATGCAAAAATTGCATTGTCTCCTTTTGAAGCGTTTTGCCGAGGCATCCTGTGCAACGCTTTGGTATGCTTAGCCGTCTGGCTGGCTGTGTCTGCCCGAACTGCCATGGGCATGATCTTGTCTATTGTTTGGCCCGTGGCCGCATTTGTGGCAATCGGCCTGGAACACTCCATTGCCAATCTTTACCTGATTCCGGCTGGCGCGCTTGCCGGAGCACCTGTGTCTTCTGGCGCGTTTGTTGCAAACCTCTTGCCTGTGCTCGCAGGCAACGTCATCGGCGGCGCTGGAGGCGTGGCCTTGGCCTATCGTCTGGCCTACGGACGGAGCTTGCGGGACGAGCCAGCAACCAGCCTTTAGCCCAACAAAAAAACGGAGGCCCCAAAGGACCTCCGCTGCAAATCTCTTCGCTGTGCGTCTTAGACAACCTTTGTATAGGTGCCCTTGCCGGCGAGAATGCCTTTGAACCCACCCGGCTCATCCAATGGGAACACAATCAGCGGCAGGTTGTTGTCCCGTGCCAGCGCAATCGCGCTCGCATCCATCACCCGCAGACGCTTGGCCAGCACCTCATCATAGGTGATCTCGTCATAGCGCACCGCGTCGTCATGCTCGGCCGGGTCTTTGTCGTAGATGCCATCCACACCGTTTTTGCCCATAAAGATCGCCTCACAGGCCATCTCATTGGCGCGCAAGGTCGCGGCAGTATCGGTGGTGAAATACGGGTTGCCAGTCCCTGCTGCAAAGATACACACACGCTTTTTCTCAAGGTGACGCACCGCGCGGCGGCGAATATACGGCTCGGCCACCTCATCCATGCGGATCGCGCTGATCACACGGGTGAACACGCCCAGCCCCTCCAACGCGCTCTGCATCGCCAGCGCGTTCATCACGGTCGCCAACATGCCCATGTAGTCGGCCGTGGTGCGTTCCATCCCTTGAGCTGCCCCGGACAAGCCGCGGAACACATTGCCGCCGCCGATCACCATGCAGATCTCGACGCCCATGTCGTGTACAGATTTCACTTCCTTGGCGATACGCTCAATTGTGGGCGGATGCAGGCCATAGCCCTGATCTCCCATCAACGCCTCCCCCGAAATCTTCAACATCACACGGTTAAAGGTTGCGTCGGCGGGGACGGTGTCGTCGCTCATGTTGCACTCCATCTGCGCATCGTTTTAGGATTGGCCGCAAAATGTCGGAAAACGCGCGCAGGTTCAATGCGAGAGTTGGGGATAACCGACAAAAGTAAGCGCAAAGTCAGGTCTCTCTCATGTCACAGCTGCCGCCCATCGCCCCGGACCAACCGGTTCTGATCGCAGGCCCCACCGCCAGCGGCAAAAGTGCCCTCGCTTTGCAGATTGCACAGGCGCAAGGCGGCGTCATCATCAACGCCGATGCGATTCAGGTGTTTGACAACTGGCGCGTGCTCACGGCCCGACCGCCGGAAGAAGACGAAGCCGCCGCGCCGCACCTGCTTTACGGCCATGTTCCCTATGACGCAGATTATTCCGTGGGTCATTGGCTGCGCGAGGTTGCGCCGCTTTTGAAAGGTGGCCCCCGCCCGATCATTGTTGGCGGCACAGGGCTGTATTTCACTGCGCTGACGCAAGGTTTGGCCGAAATTCCCGCCACGCCCCCGGCGCTGCGCGAAGAGGCAAACGCCCGCGTTGCCAAAGAAGGTTTTGAAACCCTGCTGGCGGAACTCGACGCCAAAACAGCTGCCCGTATTGATTGCCAGAACCCGATGCGCGTGCAACGCGCTTGGGAAGTGCTCACCGCAACCGGTAAACCCTTGGCGGACTGGCAAGACAACACGCCCCCCCCGCTCCTGCCGCAGTCTGATACATTGCCAATTGTGTTTGATGTGCCCAAGGACTGGATCAACAACCGCATTGCCCGCCGCTTTGACCTGATGCTGGAACAAGGCGCGCTGGAGGAAGCCGAAGCCAATCTCGCCACCTACGATCCAACCCATCTCTCCGCCAAAGCCATCGGCGCGCCGGAACTCATCGCCCATCTGCGTGGCGAAATTGATCTGGAAACCGCTCGAGAACAGGCCACAATCGCGACACGCCAGTTTGCCAAGCGCCAACGCACCTGGTTCCGCTCCAAAATGAAAACCTGGCATCACTACACGCCAGAAAGTCTCTAACCCGCGCGGGTTTTTGTCAGTTTGTGACAAAAGGCGCAGAGACCCCACTTGCTCGAATCGCACATCCTGCGCTTAATCAGCTGCAAGATGGCTGATAAAAATTTACATATCCCGTCATTTATGACCAAACCGGGCATGGGAGGCATGGCCGCACCTGCGCGCAAGCCAACCGCGCCTGTTGAGCAGAAACCTGCGCTGCGGCCCATCGTGCCCGATCAGCCTTTACCGCAAATTCGTGTAGAAACCCTTGCCGGTCTGACCAAAGGCGCGCCTTGGTTGTTGGAACAATTGCACGTGCGCACGCACCACATCCTGCTCTGGACCACACGGGGCCAGGGTCGGGTTCTGCTGCATGGCCTGCGGCGCGGCTTTGGCGCCCACAACGCGATCTTTGTCCCTGCGGGCAAACTGCTCGCTTTTGAACTTGGCCTTCAGGTGCAGGGCCTCGCCATGCTGATCCCGGACGACGGCCGTGTCACCCTGCCAGATCGTGCACAACATCTGCGCTTGCAAGACGGCACCGAACAAGCGGAGTTCACCGCCATCCTAGACGCGTTGCGCCGCGAGCTGCATGACCAACGCCCGTTCATGGCCGAAGCCTTGAACGCCCACGCCCGCCTGCTCTCCGTCGCCCTACGCCGCGACCTTCAGGAAGCTGGCCCGCCCCCGCCAACCCGTGCGTCTGAGCGGATTGTGCGCCGCTTCTGTGACATACTTGCTGCCGAATACACCCATGGCCACCCCATGGCCTGGTATGCGGACCAACTCGACATCACACCGACGCACCTAACCCGCGTCTGCCGCCAAGCGGCCGGGCTTACTGCTGCAGAAATGCTCTCACAAATGACCCAGCACCGCGCCCGCAGCCTGCTTTTGGACAGCGACCTGCCGATCAATCGTGTGGCTGATTCTCTAGGGTTTGGCAGCGCCGCCTATTTCACGCGCTTCTGCCAGCAACACTTTGGCGCCGCGCCTAGCCAGGTCCGCAAACAGGCCCGCGCCTAAGGTCCTCATGAACGTGAGAGGTTATCCGCCCCAGATCACCCGCACATAATTGCGAGTCTCGGCATAGGGCGGCACGCCACCATATTTCTCCACCGCGCCCGGCCCAGCGTTATAGGCCGCCAAGGCCAACCGCCAGCTGCCAAACTTCTGGTACTGCTGCTTCAAATACCGCGCCCCACCTTCCAGGTTCTGCTGCGGATCCATCGGATCCACCCGCAACAACCGCGCGGTCTGCGGCATCAACTGCGCCAGACCCAAGGCCCCTTTGTGGGACTTGGCCGTCGCATTCCAATTGCTTTCCTGCTGCACCAGCTTCAGGAACAGATCCACCGGCACGCCATGGAGCAACGCCGCCTCCTGCGCCATCGCCAGATACGGCCCTCGGTATTTGCCCTGATAGCTGCCGTTGCCCCATTTGGACGGCGTGTAAATCGGCTTGGGTTTCAACCGCACGGAATTGCGATACTGCTCTGACGCACGTCCATCGAGCACTTTTGTCTGGTTCTTAAACAACCGCGCATTGGATTTGGTCGACAGGCTCTGCGCCGCCACTGGCCCAGCAACCAAGGCCAATCCAATCACCAGTCCCAAAATCCTGCGCGCCATCTGCGCCTGCTCCACCCTGCTTTTGCGGCTTTCTTAACCAAATTGTAGGCAATTTTCCAGACCACAGAACCGTGCTTGGCAAATTCCCGCGCGCCCTGCGGGATTTTCACCGCAGGTTATCCACAAGAAACCGCTTCCCATTCAGCCCCCGCAGTGGTGTATGGTGCCCCAAATCGAGAGAAAGAATCCGTGGGAGACATAGGCGCATGGCCGGATCGGTGAACAAAGTAATCCTTATTGGCAACCTGGGCCGCGACCCCGAGGTGCGCTCCTTCCAGAATGGCGGCAAGGTCTGCAACCTGCGCATCGCCACCTCTGAAACCTGGAAAGACCGCAACACCGGCGAGCGTCGCGAGAAAACCGAATGGCACTCCGTGGCCATCTTCCAGGAAGGCCTCGTACGCATCGCCGAGCAATACCTGCGCAAAGGCTCCAAAGTCTACGTCGAAGGCAAGCTGCAAACCCGCAAATGGCAGGACCAGTCCGGCCAGGACCGCTACTCCACCGAAGTGGTGTTGCAGGGCTTTGACGGCGTACTGACAATGCTCGACGGCCGCTCCGGCGGTGGTGACGGCGGCGGCTTTGGTGGCGGTGGCGGCGGCTACGACCAAGGCGGTGGCGGCTACGGCGGCGGTTATGACCAAGGCGGCGGCGGCAACTTCGGTGGCGGCGGTGGCGGCAACCAGGGCGGCCCAGCCCCAAGCCGAGACATGGACGACGAAATCCCGTTCTAAGTCACAGACACCCGATAGATCACAGAGGTCGCCCTTTCGGCGGCCTCTTTTTTATGCGCTCCCTCCCGCCACCTGCGCTTTACACCGCCGCAAACTTCTCCCAATGTCATGCACAAGTGAACGATCATTCAGCGAGACCCGACATGACCGACTCAAATCAGTTCAACCAGAAACTCACGGACCGCCTGGTCACCTATTGCGCCATCGACAGCCAGTCTGATGAGCATTCCACCAGCATCCCATCCACAGACATCCAGCTCGACGTCTCCCGCCATCTGGTTGCGGAACTCGAACGCATTGGTGCGTCAGATGTGGAGCTGACCTCCTACGGCGTGGTCCTCGCCACGGTGCCTGCCACCGTGGAAGATGCCCCCACCATTGGCTTCTGCGCCCATGTCGACACCGCACCACAGTTCAACGCCACCGGCGTGAAACCCCGCGTTATTGCCAATTGGGACGGCAGCGACATCACCTACCCCGACAACCCGGATCTGGTCCTGAACCCGTCAACGTCTGCCTACCTCGAAGGCAAAGTAGGCGAAGACATCATCACCGCCTCTGGCCTAACGCTCCTGGGCGCCGATGACAAAGCCGGGGTGGCGATCATCATGACCATGGCCGAGCATCTGCTCACGACGCCGGACCTGAAACACGGCAAAGTGCGCCTCGCTTTCACCCCAGATGAGGAAATAGGCAAAGGCGTGCACGCGGACCTTCCTGCCGACTTTGGCGTCGATTTCGCCTACACGCTGGATGGCGCCAAACGCGGCACCATGGAGTATGAAACCTTCTCTGCCGACGGCGCAGTCATCACCATCACCGGTACCTCCGCCCATCCCGGCTATGCCAAAAACAAAATGACCAACGCGCTGCATGTGGCAGCACAGATTGTCTCCGACCTAAACGAGCCCGGCACCACCCCGGAAACCACCTCCGGCCGCGAAAGCTTCACCCACATCTACGCCCAGGAAGGCGGCAGCAGCGAAGTCACCCTGCGCTTCATTTTACGCGCCTTCGAAATGGACGACCTCGAGGCACAAGCCGCCCGCCTGCAAGCCGCCTGCGCCAAGGCCGAAGCGGATTTCCCTGGCTCCAAAGTGACCGGCGAGATCAGCAAGCAATACCGCAACATGCGCTACTGGCTCGAAAACGACATGACGCCGGTGGACCTTGCGCGTGAGGCCATCCGCACCGAAGGCTTTGATCCCGAGTCCGTGCCCATTCGTGGCGGCACCGACGGCTCCCGCCTCACGGAATTGGGCGTGCCTTGCCCGAACCTCTACACCGGCATGATGGAAATCCACGGCCCACTGGAGTGGATCTCGGTGCAAGACATGGCCAGCGCCACACGCATGATCTCCAATCTCGTGCAAATCGCTGCCAAATAACAAAAAAGCCGACCCACTGGGTCGGCTTTCGATTTCAACTGTCGACAGTCTTACCGCCGCGCCAGCTCTTCTTGCAGCAGCTGGCGCACCACATCACGCGGCACATCTGCGGTCACAAAGGCCTCGCCGATCCCGCGCGCCAAAATGAAGCGCAGTTGACCATCCACAACTTTCTTGTCCTGCCCCATCAGATCCAGCAGCCCATCGGCATCAGGAAGCTCGCCCTCAATGTCCTTGAGGTCCACCTTCATGCCCATAGCCCGCAGATGCTCCCGCACCCGGCTTGGCGCCTCTTGCGAGCAGAGCCCCAAACGCATCGACAACTCAAACGCCAAAGCACACCCCACGGCCACGCCTTCGCCATGCAGCAAGCGGTCGCCATATCCCGTGGCCGCTTCCAGCGCGTGACAGAACGTATGCCCCAGATTGAGCAAAGCGCGATCCCCCTGCTCGGTCTCATCGCGCATCACAATCTCAGCCTTCATCTCACAAGACCGCTTCACCGCCGCAATCCGCGCTGCCTCATCCCCTGCCGCCAGTGCAGGCCCCTGTGCTTCGAGCCACTCAAAGAAGTTCGCATCGCCGAGCATGCCGTATTTCACCACTTCGCCGTAACCGGCGAGGAAATCGCGCGGCGTCAGCGTGCCCAGCACATCAATATCCGCCAGCACCAAACGCGGCTGATGAAACGCGCCAACAAGGTTCTTGCCCAGCGGACTGTTGATGCCGGTCTTGCCGCCCACAGAACTGTCCACCTGCGCCAAAAGACTGGTTGGGATTTGCACAAAGCCAACGCCACGGCGCAGAATCGCTGCCGCAAACCCGGTCAGATCCCCAATCACACCGCCACCAAGCGCCACCACAAGGTCCTTGCGCTCCACACGTTGCGACAACAACCACTCAACGGTTTGCTCCAGATAAGCCCAGCTCTTGGTGCTCTCGCCCGCAGGCAGCACCAGCGCTTCCATGGCAATGCCATCCGCCGCCAGCCCATCGCGCAACGTCTCCAGATGCAGCGCCGCGACGTTTTCATCCGTGACCACACAGACCTGCTTGCGCGCCAGCATTGGCCCAATCAATGCTCCGGCTTGTGTCAGCAACCCCGGCCCGATGTGAATGTCATATTCCCGGCCCTCAAGAGCGACGTGTACGGTTTCCATCACGGCTTATGTCTCCGCCAAAACATCGGGGCGCGCGTCCAACAACGCCTGAGCCACCCGATCTGCCATTTCCTCAATGCTCAAGCCGGCCTCCGCTTTCACTGGCAAATCCGCCAGGCTGTAAAGCGGCACCCGCGCATCAAAAATCTCTTCCAGCGTTCTGCGCGGGTTGTCCGTGCGCAACAGCGGCCGCGTGTCTTTGTGTTTCACACGGTTCCACAGCAGCTCCACATCCGCATCCAGCCAGACCGCAACACCACGTTTGGAGATTTCTGCCCGATTGCCCTCTGCGAGGTATGCGCCACCACCGGTAGACAGGATGCAGCGCTCCTCTTCCAGCAGCCGGGCAATCACTTGACTCTCCTTTAGGCGGAAAAACGCTTCCCCATCTCGCTCGAAAATCTCGGCAATGCTCATATTGGCCGCCTTCACGATCTCCGCGTCGGTATCGATAAAAGACACATTAAGTTTGGCTGCTAAAGCCTTACCAACAGCGGTTTTTCCCGCCCCCATCATGCCAACAAACACAACGGTTTTTTTCAAATCATAGCTCATCAAACGCCCGCTATCGGCTAAGCCTTGCCCAAAAGTGTGGTTTGCGCATTGAATGACGTGATCTTGCCCAAAAGGCCAGTTATAAGTTGAAAAAAACAGGCAGGATAATCGAGGATATTATGGGCAGACTCTTTCGAGCCTTGTTGTTTCTAGTGGTTTTGGCAGCAGTTGCGCTGGTAGCTTACGCCTATCTCGGGCCGATCTTTGGCGCGGATTTCTCCGCGCCACAGGCCGAGGTGCGCATTCCTCTGGAACTGACGGGGCATTAATCAGGTGATCCGCCCGCTTCGCAGCCCAGTCGCCGCTCTCTTGCTCGGCACCGCGCCGCTCCATGCACAGGACGCACCGCTCTCCGCCATCGACTGGCTCGACAACACGCCCACGGTGACCCTCGACATGGGACTGCCACTCACCGAAGATCCGGTGAGCAAAGGCGTCTCCACGCCCACCATCAATGTCAGCCCGCTGTCGGAAACCTCACAGGACGCCGTGGGCCTGTTGCCTTCCAACGTGACCGGCCTGCCCGCCTCGCTTTGGTCCGCCTCTGACGCGGACACGCTGGCCGAACTGGTGGATGCGCAGCGCCCCGAGGTGCTACCCGCCATGCAGGCGCTTCTCTATACATTGCTGCTGGCCGAGGCCGACGCCCCGCGCGAGACCGGCGTCACCAACGAACTCCTGCTGGCCCGTGTCGACAAACTGGTCGAGATGGGCGCATTGGAACAGGCCGAAGCCCTGCTGGAACGCGCAGGTCCCACAACACCGTCGCTGTTCAAACGCTGGTTTGATGTCACCCTCCTGATGGGCCAGGAGACCCGCGCCTGCGAGGCCCTTATGGCCGCGCCGCATCTTGCCACTGACTACGCCTCCCGTATCTTCTGCACCGCTCGCGCCGGCGATTGGCGTGCTGCGGCGCTGACGTTGGACACCGCCAAAGCCCTCGGTCTGATTTCTGAGGAAATGGACGCGCTGCTTCTGCGCTTCCTTGATCCCGAATTGTTTGAAGGCGAGCCGCTTCTGGTGGCCGCCAACGGCCCCGACCCGCTCAAGTTCCGCTTATATGAAGCCATCGGCGAAGGCCAAACCGCCACCCGCCTGCCGCGCCCCTACGCCCATGCCGATCTGCGCGACACCGCCGGCTGGAAAGCGCAGCTTGAGGCCGCCGAACGCCTCGCCCGCACCTCCGCGCTGCACGAAAACGCCCTGCTTGGCATCTACACCGAAGGCTCCCCCTCCGCATCTGGCATGATCTGGGACCGTGTCGCCGCACTGCAAGCCTTTGACCGCGCTATGACCGCACAAGACATCCGCGACGTTTCTGACACGCTGCCTCAAGCCTGGGCCGCCATGCAGCAGGTCCACCTCGAAGTGCCCTTTGCCCGCCTTTACGGCCCGCAACTTCTACAATTACCCCTGCAAGGCGTCACCGCCCGCTTAGCTCGCGACATTGCGCTACTGTCTTCCGACTACGAACGCGCCGCCCGCTCCGGCCCACGCGACTTCCTTGCTGGACTGGCCCTTGGTGCCCCACCGCGCACGCCCACCGATCCGGTGCACCGCGCCATCGCCGACGCCTTCCACGACGCCGGTGTGCCACAAGAAATCTCCACCATGCTGGCCCGTGGCCAACTGGGCGAAAGCCTGTTGACGGCGATGGACCTGATGGATGACGGTGCCGCCGGCAACCTCGGTGCCTTGACCGAAGCCCTCGCCACCTTCCGCGCAGTGGGTCTGGAAGACACCGCCCGCCGCGCCGCGCTACAAGTGGCGCTTTTGGACACCCGAGGCTGATCTATGACGGCGCCCGCTGACAGGCTGCAATGGATTGCCACCTTTCTTGAAGCGCAGGCCGCTGAACTTGGCGCGTCGCCCAATACCCAAGCCGCCTACGCCCGCGATCTGCGCGACTTCGCCACCTGGGCCCATGGCAAATCCCACAGCTTTGACGCGCTCTCCCAATCCGACATCGAAGACTACCTGCTCTTCTGTGACGCTCAGGGCCTCGCCCAATCCACCCGCGCCCGCCGCCTTTCCGCCATCAAGCAACTGTTCCGTTTTGCCTTTGAAGAAGGCTGGCGAACTGACAACCCTGCGATCCAGATCAAAGGCCCCGGCCGCGCCAAGCGTCTGCCCAAAACACTGGAAGTCACCGAGGTCGACGGTCTGCTCGCCGCAGCCCGCACCCACGGGCGCAGCACAGATGACCGGCTGCGCAATACATGTTTGATGGAACTGCTCTACGCCACCGGCATGCGCGTGACCGAGTTGGTCAGCCTACCGGTTTCCGCCGCCCGCGGCGATCCGCAAATGCTCCTGGTGATGGGCAAAGGCGGCAAAGAACGCATGGTGCCGCTCTCTCCGCCCGCGCGGGACGCACTTGCCGCCTGGCTCACCTGCCGCGACGCCGCCGAGGACATCGCCCGCTCCAAAGGCAAGCCTACCTCGCGCTTCCTCTTTCCGTCTCGCGGCGCTTCTGGCCATCTCACCCGGCACCGTTTCTACATGCTGATCAAAGACCTGGCCGTCGCCGCCGGTGTCTCCCCGGCCAAAGTCACACCGCACACACTGCGCCACGCGTTTGCGACCCACCTCTTGGCCAACGGCGCCGACCTACGGGTGATCCAGACGCTTTTGGGGCACGCCGATGTTGCCACCACCGAAATCTATACCCATGTGTTGGATGAACGCCTGCGCGAGCTGGTCACCACCCATCACCCTTTGGCCAAAGATGGCAAGCGCAACGCCTGAGGCAACACATCCTCAGATGGCCAATAGCCGCTGAGCAACGCGCGATCATAGCCCTGCGTCAACCCAGCTGCCTGCATCGCAACCTGCGCGGCCGCCGCATTATAGGTCAACTCTTTGATCTTCGCCGCGCCATCCTGAAGAACCACAAACCGTGTCTCCGGCCGCCCATCATGCTCCGGCATGCCAACAGCCCCGGCATTCACCCAGGTCACGCCGCCAACCTGCCGCTGAAACGCGATACCGGAATGCCCCGCGATCACCACATCCACCGGTCCAACCAACGCCTCAAGCGACGCAAGTTCCTCTACAAACACAGCCTCCGGCGACACCGAAAACACAAACCGCGCCACATCGGTCACCCCGCCATGGATCACGGCAACACGCGCGCCACCCTGCTGAAAGGTCACAACATCCGGCAATCCTGCCATCCACCGCCGCGCCTCTGCGTCCACCTCTGCGTTCGCATGCGCATACCACCCTGCTGACAAAAGATCACAAGTCGTACCCGCTTCAAAACCGCAACCACAATCCAGCGCATTGGCCGCCAGCTGCTTTTCACAGTTGCCTGCCACCACAACAGATTGCGCCGCGCGCACCGCCGCCACAGTCTCCGCTGGTTGCGCGCAATAAGCCACCACATCACCGGTGCAAATCACGTTGCCAGTGGGCACCCCAAGCACCGCCGCCTGCGCCAGAATCGCCTCCGTGGCCTGCAAATTGGAATACGGCCCGCCAAACAACAGCACCGGCCCTGCCAATTCACCCAAATCCTGATGTCGCACAGCCCACCTCCGCCAAGTCGTTGCCGCAGGTGTACGACGTCCAGCCCAAAGCGCCAATCACATGACCGTCAGACAACAAAAGGCCGGGCACATAGCCCGGCCTTCCCGACGTCACCTCAAAAGAGATTTAGTCGTACTTCGCTACGAAGGCTTCTTGGGTACCGTCAGCGAGGATCGAGTCAATCGCTTCGTCCATGCGGGCAATCACGGACTCATCTGTGGTCTTGGAGCACGCCAGGAAGAATTCGTTCCGGGAAATCTCCATGGCGATTTCAAAACCGCCCTCTTCAATCGCCACAGCTGCTGCAGATTCCAGCGCCACCATGTAGTCCACACGGCCCGCGCCCAGCTTCTTCAAGGTCATCTCTGCATCTGGTGCCAGATCGATATCGCTTGCGCCCAGACGGTCGAGCAGCGCCACAGCAAAATCGCCGGTCTGCGTGCCAACCTTCTTGGTCAGTGCCTGCTCAACAGAAGTCACGTCGCCGTTCGCGCCTGGCTTCTGGATCAGATAAATCGCCTCAGAGTACATTGGGCCAGCCCAGTTGAAGCGGTCTTCCCGCTCTGGCGTACGTGCAGTCGTGAACACGCAAGTGTTGGCGTCCTGCTCAGCCAAAGTGATGGCACGCGACCACTTGGTCACTTCCATCTCGGCGGACACACCAGAGCGCGACAACGCTTCGTTGATGATGTCCACACCGTGGCCGGTCAGCTCACCGTTTTCGACGTAGTTGTAAGGGGCATAGTCTTCCGTAAAAAACTTCACGTCCGCGGCCTGTGCTACGGTTGCAGTGGACAGGGCCAGTGCGCAGAGTGCCAGAGTTTTCATTGGTGGATTTCCTCGCTTTAAATCTCTGCCCCCGGTTCTGCGCGCCATGTCTGAAGGCAAAGTAAACATGCGACTTAGCCGCACAGACAAAATCACAAGCCGCTGAAACCCAATAAAAAAAGCCGGGGCGCCTGCCCCGACTTTGCCACAATCTTCTCGTGGTGGGTTTGCATCAATAGCGCGATACAGTCTCTGCCTGTGTGCCGTCTGCCATGAGAGAATCCATTGCGGAATCAATCTCAGCCACTACGGCCGCTGGCGTGTCGTGAGAGCAGGCGATGTAGTACTCATCGCGCGACACTTCCATGGCAATTTCCAGCCCCGCATCCTCGGCGGTCAGCGCATTGGCACTCTCCTGCCCAAGGATCACGTAGTCCAACCGGCCTGCCGCGAGCTTCTTCATGGTCTTCTCCAGATCCGGTGCCGCATCCACTTTTGCCGCGCCCAGTTCTTCCAGCAGATCAACGGTGAAATCACCCACCTGCGTGCCAATCGACTTGGTCAACGCCTGCTCCAGCGAGGACACATCCGCATTTGTACCCGACTTCTGGATCAGATAGGTGCCTTCGACATACATCGGCCCGGCCCACTGAAATTTGGCTTCCCGCTCCGCGGTGCGGGCAGTGGAGAACACGCATGTGCTCGCGTCTTTCTCGGCCAGCGCAATCGCTCGGGTCCATTTTGTGATCTCCACCGAATGCGACAGCGCCGCGCGCTCCGCCACCTCATTGATCAGATCAATCCCGTGCCCCTTGGCCTGGCCATCTTCCATCCAGGAATAAGGCGCATAGTCTTCGGTCAGGAAGGACACGCTGGCCCCATCGGCCATGGCAACGGTTGGCAGCGCGAGGGCGGCAAATACAAAAGCTTTCATTGGATCCCACTCCATATGTGTTTGAACTGGGCGCCCCCTTAGTTCAAACCGCCTAAAGAAGGTTTAAGGGCTTCACGCCCTCTTGATCCGGCCTCTTTGCGCCCCCATAAACCTAAGTGATTGAGATTTCAGAGGACCCCATGGAGCCCACCACCACTTTTGACACCGCATTCTGGATCACCGCAGGCGTGATTTTCTTTTTGCTGATGATGTCTGCCTTCTTCTCCGGCTCCGAAACCGCGCTGACAGCGGCCTCTCGTGGCAAATTGCGCGCGCAGGCCGACAAAGGCAGCCGCGGTGCGCAACGGGCCCTCAACATTACAGAGGACAACGAACGGCTGATCGGCTCCGTGCTGCTGGGCAACAACCTCGTGAACATCCTCGCGACTTCTCTGGCCACCGCCCTCTTCACCCGCGCCTTTGGCGAGGGCGGCGTGGCTCTGGCGACTCTGGTTATGACACTTCTCGTGCTGATCTTTGCCGAGGTACTTCCCAAGACTTACGCCATCACCCGCCCCGAAGACGCCGCCTCTACCGTGGCCAGCCCGATCAGCCTGATCGTGACGCTGTTCTCCCCCATCGTTTCCGCCGTGCGCGTGCTGGTGCGCGGCGTGCTGCGCCTGTTTGGTGTGGAAACCGACCCGGACAGCCAGGTGCTCGCCGTGCGCGAAGAGATCGCTGGAGCCATTCAGCTTGGCCACTCCGAAGGCATTGTGGAAAAAGAAGACCGCGACCGTATTCTCGGCGCGCTGGACCTGTCTGACCGCGTTGTTGAAGAGATCATGCTGCACCGCTCCGGCATCGAGATGATCAACGCCGACGACGCGCCTGCCGACATTCTCAAACAATGTCTGGAAAGCAATCACACCCGCCTGCCGGTCTACAAAGACGATCAGGAAAACATCATCGGCGTTGTCCACGCCAAAGACCTGTTCCGCAGCATGTACACCCGCGCCGTGCAGGAAGAGACCAACGCCCGTGACCTGCTGGCCTTCGACCTGACCGAAGTTGCCAAAGAGCCTTACTTCGTGCCGGAGACCACCTCTCTGGACGACCAGATGCGCGAATTCCTGCGCCGCCACGCTCACTTTGCACTGGTGGTGGATGAATACGGCTCCCTGCAAGGCCTGATCACCCTCGAAGACATTCTCGAAGAGATCGTGGGCGAAATCACCGACGAGTTTGACGAGGACACCGATCACCCGATCCGTAAATCCGAGGACGGCCAGTTCCTGATCGAAGGCGCCATGACCATCCGCGACCTCAACCGCGCCACCGACTGGTCCCTGCCCGATGACGAGGCCAACACCATCGCCGGGCTGGTTATCCATGAGGCGCAGATGATCCCCACCGTGGGACAGGTCTTCTCCTTTCACGGGTTCCGTTTTGAGGTCACCGGACGCGAGGCCAACCGGATCACCGACCTGAAGATCCGCCCCCTCTAAACTAAAAAACTGGCCCATTTCTGCACAGCGCGTGATGGGCCACATCACCAAAATGAATGCGGCTTTGGTCGCGTTTGTCGGAAACAGGCTTGCCATGTCGCCCGTTGCTGTTCACCTGTGAACCATCTGACGCGCAGGTAACAATATGCAGAACGTACACGGTATTCTGATCCTTGTGGCAGCCATGCTTGGCTTCACGCTTGAGGACATGTTCATCAAATCCCTCTCTGTGACCCTCCCTGTCGGCCAGATCCTCATGGCCTTGGGGTTGGGCTCCGGAGCGGTCTTTGCTGTGCTGGCCATCCTACGGGGCGACAACCTCTTGGCCCCCGCCGCCTGGTCGCCACGCATGTTGCTGCGCACCGCTTGTGAAGCGGGCGGCGCCGTGCTTTTTGCCACCGCCCTCTCCCGCGTGGACCTTTCCACGGTCGCGGCCGTGTTCCAGACCCTGCCGCTGGTCATCACCCTCGGCGCAGCGCTCTTTTTGGGCGAGCAAGTCGGCTGGCGCCGCCTCACTGCCATTCTGGTCGGTTTCAGTGGCGTCCTACTGATCATCCGCCCCGGCACCGACGCCTTCGACCCCAACGCCCTGTTGGTTCTCGGCGCCGTCATCGTGGTTGCCCTGCGCGACCTGATCACCCGCACTATCGACGCCTCCGTGTCCTCCTTTGTGGTCTCCTTCCAGAGCTTCGCCTCGCTGGTCCTCGTGGGCCCGCTGCTGATACTCTTCAACGCCGTCGACTACGCCACGGTTACCACCTCGCACCTGACCATGATGGCAGGCGCCGTGGCCTTTGGCGCCGCAGGCTACTGGGGTGTCGTCACCGCACTGCGCCTTGGCGAAGCCTCCGTTGTGGCACCGTTCCGTTACTCCCGCCTGCTGTTCTCGATCCTGGTTGGCATGATCGCGTTTGGCGAACGCCCCGACCTGCCCACCATGCTCGGTGCCACGCTGATCATCGGCTCCGGCCTCTTCACCTTTATGCGTGAACACCGCCTCGCCAAAGCCGCCGCCCCGGCCCAAGCCTAGGGAAATCCAGCAAAACAGCGTCCTCCTGTCACTGTTAGCCCTAACCTGTGGAAAAACCGCCGTTAGCGCTATCAAAATGCGTTTACTTTTGCCCCGGCCCTGCTATAGCTGCGCCCGACATTTGTAGCCATCCGAGGGATCCTCCGACATGAGCACCATCATTGATATCTTTGCCCGCGAAATTCTCGACAGCCGCGGCAACCCAACCGTCGAAGTCGACGTGATCCTCGAAGACGGCACCATGGGCCGCGCAGCTGTGCCTTCTGGCGCCTCCACCGGTGCCCACGAAGCGGTTGAAAAGCGCGACGGCGACAAAGACCGCTACATGGGCAAAGGTGTTCTGGAAGCGGTGAACGCCGTGAACGGCGAGATCGCGGAATGCCTCGTCGGCATGGATGTGACCGAGCAGGTTGCCATCGACCAGGCGATGATCGAACTGGACGGCACCCCAAACAAAGGCCGCCTCGGCGCCAACGCCATCCTCGGCGTGTCCCTCGCCGCTGCGAAAGCCGCTGCCGACTACACCGCACAGCCGCTGTTCCGCTACGTGGGCGGCACCTCCGCACGCGTTCTGCCCGTGCCAATGATGAACATCATCAACGGCGGCGAGCACGCCGACAACCCGATCGACATCCAGGAATTCATGATCATGCCTGTCTCCGCGGCCAACATCCGCGAAGCCATCCGCATGGGCGCCGAAGTCTTCCACACCCTGAAAAAAGAGCTGACCGCCGCTGGCTACAACACCGGCATCGGTGACGAAGGCGGCTTCGCTCCAGCTCTGGAAAGCACCCGCAAGGCTCTGGACTTCGTGATGACCTCCATCGAAAAAGCTGGCTACAAGCCAGGCGACGACATCTACCTTGCCCTCGATTGTGCCTCCTCCGAGTATTACAAAGACGGCAAATACGAGATGGTGGGCGAAGGCAAATCCCTGACTTCCGCTGAGAACGCGCAATACCTCGCCGACCTCTGCAACGACTACCCGATCATCTCCATCGAAGACGGCATGGACGAAGACGACTGGGACGGCTGGAAAGCCCTGACCGACCTGATCGGCGACAAAGTCCAACTAGTGGGTGACGACCTGTTTGTGACCAACCCAACCCGTCTGGCAGACGGCATCGCGCAAGGCGTGGCCAACTCCATGCTGGTGAAAGTGAACCAGATCGGCTCCCTGACCGAGACGCTGAAAGCCGTCGATATGGCCCACCGCGCGCGCTACACCAACGTGATGTCCCACCGCTCCGGCGAAACCGAAGACGCCACCATCGCCGACCTCGCCGTGGCCACCAACTGCGGCCAGATCAAAACCGGCTCCCTGTCACGCTCTGACCGTCTGGCCAAATACAACCAGCTGATCCGCATCGAGGAAGCGCTGGGTGAAACCGCCGAATACGCAGGCCGCTCCGTGCTGAAGTAAGCCTCGGTGCTAGGTTGAAAAACAAAAAGCCCCCGAACGTCGGTTCGGGGGCTTTTTTGTGAAGCCTCCCAATCCGCAAATGCTGCCGCATACCACCGCATGTCACACCGGATACCCCGTGCCTCAGCGGCATATGGTTGATAGGGGCATTCCCCTGCCGCCGTTTGTACGGGCTCTGGCAAACCCAGCACTTTGGCGCGCTCACCAACAAATACTTCCAATGATGCCGTTGCACAGCAATATCGCGCCAATGAAACTCGTGACATGCCCCCAAAAGCTCTGTCAAGCAAAGCACTTAACAGTTCCTTAAGGTAATCCACCGAAAATCAAAGGGCTTGTTCGAAAGGACGCACTGGTGTCATTGAATGCTCTTCTCTTCTCGGTTTTGAAGGACCAGCAGGATCCCTCGTTTGTCCTGTCGGCAAACGAAGGCGTGCCCATCTCTGATGCCAAAATCACTTGGCACAACCCCGCTTTTTCCAAATTATTTCCGCAAACTCAGGGCCCCCGGCAACATCCATTGCCCCCGCCTTTCCTCGACAAAACCCTAGCCGGTTTCCTTCAAAACGGCCTGTCAGAAAAAGTCACAGGGCCAACCCGGCTCAAGAACGCCTTTTCAGCACAGACCCCTAAGCAAAAACCTCTGTGGTTCGACCTCGAAGTCACCACCTTAGATGAGAATAGCGGCTCAGACACGCATATCTATGGCCGATTTTTGGATGTCACCGAACGCGAAGATCTCCAGGCCCAATTAACAGCCACACAGGCTGAGATGGAAACCGTGACCTCTCGATTTGAACACGCGGTCAACTCCATTCCCGAAGGGTTCGCGATGTTTGATCGCGACGACGTTTTGGTCGCGTTTAACGCAAAATACGCGGAACTCTATAAGCACTCCACGCCCGCCATCAAAGTGGGCGCGAAATTCGAAACGATCATGCGATATGGGCTTGAGCACGGCCAATACCCCGAAGCCGAAGGTCAAGAAGAGGCTTGGCTCGCGGAACGGCTGGACCGCGAAAATAGGAAGCGCGCGCCGGTCGAACGTGAACTGCCCAGCGGGAAACACCTCCGCATTCAAGAAGTCGAAAGTGAAAACGGCGATCTTGTTGGGCTGCGCTCGGATGTAACGCAGTATTACGAATATCAAAGAGAGTTAGAGCAAAAAGCCGAGGATTTGGCCAAAGCCAACGAGGAGGCAAAAGCAGCAAGCCTGTCCAAAGACAGGTTTTTCGCCCGCATGAGCCACGAACTCCGCACCCCCATGAATGGCATTCTTGGTCTGACAGAGGTGTTGCAACACACCGCTTTAAACCCGCAACAACGTTCCTATCTCAAAACCATTTCCGGGTCTGCGACCAGCCTGCTCAGCATCATCAACGACATTTTGGATTATTCCAAAGCCACAGAAGGGAAATTTACTTTTGCACATGAGCGGTTCTCGCTGAAAGATACCATCTATGAGACCGCAGGACTGATACAGCCCCTTGCGCATGATAAAAACTTGGACTTCTGGATTGAGTACCCACAGTCCGTGCCGAGCCACTTCTTTGGAGACAGCGCACGCGTCCGCCAAGTTCTACTCAATCACCTTGGGAACGCGTTAAAATTCACCGAAACAGGGCATTTCGGCCTGCGGGTGGCATATCAATCTGACGACGACGGGTACCAGCTGTCTCTGGCAATCGTGGATACAGGGCGCGGCATTCCGCAAGATCAGATGAACACGTTGTTTTCTGCCTATGAACAAGTCCATCAAGACACCGAAAATGCCGTTGAAGGAACCGGGCTGGGTCTCGCGATTTCCAAGGCCCTTGTAGAACAGATGGGAGGCGCAATCGAGGTTGCCTCCTCTGTGGGTGAAGGAACAAAATTCACCGTAACCCTCGCTTTGCCCGCATGTCCGGGCTCAGAGCAAAAAACGCGCCAGCGACCTATGCCGTCTCCGAAACTGCACGTAGCCCTTGTGGGTCCTGAAACAGAGTCAAATGGAACTCTCAAGAGGATGCTAAAGGCGTTGAACTGTCGGGTTGTAACGTTCGATAATCCAAACCGGATTCTGACGCACCAGGAACAATTCAACGCGATACTCTGGGATGGAGATCATGTCGACTGTTTCGGGCAATCTGTAAAGAAGGTGCTCGAACAGCAAACCGGTGAGTGTGCTCATGCTCTGATGGTCTCGACCCCGCTGCGCTATTCTTCAAAGGGGTCTGATAAGGCAAGCTTTTCGGCAACCTGGCTCAAACCGGTAAGAAGCGAAGAAGTTGAACAAATCCTGTTTTCCGCAATGCCTCAAAGTTTTGATCCACGCACCGAGAGTGACGGCACGCAGAGGTCGCTGCCGTGCGAAACCAAAACCAACACCGGGCGGGTGCTTGTCGTCGATGACAATAAGACGAACCGGCTCGTCGCCGGAAAACTGTTAGAGACCGCTGGGGTTTTGGTGGATTTTGCAAGCAATGGCCTAGAGGCACTTGATGTTTACAAAGCCCTCCGGCCCACAACGGTTTTTATGGACGTCTCTATGCCGGTGATGGATGGGATCGATGCAACCACGCACATAAGAAAGCTGGAAAGCGACCTGGAGTTGGCGCCTTGCAAAATCTTTGCGTTGACGGCCAACACATTTAAAGAACAGGTCGAAAAATGCCTAAACGCGGGCGTTGATGGCGTGATTGGAAAGCCCGTAAAACGGAACGACTTGATCGAAGCCATCAGCCATCCAATTGCCCCAAACAGGCCAATTACGCTCCGGGAATCCCCTCCTAAAACACCGTCGAAAAACCATCGAAGCCCATGCGATACGCCTTATCATTAGTGCTTTTGGCTCCAAAAATATAACCCCAACTGTTGTGTCCGCCACGCCTCCTTCCTGTAAATATGCGCGTCGCGCAAAAATATCGACCGGTGTCTGGATGCCGGCCGCTTCCCACCCTAAGCTCACGCCTTCGTGACCCCATTGTGTGTTGACCTCCCCCCACTGGAAGCTGTCACACCGTGCGTAAACAAAATCACGAGGCACGCATGGCACACACAAAAAAATCTCCCCGGTTCACCCGCCGCTCTTTCCTGATCAGCACGCTGAGCCCTTTTGTAGCCGCCGCCCCCGCGCTAGCCCTTACAGAGGACACGCCAGAGCCCGGCGTACAGCGCAATGTCTCCTCCTTCCGCACCCATGACTGGCAGGACCATTTTGACACACTCGGCGCGGGTCTGATCATCTCCGACACCACCACCCGCGTGTTGCAGCATTGGACGGCGGATGGCGAAATGCGCATCTACCCAACCTCTGTGCCGCTCACCGACGAACTCACCAAACGCGGCTACACCGAAGTCACTGAAAAACGCGCCAATCCAAGCTGGGCACCCACCCCTTCGATGCGAGAGCGTAATCCGGAGTGGCCCGCCCTTATCAAGGGTGGCGATCCATCCAACCCGCTGGGCACCCGCGCGCTATACCTGTCTTGGCAGTACTACCGCATCCACGGCACCCACGACACGCGCAAGATCGGCCGCCGCTCCTCCAACGGCTGCATCGGCCTTTACAACGAGCACATCGAAGAGGTGTTTGACCGCACCAAAGTCGGCACCAAAGTCAAACTGATCTGATCCCAACACCATGACCAAACCCCTCGTCCTCGCAGGCATCGTGCTGGCTCTGGCCTCGGCCACCTTCGCCGTGCGCCAGTTTCAGCCCACCCCAGCCAAGCCAGTCGCCAGCCCAGAAACCACAGTCAACGCTGCCATGGTCGCCGTGAAACAACCCGCTGCGCACAGCGAACTTGCGCAATTGGGCAAACGCGCCTTTGAGGCCACCTGCGCCGCCTGCCACGGAGACAACGCGGCAGGCCAGGACGGCGTTGCGCCACCTCTGGTGCACAAGATCTACGAGCCCGGCCACCATTCCGACATGGCCTTCTTCATGGCCGTCGACAACGGCGTGCGTGCCCACCACTGGGCCTTTGGCAACATGCCTCCGGTGGCAGGCTTGACCAAAGGCGATGTCAAAGCCATCGTGGCCTACGTCCGCGAGCTGCAACGCGAAAACGGCATTTTTTAAGCCCCTGACACTGCCGCCCCGTATCCGCTCCCATACCGACAAGTAAGAGTGCCTCCATGCCCCTCACCCGCCGCCAATTCCTCGCCAGCACCGCCGCCCTGGCCCTGACGCCCAAAACCAGCCTTGCGGCCACCACTCCGGTGATCGAGGCCACCACAGGCCGCGTGCAGCTGATTGATGCGGAGTTTGGCGACTATCCGGAAACCGAGATCTGGGGCTACAACGGGTCTGTTCCGGGCCCGCTCCTACGCTTCAAACAGGGCGACACACTCAAACAAGAGCTGCTCAACAGCCTGCCAAGCCCGACCGCAATCCACTGGCACGGCATCCGCGTGCCCAACGCCATGGACGGCGTGCCCGGTATGACCCAGGACGCGGTGCCCACTGGTGACCGCTTCCACTACGAATTCCCGCTCAAAGACGCCGGCACCTACTGGTACCACTCCCACAACCAATCCACCGAACAGGTCGCCCGTGGCCTCTATGGCGTGGTTGTGGTGGAGGAAACCAACGCGCCGGACGTGGACCACGACATTGTGGTGGTACTGGACGATTGGCGGCTCAGCGACGAGGCCCAGATCACTGATGATTTTGGCGCCATGCACGACTGGACCCACGCCGGACGGCTTGGCAACTACATTCACGCACAGCTGTCTGAGCAGCCGGACTCTGTGCCGGAAAACGCCCGCCTGCGCCTGCGCTTTGTCAACGTTGCCACCGACCGCGTCATCACCGTCTCCGTACAAGGCGGCGACGGCAAACTGGTCGCCCGCGACGGCATGCCGTTAGATACACCCGAACCGCTCGACGCCATGCCCTTTGGCCCGGCCGAGCGCGCCGATGTGATCATCGACGCCCAAGTCAATGAGGCCAACGCACTACAAATTGTCCTGCATGAAGGCGACACCGGCTACCTGCTGAAGGAGATCCCCATCTCCGGCACCCAACCCGCCCGCGCCGCGATCCAGCCCCTGCCTGCCAACCCCATGCCACGCCTCGCCGACCTCAGCGATGCCATAACCGTGCCCCTACATATGGAAGGCGGTGCCATGGGCGGCCTACGCGAAGCCACCTACCAGGGTGAAACACTCGACGTGCGCAGCCTGGTCGACAAAGGCCAGGTCTGGGCCTTCAATGCCCAGGCCGGTCTCAGCGACACCCCACTGGTGGAAGTCTCCCAAGGCCAGATCGTGCGCATCCCGATGCAAAACGACACGTCCTTTGCCCACGCCATGCACCTGCACGGCACCCATTTTCAGGAGGTCCTGCCCGACGGCAGCTTTGGCCCCCTCAAAGACACCGTTCTGATGCAGCCCCGCGAATCCCGCGAAATCGCCTTCATCGCCGGCGCACCGGGCAAGTGGCTGATGCACTGTCACATGCTGTCTCACGCCGCCGCAGGCATGCGCACCTGGATCAGGGTGGTGTAAAAAATCTCGCGCACCCTGCGGTGTCTCAGCCACATTGCGCATAAAACCCCACACGATCCCTTGAGAAAGCGACACAACCACCACAAGTATCAGACAGAGTTTCTACCCCACTTACCATTTGGACTTTATGCGTTTTACCTCTTTTCCTTTTAGGCCCCCCTACCTTGTGCTCGCAGGTCTTCTCTCTATCTCCTCCGCGCCCACTTCCGCACAAGACATATTCTCAGTCGAAGACAAGGGCGGCCTGCACGGCGCATACATTGTTCCCATCGAAGACTTTAACCGTGTCGATGTGCAGTTGATTGTCCTGTCCGGCGCCTATGATGATCCGGACCCGTCCGGCACAGCGCATTTAACAGAACACCTTGCCGCTTTCTCTGCGGACGCCGCCGTCCTAGATCGGGCACGCGAACGCGATCTGAACGCCGCCACCTACGATGCAGCCACAATCTACACCAACTCAGGCGCTCCTGAAGATTTGGAAACAGTTCTCCGCCTGTCCAGAGCAGTATTGGATACCCCTGTTCTTCCAGAGGGGTTTGCCGAAAGTGAAATTGGCATTGTCGAGCGGGAAACCTTCCTGAGAGAGCGGCAATACCCAGCTAGATGGCTCAAACGCTTGGCTTTACAGGACCTCTACGGCACCCCACGGGGCCGCGCCAGCAGCACTGTGGCAGACTTGCCAAACTTGAACCTTGACGCCGCCTATCGCTTCCATGCGAAGCACTATGTGCCCTCCAATGTCACGGTCATTGTCTCCGGCAAAATTGACCAAATGCAAGCGGCAAACCTTGTCAGCCAGATCTTCGGCGACACACAGGCGACGCCACCACCCGCCAAACCCTGGCTGGACCAGAAACCAGATCCAAACCTCAATTCCGTGAAGTACATTGAAACCAACCGATTGCCTCGGGACACTTTGCAGTTTGCCAAGTTTATCGACTTTAAAGACCACGACAGCAGTTTTGACCTCCAAGGCGCCTTCTTTCTCAGCGCGGAAATCCTGAACACACGTATTCAAAACGCCTTACATTTTGATGATGTGCGGTTCTTGGACGTCGAGGTTGACTGGTACTTTGCCAAAAACGCTGATCTGGAAATGTCCCTACGTGTTGAATTGATGCCTGGCTTCGAACTTGGTGAGGCCCGCCGTCGCCTGCGCAGCACCCTCTTGCTATTGCTTAGAGACCCAATCAGCGCCGAAGAAATCAAACGCGCCCGCCAGAAGGATGTGGTGAGTGCTCAAAATGCCTCCCGCGACCCGGCGGACATACGGTGGTTCCTGAAAAACTTGGCCGCTGATGGTTTTCCCCCGTTCAGCCCAACGCTCTACATCGACATGATCAACGCCACCACCGATCAGGAGGTGCTGGATTTTGCCATCAAAGCCATGAGGCCCTCGGCCACCGCCACCATTTTGGCCAAGAAGGTAGACTGACATG
Organism: Shimia sp. MIT910701; assembly: GCF_047126315.1. Classification (GTDB taxonomy): domain Bacteria; phylum Pseudomonadota; class Alphaproteobacteria; order Rhodobacterales; family Rhodobacteraceae; genus Shimia. Next base: position 2,482,427 of record NZ_CP138953.1, on the reverse strand, counting down.
CACGCCCTCCTCCGAGCTCTGACCGCCGTCCTGCTGCTCTCACTTGGCACCTTCTCCGCTCCGCAGGCCCGTGCTGAGCTCATCGCAGCCAACCACAAAACCGACACCGTCTACCTGCACCCTCTGCGCAATGGCCTCTCCGCGCTAACCCTTGTTTGGCCGCTCGGACAAGTCACAGAAGACCGTGCGCTGGCGTTGCAAGCTGGTTTGCGCAGTGTTCTTTTTGGTGGCACGGCCTCACGCTCCCCTCAGGACGTCGTCGAATACATCAGAGTGAAGGGCATCCGCCAAAGCGTCTCCACAACACGCCGCCACTTGCTGCTCACGATCACCGCGCCAAAGGAGGTCTTTCCCGAAACACTTGTGCATCTGGAAAACCTCCTGATGGAGCCAACCTACACCTCAGGCTGGTATCAACGGGAGCGCGAAACAGTCCGCTATGCGCACGCCACGCTTTCCCGAAACCCAGATGATGTGCGCGCCGAACTACAAGGCTACCTCTCCCATCAAGCTGGTGAAGCAGACCCGGCGGAACTGGGACCCACCTTTCGCTTCGGCCGTCCAAGTCAGGCCATTCTGCGTTCCGGTGACCCGGTGGTGGAGCAACGCCTTGCCAAGCTGCTGAGCAAACTCTCACAACCCGCCATAGGTGTCAGGATCACCCTGCCCAAATGGCTTGAGTCCAGACTGGACCGCAAACGGTTTCCTTTTGAACTGCCCACCGGCACCATTCATTTTCAGGACCCCACATCCAGCGAAATGCTAATCATCCTGGCGCGGGCGGAAGTCTTTGAGGACGAGCCACAGATGGTTGGGGCAAACCTGCTTATGAATCATATCGGCGCAAGCGCGAACTCCGACATGTTCCGGATTTTACGCCAGGAGATGCGCGCCTCTTATGACCCGCGCAGCTACTTTGATATCGTTGACAAAAACCGGGCGGTGCTGCTGCTCAGTGCGACGGTTAAGGCAGACAATTGGCCGCGAATTTATGACGAGATCGGCGAGATCTACCAATCTACGCACAGCGGGAATGTGCCAACATCAATCCTGACGTTGCTGCACCAAGATGCGCAAAAGCTCTTCATTGAACGTTTCTTCCACAATCCGATCTGGAGCGTCAATCAACTCCTGCGCGAATTCCCCAATGGGGTCAAAGGTAACGTAGTCCTGCCTATCATCGACGCAATTGATGATGCCTCCCCAAGAGACATCATCGCCAACGCGGACAGCCATCTACCGCCGCTGGACGACTACCTTCTGATCCTGATCGGTGGCGGTCCCGCCCCTACGGCGGAGCTGAGGGCCAACGGCTACTGCACCCTGCCGCCCAACACGCCCCTCAAGCATTGCCTGACGCAGCTCGCCACAGTCGCCAACTAGCGCTCACAAAATCCACCCCCTGCGGGCCGGCCATAACCGCGGGCCCGCAACAACATGGATCACCGGAACAGGATCATCCCCGCGCCTTCCAGTTTGTTCGGCTCCGTCACCTTAAACGGCCCGATCTCGCCACCGTCAGTTGCAAAAAACACAAGATCACGGTTGCGCATTTCCCATTGTTTGGCGCTGGTGATTGCCTGATCGGTGCAAGCCCGCAGCCCCAGATCATGCGGGCTGGCGTCCGTGACCTTAAGCTCCACCAGACAAATCTCCCCATCACTCTGCCGCAGCTTCCAGCGGCCGGAGAAGTTCTTGGGCGAATAGGTGGTGTTATTGGCGCCAATCACCGGGGTTTGATCGGCAACGGCAACTAAGACCTGCCCGGTAATTCCGCCAACAAAAGCGGCCGCAATAACAATAGGCTTCAGAACAAAAGTCATCAAAACGTCCTTGGTCAAAAAATCAATGACGCCATATTGCCGGAAAAATTGTTCACGCCAAGACACTTCTCCCTAAAGGAGACCCTCCCGCCAACCATGTTTCGGCGCAAAGCCAACCATCTCTTTGGCCTTTTTGTTGGCATAAAACGTCTCGTGTTCGCCCATCTCGCCGCGCACTTCAACGCCTTTATAAAACTGCGCGATCACCTGATCCGAGAGGATGCCAACCGAGCTGTCATCATTGGCCACGTTGAACACCTCATAGCCCAGCCCATCGGTCTTTAGACAACAGTCCACCATATGCCCCAGATCCCGTGCATCGATATAGGCAAAGATATTGCGCCGCCGCCGGGCGGGATCTTTGACAAAGGCCGGGAACATATCGGCGTACTCATGCGGCTCGATCACATTGTTGATGCGCAACCCATAGATGTCGCTGCCGGTGCGCGCTTGAAAACTGCGCGCGGTGGCCTCGTTACAGACTTTGGACATGGCGTAGCTGTCATGCGGCACGGTGGGGTGGGTCTCATCCACTGGCACGAAGTCGGGCTTCACTTCCCCATCAGCAAAACACACGCCATAAGTTGTTTCTGAACTGGCAAAGATCACTTTGGGAATGCCAAGCTTCACCGCCGCCTCGATCACATTGTACGTACTTAAGGTGTTCTGCCGAAAACACTCGCCATCCGTGCCGATCATCACCCGCGGCACCGCCGCAAAATGCACCACCGCATCATAAGTCGGCACACCCGTGCCCGCGTCCAACTCGTGAAAGTCGGTAAACTGCGACATCGCGCCAATCACTTGCCCCGCATCACAGAGATCAATCAGCAGTTCAGAACAGTCCAACCCAGAAGGCACGCGATCCGCATTGACCACATGATGCCCCTGCGCCTGCAAATGCCGAATGGCCCATTTGCCCGCTTTGCCACTGCCCCCTGTAAAGAAAACCCGCATCGCATTCCCCGCCTGTCATCCTAGAAAGCCAACCGCACGATGCGCCACATGCCGAGGTGAGGCAAGTCTGGCACCGGCACTCGTCACAAACAAAAAAGCCCCACACATCGGCGGGGCTTTCCCATAAACTCTCTCAACCCTTAAGGCTGATACGGCAACGAGCTGTGGTGCTGCACAATCCGCAACGTGCCGTCGGCGTCTTTCTTGTAGCCAAAGCTCTTGTCGACCTTGGTCACGTTGCCGTCCTTGTCGGTCAGGATCACCCAGCCCATCCACATAGCCACATCGCCTTCGATGAAGCTTGCGGAGGTCACGCTTTCCATCTCACGCCAGCCCTTGATGCCAAAGCCACCGTCCAGTGGGTACTCTTCGTCATGGCCTACAAAATACGACAGCGCGCCCTTTTTGGTTGGGCGGAAGGTTTGATCACCGCTGGCCAAAGTTGGCTTGAACAACACAGGGCCCAGATTGTAGCCATAAGCCGCGTCCAGAACCCCTTCGGCCACAGGTCGCGCTTCCTCAATTCCGCCCGCCTCATAGGCTTTGGAAATCGCCACAAGGCCCGCGCCCCAGGCTTCACGTGCTGCGCTCAGTTCGGATTCAGTGATGGCCACGATAGAGTCCCTCTCTCTAACTAGAAGCAAATTTGAGCCTATGTGGATGACCGCACTTATCGTTTCAAGACATTGCGTGTCGGTTTTTTGCAAAAATCAGCGCCGCCGCCGTCCCCAACGTCACCCTTGCGCACAGCTTGGGCACAACTAGCCTGCGCCGTATGCAGATGACATGGCACCACAGCAAGCTCTCCGGCGGCACCGCTGCCGCTTGGCAGAACACCGGCACCGGCCCAACCGTGGTCTTTCACCACGCCACGGCGCTTGGCCCGCGCTGCTACGCGCCGTTTCTCTCCGAACTTGGCGACAGCTATCACCTCAAAGCGCTCGCCATGCGCCCCTTGTGGCAAGACGCCCCTCCGCCCAATCCTCGGCGCGAGTGGGATCTCTTTGCCGACGATATGATCGAATGGATCGAGGCCACGCAAAAGGCACCGGTTCTGGCCATGGGCCACTCCATCGGCGCGGCCACCACCGCCATGGCCGCCGTGAAACGCCCTGACCTGTTCAAAGGCCTTGTGCTGATTGAGCCCTCCGGAGTCACCCGCCGCATCCGCCTGCTGCTCAAGCTGCTGCCCTACCGCCTGCGCCAAACCAAAGGCCCCGCCGCCGAAGTGCTCAGCGGCCCCACCCAGTGGCCAGACCTCGCGTCTACCTTTGCTTTTTACCGCGCCTCCAAAGCCTACCGCCGCTTTGACGACGCCACCCTGCACGGCCTGATCGAGGCGTTCACCGTACCCGACAGTGCCGGTATCAAACTGGAATACCCGCGCAACTGGGAGGCACACCTCTACGCAACCCCGCCGCTGATCCTGCCAACCCTCAAACGCCTCACCGTGCCGACCGAGGTCATCATCGGCAAACCCTCGCTATTCATGGACCCGTCCATCGCCCGCAGCCTGCGCAACAGCCGCCCGGACATGACCTTCCAGTCTCTACCCGACTATGGCCACCTGCTGCCACTGGAAGCCCCCGCCAAGGTCGCCGCTGCCGCCCGCACCGCCCTGGACCGTCTCAGCTAACGCCTTTCCGCTTGCCTCCGCTACGCCAAGCTGCCCCTATGTCGCCAACCATAGACACCGGACACAGCCCATGACCGCAGACCAAATCATCGCCCACCTCAACCTCGCCCCGCATCCAGAGGGCGGCCACTACCGCCAGACCTGGATTGCAGAAAGCGAAGACGACACCCGCCCCGCAGGCACATCAATTTACTTTCTGTTGAAAGCAGGCGAAACCTCGCACTGGCACCGCGTCGATGCCGCCGAAATCTGGCACCACTACGCCGGCGCGCCGCTGATCCTGTCGCTTGCAGAAACCGACAAAGGCCCCGCCGCCGATCACGTGCTGGGCCCCGACCTCGCCGCCGGCCAATTTCCGCAACTGATCGCGCCCAAGGACCACTGGCAAGCCGCCCGCAGCACCGGCGACTGGACCCTAGTGGGCTGCACCGTCTCCCCGGCGTTTCAATTTGAGGGCTTTGAATTGGCCGCCCCGGGTTTCGACATCCCGCGCTAAGCCCACGACATTGCCCTGCCGCAAGGGCGGGCTGCGCCTGCCTGCCCCCCGGCAGGCGCATTGAAACCCTGTAAAATCTCTGCACGGCGACACTTTATTGAAGCGTCTTCAAAGCAACTGTTGCTGCGAAAGCGCCTACCCAGGCAGGCGCAGCCCTTATCCCCTAGCCCTCCGGCTCACTCACCGTGCCACCGCCGACCAGCGCCATCACCCCCGTGGTGCTCGGACAGCTTGTCGGCAAACCCCGCGCCACCCGCACGGCCAAATAGGCAAAGGCCTGCGCCTCCAGCATATCGCCATCCAGCCCAACCTCCTCCACCGGCACCACCGGACAGTCCAGTGACACCCGCAGCATCTCCATCAGCACCGGATTGTGCCGCCCCCCACCAGTGACCAACACGCGGCCCGGCGCTTCGGGACAATGCCCCATGCCCTGCGCCACCGCCGCAGCACACATCGCGGTCATCGTCGCAGCCGCATCCTCGTCCGACAGCTCGCGCACCAGATCCATCATCTCTGGAAAATCGTTTCGATCCAGTGACTTCGGCGGCATTCTTGAGAAATACGCCTCCTGCAAAAACAGCTCCAGCGCCCCTGTAGCAACCGTGCCCTGCGCAGCGACTTTGCCGCCTTCATCAAAAGCCAAATCCCGCCGCGCGCGCAGCATATCGTTCAGCGGCGCATTGGCGGGGCCGGTGTCAAACGCCAACAACGCCCCTTCGTCTTCCGGCGCCGCCTTACGCGGATCCACCCAGGTGATGTTGCCCACGCCCCCAAGGTTCAAAAACACCACAGGCTCCGTTGCGCCAAACCACTTGGCACAGGCAAAATGGAAAAACGGCGCCAGCGGCGCCCCTTCACCGCCCAGCTCCACATCGGCTGAACGGAAGTCCCAAACCACCGGCACGCCCAGCGCCTCGGCCAAGGCTTGCCCATCGCCCACCTGACAGGTCCCACGCCCACGCGGCTCATGCGCCAGCGTCTGCCCGTGAAAGCCAACCAGATCGACGTTTTCAAACCCGCTCAACACCTCGGCATGGGCCGCCTCAATCACCGCCGCAGCCGCCTCTGCCTCCGCCCCGGACCACTGGCCCAGCGCCTGCGTTAGAACCGCCTGCTCGTCTTCGGAATAGCCCCGATAGGCCGTTGCCCCAAACCCATGGATCACCTGCCCATCGGTCTGAACCACAGCCGCATCCACACCGTCCAGTGACGTGCCTGACATCGCGCCCAGCGCGGTCACAACCGCCGCCTCACCCTGGCCCTTCAACATGGCCTTATCCTTTTGGTTTGCCCACCTATGCCGCGCCTGGGCACGGTGGCAAAACCTTAAAGGATCAGCCCCCCAAATCGCCAGCCCAAAACGGAATCGCCCCACGCTCTGTGTGTAATTTCCAGAACGTGGGGCGGCCTTTAAACGGCACGCACCGGCTTTAGCGAGATTGGGGAGCCCCCAAAGCCGGTGATAGAGGCGCACTGTGTACCTCCCGTCGCCAGGCTGCGCGTGACTTCACCCGAACCACAATTGCAATCATGCCCAGACAGATCCAAAATACCTGGATAATAAACGACCCAAGATTGAAGTCCTGCACCAGGCTCACCAAAACAAGCCCTGCCCCAAAAATATTGATGACAAAGAAGACGATGTCCTGACTGCTGAGAATGCGAAAAGTGATGAGGGTATAGTTGGTCAGGTAAAGGCAAAACCCCAACACGCCACACGCCGTTGACACAGGTTTGGGGAGCGCCTGGAGAGACTCAAAAACATAGGCAAACAATAACCGCGCCCCCCGATAAATAAATTCCTGTTCAATGATTTAAGAATTACCGGATCAGACAGCGGTCTCCCTATCTCCATTTGGGGACATTCAACGGCAACTCAGGAAAACCGTACCAACTGATCAAAACGCCGGGATATCATAGCCCAGCGCGCCCGGCGCCATGTCTTTGCCCGCCGCGCGCGCCGCCAGCCAGGGCCAGTTCTCGATGTGATGGTAGTGCCCCTTGCCCTGCAACACATGTAGCTCCGCATTCCCCAGATGCCGCACCAACAGCTCCGCGCCTTGAACCGGCGCCACATTGTCGTCCGGCCCCTGAAACACCTCCACCGGCGTGTGAATATCGGACGGGTCGAAGTCCCACCCCTGCGCGTTGAGCAGGTTCTCCTCGACAATACCGTCAGTGCCAGAGGCCGTGCGCAGTGCCAGCATCTCCGCGGTGCGCCGCCGGATCACCGGATGGGACAGAATGCGAATGTCATCTTCGCTGCGCGAGCGTTTGCAATAGCGGTCAAAATACCGATCCCGGTTCTGCAGGATCGAGCGCACCAGAAATGGAATGACCTGTCGCAACATACTTGGCCAGTGCCGTCCCTGAATACAGGACATGTGATAAAACTGATCCAGTTCCCGCCAGTTCTCATGCCGATAAAACGGATAGGCCGCCGAGGACAACACCGCCTTGCTGATCCGGTCCTGCAACGCATGGGTCACCGCCAAGGCCGATCCGCTGCCAAAAGACACCGACAAGACCCCTGCCTGAGCAATCTGCAGATGGTTCAACAGCTCCCGCACATCGCTGGCAAAGTCCCGCAAGCTCTGCATCACCACAAAGTCCGAGCGGAAACTGCCCGGCCGACAGGGACAGATCAACCGCACCCCCGCCTCTGTCATCAGGTCATGACACCGCTCAGGATAGCCAATCATGTCAATTGTCACCCCTGAGAGCGCATCAAAGGCCAGCACCGGAGAGCCATCTTCCGGGCCAATGGCGAAATACTCATGTTGCCGCCCATCGCGCAGGGTGATCCGATTGCGCACCTGAAACGCCGCCCCTGCGCTGTCTCCATGCGCCCGCACCGCCGTCAGGGGCGAGCGCGCCAATACCGCCGCCAATTCACTGCGGCTCTTGGTCTGGGTCTTCTCATACACCCGCTTCAGGTAGGTGCGCACACTCTCGTAAGAAATCCCCATGCGCCTGGCGACTTCGCGTAGGTCATAGGCCTGCCCCATATGGCTGAGCACCTCTGCTTCTCTCCGGGTCAACCCGTGCACCTTGGCAATATGCGCCACCCCCATATGGCTCTGCTGTCCAGACGAAATCACCACATTGGCCGCAATCGCCGGAAAGCCAATCCGCGCCGCCTCCTCCCTTGGCAGCACCATCAGATCCGCCGCCCCGTCCTCCCGGCTTTTGAACTCCAACGCACGCCCCGTGCGATTGGCCTCCTGCGCACACTGCGACAACAGCCGGTCTTCCCCGCTCTTGGGCAAATACACCTGCATGTCCTGCCCCTGCAGAGCGGGCATCGGCATCACGTCATAAAGCGCGCGGTTGGCCATCACCACCTGACCGTCCTCATTCAGCAAGGCCACCCCAAAGGCAAAGCTGTTGAGCACCGAGGACAAATAGGCCTCCCGCTCCTGCAACCCCACCATGCGCTCCGAGATGCTAAACGCCCGCCGGACATGCCGCGACAGGTTCTCCAACCCCCGCGTTTCCGCCTCCACGGCCTCCGGGCTTTCCAGATAGCGGCTGTCCCGCGCGCGGTGCACTTCCTCTGCCAGTTCCGAGATCAACTCAGGCCACAGGGAATTGTCCAAAGACGCCTCATAGACGAGGTGCGTCAAATCCTCAAAACGATCACTCATTAAAACAACTTCACAAGCCTGAATATACCAGCTTGAAGCCGCAACACAAAGTGCGGAAACCCTGCCCGCCGTCCCCACAACATTCCCCGCTTACAACTTGCCCCCCAAGGTGCTAACAGGACGGGACGCCCATAGCGGCAAGCGACAACCAACAACGGAAAATGAGTGGCACCATGACCTACACGCCCAAATCGGATTTCCTCACCGTGATGCTAGAGCGCGGCTTTGTGGCCGATTGCACAGACTATGAAGGCTTTGACAAAGCTCTCTGTGACGGCGTGGTCCCCGGCTATATCGGCTTTGATGCCACCGCCAAATCCCTGCACGTCGGCTCGCTCATTCAAATCATGATGCTGCGCTGGCTGCAAAAAACCGGCCACAAGCCAATCACCCTGATGGGCGGCGGCACCACCAAAGTGGGCGACCCCTCCTTCCGGGCGGATGAGCGCCCGCTGCTGACCAACGATCAGATCGACGACAACATCGCCGGCATCAAAAAGGTCTTTGCCAAATACCTCGACTATGGCGACGGCGACACTGACGCGCTGATGCTCAACAACGCGGAATGGCTCGACGACCTGAACTACCTCACCTTCTTGCGCGACATCGGCCGCCACTTCTCGGTGAACCGGATGTTGTCCTTTGAAAGCGTGAAGTCCCGTCTGGACCGCGAGCAATCCCTGTCGTTCCTCGAGTTCAACTACATGATCCTGCAGGCCTACGACTTCCTTGAACTGAACCGCCGCTACGGCTGTCTGGTGCAGTTCGGCGGCTCCGACCAATGGGGCAACATCGTCAACGGCATCGACCTGACCCGCCGCGTAGACGACGGCGGCTTGTTTGGTCTGACCTCCCCACTGCTGACCACCTCAGACGGCAAGAAAATGGGCAAATCCGCAGACGGCGCGGTCTGGCTCAACGCGGACATGCGCAGCCCGTATGAGTTCTGGCAGTTCTGGCGCAACACCACCGACGCCGACGTGGGCCGCTTCCTCAAACTCTACACAGAAATGCCGGTAGACGAGTGCGAGCGCCTCGGCGCGCTGGCGGGCTCTGAGATCAACGAAGCCAAGATCATCCTCGCCAACGCCGTGACCACGCTCTGCCACGGTGCTGACGCCGCGGCCACCGCCGAAGCCACCGCCCGCGAAGTGTTTGAAAAAGGCGGCGTGGGCGACGACCTGCCCACCGTGACGCTCTCTGCCGAAGACCTCGGCGATGGCATCTCCATTGTGCAGCTGATCGTGAAATCCGGTCTGGCAAAGTCGGGCAAAGACGCCAAACGCCTGATCAAGGAAAACGGCGCCAAGCTGGACGACGCCCCGCTGACCAACGCGGGTCTGATGATTGACGCAGCGGCGCTCAGCTCGCCAATCAAGCTCAGCGCTGGCAAAAAGCGCCACGCGCTGGTGCAACTGGACGGCTAAGACCGCCGCAACTCAACACACACAAAGGCCCGCCCCAACCGGCGGGCCTTTTGCTTTCCAGAGGCACCTCAGGACGCACATCGGGGTGGTTCATATCCCGCAAGCATGGTCTGCAAATACGCCACGCGGCTTGGAATTGTCACACTCACCTGCTGCTCAACGCGCTTGGGCAACCGCCCCGGGTGATACATCATCGTCCACACAAACAGCGCGCTCTCTGCAATGTCTTCCTTATGGGCATGTCGCGCGGCATAGCGCGTCACAAAATCCCCGTCCGCCTTTTGTGCCGCCTTCCACTTTCGCTTCTTTGCATGCCTCAAGTCAAAAGCGACATGCGCTGTCTCATGAAACACGGTCTCGTCCAGATCATGTTCCGCCAAACGCCGCGCCATCAGCCCGTCATACAGCGTAAAGAACCGCCCCCGATCTTCCGCCCAAGCGGCCCCGTCTCCGTCTAGGATATTCACATAGCTCAGGGTTTTCCGCATTTGCTCCGGAAGCCGGGACACAGACGCCGCCGCCTGTTGCGCCCGCTTTGTCGGGTTTGACACCCCAGGATGCACGTTGATGCGCAGGGCTTGTCCCGGATACCGCACCTCAAAATGCAGCGCCCCGTCGACAAACAACCTATCGCTGCGGGGATCATACATTTCCGTCCGACCGCCGTTCCCGCCCTTGATGGACCAGCAAGCGCCAGGGTCATTCGCCCGAATAAAATCCAGGTTGTTGGAGGCCACCGAGTTTTCATACAGCGGCTTGGCCCACACACCCGACGGCAAACACATCAAAACCAACACGGATAAAATAGCTTTCAAAACACCGCCTCACTTCGCAGACACACGTACACTTCCGGCTTTAAACTAACCACTTTGCATTGACGCAAGTCCGCAAAACCCGAAGCGCACAACCCAGCGGGCCATTTACTTTCTCATTCCTCCAATATCCCGGGGTGAATGCGCCAAAGGCGCAGAGGGGCTGGCCCCGCCCTTCTCCCTCTAGACAGGCCCACCCGCTTCGGGTTATTTGAACACACGTTCATTTATCGACCTAGACGTCTCACTGGGAGGAGCCGCCAATGAAACTTGATCAAACCTGCGCCGTGATCACCGGGGGCGCGTCCGGTCTGGGCGAAGCCACCGCCCGCCACTTTGCCGCCAACGGCGCCAAGGTGGCCCTGTTTGACCTCAATGAAGAGCGCGGCACAGAGATCGCAGCGGAACTCGGCGGCACCTTCCACAAGGTAGACGTGACCGATGAGGACAGCGCCGCCGCAGGCATCCAGGCCGCCAAAGCGGCCATGGGCAAAATCACCGCCGCGGTGAACTGCGCCGGCATCGCCCCTGCCGCCACCACCATTGGCAAAAACGGTCCGCACCCGCTGCACACCTTCCAGAAAACCATCGACATCAACCTCGTGGGCTCCTTCAACGTCGCCCGCCTCGCAGCCGAGGTGATTGCGGAAAACGAAGCCGAAGCAGACGGCGCGCGCGGCGTGATCATCAACACCGCCTCTATTGCGGCCATGGACGGCCAACGCGGTCAGGCGGCCTATGCCGCCTCCAAAGGCGGCATCGTTGGCCTCTCTCTGCCCATGGCGCGCGATCTGGCCCGCTCTGGCATCCGTGTCATGGCCATCGCACCGGGCATCTTCCTGACACCAATGCTGCAAGGCCTGCCACAAGAGGTGCAGGACCAACTCGCCGCCGACGTGACCTGCCCCAAACGTCTGGGCGATCCATCCGAGTACGCCCGCCTCGCAGGCTTTATCGTGGAAAACGGCTACCTCAACGGCGAAGTCATCCGCATCGACGGCGCCCTGCGCATGCAATAACAAGCCCCTATCGCTGACTGTCCCCCGTTGCTAGGCTGTCTGGAAACGGGGGACATCATGCTCAAATCCGTCACTTTCAGCCTCGCGCTGTTTTGCGCCTCTGCCCAAGTAAGCTCCGCTCAAGACTGGGCCTTCTACTATGGGCCGGATTTTGAAGCCTCCGCCAAAGAGAGCTACGCGCACCTCAACGCGGGGCCGAACTACCTGCAAGTACACGCCTATGGGGAGCGGGGCACCATCGCCCTAAGCACCACGATTGACGCGTTTGAGACCGGCAACAAGGTTCCTGAGCGGCTTCAGACAAACCCAACGATCACCTTCAATGTCATCGGACCCGTCCCGCGCTACAGCCGCGATATCCGCCCGGATCAATATGTCTGGGAACACCGTGACGACCAAAACAACACGCTGATCGTTTTCCTCCTCACCAGAGACGACATGGCGGCTTTGATCGACAGCGATGCGGTGTTTGTGAACTTTGACGGGCTACAGTTCCGCTTCGGCTCAAACGGTGCGGACACGGCTCTGCGTCAGTTGGTCAACACGCTGATCGAAGCCTACAACTAACACGCCATGCCCCGCCAAAACCGTGTCCAACCTAACGGCCAAATCCTCGCCCACCCCACGCGCGGGGCCTTCCTGGGCAACCGGGGCATTCTGCACGACGACAAGGCACACCAGCACGGCCAACTGCCTCACCGCCGATGGCGCCACAAGGCTTGGGTCTGCTGCGTGTTGTCTTTCAAAAACCGCCAGCGCCACCTCATGGCGCCCAACCGCTACACCGAACTGTTTTTCTATGATGAAGCCGTCGCGCTTGCCGCCGGTCATCGTCCCTGCGCCGAATGCCGCCGCGCCGATCACAAGGCCTTCTTTGCCGCCGCCGACCACTCTGGCAGCGCCCCGGCTTTCGACGACAAGCTTCACGCCGCCCGCGCCATCCCGCGCATCTACGGCCAAAACCGGCCCCTCGAAGACATAGCCGACCTGCCAGACGCCACCTTTATCCTGACAGACACCGGTCGCCCCGCTTTGCTACTCGAGGACATGGCGCTGCCCTTCACGCCAAACGGCTACACCGCCCCCCTCAAACGACCACAAGGCAGGTATCCAGTGCTCACTCCGGCGCCCACGCGCATCGCCCTACGCAACGGTTTCCACCCCACGCTCCGCCTGCCCACCCCGCTGGCCTAAGCGCAAAACCACCGCGCTGTTGACAAACTTCCGCCGCCAAGTGCCTTTAGGTGCAGGCAAAACACCTCCAACGCGGACACCCAAATGAGCTTTCCCGATCTGTTTGACCACTTTGACCACGTCTACATCGTGAACCTGCCTTATCGGGACGACCGCCGCCGCGAGACCATTGCCGACTTTGCCCGCGTCGGTATGACTATCCCTAATGAGCACATCACCTTCTTTGAGGCCTCCCGCCCGACGGAGAAAGGCGAATTCCCGTCCATTGGCTCTCTCGGCAACTTCCTCTCGCAAACCCGCGTGCTGGCGGATGCCTTGGAGAAAGGCTATGAGCGCATCCTAATCTGCGAGGACGACCTAGAGCTCAACGAGCTGCCAGACACCACCGTCGCCAAAGTGCTCTCAGATTTGAAAACCACCCACTGGTCCGTCGCCGCCCTTGGCTATCTGGAACCCGAAACCCCGCCAACCGACACCGTTGGCCTCAGCGAATGGACCGGCGGCACCCGTGGCACGCAATTCTGGGCCATCCAGGGCGACAGCATCCGGGCCTTCCATGACTACCTCGAACTGGTGCGCTCCCGCCCTTCCGGCCATCCCGAAGGCGGCTCGATGTTCTTTGACGGCGCTTTCAACATGGTCCGCACCATTGTGCCCGGCACCACCTTCCGCCTCGCCACGCCCTGCCTTGCCGGCCAACGCAGCTCGCGCACCGACATTCACGACCTGAGATTCTACGACCGCGTCGAACCCTTCCGCAGCATCGTGGGCGCCCTACGCAAAGTGATGAACCGCGCCAAAGGTTAATTTCTGCATCGCAGCAATGGTCCCCACCTCCGCAAAACAGTCGCGATACCGACAAGATACCGACGTGGGTTTTGGCCGTTAACTGCTGCACCGCAGCACATCGCCCACCGGAATCGCTGGCACTCTGGAAATGCCCCTGCCATACCTTGCGCAACACTTCACGCGCAGGACTGACACATGACCCAGATCGTTTCCTCACTCGCCGAGATTTCCGACAATTACAAAGCGCTGTTTGTCGACCTCTGGGGCTGCGTACACAACGGCGTCACCGCCTATCCAGAGGCCGTCGCTGCCCTGCAAGCCTACCGCGCCAAAGGCGGTATTGTGGTGCTGGTCACCAACTCTCCCAAACCCCGTGCTGGCGTGGCAGAACAGCTTGGCTCCTTTGGCGTGCCCGATGATGCCTATGACACCATCGCCACCTCTGGGGACAGCGCCCGCTCGGCCATGTTCAACGGCGCCGTGGGCGAAAAAGTCTACTTCATGGGTGAATGGGAACGCGATACGGGCTTCTTCCAACCCCTTGAAATCCTTGACAACCCTGTCGACATTCAACGGGTACCGCTGTCTGAGGCCGAAGGCATTGTCTGCTGCGGCCCCTTTGACACCATGGCGGACCCGGACGTGAACCGTGCCGACTTCCTCTATGCCAAGACCAAAGGCATGAAGCTCTTATGCGCCAACCCAGACATCGTGGTGGATCGCGGAGAGGTGCGCGAATGGTGCGCCGGGGCGCTGGCCAAACTCTACACCGAGATGGGCGGCGAAAGCCTGTACTTCGGCAAACCCCACCCCCCCATCTACGACCTCGCCCGCCGCCGGCTGTCAGCCCTGGGTGTGACCATCGCAGACGAAGACATCCTCGCCATCGGCGACGGCCCCCACACCGACATCTCCGGCGCCATGGGGGAAAACATCGATTCGCTCTTCATCACCGGCGGCCTCGCTGCAGCAGAGACAAAAACCGCCCACCAACCAGATGAAGCCGCATTAACGAATTACCTCGCAGAACAGCAGGTCACCCCACAATTTGCGATTGGCAAACTGCGTTAACACAAAAGCGCTTGATTTTTCTGCAACTGCAAAGTAACAATATTGCCAATCAAGCGCATTGAGCGTTATTTAGTTGCACAGCCAGTCCAGAAAATCGGAGGGCCAAATGTTGGACAACCTGCCCCGCGGCACAATTTTTATCGAAGACCTCGAAATCGGCATGACCCGCTATGTGCGCAAAACCGTGACCGATCAGGACATCGAGATGTTTGCCGCCGTGTCCACCGACCACAATCCGGTGCACCTGGACGAAGAGTATGCCCGGGACACGATGTTTGGCGGCCGCATTGCCCACGGCATGCTGACCGCGGGTCTGATCTCTGCAGTCATCGGCGAGCAACTGCCCGGCCACGGCACCATCTACATGGGCCAGTCGTTGAAGTTCCTCGCCCCTGTGCGCCCCGATGACACCGTGGTGGCCTCCGTGACCGTGACCGACATCGACATGGGCAAACGCCGCGTGAAACTCGATTGCGCCTGCATGGTCGAAGGCAAGAAAGTCCTCGCCGGCGAAGCCACCGTGCTCGCGCCGTCACGCAAGCTGGACTGATCCCCCCAACCGAAAAACTCCTCCAAACTCAAAGGGCGGTGCCAAATGCACCGCCCTTTTTGCTTTAGAACTTGCCGTTCTCATGCGCCATTTCCGCCGGGATTTCGCTCACCGTGTCCCAGTGCTCCACGATCTTGCCATCCTCAACACGGAACAGATCAAAAAACGCGGTGTGCGCCTCGCCCAGCACGCCCTCTGACGCAGCAAAGACAAAATTGCCTTCTGCCACAAGCATATGCGTCGTGTCATAGCGCATCTCGATGCCAGCCTCCGCCATCATCTGCAGCGCGCCACCAAGGCCTTCCAAGCCATCTGCAATCTGCGGATTGTGCTGCAAATACGTCTCCGTGGAAATGTAGTTGGCGATGTTCTCAGGGGCCTTCCCGTGCAAAACATCACTCACAAACGCACTCACCAGCGACTTGTTCTCCGCCGTCTTGTCCCGGTCCACAATCTCCGTCGCCCCATCGGTCATGGTCCGGCCCGACGGGTTCGGCCCCGCCAGGGGCTGCAGGTTGTCCCAATGTTCCACCACTTTGCCATCCGCCACCCGGAACACATCAAACGCCACCAGCGTCTCCGCCCCAAAGGCCTGCGCATTGTCAAAAGTGTTGTGCATCACCACCAGATCGCCCTCGGTGATCACCCGATGCGTGGTCGCGGTCATGCCGCTCTGCTGGATCACCGGCACAAAGCCCACAATCGCCGCCGCCCCGGTGGGCACAGCCGGATTGTGCTGAATGTAGTCTGGCGCCAACAGCACGCTGGCCGCCTCAGGATCAAACTGGATGAAAAGCGCGGAGAACGCGTTCAGCACGGTTTCAGTGATGGTCATTTTGGTCAGCCTCTCGAATCAGCTTGTTGCATGTATAGCTGTACGGTATGAATTTTGCACCAAGTATCAATTACGCACCTCAAAGGAACCAGGTATGGTCAAAGTAACCGCCCACACCAAAGAAGAGGCCGAAAACTGCCCGGTCCGCTCTGTCCTGACCAAAGTCACGGCGAAGTGGAACCTGTTGATTTTGCTCACTTTAGAGGACGGGGAACTGCGCTTTGGCGAACTCAAACGCGCCATTGGCGACGTCACTCAGCGCGTGCTCACCGAGAACCTACGCCTTTTGGAACGCGACGGCCACCTGACCCGCACCGTGCACCCCGGCCCGCCCTTGGCGGTCTACTACGCCTTAACCGAGCAGGGCTTTGACCTTTTGCGTGTGCTCAAACCGCTGGTTGGCTGGGCGGCGCAGAACTTTGGCGACATCTCCGAAGCCCGCGCCCGCGCCGCCGAGTAACGCCGCGCCGTCCTCTCTTGCGCCTGACCATTCAAGGGGCTAACCCTGCCACATGCAGATCATTCGCGACTATCAGTTTGTAACCCCTAAAGATCGCGGCGCCAGCGTCGCGATTGGCAATTTTGACGGCGTGCATGTGGGCCACCAATCGGTGATCGACTTGGCGCTCAAAGCCGCACCGGATGCGCCTTTGGGCATCATGACGTTTGAGCCGCACCCGCGCGAGTATTTCGCGCCGGATGCCCCGCCCTTCCGCCTCGCCAGCGCCGAGACCCGCGCGCACCGCTTGGAAAAACTCGGCGTGGAAAAACTCTATGAGCTGCCGTTCAACACCGCACTGTCCAGCCTCACGCCAGAAGAATTTGCCCGCGACGTGATCGCCGAAGGCCTCGGCCTCGCCCATGTGGTGGTTGGCGCCGATTTCTGCTTCGGCAAAGGCCGCAAAGGCACCGCTGACGACCTCGTTGCTTATGGCGAAACCTACGGCTTTGGCGTCACCATCGCGCCGCTGGTGCAAGGCGGCGACGGTCAAGTCTCATCCACCTCCATCCGCCAGGCACTCTCCGACGGCCGCCCGCGCGATGCGGCCAACATGCTGGGCCACTGGCACCGAATTGACGGCCCGGTGATTGGCGGCGAACAACGCGGCCGCGAGCTTGGTTTCCCAACTGCCAATATGTCTATCGTCGGCCTGCACCAACCCAAATACGGCGTTTATGCCGTGTTGGTCGACGTGCTCGATGGCCCACATCAAGGCAGCTATCACGGCGCCGCCTCCATCGGCACCCGCCCAATGTTTGGCGAAAACAAAGCCAACATCGAGACCTACCTCTTTGATTTCTCAGGCGATCTCTACGGCCACACGTTGTCCGTTGGCCTCGTCGACTACCTGCGCCCGGAACTCAAATTCGACAGCCTCGACGCCCTCATAACCCAAATGGGCGCAGACTGCGACCAAGCCAGAGCGCTGTTAAACGCCTTATGAGCAGCCAGGACGTCATAGCCCGCCACGGCCTCGCCAAACGTTTCTGGGAAAAAAAGCCGCTCGCCAAACTCACCAAGGTTGAATGGGAAGCTCTCTGTGACGGCTGCGGCAAATGCTGCCTCAACAAGCTCGAAGACGAAGACACCGGCGAGGTCGCGCTGACCTGCGTCGCCTGTCGCCTTCTAGATGACGAAACAGGCCTGTGCAGCCAATACGAAATCCGCCATCAGTTTGTGCCCGAATGCATTGTCATGACCCCGGACAACATCGACGATCACGCCTATTGGCTGCCGCAAACCTGCGCCTATCGCCTGCTTTGGGCAGGCAAACCGCTGTATGACTGGCACCCGCTGATCTCTGGCCGCCAAAACAGCGTTTTTGAGGCAGGCGTCTCCATGCGCCACCGCACCGTATCCGAATTCGACACCCCGCTGGAGCAGTGGGAAGACTTTATCATCGAGGAGCCCTCCTAATGCACTTTGCCTCTGACAACTCCGGCGCCGCACTGCCCGAGGTCCTCGCCGCCATCACCAAAGCCAACGAAGGCTACGCCATGGGCTATGGCGACGACGTGGAAATGGCGCAGGTCACCGCCAAAATCCGCGAGATTTTTGAGGCCCCAGAGGCCGCCGTCTATCTGGTCTCCACCGGCACCACGGCAAATTCACTGGCGCTCGCAACCCTTTGTGATCCTTGGCAAACCATCTTCTGCTCGGAAGTGGCCCACATCCACAAAGACGAGTGCAACGCGCCCGAGTTTTACACCGGCGGGGCCAAGCTCACATTGGCGGCAGACAAAGACGTCGACAAAATGACGCCCGCCTCCCTGCGCGCCGCCATCGAAGGCGAAGAGACCCGCGGTGTGCACGGCCCGCAACGCGGCCCTGTGTCGATCACGCAGGTCACCGAATATGGCACCGTCTACACGCTGGCCGAACTCACGGCCCTTTGTGATGTCGCCAAATCCTATGACCTGCCCATGCATCTGGACGGCGCGCGCTTCACCAACGCCATGGTTGCGCTAGGCTGCACGCCTGCAGAAATGACCTGGAAAGCCGGTGTCGACGCGGTCAGCTTCGGCGGCACCAAAAACGGCTGCATGGGTGTCGAAGCGGTTATCTTCTTTGATCCCAAACATGCCTGGGAATTTGAACTGCGTCGTAAACGCGGCGGCCACCTGTTCTCCAAACACCGCTACCTCTCCGCGCAAATGCTCGGTTACTTGCAAGACGACGTTTGGATCGAAGCCGCCACCAAAGCCAACGCCAACGCCGCCCATCTCGCGGGCGGATTGCGCGCAATTGGGGCCACCTTCAAATACCCGCCACAGGCCAACATGATGTTTGTCGCCCTGCCCCGCGCCACTCACAAACGCCTGCTGGACGCCGGCGCGGTCTACCACCTCTGGGACGGCACGCTAGAAGGTGACGACGCCGAGATGGTCACCGCGCGTTTGGTTTGCGACTGGTCTCTCAGCAAAGAGTTGATCGACCAATTCCTCGATCTGGCAGCGGGCAAGTAATCCGGTGAGAGACACCCTACGCGCCAAAGCGGTTCAGATCTGCAACGACAAAATCGCCAAGAAAGGCGAGACCGTCGGCCTGTCCTTCTACGCCTTCTTTGCCAACAAGAACAACAACCCGGACCTGCTGATGGAAGCTGCCACATGGTGGATCCAAACCCATGAGCTCGATCACTTTGAGAAAGCCGTGAAGGTCCGGGAAATGATTTTGGCGGGCAAATAGCTCTAAAATGCCAATGCTATGCCTTGGCAGCGCCCCACTGACCGAAAGACCTTGCACGCGTGCATTGCGCCAACCCGAAGAATGATACATTCTCGGTCCGTCTTAGATGCGGGTACCATGAAAAAAGTCCATTCAATGTTCGCGGCTTTGGTTGCAGGCCTATTTTTACTTCCGAGTGCACTTTTTGCGGGGTTCGAAAATTGTGGAATACAATATCAAAAATTGAACTGGGCTGGGCGGCAAGTCGACAAGTTCACGACAGTTATTGCTCCTGTGAAATCAGGCGAAGTGGCCGTATTTGATCGTGCGCAGTTACGCTGCAACGGCAACAACGTTTCAGACGAACTAAGCATCCACATTTCGCGGTCGGGAAGCACTGAGATTGAGCGGCTGGACGCATCTCTCAAGCGACATGGGTTTAAATTTGAGTCTGAATACTCCGGCTCACGAATTGCTTTTCCACCCAACTGGAACTCCGATGGTCAGGGGCGCCACGATGCAATTGCGTGCCTATCCATGAAAAATGAGTTCTTCTTGGACCAACTTGGGCATCAAACCTTTTGTGGCGCATCTGATGTGGTGATTGCTTTCGAGCTTTTATCCTCCCGAAGAAACGAAAGCGACGCATGCTCCATAGTTGCGAAGTTTCACTCACAAAACGCCTACGTCTGGATCTTGGCTTCACAAGTGGAGCAAACAGCATGCAACAAAATGACGAAGCATGCGTTTTTCTTTCACGTTACAGATACCCTCCGGCTATTTCGCTTTTTAGACGCGCGCTACGGAGCAGAAACGCTGTAGCCTAACGAATGAATAGGCAGAAGTTGCTCGCTTCCCAAAAGCTAGACAGCTACGTCAGAAACCATCCGCCGCACCCTAGCCCCGGCCCCACAGGGCGGGTGCTTCGCCTCCTGCCCCGCAGTTCATGCGCGGTCATCGTTCGCGCAGAACCGCCGATTTCAAATTTTCAGTGCAACATGGCTTTTTCGCACTTTTTGAAATCAAACAGCTTCGCATAGCCGCCCTCGCATAACGCTTGCTTCAGTGAGTCAGAAAAGAATAGTGATCTGTCGAGCCACTTGTCCGACCAAAAATCCAACCCTTCTGTCTTTGAAGGCAATACAGCAATGTCGCCATCCTGAAGCGTGTACGGCATTTTCCATTTGGCTTCCGGCGAAGGCTCGGACTGACTGCGGTGTTTGTAGCGTTCCCTTACGTTTTGACACTGTTCCGGTACAAATGCTTCAACATCTTCTCTGACGCCAAGAATATAGAGGTTTGGAACGACCAAAGTTATTCGATCATGCAGGTACAGATTTGCGGGATACATCTTCGCAATCCCTAAGTTGTACGAGGCAAAAACACTGTGGAGATTTTCCGAGATTTTGATGCCACCTGGCCCGAAGAATATATCAGGAACACCCTTCTCAAAAAATGCATCGCGATACTTCCCATACAAACGAAAAGGCAAGTCCTCAGAGCGAACCGCACGCCCTTTCGCTTTGGCTCGCCAGCCCGGCTCTTCTCGGTCGATTTCAATCCCCACGAGCAAGTCAGAGTTGTTCGCTATCGCCGAAATCCAAATATCACCTTCTGCCACTACTCTTTACTCCAATACCCCTGCGAAAAACTTAGCCAAGACTTTCAACCATCCGCCGCACCTCAGCCGCCACCACATCCGCATGCGTGATCGCGCCCATATGCCCGGCACCCGCCACGGTCACCCGCCGCCCATTCTGCACCGCACTGGCAACGCCATCACAGACCGGCTTCATGATCGCAGGGCTCTCCGCCCCGTCCATCACCACCACCGGCACCGCAATCTCGCCAAGGCGCGGCATGATGTTGCCAACGTCGTCCAGCACATCCTGCTGGCTGGCCACAACAAACGGCACCTGCCGCGTGAAGGTCGCGCGGGTCTCTTCCGGCAGCGCCTCCCACGGCGTGCCATCGCCCCATTCCTCCACAAACATGCGCACCGCCGCCTCGGCGTCACCGGCGTCGTTTAAGGCAAACACCTGCCCCATATGCGCATCGTTCTTGGCCACTTCCTCCGGTGCAGACTCTTTGGCCGCCAACATCGTCACCGGCTCAAACAACGACAGGGATCGCACCAGATCCGGCCGCTCAATCGCCAGCCGCAGCCCCAACAGACCGCCATAAGAATGCCCAATCACATCCACCGGTCCGTCCAGCCGCGCCAGAATGGCCTCCAGCATGGTCTGCCCGGTCAGCGTGCCCGGCACATAGTCCGCACTGCGCCCATGGCCCGGCATGTCCGGCGTCTGAAGGGTCAACAGATCGCCCAGCGCCGCGCCAATACCACGAAAGGCGCCTGAGTGCCCCAGATTGCAATGCAGCGCCAACGCCGCACGCGGCCCCTGCCCCAACACGCGCCAATGCATGTCAGGCGTCTTTCTGCTGTCCAATGCCATGGTCCTTAAAGTGTCCTTACAACTCACCCGCCAAATGCGCGTCCAAATCGTCCAACCGGTCCTGCCCCCAGAACCGCGCCCCATCATCGGTTACGTAGAACGGCGCGCCAAAGGCCCCCGCTTCCACCGCCTCATCCAGGTTGCGGGCATAGGTCTCCGCCCCCACCAGCAAACCGCTGTCCGCCAGCGCCGGATCAAACCCGGCCTCAACCAGACAGGCGCGGATCACATCATCCTGCGCAATGTCCTTCTCCTCAGCCCAGCACGCCCGCGTGAACCCATGCGCCAAAGCGCCCAGGTCGCCACCGCCGGCATTGGCCGCCGCGATAAAGGCATAAGAGGATGGCGCCATATTGGTCGGCCAATGCGCCGGATGCAGATTGAACTCCATGCCCAACTTCTTAGCCTGCCGCACCAATTCCTGCGCCCGGTATTCCTGACGGCTGACGTGACGTTCTTTGGGCGGCGTGCCGCCTGTGCGGCCAAACAGCGCAATGATGTCCAGCGGTTTGTAGACAATCTCAGCCCCGTGTTTGGCCGCAATCGCCTCCAACCGGGTGCCCGCAAGATAGGTATACGGAGAAATTGTCGAGAAATAATAGGTGATCGTGGCCATTTCTGCCTCCCTGATGGCGCGCTTTGCTTTGCGAGACGTTAGGGCCATGTTAAGGCAAGCGCAACGTCACGAATCTGTCACCAAAGCCACCTGGGGATTACCGCGCTATGGCCACCATTCTTGAACCCAAACTGATCACTGGCAACGCCAACAAACCGCTTGCCAGCGCCATCGCGCGGCGAATGTCGATGCACCGGGGCAGCAACGTCAATCTGATCGACGCCCGTGTAGAGCGCTTCAACGACGCTGAAATCTTTGTCGAAGTCTACGACAACGTGCGCGGCGAAGACATGTTCATCATCCAGTCGACCTCCAACCCGGCGAACGACAACCTGATGGAATTGTTGATCATGTCCGACGCCCTGCGCCGCTCCTCGGCCAGCCGCATCACCGCTGTGATCCCCTACTTCGGCTACGCCCGTCAGGACCGCCGCACCAAGGCCCGCACCCCGATCACTGCCAAGCTGGTCGCCAACATGATGGTCGAAGCCGGCATCGAGCGCATCCTGACCATGGATCTGCACGCCGCACAAATCCAAGGCTTCTTCGACATTCCGGTCGACAACCTCTACGCCTCGCCTGTGTTTGCGCTCGACATCAAAGCGCAGTTCAAAGAGAACCTGTCTGACGTGATGATCATCTCTCCGGACGTGGGCGGCGTGGCCCGCGCGCGCGAGCTGGCAAAACGCATCAACGCGCCGCTGGCCATCGTGGACAAACGCCGCGAGAAGCCGGGCGAGATTGCTGAGATGACCGTGATCGGCGACGTCAAAGGCAAAAAATGTATCATCGTGGACGACATCTGCGACACCGCCGGCACGCTTTGTAAAGCCGCCGAAGTTCTGATCGAGCACGGCGCCACCGAGGTGCACAGCTACATCTCCCACGGCGTTCTGTCCGGCCCGGCGATTGAGCGCATCACCAACTCAGTGATGAAATCGCTGGTCATCACCGACAGCATCGAGCCCACTGAGGCCGTCAAAGGCGCCGCCAACATCCGCATCGTGCCCACCGCCCCGATGTTTGCCCAGGCAATCCTCAACACCGCTAACGGCACGTCCGTGAGCTCCTTGTTTGAAACCGAGACGCTGGAACCTGCCTACGAAGGCCTGTTCAAAGCCTGATCTGAGCGGATCAATTGAGAGATTTGGAAAGCCCCGACGGTTGCGTCGGGGCTTTTTTGTGGCGTGTACCTGCCAGTGTACGCTCCAAGGTCACCTCGCGTGACGCACTCAGACCTGCCCGCCAGGTCACCTCGCCCACAACATTGCCCCGCGCTGCACCTATCAATAACTTGCCATTAGCTGACGCAGCGAGGTGACGTTCATACGTTTGTAGGCTTTTTTGCGGTGGGTGATAATGGTCGTTTCCGCCACGCCAAGCAGCTCCGCGGACTCTTTTGCCGTCCGGCCTTTGATCGCCATCGCAGCAACCTCGCGCTCACGCGGGGTGAGATCTGGATAGGTGAGCGCCAGCCGGGCCTGAATATCATTCTCCATCCAAACACCATCTCTCAAAGAAAAGGCGACATGCCGTTCCGTCAAAGCCAACAACAGCCGCAGCAGCGCCTGAATTTTTCCGCTGTCCGGATTGTCGAATGGGCCGCTTTCTTCACTTGAATACATACTGACAGAGAGCCCATAGTCCGCTGTACGCCGGACAATGGACACGCGCTCTGAAATTCCCGGCAGATCATAACAATCCCGCCGGTAAGTGAACGAGAAGATATCTTTGGCGGTTTGCACCGTCAAAAAGTCGCCGTGTCCGTGAGAACCGCAAAGGAGTTGCGTATTTCCGTCTTCTTGGACGTGGCGCCGATACCCTTTTGCGGCTTGGGTTGCGCGCCGCTGCCCCAAACGACAAGCTGTGCCAATCAGAAGCGGCGCATCCCGGTCTCCTTGACAAAACAGCGACACAAAATCCGCGCCACAAACCTCGCTCGCAACCCCCATGACCGCCTGAGTGAAGCTCTCAGACCCAACGGCCTGAGACAGCGGAATGACCTGATCGACACCCAAACTCAGTTCGGCAAAGGGTGGCTGCAGCTTTTGCTGTTTCAATCGAATTCCATCCCTTGATTTACCCGGCGAATGCCTTTTCGATCACAAACTGTCCCGGCTTGGAGTTTGATCCTTCAAGAAACCCATGCTCTTCGCAAAGGCCTTTGAGAGTGTCCAGCATCGCCATCGACCCACAGATCATCACCCGATCGGTTTCCGGCGTCAAATCCCCGCCGCTCATCTGTGCAAGCCGACCGTCTTTGATCCAGTCATCGATACGGCCCGTATTTTTGTAGATCTCCCGGGTTGCCGACGGGTGATGATACAGCATCCCATCGGCCAGATCGCCCAGATAGTCATGGCTGTGAACCGACTGCACCAAGTCAATGCCGTATTGCAACTCTGCCACGTTTCGGCAGCTATGCAGCAGGTGGACCTGGTCAAATTTTTCATACACCTCGGGATCTCGAATGACGCTCGCAAACGGCGCGATTCCCGTCCCGGTGGACAGCAAAAACAGTCGCTTTCCCGGCAGCAACGCATCAAACACAAGCGTGCCAACTGGTTTGGGACGGATCAAAATTTGATCGCCAATTTGAATGTTCTGCAGCTTAGACGTCAGAGGGCCATCAGGCACTTTGATTGAATAGAATTCCAGATGCTCCTCCCAGTTGGCTGAGGCAATGGAATAGGCGCGCACCAGTGGTTTGCCATCAATCATCAAACCAATCATGGCAAATTCACCGGAGCGAAACCGAAACCCCGCCGGGCGCTGTGTTGTGAAGGAAAATAGGCGATCCGTGTAATGTTGCACCGACAGGACATCCAATGTGACAAAGCCCTTTGGCACCTCCGTTGCTAACCTTGCTCCTCCAACGATCTGATCCATTTTGCGCTCCGTTACTATTGAGTTTGGTGGAACGAACACTTTTTGGATCAGAGTCAGCAATCCTCATCAATGAGGAATGAAATGACCGAAGTACCGGCGGTATTCTATCCCCAGCAAAGGAGACGCCAATGTTCGCACGCGATCACATAGAATACCAACCTGCCGACCTGCCAGACCGGATGGATTACTCAGCCGAGAAAAGCCTCAAAGAGGCAAAGGCCTTTTATGACAGAATGAAACGACGTCACACGGTGCGTGATTACTCCGACACCCCGGTATCCCGAGAAGTGATCGAGGAATGCATCCGTACCGCAGGCACGGCGCCATCGGGGGCGAACCACCAGCCGTGGCATTTTGTGGCGATTTCCGATCCTGCGTTTAAGAAACGTGTCCGCGAAGCCGCCGAGGAAGAAGAGCGCCGGTTTTATGAGGGGGGCGCCGGCGACGAATGGCTCAAAGCGCTCGAACCGATTGGCACCAATGATCACAAACCCCATCTGGAGGAGGCGCCGTGGCTCATCGTGGTGTTTGCGCAGCGCTGGGGCCATTTTGACGATGGCACCCGTTTCAAGAACTACTATGTCCCTGAAAGCACCGGAATTTCCTGTGGATTCTTGCTGGCGGCGTTGCACCATGCAGGCTTGGTCACCCTGACTCACACCCCAAACCCCATGCGGTTTTTAAACAAGATGTTGGGGCGGCCAGAGAGCGAAAAACCGATTATGATTGTGGCTGTGGGACATGCAGCAAAGGACGCAAAGGTGCCCGCCGTCGCCAAGATGAAAAAGCCGCTCGACGAAATCCTGACCGTCGCGGACTAACCCACCCCACTTTAAAAACCACAAAACGGCGAGCCATTGGGCTCGCCGAATGGAGAAATGTGTCTTGGCCTATGTTGTCACCGAAAACTGTATCGCATGTAAGTACACGGACTGCGTGGACGTCTGCCCGGTAGACTGTTTTCACGAGGGTGACACCATGCTGGTCATCCACCCCGACCACTGCATTGACTGCGGTGTGTGCGAACCTGAATGCCCGGCAGGCGCAATCCAACCCGACACCGAACCTGACAGTCAAAAATGGGTTGATTTCAACCGAGGCCTGGCCAACCAATGGCCGGTCATTACGGACCGCAAAGATCCCTTGCCCCATGCAGAGGAGATGGATGGCTTGCCAGGAAAACTCACACATCTTAAGTCCTCCGAGCCTCTAAGGGCCTGGGTAAAAACCAACGCGCCAACCCTTTGGCTTGAGGCTGCGGAGTAAACCCGTTGTGGGTATTTGGGGCAAGGCACCACTTGCGCCAACGGCAGCTCTGTGAGCGCGCTGTTTGAAACAGAGACGCTGAAACCTGCCTACGAAGGCCTGTTCAAAGCCTGATCTGAGCGGATTAGTTGAGAGATTTAGAAAGCCCCGGCGGAGACGTCGGGGCTTTTTCAGTTAACGGATGGACGGAGTCACGAAAACCTCGGCTCCAGTCTTATTTTCAAAGCCGCTATGACACAAAATCAAAATCGGACCTGTCCAGGATGCCTCCTGGCGTAGGAACCCAGCACCCTGTGCCCTGGCCTAAGGCCTCAGCGGCATAACCGTTTCAAAGTCATAGTACTCCATTGGGCGCTCATACGGTTCCTCTCGAAGGAAATCCGTTATCTCTAGAAGTCCTGTGATGCCTTGACTTTTCATCTCATGGAAAAGTTCTCGCCCTATTATTGGGAGGTCTTGTTTTTTATTGATCACGAAAATCGGGTACTGCTTGGCGCAGTCAACTATGGATGGAGAGTTTTTAAAAGCAGTCCAGAGTTTTGTACTTAGGATGCCATATCTATCTTGAGGTATTCTTTCTAATTTTTCTGGCAAAGGCCCCTCATAGCTAAATGTATTGCGCACATAGGCCATAAAGTACTTCTTTCCAAGGGGCTTTTGACTTTCCGCAGATACGAAGCTCACTGGAGCAAAATCGCACACACTAGGCGCAAACTTGCAAATTAAATCGCGTACCTTCTCGGAGACGGTCAAGTACTTGAAAACCATAACATCTGGAAGTAATTCAGCCTCTTTTTCGAGTATCGAATAATCCGGATAAAACTCACTCATGAACATTGGATTCATTGTGACCTCGCCTCGAATCCAATTCCCGGACTTGTCTTCAGTTGGGAGTGGCCGCCAATGAACGCCTGCACGTTCGTCTATCACACGCGCCTCTTTTGTGGGCGCAAATCGTAGACTGCGAAAATCCCCGACGACGGAGCGCTCAAAGCGACGAACTAACCCGCTGGAAAGAAAGAGTGCATAAAACGGCGCCTCTGTCCGGATCTCCGGCTCCACCAAATCTGCTGCGGATTTGATCAGAGTGTTTGTGTTTTCTGCCATGTCTCTTGCTCGTTCGATGAAGGTCTTATGCACCGCACTCATTATCCCTTTAGGAGATAGCTTGGAAGGTCACGATGCGCCCATTGATTGAATTCCTGCGCTGCAAGTCGGATTGGTCATTGCAAGGGTCAGGCCGCGCGGCCAATCAATGACAAACGGAGCGCGCGCGACAACAGGTTGGTAGACCTTATGGTACCCGCATTATCAGGTAGTCACGCGCCGCCGCCCCTCCCTCCTATTGAACATGCTCCTGTAGCAATGCCCTTCTAGGCACCGTTTGACCATGTCGACAGAGCACAACTCTTGGAACGCCTGCCTCCCTCCCCCAGTAAACCCTTTATCAAGCCTCTTTCTGCATAGTCCGCGTGAAACACCTCGCCAGCAGAAAGCCGGTTCCTATGTCGATTGCCTCCTCTTTGCGTCTAACGCTTCTCTCTGTCAGCCTCATGGCGACCCAAGCGCAGGCCAATAGCGTCTCCCTAATTCAGAACGGTTTCTTCGCACAGCGCGCCTCTTTCAACGACACGCCCGCCCGCACCCCACAACAGCCTGCCCTCGCGCAACCAACGGACGCCGATACCAGCCGCGGCGCATTGGCCTTGCGCCCTGGCGCCGCCAGTCTGTTCCGCGGCCGTGCCACCGGCGGTCTCTTTGCGCCGGTGTTGAGGCAGGTCCTCCCATCCGCTGCCAAGCAACTGATGACCCTGATTGCCGGCGCGGAAGCGGGCAAGGCTGGCTATGACGCGGTGCAATATGGCGCCCGCATCAAGCCCGCCGCGCCGCCCACCAAAATGACCATCGCCGAGATCTATCAGTGGATCGACAACACCCCGGGCCAGCCCCATGCGATTGGCCGCTATCAGTTCATCCCCGCCACCTTGCGCCGCCTTGTGCGTCATCAGGAGGTGCCGCACGACAAGCTGTTCAGCCCTGAGATCCAGGACCAGCTGGCCCACCAGTTGCTGGAAGAGGCCGGGCTCAGCGATTTCCAAGCGGCCGAGATGTCGCGCGCGACTTTTATGCTAAACTTGGCCAAAATCTGGGCTGGGCTGCCCACAGCGACCGGCAAATCCTACTACGAAGGCTATGCCGGCAACAAAGCGGTCTACACCTGGGACTATTTCGACAGTCACTTCAAAAAGATTTTTCCGACCAGCGGCTAAATCGGTTCCGCAGATAGTGGTGTGAATTGTCCGTGGCCGTCTCGCAACACACACCTCAGAGGAGGAGTACCACCTTCACAGAGCGGCACCTCATTTGCCCTTACTCCAACCCCACCAGCGCCTTTGGCCACGGGTCTTCAAACACCGCCCCGGCTTTCCATGCCTGCACTTCCTCCGGCGTGCAGAAACATTCCCGAACCGCCTCAGCAAACGCGTCCAATCCGTCCCGATCCCCAATCACGGTCAGGCGGCAATGGCGGTCGCCAAACTCTGGAGATTGTCCTTCCAACCGCCGCCGCATCTCCGCGCGTTCTTCTGGCAGCAAATTCAGGCTGTCATCCTCCAGCGTTGCGATCTTCCAATAGTTGACCACTTCCAACCCCACGCTGCCCGCCGTTTGGTTCCACAACAGTTGCAACTTGTCCCGAGACGGCAACCAAAAGAACCCTTTGCTGCGGTAAATCCCGGTGCCAAGGTAGTGGTTATACACCTGCCACAGCCGCTGCGGATGAAACGGGCGCGGATCAGAAATCACCACGCTGTCGATATGATAATCAGACGCCTCCGCCATCGAGCTGGTGTCGTGTTCTTTGCCCCAGTCCCTTAGCTCCGCGCCCAGCTGTGCCACTCGGTCATGATCATAGGGCGGCATCGCCAGCACATCTTGCAGCCGGATATTGCCCCACTGCATGCCCATGACGTCTGCGCCCCGATTGATGGGATGGATCGCCTCGGCAATCGTGCGCAGCACCGTGCTGTCCACCCGATCCATCTTGCTCAGCAGAATGCGGTTGGAAAACATGATCTGCTCGGCCAGCAAGTTCTCAATCCCCCGACGACCCGCCGCCAGGTTCTGTGAGGCTTGTGGCACAATTGCCCGACCAAAATCATGATCCTGCGCCAGAGTCAGGCTGTCCACCACGGACAGAAACCCGTGCAACCTCAGCCCCTTATGCGCACGAATGGCCTCCAGAAGCGGCCAAGGATGGGTGCTGCCAGAGGTCTCAATCAACACATGGCTGACCCCGGCCTCTGTGACCTGCGCCACAGCTTGGGCAAATTTCTCAAGCCCCTGTGCCCCGCTGATGCTGCCTGCGGGAATGGACACGAACCGCGCGTCCTGACGCGACAGCACCTCGCTCGTGTCCAAAATGGAGCCATCCACATCCAGCTGGCTCATCTCATTGACAATCACCCCCAGCCGCACATCCGGCAGCGACCGAGCTTGCACCAAAAGGCTTTGCAATAACGTGGTCTTCCCTGCCCCCAGAAACCCGTTGAGCACCGTAACTTGCAAAGGTTGCGCCTGTGTCATGTGGTCAATCGGTCCTGTGCTTGTTTGAACCACGCCAGCGTCCGCGCGTGGTGCATCTTGCCCCACCGATCGATGAACTTCTGGGTGTGGAAATCGTTGGCATCGCCACGCGCTTTGATGCGCTCAGCCACATATTCTGGGGTCAGTGGAATGCCACATTTGACAGTGATGCAATGTTCCCACTCTTCATAAGTCTGCGGTATCAATGACATAAGCTCTCGTTTGGTTGCGGGACGCAGTGCCCTGTGAAACAGGACTGGCTGGGCGCCACATGGCAAATGATCCGCAAGCCCGCGCGAAACATCTGTCAGGGTTTTCCGGGCTGGTGAGCGCTAGATATGTGATACTATAACACATCACGCAAGAGGGAACTGTGCCATCACCACCACCCGAGCCGCGCATTTTTTCTCCCCCCCCTTTACCGACGTCCACCCCCCCGCCACAAAAGACGCAATGCAGCATCTATCTAAACCCACGGAGCCCTCAGCTCTCCCCCAATCTCCCAGCGTGATCTTCCACGCCAAGGACTCCTGGCTGAGCTCCATTCGTGACGAAAAATTCGACTTCACCCGCAAGATCGCCAACCACGCACAATCTCAAGGTGTCCTCACTTACACGGTCGAAGCGGCCACCGCGCTCTCAACCACCCTTCTCGATCAGAACCACGCGCATATCTTCATCGGCCACCGTCCGGAAACATCGCGCCCGATTCTACATGCCATGCCAAGTTACATCTGGGGGTTCTGGTACCTCGACCCGATGGGGGTCAACTGGCACGCCTCTCTTGCAACCAAATCATTCTCCCCCGAGGACATCGACGCCACCACCGCCACTTACTTCTTCAACGGCGTCAGCGGCCACATGCTGCGCCACAACGTTTCCAAATTTGCGCAACCCACCTCCAAAACCGAACTCCCCTCCGCCCATGCCGTGCTCTTCCTGCAAGAGATCGACAGCTACGCCACGCCGGTGCACCACATCGACACGCAAAAGATGATCGCCACCGTGGCAAAAAGCACCGAACGCAGGGTCTACGTCAAACTGCATCCAGCGCAGTCCGAGGTCTTCTGCAACCGCTACACCTCCATCTGCAAACGGTTCCCGAACGTGCACATCAGCGACCAGAGCATCCATGCCCTCACAAAGGCGTCTGACATCGTGGTCACCCAAAACTCCGCCGCCGGATTTGAGGCCCTCCTGCAAAAGAAACCTGTGATCACCTGCGCCCGAACGGACTACCACCACGCCACACTGGTGGCGCACACGCCGCAAGAGCTGCGCAAGGCACTCCGAACTGCACAAGCCACATTGGCAGGCTTTGACTATGCCAAATACCTCTACTGGTTCCTGTCAGAGCACATGCTGGAGCCGCAACAAGACACGTTCGAAGCCCGTACTTGGCAGCGAATCTCCCCGCTCCTTGGTTGACAGAGCAAAAATTGCCCTCAAAAAACCCAACCAATTTTCTGACAGGGTAGAGCAAAAGTCGCCCAAAAACCTCTTTGGGTTGTTTTTCGCAGAAAAATACACGCATATGACTTGTTCCCTGCGCAACTTTGGGTCTAGCTGGCGCCATATCCGCCAACAGGACCTACTCTCATGACACCCACACTGTCCCCAGGGACCGTGCGCCTCATTATGGCGCTGTTTTTCCTGCATCCTTTCGCGCTCGGAAGCTGGCTGCCACAGATCCCGTTTGTGCAAACCAAACTGGATCTCACCAATGCCCAGCTCGCCCTGTCGCTGCTTGGCCTGCCGATGGCCTTTGTGTTCTTCTCCAAGTTCGCTGCCAAGATCGTCGCGCAACATGGCGCGCCAAGAGTTCTCTTCGCGGTCTTCCCAATTCAGGCCGTCACTGTGGTCCTTCCACTGTTTGCCGTAGATCACATCACGCTGTTTCTGGCGCTGCTGGTCTTTGGCGCCACCGTCACCTTCCTGAACGTGGCGCTCAATGTTTATGCAGGCCAGTTTGAGAAAGTTGCCAAGAAATCCGTGATGAATCGCTGCCACGGCTTCTGGGCTCTTGGCATGACCGCAGCCTCTTTCCTGGCCTCCATGCCCACCGAGCTTTTGTCTCCGGCGCTCACCATGTTTGTCCTCGCGGGCTCGACAACGCTCATCGCGCTGTGGCTGGCACGGCCGCTGCCCAACCTGCGACCGCAATCCGCCGACGCCCCGGCCAAAACCAAACGCCGCAAACTGCGGGATTACCCAACCACCCTGTTCCTGATTGTGCTCTTTGTGGTCTCCGTCACCATGTCCGAAGGCGCCAT
The DNA here is from genome assembly GCF_047126315.1 of Shimia sp. MIT910701. GTDB lineage: Bacteria > Pseudomonadota > Alphaproteobacteria > Rhodobacterales > Rhodobacteraceae > Shimia. The sequence continues at coordinate 2,449,914 of NZ_CP138953.1, read as the reverse complement.
GGCCAACTGGGGTGCGGTCTATATGGCCGAACGCCTGCCCGAAGGCAGCAGCACCGCAGGCCTCGCCGTCACCGTGTTCTCCGCCTTTGTCGCCTTAGGTCGCTTTATCGGCGACTTCCTGAAGGTCCGCATGGGCAGCACCAATCTCGCCCGCATGAACGTCGGCCTCGCCATTGTCGGCCTGCTCATCCTGGTCGCGCCCTTCCCGCCACTGATCGCCTTTGTCGGATTTGCCTGCATTGGCCTGGGCCTGTCGGTGGGCTTCCCACTGGCGGTGTCGGCCGCGGCCGCACTGGAAGACGAGCATGATGCGGACAACATCGCCTTCCTATCAATCATGGCGGTGGGCACCAATGTGGTGGCCCCGCCCGTCATTGGTCTGCTCGCCGACCACTTTGGCATCGCCATGGCTTTGGCCGCGCTCTTGCCTGGTCTGTGCCTCAGCTTTGTGATGGCGCGTCATTTGACGCCAAGCACTGACCTCCCCAAGCCCGCGCCTGCCTAAAACTTGCGCAGCCAAAAACCGCAAAAATTCACAACGCCCGCCTGTCTCCCCAATGGCGGGCGCCTTTGCTTTATACGAAGGTGCAGCGCGCTACGTCTTTGGGACAGAACACCTGCCTCAAAAAACCACCCAAATTTACCAAAAAGTGAGTTGTCCGAAAGCCGTTCCGCAGTAAACTGAACCTCCACTAACGCTCCTGACTTCTTTTTTCCCCCGCGCCGTCCCTCTCTACAGGCGCCGTTGATGAGTTTTCACGTGCTGACCAGTTTAAAAATCCAATCTTTCCTCACCGTGGCCAAACAGAGCCTCAAACAACGGATGCGCCCGCAAGTGCGGGCCCGTCGCAAAGCCGGCCTTGCCCCAACGGGCACCCCAGCCGATCCTGCCGCCTTCTTCTTCTGGAGCCTAGAGCGCCACAAGGAGGCCCGAGCCCGCCAGATGGTTATCTCCGGCGATAACGGCCGCTTGCTGCCAGAAATTTCCGAGCTTGCGCCTCATCTGCGCACACTCAGCATCCGCCACACTCCGATCACCAGCATCGCCGCCTTAAGCGGCCTGCCCAATTTGGAAGCGCTGGAAATCACGGCCTCTCCGGTTACGGATTTATCGCCGCTGGCGGACTTACCGGCCCTGACAGAACTCAAACTCTCTCTGCCCTCTGACATCGATGTGACCCTGCCTGACCTGCCAAACCTGCAGCGGCTCAAAATTTCCCATCCCGGCAAGCCGGTCCACCTCGGTTCCCTGCCCAGCCTGGAGCAGGCCGACCTGCTGGCCCTATGTGACACGCTCCCTGCGCTCACCCAAAGCCCAAAACTGACAGACCTCAAGACCCGCATCGCCAAAGGCCAATCGCTGACACCTCTCGCGCAAGCCACCGCCCTCACCACGCTGTCTCTGCGTTGTGACGGCAAAGTCAACATCGCGCCACTCGCCAACTTGCAACACTTGGAAACGCTGGACCTCTTTGGTGCGGACACCACCGACCTCACTGCTCTGGGCGCCCTGCCCGCACTCGCAACCCTGTCGCTGTGGAACACCCCGGCCACTCGGTTTGATGCGCTGTCTCAGGCCTCCAAGCTGGAATACTTGACCATCCAATCCCTTGGCCAAATCACAGACCTCGGCTTTGTCACCCCGCTGACCGAACTCAACCATCTGTCGCTTGGCTCGGTGTCCCATTGCAACCTCGCGCCGGTCGCTTCTTTGACCAAGCTCGACTATCTCCTGTTGCAGGCCGCGGATCCCGATCTGGATCTTGGCCCACTGGAATACAGCGACACACTGCGCACCCTGCATCTCCGCCTGGACGACTCGGCGGATCACCCAATGCGTGCGCCGTGGCCCGAGCTACCCAACTTGCAAACCCTCAGCCTCACCGGTACAGGCCTGGCCTCCCTCAATGGCCTGCAACGCTGCCGAGCGCTAAAGAGCCTGAGTTGTACCGGCACTGCGGTTAACGACCTCTATCCCCTGCGCTCGTTGCCTTATCTGGAGCAGCTCGACATCTCCGGCAGCCAGGTTGCCGACCTCTCGGTTCTGCTCACTTTGCCGAAGTTCACCAAGCCCAGCCCCTCTTGCACGCTCGCGCTCAATGACACGCCTGCGCTGCACAAAATGCACGGGCTGGAGGCCTTGGCCGCCTGCGCCAACGGACGGGACTACGATCACAACCGGCACCTGATGGCGAACCGCGTGGTGGTGCTTTTGAAAGATCAGGCCGCCGCGCCAACCGCGCACACCGACGCCTGATTGGTAAACCAACTGTTGCGGCGCCGTGACGCCGCAACATATTCAAAAACCGTGGACAGTCGCGAAACAGTCGCAATACTGACAGAATACCGACGTCGAATTCAGCCGTTGCTTTCGGCCTTTTCTTCCAGCGTCAACCACTCTTCCTCCGCGTCCTGCAACGCCGTCTGACGCTCCACCAACGCCTCCGTCGCTTTCTGGAATTTCACCGGTTCTTTGGTGAACAACTCCGGGTCCGCCATAAATTCTTCCAGCTTGGCAATCTCCGCCTCAAGCCGTTCCATGATCCCCGGCAGAGCCTCCAGGCGGTGCTTCTCGGTGAAGCTCAAACCGGCGGCAGACGCAGATTTCTCTGCTTTCACTTTCTCGGCTTTGGGCTTTGATTTCTCGGCCTTTTTCGGCGCATCTTCCTGCCGCTGCGCCCGGTAATCAGACCAGCCCCCGGCATAGGTCACCGCCTGCCCATTGCCTTCCATGGCAATGGTTGTGGTGGCCACCCGATCGAGAAAGTCCCGGTCGTGGCTTACCAACAGTACGGTGCCGTCATAGTCATCTAACAGTTCTTGCAGAAGATCGAGGGTCTCCACATCCAAATCGTTGGTTGGTTCGTCCATGACCAGAAGATTGCTCTCTTTGGCCATCAATTTCGCCAACAGCAACCGTGCCTTCTCACCACCGGACAAAGACCGCACCGGCGCTCGTGCCTGACGATCATCAAACAGGAATTCTTTAAGGTATCCAACCACATGCTTGGGGTTGCCCCGCACCATCACCTGATCGGCCTTACCCGACACCCGCATCTCCGGATCGCCTGTGAGGCTATCCCAAAGCGTCATATCCGGATCCAACTTCGCCCGCGCCTGATCAAACACCGCAGACAGCAAATTGGTGCCCAAAGTGACCGTACCCGTGTCCGGCTTCACATCGCCCATCAACATCTTGATCAAGGTGGTTTTACCCACGCCATTGGGCCCAACAAAAGCAACACGGTCGCCACGTTGCACCGTCAACGAGAAATCACGGACAATGCTCTTGCCGTCATAGGATTTGGACAAACCTTTGGCTTCAATCACCTTTTTACCGGATTTCGGCCCCGCCGAAAGCTCCATTGCCGCCGAACCCTGCCGCTTGATCATCGCCGCCCGCTCAGCCCGCAGGTCTTTCAACGCCCGCACACGGCCCTGGTTGCGCTTGCGCCGCGCACTAATGCCTTCCACAGCCCACCGCGCCTCAGCCTTGATCTTGCGATCCATCTTGTGGCGCTGCAGGTCTTCTTCGTCCCAAACCTTGTCCCGCCAGGCTTCAAAATCCTCAAAGCCTTTTTCCTGACGACGCACCATTCCCCTGTCAATCCAAAGGGTTGCACGTGTCAGCGCCCTCAGAAACGCCCGGTCGTGGCTGATCAAAACAAAGCCTGCCCGCGTCGCTTTCAGCTCTTCCTCAAGCCAGGCAATCGCCTCAATATCCAGGTGGTTGGTCGGCTCATCCAGAAGCATCAACTCCGGCGCTTCGGCCATCAGCCGCGCCAAAGCCGCCCGCCGGCGTTCACCGCCAGAGGCCGTTTCAACAGCCCGCGCCGGATCAAATTTCAGCCCCTCACCCGCGCGCTCAACTTTATACATCTCTCCCGGCTCCAAAGCTGCAGAAGCAAAGTCACCAAGCGTGGCAAACCCAGTCATATCAGGGTCTTGCTCCATATAGCCCACGCTCACCCCTGGCGGCACAACGATGTCGCCACGATCCGGTTCCACCAGCCCGGCCATCACTTTCATCAAGGTCGACTTGCCCGATCCGTTGCGCCCCACAAGCGCCACCCGATCACCGGGCTGCACCACAAGGCTCAATTGATCAAACACAGGATCCCCGCCAAAGGTCAGGGAAATATCGCTCATCTGCAAAAGGGGTATACGTGCCATGAGATGCGCCTAGCCCGCAGACGCCGCCCCGTCAACCAGCCTGTGGCCTTAGCAAGCCAAAGCCCGCAGAAGCCGCTTGCGCGCCGCAGGAATGCTCTTCACCTCAACACCGGTAAACACATGCAACGTGTTCATCTTTTGGTCGACCACCGCATGATCGCTGACCCAACCGCCCATCAACAAATAGCTGCGCAACATCGGAGGCATGTTCACCTGTGCCGCCTTGAGATTGGGCTTACACCGCAACCGAGCGGCAAAGCGAAACACATTTGGCGCCTTCACCCGCGGCAACCAACGTTTGGGCGCCAGATGCCGGTCACGCAACATGGCAAAGCTGTCAAGGTAGGAACTGGTATCGGTGCCTGCAAAAGACGCACAACCGAACAGCAATTCGACTTTGTTTTCATCCACATAGGAGGTCATCGCTCCCCAAGCCACGCGCAGCACATCGGCATCATGCACATCCGGATGCATGCAAAACCGCCCCATCTCAACCATGCGTCCGGGATATGCGCGCAGGGCCTCCAACTCATAAAACTGAGCCGAATAACTGCGGTCAATGTCGCCCCCACTAATCAAAGGTAACATCCTGAAAACACACACTAACTTTCCAGATACACCGTCCTCGATCAGAAAGTGGCGACAGATCGGATCAAAGGCATCCACATCCAACGACGCCTCATCTCCATGAAACGCCAAATGCCGTAACCGCTGCGCAGCCCGCAGATCAGCCACGCCTTCCGCCTCACGCACAAGATAGCGCCCCTTTTGCCGTAATGGTTTGTCCAACTGCATCACCATACCACACACTCTATCAGAGTCGCGGTGACATCCGAATGACAAACCATCCCGTCATGAAAGCGATCGCAACTTAGAAGCTGCCCGTGCTTGCCGTTGGCGCACCAGACGGACCGAAGTTGCCGATATTGGCACTCAGCTGACGCAACAGTCCACCGGTCTCGATTCCGTTGTCGGTGATCCGCCGTTGCAGCGGAACAAACTGCCCATCGGCTAGAGCATAATGCTCGATGTTGCGGGCAATGCCCTTGGTATCAAAGCCGATCACGACCACTTGGCGATCCACAACTTCCGGACGGGTTGGGCCAAAATGCTTGATGCGCGAACGGACATAAATGTAGCCGCTGTCATCCAGAACACCGGACGCCGACGGCGGTCCAAAAGTCTCCACAACCGTGTCGCGCGTATCCACGCCCAGCGTGATCGACGCCAGTTCCTCTTCGGTGGGGACATAGCCATGATTACGATAGCGCATGGCGCAGGAAGCCAGAGACAGCATAGCCGCTCCCATGACCGCATATTTGATCATTTTGGTGCGCGTCTTCATGTCTGCCCTCTTGTCTTGGCCTGTCTTGCCTTTTATCTCGCTTACAGAAGGAACGCGCTTGGTTCAAGATGACAACCGCGTCCCGCCACGCAACCGCCCTCAATTCAAAGTCAGTACCATGTCCTCAAGCGCCTCCCCCTCCACCGTGTTTCGTGTGGCCGACCTCCGCCAGAATCGCCCCACCAGTTTTGACTTGCGCCCCAACGCACAAGAACTGACCGCGCTGGCCGAGGCTCTTGAGTTGACCGCGCTGCGCAAAGTGGTCTTCACCGGCGAAATCCGCGCCCAAGGCAAAAATGACTGGGAACTGGTCGGCAAACTCGGCGCCACCGCTGTGCAGCCCTGTGTTGTCACATTGGATCCTGTGACCACTCGTATCGACGAACCTGTCGAGCGGCGGTTTCTGGCGCACATGCCTGATCTGTCGGGCGACGAAGAAGAAGAGATCGAGATGCCGGAGGACGAAAACGCAGAGCCGCTGGAATCACATATTGATGTCGGTGCAATCCTGCATGAAGCCCTGGCGCTGAACCTGCCGCAATTTCCTCGCGCAGAGGGAGCAGAATTGAAAGATGCTGTCTTTACGGAGGCTGGAAAAAAGGCCATGACGGACGAAGACGCACGCCCCTTTGCCGGTTTGGCCACCCTGCGTGACCAGCTGGGCTCAAAAGAGGACGAATAGGGCTTGCGTTGTGCGAAAATCGCAGTATTTTCGCGCGCTCATTCGAATTTAGCGTTGGACTCGGGCGCGCATACCGCGTAGAGGCTCCAAACGCTCAGGAAACCGGGCTTCGGCCCCCAAGTAAATCAAAGGTTGCGACATGGCTGTCCAGCAGAACAAAGTATCGAAATCGCGCCGCAACAACCGCCGTGCACACGACGCCCTGGTTGCAGCGAACCCAAACGAATGTGAAAACTGCGGCGAGCTGAAGCGCCCGCACCACGTCTGCGCTTCTTGCGGCCACTACAGCGACCGTGAAGTCGTTGCTATGGTGGACGACGTCGATCTGGACGAAGACGCAGCATAAACAACGGGATCTGAGCCCGCATGACCGGTTTGACGCAAACAGCAAACCCCGGCAGCGGGCGCACAGTGATCTCAGTTGACGCCATGGGTGGCGATCGCGGGCCGGCAGCTGTTGTTGCCGGCATTTCGCATTCCGCGAAGAAGAATCCCGACATTGCTTTCATTCTTCATGGCCCCAAAGACGAGCTGAAACAGCTGGTCGCGCGCAAACGCATTTTGGACGGACGTGTGGAGATTCGCGACGCGGTTGACGTCGTCTCGATGGAAGACAAACCCCGAGATGTGATCCGGTCCAAAACCACGTCGATGTGGTCCGCATTGGAATCAGTGCGCAGTGGCGAGGCCGACGGCGTGGTGAGCTGCGGCAACACCGGCGCCTTGATGATGCTTTCAGTGGTCCGGCTGCGCAAAATTCTCGGCGTAGACCGTCCGGCGATTGCCGTTCTCTGGCCTTCCCGCGCCCCGCAGGGCTTCAACATCATGCTTGACGCCGGCGCTGACATCAGCGCCGACGAGCATGACTTGCTGCAATACGCCTTGATGGGCGCATCCTACGCCCGCAATGGCATGGACTTGGAACGCCCGCGCGTCGGCCTGCTGAACGTGGGCACCGAGGAGCACAAGGGCCGCACTGAATTGAAGCTGGCGCATGACCTGATCGCGCAAAACGCGCATGTCGCCAATTATGACTTTGTCGGCTTTGTTGAAGGCAATGACTTGCCCGCGGATAAGGCCGATGTGATTGTAACCGACGGGTTCACCGGCAACGTGGCCCTAAAAACCGGAGAAGGCACGGCTGGGCTGATCGGCTCACTTCTGAAAGAAGCCTTCAAATTCTCGCCACTGTCCCGTCTGGCCGCCCTCTTGGCCTACACATCGCTCAACCGTCTGAACAAACGCATTGACCCACGACGGGTCAATGGCGGCGTGTTTTTGGGCCTCAATGGCACCGTGGTAAAATCGCACGGTTCCTCTGATGCAACAGGTGTATCCTCGGCCATCAAACTCGCCTTCAAACTTGCGCAATCAGGCTTCTCCGAAAAGCTTGCAGCGCGGGTTGCATCTGCCGTTTCTCTGCCGCAAGATGCCGACAGCACCAACGAATAACAATAAGTTAGCAAGGCACCGATATGACGACACGCGCCGTGGTTAAAGGCGTAGGCCACTACTTGCCGGAACGGGTCGTTCCCAACGCCGAATTCGAAGAAACTCTGGACACCTCGGATGAGTGGATTCGCACCCGCTCTGGTATCGAGCGCCGCCACTTTGCGGCCGACGACCAGACCACCTCCGATCTCGCAAGTCTTGCCGCCAATGCCGCTCTGGAAAACGCAGGTTTGAAAGCCGATGACATCGACGCGGTGGTCGTGGCAACGTCGACACCGGACCTGACCTTCCCTTCTGTTGCCACCATGGTGCAGCAAAAGATTGGCATGACTCGTGGCTTTGGCTTTGACGTACAGGCGGTTTGTGCCGGTTTTGTCTATGCGCTGACCAATGCCAATGCTTTGATCCTCTCTGGTCAGGCGCAACGTGTGCTGGTGATTGGGGCGGAAACCTTCAGCCGCATCATGGATTGGACAGACCGCGCCACCTGCGTGCTGTTTGGCGACGGCGCAGGCGCACTGATCCTGGAAGCTGAACAAGGCACAGGAGAGAACACAGATCGCGGCGTTCTCAGCGCGGATTTGAATTCCGACGGTCGCTACAAGGACATGCTCTTTGTCGACGGCGGCGTGTCGACAACCGGGGATTCTGGCAAGCTGCGCATGCAGGGAAATGCGCTTTTCCGTCAAGCGGTTGAAAAGCTGACCTCAACTGCGCACACCGCGCTCACCAAGATTGATCTAACCGATGATGCCGTGGATTGGATTGTGCCCCATCAGGCCAACATCCGCATCATTCAGGGTACCGCCAAGAAACTCGGCGTGCCCATGGACCGTGTGATTGTGACCGTTCAGGATCACGGCAACACCTCGGCTGCATCGATCCCCCTCGCCCTCTCCACCGGTGTTGCAGACGGCAAGATCAAGCAGGGCGACCTGCTGGTGACCGAGGCGATTGGTGGCGGTCTGGCTTGGGGTGCGGTGGTTCTGCGCTGGTAAAATCCGACCTAAGTGATTGGCGAATATCGCAGATAATCGCCTCACATCCCGCGCAAATCATTGACTCCCAATTTCTCTTGCCCCTATGGTTTTTGAAACGTGTACCGGCAGGGGGGACCACATGACTGACAAGACATTGACCCGGATGGATCTGAGCGAAGCAGTGTTTCGCGAAGTGGGCCTGTCCAGAAACGACTCCGCTCAATTGGTCGAGAGCATTTTGACCCATATGTCCGACGCTTTGGTGAACGGCGAGCAGGTCAAGATTTCTTCCTTTGGCACTTTCAGCGTGCGCGACAAAGCGGCACGTGTGGGCCGCAACCCCAAGACGGGCGAAGAAGTTCCAATCCAACCGCGCCGTGTCCTCACCTTTCGGCCTTCGCATCTGATGAAAGATCGCGTCGCCGCTGGTAACAAAAAATAAGACGAGACAAACTCCATGGCCAAATCGCGTGAGGCTTTTCGCACCATTAGCGAAGTTGCCGAATGGCTTGATGTGAAAACGCATGTTCTGCGTTTCTGGGAAAGCAAATTCTCTCAGGTCAAACCTGTAAAGCGCGCCGGTGGGCGGCGGTACTACCGCCCCCAGGACATGGAGTTGCTTGGCGGCCTCAAAAAGCTGCTGCATGAAGATGGGATGCCGATCAAAGACGCGCAGCAACTGCTGCGTGAAAAAGGCGTCAAGCATGTGTCCAGCCTCTCTCGCCCCGTCGATCAAGAGGACCAATCTGTTGAGGCGGTTGCAGAAGACCTGAGCGAAGAAACGGCGCAGGAGCCGATCGAGACGCCTCAGCAAGAACCACAAGTCGACCTCCAGCCAGACGAAGCTCTCGAAAGTGAGCCTGCGCAGGAAGAGCCTGTGGAGGCCAAAGACGAAGACATTGAGGACGCTGCGGAAGCCGATGAACCTCTTGAGTACGTCGCTGAAGAAGAGGCCATCGCTGCCCCGGAAGATACCCATGAGGAAGTTTCCGAGGAAACCCTCTATACCGCGCCGGATGACGTTGACCAGGACGATGAGACCTCCATCGAAGTCGACGAAGAAGATGACAACGCCGGCATACCGGAAGATCTTCTGGTCAAAATCGAAGGTGATGTGCCCGCGACCTCGTCCGAACCAGGTCCTATGCCCTCTGGCTTGACCAGCCCTGCTAAGCCTTTGGAAGCGGCCCAAACCGAGCCCGCCCCATTCGTGGAAACGGAACAGATGCCTGCAACCAGCTCAGCGACCGAAGGCGGTTCCGATGAGTTGCCGCCAATGGACGACCTCTTTGCGTCGCTGGAATCGCCAATGGCGCCAGAGCAGACCGGGCCAGAGGACGTTCCATCGTTAGCAGAAGACGATGACACTACGGCCGAGCCTTATGGCGCGCTTGCACCCGACGCACCTGTCGCGTCGCCGCCTGTCGAGGCCTCAGACATTTCCGCGGAACCAGAAACAACTTCGGACGAAACCGCATTTGCACCTGGCGCTGATGAAGTTGCCGGCGGCGAAGACGGCATGGCTACTGCAGCCGCTGAATTGAGCAGTGGCTTGGATACACCTGCCGTGGACGGCTCCGGTTCAGTAGTTGCACCAACTACCAGCGCCCCTGGCAGCTTGGACACCTCGGCAACGGATCCAAGCTCTGCGCCACAAGCGGCGACCGAGACGGCCAGAGAGGTTTTAGCGACACCGTCCTCCAGCACGCCTGATCTGGAAACGCTCGTAGCACGTGAAACCGCCCGTGACGACTTCCTGCTGATGCTGACCAAGCCGGTCACCGTAGAGGCCAAAGACGCCTCGCGCGCCGCCAGCCTGCTGGCACGACTGGAAGCTTTGCACAGCAAAGCTGGCTAATCACTGGGGCGTGGCAGATCTTGCATTTTTTGACTTGCCCCCGCCCTCAATTCCGTTATGAACAGCCCATCGTCGGGCTATGGCGCAGCCTGGTAGCGCGTCCGTCTGGGGGACGGAAGGTCGCAGGTTCAAGTCCTGCTAGCCCGACCAATCACAAACGCCCGTGTGCCGTAAGGCCCGGGCGTTTTGTACATCCGGGGGGACCAATATGACCGGCGTTTTACCCAGCCAAACCATTGAAACCATGCTGCAAACCGGCGAGATCTCGGTGGCGGAACCTGTCGCCGAAGGTCAGGTGCAACCCGCCTCTCTGGATTTGCGCCTTGGCACCGTCGCCTATCGCGTGCGCGCGTCCTTCCTGGCAGGCAATGACTGCAGCGTGCAGGATCGTCTGTCTGAGTTCGAGATGCACCGTATTGATCTGTCAAACGGGGCTGTGCTCGAAAAAGGCTGCGTTTATGTTGTGCCATTGATGGAAAGCCTGGCGCTTCCCGAGGGCGTCCAGGCTGTGGCCAACGCCAAAAGCTCCACCGGCCGGCTCGACCTGTTGACCCGCACCATCACCGACGGCGGTACCGAATTTGACCGCATCGCCCCCGGCTACACCGGCCCGCTTTATGCCGAAATCTGCCCCCGCAGCTTTTCCGTTCTGGTGCGTCCGGGCATGCGCCTCAACCAAATCCGCTTCCGCAAAGGCCAAAGCGTCCTGACTGACGCGGATTTGGCTGTTCTACACGATCGCAGCCCGCTGGTGGACGGCGACGCGGTGATCGACGACGGCCTCGGCTTTTCTGTCGACCTGCAACCCACCGAAGGCACTCTGGTGGGCTACCGTGCAAAACCTCATACCGGCGTGATCGATCTGGACAACATCGGCCACTACGATCCGGCGGACTATTGGGAAGAGCTGCACGCCTCTGACGGCAAAATCATCCTGGACCCCGGCGCGTTCTACATCCTGGTCAGCCGCGAAGCCGTACACATCCCCCCCGCCTACGCCGCCGAAATGGCGCCGTTCTTGGCCATGGTGGGCGAGTTCCGCGTGCACTACGCAGGGTTCTTTGATCCCGGCTTCGGGCATGACGCCGCCGGCGGCACAGGGTCGCGTGGGGTGCTGGAAGTCCGCTGTCACGAGGCGCCCTTTGTGTTGGAACACGGCCAAGTGGTGGGTCGTCTGGTCTATGAGCGCATGGCAGATGTACCAGAGCAGCTCTACGGCTCCGGCATCGCCTCAAACTATCAGGGGCAAGGACTAAAGCTCAGCAAGCATTTCAAAGCCAAGTAAAGGCTTAGAACCGACCAATCTTACGGGTCACGCGCATGGCTTGCTTGGCGCGCTTTGCATCAAACTGTGGCGCCGCCTTCGGCAGCGCTTGCTGCTTTTCACCCCAAGGCCCAGGTTCTGTAGCAGCTTGTTTCTTTTGCGCTTTGGACGCGGCATTGATGCCTGCGTTGATGCCGCCATTGATCAGACGGCGCATCATAATCCGAGTCACCATATTGATCAGTTGATTGGCATTCATAGCGTTCACTCCACGTGGCTCTTACATCGCCAATCTAGGCACCAATTGCGCCCATAGTAAGGCTGTCACAGCAATTTGAGGGCTGTATCTTAGTCCTCAAACATCTCAGACTGACCGTCATCGATCACCATGCCGTCGTCATCCTCATCCGAGTTCACACCAAGCGGAATGGTACCTGGAGGTGGCCGATTTTCCAGCAAACCCGCCGCCCGCAGCTCTTTCAGCCCCGGCAAATCACGCGGGCTGGATAGGCCAAAGTGATCAAGGAAGCTCTGCGTCACCACAAAGGTCACCGGACGGCCCGGTGTCATTTTGCGGCGCCCAAATCGGATCCACTCCATCTCCAGTAGCTGATCCACCGTGCCCCGACTCACGCTCACGCCCCGAATTTCTTCAATCTCGGCTCGCGTAACCGGCTGATGATAGGCAATAATCGCCAAGGTCTCGACCGCCGCCCGCGACAGCTTACGTGTCTCCACGGTTTCCTTCTGCATCAGAAATCCAAGGTCCGCCGCGGTACGCATGGCCCAAGCGTCACCGACCTTCACCACATGCACGCCACGCCCTTCGTAGCGTTTGCGCAGATGCACCAAGGCCTCCGCCGCATCACAACCATGCGGCATGCGGTCGTTCATCTCTTTGACCGTCACAGGCTCCGCGCTGGCAAACAGGATCGCTTCACACATGCGCTCTTGTTCGGCAACCGGCGGCGCTTCAAACAGGCTCTCCTCTTGTTCGACCACCTGTTCCACAACTTCGGCCTCTGGCTCCGATGCGTTGATATCGTCACTCATCCCTGCCGTCTCTCTTTCGTACTTCAATCGGCGCGAAGGTCTCGCTTTGGCGAATGAACACCTTACCCTCTTTGGCCAGTTCCAAAGACGCCGCAAAGGTCGCCGCCGTCGCTGAGCGCCGTTTCTTTGGGTCGTTTTCCCAGCCCGCAGGCAGATAGCTCAGAATGTCTGTCCAGGCCCCGGCATAGCCGATCAAGCCGCGCATCCGCTCCAGCGCCTCTTCCATCGTAAAGACAGAATCCCGGTCCATGATGAACGGGCGAAACTCGTCCCGCGTGCGCAGCCGCGCATAGCCCTGCATCAGGTCCAGCAACGTCGCGGTGAACGTAACCTTTCGCACGCGCTCCACGTTTTCCGGTACCCCACGCGCAAAGAAATCGCGCCCCAACCTGTCCCGTGCCATCAATTTGGCCGCCGCATCGCGCATCGCCTGCAACCGCTCCAACTGAAATGCCAGGTGCGCCGCCAGTTCCTCGCCGGACGGCCCCTCTTCCGTGGGATCGGGCGGCAGCAACAAGCGTGACTTCAAAAACGCCAGCCAAGCCGCCATCACAAGATAGTCCGCCGCCAACTCCAACCGCAGCCGTTTGGCCCGTTCCACAAAATCCAGATACTGCTGCGCCAACTCCAAAATCGAAATCTTGCGCAGGTCTACTTTCTGTGTGCGCGACAGGGTGAGCAACAAGTCAAGCGGCCCCTCAAACCCGTCCACATCCACAATCAGAGCTTCCGCCGCCATGCGTTCGGCAACGGACATCTCCTCCTGCTCGTCCCCAAAGGACATCTGGAGAGTTTGATTTAGGTCGGTTTCGGCCATGCCCCCTGCCCGTCAAGCACCGTTTCAGAACGCTTTAAGTTCCTCGGCAAGCGCTTCAATGTCAACAGGCACGGGTTGGCGTCGCGCGGCCAGCACAGCTTCGGCACGCCGTTGCCCCGCCTCAGACATCTCGCCAATCGCTGCTGCGACCGCCTGACGATCCGCCAAGGTGCCGTTGCAATGCAGAACCGCGTCACAGCCGGCGGCAATTGCGGATGCAGCACGTTCATCTACGGTGCCACTCAACGCCTGCATATCGATGTCATCGGTCATGATCAGCCCGTCAAAGCCGATCTCCTCGCGCATAAACTGCATCATCTTTGGCGAAGTTGTCGCTGGCGCGTCATCCATGTCTTCAAACACAATATGCGCCGTCATGCCCATCGGCAGGTCATTGAGCGATTTGAAAGGCGCAAAGTCTCCCGCCAACTCTTCTTTTGGCACGGACACGCGTGGCAGGTCCTTATGGCTGTCCACCACGGCCAGCCCATGCCCCGGCATATGTTTGATCACGGGGTAAACACCGCCATCCCAAAGCCCTTCGGACACTGCGCGCGCGATCTCGATGATCTGTTGGGGGTCTTCGCCGTAACAACGGTTACGCAAAAACGGATGGGTGTCCGGCCGCGCCACATCCACCATGGGCGCACAATCTGCATCGATGCCAAGCGCCATCAGCTCATGCGCAATGATGCGATAGCGCAGATACATCACCCGTGCCGCATTAGGACCAGCCGTCTGCACCTCTTCCAAAGGTGGCAACCACTCGGTTGCCATCGGCGCTCGAATGCGCTGCACCCGGCCGCCTTCCTGATCAATCAGGATCGGCGCATGGTGATCAACACAGGCCCGCAGCTCATCACAAAGCGCGCGCACTTGATCTGCATTGTCAATGTTGCGGGCAAACAGGATGAAGCCAAACGGCTGCACATCCCGAAAAAAGACCTTTTCCTCAGCTGTCAGGCGCAATCCATCACAACCAAAGATCGCAGCGCAGAAGCGGCTCATCGCGTGGTGACCGGAATACAATCGGCGTTTTCAGCCTTCAGCGCGGAACACAGACGCCGTGCATCGCTCACAGTCTCAAAGCCCATGGCGCGCAGGCGATAGAACACGCGCCCACCACTGCTGGCTTTTTCGATCACACGGGACTTGTCACCAAGATAGGTATCAAACCTTTGCTGCAGCTTATCCCACTCTGCGCGCGCAATCTCCGGGCTGGCGTAGGCGCCCAACTGCACCAACCGTGTGCCTGCCGGAATGGTTTCGGCATCCACCTCTTGCAAAGCGCCCTGCACGGCTGCGTCGATCGAGGCAACTTGTGTGCCCTGCGCTTTGGTGGGCAGCGACGCAGGCCGCAACACCGGACGCAGCGAACGTTTCAGCCCGCCTTTGACCGCGGGTTTCGGCGCATCGGCAACCTCTTCCACAGCCGGTTTCGGCTCGCTCAACGCCACTTGAATGGGCTGAACCTCATCCACTTCAATGGTTTCGAGCGGCTTGGCGCCAGCGGACAGCTGATCTGCCAGTTCTTCGACCGACAGCGGCTTGCTCACGTCCAGCGGCTCCGGCGCCACGATCGGAGCGGAGGGCGCCCGTGCCACCACTTCGGTTAGTTTTTCGGTTTCTACTAGGCTCGGCACCGCAGACGGCGCTTCGGTGGGCTGCACCACAACGGCGGTGCCAGACACCTGATCACGTTCCGTCAACGAAATCGGTGGCGGCGCCACAATCACCTGATCCGCAGGCCCTGCCGCGCTGCCATCCGCAGCCACCTGATTGACCATGAGACCCTGATGTCCCGCCTGGCGCCCACCGGGATCATCCGGCTGAATACGCATCGGCCCTTCCAGCGCCCGCACCACCGGCACGCCGCTCACATCGCGGGAGAGTATTTGAAAGCCCCAAACGCCGGTGCCAACCACCAAAGCCAAAGATACAAACATCCCGGCGCGGTTCACCAAAAGTGCCGCGTTGGAAGATTCGCCTTTGGGCACGCCATGCGCACCCATCGGAATTTCTGCCATTTTTGCCTCACTGCCCGTCCGCGTTACCGCGATGTACGGTGTCGTCGGGGTCGTCTTGCCTAGTCCTCAACCCCGACGAACGTGCAGCTTTAGCGCATCTCTTGCGCCGGAGTTACGCCCAGAATACCAAGACCTGCGGAAATAACAACGGCCACGGCACGTGCCAGCGCAATTTTCGCCTGTGATGTATCTGCGTCACCCTCTTGCACAAAGCGCAGCGAAGTGTCGTCGTTGCCTTTATAATAGAGCGCGTGCAATTCGCCTGCGAGTTCATAGAGATAGAAGGCAATCCGGTGCGGCTCATTGGTGCGCCCGGCGATTTCCACCAGACGCGGCCACTCCGACAGCTTTTTCGCCACAGCGATCTCTGCCGCATGGTCCAGTTTGGACAGGTCCGCCGCCGCCAGTGTCGCGTCATCCGCTGTAATACCGGCCGCTTCGGCGTTGCGGATCACAGAACACACCCGCGCATGGGCATACTGCACATAAAACACAGGGTTGTCTTTGGACTGCTCCAGAACCTTGTCAAAATCAAAGTCCAGCGGCGCGTCATTCTTGCGGGTCAGCATCACAAAGCGGGTCACATCCGGCCCCACCTGATCCACCACATCGCGCAGGGTCACAAAGGTGCCTGCCCGCTTGGACATTTTGAACGGTTCACCGTTTTTGAAAAGCTTCACCAACTGGGTCAGCTTGATGTCCAGCGGCACTTCGCCCCCGGACAGCGCCGAAACCGCCGCCTTCATCCGCTTCACATAGCCGCCATGGTCCGCGCCAAAGATGTCAATCAGCGCGTCAAAGCCACGGGTGACCTTGTCGTAGTGATACGCGATGTCTGGCGCAAAATAGGTCCAGGCTCCGTCGGATTTCTTCACCGGACGGTCCACATCGTCGCCGTGCTCGGTCGACTTGAACAAGGTCTGCTCGCGCGGCTCCCAATCCTCAGGCTTTTTGCCCTTTGGCGGCTCTAGCACGCCTTCGTAGATCAGGCCTTTGTCTTCCAGAGATTTCAGCGCCGCCTCAATCTGGCCGGTGCCATAGAGCGATTTCTCGGAGTAGAACACGTCCATCTCCACGCCCAGCGCCTTCAGGTCGTCGCGGATCAAGTCCATCATCGCATCGGTGGCAAACTCACGGATTTCTGCCAGCCAGACATCTTCGTCTTTGCCAACATAGGCATCGCCAACCTTGTCCTTCAGCGCTTCGCCCACAGGCACAAGGTAATCACCCGGATAGGTGCCATCCTCAAACGCCACATCTTGGCCGTGCGCTTCAAGGTACCGCAGATACACAGAGCGCGCCAAAACATCGACCTGCCCGCCACCATCGTTGATGTAATACTCGCGGGTTACGTCAAAGCCGACAAAGTCCAACAGCGAAGCCAGCGCGTCACCAAACACCGCACCCCGGGTGTGGCCGACGTGCAGTGGGCCTGTTGGGTTGGCAGAAACATACTCCACGTTGACCTTCTTGCCCGCGCCCATGGTGGAGCGACCAAAGTCTGTGCCCTGCTCAAGCGCCGCCTTCACAACGCCCTGCCACAGACCTGCAGACAGACGCAGGTTCAAGAACCCAGGGCCTGCCACCTCGGCCACCTCAACACGGGGGTCTTCCGCCAGCTTCCCTGCCAGCACTTCGGCAATGTCGCGCGGCTTCATTTTTGCAGGTTTCGCCAGCACCATCGCGGCGTTGGTCGCCATATCGCCATGCAGCGCATCGCGGGGCGGCTCCACAGCCACGTTTTTGAAGTCCAGCCCTTCAGGCAGCGCGCCCTCGGCTTGCATCGCGTTCAGCGCGTCGATCACGGCAACGCGGATCTCGGAAAACAGGTTCATCAGACCGTCCTATCAATGTGTCTTTGGTCTTTTCGGATTTGGCGTGGTTTATCACCCCAAACCGTCACGTCAACGTCACTTGCCCAGAAGCTGCTCATGTTGTTGCAGCGCATAGCGGTCTGTCATGCCGGAAATGTAATCAGACACAATGCGCGCCACCGCTGTTTCGTCCTGACACTTGGCCAAATCGGCATGCCAGCGCGATGGCAGCAATGTGGGCTCGGTCAAGAACAGTGGGAAGAGCTCTTTAACAACAATCGTGACTTCCTTGCGCATCTTCACCACGCTCGGCGCGCGGTACATCCGGGTAAACAGGAAGCTGCGGATTTCCTTGAGGTCCGCCCAGAGCGCCTTGGAAAACTGCACCACAGGCCGCCCACAAGCGCGCAGCTCTTCGACAGATTGCGCATCCACCTCCGCCAAAGCCGCGCGGGAGGTGTCGATCACGTCTCCCACCATCACGCCGAACACCCGCCGCAGCGCCTCATGGCGTCGCCGAATGGCCTCCAATCCCGGATATTGCCGGTCCACTGCCGCAAAAGCCTCACCCACGATGGGCAGTTCGCAAATCTCTTCCTCGGTGAACAGCCCAGCGCGTAGCCCGTCATGCAGGTCGTGATTGTTATACGCCACATCATCCGCCAAAGCCGCCACCTGCGCCTCGGCACTCGCATGGGTGTGCAATTCCAAGTCGTGCACCGCGTTGTAATCCGCCAAAGCATACGGCAACGCGCCAGTGACTGGCCCATTGTGCTTGGCAATCCCCTCCAAGGTCTCCCAGGTCAGGTTCAGCCCATCAAAGTCCGCATAGTGCCGCTCCAGAGAAGTCACAATCCGCACCGCCTGCGCGTTGTGGTCAAAGCCACCATAGGGGGCCATCAACTCGTGCAGCGCGTCCTCGCCTGTGTGCCCAAACGGCGTATGTCCCAAATCATGGGCCAGCGCGATCGCCTCGGTGATTTCCTGATTAAGCCCCAGCGCCCCAGCAATGGTTCGCGCCACCTGAGCCACTTCAATGGAGTGCGTCAAACGGGTGCGGAAGTAATCGCCCTCATGCTCCACAAAGACCTGTGTCTTGTGCTTGAGCCGCCGAAAGGCGCTCGCATGAATGATCCGGTCCCGATCCCGTTGAAAACACGACCGGAAGCTGCTCTCCTCCTCCGGAAAACGCCGTCCCTTGGCGCGCGCCGGATCTGAGGCATAGGGCGCCTGCATAAGCGTGGTCCTTGTAGCCTGTCCTTGGCCCTTCTATATTGGGTTTTGTCCGGCCTAGGAACCGGGCAAATTGCGCGAATAGGACAAAATATCATGCAGTTGCCGCCAAAAGTGACCGAAAGAGCCTTCGAACGACTGGCAGAGATTGGCGCCGCCGATCAAGGACAAGCCTTGCGCGTGGCTGTCGAAGGCGGCGGATGCTCCGGCTTCCAATACGAAATCAAACTCGACACACAAAAAGATGATGACCTTGTGCTGGAGGGCGCTGGCGAAAAAGTCCTCGTGGACAGCATCTCTCTGCCCTTCCTTGCGGATGCCGTGATTGACTTCACCGAAGAACTTATTGGCGCCCGGTTTGTGATCAACAACCCCAACGCCACAAGCTCCTGTGGCTGCGGCACCAGCTTCTCCATGTGAGCTCGGCGCGTTTCGCCCCTTGCCGTTCCCCACTCAGGCTGGATAGATACCCCTATCCAGCAGTAAGGAGCGCGCCATGAAAATCGCCACATTCAACATCAACGGCATCAAAGCGCGCATCGAAACCCTGCCCCGCTGGCTCGACGAAGCGCAGCCCGATGTAGCTCTGCTACAAGAGATCAAATCTGTAGATGAAGCCTTCCCGCGTGAGATTTTTGAAGAGCGCGGCTATCAAGTCGAAACCCACGGCATGAAAAGCTTCAACGGTGTGGCGATCCTGTCCAAGCTGCCGCTGGAGGATGTGACACGCGGCCTGCCCGGCGATGAGACCGACGAACAGGCCCGGTATATCGAGGCCACCGTGATGGGCGACACGCCGGTCCGTGTCTGCGGCCTCTACCTGCCCAACGGCAACCCCCGTCCCGGCCCCAAGTACGACTACAAACTCGCGTGGATGGAGCGGCTCTATGCCCGCGCCCAAGAACTCATGGCCACAGAGGA
Source organism: Shimia sp. MIT910701 (assembly GCF_047126315.1). Classification (GTDB taxonomy): domain Bacteria; phylum Pseudomonadota; class Alphaproteobacteria; order Rhodobacterales; family Rhodobacteraceae; genus Shimia. The sequence continues at coordinate 2,430,295 of NZ_CP138953.1, read as the reverse complement.
ACCCTTCCTCATGGCAGGTGACTACAACATCATCCCGCAAGATGAGGACGCCGCCAAACCCGAAGATTGGCAAGAAGACGCCCTCGCCTGCCCCGAAAGCCGCGCCGCCTACCGTCGCCTGCTCAACCTCGGCTTTACAGAGGCCTTCCGCGCCCGCAATCAGATGCCCGGTATGTATTCCTTCTGGGACTACCAAGCAGGCGCCTGGAACCGTAACAACGGCATCCGCATCGACCACTTCCTGCTGTCGCCACAATGCGCGGACCTGCTGCAAGACTGCCAGATCGACAAAGAAGAGCGCGGCCGCTCTAAGCCGTCTGACCACGTGCCTGTCTGGGTAGATCTCGCCGCCTAAGGCGCGTCCCAATCCACATCGGTGGCTTCCTCGATTGTCAAACGCCCTTCCGGCCACGGCACCATCAACGGTGCGACCTCTTCCGGCGCGCCGTTGAGCCACAGATCAATCGCGTCTTTTTCCAGCAGCACGCCCATGCGATGGTGGATAGGCTTCACATCCGTGTTGGGCTCACAGGTCACTGTCGCCACCTGATGCACTTCCCGCCCCCCGGGCGCGGTCCAGACATCCGTAATCGCCGCAAACACCAGCGGCGCCTCTCCACGGATGCGCCAAGCGGTTTTCTTGCGTTTCTCGCCGGTCCATTCATACCAGCCATCGACGATCACAATTGCCCGGCCAACCCCGTCAAACGCCGACTTATCAAACACAGTCTCCGACCGCGCGTTGACGATGGTCTCCATCACCGGCCGCCCCCGCGCATTCACGCGCCCGACCGGGATGATCCCCCACCGCATGCGTCGGAAACCGCCAGCCGTCAGGCACACAACCTCCTGGCCCGGAGCAATATTTCGCCGCGGCGGCTCATCAAAAACTTCACCAACATCACGCCTAACCCACTGGCCAATCTCTGTCATTGAGGTCTCAAGAAACAGCCGCCCCGGCATAGATCACTCCTTCGCAACGTTCTCCGCCAAGCTTTGCACATATGGACCAAGCACCGGCACAATCTGCGCCACGCCCTGCACATTTGGGTGGATGCCATCGGCCTGCATCAATGCCCGCAACTCTTCTGCAGGCAAATCCCGAATGGCTTCAAAGAAGTCCGGTACCAACGCCACGCCATACTGCGCAGCCAATTCGCCATACATGCCGTCAAAAGCCTGTTTGTAGTCCGCACCAAAATTCATCGGTGCCTCCACCCCAATCAACAGCACATTGACACCTGCCGCCTGACCGGCCTCAATGATGCCCGCCAGATTGGTTTTGCTCACCGCCGGATCAATCCCGCGCAGCGCATCATTGCCGCCCAAGGTGACAATCATCGCGTCCACATCCGGCCCCAAAGTCCAGCCAACGCGTGACAGCCCGCCCTGCGTTGTATCCCCAGACACCCCCGCATTCTGTACAATAACGTCCAATCCCTGCGACTGAAGCCAGCCTTCAAGTTGCGGCACAAAGCCTTCGCCCTGCGGCACGCCGTAGCCGTGGGTCAGGCTATCGCCCAAAGCCGCAATAACCACCGGCTCAGCCAAAGCTGACCAAGCCGTTACCGGAACAACTAAAATGCTCAGCGCCAGCGCCTTGCCGCGGCGCGATAGCGCCCCATATAGGGTGGAAACATTCATCAACAGGCGGCCTCTTTCATGTCATCCATTCTCTCCCTTCAAGATGCGGTTTTGGCGCTGGATAGCAATGCCGGACGCATAGAAATCTTGCACGGCATCTCTTTGGACGTGCAAGCGGGGGAGACTTTGGCGCTGGTTGGCCCTTCTGGATCTGGCAAATCCTCGCTGCTGATGTTGATGGGCGGGTTGGAGCGCGCCACCTCCGGAACGATAACGGCACTGGACCACGACCTCTCCGCCATGAGTGAGGACGCCCTTGCCCGCTTCCGCCGTGAAAACATGGGAGTGGTGTTTCAAAACTTCCACCTGATCCCAACAATGACCGCCTTAGAAAACGTCGCCACCCCATTGGAGCTCGCAGGCCGCAAAGACGCCATGGAACGCGCGCAGGCGGAACTCGAAGCTGTCGGTCTCGCCCATCGCGCCGATCACTACCCGTCTCAAATGTCAGGTGGCGAACAACAACGCGTCGCCCTCGCCCGCGCCTGCGCGCCCTCACCGCGCCTCTTGCTGGCCGATGAGCCCACCGGCAACCTAGACCAATCCACCGGCGAAACCATCATGGACCTGCTGTTTGACCTGCACGCCAAGCGTGACACCACGCTGGTGCTGGTCACCCACTCCAACAGGCTTGCCGAGCGCTGCGAACGTGTGGTGCGCCTGCGCGACGGTCAAATTGATGCGCCTTTGACAGCGGTTGAGGCCTCCGCATGAGCCTTACTGCCGCGACGCGCATCGCCCGCCGTGAAATCCGCGGCGGCCTGCGCGGTTTCACCGTCTTCCTCGCCTGCCTGATCCTCGGGGTGGCCACCATCGCCGCCATCGGCTCCGTGCGCAGCGCCATCCAAACCGGCCTTGCCTCGGAAGGCGCTACGTTACTTGGTGGCGATGCCGAAATGAGCTTCACTTACCGCCGCGCCAACGACGCAGAACTGGCGTGGATGACCCAGAACACCGAGGCCACTTCAGAAATCATAGACTTCCGGTCCATGGTGGTGGTGCCGCGCGCCGACGAAACCGAACGCGCCTTGGCACAAGTCAAATCCGTTGATGACGCCTACCCGCTTGTCGGCAACGTTGACATCACCCCTGACATTCCATGGCAAGACGCCTTGGCTGGATCTGACGCCCTCCCCGGTGCAGTTCTGCACGGCCTGCTCGCCGACCGCCTGTCGCTCAACATTGGCGACACGTTCCAACTCGGCACCCAAGAGTTCATCTTGACTGCCCGTTTGGATCGCGAACCCGACACCGCAGGCGGCTTCAACTTTGCCCCCCGCGCCTTTGTGCGCACCGAAGACCTCGCCAACAGCGGCCTGCTCGCCGCCGGCACGCTCTTCACCAGCCACTACCGCCTCGACCTGCCGCCCAATCCAGACCTCGCGACGCTCGAAGCCGACGCCCGCGCAAAATTTGAAAGCACCGGCCTGCGCTGGCGCGACAGCCGCAATGGCGCCCCCGGCATCACCCGCTTTGTCGCACGCTTTGGCGCTTTCCTGATCCTTGTGGGGCTCGCAGGCCTCGCCGTAGGCGGGGTCGGCATCTCAACCGCCATCCGCGCTTACCTCTCGCGCAAAACCGAAACCATCGCCACCTTGCGCAGCCTCGGCGCAGAGCGTCGTGTGATCTTCCTCAGTTACTTCCTGCAAATCGGTTTTGTGTCTTTGCTTGGCATCACGCTCGGCCTTACCCTCGGCGCGCTCTTGCCAATCCTGCTTGGCCCACTGATCGAAGCCGTCCTGCCATTCCCGGCCAGCTTCAGCCTCTACCCAGTCCCTTTGATCGAGGCCGCCCTCTATGGCGCCCTCGCCGCCGCGATCTTTACCCTCTGGCCTCTGGCAAAAGTCGAAAACGTCCGTCCCAGTGCGCTCTTCCGCGATCAACTTGGCGAAAACCGCCACCTGCCCGCGACGCGCTACGTTCTCGCGGTTGGCTTGCTGATCGCCCTCCTGCTGGGCCTCGCCAGCTGGCTTTCTGGCTCCTCGCGCCTCACGCTTTGGTTCGCCGGCGGAGTTATGGTCGCCATGATCGCGCTGTCCTTTGCGGCCACCGGCCTGCGCGCGCTTCTGCGCCGCCTCGCCACCCGCCTGCGCAGCCGCCCCGAACTCCGCTGGGCCGTGCAATCCCTGGGCCGCGCTGGCGACGCCACCACCCCCGTTGTGCTGTCTCTCGGCCTTGGCCTCAGCGTGCTCGCCACGGTGGGCCAAGTCGACGGCAACCTGCGCAACGCCATCGCCAGCGAACTGCCCGACGTAGCCCCCTCCTTCTTCTTCGTCGACATCCAACGCGACCAGATGCCGGACCTGCAAGCCGATTGGGACGCCACGCCAACCATCCACAACGTCGAAACCGCCCCCATGCTGCGCGGCGTGATCACCCGTATCAATGACCAACCTGCGAAAGAGGTTGCCGGCGATCACTGGGTTGTCCGCGGTGACCGTGGCGTGACCTACGCCGGGGCCATGCCACCGGACACCAAACTCACCGCCGGCACCTGGTGGGACCCAAATCATGCGGGCGCGCCTCAGATCAGTTTTGCCGAAGAGGAAGCCCTCGAGATGGGGCTCAAACTGGGCGACACGCTGACCATCAACATCCTGGGCCGTGACATCACCGGCACGGTCACCAGCTTCCGCGAGGTGGATTTCTCCTCTGCTGGCATGGGCTTTGTTATCGTAATGAACGAGGCCGCGCTCGCGGGCGCCCCGCACAGCTTCATCGCCACGGTCTATGCCGATGCCGACAGCGAGGCGACCCTACTCAAGGATGTTTCTGAGCAATACCCCAACGTGACCGCAATCCACGTGCGCGACGCCGCACAACAGGTTTCAAGCCTCGTTGCGCAACTCGCCAACGCGACCACTTACGGCGCGTCGACCATCCTGCTCACGGGCCTATTGGTGATCTTTGGCGCCGCCGCTGCGGGCCAAGCCGCCCGCACCTATGAGGCGGCGATCCTCAAAACCCTCGGCGCCACCCGCGCGCAAGTCCTGCGCAGTTTTGCCTGGCGCGCAGCGCTGCTTGGGGCGGCGGCTGGCACCGTCGCGCTCGCCGTGGGTCTTACTGGCGGCTGGGCGGTGATGACTTTTGTCATTGAGAGCGATTTCTACGTGATCTGGCCCAACGCCTTATTGATCCTGTCCGCAGGCATCTTGGCCAACCTCCTCGCTGGCATGGTCTTCGCCCTGCCCTCGCTCGCCAATCGCCCTGCACAAATCCTGCGCGCGCGCGACTAACCCACCAAACAGAAAAAGCCGGGCGCAAACCCGGCTTTCTCATTCTTCAAATATCTCGGGGGTGCGCTTGCCTTGGCAAGCGAGGGGGCTGGCCCCCTCACCCAATCCTGCGAGACTTACTCCGCCGCTTCGGCGTACTCATCCATCGGCGGACAGATGCAGACCAGGTTGCGGTCGCCGTACGCATTGTCCACACGGTTCACCGGCGGCCAGTACTTGTCCACACGGAACGCACCGGGTGGGAAACAACCCTGTTCGCGGGTGTATGGACGATCCCAATCTTTCACGAGATCTTCCATCGTGTGCGGCGCATGTTTCAGCGGGTTGTTCTCCGCATCAATCCGGCCTTCCTCGATGTCGCGAATTTCCTCACGAATGGACAACATCGCATCACAGAAACGATCCAGCTCCGCTTTGTTCTCAGACTCTGTTGGCTCAATCATCAACGTGCCCGCCACCGGCCAGCTCATGGTTGGCGCGTGGAAACCGCTGTCGATCAGACGTTTGGCAATGTCATCCACGGTCACCCCAGCACTGTCAGCAAACGGACGGGTGTCGATGATGCACTCATGTGCCACGCGGCCGGTTGGGCCTTTGTAGAGCACGTCATAGGCACCTTCGAGCCGCTTGGCGATGTAGTTGCCGTTCAGGATCGCCACACGGGTCGCCTGGGTCAGACCTTCGCCACCCATCATCAACACATAGGCCCAGCTGATAGGCAGAATCGAAGGCGAGCCAAATGGCGCCGCAGACACCGGCCCTTCAACACCGCCAGCTTCAGGGTGACCCGGCAGGTGTGGTGCCAAATGCGCTTTCACGCCGATAGGTCCCATGCCGGGGCCGCCCCCACCGTGTGGAATGCAGAAGGTTTTGTGCAGGTTCAGGTGGCTCACGTCACCGCCTACATCGCCCGGACGGGACAAGCCCACCATCGCGTTCAGGTTGGCGCCGTCGATGTAAACCTGACCGCCAAACTCATGGGTGATGTCACAAACCTCATGCACTGTGTCCTCAAACACACCATGGGTGGACGGATAGGTGATCATGCACCCAGCCAGGTTCTCGGCGTGTTTCTCGGCCTTGGCGCGGAAGTCTTCCACATCAATGTCGCCGTTCTCCGCCGATTTTACCGCCACTACTTTCCAGCCCACCATCTGTGCCGAGGCCGGGTTGGTGCCATGCGCGCTCATCGGAATGAGGCATACGTTGCGGTGATCTTCGCCCCGCGACCGGTGGTAAGCCGCGATGGTCAGCAGACCCGCATACTCACCCTGCGCACCAGAGTTCGGCTGCATGGAAATCGCATCATACCCAGTGATCTGACACAGCTTGTCGTTCAGATCGTCGATCATCTGCGTATAGCCTTCGACCTGATCTTTGGGCGCAAACGGGTGCAGATTGGAGAACTCAGGCCAGCTCACTGGCATCATCTCCACAGCTGCGTTCAGCTTCATGGTGCAGGAGCCTAGCGGGATCATCGCGCGGTCCAGCGCCAAATCGCGATCTGCCAGACGACGCATATAGCGCATCATCTCGGTCTCAGCCCGGTTCATGTGGAAGATCGGGTGATCCAGATAGCCGGTTTCGCGCAGCAGCTTCTCTGGCAGACGATACTCTGGCGTATAGTCCTTATCGTCCTGTACAATGCCAAACGCGCGCCAAACCGCTTCGATGGTCTGCGGACGGGTGGTTTCATCCAGCGAGATACCAACCTTGGTCTTGCCCACTTTGCGCAGGTTGATGCCTTCCTGTACCGCGTGCTGCAACACACCGCGTTGCAAGAGGCCAACATCAACGGTGACGGTGTCAAAGAACACACCCGGCTCCACAGTGAAACCCGCGTCCTCCAGACCTTTCACCAGACGGGCGGTCTTGCGGTGCACGCGCTGCGCAATCGCCTTCAAACCTTCCGGGCCATGGAACACGGCATACATGGAGGCCATCACCGCCAAGAGCGCCTGTGCGGTACACACGTTGGAGTTGGCTTTCTCGCGGCGGATGTGCTGTTCACGGGTCTGCAGCGACAGGCGGTAGGCACGGTTGCCCTGCGCATCAATCGACACACCGATAATCCGGCCCGGCATGGAGCGCTTATAGGCATCCTTACAGCTCATGTAAGCGGCGTGTGGACCACCATAGCCCACCGGCACACCAAAGCGCTGGGTGCTGCCAACAGCAATATCCGCGCCCATCGCACCCGGTTCTTTCAGCAAGGTCAAGGCCAGCGGATCTGCCGCCACAACCCCAATCGCCTTGTTGGCGTGCAGAGCTTCGATTTCGGCGGTGAAGTCACGCACGTGACCATGGGTGCCAGGGTACTGGAAGATCGCGCCAAACACCTTGTCTGCTTCCAGATCGTCGGGGTTGCCCACGATCACTTCAATGCCCAGTGGCGCGGCACGGGTCTGCATCACCGCAATGTTCTGCGGGTGACAGTTTTCGTCCACGAAGAAGGCTTTGACTTTGGATTTGGACACCCGCTGCGCCATGGTCATCGCTTCGGCACAGGCGGTGGACTCATCCAGCAACGACGCGTTGGCCACGTCCAGACCGGTCAGATCGGTGATCATGGTCTGGTAGTTCAACAGCGCTTCAAGACGGCCTTGCGAAATCTCAGGCTGATATGGCGTATACGCGGTGTACCAGGCCGGGTTCTCCAGAATGTTACGCTGGATCGCTGGCGGCGTCACAGTGCCGTAGTACCCCTGACCAATCAGGCTGGTCAGCACTTTGTTCTTTTCAGCCGTGGTGCGCATGTGGCGCAGCACTTTGCGCTCAGACATCGGGCGGCCGGTGTTCAGCGGCTCTTTCTGACGGATGCTCGCAGGCATCGTGTCATCAATCAGAGCGTCAAGGCTGTCGGCGCCAATCACCTCAAGCATCGCGTCCATCTCATCCGGAGACGGGCCGATGTGACGGCGGTTGGCAAAATCATAAGGTAGATAGTCGGTGGGTTTGAAGGTCATCTTCATCTCCTCAACAATCCGCGGCAACAGGTGCGGAAGTTAGATAAAGTGAGGGCTTGGCTCGGAAGGACCGCGCCTGACCCTGGGTGGGGGCTGAAAGCGCCCTCCCGTGGGGAGGGTCGGGCACGGTCCGGTCTTACAGACCGAACCAAACCTCTCGTAGATGCTGGTCATCGAGCGCGGGATGTGAGTTGCCTCCCTCCCGCAGCCAAAGGCTTACCCGATGAATTCTTTGTAGGCGTTCTCGTCCATGTAATCGTCCATCTGGGACGGATCGGACGGCTTGATCTTGAAGAACCAGGCGCCTTCCATGGGGTCGTCGTTCACCTTGCCCGGCTCATCAACCAGCGGCTCGTTCACTTCGACAATCTCGCCATCAATCGGCGCCAGAATGTCAGACGCGGCTTTCACGGACTCGATCACACAGACTTCTTCGTCTTTGGTGACCTCGGTGCCCGCTTCTGGCAGTTCGACAAACACCACATCGCCCAGTTGCTCGCTGGCGTGTTCGGTGATGCCCACCACCACAACGTCGCCTTCAACCCGCAGCCATTCGTGCTCTTCGGTATATTTCATTGCTTGCTCTCCTGTTGCTCAACGTTTGAAATTGGCAGGCACCAGCGGCATCTTCGCCACGGTCACGGGCAAACGCTTGCCCCGTACCTCACCAAAAATTTCTGTTCCGACAGCGGCCTGCGCCGTGCCGACATATCCCATGGCCACCGGACCTTCGTAGGTCGGACCAAAGCCGCCCGAGGTGACTTCACCAATCGACTCGCCACCTTCAGCCGCGGCAAACAGCTGTGTGCCCGCCCGCATCGGCGCCCGGCCTGTTGGCGCCAGGCCCACACGTTTGCGTGCCACGCCTTCCGCCAGATCGCCAAAGATGCGATCTGCACCCGGGAAGCCTCCGGCGCGATCCCCATCCGCGCGGCGCACTTTCTGGATTGCCCAGGTCAGCGCCGCCTCGATGGGGGATGTGCTGGCATCGATGTCATTGCCATAAAGGCACAGGCCGCCTTCCAGACGCAGGCTGTCGCGCGCGCCAAGGCCAATGCCTTCCACCTCTTCCATCGCCAACAGTTTGCGGCAAATACCTTCCGCATCGGCTTCTGGGATCGAAATCTCGTATCCATCTTCCCCGGTGTAACCCGAGCGGCTGACCCAACAGGCCACGCCATCCAGCTCAACTTCGGTGAAATCCATAAACGCCATATCGACAACGGCAGGGTTCAACCGCGCCAAAGCGGTCTCTGCCGCCGGACCTTGCAACGCTACCAGCGCACGACCGGTGATCTCTTCCACCGTCACATCCGGGGACAACGCTGCGGTCATCCGCGCAATATCCGCTTCTTTACAGGCCGCATTCACCACCACAAACAGGTGGTCGCCGCGGTTGGCAAACATCAGATCGTCTTCGATCCCGCCTGCATCATTGGTGAAAAACCCATAGCGCTGACGCCCAGCGCCAAGGCCCATCACATCCTGTGGCACCAGCGTTTCAAACGCCTTCGCAGCGGCCTCGTAGCTCCCGGCACGCAGCGCAACTTGCCCCATGTGGCTCACATCAAACAAACCCGCAGCCCCGCGACAATGCAGGTGCTCTTTCATGACGCCCAGCGGGTACTGCACAGGCATGTCATAGCCCGCAAACCCAACCATCTTGGCGCCAAGCTCAACATGCAGATCATACAGCGGTGTCCGCTTCAAATCTCCCATAGGCTTCGCCCTTCTCCTTCCGGGCGTGTCCATGTTTGGAGGTCACATCCGGCATCCCATTTTCGCGCAACTGTTCTGCGCGTGCGATGCCCCCTCTGTCCGACTGCCTGAGATCGTTATCCCTTCGGCGGGTGTCCTGACGAACACCACTCTCCAGAGTGTGTTTTCAAAGGTGGTCGGTCCCTGTGGCCTGAGAGTTTCCGGGGCGGTTGCTCCTTCGGCACTGGATCGTCCAGTTCTCCCGATTCACCTTGGCGTGCACCGTAGTATGCAGAACCAAAGCTGACAAGCCTCAATATCGCAACTGATTATCACGCGATAAGCAATAGTTATGACACACTTCACCCAGCCCGGTAAGTAATTGCAATCCAACAAAAGGTTTTCCGCGCAATCAGACGACTTTCCACGGCGACCTGCACCTTCACGACACCTTATGGAGAAGACAATTAGAAACCGCCGATCATGCAGTTTTGCAAATCCCCTTGGCTTCGCCTGCCCGGCTCCCTAGGTAAGCCCCCACCCAAACAGGACCTCTTTGATGCTTGTTTTTGCCCTGATCTTTTTTGTCGGCCCCATTCTCGGCGGCGCGCTCTCCCTTGGCGCAGCCGCGCAGCTTTGGCGCGGCGGCAAAGCGGAAGGACCAATCGTTGTTCTTTTGACAACCGCTCTGGGGCTCCTGGCCATCTGGGGCTTGCGCTATGACCTCGGGCTCAACCTGCCAGAACTCTCCGCCCTCCCCTCTGGTGCTACGCTAGAACAAACCCTTGTCCTCTTGGCCAGCGCCCTATTTCTCACTCTGCTGTTTGGCACATTCCGCTGGCCAGTCCAGCGCAAAGGCCGCTGGATGGCGGTCCTCGCAGGTCTGTTGTGGGGAGTTGTTTTCGCCGCGGGCGTCGTCCTCTCAGGCGTCGACTTTCGCCACTAAGCCCGCGAACACGTTCTTAGCTGGCTTTTGAGTCACAAGGATCAGGCGCCAGAATGCCAAGCAACGCGGTGTTGTTGCACACCAACGAGTCCAGCGTCACAACATCCAACCGCGCGTAAAATGCCTCCGCGGCCTCTTGTAAAGCCAACTTCAATCGACAGGCCGCCACAAGCGGACAGGAATTGTCCACATCCGCAAAACACTCGGCCAGCGGCACAGAGGCTTCCATAGCCCGGAAAATCTCACCGATCTCAATGTCTTTGGGCTCGCGAGCCAACTCAAGCCCGCCATTGCGCCCCCGTTGCGTGCTCAACACGCCCATCAACGCCAGTTGGTGAATAACCTGCGCCAGGTGGTTTTCCGACGCGTTACACACCCCGGCAATCTCATGCTTGGTCACCAAGCGGCCACGGTGCGCTGTGCAATACATCAGCACACGAATGGCAATATTCGTCCGTTTGGTAATCCGCATGATCTTCCTCTCAGTCCGTCCCGGCGGTCAGATGGGTGAGCGGGTTGTGCCAGAGGGATCCGTGCATAGCATTGACATGGATCAACACACGTGTAGGGAGGAGGCATGACCGCCTCCTACTTCTTTGGCTATGGCAGCCTCGTGAATCAAAGCACGCATTCTTACGAGAATGCGCATCCCGCGCGCCTGAACGGGTGGCGGCGTCAGTGGTGTCACACCGACCTGCGCCCCATCGCGTTTCTTACCGCTGTGCCAGACGACTCCTGCGCCATAGACGGTATTATAGCACATGTGCCAGGCGATGACTGGGAAGCTCTGGACGCCCGTGAATTTGCCTACACTCGCGTGATCAGCACTCCGAAGGTCACCCACCCGATCACCGATCCCATCGAGATCGCCGTCTACACCGCCCGCCACAACATCGGCCTGCCCGCAGACATGCGCCATCCCATTCTGCTCAGCTATCTGGACGTGGTTGTGCAAGGCTACCTGCGTGAATTTGGTGAGCAAGGCGTTGTGGATTTCTTCGCCACAACAACCGGTTGGGACGCGCCCATCCTGCATGACCGCGCCGATCCACAATACCCGCGTCACCGCGTGCTGACCAAAGACGAGACGGCGCTGGTGGATCACCACCTCGCCGCTCTGGACGCAAAATTCACCAGCTAAAAGGCCTGCCAACATGCCCTCTATGATCTGGCACGACGACCACACAGAGGACGGCAAACAGGCCAACCGCAAGCTGCTAAAACAGCTCGATCACTGGATTGGGGCTGATAAGAAAGCGGCCTTAATCGAAGCGCTCGAAGACTGGCCCGCGGTCGACACATTGGCCGCTCTCACGCGATTGCGCCCCGCCCGCGCCCGCGTGATGTTTGACTGGATCCCGGATGCGCTTGGCCTCAAGGTCATGGCCGAACTTGATCCGGACCTGCGCGCAGTTCTGTTCTCGGAAACGTCCCTCACGACTTTTTCCAACAACATCGCCATGATGGATGAGGACGAGGCCGTCGACACGCTACTCGAACTACCTCGCAGTTTCGCCGCACAGCTGGTCGCGGCACACCCAAAGGCCGACGCCATTGCCGCCGTCCTTCAAGCCCGCGACGACAGCGCCGCCACCGTCATGCGCTTGGGCGTCCTCATGGCCCCGGCAGATTGCACCGTCGCACAACTCACACAGGACATCCGCGCCCGTAGCCAGAACCTCGCCAAGATCGACATGATGTTTGTGGTGGACGCCAACCGCAAACCGCTGGGTTTCCTGCGCTTTCGCGAAGTGTTGGCCGCCACCGACGACGTGGTCCTGCACGACATCCTGCATCCGGAACTGCTTTTGGTGAGTGCTGACTGGGACCGCGAAGACGTCTTGTCCATGGCCCGTGCCAAAAACCTACACGCCATTGGGGTGATCGACAGCACCGGCAAACTTGTCGGCGGCATCTCCCCCCGCGAACTGGCCAAAATCGTCCGCGAAGAGGCCGAAGAAGACATGCTGCGTATGGGCTCAGTCTCCCCCGCTACCACGCAGTTTGACAGCCCGCTCACCATCCTGCGCCGCCGTTTGCCTTGGCTGCTCGGCGGCCTGGGGGGCGCCGGTTTTGCCGCAGGTGTGATTGGCTCCTTTGAGGACGCGCTGGCCCAAGCGGCCGTTTTGGCCAGCTTTATCCCCGTAGTCATGGCCACCGCAGGCAACGCGGGCATTCAGGCCTCCACTGTATCTGTGCAGTCCCTCACCTCCGGCGTGAACTGGCGCGGCGACTTCTCGGGCCGCATCCTGCGCGAGCTGTTGGGTGCCATGCTGAACGGGCTCTCCATTGGCAGCATCACCGCGCTCATGGTTCTGTTGGTCAGCCTGTTCATCCCGCTGCACGCGCCAGCCTACCTGGCGCTCACCGCCCTCTGCGCGCTCACACTGGTGACCACAATCGCAGGCACCATCGGCGCCGTTATTCCCTTTGTTCTCAAATCCCTAAAGCTCGACCCTGCCGTGGCGACCGGCATCTTCATCACGACGACCAACGACGTGTTTGGCGTGCTGACTTTCTTCCTAGTCGCCTCAGCGCTCTACCTCTGAACTACACGGCCAGATCGCTCAACGCACACTCCGGCAGATAGCGCTCAAAATCCGGCTTCCGGCACAGCTCTCTCGCGGGTGTGGTCACCGCCGACGTCGCCGCCGTCGTGCCCCACTGCAGGGCCGTGGTCGCGTCTTTGCCCATGGCCATCGCTAAGGCAAACGCCCCGACAAAACTGTCCCCAGCCCCCACTTTGTTGTCCACCGGCACATCCAGACCAGAAGCATGCACACAGCCCGTTTCTGTCGCCAGCACCGACCCATCCGGTCCCCGCGCAACAACCACCGCACGCGCCACACCTTTCGTGACCAAATCGCGCGCAAACCGGGCGCTGTCCTCGCGGCTTGCCAATGGCGCACCTTCGATTTCTTCCGCTTCATCATGGTCCATGCGCAGCACTTCCAGCCCGCATCCCTCATGCCCACAAAGATCCGCCAGTGGCGCGCCTGAAATGTCACAAATCACCTTTGGCCCCTCGGCCCCAAGCCGCTGCATGATGCGCCGGATCACGTCGACTGGCATGCCCGGTGCCAAACTGCCCGACAGCACAACCAATCCCGACGGCGACACCATCGCACACAGGTTGTCCAACATCAGTTCGCAGTCCGCCTCCCGCCAAGTTGGCCCCGGCATCACATAGCGATACTGATCCCCGCTTGCGCCTTCGATTACTGCCACATTGGTGCGGGTCTCCCCCGGTGCCGGATACGGAATGCGCGCGATGCCCTCTTCGGCCAACAAAACCCCGAGCTTCACCCCTGCAGTGCCCCCAGCCGCGACAAACGCGCGCGAATACCCGCCCAAAATCCGGATCGCGCGCGACACATTGATCCCGCCGCCACCCGCGCTAAACACCGGCGCGTCGCAGCGCAGCTTTGGCCCTGCACTCACCTCAGGCGTCGCGGTGGACATATCCACCGCCGGGTTGAAAGTCACGGTCAGAATATCTTGCAACGGTCCATACTCCAGAAGGCACAAATGTACGTGGCACATCTGCTCACAGAGACACCGTTACCGCAAACAGGACGTGCGAAACTCTGTTCTAGATCAAAGACCAAAACAAAAGCGGCGCCCCGAGGGGAGCGCCGCCTCTAAGAGCCAAAACGGCTCTTATCCCAGCATCAGCTGGTAACTTGCTGGCGCATATTTGTAGCCACTGTCGTGTTTCTCAACATAACCCACCGCTGGCCATGGCATGTGATAGCCAATGAACGGAATTTTATCCGCCGCCAGCATATCCAGCATCTTGCGCCGGGTCGCCGCCGCCGCAGCCTTGTCGCGGTCAAACTTCACCTCCCAATCCGGGTAGGCCAAAGACCACACATAGTGGTTGGCGAAATCTGCCGCAATCACAAGTTGTTGCCCCTCGCTCTCAATGCGATAGGCCATGTGACCCGGCGTATGCCCAAAGGCGCCAACGGCGGAGATCCCCCCCGCCACGTCAGCCCCATCTTCGATCATGTCAAAGCGCTCGGCATTCGGGCGGATCTTGCCTTCAAACGCTTTGTTGCCGTCCGTTGCCGCCCAGGCGTCATATTCCACGCGTCCAGTCACATGGCGCGCGTTGCCAAAGGTCACGCCGCCTTCACCAGCCACGCCGCCAACGTGGTCACCATGCATGTGGGTGATCACCGCGGTATCAATCTGATCCGCCGAATAGCCCGCCGCCTCCAACGCCCCCGTGATGCTCTCCGGGCTCAGGCCTGTATCAAACAGCACCAACTCATTTCCAGTGTTCACCACAGTCGGCGTGAAGAAAAACTGCGCCGCATTGGTCGGAATGTTGGCAGCGCCCGAAGCCTCGGCAAACTCCTCCGCGCTCACGTTCATGCCAAAAATGCTCTGCGGGTTTTCAACCGTGCGCGTCCCCACCAACAAGGTGGTCACCTCAAAATTGCCAAGCTTCATGCGGTTAAAACGCGTCGCGCCCACCCCCATCATCTCCGCTTTGGCTGCTGCCATTTGCGGCGCCATCGTTGCGGCCAAAGGCATCGCCGCTGCCCCCGCCAAAACGCCACGCCGCGTCAGTCCGGTCTTCTTTGACATTGGTCCTCTCCCACTGCTGTCAAAAATATCGATATTTGCTAATAATATCGATTTTACGGAAGGTGCGAGAATTTGGATCAATAATCACGTAGAAGTGACGGATCCCAACCAAGGACCGCCCAAAATGTCAGGCAACAAAACCGCCCCCACAGACGTGGCCCCGCGCGACTTCCTGCAAACCGTCACGCCCCCGCGCCGCCAGTCTGACGCCCACGTTCTGCTTGACCTCTTCGAGCGCGTCTCCGGCTTCCCTGCAGTCATGTGGGGCCCGTCGATTATCGGCTTTGGCCAATACCACTACCGCTACGACAGCGGCCGCGAAGGCGATTTCCTCGCTACCGGCTTCAGCCCGCGCAAAGCCAATCTCGTGCTCTACATCATGCCTGGATACCAGGACTACAGCGCCATTCTCGCCCGCCTCGGCAAACACAAACTTGGCAAATCCTGCCTCTACATCAACAAACTCGCCGACATCGACATCGCAGTCCTCGAGGAGCTCATTCAAACCGGCCTGACGGATCTGAACGCCAAATGGCCCGTGCACGCGGGCTAAGTGCCACATTTCTGGACAAACCGCGCGAGGTATGGAATTGGGAACGCAACAGGAGATTCCCATGACGACCACCCGTTTTGCCCCTTCGCCCACCGGCTACATCCACGTTGGCAACCTGCGCACCGCGCTGATGAACTACCTGATCGCCCGCAAAGCTGGCGGCACCTTCATCCTGCGCATCGACGACACCGATCCGGAGCGCAGCAAACAGGAATATGTCGACGCCATCCAAGAAGATCTCGAATGGCTTGGCCTGACCTGGGACCGCATCGAGAAACAGTCCGACCGCCTGGAGCGCTATGAAGACGCCGCGCAGCACCTGCGCGACATGGGCCGGTTCTATGAGTGTTTTGAAACCCCAACCGAGCTGGACCTGAAGCGCAAGAAACAGCTCAACATGGGCAAACCGCCGGTTTACGACCGCGCGGCCCTGAACCTGTCGGACGACGAGAAAGCCAACCTGCGCGCAGAGCGCGGCAACGGCCACTGGCGCTTCAAGCTGGACCACGCACGTATTGAATGGACCGACGGCATCTTGGGCGACCGCTCCATCGACGCCGCCTCCGTATCTGACCCGGTGCTGATCCGCGCCGATGGTCAGTTCCTCTACACGCTGGCCTCCGTCTGTGACGACATCGACTACGGCATCTCCGATGTGGTGCGCGGCTCCGACCACGTCACCAATACCGCCACCCAGATCCAGATAATCGAAGCCTTGGGCGGCGCGGTGCCCAACTTCGCGCACCACTCCCTGCTGACCGGCCCACAGGGCGAAGCGCTCTCCAAACGCCTCGGCACCCTGGCCCTGCGTGACCTGCGCGAAGCCGGTGTGCAGCCGATTGCCCTCCTGAGCCTGATGGCCCGTCTGGGCAGCTCCGACCCAATGGAACTGCGCGCCAACCTCGAAGAGATCGCGGACGGTTTTGACATTACCAAATTTGGCGCAGCGCCGACCAAATTTGACGTCGAAGACCTCTATCCGCTCACCGCCAAAGTGCTGCAGGAAACCCCCCTCGCAGAGGTGGCCGACGCCGTTGCGGCGGTTGGTGTGCCCACTGAGTTGGCCGAGCGCTTCTGGAACGTGACCCGCGACAACATCACCACGCTCAACGATCTGGGCAAATGGTGGGATCTCTACACCAATGGCGCGGAACCAGAGATCGACGACGAAGACAAAGAGTTCATCGCCGAGGCCATGAAGCTCCTGCCCGAAGGCCCGTTTGATGACGACACCTGGTCCACCTGGACCGCGGCGGTGAAAGAGGCCACAGGCCGCAAAGGCCGCGGTCTGTTTATGCCCCTGCGCAAAGCCCTCACCGGTCAGAAAAACGGCCCCGACATGGCCTCCCTGATGCCGCTGCTGCAGGTCATCAAAGCCCGCGGCTAAACCGCCAGAATAGAAGACAACGCGTCCCGGTTTGGGACGCGCTGAAAATCTCAGGGCGCCAAAAAAAGCGGAGCTTATTGAGCAAGCAGCCGCTAAGAGCGGCTTCTCCAACTTCGAGTACTTTACTTGAAAGCCTGAACCAGGGATCAGATTGCTAGTGCCTGATGTGGCCGGAACTAACCAACGCGTCGTTCTGATCGTAGCAAACATAAAGACTGTCACCATCAAAAGACATCGGGCTGCACATTCCCAAATAGTGAGCTTCGCAGTGTTCTCCGCCGATTACGACGGTGGTGTCATGATCACCAATCAATTCTGAAACATCGGTTTTAGTTGTCTCGCGGTTGTGCAAGAAATTTTGACGTAGATCCTGAGCCATTGCCCCACGGGGGCACCGTGGGCGTTGCTGCACACAGTCATCGCCGGAGGCTGCTTGGCACTCCCCATTAGCCGCCCATTTTTCTTGGCTGAAAGTTGCCCCTGTAAACTCATCGACAGGTGACCAAAGCAACAGCCCAATGATGGCTATCACAGTGAAAGCGGCAGAAAACAATAACAACAAAAATCTCTTGAGCACATCTTAGCCTGAATTGCGTTTCACGAACTTGTTCTCATTTTAGGGGCCTAGCTCAAGTCAAGCAGAAACAGGCTTTGGCCGCACTTCAGAAATGCATTTTATCCTTGCCGATCACATGTTCGGACAGGCAAGCACCACACTCTTCTACCCTCCGCTCAGCAGCCACATTCCCTCAACCGCCCTTCACAGCCGTCGTAACAATCACCTCAACCTTCAACACATCCCGCGCCAATTTCGCCTCACCGCAGGCCCGCGCAGGCGCATGGCCTTCCGGCACCCAGTCATCCCAAACCGCATTCATCTCGGCAAAATCCGCCATATCGGACAGCCACACGATCGCCTGCAAAATATGCTCGCGATCTGATCCAGCTTCTTCCAGCAACGCATCCACGCGAGACAGACAATCTCGCGTCTGCTCCGCAACCGTGTCCCCCGCGCCAACTTGGCCACACAGGTACGCCACCTGATTGTGAATGACGATTTTGGACATCCGTGTGCCCGTGTGTTTGCGTTCAATCATGTTCAAGCCCCTGTTATTTAAACGTTAGTTCTGTCGCTCAGCTTGGGTCACGGAACCGATTCACAATCGGATAGCGCCGATCCAGCCAAAACGCCTTCTTGCTCAACCGCGCGCCTGGCGCGGACTGGAAGCGTTTGTACTCGCTGATATAGACCAGATGCTCCACGCGCTTCACCGTCTCCCGGTCATAGCCAGCAGCCACGCAGTCCGCGACGGATTTGTCCTCATCCACCAGCATGAACAGGATCGCATCCAACACGTCATAGGGCGGCAGACTGTCCTCATCCTTCTGGTCCGGACGCAGCTCCGCGGACGGCGGCTTGTCGATGATGTTCACCGGAATGACCTCGCCCTCCGGCCCATTCATCCAGTCGCGATGCACGCTGTTGCGCCAGCGCGAGGTCTCAAACACGCGGGTTTTGTACATGTCCTTGATCGGGTTGTACCCGCCGGCCATGTCGCCATAGATCGTGGCATAGCCCACCGCGACCTCGCTCTTGTTGCCCGTGGTCAGCAGCATCTCACCAAACTTGTTGGACAGCGCCATCAACAGCAGCCCGCGCAAGCGGCTCTGAATGTTCTCTTCGGTCAAGCCCGGTTCCGTGCCTTCAAACAGCGGCGCCAGCGTGTTGGTGATCGCGGCACGCCCTTCGGCAATGGGCACATAGTCATAGTGCACACCCAACCGCTTAGCGATGTCCTCCGCGTCATCCAGCGACTCCTGCGAGGTATACTCGGATGGCAACATCACACAGCGCACATTCTCTGCCCCCAATGCATCCACCGCAATCGTCGCCACCAGCGCACTATCAATGCCACCGGACAGCCCCAGCAACACCTTCTTGAAGCCGGTCTTGCCCATGTAGTCCCGCAGCGCCTCAACCGAGACGCGGTAATCCTGCTCTTCGCCCGCAGGCAACAGCGCCTTTGGGCCATCCTTGCAGCGCCAGCCAGCAGCCGTGCGTTCAAACTCCACATGCGCCACCGCCTCGTCAAACACCGGCAATTGCATCGCCAACTGCCCGCCGGGGTTCAGCACAAAGGAGCCGCCGTCAAACACCTGATCGTCCTGGCCGCCCACCATGTTGAGATACACCAATGGCAATTCGGTCTCGATCACCCGCGCCACCATATGGTTCATGCGGCGATCAAACTTGTCGCGGTAATAAGGCGAGCCATTCGGCACCACGAGGATCTCCGCGCCGGTTTCCTCCATAGTTTCCGGCACATCCTCAAACCAAGCATCCTCGCAAATCGGGCTACCAACCCGCACCCCGTTCACATCATACGGCCCACCCATCGGCCCATGGGCAAACAGGCGCTCTTCGTCAAACACGGTGTAGTTTGGCAAGTGATGCTTGAGCTGCGTATGCGCAATCTTTCCGCCCTTCAGGATGAAATACGCATTATAAAGCGCCCCCTCCTGCACCAACGGCCCGCCCACAGCCACCACTGGCCCTTCCGCGCACTCCACCGCCAGTTGCTCAATCTCCGCCAAAGCGGCCGCCTGCAACGCCGGCTTCAAGATCAGATCCTGCGCGTTGTAGCCCAAAATGAACATCTCCGGGAAAGCGACCATATCAGAGCCCGCCGCCTTGGCCTCGGCCCAGACCTCGCGCACCTTCTTGGCATTGCCTGCCAAATCCCCCATCACCGGATTGGCCTGCGCCAGTGTCAAACGGAATGTATCAGCCATGTCTTCTCTTCCCGCACCGCGTTACTTGCGCAAAGATGTAGCAGACACAGCGCCAAGGAAAAGCGCAAACCACCGCCCCCAGACCGCTCATTCCTGCCAAAACAGGGCCGGGGTGCAAAACCGTTTGCCCCAATCCCACCCTTGCCCTAAAATCACGCAAAACACCGCAAGGTGATGGGGATGCTCCTTCGGGGCAACAGTGGGACTGGAAATTATGAGCAGAACTCAGGCACTTACCATAGCCATCCTGATGGCCGGCACATCGTTGAGCGGTGCTGCCTTCGCACAGGACAGCCAGGTTCTGACCAAACAATATGACGACGGCGGTGTCTATGAGGGCACCTTTAAGGACGGGCTGCAACACGGCACCGGCATCTACCGCCTGCCCAACGGCTACGAATACGAAGGCGCTTGGGTTGAGGGTGAGATCGTTGGCGAAGGCATGGCCCGCTTCCCCAATGGCTCGGTTTATGTCGGCACCTTTGCCAAAGGCAAACCGCATGGTTTTGGCAAAATCACCTTCACCGATGGCGGCACCTACGAGGGTGACTGGGCCGACGGTAAAATCACCGGCGCAGGTGTGGCGATTTATGCCAACGGCGTGCGCTACGAAGGCAGCTTCCAAAACGCCAACCACCACGGCAAAGGCGTGATGATCAGCCCGGCCGGCTACCGTTACGAAGGCGATTGGCTCAACGGCGTCAAAGAAGGCCTCGGCAAGATCACATATGCTGACGGCACCATCTATGACGGCGAAATCAAAGCCGGCGAACGCGCGGGCCAAGGCCGCCTGACCATGCCCGGAGGCCTGACCTACGAGGGCACCTGGGCCGCGGGTCAAATCGAAGGCGACGGCACGCTCACGCAGCCCAATGGCGACATCTATGTCGGCCAACTGGTCGGTGGTCAACGCCAAGGAAAAGGCATGGTGACCTACGCCAACGGCGACACCTATGAAGGCGACTTCCAGGCGGATCAACGCCATGGCCAGGGTACCTTCAAAGGCAGCGATGGCTACGTCTACGTGGGCACCTGGGTCAACGGTGACATCGAAGGCAACGGCGAAGTCACCTACGCCGACGGCTCGGTCTATGTCGGCCAGTTCGCCAATGGCCTTGCCGACGGCCAAGGCAAAATCACCTACACCGACGGCACCACCTATGAAGGCGACTGGAAGGCAGGCGTGAACGATGGCGTTGGCAAAGCGGTCTACGCCAATGGTCTGGTCTATGAAGGTGACTTCAAAAACGCCAAGAACCACGGCCGCGGCGTGATGACCTACGCCGACGGCTACCGCTATGAGGGCGAATGGCAAGACGGCCAGCGCCACGGCATGGGCGTCGCCACCTACGCAGATGGCACCACCTACACCGGCCAGTTCTCTCTCGGTCAGCGCAACGGTATTGGCGAAATTGTCATGCCGGACGGCTTCAAATACGCGGGTGAATGGAAATCCGGCGAGATCGATGGGGTTGGCGTCGCCACCTACGCCAACGGCGACATCTATGAGGGCACCTTCAAAGGGGGCCAGCGTCAGGGCGAAGGCACGATGAAATACGCCTCCGGTGAAGAGCGCAAAGGCAACTGGGCCAACGGCACTCTTTCCGAGGCCGCACCAGCCCAAAACGACGGGTAATCCCACCGCCAGCAAAGACCACAAAGCCGCGCCCTCTGCGCGGCTTTTTCATTTCAGGTCAGCGTCCCCGCCGCCCCCGGTGCCAATCGCCGCAGCATTTCCGCCAACTGAACCACGTCATCGCCTTGCCAGCGTTCATCCAGCAAGTACCCGGCCCGCTTGGCAAAAGTCACCAAAGCGTCCGCCAAACGCTCCGCCCCCGTGTCTGTGAGCACCACAAACACAATCCGCGCGTCCCGTTCATCCACATCACGACTAAGCAACCCGATTTTCTCCATCGGCGCAGCCATGCGGGTCACGGTGGAAGCACTCACATGCATCCGCTTGGCCAGCTCCACCCGCGCCAAGCGCTGCTTTGGCGATCGCTGCAAATGCAGCAGCATCAAAAACTCATTTACCGAGATGCCATGCACCGAAGAAAACTCCCCGGCCAGCCCCGCGCGAAACTCATCCGCTGCCTGCAAGAGCCGCAGCGCGCTTGTTGTTCTGATATCCGTCATACACCCCATTTATTGCTATATGCTTGCATATGCAAGCGAATCGCAACATATAGCCAAAACCACATTTTCCATGGCCCCCTAATGCCCCCAGAAACCGCTTTCTCTCTCGCAGGCCTCCTCGCCATGTCTGGCTGGCTCCTGCTCCTCACATCTCCATGGCTGCCCACCCTGTCAGACAAAATCGCGGGCTTCCTCCTGCCAGCCCTGCTCTCGCTCGGTTATGTCGCGCTGATCCTGCTTCCGGCCGACACAACCGGCGGCTTTAACAGTCTCGCTAGCGTGAAAACCCTGTTCTCCCACGACCAGGCGCTCCTGGCAGGCTGGGTGCATTTCCTCGCCTTTGATCTGTTCATTGGCGCTTGGGCCTGCCGCTCTGCGCGCGCAAAGGGCATCCGCTTCTGGTGGGTGGCCCCAAGCCTGCCGCTGATCTTCCTGTTTGGTCCGGCTGGCCTGCTCGCCTACTGGGCTCTATCCGCGATCAGCCGTCTCGCAGATCGGTCTCACCACGGCACTTCAAGCCCCGCATAATCATAGAACCCACCACTCTGGGCGGGCGCCAGCCCGTCCAACACGCCCAGAAGGTTTGCCGCAGCCTCCTCAGCGCCAACCTTTTTATGCGCCGGATAGTTGGCCGTGAAGTCTGTCGCCACTGTTCCGGGATGCAACGCGACGCAGACCGCCTGCTTACGGCTCCGCGCCAACTCTACCGCCCCTGTCCGGATCACCTGATTAAGCGCTGCCTTGGATGCCCGGTACGAATACCAGCCACCAGCGCGATTATCACCAATCGACCCCACCCGCGCCGACAAAGCTGCAAACACGCCCCGCTCCCGCCGCGCCAACAACCTTGGCGCCTGCTTCAACACCAACGCCGGTCCAATGGTGTTCACTGCAAACTGCGCCGCCATCTCTTCCGCGCTCACCTCGCGCAACGATTTCTCCGGAGCAGACCTTGTGCAAACCAAAGCACCCGTCGCTACAAAAATAAGTCCAAACGGCCCGTCCAGCGCATCCAGCACGGCCTCTGCCTGCGCCGGATCGGCAACATCAAACCCGTCCCGCTGCCGCGACAGCCCGACAACCTGCGCGCCTCGCGCCCGCAATCGTGCTGACACCGCCGACCCTATCCCACCAGTATCGCCAACCACCAATGCGCGCATATCATTCTCCCTCTTGCCCCAATACTACGCGCCACACCCTTAACCGGATGCCCCAAGCTTTTCTCTTTCCCCAAATACCTTGGGGAGTCACAGCCCCGCTGTGACGGGCCAAAGCCCCAATCACCCTCGGACAAAAATCCAAAACTTTTGCCCTTTTCATTTACCAAACGGCATGTATAAATCTGCGGCATGACCAAACGAGCCCATACCGCAACAGACGCGCGCCTTCCGGCGCCCTTTGCGCGTGGCCTCGACCTACTCCTAGTCCGCCTCTGAGCGTGACCCTGTTGGCGCGCGTGCTCAGAGGAGATTGTCTCGCGCCACATGTCTGACCCGCTTCACAGCCAATCGACACCCACAGGTAACTAGGAAACCCAGATGCAAAAGATCAATCTCGCCGAAAAACTATCCATGTTCTCAAGCCATTGGGACCCGCACGTGGTTGCCAACTACAATGGCAACGACGTCATGGTGGTGAAATTTCAGGGCGAGTACCCGCTGCACAAGCATGATACTACCGATGACTTTTTCCTCGTGCTCGAAGGCGAAGTCACCATGGACTACGACAACGCCCCCTCCGTTACCTTTGGTCCGGGCGAGCTGTTGATCGTGCCCAAAGGCCAGGTCCACCGCCCCCGTGCCGAGAAAGAAGTGAAAGTACTTCTGATCGAGCCCACCGGCGAACCCAATTCCGGAGACAGCGACCGCGCCCCGTCTCCCAAACCGCATATCTAAACTGGAACAAACCCATGTCCGACAACAAAGTCCTGATTTTTGACACCACCCTGCGCGACGGCGAGCAATCCCCCGGCGCCACCATGACCCATGATGAGAAGCTGGAAATTGCCGGCATGCTCGATGACATGGGCGTGGACATCATCGAAGCCGGCTTCCCGATCGCCTCCGAAGGCGACTTCGCCGCCGTGTCTGAGATCGCCAAGAACTCTGTGAATTCCCGCATCTGCGGCTTGGCGCGCGCAAACTTCGCCGACATCGACCGCTGCTGGGAGGCGGTGAAACACGCCAAGCAGAACCGCATCCACACCTTCATCGGCACCTCGCCCCTGCACCGCGCCATTCCGAACCTCACCCAGGACGAAATGGCCGACAAGATCCACCAGACCGTGACCCACGCCCGCAACCTCTGTGACAACGTGCAATGGTCGCCCATGGATGCCACCCGCACGGAGTGGGACTACCTCTGCCGCGTGATCGAAATCGCCATCAAGGCGGGCGCAACCACCATCAACATCCCCGACACAGTGGGCTACACCGCCCCGGCCGAAAGCGCCGACCTGATCAAGCGACTGATCGAGACTGTGCCGGGCGCCGATGAGGTGATCTTCGCCACCCACTGCCACAACGACCTGGGCATGGCGACCGCCAACTCGCTCGCCGCCGTCGCGGGCGGCGCACGTCAGATCGAATGCACCATCAACGGTCTGGGCGAACGGGCAGGCAATACTGCGCTTGAAGAAGTGGTCATGGCGCTGAAAACCCGCCACGACATCATGCCTTGGACCACCGGCATCGACACCACCAAGATCATGGCGATCTCCCGCCGTGTCTCCACCGTGTCCGGCTTCCTGGTGCAGCCCAACAAGGCCATCGTTGGCAAAAACGCCTTTGCCCATGAAAGCGGCATCCACCAAGACGGCATGCTGAAGAACCGTGAAAACTTCGAGATCATGCGTCCCGAAGACGTCGGTCTCTCCGGCACCTCGCTGCCTTTGGGCAAACACTCCGGCCGCGCGGCGTTGCGCGACAAGCTGGAACAGCTCGGCTTTGAAGTGGGTGACAACCAGCTCAAAGACATCTTTGTCCGCTTCAAAGAGCTTGCCGACCGCAAGAAAGAGGTGTTTGACGACGACGTGGTCGCACTCGTGCGCGCCGACAGCGGCGAAGACGAAGACGACCGTCTGCAGCTCGTGTCCATGAAAGTGGTCTGCGGCACCGGCGGCCCAGCCGAAAGCACCATCGAGATGGAAGTTGACGGCAAAGACGTCTCCGCCACCTCTGAGGGCGACGGCCCGGTGGATGCCACCTTCAAAGCGATCCGGCAGATCCACCCCAACACCGCCCGCCTGCAACTCTATCAGGTGAGCGCCGTGACCGAAGGCACCGACGCGCAGGCGACGGTTTCTGTACGGCTGGAAGAAGACGGCGTGATCGCCACCGGCCAGTCCGCCAACACCGACACGGTTGTCGCCTCCGCCAAGGCTTACATCCACGCGCTCAACCGTCTTCTAGTGCGCCGCGACAAAGTGGGCGAAGGCGCAGACGCCAAAGAAGTGTCTTACAAGGATCTTGCATAAGCAATCGAAAGGCTATCCCTGATTGGGGCAGCCTTTTTGATGATGGCCATCAACTTGCCGCCGCGCCCGAACCGAGGGGTGGAAAGCGAAGCGCCCGCCCCGTGGGGACGGTTCGGGCTCTGCCAAAGCACAGCTTTGGCATTCTCCTGCGGAGCAAACGGTGAGTTTCTGAAAACTGATGCTTGAGAAACAGAACACTATGCAAATAGACTCCAGCTAATCAACTTCTAACAGTGTGACTTCTACTAGGAACATCGTCTTGCCAAGTTTTGTCCGTTTTCTAAAAAAGTTGGTTGGGTTCGAAACGGGCTTTCCTAAAGCTGCCTATGAGTACGGTCGCATTTTTTTGATTTTTCTTTTTTGCTTAGCGTCGATGGTTCCAATTCTGTTTCTATTAAACTTAGCAACCAAATAGATTGTGCACCCCGAATACACGCCACGCAAGCAACTGCCCAACCTCACCCTATCACCATGTCACCAGCCAAGCCCAAGGCGAACCCGGCCACGGCCCCCAACGCGGGCGAATAGGCCCCGCTCTCATGCGCTTCTGGCGCGATATCCTGAAACACCAGATACAAAATCCCACCGGCGGCGAAAATCGTGATCGCCCCCAT
The DNA here is from genome assembly GCF_047126315.1 of Shimia sp. MIT910701. Lineage (GTDB taxonomy): Bacteria > Pseudomonadota > Alphaproteobacteria > Rhodobacterales > Rhodobacteraceae > Shimia. The sequence continues at coordinate 2,404,251 of NZ_CP138953.1, read as the reverse complement.
CGTCTCCGGATCATCTGCCAAAAACGCAAAACCAAGCAACGCACAGAGCGGCCCCAACCCAGCCAGCGCGACAAACACCAATAGAACCTTGGCCGCGGGCAACTTCCCCTGCGCCCAAATCTCGCGAAACGCGGCAAACCCTTCTGGCAGGTTCTGCAAAAACATCATCGCCGCCAACAACTTCGCCGTCGCCGCCTCGGTCACAAGCAACGCCCCAAGCGCCATGGCTTCCGGCAAGAAATCCAACAGCATCGCCAGCACAAGCGCCCCGCTACCGCCCGCCTTCGCCAAGGCCGCATCCACCAGCGCAAAACACACGCCCCGGCCACCAACAACCCAACGGCCAGCGCCACCGGCAGCACCTCCGCACCCTTGGGCACCAGCACCAAAGCCACCGCCGAAAGCAACGCTCCACCGCCAAAAGCTGTGATGGATTTCAGAAACCGCGCCTCCACCGCGCGGTTGGAAATATGCTCCACCCGCGCCAGCACGCCCCCCAATGGGATCGCCAAACCGGCAAACAAGGATAACAACAGCGCGTAATGAATGGGTCCCATGGCGAGATGCTACTACGCCCCCGCCACAGAGCAATCCTTTTGTCACATCAGCGCGTTAGCTACGCCCCAGATCCTCCAAAATCGGACAATCCGGCCGCCCGTCGCCTGCGCAGTTCGCCACCAGATGGCTCAACGTGCCCCGCATCGCCTGCAGATCCGCAATCTTGCGGTCAATCTCACTCAGGTTCTTCTGCGCCACGCGTTTCACATCCGCGCTGGCCCGCCCCTGATCCTCATACAGCGCCAACAAGGTCCGGCAGTCCTCAATCGAAAACCCAAGCCCCCGCGCCCGGCCCAGAAACACCAGCTTGTGCTGATCCTTCTCGCTGAAACTGCGATAGCCGTTGTCGCCCCGCGCCGGGGTCACAAAGCCGATGTCCTCATAGTACCGAATGGTTTTCGCCGGCAGGCCGGTGTTCTTGGACACTTCCCCGATATTCATCACACACCTTCTTTCTTGCTGACCTGAAAGGCTGGCTGGATGCGCCGCAAGCGCAGCGCGTTGGACAGGACAAACACGCTGGAAAGCGCCATCGCCCCCGCGCCCAACATCGGCGACAGAGCTGGCCCGCCAAAGGGCACCAGAATGCCCGCCGCCACCGGAATGAGCGCCACGTTGTAGCCAAACGCCCAGAACAGGTTCTCTTTGATATTACGCATCACCCGGCGGCTCAGGTCAAATCCGGTCACCACGCCACCCACGTCGCCCGCCAACAACACCACATCCGCCGCTTCAATCGCCACATCCGTGCCGGTGCCAATGGCAATGCCCACATCCGCCGCCGCCAGCGCAGGCGCATCGTTGATGCCGTCGCCGACAAAGGCCACTTTGCCCACGGTGCCGCGCAGCTGCGCCAGCGCAGCAACCTTACCGTCCGGTAAGACCTCCGCGACCACATGATCCACGCCCAGTTCCCGCGCCAAAGCCTGCGCCGTGCGCTCAGTGTCGCCAGAAATCATCGCCACGGTTTTACCCATGCCATGCAGGGCTTTGATCGCCGCGGCCGAGGTTGGTTTCACCGCATCCGCCACCGCAATCACGGCTGCCATTTTACCGTCCACCGCCACGTAGATCGGCGTCTTTCCTGCTTCGGCAAAAGCCTGCGCCCGCGCCTCAAGATCACCCAAAGGCACCACCAGCGCCGTCATCAACCGCGCTGCGCCCACAGCCACCTGTGCGCCTTCCACAGCGCCAATCAGCCCATGCCCAACCCGCACCTCAAGGTCCGCACAAGCCGCGACCTCAAGCCCGCGTTCTTGAGCTGCCGCCACCATCGCCCGTGCCAAAGGATGCTCGGACTGCGCCTCAACCGAAGCCACTTGCGCCAGAACCGCCTGCTCGTCAAAACCCTCAGCCAACACAACATCGGTCACCGAAGGCGCCCCTTGGGTTAGCGTTCCGGTCTTATCAAACGCCACCACATCGCACTCCTGCAACCCTTGCAGCGCGTCGCCTTTGCGGAATAACACGCCCAGCTGCGCGGCCCGCCCGGTGCCCACCATGATCGAGGTCGGCGTCGCCAATCCCATGGCACAGGGGCAAGCGATAATAAGCACCGCCACCGCCGCCACCAGCGCATACCCTAGGCGCGGTTCCGGCCCCACCAGCATCCAGACCACAAAGGTCGCCGCCGCAATCGCCATCACCACCGGCACAAACACCGCCGTGATCCGGTCCACAAAGTTCTGGATCGGCAGTTTGGCCCCCTGCGCCTGACGCACCATATCGATGATCTGCGCCAGCATCGTGTCGCGCCCGACCTGCTCCGCCTCATAGCGCAGCACACCGGCGCCATTCACAGTGCCCGCAATCACCGCATCGCCTGCGGTTTTCTCCACCGGCACCGGCTCACCGGAAATCATCGCCTCATCCACAAAAGAGCTGCCATCGAGCACACGACCATCCACAGCCACGCGCTCTCCGGGCCGCAGATGCAGCACATCGCCCACTGCGACTTCCTCGATCGGCAGCTCGGACACAACGCCCTTACGCTCCACCTGCGCCACGCGCGGCTGCAAGCCAACAAGCTCGGCAATCGCCGCCCCTGTGCGCCCTTTGGCTCGCGCCTCCATCCAGCGCCCCGCGAGGATCAACACCACAACCACCGCCGCCGCCTCGAAATACACATTGGCTGTGCCCGCCGGCAGCAGCCCGGGCGCAAAGGTCGACACCACCGAGAACAGATAGGCCGCCCCCGTGCCCAAAGCGACCAGCGAGTTCATCTCCGGCGCGCCTTTCAAAAGCGCCGGAATGCCTTTCGCGTAAAACTCCCGCCCCGGCCCGATCAGCAGTATCGAGGTCAGCACAAACTGGAACAGATAGCTATTCTGCATCCCCACAGTGGCCATCAGCCAATGGTGAAACGCGGGCACCATATGTCCGCCCATCTCGATGCAGAACACCGGAAACGCCAACACCGCCGCCAACAGTACCCGCCGCTTGGCCGCCTTGGCCTCTTCTTCTTTCCGGTCGGAAACATCTTCCGGCACGCCCTCTTCCGGCACCCGCGCCGGATAGCCCGCCCGTGTGCTCAGCGCGGCAATCTGATTGGCCGTGATCGCGCCTTCCAGATAGCGCACCGTCGCACTTTCACTGGCAAAGTTGATCTCCGCCGACAGCACGCCCTCGCCCGCCGCCATCGCCGCCTCCGCGCGGCGCACACAGCCCGCACAGGTCATCCCGCCCACATCCAGCGTCACCGTGGCCTCCCGCGCCGGATAACCCGCCGATTTCAGCGCCGCGATCACACCATCGCGCACGGTGTCGCCCTCAAACGCCACCCGTGCCGAAGTGTCTGCCAGGTTCACTCTCGCGTCCTGCACCCCTTCCACTGCGGACATCGCTTTCTGTGCGCGATTCACACAGCCCGCACAGCTCAGCCCGTCCAACTGGAAATTCAACACATGCGCCGTCATCGACTCGCCTCTTTATCGTCTTTTGGTCTCAGCACCTCACATAAGGGTTCCAGTCACGGGAAGGTCAAGCGCACGCGTCAAGAATTTTCGAAAATCCAACAACACCCCTTCAACCCATTGAAATTCATAGATACTTATCACACATCATCGTCGAAATCCCGCGCTACTGATCGAAAAAATTTACTGCTTAGGCAATTTCTAGTTTGATCCCCAAATTAATTTGAGGCACAAATTAACTAAGGAGACCTGAGGAGGAGCCCCCATGTTTGTGGGATTGGATCTGGGTACGTCTGGTGTGCGTGCCCTGCTGATCGACGCGTCCCAACGCGTGATCGGCGCAAAAGAAGCCGCTGTGGACACCGCGCGCCCGCATTCTGGGTGGAGCGAACAGCTGCAATCAGACTGGATCGCCGCCACCCAAGCAGTCTTTGCCGAGCTGAAAGCCGATCACCCAGCAGAGGTCGCCGCCATCAAAGGCATCGGCGTATCCGGGCACATGCACGGCGCCAACCTTTTGGACGACGCCGGCGCTCCGTTGCGCCCTTGTATGATGTGGAACGACACCCGCTCCGCAGCACAAGCCGCCAACCTCGACGCAACCGATCAAGTCCGCGACCTGTCCGGCAACATCGTCTTCCCCGGCTTCACCGCCCCCAAAGTGGCTTGGGTCGCCGAGAACGAACCCGAGACTTTTGCCAAAACCGCCAAAGTCCTACTGCCCAAAGACTTCCTGAACTTCTGGCTCACCGGCGTCTACGCCTCTGACATGTCTGATTCCGCCGGTACCAGCTGGCTTGACGTCGGCGCGCGCGACTGGTCCGATACCCTACTCACCGCTTCCGGCATGCGCGGCGAGCAGATGCCCGACCTGTTCGAAGGCTCGGACGCCATCGGCACCGTGCGCGATGACATCGCCACTGAGTTGGGCCTGCCCAAAGGCGTGGTTGTCGCCGCAGGCGCAGGCGACAACGCCGCCGCCGCGTGTGGGATTGGCGCGCTCAACGAAGGCGACGGTTTTGTCAGTTTAGGCACCTCCGGCGTGCTACTCACCGGCCGCGACGCCTACGCCCCGAAACCGGAAAGCGCCGTTCACACCTTCTGCCACGCGATTCCAAACCGCTGGTATCAGATGGGCGTCATTCTCGCCGCCACCGACAGCCTCAACTGGCTCTCGCGCAATCTGCAAGACACCCCGGCCAACCTCACAAAACTGCTTGGTGACAGCATCACCGGCCCCGGCACCATACAGTTCCTGCCTTACCTGTCCGGCGAGCGTACCCCGCACAACGACGCCACCATGCGCGGCGCCTTCCTGAACATTGACATCGACGCAGATCACGCTGCCCTCACCCAAGCCGTGCTTGAAGGCGTCAGCTTCGCCCTGCGCGACAACCTCGAAGCGCTGAAATCCACTGGCGCGGACCTACAAAGCCTGATTGCCATCGGCGGCGGTAGCCAGTCGCCCTATTGGGTCGAGCTCATCGCCACGCTGCTCAACTTGCCAATCTCTCTGCCCAAAGCAGGCGAATTTGGCGCAGCCCTTGGCGCAGCCCGCTTGGCCATCTGCGCCGCCACCAACGCCGATCCCGAGGCCATCATGACCCGGCCCGAAATCGCCAAAACTGTTTCCCCCCGCAGCGATCTGCGCGACGCCTACGAAGAGGCCTACGCCCACTTCGTCACACTGTACCCCGGCATAAAGGCCCTGACACAATGACTGATTTCTTCAAAAACATCGCCCCCGCCCAATATGAAGGGCCCAACAGCACCAACCCGATGGCCTTCCACCACTACAACCCGGATAAGATTGTCATGGGCAAACGCATGGAAGACCACCTGCGCTTCGCCGTCGCCTACTGGCACAGCTTTGCCTGGGAAGGCGGCGACCCCTTTGGCGGCCAAACGTTTGAGCGCCCATGGCATCCGCAGACCCGCATGGACATGGCCAAAGTCAAAGCCGACGCCGCTTTTGAGATGTTTGACATCCTGCAGCAGCCCTACTTCTGCTGGCACGATGCAGACGTGCGTCCAGAAGGAGACAGCTTCGCCGAGAGCCTGAAAAACTTCGAAGAGATCATTGATTACTTTGAAGAAAAGATGAGTACACGCTCCGTTAAACTGCTCTGGGGCACCGCCAATATGTTCAGCCACCGCCGCTGGATGGGCGGCGCGTCGACCAACCCAGACCCCGATGTGTTCGCCTATTCCGCCGCAACTGTGAAAACCTGCATGGACGCCACCAAACGTCTGGGCGGCGAAAACTACGTGCTCTGGGGCGGTCGTGAAGGCTATGAGACCCTGCTCAACACCGACATGGGCCGCGAGCTCGACAACATGGGCCGCTTCCTCAACATGGTGGTGGACTACAAACACAAAATTGGCTTTGAAGGCGCCATCCTGGTGGAACCCAAACCGCAGGAACCGTCCAAGCATCAATACGACTTCGACGCCGCCACCTGCTACGGCTTCCTCAAAAAGTACGGCCTGGAAAACGAAGTCAAACTGAACCTCGAGCAAGGCCACGCCATCCTCGCCGGTCACAGCTTTGAGCATGAGATCGCCACCGCCGCTGCCCTTGGCGTGCTCGGCTCGATCGACATGAACCGCAACGACTACCAGTCCGGCTGGGACACCGACCAGTTCCCGAACTCCGTGCCCGAGGTTGCGCTGGCCTACTACCACATCCTCAAAGACGGCGGCCTGAAAACCGGCGGCACCAACTTTGACGCCAAACTGCGCCGCCAGTCCTTGAACGCCGAAGACCTGATCGCAGGCCACATCGGCGCCATGGACGTCTGCGCGCGTGGCCTGAAAGCCGCCGCCGCAATGATCGAAGATGGTGGTCTCGAGGATGCGCTGGCCGAGCGCTACGCCGGTTGGGACACCGACGCAGCCAAAGCCATGCTGGCCGGGGATCTCGACGGGACTTTTGAGGACGTGATGAGCGGCAAGATCAACCCGGCGCCCAAATCCGGCCGTCAGGAGATCCTGGAAAACTACGTGAACCGCTTTGTGTAATATCTTGTTTCAAAACCGTTATTGAGCCAAGATACACTGGCCCTTCGCGCATATTCTCCTGCGCGGGGGGGCTTTTCCAAATGAAAGACACGCCATGCGCCCTTTGATGCTCACAGCCGCTTTCCTGCCCGCCATTCTGGCAACCAATGCCAGCGCGTCACCGCTGCCAAAGGCGGACGCCACCTTCCCGGCGCAGGATATTGCAGAGGTCGAGCTGGGCTGGCAACTGTTCTACGACCCGATCCTATCGGGCAACCGCAGCGTCGCTTGTGCAACTTGTCATCATCCTGATCTGGGTACCTCGGACGGCGTCTCCCTTGGCCTTGGCGACGGCGCCACCGGGCTCGGGCTAGAGCGCAAGATCGACGCCTCAAATCCGCCCGAAAAACGTATCCCCCGCAACGCCCCTGCGTTGTGGAACCTTGGCGCTACCGAATTCACCGTCTTCTTCCACGACGGCCGCTTAGAGGACGACCCCACACGCCCTTCCGGCATCCGCACCCCCTTGGGCAGCGAGATGGAAATGGGCTTTGACAACGCCCTCGCCGCGCAAGCCATGTTCCCCGTTCTGTCAGGCGACGAAATGGCCGGCCACTATTCCGAGAACGACGTAAGCCAAGCCGTGCGCCTTGGCCAACTCACCGGCCCCGGCGGCGCCTGGGACATCCTCGCCAAACGGGTCGAGGCCATCCCCGCCTACCGCGCGGCCTTTGATGATGTGATTGGCGCTGACGCACCAATTAAATTCCACCACATCGCCAACGCGCTCGCCGCCTTCATCGCCTTTGAATGGCGCGCCGATGCCTCGGCCTTTGACGCCTACCTGCGCGACGGCACGCCGCTCGCCGCTGATGCCGCCGCAGGTCTCGATCTTTTCTACGGCAAAGCCCAATGCGGCACCTGCCATGCGGGCCAATTCCAGACCGACCACGGTTTCCACGCCATCGCACTCCCGCAAATCGGACCGGGCAAAGCTGCGCCGTTTGAGCGCCACAACCGCGACGTCGGCCGTGGCCGCGTCACCGGAAATGAACAAGACTTCTACCGCTTCCGCACGCCTTCGCTGCGCAACATCACGCAGACCGCGCCCTATGGCCATAACGGGGCTTATACATCTCTGGAAGCCATGGTCAGACATCACCTCGATCCGGTGGCCTCACTCAAGTCCTACGCAGAGGCCCAGACCACCTATTCCGACGGGAAATTTAACACAGATTTCAAGCTGATGCAGGACGATCCTGAAGTGATTGAAATCGCCGCAGCCAACGAGCTTTCCCCGATTGATCTTACTGATCAAGAGGTCGCGCACATCCTCGCTTTCCTCGAAAGTCTCACAGACTACGACGCCATTCAGGGCCGCCTTGGCGTGCCCGAGTCGGTGCCCTCCGGCTTACCGATGGACCAGCTTTCCAACTGATCCACGCGGCCTGCTCAATACGCCGACAACACCGTCACCGGCCCTTCGGACCACAGCCGCCAGCTGCCATTCACCGGCACTTCGATCCAGTCGCCTTGTGTACCATCTGGCCAGCGCACGCGCACTTCTACTTTGTCCGCATCGCCCAGCCCAAAATGCTGGGGCCCGGACACGCCCCCCGCATGGCCACCGCCCACGGTGATCTCCCGCAGATGAACGTGATCGCCCACCTTCACCTCAATGAAGGCTCCCACGGCTTGGCTGTTGGCCTCTTTCCCCATCAGGGTCAGGGCCACCCAATTGCCCGTGCTTTCAGTGACGTTTTGATAGATCTCCAACGGCGCCCGTCGGTTCACCACCGCCAAATCCAACAGCCCATCGTGGTTCATATCCACCAGCGCCGCGCCACGGCTACGCGCCAAAGTGGCAATCCCCGCCACGTCGCCCTGCTCCGCAAAGGTCCCATCCACTTGCTGCATCAACAGATTGTTGGGGTCGTCCATCGCCGCACCGGGCATCTGTTGCACATTGCCCTTGGCAATGAACACATCGTCCAACCCGTCGTTGTCCACATCGCCAAAACTGATGTGCCAACCAGTCGACGGCCGCCCGTCGCCACCAGTGTAGGGCCGATGCGCCGAGGTGCCCATTTCATAGGGCACGTCTTCAAACGTTGGCGCCTCCGCACTCACACGCTTCATCAACCGCTGATCGCCCATCGACGACAAAAACACCTCTGTCTTACCGTCAAAATCAAGATCCCGCTCCGCGATGCCCATGCCCCACAGCATATGCGTGGCCCAGCCATCCGCCTCACCATAGAGCCGCGGTGTGGCCTCCATCGCCCAAAGCTGCTCTGCGCCGCCTTTCACGTAGTAATGCCGGTCATTGCTCATCCGCAGATCCGCGCGGCCCAAACGGCCCCAGTCGGAAAACAAGATCGACAGCGGGCAAAACCCCGGCGTCAACGTGGAATGGACATACCCCTCGCCGGAAGCCCGAAACAAATCATTCTCATCACAGGCCTCAAACGGCCCCTTGGGATCGTCGCGATCTACGTAATTGCCAAACGCCAATGTCGGCAGCACATCCTGCCGCTCCCAGGTGGCGGAAAACGCCGTGGTCCAGGCATCGCCGCCATCAAACCCCGGCACGTCCATGGGTTCAAAACGGCACTCCGGCCCGCCTTTGAGAAGGCGGTTCTCACCCACCCGTAACGCCACAAGGTCCAGCCAGCCATCGCCATCAATATCAAGCGGATAAAACCCCGTGGTCCCCGGCATCATCAAAGCATCCGGCGTGTCTTCCTCAAAGGTCACGACACCGCCATGCGCACTCCGGTTGCGCAGCAAAATCGGAGGGTTCTCCCCCCCCGCCGCCACCAGTTCCGGCAAGCCGTCCCCACTGCAATCAAACGCCGCCACGCCGCCACCGACATAAAACTCCCAGCCGCCGTCATAGACATGCTCTGCAACGTCCACCGGTGCAAAACCAACTTCGGCCTGCGCGGAACCTGCCGCGACAAGTGCCAGTGCGCTGACGCCCTTAAGCCACATTCTCTGCCATCTCCAGAAGCGCGTTTTCCGACACCTTTTCAAGCGCATAGGCCGCGGCCCCACGGGCCCACATCAGGTTGCCCCACTTGTGCACCACCACCTCCGGCGGGGCCTTATCCACCTGCACAATCAACTTGCGCATGCCTTCAATCACCTCTTCCGCATAAAGATGGCTGGATTGCATCTGCTCGCCCGCCAGAATGATCAGCTCCGGATCAAAGATGTTCACGATATTGGCCAAGCCCATGGCAAACATGCGCCCAGCGCGGCTGACAATCGAGGCGGCCATCTCGTCGCCTTCTTTCGCCGCGCGCAAGATGTCTTCCACCTCCCGCTCCGCCGCCTCGCCGCTGGCCATCATCGCCTCACGGGTCAAAGCATAGTCCGCCGCATAGGCCTCCAGGCATCCCCGCTGCCCACAGCGACACAACGCTCCCTCGAGCTGCACCTTGGTGTGGCCAAATTCCGCGCCACAGCCCCGCGTGCCTCGGTAAATCTCGTTGTTGATCACAATGCCCATGCCAACACCGCTTTCGATGGTCACAACAATGAAGTCATTGTGCCCCACCCCCAGGCCAAAACTCTTTTCCGCCATGGCGACGAGGTTGGCATCGTTGTCGATAAACACAGGAATACCCAGCCCGCGCCCAAGGATATCACCCAACATCACGTTCCGGCTGTCCAGAGACGGCGACCAATGCACAAATCCACGCGGCGCATCGACAATGCCCGCGATCCCCAGCCCAAACCCGGCAATGTCTGCACGGGACAGGCCCATTTTTCGCGCCAGCACCTCCAGAAGGTCCGCCAAAACCACCGTCATGTCTTCGGTCGGCATAACGGCCTCTTCCAGCTCCGCCTCATGAGCGGCCAACTGCGTGCCTTCAAAGTCAAGCAGCACCAAAGAGATGGTCTTGTGGGAGATTTTTGCCCCCGCAATCAACCGTGCCGCCCCGCGAATCTTCAGATCCACCTTTGGGCGTCCGCGTTTCGAATCTTTCTCGCCCAGGTCGCTAGAGACCTCCTCGATCAACCCTTCCCGCAGCAACTCTGCGGTGATGGTTGTCACGGTTGCACGGCTGATTCCGGTCAGCTCGCTCAGGTCAATGCGTGGAACACGCTGCTGCCTGCGAATTTCTCCCAGCAGCTTACGCCGCCCAATTTCTCTTTGATTCACAGACATATACTGGCTCCTTCTTCACCGGACACGGTCTGCAACCAAAACACAAGCTGCCCTTCCCCGGCGTCAAAACCATGCCGATGTTTGTCGGATCAATGCAAGGTTAGCTTATTTAATTTGATTTACAAATTTATTGCGCTACCATTGGTCACACCCGGTCAGAGCCGACTCACTTCGGCCACGCCACCGGGAAGACCATTTGGGAGGACACCATGAAACTTTTTGCAACCGCGACGGCTGTTATCGCCGGCGCCCTCATGAGCACCGCAGCCTGGGCTGATGATCTGGTCATCGGCGTAAGCTGGTCCAACTTCCAGGAAGAGCGCTGGAAAACCGACGAAGCCGCCATCAAAGGCGCATTGGACGCCGCTGGCGCCAAATACATCTCCGCTGACGCGCAGAGTTCTTCTGCCAAACAGCTGAGCGACATCGAAAGCCTGATCGCTCAAGGCGCCGACGCGCTGATCATCTTGGCGCAAGATGCGTCCGCGGTTGGTCCTGCTGTGCAGGCCGCGGCCGATGAAGAGATCCCAGTGATCGCCTATGACCGTCTGATCGAAGACAGCCGCGCCTTCTACCTGACCTTTGACAACGTCGAAGTGGGCCGCATGCAGGCCCGTGCCGTGCTCGAAGCCATGCCAAAAGGCAACTACGTGATGATCAAAGGCTCGCCCACCGATCCAAACGCAGACTTCCTGCGCGGTGGTCAGCAGGAAATCATTCAGGCGGCAATCGATTCCGGCGACATCAAGATCGTTGGCGAAGCCTACACCGACGGCTGGGTGCCAGCCAACGCCCAGCGCAACATGGAGCAGATCCTGACCGCGGCTGACAACAAAGTTGACGCTGTGATCGCGTCGAACGACGGCACCGCTGGCGGCGTTGTAGCCGCACTGACCGCACAGGGCATGGAAGGCATTCCAGTCTCCGGTCAGGACGGTGACCACGCTGCGTTGAACCGTGTCGCCATGGGCACCCAGACTGTATCTGTCTGGAAAGACGCCCGCGCTCTGGGCAACGCCGCCGGTGAAATCGCTGTGTCGCTTGCCAAAGGCATGGACGTAGACGGCGCCGCAGAATGGACCTCTCCAGCCGGCACCACACTGAACTCCATGTTCCTCGCACCAGTTCCAGTGACCGCTGACAACCTGAACGTTGTTCTGGACGCAGGCTGGATCGAGAAAGACGTGCTCTGCGCCGGCTCCTCCGTCGCAGCGTGCCAATAAGCTAAACCCTGCCCCTCCGCTCTACGGCGCGGGGGGGCACTTAATTTCCCCACTCCCCTGAGATTTTTAAGCCCTTTGACTGATGCGGAACACTCCGCGCAGACTGGGGGAGATGTCTCAAGCATCGCGAACCAAAAAGGGAACGCACAATGCAAAACCAAGCTAAGAACCTGATCAACAAGCTGGGGCTGGATCCCCGCCTGCTTGGAATGATCGGCGCGCTTGTTGTGATATGGATCGTCTTTGGCATCTTCACAGATGGCCGCTTCCTCTCACCACGAAACTTCTTCAACGTCTCGGTGCAAACCGCCTCCGTCGCCGTCATGGCCACGGGCATGGTGTTTGTCATCGTCACCCGACACATCGACCTGTCCGTCGGCTCGATGCTCGGCTTCATCGGCATGGCCACCGCGGCGCTGCAGGTACAAATCCTGCCAGACGTCGTTGGTCTCGGCCACTGGTCGATCTGGATCATCGCCGTGATCTTCGCCATCACCATGGGCGCCGTGCTCGGCGCCTTCCAAGGCTGGATCATCGGCTACCTGACCGTACCTGCCTTCATAGTTACCCTCGGCGGCTTCCTCGTCTATCGTGGCGCTATGTGGTGGGTCACGAAGGGCCAGACGCAAGCCCCGCTAGACCCAACTTTCCGCCTACTTGGTGGCGGCGCGGAGGGCACCCTGGGCGAAACCATGAGCTGGCTCTTTGGCATCGTTGCCGCACTCGTCGCTGTGGGCTTCATGCTGCTCAGCCGCCGCAACAAAGCCTCCCACGGCTTTGCCGTAAAACCTGCCTGGGCCGAAGGCATCCTCATGGCCATCGCGGCCGGCGGCATCCTGCTCTTTGTATCGATCATGAACAGCTACCCGATCCCCAAAGGTGCGATGCGTCGCATGACCGAAGCGCAGGGCATCGAATACACTGACGGTCTGGTTTGGAACCACGGTGTGGCCATTCCGGTGGTGATCCTGCTGGCCGTGGCGATTGTCATGACCATCATCGCCCGCCGGACCCGCTTTGGCCGCTACATCTATGCCACCGGTGGTAACCCTGAAGCGGCCGAGCTGTCGGGCATCAACACCCGCCTTCTGACCGTGAAAATCTTCGCGCTGATGGGCGCGCTGACCGGCATCGCCTCAATCATCGCCTCCGCGCGCTTGAACGCAGTGGATGTGGGCCTTGGCACGCTGGATGAGCTGCGCGTGATCGCGGCAGCCGTCATTGGCGGCACGGCCCTCGCTGGTGGCGCTGGCACCATCTATGGCGCCGTGATTGGCGCGTTGATCATGCAGTCGCTGCAATCCGGCATGGCTTCGGTTGGCGTCGACGCGCCACTGCAAAACATCGTTGTGGGTGTGGTTCTGGTCTTCGCGGTCTGGGTCGACATCGTCTACCGCCGCCGCACTGGCGCATAAGGAGAAACATCATGGACAAGCAAACCCCTCTCGTGGAAATGCGCGACATCCACATCTCCTTTGGCGGGATCAAAGCGGTGGACCACGTCTCCGTCGATCTCATGCCGGGCGAAGTGGTGGGCCTTCTGGGCCACAATGGCGCGGGCAAATCCACCCTGATCAAAATCCTCTCCGGCGCCTATCAGGGTGACGGTGGCGAAATCTACATCAACGGCGAAAAAGCAGAGATCCACAATCCCCGCGACGCCCGCAAATACAACATCGAGACCATCTACCAGACGCTTGCGCTGGCCGATAACCTCGATGCGGCGTCCAACCTCTTCCTGGGGCGTGAACTCACCACGCCGTTAGGCACCGTCAATGACGACGCCATGGAGGCCGAAACGCGCAAGATCATGGGCAAGCTCAACCCGAACTTCAAAAAGTTCGCCGAGCCGGTCTCTGCGCTTTCGGGTGGTCAACGCCAGTCCGTGGCCATCGCCCGCGCCGTGTATTTCGACGCCAAGATCCTGATCATGGACGAACCCACCGCCGCGCTTGGCCCGCATGAAACCCAAATGGTTTCCGAGCTGATCCAACAGCTTAAGGCCCAGGGCATCGGCATCTTCCTGATCAGCCACGACATCCACGATGTCATGGAACTCTGTGATCGCGCCTCGGTGATGAAGAACGGTCAATTGGTTGGCACCGTGAACGTGGATGACGTCACCGACGACGATTTGCTGGGCATGATTATTTTGGGCAAAAAGCCCGAAGGCGTGCCTGTTCAAACCTGATTTAATTCGCTACACGAACCAACGAATTGACTCAGATGAAGAAAGTAGCGGTACTATGACGTTCCTGGTTGGAGACATTGGCGGCACAAACACACGCTTGGCACTGGCGGATGCTTCCGGCGTGCAGATTGATAGCGTGATGCGCGCCACCAATGATGACTACGACAGCTTTGACGCCGTACTTGCTGCTTATCTTGAAAAAACCACCCCCGGCGACCTCGCCGGGGTGTGCATTGCCATCGCCGGTCCCGTGCATTCCGGCGAAGGCGAACTCACCAACCGCGACTGGTTCCTCAGCGTGGAAAATCTGCGCGACCAAACCGGCGCGCCCCATGCGGAACTGATCAACGATCTCTCCGCTCTGGGTTACGCGCTGGCGCGGATTTCCACCGATCCGGTCTGCGGCACCAAACACGAGCCGACAAACGGCCAGGCACTGGTGGCTGGCATGGGCACCGGTTTCAACGTCAGCCCCACCCGTCGCAACGCCCGTGGCGGCCTGACCGCCATGGAAGCCGAACTTGGTCACGCCGAGCTGCCCTACTCCGTTGGCAAACTGCTGCGCGACGAATTGGGCGACGGCGCGGATGTCTTTGTCACCTATGAGGACTGCTTCTGCGGCCGTGGTCTGGAACGCCTGCACCAGGTGGTCAGCGGTCAACGTAAGGGCGGCAAAGACATTGTCGACGGCTTTGCCAACGGCTGCACAAACGCCACCCGCACCGTGCGCCTGTTTGCCCGCGCCTTGGGCCGCCTGACGCAAGCCATGATCCTGCAATATATGCCGCGCGACGGCGTGGCCTTTGCTGGCTCCGCCTCCCGCGGCGTGCTGACCTCCGCGGCGCTGTCCGACTTTATGGAAGAGCTCACCCGCGACGCCCATGACATTCTGGACCCGACCCACATCCCGATCAGCCTGATTACGGACGATGCCGCCGCGCTCGAAGGCTGCCTGCAATATCTGGAGCAGACGTCCTAAGCGGCCGCCGGGTTGACCTCGTAAGCCTTCAACTGCTGCCAAAACGCCTCCTGCGCCTCGGTCACATCCTCGGTCTTGCGCACCGCACAGATATTCCATGTGATCGGCGCGCGGGTGGGCACTTCCTTAAGCCGCCCCAGCGCGCGCATCTCTTCAAACGTTTCTGCCACCGCGCCAACAACAAACCCATCCTCCGCCGCCAACTGCGCCAGAAAGTGGTAGTCGTCGCTCTCCACTTGCGGCAGGGCTTTCACTATCGCGTCCGCCTCGGCGTCCCCGCCAAGCGCCTTGATCAAGGTTGCGCGCCAGTGTTTGTGCAAATGCGGCGAGGCAAACGGGTAAGAAAACACCTGCTTAAGCGTAACCACGCCCAGGTCATGGATCGGATGCTCAGGCCGCGCCACAAACATCACCGGACGTTTGGCAATCATCATGATCTCCACATTGTCCGCTTCCGGCGTATGGGTCAGATCGCCAATGAACATGTCGATCTCCCCCGCCTGCATCCGCTCCAGCGGCGCAATCCGCGCGCTCACATCCAGTTGGAACCGCAAATTCGGATGCGCCTTCATCACCTCCCGCAGCACCGACTGGATCAACGCCCGCGGCACCAACGGCCCGCAACCAACCCGCAGCTGCCGCCCCTCGCCAGAGCGCAACAACTCCAGCTGGCGTGAAAACAGGCCCAATTCCTGCTCCAGCTTACGCGCCAGCGGCAAAAACTCCTGACCTGCACGGGTCAATCGACAGTTGTTGCGACCACGGTGAAACAACACCATTCCCGCCTGTTCTTCCGCCTGCTGAATGTAACGCGTCAGGGACGCATTGGAGACCCCCATCCGTCGTGCAGCCTCCTGAAAACTATTGGTTTCTGCCAAATGGAAAAACGCTTCCAGCGACGTTTCAGTGAGCATGCCTAGCCTCAATTTCAATTCTTGCAGCCAAACTTTCAAATCCTGAAACCATTGTAAACCTCCGTTGCCACATCTCTGCGCACAACCTTACTTTGCAGCAGGTAACTGGACCTGTTTGAAAACGCGCAAGTATTTAGGATGTGATTTCGTGTCAAAACTCCCTGCAATGATGGTGTCGATGACGACAACCATCGCGGCACTGGGCTTCGCCGCTCAAGGCGCCCTCGCCGAAACCGAGCAACCCAATATTCTGGTGATCATGGCCGATGACGTCGGTTGGGCCAGCCTCGGCAGCTACCATCAAGGTGTGAAAAGCATCGAGACACCCAACCTCGACCAACTCGCCGCCGAAGGCGCGCGCTTCACCGATTACTACGCCCAACCCAGCTGCACCGCAGGCCGCTCGGCCTTCATCACCGGGCAGTTTCCGGTCCGCACCGGCATGCACACCGTGGGCTTGCCCGGCGATCCCGTTGGCTTAAACGAAAACGATCCAACTCTGGCCAACATGCTCAAGGGGCTGGGCTACACCACCGGCCAATTTGGCAAAAACCACCTTGGCGACCTGAACCAATTCCTGCCAACCAACAAAGGCTTTGATGAGTATTGGGGCTGGCTCTACCACCTCAACGCCATGGAATACACCACCGACCCGGATTGGCCGGATGATCCCGAATTCAACAACCAATTTGGCCCCCGCAACATCATTCACAGCTACGCCACCGACACCATGGACGAGACCGTCGATCCACGCTGGGGATTGGTCGGCAAGCAACGCATCGAAGACGACGGCGCCGCCCCGCCCGAACGTCAGAAAACTCTGGACGACGAAGTCACCACTTACACCCTGGACTTCATCGACCGCGCCGTGGACGCAGATACGCCTTTCTTTGTTTGGATGGCCCCTGCCCGCGCCCACGTCTGGACTCACCTGAGTCCGGAATATGAAGCCATGCTCGGGGATGGGCGTGGGCTTCAAGACGTGGTCATGAAGGAACTGGACGACAACATCGGCAAAGTGCTCGCGCATCTTGATGACCGCGGGATCAGCGACAACACCATCGTGTTGTTCACCTCTGACAACGGCCCGGAAACCATGACTTGGCCGGATGGCGGCACCACGCCGTTCCATGGCGAGAAAGGCACCACCTGGGAAGGCGGCTTCCGCGTGCCAGCCGTGGTGCGCTGGCCCGGCCAGATTGCCGAAGGTCAGGTGCTCAACGGCATCTTTGACGCCATGGACTGGATGCCCACCCTGGTTGCCGCCGCTGGCGGACCAGAGGACCTGCCCGCAGCCATGCTGGAAGGCCATGAAGGCTACAAGGTGCATTTGGACGGCTACAATCAGCTCTCCTATCTGCGCGGCGAAACAGGCAGCAACCGCAAGGAAATCATCTACTATGAAGGCACCGATCTTCAGGCCGTGCGCTACAACGACTGGAAAGCCCATTTTGTGATCCAGGAAAAAGGCTGGGCCGGCCCTAAAGAAGAGCTCAACGCCCCGTTGCTCTTCAACCTGCGGCGCGATCCGTATGAGAAAGCGGCGGAGGAATCCGGCATGTACACCCGCTGGATGGGCAACAAGATGTGGGCCTTTGGCCCGGCAGCCCGCCTCGTGCAAAAGCACCTGTCCACCTTTGCGGACTTCCCGCCGCGCGGCAAAGCCGTCGGCAACGAGGATCACGTGCAAGAACAGGTCTCAACGGAAGGTGGCATGTCCCAGTAGAGGCACCTCGGGACACCCTCTCCCGCCTCCACCTTGCCATCCCAAAGGCGCAGCCCCTCGGCTGCGCCTTTTTTCGTTTACCAGCCACACCCTGACAATCCGCCTTGCTGCCTGCTAACTATACGTAATAATATAACATTACGTAGTCAGCGAAGCGTCTCTCTCTCCTGAAAGTAGACCGGCCCCACTCCAATGGTGCGGCTCAGCCCCGCAAAACACCCCAACACCTGCGTCTCCTTTCTGGAAAGGCGCCCCCAATAGGATGTCTGCCCGATGCACTCCGGCACTTTGACCGCAAGCAGCTTCTGCTGCACCGGCCGCCAAACTCAATATTCGCCCATAGTTTTCTCTCCAAAACCGTCTCCTACACTCGGGGCGCTAAGACGATGATCTGTAAAGACAACATCCACTTTCCCGACCATATGCGCGTTGCGATTATTGGCGCAGGCCCGGCTGGCCTTGGCGTTGCCCGCGTACTGCGAGACCTCGCTATCCCCGACGTCTGGGTGCTGGAACGCGGGAAGGTCGGCCAGAGCTTTCTCAATTGGCCATCCGGCACCAAGCTTTTGACACCGTCTTTTGCGGGCAACGTCTTTGGCATGACAGACCTCAACGCCATCAGCTTTGACAGTTCCCCAGGATGGTCTCTGCGGCGCGAACACCCTGATGGATTGGCTTACGCGCAATACTTGGAACATGCCGCTGTCGCCTTTGGCATCAATGTTCAATGCGGCGTCGAAGCACAATCCATTTTGCCGGAAGGCGAAGGGTTTGCGCTGGTTACCAATCACGGTCAGTTTACCGCTGATTTTGTCATCTGGGCCTGCGGACAATTTAGTGCCCCCTCTGACGGCGATCTACCAGGCGCAGAATTGGCGATACACTACGGACAGGTACGCAACTGGCAAGACGTCCCTGGCGAAGAGGTCTTTATTATTGGTGGGTACGAAAGCGGAATAGATGCGGCGATCGGTTTGGCCCGCGCAGGCAAACACCCGATCGTGCTGGATTCGGGCGCGCCGTGGCTGGGTGGGGACAAAGATCCAAGCAAGAGCCTCTCCCCATACACACTGCAGCGGCTTGATGAAGCCCGCGAAACCGCGCCCATCACGCTCATACCGGATGCTGAAATCATCGCTCTGGACCAAGAACAAGACGGCATCCACATCCTTGCCGCGGACGGGCGAAGCTGGCTGTCCACCAACACGCCAATCCTTGCAACCGGTTTTGGCAGCGGCACAGCGCCGGTTTCAGAATACTTCGACTATGATGACAACGGGTCTCCGCTCTTGTCTTCACAGGACGAGTCCGCAGTCTTCCCCGGCCTCTTCCTTGTCGGCCCAGAAGTCTCCCACAACGGCCATCTCTTCTGTTTCATTTACAAGTTTCGCCAGCGTTTTGCAGTGGTCGCGCGCGCCATCGCAGCCCGCATGGGTGTGGATACCTCACCTCTCGAAATTTACTACGAAAACAACATGTTCCTCGACGACCTTTCCTGTTGCGACGACGACATGTGCCTTTGCTGACACCTCCAAATCTCAAAGAAAGTGATCTCGCTCCATGACCGCTGAACACATTGTGCCACAGCCCCCCGATGCCCCCAACACCACTGAACCCGGCTTGGCGGGGGGTGGCGTTGCCGCCCTGTTATTGGGAGCCATGCTCGCCGGGGCATCGATGGGACTTTTGTCCCCGACCACAGGCGACACGGCCTCAAACTGGATTGACCCAACGCTGCTCCTTATGATCTCGCTTTTGCTATTCGAACTGCGCCCCAAGTCCATTGTCCAAGGCTTTGGCAACCTACGTTTCCTCGGTCTCACTTGGGTGGCCAACTTCCTGATTATCCCATTCATCGGCTTTGGCATTGCGTCCCTGTTTCTGTCAGGCCAGCCACTTTTGTTCACGGGGCTGGTTATCTACTTCATGTCTCCTTGCACCGACTGGTTTCTTGGCTTCACACGAATGGCGCGTGGCGACACCGCATTGGGCACAGCCCTCATTCCAATCAATATGCTCACACAGATCCTGCTTTTCCCGGTCTGGCTTTGGCTGTTCACGCGCCACACAGGTCTTGTCGATTTCGCATCCATCCCGGGCACGTTGGCCGAGTGGTTTGTTGTTCCGCTGATCGCCGCGCAAGTGCTCCGGTTCGCGCTCGACAAACTACTTCCGGACGCCAGCTTTCAATTTGTCGTGCGCTGGGTCGGCCACATTGTGCCAGTGGTGATCGCTGCGCTGATCCTGCAAATCTTTGCGGCCAACATCGGCGTCATTGCCGCGCATGCCGATGCCTTCGCCACAATTCTACTCGCGATTTTCCTGTTCTTCGTGGCCACATTCATCCTAGGGGAGTTGCTCTCAAAATTCGCAGGTCTGGATCATCCAAAACACGCGCTCCTGTCGATGACCACCGCCGCGCGGAATGCCCCCATGATGCTGGCGATTACGGCCGTCGCAATTCCGGACCAGCCATTAATCTTGGCCGCCCTTGTGATTGGCATGTTGATCGAATTCCCCCACCTCACCGCGCTGAAACAAATCCTGCTGCGCCAAGCCGGCCAACAAGCGGTTGTCGCTTCCTAAGCCGCAATCCCGACAACATTAATCGGAGATAGGAGCAGATCCCAAGACGATCCTCGCCTTGCTGCTCCTAGGGACAAAGGCGCAGCCTACCACTGCGCCTTTGTTCTCAAATCACTCCAAAGAATATTGAACACACCAAAATCACACGTTAAAGGGCCCATATGTTATGTTATAACATGATTCCTGAGTGAAAATTGGACACCCTATGCAACACACTGCTTTCAAACATCTCACCGCCCTCTCCATTGGCGCGCTGATCGCATTTTCATCCCAGGCAGTGGCACAATCCGCCACAACCGACACCAAAGAGCACAAGCACTCCCATGCCCACGATCACAAAAAGGCTGAGCCAAAACTGATCGACGAGTCCAAGGTGCAAGCCCGCGCCTTGACCGATTGGGAAAACGACTGGCAATCCGTCTACCCCTTCTTGCAGGACGGCACCCTTGATCCCGTGCTGGAACACAAAGCCAAAAGCGGCAAAAAAACCGCCGAGGAGTACCGCGCCTACTATGAAACGGGTTTCAAAACCGATGTCGACCGCATCCAGATCGCAGGCGACACCGTTGCCTTCTTCAAAGACGGCAAACCGGTGCAAGGCACTTATCAAGCGGACGGCTATGAAATCCTGACCTACAAATCCGGCAATCAAGGCATCCGCTTCGTTTATGAAAAATCCGGTGGCGACGCCGCCGCACCGCAGTACATTCAGTTCAGCGACCACGAAATGGTGCCCACCAAGGTGGACCATTACCACCTCTATTGGGGCGACGACCGCGCCGCCCTGCTGGAAGAAGTCACCAACTGGCCCACCTATTTCCCTGCCGCTTGGAGCGGCGCGGACATCGTAGAAAACATGACCAGCCACTGACTGGATTAGTCCGCCCCCATATAAAAATGGCCCCCACCATCGCTGGTGGGGGCCACTCTACAGGATCAAAGGTCCTTAGTGCTTAAACCGCTGGATCTCCCCGCTCTCAAGCTTTGCCACATAGGCCCGCATCTCGCGTTTCACCACGGGGGCCAGGAAATAAAGACCCAGAATGTTTGGCACACAGATCAGGAACACCAGCGCATCCGAGATATCCAGGATCGGACCCAGCTGCACAACACAGCCCAAAGCCACAAATGCGCAGAAGATCAGCTTGTAGACTGTCTGCAGTGTCTGATCTTCGCCAAACAGGTAGGTCCATCCTTTAAGCCCATAGTAGGACCAGGAGATCATGGTTGAGAAGGCAAAGAGCAGTGCCCCAAACGCCAGAGGCACAGGGAACCAGCCAATCTGACGCTCAAACGCCGCTGAGGTCATCGCAACGCCAGTTGCCTCCCCCGCGAAGTTGGGATCAGCCACTTGGCTTGTGCCGATGACAAGCGCGGTGATGGTACAGATCACAATGGTGTCGATGAAGGGTTCCAGCAACGACACATAGCCTTCTGTCACCGGCTCATCGGTCCGCACAGCAGCGTGGGCAATCGACGCGGACCCAATGCCCGCCTCGTTGGAGAACACCGCCCGCTGGAAGCCAATGATCAACGCGCCCAAGGCCCCGCCGGTCACGCCTTCACCGGTGAAAGCGCCGGAGAAAATGTTGCCAATCGCTGCCGGGATCGAGGTGAAATTCATCAGGATCACGATGATCGCAAACACGCAGTAGAAGATCGCCATAAACGGCACAATCTTCTCAGTCACGCGGGCGATGGATTTGATCCCGCCAATGATGACGGCAAAAACAACCCCTGCAAGGATCAAGCCCACCAGCCAACCGTAGCCATCCAGCGCCCCACCGGCGACGGTGTTCAATTGCACGTAGGCCTGGTTGGATTGGAACATGTTCCCAATGCCCAGAGCGCCGATAAAAATACCGATGGCATAAAACGTGCCCATGAACTTGCCAAAGCCCACCATGCCACGCTCTTCAAACCCTTTGGTCAGATAATACATCGGGCCACCCGACACAGACCCATCCGGGTTCTCATTGCGGTATTTCACGCCAAGCGTACATTCGACAAACTTGGTGGACATGCCCAAAAAGCCCGCGACGATCAGCCAGAACGTCGCCCCGGCGCCGCCCACGGTCACCGCAACCGCGACCCCGCCAATGTTACCGATGCCCACTGTGCCGGACACCGCTGTGGCAAGCGCTTGGAAGTGCGACACTTCGCCAGCGCTGTTGGGGTCTGCGTAATCCCCCCGGACAAGCGCGATTGCGTGCTTGAACCCACGCAGATTGATGAAGCCCATATAGAAGGTGAAAAACACAGCCCCCACGACCAACCACAGCACAACAAGCGGAAGATTGGCCCCGGCAACCGGGATCTTAAAAAACACGACTGAGCCAATAAACGAGGCAATCGGCGCGGTGAAATTGTTGATGGTTTCATCAATGCCAGCATAGGCTGGCCCAGCGATCGAAAGCGCTGCAAACAGAAAAAACAGGATGCGAGTCATAATGCTCCTCCGGACACTCAAATTCAAAATCAAGGAACGACGACAACCGGCACAGGCGCGGTCTGGATCAGGTTGCCTGCGACGCTGCCAAACAGCAGCGACTTCAATCCGCTGTGGCCTCGGCGGCCGATTAAGATCTGAACCGCGCCGTATTCTTTGGCGATGGCAATCAAAGTTTCCGCGGGGTGTCCGTGACGTACAATCCCGGCGTACTCCAAACTTTCCCCGTCAAGCCTCTTTAGGGCGGGGGCGACAATCTCTGAGTTGGCGCGTTCAATTTCGGTTTCCCGACGTTTGTGGCGGGTCGCGTTCTCTTCAGCGGTGCTAAAGGAATACGGCGACCATTCAATCACATAGGCAACAACAACTTTGGCCCCACCCTGTTTCGCTCTGGCAATAGCATGGTCGAGCGCACGGTCAGACCCGTCACTCCCATCCACCGCCAATAGTACAACATTTTCCATAACTTACTCCCTATTGAATATACATTTAGGCGTATCGATCTTGCGTCGTTCCCGTCTAAATTGACCGACCCTAGGTCAAGCAGACATCACTCAATAGAGCCAGTTTTCCCAACAAATAAGTCCTGTTCTCAAAATGCGCCAGACAAATGCCTTGAAAACACTGATTGCTAGCGCCCAAAAGGCATGACCAACAGGCGGATTTCGTGAGGTTGTAGTCTTCATAGAAACCAAGAGCTGGCCAATATCGCGGGCCACCGCCTGTCCTAACCCGATCATACCTCTCCGCCAAAGATCTGTGGAGCAAGGCACCCCGCCAGCAATCAAATGTTGCCCCTTTGTTCCTTTTCTCTTAAGTTCCCAAAACACACACTGCACAATAAATTTTCAACCAGCCGTTCGTCTTCTAGGCCATCACATGACCAAAATCGATTTCAAGAAAACCCTCAAACATCTCTACGTGCCCTCCGCCAAAGACTTCGCCCTTGTCGAAGTCCCGGACATGACCTTTGTGAAAATCGACGGCCACGGCGCCCCGGGCAACGACGCCTATCAACACGCCCTCTCCTGGCTCTACCCGGTCAGCTACGGCCTGAAGTTCTACTCCAAAAAGGTTTTGAACAAAGACTACGTTGTGCCACCCCTCGAGGGCCTCTGGTGGGCCGACGACATGACCGCCTACACCGACGACCGGCGCGAGGAATGGCATTGGACCATGATGATCATGCTGCCGGATTGGCTTGATGACGCCGCCTTTGCCGCCAGCGTGGAAAAAGCCTCCCAAAAGCTCGGCGACCCTCCTGCCACTCTACGGCGCGAGGTCTTGCACGAGGGTTTCTGCGCCCAAATTTTGCACGTCGGTCCGTATAGCGAAGAAGGCCCGACCATCGCCAAGCTGCACAAAGAATACCTGCCGCAAAATGGCCTGACAGAAAACGGCCACCACCATGAAATCTACCTGGGCGACCCGCGCAAAACCGCTCCGGAAAAATTACGCACCGTCCTGCGCCACCCGGTTCGGAGGCTCTAGCCCAACAATGGCAGATTGCCGCAAGACCCGGAATTTGCCGTGCAAGGAAAGGCGCTTATGCTAGTCTCATCCCAGCAGGATTTAGCGGAGCGCAGCGATGCCCACAGCCCTTGTTCTTGGCGGCTACGGCCTCATTGGCGCCGCCTGCATGGCGGCACTGGCTGAGGCCGGATATGACGTGACCGGCGTCGGGCGCAATGCCAAAGCCGCCTCCCGCTTTCCGCAGTGTCGCTGGAAACATCTCGACCTTACGTCCTTGCGCGCGGATCATTGGCCCGCCTTGTTGCAAGACACCGACGTGGTGGTGAACGCCTCCGGCGCCTTGCAGGATGGCGCCCGCGACAGCCTTTCCCAAATTCACGTTGAGATGGTCCGGCACCTTGCGAATGCTGCCGCCCAAACCCAAACCCGCGTGATCCAGATCTCCGCTGCAGGGGTGTCGCCAGAGGCCGACACCGCCTTCTACCGCACCAAGGCCGAAGGTGACGCGCTGTTGACCACCTCTCAGGCCGACCACGTCATTTTGCGCCCCACTCTGGTGCTGGGCCGCGAAGCCTACGGCGGCAGCGCCCTCCTGCGCGCGCTTGCGGCCTTGCCGGCCGTCCTGCCCCACGTGTTAGGGGACAGCCCCATCCAAACTGTCGCCCTTGCCGACGTCGCCCATGCCGTCGCACTGGCCTGTGACCCCCAAGTACCCTCCGGTACCATCGCCGACATCACCGAGCCAAATGCGCACAGCTTTAGCAGCCTAACCCTGCACACCCGCGCCTGGCTTGGCGTACCTCCGCCCCTCTGGCGGCCGCACCTGCCAAACTGGACACTCAAATTCACCGCCCGCGTGGCCGACACGCTTGGCTGGTTAGGCTGGCGGGCGCCCCTGCGCAGCACGTCGCTAACGGTTTTCTCAAAAGGCATTTCCGGCAACCCGCTGCCCTGGCACCACCTCACCGGCCACACCTGCCACCCATTGGCAGCCACTCTGGCAAGCCACCCCGCCACCGCGCAGGACCGCACCGCGGCAAGGGTTTACCTGGCGCTTCCGCTCGCCATCGCCACGCTGGCGTTTTTCTGGCTGCTCTCCGGCGCCATTGGCCTAATCCAAACACCCGAAGCCATGCGGGTTCTAACCACCACTGGCAGCAGTCCCACCTTCGCCGCTTTCGCTGTTATTGGCGGTGGCATCGCTGACACCCTTCTTGGAGGCGCAATCCTCATCCGACGCCACACCCGCAAAGCCGCCATCGGCATGATCCTTCTCTCCGCCGCCTACCTTCTGGGCGCAGCATTGATGACACCTGCCCTCTATGCCGATCCGCTTGGCCCTATGGTCAAAGTCCTGCCCGGCATCACACTCGCCGCCTTGGTGGCCCTGCTGATGGACGACAGATGATCGAAGAGATCCTCCGCTTTGCCCACGTCCTCGGCGCCACCGTTCTCTTGGGTACGGGGGCTGGCATCGCCTTCTTTATGGTCCTATCTCACCGCAGCCGCGACCCCGCCCTGATCGCCCATGTCGCCGGCATCGTAGTGATCGCCGACACCATCTTCACCGCCACCGCCGCCGTTCTGCAACCGATCACCGGCACACTATTGGCTTGGCACCTCGGCTGGTCGCTCTTGGAACCTTGGCTACTGATTTCGCTGATCCTTTATGTGGTGGTTGGTGCCTTCTGGCTGCCGGTCGTCTGGATCCAACTACAAATGCGCAACATTGCCCGCACCGCCCGCGACACTCGATCGCCCCTGCCAGATCGCTACCTCAAACTCTATCACATCTGGTTCGCCTGCGGCTTCCCGGCCTTCTTTGCGGTCATGGGGATTGTCTGGCTGATGCTGATGAAACCGGCATTCTGACACAAAAAAGGCGCGGCATCGCCGCGCCTTCCTCATTCCTTTCACCAAAGATCACTTCAGATCAAAGCGATCCGCATCCATGACCTTGCACCATGCGGCTACAAAATCGCCAACCAGCTTGGCCGCGCCATCGGACTGACCATAGACCTCAGCCAGCGCCCGCAGCTGCGAATTGGAGCCAAACACCAGGTCCACCCGGGTTGCCGTCCACTTCACGTCGCCGCTAGCGCGATCCTTGCCCTCATAAACGCCATCACCGGCCTCAGCCCAAGTGGTGCCCATGTCCAGCACGTTCACGAAGAAGTCGTTGGTCAGCTGCCCGACCCGATCGGTGAACACACCATGCGCTGCGCCGCCATGGTTGGCACCCAGCACCCGCAGGCCACCGACCAAGGCCGTCATCTCTGGCGCGGTCAGCGTCAGCAGCTGCGCCTTATCCACCAGCATCTCTTCTGGCGACACGGTGAATTGGGTCCGTGCGTAGTTACGGAAGCCATCGGCCTGCGGCTCGAGCATGCCCACGCTTTCCACGTCGGTCATCTCTTGCGTCGCATCGCCACGGCCCAGCGTCACCGGCACGGAGACATCATGCCCCGCATCCAGCGCTGCCTTCTCAATTGCCGCCGCGCCACCGATCACAATCAGGTCCGCGAGGCTCACCGGCTTGCCAAAGTCCGCCTTCACACCTTCCAGTGCTGACAACACCCGCGCCAACTCAAGTGGCTCATTGGCCGCCCAGTCTTTCTGCGGCGCCAGCGCGACCCGCGCCCCATTGGCCCCGCCGCGCATGTCACTGCCCCGGAAGGTGGACGCCGAGGCCCAGGCAGTTTTCACCAGATCACTCACCGACAGGCCAGAGGCCATCACCGCGGCTTTCAGTGCTGCGACATCCTCTTCGGACAGGTCCGTCTCAGACGCCGGAACCACATCCTGCCAGATCAGCTCTTCGCTGGGCACTTCTTCGCCAAGATAGCGCGCCCGTGGCCCCATATCGCGGTGGGTCAGCTTGAACCACGCCCGTGCAAAGGCATCCTGGAACTCCTCGGGGTTCTCATGGAACCGTTTGGAAATAGGCCCATAAATCGGGTCCATGCGCATCGCCATATCGGCAGTGGTCATCATGGTTTTGACCTTCTGGCTTGCGTCATGTGCCGCTGGCGCCATGTCCGACTCAGACACCCCAACCGGCTCCCAAATCCATGCCCCGGCAGGGCTCTTGGTCAGGTTCCAGTCATACCCAAACAGCAGATCAAAATAGCCGTTGTCCCACTGGGTTGGGTTCGCCGTCCACGCGCCTTCGATGCCCGACGTTGTCGTGTCACCGCCATGGCCAGTGCCATGCGCGTTGATCCAGCCAAGCCCCATTTCTTCGATGCCTGCGGCCTCCGGCTCCGGTCCAACAAGGGTCGGATCGCCCGCCCCATGCGCCTTGCCAAAGGTATGGCCACCAGCCACAAGCGCGACAGTCTCTTCATCATTCATCGCCATCCGGGCAAAAGTCTCGCGAATATCGCGACCAGAGGCCAAAATGTTAGGCTGACCATCAGGCCCTTCCGGGTTCACATAGATCAGGCCCATCTGAACCGCCGCCAACGGGTTTTCTAGATCACGATCCCCGGAATAACGTGAGTTCTCGCCGCCAGATTCTTCCAGCCATTCGGTCTCTGCACCCCAATAGACGTCCTCTTCCGGTTCCCACACATCTGGGCGACCACCGGCAAAGCCAAAGGTTTTGCCACCCATGCTTTCAATCGCCGCATTGCCCGCGAGAATATAAAGGTCCGCCCAGCTGATGGAGTTGCCGTACTTCTGCTTGATCGGCCACAACAGCCGCCGCGCTTTGTCAAGATTGCCATTGTCCGGCCAGCTGTTCAGCGGCGCAAACCGCTGCTGCCCTGTGCCACCACCGCCGCGGCCATCCGCGGTGCGATACGTGCCTGCCGAGTGCCAGGCCATACGGATGAAAAGACCGCCGTAGTGACCGTAGTCCGCCGGCCACCAGTCCTGGCTGTCTGTCATCAGCGCATAGAGGTCTCCTTTGAGCGCCTTAAAGTCCAGCTTGGCGAACTCTGCGGCATAGTCAAAATCTGCTCCCATAGGGTCAGACTTGGCAGAATTCTGGTGCAAAATCCGCAGGTTCAGCTGATTAGGCCACCAATCACGATTGCCCCGCGCTTGCTGCGTCACCGCGCCGTGCATCACTGGGCAGCCACCTGATTTCATGTCTCCGTCCATATCGTCCTCCTGTCAAAGTGAGATGGGTCACGTTTTGTCTGGAACCATTCTAAGCACAGGAGTTTCATTTAACGAAGTTGCATTTTCCGATCACATTGATAATCAAAGACTATGAATAATCTCACACTGCGCCAGCTCCGCTATTTTGATGCCCTTGCCGAACACGGCCACTTCGGTCGCGCGGCAGATGTCTGCGCCATTTCACAGCCCGCCTTATCCGTGCAAATCAAAGAGTTGGAGGAAAGCTTCGGCGCACCTCTCTTGGAGCGCACCACCCGTCGCGTGCGGCTCACATCCTTTGGCGAAGACGTGCTTGTGCGCGTACGCGAAATCCTGCGCAGCGTCGATGAACTGGGCGATATGGCCCGCGCGGCGCAATCCGGCCTCACCGGTCGCCTGCGCCTTGGGGTGATTCCCACAATTGCGCCCTACCTGCTGCCCGCCCTGCTGCGAGAGGTAAAAGCCACCTTTCCCGACATGTCCCTCATGGTGCGCGAAACCATGACTGCCAACCTTTTGGCCGAACTGCACGCGGGCCGCATCGACACCGCGATTGTCGCCCTGCCCGTGTCCGAGCCCGCCTTCACCGAAGTGCCGCTTTGGTCCGAAGAATTTGTGCTCGTAAGACCTGACACCGAATCCGCGACGCCGGTCCCCGCACCAGAAACCCTCGAACGCGAACGGCTGCTCTTGCTCGAGGAAGGCCACTGCTTCCGCGATCAAGCCCTATCGTTTTGCTCCCTGCCCACGGCCCGTCCTCACGAGGGGCTGGATGGCTCCTCGCTCTCAACACTGGTGCAGATGGTTGGGGCTGGTCTTGGCGTCACTGTGATCCCGGAAATGGCTGTGCCAGTGGACACGCCCGCCGCCGCTGTGAGCGTCGCGCGGTTTGCCGGGGCGCAACCGGCCCGCACCATCGGCATGATCTGGCGCAAAAGCAGCCCGCTGGCGTCCCAGTTGCAAGAACTCTCTGACGTGGTGCGCGGTGTTGGGGAATCACTCTGACGCAACGCGCGCTGCGTTAAGGCGAGAGCCGACCCCAAAATCCGCACCTCCGCAAAACAGTCGTGATACCGACAAAATACCGACGTGAAATTTGGGGGTTAACGCCGCCAAAATCCGGCGCAACACTTACTCTTTCGTGACGTCGTGTAGATAGATCCAGTCAAACTGCCCCATCATCTTGCGCGGCGCCAAAGTGGACGCCATGCGAATCCCCATATGCGCTGCCATCCGCAATGGCCGGTTGCTCAGATGGTATTTCCACGCGTTTTTGCTGGCGGTGTCCACAACCTTGGTCACACGCCCCACGCGCCGCGCGTGATAAGCTGCCAGGCCACTGGCAAAATCTTCCGCCTTTTCAAGCGCATCGCCCAAAACCCAGGCATCCTCCATCGCCATCACCGCCCCCTGCGCCATAAACGGCAAAGTCGGATGCGCCGCATCTCCTAACAGCACGCAATGGTCCTTGTGCCACACCGGCGCCACCGGATGTCGAAACAATCCCCATTTGCGCACATCACTAACCTCGGTCAGCATGCGCCGCACAGCGCCACCAAAATCCTTGAATGTTTTCTGAAGGTTGGCCGGATCATCGGGAATGTGCCAGCCCTCCTCGGCCCAGCCCACCTGCTCTTGCACAGCGACAATATTGACCAATTCGCCGCCGCGCAGCGGATAGCTCACCACATGGCGTTTCGGCCCCATATGCACCTGCGCCACATCCGGATGTGCCATGGTATTTGGCACCGTCGCCCGCCAAGCTGTCTGTCGCGTGAAAAACGGCGCCACGGTGCCGTTGAGAACCGGCCGCATTTTGGAGTGCAGCCCATCCGCACCAACCACCAAGTCCACGATCATCTCAGCACCGTTGGCCATCATCACCTTTGGCCGATCGCCGGGGACAACGGTCTCAACTTGCTGAAGCAAAAGCACTTTTACCCCAGCCGCCCGTACGGCCTCAGCCAGCACATCAATCAAATCCGCGCGATGCACAAAGTAATATTCCGTAGGGTGCAAGGGACCATTTTCAGAGATCAACCCAAGATCCAAACGACTCACCAACCGCCCTGCGGCATAGTCCCGCAGCTCCACTGCGTCCGCCCGCACCGCCCGTTTCTTAAGCGCACCGTCCACGCCCAGCGCCTTGAGCACAGCCATCCCGTTGGGACTGATTTGTAAGCCCGCGCCAACCTCTTTGATCGCCTCGGCCTGCTCCAGAACATGCACAGAGGCCCCGCGCTGCTTTAACGCCAGCGCGGCGGTCAACCCGCCAATCCCCGCGCCAATCACGGTGATTTTTTTACCTTGCAAATCCATGGCTTAACCCTAATGAAAAAACGCCGAAGCAAAAGCCCCGGCGTCTTTATTTTTTGGTCCAAACCCTGCGATTTACCGTCACAGGGCAGTGCAAAATTAGTCGTCGCGATGCACTTTTTCGCGGCGCTCGTGACGTTCCTGCGCTTCAAGGCTCATGGTTGCGATTGGACGGGCGTCCAGACGTTTGAGCGAAATTGGCTCCCCCGTCACTTCGCAATAGCCATATTCCCCTTCGTCAATCCGACGAATGGCGCTGTCGATCTTTGCAACCAATTTGCGCTGACGATCCCGGGTGCGAAGCTCAAGCGCGCGATCAGTCTCCTCACTGGCGCGGTCAGCTACATCCGGGATATTGCGGGTGCTGTCTTGCAGACCCTCGATCGTGTCGCGGGTATCCGCCAACAGATCTTCTTTCCAGTTCAATAGTTTACGTCGAAAGTACTCAACTTGCCGATCATTCATGAACGGCTCATCTTCTGCGGGACGATAATCGTCGGGCAGGAAAGTTTCGGCTTTCATTTCTGCTCCCTCATCGCGGCTCACGTCCATCGTGGTATTCAAGTCAGACATGCAACCCCCCTTCTATGCTTGCAGCAAATACTCCCTTGGCCAGGGAATGTCACTACCTGTTAACCCCTCATTGCGGACAAATTATGTTCACGATAGGGTCTGTGCCGAATTAAGCGAACGGGCGGAGAAATTTCATGCAGTTTTCGGGCACCAAAAACTATGTCGCCACAGACGATCTGACGGTCGCGGTCAACGCCGCTGTGGCGCTGGAACGCCCACTGCTTGTCAAAGGCGAACCCGGCACCGGCAAAACCGAACTGGCAATGCAAGTCGCCCGCGGCCTGGGTTTAAAAATGATCGAGTGGAACGTGAAATCCACCACCAAAGCCCAACAAGGTCTTTATGAGTACGACGCCGTCTCCCGTCTACGCGACAGCCAGTTGGGGGATGAACGTGTCCATGACATTGGCAATTACATTAAGCGCGGCAAACTCTGGGAAGCCTTTGAAAGTGATGAGAAAGTTGTCCTGCTGATTGACGAGATCGACAAGGCCGACATCGAGTTTCCAAACGACCTTCTACAAGAACTCGATAAGATGGAGTTCCACGTCTACGAGACCGGCGAAACCATAAAAGCCAAGCATCGCCCGATCATCATCATCACCTCCAACAACGAAAAAGAACTGCCTGACGCCTTCCTGCGCCGCTGCTTCTTCCACTACATCCGCTTCCCGGAAATGGAGACGCTGAAAAAGATTGTTGAGGTCCATCACCCCGGCATCAAAGAGGCGCTGCTGACCACCGCGCTGACGCAGTTCTTCGAAATCCGCGAAACCGCCGGATTGAAGAAAAAGCCTTCCACATCCGAGGTGATCGACTGGCTCAAGCTGCTGTTGGCCGAAGACCTGTCGCCAGAAGACCTGAAACGCGACGGGGCAAACGCCCTGCCGAAATTGCATGGCGCCTTGTTGAAAAACGAACAAGACGTGCATCTGTTTGAGCGTCTGGCCTTTATGGCGCGCTCCGGCCGCTGAGGTTTTCCCAATCTTTGGAACGGCCTGCCCCCGTGCAGGCCTTTCAAATTCACCACAGACACCGCATTCTTGCCCAAGTCTTTGCGCATGTTACGATCCAATTAAGGCCTGATTTCGTAGAAGGAATCGGCATCCAACCGGAGTCCGACCACCCATGTCCCAGCCTGACGTCCTGATCCGCCCTCTCACCGAAGCCGACCACGCAGAGTGGCGCCGTCTCTGGACCGACTATATCACCTTCTATGAAAGCACGGTGTCTGAAGAGGTCTACACCTCCACATTTGCCCGGCTTTTGGGCGATGATCCGCAGGATTACTCCTGCTTCGTGGCGGAGCTGGACGGCAAGCTTATTGGCCTGACCCACTACCTGTTTCACCGCCATGCTTGGAAGGTTGAAAACGTTTGTTATCTACAAGACCTCTACGCTGATCCGGAAGTGCGCGGCACCGGTGTGGGGCGCAAACTGATTGAAGCCGTGTATCAGGCAGCGGATGACGCCGGTGCGCCAAGCGTGTATTGGATGACCCAGGAATTTAACACCAACGCCCGCAAACTGTATGACCGGATCGGGCAGTTGTCCCCGTTTATTAAATATCAAAGGCCCTGATTTTGCGCTCTTTTCTGTCCTCACTGATCCCTCTGGCTTTTGCCGTGGCGGCCTGTACGCCCATCGGCGGCAACGGCGTGCCAACCCGCGCCGCAGTGAGCGACACCACCCTGCCTCCGGTCAAGGCCTTCTCCACCCCGCGCCCTATTCCGCCCAACAGATCGAACCGCGACATTGCCCGCGACTTTCTGGATCTGAGTTTTGAGCTGGAAAGCGGCCGCAGTCTCGACCGCCTCACCCGGTTTGAAGGCCCAATCACCGTGCGCGTCACCGGCGCGCCACCCGCCGGAATGATGCCGGACCTCAAGGCGCTGCTGCAACGCCTGCGCAACGAAGCCCGTATCGACATTTCGTTGACGCAATCGCCATCCGCCAACATCACCATTCAGGCGGTCTCACGCCGCGACATCCGCAAGGCCCTGCCCCAAGCCGCCTGCTTTGTGGTGCCCAACATTTCGTCGTTGTCGCAATACCGCTCAGCCCGCCGCAGCGGTGCGGCCAATTGGGCTCTGCTGGAAGACCGCTCCAAAATCGCGATCTTCCTGCCCAACGACACCAGCCCGCAAGAAACCCGCGACTGTCTGCATGAAGAGCTGGCGCAGGCCCTAGGTCCCCTCAACGACCTCTATCGTCTGCCGGACAGCGTGTTTAACGACGACAACATCCACGCAGTGCTTACCGGTTTTGATATGACCATCCTGCGGGCCTACTATGATCCCACGCTGCGCAACGGCATGACCCGTGGCGAAGTGGCTACCCGTCTGCCCGCAATCCTGTCGCGCATCAATCCGCGCGGCGATCAGCTCTCCAGCAACCCGCTGCCGGAAACCCCACGCGCCTGGATCAACGCGGTGCAAACCGCCCTCGGCCCGGGCACATCGCCTGGCAACCGCCGCGCCGCCGCCCGCCAAGCCCTTGTCATTGCACAGAACAATGGCTGGCAGGATCATCGCCTCGGCTTTTCCCACTACGCGCTTGGTCGCCTGCTACAGTCGCAAGATATCGCCGCCGCGTTCACCCATTTTCAGGCCGCCGATCGCGCCTATCGGTCCGCCGAACGCTTTGGCCCGCATCGCGCCTTTGTCGCCACCCAACTCTCTGCCTACGCCATCAGCGCCGGCCAAAGCCGCGAAGCGCTCAACATACTGAACCCGCAAATCGGCCCCGCAGGCCGCTTTGAAAACGCCGCGCTCCTGTCCACCCTTATGCTCCTGCAAGCCGAAGCACTGGAGATGGAAGGCAAGTTCGAAGACGCCGGCGCCCTGCGTCTGGACAGTCTCGGCTGGGCACGATACGGCTTTGGCCCGGACTGGGCCGTCCGCGCCAAACTGCGCGAGATCACGGCACTCAGCCCGATCAAAGGGAGATCTTAAGACACCATGTTTGTACTTATTGGCGCCCTCATCGGCGCACTCACTGGTGGCACATTGGCCAAACGCCGCGGCGGCAAAGGCGCAGACATCCTGCAATACGGCTTTGTCTACGCCATGATCTTTGCGATCATCGGCCTGTTTATCACGCTCTTCATCCACCGTATGGCGCTCTGATCCATGTTCCTGCCCTTCTTTGAAAACCTGCGCGAGGCCCGTGTGCCGGTGTCCCTGCGTGAGTTTCTTGGCTTTCTGGAAGGGCTGAAGGCCGGGCTGGCCACCTACGATGTGGAGAGCTTCTACTACCTCGCCCGCACCATCATGGTGAAAGACGAGCGCAACATCGACAAATTTGACCGCGCCTTTGCGGCCACGTTTGACGGATTGGGTGAAATCTCCGCCCAGGACGTGCTTGAAGCCGTCGACATTCCCGAAGAGTGGCTGCGCAAGATGGCCGAAAAGCACCTCTCGGCCGAAGAAATGGCCGAGATCGAAGCCCTTGGTGGCTTTGACAAGCTGATGGAGACGCTGCAGGAGCGCCTGAAGGAACAGGAAGGCCGCCATCAGGGCGGTAACAAATGGATCGGCACCGCCGGCACCTCACCGTTTGGGGCTTATGGCTACAACCCCGAAGGCGTGCGCATCGGCCAGAAAGAAAGCCGCCATCGCAAGGCGGTCAAAGTCTGGGACAAACGCGAGTTCAAAAACTTCGACGGCTCTGTGGAACTGGGCACCCGCAACATCAAAGTTGCCCTCAAACGTCTGCGCCGCTGGGCCCGTGAAGGCGCCGCCGAAGAGCTGGATCTCAATGGCACCATCAAGGCCACCGCCGAGCACGGCTACCTCGATGTGAAAACCCGCCCTGAGCGCCACAACGCCGTAAAAGTCCTGCTGTTTCTGGATGTTGGCGGCTCGATGGACCCGCACATCAAGGTGGTCGAAGAGCTGTTCTCCGCTGCCCGGGCCGAGTTCAAACACCTCGAATACTACTACTTTCACAACTGCCTTTACGAAGGCGTGTGGCGCGACAACAAACGCCGTTGGAACGACCAGACCCCCACCCACGAAGTGCTGCGCACCTATGGGCCGGACTACAAATGCATCTTTGTCGGCGACGCCTCCATGTCGCCTTACGAAATTGCCTATGCCGGTGGCGCCAATGAGCATTGGAACCAAGAGGCGGGTCAAGTCTGGCTGGAACGTGCCCGTGACCAATGGACATCAAATCTCTGGATCAACCCTTTGCCGGAACAGCATTGGCAATACACCCACTCCATCGGCATGATCCGCGACATCTTTGAAAACCGGATGGTGCCAATGACCCTAGAAGGTCTTGAACGCGGCATGCGGGAATTGACACGCTGACGTGAGCGCGGGTTGAAGCCGCCCACGGCTTGCCTCATATCTCTACCATGATCAAACTGATGCCGATCCTCATCGCCGTGGTCTACGGCCTGCTGATGATGCGTTTTTCCGCGTGGCGCACCGCGCGGGAGCTGGACGCCAAATCGACGGAACTGGCCGATCCGCGCCTCAATCCCCTGATCAAAGACATGGCCAAAGCCCTCGATTTGCCGCGCATCCGCGTGCACATCTATGAGATTGAGCCCGTGAACGGCCTGGCCGCCCCGGATGGCCGCATCTTCCTAACTCGAGGTTTTTACAACCGCTACCGCGCCGGAGACGTGACCGCCGAGGAACTCGCCTCTGTGGTGGCGCATGAGTTGGGCCACGTCGCGTTGGGCCACTCCCGCCGCCGCATGATCGACTTCTCCGGCCAAAACGCCCTGCGCACAGCGCTCGCAATGGTGCTCAATCGCTTTTTGCCCGGCATCGGCCCTTTGGTGGCCAACACCGCCACCAGCCTGCTTTCCGCACGGCTGTCACGCGGCGACGAGTACGAAGCCGATGAATA
Organism: Shimia sp. MIT910701; assembly: GCF_047126315.1. Classification (GTDB taxonomy): domain Bacteria; phylum Pseudomonadota; class Alphaproteobacteria; order Rhodobacterales; family Rhodobacteraceae; genus Shimia. The sequence goes on along the minus strand of NZ_CP138953.1, from coordinate 2,368,201 downwards.
CGCCGCCGCATTATTGGTGAAATCCGGAATCGGCACCGCACCGCAAAAGGCGCTGTTTGAGAAACTCACACATCTGACTGGCGCCCATGGCGCCAGCACCCCCGCTTGGCTGCTCAGCCACCCCAAAACCGAAGAGCGCATTCAGGCCATCGAAAAGCTCGAACGCAAATGGGGCATCGCCAAAGCCTAGCCGCTCACGGCCTTCGCCAGCTTGGGAAGTCGCGCCTTTTTCAGCAGCCTCCGCATCTCCCACGCCTCACCGCTCAAGCGCTCCGCCTCTTGACGCACCGCTTCACACACCGCCGCAACACCGTCGGGATCCTCCTCCCAACATCCCCGCAGCAGTTCATCCGGCGCGATCCGCTCCAGCCCTTCTTCCGCCAGAATGTGCTTTGGGAAATCCTTGGCATTCACTGTGACAATCGCATCCGCCGATCCTGCAATCGCCGCCGCCAGCACATGAACGTCGTGCTCATCCGGCAAATAGAGCCGGTCTTCCAACGAAGGCTTCCACGTCACTGATGCCTTGGGCCAGCTCGCTTGCACCAACGCAATTTCACCCCGCGCCTGCGGCTCTCCTGTAGGGCCCAGCTTGCGTGCCGCCCGCGCCCATTCTTCCAAGATACGCGCCGACCACTGGGGCTCAAACGCGCCGGTCTTGGCCACACCCAGCAGCACCTCCCGCATCACGGTGGGATACAGAACGCAGGTATCCAGCAATAGGCGCCTCACAGGTTAGGTCTCACAGCCGGAAAAACAAAGACTTGAGGTATCCGCTCTCCGCCAGCTGCGGCATCAAAGGATGGTCCGGTCCGGCAAACCCGGTGTGAATAAGCTGCGCATGCCGCCCCGCCCGGCCAATGCCCCGCACCGAGGCACCACGGAACCGCGCCAGGTCTGCCGCATGTGAACAGGAGCACAGCCCCAGATAGCCACCTTCTGCCACCAAAGGCGCGGCCAGCCGTGCCACACGTTCATAGGCCCGCAGACCTTTCTCCAGCGCCGGTTTGGATGGCGCAAACGCCGGGGGATCACAGATCACCACATCAAACTTGGCGCCCTCTTCGCCCAGCGCGCTCAACACCTCAAACGCATCGCCCTTGCGCGTGGCAAAACGGTCTGCCACATCCGCCGCCGCAGCCCCGGCCTGCGCCAGTTCCAACGCTGCCGCAGAGCCGTCCACCGCCGTCGCTTGGCTGGCACCGCCCGCCAGAGCGGCGAGAGAAAACCCGCCAACATGGGAAAACACATCCAAAACCTTTGCATCTTTGCAAAGCCCGGCGGCAAATCCGTGGTTGGGACGCTGATCATAGAAAAGCCCGGTTTTCTGCCCACCGGTCAAATCCGCCATATAGGTCGCGCCATTCATCACCACGGGCACCGGTGCCTCTGGCGCCGCGCCCACCATGACGGCACTATCGTCTTCCAGCCCTTCCAGCCCCCGCGCCCGGCCAGAACCGTTTTTCAGCACATTGGACACGCCAGTCACCGCCACCAGTGCCGCCACCAACGGCTCAAGCAGCGCTTCGGCCCAAGCGGCGTTGGGCTGCACCACAGTGGTGTCGCCAAAGCGATCCACCACCACGCCGGGCAGCCCGTCGGCTTCCGCATGGATCAGCCGGTAAAATGGCGCATCAAACAGACGCTCCCGCATCGCCAAAGCACGGGCAAATTTGCCCTCAAACCACGCCTGATCCACCTGCGCTTCAGGGTCACGATCCAACATGCGGCAAAAAATCTTGCTCTGGCTGTTGGTCGCGACAAGCCCAAGGGGCTGCCGCTTGTCATCCTCCAGCACCGCAAGCGTGCCGGGCACAAGCCCTTTGGTGCGCCGGTCGGTGACCAGCTCATTGTCATAGGCCCAGGGAAATCCATGACGGATCGCGCGGGCATTGGCTTTGGGCTTCAACCGCACAACAGGGCGGCTGGACGAAGAAGAGGACGGCATAGACATGCCGCCCTCCTACTTGTTTCTCTCGGGTGTGAAAACCCTTGTCTGCCTGCTTGGCTTATTCTGCCGCGGCCAGTTGCTTGCCAATCGGCTCCAACGGCTGAATACGCTTGGTGGCGCCACGGTCTGGAGCACCAAAGCCTTCCGCTTTGGTCAGCTCATCGCGGACCACACGTGCAAGGTGCTGCGTGATGCGGTATTTCTGGGTCAGACCGCGGGATTCCGCTTGAATGGCCATCTGCCCACCATAAGCCACAAGGCTCGCCTTGATCGGCTTTGGACCACGCAACACGGTGCCAGTTTCTGGCTCGATGATGGTCATTATAAACTCAATCGAGTGCACCCCACCCACGGTGTAGCGGGTCTTCTCTGTCAGCGCGTGAAAGCGGGTCACTTCGATCTCCACCCGCACCGGCATCGCACCGTCCAGCGGATAGGCGCCCAAACGCACACTCTCATCAAAAATCGCCTTCACTTGCTGATAGCGATCACCCGGTGCATCGCCACGCCACACGATGTCACCAGGAGGGTAGTAGAGGTTCGCCTCGGACACCTTCAGCGTGGTTGGCACCAGAACGTCAAAGCTCTCAAGCGCATAGGATGGCGCAGGCGCGGCCATCTCGGTGGATGGCACATCGTATGGCGCGTTCCGGCTTGCGGTGTCTACCGACGCACATGCGCTTGCACCCAATGCCAAGACCAGTGCTGCAAAGATTTTTCCCATCGCCATGTCCAACTCCTCGGGCGGTTCTCGCCTCTGCTGTGTCCCTGCAAATTTGCGCGCCAATTGGGGCACGATTGCGACCCGCGCTGGACGTTTCAAAGGAATTAACTAAAAGTTGAGACACCCAGTATCACCCGCCTGAGGCACTTGTTTTTATGACACAAACCGTCGCCACCGCATTGATCCTCAATCCTGAAGGAAAGATTTTTGCACATCGGCGCAGCCCAACACGGCGCCTGTTTCCCGGCTGTTGGGATCTGGCGGGTGGGCATGTGGACCCCGGTGAAACTGTCGAAGACGCTTTGTCCCGCGAGGTCTTTGAAGAAACCGGTTGGGCAGTGGATCAGATCCGCGCGGAACTGTCGCCAAAGACCTGGCAAGCCGAGGACGGCCCTCGGCATGAGTGGCAGTTCGTCGTGACTGTTTCAGGCGATCTGACAGCACCGGTACTCGAAAACGGCAAAGTCGACGCATGGTGTTGGATTGACCGCGAGAACCTAAAAACGCTCAAGCAAAACCGCCCCGCCGGTGACAGTTTTATACACGACAGTGTTTTGGAAGCGCTCGATTGGCTCGACGCAAACGCCTAACGCTCTATCAGTTACGAGGCCTTGAACGCCACCCACCACGGCGTTTGGGCGTGCGCATCTCCACGCTGCCCTCTTCCAGAACTTGTGTCATCGGATGGCCCGGATGCTTGCTGCCCAGATGTACAATCAACATCTCAATCGCATCGCGGGTGTCCACACCGTCCGGAAGCGACAGAGCCCAATCCAAAAAGATCGTCCGGCACTCCGAGGGCTCAATACCCTCCATCCGGTAACTCTCGTGGATCAGCCCCTTGGGGTCGCAATGCGAAATGTCCATGTCATGCCTCCCCTGTGGCCGCCAAGGCCGCTGTGACTGTCGTCGCCGCCGTCTCAGTCGCATCCGTCAACTTGCGCAACACAGCCTCGATATCGTCCGCACCGGTTTCACGCAACAAAAACGCCCGACCACCAGCGCCAATTGTATTGGGTGCAATGGTGCTGCCCGAAAGTAACTTCGACGCCAACTGCACCTGCCAGCAAAGCCGATAGGTGCTGGCAAGGTCTGACGCGTCTGAGGCAGAAAGCCAGCCAATTGCGACACCCGCTTGCAAGCCCTGCGTCACCGCCCGTCGAGACGATCCGGCCAAAAGCGCCCCGGTCTGGCTCAACAACTCGATATCCTGCAACCGACCTGCGCCAATCTTGGCATCCCATGGCCCGTCCGGCGCTTTGGCCGCCGCAATCCGCGCCCGCATTTCTTGCACGTCTTTGCCAATCGCTGCCTTGTCTTTTTCGGCTGCCAAAACCTCCTGCCGGAAGCCTTCGACTTCCGCCATCAACTCCGGCGCGCCGGTCACAGGCCGCGCCCGCGTCAGCGCCAGATGCTCCCAGGTCCAGGCTTCATTCATCTGGTAGTTCTTGAACGATGCCAAAGACGTCGCCACCGGCCCCTGCGTGCCAGACGGACGCAAGCGCATGTCGACCTCGTAGAGCCGCCCTTGCGACATGGGCGCGCTCAGCGCCGTCACCAAGGCCTGTGTGAACCGCGCATAATAGGGCCGCGCCGCCAAAGGCCGCCGCCCGTCAGAGGCTTCCACGCCATCCGCGTCATAAATCACGATCAGATCCAGGTCAGACGTTGCATTAAGCCGCTGCGCCCCCAAAGACCCCATGCCAAGCACAATCGCGCCCCGCCCCGGCATAGGCCCGTGTTTGGAGGCAAAATGATCCGCCACAGGCTGCCAGAGCCCTGCCAAAACCGCCTCGGCCAAATCCGCATACTGTCGCCCAGCCTCCTCCGCGCCGATCAAGCCGCGCAGATGATGTACCCCAATGCGGAACTGCCATTCCTTGGCCCACCGCCGCGAGCCATCCAGCTGCGCCTCATAGTCCTCATCCCGCGCCAGCCGCTCCTGCAGCTCTTCGGTCAACTCGCGCACGCCTGGCCACTCGGTAAAGAAGCTGCCGCCAATCACCGCGTCAAACACACCGGAGTTGCGCGACAAATGCTGTGCCAGCGCGGGCGCAGTGCCCACAATATCCACCAAAAGATCAATCAACTGCGGATTGGCCTCAAACAGCGAGAACAGCTGCACGCCAGCGGGCAGTCCACGCAAAAAGCCGTCCAACGCCAAAAGCGCCTCATCCGGCTTTGGCGCCTGCGCCAGACGCCGCAAAATCTCTGGCCGCACGCGGTTGAATATCTCCACCGCACGCACGCTGCGCATGGCCGGATAGCTCTCCCAACGTGCAATGACGTCCTCATCAAACGCGTGGGTCACATCTTCGCCACCCTCCGGCGCGGCATCCGGCGCAAAGAACCCCTCGGTCATCTCATGCACTTCGGTCAGCCGCTCCTGCAACTCTTTGCGAATGTCCGCCTCGTCGCGCCCCATCAGGCCCGCAATCCGGCCCCAGCCCTCTTCGCTTTTGGGCAACAGATGCGTCTGCGCGTCCGCCACCATCTGCACGCGGTGCTCCACCTCGCGATGAAAGCGGTAGTGATCGGACAGCGCTTCGGCCACATCCTCCGGCACCCAGCCCTTGGAGGCCAGCTTGCGCAACCCCGGAACCGTATGGCGGTCTCGCAGATACGGATCGCGCCCACCTGCGATCAGCTGCCGTGTCTGGGTAAAAAACTCGATCTCCCGAATGCCACCGCGCCCCAGCTTCATATTGTGACCGTCCAGCGTGATCTCACCGCCCAGCCCTTTGTGCTCACGAATGCGCAGTCGCATGTCATGCGCGTCCTGAATGGCGGCAAAATCCAGATGCTTGCGCCAAACAAAAGGCGTCAGCGTATCAAGAAACTTCTGCCCCGCTGCCAGATCGCCTGCCGAAGGCCGCGCCTTGATATAGGCCGCCCGCTCCCAAGTCCGCCCCAGGCTCTCATAATAGCGCTCCGCCGCCTCCATCGCGAGGCACACCGGTGTCACCGCCGGATCAGGTCGCAGACGCAGATCGGTGCGGAACACATAGCCATCGCCGGTGATGTCATTGAGCATTGCCGCCATCTTGCGCGTTGCCCGAATGAAACTCGCCCGCGCGTCATGATAATCCTCCGGATCAAACCGGCTTTCATCAAACAGACAGATCAGATCAATGTCAGAACTGTAATTCAGCTCATGCGCACCCATCTTGCCCATGGCAATCGACACCATGCCGCCCGCTGTCGGAATGTCATCCTCGGTAGCGCCGGGCAGTTTCTTGCGCCGAATTTCCGCACCAATCGTGGCCTCGAGCGCCAACTGGCTCGCCAGATCGGCAAAATCCGTTAGCGTGCCCGTCACCTTTTCCAGCGACCACGCCCCAGCCAAATCGGCCAATGCCGTCAGCAAAGCCACCTTGCGTTTCGCAGCCCTTAAAGCGGTTGGCCGCTGATCCGGTGCACCGGCCTGCAACCCCGCAAACACCGCCGCCAAAGCCACATCCGCATCCTGCAACGCCTCCGGCAACCAGGCCGCTTCCTTGTGGATCAGGCTTTTCAGGTAGGGACTTGATCCCGCCGTGCCTTCAATCAACTTGGCCAGATCGCCAGACAACGCCGGCACCGCCGCCCGCGCCTCCGCACCAAGATCAGTGTCAAACGGGCGTGGCAGGCGGGTGATTTGTGATTCAAACAACATGGCGCGACTTTGAAACCGCCATGCGCGAAGGTCAATTGGCGGTGCTGCCGCAGGGGCGGCTTAAGGCACCCCGTCCCCGGTCAACGGCGTGTCCTGACTGAAGCTGTTGACCCAGTTCCCAATGCGCCTCTCCCACAGGGAGCTCACCAACATGACCTCCCAGTCAGACTTGCCAACCCGCAGATAATCTGCGCGATAGATCAGCAACCCGCTGTCCGCCTCCGTGGCCCGAACCTGCACCTCGCTCAGCCGGTATTTCGCCACCGTTGCGCCGCCGTCCAACTGCCCTGTGTGGGCGTCCTTTCCGGCAAAGCCATCGGGATACACCCCGATAAAATCTTCACTCAGCAACGCCCCATCCGCGTCCCCATCGCCTGTCACCAGCGCATCCCACACTTGGGTTTCCAGCGCCAACAAGGTCTCTTTCAAATCAGTCTGTTTTTCCATGCTGGCACCCTGCGGCGCGCCATGGCAGAAATCAACCCGAGGACGAGGAGACCAACTATGAGCAAAAGCCTGAAACGCGTGCGCGCCGCCTTAGAAGCCGCAGGCAAAGAGATCGACATCCGCGAAACCGACGGCGCCCGCACCGCGCAAATGGCAGCCGACGCCGTGGGCTGCGACGTCGATCAAATCGCAAAGTCCATTGTGTTTCAAAACGCCGACACCGGAGAGGTCGTCCTGTTCCTGACCGCCGGCGGCCGCCAAGTTGACCCTCACGCCGCCGAAGCGCTCCTTGGCGCACCTTTGACCCGCGCAGATGCCACCGTGGTGCGCACACAAACCGGCTTTGCCATTGGCGGGGTCAGCCCGGTGGGCCACCTCTCCCCAATTCAAGCCTTTATGGACACGCGCCTGACTGAGTTTGCACAAATCTGGGCCGCGGCTGGCACGCCAAACCACGTATTTTGCCTCTCTCCAGAGGATTTAGAGCAGATTTCCGGGGCCAAGACCTGCACTTTTAGCACCTAAAGCAAAATTTTTCTCGACCAATTTATTCAACCAATACAGACACATAACCATCAAATGTAAAAACCTTTCACATTTTCCCTTGCAATGCGCAGCCACACTCCCAATCTAGGTAATGTGAAAGCGATTTACATACCGCCTCACAGAGACACAACAGACACAACTCGGAGACAGTTATGACCCCTGCCGCAACCGCCCATACCGCCGACACCCAGCACCTCAGCTGGTTTGGCAAGAGCGAGGCCTGGCTGGACAGCAAAGGCAAAGGTGCCTGGATTGCCGCCATGGTTCTTGGCTTCGTGTTCTTCTGGCCTGTTGGCCTGGCCCTTCTGTTCTACATGATCTGGAGCAAAGATATGTTCAAGAAATCCTCCCGCAACCGCAGCTGTTCTCGCCGCATGCATGTGATGGCCTCCTCCGGCAACAGCGCCTTTGACAGCTACCGCGACGAGACCCTGCGCCGTCTGGAAGACGAGCAGAAGAGCTTTGAGGACTTCCTGGAGCGTCTGCGCGCCGCCAAAGACAAGGCAGAGTTTGACCAGTTCATGGACGAACGCGCCACCAAAGCGGCCGACGAGCGCCGTGAAACCGAAGACGCCTAAGCGCGCGCCTTTATGAGCAGTCACGGCGCGGGAGACATCTTCCGCGCCGTTTTCTATACAATACCGGCCCCCACCAAAACGAGAGAGACATGAGCCACCGCAGCTTTGCCCTACCCGATCCGGACACCCAGTCCGAGTTTTACGAAGACGTGACTTTCAAGCGCCTGCTGGCGTGGCTGATCGACACCGGCCTGATCTTTGTGCTCTGTGTGCTGGTGCTGCCGTTCACCGCCTTCACCGGCCTCTTCTTCTTTGGTGCGCTGTTGTTTGTGTTTGGCTTTGCCTACCGCGTGGTCACCATAGCCACCGGCTCCGCCACCTGGGGCATGCGCCTGATGTCCATCGAACTGCGTCAATCCGACGGCAGCCGTTTTGATCTCGGGTCCGCCTTCCTGCACACCTTGGGCTTCACGGTGTCCGTAATGTTCCCAATTCTGCAAATCATCTCGATTGTGCTGATGATCACCACGGACCGCAAACAAGGCCTCACCGACCACGTCATGGGCTCCGTCGCCATCAACCGCGCCGCGCGGTACTAGAACGGCTAAAACCCAAATAGTGATTACCCTGGAGCGGGCGCACCGGACGCCCGCTATCTACATCACGCCCGAGCCCCCGAAGCGACGTTAAACAGTCCCTCACTGGAATGGATCTCTTGAGACAAGCGATCAACGGTACGGAATGCTAAACCCAAGATCTGCAAAGACCTGCGAAATCGAGATCGCATTGGACCACTGACTTTCGACGCGAAACATCCGATACCCCGCGCTTGGAACCGTACTGCCGAGCCCCCGGATATCAGGAAGCAAAACGGTAATTGGAAAAAAGCCGCGATAATTGACAGCTGTGTGCAAGTACAGCGCTTGCGCCTCATCTCGTTCATAGGCAGGTGCTGCAACAGCCCACGTCTTCTCCAAGTCATATTTGATCGACCAACTACGATCCCGGTTGCTTTCGTAAAAAGACCGCGACGCCCAATCCGACAAGTCCAAAGTCACGTCACCCGCCTTAGCTTGTCCGACGATGACCGCATTCTCTTCATGGGACCACAAATGCACCTTGGCAATGTCGTAGTCACTGCCGGCCCAAATCACGCGGACGGCGGCAACCTGCCCGGTTTCCAGAACATGCACACACAACTGGCCACAAGAGTTGCCAATGTAGCCAAACGTGCCCAACCTATCGACTTTCTTTTGGGGCAAAACGACATCGAGCACCTTGACCTGTTCTGCAAGTGGCATGTCGGGTGCAACGTCTGCTGGCTGTAAGCCACTGACCCAGATCTTTGAAACTGCAAATGGCCCCATCGCAAACACAACCGCCAACGTGGCCGAAATCAGCCATGCACTACGAGTTTCTCGCAAAATACCGGGCGCGAAAAAGAGCCCGTAGAAGAATCCGTTGATGCACACAATCATAACTGGGTAACCGATGAACAACGTATACAAGGCAATCATCAACGGCATCCCGGGGATGGCCGCTGCAACAGCCACAATTCCCAACAAAAACATCAGAACAAAATATGTCTTACGCAAACCAACTCTCCTTCTGGAAAGTCCTGTTTGCACGCAGATTAAGACAATTTTAAGGAGAGCCCTGACCGCAATCAGATACCTTAAGGCGCGCAGCTTTGTCTGCTGAACAAACCATAAACGCCACGCCGCAACCGAATTCGACATACATCCCAAAACGCAAAACGGGGGCCAAATGGCCCCCGTTTCTTTTTGGTCTTTTACGTCTCAGATCAGTTCCCGATCAGATCCGGCAGGATCGTCACGATCGATGGCACGTACCATAGGATCGCAAGCCCCACGACCTGGATGAGCACAAAGGGAATGATGCCCTTATAAATATGCCCGGTCGTGACCTCTTTTGGCGCCACCCCTCGCAAGTAGAAAAGCGCAAAACCAAAGGGAGGCGTCAGGAACGAGGTCTGCAGGTTCACCGCGATCATGATGGTGACCCATTTTGGATCAAAGGTACCGCCGTAGATGACCGGGCCGACAATCGGGATCACGATGTAAATGATCTCGAGGAAGTCGAGCACAAAGCCCATCACAAACAGCACCAGCATCACGATCAGGAAAACCTTGAACTCGTTGTCAAACGACTTCAGGAATTGCTGAATGTAATGCTCGCCACCAAAGCTGATCACCACCAGGTTCAGGAGCTGCGAACCGATCAGGATGGTGAAGACCATCGAGGTCACCTTCGCGGTTTCCCGCACGATCGGCGAGAGCACCTTGCCACGGAACAGCACGAAGCAGCCGTAAAGCAGACCAAACATCGCAAACAGATAGGTGCCTTTGGCCACGAAGAACGCAATCACGTTCTCAGTGGAGACAACTTCCTGGTTGATACGCAGGTCAAAGTTCACGCCTACAAGGATCATGATGATCACCGCAAAGGTCGACCAGATGATGATCCCGCCGGAACGGCCCTCATCGTGCAGACGCCGGTAAGCCGCCAGCATGATCGCCCCACCGGCACCCAGCGCAGCCGCCGGTGTCGGGTTGGTGATACCACCGAGGATCGAACCCAGCACAGCAATGATCAGAACCAGCGGTGGGAAGACCACACGCAGCAGTTCGTTTTTGCCCAGCAGACCCGCGCCATAGCGCACACCGTAGAGCGTCATTGCCAGAGGGATAGCCATGTAGATCAGCGTCCAACCCGGCGTTGTCACCGGCGAGATCACCAGTGCATCCACGGCCAGAGCCAGAACGATACCAGCACCACCAATCAGCAGCGGACGGGTGTCCGCGCTTGGTGCCACACCACGTGCCGTGGTCAGGATCAGAGCCAGCAACAGGTAGCCGATGGCCAGGCCAGAACCGATTGGCGCCGCAGCCGCAATCTTCTCAACACGCAGAGCAGAGCGCTCTTCGTCAGTCAAAGCCCGCGCTTCGGCCACCCCGCCCGCTTCGTCAATCGCTGTCTGTTCAGCCACAGCCTGATCCCAGGCCAACTGACCATGCAGCTCAATCATCGACGCTTTACACTCTTCGCCAACGTTGGTGCGCAGGCTGGCGGTTTGACCCGCATCCGAGAAGCTGTCCACGGTCACGTCCTGAGAGCCAATCACATTGACCTGTCCCAAAAGGATAACACCAGCAATCAGACCCGCAGGAACCGCGAGGAACCAAGTCAGACTCTCACCACGGGTGATGGCTTCACCGCCGCTGTCTCCCATTTCCACCGCTGGGGCTTCTTTGGGGTTAAACAGCGCGTAGCCAAAGGCATAGAGACCATAGAGCACCGCCAGCATGATGCCGGGGATCAGCGCCGCCTGGAACAATGTCCCAACAGACACAACTGCTGGCTCACCCAAGAAGGTCAGCGCATCAGAACAGCCTGCCACCTGCGCACGGTTTTCTTGTGCCGCAGAGTAAAGGTCGCCCGCCAGCGTGCCGAGAAGAACGATCACGATAGATGGCGGAATAATCTGGCCCAGCGTACCAGACGCCGCAATCACACCGGTTGCCAGCTTCGGGTTGTACCCGTGCTTCAGCATAGTTGGCAGCGACAGCAAGCCCATGGTCACAACCGTTGCGCCCACGATACCGGTGGAGGCCGCGAGGAAAGCACCCACAACCACAACCGACACCGCCAGACCGCCTGGCAGCGGGCCAAAGACGCGCGCCATGGTGGTCAGAAGGTCGTTTGCGATCTTGGAGCGTTCCAGCGTGATTCCCATCAAAACAAACATCACAACCGCCAACAGCGTTTCGATGGACTGACCGGCAAGCACACGCTCGTTCATCCGGTTGACCACAAAGCTGATGTTGCGGTTCATCGCCTGTTCCCAGCCGCCCGGGAACACGGATTCTGCCACACGCGGCAAATCCGGGTATCGGAAGATCGAGATTGCGTCCGCCTTCACCCCTTGCGCGATCAAGTCGGCGTACATGGTTGAGCTGGTGTCAATCGCTTGGTGAATCAGGATCCCGGCACTGTCCAGCGCCGCAATGATCCCGAAGGAGATAACCCCTGCGCCACCGATGGCAAACGCCACAGGGAAGCCGGAGAGAATGCCCCCAAAGAGGCAGAGGAAGACGATAATCAGGCCGATCTCGACCCCATCAAGTCCAAATAGCATTAGTTCTGCCCCTTAGATCAGTGTGTGCCTTCATAGGCTTCTTCACCCTCGCCCAGCGTATCGCGGTCGAGGTATTTGCCAGCGCTGCCGGCGCCTTCTTTGAACTCGAGATACGAGCGATAGAAGAACGCAATGGACTGCAAGAAGACCATGCCGGCAAAGCAAATAAGAAGCACTTTGAAGAGGAAGTAAGCGTTGAAGCCGTTTGGAGAGAAACCGATGGTTTCCACGTTCCATTTCAGGATACGGGCCTTTTTCATCAGGATCTCAACCTTGTCGGACGCCGATACCTTCGGGGTCACAAGGTGACGCCACATGAAGAACCAGCCGTACATCCAGGTCAGAACCGCAACCGGCATCATAAACAGCAGCGAACCGAGCATATCGATCACACGCTTTGCACGGTGGCTGATCGCGGAGTAGACAAGGTCCACGCGGACGTGGCCGCCCTGCACAAAGGTGTAGGTCGCACACATACAGACGATCATGGCGTTATACAGCTTCAGCTCTTCCGCCCACCAGCTCACGTCAAACGTCAGCCAGCTCACGCCGTAAATCAGGCTGATCTCTGGCACCGTGAAGATCCGCTGCATAAAGACGATCACGATCTGCTGAAGAACCATCAACAGACCCGCCCACGCAAAGAAACGGCCCACCGAGTTGGCAAGACCTTCCAGAACGCGCACGCATCCCCACATGAAATTGGGTCGCGCAATACCAACCGCCGTAACGATCAGGAAAAGCGTGAACACCACAAAGAAAAACTCAACCGAGCCACCGTAGTAAACAAACCGCATCAGCGCTTGTTTGTCCTCGGTGGTCTCAAGGCCGCCAATCCAGCTCAGCCACATGCCCGGATGTGTGATCGCGTATCCCGCGTTCACAAAGGCTTGGCCAATGTTGGAAAAGAACCAGACCAGACCGTCCAGCATTGTCCCCTCATCCCCTTATTGTTTTTGGATTTTTGACAGTGCTGCGATCCGCGCCCTGTCTGTTTTTGCAAAAGGCCCCCCGGAAATCACCGGGGGGCCAATTTGCTTAGCGTCTCAAGGGCTTAGCCCATCACGCGGTAACGCTGTGCACGGTATGTCCCTTCGGACTTAACCAGCCAGTTGGAAGACGCAGCCATGCTGGTCTCCACAGACGCGCGAATTTTTGCGAACAGTTCGTCGTCCATGTACTCGTCCATGGTCTCTTTCGCGGCTGCGCCCATTGCGTCCCATACGGAATCTGGGAATTCCAGAACCTTCACACCACCGGCTTGCAGACGCTGCAGCGCCGCACCGTTGTTGTTCAGGAACTGCGCCAGGTTCCACTGGTGGGTGGCTGCGGCGGCAGTTTCGATGATTTTCTGGTTTGCAGGGGTCAGACCTTCGAACACTTCGCGGTTGGTCGCCAGCGTCAGAGCTGCACCTGGCTCGTGGAAGCCCGCGGTGTAGTAGAACTTGGTGATTTCCTGGAAACCGGCTTTCTCGTCGGCCCACGGACCGATCCACTCGGTGCCGTCGATCGCGCCAGACGCCAGCGCCTGATACACTTCGGAACCTGGCAGGTTCTGTACGGAAGCACCCATCTTGCCGAGCGCCTGACCACCCAGACCTGGCATACGGAACTTCAGACCTTGGAAGTCCTCTGGACCAGCAATCTCTTTGGAATACCAGCCACCAGCCTGTGCACCGGTGTTACCTGCGATGAAGGACTTCAGGCCGAAGATTTCGCCCAGTTCGTCATGCAGTGCGTGGCCTTCGCCGTGGTAGTACCAGTTCACCAGTTCCTGTGCGGTCATGCCGAACGGAACCGCGGTGAAGTACGCGTAACCTGGGTGCTGGCTTACGAAGTAGTAGTCAGCGGCGTGGTACATGTCAGCCTGACCAGCGGTCACAGCGTCAAATACTTCAAACGCGCCAACCAGTTCGCCTGCGGCTTTGATGTCAACGGTCAGGTTGCCATCGGACATCGCGTTGATGGTGTCTGCTGCGTGCTGAGCCGCGTCAAACACACCCGCGAGGCCACGGCCCCAGGATGTTACCATGGTCAGAGTCTGCTTGCCGGTCGCATAAGCAGGCGCCGCCAGAGTGCTGGCCGCTGCTGCGGTACCGCCAAGTGCAGATGTTTTCAGAAAAGAACGACGATCCATTAAGGTTTTCCTCCCAGAAATTATGTTCAGCCCGGTTCTCGCTCCAGAGAGTCCGAGCGGATCGTTGAAGTGTGGCGAGCCTAGCGGTGACCCTACGTAGAGGAAATACCCACTACCGCGTAGAAACCGACCAAATGGCAAAAAATGCTGACCAATTCCGGCAAAAAAATTGTAAATCACGGCAACGTTAGCGCCACCGTTTTTGATTCTCTTCTATGATTCGCCCCCGATCTCTCGTAACGAATCGAACATGCGACCTTTCTTACCCTACTTGCGCCTGTCTTATGGTCAGAAGCTCTTCTTGCTGGCCACTGTACCGCTGCTTTTGGCTGTGGCGGCCATCTCCGTGCTGGTGGCCAACCAATCGCGCCAATTGGCCGACCGCGAGATCCGTGCGCTGGAAACCCAGCTGATCGAAGCCAAGAAAGCCGAGCTTAAAAACTATATTTCCATCGCCCGAACAGCCTTTGTGAACATCTATGGCCGCGCCGCTCCAGATGACGACGAAGCCAAGCTTGCTGTCACGCAAATCCTGTCGTCCATGCTCTATGGCCAAGACGGCTATTTCTTTGTGTTTGACTACGACGGCAACAATTTGGTCAGCCCGAGACAAACGTATCTGATTGGCAAAAACTGGCGTGGATTGACCGACTTGAACGGTACCGAAGTCACTGATCCGATGATCGACATCGCCCGCACCGGCGGCGGCTATCACAGTTTTGACTGGGCTAAGCCCTCATCCTTAGAAACTGCCCGAATGGTCACCTATGTGGTCGGCTTGCAAGATTGGCAGTGGGTGGTTGGCACCGGCATATTTATCGACGACGTACTTGAAAGCGTCGCCGCTGCGCGCGCCGATGTGGAGGAACGCGTGCAACGCACTTCTTTCTACATCCTGGTGATCACCGTCGCCTGCCTCACCCTTGTTTTCCTCTCCGGCTTCTTCATCACTGTGCGCGAACGCCGTCTTGCTGACGCCAAACTCAAAGCCCTGACCCAGCGGGTGTTTGACGCGCAAGAAGAAGAGCGTGGCCGCGTGGCTCGCGAATTGCATGACGGCATCTCGCAACTGCTTGTTGGCGTACGTTATGCCCTCGATAGCGCGACCCGCCGCCTCAAGAACGGCGACGAACGCGGATTAGAGTCTCTGGAAAAGGGCGTTGATCACCTCTCTGGCGCTATCCAGGAGGTCCGCCGTATCTCCCGCGACCTGCGCCCCGGCGTGCTTGACGACCTCGGCCTCGGCCCCGCCCTGAAAGCCCTGACAGACGACTTTTCCACCCGCACAGGAATTGAGACCCACTTCAACACCGTGGTTTTCCGCAACCGCCTCGATCAAGACGCCAAAATCGCGCTATACCGGATTGCTCAGGAAGCCCTAACCAACATCGAACGCCACTCCGGAGCCACCACCGTCTCCATCGACGTGCGCGGCCACAAGAAAGGCGCCACCCTGCGGATCGCTGACAACGGCAAGGGCCTGCCGCAGGAACGCGATCCCTCCGCGCGCGGCGGCCTCGGTCTGCGCAACATGCAGGAACGCGTTGAGCAACTCGACGGCACCCTCCGCATATTCTCCTCTCGCTCCGGCACGGTGATTGTGGCAGAAGTCCCGCTAAGCCACATCCTGACGCCCGAAACCGAGGGCAACGACAAGACCCGAAAGGCCAGCGCATGAGTTCAGACACAACCATCAAAGTGATGATTGTCGACGATCACCCCATGGTGGCCGAAGGCATCGAGTCCATTCTGGAAAGCTATGACGACATCACCGTTGTCGGCACCCTCTCCAATGGCCGCGAGGCCGTGAACCAACTGCCCACGCTGAATCCCGACGTGGTGTTGATGGACCTCAACATGCCAGAGATCGGCGGCCTCACCGCCACAGAAATGCTCCTGGAGATGGACCCTGACCTGCGCGTGTTGATCCTGTCGATGCACGACAGCCCGGAGTACATTTCCACCGCGCTCAGCCATGGGGCGATGGGCTATGTGCTCAAAGACGTGCCCACAGAAGAAATCAAAACCGCGATCGACGCTGTGATGAGCGGCAAGAAATACCTCTGCACCGGCGCCAAAGGCTCGCTGGAGCCATCCGAGGATGGCGCCCGCGAACCACTCACCAGCCGCGAACAAACTGTTTTGTTGCAACTGGCCCAGGGTAAATCCAACAAAGAAGTTGCCAATGAGCTCAACATCTCGGTGCGCACCGTGGAAACCCACCGCAAAAACATCAAACGCAAACTGGGCATCTCCTCCACCGCTGGCCTCACCCGCTACGCCATGGAACACGGCGTGCTGCAAGGCACCGGTGTTGGTCTATAGGCGTTACCGCTTGCGGCTCTTTCCAAGATTCAACCGCGCCCAGGCGGTATAATCCGCATCATTGGCGTTACATGAAAAAGTGCGCCGGTATTCAAACGGTTGCGGAAGTTGGCTTAAGTCAAAGAACCGCTTGTGTGTGCCAAGCACATCATCGCCACTGATACTCGCCACAACTTTTGTAATCAGCGCATAGAGCCGTTTTGCGCGCGCGATCCCTGGAAGCTCTTCGATTTCCTCGGTAATCCCTTTGACCAAGTCGCCAAGGGCTTCTTCCAAATCATCATCTAAAATGCTGTCCTCTTCCATGAGGTACCAGGTTACTTCGATTTGGCTGTCAGAGGGCACCCAAACGCCCATCCACTCCCCGGTATGCTGCAGTTCCTTCCATTTGCCGCGATCAGCTTGAGTAAAAGTCACGTAATTGTCCGACCCGCCCACATGGGTGTCCTCAAGCACGCCTCTATTGGACCGCTGTATCACTGTGACAATCCCGTAAATCTCATCATCGCCGGGATCATCGTCCTTATCATTGAGGTCTTCGTCCTGTAGGCGCTGCATCCGCGCCCACATGTTGGGAATAACCAATCGCCGGTAGGACATAGCCCTCTCCTTTCAAAATGCTGCTGTGAAATGAATGCGCAAATAATAACATAAAACAGCGATTTTGCAGGGTGGCGCTCCAAAACGTGTCGACGTCCAAAGTTGGTTCCTCAACTTTATCGCGCCTAAAGGTCAAAACGGCATAGAGGCGAACACAGTAGCTCCCATACGGCTATGAAATCCCCTCACCGAAAAACACCAGGTTTCCATCTTCATCCAGTACGTGGAACTCGCGCTGCCCATAGTCCTGATCAAAGGGCGCCCGAACGCGACCCTGTGGCAATGCGTCTAACGCCTCCTGCATATCAGCAAACAACGCGTCTATTTGCTGGACGTCGATGTAGAATGACGTCTCCCGCCCCGTCAGGTCGTCACCCGGATCCACTTCGATCAAACGCACCGCCACGGCCTCGCGCCGTAAGAATGCGTAGTTATCGGCCGTAAATCCCACCTCAAAGCCCAACACATCCCGGTAAAACGCGATTTGCCGCGCCAAATTGCTGCAGGGAACAAACGGTGTGATCTGATTCAGACTGAATTTACCCATGATTTTTCCTCAAATTTCGCGAAAGCCGGTGGCTCACGCAACAAATGCAAAGATTTTACGCCCGAAACGGTGCTTTTCTGTAGATTTCGCGGTTGACGCCGCGATGCAGCAGCCATAAGGTCCGATCCGAACACAATAAGTGACCCCACTTGAGGACAAATACGATGCCAAGGCTAGTCGTCATTGTCGGAATTAGGCGCATGGGCCGGTAACGGACACCATAACGGTACCCCATGCGCCCTCGCTGATAAGCGGGGGCTTTTTTGTGTGAGCTAGTAATGTCGTCGGTAACGGAGAGAATGATGACACGTCAGATGACCGGAGCAAAAATGGTGGTTCAAGCCCTGAAGGATCAGGGTGTGGACACAGTCTTTGGCTATCCCGGAGGCGCGGTGCTACCGATTTACGACGAGATTTTTCAGCAAAATGACATCCGCCACATCCTGGTGCGGCACGAGCAAGGCGCGGTTCACGCCGCCGAAGGTTATGCTCGCTCAACCGGCAAGGTTGGCGTGGCGCTGGTAACCTCCGGCCCCGGCGCAACCAACGCAGTGACCGGCCTGACCGATGCCCTGCTGGACTCGATCCCGATTGTGGTTCTGACCGGCCAGGTGCCAACCTTCATGATCGGCTCGGACGCCTTTCAAGAAGCCGACACCGTGGGTATCACCCGCCCCTGCACCAAACACAACTGGTTGGCCAAGGACACAGACACCCTGTCTGAAACCCTGCACCAGGCCTTCCACGTGGCGCGCTCCGGCCGCCCCGGCCCGGTGTTGGTCGACATCCCGAAGGACGTGCAATTCGCCAACGGCAAATACACCGCGCCGGAGAAGTCGGACACCTCGATCTATGAGCCCGAAACCAAGGGCGACATCACCGCGATCAACGAGTTGGTTGAAGCAATGGAGAAGGCTGAACGCCCTGTGTTTTACACCGGCGGCGGCGTGATCAACTCCGGCCCGAAAGCCTCCAAGCTGTTGCGTGAACTGGTGGATGCCACCGGCATTCCAATCACCTCCACCCTGATGGGCCTTGGCGCCTATCCGGCGTCTGGCGAAAACTGGTTGGGCATGCTCGGCATGCACGGCCTGTACGAAGCCAATATGGCGATGCACGACTGCGACCTGATGATCAACATCGGCGCGCGCTTTGATGACCGTATCACCGGCCTGATCTCCGCCTTCTCGCCCGGCTCCAAGAAAGCCCACATCGACATCGATCCGTCTTCGATCAACAAGGTGATCCCGGCGGACATCCCGATTGTGGGTGACGTGGAAAGCGTGCTGACCGACATTCTGAAAGTCTGGAAGGCCCGTGGCCGCACCGTGAACCGCGAAGCGATCGCCAAATGGCAAAACCAGATCAGCGATTGGCGCAAGGTGGAATGCCTGAAATACGTTCAGGAAGGCAACGTCATCAAGCCACAGTACGCGCTGGAGCGTCTTGAAGCCCTGACCAAGGACCACGATCGCTACATCACCACCGAAGTGGGCCAACACCAAATGTGGGCCGCGCAGTACCTCGGCTTTGAAGATCCCAACCGCTGGATGACCTCCGGCGGCCTCGGCACCATGGGCTACGGCGTACCAGCCTCCGTTGGCGTGCAAGTGGCCCATCCTGAGAGCCTCGTAATCAACGTGGCCGGTGAAGCGTCTTGGCTGATGAACATGCAGGAAATGGGCACCGCGGTACAATTCCGCCTGCCGGTGAAACAATTCATCCTCAACAACGAACGCCTCGGCATGGTGCGCCAGTGGCAGGAGTTGCTGCACGGCGAACGCTACAGCCACAGCTGGTCCGAGGCCCTGCCTGACTTTGTAAAACTCGCCGAAGCCTTTGGCGCCAAAGGCATCATCTGTTCCGATCCGGATGATCTGGACGAGGCGATCTTGGAAATGATCAACTACGACGGCCCGGTGATCTTTGACTGTCTGGTGGAGAAACACGAGAACTGCTTCCCGATGATCCCGTCGGGCAAACCGCACAACGAAATGCTTCTGGGCGAAGCCAGCACCCAAGGCGCCATCGAAGCCGGCGGCGCGGTTCTGGTGTAACCAATGCGATTGGTGTCGATAATAGCGATTGCCATTGGCGTCGGTATTGTCGGCTACCAGTTGGCACCTAAGCGCCCGACGCTTTTGGAGGTTGAATGGATGCAAGACGCAGACCTATGGAGAGCAAGTGAAATTGCTACGACATCGGGTGAATACTGTATCTGCCCACCATATGAATGCGCTTCGATGTTTGAAACTACGTTGATCGTCAACGACCGAAAATTTTTCGGTACAAATTCGAGGTATCTTCTGGCTTCACCGTCTGGACCAGTATCAACCAAAACCAAACCAATGCGCATTGCCAGCATATCGTCCAAGCAAAAATGCTTCGAAATGAACAAAGGCGATGAAGTCGCCTTCGAACTAAGAAAGGCTGGAGATAGCTTTTCTCTCAGCGTTTACTGAAAGGCAAACCCATGGCTGCTCTAAAAATCAAAAAAGGCTCCACGAGCCACTCCGCTTACAACCTACGTCCGAACTTCTCCGACGAGGTCGAGACCCACACGTTGGCTGTTCTGGTGGACAACGAGCCGGGCGTTCTGGCCCGTGTGATTGGTCTTTTCTCCGGGCGAGGCTACAACATCGAAAGCCTAACCGTGGCCGAGGTCGACCACACCGGTCACCTGTCGCGCATCACCATCGTGACCACCGGAACACCGCAAGTCATTGAACAGATCAAGGCGCAGCTGGGCCGGATTGTACCAGTACACGACGTGCATGACCTGACCGTCGAAGGCGCCTCCGTGGAGCGTGAACTGGCCCTGTTCAAAGTCGCGGGCTCTGGCGAAAAACGCGTCGAAGCCTTGCGCTTGGCCGACATCTTCCGCGCCAACGCAGTGGACAGCACGCTGGAGAGCTTTGTCTTTGAACTCACAGGCACGCCCAGCAAGATCGATGCCTTTGCCGACCTTATGCGCCCCTTGGGCCTGATCGAAGTGGCGCGTACCGGTGTGGCTGCCCTGTCGCGCGGCTCCGAATAAGACCACCTGCTCAGCACAGTAAAAAAGGGGCCGCTTGGCCCCTTTTATTTTGATTGTTTGTCCGAATGCCCGGGTTCAGCTAACTGACCTTGCGCGACCGCGCCGCCGCCTCCAGATCAATCACCTTTGCCGAGGTCTTTTTGTCCTCCACCGCTTCCGGCAAGTGCAACGCCGCCCGCAGCGCGCGTCCAACCTCTCCGGTTTCCACCGACATCGCCGCCTGCAACAGGTGCTCGGCCAAAGGCGTGCCCGGCGCCAGGCGACGCAGATTAAACGCCCGCCGCTGATGCCCAACCATCATTATGTCGAACATCACCAGATCACCAGCCGCCAAAGTGACCACGTCGCTCCCCAAAGCAGACGCGTCTTTCTCGGCATTGAAATAGGCCAGATTCGCGTGATCTTCACACCAAATAACCGCTGTACCACCTTTGCTGTCATGCCAAAGCACAACGCCATTCATTCCCTTCCCTCCCCTGAAACTCGTTATGTCCCGTGCACAAATGACCCTGCCAAAAACACAGCCGGATCATCTCCCTGCCCCAGCCTACAGCCAGTTTCCCATCAACCTATGGTCAATTTTGTGTCGACCCCATTGCAAGCTGGTGCCAATATGCGCCAAGATGACGCCATTAAGCATCGATTTTGACCATATGCGGATTTTGCACACGTTCTGCGGGTCTTTCAATGACAAACACAGCCGGAGAGCCAATTGTCACAACCCGAGACTGTATCGCCAAGCGAAACGCATCCAGCAGAACTGCGAAGGATGTTCGGGCGAAACCTCCGGCATCTTTGCGCGCCCTACCGCTCAGTTTCCGATTTGTGCAGGCAGTTGGGAATCAACCGCACGCAATTCAGCCGATACTTGTCAGGAGAAAGCTTTCCCCGCCCTGATGTGCTGCACCTGATCTGCCAGTTCTTTGACGTCGACGCTCGCATTCTGCTTGAGCCTTTGGACAAGCTGGACACCCGTCCGGGCGTGCTTAACCATCCCTTCCTGGCGGCCAATGTTGGAAGTGGCATGCTCCCACTATCTGAAGAGGCCTTGCCATCCGGGTTTTATCGTTTCTCCCGCAAAAGCTTTGTGGAAGACGACCTCGTGATTGTTGGATTGGTCTATATTTTCCGGGATGGGGAGTACACGTTTCTGCGCGGATATGAACCCCGCCAAGCCATGAGCACCCATGGACTGCCCACCAACAGCCCTCTGCGGGAGTTCCGAGGATACGTGTCCGCGCAGGAAGATGGCATCTCCATCAATGTTGCCCACCGCCACAACATGGCGGCAACATTCAACTACCTGGGGCGTGTCGCCGCTTTCAACAACACATTTTGGGTTGGCTATGCAGCCCGCCCCACCCGCGAAACCCTACGCGGCCGCCGCGTGGCGCGCATGGTCTATGAACATGTCGACGCCCCGCTGCGCGACATCGTCGCCTTGGCCCGTCAAACTGGATAAGTCAGCCCGGATGACTTGCCCGAGTTCCACCTGCACCACCTGATGCTGGACACCCCGTTTACCTGACTGGCGCATCTGCGGCATCTGCTGTCGCAGACAGGCCGGACCACGCTTAACTATGCCGCCTAGGCTACCAGTGCCAGCCTCTGGAGCCCGCCATGTCCAACCAAAAACCTCTCGCCGATCCCCTCGCCGCCGTGCGCCAGCCCGTGGCCACCGCCAACGGATTGCCAAATGCGCATTATACCGATCCGGGGGTGTTTACCGAAGAAGCCGACGCCCTGCTGAAGTCCACATGGGCGGGGCTCGCCGTCGCTTCCGATGTGCCCGAGCCCGGCGATGCCGTGCCACTGACCTTCCTTGGCATGCCGCTCCTGCTTCTGCGCGACAAAACGGGTACTGTGCGCGTGTTTAACAACGTCTGTCGCCACCGCGGCATGATCCTCGTAGAGGAACCGCGCAAAATCGAAGGCGCCATCCGCTGCCCCTATCATTCCTGGTGCTATGCCACCGATGGCCGCTTGGTCACCACACCCCACGTCGGCGGTCCCGGCCAAAACAACGATCCAGATATCGACCGTGCCACACTTGGCCTGATCGAAGTCCGCTCCCACATCTGGCACGACATTGTCTTCGTCAACATCTCCGGCGATGCCCCCGCCTTTGAAGACCAACACGCCGCCCTGCTTTCGCGCTGGCACGCCTTTGACCAACCCCACATCCACGGCGGCGCAGACAGCCGCTTCACGCTGGATGTCGCCACCAATTGGAAGCTTGCGGTGGAAAACTACTGCGAAAGCTACCACCTGCCCTGGGTTCACCCCGGCCTCAACAGCTACTCCCGCCTGGAAGATCACTACAACATCGTCGAACCGGAGCACTTCTCCGGCCAGGGCACCCACGTCTACCGCCAAATCACCGCTGAGGATGGCACCACCTTCCCCGACTTCGCCAACCTGCCCGCCTTCTGGGATCAGGGCGCCGAATACGTCGCGCTCTACCCCAACGTGCTCCTCGGGGCCCAGCGCGACCACGCCTTTGCCATCATCCTTGAACCACTAGCCCACAATCATACCCGCGAACACGTGCATCTCTACTACGCCCACCAAGACACTGACGACTCCCTACGCTCTCAAAATGCCGCCCAATGGCAACAGGTGTTTGAAGAAGACATTTTTGTGGTCGAAGGCATGCAACGTGGTCGCTCTGCGCCCCACTTTGACGGCGGCCGCTTCTCCCCTGCCATGGACGCGCCCACCCATTGTTTTCACGACTGGGTCGCCGCGCGTCTGCAAGCGCACCGCGACCAATGAACGACTTGGAAGCCCACCTGCTCGCCGCCCATTCCGAGGGCGAAAAACATGCGCTGATCACCCTCTACGAAGAGGCCGCCACAGCGGCCAAAACCCCCGAGGCCGAGGGCTTTTTCCTCACCCAGGCCTATGTCTACGCGCTTGAGACAGGCCACCCCAAGTCAGCCGACCTGCACCGGCGACTTAAAACCACGGGGCGAGAGGCCTGACGCACCTTGTCAGTACATTGTCTCCCGATACCGCGCTTCCAGCTGCGCATCGAGTTCGGCCATCTCCTCAGGATCTTCAGGTGCACCCGTACTCTGATCCAGCACAATTTTGCTCAGTGAAGGCATCTCGCTGCGGTCCTGCAGCGACGCCGGATCCCACAATTTGGAGCGCCGAAACGCTTTGGCACAGTGCAGAAACACCTCTTTCACCGACACCACAATCGCCGCGCGCGGCAACCGCTCTTGCACCTCCATCAGAGCTAGCAGCTCCGGGTCCGTGGTCACCTGAGCCGTGCCATTTACGCGCAACGTCTCGTCAAACCCCGGCACCAGGAAGATCAGCCCGACATTGGGGTTCGCCACAATATTGGTCAGACTATCAATCCGGTTGTTTCCCGGCCGCTCCGGGATCACCAATGTGCGCGCATCGAGCACCTTCACAAAGCCCTCGGGATCGCCACGCGGTGTAACGTCTGCCAGCCCATCCGGCGCTTGCGTGCCCAGACACAAGAACGGCGAACGCTCGATAAAGCTGCGCGCATGTTTGTCCAAATAGTCGATGCATTTCTTCTGCGACAACGACTCCGGGTTTGGCGTTTTGAACACCTCCCGCAACCCCGCCTCGTCCGAAATCACAAACTCCGACTTTATCTCGACCATCTCGCCTGCCCCTGCTTAGCTGTCCTGCGCACCCGCCGCTTTGATCTGCGCGTACAGATGCCAACTGCCATGGCCCAGGACGGGAAGGCAAATCAACAAACCGAGAAACCCGGGGATCAGCGCGGCAAAGGTCAAGCCCGCGACCATCGCCGCCCAGACGAGCATCACAACAAAATGGTTCTGCACATAGGCAAAGCTGGTGATCATTGCGGTCACAAAATCAATCTCCCGATCCAGCAACAGCGGCAACGACAACACCGTGATCATGTACAGCAGCAGCGCAAACAGAAACCCGACGATCGAGCCCACCAGCAGCATCGTGATGCCGTTTGTGGTGGTGTAGATCTCAAAGGAACTCGACACATTGGTCATCGGTGCCAGCCCCAGAAACAGCGCAAAAATCATATGCGCCAGAAAGAACCAGAACAGGAACACAATGATGATGATGGCGCATATCGACGGCAACTGCCTTTTGCTCTGGCGCCAGACCACACCGGCAATCAACGGCCAATTGATCTCCCAGCCGCGCTCCAACCTCAGCGACACTTCGTACAGTCCCACTGCAGCAAACGGCCCCAACAGCGGAAAGCCAATCGCCGCAAACGTCAGCCAATAACTCTGCCCGCTCGCCACCGTCAGCCAGGTCATCAGCCAGCCGCCAATCACGTAAAACAGGCCAAAGCCAATGCCATACATCGGCTTGCGGAGAAAATCGCGCAGCCCCAACCGCAGCGACTGTCCCAACATGCCCACCGAAACATCGCCCAACGCGGGCGCCCCGTGGTCGCGCTCGCCATTGGCGGTGCGCGCAGCAGACAGTTGCGTTTCGTTCATGGGTTTACTCGTGGTGCGTTGGTCCTCCGCACCCACATTGGTCTCCTCAGACATGCGCCCTCCCCGCGCCTGCTCGCTCCCCTGCGATCAAAGCTGGTTTGCTATCTTAAATCAACCGTTTGCGCTGTACGGCGGGCGTTTATTGGGCCAGTTGGTCGCCGCGTGGTAGGCCTGCGCAATCTCCAGCACCCGCACATCCGTGCCTTTGGCGCCAATGATCTGCATGCCCATCGGCAGGCCTTCATCGCTAAACCCCACCGGCACGCTGATCGCAGGCAACCCAAGCAAGCTCGCAGGCACCATCACCTGCATCCAGCGGTGGTAGGTGTCCATGGTCACACCAGCAATCTCCTTGGGCCAATCCCACTCTGCCGGGAAAGGGAACACCTGCGCCACGGGCAACACCAAAACCTCATAAGTTTCAAACAGCTTGGCCGCCGCGGCAAACCATTCCGACCGCACCTTGGTGGCACAATGCAACGCCATCGCCCCCATCTCCATACCGCGCTTGATTTCCCACTGCGCCGCAGGCTTGAGCCGCCCTCGCGTGGCCTCATCCTCATAAAGCGCGGCCAACTCCCCGGCCAAGGCAAAGGCCCGCAAGTCGCTCCAGCTCTGGAACATCGCTTCCGCATCAAAAGGCGGCGCCACATCTTCCACCTCCGCGCCCAACTCCCGAAGTACGCCAAGCCCTGTCTCACAAAGCGGCAAAATCCCCGCTTCCATCGGCATCACCCCGCCCCAGTCGCCCAACCAGCCAACCTTCGCGCCAGCGACATCACAGGCCTCCGGCAAGTCCCAGTCCCGCTCTGGCATATTAAACGGCACCCCCGGCTCGGCTTCGGCCATCACCGACAGCAACAGCGCACAATCGCGCGGACTGCGCCCCATCGGACCAATGGTGGACAACTGCTGCCAGAAGCTCTCCGCCCCAACCTCTTTGGGCACGGTCCCCCAGCTTGGCCGGAAGCCATAAACGTTGTTCCACCCGGCTGGATTGCGCAGGCTGCCCATCATGTCACTACCGTCTGCCAGCGCCACCATGTTCATCGCCAAAGCCGCGCCAGCCCCGCCGGAACTGCCCCCTGCCGTCCGACTGGCATCAAAGGGGTTCAACGTCACCCCATGCACCGGATTGTAACTGTGGGAGCCCAACCCAAATTCCGGGACATTGGTCTTACCAATGAAAATCGCCCCTGCCGCCCGCATCCGCGCCACAAAGGCACTGTCGCTGTCCGCCACCCGATCGGCAAACAACGGGCTGCCTTCAGTGGTCCGCATGCCTTTGACATCTGAAAGCGCTTTCACCGCAATGGGCATGCCATGCAACGCGCCGCGCTCGGCAACCGGCACCGCATCCGCGTACCGCCCCTCCGCCAACAACACCTCAGAGTCCCGTAAGTCCACAATAGCGTTCACCGCAGGATTGCGCGCTTCAATCCGCGCCAAAGTCGCCGCCATCACGGCCTCCGCGCTCAGATCCCCGCCACGCATCGCCGCTGCCAACTGGCCCGCATCCCAATCCAGAAACTCTGCCATACCCTGCTCCTCTTCCCGTTCAGAGGATCATGAACAGGTTAAACACACAAGCGCACGCACAAACAAAAAGCGCCCCATCTCCCGATGAAGCGCCTGCACATTCTCATTCCACAAATATCCTGGGGGAGTCACCGCGCGCGGTGACGGGGGCAAAGCCCCCACAAACCGGCTATTAAGTTAGTCCTCAGACTGCGCATCCGCGCGGCTCATGCCGGACACGTCCATCGCCAATGTCGCCGCCATCAACCCATCCAGATCGCCATCCAGCACGCCTTTGGTGTCGCTGGTCTCATAGCTGGTGCGCAGGTCTTTCACCATCTGATAGGGCTGCAACACGTAAGAGCGGATCTGGTTGCCCCAGCCAGCGTCACCGGCGTTTTCATGCACCTCGTTCACCAGCGCAGAGCGCTTGTCGAGCTCGATCTGATACAGCCGCGACTTCAGCGCTTTCATGGCAATGTCACGGTTCTGGTGCTGCGACTTCTCAGAGCTTGTCACCACAATCCCGGTGGGGTGGTGGGTAATCCGCACCGCCGAGTCGGTGGTGTTCACGTGCTGACCACCGGCGCCCGAGGAGCGATACGTATCGATCCGAATGTCTGCCGGGTTCACCTCAATCTCGATGTTGTCATCCACCACCGGATAGACCTTCACCGACGTAAACGACGTGTGGCGTTTGGCGGCGCTATCAAACGGCGAAATCCGCACCAAGCGGTGCACGCCGCTTTCGGACTTCAGCCAGCCATAGGCGTTGTGCCCGGAAATCTTATAGGCCGCCGATTTGATGCCCGCTTCTTCGCCCGCGCTCTCGGCCTGCAGCTCAACCTTGTAGCCTTTCTTCTCAGCCCAGCGCACATACATCCGCGCCAGCATGCTGGCCCAGTCACAGCTCTCCGTGCCGCCCGCACCAGAGTTGATCTCCAGGAAGGTGTCATTGCCATCGGCCTCACCATCCAGCAGCGCTTCCAGCTCTTTCTCCGCCGCCTTGACCGCCAGCGCCTTCAGCGCTTCTTCGGCCTCGGCCACAACCTCCTCATCCTCTTCCATCTCGCCCAATTCAATCAGCTCGATGTTGTCAGACAGCTCGGTCTCAATCGCGGTCACATTGTCCATCGCGTCCACCAAAGTCTGACGCTCCCGCATCAGCTTCTGCGCCGCTGCGGCGTCATCCCACAGGTTCGGATCTTCCACCCGCGCGTTGAACTCTTCCAGCCGATAGGCCGCAGTTTCCCAATCCATGCGCTGGCGCAACAGGGTCAGGGATTTTTCGATCTCTGTAACGGTGTTCTGAGCTTCAGCGCGCATGGGAAAAGACCTTCTTATGGGTTCAGATCAGCGTGATAGCGCAGCCCCGCCTGCCCCGCAAGTGACGACGCACGGCCAAGCGCTTCGCCCAGCCGTGCGTCATAGAGTTTTTCAGTGTGATCAGCTGGCTGCAGTGCTCACGCTGCCCGGCGCGCCGTGCCTTCCGGTGTCACCTTGAACACCGACACCTGCCCGGCCAGCTCACTGGCGTCGCTGTGCAGCACGGTGCTGGCGGCGGCGGTCTCTTCCACCATGGCGGCGTTTTGCTGGGTCACACGATCCAGCTCCGCCACACCACGGTTGATCCCGCTCAGGGTGTCCGCCTGACGCGCTGCGCCGTCGGCAATGCCGCTGATGTGCTCGGACACGGTGGCCACGCCACTGATGATCTTGGTCAACTCGTGGCCAGTGCAGCCCACCAATCGGACGCCCTCGTCCACGTGAGTCGCACTTTCGTTGATCAACTCTTTGATCTCCGCTGCAGACTCAGACGACCGCTGCGCCAGAGCGCGCACTTCGGAAGCCACAACCGCAAAGCCGCGCCCCGCGTCCCCGGCCCGCGCCGCTTCCACACCCGCGTTCAGCGCCAGCAGGTTGGTCTGGAACGAGATGTCGTCAATCACCGAGATGATCTGCGAA
The DNA here is from genome assembly GCF_047126315.1 of Shimia sp. MIT910701. Classification (GTDB taxonomy): domain Bacteria; phylum Pseudomonadota; class Alphaproteobacteria; order Rhodobacterales; family Rhodobacteraceae; genus Shimia. Next base: position 2,339,594 of record NZ_CP138953.1, on the reverse strand, counting down.
ATTTTATCTGAAGACGCCTGAATCAACGACATCGCATCGACCGCTTGTTGCACCACATTGCCGCTGGATTGCACCGTCCGTTTTGTCCCCGCAACGATGGTTTCCACATTCCGGGCGCCTTCGGCAGCCGCGCTCACGCTGGCGGTCAACTCTTCCATCGCATGGGCGGTTTGCTCCAGCGTGGAGGCCTGGCTTTCGGTGCGGGTCGCCAGCGAGGTCGAAGACTCGCCAATCTCCTTGGAGCTTGCGCGAATGCGGTGGGAGTTCTCCACCACGGTTTCCATAATCGACACCAGCGTGACCAACGTGTTGTTGTAGTTCTCCCGCAGCGGCTCATAGCCTGCCGAGAAACGTTGCGCGATTGGATGGGTCAGATCGCCCTCGGCCAACCGCTGCAGCGCCGCTGTCAGCGCCTCAACCACACGGTCCTGCTCCTGCTGAGCCAGCTTCTGCTCCTGTTCCACTTCATGGGCTTCGGCCAGCTGCACTTTCAGGCCTTCAACCGTGCGGGAAATCCCGCCAATCTCGTCCCCGCGCTCTACGTGTTTTGCAGGCGTGTCATAGCGCCCCTCGGCAATGTCACGCACCACTTCGCGCACATCCTGCAGCGGATGGGATACCACGGTGCGGATCACCCAAGCGCACAGCGTACACATCACCAGAAAAACCACACCGGCGGTGGCAATTGACAGCATATTCGCCGCTTGGGCCTGCGCCAGTGCCTGATCCGGAGACCAAATGATCGCCACAGAGCCGGCAATCTTGCTGCCGTCTTTGCCGCTGCGCGCCGGCTCTGCCATTACATAGCCGCTTTCAGACCGCGCCGCTTTCCCGCTTTGCAGTGTTTTCTTAGCCAGCGCCGCAACGTCAGAGCCCGCGCCGCTTGGCTTGACACCGGAAGACCCAATGGCTTCGCCCGCTTTGTTGAAAGCCACCGCATACAACGCCTGCCCGTCTGCCCGCGCCAAAGTGGTGTCCAGAATGGTCTGCAGGGACTCGGTGTCGCCAAAGCGGATGGCACCGCTGGCGTTGGCTGCCGTGGAACTGGTCATCTCGGTGGCCAGTTGCAACAGACCGTTTTTGATCGACTTGGTCACCTGACGCTGGGAATCCACGGTCAGCATCGTGGCCACGATCAACGTGGTGCCCACAATCAACAGCGTGGCTTTTAAAAACACAGACAGCTTATCAAACAACGCCAGAACCGACGAAAACAACTTCATATTCTACTCCTGAAGAGACTGCGATCCCTGGAGGGGATCGCACAGCAATTATTCGAGGGTTTCTGCGTCCACACCAACGGTGATCGCGCCAATGCCGGTTCCGGTGTCCGGGTCCACAATGGTCATCGAAATCTGCACCTGATAGGTGCGGGTGGAGTCGTCCAGTTCCACTTCGCTGAAGTGATAGGCCTCCGGTCCCACGCTGTAAGTCTGCTGGTATTTGGCTTCGTCACCCTGCCACATGTCGGAGTTCACACCCGATAGCGCCACGTTCAGACCAACCGAATCCATCAGGGCAATCTCGGTGATCTGACCGGCGGAGGCTTCAACCTGCGTCCGCAGGAAATCGGCCGCCGGGTTTTCGATCACAGGTGTGATGGTCGGGGTCGCCGCTGCGCCCACTTCGGCACGCCAGGTGGTGTCCATCTGGTCGATGGTCGCCTGATCGTACCCCGCGGTCACGTCGTTCTGCGCCTTGATCGCAGACACCAAGATCGGATCCTGTGCCCAGGTGCGGATGTTGTCGTTCAGGAATGCTGCCATGGCAGGTTCATACTCGTTGGCCACAACAGGTGTCGCGGCCAGCATGGCCACAACGGCAAAAGCGTTTTTTTCATTGGAGGAGTCCTTGTTAGGCTGCAATTTGCTGCGCCTGCATAGGAGCCAAGTGTTGCCGCCTCGTTAACTGGACTGAGCGTTTGCGCGACCTGCGACATTCTGCACAAAAAAGCGGAAACCGCTTCCGGCTCCCGCTCATATTTCACTTTCCGGAGAGTGACTTACAGCGCTTAGTACAACCCACCAGAGCTGACCGTGCCAAAGTCCGCCTTTGGCCCCACAACCCCGGTGCCGCCGGACGAGGTGGTCACCTGACGGCCACGCGACGAGGCCACTTCTTCCACCAGCGGCAAGTTGCTGCCCATGGCAAAGCCACCGTCATAGGCGATACCAAAGATTGGCTCCTCACCGTCTCGGAAGTACTCCGCCACCACACTGGCGCCGCTGGCATCATTGTCCAAACGTGCACCGGTATAACGGTCGATCTTGATAAAGTGGCCACCCGGCGGTACGCGGAATTTCCCGCCACCGTATTTCTTGATCGCCTCTTTCATGAACTCCTGGAACACCGGTCCGCATGTCGTACCACCATAGGTGCCCGCCCCCAAAGGGCGCGGCCGGTCGTGACCAATGTAGCACCCCGCCACAATGTTGCTGGTGAAACCCACAAACCACACGTCTTTGGCTTCGTTGGTGGTCCCGGTCTTGCCTGCGACAGGCACCGGCAGGTTGATCTGGCTCGACGCGGTCCCCCGGCTCACAACCCCTTCCATCATCGAAGTCAGCTGATAGGCGGTGATCGCATCCATCACCCGCTCACGGTTGGTCACAATACGTGGCCCCCGGCTCTCTGGCACACTTGGGTCCAGACAATCAGTACATTCTCGCTGATCGTGGCGGTAAATCGTCTTACCATAACGGTCCTGCACGCGGTCGACCAAGGTCGGCTCCACACGCTCACCACCGTTGGCGAACATCGCATAGGCCGCGACCATCTGATAGAGCGTGGTCTCATCCGCACCCAGAGAGTTGGCCAAAAACGCGCCCATGTTGTCATAGACGCCAAAACGCTCTGCATAGCGCGCCACGGTCTCCATCCCAACTTCCTGCGCCAGACGAATGGTCATCAGGTTCCGGCTCATCTCAATACCGGTCCTGAGCGGCGTTGGGCCGTAAAATTTGTTGGTCGAGTTCTTAGGACGCCACACACCTTGGGGCGTGTTGATTTCAATTGGCGCGTCAATCACGATCGTCGCCGGGGAATAGCCACTGTCCAGCGCCGAAGCATAGACAAACGGCTTAAAGCTGGAACCCGGCTGACGCTTCGCCTGTGTCGCCCGGTTGAACACCGTGTCTTGATAGCTGAAGCCCCCCTGCATGGCGATCACACGGCCGTTGTTGACGTCCATGGCCATAAAGCCGCCCTGCACCTCCGGCACCTGCCGCAGCGACCAGCGGATAAAGCTACCGTCTCTGTCCTTGGTCATCGCCCGCACCAGCACCACGTCGCCTTTGGAGACTAGATCGCCCGCCACCTTGGCCTTGCGCGCCAAAGTGCCGTCTTCCAACCGCTTACGCGCCCACTGCGCGTCCTTGGCTGGAATCCAATGGCCGTCATCGTCCTCATCGACACCTTCAATGCCAACGCGCGCATCGTTGCTGCCCACTTCCAGCACCACCGCCGGATGCCACTGGCCTTCCAGATCCACATCGCGCGGGATTTCAACCGCACTCAGCGCCTCACGCCAGGCCGCCTCGTCGCCAAGCACCTCGTCTGGCAACACCTCACCCGTGCCACGCCACACACCGCGCGAACGGTCATATTTCTCAAGTGCCCGACGCAACGCCTTTGCCGCCACATCCTGCATTTCCGGATCTTCTGTGGACCGCACCGCCATGCCGCCGGAGAAGAACTCGTCTTCGCCAAAATCACGGCTCAGCTGGCGCCGAATTTCATCGGTGAAGTAATCCCGCGGCGGACGCTCGGTCTTGTAGCTCTCATAATCGCCGTTCTGCACCGACTTCAGCGGCAGCTCACGCTCGCTCTCATAAACCGCCTGCGTAATCACGCCATTCTCGGCCATTTCCTTGAGCACAAAGTTCCGCCGTGCCAGAACCCGATCCATGTTACGCACCGGGTGGAACTTGCCCGGCGCTTTTGGCATCGACGCCAGCGTCGCCGCCTCATGCGGTGCCAGCTCTTCCAAAGTCTTGTTGAAATAGGTCTGCGCCGCCGCCGCGACCCCATAGGAGTTTTGACCGAGGAAAATCTCGTTCATGTACAGCTCAAGGATCTGATCCTTGGACAGCGTATCCTCCACCCGTGTCGCCAGGATGATCTCTTTGATTTTACGTTCAATTTTCCGGTCACCGGAGAGCAGGAAGTTTTTCATCACCTGCTGCGTGATCGTCGACGCCCCGCGCACGTTGGAGCCCCGCGACTGCACCGCCTCCACAGCTGCCGCCGCGATACCACGTGCGTCATAACCGGAGTGCGTATAGAAGTTTTTGTCTTCCGCCGAGATAAACGCCTCTTTCACCAGCTCCGGAATCTCATCGGCTGGCACAAACAGACGGCGCTCTTTGGCAAATTCATCAATAATATGCCCCTCACCGGAATAAATCCGGCTGATCGTCGGCGGCTTATACTGCGCCAAGCTCTCATGGCTGGGCAGCTCCTGCCCATAAATCCAGAACACCGCCCCAATAGAGAGCGCCACCACGGCAATCCCCATGGTCACAAACGTAAAAATGGTCCCGAAGAACGAGAGGATGAATCGTATCACGCTGGAGGCCTTCTGAAGTCGCGTCTCAAGGCCCCTCTATATAGGGGGGCGATAGCGGGGTCAAAACACCTTGCTGCGATTGTTATGGGTGGGCGTGGTTTTGCCGGACCCACCCCACAAGAGTTACTTCACGTTCAGGTCACCGGAATGCTCCAGCGCCGCCTTGGCACATAGGATTAGCGCATCAAACCGGCTCTCTTGCAGGTTCAAAAAATAGCTCGGCAATTTGTCTCCGGCCCAGAAAACGACCTCCTCCCCGTCCGACATCTTTCCTTTGCCGCGCCCGGTCCCAGTGTGTTTGTGGTAATAGGCAAAGCGGGCACGTCCCGTGCGCCCGTCATCGCAGCTCACATTGGCCTTCGCCGCCCCAAACACCGTCCGCTTAAACGTCCCGCGGCAGGTGACTCCTAGATTGGTCTGCGCCGCGATCCGACCATTTTCAATGCCATGCACTTCGCCGAAAAACAGCTCATTTGGCGCCCCCAGAATGCACCCGATGACCCGGGTGCATTGGTTGCCGCGATCGGTGCATTTTGAGCCGGCATGCCCGGCCCCTGCCCCCACTGTCAGCGTTGCTACGCAAAACGTGAGAATTGACGTCGTTCTGGAAAATAGGGTCACAGGGAGCGCCTCGTGAATTGCCATTTGGTGACGGCCAGCCGTGGCTTCACCAGTCAAACCGATGTTTAGCGCCTCCTTTTGGCAAACGGCAACTTCAATATGCACAGGGCGAAGAAACGATCACCTAAAAGGCGAGCCGGTCCCCAGTTCCCTAACAAAGTAAGGGCGACACACACGGTGCCGCCCAACCTTCAAACTGTTTGGTCGTTTGATCTACTCCGCAGCCACCGGGAATCGCTCCCCCTCCCGCAGCTCAATCGCCTCAGCCCTTTGAAAGGCCGCGCGCGTTTTCAGGCGAGCCAGATACTCGCCAATGGGCCCGTCTTGTGGGATCAAGCCAATCATCTGCCCAAAGACAAGGTTGTTTCCAAGAGCCACATCCGCTGCAGTGAACGTCTCGCCCAACAGCCAAGGCCCCTCGGCCAATCCATCCGCCAGTACCTCCATCATCTGCTCAAACGAGCCCCAGGCCACAGTCGACGGCGACACTTCCCACTCAAACAGCTTCTGAGCATAGGCCGGCTCCATAATCGCACTGGCAAAGAACATCCAGCGGAGGTACTCGGCCCGCTTAGCGTCCGTCACCGCAGGCGCCAAACCCGCCGCCGCATAGAGATCCGCCAGATAAATCGCCATCGCGCCGATCTCTGGCACAGGCGTTTCCCCATCCACCACCAACGGCACTTTCCCCATCGGGTGCATCGCCAAATAATCCGCCTGTTTGTGACGGCCAGTGGCAAAATCAAAGCTTTCCAACTGGTACGGTTCGCCCAATTCCTCCAACAGCCAAAGCGCCGCAAAAGAGCGGGTGCGCGGGGCGAAATACAGGGTCAGGTTTGCAGGGGTGGTCTCAGACATTGTCTTTCCTCATGATTTGTCTCCATGAGGGGATAGGCACTAAGGTGACAGTTTATGTCCTATATGTGCCACCACGATCCGACGAATATTGACTTAGGCCACCTCCCGCTCCGCGAGATAGTCCGACAGCCGCGCCCGCATCATGGGCACCACATTGCTCATCCGCAAAAACCGCGCCACGTCCCACATCCGCCAGGCCTGCCCTTCCGCACCCAGCCGGATACGGTTGATGTCCAGCTCCGGCACCTCGGCAACGAAGAACCAGGTTGTACTCTTTCCATCCAAATCGGAGACATACTGACGTTTCCAGCGCAGGTCTGCTTCTCTCAACGTAAGTGACAACTCTTCCTTGAGTTCGCGCAACACACAGGCTTCCGGGCTTTCATCCGCGTCCCGCCCACCACCGGGCAAATCCCACATATCCGGATAGGGAATCTCAGGATCCTTGTCGCGCAGGATCGACACCAAGCGATCCCCTCTCAAAAGCGCCAGCTTGGCCCCGTGAAACCCGTCTGTCTCCTGCATTGCTGTCCGCCCTCTGTGCCTGCCAATTGCGGCCCACTCGACAAACTTCGCCGCTCAAAGGAAAGCGGTTTCCCGCCACCAAGACAAAACCAGCAACGCTCCGCCGACGCTCTACTGACGCACCAGAGCCCGTGCCGCCTTGTCTTCGACCACCCAGGCCAGCAACCCGTCGCGCAGCCCCGCCGCCATCGCTGCCCGCCAACCCGCGTCCTGCAAATTGGCCAGATCTTGCTGGCTCGACATAAAGCCCAGCTCCACCAGAACCGATGGCACATCCGCCGCCTTCAAAACCGAAAACCCACCGGTTCTCAGTGGTTTGCGATTCAACCTTACGGTGGTTTTCTTGAGTTCCCCCACCAGCGTCTCCGCCAACATCATCGTACGCGGCTGGGTCTCCAGACGCGCCAAATCGAGCAACACATCGGTCACCTCGTCATCTGCGCCGGACAGGTCCACGCCAGACAGAATATCCGCCCGATCATGACGCTCCGCCAACAAGGCAGAGGCCGCATCGCTGGCCTCTTCAGACAGCGTGTAAATCGTCGCGCCCTTGGCATTGCCCTGGCTTAAACTGTCCGCGTGCAACGACAAAAACACATCCGCCTGCGCCTGATGGGCAATCGCCACCCGCCCTTCCAGTGACACAAAGGCATCCTCATCACGGGTCAACACCACCTCAAACCCGCCAGCCCGGCGCAGTACATCCCGCAGTTCCCGCGCAAATAACAGCATCAGGTCTTTCTCCTGCGCCCCGTCCCGCTCGGCCCCCGGATCAATGCCGCCATGGCCTGGGTCAATTACTACCACCGTCGGCGCCCAATCCGGCTTGGCTTCCCGCGCAATCGCCGCGGTGTCCGCTGGCACCGGCAAATCCCAACGCGGATCATGTGGCGCGCCCGCCGTTTTGGCAAAGGCCAACGTATCACTTGGGGCCAACACCAGCTCCAGCCGCGCCCGTCCAGTGGCCTCTTCCACCACCATGCCCGCGCTTTCCACCGCAAAGGGACGCGCCAGATCAAGCACCATCCGGCTCCATCCAGGCCTATAGGCGCCAAACCGCACCGCCTCCACGCCGTCCACCGCGCCAAGTTCGTCGGCCGTCAGGTCTTCCCAATCAATCTCTTTGAAATCCAGCACCACCCGGCGCGGCTCATCCAGCGTGAACACCCGCCAGGGCACGCCTTGGCTCAAGCTCAACTTCAGCTCCGCCGCTCCGCGCCAGCCCTCTGACAGCCCGCTTTCTGCACGATCCAACCGTGCCAGCGCCGAAAACTCTTGTTCTTGCGCGCAGACCACACCGGCCCAAACCATCACAATAAAAGCCCAAAACACTCTGCTCATGCTGCCGCCTTGCCCGCTGTTGCGCGTCTTCTTTGGCGACACAGTACAACAGCGTGCCGCCCATCGCCACGCCGTGTGTTCTCATTCCGCAAATATCCTGGGGGAGTCGCCAAATGGCGACGGGGGCAACGCCCCCGATACTCTTACGCCTTAGACAAATCCACGCGCGGCCATGAACATCTTCAGCCGCGCCAGACCTTCTTCGATGTCCGCTGTACTGCGCGCATAGGAGAACCGCAGAGTCTGATGGCCGCGCACCGGATCAAAATCCAACCCCGGCGTTGCGGCCACCCCCGCTTCCTCCAACAACTCCCGTGCAAAGACTCGGCTATCTTGGGTAAAGCCGCTCACATCCACGTAGAAGTAAAACGCCCCATCCGGTGGTGCAAACTGCGTGAACCCTGCTTTTGGCAAGCCCTCCGCCATCAAGGCCCGATTGGCGCGATACACCGCCATATTGGCTTCCAGTTCCTCATGGCAATCCATCGCCGCCAAAGCTGCCACCTGGCTGGCATGGCTCGCGCAAATGAACATGTTCTGCGCCAGTCGCTCGATCTTGCGCACGTGATCGTCGGGCACAACCATCCAGCCAACACGCCAACCGGTCATGCTGAAATACTTGGAGAAACTGTTGATCACATAACACTCATCGGTGAGTTCCAGCGCCGTGACCGCCTTCGCCTCATATTCAATGCCATGGTAAATCTCGTCGCTGATGAAGGCCGCGTCTTTCTCACGACACAGATCAATCAACGCCCCCATCGCCGCATTATCGAGCATCGTCCCCGTTGGGTTTGCAGGCGAGGCCACCATCAGCCCTTCAAAATCCAACGCGCCCAAATCATCCGGCACCGGCTGCAACCGGTTTTCCGGCGCGGTCTGCACGTCCAGCGGCTGCAGGCTCAGCGCCTTCAGAATCTGGCGATAGCTGGGATAACCCGGTGCGCCAATCGCCACCCGTTCACCGGCATCAAACAACGCGGAAAACGCCAGCAAAAATGCCCCCGAGGAGCCCGGCGTGACAATCACCCGGCTCGGATCAAGGTCCACATTGTACCATTCGCCATACAGCTGCGCGATCCGTGCGCGCAGCGCTGGCAAGCCCAAAGCCACCGTGTAGCCCATCGCGTCTTCCGCCATCGCCTCGGTCAGCGCCTTGCGCGCGCCTTCCGGCGCCGCCGTGCCCGGCTGACCCACTTCCATATGGATGATGTGGCGCCCATCCGCCTCAGCCTGGCGCGCCGCTTCCATCACATCCATCACAATAAAGGGATCAACCGCCCCACGCCTTGAAGTCCGCATCAAATTCGTTCCTATTGTCGCTCATGAGGTTTCACCGCGAAATGACGGCGCCGTCAATCACCGCTTTGCGCGCCCGCGTCGTCACGCTGTTGACGGCGCTTGCGCTTGTGATCTCCTCAACCGCCGCCAACGCCGTGTCTTTGCTGCGTGACCCTGACATCGAACATGCCCTCCAACGCATGGCCGCCCCGGTGCTTTATGCCGCAGGGCTGGGCGGCAATATCAAAATCCTGATGGTCGACGACCAGCGCTTAAACGCCTTTGTCATCGACCACGGCCACATCTTCATCAACTCCGGCATGATCATGCGCATGAACACGCCGGAAATGCTGCAATCGGTGATCGCCCACGAAGCCGCCCATATCGCCAACGGACATATCGCGCGGCGTATGGCCAACCTCGATTCGGCCCGCACCACCGCCGGCCTTGGCCTCGCGCTAGGACTGGCCGCCGCCGCGGTCTCTGGACGCGGCGACGTCGGCGCAGCCCTGGCCTTTGGCACACAAAGCTCTGCCCTGCGACAGTTCCTTGCCCACACCCGTGCGGAAGAATCCTCCGCCGACCAATCCGGCATCCGCTACCTCGCCCGCGCCGGCATCGACCCGTCCGGCACGCTGGACGTGCACCGCCTGTTTGAAGGCCAGGAGCTCCTCGCTGCGTCCCGCCAAGACCCCTACATGCGTACCCACCCGCTGACTCGCGATCGCCTGCGCGCGGCCGAAGGCTTTGTGGCGGCCTATGCGGGCAATGCCAAACCCAACCCGGAACTCGACTACTGGTACGACCGCGCGCGCGGCAAAACCACCGCCTTCATCCGCCCCACCAAATGGACCCTGTCGCGCTATCAGGAAAGCAAAGCCGAAGACGTGCGCCACATGCGCCTCGCCGTGGCTTACCACCGGCAACAGAATACCGCCAAGGCGCTCTCCCACATCGACCAGGCCCTCGCCGCCCGCCCTGACGACGCCTATTACTACGAACTTAAGGCGCAAATCCTCCTGGAAAGCCGCCAGTTCCAAAACGCCGTCACAGCCTATAAAAGGGCTGATGCGCTTGCCCCCGGCAATGCCTTAATCCTCGGCGGACTTGGCCGCGCGCTTCTGACCGTGAACCGCCCCAAAGAAGCTCTGCAATATCTCGAAGCCGCCCGCGCCCGAGACTTCCGCGATGCACGGGTCCTGCGCGACCTCGGTTCCGCCTACGCGCAAACCAACCAGCACGGCATGGCCTCGCTTCTGGCCGCCGAACGCTACGCGCTCGCCAACCGACTGGACGACGCAGAAATCCACGCCCGCCGCGCCATGGCCCGCCTTCCCCAAGGCTCCAGCGCATTTAACCGGGCCGACGACATCGCCCGCGCTGCCAAGCGCCGCAAAGACAAGAAATGAGGAAAATCCCATGAGCACTTTGAAAACCAAACTGGCCAGTTCCGCCCTGGCACTCGCCTTGGCCGCCGCCCCTGCGCTGGCCTTTGACATCGACAAGCTGTCGGATGCCGAACGCGAAGCCTTCCGCGCCGAAGTCCGCGCCTACCTGCTGGAAAACCCGGAAGTCATCATGGAAGCCGTCGCTGTACTGGAAGAGCGCAGCGCCGCCGCCCAAGCCACCGCCGACTTTGATCTGGTGACCGCCAACGCCGACCGCCTGTTTGACGACGGCTACAGCTATGTCGGCGGCAATCTCGAAGGCGACATCACCATCGTGGAGTTTGTCGACTACCGCTGCGGCTACTGCCGCAAAGCCCATGACGAAGTGGCCGAGCTGATCAAATCAGACGGCAACATCCGTTTCATCGTAAAAGAATACCCGATCCTCGGCGAAGCCAGCGACCTCAGCTCCCGCTTTGCCATCGCGGTGAAGCAAAAGGTGGGTGATGAAGCTTACAAGCTAACCGCCGACACGCTGATCAAAATGCGCGGCGACGTAAACGAGAAATCCCTGCGCAAACTGGCCAAGGGTCTCGGCTTTGACGCGGACATGATCCTGGATCACATGGACGCGCCGGACGTGGAAAAAGAAATCGCCACCACCCGCGCCCTCGCCCGTGACCTGAACATCACCGGCACGCCAAGCTTTGTCTTCCACGACGAAATGGTGCGCGGCTACGTGCCGCTCAAAGGCATGCAGGCGATTGTAAAAGACAAACGCAGCTAAGTCTTCCGCCAACCAAACAGCTTAACACCGCAGCGCCCCCGTTGCGGTGTTTTGCGTCCCGCGCCCGTTGCGCAGCGCACGCTGGCTTCATCAGGCCGTTTCGAAAATTGGCACCTCCGCAATACAGCCGCGATACCGACAGAATACCGACGTAAAAAAACGGCCCCTGAGGGCCGTTAATTTTTTAGTCGTGAGCGAAATTGGATCACTCGTCTGCGACAACCACATTTTGCGCCGCCGCCAAAGCCACGATCTTTGCCAGTTCCGGATCACCGTTCAAATCCGCCACCGCAAAGCTCTCCTTGACCGAATCCGTTGCCAGCGCGAGGTTGCGCACCGTGCCGGTGCCTTCGCCTGCCGGACCGTAAAGCTCACCATTCACCTTGAAGTACACCGAACCGGACATACCGGCGCGCAGTGTGGGTGGCTCCTCCGTCGCAGGCAGGACATATTCCTCACCTGCGTCGAGAATTTTCTCAAACAAAACAGAGCCATCCGCTGCACGCACCCGCACCCACGCAGGCCGCACCGCCATCAGCACTAACTCTGGCGCGTCGTCCTCAACCACCTTTGGCACAGGCAGTTTGTCCTCAACCGGCGTAGCCATCGCCACAGCCGCAGGGATCTCCGGTGTAAACACACCGATGTTGTTGGGGTTCAGTTGCGAAATCGGCGCATCCCGCGCCACCAACACCGGCACATCCAGCGCCTGTGGGCGATACAAACGATCCAACGCCTCAGATGGCGCAAACACGCCTGCCCCGGCCGTCGCCACCTCTGTGCTCGCCCCGTCCGCATCTGTGGCCACAGGCGCACGCCCGGCCCCATCCAGCGGATCCAAGTCGCTCAGAACCACTGGAGATTGCTCCACCGGTGCCAGAGTAACCCGTTGAATTTCATTGAGAACCGACCAGCCGCCATAGCCAATCCCGGCGATCAGCGCGACCAGCACCAACGAGGAGCCAACCGCCCGCATCTCTACCCGCGACAGCAGCGATTCCTGCACCGGTGTGAACGGCGTGTTGGACGAGGAGAACGGATCATTGCCCGTCATCGCCGGCGCAATGGTCTCCGTCTTACGGGTGCCAGAGGCCTCCGCAGACATCCCATGTGCTGTGGAAAACCCACTTTCGGCGCAGAAAAACTCAAACGCCACTTCCGGATCCATATTCAGGTATCGTGCATAAGAGCGCACATACCCGGCAATAAATCCTGGCGTTTCAAAAGCAGAGGGATCGCAGTTTTCGATGGCTGCAATGTAGCTCGCTCGGATTCGCAGCTCCCGTTGCACATCCAGCAGCGACTTCCCCATAGTCGCTCGTTCGCCGCGCATCATGTCGCCAAGTTGCACGTCAAAATCGTCGTACCCTTTCGGGCCTTCGTCTACCGTTTCGGTATCGCGCTTGAATCTGCGCCCGATCATCCCACTGGCCTCTTATTGCACTGCCGGTTCTGAAAGTCCCCGATTCGAACCGATCCCCTTGTTAGGTATGAATATAACACAAACAAGGGGTACTACACTAAGAGTTCATTTTACCCCGCCATATCGGCACGATTCAGCGCACAGTGGCTCCAGAGGGCGTCCATTGCACCTACAAGAGCATCAATTTCCTTCGGCCCATGCACCGGCGACGGCGTGAACCGGAGGCGCTCTGTGCCGCGTGGCACAGTCGGGAAATTGATCGGCTGCACATAGATGCCGTAGTCTTCCAACAGGTGATCAGACAGCACTTTGGTATGCACAGGATTTCCGACAATCACAGGCACGATATGGCTGCCGTGATCGATGATGGGCAGACCTAGACCTTTCAGACGCAGCTTCAGAATTTGCGCCTGAGTCTGGTGTTTTTCACGCAGCGCCTGGTCGGTTTTCAAGTGCGCGACAGAGGCCGCGGCACCGGCTGCAACAGCGGGTGGCAAAGACGTCGTGAAAATGAAGCCCGGCGCGTAAGACCTTACGGCGTCACACATTTTTTCAGAGGCCGCGATGTACCCCCCCATCACGCCATAGGCTTTGGCGAGGGTACCGTTGATGATGTCGATACGATGCGCAAGGGTGTCGCGCTCAGTCACACCGCCACCACGCGGGCCATACATGCCAACCGCGTGCACCTCATCGATATAGGTCAAGGCACCAAACTCATCGGCCAGATCACAAATGGCTTCGATGGGGCCAAAATCGCCGTCCATCGAGTAGACCGATTCAAAGGCAATCAGCTTTGGCGCAGCTGGATCATCCGCCTCTAAAAGCTCGCGCAGATGCGCCACATCATTGTGTTTGAAAATGCGTTTTGCGCCCCCATTGCGGCGCACGCCTTCAATCATCGAAGCGTGGTTCAACTCGTCCGAATAGATGATCAATCCAGGGAAGAGTTTTGGCAAAGTACTTAAAGTTGCATCATTTGCGATGTAGGCGCTGGTAAAAAGCAGGGCTGATTCTTTGCCGTGCAGGTCGGCAATCTCGGCTTCCAGGCGCTTGTGATAGACGGTTGTGCCAGAGATATTGCGCGTCCCACCAGAGCCTGCGCCGGTCGCATCCACAGCTTCATGCATCGCGTCCAGCACAACAGGGTGCTGGCCCATGCCGAGGTAGTCGTTGCCGCACCACACTGTTATGGGCTGTTCTTCGCCATCCGGGCGTGTCCATGTGGCATGTGGGAAATGGCCCTGCTTCCGTTCAATATCGATGAACGTGCGATAGCGTCCCTCTTCGTGCAAACGATTGAGTGCGTTATCTAGCTTTGCAGTGTAATCCACAGTGGCTTTCCTTCTTACCGGTCTGGGCGACCTGGCGTCGCAACACCCATCAGGGCATTGGCGCTCTTGTAGTCTTCTGTCGCGCTTTCCGCAATTGCTACCAAATGATACATCTTTCGCACATTGATATCGATCAAAGAGTGAAAGCGCGAGTCTGGACAGTCGGATTTGCGGTGATACGGTCCCCGCAAATCGTCGCACCTGAAGGAGGCTTCCATGACGCTTGACCCCGTTCTCGCCCGCATCGATCAGAATATGCCGGAGGCGATTGACCGCCTGTTTGATCTGCTCCGCATCAAGTCCATCTCCACCGACCCAGCGTTTGACGCAGATGTCGATGCCGCTGCCGATTGGTTGGTCAAAGACCTGCAAAGCCTTGGTGTGGATGCACAAAAACGCCCCACCACCGGCCACCCGATGGTCGTAGGTCACATTGACGGCCCCGGCCCACATGTGCTGTTTTACGGCCACTATGATGTGCAACCGGTCGACCCGCTTGAGCTTTGGGACCGTGATCCGTTTGATCCTGCGCTGGAAGACACCGACGCCGGCCAGGTGATCCGCGCCCGCGGCGCCTCTGATGACAAAGGCCAGTTGATGACCTTTGTCGAAGCTTGCCGCGCCTGGAAGGCCGAACACGGCGCCCTGGCCTGCAAAATCACCTTCTTGTTTGAAGGCGAGGAAGAATCCGGCTCCCCAAGCCTTGTGCCGTTCCTGAAAGAGAACGCCGAGGAGCTGAGCTGCGACATCGCCCTGATCTGCGATACCGGCCTGTTTGAAAGCGCCGTGCCTGCGATCACCACCATGCTGCGCGGCCTGCTGGCCGAAGATTTCACAATCACCGGCCCCAGCCGCGACCTGCATTCCGGCATGTATGGCGGCATCGCCATGAACCCAATCCGCGTGCTGAGCGGCATCCTCGCTGACCTTCACGACGACACCGGTGCGGTGACGCTGGACGGCTTCTATGATGACGTCCCGGAACTGCCCGATGACATCCGCGCCCAATGGCAAGGCCTGAACTTCGACCATGCCACTTACCTGGGCGACGTGGGCCTGAAATCCCCGGCCGGCGAGCAAGACCGCACCCCGCTGGAACAAATCTGGTCCCGCCCAACTTGCGATGTGAACGGCATTTGGGGCGGCTACACCGGCGACGGTTTCAAAACCGTGCTGCCCTCTCAAGCCTCTGCCAAACTGTCCTTCCGCCTCGTTGGACAGCAAGACCCGGACAAAATCCGCGACAGCTTCCGCGCCCATCTGGAAAGCCGCCTGCCGGAAGGCTTCACGGTTGAATACCGCTCCGAAAAAGGCTCCACCGCCTCGCAAATGTCCATCGAGGACCCGGCCTTTGAAAAGGCCCGCGTCGCGCTCAGCGATGAGTGGCCCCGTCCAGCGGCCTATGTTGGCTGCGGCGGTTCCATCCCAATCGCAGGCTTCTTCAAAGAGATGCTGAACATGGATTCGATGCTGATCGGCTTTGGCCGTGACGACGATCAGATCCACTCTCCAAACGAGAAATACAATGTGGAGAGTTTCCACAAAGGCACCCGCTCCTGGGCACGGATCCTGGCCGCGCTTTCCGCCTAACTATTTGAGAACACTCGGACTCACAAAACGCGCCTCCCGGGGCGCGTTTTTCGTTGGGGCCAACAAAAGGCGCAAAGATATACTGCGCAGCAACCAATTCATCGTCTCTGTTTAGGGGAGGAAGAAGTGGCGCGGTTGACGGGGCTCGAACCCGCGACCCCCGGCGTGACAGGCCGGTACTCTAACCAACTGAGCTACAACCGCGCATATATCTTCGCCTTTCGGCATGTCCATTCCCGAAGGGCCCAGGACCTGGGTTGGTAGTGGTGGCGCGGTTGACGGGGCTCGAACCCGCGACCCCCGGCGTGACAGGCCGGTACTCTAACCAACTGAGCTACAACCGCTCACTACCTGCTGTCTGGCGTGTGCCGTTCAGCGTGTGGCGTGGTTTATGCCGAGTGCTGGGGCGCGTCAAGCGGATATCCGCGAGAAAATCGAAGAAATTTTCAGAAGCCATTTGTGGACCTTTAACCACAGGGGTTTCTTCTTTGGCAGACTCCCGCGTAGAGTGCTTTGCGCGCTGAATTTTTTGTGATTAGATGCGCTTACTCGATTCAATTGCTTTTGAAGGAATAACCCGATGAAACCACTTTATGCTGCCCTGTGTGTTGCCGGTATCACCCTTGCTGCGTGTTCTCAGCAAGAAGAGCCAACTCCGGTTTACGCTCAGCCAGATTTTGACAAGCGCGGCAACGCAAGCTGCATGGCCGGCTACGACCTGCTGACCACAGACACCGGCGCTCTGGTTTGCGCACCGGCAACTGCTGGCTAAACTTCAGCCACAGACTGGAATTTCGGGCGGTCCCTTCGGGGATCGCCTTTTTGATTCTGCCAAGCGCCTCAGCAGTCACAAACGCAGACACATTGCACGAAAGAAATTTGAAAGCGAAAACGCACTGAACACCCTTAAGGCAGGCGGATATTCAACGCTGGTAGAGGAGGTAGATGGTGGGTCGTGAGAGGCTCGAACTCCCGACATCTTCGGTGTAAACGAAGCGCTCTACCAACTGAGCTAACGACCCGGTAGGCGGGGATTTAGACCTTGGCGCAGGGACATGCAAGCCCCCTTTTTGAACTTTCTTTGCGTCTCGTCCAACTTCCTCATAGGGTGGCCGCAAAAAAAGGGAAACGAACACCCCATGCCCGATCCAATTGTGCCAAAAGGCGTTGCCCACGTCGCTGTTGATGTGGTCGAGACCCCTGATCCCATTGTCTTTGCGCTGCAACCGAACCTGTCGATGCTGGCCTTCACCTCCGCGGTGGAAACCCTGCGCATCGCCAATCAGCTCACAGGACAGATTCTCTATACTTGGACCACCATGTCAGAGACCGGCGAAAACGTGCGCTGCTCCAACGGCATCGAGATCGGTATCGACGCCCCATTGGGGGACACCCCGGCCAGCGCCTGTGTCTTTGTCTGCTCTGGCGTAGAACCTGAGCGCGCCGCCACTCCCAAAGTCGCCGATTGGATTCGCCACCAATGGCGCATGGGCCGCCGGGTCGGCGGGCTTTGTACCGGCGCGTTTACCTTGGCCAAGGCGGGCATTCTGGAAGGCAAGGACTTCACTCTGCATTGGGAAAACATCACGCCTTTCCGTGAGCAATATCCGACGCTGGATCCCCTCGAGCAGCTCTACGCCATCGATGACCGCATCATGACCTGCGGTGGTGGCGTCGCGGCGATGGATCTGTTCCTGAAGCTAATCTACGACCGCCACGGTGCCCCCCTCGCCCGCGCAGTGCTCAATATGTGCCTGCACACGGTCCAACGCTCAGAAACTGACCGCCAGCAAAGTTCAACCGCTGCTGTGATCGGCAACCGTAACGACAAGCTAGTGAAGATCATCGCCCACTTTGAGGAAAACCTCGAAGAGTCCATCGACCTCGATCAAGTCGCCCGCAGCCTCGGCGTGTCCCGCCGCCAGATGGAGCGCCTGTTCAAAACCCACCTGAACACGACCCCGAAACGCTTCTTGCAAGACCTGCGCCTGCAACGCGCGCGCATACTGCTGGCCGAGACCGATATGCCTGTTGTCGATGTGGCCATCGCATGCGGCTATGAATCCGCTGGAAACTTCTCCAAACGCTTCCGCGAGGCCTATGGCATCTCGCCTCACCGGTTCTCCGCAGGGCACGGATAGCTGGCGCGCGGGGCGATCATCGGCAACCTGTTGCCCAATGAACAGCCCCCTACACCTTTGATTGATTTCAAGTACTTTTTAGTTCACCTTTAACGGCACCAAAGTCATTCAGATCCTTATTTCAAAACCACCGAGAACACTTCAAAAGCGGCAAAAGGCCAGCATCGTTGGCAAATAAACTTAAAGCCTGCCACCGGGCTAACGAACGGCGAGTTTAGAATACTCAAAGCGGGCCGCGAACCAACAGCCGCCCGGCCTCTTTTTTAACGCCGTGGATCAAAGCCAATTTGATTTCCAACGTTTTGCCGGCGCAACTAAACTAGAGTTTTGACCATGCCAGATGATCATTCAAACACGACTACCGGCGCAACCGAACTGACTCTGGGCACCGATTTTTTCGGCACTCTGGACTATTACTTAGACGTTGATTTCTTTTCCATTCATCTTCTCGCGGGGCAGACCTACCGATTTGATTTTGAACTGGAAGAAGCCCCCTTCCCCGCCCTGAGGCTCGGAATTCTGGACAGCAACGGGAACTACCTTAACTGGATATCCGATGTCACCTTCACCGCCTTAACCTTCCGTCCAACGGTCTCGGGGCAATACTTCCTCGAAGTTTCCAACCACTATATCGAAAGCGAAGGTGACGAAACTTATGAAGGCGACTACACAGGAAGTGTTCAGGTCATCGCCGACGACTTCCCCAAGAAGCCTATCCCATCGGATGGAGCCATTGGTCCAGGCGACACGGTCGCTGGAACAGTTGACTACAAAAACGACACAGACGCGGTATGCATCAACGTTGAAGAGGCGGGCATTTACAGAGTCACCCTAAACGACGCGTCATCCGACTTGTGGGCTAACCTCAATCAACCCTACAGCTCCGAAACTTGGCGATCAGATTCAGAAGGAAATCGCGAGCTGCTTTTTGTTGCCGGCTCCGAGACACCTGTTGAGTTTTCCGTGAGGGGGGCAACGGCCGGCGCCACATATTCTTACACAGTAGAGCGCATCGGCACCGACGATCACAGCGACGAGCATGCAAAAGCAACACAACTGCAAGACGGGGACGCGCTCGACAGCAATATCGCCTTTGTTGATGAGGTTGATGCCTTCGAAATCGCAGGAGTCGCCGGCTCAACATACACTGTCACCATCGACCTTACCGAACCATCCTCTCAAGAGGGTCTCTATACGTCACTAAGAGATATTTACGATGAAAAGGCGTCAGCCACAAAAACCACTACGGCCACACAGATAACCTATGAGTGGACGCTCCGAACGGACACGTCTTATTTTTTGGAAGTAGGATCCGGCAACTACTTCACCCGCGGTCCTGACTACACCGCGTTTGGCGACTACACCGTGTCGCTCGCTGTGGTCAAAGGACAAAAACCTGTCTGGGGAAACCACACCGATGAGCTGTTTTTAGGAACCGACGAGGCCGAATTGTTTCGCACCCAAGAGGGCAACGACACGGTCCATTCTGGAAAAGGCGACGACAGCGTGTACCTCATGGAGGGCGACGACTACGTGATTGCTGGCGGTGGCCGCGAACTCTTCCATGGCGGCGGGGGCCATGATCGCATCAGCTATTACTACAGCCCGACTGGCGTGAAAATTAACCTCGAGACCAACGAGGTCTCGGGATCACGGGCTGCGAACGACGAGATTTTTACATTCGAGAGCGCAGACGGCTCCAACACCGGCAATGACATCATCTGGGGCACCAGCTCCGACAACACAATCCGCACCCATGGCGGCGATGACCGAGCCTACGCGGGAAAAGGCAATGATCAGGTATTTCTAGGAGCTGGCGATGACTATGTGCTTGTCGGCGGTGGCGCCGAAGAATTCCACGGCGGTGAAGGCAGCGACCACATCAGCTATTACAAAAGTAGGCGCGGCGTGACCGTCAACTTGGAAACCAATGACGTGTCAGGCAGCTGGGCAGAAAACGACACAATTAGCGGCTTTGAAAACGTTTCCGGCTCCAAAACTGGCCACGACCGAATCTACGGCACGGCAGGCGCCAACACCATCAAGACCTACAGCGGCAACGACAAGGTTTATGCCCGCGGCGGGGATGATCGAGTCTTACTCGGCGACGGCAACGACTATGTTCTGGTCGGGGATGGCGCAGGCACATACCGCGGCGGAGACGGCAACGACTACATCAGCTATTACCACAGCACCGGTGGCGTGGAGTTAGACTTGGACAGCAGTCGAGAGTCCGGTGGCTGGGCGGAGAATGATAGCATCCATGGCTTTGAAAGCGCCTCCGGCTCAAAAACCGGCAATGACGTGATCTACGGCACGGCAGGAGCCAACACCATCAAGACCTACGGCGGCAACGACAAGGTTTATGCCCGCGGCGGGGATGATCGAGTCTTACTCGGCGACGGCAACGACTATGTTCTGGTCGGGGATGGCGCAGGCACATACCGCGGCGGAGACGGCAACGATTACATCAGCTATTACAATCATGCCAATGGTGTGTCTCTCAACCTGGAAACCAATAGCGTAATGGGCGCCGGAGTGGATGGCCATATCATCAGTGGCTTTGAAAACGCCTCTGGCTCGGAGACGGGCAGCGACACGATTTACGGAAGTGCGACACACAATAGACTCAAGACCTACGGCGGAGATGACCTTGTCCATGCCGGACGCGGTCGGGACACCGTCTATTCCGGCACCGGCAACGACCAGGTGTTCCTGGGCGATGGCGACGATTTTGCCGTCTCAGGTGGCGGCACCGACCACTATGATGGCGGGAGCGGCTTTGACATGGTCAACTACACTAACAGCGCGTCCGGCGTGGTCATCGACCTTGCTGCCAACACGGCCTCCGGCGGTTGGGCAGAAGGTGACACATTGGTCAGCATCGAGGGTATCTCCGGCTCAGACGGCGGCCACGACCAACTCGCCGGGAACGCCGAGAGAAACTACCTTGATGGATTTGCGGGCAACGACACCCTGTACGGCCGGGACGGAGATGACTTGCTGGCCGGCAGAGCTGGCGACGATGTGTTGTTTGGCGGCAATGGCGACGACCGCTTGTCCGTTGGTGCTGGCACCAACGCAATGACCGGCGGCTCCGGCTACGATACTTTCGATTTCAAAATGGAAGACTTCGAAGGAGGCGCCGCAAGCCACACGGTCATTGAAGACTTCGAAGATGACGTGGACACGCTTGAAATCAACAGCAGCGGTCAGGTGGATGAAGACATCATTTCCTATGCCACACAGCAAGGCAACGATGTCGTGTTCTCGAACTTTGGCAATACGACCCTGATCATCAGAGATATGACAATCGCCGACCTGCAGGACGACGTGGACTTCAACTGGATCTAACTCTAACGAGAGAAGGCACTGCAGCCGCGCGGTGCCCTTTTCTTTTGGCGGCCAACCAGTGCCAACCGTCCTCCAAAATGACAAAAAGAAACGGGCGCTCAACCACTTAAGGGAGCGCCCGTTGAAATAATGGTGGGTCGTGAGAGGCTCGAACTCCCGACATCTTCGGTGTAAACGAAGCGCTCTACCAACTGAGCTAACGACCCGATGACGCGGCTTCTAACCTCACTCCGCGGGCTCCGCAAGCCCCTCGTCGTCACTTTCTGCAACTTCTGTCATTTTCCGGCGCAAACGCAGGTTCACCACCTGCACCTCTTCCAAATCCTTGCTGTTTTGCACCTTCACCTTGCCCAATCCCGGCATGTTCAAGCCACGCCCGGCCACCAGGGTTTCGCCCAGAATCGCCAGCGCCGCCTCGATCGCAGGCTTGGCATCGCGCTTTTTCACCCCAGCGCGGGCCACGGCTGCCTCGATCAGCTCTTTCTTGCGCATCACATCCACACCGGCTTCCTCCTCCCCCTCGGCATTCACCTCAGGCGCTTCCAACGGAGACGGTTCCGCCGCTTCGGCAATCTCTTTCAAGCTGGCGCTGGTTTTGCGGGATGTGGTCGCACGTGTACGCGACTTGCTCGTGGACGCACGTTTGCGCGTCGATGCGGGAGCCTTAGCCATGGCTTTCTACCTCACTGGTCTGCTCAACAAGGCAAGCATAGCACGAAAGCACTCAAAAGACAGGGAATTCGGGCATATGACACAATATCTACGCCCTAAACAAAAGTGGCGCACCAAATGCGCCACTTCAATTCTATCACATCCGCTGCGTGAACTTACTTCAGCTTGGACAGTTTGTCCTGCAACTCCGCCAGCTGTTTCTTGATGTCATCGAGGTCTTCGCCCTCCCCGGACGCTGCCTCAGCCTTCTCCGGCGCAGGGGCCGAGTTGCCCGGCCAGGCCATGCCGCCAGTCATCGCTTTCATGAAGGCTTCTTGCTGCGCTTGCATTGCTTCCAGGCCCGGCATCGACATGCCCGTTCCCATGCTCTCCATCACCTTCTCCTGGCTTTCGCGCAGCATATCAAAGGAGGTCTGCAAGAACTGCGGCACCATCGATGTCGCCTGCGTGGTATAGGCCCGCACAAGATCGTTGAGCACATTCACCGGCAGAACGTTTTCGCCCCGGCTTTCATGTTCGGCAATGATTTGAAGCAGATACTGGCGGGTCAGATCATCCCCGCTTTTCAAATCGACAATCTGGACTTCCCGACCGGACCGAATAAATCCGGCAATATCGTCCAACGTGACATAGTCACTGGTCTCTGTGTTGTAGAGCCGCCGGCTGGCGTATCGTTTGATCAGCAGTGGTTTATTGTCTTCGCCCACGTCATTCTCCCCAAAAACTTTAGCGCGCTGCAGAAAAGCCTATGCGACTGCAGCACAAAAAGAAAGAGCGGGCAATATGCCCGCTCACGCAATCTGCACCCCAAGGGAGGAAGCTGGGTGCCGATTTGCGACGTTTCTTTATTTGGAGGTCGCTTTTTTCGCGGCCGCGGTCACGTCGTTGGTGGCCTTTTTCACAGCAGCGGTTGCCTCTTCAGTGGCTTCTTTGCCCGCAGACATCAGCAGCTCAACAGTTTCCATCTGAACTTTTTTCGCAACTTCAGCGAACGCCGCCATGTTTTCCGCAGCAACTTCAGCCTGAGCAGACGCGAAGTCGGTCATCGCTTTGGCGTAGTCGGCTGGCTCTTCTTTCGCTTTGGACATGTCGCCCAGCTTGGACAGAGTGTCTTTGGTCCACTTGGTGGAGATCTCGGAGGATTTTTCAGCTGCACCCAGTGCAACGGCGGTCAGCTTCTCGTTCAGAGCTGCGGAGTTTTTGAACGCGTCTTCAAATGCAGTGGTGTCCACCGGGAAGGCGCCCAGTACGTCTTTAAACATCGCTGTAATGTCCTGTGCTGCTTTAGCCATTGGTCCAGTTCCTTAATAAATAACAGCCCGTGATAATTGAGGAGGGTTTGGGCTGTGCTTCTAGTCTCTGGCAACAATATGCTTTCTGCGACGCAGCATTTCAAGAGATTTTTGCTGCACTGCAGCAAAAACCTTTCACCGCCTTGTTATTTATATGCTTTTTTCAGCACGTAACTGCCAGGCGCATCGCCCAGCGTCGGATGATTCTCATCGCCATGCTGCCGTGCTGCGATCTTTTTACCTGACTTTTTTGACAACCATGTGTCCCACCGCGGCCACCAGGAGCCCTCATGGAAGGCCGCGCCATTCATCCACTCATCCGCTGAACCTTTGACATCGGTGTTGGTGTAATGGCCATACTTCTTCTTGCTCGGCGGGTTCACAATCCCGGCGATGTGCCCAGACTGGGAGACAATAAAGGTCTTGGAGCGGCTCTTGGTTTGCTGGAACCCGTGATAACAATCCTTCCAGCGCGCGATGTGATCTGTTTCGCAGGTCACCGCGCAAACCGGCACATCCACGTCAGCAATCTTCAGAGTCGTGCCACACAGCTCGACCCCCTCACCCACAAACTTGTTCGCCTGACACAGCTCGCGCAAATACTGATGCGCCATCTTGCCCGGCAGGCCAGAGCCATCGCCATTCCAATAGAGCAGATCAAACGCTGGCGGCGCCTCGCCCATAAAGTAGCTTTTGATCGCCGGTCCATAGATCAGGTCATTGGAACGCAGGAAACTGAACGTGCGCTGCATGATAAATGAGCGCAGCACGCCAAACTCGTTCACCTCATCATCGATGCCGTCGATGAAGTCATCCTGCAAGAACGGCGTAAACTCACCCTGATCCGAGAAATCGGTCAGCGTTGTGAAGAATGTCGCCGACTTCACCGATGTGTCGCCACGCTGTTTCATCAAGGACAACGTCAAATGCAGCGTGGTTCCGGCAATACAATAGCCCACCGCATTCACTTGCTTCTGCTTGGTGATGTCTTTGACCTGAGCAATAGCCTCAAGGAACCCTTCCTCGATATAGTCATCCAATCCCACATCCGCATAAGTCGGATCAGGGTTCACCCAGCTGACCACAAAAACCGTATAGCCCTGATCGACGCACCAGCGGATCAGGCTGTTCTGCTCTTTCAGGTCCAGAATGTAGTATTTGTTGATCCACGGTGGAAAGATAATCAGCGGGATCTCATGCACAGTCTCGGTGGTCGGCGTGAACTGCAACAGCTCAAACATCCGGTTGCGACAGACCACCTTGCCCGGCGCGGTTGCGATGTTGCGGCCAATCTCAAACGCATCCTCATCCGCCAGCTTGACCAGCGTCTCGCCATTGTTCGCTTCCAGATCCGAGATCAGGTTCTGCAACCCGTCAATCAGCGACTGCCCTTCGGTCTCCACCGCCTTCTCCAAAGCTTCCGGATTGGTGCCCAGAAAATTGGTTGGCGACATCATATCAACAATCTGGCTCGAGAAATACTCGATGCGTTGTTTGTCTTTCGACGAGAGCCCCTCAAGTTCGCCAACGGCGGTCTTAATCGCCTCCGCATTGCGCATGTACTGTTGTTTCAGGAGATTGAAATAGGGGTGCGACTTCCACATGGGATGAGAGAATCGCCGGTCTGTGGGTGTGTCATCCTGCGGTGCAGAAAACTGTCCCTTTAACATCAAATTTTGTGCGTCCACGAAAGATTTAACCGACTTACTCCACAGATCGAGCTGGTTTTCGATCACCTTTCCGGGGTTGTCGACCATCGCCTGCCAATAGGCATTGGCAGCATTCATAAAAACTTCAGGCTCCGGAGAATTTAGTTCATCTCTCAAGGGCTTATGGCGTCCCAAAACTTCTGTCAATCGCAGCGACAGAGCTTCAACTTTTGCCAAATTGGCGTTCAAGCGTTCCATTTTTTCGCCCGTATCAGTCTCATTTGTTGTCATATTAACCTATTCGCCCTAATGTCGCTGCTGTGCAGCATTAACCAAGCGCCCCCTCAATGTTACTGGGGAATTACTAGGGTGCATAGCCCAACGATAGGACGAAGCACATGCGATACATGGCCACGTATGACCTGATGGAAACCATGCGCAACACCAACCAATGGTTGGGCGCAACAGCGAGCGCCATGGCGTCCTACCCCGCCTTTGCATTGGTCCCCAACCCGGGTTTGCAGTGGATGGCCGCCTGGGGCGAAGTCACCGAACGGGCTTTCCAGCGCATGATTGTGAAACCTGACTGGGGCATCGACAGCTTCACCTGCGAAGACGGCAAAGACCACATCGTCAACATCAACACCGTGATCGAACGCCCCTTTGGCGACCTGATCCATTTTGAGGTCTCCGGCCGAAAGCCGATGAGCCGCAAGGTTATGCTGGTGGCACCGATGTCCGGCCACTACGCCACCCTCCTGCGCTCCACCGTGAAGAGCCTGATTGCCGATTGCGAAGTCTACATCACCGATTGGCATAACGCGCGTGATATCCCTGTGTCCGAAGGCAAGTTCGATGTTGAGGATTACACCCTCTACCTTGTCGATTTTATGAAAGAGCTTGGCCCCGACACCCATGTGATCGCCGTGTGCCAGCCTGCCCCGCTCACTCTGGCGGCCACCGCCTATCTCGCCGGGGAAGATCCTTCGGCGCAGCCTCGCTCCCTGACCCTGATCGGCGGTCCAATCGATCCAAATGCTGCCGCCACCGAAGTCACCGACTTTGGCCACCGCGTGACCATGGGCCAGTTGGAAGAAACCATGATTCAGCGGGTTGGCTTTAAGTATCCCGGCGTCGGCCGCATGGTCTATCCCGGTCTGCTACAACTCTCCTCCTTCATGTCGATGAATGGCGAGCGTCACTCCAAAGCCTTCGCGGATCAGATCCTGCGCGTGACCCGTGGCGAAGCCTCCGACCACGACGCCCACAACCGATTCTATGACGAATACCTCGCTGTCATGGACATGACCGCCGAGTTCTACCTCTCCACAGTGGAACGAATCTTCAAAAACGGTGAAATCGCCAACAACGAGTTTGTTGTCGCGGGCCGCAAAGTCGACATCAGCAAGATCACCACTGTGGCCGTGAAAACCGTGGAAGGCGCCAAAGACGACATCACCGCGCCAGGTCAGTGTATTGCCGCCCTGGACCTTTGCACAGGTCTGCCGGACAGCAAAAAGGCAAGCCACGTTGAGCCAGGCGCCGGTCACTACGGGATTTTTGCAGGCAAGAGCTGGCGCAACAACATCCGCCCCCTCGTGCTCGAGTTCATCGATGCCAACGCGGACGCGCCCAAGAAAAAGTCGGCCACGCGCAAGCCCGCCAATAAGAACACTGCCGCCTAAACAGGCGGTTCAAAAACCTCCGCACAGAAATGGGGCGATCGTTTGGCACGATTCGCCCCATTGTTGTTTTTGCCCCGTGGCGTTGCAAAAGATGCACATCTGCGACCCGCAACATTTTCCACATAAATCGGACGTCCAACCTACATATTGTGGATAACTCTTCCCCCAGCACTCCCCCAAAGCAGAAACGCCTTTTTTCAAACGTTTAGCGGAATTAACCAATATTAACGGGATCTAAATGCCCCTGTGGAGGAATCGGAGGCCTTGCGCGAGTCGCCGCCGACCACTTTCCGTCAACAGGAAAAATCCTGATTTTTCGTAAATAAATTCGTTGACCCTTTAGGGGCCGATACGCCAGTTTGTGGCAGCAGCCAAGAAAGCCCTCTAGATATAGTGGCGACCAAGGTAGCGGGGACAAACTCATACAAACGCCCATCCGGGTCTGTTGTATCGGCAATGCACACAGCTTTGCCCACCGATCCTCCTTTGCCTGTTGGTCCGCCCTAGCCTCCAAGGGCTCGCAAAGGCCGCGTCACTAAACGCACAGAACGTGCACCACGGGACACATTGGCACTGGGGACGAAGACAGGCATGAAGATTCAACGACGTTTCACCAAGACCGGACAAGACGCTTACGCAGATCTGGACTTCGTCACCACCGAATCTGAAATTCGCAACCCGGACGGCACCATCGTCTTCCACCTCGATGACATCGAAGTTCCGGCCAGTTGGTCGCAAGTGGCCTCCGATGTGATTGCCCAGAAATACTTCCGCAAAGCCGGGGTTCCCGCCAAACTGCGCAAGGTGCGCGAAAAAGGCGTGCCAGAATTCCTGTGGCGCTCCGTGCCTGCCAACGAAGACGTCACCATTGGCGGCGAAACCAGCGCCAAGCAGGTGTTTGATCGCCTCGCCGGGGCTTGGACCTATTGGGGCTGGAAAGGTGGCTACTTCTCCACAGAAGACGACGCCCGCGCCTACTTTGACGAAATGCGCTACATGCTGGCGACCCAGCGCGCCGCGCCCAACTCGCCCCAGTGGTTCAACACCGGCCTGCACTGGGCCTACGGCATCGATGGCCCATCGCAGGGCCACTACTATGTCGACTACAAAACCGGCAAGCTGACCAAATCCAAGTCCGCCTACGAACACCCACAACCGCACGCCTGCTTCATTCAGTCCGTGGCGGATGATCTGGTGGGCGACGGCGGCATCATGGACCTCTGGGTCCGCGAAGCCCGCCTGTTCAAATACGGCTCCGGCACCGGCACCAACTTCTCATCCCTGCGCGCAGATGGCGAATCTCTCTCCGGCGGAGGCAAATCTTCCGGCCTTATGGGCTTCCTGAAAATCGGCGACCGCGCTGCAGGTGCGATCAAATCCGGTGGCACCACCCGCCGCGCGGCCAAGATGGTCATTGTCGACGCCGATCACCCGGACATCGAAGAATACATCAACTGGAAGGTCAAAGAAGAGCAGAAGGTGGCCTCCATCGTGGCCGGCTCCAAAATGCACGAACAGAAGCTCAACGGCATCTTTGACGCGATCAAAGCTTGGGACGGTGCTGAGGCAGACGCCTATGACGCCAAGACCAACGACGGTCTGAAATCCGCGATCCGCGACGCCAAAAAGTCGATGATCCCGGAGACCTACATCAAGCGCGTGCTGGACTACGCCAAGCAGGGCTACGCCAGCATTGAGTTCCCGACCTACGACACCGACTGGGATTCTGAAGCCTACGCGTCTGTCTCCGGGCAGAACTCCAACAACTCCATCCGCGTCACCGACGCCTTCCTCAAGGCCGTGGAAAACGACGACGATTGGGAGCTGATCCGCCGCACCGACGGCGAGGTCGCCAAAACCATCAAAGCCCGCAAACTCTGGGAAGACGTCGGCCACGCCGCATGGGCCTGTGCCGATCCCGGCATCCAGTACCACGACACTGTGAACGCGTGGCACACCTGCCCTGAGGATGGTGAAATCCGCGGCTCCAACCCGTGCTCCGAATACATGTTCCTGGACGACACGGCCTGTAACCTCGCCTCCATGAACCTGCTGTCCTTTCTCAAGGACGGTGTGTTCCAGGCGGACGACTACATGCACGCCACCCGTCTCTGGACCGTGACACTGGAAATCTCCGTGACCATGGCGCAGTTCCCCTCCAAGGAAATTGCCCAACTGTCTTATGACTTCCGTACCCTTGGCCTGGGCTACGCCAACATCGGCGGCCTGCTGATGAACATGGGCTACGGCTACGACAGCGACGAAGGCCGTGCCCTCGGCGGCGCTCTCACCGCGCTGATGACCGGTGTCGCCTATGCCACCTCTGCCGAAATGGCCGGCGAACTGGGCGCCTTTGACGGGTATGCGCGCAACAGCGAACACATGCTGCGGGTCATCCGCAACCACCGCCGCGCGGCCCAAGGCCTGACCTCCGGCTACGAAGGCCTCGCCGTGAAACCTGTGCCGTTAGACACCGAAAACTGCCCAGATCAGGTGCTGGTCGAACTGGCCAAATCCGCCTGGGATGAAGCCCTCGAGCTTGGTGAGAAAAACGGCTACCGCAACGCCCAAACCTCTGTGATCGCCCCCACCGGCACCATCGGCCTGGTGATGGACTGTGACACCACCGGCATCGAGCCTGACTTCGCACTGGTGAAGTTCAAGAAACTCGCCGGAGGCGGCTACTTCAAAATCATCAACCGCTCCGTGCCTGCAGCCTTGGAAGGCCTCGGCT
Organism: Shimia sp. MIT910701; assembly: GCF_047126315.1. Taxonomy (GTDB): domain Bacteria; phylum Pseudomonadota; class Alphaproteobacteria; order Rhodobacterales; family Rhodobacteraceae; genus Shimia. The sequence goes on along the minus strand of NZ_CP138953.1, from coordinate 2,310,352 downwards.
ATTCTTCTGCTCAGATCGAAGAAATCGTGTCCTACGCAGTGGGCCACGGCACCATCGGCAATGCGCCAGGCATCAACCACACGTCTTTGATCGGTCACGGTTTCACGACCAACGAGATCGAAAAGATCGAAGCCGCGCTTGGCTCCGCCTTCGACATTCGCTTTGTGTTCAACCAGTGGACGTTGGGCGAAGAGTTCTGCACCAACGTCCTCGGTATCCCGGCAGACAAGCTGAACGATCCGTCCTTTGAACTGCTCGCACACCTTGGCTACACCAAAGCCGACATCGATCTGGCCAACGACCACGTCTGCGGCACCATGACCTTGGAAGGCGCCCCGCATCTCAAAGAAGAGCACTACGCGATCTTTGACTGTGCCAACCCATGCGGCAAAAAAGGCAAACGCTACCTCTCGGTGGACAGCCACATCACCATGATGGCCGCCGCGCAGTCCTTCATCTCCGGCGCGATCTCCAAGACGATCAACATGCCAAACGATGCCACCATCGAGGACTGCCAGAAGGCGTACGAGCTGTCCTGGTCCCTCGGCATCAAAGCCAACGCGCTCTATCGTGACGGCTCCAAACTGTCCCAACCTCTAGCCGCTGCACTGGTCGAGGACGATGACGAGGCCGCCGAAGTGCTCGAATCCGGCTCCATGCAGGAAAAAGCACAGGTTCTGGCCGAAAAGATCGTCGAGAAAATCGTCGTCAAAGAAGTGGCCCGTGGCCGCGAGAAAATGCCGGAACGCCGCAAAGGCTACACTCAGAAAGCTGTTGTGGGCGGCCACAAGGTATACCTGCGCACCGGCGAATACTCTGACGGCTCCTTGGGCGAAATCTTCATCGACATGCACAAGGAAGGCGCTGGCTTCCGCGCGATGATGAACAACTTCGCCATCGCCGTCTCGGTTGGCCTGCAATACGGCGTCCCGCTTGAAGAATTTGTCGATGCCTTTACCTTCACCAAATTTGAACCTGCCGGCATGGTGCAGGGCAACGACTCCATCAAAAACGCCACCTCGATCCTCGATTACATCTTCCGCGAATTGGCCGTGTCTTACCTCGACCGCACCGATCTTGCGCACATCAAGCCAGAAGGCACCACGTTTGACGATGTTGGACGTGGCGAGGAAGAAGGCGTTTCCAACGTGTCCGAACTGTCCGACACCGCCGCGACTCGCTCGCTTGAGGTCCTGAAACAGATCTCCTCCACCGGCTATTTGCGCAAGCGCCTGCCCCAGGAACTGGTCGTTCTGAACGGCGGCGGCAACATTTCTGTGGATAACTCGGACGCTGTGAAAAATCTGGCCACTTTGGTGCCGGAAACCGCTGGCGCGACCGTATCAGACGTGGCAACAAGCGCCTCCGTCACGGCAGCTGTGGCCCCGATGGATGAACGGGCCAAGGCCAAGATGCAGGGGTATGAGGGAGACCCCTGTGGCGATTGCGGCAACTACACGCTGGTGCGCAACGGCACCTGCATGAAATGCAACACCTGCGGCGCCACCTCGGGCTGCAGCTAAGGAGAAAACCGTGACGAAGCGCAGAAGCCTTCTGTCTGAAGAAGACCAAAGCCACGCAACCACCGACACATTGGTGGGCACCATCCGCATCAGCGGCGACTGGGCCCGCAAAGTCCGTGGTGAAACCGATGCCCCTGCCCCGCAGGCGGCCAACGACGACTACGCCGAACATCAGCTCTTTGCCGCGCGCAAAAGCTCCTGATCGGCGCCTCAAGATCCCGGGGGGACCTGGGTAGGGGGCCTCGGCCCCCGACGACATAACCCGCTGCCGTCCCTACTCACTGGCAGCGGCGTTCCACGGAGCGGGTGCGCTCGCTCCGACGACATTCAGGCCGCAGGCAAAAAACATCGAGCGGTAACATAGAGTGAGCCTGAATGGCGAAACTGGGGGGCCCCGACGGCCCCCCATTTTTTTTGCGCTGGCGTCCAACCGGGCACAAATCTTTCAATCAACTCACTTTCTCCTGAACCAAGTTGATTGGCGCGCGCCTTCCGTCCTCGGCCACAAAGAAGCACCAGCCCTTTGAGCCAAGGACCGATCATGCCCCTCCGCCTCTCTGCCCTGCTCTGCGCCTTTGCGCTGTCCACAGCCCTGCCCGCTCAAGCAGAGGAAACGCCGCCCCTGCCCGACTACGTGATCGCGCAATTTGGCACACCGCCCGCTGTGCCCTCCGGCCCCTTGTCCGATACCCTCGAGACCGCCGCCGACATGGCCTTTGTCGAAAGCATGCAGCAAGGCACCTGGGGACGTGATCAATCGCTTGCGCTCGACGAGATCGCTGCGTCAGGCGACCCACGCCTTGCCTGGATCATCAGCGATCTGATGCGATTTGTGACCTCACCCCAATTAAACTTCGTCCTCTCCGAGGCCGCCGCCACTTTGCTGGAAATCGACACACCAACCGAAAATACCTGGGGCATCGTCACCGACCACCTGATCGCCTGGGACATCCCCGAACCACCCGACTACCTGCGCTTCAAACGCGCGATCTTCACCGCCATCGTGCCTGAATGGGACCCTCTGTTTGTGCCTGGCGACATCGATTGGCGATTGGTCTCCTGGGGCGGCGTGCTGATCGACGACCGCGCGTTTGACACCACGGATGATCCCTGCAACTGCATCCCCGCCGCCGACACCCCCGAGGTCACCGACGCCGCAAGCGCCACTTGGCTCAAGGATGACGACATTGTCTTTGGCGTTGAGGTCAATGGCGAATACCGCGCCTACCCGCGCCAGATCATGGAAGTCCGCGAGATGGTCAACGACACCCTTGGCGGGCGCGACCTCGGCATCCCCTACTGCACCCTCTGCGGCGCCGCGCAAGCCTATTTCACCGACCAAATGCCCGCTGGCGTAGACCGCCCTATCCTGCGCACTTCCGGCCTGCTTAGTCGCTCGAACAAAGTCATGTACGACCTGACCACCTACTCTGTGTTCGACACCTTCTTAGGCCACGCCGTCACCGGCCCCTTGGCCGACAAGGGCATCAAGCTTGAACAAGCCGCCGTGGTCACAACCGACTGGGGCACTTGGAAAACCGCCCACCCAGAAACCACAGTTCTCGCTGAATACCTTGCCCTTGGCCGCAACCCTGATTTCCGCAATGGCCGCGACGCCAACGGGCCGATTTTCCCGGTGGGTGACGTCGACCCCCGCCTGCCCGTACACGAAGACATCATCGGTATCGTCACCGCTTCCGGCCAACCCGTCGCTTTCCAACGCAGCAAAACCCTTGTGGCCCTGCGCAAAGGCGAAAACATCGCCTATGAAAACATCCGTCTCAAACTCGACGCAGGTGGCATTCGCGCGGTCGACATAAACGGCGCCGACCTCGGCAGCCACCAAGCCTTCTGGTTCGCTTGGTCCCAGTTTCACCCAGACACCGCCCTCTGGCCCGGCTAACCCACTAGGCTCTCACGCAGAAAATCAATCATCACCCGCGTCTTGCGCGACAGATACCGGCGGTTTGGGTAAAGCACCCAGGCCGCCGTTTCAAAATCACTCACTGTGGCCTGAAACTTTGGGCACAGCTCCAGCAACCGCCCTTCGGCCAAGTCTTTCGCGACCAGCCAATCCGCCAATAGCGCCACGCCGAGCCCTTCCCGCGCAGCCTCCAAAAGCGCCAGTGCATTGGAAAACTTGTACCGCCCTGCCGCGTTTATCTCAAACGCCTCCGAACCCGCACGAAACCGCCAGATATCCCCGATCCCCGGCAGAGCATATCGCAAACAATCATGGTCCCGCAGGCCCTCAGGCGTCGCCAACCCACCCGCACGGTCCAGATACGCCGGGCTCGCCACGAGATGATACCGCGTGTCCATCAGCTTACTGGACACCAAATCCCCTTTCGGTGCCGGGGCCAAGCGCACCGCCAAATCAATCCCCTGCTCCACCAAATCCAAATTGGCATCGCTGCTGATAACTTCAACGGACACCTCCGGATATCGCTCTGAAAACGCAGGCAGAACCGGCACAATCTTCTGACAGGCAAAGGCTACTGACATCGTCATGCGCAACGTACCTGATGGCGCTTGACGCGCACCAGAAGCCGCTTGCGCTGCCGCCCGCATTTCCTCCACCAGCGGCGCCACGCGCTGCAAATAGGCCGCACCCTCTTCGGTTGTGGACAGCTTACGCGTTGTACGGTGAAACAACCGCACGCCCAACTCTGCCTCCAAAGCCGAGAGGCTGCGAGACACCGACGAGGGATCCACATCCAACACCCGCGCCGCGCCGGCAATGCTGCCCTGTGCCTGCACCAACAGCGCCATTTCCAAATCTCGAACATCCATTCGTGCAAATTACACATGAAACTAATGTCGATCCAGTGCTTTCTGACACCTCCCTCACGGCTTACCTCAGAGGCTACAAAAGGAGACCTCAATGACAAACCTGACTGGAAAAACCGCCATCATCACCGGCGCCAGCCGCGGCATCGGCGCCGCCACAGCCCGTCACCTCGCTGCTCTCGGCGCCAACGTCGTGCTCGCCGCCCGCTCCCAAAGCGCGCTGTCAGAACTGACACAAAGCATCCTCGACGACGGCGGCGCGGCCCGTCTACAAGTCTGCGACGTTGTCGATCCGACCTCGGTAGACGCCTTGATCAAAATGGCCACCGACACCTTCGGCAGCCTCGACATCCTTGTGAACAACGCAGGCCTCATCGACCCGATCACGACCTTGGCCGACAGCAACCCCGCCGCATGGGCCAAGGTCCTCGATGTGAACGTCAAAGGCGTCTACCACGGCCTGCGCTACGCCCTGCCCGTCATGCGCGCGCAAGGTGCGGGCACCATCATCAACATCTCGTCTGGTGCGGCCAATTCCTTCCTCGAAGGCTGGTCCCACTACTGCGCTTCCAAAGCCGCCGTCGTGCGCCTCACCGGCATCGCCCACAAAGAAAACGCCGACGCAGGCGTAACCGTCGTTGGCCTCAGCCCCGGCACAGTCGCCACCGACATGATGGCCACCATCCGCGCCTCCGGCATCAACCCCGTCAGCCAGCTGTCCCCAGACGCGCACATCCCAACCGAATGGGTTGCACAGGCCATCGCCTACCTCTGCGGCCCCGATGGCAGAACCTACGCAGGCCAGGATTTCTCTCTGAAAACCAAAGAAGGCCGCGCGGCTCTCAACCTCCCCCCGGTATGACCCGCAAAAAAAAGGCGCGCCGATCTCTCGACGCGCCTTACATTTCAAAGCTTTGAGGACCTTAGTGCGCAGTCGCGCCGGCAGCTTCCTCTTTCTTGAGCTTCGCCGCAGCCGCTTCTTCTGCCGCCTCGTCCCACTCAATCGCCTCCGGCTCTTCTGTCAGCGCCAGCTTCAGCACCTCAGAAACGTGCTTCACCGCGATGATTTCCAGACCGTCTTTCACGTTGTCCGGAATATCCGCCAGATCCTTCTCGTTCTCCTGCGGGATCAGCACCGTCTTGATGCCGCCACGCAGCGCCGCAAGCAGCTTCTCTTTCAGACCGCCGATTGGCATCGCGTTACCACGCAAGCTCACCTCGCCTGTCATCGCAATGTCCTTGCGCACCGGAATGCCGGTCAGCACGGACACAATCGACGTCACCATCGCCAGACCCGCAGACGGGCCATCCTTCGGGGTTGCCCCATCTGGCACGTGCACGTGAATGTCGATCTTGTCAAAGACCGTTGGCTTCACGCCAATCTGAGGCGAGATCGAGCGCACATAGGAAGACGCCGCATCAATCGACTCCTTCATCACGTCGCCCAGCTTACCGGTGGTCTTCATGCGGCCCTTGCCAGGCAGCTTCAGACCTTCGATGTGCAATAGATCACCACCCACCGAGGTCCAGGCCAGACCGGTGACAACACCCACCTGGTTCTCTTCCTCGGCCAGGCCATAACGGAACTTCTTCACGCCCAGGAAATCATCCAGATTGTCCGGGGTCACAGAAACCGTATCCGCATCGCCTTTGACAATCTTAGTGACCGCCTTCCGGGTCAGCTTCGCAAGCTCACGCTCAAGGTTCCGCACGCCCGCCTCACGGGTATAGGTCCGCACAATCTCCTGAATGGCCTCGTCCGACACTTCGAACTCGCCTTTCTTCAGACCGTGGTTCTTGACCTGCTTGTCGATCAGGTGCTGACGCGCAATCTCACGCTTTTCGTCTTCGGTGTATCCGGCCAGCGAGATGATCTCCATCCGGTCCAGCAATGGTCCCGGCATGTTGTAGGAGTTCGCCGTGGTCAGGAACATCACGTTGCTGAGATCGTATTCCACTTCAAGGTAGTGATCCACAAACGTACCGTTCTGCTCCGGATCAAGCACCTCAAGCATTGCGGACGCGGGATCACCACGGAAGTCCTGCCCCATCTTGTCGATTTCATCGAGCAAGATCAGCGGGTTGGTGGTTTTCGCCTTTTTCAGCGCCTGAATGATCTTACCCGGCATGGAGCCAATATAGGTCCGACGGTGGCCACGGATTTCGCTCTCATCACGCACGCCACCAAGGCTGATGCGGATGAACTCACGACCGGTCGCTTTGGCCACGGACTTACCCAGCGAGGTTTTACCCACACCTGGAGGGCCCACAAGACACAGGATCGGGCCTTTCAGCTTGGACGAGCGCTGCTGCACCGCAAGGTACTCGACAATCCGCTCTTTGACCTTCTCCAGACCGTAGTGATCTGTATCCAAGACCTCTTGCGCCCGGCCCAGATCTTTCTTCACGCGGCCACGCTTGCCCCATGGAATGGACAGCATCCAATCCAGATAGTTGCGCACAACCGTCGCTTCCGCAGACATCGGGCTCATGTTTTTGAGCTTCTTCAGCTCGCCCTCAGCCTTCTCTTTGGCTTCTTTGGACAGCTTGGTTTTGGAGATCTTCTCTTCGAGCTCGGCAATTTCGCCTTCGCCCTCTTCCCCGTCACCAAGCTCCTTCTGAATGGCCTTCATCTGCTCGTTCAGATAGTATTCGCGCTGGGTTTTCTCCATCTGCGATTTCACGCGCGTCTTGATCTTCTTCTCGACCTTGAGCACGCTCATCTCGCCCTGCATCAGGCCATAGACCTTCTCCAGACGCTCGCTCACAGACAGGGTTTCCAGAAGCTCCTGCTTCTCGTTCACTTCAATGCCCAGATGGCCAGCCACAAGATCGGCCAGGCGCGCAGGCTCGCTGGCTTCCTCAACCGCGCTCAGCGCCTCTTCGGGGATGTTCTTTTTGACCTTGGCATAGCGCTCAAACTCGTCGCCAACAGAGCGCAGCAGCGCTTCGATGGTGGCGGCGTCACCCGGCATCTCGTCCAGATGCTCGGCACGTGCTTCAAAGAAGTCATCGTTTTCCAGGAAGTCGGTGATGGTCACACGGCTCTGACCTTCGACCAGCACCTTCACGGTGCCATCGGGCAGCTTCAGCAGCTGCAGCACATTGGCCAGCACGCCAGTACGGTAGATGCCATCGATATCCGGATCGTCCTCTGCGGGGTCCACCTGGCTCGACAGCAGAATTTGCTTGTCATCGGCCATCACCTCTTCAAGCGCGCGGACCGATTTTTCCCGGCCGACAAACAGCGGCACGATCATATGTGGGAAGACCACAATATCGCGCAGCGGCAGCACAGGATAAGATGTATTGAGGGGCTCAGTCATGAGTATTCCTTGTTCTAGCAAAGCGACACTGGTCCCACATGTGGCAACCGTCTGGTCCCTTTCCGTTTCCTCGGCTTATTGATTTGGGGAGCCTCATCCCCGCTTTCAACGGCGTTTTGTTGGTTGGACCACACAATGCCTTTACAGAACGTGAGGAACAAGGCGGGAAACGGTGATTGCGGCCAAAAAAATCTCACTGGTCGCTGTTGCAAAAAAGATCCCGTTTTGCGCCACGACACATGAAAAGGGACCAGATCGACATGCCGATCTGGCCTCCTCTAACCAAAACCCGTTGTTTTACTTGGAAAACACCAACTGCCGGATCGCCGCCCCCGTGGCCGGACCGCTCAGCCGTCCAACGGTCACCCCCTGCATCAGCTCGTCACTGATCACAAACAGGAACAGATCAAAATCCACCGTGCCGCCATTCTCCGGATAACTGCCACTGGCGTGCAATCGCGGCACCGTTTGCACGTCACAGCCGATCAGTACTGAAATCTCCTCGATGGTGAGAATGTCACCATCCTCAAGCGGGCTGTCCTTGGCGATCTCATAACGCCAGTTCTCACCCACATAGCGCGTCACCGGATACTCCCCGCCAATGTCGGTCGACGTGATGCGCCAGCCAATGCCCTTTGCATCGATCTTGGCATCCGACAAACCGCGCGGCGGGATAAACATCGGTTTGCCATTGATCACGGCCTTGCCAGCGGTGCTCTCCACCTTCCAGGTGCCCACAATCGCATCTTCCAGCAAGGCCTCTGTGTCGCCCTCTGACAGGTCACAAAACTCGGTTGCCCATGCCGGCGCTGCCAAAAGCCCAGCCAAAACTCCGGCCCACAGGCCGTTTCTAATACACATCATCAATCTCGTCCTTCAAATGGTAGACACGACCAACACGCGAAAATACACGCGCCGACTCTCGTGCCACCTTACGGATCACTCCGCAGGACGCAACAAAACCGTTTCCGTCATGAAAAGCACCGTTTCGTCGCTCTTGAGGGTCAGCTCTGAAATCTCCAGCACCCGATCGTCAAAATACGGCACCAGGGTGATGGTGCCAAACACGGTCACACCGCCCTCAAACTCCGGCAGCGTGATCTGCAACTGAGGCAACTCTTCCGGCCCGCACTGCGTGTCGCTCACCACATCGGCCAAGTCCGCGCGCTCTGTGGTGTCCAGAACATCATCCACACGGTCCACGTCATAGGGCTTTGGCGCTGCCCAGCGCAGCGCCACTTCTTCGCCCATGATGCTGTCCACAAAGCCGGAGTAGAATTGCCCCTCAGCATCGATCTCCGTGGCAAACATCCGCGCGGGCCGCACAAAGGACGTGGTGCTGCCTTCCACCGACGTGCTGCCCTCGCGCACCCAACTGCCCGCCAGGCGCTCATAGACCGCCGCCGGATCACTGACCCCACAAAACCCATCCGCCATCGCCGCAACAGGCGCACAAGCGACCAAGGCCGCTGCCATCAAAAACCGTTTCATCGCCTGTCTCCTTACAGCGGTTCGATGTCACCCTGCGCCCGCATCGCATGGAATTCCGTTTCCCAAGCCTCAAACGTGCAGGCCGCAATGGCGTCGCGCATCTCCTGCATGATCTGCTGGAAGTAATGCAGGTTGTGCCAGGTCAGCAGCATGCCGGAAATCATCTCATTGCTGCGGAACACGTGGTGCAAATACGCCCGCGAATAGTTGGAACACGCCGGGCAGGTGCAGCTCTCATCCAAGGGTCGCGGATCATCCGCATGGCGCGCGTTTTTGATGTTCACCACGCCGCGCCGTGTGAACACCTGCCCCGTCCGCCCAGACCGGCTTGGCAGCACGCAGTCCATCATGTCGATGCCGCGTTTCACGGCGCCCACAATGTCGTCCGGCTTACCCACGCCCATCAGATAGCGTGGCTTGTCCACCGGCAGCATGTCCGGCGCATAGTCCAGACAGTCAAACATCTTCTCTTGGCCTTCCCCAACGGCCAAGCCGCCCACGGCATAGCCATCAAAGCCAATTTCTTTCAGCGCCTCGGCACTTTCCTCTCGGAAGTCCTGCTCCAACCCGCCCTGCTGAATACCAAACAGCGCATGTCCCGGCCGATCGCCAAAGGCATCGCGGGACCGCTGCGCCCAGCGCATCGATAGTCGCATGCTTTCCGCAATCCGGTCCCGATCCGCCGGCAGCGCCGGACATTCGTCAAAACACATGACAATGTCACTGCCCAAAAGCTTCTGGATCTCCATAGACCGTTCCGGCGTCAGCGAGTGTTTGGACCCGTCAATGTGGCTCTTAAACGTCACGCCTTTCTCGGTGAGCTTGCGCAGATCCGCGAGGCTCATCACCTGAAACCCGCCGCTGTCTGTAAGAATGGGCCGCTCCCAGTTCATGAATTTATGCAAACCGCCAAGCCGGTCAATCCGCTCCGCAGTTGGACGCAACATCAAGTGATACGTATTGCCCAACAAAATATCAGCGCCGGTCGCGCGCACGCTCTCTGGCATCATTGCTTTCACGGTCGCCGCCGTGCCCACCGGCATAAACGCGGGCGTGCGAATATCTCCCCGTGGCGTGTTGATCACCCCGGTGCGGGCTTTGCCATCCGTGGCATGCAGCGAAAACGAAAACTTTTCAGACATCTGAGACCTTCATCGGGGAGTTTGCGCAAAATTTCCCCCTCCTTACGCCGAACCTAGTAACTTGTAAAACACGCCAATGTGACCATATTCCAACCCATAGATAACAAACACTTTCTGGGGAGAGAGCATAATGAGCGAAGACCTGATCTTCTCGTTACTATCTGAAAACATCGTGATCCTGCTGGCCGCAGTGTTCCTGATTGTTGTGGTTCTGAAAGGTGTGCGCATCGTGCCGCAATCGGAAAAACACGTGGTGGAACGCTTTGGCCGCCTGCACTCGGTGCTTGGGCCTGGCATCAACTTTGTTGTGCCGTTTCTGGACGTGGTGCGCCACCAGATCTCCATTCTGGAGCGTCAACTGCCCAACGCCACCCAAGACGCGATCACCAAAGACAACGTGCTGGTGCAAATCGACACATCCGTCTTCTACCGCATTCTGGAGCCGGAGAAGACCGTGTATCGCATCCGTGACGTGGACGGCGCCATCGCCACCACCGTGGCTGGTATCGTACGGGCCGAGATTGGTAAAATGGACCTTGATGAGGTGCAATCCAACCGCGCCAGCTTGATCTCTTCCATTCAGGCCATGGTGGAAACCGCCGTGGATGACTGGGGCATCGAAGTTACCCGCGCCGAAATCCTCGACGTGAACCTCGATCAGGCCACCCGCGACGCCATGCTGCAACAGTTGAACGCCGAACGCGCCCGCCGCGCTCAGGTGACCGAAGCCGAAGGCCAAAAGCGCGCGGTAGAACTGCAAGCCGACGCCGAGCTTTATGCCGCAGAGCAAACCGCCAAAGCCCGCCGCATCGAGGCCGAAGCCGAAGCCTACGCCACTGGCGTTGTGGCCGAAGCCATCAAAAATAACGGCATCGAAGCCGCGCAATATCAAGTCGCGCTGAAACAAGTCGAGTCGCTGAACGCCCTTGGCAATGGCGATGGCAAGCAAACCATTGTCCTGCCCGCCGCTGCTCTGGAAGCCTTCGGCGACGCCTTCAAACTGCTGAAAGGATAACCCATGACAGACCTTCTCACAGCTTGGTGGGTCTGGCTCGCCGCCGCTCTGGTGCTGGCAATCCTAGAAGTTCTGGCCCCCGGTTTCATCTTCCTCGGCTTTGCCATCGGCGCCGCTGTGGTGGGCCTGGCCCTCCTGGGCCCGATCCAACTCCTGTCGGTCCCGATGATCCTGCTGGCCTTTGCCGCTCTCAGCCTTGTGGCCTGGCTGGTCCTGCGCAAGCTCTTTGCCCTCCCAAAGGGGCAAGTCAAAACCTTCAACCACGACATCAACGACTGATTGATAAAAGCGGGGCCCACGGGCCCCCTTTTGCTTTTTGGCGGCGTAAGTTAGGCCAGTCACCCGCACAATTTCACACCTCCGTGAAACAGCCACGATACCGACGCAATACCGATGCGCCAAATTCACCCATTCCGCCCACTGGACGAGACGTGCCAGTTTTCCTATATGAAACTCTCAGGTTATGGCAGGACACAGTATGACTCAGGCTCCCGATCCAAGTTCCGATCCCGTAGAAGGCACCCCGCTGATTGCGCCCTCCAGCGTCGATCACCCGTTGCATGAGCAAATCGTCGAAGCCTGCCGCTCCGTCTATGACCCGGAAATTCCGGTGAACATTTACGACCTTGGCCTGATCTACACCATCGAGATCAGCGAAGAGAACGACGTAAACGTGATTATGACCCTTACTGCGCCGGGTTGCCCTGTCGCCGGTGAAATGCCAGGCTGGGTGCAAGAAGCCGTGGCCGGTGTTGGCGGTATTCGTACCGTTGAAGTCGCCTTGGTCTGGGAGCCCCCGTGGGGCATGGAAATGATGAGCGACGAAGCCCGCCTTGAACTGGGCTTTATATAACTTCTCAAACGGTTAGAAAGGAAAGTCGATGTTTGGCATTCCCGGAAAACAAGCTGTGACCATGACGCCAGCTGCGATCAAACAGATCGCCAAGCTCATGGACAAAGAAGGCCACGCCGGTCTGCGGATTGGCGTGAAAAAAGGCGGCTGCGCGGGCATGGAATACACCATGGACTACGTAACCGACCGCGATCCGCATGACGAAGTGGTCGAAACTGACGGCGCCGTGGTGATGATCGCCCCCATGGCACAGATGTTCCTGTTTGGCACCGAAATCGACTATGAGGTCTCGCTTCTCGAAAGCGGGTTCAAGTTCAACAACCCCAATGTCTCTGACGCCTGCGGCTGCGGCGAATCCATCAAATTCAAGGACATGGACGAACTCTCCGAGCAAGTTGCGGCAAACGGTGCGCCAAAACTGACCTGACGGCCTTGACCTAGGCCGCCCTGCCCCGCATGACTTGCGCAACAGGTCATTTCAGAAAAGGGGCACGTCATGCGACGCAAGCTGGCAGCAGGCAATTGGAAAATGAACGGCACCGCCGCCGCACTGGCGGAGCTTGAGGCCTTGGCCTCGCTGGCGACCTCTGATGGCACCGACATCCTGATCTGCCCCCCGGCAACATTGATTTCACGCGCCAAAGACGTGGCAGGTCCGGTAGCCATTGGCGGACAGGACTGCCATGCCAACACCAGCGGTGCGCACACAGGGGATGTGGCCGCGGACATGCTGAAAGACGCCGGCGCCTCTCACGTCATCCTCGGTCATTCTGAGCGCCGCGAAGACCATGGCGAACGCGACGAAGACGTGCGCAGCAAAGCCAAGGCCGCCTGGGACGCAGGCCTTGTGACCGTGATCTGCGTGGGCGAAAGCCTGTCAGAGCGCGAGGCTGACAACACGCTCGACATCATTGGCGGCCAATTGGCCGGCTCCATCCCAGACGGCGCGACAGGCGAAAATCTCGTGGTGGCTTATGAGCCGATCTGGGCGATTGGCACCGGCAAAGTCCCCACAATGAGCCAGATTGGCGAAGTACATGACTTCATGCGCATGCGCTTGGAGCGCCGCTTTGGCGAAGGCGTCGGCCGCACCGTGCCCCTGCTCTACGGCGGGTCGGTGAAACCCAGCAACGCCGAAGACATCTTTGCGGTGTCCAACGTGGATGGCGCACTAGTGGGCGGCGCCAGCCTGAAGGCCAGCGACTTCGGCGCCATCATCACCGCACTCGACGCAAGCTAACCGCATGGCCAAGGCGCCGCTCTCGTCCCTCTATGCCCAGTTTTCACACCGCTGGCACAGCGACATCACGCGCCTTGGCTACCCTGCCGCCTATGACGAACTCATGGCGGCCCTGCCTTCCACCACGCCCGCGCCAACCGTGATGGATGCAGGCTGCGGCACCGGCGCACTGGCGCAGGCTTGGCTCAAAACCAACCAGCCCCACAAGACGCTCCACATGTTGGACAGCTCTGAGGAGATGCTCTCTCAGGCCCGTGTCAACTTTTCGGCCACCCCAAAAACGGTATTTCACCAAGACATCCTTGGCAGCACCGCTATCCCCCAAAGCAGCTGCGATCTCTTGCTCTCCGCCCATGTGATCGAGCACCTCGACACACCGCAAGACGGCCTAAGTTGGTTTGCCAGCCGCCTTCGCAAAGGCGGCCACATCGCCTTGTCAGTAAGCAAACCGCATTGGTGCACCGCTCTGGTGCGCTGGCGCTGGGGCCACAAAGCCTTCACGCCCTCAGACGTGCACAGCATGCTGACCGCCACAGGCTTCACCAACATCCAATCCGTGCCCTTTTCCAAAGGTCCCCCCAGCCGCACCAGCTGCGGCTACATCGCTTTACGCGCCTAACGTTTGAGAGGGCCGGGTCAAGGCGCGCGCCAGCGCCCGCGCAGCGGCCTGGCCTTGACGCGGGCCGCTCAAAACTCACCCTGGATACGGTGCGTTCAGGGCACACCTGCCCCTGAACCGCTTCTCAGCAAATTTCCCTGCCCACACCCTTTCAAAAAGAAACGACGCCCCATGTGGAGCGTCGCCTCTCATCTCATCTGAACAAAGCGCGCGGTCGAGCTCCGTTTACTCACCTGCGCTATTTGGTGATGATCTCCGGTCCCATGAAGGTGTTCGGCAAGAATGTCGAAATCCATGGAATATAGGTCACCATAATCAGGAAGACGAAGAGCACTGCGAGGAACGGCAGCGCCGCGCGTACCACAGACATCATCGGCATCCCGGCAACCCCAGAAGTCACAAACAGGTTGAGCCCCACCGGCGGCGTGATCATCCCGATCTCCATGTTGACCACCATAATGATGCCCAGGTGGATCGGATCAATGCCCAGCTCAATGGCAATCGGGAACACCAGCGGCGCCACAATCACCAGGAGGCCAGATGGCTCCATGAACTGCCCACCAATCAGCAAGATCACGTTCACCACAATCAAGAACATCACCGGACCAAAGCCCGCGTCCAGCATCGCACCTGCGATCTGCTGCGGCACTTGCTGCTCGGTCAAAACATGCTTCAGGATCAGTGCGTTGGCGATCACAAACAGCAGTGTGATGGTCAGCTTGCCCGCTTCAAACAGCGTATGTTTGGTGTCGCCATGCACAAAAGCCGTGAGCAACGCGTAAGGCTTTTTGAACAGGGAGACTTTCTGGCCACCGTTGTTCTCCGCCGCCAATGGCCCCATGTCTTTGTAGACAAAGCAGGCGATCAGGAAGGCATAGACCGCAGCAACAGCTGCCGCCTCGGTAGGTGTGAACACACCGCCGTAGATGCCACCCAGAATGATCACGATCAGGAACAGGCCAAAGGCAGCATCGCGACCGGAGGCAAAGATCTCGCCCCAGCCCAGCCAGTCTCCTTTTGGCAGGTTCTTGACCTTCGCCATCACGTAGATGGTGATCATCAGCATCAGACCTGCCATCAGGCCCGGGATCACACCCGCAAGGAACATCCGGCCCACGGAGACTTCCACAGCCGCCGCATAGACCACCATCACGATGGACGGCGGGATCAGGATGCCCAAAGTACCCGCGTTACAGATCACACCGGCAGCAAACTCCTTGGAATACCCCACCTGACGCATGCCCGCGATCACAATGGAGCCGATGGCCACAACGGTTGCGGGCGAGGAGCCAGACAAGGCCGCAAACATCATACAGGCAAATACGCCCGCAATCGCCAAACCGCCCGGCAAATGGCCGACACAGGCGATGGAGAAGCGGATGATCCGCCGCGCCACACCACCTGTGGTCATGAAGGACGACGCCAGAATGAAGAACGGGATCGCCAGCAGGGTGAAGTGGCCTTCAAATGCTTCAAACAGCGTGCCTGCGACCGAGGCCAATGTGGCATCAGAGAAGAACAGCAAGAACAGGATCGAGCTGAGGCCAAGGGACACCGCGATCGGCACACCGATCAGCAGGAGGCCAATGACCATGGAGAATAGTAGAACAACTTCCATCAGTCGTGCTCCCCTTGAAGTGCACGCACTTCTTCAATTTCGTCTTCCACCTCGTGGCTCGCCACTAGACGGTCGGTCTGACCGCGGAAAATCTGCATGGTCGCTTGGAAGAAGCGATAGGTCAGCAGCAGCATGCCAATTGGCAGCACGATATACGGCACCACTTTGGGCAGCTTTTCGTACTCATCGCCGTAGTTGATCAGGTCCTCAAGGAACTGGAACATGCCAATCATCGGCACGTCCTGCACCTCATAGAAGGACTGGCTGCGGAACTTCTCGGCAAACCCGGTCGGGAACCAGCGGCCGGAGGTTGGCGGCAGGTCTGCAAAAACCGCCCAGTAGTCATAGGCGCCTTTCAGCATCAGCACCGCATAGGCCAGACAGGCCGCCGCCGCGATCAGGCCAATGATGCGCGCCACGGCCGGGCTGACCATATTGATGATCACATCCACGCCCAGATGCGCATGTTTCTTGACCGCATAAGAGGCGCCCAGAAGCACCAGCCAGGCAAACAGGAAGACGGTCGCTTCCAAGGCCCATAGAATGTTGGAGTTAAAACCGAACCGGGCAATCACATTGGCAAAGGTAATCAATGTCATCATGCCCAGAAAAAACGCGATCAGCGTTTCTTCAATCCGGTCCACAAAGGTATGCTTGGTTTGCATTGTCCCGCGTCCCGTGAGTGTTTTTGTTTGCAAAACGGGCGGGCCATTTGCGGCCCGCCCGCTCTGTGATTTTAAGTTAAGTCAAAGACTTACATGGAGGCGTTGATCGCCTGTGCCGCATCAATGTTCTCTTGACCCACATCGTCGGAGAACTTGTCCCATACCGGCTTCATGGTGTTTACCCACTCTTCGCGCTGTGCCGCGCCCAGAGTGCGGATGGTGCCACCGGCGTCGATGATGGACTGCTTCGCCGCTTGGTTCACCGCATAGGATTCTGCGTTCCGGGTGGCGGTTACTTCGTTGAAGATGGTCAGGAATTCTTCACGCACATCCGCTGGCAGGCTGTCGAGCCAGTCCACGGAAGCCACAACCAAATAGTCCAGAATGCCGTGGTTGGTTTCGGTCACACCGTCCTGCACTTCGAAGAACTTCTTGCCGTAGATGTTGGACCAGGTGTTTTCCTGACCGTCCACAACGCCCTGCTGCAGCGCGCCATACACTTCGGAGAAGGCCATCTTCTGTGGGGAGCCACCCATGGCTTCCATTTGTGCAACCAGCACGTCAGAAGACTGTACGCGGAACTTCAGACCGTTGGCATCCGAAGGCACGTTCAGCGGCACGTTTGCGGACATCTGCTTCATGCCGTTGTGCCAGTAGCCCAGACCCTGCAGGCCGCGGCGCTGCATGCTGTCCAGCATCGCTTGACCGTTGTCAGACGCTTGGAACGCGTCCACAGCGGCCACGTCTTTGAACATGAATGGCAAGTCAAACAGGCGGAACTGCTTGGTGAACTTTTCAAACTTGGACAGCGAAGGTGCGGCCAGTTGAACGTCGCCCTGCAGCATCGCTTCCAGAACTTTGTTGTCGTTGTAGAGCGTGGAGTTCGGGAAAACCTCCATGCACATCTTGCCGTTCATCTCTTCGTTCACGCGCTTTTCCAGCAACGACGCGGCAATCCCTTTGGGGTGCTTGTCAGTGTTGGTCACGTGGCTGAACTTCACAACGATCTCGCCGTCGTCACAAGCTGCGGACGCAAAGCTCGCCCCGGTCACGGTCAGCGCCAGCGCGGTGGCAGCAGTTGTCAGAAATTTCATATCGGTTTCCTCCCAGAATTTGTCCGATGTCCTCCTCACGCCCCTAAAGCGTGCGATGACAAAACTGTGACTGTCGGCGAAAGCCCGCTCAACAGTTTCTTTATCTTTGCGCCTATCTCTGCGTTATTTTGTTTCTTTGCAGATGGTTATGCCAAAAACGTGGTAGACCACCCGGCGCGTAAAACCATCACCCGTGCGATTTCCCGCACAGCGCTTTTGGGACTTGTGCGGAAAACCGCACAGCGACTCTGCTGGGCAGATGCGCGCCCCAGGCGCACTTCCAACGCGCCCACCCCGGGATATTTGAAATTAGAAGAAGCCCGGTCATTGACCCCACCTTTGGGCCGCGCCAGGGTAAGGCATCGATTTTTTGTGAGCCTTTTTTGTGATGACCGCCCAAGCCCAGCC
Source organism: Shimia sp. MIT910701 (assembly GCF_047126315.1). GTDB lineage: Bacteria > Pseudomonadota > Alphaproteobacteria > Rhodobacterales > Rhodobacteraceae > Shimia. The sequence continues at coordinate 2,292,568 of NZ_CP138953.1, read as the reverse complement.
CTCGCGCCCGAAAGGCATTTCGCCCCAGTCCCGCCGCCACAACGAGATGCGCAAAGCTGCGCTGGCGGCGCATCCTGAACTGGCGGCACTGTCCGGCACACAACCGCTCACAACCCTGGCACTACCGGTGTTGCTGGCGGTGCACTGGAGCATCGCCTGGCTGGTGTCCGGTCAACCGATCTGGGTGATTGGCCTCACCGCCTTTCTGATTGGACAGTTGGTCTACCACTCTGCCGCCAGCCTCATTCACGAAACCTGCCACAAGCTGGTGTTCCGCGACCCCACGCCAAAGCTCGCCTTTGATCTTGGGTTGGAGTTCATCCTGACCTCCTACGGCAAACAGCTCACCTACCAACACCAGCACGTCACCAGCCACCATCCCTTTGTCGGTGACTATGACAACGACTACGAACACGAGGACCTATGCGCCCTGCAAGCCCGCTTTGCCATTGGCCGCACCCATCCCGTGCTGCAAAAACTGCTCACCGCCCTGACGCTCGTCCTGCACGCACTGCCACTTGGCTCCATCTTCATCGCCGACAAAATCCTGCCACCGCTCTACGCCAAAGCCTCCGGCCGCCCCGTGCGCGACCCGCAGCCGCGTTTCACCGGCACCTCCGCCACCTCCACCGAAATGCGCCCTTACATCGTGGTCTCCGCGCTCTCCAACATCATAATGCTCGTATTGCTGGGTCCATGGGCCCTGCTCTACCACCTCTGGTCGCTCTCCTTCTTCCTTGGCAAATTGGGCATCTCCAACCTGGGTCAATCGCTCACCGAACATCCCGGCGATGACGATGCGAACCCCACGCGCTCCACCTATGGCCCCATCAATTGGCTGCTGTTCAACACCGGCTACCACAACGAGCACCACTCCTTCCCCAACGTGCCCTGGACCCGCCTGCCAACCCTGCACCGCACTGCCCCGGAAGTGTTTCACGCCGAGGCGGAGCGGAGTTATCTTGGCGCCTGGTGGGACCACGTGCGACAAGACTTCACCGCCTCCCGCAAACTCAAGCTACACGACAAAGACCACCTCTCCCGCTGCCAAGGCGAGAAGGCCACCCCAGCCGAGTGATTTGCCTCTCCCCAGCGGCAAAGCTATATTGCGCCGCAGAAACTTACGCGAGCAGACCTCATGAAACTCTTTGTTGGCCTTGGCAATCCGGGCTCCAAATACGCGCAGAACCGCCACAACATCGGCTTTATGGCGATGGATCAGATTGCCTCCGATCACGGCTTTGCACCCTTCAAAGGCAAATTCCAGGGCGCGCTCACCGAAGGCCGTTTGGGCAGCGAAAAGGTGCTCCTGCTTAAGCCCGAAACTTTCATGAACCTCTCCGGGCAATCCGTTGGCGAAGCCATGCGGTTTTACAAACTCTCCCCCGCCGATGTTGTAGTGTTTCATGACGAGCTTGATCTGAAACCCGGTAAGTTAAAGTACAAAATGGGTGGTGGCCACGCCGGTCACAACGGTCTGCGTTCCATCCATCAGCACATCGGCGAGGCCTATGGCCGGGTGCGCATGGGCATTGGCCACCCGGGGCAAAAGGATTTGGTCAGCCGCTATGTGCTGCATGATTTTCACAAGATGGATCAGGACTGGCTTGATGACATGCTGCGCGGGATTTCCGACGGCGCGGCCCATCTTGCCGAGGGCGACACCGCCAAGTTTTCCAACGCAGTCGCCATGCGCCTCAACCCGCCGCGCCCTTCTACCGGCAAAAGCAATCCAAACACCAAAACCACGCCTGAGACCAAGGCTGACACGTCTAAAGCAAAACCAGCCCCTGCGCCAAAACCCGCTGAGGACAACCGCAGCCCCCTGCAAAAACTCATGGATAAATTCTCGTGAGCGCACTACAGGCTGCATTTTTGTCGCAAGCCGAGAGTTGCGAAGCGCTCGACAGCCCGTTTATGGGCCAGCTGCTGCGCCTGCTCGCAACGCATTGGCCAGAGGACACGGCCCTCGCCGCCAAATGTGCTACGTTTGAGGGCGACATCAGTCCCAAAGGCCACAGCCTGCCACTGCGGATCGCTGGCGGCCTGCATGCGTTGGTCTTGCAAGGCAAAGACGAAGACCTAACCGCTGTCTACCCGCCCAACAAAAGCGAGGGCGCCGACCTACAAAACGCTGTCCTGACCGCGCTGCGCACCCACGACGCCTTCCTCACCGATTGGATCACCCACGCGCCTCAAACCAACGAGGTGCGCCGCGCCGCCGTTCTCATCGCCACCGCGCATCTGTTGGCGGATCGCTTCGGCCTGCCCATCAAGCTTTCCGAACTGGGCGCCTCCGCCGGCCTGAACCTGATGTTTGATCAGTTCCACCTCGATGTCGGTGAAGGCTACGGCCCACACAGCACAGTGGCCCTATCCCCCGATTGGACCGGCCCGCTCCCTCCACAAGCAAGCGTCACCATTTCCAACCGCCGCGGCGTGGATCTCAATCCGCTCAACAGCGCCAACGCTGAAGACGCCCTGCGCCTGCAAAGTTATCTCTGGGCCGATCAGGAAGAGCGCCTGCACCGCACCCAAGCAGCGATCGCACTCAACACAGCAGGTCTCGACCAAGACGACGCCATCTCTTGGCTGGACCATCGCCTGTCCGCACCAAACGTGGGCGAGCTGCACATGGTCTACTCCACCGTGGCTTGGCAATACTTCCCGGAAAAGCGCCAAAACCACGGCACCGCTTTGATGGAAGCAGCCGGTGAAAAGGCCACCGAGGCCGCGCCGCTCGCGTGGCTGTCTTACGAGGCAGACGACATACCCCACGGTGCCGCGCTAACCCTGCGCCTCTGGCCGGGCAATCACACGATCCCTCTGGGCCGCGCCGACTTCCATGGGCGCTGGGTGGAATGGCAAGCACCCACCAAACTCCCCTAACGTCACCGTTGCCGCCCACCACCGCTTAATGCTCAACTCCGTCCAACAAAATTAGGGAGGGGACCCCACACATGCGCACCTTTGGAAAATGGCTTGGCCGCATTCTACTGATGCTGATCCTGGCCGCGCTGACCGTCTATGCACTCAAACGCGAGGAAATCACCCGCCTGCTGGCAGTGAACTCGCTGTTCTCCGAGGAGAAGATTGTCTCCAACTTCTCCAGCATGAATACGCTCTTCCTCTCCGCCGGGATTGCCAAAGGCGACGCAGCGGTCAGCGCCCTGCCCAACGGCACCGACATGACCATGCCCGCCAGCTTTGACAGCTGGACTAAGGAGCGCGCCGTGACCGGCATGGTGGTGCTTAAGGACGGCCAGAAGGTGCACGAAAGCTACTATCAGGACACCAGCCCCGAAGACCTGCGGATCAGCTGGTCAGTGGCCAAATCTTACCTGTCGTCCCTGATGGGCATCGTCGTCGCGGAAGGCCATATCGACATCAACGAACAGGTCACCACCTACGCCCCGCTTCTGAAAAGCACCGCCTATGATGGCGCCACCGTGCTAAATGTGCTGCAAATGTCCTCAGGCGTGACCTTTGACGAGGACTACCTGGATTTCAACAGCGATATCAACCGCATGGGCCGCGTCCTTGCCATGGGCGGCACGATGGACGGCTTTGCTGCGGGTCTCACCGAAACTTTCGTCGAACCTGGCAAACAGTTCCAATATGTCTCCATCGACACCCATGTTTTGGGCATGGTCATCCGGGGCGCCACCGGCCGCTCTATTCCCGACCTGCTGTCTGAGAAAATCATTTCCAAACTCGGCTATGAACAAGACCCCTACTACGTCACCGACGGCGAAGGCGTGGCCTTTGTGCTTGGCGGTCTCAACATCCGCACCCGCGACTACGCCCGCTTTGGTCAGATGATCCTACAGGAGGGTGTATACAACGGCACCCAAGTGGTCCCAGCCGACTGGCTCGCCGCCGCCACGGTGCCCAGCGCCAACACCAAGGACGGCAATCTGCACTACGGCTACCAATGGTGGATGCCCAAAGACCCGCGCGACGGCGAGTTCTTCGGCATCGGCGTCTACGGCCAATACATCTACATCAACCGCCCGCACGGCGTGGTGATCGCAGTGAACTCCGCCGACCGTAAATTTAAGGAAAGCGGCGTGACCGATGGCAACATCGCCCTCTTCCGCGAAATTGCCGAAACGGCAGGCGGCTAACGACGCCAAAACAAAAAAAGGCCCGCCACTCCGGCGGGCCTTTTCATGTCCGGGGGGCAAGCAATCACACCACCGGCTGACCATGTGCAGGCACCAACACCGCAATGATCACCAGCTCGACAATCAGCGGCGGGATCACCGCCTTGTCAAACCCATCCGCGATCAGGCCAACCACGCGCCCCACGGCGACAACGCCCATCAACAACGCAACGACCAGAAAGCCCTCGGTCTGCCCGCTCGCCAACCCGTAGCCAAGCAACAGCACACTGGTCAGAAACAGGCCGCCCACCACGGAGCGCACCGTGCTCAACCCGGCCACGCCGATGGGCTCAAGCGCAAAGTTCTTCAACATCCGGCGCGGGGCAAACATCGACATCGTGCCCAGCCCCAACAACATAATAGTCGCAAGACCAACGAGTATTTGCAGTAGAACGTCCATTTTAAGTCTCCTTTGATATCTGAGAGGGATTAAGCCGCAAACCGGCGCACAGCCTGAAAGGCGTTGTCCTGGAATTGCGTGTTGGCGAGCGAGGCATCGATCTTCGCCTGATCCACCACAGGTCCGGTCGGGGAGCCTTCGCGGCTGGCGTAAAAATGCCCGCTTTCAAACCGGTCATTGAGCAGTCCCTCGACATAGCGCTTCGCGCCAGTCTCAACGCTGTGCATCATCCCGAACAACGGCATCAGCGTGCCACCGACATATTTGAAGAACACCTTCTTCAAAAACGGCAGGTCATCCATGCCATTGGTGCCGGTGGTGCCGCCCGGGCTCATGGTGACAAAGCGAATGTGCGGATGCTGCCGCGCCATCGCCCCCATCCACATCGCAGCGGTCAACTTGATCGTGCCGTAAATATCCAGCGGATCGGCCTTTGGGCCAAACTTGCTGCCATCCGCAATCGAAACAAACTCCTCGGTCGAAGATGTGCGCATGTCTGGCTTGGCCACGCCCATCTTGGGAATGCCCCGCGCCGCCTCTGAGCCAGCATACAACACAGTCGAGGTAATCAACTGTCGTTCCAGCAGCTCATCCACCAGCACCACATGGCCTAGCACATTGGCCGCAAAAATATGGGTCACCCCGACTTGTGTCAGCGCGTGCGGAGTTTTGCCCCCAGTCCCGCCCGCATTCAGGATCAGCGCATCCACAGGCGCGGCCATTTTGCCAACGGCCGCCCGCACCGACATCGGACTGGACACATCCATGGGGATCACTTCAAAAATGCGCTTGCCGGTCTCCGCCTCAAGCGCGGCCTTCGCCGCATCGGCTTTTTCCTGATTGCGGCAGGCGAGGTAGATCTTCTCGATCCCGTTGCGCATCGCCAACTGCCGCGCCGCCTCGCGGCCCAATCCGGCATTCGCGCCGGTGATCATAACGGACTGAATAGGTTTCATAAGACAGGCTCCTTGGTTCCGACTGTACGTTTCACTCTGTGACACCAAGGTAGCGACGATCATTTTTGACGTGTATCCGGGAAAAACTGGACACAGAGGTTCAAAAATGAAACACCTGACACATGTCAAAACAAGAAAGCCACGCCCTCAACTGGGACGATCTGAAATACTTTCTAGCCGTTGCCCGCACCGGCACACTGCGCGGCGGAGCCGACAGCATAACGGTCAATCACACCACACTGACCCGCCGCATCGCTGTGATGGAAGAGCGCGTCGGCAGCCGCTTGTTTGACCGCTCCAAATCCGGTCTGGTGCTCACGCAAGTTGGCGAAGACCTCCTGCCCCACGCCGAACGGGTCGAGCAGGAAATGACCGCCGCCTCGCGCGTGATTGTCGGGCGGGACACACAGCCCACCGGCACGGTCTACGTCACCTTGCTCCACGGCTTGGCGATGACCTCGCTGATGGAAGATTTCACCGCCTTTGCCGAGCGCTATCCGGACATAACCCTGAATCTCAACTTCACCAATGACGTCCGCGACCTGACCCGCCGCGAGGCGGATGTCTCCCTGCGCGTGGCGACAGATGTGACCGACGATGTGGTGGGGCGCAAACTTGTGCAGATGTCCCGAGCGGCCTACTGCTCGCGCCAATACGCCGAACGCGTAAGGGACAATCAGGGCGAAGGCCTGCATTTTATCGGTTGGCACGAGCCCGAAGAAGCCCTAACCGCCCGCTGGCTCAGCGATAGCCATTATCCCAAAGCCACGCTCAAACACCGCGTGTCCGAATTGGTGCCCCTGATCACCCTAGCAGCCTCCGGTCTCGGCATGGCCTATCTCGCCTGCAACCTAGGCGACCGCCACCCTGACCTAATCCGCGCCCCGTTCCAGAAACCGCTGCCTTACCGCAGCATCTGGTTGCTCCTGCACCGCGACCTGCGCAACACAGCCCGTGTGCGCCTGTTTGTCGACTTTCTGGCCGAGCGCGTCACCGCCCGCCGCAACGAGTTCTGGGTCTCCGGCACAGCCCCTCTGTGAGGCCCGAAGCGGTCAATGCACCCGCGCACCCTGTCGGGTTAATTCAGCCTGAATATCCGTAATGTTGAGGTCATCAAGCGCCCGTCCTTGCTGCACGCTCAAAGCCGCTGCCACGCCAGCGCCCTGCCCGATCACCGCACAGCACGCCATGTTGCGCGTCGCTGCATGAGCCACCTTGTGTCCCGCCGTGGCACGGCCGGACACCAGCAGGTTCTTCACCCCTTGCGGCAACAAATTGCGATACGGCACCTCAAAATACCGCCCCGTGGTCGGCAGGATCAAAATGCCGTAGCCGTCGATAAACTCAGGGAAAATCCCAATACTGTCCTCAAACCGCCCCTGCTCGCGCACGTCCAGCTCGGTCATGCTGTAGACCGTGTCGACCTTGCGCGTATCGCGAATACCCAGGCTCATGCCAAAGTTTCGCAGCCGCGCGTTCTCGCACCCCGGCATGAACCGTTTGAGCGCCTCAATCGCTAGCATCGCCTGCTTGCGCCCCTCAATCTCGCCCGCTGTCAGGCTGTCCGGATCAGTGCCGTCAATCCCCGCCAGATGCACGAGGTTCATATAGGTCAGCTCACCGCTGTCATGCATCGCGCCCCAGGTGCCCGCGATCGTGTTCAAATGCGGCGGGATCAGCCCGGCCTTGATCGCCTGCGCAAACGGCTTATGCAGAAACGGCGAGAACATCTCGTCCTCTTTGCCCGAAGTCTCAATGTTCCACTCCCCGCCGCCGCCCCAATCGGCGTAGGTCTGCGGATCGGCTTTGATCCCCTCCATAAACGCGGTCTTGTCCACCCCGGCCAGATGGAACATCACCGAAGCCGCCATCAGGTCTTCGCGCGGCGCCATTTGGCACGGGGCCCCCGCCCGATGCGCAATGTCCGCATCCCCGGTGGCATCAATCACCACCTTCGCCAGGATCGCTTCGCGCCCGGCCTTGGATTCAGTAATGATGCCTTTGATCTCATCGCCTTCCATGATCGGCGCCACAAAGGCCCGGTGAAGCATCGGGTGAATACCGGCCTTTTCGACCATCTGATCAGCCACCAGCTTGAAACCCTCACTGTCAATCTCGTAACTCAGCGATTGGCTCTCCGGCACCGCCGCGCCCGCCTCTTTGGCCGCATCCTCAAACTCCTTGGGAATGCCCATGCTCTCCACGGTCTGCTCATGGCGATACCAATGCATGCCCTCCACGCCGACCACAGTGATATTGCCGCCAAAACAGCCAAACCGCTCCACCAGCGTGACCTCCACGCCCGCCCGCGCCGCCGCCAGCGCCGCCGACAACCCACCGGGTCCGGAGCCGACAACCAACACCTCGGTTTCATGGATCACATCAATCTGGCGGGCGGGTTCAAGAATCTGTTTCATAAACGTCATGCTTTGCCACGCGCACCACGCCCGTCAATCAAAACTTGAATGATCATTTAAATTTTTCCGCACCGTCACAGGCGCTTGAGCGTTGCCTGCCTGTCGCCAACCGTGCCAAGGTACTGACATGGTAGAAAAAGTTGCTTCCGTAAACGTGCTTGGCGATACGCTTGCCGCCTGCTCCACCGATCCGCTGACCGGCTTTTTTCGCGACGGCGCCTGCAACACCTGCGCCGAAGATCAAGGCAGCCACACTGTCTGCGCCGTCATGACGGCAGAGTTTCTCGCCTACTCCAAATACGTCGGGAACGACCTCTCCACCCCGCGTCCTGAATTCAACTTTGCAGGCCTCAAACCGGGCGACTCCTGGTGCCTCTGTGCGGCCCGGTTCCTGCAAGCGCATGACGAGGGCTGCGCCCCAAAAGTCAATTTGGCCGCCACCCACCTGCGCGCGCTCGACATTGTACCACTACGGATTTTGCAGGAACACGGCATCAGCCAAACCGGTTGACCTTCCTGGCGTTCAGGCGTCATATGCCTCGGATTTGCCAGCCAACCAGCGCACGGTCAGCCAGCTCTCCCTCACCACCCAATTCCCCGCGAGAGAGGTAACACCATGAGCTACATCGCCATGAACCGTTTCAAAATTGCCGAAGGCCGCGAAGCTGACTTCGAAGACGTTTGGCGCAGCCGCGAAAGCCGCCTGAAAGAGCTCAAAGGCTTCCGCGAATTCCGTCTGCTCAAAGGCCCTGAACGCGAAGGCCACACCCTCTATTCCAGCCACGTGCTCTGGGACAGCAAAGAGGATTTTGAGGCTTGGACCAAATCAGAACAATTCCGCGCGTCCCACCGCAATGCCGGCGACAGCCGCAGCAAAGGCGCCATTCTGGGTCACCCAGAATTTGAAGGGTTTGAGACCATTCTGCAGGAAAGCTAAAGCCGACTGCCAAATAAAGTGCGGGGCAGCCGCTGCCCCGCACAAGCCCCCTAGTCCTCGGCATCCTCCGCCAACAGGTCATCCAGAAACAGACTGAGCAACTGCGCCCGTCCACTCACACCGGACTTCCGATAAATCGCATTGCTCTGCGCTTTCACCGTGCCCTCTGACGTGTTGCGCAACCCCGCGATCTCCTGAATTGACATGCCTTTGATGGTGAACAGCGCCACATCCCGCTCCGCCGGAGTCAGCGCCCAGGCCTCAAACGTCGCCTCCAGATGCTCGCGAAACGCACTCTGCACGCTGCGCAGGCTTTCTTCTGCCTGTGCCTTTTGGGCCAAGGTCCGTCGCAAGGCCAGCCAGCCAAGGACCACGCCCAAAATAAGCCCCAGCGAAGCCCCAACCTCCAAAAGCTCCCGCGTCTGCCAACTGATCGGCGCAGACCGGGCCCCAATGACGGTCAAAGTAATGTCGGCAACGAAGAAAAACGCACAGGCGCCCTGAAGCGCCACCAGCGCAAAGAGCAGCACCGGCCGGTTCACGCAGTTTGCTCCTTACCGAATGCCACACTGCTACCTTCAATCATCATCATCATCGTCGTCATCATCGTCGTCGTGATCATCGTCATCGTCGTCGCGATCATCATCGTCATCGTGATCATCGTCGTCATCGTGATCATCGTCGTCATCGTCTTCATCGTGATCATCGTGATCATCGTCGTCATCATCATGATCGTCGTCGTGATCGTCATCATCATCCCGATCGTCATCGTGATCGTCATCATCCCGATCGTCATCGTCGTCCTCTTCGCGGCGGTCCCGGCTGCGCGTGTCGCGCTCTTCTTCGCGCCGCGCATCCGTGCCCAGCAACCAGCCCCCGTTGCCCTCGGAATCCACGTCCCAATAGTCCCGCAGGATTTCGCCCGTGCGTGGATTAAAGATAATCTCGCGCTCGCGCCCTTCACGCAGCGCCTCCACCCGCACACGCCCCAGAAACGTCCGCGAGATTTTGATCTCCCCAAAGCCCTGATTGGCAAGCTGCCGCGTGATGGCATCCACCCGTCCATCGGCAAGCACAGGCGACGCCAGGCACAGGCTGGCCACAGCAAGAACTGGGATCTTTTTGACCATTTTTTTCATACGTTTAATCCAACAAATACCGGCGCCGACCAAAGTCAGCGCCGGTGGGTTGCGGTGAGGGGTCTTCGCAAGCTCTAGCACGAAGCCCCAAGACAATCACGCCGCAATCAAAACCAAGGACCCTGCCTTAGTCGTCGTCTTCATCTTCGTCGTCATCGTCGTCTTCATCATCATCGTCGCCGTCGTCGTCGTCTTCGTCTTCGCCGTCCTCATCGTCATCATCCTCCCCACGGTCGTCGTCTTCTCCGCCATGGTCGTCATCGCGCTCATCTTCTTCGTCGCGATCGTCTTCTTCCTCGTCGTCGTCATCATCGTGATCATCATCGTCGTCGTGATCCTCGTCGTCATCGTCATCATCGTCGTCGTCATCATCTTCGTCATCGTCGTCGTCGTCATCATCTTCGTCATCGTCGTCGTCGTCATCATCGTCGTCATAATCATCATCGTCGTCGTCATCGTCCTCTTCATCGTAGACGCCGTGACGCAGAAGCTCTTCGCCCGCGATCTTATACAGGCTCTCGATTGACAGGCCGTCCTTGTTAGAACGCACGGTCAACACACCGTCCTCAACGGTCACGATCACATCGGTGTAGCCCGCGCGCTCAAACGAGCGTTCAACGCGGCTTTTGAAGGAATCCGCAAATGCAGTGGTCGACAGGCCAAGCGCAACGGCGGTGGAGGTCAATAGCAGACGGGTCATCATATGTCCTTTGTCGGTTAGGGCCACAGGATCTCCTGCGGCGAGGCCCATCCTGCATCCCAACCGTGCTGTGCCATCTCCATTGCCTTGAAGTTTAAATCAGCCCCCGTCCGCCCCGCGTTTAGGCCCCTAAACTTAGGTTTAGAGGCCTTTCAAAGCACAAACCGCCGGGTCCGCATCGCGGTCGGCGGCTTCCCTGTCTGATCCACTGCAACCTCGCCCAACCCGGTTTTCGCAAACACCTGTTGACCAAGCGCCGCGCCCCCGCGCAGCCGCACCCGATACTCGGAATAGACCACCTCAACCTCTTCAGGCCCGTGTGACCGCGCAACCAAAATAGGCAGCTGCGCTTTGCCTACGTCCTCGAATGTGGATCGCAATCTAGGGCGTCGCTTCACCGGCATGATGTCCTCCTTCGACATGCACCAACTTGATACCCCCCTAATGCACCGTCGAACTGGGCAGCATGACATAGGCTGTCTGGGGCGTGCCATCGGTCTTGCTGGCCACAATTTTGAGCTGCCGCTCGGTCAGAATGTATTCAATGTTCAGATAACCCTGTGCCTGTATCGAGGCGACAATACGCTCTGCCAACTGTTTCGCTCTGGACATCATTGACGGCAGCAACTGTGCATTGTTCAAATTGGGCATGGAGTTTCCTTTCTCAAAAGAAGGCGAATTGATCTGGCGACACGTGCCGCCGCTCTCTCCATGGTGATCAAATCTCAGGCAAAAACCGCCGTGCATCCGGTCACGCCAACGCACTTTCGTATAGGCGCCCTACCCCATCAAAAAAGAGCGCCCCGAAGGAGCGCTCTTAGCAATCCCATTGTCAGCCAGTTTAGTCCGCGCTGCGGCCTTCCGTGTCGGACATGTCAAAACCCAAGTGCCGCGCCACGGTCTGCACGTCTTTGTCCCCACGGCCACACATGTTCATCACCAGAATGTGGTCCTTCGGCAAAGTCGGCGCGATCTTCATCACATGCGCCAGCGCGTGGCTTGGCTCTAGCGCCGGAATGATACCTTCCATCGAGCAAGAGAACTGGAACGCTTCCAGCGCCTCTTTGTCGGTGATCGACACATACTGCGCGCGCCCAATGTCATTGAGCCAGCTATGCTCCGGCCCAATGCCCGGATAGTCCAGACCAGCAGAGATGGAATAGCCCTCAAGGATCTGGCCATCGTCATCCTGCAAGAGATAGGTGCGGTTGCCATGCAACACGCCTGGACGACCGCCAGACAGCGACGCGCAGTGCTCCATCTTGTCATTCACACCGCGGCCACCGGCCTCAACCCCAATGATGTTGACCGATTTTTCATCAAGGAAAGGGTAGAACAAACCAATCGCGTTGGACCCACCACCAATCGCCGCAATCACAGTGTCCGGCAGACGGCCTTCGCCTTCCTGCTCTTCCAGCTGCCAGCGTACCTCTTTACCAATGATCGACTGGAAATCACGCACCATCGCTGGGTACGGGTGCGGGCCCGCTGCGGTGCCGATGCAGTAGAAAGTGTCATGCACGTTGGTCACCCAATCGCGCAGCGCGTCGTTCATCGCGTCTTTCAACGTGCCACGGCCAGAGGTCACCGGCACCACTTCCGCGCCCAAAAGGCGCATACGGAACACATTTGGGGCCTGACGCTGCACATCATGCGCGCCCATATAAACGATACACTTCAGGCCAAACTTCGCACAGACGGTGGCTGTGGCCACACCGTGCTGTCCTGCGCCTGTTTCTGCAATGATCCGGGTTTTGCCCATACGCCGCGCCAGAATGATCTGGCCCAGCACGTTGTTCACCTTATGCGCGCCAGTGTGGTTCAACTCATCACGCTTGAGATAAATCTTCGCACCACCCAGCTCTTCGGTCATACGCGCGGCATGATAAAGCGGGCTGGGACGGCCCACATAGTGCTTCCACAAATCGTCCATCTCCGCCCAGAAGGTCGGATCATCTTTGGCCTTTTCATATTCCGCTTCCAGATCAAGGATCAGCGGCATCAGCGTTTCACTGACAAACCGCCCACCAAAATCGCCAAACCGGCCATTTTCGTCGGGACCGGTCATGAAGCTGTTGAAAAGATCGTTGGACATAGGCGTCTCTCCCACGGTGTTTGAATTGTTCTTAGGCCTGCGCAGTGGTTTTTGCCACCCAAATCTGCGCCCTAAACTGGGGCTGCACGCAAGGTTCTGGCCAGTTCAGCAGGCAGCGCTTGGTGCCACGCAGCCAATGCGTTGGAAACAGTAGGCATTTTGGGGCTGGCATAGACATGAAAGCGGGACGTCTCAGTCAACCGATCTGCCATTTTTAAGGCGAACCTGTGGGCGCCCGATGAGGCAAAAGCCTGCATGTCACTTGGATGCTGCCACACGGTAAGAGAGAAGTAATGCCCCGCATGAGGAAAAACAGATGCGCGCAAATTTCCCGGTGCCCGCCGCGCCTGTCTTAGCGACAGTGCAGTGATCAATGCAAACCTGGGATTGTCCCACCAATAGAGCAGCTTTGCAGCCCCAATCGCCACTAGATACATTCCGACCCTCTCCAATCGAAGAGTATACGTTTCGCATCAACCAGCGGACCAAATCCAACCTTATCCTGCAGAAGTCTTTTTTTGGGACAGCAGGCGCGCCACCGCCTCCAACGCCGCACGAATAGGCGGATCATGTCGTGCCTCATGATGGCACACGAGCCACTCATCATGGGAGAGCTCTGGAATCACCGGTGCCACTTGCGTCAACCCTGGTATGCCATTTGCCACAAACGTGGGCATCACCACGCGGCCCACGCCGGAAACGGCCAAATCCACCAATGTGCCCTCTTCGCAGGCGGTTGTGATGATCTCATCCCCATGGTTTTCCCGCACCCAACGCACTGATGGCGTCAGCGGCCCATCTGAACTGAGTGCCACAAATCCACTCACATCGTCTGATGCCGCATAAATCGCGAACTCGACTTTTGATGTGCGCCGCCCCGCCAGCCAAGGTTGATCCGGTCTCCGGCTTCGGATGCCGATGTCCGCATCTCGCCGCGCAATATCCAACATGCGTGTGCTTTCAACGAACTCCAGCCGCCAGGGGTCGTCTTTGCGCCAGACCTCTCCCAGCCGCCGCGCCAGATACGACGCGGTCCAGGCTCCTGCCGTCACCCGCACACGCACCGCATCCGGTTGCCCCAAACTGCGTGTCAGCCGCGCCTGAATTTCTTTAAGGTCCTGCAACTGCTCCAAAACTGCGCGCCCCTCAGCGGTCAACGCATAGCCGCGCGGCCCACGTTCAAACAGCTTACGCCCCAGCTGCCGCTCTAACGCCGTCATCTTTCGGCTGATTGTCGGAACGGTGCCGCCCGTACGCCGCGCGGCTCCGGCCAAGCCCCCTTCCCGGGCCACATCCACAAACAGGGTCAAATCGTCCAGGGGCGGCAATTGTTCCATTTTTGAAATCAAACTCTCATTTAAGCGCTCTAATAATGGAAGCTTAAAATCGGCAATGTGGTCAAGCCAAATCCCAATGTGAGGCTTTTCCGATGAACTACTATCTCCTCCCCAGCCGCCCAAACGAGTCACAGCCCCTGTCCAGCTACGCCAAGGAACAAGAGATCTTCCGCGCCAAGGCCCACGCATTAAAAAAGCGCCGGCAACTGCGGCGCTTTGCTCTTCTGAAACTCTGGCTGCGCGACCCGCGCCGCGCCTCACAACGCGTTTTCAACCGCCTTCATAAAGGCACGGATCATACCGATGTCCTTCACCCCCGGCGCGCTTTCGACACCTGAGGACAGGTCCAACTGCCGCGCACCAGTCATCTTGACCGCCTCGGCCACATTGTCGGCGGTCAATCCGCCCGCCAGCATCCAGGGACGCGGCCAGTATTTGCGGTTCACCAGACGCCAATCAAACGACAACCCATTGCCGCCCGGCAGATCCGCATTTTTGGGCGGTTTGGCATCCACCAGCAACTGATCCGCGACCGCCCCATAGGTGTCGATCTTGGCAACATCTTGGGCATCTGCAATGCCAATTGCCTTCATCACCGGCAGCCCAAACCGCGCACGAACTTCGGCCACACGCTCCGGACTTTCACTGCCATGAAGCTGCAACATATCCAGCGGCACGGTCTCAACCAGCTTGTCCAGAAACGCATCATCCGCATTCACGGTCAGCGCAACCTTAGCCACGCCCACGGGGGCCTCGACAGCCAAATCCCGCGCCTGCGCGATACCGACGTTACGCGGTGACTTCTCAAAGAAGACAAAGCCAACATAGGCCGCGCCCGCTTCCGCAGCCGCAGCCACATGGGCGGGCTCTTTTAGCCCGCAAATTTTGACACGAATATCCATGGTCCGGACCTACCCGACCTTCCGGTCAAAGCAAAGCGCTCAGCTTGCTTCTTCCAAAAGCGTCAGCACCTCGTCTTTCTTCTCCGCCTCGCGGCCTTTCAGACGACGCACCTCACGCTGCGTTTTGTGCAGCTCCTTTTCCGCCTTGGTTTTGTCTGCCCGGTGGCGGTGCTCACGCAGCCATTCCCAGACAAAGCCCACAATCAGACCCACCACAATGGCGCCAAAGATCACCGCAAACAGCGGCACTTGTACCGCATGGTTGATCCCAAACCACTCTTCTGCCACAGCGGGCAGCAAGGTCAAAGTGACCAAGTCACGGTTTGCCAAAGCAACCGCAATCAACACGACGGCCAAGCCGCCGAGAAATGCATAGCGAATGTAGCGCATAGCTTACTTTCCGTTCAAACGATCCCGCAAAAGCTTGCCGGTCTTGAAGAACGGCACATGCTTTTCTTCCACTTCCACCGATTCACCTGTGCGCGGGTTGCGCCCAACGCGGGCGTCACGCTGCTTGACGGAGAACGCGCCAAAGCCCCGCAACTCAACACGGTCGCCACGACTCATCGCTTCTGTGATCTCTTCAAAGATCGTATTCACGATGCGCTCTACGTCGCGCTGGTAGAGGTGTGGGTTTTCGTCTGCAATTTTCTGAATCAATTCCGAACGGATCATCGGTGTCTATCTCCCTGAGGGCGTGCAGGTCTTTTCGCGTGCATCTTCTTGACTATAAGAAGAAACCTGAAGAACGGAAACGAATTGTCCCCCTCGCTTGGTGGAAATCCGCTCAATTCAACGATTTTTCCGGCACAGCCGCCTGTGAAACCTGCATTTTCTGGCCCTGAAGGTCGATGCGACCCTGCGTCACCCGTCTCGCCGCGATGCAGAGAAGCCATTGATTCGCAACAAAAAGCCAAATCACCGGAGTCAGTGCATCTTGGCCTTGATCCGCCGCACCATGGCCCAGACTCCGAGTACCACCACCGGCGTCAGCGCCGCCAAAACCACGCCTTTGCTCACGCCCAAAGGTGTCGCCAGCGGATAGACTAGGTAGCCCGCCAACGAGACCGCGTAGTAGCTGATCGCCACAACGGACAACCCCTCAACAGTCTCCTGCAGGCGCAACGCCAAATCCGCCCGCCGGTCCATGCTCTCCAACAGCGCCTGGTTCTGGGCGGACCGCGCTACTTCCACTTTGGTTCGCAACAACTGCGCCGCGCGCCCGACCCGCTCCGCCAACGACTGCAACCGGCTTTCGCTGTGGTTCACCGTGCGCATCGCCGGATCATAGCGCCGCGTCATAAACTCACTAAATGTCTGGCGTCCGTGAAAGCGCTCTTCGCGCAGGATCTTGATGCGCTGCTGCACAATCTTCTCATAGGCCCCCGTGGCACCAAACCGGAAAGACGTATCCGCAATCAGCCGCTCAACATCGCCGGACAACTCCAACAGTGCCTGCAACGTCTCTGCCGCGTCTCCTTGATCACTGCGCAGATGCCCCATCAACCGGCCCGCGTCTGTCTCCAAGCCCCCGAGCTCGCGCGAGATCGCCTTAACTCGGAAATACCCAAGCATTGACATACACTTGTAGGTCTCAATCTCACACAACCGCTGTACGACACGGCCCACACGCCGCGCCCCGGTTTCCGGCGCAACAAACACTGCCATATTCTGATGCCCGTTGGCGGCAATACGGAAATCCGTGGCCACCACACAGGTGCGGTCCAGCACATAGTTCGCCGCCACGGTCTCTGGCAGGAACCACTCATAGATCTGGGAGATCATCTGCTCATCGCTCGGCATGTTCTCTACACGGATCATTGCGGAGGTCACCCGCTGCCCCGGTGCCGCCGCCAGCCAGTCCTCCGGGAATACATCCAGGTCCGCCGGATCAAACGCCCGCGTGCTCACCTGTGGCAAAAACATCGTGTAGGTCACGAACTCCGCATGTTGCTCCCATTTCAACGTGTCCCGCCCAATCTGGCAGGTGAAATGCGTTGCACCCGGTTGCGGATGTGGCGCGCCGTAGCGGTCCAACAGATCAAAGAGATGATCCAGCTCCGCCGCCGTATCCACCCCCACTTGGTCTGGCGGAATACGCCAGGCTATATAGACCGCCCGACACGGCGCGCTCAACGTCGGAAACGGACGCGCGTGCAGCTCATTGGCCAATTTGTAGCGCAGCGGATGGTCTTGAATGGCGGACATGCTTTTCTCCTGATCGCGCCAACTTACCCCGCCGCGCCCAAAAGTAAATGTTTTTGTGATTTTTCAACAACTTGCCGGAATACCGCCGCATACAATAGGCCAAACCTTTTGACCTACTCCTCCGCAAAAACCTCCCGCGCCGCGTTCAAGCCGTTGATTGCAGCGGGCAAACCGCCATACAGCGCCATTTGCCAAATCACTTCCGCAATCTCCTCCTGCGAGGCCCCGGCTTGCCGTGTGTTGGCAATGTTGATTTTCAACTGCGGCGTGGTTTGCCCGCCCAGCGCTGTCAATGCAGCCACCGTACACAACTGCCGGGTCTTCAGGTCCACCGTCCCGCGCGTGTAATGCCGTCCATAAGCCCACTCGACCAGGCTCTCCGCCATATCCGGTACCAAACCGTCATAGCGCTCCGCCAAAACCCCTTCCACGGTGGGGTTCAAATCCGCCAAAACCGCGCGTCCGCGTTCCAATGCGTTAGACATTTTTTGTCCGTCCTTCCAACTCTCTGTAAAAATCCACTTTCTGGTCCAAGAGCAGCAGCGTCTCCTGCAGCGTCACCATCTGCGCCCGCATCACCTCGCGATGCGCCTCCAGCATCTCTCGCCGCGCGCGCAACGTGCTGTCACCAGCCGCCCTCAAGCGCGCATATTGCACCCGATCCGCTTGCTTCATGCCCGTCGCGTTGAGCTGCCCTATGAATCGAATCCAAGCCAAAACGGCGTCGTCATACACCCGCCGTCCCGCGCCATCGCGTGGCGGCGGATCAATCAGGCCGATCTTCTCGTAAAACCGCAACGTGTCCACGCTCAGCCCCGTGGCCGCGGCCACCTCCGAAATCCGCATCTGTTCTCCTGCTCCTATGAGTCGGCTCACCTTACGAGCTGGAGTGCACTCCAGCTCAAGCCCCAAAATGCACATTCTCAATTTTGTCTTGCTGTGCACACCGCGCCCGCCTATCCCTGCTGCTGCGGCCCATCTCTGGGTCGTAACGTTCTCAGGGCGGGGTGGAATTCCCCACCGGCGGTAAGCAGCTCTGCTGTAAGCCCGCGAGCGGCATCTTTGGGATGCGTCCACGGCTCGAAAAGTGGGTACCGGTTTTCGGACCAAGCTGTGGAGCCAACAAAGATGTGTCAGCAGATCAGGTGCAACTCCTGAGCCGACGGTCACAGTCCGGATGGAAGAGAGCGGGAAGAAACCAAGCAGCGCCGTCCGCGGCACTGTGTGGCTTGTCCTGTCTGCCTTGAGTCATGCGCTGAAGAAGAAAGGACACGACATGACTCGCATTTTTGCAACCACCCGCCCGGCCACCGCCGGTGCATTCCTGATGATCTTTGCCGGGCTGCTGTTCGCGCTGGTCAACACCATCGTGCAATGGGGCACGATGAAAATGGGCCTGCCCCCCACCCGTGTCGCCTTCTGGCAATATCTGATTGCCACGCTCTGGCTGGTGCCCTGGATGATTTTGAAAACCCCCGACGCGCTGCGCACCAAAGCCCTGCCCAAACATCTGTTGCGCGTCGGCTGCGCCGTGATTGGCGTGCAGCTTTGGGTCACCGGTCTGGCCCATGTGCCGATCTGGCAAGCCATTGCGTTGATTATGCTGTCGCCATTCTTTGTCACCGTGATGGCCAGCCTCTGGCTCGGCGAACAGGTCTCCGCCCACCGCTGGGGTGCGGTTGTGATTGGCTTCATCGGCGGCATGATCATCCTGGCCCCTTGGTCGGATGCCTTCACCCCCCACGCGCTCTATCCGGTGGGCGCGGCGATCTTCTGGGGCCTCACCAGCCTGATGACCAAACAGATGACCGCAACTGAAAGCCCGGCCACATTGACGCTCTATCTACTGATGCTGATCACCCCAATCAACGCGGGTCTCGCGCTGGATGCAGGCCTTGGCTTTGAGCGCAGCACCGCCGGTCTCTTGCTGGTTGGCGCAGGTCTGCTCACCGCCATCGCCCAATATGCCCTGGCGCGGGCCTACAGCATTGCAGATGCGGCCTACCTGCAGCCGTTTGATCACCTCAAACTGCCTTTTAACGTGGGCCTTGGCTTGGTGGTCTTTGGCTACGCCCCGCCCGGCAGCCTGTGGCTCGGCGCCGCGCTGATCGTGGGCGCCTCTTTTGCGCTGCTGCGTCAGGAAGCCCGCCTACAAACCGCTTGATCCTGCAAGCATGGCTCAAGCCTGCGGGCTTGAGCATTTAGGGGCGCTGCCCCTGCCACAGCAAGCTGTGCCCACCCCGGAATATTTCAAGAATGAGAAAGCCGCAGGACACCAATCCCCCAAGACTTCTCATTCACCAAATATCCCCGCCGGAGGCACCTGTAAGCGCTCCATGACAACCCCGCATAACAAAAGGGCGCTCCGTTTGAGAGCGCCCTTTCCTAAACCTATAGCAGATCGATCACTCGATCATGGTCAGCAGTTTGTCCAGGCTGGCCTTTGCGTCCCCATAGAACATGCGTGTGTTCTCTTTGAAGAACAGCGGGTTCTCGATGCCGGAATAACCGGTACCTTGACCACGCTTAGAGACAAACACCTGTTTGGCTTTCCAGCATTCCAGTACCGGCATGCCTGCGATCGGGCTGTTTGGATCTTCCTGCGCCGCCGGGTTCACGATGTCGTTGGAACCAATCACGATGGCCACATCCGTTTCCGGGAAGTCATCGTTGATCTCATCCATCTCCAGCACGATGTCATAGGGCACTTTGGCTTCGGCCAAGAGCACGTTCATGTGCCCTGGCAGACGGCCCGCAACCGGGTGGATCGCAAAGCGCACGTTCTTGCCCTTGGCGCGCAGACGACGGGTCAGCTCCGCCACGTTCTGCTGGGCCTGTGCCACCGCCATGCCGTAGCCCGGGATGATCACAACGCTGTCCGCATCGTCCAGCGCCGCGGCCACACCATCAGCCTCAATCGCGATCTGCTCCCCTTCGACTTCCATCGCAGGACCAGACGCCCCGCCAAAGCCACCAAGGATCACCGACACGAAGGAACGGTTCATCGCCTTACACATGATGTAGGACAGGATCGCACCGGAGGAACCTACGAGGGCCCCCACCACGATCAGCAGGTCGTTGCCAAGGCTGAAACCAATCGCCGCTGCCGCCCAGCCGGAGTAGCTGTTCAGCATGGAGACAACCACTGGCATGTCCGCGCCACCGATGCCCATGATCAGGTGATAGCCAATGAACAGCGCCGCAATGGTCAGAACAAACAGCGGGAAGAAGCCGCCGGAGTTCAGGTACCAGATCAGGCAGCCCAGCGACAGCACAGCCGCGCCGGCGTTCAACAGGTGCCCCCCGGGCAGTTTTTCGGCGTTGGAGGTCACTTTGCCGGACAGCTTGCCATAGGCAATCACGGAGCCGGTGAAGGTCACTGCACCAATCCAGACACCCAGGCTCAGTTCCACCAGCAAAATGCTAATCTCAACCGAGGTCTTTTTGGCGATCAGCTTGCCAAAAGTGCCAAGCTCTTTCACGGCCTCCGGACCTGCCGCCACAGCTTCCGCCGCGTTGCCGATCTCAAAGTGCGCGTTAAAGCCCACAAACACCGCCGCCAGACCAACCAGCGCGTGCATGCCGGCCACCAGCTCTGGCATCTGGGTCATCTCGACCTTCGACGCGAGTTGATAGCCAATCACACCACCCGCCGCGATCAGCGGAATGGACAGCCACCACAGCCCCGCACCGGGACCGATCAAGGTGGCAAACACCGCCAGCGCCATGCCGGAAATGCCGTACCACACCGCGCGCTTGGCGCTTTCCTGATTGCTCAATCCCCCCAAGGAGAGGATGAAGAGCACTGCCGCAACAACGTAAGCGGCGGTCGTAAAACCGTATTCCATTGCTCAGACCTCCTTAGGACTTCTGGAACATGGCGAGCATGCGCCGTGTCACGAGGAAACCGCCGAAGATGTTGATCCCGGCCATGAAGACAGAGAGCGCCGCCAGCAGGATCACAAGGAAGCTGCCAGAGCCAATCTGCATGAGAGCCCCCAAGATGATGATCGAGGAGATCGCGTTGGTCACAGCCATCAGCGGAGTGTGCAGCGAGTGCGCCACGCCCCAGATCACCTGGAAGCCAACAAAACACGCCAGCGCAAACACGATGAAGTGCTGCATGAAGCTTGCAGGTGCCACCAGTCCCAACAGCAGGATCAGCGCGCCGCCACCGGCCAGCAGACCAACCTGTTGTTTGGTCTGTTGTTTGAAGGCCGCGATTTCGGCCGCTTTCTTCTCTTCCGGCGTCAGCTCCGGCACCACCTCTTTCGGCTTGGCGGCAATCGCCTGCACCTTTGGTGGGGGTGGTGGGAAGGTGATGTCACCCTCAAAGGTTACGGTCGCGCCGCGGATCACGTCATCTTCCATGTCGTGGTTGATCTGACCGTCTTTCTCAGGGGTCAGGTCGGCCATCATGTGACGGATGTTGGTCGCGTAAAGGCTGGAGGACTGTGCCGCCATACGTGAGGGGAAGTCGGTGTAGCCGATGATGGTCACGCCATTCTCGGTCACAATCTTCTCGTCCATCACAGTCAGCTTACAGTTGCCGCCTTTTTCCGCTGCGAGGTCCACAATCACCGAACCCGGCTTCATCGCTTCGACCATGTCTTTGGTCCAAAGCTCCGGCGCTTCGCGGTTCGGGATCAGCGCCGTGGTGATCACGATGTCCACTTCTGGCGCCAGCTCACGGAACTTCGCCAGCTGCGCTTCGCGGAATTCGTCAGACTGCACAGAGGCATAGCCACCGGTGGCCGCGCCGTCGGTGCCTTCTTCTTCAAAGTCCAGATAGACAAACTCGGCGCCCATGGACTCCACCTGCTCGGCCACTTCCGGACGCACGTCAAACGCCAGGGTGATCGCACCCAGTGAGGTGGAGGTCCCGATCGCGGCCAGACCAGCCACGCCAGCACCGACAACCAGCACTTTGGCAGGCGGCACTTTACCGGCAGCGGTCACCTGACCGGTGAAGAACCGGCCAAAGTTGTTGCCCGCTTCAATCACCGCACGGTAGCCGGCGATGTTGGCCATCGACGACAGCGCGTCCATTTTCTGCGCGCGCGAAATACGGGGCACCATTTCCATGGCAATCACGTTGGCACCTTTGGCCTTCGCCGCTTCCATACCCTCTTCGTTGCCCGCAGGGTTGAAGAAGGAAATCAGCGTCTTGTCCTTGGTCAGGCGCTTGAGCTCAGTCGCATCTGGCTGACGCACCTTCGCAACAATATCAACCTCTTTCCAGAGCGCTGCTGCGGTCTTGATAACCTCAACACCCGCAGCCTCATAAGAGGCATCTGAGAACCCCGCACCGGCACCGGCCCCACTTTCAATGGCGCACTCGTAGCCGAGCTTCTGGAGCTGCTTGGCAGAGTCCGGTGTCATCGCGACCCGGTTCTCACCACCAAACACCTCTTTTGGCGTACCTATTTTCACCTTTCTTATCCCCCTTCAGAGTCAGAGCAATAATGTTTCACGCAGACCGTTCTGCACTTGCATAATATTTTAACGCCACCTGAATTGCTGCACAAGCAAACAAACCTGCGTCCGTATTTCTGCGACGCAACGGCATCACACCCACCTGCGCACTTTCTCGCAATAGCGCGCAAAATCCACACGAAATGTCTTCCGCAGCCGATTTTCTTCCGGAATGACAAAGCGCCTTTCCAAAATCCACAGGAACACCGGCACCAAAGGCAGGGCCAGGACCGCGTCCCAATAAAGGATAAAGCCCGCGAGGATCATCACATCCGCGAGATAGATCGGATTGCGACTGCGCGAGTATATCCCGCTCTGCACCAGCCGCGCACTGTCCTGATGTGGATGGATCGTGGTCTGGTGCCGCTGCATTTCCACCAAAGCGAGCACGGCGAGCAAGACACCGCCCCCCACGAGCAGTCCCCCCAACAAATCCGCCCACACCGGCCCAAAACTGAGACCCAAAGGCCAGCGCGTGGGCTGCGCCCAAGTAAGCGCCAAAAACACCAGCAGCCAGACTGGTGGCAGATCGATCACCTTTAGAGGTTTCACCACTCAGCTCCTGTCTGGCGCACAGCCGCCAGACCGTAATCTCGCCGGTGCAGAATTGGTATTATAAGTGTGCCTCGTTGCATCATGCCCCTTGGTTTAACGATCCATTGAAACACTGCAACGATCCAGACACGCCGTGCGGCAAAAAGGGCCAGAAAGCCGCATGTGGCGCCCAAAATAGGACAGGAGTTTTGCCCGAAATGCCATTTTGAGCGCATTTTCCGCATCGCTGCACGGACATTTTGACCACTTGCCGCCCATTTGTGACCCTGCGGCGCAAACAACCAGAACGCTTGTCCGGTCTTATTCGCGCGCTAAGGTGATCCCGAAACAGGAGTGGGAGAGAGACATGACACTATCGGACAAACACGCATTGGTCACCGGCGGCGGCACCGGCATTGGCCTCGCCATTGCCAAGGCACTGGCTGCCGAAGGCGCGAAAGTTACCATCACCGGCCGCCGTCTCAACGTTCTGGAAGAGGCCGCCACTGAGGGGCTGTTCCCCCTCGCCATGGATGTTGCTGATGAAGCCTCTGTGGTCGATGGCATCGCCGCAGCTGTGGCCGCCCGTGGTCCCATCCAAATCTGTGTCGCCAACGCGGGCATTGCCGAAGGCCGCGCACTGCACAAAACCGATATGGAATTCTGGCGCAAGATGATGTCGATCAACATCGACGGCGTCTTCCTCACCATCCGCGAAAGTCTGAAGTCCATGACCCAAACCGATTGGGGCCGTGTCATGGTGATCTCCTCCATCGCTGGCCTGCGTGGTCTCAAAGGTGCCCCCGCCTATTCCACATCCAAACATGCCGTGAACGGCATGATCAAATCGCTGGCGGCAGACTTTGCCACCAAACCGATCACCTTCAATTCGATCTGCCCGGCCTATGTGGAAACGCCGATCATCGATCAAAACATTGAAAGCATCATGGCCCGAACCGGCTGCTCTGAGGAAGAGGCCCGCCACATGATGGTCGGCGTGAACCCCCACGGCCGCCTTATCAAACCCGAAGAAGTCGCCCACACAGCGCTCTACCTTTGCTCCGACATGGCAGACTCCATCCGCGGTCAAATGGTGCAAATCTCTGGCGGTGAGGTGTAAGCCACCTCCCTTCTGAGGTTAAACCAACAGGCCGCGCTTTGCGTACCCGGATCACAAACACCTTTACGGCGCGGCCTTCGCGCCCATAGGCTGTTTGCACGACGGACAAGACACAGGGCGCGACCAACCACCAAAACCCATGACCGGCAATTTCACGGCTCATGAGAGGTTCCCTGCGCCCTGCTCCCCTTCCGAGGGGCATTTCAGGAACGCAACACCAGCCCCCTCGGCTGGCATTTGGAGAACGCGCATGAACAAAGTTCTGGTTATTGGCGGCGACGGCTTTTGCGGCTGGCCCACTTCCCTCTATCTCAGCGAGCAAGGCTACGACGTCACCATCGTGGACAACCTCTCGCGCCGCAAAATCGACAACCGCCTCGGCGTGGTCAGCCTGACACCAATCAAATCCACCCAAGAACGCATTGAAGCCTGGAAGGAGGTCAGCGGCAAAACCATCAAATTTGTCGAACTGGACGTCGCACAGGAATTTGACGACCTCGCCATCCTGATGGGCGAGTTGCGCCCCGACGCAGTGGTGCATTTTGGCGAGCAGCGGTCTGCCCCCTACTCCATGCGCGGTGCCTGCCCCAAACGTTACACCGTCGACAACAACATCAACGCCACCCACAACATTCTCGCCGCTCTGGTGTTGCTCGATCTGGATGCCCATGTTGTGCACCTCGGCACCATGGGCGTGTATGGCTACGACGGCGCGGGTTTGGAAATCCCCGAAGGCTATCAGCAAATCATGGTGCGCGGTGATGACAACGTCATACACAACCGCGAAATCCTCTACCCGTCCAATCCGGGCAGCATCTACCACATGACCAAAACCATGGATCAGCTGATGTTCCAGTTCTACGCCAAGAACGACGGCATCCGCGTGACCGATCTGCACCAAGGCATTGTCTGGGGCACCCAAACCGACGAGACACGCCGCGACGAAAGGCTGATCAACCGCTTTGCCTACGACGGCGACTACGGCACGGTGCTCAACCGCTTTCTGATGCAGGCCGCCATTGGCTACCCGCTGACCGTACACGGCACCGGCGGACAGACCCGCGCCTTTATCCACATCCGCGACACCGTGCGCTGCATCGAACTGGCAATTTCCAACCCACCGGAAAAAGGCGACCGCCCCGTCATCCGCAATCAAATGACCGAAACCCATCGCGTGCGTGAGCTTGCGGATTTGGTCGCCCGCTTGACCGGCGCCGAAGTTGCCATGGTCGACAACCCGCGCAAAGAAGCTGCCGAAAACGACCTCCGAGTGTCAAACGCCAGCTTCCTCAAGCTTGGTCTCAATCCAACCACTTTGGCCGAAGGCCTGCTGTCTGACACTTACCAGGTGGCACAGAAATACGCGGATCGGATCAATCGCGATCGCGTAGCCGCCGCCACGGTCTGGACCAAGAACCAGAAGCCCGGTGTTGTCACCGTGAAAGCGCTCGAAGAGGGCAAGGCCCGCGGCGATACGGGTGACGTAGTTCAAATGCAAGACAGCGCCTGATACGAACATCGGCAAAGGGCTTGGCGCTTTCCCAAGCCCTTTCGCCATCTCATCGCGCGGACGCTGCGGCGTTAAGGAATACATATTCCATTTTTATGGACAGTCGCGAAACAGTCGCGATACCGACAATATACCGACGTGCAAATCAGCTTCGTTTTGGCTGTTAACCTTTAAGCCAACTTGAGCACAGGCCGCGCTTCCTGCCCGCTTGCCCAGGCCCGCACCGCTTCGCCAAAGGCTTCAAACAGCGGACGGCTCACCGGGTCATTGGCCGCATCCCATTCCGGATGCCACTGCACCGACATGGTGAACCCTGGCGCGCCCTCGATGTAAATTGCTTCCGGCGTTTCATCTGGTGCGTAACCATCTATAATCACACGACTTCCCGCACGCTTGATACCTTGGCCGTGCAACGTGTTAGTCATCACTTTCTGACTACCAAACAGGTGATGGAACGGGCCGTTCTCGCTGAACTCCACCGTGTGGCGCAGCGCAAACTTCTCTTCCAACGTGCCATCCGGCGGCATCCGGTGATTGTCCCGCCCCGGTAGATCGCGGATTTCCGGATAGAGGCTGCCCCCCATGGCAACGTTAACCTCCTGAAATCCCCGGCAAATCCCCATAAACGGCTGCCCAGATTCCACGCAGGCCCGCACCAGCGGCAGCACTATCGCATCCCGCGCCCGGTCAAATTCTCCATGCGCCGCCGTCGCTGCCTCGCCGTATTCCTCAGGGTGCACATTGGGCCGCCCGCCGGTCAGCAGAAACCCGTCACATTTCTCCAGCAACTCAGCCACAGAAACAAACCGCGGATCAGCTGGAATCAACAGCGGCATACAGCCGGAAACCCCTGACACCGCTTCGGAATTCATAGTCCCCCCGGCATGCGCCGGATATTGGTCATTGATCAGATACTGGTTGCCGATGATCCCGACGACAGGACGCGTCATGCTGGCCTCTTTGACTTGTTGCGCAGCTAACCATAGGACGCGCATCCCAAATGAGAAAGCCCCGAAGCGTTCACATCATTCAAGACAAAGACAAAAGGCCGGGGCGTCCCCCGACCTGATCGATTGTTAGGCTTGTGCCTTCAGCTCCAGCCGCCGCGCATGCAGCACCGGCTCGGTATAGCCCGATGGCTGGATGCGCCCCTTGAACACCAGATCACAGGCCGCCTGGAAAGCAATCCCGTCAAAGCCCGGCGCCATCGGCGCATAAAGCGGATCATTGGCATTCTGCCGGTCCACCACAGCCGCCATCTTCTGCATCGCGGCCATGACCTGCGCTTCGCTCACCACACCTTGGTGCAGCCAGTTGGCCAGACCCTGGCTGGAAATCCGGCAGGTTGCGCGGTCTTCCATCAGGCCCACATCATTGATGTCCGGCACTTTGGAACAGCCCACGCCCTGATCCACCCAACGCACCACATAGCCCAAGATGCCCTGCGCGTTGTTTTCGACCTCAGCGGCAATCTCTTCCTCTGAAAGGTTCTGCCCGTCCATCACTGGCACAGTCAGCAGATCGTCCAACGTCCCGCGTGCGCCACCGGCTTTGATCTCTTCCTGTCGCGCCAGCACGTCGACCTCGTGATAGTGCGTCGCGTGCAGCGTTGCTGCGGTTGGCGATGGCACCCAGGCACAGTTCGCGCCAGATTTCGGATGGCCAATCTTCTGCTCCAGCATCGCGCCCATCAGGTCCGGCATGGCCCACATGCCTTTGCCAATCTGCGCCTTGCCTTGAAGCCCACAGGCCAGACCGATATCCACGTTGCGATCTTCATAAGACAGGATCCACGGTGTGGTCTTCATCTCACCCTTGCGCAGGAAAGCGCCCGCTTCCATGGAGGTGTGGATCTCGTCCCCAGTGCGGTCCAGGAACCCGGTGTTGATAAACGCCACGCGACCTTTTGCGGCCCGGATACATTCCTTGAGGTTGGCGCTTGTGCGGCGCTCCTCGTCCATGATGCCCATCTTCACCGTGTTGCGCGGCAGGCCCAGAATGTCCTCAACCTTGGCAAAGATCGCATCCGAGAACGCCACCTCTTCCGGCCCGTGCATCTTCGGCTTCACCACATAGACGGAGCCATGCACCGAGTTGCCGCTTTCCTGCTTCAGATCATGCATCGCGATCATCACGGTCACAAGCGCATCCATCAGCCCTTCGCCAATCTCATTGCCGTCCCGATCCAGCACCGCTGGGTTGGTCATCAGATGGCCAACGTTGCGCACCAACATCAACGAGCGACCTTTCAGCGAGGTTTCCGTACCGTTCGCTGCGGTAAAAGAAACGTCATCTTTCAAAACACGCGTGAAGGTCTTGCCGCCTTTGGCAACCTCTTCGGACAGGTTGCCCTGCATCAGACCCAACCAATTTCCGTAGGCCACAACCTTGTCTTCGGCGTCCACACAGGCCACGGAATCCTCACAGTCCATGATCGTCGACAGCGCGCTTTCCAGCGTGATGTCGTTGATACCCGCCTTGTCGGATGCGCCGATACTACCCGCGCGATCAACTTCAACAATCACGTGCAGACCGTTGTTTTTCATCAAAATACGCGACGGCGCAGCGGCGCCACCCACGTGACCGACAAAGGCCTCCGCCGCCTGTAGCGCAGGCACAAGCTGCCCACCTTCAACCGACAATCCGTCAATGTCTGCCCAGCTACCAGCAGCCAGCGGCAGAGTCTTGTCCAGGAAGTCCCGTCCCCAGGCAATCACACGTGCCCCACGCGCCGAGTCGTAACCCTTGCCAGACGGCAGATCACCCATCGCGTCGGTGCCATAAAGCGCGTCATAAAGGCTGCCCCACCGGGCATTGGCCGCATTCAAGGCAAAGCGCGCATTGGTGATCGGGACCACCAATTGCGGACCGGGAATCGCTGCGATCTCCGGATCAACATTAGCCGTCTCAACCGCAAAGTCTTCGCCCTCGGCCACCAGATAGCCGATCTCCTGCAGAAACGCTTTATACGCCTCCGCATCATGCGCCTGACCTTTGCGGGCCAGATGCCAGCCATCGATCTTCTGCTGAATCTCTTCCCGCTTGGCGAGCAACGCACGGTTGGTTGGCCCAAACTCATGTGCCAGAACACTCAAGCCCTGCCAGAACACATCCGCATCCACACCAGTCCCGGGAAGCGCCTTACTCACAATGAAATCATAGAGTTCGTCGGCAATCTGCAGCCCGTGCTGCTCAATTCTCTTGGTCATTGTGAAACTTCCTCATCTCTGGCGTCGCGTTTCAATTAGTGCACATGTTTTCTATAGGCAATAAAACCGCTTACCTTCCTTTCCCAAAGGGATTTTCAACTTTTTCCATAGATTTGCGAAACTGCACATCCATTTTGTGAAAAATCGCCTACCCCCTTGCGGGTGCCGCCCGAAAAGCTACACCAAGATGAGCAACATATGGAGACCGTGATGAAAGACGCCGCGCCGCAAACGATCTATCTAAAAGATTACAAGCCCTTTGGTTGGATCATTGACGATGTGCATCTCACGTTTCGCCTCCATCCTACTGCGACCCGAGTCATTTCTCGAATCCGCTTTCGCCCAGACTACGAAGTGCATGACCGTCCCTTTATGCTGCATGGGGAAGGCCTCAAGCATATTTCCGCCAAAGTTGACGGACACGAGGTCACACTAAACCACGTTGAGGGCGGCATCGAAGTCGAAGTTCCCCACGCCCCGTTCAATTGGGAAGCCGAAGTTGAAATCAACCCACAAGCCAACACGGCGCTTGAGGGACTCTATATGTCAAACGGCATGTATTGCACACAATGCGAAGCCGAAGGTTTCCGCAAAATCACGTGGTACCCAGACCGCCCTGATGTCATGGCCCAGTTCACCGTCCGCATAGAGAGCGATGCAGAGCACACGCCTGTCATGCTGTCTAATGGCAACGGCCTCTACTACGAACAGGACAACGCGCAGTCTCCCGCACCAAATATTTCTATTTATCAAGACCCTTGGCCCAAGCCTGCCTACCTCTTTGCCCTTGTGGCCGGTGATCTGGTTGCTCACGAAGACACGTTCAAAACCATGTCCGGCAAAGACGTGCGCCTCTCTATCTACGTCCGTCCCGGGGACGAACACAAATGTGCTTTCGGCATGGAAGCCCTTAAAAAGTCTATGAAATGGGACGAAGAGGTCTACGGCCGCGAATACGATCTCGACGAGTTCAACATCGTCGCCGTGGACGATTTCAACATGGGCGCGATGGAAAACAAAGGGCTGAACATTTTCAACAGCTCCTGCGTGCTTGCCTCCCCCGAAACCGCAACAGACGGCAACTTTGAGCGCATCGAAGCCATCATTGCGCATGAGTATTTCCACAACTGGACCGGCAACCGCATCACCTGCCGCGACTGGTTCCAGCTTTGCCTAAAAGAAGGCCTGACCGTCTTCCGCGACGCGCAGTTCACCGCCGATATGCGCTCCGAGCCGGTCAAACGCATTGACGACGTGCTCGCCCTGCGCGCGCGCCAGTTCCCCGAAGACCAAGGTCCCCTGTCCCACCCGGTGCGCCCTGAAAGCTTTCAGGAAATCAACAACTTCTACACAGCCACGGTCTATGAAAAAGGCGCCGAAGTCATTGGTATGCTGAAAACTTTGGTGGGTGATGACGCCTATGCCAAGGCGCTCGACCTCTATTTTGAGCGCCACGACGGTCAGGCCTGC
Source organism: Shimia sp. MIT910701 (assembly GCF_047126315.1). Taxonomy (GTDB): domain Bacteria; phylum Pseudomonadota; class Alphaproteobacteria; order Rhodobacterales; family Rhodobacteraceae; genus Shimia. The sequence continues at coordinate 2,261,993 of NZ_CP138953.1, read as the reverse complement.
ACCATCGAGGACTGGATCAAGGTCTTTGAAGACAGCACCGGCCGCGACCTCACACAGTTCAAACTGTGGTACTCGCAATCCGGCACGCCCGAAGTCACCGTGCGCGAAGAGTACGAGGGCGACACTTTTACATTGCACCTGACCCAATCCAGCGCCCCAACTCCAGGGCAAGATGTGAAAGCCCCACAGGTCATCCCGGTGGCCGTGGGCCTGCTCAATGACAATGGCGACGAAGTGCTGCCCACTAAGATCCTGGAACTCACCGAAGCGGAACAGAGTTTCAGCTTCAAAGGCCATGCCACCCGCCCTATCCCCTCGGCTTTGCGCGGTTTTTCTGCGCCTGTGACGCTGACTCAGGACATCGACAACGCCCGCCGTGCTTTCCTGCTGGCACATGACACCGATCCATTCAACCGCTGGGAAGCGGGCCGCGATCTCGCGCGCGACAGCCTGATTGGCACAATCGTGAAGGGGACCGCTCCCAACCCAGACTATCTCTCAGGCCTAAAGACACTTTTGCGCGACGACAGACTTGATCCGGCCTACCGTGCTCTGATGCTTGGGCAACCTTCGCAATCCGAACTGGCAGGCATTCTGCACAAACAAGGCCACACAGCGGACCCGGCTGCAATCCACGCTGCCACAGAAACCCTACGCGACGCCAAGGCCAAGGCCTTCGCAGATCTGCTACCAGACATCTACGCAGCCAATCAGGTCGCGGGTCCCTTCTCGCCGGATGCGGAGCCTGCCGGCAAGCGCAGCCTTTCAAATGCCGCGCTCTCCCTTCTGACCCGTCTGGACGGTGGTGAAGCCGCTGAAAAACAATACAAATCCGCGGGCAACATGACTCTGCAACTCGCAGCCTTCGGCGCGCTATTGGATGCGGGCAAAGGGGAAAATGCCGTCGCAGCCTTCTATGACCAATGGAAAGACGACCGTCTGGTGATCGACAAATGGTTCTCCATGCAGGTGATGTTTGCTAACCCCGAAGACCTTGCGACAACTGTCACCACCCTCACCCAACACGCTGACTTTGATTGGAAAAACCCCAATCGCTTCCGCGCCGTGATGGGGGTCATGGCCGCACATCACGCCGGCTTCAACCATGAATCGGGCGCGGCCTACAAAGTGCTGGCGGACTGGCTGATCAAGCTGGACCCTGTGAACCCTCAAACCACCGCGCGCATGTGCAGCGCCTTCCAAACCTGGAAACGCTACGATGCCAACCGGCAAGCGCTCTTGAAAGCACAGCTTGAGCGCATCGCCGGTCAGGATGGCTTGAGCCGCGACACCACCGAAATGGTGACCCGCATTCTGGAGGCATAATGTCCAAAGTTCTACTGATCACCGGCGCCAGCGCAGGCATTGGCGCGGCCACTGCCAAATTGGCTGCCGAAGCGGGTTATGACCTCGCGCTGAACTACCGCAGCGACACCCAAGGCGCTGAAACTGTTGCGGAATCCGCACGGTCATTGGGCATTCGTGCAGAACTTTTTCAAGCAGACGTGGCGGATCCCGACCAAGTTGAAGCCATGTTCAAAGCCATCGACGCGAGCTTCGGCCGCGTGGATGCGCTGGCCAACAACGCCGGCATTGTCGACCAAGGCGCACCTGTCACCGAATTTACCCACGCGCGCCTGAAGCGCATGTTTGATGTCAACGTGATCGGTGCCATGCTGGTCGCCAAGGAGGCGGTGATCCGTATGCAAGCGCAGGGCGGCGGCGCCATTGTCAATGTCAGCTCCGTGGCCTCCCGTACTGGCTCGGCCAATGAATATGTCGACTACGCCGCGTCCAAAGCGGCCATCGACACCTTCACCAAAGGTCTGGCCGATGAGGTCGCCGCACAGGGTATTCGCGTCAACAGCCTGCGCCCCGGCATCACTGACACAGAGATCCACGCTAAAGGCGGCGCGCCAGACCGTGCCAAACTTCTGGCGCATAAGATTCCAATGCAACGCCCTGGCACCTCAGAGGAAATTGCCCGCGCCATCCTGTTCCTGCTGTCAGAAGACGCCAGCTACATAACCGGCAGCACGCTTGATGTGTCTGGAGGCCGGTAAACATGGATACATTGAAACACGCCCACTACGGCCGCAATCCGCGCAGCATTCTCGTGCTCTGCCTTGTTAGCATTGGCCTAGTTGGTTTGCTAAGCTACGGCATTCATTGGGGCATTGTCGCGGTGCTGTCCTTCTTTGTGATCCCCACCCTTGTCGACGTGGCCTTTAACCCGGTTGCGACTTTTGAACTGGATGACAACGGCATCCGCTGGAAAAACGCCACCCAGGAGGCAGAGCTCGGCTTCCATCAAATCAAATCGGTGCATGTTGCAACCCGTTTGGGCGTGGCCTTCCGCATCACTCTGATCATGTATGATGAGGCTAAGGTGCGGGTTCCCCAAGATGTTTTGCCACCGCGCGCCGATTTGGAAGCCGCGTTGGAGCGCCATGACATACCGGTCAAACGGGATCGCTTGCGCCTGATGTGAGTAACGAATTTGACCACAATTGGGCAGCGCGTGACCGCATGATTTCAACATGGTGCCCTTTTTTGGCCTGAATACACGCCCATAGTCCGTTCGGTGGCAGGAACGGAGCTATGATGAAACTGTTTTCCAGAGATCGAGCCAAATCCCAGGGTGTGTCGGCCGCGTCAGCATTTGCGGCGCCGGCTTTGCGCCGTTTGGGACAAGCGATGACGATGCCGCGCAAACCCGCCGTGTCCGACCTGGCCAAAGACGGAAAAAACACGTTCCGCGACCTCTTAAGTCGCCTGGAAATTCCAATCAACGCCTCCACACCGGATCAAATCGAAAGTGAACACATCCGCGACCACGGGCAGTTCCTGGCCCGTCAGGAACGCTGGGATGAGCTTGAGGAATTAATCCGTACGCACGACCAAAACCGCGCAACGACCGCCACCGGAACACCGCTGGCGGAGCTCATGCTGTTTGGCGCTCGCTCCGATGTCGTTCGTGCGGCCGAACATGCTTTGTTACATGGCCGCCCAGCGGAAGGTGCTGATTTCTTTTCCGGAATCGAAGCGCTCGAAAGCCTCCTCGAAGACTACCCCAAGAGCTACCCCATGGCTTTGGTGGTGGCACATATGCACATAGACATCGGCTGGGCCTGGCGTGGCGCGGCTGCCAAAGATGATGTTCGCGACGTGAATCGCGACGCCTTCCAGGCCCACTTTGATCGGGCCGCCGACATTCTGAAACAATACTGCCCGAAACAGTATTTCTCCCCAGCCCTGTCCGCCGCCCGCTGCGCCCTCCTGCCCGGATCGGCTCAGCCGCTCAACACTCTGTGCGCCGAGTTTGAATCGCTGATTCAGCTGGACCCGCTAAACCCCCGCCACATGCGCGCTTTGGGCAACTACCTCCTGCCGCGCTGGTACGGGGATTTTTCACAACTCGACCTGCAAGCTCGTAGAATCGCAGCACAAACTTACGACATTTGGGGCGCAGGCGCCTACGCTTGGGTGTGGTTTGACGCCTTGTTGGTGGACCCGAACGGGCTCGAGATGATGGAGATAGAGTACTTCATCGATGGCGTTACAGATGCGCTTGACCGCCGTGGCGATCAACATTCGGCCAACCTCATGGCCGCCCATCTTTACCGCAGTTGGCAGCATGCCCGATCTCAATATGGTACGGATGGACTGCGTGAAGACTTGCCTCCGGCCTTGCGGGCCGGCTTTGACATGGTTGTGCGTGAACACCTGCGCGAGATTCACCCGCTGATTTGGGGACACGCTGAGATTGGATTTGAAAACACCTCCCGTGTGATTTCCAAAGAGCGCCTGTCCGCAAAAGGCCGCGATGTGGCTTTGCAAGCAGTAGCCATGCCGTTCATGGCGGGCCTACAGGCTGGGCAAACCGTACATTTCTCGCCAGACGGCATTACCCAAATCAACCCATAAAGCACCCGCCCTCTTGCTCCTTGTATCTGGCTGGCCTAGAACGCAGATCAGCCAGATATCCAAGGAGCGTGAGCGATGCTCGACCTGACATATGAGACCCCGAAGCCCAAAGTCATTGCGGGCGCCAAACATGACTGGGAATTGGTCATTGGTATGGAGGTGCATGCTCAGGTGTCGTCCAACGCCAAGCTGTTCTCCGGTGCTTCCACCCAGTTTGGCGCCGAGCCAAACTCCAACGTGGCCTTCGTGGACAGCGCGATGCCGGGCATGCTGCCAGTGATCAACGAGTATTGCGTGGAGCAAGCGGTGCGCACGGGCCTTGGTCTCAAAGCCGAAATCCACCTGAAGTCCGCATTTGACCGCAAGAACTACTTCTACCCTGATCTGCCGCAGGGCTACCAGATCTCCCAGCTCTACGAACCCATTGTGGGCGAAGGGGAAATTCTGGTCGACATGGGCCCGGGTGTGGCGCGCAAAGTGCGCATCGAACGTATCCACCTAGAGCAGGACGCCGGCAAATCCGTGCACGACATGGACCCGAACATGTCGTTTGTCGACCTGAACCGGACCGGTGTGGCGCTGATGGAAATCGTTAGCCGCCCGGACATCCGTGGTCCGGAAGAAGCTGCTGCTTACGTCACCAAGATGCGTCAGATCCTGCGCTATCTGGGCACCTGTGACGGCAACATGCAGAACGGCAACTTGCGGGCTGACGTGAACGTGTCGATCTGCAAGCCTGGTGCTTATGAGAAGTATATGGAAACACAGGATTTCTCGCATCTCGGCACCCGCTGTGAGATCAAAAACATGAACTCCATGCGCTTCATCCAAGCGGCGATCGAATACGAAGCCCGTCGTCAAATTGCGATTGTTGAGGCCGGTGGCGAAGTTGATCAGGAGACTCGTCTCTACGATCCGGACAAGAACGAAACCCGTTCCATGCGCTCCAAAGAAGAAGCGCATGATTATCGCTATTTCCCCTGCCCTGACCTGCTCCCGCTGGAGATCGAACAAGGCTGGGTCGACGACATTGCCAAGGGTTTGCCGGAACTGCCGGATGAGAAAAAAGCGCGTTTTATCAATGACTACGGCGTGACCGAATATGACGCATCCGTGTTGACCGCCGAGGTGGATCTGGCCAACTACTTTGAAGCCTCTGTGGGCAAAGGAGACGGCAAGAAGACCGCCAACTGGGTGATTAACGAAGTGCTGGGCCGCGCCAACAAGGCCGAAACTGCGCCACAGGATCTGGTCGCGCCAGAAGCCAACGCGGCCATTTTGGCAATGGTGGCGTCTGACGAGATCAGCACCAAAATTGCCAAGGAAGTGCTTGAGATTCATATCGAAACCAAGGACGATCCAGCAAAAATTGTGGAAGAAAAAGGCCTCAAACAGGTGACCGACACTGGCGCGATTGAAGCCGCGCTGGACGAGATCATTGCGGCCAACCCGGCGCAAGTTGAGAAAGCCAAACAGAACCCGAAACTGGCTGGCTGGTTTGTGGGTCAGGTGATGAAAGCCACGGGCGGCAAGGCCAATCCTAAAGCCGTTAACCAATTGGTGGCGCAGAAGTTGAACGGCTAAAAGCCACGTCGGTATTGCGTCTGTTTCGCAGCTGTAACGCGTCGGTGTCAAAACCGGCGCGTTACACGTTTTTGACGTTAACGATTTGGCTTAGAACCGTGTCCGCAGACCAAACATCACAGCCGTTTCACGGGCGCCAGGGATATGGCCGCGGTTGACAGCATGTGCCAGAGACAGCCCCAGATTGGTGCGCCGTGTGAGCGGACGCTCGTAGCTTAGCGTCAGACGCATTTCCCGATCCGAAGGCGTAAGGTCAATCGGAACATTCTGGTGCGCCACTGTGCCGGCAGCGTTCACCACTGGCAGAGCCACCGAGGTTGTGCCAGAGGCCACGGCTGCGGGCATGGAGAACGAAAGGCTGAGTTGGTCGTTTTGGGCAAAGGCGTGCTGGTGCGCATAGGTCACGGCGCCGCCGTTCAACCAGACATCTGCAGACTGCCCCAATCCGGACGCCTCTTGGCCAAAGGCATAGCCCAAAGCAAACTTCAGCTGTGCATTGTCGGATACGTCGGTGGACAAAGCCATGTCCAGCGACATCAAAGACGTATCGGTGCCGCCATTCCAATCCGACAACAAATCCATCGTATCTTCACCAAGACCACCGCCAATTTGCAGACTTGCGCCACCAAGATCAAAGCTGCGACGAAGGCCAAATCCAAAGCGATCCGACCCCCCACTGCGGGAGCGATAGATCGACAAATCATACTCGCTGTCTAAAAGCTGCATGGGCAAACCTGCTCGCGCGCCAAAGAAAGACGCAGAACCAAACTCCGGCGCACGATACTGATCAAAGTTTATTGCATCATGGGCGCCAAACATCGGCGCTGCTTGGCGATGGGCCACCATCTGAGACGCGTCGATCATAAAGGACGCTGACAGCGTGTCCTTGCCCACCACGTTCACATTACGCAAAGAGCGGGCCACCGCATCGCCGCTGGCGGCACCGGCTACTGCAAGCGGCTCGTTGGTGTTGACCACGGTGCCGTTGCTGGTGGTCACAGTGGTGCGGCCGATCGGCAAAAGCGCCGCCGCCACATCCAGGAACCCATGGCCCCACTCTTCGCTATAGGCGTGCTCAAAGCCTGGCACCAGCTCTACGGTGCCATCCTCACGAAAGCCGCTAAACTCGTTGTCCGCCGAGGCCAGCAAACGGATGCGCAGGTCTTGATGTGACATGTCCGGGAAAGCTTCCGCCAAAAGCGCCAAAGCACCGGATACGGTTGGCGCCGCGTAGGACGTGCCGGTTCCGAAAGCGTAGCTGCTGTTTGAGCTGGCGGTGGCACCGGTCCAACTGCCGTTTGCGGAAATGCACCAGGCCGCCGCTTCACCGCATCCCGCAGACACCCGTTCCGCAGACACCACGTCATCACCGTTTAAAGTGGGCACGCCGTTCACAACCGCCAGCCAGCTGTTTTCCAGAGACGGTTCCAAAACCGGCAACCCGGCCATCAGCCCAACATTTGAGGCGTCATAGTCGTTGGACACGGAGAACACGACAATGCCATCATCGGCGTAGGTGCGCAGCGCATCAAGGTAATCACGGCCGGATGAAGACCCAAAAATGAAATTGTAGTCGGACCGCGTGGCGGTCATGCCCGAGTAGCCCCAAGAGTTGTTTAGCGCCACGGCCCCTGCCCGCGCCGCTGCATTGGCGGTTTCCGCCAGCTGGGCGTAGGTGTCAAAACTGCCAAAAATGGCATCCGCATTTGGGGCCACGCCAATCATGTCATCAGACATGCCTGTTGCGATGGAGGCCACAAAGGTGCCGTGGTCATCGCGCGCCATGCCGGACCCGGTGGTGACGTTTTTGCCGGAGAAAGCCTCATGTCCCGGGCGAAACCCGCTATCGGAGAAGGCAATAATCTGCCCTTCGCCCGTCAAACCAGCAGCATGTGCGTAGTGAATGCCGGAATGTTCAATCGGGTTACCTTCCAGACGCGTGTCTGTACTGCTGTCAAAACGGCGGTTGTTGTTGCGGTCCACAAACTGGCTACCAGACGCATTTTGCACTTGATACCGCACATTCCCGCTCAAGAGACGATTGGCCTGTGCCCGGACCTCGTCGAGACTGTCCAGAAAGGACGCCAACAGCACCTGACTATCGGTTTGCGGCAGTGAACTATCTGCTGAGCTTCCGCCGGTATCTTTCACCGCAGGTGTGTCTTCCCCACCGCAGCCGGCCACCACGCCGGAAATCAAAATCATTGCCGTCGAAAGACGTTTTTTGCGCCAGTCCATTGTTCCACTCACCGTTGCCCACACTCATGGAAACGGTAGGTTGTGAACCTTAATCATTGCCTGAATCGCCCCCAAGAAAGCGCGTCGACTTTTGTGAAATAGCCTGCTGATTTTGCTTAAAAATTAGGTATATTTGCCTGCGCCCTTTGTGCGGCACAGCGCTTAGGTAACGAGTGCCCCAACGTCAGCAGAACCCTCAAAGGTTGATCCTTTTTACGGCCGCCGCCATACAGAAAACGCAGCAGCAGGAGGATTGCCATGACCGCCCCATTTGTATCCAAACCAATGGCCGTGGAAGAGCAGTGGTTGGATTTCAACGGCCATCTAAACATGGCCTACTACAACGTGCTGTTTGATCGTGGAGTCGACCAAGTGGGCGCGGTCTTGGGCTTTGGGCCTGAGTATCGCGCACGGACAGGCAACACGACCTTTTCGGCCGAGTTCCACCTCTGCTACCTGCGCGAGCTGCATTTGGGAGACGAAGTCACTGCCAGCTTCCAACTGCTGGATTACGACGCCAAGAGCTTTCACTTTTATCAGGAGCTGATCCACGCGGATGGATGGGTTTCGGCAACCGGTGAAGGCGTGGGGCTACACATTGACCAAAGCGGTCCGCGCGTCGCCCCCATGCCGGAAGAAATCCTTGGTCAGTTTTCCAAGATGTCAAAGTTACACAGCACCCTGCCCCGGCCGGACCGGGTTGGCCGCGTGATGGGCATCCGACACAAGTGACTCCCGATGCAGCGGTGTCACGATTGGCGGCCTAGCGCGTCTTTGGTCCTCAAACCGCTGGACCTCACCGCCGCCACGTGAAACGGTACCCGCCACATGGTAGACGTGATCGACATAATGCAAGAGCGCAAGGAACTGCCGCAGTTTCTGGAGCGCGACAACCTGGTGGGCATCGAGCTTGGTGTGGCTGGTGGCTGGTATTCCAAAAGACTGATGGAAGGCGGGCTGTTTAAGGAGCTCTATGGCGTCGATATCTACGGCGACCACCACGACACCAAAGAATACATCAAAGCCCTCAAAAACATCGGCATGGGGCAGAATTACTGGCTGTTGCGCATGACCTTTGAGAATGCGCTGGACGCCTTTCCGGATGAGTATTTCGATTTTGTCTATATCGACGGCTACGCCCACACCGGCGAAGAGCGTGGCAAGACGATGTTTGACTGGCTCAAGAAGGTGAAGGTTGGCGGCATGATTGCCGGGCATGACTATCACGAGAAATGGCCGCTTGTGCAGATTTGCGTGGACGCGTTGGGCGAGGAGCTTGGCCAGCCGGTGATGCGTACACAAATGTCCAAAAAACGTGATCCACAGGACAAGTTTCCCAGCTGGGCCATGTTCAAAGAAAGCGCAGAGGTCCCGGAGTACCCCGACCGCCTGCGCAAACTGCCACGAAAGTTGCGCGGCTGAGCGCCGCCAGAGATTACATACCGGAATTTTTTTGAAATGACCTATGAGTACAAAGTTATCCCGGCCCCGACGCGTGGGCAAAAAGCCAAGGGCATCAAGGCACCAGAAGGTCGCTTTGCCAATGCGCTGGAGATAGAGATGAACCGCTTGGGCGCAGAAGGCTGGGAGTATTTGCGTGCAGACACGCTGCCGCATGAAGAGCGCAGCGGGCTGACTGGCTCCAGCACCAGCTACCGCTCGGTTCTGGTTTTTCGTCGTGCAAAGGTTGATGATGTGGCTGCATTTCAGCCGGAAACGCTTGCGGCGCCGAAGGTAGCGGAGCTGCCCGCGCCGAAAGAGGAAGAAGAGGCCGTGGCCCCTGGCACAGCCGAGCAGGCAGATATTTCGCGCGTTACATCTTCTGAACCTGTTGCCGAGTCAAAGCCTGACAGCCTGGTGCTTAAGGAAGAAGACAAGACCGGAACCTCAGCAGAGAAAGACCCCGACGAGGGTGAGTCTGTAGACGACGTGAACGTGGCGCTGAAAAAACGCGTGGAGACGCTGGAACAATCCAAGTAAAGCGCTTTAGGCGGCGTCAATGTCCAGCGCCAGCGCGTGAATGCGCCCCACCAAATCCTGGCCCAGCGCCGCATGCACCGCGCGGTGCCGCGCCAAACGGTTCTGGCCCGCAAAGGCCGCCGCACGGATGCGCACGTTGAAATGGCTTTCCCCGCCAGCGGGCGCACCGGCATGACCCGCATGGCTGGCGCTGTCGTCCACAACCTGCAGGTCAACGGGTGAAAAGGCAGCGGACAATTTGTCGTGAATTTCCTGCGCGACGCTCATAATTTTTATCTCCAGCCTCTTCAATCTGACGCCGGTTAGGGTAAACTCTCCGCTCCGAGTCGAATAGGTGCGCGTATGACAAAATCTGATCCCTTCGGTTTCGATATGTCGATTAAATCGGCCAAGAAGAAAAACCCGCGAGGACGCCGCGGCATGTCCGGAGCGTCGGAGACCTCCACTCGCGTGTGTGAACACGAGGGCTGCAACGAGCCAGGTGCCTACCGCGCCCCACGTGCGCCGGATGTGCTGGATGAATTCAAGTGGTTCTGCAAAGAGCACATCCGCGAATATAACCTGAAATGGAACTTCTTTGACGGCAAGACCGAAGCCGAGCTGAACGCGCAGAATTCCAAGGACAAGGTCTGGGAGCGGGAAACGCGCAAGTTCACCGATCCGGAGGCCCGCGCATGGGCCCGTCTGGGCATTGAGGATCCTCATCAGGTGCTTGGCGGCAACGCCACCCAGAACCCTGGCAAAAACGGAGGTGCAGCCAAGCGTCTGCCGCCCACGGAACGCCGCGCGATCGAGATTTTGGAAGCCAAAGACAGCTGGACCAAAGCTGAGGTGCGCAAGGCGTACAAAAAGCTCATCAAGGTTCTGCACCCGGATATGAACGGCGGCGACCGCAGCCAGGAAGACCAGCTGCAAGAGGTCATGTGGGCTTGGGATCAAATCAAAGAGAGCCGCAACTTCAAGTAAGTTGAATTGGCTTGAGATGTGAGGCGTGACCGAAGGGTCGCGCCTTTTTCTTTGCGACGGAAAAATCCGCAAAAGCCGTTTGAGCTAGCACACCCCTTGGGTATCACTGAAATGTGAAGGCAGGCGCAATACGGGAGCAGATCATGCGGCAATTGATTGAGTATCTGACAGCCCACCCCAAACGGCTCTACACTGTGGTGGCGGGCGCATTGTTGCTGCTGCCGGTGGCGCTTTGGCTTGACCTCAACAGTCTCTCTCACCACAACCTGCATCGACAAGCCACCAGCCTGAACAAGCTGATGGATGATGTGCGCTCCTTCTATGCGGAAAATGTTGTGGCGCGCGTGCAAGCTGCCGAGGGTGCGCCCGAAGCGCGGCATGACTATCACGACATCCCCGGGGCTTTCCCGATCCCAGCCACCGCAGCAATCGAACTGTCCGGGCGGTTTTCCGAGATCCTACCGGGCGTGAACTATCACTTTGTCTCGCAATACCCGTTTCAGGGGCGCGCGCCGCATGAGATGTCACCTTTTGAGATCAATGCGATGGCGCGGTTTTCCGATCCGGAGGAAACACGGGATCACATCATTGCCGAGTCTGGCGGTTTGCTGGATCACCGCATGACCTTGGCCGCGCCAGTATACATGCAGGAAACCTGTGTAGCGTGTCACAACACCCATCCCGACAGCGTCAAAACCGACTGGAAAGTTGGCGACGTGCGTGGGCTGCAAATTGTCGAGGTCCGCCAGCCGCTCACGCTGGATCTCGCGTCCTTCAAGTTCCTGCTAAGCTATCTCTTGATCGCCGGCACCTTTGGCATCGCCTTTGCCAAACACCAGTTGCGATTGGCAGAGAAGTTTGCAGCGGCCAATGATGAACTGACAGAGAACAACTCCTTCCTTGCCGATGTATCGCTAAAGATCTCCAAATATCTGGAGCCGCAGGTATACCGCTCAATTTTTGAAGGAGAGCGGGATGTGTCCATCAGCACCGAACGCAAGAAGCTCACCGTGTTCTTCAGCGACATCAAAGACTTCACCGCCACAACGGAACGGATGCAACCGGAGGAACTCACCAAGCTGCTGAACGAGTACTTCACGGAGATGGGCGCCATCGCCCAAAAACACGGGGCCACCATCGACAAGTTCATTGGCGATGCGATTGTGGCCTTTATCGGCGATCCAACCACACACGGCGTAACCGAAGATGCCCGTGCCTGTGTGCGCATGGCGTTAGAGATGCAGACCCGATTGGACGAGTTGGAAGTGCAATGGCGTGCGCGCGGTATCGAGCATCCGTTCCGCGCGCGCATGGGCATCAACACCGGCTATTGCAACGTTGGCAACTTTGGCAGCGACACCCGCATGGACTACACCATCATCGGGGCGGAAGCGAACCTCGCCGCCCGGCTGGAGGGCATCGCGGAGCCCGGTGGCATTGTAATGAGCTATGAGACCTACGCCCATGCGAAAGATCTGGTGAACGCCGAAGCCCTGGCGCCGCAACATTTCAAAGGCATTTCCCGCGAAATCATCCCCTACCGTGTATTGCGCCACGGGGCCAACCGGCGGCCCGCCACCGCCCGCGAGGAAGGTGAAAGCCTTGTGGTCGACATGCAAGGCATGGACGCAGATACCCGCGCCAAGATCGCCGCCGCTGTGCGGGACGCACTGGACAAGGCTTAAGCCGCGCGGCCCACGCGATCCGGCAACAGAGCCACCTTGCGTGCCAAGTCCGAGGACAGGCAAGCCGCGCTATAACACTCTTTCAGGAACGTCCCTTCCAGGAGGTCTGCGTTCTGCGCCAGAAACGCCTCAGCGTCCTCTGCAGTTGTGGCATACATAGCTTCCGCTATGGCCGACATATAGGCTTGCGTGATGGTGGCATGAAACTTCTCCGGCACGCCTGCCGCGACGGTCAACCGCTTGAGCCCATCGGCAATGCGCTTTGAAGCCGTGAAAAAGTCGTCCGCGCGCAACGCTTCAAAGGCCACGGCAATATGGGCGCGGTGATCAAAATCCTGCGGCGCCAATGTGCCCGCATCCAACGCCCCTAAGACGGCTCGGTAATCTGTCATGTGTCTGCCCCTTCTTCTGTCAGCTTGTGAGCGTCCTCTGCTGTCAAGGTCAGGTCATAAACCTCCTTGAGCATCGCGGCCTTCGCCAGTGTCGCCTCTGAAAACGGTGTCTTGCCCTCCAAGGCGTGCAACATCACACCCTCAACCAACTCAGCCGCTGACATGTCCAGTTGTTCTGCCAAGGCTTTCATCACCTTGAGCAACTGCTTCTCCAGCCGCAGACCGGTTTGGACGCGTTCCACTTTCTTCATCGCGAACCCCTCACCTTGGTACCAAGGTAGCTTTTCTAGCGAAAACTAACCTCCGTCGTCAAGCCGCAGCCACAGCCTTGATTTTGAGCGACAAATACGGTGATGTGAGCACATGATGCAGAGCACCCCAAAGCATGCGACCGCGATGGGTCGTCATTTTTCCGAATATCTTATGAGCCTTGGGTTTTCCGAGGCTGAGATTTTTCGAGGCACCGGCCTGACCCGCGCGGACCTCAAAGAAGGCGATCATCTGATTTCCCTGGAAGGGCAGATGAAGATTCTCGATAATGGGGAAAAGCTGACTGGCGATGACCTAGTCGCCGTCCGATGGGGGCAAACCCGGCGCTTTGCCAACCTTGGGCTGATTGGCTATCTCGGGCGCACATCCAAAGACATACGCTGTGTTGTCACCAACCTCGCCCGCTATGGCCAGGTCTTCTCCAACGCAATGGAAGTTGATGTGTCAACGCTTGATCAAGACGGCACGTTTCGCTGGCGCTTTGACATCCCAGCGAAAATTGAAGTGGGGCACTTTGTGGAGGCGCAGGTCAGCCAGTTTTTAAACGGCACCAACAAGCTGTTGCCGCGCACCGTGTTGCCCAAACAAATCACTTTCACACACCGTCGCAAACACAATGCCGCAGAGCTGGAAAAGCTGCTGGGATGTCCAGTCACCTTTGGCGCGCAGTGGAACAGCATGCAATATCGTTTGGCCGATCTGGACGTGCCATTGAGCACCTCTGATGAAGGTCTGCACAAAATCCTGCAAGCCCACGCCGATCTGGTGCTGGCGCAGCGGCCCAAAAACCGGGCCGACATTGAGTTGGTGGTGGAGAAAGCCATCGCGGACCGTATGGCCACGGGTCAGACCTCCGTCTCGCATGTGGCCCGAGATCTGGGCATGAGCGCGCGCACCCTGGCGCGGCGCTTGGGGGACGCCAACACCACCTATCAGACTGTGCTGTCCAACTTCCGCCGCGCCATGGCGGATCGCTATCTCAAAAACAGTGCGATGAGCCAGAGCGAGATTGCCTTTCTGCTGGGCTATTCCGACGTGAGTTCCTTTGCCTCGGCCTTCAAACGCTGGACCGGGCAGTCCCCAGGCGAGCGGCGACAATCGCTGGCCTGAGCGGAATTTGGCAAGACGGCCACGATTGGCACGGTTTGACAAAACAGTGGCAACTTTGCCCAAAGCAACCTCCTGATCCTCCCCCATCTGTGTGATGAACGAAGAGACAAGACACTCTCTTCAGATTTTCACATCAGATCTCAGAAGGGAGGCGCCATGTTTTTCAGTGCTTTAATGCTTAGTGCCCTGTTCCCGTTGCTTTGGTTACACCAGCGCGGGCGCCCGGAACCTGTGGCGATCAAACAGGATGTTTTCACCCGCAATCGCACGCAGATCGGAGGGCGGCCATGTCCAGAGTCCTTCTGATTGATCCGGACCGTCATCTGCTGGCGGCCATGCAGGATGTCTTGTTGCATGACGGGCACGAAAGCCTCTGTCATGTGTCACCGGACACCGCCATGGCAGAGCTGTCGCGTCAGTCCGTTGATTTGGTGGTGACGGAATTGCGCCAGCGGTCGATGGATGCGCTCACCATCATCGAGCGGATCACCAACACCTACAGCGTGCCTGTGGTTGTGCTCAGCACCACTGCCAGTGCCACCGAAGAGTCGATGATGCTGCGCCTTGGGGCGGATGACTATCTCGCCAAACCGTTTTCCATGCGGGTGTTTGGCGCGCGGATCGCGGCGGCCTTACGCAGCGCGGCGCCCAGCCATCGCGATGCCGATGATGTGACGGTGATCCAGCGCGGGGCGTTGCGTTTGGACCGGCTGCGCCATGAGGCCCGTTGGGATGGCAAAGAGGTCGCCCTCACCGCCACCGAATTCAACGTGCTCTGGATTATCGCGCAACGCCCCGGCCAGGTGCTCAGCCGGGCCAATATTCTGGACCTTGCCTATGGCGGCGACGTCTTTGTCACCGACCGCAGCATCGACAGCCAGATCAAACGCATCCGGCGCAAGCTGCGCGATGTGGCGCCCAACTTCACCGCGATCGAAACCCTGTACGGGCTTGGCTATCGCTTCACCGATTCCCCGGAGGACATGGCTGCGTGAGTGGCCTGTTCCAACCCATGATCGTCCTTCGGGGATGAGAGACCGGGCAGCTTTGCCACCGTAACCTTATGCCCCACCTCGGCGGTGAGGCACCCGGTCTCATTTGGGCTTAAACACCAGCGAGACGCCATTCAGGCAATGGCGTTTCCCCGTGGGTCGCGGACCATCGTCAAAGATATGTCCAAGATGCGACCCACACCGGCGACAGTGGCATTCGGTGCGGACCCGGAGGAGCTTGCGGTCCGGTTTGGTTCCAATCGCTTTGGGGAGCGACTTGTAGAAACTCGGCCATCCGGTGCCACTGTCGTACTTATGCCGCGAACTGTAGAGTTTCAGATCGCAACCGCGACAGTGATATGTCCCCTTCTCGTAGTTCTTATCCAATGGCGACGAGCCCGCCCGCTCTGTGCCCTCCTGCCGCATCACTTTGTACTGCGCGGGTGTGAGCATGGCGCGCCATTCGGCGTCCGTACGGCTGACCTCGAACTCTTTTGCCAGAGTGGCACGCGGCAAGGCCATGGCAGCCAGCGCTGCCGCGCCTGCGGCCGAAATGAAATGACGTCGTTGCATTCACCATCCTCCTTTGGTCGTAAAATTGCGCACCAATCGGCGATTAAGCAATTAACAGCTCAGCACAGGACTGTGAGTTTCGTGACAACGCCACGTATTTTGCAGAGTTTCGCTTGTGATCCCGTGGGATTTGATGCACCAAAGGCCGGTAGATTTGGGCCGCCGTATTTGGGTGGCCGGGAGAAGGACATACGACATGGCCGACGGCATGATGGAAAGCAACGCGAAGCCCACCGAAGACATTGATCTGCGCGATGTGTTTGGCATCGACAGCGACATGAAAATCAAGGGTTTTGAAGAGCGCACAGACCGCGTGCCAGAGATCGACCCAACGTACAAGTTTGACCCGGAAACCACGCTGGCGATCTTGGCGGGTTTTGGCCACAACCGTCGTGTGATGATTCAAGGCTACCACGGCACCGGTAAATCGACCCACATCGAGCAGGTTGCCGCCCGCCTGAACTGGCCCTGTGTGCGCGTCAACCTCGACAGCCACATCAGCCGGATCGACCTGATTGGTAAAGACGCCATCAAACTGCGCGACGGCAAGCAGGTTACAGAGTTCCACGAAGGCATCCTGCCCTGGGCGCTGCGCAACCCAACCGCGATTGTGTTTGATGAATATGATGCCGGTCGTGCGGATGTGATGTTTGTGATCCAGCGTGTTCTGGAGCATGACGGCAAGCTGACCCTGCTGGACCAGAACGAAGTCATCACGCCAAACCCCTATTTCCGCCTGTTTGCCACAGCAAACACCGTGGGTCTGGGCGACACCACTGGCCTCTACCACGGCACGCAACAGATCAACCAAGCTCAGATGGACCGTTGGTCTCTGGTGTCCACGCTGAACTACCTCAGCCACGATGCCGAAGCCGCCATCATCCTGTCCAAGGCGCCGCACTACAACACCGCCGAAGGCCGCAAGATTGTGAGCCAGATGGTGACCGTTGCGGACCTGACTCGGACCGCGTTTATGAACGGCGACCTGTCCACCGTGATGAGCCCACGGACCGTGATCAACTGGGCTGCAAACTCGGAAATCTTCCGCAATGTCGGCTATGCCTTCCGCCTGAGCTTCCTGAACAAATGTGACGAACTGGAACGCCAGACCGTTGCCGAGTTCTATCAGCGCTGCTTTGACGAAGAGCTGCCAGAAAGCGCGGCCAGCGTGAGCCTGGGCTAAAGAACAGCCTTGTCCGGCGGCAACGCCGGACAGTGCCCGACCGCCCCCATGGGCGGGCACTTCGTTTTCCGCCCGCGGTCGGGCACTGCCCTCTCAATAAGGAAGGCTGGACAAAGACCACACTGAGCGGGAAACTCATTCTATGGACTGGGTGCGATCATGAAAAAACCAAGCGACAACCCCGCTGATCCGTTCAAAAAGGCCCTGGCTGAGGCCACCAAAGTCATGGCCGACGATCCGGAATTGTCGGTGTCCTACACGGTTGATCCCTCCGGCATGTCCGGCGACAGCATCCGCCTGCCCCAGGTCAGCCGTCGCATGACCCGCGACGAGGTGCTTCTGGCGCGCGGCACCGCCGATGCGCTGGCGCTGCAACGCAAGTATCACGATGACGCCACCCATATGCGCTATGCGCCCGGCCAAGGCATTGCCCGCGATCTTTATGAGGCGATGGAAACCGCGCGGTGTGAAGCGATGGGCGCGCGGGACATGCCCGGCACTGCCACAAACATTGACGTAAAAATCAGCCAGGAAGCCGCTGGCCGTGGGTATGGCGACATGACCTCCACCGAGCAGGCGCCTTTGCCTGTGGCGGCGGGCTATCTGATCCGTCATCTGGCCACCGGCCGCGATCTGCCTCCGGCGGCGGCCAATGTGATGAACCTGTGGCGCGGCTACATCGAGCAGAGCGCAGGCGAGCACTTGGACGACCTGCAAGAGCTGCTGTCCGACCAACAGGCCTTTGCCAAGTTTGCCCGCCAGATCATCGAGGACCTCGGCTACGGCGATCAGCTAGGTGACGATCCAGACGACATCGACGATCAGGAAGACGAGGCCGAAGAACAGGCGGAAGAGCAGGAAGACCCCGATAGCCAGGGTCAGGATGACAGCGACCAAGAAGACACTGAGGCCAGCCCTGAGCAATCTCAGGAAGAGCAACAGGACATGTCCGAGGCGCAGGTCACCATGGATGACATGGCTGAGGACGAGATGTCCGATGAGGCAGAGCTGCCGGACGGTGAAGCACCGCTGGATCCACCTCCCCCACCACCAATTTCTGAGGCAGACCCGGACTATGTGGTGTTTGACACCACTCATGACGAAGAAATTGCCGCCGAAGAACTTGCCGAGCCGGTCGAGTTGGAACGCCTGCGCGCCTATCTGGACCAACAGCTCGAGCCCCTCAAAGGCGCAGTGAGTCGTCTGGCCAACCGCCTGCAGCGCCGCCTTCAGGCGCAGCAAAACCGCAGCTGGGAGTTTGATCTCGAAGAAGGCACGCTCGACGCCGGGCGTCTGGCGCGCGTTGTGGCCAACCCCACCACGCCGCTCAGCTTCAAGATGGAACATGACACCGAGTTCCGCGACACGGTGGTGACATTGCTGCTCGATAACTCTGGCTCGATGCGTGGCCGTCCAATTTCCATTGCCGCGATTTGTGCAGACGTTCTGGCACGTACGCTGGAGCGCTGCAACGTGAAGGTGGAAATCCTCGGTTTCACCACCCGCGCGTGGAAAGGCGGTTTGGCCCGTGAAAAGTGGCTCAACGACGGTCGCCCACAGCAACCGGGCCGCCTGAATGACCTGCGCCACATCATCTACAAACAGGCGGACGCCCCTTGGCGCCGTGTGCGGCCGAACCTTGGCCTGATGATGAAAGAGGGCTTGCTGAAAGAAAACATCGACGGCGAGGCGCTGGAATGGGCCCACCGCCGCATGCTGATGCGCCCGGAACAGCGCAAGATCCTGATGGTGATCTCCGACGGGGCGCCCGTTGATGACAGCACGCTCTCGGTGAACCCCGCCAATTATTTGGAAAAACACCTGCGCGACGTGATCTCCATGGTGGAAAAACGCAAACTGGTGGAGCTTTTGGCCATTGGGATCGGCCATGACGTGACCCGCTACTATGACCGCGCGGTGACCATCACCGATGTGGAGCAGCTTGCAGGTGCCATGACCGAGCAACTGGCCGCCCTGTTTGACAACGATCCACGCGCCCGTGCGCGTGTCATGGGCATGCGGAAAGTCGGCTAAGTCCCTCTTCTTCTTGCCCGAAATATCCCGGGGGTGAGCGTCCGCGAGGGGGCTGGCCCCCTCTTCTTTTCTACCGCTGCGGCAATCCGCTTGCCATTGGGGGCGCAGTGCGTATCACTGAACGCCAATTCATTTGCGCCAAGGAGCTGTGCATGTTTCAGGATTTTGCCGTCACCGCCCGCCCGGAACAGGGCCCTGCCCGCCTCAAAGCGCTGCGGGCGCAAATGGACACAGGCGGCCTGGACGGGTTTTTGGTGCCGCGCGCCGATGCGCATCAGGGCGAATACGTGGCACCGCGTGATGACCGGCTCGCTTGGCTCACCGGGTTCACCGGTTCCGCTGGGTTTTGCGTTGTGCTCAAAGACATCGCCGGCGTGTTTGTCGATGGGCGCTATCGCACGCAGGTGAAAGAACAAGTGGCGGATTGCTACACGCCGGTGGATTGGCCAGAGGTCCTGCCGGGGCCGTGGATCGTGGAAAACCTGGGCACTGGCCATGTCGGCTTTGATCCCTGGCTCTACACCATTGGCCAATTGGAGACGCTGCATAAGGCCACCGAAGACCACATGATCACCTTTGTGCCGGTGAACAATCCAATCGACGCCATTTGGGACGACCAACCTGACGCCCCCATGGCTCCGGTGAAATCCCACCCCACCAACGTGGCCGGAGAATCCCACTGCGACAAACGCGCGCGGCTTGCGGCGGACTTGAATGCTCATGGAGAGACGGCGGCGGTGATCACCCTGCCTGACAGCATTGCCTGGCTCCTCAACATCCGCGGCGCGGACATTCCCCGCAACCCGCTGGCACATGGGTTTGCCGTGCTGAATTCCGACGCCACCGTGGACCTGTTTATGGCAGCGGAAAAACTCACAGACGTGCGCGACCATCTCGGCGATGCAGTGCGTGTGCACGCGCCTGACGCTTTTGTCCCATTTCTCACACAGCTCTCCGGCACCGTGCGGCTCGACAAAGGCAGCGCGCCAATTGCCGTGCAAGCTGCCGTATCCCAAAGCGACGCGGAGATTTCTTACGGCCAAGACCCCTGCGTCATGCCCAAGGCCCGCAAAAACGCGTCTGAAATTGCCGGCATGGCCGAAGCCCATCTGCGGGACGGCGTAGCTGTAGTAAACTTCCTCAGTTGGTTTGACGCGCAGGACAAAACCACCCTCACCGAAATCGACGTGGTGACAAAACTGGAAGAGTACCGCCGCGCCACCAATGCGCTGCTGGAAATCAGTTTTGACACCATCGCGGGTGCTGGCCCGAACGGGGCGATCATGCATTACCGCGTGACCGAAGAAACCAACCGGCCTTTACAAAGCGGCGATCTGATGGTGCTCGACAGTGGCGGGCAATATGCCGATGGCACCACCGACATCACCCGCACCTTGCCCATTGGTGAGGTGAGCGAAGACGCCAAAGTGGCCTTCACCCGCGTGCTACAGGGCATGATTGCCGTATCGCGCATGCGCTTCCCCAAAGGGGTAGCAGGCAGCCATATTGAGGCCATTGGACGCTTGCCACTTTGGATGGCAGGTCAGGACTTTGACCATGGGTTAGGTCACGGTGTCGGCGCGTATCTCTGTGTGCACGAAGGGCCACAGCGCCTGAGCCGCGTGAGCGACACCCCGCTAGAGGTCGGCATGATCCTGTCCAATGAGCCGGGCTATTACCGCCCTGGAGCGTTCGGAATCCGGATCGAGAACCTGATTGTGGTCGAAGAGGCCCCCGCGCTGCCCGGGGGTGACGATCACCGCGAGATGCTGCAGTTCCGCAACCTGACCTTTGCGCCGATTGATCGCGGCATGGTGGTTGTCGACCTGCTGAGCGAAGCGGAACTGGATTGGCTGAACGCCTATCACGCGACGTGCCGTCAAGTGCTGTCGCCACGACTCGCACCGGAGCAACAAATGTGGTTGGATGCAGCCTGCGCCGCGCTGTCACATTCCACGCCGTGACATCGTACTGTTACAACACAACTTTATTTGGGCGCGAAACAGGAGGGATACCACATGACAAACATCACAATCCGCAAAGCTGAAGGCAATTGGGTTGTCCGTGCCGGTGGCGCCATCCTGGGCGAAAGCAGCAACGCGCTGGAACTGAGCGAAGGTGACCTGAAGCCGGTGATCTATTTCCCACGCACCGACATTGCCATGGCGTTTTTGGACCCAAGCGACAAGACCACCTATTGCCCGCACAAAGGCGATGCCAACCACTTCTCGATTGTGACCAAAAGCCAAACCATCTCTGACGCGGCCTGGAGCTATGAGGCGCCGGTTGAGGCCGTGGAACGCATCAAGGATCACCTGGCGTTTTATACCAGCGATCTGGTGGCGGTAGAGCGCGTCTAAAACTCGGAAAATGCGCGCTGGACACCAGCGCGCTTTCCCCCAACAGTGCGCCTATGTCGCAAATTTCTGTTTCCGATTTTTCCTTTGTTTGGCCCGGCAGCAACGCCGCAGTGCTGCAAAATGCCTCCCTTGATGTGGCGGCTGGCGAACGGGTGATGCTTCGCGGCCCCAGCGGGTCCGGCAAGTCCACGCTTTTGGCGGCCATTTCCGGCGTGATCGATATTCCGGTTGGCGCAGTATCTGTGGTTGTTCAGGACATCGGTGCACTACCCGCCAGCAAACGCGACCGGTTTCGAGCAGACCACATGGGCCTGATTTTTCAGGTGTTCAATCTCGTGCCCTGGCTCAGTGCCGTGGACAACATCCTTTTGCCCTGCCGCTTCTCCAAGCGCCGCCGAGAGCGTGTGACTAATCCTTTGGACAAGGAAGCGCAGCGTTTGATGGCGGCTTTGGGGCTTGATCCAGATACGCTTGGCGCGTCCCAAGCCAGCGCGCTCAGCGTTGGGCAGCAACAGCGGGTCGCGGCGGCGCGTGCCTTGATTGGCGCGCCGGAAGTGATCCTTGCGGATGAACCGACCTCCGCGCTGGATCCGGAGACCAAAGAAACCTTCATGCAGATGCTCAGCCAGCAAGCTCAGGAAAGTGGCGCGGCCCTGTTGATGGTCAGCCATGACAGCGGACTGGATCATCACTTTGATCGGGTGATCCACATCACGGATCTGACTCAAGCGGGAGCAGCCGCATGACGCTGGTGTTACGCAGCCTGTGGAACCGCCGCTTTGTCGCCGCGCTCACCGTTTTGGCCATCGCGTTGAGTGTTGCTCTGATCCTCAGCGTCGAGCGGCTGCGTGACTCTGCCCGCACGTCCTTTGCCAATTCTGCCTCCGGCATCGATCTGATCGTCGCGCCACGCGGCAATGACGTTCAGATCCTGTTGGCCACGGTTTTTGGCGTCGGGTCCACTGGCGCCGGCCTGTCCGGCAAGGTGCTTGCGCTGCTGGAAGAGATGCCCGGTGTGGCTTGGGCGGTGCCGTTGATGCAGGGGGACAACCACCAAGGCTTTCCGGTCATCGGCACCTCTGCGGCCTACTTTAAACATTTCAAACACAGCCGCGGACAGGCGCTGAGCTTTGCCACTGGTGGGTCTTTTGAAGATACACATGGCGCGGTGATCGGCGCCGAAGTGGCGGACCATTTGGGGTATGATGTTGGGACAGAGATCATCAACGCCCACGGCGCGGGCGCTGTTGCGCTGGAGGTGCATGACGAAGCGCCGTTTCAAATCACCGGCGTGCTCGCTCGCACCAACACCGCTGTGGATCGCATGGTGTTTATCTCGCTTGAAGGGTTTGACGCGCTGCACGCCGAAAGCGCCCCGCGTTCAGCTGATCCCTTTGCCGCCATCGCTGAGGCGGATCACGACAGCCACGACGAAGAACATGAGCATGGATTTGTGCCTGACCAGATCAATGCGGTCTACATCGGCCTCAGCAACCGCACCGCCGTGCTTGGCGTTCAACGGGCCGTTGCCACCTACAAAGCCGAACCCTTGGCCGCGGTGATGCCCAATGTGGCGTTGCTGCAGCTCTGGTCGATCACTGGCACCGCCGAAAACGCTCTGCGCCTGATGTCTGTGGCGGTGATGGCCGCCAGCATGATTGGCATGGTGGTGATGTTGTCCGCAGCACTGGAAGCCCGCCGCCGCGAATTTGCCATTCTACGTTCCGTTGGCGCAGCGCCACGGGACGTGGTCCTGATGATCATCCTCGAAGCCCTGCTGGTCACTGGTTCTGGCATTCTGCTGGGTCTGGCAGTCTTCTGGAGCGCCAGCCTGCTAGCAGAGCCGCTGCTGTCCGCCCGATTTGGCGTCACGCTCGGCGGCCACATCCTAACAAGCCGCGAAATCATCTTGCTGCTCACAGTCTTGTGTTTTGGTGGATTGGCCAGCTTGCTGCCAGCATGGCGTGTGTATCGCATGACCCTGGCGGACGGCTTGACCACCCGGCTTTAAGCCGTTCAACTGTCACAACGCCCCCTCTAACGGAGACCTATTCATGAAAGCGATCTTGCTCTCTGCCGCCCTCACCCTGACGGCCTCCGTAGGTTTCGCGGATCAGGCCAAGGAAATTGGCTGGGAAGAGCTCGCCGCGCCCACATCCGTGTTTGAAAACCCGTTCGAAAACCTAACGGATCAACAGATGCAAACCTTGGCGCGCATCTTGCGGCTGGACTACTTGGTCGAGACAGAGAAAGACGCCGAGGCAAAAGTTGAAGTCGCCGGTCTCCGAAAAGACCTCTCCAAAGAAGGCATTGATGCGGATTTTCTGCTCGCGGAACGGATCCGGATAATGACCAAACTCGAAAACGAGTCTCGTATGCCCAACACGTCTGTAGTGGGACAGACCGTTCGCATGCCGGGCTATCTACTGCCGCTGGAGCTGGACGGCAATCTCGCGGTGGAGTTTCTTCTGGTGCCCACCGTCGGCGCGTGCATTCACACGCCGCCACCGCCAGCCAATCAGATCGTCTACGTGCGCTATCCAGCGGGATACCCCACCGAGAGCTTGTTCACCCCCGTCTGGATTAGCGGCGAGCTCCGCAGCGAGTTTGACAGCCATTCGCTTTACATGGTCGATGGCGAAGCAGACGTGGATGTGACCTATAAAATGGACGCGGACAGCGTGATTGCCTACGGCTCCTAAGTCTTAGGAATGCTCTTCAGCCGCCGTGGCGGCAAGTGCTTTGTTGTAGGCCCTTAGCGCGTCCACCTGGAACACCGCGCCAAGCAGCTCCGGCGGGGCATCTTCCCCGCCCAGCGTGACCACCGGCAGAAAGTTCACACCGGTGTTTTCAAAGATTGGCATAGCGCTCTCCAGTGTGGCGGTACCATCGACATAGAGCCCTTCAGACACCATCTCCCAACAGCGCTCCTCCGGGGCTGCATTCTGCGCATCTTTGGCGCGCATCACCTTGCCCACTCCACACATCGCCAGCAAATACGCCTGTGGCCCGGCTGCGATGTGCACATTGCGTCGTTCCAGCTGGGTCAGGAAGAACGAGCCATCCACCAGTCGTGAACTTAGCGCGGTGGAGATCGACACCGCAACCATCACCGCCAAACCAGTTTGCCAATCTCCAGTCATTTCAAACACAATCAGCGTGGTTGAGATCGGCGCGCCCAACACAGCAGCCGCAACGGCGCCGAGCCCCGCAAGCGCGTAAAGCGTGGTGGTGCCGGACACATCCGGGAAAATCGCGGTGGCGACCATACCAAATGCCAAGCCAGTCAGCGCGCCGACCATCAGCGACGGAGAAAACACCCCGCCACCCATGCGTCCTGCCATTGTGATCGACACCGCAATCACCTTCAGCACCGCAAACACCACCGCCTCATGCAACAACAGATTTCCGGTCAGCGCCGCAGAAGTAGTCTCATAGCCCACCCCAATGATGTGCGGGAACCAGATTGCCAGAATGCCCAGCAAAGCGCCAGAAATCGCCGGACGCAGCCAGCGCGGAATGCGTAGGTCTTCCTGCAAATGGCTGGCCATGTCGTCGGCCCAGAAAATCGTCCACATCAGTGCCACGGCCACCAGACCGCAGAGTCCACCGAGGATCAAGAAAGCTGGTAGCTCTTGATAGAATTGCAGCGCGGTTCCTGTGTTCAAAGTGAACTCGGTCACATCGCCAAACTCAAGACGGTTGATCACCGTACCTGCCACAGACGCAATTACAATTGGCGCGAAGGCATGCACCGCAAAGTGGCGCAATACCACTTCCAGCGCAAAAAGCGCGCCTGCGATCGGCGCATTGAAACTGGCAGACACAGCGGCCGCCACCGCACAGCCCAACAGGTCCCGACCCGTGATTCCATCAGCATTGATCCGCACACTGACCCAGGTGGCAATCATGCCAGCGATATGCACTACCGGCCCTTCACGGCCGGTTGAGCCGCCAGAAGACAGGGTGATCAGGCTGGCAAAGGCCGAAGCGATGCCGGCTTTGCGTTCCACCCGCCCTTCGTGCAGCGCGGCGCCCTCGATCACATCCGCCACTGAGCGCACGCGCCCGTCCGGGGTGAACTTGTTGAGGATGATGCCCACAACCAGTCCACCGATGGTCGGGATGATCACCAGCCAGTACCAGGGCAACGTATTGGCAAACGTGTGCAGCCGGGTGAGATCTTCGGCTCCATACAACGTGGATTGTAGCCAGTGGATGCCTTTGCGGAACAACAGCGCGGCAAAGCCCGCCGCAATCCCGATGCAGAGGGCGATGATCCAAAACTGAAACTGGCTGGGGCCTTTGTTGACCAATACCTTCCAGCCGCCGCGACAGGTGTCTGCCGCCTCTTGGGCGCTTTCCGCGAGAAAGGAGCCTACCGACTTCGCCATAGTGCTGCAAAATCTCCAGGTGGGAGGGTCGTAAAGGGTTACGTCTGATCTAGTCAGAAATCTCTTGTAACGCAAAGAGGTAAGCGGAGGGTTTCACGCCAAAGTGCCTGATTGTGCGTGAATTTTCCGAGCCAAAGGCCGAATCTAGACCAAAAGCGCCTTTGCGGCTGCGCGTGCCTCGGGCGTGATTGTGTCACCAGAAATCATCCGCGCCACTTCATCCACCCGCTCGCCATCATCCAGAGGCACAACTCGGCTCAGTGTCTGGCCATTTTTGACCGACTTCGCCACCTGCCAATGATGGGCCCCTAGCGCGGCTACCTGCGGCGAGTGAGTCACAACCAAGACCTGTCCCCCTTCGGCCAGCGCTTTCAACCGGCGGCCTACTGCATCGGCGGTTGCCCCGCCTACTCCACGATCAATCTCGTCAAAGATCAGCGTCATGACGCTGATGTCATTGGTCAGACAGACTTTCAGCGCCAACAGGAAACGGCTCAATTCGCCGCCCGACGCAATCTTGGCCAGTGGCCCTGCTGGCGCGCCTGGATTGGTGGCCACAACAAATTCCACCGCGTCGCGGCCTTCCGGCCCTGCATCGCCCGGCGCCACCTTCGTGGTGAACACGGCCCGCTCCATCTTCAACGGGGCCAGCTCGCCCATCACCGCCTTGTCCAGCTTGGTTGCCGCCTTGCCGCGCGCCGTTGTGAGCGCCTCAGCCGCTGTATCATAGGCGGCCTCCGCCGTCTTCAGATCAGCTGTCAGCGCGGCGATATCGCCCTCTCCTGCATCCAGAGCGGTCAGCCGCGTGCGCAATTCCTCCGCATAGCCGCCCAAATCATCGGGCAGTACATTGTATTTGCGGGCCAGTCCGCGAATGGCAAACAGGCGCTCTTCCAGCTCTTCGAGTTCATGTGGATTGAAATCCAATGCTTCTAGACAACGTTCCACGCCATCCACAGCCTCAGCCAACTCATTCATGGCCCGCTCCAGCGCTCCGACGGGGGCTTCCAAAGTGTCGCCCGTTTCTGACGCGGCATCGCCCAGCCAACGCATCGCGTCGCCCATCGCGCTTTCCGCACCACCGTTGCCCAAGGCGGCATGAGCGCGGCTCACATCCTCGCGCACTTTTTCCGCGTTCTGCATCATACGGCGGCGGGTATCGAGCTCTGCCTCTTCCCCCGGCTGCGGATCGAGCTTGTCCAGCTCCTGGACCGCATGGCGCAAAAAGTCTTCTTCGGCCTTGGCCTCTTCTAGCGCAACCTGCGCCGCCGTCAGCGCCTTGCGGGCTGCGGACGCCTCAGACCAGGTTTTGCGAGTCTTGCCCCGCAGCTTGTCCGTGTTGGCGAACAGGTCCAGCACCTCACGGTGCCCTTTTGGATCCAGCAGACCCCGGTCATCATGCTGCCCATGCAATTCCAGCAACGTCTCTGACAACCGCCGCAACACTTCGCCCGACACACGCCGGTCATTGACCCAGGCCGTTTTGCGCCCGTCACTTCGATTGATGCGACGCAGGATCAGCTCGTCACCACCGGGCAGACCTGCGTCTTCGAGAATGGCGTGTGCAGGATGGCCGTCTGGCAGATCGAACTCGGCCACAACCTCCCCCTGATCAGCGCCAGACCGCACCAGCTCCGCACGACCGCGCCAGCCCAGTACAAAGCCAAGGCTATCCAAAAGGATCGATTTCCCTGCGCCGGTCTCCCCTGTCAGAACGTTCAAACCCGGCTGAAACGCAAGGTCCAGCCGGTCGATGATCAACATGTCACGGATTTCAAGCGAGCGCAGCATTCAGCCTCACACCACAGGGCATCCCCTGCCCTCTGTTACAGCCATCTGCCTTGCAGGGTCTGGCGATAAACTTGATTGAGCCAGCTGCTGCCTTCGGCCTTAGCTTCAAGGCCATTCTCACGCAACAGGGCATAGCTGTCTTGATACCACTCGGTGGACTGGAAGTTGTGGCCCAGAATCGCCGCCGCAGTCTGCGCCTCGCCATAGAGGCCCAGCGACAGGTAAGCCTCCACCAAACGGTGTAGCGCCTCCGGCGTGTGGGTTGTGGTTTGAAAATCTTCGACCACGACACGGAAACGTTTTATGGCCGCACCATAGTGATCCCGGCGCAGATAATAACGGCCGATTTCCATTTCCTTGGACGCCAGATGGTCAAAAGCCAGATCAAACTTCAACATCGCGGAGCGCGCGTATTCGCTCTCCGGATAGATCTCGATCACCTTGCGCAACTCTTGCAACGCTTGGAAGGTCAGCCCCTGGTCCCGGCCGACTTCGTCAATTTGGTCGTAGTAGGTGAGCGCCAGCAGATACTGGGCATACGCCGCATCATCATCCGCGGGGTAAAAATCAATATAACGCTGTGCAGCCGCCCGCGCCTCGGGATATGCCCCGTCAGAATGATAAGCAAAGGCCTGCATCACCAAGGACCGCTTGGCCAATTCACTATAGGGATAAAGCCGTTCAATTTCGGAGAAGAAGAAAGCGGCATCGGTGCCCCGGTTCCGCGCCATTTCGAACTCGCCGCGCTCAAAAATCTGCTCGGGGGTGAACTGCTCCATATCGACCAAGCCACGGCGGGCGTCGCTGGTGCTGTTGTCGGAACAAGCCACAACAAAGGACAAAGCCAGAACCGAACCAAAAAGGCGGGTGCGCGCTCCGATGCCTGACATAGTGCTTACCTTCTGCTCCCTGCGGGGGTCGCCCCATCTTTCACACGTTGTTAGCATAGAATTTTGCGGGGCAAAACGCCTTTGGACGGATTTGTTACGATCCGGGTTTAGGCAACGGCTGGAAATTCGCCCATATGTACACCAGCGCCGGGCAGACGTGCTGCCTGCGCAGCATCACATTCCACCAAACGCCAATTGTCAGGGTGAGAGAAAAGCTCGCGCAGCAGGGCGTTTGTCAGCGAGTGACCGGCGCGGTGGCCCTGATAGTGTGCCAACAGTGGCGCACCGGCGAGATAGAGATCGCCCATCGCGTCCAGCATTTTGTGGCGCACGGGCTCATCCGCATGGCGCAGACCACCTTTGGCCTGAACATCGGCACCGTTGAACACCACCGCGTTTTCGGTGGGATCGCCGCCAAGCGCCAAACCGTTGGCCTGCATCGCCTCCACATCTGCCTGACGGCAGAAGGTGCGGCTGTTGCACAGCTCACGAATAAAGCTGCCGTTGGCGAGGTTAAGCTCTTTGGTCTGCTGACCAATCGCCTCGTCCTCAAAGTCGATGTGGAAGTCGATGCGCATTTCATCCGCAGGCACAAGCGTCGCAGTGGCCTCACCGCGTGTTACGGAGACAGGCTTCAAAACTTCGACCGCCCAGACCGGCGCGCCCTGCTTCACGATGCCCGCCTTCAAGAAACCATGCACAAAATCCGCAGAGCTGCCGTCCAGAATTGGCACTTCCGGCGCATCAATCTCGATCAAAGCATTGTGGATGCCACAGCCGGCAAGAGCCGCCATCAGATGCTCGATAGTGGAAACGCTGACACCAGCCTCGTTCTTGATGCGGGTGCAAAGCGCGGTTTGCTCAACCACATCCCAACGGGCGGGGATCATGGCATCGCCCAACAATACGTCGGTGCGCTTGAACCAGATTCCATAATCGGTGGAGGCTGGCCGTACGGTCAGGTGCACAGTTGCGCCCGAATGAAGGCCTGTGCCCTGAAAATGAACTGGTGTCTTAAGCGTAGCTTGCACTGGTGTCCCCAAAGTGACGCGGCACACCCCATTGGCCGCAATAGTGAGGTAGGCGCTTTGCCCCGTCACCTCAAATAAAGCTTTGTAACGGTATGAAACATCGCTGTAACAAATCGGCAAAACCCCGCGCACAACGGGGTATTCCTTTGTTTTATAATAGAAAAAGGCCGCCCCACTGGGCGGCCTCTTCACAGGTATTTCACAAATAAATCAGTTCGCTTGACGGCGCAGGAAGGCTGGGATTTCAATCCGCTCCTGATCTTCATCCATCTGCTCGGCTGGCTCATGGCTTTGAACCGCCGGCTGCTGACGCACAGGTTGTGCTGCTGGCGCGGCACCTTGCTCTGCACCGTGGCCGGTCATCTTGTTGATCAGCGAGTTGATGCCAAAGCGAGGACGCTCTTCTGCACGTGGCTCAGGCGCAGGGGCTGCCGGACGGGCCGGAGCGGCTGGCGCCTTTTCCACCGCGGCTTGCAGACGCTGCATCAGCTGCGGCGTAGGCGTACCTGGTGCTGGACGCTGAGGGGCCACGAATCCCTGAGGCTCTTCTTCGAACATCTCAGGCTGCACTGCTTGTGCCGGAGTTGGCTGATACGCAGGTGGTGGTACATCGGCACCGGCAGACGCGGCATCAAAGGTTGGCGCGGCTGCAACAGCTGGCGCTTCCTCTTCGAAGATGTCTTCCATCTGTTCCTGAGCCGCGGCCTGCTGGGTGTCCATCTGCGCAAACAGAGACGGCTCGGATGCTGCCACTTCCGGGGCCGCCTCAACCGCAGGAGCCGGAGCCGCCTGTTCCACAACAGGGGTCTGCTGTGCGGTTTCAATGGTTGGCGTCGTGGTCAGTGGCTCACGCATGGAACGGCGCGGCAGAGGCATTGCGGAGGTGGTTTCCGCCGCATCGATACCTGTCGCCACAACGGACACACGCATGCCGCCGTCCAGCGTTTCGTCCATGGTGGAGCCCACTATGATGTTGGCGTCCGCATCAACTTCTTCGCGAATGCGGTTGGCCGCTTCGTCCAGTTCGAACAGGGTCAGGTCGTGACCGCCGGTGATGTTGATCAGGACACCTTTGGCTCCGCGCAGGGAGATCTCGTCCAGCAGCGGGTTGGCAATCGCCTTCTCTGCCGCCTGGATCGCGCGATCTTCACCGTCGGCTTCGCCAGTGCCCATCATCGCTTTGCCCATCTCGTCCATCACAGCCCGTACGTCTGCGAAGTCGAGGTTGATCAGGCCCGGACGGACCATCAGGTCGGTCACACCTTTCACGCCTTGATACAGAACGTCGTCGGCCATGGAGAAGGCTTCGGTAAAGGTGGTTTTCTCGTTGGCAAGGCGGAACAGGTTCTGGTTTGGAATGATGATCAGCGTGTCGACCATCTTCTGCAGCTGCTCCACGCCCTCTTCGGCCTGGCGCATCCGCTTGGCGCCTTCGAATTGGAACGGCTTGGTCACAACACCCACGGTCAGAACACCCAGCTCACGCGCTGCCTGCGCAATGATTGGTGCCGCACCGGTGCCAGTGCCACCGCCCATACCGGCGGTGATGAAGCACATGTGTGCGCCTGCGAGGTGATCCACGATCTGCTCGATGCTTTCTTCGGCAGCGGCTGCACCAACGGTTGCGCGTGCCCCAGCGCCCAGACCTTCGGTGACCTTCACGCCCAGTTGCACGCGGCTTTCAGATTTGCTCTGCTGAAGAGCCTGCGCGTCGGTGTTCGCAACCACGAACTCCACGCCTTCAAGCTCTTTGTCGATCATGTTGTTGACCGCGTTGCCACCTGCACCGCCAACACCAAACACGGTGATGCGGGGCTTCAGATCACCCTCGTCGGGCATCGTCAGATTCAATGTCATAGAACTGTCCGCCTGTTGTTTACCCGCCACAGCGGGCTATTTTCTGCCTACTCAGGACCATTATTAAACAGGCTTTCCAGAATCGTCATCCCAAAAAGCGCATTTCGCCACAAAATATGGGGTAAAAATGTGAAAACTAGCGGCATCTTGCCGAAACCGCCAGATTTTGCGGGGCAAGACAAGTGTCACACAACACTAAACGACCACCCAAGGCACAAATGGCGCCGCAGGAGTTTGCTATGTTTATGTTTGGAGACCACTGCTCGGCACTCCGGACCCACGTTTTGATCGCGGTTATCCAGAACTTAACCAAGGCTTAATCAGAGGTCACCCCCAAAAACGCGTCTGCGTCCCCTTTCTCACCAATTCTCTTTGAACCACCGCACGGCCTTCCCAAACGGCCGTGTGTTGTAGCGATCCACCGGCAGATCGAAGTCCCACCATTCGTCCTGCGGATGTGTTGCGTAGAGGCACATGCCCACGGTTGCGGCAAAGCCCGGACCAGTGGCTGCTTGCGGCAGTCCATGTACCCGCATAGGGCGCCCAAGGCGCACTTGCTGTCCCAGGATCTTGGAGGCCAAACCGTCGAGCCCCGGAATTTGACTGCCGCCGCCGGTCAAAACAATTTGCTGGCTTGGCAGATGCTCAAAGCCCGCCGCATCCAGACGCGCACGCACCTCTTCGAGGATTTCCTCCACACGGGGGCGCATGATGCCAATCAGCTCCGCCCGGCTCACCGTGCGACGGTCATGCTCCCAGTCGCCGGTGTCCCCGGACAGCTCGATCATGTCGCGGTCATCCATGCCAGTGGCCACAACGCCACCGTAGAAGGTCTTGATGCGCTCCGCCGTGGCGGTTGGCACCTGCAGGCCCATCGAAATGTCACCAGTCACGTGATCGCCGCCCATGCGCACGGTGTCCGCAAAAATCATGTGTTTCTTCATAAAGATCGACAGGCTGGTTGCCCCGCCGCCCATATCAATACAGGCCGCGCCAAGCTCTTGCTCGTCTTCCACCAATGCCGACATTCCAGAGACATACGCCGAAGAGGCAATACCCGCGAGCTCCAAGTCACACCGACGGATACAATGCACTAGGTTCTGCACCGCCGCCTTGTCCACGGTCAGCATGTGCATATCAGTTGTCAGCGTCTGCCCCACCTGCCCGCGTGGATCGCCGAGGCCTGAACGGTGGTCGAGCGCAAAGTTCACCGGTTGCGCATGCAGCACCTCACGGTCCGCGCCATAGTCCGGCACATCACAGGCTGCCAGCACACGGGCCACGT
Source organism: Shimia sp. MIT910701 (assembly GCF_047126315.1). Lineage (GTDB taxonomy): Bacteria > Pseudomonadota > Alphaproteobacteria > Rhodobacterales > Rhodobacteraceae > Shimia. Next base: position 2,229,451 of record NZ_CP138953.1, on the reverse strand, counting down.
CTTGATCGTCAACGGTGTGGCCTTCCAGATCGATTTGACCGTCCAACCCATAGGAACGCGGCTCCGCACCCGCAAAACAGGCAATCACATGGTCTACCCGGATCTTCGCCATCTTCTGCGCCGCCTGCACCACGGTACGAATGGCGCGTTCTGTTTCCTGCATGGTGTCAATTTCGCCAAATTTCACACCACGGGACATAATGGTGTTGGCGCCAATCACACGATAGCCGGTCTGCCCCGCCATGGAGCCGATGCCCTCGACACTTGCCAGCCGGTCTGTGCCGTCAAATCGCAGTACCAGACAGGCGATCTTGGACGTCCCCACATCCAAAACCGCAATCACTCCGCGCTGCATCGCCGTTTTGCGCATCGCGCGCATAGCGCGCTGGCTCTGATAAAGCTCTGTCATTGTCCCACTGTCCCTGTCGTCATCTGGCTGGCTTGCCACCAGGCGTCTACGGCCTGTTCTGTTAGTTGTACCGTGGGCCGATGTGCCAAACGCATATCGACCACTTTGATGTCCCGCTCCAAAAGCTCTTCGGCGTGGTTCAGCGCGACCACCCGGTCCAGCGCCTCCACAGCGCCTTGCTCCGGCAGTTTGATCCGTTGCCCACGATCCAGCACCAAATCCCAGCGCCGCTCTCCCACGCGAACCAGACCAATCACACGGTCCGCCAAAGGGGCTGCCGCCGAGAACAGGCGCAGGGCTTCTTGCACGTGATGTTCTGCTCCCTCGCCCGCGATCAACGGCATCTGCGCATGGGCCGCGCGTGAAATGGCTGGGCCAGTGACGTTGCCTTCCGGATCGACCAGCGTCAGCCCTTCATGGGTGCGCCACACCACAACCGGCGTACGCTCGGCCACGTTGAGCTCCAGAATACCGCCCGGGCGCACACGCACGGCCACGCTGGCAATTGCGGGCAGTTCTTCGACACGCTCACGGATCGCCGGCAGGTCCAAATCAAAAGAACTGGTTGGGAAACTCAACGAGAGAAGGTCGCGGATGTCTTCAGATGTGCCCCGCGATGCACCATCCACGGTCATCGCCGACACCATGAATTCGGGCCGCGTAGCAATCTCACGGCGCAAATCATTCACTGCCAGGTTCAAACTCTCACGCCGATCCGCATCAGACAGCCAAACCGTTGCGGCTCCAGCCACAACCACAAACGGCACCACCACCCGCAAAAACAAACGGAACAGCGGTGTCAGCATCAACCGTTCAAACCGGTAGGCCCACCGGGACGGCGCGTTATCGCGGCGACCTGCCGTCAACGATCGCATGAGGCATCCTCCACCATCCAGACACAGAAGTCAGAGAAGGACATCCCAATCAACTCGGCCTGCTCCGGGCTCAGCGACGTGGGTGTCATTCCCGGCTGGGTGTTCACTTCCAGAATGATCAGACCGTCCAATCCTCGGCTCTCGTCCCAGCGGAAGTCTGTGCGCGACACACCGCGACAGCCCAAAGCCTGATGCGCGCGCACGGCATACTCCATGCAGGCGTCATAAATCTCTTGCGGAATATTAGCTGGTACCTCGTGACGGGAGCCACCTTCGGCGTATTTGGCCTCATAGTCATACCAGCCATCGGTGATGATATCGGTCACGCCAAGCGCCTGGTCGCCCATCACAGTGGTGGTCATTTCACGCCCCGGCGCAAAGGTTTCGACCATCACCTCATCAGGCATGGTCTCCGCCAGTTGCGGCGGCGTGTTGGCGCCCTCGTTGACAATATAGATGCCAACCGAGCTGCCCTCGTTATTGGGTTTCACCACATAAGGCGGCTCCATCACATGGCGTGTGGTGACCTCTGCCTTGTCGGCAATCACGCTCTCCATCACCGGCAGACCTGCCCGCTTGAACACGTCTTTGGAGCGCTGCTTGTCCATCGCAAGAGCCGACGCCAGGACGCCAGAATGCGTGTAAGGAATGCGCAGCCATTCGAGCAGACCTTGCACACAGCCGTCCTCGCCCCAACGCCCATGCAGGGCATTAAACACAACGTCGGGTTTGATCTCTTGAAGACGCGCAACCACATCGGGGCCTGCATCAACCTCAACAACGTCCAATCCTGCGTCCCGAAGGGCAGCGGCGCATCCACGCCCAGTTGACAGTGACACCTCTCGTTCTGCGGAGGGGCCGCCCATCAATACCGCCACTTTGGGGTGTGTCTGCTCTGACAGTCCCACTGTGCCTCAATGTCCCGGACCCTTTTTGGCCCTGTTCTTATGCGAGCCCTTTTGGACTCATTTATCACAGCCACGTTGGGCTGCTCTTTAATATACATCAGGCACGGGATGCCTGCTCGGGGTGGGCACATGGCCCTGCGCTCAATTGGGTCTTTGACCCTGAAGCCGGGCTTTGCGCCCTTGTTTTCTTAGTGTTCTCAGTTCTTGGTTAATGACCGCTTAACGGGTCCAAACTGAGGCATCAATCCGCCGCCGGTTCGCCGACGCGCATGATCTCCCACTGTAGGTCTATTCCGCTGTTTTGGAAAACCCTTTTTCGGACTTCCTCGCCAAGATTTTCCAAATCTGCGGCAGTTGCGTCACCGGTGTTGATCATGAAGTTGGAGTGCATCTCGCTCATCTGCGCCCCACCAACACGAGCGCCGCGCATACCGGCGTCGTCAATCACCTTCCACGCCTTCAGATCATGCACATCATCCGCTTTACCCGTCGAAGAAAAACCCGCCGGATTTCGGAAGGTGCTGCCCGCGCTACGGTCTTTGGTTGGCTGCGTGGCGTCGCGTTTGGCAAGCTGGTCTTCCATGCGCTGTGCCAGTTCTTCCGGATCCCCCGATGGGCCTTCCAGGACAGCTTCCACAATGACCCAGCCCTCAGGCAAATCCGTCTGCCGGTACTGGAAGTTCAGATCCTCAGCTGTGAGCGTCACAATTTCCCCTGCCCGCGTTACCGCCGTGGCCTCAACAAACACATCCGCTGTGTAGCTGCCGTAACACCCCGCGTTCATCCGCACCGCCCCACCAATGGCACCCGGAATGGTCCGCAAAAACGTCAAATCCACGCCCGCCTGCGCCGCCTTGCGCGCCACATGCGCATCCAACGCCGCAACACCGGCGCGCACCCGATTGCCGTCCACTTCGATCTGATTGAACCCACGCCCCATACGGATCACCACTGCCCGCAAGCCGCCATCTCGCACGATCAGGTTGGAGCCGACCCCCATTGGGAACACGGCCACATCCTGAGGCAGGTCTTTCAAAAACGCCGCAAGGTCTTCCACATCCGCCGGCTGAAACAGATAGTCCGCCGGACCGCCCACACGCAGCCACGTCAAACCCGAGAGCTCTTTGCCTTCGGTCAGCTTTCCACGTGGGGTGGGCAATGTGGTCATGGTATTTCCTTGAAATCAAAATGCCTGTTGCGCACCGATACCGAAGCCGGAGTCAGGCGGCAAGCGTTTCCCTATTGTCACCGACGCGCGCGCAGCGCTTTGCCCAACACAAACAGCGCCCAGCCCATGGCCAGGCTGCCGGAGGTGCCAAAGAACAGCCTTGGGCGATAGCCTTGCAGGACAGTCAGCTCCTCGCGATCCGCGTCCGTGGCAAAGACAGTCAACGTCACTTCCAACGTGAGCAGCGCCACTACCAAACACACAATCAACAGGCTGGCGCGCATCATCAGGTCACGGCGCAGCTTGTAGCCCGTGATCAGCCCGTACAACGGCAAGATCAACGTCGCAAACCAGATCAGCGCGTTCAACGCGAGGGTAAAATCAAGGATCACTTGGGGGCTCCATCCCACTCACACGTTTGATCCAGCGCCACAGGTAGATCACCGGCCAGCGCATGATCCACGCCCCCATGCCCAACAGCACCAGCGCCAGCCAAATGCTGTTCTGGATCGCCACGCCAATCAGGATCGGAATACCAATCGCGATCATCACATAAGCAAATTTCCAATGATGGTCCTTTGATGGGAACATGGCCCGCAGGTTGGCCACGATGAGCCAGACAAAAGCTGCTGTGATCGAAATGGTCATGCATCGCCCTCCGGCTCATGGCGCTCTGCAGGTAGACCGAGCGCTTTGCGGCCAAAATACAGAAGTGGCCGCCGGAACATCGACACAAAGCCAAACAAAGCCGCAAACCCCAGTAAGGCGCCATGTTCATAAAAGATCACACCAATCAGCACCGGCGCGGCAATAAGCAGGGCTACACCCGGCACATACTGCTTGCGCATAGGCAAGGCCGCCACCAGCGCGGAGGCCAGCACCCAAAGGCAGGCAAGGATCAAGGAAAGGCTCACGTCACATATCCGGTCTAGGTCACTCGCGCGCAGCCTACCGCGCACGACGCATTTGACAAGGACTTAGCCCAGATGGCCTGGCAAGGCATTGGCCCAAGCGCTGATCGAACCGGCCCCCAAACACACGACAATGTCGCCCGGCTTCGCGGTCTCTTTGACCAGTGCCACCAAATCCGCTTCTTCGCCAATCGCCACCGCATGACGATGCCCATGCGCGACCAACCCATTGATCAGGTCGTCACGGCTAGCGCCCCCAATTGGCGCTTCACCTGCCGCAAAGACGTCGGCAATGCCCACAACATCCGCTTCATTGAAGCAGGTGCAGAAATCCTCAAACAGCGAGTGCAAACGGGAGAAGCGGTGTGGCTGATGCACAGCTATCACCCGCCCGCCGCTGTCGCCCAACGCCTGACGCGCGGCTTTCAACACGGCGGCAATCTCCACCGGGTGGTGACCATAGTCATCGATCACCGGCACACCGCCCATGACTTCGCCGACTTTGGTGAAACGGCGGTTCACCCCGCCAAAGGCCGCCAGTGCGGCGCGGATTTCATCAAGCTTCATGCCCAGATGCCGCGCAATCGCCACGGCGGACAGCGCATTGGACACGTTGTGGTCCCCAGGCATTGGCAAGGTGCAGCCTTCGATCACAGCCTCTTCACCCTGCAGCTGAATGTCAAAATGCGCCACGCCTGCTTTGTAGGTGAGGTTCACCGCCCGCACATTCGCCTGTGCGTTGAAACCAAAGGTCACCACACGGCGGTCGGTGATCTTGCCCACCAACGTCTGCACATCTGGATCATCGGTGCAGCAAACAGCGAGACCATAAAATGGAATGTTGGACACAAAATCATAGAAACCCTGATGCAGCGCCTCTTCGGTGCCCCAGTGCTCCATGTGCTCTGGGTCGATATTGGTCACGATCGCAATCGTCGCCGGCAAACGGTTAAAGGTGCCGTCGCTTTCATCCGCTTCCACAACCATCCACTCGCCTTCACCCACGCGCGCGTTGGAACCATAGGCGTGGATGATACCGCCGTTGATGACTGTCGGATCAAACTTACCATGATCGAGCAGCGCCGCCACCATGGTTGTTGTGGTGGTTTTGCCGTGGGTGCCTGCCACCGCAATGTTGGACTTCAAACGCATCAGTTCGGCCAACATCTCCGCGCGGCGCACCACCGGCAGACCTTTCAAACGCGCTTCGTCCAGTTCTGGGTTGCCCGGTTTGATTGCGGAGGAAATCACCACCACTTCGGCGTTCGCAAGGTTCTCGGCACGCTGTCCCTCAAAAATGGTCGCGCCCATAGCCGCCAAACGCTCGGTGATCTTAGTCGACTTCAGGTCAGAGCCCTGCACCGTATAACCGTGGTTCAGCAGCACTTCGGCGATGCCGGACATGCCGATCCCGCCAATGCCCACAAAATGGATGGCCCCCACGTCACCGGGAAGTTTGGTTGCTGCGTTCATATTATTGGTCCTTCTTGGCCAAATCTTCGACCAACGCCACAAGGGTATCGGTCGCGTCCGGCTTGCCCGCCGACAAGGCGGCGGTGGCCATCTGGGTGGCCCCGGCCGCATTGGACAGGATGGTTGTGATGTTTTCAGTCAATGTCTCTTGGGTCAGCAGGCTTTCCGGGATCACAATTGCGCCGCCTGCCTCCGCCAACCCACGCGCATTGGCGGTTTGATGGTCGCCCGCTGCCGCTGCAAAAGGCACCAAGATGGACGGGCGTCCAATGATGCTGATGTCAGCTACGGAACTCGCGCCAGAGCGGGAAATCACCAGCTGCGCCTCGCTCATACGCGACGGCACGTCTTGAAAGAACGGCTGCACATCAGCGGCAATGCCGTGCTCGTTATAAAACGCCGTCACCCGCTCATGGTCTTCGCCGCGCGCCTGATGGCTCACCCGCAGGTTCTGCAAAATCTCAGGGGGCAGATGCGCGATGGCGCTTGGCACCACGTCGCTCAGAATCCGTGCGCCTTGGGAACCGCCAATCACCAATAGCGACATCGGATAGTCGCCCGGCGCGATATACCCTGCCCCCGCGCGGTCCATCACCGCCTTGCGTACCGGATTGCCCACCGGCGTGCCTTCAACGCCATCCGGCAAAGTCGTGGGCCATGTGCCGCAAGCCACCATATCCACCTTCTTGGCAAAGACCTGATTGACGCGGCCCAAAATGCCGTTCTGCTCATGGATCATACGTGGCAGTTTCATCAACCAAGCCGCCCCCATTGCTGGAATGGTGGGATAGCCGCCAAAGCCCACAACCACATCCGGCCGGTCCTTGCGCATCTTGGACATCGCGCCCATCACGCCGCCCAAAATCTTAAACGGCACCGACAACTTGGCCAGCGCCCCGCCGCGGGCAAAGGTCGCCGAGCTCATCTCTTCGATCTCAACCGTATGTGGGAAGCCACCGGTATAGCGTGCACCCCGCGCATCGGTGGAGAGCTTCACCCGCCAGCCTTTGCGCAGCATGACCTCCGCCAAAGCCTGCGCAGGAAACATATGGCCACCGGTCCCCCCGGCAGCGATCACTAAAAGAGGCTGTTTGCTCATCGCACCCACCTGTTAACGGGTTTGACCCCGTAAAATATCACTGATTTCGCCCTGTGGGCGGCTGCGGGTAAACGCCAAAATCATGCCAACTGCAATCCCCCCTGCAATCAGGGACGAGCCGCCGTAGCTGACAAATGGCAAAGTCATACCTTTAGAAGGCAGTAGCCGCACCGCGACCCCCATGTTGACCAGCGCTTGTACGCCGAAGATCGCCACAAGGCCGGTGCCCGCAAGCCGAATGAACGGGTCCCGCTCACGCATGAGTCGGAAATATGAGCGCAGAACGATGGTCGCATAGAGGATCATGATGGCGAAAACGAGCACAAGGCCGTACTCTTCTGCCGCCACCGAAATGATGAAATCCGTGTGCGCGTCCGGCAGCGACCACTTCACTTGCCCTTCGCCCACGCCAACGCCAAAGAACCCGCCTTCGCGGATCGCCTCGGTGGCGTAGCCAATCTGGGTGGTTGGATCGAGCGAGCGATCCAGGAAACCATCAATCCGCCGCGCAAAGTGCTCGGAGTTGTTATAGGCAAAATTGGCAATCGGCAGCAGCGACAGGCAAATCCCGCCAATCAAAAGCATCGGCGCGCCAGAGACAAAATACATCACGCCCCAGCCAAACAGGATCAGACAGGCCTGCCCAAAATCCGGCTGCATCGCCAGCATGAACACAATGGTCATCATCAACAGGAAGGACCAACGCCGCCCGGGCGGGCCGTTGATTTCCTCATTGGCCGCCATCAACCACGCCGAGACCACCACAAACCCCGGCTTGAGAAACTCGGACGGTTGCAGCGAGGCAAACCCAAGCGAGTACCAGCGCGTTGCGCCTTTGCCAAAGTCGGTGCCAAAGATTGGCAGCAAGGCCACCGCGATCATCGTCACGACAAAGCCCATCACCGCCAAGCGGCGCACCAGCTGCGGTGACATCATCGAAGTGATGACCATGGCCACCAAAGCCGCGCCACCAAAAATCACCTGCTTCTGTACATAGTGAAACGGCGCAAAACCGTTTTTGGCCGCCAAGGGCGGGCTCGCCGCCATGCCCAGCATCAAGCCAATCAAAAACAACATCACAATGGACGCCATCGTCCATTTGTCCAGGGTCTGCCACCACTTGGGGAGCACGGGCTCACGCGCCTGCGAAGGCAACGCGCCATACACCATCTCTGTCATCGGGAACCGCCGATCTCTGCCTCAAAACGCCCGTTTGCCGGGTCTGTGGACAAACTCTAACACCCAAACCCTTTTATGGAAAGTAAAGAGAACCCCCAGCGGCATTTTCATGCCCAACCTCACGCCCTGTCAAAAAAAGTGACCCTCAGAGGAATAAATTGTCGCACCCATCCGTTTCTTTCTTGCAACCCCTCTTCCAGGGGCTGCGTCCAACAGCACGACGCCATGGGAGGACAATATGGCCGACAACGATAAGACCAAGGATGTAAACAGCTTTTTTTCAGCTGATCCGGAAAAGGCAGACCGCGAGTTCTTTGGCCGCGTGCCAAACCCGGACCGCCGCGGTTTTCTGAAACGCACCGGCCTTGCCACCATGGCGGCCATGGTGGGCACCTCGATCCCGTTCCACCGCAACATGCCAATTGGCTTTGTACCAGCGGCCATGGCGTCTGAGGATGTTCTGGTTGGCAAAGACGGCCTGACCCTGCTGAACGACCGCCCGGTGAACGCGGAAACCCCGCCAGAACTGCTGGATGACGCTATCACCCCAACCTCCCGCCACTTTGTGCGCAACAACGGCATTCCGCCAGAGAACACCGATCCCGCGGGTTGGGAACTGACCATCGACGGTTTTGTCGACACCCCGATGACCATTACCATTGACGACCTGAAATCCAAATTCGAAGTGGTCACCCGCGCCCTGACGCTGGAATGTGGCGGCAACGGCCGTGGTTTCTTCAACCCGCCTGCCAAAGGCAACCAGTGGACCTACGGCGCCGTGGGCTGCTCCGAATGGACAGGTGTCCGTCTGAAAGACGTTCTGGAAGCCGCCGGCGTGCAGTCCAATGTGGTTTACACCGCCCACTATGGCGCCGACACCCACCTGTCCGGCGATCCCGAGAAGCTGCCAATCTCGCGCGGCATGCCGATTGCCAAGGCGATGACTGAAGAGGTTTTGATTGCCTTTGAAATGAACGGTGCCCCGCTGCACCCGCTGAACGGCGCCCCGCTGCGTCTGGTTGTGCCGGGCTGGCCCGCCTCCACAGCACAGAAATGGCTGACCCGTATCGAGCTGCGTGACGTGGTACATGACGGCCCAAAAATGACCGGCAAAGCTTACCGCGTGCCAAACCGTCCGGTTGCGCCGGGCGAAAAAGTGGCAACCGAAGACTTCGTGATCATCGAGCGCATGCCGGTGAAATCGCTGGTGACTTTCCCGGCCAACGGCGCGGACGTGGGCATGGAAACCGCAGTGCGCGGCCACGCCTGGTCCGGCGACCGCACGGTTGAGAAGCTGGAAATTTCCACCGACTTTGGCACCACCTGGCAGACCGCCGAGCTGGATGCACCGGTGAACTCCGGCGCCTGGCAAAACTGGCGCGCCAACGTGTCTTTTGCCCAGGCTGGCTACTACGAGGTGTGGGCCCGTGCCACCGACAGCAACGGCGAGATGCAGCCGTTTGCCATCGACTGGAACCCCAAAGGCTACCTCAACAACACCATGCACCGGGTTGGTCTGCGCGTCAGCTAACCCCACACTTCGGACGGCGCGCAGGCGCCGTCCGCACCACGACCTCTATCGAATTTCAGGAGACCTTCATGCGTATCCCCGCCATCGGGGCAACTCTGGGCTTGTGCCTCACGATTGCTCTGCCAGCCATGTCCACTGCCGAAACCGTCGCTGATCTGCTGCCCGCCGCAGAAATCGCCAAAGGGGAGAAGGCGTTCAAGAAATGTAAGGCCTGCCACACGGCCGAAAAGGGCGGCAAGAAAAAGACCGGCCCCAACCTCTATGGCATCGTCGGCGCACCTGTCGCGGGCGTGGACGGCTACAAATACTCCAAGGCGCTTGTCGCCCTTGGTGGCACCTGGTCTGTGGAGCAGCTGGATGCCTTCCTGACCAAGCCCAAGGCGCTGGTCAAAGGCACCAAGATGTCCTTTGCAGGCATGAAAAAGGCTACCGACCGCGCCAACCTCATCGCCTTCCTCAACCAGAACAGCGATGCACCGCTGAGCTTTGACGCCGCAGCCGCGCCGGCCGCAGCTGAAGCGGCGGAAGAAGAGTATGAATATGGCATCTTGTTTGACGCGCCCGGCGTGGAAGAAACCTACTACGCCTGCTCCGCTTGCCACTCAGAAATGATTGTCGCCCAGCAAGGCCTGACCCGCGACGGCTGGATAGAACTGTTTGAATGGATGGTCGAGGATCAGGGCATGAGCGAAATCGAAGAGCCGGACCTGACCATCATTCTGGACTATCTCAGCGAGCACTACGGCGAAGACCGCCCCAACTTCCCAGGCAAAAGCTAACCCCAGATACCTAAGGCCTTTCACCATTCGTCGGGAAACGCAGATTTGAATGGTGGAGGGTCTGTCTTTTAGACCTGCTGACAGGGCGCGGCCGCATCCGTGGCCTGTTTCATCGCCAAAACCGTATTGGGCTGCGTTGGCGCATGGGTTGCTTGGCGCAAAAACTCTGCAATCGCGTTAAACCGGCGCTGATCCATGCCCGAGGCCATCACCATAAAGCCACGCCCGCCGTTTTCCCACTGCGCCGCGCGCATCCCGTCCGGCACGTCTTCGCCCGACAGATTTGGACCGGAAATCAACGTCAAACGACAGTTGTTGCGCCCTTTGTAATGGGCCGCACTGCGATCACCGGACAACGCCACCCGATCCACCAGATAGAGATTGGCCAGTGCCAACTCTGGCGCCAAAGCGTCCGCCTGCCCTTCAACCCGCCGCACCTCTCCGCCGGACGGTAACGCATAGGGGGTGTCCAGAAACGCCTGATGTAACGCCAAAGGTGCCGTGGACGCCTTGGACGACATCCAGAACACGCCCGCCGCAATTACAGCAGCCGCGGCAATAGACGCACAGGCCGCCAATGGCCGCCAGTTGCGGTTGGCTGGTTGTGCCGGTGCCGCCTCAAGAGGGGCCACATCCGGCCGCATCTGCGCCAAAGCGCCGGACACCATGCGCACCTGCTGCAACGCCGCCTGCAAGGCGGGCTCAACGTTCAAGCGCGCTTCAAACGCCTGCTGGTCAGAGGCAGGCAGTTCGTCATCCGCATAGGCGTTGACCAGATCCCAATCGCTGTCGCTCAGCTCGGTCATCTTTTGGTATCCTCATCAGCCCCGTCAGAGCCGGCTTCCATTGCTTTGATCAACGCGCGCCGCGCGCGGCTCACCCGGCTCATCACCGTACCATGCGGCACATCCATTATCTCTGCGGCTTCAGCGTATTTCATGCCCATGACATCCACGAGAAACAACACCTCTCGCATCGGCGCGGGCAAGGTCGCAAATGTCATCCGCACAGCTACGCCATCCGCGTGATCTTGGCTTTGCGTCAGATCAATAGATAAACGGCTCTGCGCATTGGAATATTCCGTTCGCACCCGATTTTTTCGCGTCTCATCTACATGCAGGTTGCGAATGATACGAAACAGCCAGGGCCGCAGTTCCTTCACTAATTTAGGACAGTTGTCGGACCGCAAGGCACGCTCCACGGCGTCCTGCACCAGATCTTCAGAATCATGCCGGTTCTTGGCAAGAGACATGGCATAGGCCCGCAGTTCCGGCAGCAATACCTCTATCGTCATTACTGCGCCGTAGACTGATGGCAAAGAAGTGTGCTGTCGCGTCTCATGGGCCACAGCGTAGTGGATTGCCGCCCGCTCTGCCAGCTTTTGTGGATGCAAAATCCAAATAAGATGCACGCCCGACGCAGCATTCCAAATGCAACGGTCCTACCCTTCAACTCTTGACGGACGCAGCCGCATCAGGCACCCCGCGCCTATGACTTGGGACACCATCATTTTGGGCGCTGGCGCCGCTGGCATGATGTGCGCAACGCAAACCGGCGGGAGCACATTAGTGCTTGACCACGCCAAAGCGCCGGGCGAGAAAATCCGTATTTCTGGCGGCGGACGCTGCAACTTCACCAACATGTACGCGGGCCCCGAGAATTTCCTGTCCGGCAATCCGCATTTCTGCAAATCCGCCCTCAGCCGCTACACCCAGTGGGACTTTATCGAAATGGTGGCGCGCCACGGCATCGCCTACCATGAGAAAACTCTTGGTCAGCTGTTTTGCGACACCTCCGCCAAAGACATTATCGCAATGTTGCGGTCTGAAATGGCGCAAGCCGGGGCGGAGCTGTGGCTGGAAACTACGATCATTGCCGTCGGGCATGACGGCGCAGGTTTCACCGTCGAGATCGAAAAATCCGGTCGCCGCGACACCCTATCGTGCAAGAACCTCGTGCTGGCGACCGGCGGCAAGTCTATTCCCAAGATGGGCGCCACGGGCCTGGCTTATGACATCGCCCGCCAGTTTGACCTCGCGGTCACGGACACCCGCGCGGGGCTGGTGCCCTTCACCTTCTCCGATGGCCGCTTCAAAGCCATCTCCGGCGTCGCGCATCCGGTGCGTGCCACAGCCAACGGCACTGCCTTTGACGAGGCCATGCTGTTCACCCATCGCGGCCTCTCCGGCCCTGCCATGCTGCAAATCAGCTCCTACTGGCGGGAAAGTCAACCAATCCACATCAATCTCTTCCCGGACAGCGATCCGGTTGAGGAGCTGCGCAACCGCCGCCAAGCGCAAGGGCGCCGCAACCTCACCACCGAACTGGCCACTTTGCTGCCGGGTCGGTTGGTTGAGCATCTGGCGAGCGAAATGGACCTGTCTGGCAATCTGGCGGATCAGTCCGACGTGGCACTGCGATCCCTGTGTGACAGCTTACAAAACTGGGAAATGGTGCCCTCCGGCACCGAAGGCTACCGCACCGCCGAAGTCACCCTGGGCGGCATCGACACGGACGGGCTGTCCTCCAAGACCATGGAAGCCAAAGCCGTGCCCGGCCTCTATGTGATCGGCGAAGCTGCCGATGTCACCGGTTGGCTTGGCGGCTTCAACTTCCAATGGGCCTGGTCCTCAGGATGGGCCGCCGGACAAGCAATCTCAGCAAAACTGAAGTAAGTGGGACTGCCTTGATTAGTCAGTGCTCCCACACAGCGTTCACAAATAGAATGACAACAAAGTAGGCAAGGATCATCTTCCAACTGACCAGTTTTCGTTCTTCTTCCGAAACAAGCCCTGTGACAATCAAAAAAAGCTTGGTCACGACCAGCGCCACAACAATGATAACCGTATGTGCTAAATCAAAATGCACAGTCCCTTCCCCGTAGTTCAGAAACAGCGTAGCACAAAAATGGCGTCGCCAAAGTCCGGCGACGCCATGTAACTCTTGGCTTTTGAGGTTAAACCTCGGCTCAGTGGTGCTTGTCCGCCTTGCCAAACTCGCTGGTCAGGCGAGTGCGCAGCTTTTTTGCGGCCCCTTTCAGCGCGGCCTGTATATCCGCCGCCTCGTGATGGGCAGACAGCGGGCCTTTGCCACGTGGCCGCGCTTCCATGGTGCAGAGGATGTGGTCCGGGCCGTGCTTGTCTGCGTTCTGATCTTTCAGGTGCACTTCCACTCGGGTGAGACGGTCGCTCATATGTTCCAGATCGTTGGAAACGGCCAGCTCAGCCACCTCGATCACACGCTCGTCACCATGAATGAAGTTGTCGGTATTCACCTGAATTTGCATCGTCAGATCCTTTCATCGTTACACTACAGACCTATGAACGCCTGCGTGATTTACAAGGAACAAGCTCTTCATTTCCTTGCGTGAATTCAGGATAGACAGGCCAATTTCCGCCCACTTTGATGTTGATCAAACCTGCTCAAAAAGCCGTGGCAGCGCCCTCCTTCAGGAGAGCGCCTGCTCGACACATTTGGCAAAATCCTCGCCGCGTTTCTCAAAGCTGTTGTATTGGTCAAAACTCGCGGCTGCAGGCGCCAACAACACCGTATCGCCCGCCTCTGCCTCCGCCGTAGCTTTGGCCACAGCCGTCGCCATGTCGGTGCAAACCTCGGCCTCAACGCCCTTGAGCTGCATCGCAAAGCTGGCCGCCTCGCGCCCAATCACATAAGCCTTCTTGACCCCACCGGCACTCTCAACCAAATCGCCCAGACCGCCCTCTTTCTCCAGCCCGCCACAAATCCAGCGGATGTTTTTGAAAGCGGACAGCGCCTTCTTGGCAGCATCAACGTTGGTCGCCTTGCTGTCGTTCACATAGGTCACACCGTCCTGCTCCGCGATGATCTGGCTGCGATGGGGAAGACCGCCGAAAGAGGTAAACCCGGCTTCGATCACGCGCGGCGCCAACCCTAATGCCCGGCACACCGCATAGGCGGCGCAGGCATTCTGGTGGTTGTGCGTACCCGGCAAGCCTTTGATATTGCGCAGATCAATCGACCCGGCCTGACGGCCTTTGCGGTACTCACTTAAGTAGCCCTTGCGGGCAAAGACATTCCAGCCCGCCCCGGTCAGCTTACGCTCGGTGGAAATCCGCATCACCCGATCATCTGCCGGCCCTTCTGAGAGCTGCCCCGCCAGATATTTGCCCTCAATCTCGTCCACGCCGACGATGGCGCGGTCCGGGCCACCTTCCGCAAACAAACGACGCTTGGCGGCAAAATAACCGCCCATGCCCGCGTGCCGATCGAGATGATCCGGGCTCAGGTTGGTAAACACCGCCACATCTGGCGTCAGGCTGCGCGCCAGATCGGTCTGATAGCTCGACAGCTCCAGCACCACCACATCACCGTCCTCCGCTGGATCAATATCCAGCACCCCGCGGCCAATATTGCCTGCCAGCTGCGTGCGCCGTCCCGCCTCGGTTAACACATGATGAATCAACGCAGACGTGGTGGATTTCCCATTGGATCCGGTCACGGCCACCACCTTGGGCGTGACTTCAAAATTGTCCCATTGCCGTGTGGCAAAGCTGCGGAAGAACAAGCCAATGTCATTGTCCACTGGCACACCCGCGTCCAAGGCTGAGGCCACAACCGGGTTCGGCTCAGGATACAAATGCGGAATGCCCGGCGAGACAATCAGGCTAGCAACATCCTCAAACGCGCCCTGACGAGACAAATCGCGACAGACAAAGCTTTCCCCTTCCGCCGTTTCCCGCGCCGTTGGATTGTCGTCCCAGCAAATCGCTTCCGCACCACCTGCGCGCAATGCCCGCGCTGTGGCAAGGCCGGACCGCCCCAACCCCAACACAGCCACATTTGCGCCGTCATACCCTTGCACTGGAATCATTTTTTCGCCTGCCACTTTCCGAGTCACTTACGTCTTACTCATAGCAACAGATACTGACGTGCGCTCTAGTGTTTATTTCTCTCTTGTTTGAGCTTGCGCCGTAAATGCGCCGCCTTTTGCCTGACAGAAGTCAATTCTTCCGCCAAATCAGAAATGGTTTGCGCAATCCCTTGCACGGCTTCATCGGTGAAGAGGTTTTGCTCTTCGCGCGGCGGACCGGCCAGATCGCAATCCGGAAACTCTATGCCCCAGGTCTCCCGAAAATAGATGTAAGTCTCTTCGCAACGTGCCCGCAACAACGCGACACTTCCTGCTTCCAATCGCAATTTTGGCCCGTCGATATGCTGCAGTTGAAACCCATTCATGACGTGGCCAAGCGATTCATGGCGGATGTCTGACAGAGCGTCTGCAATCAACAGTCCCGCGCCGGACAAGGACTGGTTCAAGCTCATCGTCTCAATGTTGCGTCCCAACGCTGATAGACCAGCAGCGTTCCAAAAACTCGCCATGATGTCCGATTTTATCGGAGGGTCGCCCGGAAACATCACCAGCTTAAGAGACTCAGAACCGAATACGGCGCGATACGCTTCAATAATCTGAGGTGCTGGCAATTCGGGTATCGCGGCCAACGGAGTGTTCAATCTCCGGTCCCCCCGTTTTATGCCATGAAACAAACGACTGATTGTTAACAAAAGCGGGTCGCGTACGTAAAAGACAACCTCAATACGTTTTGCAAACTTCAACAGATAGTTCCGCAGTGTGTTCAGCCCTGCTCTGTCCTCATGAAGCTGCACCAGATGCTCGGAGCTCAGAAGCAAAACTTTCGGTTTGGTCGCGTAGAACTCGTCCTCAAACTCGCGCCGACTGTCAGTATTGTTTTTGGTTACGTCCTCCAGGGTCAAATTGTGCTTAGACACTTGACGAAGACGCATTGGATCGCTGGCGCATAAAGTTGCCAGGAACCTGTGATTGACCGCCACAGAGGGATACAGCACCCCAGAGGAAATGAGCTGAGGCGCCGCGCGCCTCAGAGTTCGCTGAATGGTTGTGGTCGCCGTTTTGGGCGGCCCAATGTGTAAAATGCAACGGTCGGCTATATACTCTTCAAAATTACCTGAACCCATACCACCTGTCCAAAACTACAATAAAAACCCATTATCGCAGTTTTAGCGTCGCCAGTCCAATCATTGCTAAGATAACCGCAACGATCCAGAAACGGATCACAATTTGCGGCTCTGACCAGCCCTTTTTCTCATAGTGGTGATGGATCGGCGCCATTAGGAACACACGCTTACCGGTGCGTTTGAAGTAGAGCACCTGAATGATCACACTGAGCGCTTCGACCACAAACAGGCCGCCAATGATGCCCAGCACCAGCTCGTGTTTGGTGGACACTGCAATCGCACCCAAAGCACCACCAAGCGCCAACGAGCCGGTGTCTCCCATGAACACCGCAGCTGGCGGCGCATTATACCAGAGGAAGCCCAGCCCGCCGCCGATCAAACCTGCGACAAAAATCAGGATTTCGCCAGTGCCCGGCACGTAATGCACGTCCAGATACTGGGTAAAGTCGACCCGCCCAACGGCATAAGCAATCACACCCAACGCACCGGCGGCAATCATCACCGGCATGATCGCCAAGCCGTCCAAGCCATCGGTCAGGTTCACCGCATTGGCCGCGCCCACAACCACAAACATGGCGAATGGAATATAGGCCCAGCTGAGGTTGATCAGCACTTCTTTGAAGACCGGCACAGCAAGCTGCAATTGTAGTGCCTCCGGCTGCAAATAAGTCGCCCAGACCCCGGCCACACCGGCAATCACAAAGCCCAGCAACAAGCGCACTTTGCTCGACACGCCTTTGGTGTTTTGCTTGGAAACCTTAGCGTAGTCGTCGGCAAAACCGATCAGCCCATAAGCCAGCGTCACAAACAGCACCAGCCAGACAAAACCGTTGTCCCAACGCGCCCAAAGCAAGGTAGAGGTCACCAAAGCCCCCACAATCAGCAGGCCCCCCATGGTGGGTGTGCCCGCTTTTACAAAATGCCCCTCAGGACCGTCATCGCGGATCGGCTGGCCTTTGCCTTGCTTGCGGCGCAGCACATTGATCAGGGGCTTGCCAAAGATAAAACCAAATATCAGCGCTGTCATAAACGCCCCGCCTGCGCGGAAGGTGATGTAGCGAAACAGGTTAAAAAAATCACCGCCGTCTGACAGACTGGTCAGCCAATAAAACATTACGCGTCCTCGTTTTTGGATTGCGGGGCGGGATGGCCCAGTTTGCGGATGGCGTCAACCACCTTGGACAGCGCCATGGACAGGCTGCCCTTGGCCATGACCACGTCGCCCGCATCTACCAGCCTACGCACATCCGGCACCAGATCGGCACTGGTGTCGACCCATTGCCCTTGTTTTTCTTCTGGCAGGGCGGCGTGCAAATGCTGCATCAACGGGCCCACGCAATGCACCACATCGATGTCTTTCATCGCCGGGTGACCCGCCAAATCCGCATGCATCTCAACCTCTTGTGGGCCAAGCTCTTTCATGTCTCCAACAAAGGCAATCCGACGACCCTTGCCAATCCGGCCCACGCCATTGGTAGGCACCGCCGCCGCCAAAACCTCGAGCGCCGCTCCAAGGCTGGTTGGGTTGGCATTGTAGGCCTCGTCAATCAGCACCAACGTGCGTTCGGTTTCTACCGGATCGAGATAAATCGTTTCCCGCGCGCCACGACCCACAAACGGCGTCCAGCGTCCCAAAGCAGCCACCGACAGCGCCAAATCCGCGCCCAAGGCCTCGGCGGAAGCCAAAGCGCCAAGCCCGTTCATCGCAAAATGCCGTCCGGCGCTTTGCACTTTGAACATTGCCAAATCGCCGCCATGAATGGCGCGCGCCACAGTGACATTGCCGGTCAGCTTCACGTCACCCAACCGCCAGTCTTTGGCGGTTTCACCAAACTCCTGGATCTCCGCTGACAGGCTCTGCGCATGGGTGCGCAACACATCGGCAGTTTCAATGTCAGCGTTCACAATCGCAATGCCACCCGGCTCAAGTCCGTCAAATACCGCCGCCTTTTCCTGCGCGATGCCTTCCACGTTCTCAAAGGCTTCCAAATGCACCGCCGCCACCGTAGTCACCAGCGCCACATGCGGTCGGGCCATCTTTGCAAGCGGCGAAATCTCACCGGGGTGGTTCATCCCAATTTCGATCACCGCAAACTCGGTGTCCTGCGGCATCCGCGCGAGGGTCAGTGGCACGCCCCAATGATTGTTATAGCTCGCCACAGAGGCATGGGTCCGACCCTGCCCGCCTAAGATGGCACGCAGCATTTCTTTTGTGGAAGTTTTGCCAACAGAGCCGGTCACCGCCACAACCCGCGCGTCGGTGCGCGCGCGCCCGGCTTTCCCCAGCGCCTCCAGCCCTTCAAGCACATCATCCACAATCAACAGCGGCGCATCTGGTGACACGCCCTCCGGCACCCGGCTCACCAAGGCAGCCGCCGCGCCTTTTTCCAGCGCCTGCGCCACAAACTCGTGCCCGTCCCGCGCCGCCGTCAGCGCCACAAACAAGTCGCCCGGCGCGATGGTGCGCGTGTCAATCGACACACCATCGCATTCCCACGCAGTGGTGACTTTGCCGCCGGTCGCTTTAGCGGCGGCCTCAGATGTCCACAGGCTCATGCGATCCCCCCGTCCAGCGCGGCCACGGCCACACTGGCTTGTTCACAATCATCAAATGGCAACACGTCGTCGCCGACAATCTGGCCGGTTTCATGACCTTTGCCTGCAATCAACAACGTATCCCCCGGCCCCAATGCATCCACCGCCAGCAAAATAGCTTTGGCGCGGTCGTCCACCTCGGTAGCTTCCGGCGCGCCTTCCATCACGGCGGCCCGGATTGTGGCAGGGTCTTCGGTGCGCGGATTGTCATCAGTGACATAGACCACATCGGCGTTTTGCGCCGCCGCTTGTCCCATCAACGGCCGTTTGGCCGCGTCGCGATCGCCCCCAGCGCCGACAATCACAATCAAACGCCCCATCACATGCGGGCGCATGGCCTGAAGCGCGGTTGCCACTGCATCTGGCGTATGGGCGTAGTCGACAAACACTGCCGCGCCGTTTTCCCGTGTGGCCGCCAGCTGCATCCGCCCGCGCACGCCTTTGAGCTCATGCAAAACCTCAAACACCCGCTCCGGCTCTGCGCCACAGGCAATCGCCAGTCCTGAGGCCAACAACACGTTCTCCGCCTGAAACCCGCCCAGCAGGTTCAATCGTTGCTGATAAGCCTTGCCCCGGAACGTAAACCGAATGTCCTGCCCGGTTGCATCAAACCGCTGCGCCATCAGCGCGATGTCCGCCTCAGCCTTACCTACGGTGATCACACCTTGTCCACGGCCCCCGGCAATGATCGCCATATCCAGACCGCGTGGATCATCGACATTGATCACCGCTGTGCCATCGTCGGGCAAGACCCGGCCAAACAACCCCGCTTTGGCGTTGAAGTACTCATCAAACGTCTCGTGGTAATCGAGGTGATCTTGCGTGAAGTTGGTGAACCCCGCCGCCTTCAATTGCACCCCGTCCAGACGGCACTGCGCCAAGCCATGCGAACTGGCCTCCATCGCGGCAACCCCAATGCCGGCCTCCGCTGCGGCCGCCAACGTGCGATGCAAGGTGATTGGCTCCGGCGTGGTGTGATTGAGCGGCGCGGTGAAGTCACCCTCAACCCCAGTTGTACCCAGGTTCACCGCCTCAAGACCCAACTCTTGCCAGATCATACGCAGGAATGTCGCTACCGATGTTTTGCCATTGGTGCCCGTGACCGCTGCCATGATCCCCGGCTGCGCGCCAAAATACAGCGCCGCCGTATAAGCCAGCGCCTGACGTGGATCTTCGGCAATCACCAGCGCGGCGTCACTTGCCGCCAGTTCCTGTTCGGCAATCTTGGCGCCCGCTGCATCGGTCAGGATCGCCGCCGCGCCCATGCGCAGCGCAAACTGGATAAATGTACCGCCATGCACCCGCGTGCCCGGTAGGGCAGCAAAGAGAAATCCCTCTTTCACCTCACGGCTGTCCACCGCCAATCCGGTGATCGCCGGGTTCAGCCCACCCATGGCTGTCAGACCCAATTCTGAAAGCTGTTTTGTGCCTGCTGCCATCTGTGAATGCCCTTATTTGGCTTAGTTTGATGTCAGCGTTATATCAGCCAAAGGCGCAGGCTCAACCTCGGGACGCAGGCCCAAAAGCGGCGCCACGCGCGTGATCATCTCTGCCGCCACCGGCACCGCGGTCCACCCCGCCGTCCGTCGCGGTTCATCACCGGAGGTTTCCACTGGCTCATCCAAGCTCAGGATCAGCACATATTTGGGATCATGCGCCGGGAACATAGCGGCAAAGGTGGCAATCACCTTGTCCTCATAATACCCGCGCCCGCTCTCCAGCGGCTTGTCTGCGGTGCCAGTTTTACCACCCACAGCATACCCCGGCACCTCGCCAAAGGACGCCGTGCCTTCGCTCACCACCTTGCGCAACATCAGACGCGAGGCTTCGGCACTCGCCGCGCTCATCACGCGCTCGCCCTTCACCACCGCATCCTGCTTCAGGATCGTCGGCACCACCTTGGTGCCACCATTGGCAATCGCCGCATAGCCAGCCGCCAAATGCAACGGGCTGGCCGACATTCCGTGGCCGTAAGAAATCGTCATGGTCGAGAGTTCGGACCAGTTTTTAGGCAACAGAGGCTGCGCCCCTTTGGCCTCAACCAGTTCCACCGGTGTTGGATCAAAGAAGCCTAGCTGCTTGAGGAAATCTTGCTGCCGCGCTGCGCCAATCACCTGCGCCATGCGTGCGGTGCCGATGTTGGACGACTTCACGATCACCTTGGTGACGGTGAGTTGCGCGCCGTAGTTGCGGAAATCGCGGATCTTGAACTTGCCCCAACGCAACGGGCCAGCGGTGTTGATCTTGGTCTCCGGGTTCGCCAACCCAAGCTCCATAGACTGCGCCGCCGTGAAAATCTTAAAGGTCGACCCCAGCTCATAAAGCCCCTGCACCGCGCGGTTGAACAACGGGCTGTCCGCCGCCTGCCCCTGCACCGGTGGGTTTGGCCGGTTGTTCGGGTCAAAATCCGGCAGGCTCAC
Source organism: Shimia sp. MIT910701 (assembly GCF_047126315.1). GTDB lineage: Bacteria > Pseudomonadota > Alphaproteobacteria > Rhodobacterales > Rhodobacteraceae > Shimia. Next base: position 2,208,131 of record NZ_CP138953.1, on the reverse strand, counting down.
CATAGAGACGATCTCGCCAGTATGCGCATCCATCAAAACCGAGCTCGCCCCTTTGGCGTTCATCAACTTCATGCCGCCCCAAAGCACCCGCTCTGCGGCAGTTTGCACCGTAAGGTCAATCGACAGCGTCAGCGCCTTGTCGCCATTGGCCGGATCCCGCAAAGCATCGTCGAAGTATTTTTCTACACCGGCAACGCCCACAAGCTCGGCGTCATGCACGTCTTCTTCGCCAAAAGACGCCCCGCCTAGGATATGCGCCGCCAAGCGCCCGTTCGGATACAGCCGCATCTCACGACGCCCAAACAGCAAGCCCGGCTCACCAATGTCATGCACCGCCTGCTTCTGCTCCGGGGAGATTTTTTTCTTCACCCAGTAGAACTTACGGCCGTCTTTGAACCTACGCTCCAGCTTCTCGGCATCCAGATCCGGGAAGATCTCCGCCAGCTTTTGCGCCGCAAAGGCCGGGTCGATCATCTCATGTGGATGGGCATAGATGGAATGGGTTTCCAAGTTGGTCGCCAAAATGCGGCCCTTGCGGTCGACAATATCCGCGCGCTCCGCCTGAATGCGACTGCCGGCGTAGCTGGTGCGCGGCTCGGTCGCCTCTGACATGCTGACCACGGCCATCCGTGCGCCAACTGTCAAAAACGCGCCGGCAAACAGCGCGCCCATGATGAGCAACCGCCCCTCGGCCCGCGCACGCCCCTTGTTGCGCATCTCTTCATGCCGCTCGCGCAGGTTGGCGCGCTCAATCTGATCCGGATTTTCACCGGCACTGCGCGCATGCAGGATCGACGCCAACGGGCGCAGCGGCTTGCGGATCATGGCTTGGCCTCCTCAGAGGAGACTTCCACCGCGTTCTCAAAGGTGATCGGCGCGTCAACGGACGGGAACGCCACCTGCTCGATCCGGCCAAACTGATCCGGGCGCAGCGGCAAAAGCTGCATGTCGTTGTAGTTGATTTCCGTCAGATCGCGCAGCCGGTCCGGACGGTTGAGATAAGCCCACTCCGCCTTCAACACAGCCAAACGCGCCCGCGCCTCGCCAATCTCACGCTGCAAACGTTCGGTCTCGCCAATCATTGCCTGAGTACGATAGTTCTCCTGATAGGCCCAAACCGAGAGCCCAATCACCATCCCTGCGGCCAGGATAAACAACACCATCCGCATCACTTACGTCCCCCAAGTGTCGGCATTCCAATGGCTTTTCCCGCAATCTCACCGGACGGCGCATCGGTGCGTCGCGCCACGCGCAACTTCGCGGACCGCGCTCGCGGGTTGTCTTCCAACTCGTCCGGGTCCGGCCCAACCGCCTTGCGCGTGATCAACTCAAACGCTGGCTTTTCCTGCTCGGTCTCGGGTGCATAGCGGTTCACATTGCCAGTTTTTCCGGCGCGGCTCTGAAGGAAGCGTTTGACCATGCGGTCTTCCACAGAATGGAAGGTCACCACCGCCAGCAAACCGCCCGGCTTCAAGGCCCGCTCCGCCGCCATCAACCCACGAAACAGCTCGCCATATTCGTCATTCACCGCAATCCGCAATGCCTGAAAACTGCGCGTTGCCGGATGACTCTGCCCAGGTTTTGGCCGTGGCAAACAGCCCTCCACAATCTCCGCCAACCGCAGCGTTGTGGTGATCGGTTCTGCCTTACGCTCGCGCACAATCGCCTTGGCAATCCGCCGGCTCGCGCGCTCTTCACCGTATTGATAAATGATGTCAGCCAGATCGGCCTCGTCAGCCTCATTCACCAGATCAGCAGCCGAAGGCCCTTCCTGGCTCATACGCATGTCCAGCGGGCCGTCTTTCATGAAAGAAAAGCCACGCTCCGCCAAATCAAGCTGCATGGAACTGACCCCAAGGTCGAGCACCACGCCGTCCAGGTCCTGGGCATATTCGTCCATCTTGGAAAACACACCGGCAACCAGCTCAATCTGATCGCCATACTCGCCCACCCAAGGTGCGGCCATCTCAAACGCGAGAGGGTCGCGGTCCACGCCATACACTTTGCTGGCCCCGGCTTCGATCAGCCCACGGGTATAGCCCCCGGCGCCAAAGGTGCCATCCAGCCACCGCCCAGACACCGGCGCCACTGCGCGCAGGAGCGGCGCAAGCAGAACTGGAATGTGAGGACGTTTGGCGGCGGGTTCGTCAGTCGTCGCCATGGTTAGAAATCCTCGTCGCCATCAAGGTAGATCGACGGATCGGCATCCGGATCAAAATCCTCATCCGCCTCCAGCGCCTCTTCCTGGGTGGCGTCATATGTCTCTGGGTTCCAGATCTCAAACGTGTCGCCTTTACCGGCAAAGAACGCCATACTGTCGAGCCCAATCTTGTCGCGCTGCTCTTTGGGCAACACCAAGCGGCCGGTTTCATCCACCGACACTTCCAACGATTGGGTGAGGTATAATTTACTCAGCGCCAGGCGCTTTTTGCTGCCACGGGGCATTTTCATGATGCGGCTCACCACATCATCCATCGCCTCAACCGTGAAACATTCCAGAAATTCGCGTGTCTTGCCGCCGTAGACAATCACCAGGTTGGGGTTTTCGCCACTTTTCCACTCAGGGTCGCCTGCTTCAAGCACACGGCGGAACTTGGCCGGAATCGACATCCGTCCCTTGCTGTCCACCTTGTTACGGCTTTCGCCGCGAAACATGAGCGCCACTGCCTATGGCCCCTTTCAACCTGTTGTCCCTGCCCTCCCCGGGGCTGGAAGCGAAACGGCGGATTGATCTGCTGCCACTGATCAACCCGCCGCCCTCGTCCCGCTTCTGCGGGTAGTCCAGTTGCGCGTGCCACCTGGGGGGATGTTCTGCTCGCCCACGCACCGGATCTCTTTTTTTCGATGAAAGCGGGTGCCTGTATGAAACCTGACTTGGGATCGGAGGTCTTAGCGCCTCTCTTTATGTCCCGTCCTCATCGTGCAGACAGGGATGCCATGGGAATTCATGGAAATCAACAGGAATTTGTGGACAAAAATGCTTCACGCGCGACCCAAGCTCACCCAACCTCGCGATTTTGAGAGCAATTTTGTGGGTGATGACACCATATTTAGGATATCAATCCAGAACCAACCACCAAATAAAGCGCCCCTTTAGGCGCCAAACTTTTTCCCAAGTTTTCCCAACTTTTTTCCACAGAAGGTCAAGAGCGCCCCATAACAGCCCGATCAAAAGGGCAAATCTCCGCCGTTCTGAAACTGATTCGGCGCAAACCCGCCGCCATTCCCATGCGGATCCCATGCATTCCCAGCGGGACTTCCCATATCTTTCCCACAAAATCCCAAACCGCTTCGCAACACTGCGAAACGTTGCATACCTAACCGCTTGGCTTGCCCGGGCATGGCTTCTAGGGTGCCCCTACCCGAGCACCGGACTTTTGGAGACGACATGGGGCTGCTTGACCCAACCGCCACGGCCAGCATGATCCGCAAGGCACAGAAGCGCGGCAAACACATCCAGTTTGCCGCCCTGCCGTACCGCATCCACAAGGGAAAAGCCGAAGTCCTGCTGATCACCTCACGCGGCACCCGTCAGTGGCTGCTGCCGAAGGGCTGGCCGATGGCCGACCTGAAGCCCCACAAAGCCGCTGCGCAGGAAGCCTGGGAAGAAGCGGGCATTCTGGGCCGCGCGCGCAAGCATTGTTTGGGCACCTACCGCTACCGCAAAACCCGCGGCCCCAAACGCGGCCAAACCATTCGGGTGCTTGTGTACCCTCTGGAAGTGGATAAGCTCGCGCGCATCTATCCAGAAACCGGCCAACGGGACCGCAAATGGCTGCGTCCAAAAAAGGCCGCCAAACGCATCGCCCACCCCGAACTCGCCAAACTGGTGCGCAGCTTTGACCCAGCGACAATCTCCGCCAAAGGCTAACCCCCGTCGCTTGATCCCAACCGCCCCCACGCCTATGTTCGCGCCACTGAACATGGGCACCATCACAGCACAATGATCAACTACACTCTGAAATGCGCCAACGACCACCGCTTTGACAGCTGGTTTCAATCCGCCGCCGCCTTTGACAAACTCAAGGCTGCGGGCATGGTGGCCTGCGCCGTCTGTGGTGACACCAATGTAGAGAAGGCGATGATGGCCCCGCGCGTGCGCCCCGCCCGCTCCGCCGCCGCCAAACCGCAAGAGACCACACCAGCCCCGACACCCGAAGCCGCAACCGCACCCGGCCCGCTGAGCCAACCCGCCTCTCCAGCCGAACAAGCCCTCAAAGAGCTGCGCGACCATGTCGAGGCCAATTCCGACTATGTTGGCAAAGACTTCGCCAGCGAGGCCCGCGCCATGCATGACGGCGACGCCCCTGAACGGCCAATTTATGGCGAAGCCAAGATTGAAGAGGCCAAAGCCCTGATCGAAGATGGCGTGCCCGTTGCACCACTGCCCTTTAACATCGGTCGCAAAACCAACTGATCTCACACACATACAGGAGCCACCCCATGCATGTCCTCATCACCGGCGCCAATCGCGGCATTGGACTGGCCCTCGATCAAATCCTACGCGCGCAAGGACACCAGGTCACCGGCACCAGCCGTGCGGGCGGCGAATGCCTAAAACTGGACGTGACCGATGCGGACAGCCAACGCGCCATGGCACAGGCTTTGGACACCCAACCGATTGACCTGCTGGTCTGCAATGCAGGCGTATTCCTCGACAAAGGCCAGAACCTCGCGGACGGCTATGCGCCAGACCTCTGGGCACAGACCTTTGCCGCCAATGTCACTGGCGTGTTTCTGACCGTGCAAAACCTGCTGCCCAACCTGCAGCTGGCCCAAAACCCAAAAATCGCGATCATCTCATCGCAAATGGGCTCCTCCACCAAAGTTGGCGGTGGCGGCTACATCTATCGCGCCTCCAAAGCGGCGGCCCTGAACCTCGGCCTCAATCTGGCACAAGACCTCAAGCATATCGGCATTGCCGTCGGCATCTATCACCCCGGCTGGGTGAAGACCGATATGGGTGGCGAAGGCGGTGACATCACTGTGGCGGAGTCGGCAACCGGCCTGGTCGACCGCTTCCATGCCCTGAGCCTTGAGACGACCGGCTGCTTTGAAACCTGGGACGGGCGCGCGCACCCGGTCTGATCCCGCATTCTCATTCCTTCAAATATCCCGGGGAGGAGGCGCATCCTCTGTGCCGGAGGGGCTGGCCCCTCCTCTCCCCCTGCCGTCAAGCCTTGCGTCCCCGACACATGCGCCGCCCTGACGCGCCAATCTGCCTTGCCTCGGAGCCCCCAAGCGCGTAAACCGCCTGCGACTTACGAACTAAGGACGCGCCATGCCCGTACTTGTGATGAAATTCGGCGGCACCTCTGTCGCCAACCTGGACCGCATCCGCCGCGCCGCCAAACGCGTCGGGGTTGAGGTGGCCAAAGGCTATGACGTGATTGTCATTGTCTCCGCCATGTCCGGTGAAACCAACAAACTTGTGGGCTATGTGGACGAAACCTCGCCGCTTTATGACGCCCGCGAGTATGACGCGGTGGTCAGCTCCGGCGAAAACGTCACCGCTGGCCTGATGGCGTTGACCCTGCAGGAAATGGATGTGCCCGCGCGCAGCTGGCAGGGCTGGCAAGTGCCGCTCAAAACCTCCTCTGCCCACAGCCAGGCCCGGATCGAAGAGATCCCGACCGACAACATCAACGCCAAATTTGGCGAAGGCATGCGCGTCGCCGTGGTTGCCGGCTTCCAGGGCATTTCCGAGGAAGGTCGCATCACCACGCTCGGCCGTGGCGGCTCCGACACCACAGCGGTGGCCTTTGCCGCCGCCTTTGATGCGGAACGCTGTGACATCTACACCGATGTGGACGGCGTCTACACCACCGACCCGCGCATCTGCTCCAAGGCGCGCAAACTGGACAAAATCGCCTTTGAAGAAATGCTGGAGCTCGCCTCTCTGGGCGCCAAGGTCCTGCAAACACGCTCTGTCGAGCTCGCCATGCGCTACAAGGTGAAACTGCGCGTGCTCAGCTCTTTTGAAGAACAATCCGACGAGGCCGGCACGCTGGTCTGCGATGAGGAGGAAATCATGGAATCCAATGTTGTGGCCGGCGTGGCCTACTCCCGCGACGAAGCCAAAATGACCTTGCTGTCCGTGGCCGACCGCCCCGGCATCGCCTCCATCATCTTTGGCTGCCTGTCTGACGCAGGCGTGAACGTCGACATGATTGTGCAGAACATCTCTGAAGATGGCCGCACAGACATGACCTACTCCCTGCCGACAGATCAGGTGAAACGCGCCGAAACCGCGCTGGACGAGCTCAAAACCTCCGGCGGCCTGAACTTTGCCGAATTGGTGATCGACGAAGACGTCTCCAAGGTCTCCGTTGTGGGCATCGGCATGCGCTCCCAGTCCGGCGTCGCGGCCAAGATGTTCAAAGTGCTCTCTGACGAGGGCGTGAACATCAAAGTCATCACCACCTCGGAGATCAAAATCTCCGTGCTGATTGACCGCAAATACATGGAACTGGCGGTGCAGGCCTTGCACGACGCCTTTGAACTGGAAAAAGCGGCGTAAGCCGCGCTGCAAAATGTCAACGCGCGGCCCAAAGGGTCGCGCGTTTTTCTTTCAGGACACAAGCCGCCCGAATTTGCGGCATTTCGCCAATTTTTACAGCATAATGCCCAATTCGATGCTACGCTTTGCTACACCGCAGCAAGCCACCCTGCGCAAGCTTTTCCCCGTCAATCAACACGCTCGTCCAAGTTTTTAAATTTTCTTCACAAAAATCGCTGCAACGCGGCGTATTATTGCAACCAAGACAGCCATATAAACCGTTTTGATTCCACGATTGTTGTGATCTATTCGGCGCCGAGTAGTGACAAGGACCACACCTCACCATGGTGCAAAAAACCGAAACCGAGAGCCGCAAACTTTTGGGGCGCCTGCGCGATGCCTTGGCCGAAGACAGCGCCGGTCAGGAGCGCCTGGACAAAATCACCCATCTGATTGCCACCTCCATGGGCACAGAGGTGTGCTCGATCTATCTGTTTCGCGATGAGGACACGCTAGAGCTCTGCGCCACCGAAGGCCTGAACGCAGAAGCGGTCCACCAGACCCGCATGCGTGTTGGCGAAGGCCTTGTCGGCCGCGTGGCCCGCACCTCCAAAGTGGTGAACACCGATGACGCGCCCAGCGCCAAAGGCTTCCGCTACATGCCGGAAACCGGCGAGGAGATTTACTCCAGCTTCTGCGGCGTGCCGGTGCAGCGCCTTGGCGACAACCTCGGCGTATTGGTTGTGCAATCCAAAGACAAACGTGGGTATTCCGCTGATGAAGTCTATGCGCTGGAAGTGGTCGCCATGGTGCTCGCTGAGATGACCGAACTTGGCGCGTTTGTCGGCGAAGGCGCCGCCATGAGCGCCTTGCACCAGCAATCGGAGCTGTTTCGCGGCACCTCAGGCCAAGAAGGCGCCTCCGAAGGCCACGTCTGGCTGCATGAACCTCGCGTCGTGGTCACCAACCCCGTGGCGGATGACCCAGACGTAGAGCTCACCCGCCTGAACGAGGCGGTCGAAGAGCTGCGCGTTGGCGTCGACAAAATGCTTGATGGCGCCCAACGCGGTGACAAAGAACAGCTGGAAGTGCTTGAAGCCTACCGCATGTTTGCCAACTCCAAAGGCTGGATGAAGCGTATGGAGCAGGACATCGCGCGCGGCCTGTCCGCAGAGGCGGCTGTCGAAAAAGAACAATCCACCGCCCGCGCCCGCATGGAGCAGGTCACCGATCAGTATCTGCGCGAACGCCTGCACGATCTGGACGATCTCTCCAACCGCCTGCTGCGCATCCTGACCGGCCAAGGCAGCGAGACCGGCGCAGACATGCCCGCTGCTCCCATCCTGATCGCGCGCAACATCGGCCCCGGTGAATTACTGGAATATGGCCGCAATCTCAAAGGCATCGTGCTGGAAGAGGGCTCCGTCGGCAGCCACGCCGCGATCGTTGCCCGCGCGCTGGCAATCCCCTTGGTGATACACGCCGACAAAATCACCACCGAGGCACTCAATGGCGACCACATCATGGTCGACGGCGATCAGGGCATCGTGCACCTGCGCCCCGACGACACGGTTGTGACCGCCTTCCGCGACAAGATCGCCATGGCTGCCAAGGCACAGGAACGCTACGCCAGCATCCGCGACAAAGAGGCCAAGAGCCGCGATGGCGCGGTGGTGCACCTCACCATGAACGCAGGATTGATGGCCGACTTGCCGTCGCTGCAATCCTCCGGTGCCGAAGGTGTGGGCCTGTTCCGCACCGAGCTGCAATTCCTGATCCGCAACCAAATGCCCAAACGGACCGAACTGGCGCAGCTTTATGCACGCGTTATGGACGCCGCCGACGGCAAACGCGTGGTCTTCCGCACACTCGACATTGGCTCCGACAAAGTCCTGCCCTACATGGCCCCGCAAGACGAACCTAACCCGGCGCTTGGCTGGCGCGCAGTGCGTGTGGCCTTGGACAAACCCGGCGTGATGCGCATGCAGCTTCAGGCGCTTTTGCGTGCCGCCAACGGACGCCCGCTCACCATCATGTTCCCCTTCATCGCGCAATATGAAGAATACAAAATGGCCCGCGCCGAAGTGGACAAGGCGATTGAACGCGAGATGATCCTTGGCCACCCGCTGCCGTCAGAGATCGAAGTGGGCGCGATGCTGGAAACACCATCATTGGGCTTTGCGCCCAAGAAATTCTACGAAGAAGTCGACTTCCTCTCCATTGGCGGCAACGACCTGAAACAGTTCTTCTTTGCCGCGGATCGTGAAAACGAGCGGGTGCGCCGCCGCTATGACACGCTCAACGTCAGCTTCCTGACCTTCCTGGAAGGCATTGTGAACCGCTGCATCGACACCGGCACACCGCTCAGCTTCTGTGGCGAAGATGCCGGCCGCCCAATTGAGGCTGTCTGCCTTGCTGCTATGGGTCTGCGCAACCTGTCAATGCGCCCGGCTTCCATTGGCCCGGTGAAAAGCCTGATCCGTCGGGTCGATCTGGGTGAGCTGCGCCGCGTGATCCACGCTGCGCGTGAGCGGGGCGAACAGTCCGTGCGCCCCGACGTGATGGAATACCTGCGCAACAGCGGATAAACACCTTACTTCGCTCGGGAAAAGGCGTGCGTTGCACGCCGCCGAGCATCTCCCCACTGGCCGTCAGGGGCTTGTGTAGCAAGCTCCCGAGAGGTGACCGCCCCCATGGGCGGGCGATTTTGGCCTGATTTGTCATGCCCCAAAAGTGGTTTTGGATGGAGAGCTCGGTTCATATTCGACAGGCGAGATCGCCCACCCACGGTCAGGCGTTGCCCGGCTAGTCTTTCCCCAACCGCTTGCGCATCCCGTCAACCAGCACCTCCGGTGACACATCTGCCTCCACCGCCAGTTTGCGCAGGCCAAAATGCACATGCGCGATGTCCTGATAATAACTGGTGTAGGCGTAGTTCGTCGCCGCGCCTGCCGCCGCGCCAATCACCGGCACCATCTGCGCCGCCAGCTTCTGCCCCAAAACCGGCGCCAGTTTGGGCACAATCACCGTGCTGATCCATTTGGTGCCGCCCATCGCCAATCCTGCCCGCTGCTCCAGCATCGCCAAATCCGCGCCGCGATCTTCCTCAAACGGCCCATTCGCGGCCAATACGCGCACGCAATCAAACCGTACGCTCTCATGGCTTGGGTCAAACCCATATTGCACCGCCACGCCCTGAATCGCGCGCAACAGCACCGTCACCGTGATCGGCAGCTCCGCCAGCGACGAGGTCACGCCCCCGGCCCCACCCGCCGCGCCCAGCGCCGCCGTAACGCTGGCGTTGATCCAATCCGGCTGATCTTTGACCAAGCCCCGGCTGCCATCGGCCCATTTCACGGCCTGCATCAAAGCCACCTCCGTAGCCCCACCCAGCCCGTCCTGCACCTCACCCGGCAAGCTCTTGAGCAACCCGCTCACCGGCATGCCCAACACGCCCAGCACTTTCATGCCCAGCCCACTGGCCCCGCCATAGCGCTTGGCCAGCGCGTCTAGTTCGGAACTTACGTCAATGTCTTGGTCCGGAACATCCGGCAAAATCTCGATTTGGGTCATGGGTATAGAGGTAGGGTAATTGGCCGCTGGTTCAACTATGCAGGATAGAAAGGCCATTCCTGAGAGGTTATAGACTTGCAAGAATATCAGGGACTGCCCAAAGTCGCCTTCGAGCCAACATCGCGGCGGAGGCACCAAGAAGTCGCGCGCAACTGATTTCCAATTACAAAATTTGACTTCTGAAACACGACGTAAACAACCATGACGCAATTTAGATTTCTGCTATTTTTGATCTTATTTCTTGCTCCATCGGATAGAGCAGAAGCATGGTCCTGCTCCGAATGGCCTCCTGCTATACGTGAGAACAGCCAAAACGCTCCAACCCAACAGCAGTTACTGCGTCATCATTCCATCGCTCTTTCCAGTCGGTTGCCAAATACACTTGCTGAAGGGGAGAAAATAGTCGTTGGAAAGTTCACACGAAACACGTCCACTCCCTTTCTTCACGAAAAACAACTTGAAGACGTTCGAGCTATGTTATGGCCTCCGACTGAAAAGGTCAAAATGCCTTTCCAAATTGAATACACTTACTTAGATGCATACAGTTTTTCGGGCCATAAGTTGGAAGGCTCAACGTTAGTCCAATTTACTTCTGGTTCCGTCGATTTGCGCGTAACCATCTCTGCGGAATACGAAGGAATTGTAGATGTTCTGCCGACGACGGAGCATGACGTTATAGGGGTACTGAAACCCGGGGGTGCCGGGCGAAAGTTTGAGCTCACAACTTCGCACTGTCCGAGCTACATACAAATTGAGCCAGCTCAGCTTTCTGACTTATTGAAATGCTACGAAGAAGCGATGTGTCGCTGATTTGGCGGCATCTGCTGAACAGTGTCCCGTTTAGTCGGCATGCGTGGCGGCCACACTCTCCACATCCCCAAAAACATCGTCCCAAGCGCCCTCAACAAGCGCGCGGCCCAGTACCCGCTCGGGATTGGTCGGCGGCGGCATCACCACGCCGTCCAGTTTCTCAAAGCCAAACCGCTTGTAATACGGCGCATCACCCACCAGCATCACCCGCTCCCAGCCCAAAGGCTGCGCCCGTTGCAAGCTGTCCTCAATCAGCAAACCACCCAAGCCCTCGCCCTGATGCGTCGGGTGCACTGCCACGGGCCCCAGCAACAACGCCGTCGCAGCGCCAATTCGAACCGGCCAATAGCGGATCGCTCCGGCCAAAATCCCCTCGGCATCGCGCGCCACCAAGGACAGCCCCGCTACAGGGTCCACACCATCGCGCAAACGATAGGACGACAAGGCCTCACGCCCCGGCGCAAAGCAGAGGTCATACAGCGCCTCCACTTCCCACCAATCGTCCTTCGTTTCCACTGCCAGCGTAAACACCTGCGCGCCTCTTGCCCGTCTGAAATTTTGCGGTTTCCTCGCCCCTAACATGGCGTTACGACTGCCTGCAAACCAATATGGAGTCAGTCCGATGTTCTATCAGCCCAAAGACGGCCACGGCCTGCCGCACAACCCGTTCAAAGCCATCGTCAGCCCGCGCCCAATCGCCTGGGTCTCCACCCAGGACACAAACGGCGTGCGCAACCTCGCGCCTTACTCGTTTTTCAATGCGCTCGCGGACAATCCCGCGCAGGTGATGTTTGCCTCCACCGGCAAGAAGGACGATCAGGCTGAGGGCAAAGACAGCTTGTCCAATATCCGCGCCACAGGCGTGTTCTGCGTGAACATCGTCGAAGAGAGCATCCGCGACGCGATGAACATCTCCTCCGGACCGCTGGGCAAAGATGAGGACGAGTTTGTGGCCGCAGGCCTGGAAGCCACACAATGTGACACCATCGACTGCCCCCGCCTTGTGGGGGCGCCTGCATCTCTGGAATGCCGCCTGACCCAGATTGTGCCTCTCTTGGGAGAGAACAACTTTATGGCCATTGGCGAAGTGACCGGCGTACACCTGCGCGACAACTGTATTGTGGATGGTATTTTTGACGTCACCACCTACCGCCCGCTGAGCCGCCTTGGCTACAAGGACTATGCGGTGGTCGACAACACCTTCACCCTCGCCCGCCCCGATCAATAAGCAAGGGGCCTCAGGCGCGAGGGACATTTGATAAGGAGGGCCACATGCCCCTTCCCGATCCCAAAACCGCCTTTCCGATCACCCTGCCCGATGGCAGCAAACACGCAGGCACGGTGTTGCTGTCTGCGGTGATCGATCAAGACAACATCAAAGTAGGGGACTACACCTACGCCTCCGACTTTGATCCACCAGAGGATTGGGCACAGCGTCTTGTGCCCTACCTCTATCCCTTCAGCCAAGGCACGCTGGACATCGGCAGGTTCTGCCAGATCGCGCATGGCGTGCGGTTTATCACCAGCTCCGCCAACCACGCCATGGACGGGCTAAGTTGTTACCCTTTCCCAATCTTTGGCGAGACCGTGCCGGAGGGCTACCAGCCCGACAAACGCGACACGATTATCGGGCATGATGTGTGGCTCGGCTACGGCGCGATGGTGACGGCAGGCGCGCAAATCGGCCACGGCGCCATCATCGGCGCAGGTGCCGTGGTGCGTGGCACGGTGCCCCCCTATGGCATCGTCACCGGCAATCCCGGAACTGTGGTGAAAAAGCGCTTTGATGACGCGACTATTGCCGCGCTTTTGGACATCGCGTGGTGGGACTGGCCCAAAGAAACAATCGAGCGCGCGATCCCGGCCATCATGGCCAGTGACATCGACCGGCTAAAGGCGGTCTAAAACACCACCTCAGCCAGTGTGATCCACACCGGCAGGCTTATCGCCCCCAACAAAGTTGTCTGTGCCACCAGTGTCGCGGACAACTCCCGATCTGCGCCAAAGCCCGAGGCCAGCACATGCGCCGCACTCGCGGTCGGCAAAGCCGCCCAGATCACCAGCACCACCGCCACGCCGCTCTCCAGCCCCAACCCAAGCGCCAGCACCAGTGCTGCAACCGGCATCACCAAGAGCTTGGTGGCGCAGATGATGCCGCTAAACGCATCCAGCCGCGCCAGCGCCCCCCAATTCATCGTCGCCCCCACCGAGATCAACGCAATCGGAATGGCCGCGGCTGCCAACATCTCCAGGGGGGCCAAGACCGGCGCCGGGATCGTCAGGCCTGACAGCCCCACCAGCACGCCACCAAGTGAGGCGATCAAAAACGGATTAAGCGCCACTTTCTTGACTGTGCCCCACAGCCCAAAACTGCCGCCCCGGCTCAGCGCGCTGACCGCGAACACATTGGCCATCGGCACCGCCATACCAATCGCCACCGCCATCACGCCCGCGTCGGCCTTATCCGTGGTGGCAATCGCAATAAACGCCAACGCCGTGTTGAACCGCCACGCGGTCTGCCACGCTCCGGCAAAGTCCAAAAACCGCTCGGGCCCAAACCGCCGTGCGCCATAGCCCACCACCAAGCCCACGGCCAACAGCGCCCAGACCAAAGGCGCAATGCCCACCACCTGAGCGACTTCCAAAGGTCGCTGGCTTGCTGCCACAAACAACAGCGCCGGAAACAGGATCTCAAAGTTGAGCTTGTCCAACCCTTGCCAGGCATTGGCCGACAAACGTTTGCGCAGCAGCCCACCCAGCCCAACAAGCAGGAACGACGGCAAAAGCCCGATCAGAATGGCAAGGAAAGTCATGAGGGTTGCTCCGGTGTGGTCCCATTCCTATTGCGCCTGTTCCTGCCAAGAAACAAGAGGCGCGCCTGACCCTAGGTGTGTGCAAAGCGCCCTCCTGTGGGGAGGGTCGGGCGCGCCTCGGCTTCTCCGAGGCAAGAGACGGCAACAAAAAAGGGCCAGCCTCTCGGCCAGCCCATTTCTTAGTCATCTGTTGCTGCGATCAGTGACCGCCGCCAAACACCCCGGTTTTCACCGGATAGTCCACGGCAATCTGATACTCGGGGTCATCGTCACTATCGACCATCAAGTTGCCCGCTTTGGTCAGCAGCTCGTGGCAATCCCGGCTCAGGTGACGCAGCACAACCTGCTTGCCCGCCGCCTCATACTTGGCTGCCACCGCTTCAATTGCCTGCAACGCGGACTGGTCCACCACGCGCGACCGGGCGAAATCCACAATCACATGCTCCGGATCGGCGTCCACAGCGAACAGCTCGCTAAAGCCCTCAGCAGAGCCAAAGAACAGCGGCCCTTCGATCTCATAAACCTTCGCGCCCGGATCGCTCTCGCTCTCACGGGTGTTCGCGTGGATGCGCCGTGCGTTCTGCCAGCTGTAGGCCAGCGCGCTCACGATCACGCCGACGACCACCGCCACCGCAAGGTCTTCCAGCACGGTCACCACCGTCACCAGCACAATCACAAAGGCGTCCATCCGTGGCACACGGCGCATGATCTGGAAGCTGTTCCAGGCAAAAGTGCCGATCACCACCATGAACATCACGCCCACCAGCGCAGCCAGCGGAATACGCTCGATCAACGGGCTTGCGACAACGATAAACGCCAACAGGAACAACGCAGCACAAATACCTGCGATCCGCGTGCGACCACCGGATTTCACGTTGATCATCGACTGACCAATCATCGCACAGCCGCCCATGCCGCCAAAGAAGCCGGTCACTACGTTCGCCGTCCCCTGCGCGATACATTCTTGCGACGCGCCACCGCGCTTGCCGGTCATCTCACCCACAAGGTTCAGCGTCAGCAGGCTCTCGATCAGGCCAATCGCCGCCAGGATCACCGCATACGGCAGGATGATGTAGAGCGTTTCAAGGTTGAACGGCGCCAACAGCGCTGGTGGATAAATCCCCTCGCCTTCGCCAAACGGAATGTGGAAGCTCGGCAGGCCGCCCTTGATGGAGGCCATATCGCCCACGGTTGGCACATTGATGCCAAACACAATCACAATGATCGCGGTGATGCCAATGCCCCCCAGTGGCGCTGGAATGGCTTTGGTCAGCTTTGGCAGCCCCCAGATGATGCCCATGGTCAACGCCACAAGCCCCAACATCATCGCCATCTGCGGTCCTGCCAGCCATGCGTCGGTGTTAGCCGGGTCTTTAAACTGCGTCAGCTGTGCGAGGAAAATCACAATCGCCAGACCGTTCACAAAGCCAAGCATCACCGGATGTGGTACAAGGCGGATGAATTTACCCCAATGCAACGCGCCCGCGATGATCTGCAAAATCCCCATCAGGATCACGGTCGCAAACAGATACTCCACGCCATGCTCGGCCACCAAGGCCACCATCACCACCGCCAACGCACCGGTTGCGCCGGAGATCATGCCCGGACGGCCACCGATCAACGCGGTGATCAGACCGACCAAAAACGCCGCGTACAAGCCCACCAGCGGGTGCACCCCAGCCACAAAGGCAAAGGCCACAGCTTCTGGCACAAGCGCCAGCGCCACGGTCAGGCCGGAGAGCACTTCTGTCTTGATCCGGTTTGGAGTGAACCCTTCGTCCTGCATGATCGAAAGGTTGGGAGGAGAAATATTCTTGGCCAGCATGGCCAACGCCGCGCGTCTCATGAGTGTACCTGCGTAAATCTGGGAGTGTTCGCTTTGCGGCCTCCCTAGCCGGTTTGCCCTTAACAAACAATAGCGGCGACCGGCCCGACGCCCCGTCAGAGGCTTTTGCACCACGTTCCGCCGCGCCACTGCCCCCGCTGCCGCCCAATTCGGCATTTTCCTTCACAGATTGCTGACGCCACGTGATTGGACAGCCAAGCCTATGAAATGAAGAGTGCCGCCAACGCGTACCGTTTCAGGAGTCCCCCATGCGCTGGCTCTTTGCCCTCACTCTGGCCGCAACTCCCCTCGCCGCTCAGGATCAGGCAGCCAACGACCGCCCCTCCAATTGGCGCGTAACCCACCACGCAATCCATGACCTCTGGAACACGCTGTGTGACGAGCGCGACGAAAATGGCACGCTGGCGCAACGCTGTTACATCCGACGCGTGGACGTGTTCTCACCGCAACCAAACTTTGCCGCGCAGTTCTTCTTCCTGACCCAATCCGACGATGACCGCCCTGAAATCGAGTTCGGACTGGAGCTCGGCACCCTCACCGCCCCCGGCAACTTCCGCATCGAACGCGATGGCACCTCCGTCTGGCACACCAACCGGGTCGGCTGTCTAACCGGCACCGGATGCATCTTCGACGGCGACGCCGCAGAAACCTTGCTGGCGGAGATGCGCACTGGAGGCGACTTCCGCTTCACCTTTCGCGATCGCCATGGCGCCTCCCAAGACCTCACGTGGCCGCTTACCGGCTTTGAAGCCGCTTTCGCCTATTACCGTGCCCAACTTGCAAAACGCGGCTTGTCCCAACCCTGATGCCATCCAAATTTGCACCGTCGCGATACAGACGCATTACAGACGCGTTACCGACCCGGCTTTTCCTTGCAATTCCGGCCTCTTGTCCGCACAACTTTGCCCAACGATTAGCACTGGGAGACGGGCATGACTGAGGCCACCAAAGAAACCATGATCGCCGTCATTGGCGGCTCTGGCATCTATGACATCGACGGGCTGGAAGACGCCACATGGCAGGCGGTAGAAAGCCCCTTTGGCACCCCATCTGATGAGATCCTCACCGGCCGTTTGAACGGCGTGAAAATGGCCTTCCTGCCACGCCACGGCCGTGGCCACGTGCACACGCCAACCTCCGTGCCTTACCGCGCCAACATCGACGCGCTCAAACGCCTTGGCGTGACCGATGTGATCTCCGTTTCCGCCACAGGCTCCTTCCGCGAAGAAATGGCGCCGGGCGATTTTGTTATTGTGGATCAATTCATTGACCGCACCTTCGCGCGCGAAAAATCCTTCTTTGGCCCCGGCCTTGTCGCTCACGTCAGCGTCGCCCACCCGACCTGCCCGCGCCTCTCAGACGCCTGCTTCACCGCTGCCACTGACGCTGGCATCAAGGTGCACAAAGGCGGCACCTATCTCGCGATGGAAGGTCCACAGTTCTCCACTTTGGCCGAAAGCAAAATGTACCGCGAAAGCTGGGGCGCGGATGTGATTGGCATGACCAACATGCCCGAAGCCAAATTGGCCCGCGAAGCCGAGCTCTGCTACGCCTCGGTGGCCATGGTCACCGACTATGACAGCTGGCATCCGGAGCATGGCGAAGTGGATGTCACTGAAATCATTGCCACATTGACCGGCAACAGTGAGAAAGCCCGCAACCTTGTGCGTGGCCTGCCTGCCCTCCTCGGAGCGGAACGCGCCGACTGTGAACACGGTTGCGACAAAGCGCTGGAGTTTGCCATCATGACCGCTCCGGACAAACGTGACCCAGAAATGATCGCCAAACTGGATGCGGTCGCAGGTCGCGTGCTCGCAGGCTAATTGCCGCTAGACCAAAGTCCAATTCATCTGTTTGATAGGGCCTGTTGATTCATCTGCAGGCCCTGTCTTATGTCCCTCGATCTCTGGCTGACCTTTGTCGCCGCCTCCACCGCGCTCTTGCTGATCCCCGGCCCCACCATCCTGTTGGTGCTCAGCTACGCGCTCACCCAAGGACGCAAAGTCGCCGTCGCCACCGCTGCCGGAGTGGCCCTGGGCGATCTGATTGCCATGACCGCCTCGCTGATGGGCTTGGGCGCCATCGTACTGGCCTCCGCCACCGCCTTTATGGTCCTCAAATGGGTGGGCGCCGTGTATCTTGTCTGGCTTGGTTTCAAAATGCTGCGCAGCGCCGGTCAGGCCCATTTGGGCGACATCAGCAAATCCGCAGACCTGCCCGCACGCGGCGTCTTTGGTCATGCCGCCGCCGTCACCGCGCTGAACCCTAAAAGCATCGGTTTCTTCATTGCCTTTGTGCCGCAGTTCATTGACCCAACCGCAGCCATGTTGCCGCAGTTCTCCATCCTCATCAGCACGTTTGTCTCCCTCGCCGCTCTCAATGCGCTGACCTATGCGCTCTTGGCCGATCGGCTGCGCAGTCGTATCGAGAAACCGTCCGTGATGCGCGGCCTAACCCGCATCGGTGGCATCACGTTAATGGGCATGGGGGTGCTGACAGCAACACTGAAACGTGCTGCTTAGCGTTTGTTTTTCTTCATAAACTTTCGGATAAAGCCGCGAATTTCCCGCGCGGCACTTGTGTCCATATCCTTGCACAGATCAACAAAGGCATCGCGCTCCTTCTTGTCGAGCCGCAGGATCAGCTGACTGTCCTTCTTGGCTTTGGACTTCACTTTGACCTTGGACTTACACTTAGGCTTTGCCTTCGCTTTGCCCTTGTCCGACTGCCC
Source organism: Shimia sp. MIT910701 (assembly GCF_047126315.1). GTDB lineage: Bacteria > Pseudomonadota > Alphaproteobacteria > Rhodobacterales > Rhodobacteraceae > Shimia. The sequence continues at coordinate 2,189,859 of NZ_CP138953.1, read as the reverse complement.
CGCGTCTGTTGATCCCATGTGACACCCACCCAAGCTGCATCCCTGTCCCAAATCGGCTTACAGAGGGGATGCGCCCTCCGTCCAGAGCAAACTCTCTCCACCGCGACAAACTCCGCCCTTGCGCGCCGCGCTTGCATCCGCCAAACCTGCTGCGTCTGAAATTTAACCCCGGAACCAAAGATGCCTAAAAGCGCCGACGTCAAAGACTACATCCGCACCATTGTCGATTTCCCGCATGAAGGCATCATGTTCCGCGATGTCACCACGCTGTTTGCGGACCCGCGCGGGTTCCGCATGGCGATTGACCAAATGCTGCACCCTTACGCCGGCACCCGCATCGACAAGGTGGTTGGGCTTGAGGCACGTGGGTTTATCCTTGGCGGCGCGATTGCCCACCAATTGAGCGTTGGCTTTGTGCCCATCCGCAAAAAGGGCAAACTGCCCGGCACCACCATCTCGCAGGATTACAAGCTCGAGTACGGTGAGGCGATTGTCGAGATCCACGACGACGCCATCCAGCCCGGTGAGCAAATCCTCGTGGTCGATGACCTGCTGGCCACCGGCGGCACCGCTGAGGCGGGTATCAAGCTGATCGAACGGCTGGGCGGCGAGATCATCAGCTGCTCCTTTATCATCGACCTGCCGGAGCTTGGCGGCCGTAAGAAACTTGAAGCCATGGGCATGGATGTCTCCGTGCTCTGCGAATTCGAGGGCCTGTAAGAGGGGCTTTGCCCCGTCGCCTTGGGCGACTCCCCAGGATACTTGCAGAATGAGAAGACCTAGGGCGCGAGCACCGCGCCCGGGTTCATGATCCCGTTCGGGTCCAGCGCTGTTTTGATGGCCCGCATCGCCGCCAGCCGTGTCGGGTCCGCGTATGTCTCCAAATCACCAACCTTGAGCCGCCCAACACCGTGTTCGGCGCTGAATGAACCTCCGTACTGATGCACCAGATCATAAATCTGCGCGCTCAGATCGTGGCGAATATCGTCATAGTCATGCCGATCGCCGCCTTTGGGCGGGAACAGGTTGTAATGCAAATTACCATCGCCAAGATGCCCGAAACAGTTGATGCGCAGCGGACATTGCGCGGCAATTTTGGCGCTCATCTCTGTGATAAACTCGGGCAGCGCTTCCAGCGGCAGGGAAATGTCATGGCTTGCCACCGAGCCAATCGCCTTATTGGCCACCGGAATATGCTCTCGAAGGTTCCAGAAGTCGTCCTGCTGGCGCGCACTCTGTGCGATCAGCCCGTCCGCGACCAAGCCTTCTTCAAGCGCTTCGCCAAACAAATCTTCCAGAAGGCCCTCCGCCCCCGATCCGGTGCCCACCTCGATCAGCACCGACCACTCTGGCGCAGCCTCAAACGGCAGGCGCACGTCCGGCAAGGTTTCGACCACAAAATCCATACCGTTCTGATGCATCAACTCAAACGCCGAAACGGATTCCCCTGCGATGTCCCGCGCCATGGCCAACAGGCGCAGGGCCGCTGTCGGGTCGGTCACCACCATGATCGCCGTGGCCACCGATTTTGGCCGCGCAAACAGCTTCAGCGTCGCCGCCGTGATCACGCCCAAAGTGCCCTCCGCGCCGACGAGGAGGTTGCGCAGATCATAGCCGGTGTTGTCTTTGCGCAGCCGCGTCAGCCCGTGCCAGATTTCGCCGGTAGGCAGCACCGCTTCCAGCCCCAAACACAGGTCCCGTGCATTGCCATAGCGCAGAACGTTCACGCCGCCAGCATTGGTCGCCAGATTGCCGCCAATCCGCGCTGTGCCTTCCGCCCCAAGCGACAGGGGAAACAACCGGTCGGCCGCTTCGGCCGCCGCCTGCACATCCTGCAGGATCACCCCTGCTTCCGCGATCATCACGTTTTCCAAAGGGCGCACGTCGCGCACCTTGTTCATGCGCTCCAGGGACAGGATCACCGGCTTGGCGCCTTCTTCCACAATCTGGCCGCCAACCAGCCCGGTTCCCCCGCCATAAGGCACCACTGGCACGCAAGCCGCGTTGCAGGCCTTTACAACAGTTGCGACCTCCTCGACCGAGCGCGGCAAGGCCACCACGCCACCGTTGCCAAAAGACCGCCCACGGGGCTCTTCCAAGTATCGCGGCTCCGGCCTACGCAAGGTGCCTTCCGGCAGCTGTTCGGACAGGGATTGGACAAAATCGGGGGAGACATCATGTAAACTCATGGCCCTGATCTACGCTGCCCTAGCGGCAAGGTCCACGCAAAATCCCTTACGGGTCTTGCAGATAGCGCGGCGCGAGCACTTTAATGGTGGGCCGATCCGGCAAGTCCCGTAGGCTGACGGTCAGACTAGAGCGCCCTTCGTTCTCGATCAGATACTCGTCCGACATGCCGGTCAGAAACGCGCTCAAGGTCCATTCCTCAAACCAATGCATCGGGATCACCACCTGCGCCTTGAGCCGCTTGAGCACCCGCATCATAGTGGGCACATCCAGGCTCATGCCCCCATCCACGGCCGCCATCACCACATCCAACCGGCCCAGGGCAGCATATTGCGCGTCGTTGGGCTCATGGTGCAGATGCCCCAAATGGCCAATGCACAGCCCCGCAACCTCAAAAACAAAGATCGAGTTGCCCTTTTCCTCCACCCCGCCAAAGCTGCGAATGTCGGTGGAGACATTGCGGATCAGCATCGAGCCCAAATCCAAGTGGTGCTCGATCCCCAGCCCATAATCTCCCCACCCCGGCAGGACATTGGGGATCGCGGGATCGGGATTGGCTGTCCAGTGTGTGGAATGCGCGTGGTTCATCGTGACCACATCCGGCACGAGCGTGGTGACGCCCAGAAACCCGGTGTAGTCGGTGACCACATCAATGCCGTCATGGCTCTGGATCAGGAAGGACGCATGGCTAATGTAGCTGATCCGCACCGCGTGCTTTTCTACTGGCTCGCGAAAGGATGCTTTGTGCAAATATTCAATACCAGGCACTTGCGCCAACGCGATACAATGGCTCGGCCGCCGATCCTGCGCATGTGCCGCCGTTGTCCAAATCAGTCCCAAAATAACAAGAAACCGCATTCTGCATTCCTCCCTGTTTCAGGCAGCCTAGCAGAAATCCTCCCATTTGGCGTTCACGGTTTCTTGGGCTTCTTCTTTCCACAAATATCCTGGGGAAACCTCAGCACTGCTGAGGCTGGGGCAAAGCCCCTACACCTGCCCTGCCAACGTGCGCCCACGCCGGTCATGGCGCAATGACGCGTACAACACATGGGTGCGCCAGCGGCCGTTGATCTGCAAATAGCTCTGCGCCACGCCTTCGTATTTGAACCCAGATTTCTCGAGCACGCCGCGGCTCGCCACATTCTCCGGCAAACAGGCTGCCTCAATGCGGCTCAGGTCCAGCCGCGTGAAAGCATGGTGCACCACCGCCTCAATCGCCTCGGCCATAAAGCCCTGTCGCGCAAAGGGCTGTCCCACCCAGTAGCCAAGCGTGCCAGCCTGCGCCGGTCCGCGACGGATGTTGTCGAGTGTGATTGCGCCAACCAGCCTGTAATCTTCGCGGCGAAACATAAACAGCGGCACGGCGCTGTCATTGCTAATCGAGCGCTGCGCCCAATAAACGCGATTGGTAAAGCTCTTGCGGCTCAGGTGGCTGCTGGCCCAAACCGGTTCCCAGGGAATGAGGAAATCCGCACTGGCAGAGCGCAGCTCCGCCCACTCGCGAAAATCCGCATGGATCGGCGGGCGCAAGGTCATGCGCTCGGTCTCGATCCGAACCCTGCGACGCGTCAGAAGCATTAAGCGGCGCGCCTCTCTTCCAAAGCGTCCAGCGCAGGCGCAGCGGACACCGGCCCATAAAGCGCCATCGCGCTGCGGGCTTGGCTCGCCATCTGTTCGGCCAAGCGGCGCACATCGGCGTCGCTCACCGCATCAATGCGCTCCACGGTTTCCGGCAAGCTCGGGATTTTGCCCCAGATTGCCAGCATCCGCGCCAAACGTTCCGCGCGGCTCGACGGGCTTTCCAGCCCCATCAACAAGCCTGCCTTCATCTGCGTGCGCGCCCGCGCGATCTCGACAGAGTTCATATCCTCGGCGGCGCGCTTGAGCTCATCAATGGTGATCTCGGCCAACTCGCCAATTTGCTCGCCCGAGGTGCCCGCATAGATCGTTGTCATGCCGGTGTCGGCATAAGCCCCGGTTTGGGCAAAGATCGCGTAGCACAGCCCGCGTTTTTCCCGCACTTCCTGGAAAAGACGGCTCGACATGCCGCCACCCAAAGCGCTCGAGTAAATCTGCGCTGTGTAGATGTCGGCGCTGAAATAATCCGGGCTTTCAAAGCCAATCGCAAAATGTGCCTGTTCCAACGCCTTTTCGGTGCGGTACTCGCCGCCGACAAATCGCGCGGGGACCAGTTCGATAGATGGCCCGCGTTCCAGATGCCCAAACATCTCCTCGGCCATGCGCACGATCGCGTCGTGATCCACCGCACCTGCCGCCGCCAAAATCATCCGCTCCGGACGGTAATGCTCGGTCACAAAAGCGGAAAGATCCTCGCGGCCAAAGCGGCGCACATGGTCGCCCTCGCCCAGGATGGTGCGGCCCATTGGCTGATCTGGGTACGCCCGCTCTTGCAGCCAATCAAAGACCACATCATCCGGCGTATCCAGCGCCTGACCGATCTCTTGCAAGATAACGCCCCGCTCAACCTCGATCTCGTTTGGATCAAAGATCGGGTTCAGCACAATGTCGCCCACCACATCCATGGCCAGCGCCACGTCGTTCTTCAGAACCCGCGCGTAATAGGCCGTAACCTCGCGGCTGGTGTAGGCGTTGATGTAGCCACCCACATCTTCGATGGTCTCAGCAATCTCCAACGCAGTCCGACGCTCCGTGCCTTTGAACGCCATATGCTCCAGAAAATGCGCAATGCCGTTTTGTGGCGCGCGCTCATGGCGCCCACCAGCGCTCACCCAAATGCCGATGCTGGCGCTTTCCAGCCCCGGCATATGTTCTGTTGCGATCTGAAACCCGTTCGCGAGTGTGTGCAGCTTGACTGTCAACGTTGTGCAATCCGTTCCTTGATGAGCGCTTCCAGCGCTCCCAGATCATTGGGAACACGGGTCACGCGTTCGTCTTTGTCCATCATATCCGCCATATGCGGCGGCAGTGCCGGACGTGCCCCCATCGCAGCTTCCACCGCGTCCGGGAACTTCGCCGGATGCGCCGTGGCCAAAGTGACCATAGGCACTTCGCCCAAATAGGCATTCGCGACCTTTACGCCAACTGCCGAGTGCGGGCAAAGCACTTCTGAGGTTGCGGTAAATGCGCTGGCGATGGTGGCGTTTGTTTCCTCTTCCGAGGCCCGGCCGCTGTCAAAATGCTCACGCAGCGTTTCCATCGCGCCTTGGGAGATCGCAAAGGAGCCATCCTTCAACTCTTCCATCAACTGCGCCACCGCGCCGCCATCACGGCCATAGGCGTCAAACAGCGCGCGCTCAAAATTGGAGCTGACCTGAATGTCCATAGACGGGCTGATCGACGGCGTCACGCCCTCTTTGGTGTAAGCCCCGGTTTCCATGGTGCGATGCAGGATGTCGTTTTGGTTGGTTGCGATGACCAGACGGTCAATCGGCAGCCCCATCTTCTTGGCGATGTAGCCTGCAAAAATGTCGCCGAAGTTACCAGTTGGCACGGTGAAGCTCACCTTGCGATATGGCGCGCCAAGGCTCACGGCGGAAGTGAAGTAATACACCACCTGCGCCAGCACCCGCGCCCAGTTGATCGAGTTCACACCGGCCAGCTTCACGCCATCGCGGAAGTCAAAGTCGTTGAACATGTCTTTAAGCTTGGCCTGACAGTCGTCAAAGTCGCCATCCAGCGCCAGCGCATGCACATTGGCGTCCTCTGGCGTGGTCATCTGTTTGCGCTGAATGTCGGACACCCGGCCATGCGGGAACAGGATGAACACATCCACATTGTCCAATCCGCGGAAAGCTTCAATAGCGGCAGAGCCGGTGTCACCCGAGGTCGCGCCCACAATGGTCACTCGCTCATTGCGGCGCGCCAGCGAGAATTGGAACAGCTGACCAATCAATTGCATCGCGAAATCTTTGAACGCCAGCGTTGGACCGTGGAACAGCTCCAGAAGATAGTGGTTCGGCGCCAACTGCACCAAGGGCGCGCGTGCGTCATGGCGGAAGTTCGCATAGGCCTGCGCAATGATGCCTTTGAACTCTTCATCGGTGAAGGCATCGCCCACAAACGGACGCATCACGACAAACGCGGCCTCTTCATACGACTTGCCCGCCAGTCCTGCGATCTCCTCGGCAGACAGCGTCGGAATGCTTTCTGGCACATACAGCCCACCGTCACGTGCGAGACCGGTCAACATGGCCTCTTCAAAGCTCAGCTCCGGGGCGTTTCCACGGGTCGAAATATATTTCACGTCTCTCAGGCCTTTTTGGTTTTGCGCATCCGGCGCAGGTAATACAGGGTCATCGCCACCCAGACAATTGCCAGTCCGTACCATGTCAGGACATATTCAAGGTGATTGTTGGGCAACGCGGCAGTGTCCACCGGCAAAGGCGTCGCAATCGCGCCCTTGTCACTGTCTTCCCGCACGATCAGCAGGACCGGCTCGGTGTTCAGAACCTCAGCCATCTGCTCCACATCACGGGCAAACCAGATGTTGCCGTCCACGTCATTGGCTGGGGTAAAACTGTCCCGCTCATCCGGCCAATGCAAGTTGCCCACCACTTCCACATCGTGTGCCGGACGCGCGGCGTCTTTGTCTTCGGTCTTGATCCAACCGCGATCAATCATGATCCGACGGCCACCTTCAGTCTCAAACGCCGACACCAGGCGATAGACAGCTCCGGCGTCCCGCGTGCTGGCCAACAGGTGGATTTCATCTTCGGTGATGGTGCCAGACACAGCCACCGGCAGGTACTTGTCCCGCTCCAAATCAATGGGCTCCGGCAGCGCCACAGGATCGCTCGCAATCCGCGCATTGATCTCCGCAATGACGCCTTCCTTCCAGGTCAGTCGCTGCAACTGCCATGTGCCCAGCGACACCAGCACCACCGTGCCCAGAATGCCAAAAAACAGCGGCCAGAACAGTCGACGCAAGACAGCGATCCTTCTTAGAAAGAAAAAGCGCGGCAGAACCTGCCGCGCTTTGCTTTAATCGTATCCGCTCTCAAGGATCAACCTTTAGCAGGTCGCCTTATTGGCCCCAGATGTACACGGCGGCAAACAGGAACAGCCAGACCACATCCACAAAGTGCCAGTACCAGGCAGCCGCCTCAAAACCGACGTGCTTTTCTTTGGTGAAATGACCCGCGTTCAGACGCAGCAGGCAGACAAACAAGAAGATCGTGCCGATCACAACGTGGAAACCGTGGAAGCCGGTCGCCATGAAGAAGGACGCGCCATAGATGTTGCCGGAGAAGCTGAACGCCGCGTGGCTGTACTCGTAGGCCTGGAAGAAGGTGAAGATCACACCCAGCAGAACCGCGATGATCAGACCGTTTTTCATGTCTTTGCGGTTGTCTTCATGCGCAAGCGCGTGGTGCGCCCAGGTCGCTGCACAACCGGAACACAGCAGGATCAGCGTGTTGATCAGCGGCAGGTGCCAAGGGTCAAAGGTCTCAATGCCCGCTGGTGGCCACGGGCCATCTACTGCCGGGCTGTTGCCGTTTGGATCCATCGGATACATGCGGTGCTTGAAGAAGGTCCAGAACCACGCCGCGAAGAACATGACTTCGGACATGATGAACAGGATGAAGCCGTAGCGCAGGCCGATCTGAACCACCGGCGTGTGATCGCCTACGTTGCTTTCTGCAATCACGTCAGCCCACCAGCCGAACATGACGTACAGAACCGCCACCAAGCCAATCAGGAACACCCAAGGTCCGCTGTCGTGCATCCACAATACTGCGCCAAACAGCATGATGAAACCACCAACGGCGCCCAGGAACGGCCACCATGAGGGGTTCAAAATATGATAATCGTGATCTTTTACGTGCGCCATTTTCTCAGTTTCCCTCGTTGGAAGGCTTGCCTATTAGTTTTGCTTTTACTCACCCGCTGTCGTCAAGGACGCCAGCTCTTCGGGCAAGTCTGTTTCATAGAAGGTGTATCCCAATGTGATCACCTTGATATATTTCGCGTCCCGGTCATCCACGATTTCCGGATCCACGTAAAAACTCACCGGCATCGTCACCCGCTCACCGGGTTGCAGCACCTGCTCTTCAAAGCAGAAGCAGTCGATCTTGGTGAAGAACCCACCCGCGTCATACGGCGCCACGTTGTAGCTCGCGGTGCCCGCAATCGGACGGTCAGTTGGGTTATAGGCCTCATAGAAGGCCAGGCCGGTCTCGCCGATGCGCACTTCCATCTCGCGCTGCATGGGTTTGAATTCCCACGCCATATCGCGTTCAATAGAGGCGTCAAAGCGGACCTTGATGGTTTTGTCGAGGATCACGTCGCTGCCAGCTTCGGCGGTGTTGGTCACGCCACCAAAGCCAGTCACACGGCAGAACCAATCGTAAAACGGCACAGACGCCCAGGCCAGCGCGCCCATGGTCACAACCACACCTACGGTCTGAACCAGCGTCTTTTTTTTCGGATCCATCGCCATCACTGCCCCCGCTGAATACTGGCGTTTTCAGGCTCATAGTCGCCGCGGGTGACTTTCACCACGGTCAGGCCAAAAACGATGACAATGAAGCTCACCAAGACCAGCGCAACCCCAAGGTTGCGACCAAACCGGCGCTTGTGCAGTTCGTGTTCCTCGCGAAAGCTCATCTGCTTACCATCCTCCGATGCCATAAGGGGCCAACGTGGCCTCCACCAAAATCGCACCAAAATGCATGAACAGGTAAATCAGCGACAGGCCAAAGAACGCTTTCTCGCGCTTGTAGCCGTCGGCTTCGGAAATCTCTTCGTCACGCCGCCAGATCGAAATCGCACCGGCCACAAATAGGCCGTTCAGGATCAAGGCGGTGGTCAGGTAAATCGGGCCGCCCACACCGGTGAAGGCCATGCCAATCGCCACAACGGCGAGCAGCAGGGTGTAAACTAGGATGTGGTTGCGGGTCACGCGACGCCCATGGGTCACGTGCAACATTGGCACGCCCGCGTCTTTGTAGTCGGACTTCATGAACAGACACAGCGCCCAGAAATGCGGAGGGGTCCACATGAAGGTCAGCGTGAACATCAGCACACTTTCAATCGAAATGCCGCCGGTCACAACCGCCCAGCCGATCATCGGAGGGAAAGCACCCGCTGCGCCACCAATCACGATGTTCTGCGGGGTCCAGCGTTTGAGCCACATGGTGTAGATCACCACGTAGAAGAAAATCGTAAAGGCCAGCAGCGCCGCCGCGACCCAGTTGGCCGCCAGGCCCAACATCACCACCGCAAAACCCGACAGCGCCACTCCAACGGCCAGCGCCTCGCCCTCAGTCACTTTACCAGCAGGAATCGGGCGCTTCTGTGTGCGGGTCATCAAACGGTCGATGTCCGCGTCATACCACATGTTCAGCGCACCAGAGGCGCCACCGCCTACAGCGATAAACAAGATGGAGCAAAATGCCACAAACGGATGCACCGAGCCAGGCGCGGCCAGAAGGCCCACGGCGGCTGTGAACACCACCAGCGACATCACCCGCGGCTTCAGAAGGGCGAAATAGTCGCCAAACTCTGCGTCGCCGTGGCTGGCTCTGGCTTGCGTATTGATGCTTGCGTCGCTCATGCTCTGTCCTGTGTGTGAAAGGCGGACACCATAGCCCGCCTTGCGCGTCACAACCGGCGGAGACAGGCCCCGCCGATGGTAAGATTAGTCAGCCGAAGCCACTTCGATCGCTGGCAGGGTGGACATGTCACCCGCATACTCTTCGATCGCGCCTTTCAGCCACTCGTTGTATTTGTCCTCAGACACAACTTCGACGGTGATTGGCATGTAGGCGTGGTCCTTGCCGCAGAGTTCAGAACACTGACCAAAGTAGATGCCCTCTTTCTCCGCTTTGAACCACAGCTGTGCGATACGGCCAGGCACGGCGTCCTGCTTCACGCCAAAGGATGGGATGGTCCAGCTGTGGATCACGTCCGCACCGGTCACGTCCATGACAACGGTCTTGCCAATTGGCACAACCACTTTGGTGTCGGTTGCCAGCAGATACTCATCTTCGTTGTAGCCGTTTGCCGCCAGTTCTTCTTTCGCCAGCAGGAAGCTGTCAAACGCAAACTCGTGGTCGGTGTACTCATAGCCCCAGTACCACTGGTAACCGGTCACTTTGATGTGCACTTCGCCTTCCGGGATTTCCTGCTGGTTGAACAACACCGGCAGAGAGAAGGACCCGATCAGCACCAGAATCAGGATTGGGCCCAGGGTCCACGCGATTTCCAAAGGCGTGTTGTGGGTGAACGTACCCGGCGTTGGGTTGGCACGGCGGTTGTAGCGCACGATGCAGTAGATCAACAACGCGGTCACAAACACGGTGATGATGGTGATAATGGTCAGGATCAGACCGTCCAACGACTGAATCTGGCGGGCCAATTCGGTGGCCGCCGGTTGAAAACCAAGGCCCTTGGGCTCAGGTTTACCAATGGTTTCGGCGGCCTGCGCAAATGCGGGCGCCGCGGTTGTGGCTGCCATAAGGCCCAGGAATGTCGAGAGAATTCGCATGTGTCACCCTGATCGGTTGCGGTGTTGTTCTTGTCGGTTTCACAGAATCCCTCTTGCCTTCCGGCGGAATCCCGCTGTTGTTTCGCGCCTAAAAACCATATTCTCTCCCGTAGATAAAGATCGAAGCTTGCGTCAAACGGACGCTTTTTTGATTTAGATCAAATATAGAGGCTGACAGCATATGACCCAAACCCGCTTCCAACCCTTTGAAAATGCAATAGATGAGGGCACCGCCCTGCGGCATTTGCGCACTGCGACCAAGGGGGCAGATGATGGCGAGCTGTTTTTTGAACGCCGCAGTTCGGAAGCTTTGGTGTTTGATGACGGTCGGATCAAGACCGCAAGCTATGACGCCGCCGAAGGATTCGGCCTGCGCGCAGTGAATGGCGAGGTGGCTGGTTACGCCCATTCCTCCGAGATCAGCGAAGCCGCGATCAAACGCGCCGTTGACACCGCGCGGCTGGCCGTGGGCAACGGCGGTGGTACTCTGGCTGACGGCCCGACGCCCACCAACCGCAAGCTCTATACTGATGCCGATCCTATTGGCGGCATCGACTTCCCGGTGAAGATCGAAACCCTGCGCGACATCGACACCTTTGCCCGCGACCTTGATCCGCGTGTGGTGCAGGTCTCCGCCACTTTGGCGGCCTCACATCAGGAAGTGGTGATCCTGCGCCCGGATGGTCAGGTCATCACCGACACCCGCCCGATGACCCGTGTAAATGTCTCCGTAATTGTCGAGGAAAATGGCCGCCGCGAAAGCGGCTCCGCTGGCGGCGGCGGCCGCGTGGGTCTGGATGGTTTACTTGATCCTACTGATTGGCAGGCCAAAACCCGCGAGGCGCTGCGCATCGCCACGGTGAACCTCTCTGCGGTCCCTGCCCCGGCGGGACCAATGGAAGTGGTGCTTGGCCCAGGCTGGCCCGGCATTTTGCTGCATGAAGCTGTCGGCCACGGGTTAGAAGGCGACTTCAACCGCAAAGGCAGCTCCAAGTTCGCTGGCATGATTGGCAAGCAGGTCGCCTCCAAAGGCGTGACCGTGATTGATGACGGCACAATACCGGATCGCCGCGGCTCCATCACAGTTGATGACGAGGGCACACCGTCGGGCAAAACCACCCTGATCGAAGACGGCATTCTGGTGGGCTATATGCAAGACCGCCAAAACGCCCGCCTGATGGGCGTCGCCCCCACAGGAAATGGCCGCCGCGAAAGCTACGCCCACGCGCCCATGCCGCGCATGACCAACACCTATATGGAAGGCGGCAACGCCGATCCCGCGGATCTGGTCGCGTCTCTGAAAGACGGTATCTACGCCGTCGGTTTTGGCGGCGGTCAGGTCGACATCACCAACGGCAAGTTTGTTTTCTCCTGCACCGAAGCCTACCGTGTGGAGAACGGTAAAGTTGGCGCTCCCGTAAAAGGTGCCACATTAATAGGAGACGGCGCCACCGCCATGACCCAAATTAAAGGTCTGGGTAACGATATGGCGCTGGATCCGGGCATGGGGAACTGCGGCAAGGCCGGTCAATGGGTGCCGGTTGGTGTAGGCCAACCCACTGTTTTGATGGACGGTTTGACGGTTGGTGGCGCGGCGACCTAAGCGGTGACTGTCTAAAATGTGAGGGGAATTCGTTTTATTTGGTCAAAACTCAATTTTTTCCTGTTTGGTTTACGCGCTGTTAACCACTGCAAGCCTAAACCTAGTCTTGCAAGCAGGCGGAGTTGCGGATGACCGAAGATCGAATTTCTTCCACTCACCCCCAAATCCCACCCACCACGGAGGAAACGCGATTATCGCGGCTTCGCCTCTTGCGATCCCGTCGTGTCGGGGCAACTACATATCATAGATTGATGCGGGAGCATGGATCGGCAGAGGCGGCCCTAAACGCCCTGCCCGACATAGCAAGAACTGCTGGCGTGCCCCGGTACACCCCAACATCAATCGACGACGCAAAACGCGAACTGAATGACGGCCGTGCTCTTGGAGCGCGGCCGCTTTTCTTTGAGGACGCCGACTACCCCGCGCTGCTGAAGGAAATCCCGGACGCACCGCCAATGCTCTGGTGTCTCGGAAACACTTCCCTCCTGTCTCACCCAACTGTCGCCATCATCGGTGCCCGCAACGCGTCCTCTTTGGGCATGCGCATGGCCAAACGTTTGGCCGCAGACCTCGGCGACGCTGGCCTCACGGTGGTCTCCGGACTCGCCCGTGGTATCGACGCAACCGCCCACGAAGCCTCTTTGGACACCGGCAACATCGCCGTCTACGCAGGCGGCCTCAACCGGCCTTACCCGTCCAAGAACATCGACCTCGCAGAGCAAATTGCGGCGCAGGGCCTCTGCCTTTCGGAACAACGTCCAGACATGGAACCCCGCGCACGCCACTTCCCGGCCCGCAACCGGATCATCTCCGGCCTTGTGCGGGCTGTCGTAGTCGTCGAAGCCGCCGCCAAATCTGGCAGCTTGCTCACCGCGCGCATTGCGCTGGACCAGGGCCGCGACGTGCTGGCCGTGCCCGGACACCCGTTTGACGCCCGCGCCTCGGGCGCCAACATCCTGATCCGCGACGGCGCCACCTTAGTGCGCGGCGCAGAAGACGTGCTGGAGGTGCTCAACACCTTGCCCCTGCGCGCGCCCAAACAACCGGACATCCCACAAGACTCGCCGACAAACCGCCCAAACCGCAGCCTGCGCGACACCGCTGCGCTGCACAGCGAAATCCTGCAACGTCTAGGCCCCTCGCCAATCAGCGAAGACCAGTTGTCGCGCGACATGGTGCTCTCCCCCTCCGAGGTCACACCAGCGCTGCTTGATCTGGAAATGCACGGCAAGATCACCCGCCTGGCCGGCGGGCTGCTCTCCAAAACCTAAATTATGAACGAACTAGCGACACCACTCGGTCAGCACCGGGCCATAAGCCGCGCAATACTCCGGCGACGCCCACCAGGCCTCGCTCGACGACAGCGTATACTCCACCGCCACCCAAACATTGCCAGATTTCTGGTACATCACATCAATGTAAGGCTCTTCCCACTCTTCAAAGTAGTCGCCGCCCATGCGCCGCGAAATCGGCGTGGCGTTCAGATCAATCTTCCCGCCGCCCGGACGTTGCGCATAGAGTCGGCCATAGCCGACATCGCCTGCCACCCGCAAATCCTTGACCACAAATTGCACCGGCGCGCCCAGCCGCCACTCCGCAATCGGGCGGATCGCGCTCATCAAATCTTTGCGCACCTGCGTGCCCCGCGCCGGCTCGCTCCAGCTCTGAGCCAAGGCTCCGCCAGCCGCCGTTACCATCAAAACACCTGCCCAAATCAATCGCTTCATGTGTCAAAATCTCCCTAAATTGCGTGCACAGTGACACGCGAAAATCCGCTATGCATTGACAATCCCCCCTTTCGCCCCACATTTTTCGCCGCCATAAGGCTCGCGCCGAGTCGAGAGGAAAATGAATGCCAGTAGTTGTCGTAGAATCCCCAGCCAAAGCCAAAACTATTAATAAATACCTTGGCTCGGACTACACAGTATTAGCCTCCTACGGCCACATCCGCGACCTGCCCGCCAAAAACGGCTCGGTGGATCCGGACAACGATTTTGACATGCTGTGGGAGATCGCCAACAACTCCCGCCCTCATGTCAAAGCCATTGCCGACGCTCTGAAAAACGACAACGAACTGATCCTCGCAACCGACCCTGATCGCGAAGGCGAAGCGATCAGCTGGCACCTCGAGGAAGCCCTGCGCAAGCGCCGCGCCATCAAGAAGGACACCAATGTGTCCCGCGTGGTGTTCAACGCGATCACCAAATCCGCCATCACCGAGGCCATGCAAAACCCGCGTCAGGTGGATCAACCGCTGGTGGACGCCTATCTGGCCCGCCGCGCACTCGATTACCTTGTCGGCTTCAACCTCTCTCCCGTGCTGTGGCGCAAACTGCCCGGCGCGCGCTCTGCAGGCCGCGTACAGTCGGTCTGCCTGCGCCTGATCGTGGAGCGCGAGATGGAAATCGAGGCGTTTAACGCCCGCGAATACTGGTCCGTAAAGGCCCAGCTTTCCACGCCCCGCAACCAAGAGTTTGAGGCCCGCCTCACCGTGCTGGGCGGCGAGAAGCTCGACAAATACGCGCTGGAAAACTCCACCGCCGCTGAACTCGCTGTGCAAGCGATCCAAAGCCGCGACCTGTCTGTGGCCCGCGTGGAGGCCAAACCCGCCTCCCGCAACCCGTCCGCGCCGTTTATGACCTCGACCCTTCAGCAGGAAGCCAGCCGCAAATTTGGCATGGGCGCAAAACACTGCATGAGCACCGCCCAGCGCCTCTATGAGGCCGGCTACATCACCTATATGCGGACCGACGGCATCGACATGGCGCCGGAGGCCGTACAGGGCGCGCGCGACGCCATCGAAGCGCTCTACGGCAAGGACTACGTGCCTGCCAAGCCCCGGATTTATAAGAACAAAGCCAAGAATGCTCAGGAAGCGCACGAGTGTATCCGCCCCACGGATATGATGCGCAAGCCGTCTGACCTGAAGGTCTCTGAGGACGACCAGCGCAAGCTCTACGACCTGATCTGGAAACGCACCCTGGCCTGCCAGATGGAAGGCGCCCGCATGGAGCGCACCACCGTGGACATCGCCTCGCAAGACAAGCAAATTGAGCTGCGCGCCACCGGTCAGGTGGTGCTGTTTGACGGCTTCATGCGCGTTTACGAAGAAGGCCGCGACGATCAGGTTGTGGATGATGACGACGGCAAGCGTCTGCCACAGATCATGCAGGGCGAAAACATCGCCAAAAACGCCGTCTCCCCGGAGCAGCACTTCACCCAGCCTCCGCCCCGCTACACCGAGGCGACGCTGGTAAAAAAAATGGAAGAGCTCGGCATCGGCCGCCCCTCCACCTACGCATCGGTGATCACCACCATCCAAGACCGCGACTACGTCCGAAAAGAGAAAAACCGCCTCTTCCCTGAGGACAAAGGCCGCATCGTGACGATCTTCCTGGTGAATTTCTTCCGCAAATACGTCGGCTATGAGTTCACCGCCAACCTCGAAGAAGAGCTCGATGACGTCTCCGCCGGCGACCGCAACTACAAAAACGTGCTGTCCCGCTTCTGGAAAGATTTTCATGCGGCCATCGCCGAAACCAGCGATCTGCGCATCTCCGAGGTGCTCGACATCCTCGACGACGCGCTAGCGCCTCAATTGTACCCGCCGCGCGAAGACGGCACCGACCCGCGCGTCTGCCCCAAATGCGGCGCAGGCCAGCTGCACCTGAAAACCTCCCGGACCGGCGGCTTTGTCGGCTGCGGCAACTACCCGGAATGCAACTACACCCGTCCTATCTCCGGCGAGGGTGCAGAAGGCTACGAAAAAGTGCTGGGCGAGGACGATGGTGACGAAATCCATCTGAAATCCGGCCGTTTTGGCCCCTACGTGCAACGCGGTGAAGCCACACCGGAAAACAAAAAGCCGCCGCGTTCTTCTCTGCCAAAACAAGGCAAAGAGTTCCTGCCCGGTTGGGGGCCCAACGAGGTCACCCTGGAACAGGCTGTCACCTTGCTGACCCTACCGCGCGAGATTGGCATGCACCCGGACGGCGGCGTGATCGCGTCCAATCTGGGACGCTTTGGCCCCTACATCATGCACCAACTGCCTGACGAGGAAAAACCGGTCTACGCCAACCTCAAAGACACGCTCGACGTGTTTGAGATCGGCATGAACCGCGCCATGGAAATGATCACTGAGAAGCGTAACAACCCGGGCCGTGGTCGCCGCGCCGCCGCCAAGGCTTTGCGTGAGCTCGGCGAACACCCCGATGCCGGTGGTCCGGTCAACATCATGGACGGCCGCTATGGCCCTTATGTGAAATGGGAAAAAGTCAACGCCACGATCCCCAAAGAGATCGATGTGAAAGACGTGACCATGGAACAGGCTGTGGAATGGATCACCGAAAAGGCGGGTAAGAAACCGGCCAAAAAGAAAGCCGCTGCCAAGAAAAAACCGGCAGCAAAAAAGAAGGCACCCGCCAAAAAAGCCGCTGCCAAGAAATGAAAAAGGCCCCGCTACGGGGCCTTTTTTTTCGCGCCAAGCACCCTGCCCTATTTCGGTTCGAACGCCGCCCCCATCAGCCGATTGAGAACGCCTTCAAACACAGTTGGGTCCGCTCCCGATTGCGCAACCTCCAGTGCGGCACGATCAAACGCTGCGGACAGCACCACCGCCATTGCGGCAAGCGTCTCTTCATCGTGATCGGGATGCGCGGCCTTCAGCCCCACTAAGAGCGATTGCCGCCCACCGCCTGCGTCGATCCGATCCATCTCAGCCGCCCCGAGCACCGCAGGCCCATCAACAAGCAACAACTGCGCCCGCGCCGCATCGCTCATCGCGTCAAAAAAAGCACGGCTGCCTTCCGCAAGCGCATCCAGCGTGTCCACTGTGGTGCTGGCCGTATCAATGACTTCGGTTACCGCTTGCGCTTCTGCTTCCACAACCGCCCGAAACAAGGCCTGTTTGTCCTCAAAGTGATGGTACAGCGCCCCGCGCGTCGCCCCGGCCATGCGTACAATCTCGGGTGTGCTGGCCTCCGCGTATCCCTTCTCCACAAACAGCGCACGAGCGGCCTCAATCAAACGCGCACGCATCTGCGCCCGTCTTTCGGCATTGGGAGTCCGGGTTGATTTTTCTTGCATACATACGGCCTGTTTGTTTATTACATACTGTATGTTTTTACCAAGGAATCGCTGACAATGAAACCCACCCAGTTTTACCCCGTCCTGCAAACCAACGATGTGGCGGGCACCGCAGCCTTCTACGAAACCCATTTTGGCTTTTCACAAGCCTTCACCTCCGATTGGTATGTTCATTTGCAAAGCAACGCTGATCCGTCTGTGAACCTCGCCATTCTGGACGGCACCCACGAAACCATCCCTGACGTCGGACGCGGTCTCACCACCAGCATGTTGCTCAATTTCGAGGTTGAAGACGCCGCCGCGGAGTGCGATCGCCTGACCAAACTCGGCCTAGAAGTGGTCAAACCGCTGATCGATGAGGATTTCGGCCAGCGCCACTTCATCTTGCGTGACCCCAATGGCGTACTGATCGATGTGATCACCCCGATCCCGCCCAGCGCTGCCTTTGCCGCACAATACAGCGCCGATGCTCTGCCGGCCTGACACACAAGCATCTTCGCGGGCGCCCTGCCGTGCCCGCCCCACTACCCACAAACGCCCGTAGTAATACCGGACACCCCCTGCTGGCGTTGACTCATCTCCGCCCCGCCGTCACTACTCTCCCCAATTTCCGGATAAGGGGAGACATCCATGAAAAAGGTATATGCAAAGGCCGCTGAGGCGCTGGACGGCGTTCTGAGCGACGGCATGTTCATTGCCTCAGGCGGCTTTGGCCTCTGCGGCATTCCCGAGCTTCTGCTCGACGCAATCAAAGACAGCGGCGTCAAAGACCTGACGTTTGCCTCCAACAACGCGGGCGTTGATGACTTCGGCATCGGCATCCTGTTGCAGACCAAACAGGTCAAAAAGATGATCAGCTCCTACGTGGGCGAAAACGCAGAATTCATGCGCCAGTACCTCTCCGGTGAGCTGGAGCTGGAATTCAACCCACAGGGCACCCTGGCCGAGCGCATGCGCGCTGGCGGCGCCGGTATCCCGGGCTTCTTCACCAAGACCGGCGTCGGCACCGTGATTGCCGAAGGCAAGCTGGAAAAGCAGTTCCCCACCGGTCCTGACGGCGCGATGGAAGACTACATCATGGAAGAAGGCATCTTTGCCGATCTCGCCATTGTGAAAGCCTGGAAAGCGGATGAAACCGGCAACCTCGTGTTCCGCAAAACCGCCCGCAACTTCAACGCCCCTGCGGCCACCTGCGGCAAGATCTGCATCGTGGAAGTTGAAGAAATCGTGCCCACTGGCTCGCTGGACCCGGACAGCATCCACCTGCCCGGCATCTACGTGCACCGCATCATTCAAGGTGATCACGAAAAACGTATCGAACAGCGCACCGTACGCCCGCGTGAGGAGGCATAATCATGGCTTGGGATCGCAATCAAATGGCGGCGCGCGCCGCACAAGAACTGCAAGACGGCTGGTATGTGAACCTCGGCATCGGCATCCCGACGCTGGTCTCCAACCACATCCCCGAAGGCGTCGAAGTCACGCTGCAATCAGAAAACGGCATGCTGGGCATGGGCCCCTTCCCGATCGAAGGTGAAGAAGACGCCGACCTGATCAACGCCGGCAAGCAGACCATCACCGAACTGCCCCAGACCGCGTATTTTGACTCGGCGCAGTCCTTCGCGATGATCCGCGGCGGCAAAATCGCCATGGCCATCTTGGGCGCCATGGAAGTGGCTGAAAACGGCGATTTGGCCAACTGGATGATCCCCGGCAAGCTTGTCAAAGGCATGGGCGGCGCGATGGATCTGGTGGCCGGCGTCGGCCGCGTGGTGGTTGTGATGGATCACGCCAACAAACACGGCGTCTCCAAAGTGCTGAAAGAGTGCACCCTGCCGCTGACCGGCAAAGGCGTGGTCGACCGCATCATCACCAATCTGGGTGTGTTGGACGTGGTTGAAGGCGGCCTGAAAATCGTCGAATGCGCCGATGGTGTGAGCGAGGACGAACTGCGCGCCGCAACTGAAGCGACCATCGTGAACTAAGCCTAACGCGGCGATAAAATCACAAAGCCCTGCCAGATTTGGCGGGGCTTTTTTGCGCTTGGACCCCAAGTAAATCGGGTTTGATCCAGCTTTTAGATTCTCAATCGATTGAGGCCCTGACTTGACAAGGACCGGACGAGCTCTTCAGCAGTCACTTCCTGAACGGCTACGCCGGACCGAAGCGCAAGCGCAGCAGCCGCGCCTGTGGCCTGCCCCATTGCCATGCACTGTGGCATTCCGCGCACCGAAGCAAACGCCACAGAGTCTGCCGACAAAATGCGGCCGGCAAACATCAGGTTTGTAATCCGTTCCGGCACAAGCGATCGAAACGGAATAGTATAAAACTGACCGGGTTCGATGGCCGCCAAATGCGTCATATCCCCTTCAGCGCGCATAACATCATCGATCGGGTTGTCGCAGGCCACAATCCCATCCCGGAACTTGGTCGCGTCCGCCAAGTCTTTCCCGGTCAACCGATACTGACCTTGCAGTTTCCGTGTCTCGCGCACCCCCACTGTAGGAGAGAGCATCGACATATGCGCCTTGTCAAAACCGGGGACATCACTCTTCAGGAAT
The DNA here is from genome assembly GCF_047126315.1 of Shimia sp. MIT910701. Taxonomy (GTDB): domain Bacteria; phylum Pseudomonadota; class Alphaproteobacteria; order Rhodobacterales; family Rhodobacteraceae; genus Shimia. Next base: position 2,169,953 of record NZ_CP138953.1, on the reverse strand, counting down.
TGCGCCAACTTGTGACATCGTCTGCGCCCTTCCTGAGTTGCCGCGCTCACAGCAACAGGGTCTGTGCCGTCAACGCCCCGAACATGCACGGAATTGCAAAAACCGTGCCTTCGTGAAAGCCTCGCATCAGATACAGCTTTGCCAAGTCACTGTGTAGCCGACCCTCCGCAATCCCTTTCGCCGCAAACTTCTGAAAATACGGATCCGGATCAGCAAAGGCCCGGTTCCATTCCACCCCCACCATGAAGAACGAAATTGTCACGGCCATCATGTTTCCCGACGCGTCGCCCAAGGCAAAGGGCACGCCCGCTTTGGCGGAGATATCGCCATCCCCGGAACAATCAATGACGATTTTTGGCTCAAGGCTGAAAGGTCCATGCCTATCACAGCATTGGACCAAAGAGATCGTGTCGCCATTCATTTCGGGGCTGACTGCGATTGCCCCTAATCGTGTCCGAACACCTGCTTCTTCAAGCATTTCAAACATTGTCAGTGTGGCAACGTCATGGTCATAGATGATTTCGGGACCGAAATTCTCCAACGTACAGTCCCGTTTTGCGGCCGCTGGGGGGACCATCTGTGTGAGCCGCTCCGTGAGCTCTTCAATGAGCCCGCCAATGATCTGATTCGTCGGGTAGGCGCCTCCCCAGGGCATCCCAGGACAAAACGCCATGACACCACCGACCTTGCTTGTCGCCTCTAACAGTGTCACCTCAAGCCCTTGGCGCGCTGCCGCGATGGCGGCTCCAAAACCTGCCGTACCGCCTCCAATCACAAGAACATCGGTTCGCTCTGTCCTGATCGTCATCTGAGGTCCTTTTGTCCAAGAAACGCATCTCACTCAACGATGAATAGTCCCTCGTTTCAAGTCGGGAAGACACCAAAGCGCCGCCTGTAAAATCACCCTTTGGAAGGCACTTTTTTAGGAGTCGCCTCGCAACATCCCCCGCAATTCCGTCTTCAACACCTTCCCATAGTTGTTCTTCGGCAAGCGCTCCACCTGCACATAATCCTTCGGCCGTTTGAACCGCGCCATCTCCGTCAGACAATGCGCCTGCAACGCCGCCACATCCAGCGCGCCATCACAGACCACAAAGGCAACCACATCCTCGCCCCACTCCGGGTGCGGCCTGCCCACCACGGACACCTCCACCACAGACGGATGCGTCAGCAGCACCTCTTCCACCTCACGTGGATAAATATTGGTCCCCCCGGAAATGATCAGGTCTTTGGAGCGATCCTTCAGCGTCAGATACCCCGCGCCGTCCAAAACGCCCATATCGCCCGTGTGCAGCCACCCGTCTTTCAGCGCCGCCTTCGAGGCCGCCGCGTTGCGCCAATACCCAGGCATTACCGCATCCCCGCGCGCAAGGATTTCGCCCACCTCACCCGCAGGCAAAAGCCCCGCCGAGCCACCAATCGCCAGCTCCACCACCGATTGCGCCCGACCAACCGACGCCAGCTGAGCCACATCCCCGCGCGCCACCTCATCTTTGCTCAACGCGGTGATGCACATCGGGCATTCACCCTGCCCGTAGATCTGCGCAAACACCGGCCCGAAGTGATCCACGGCCTCGCGGATGTCCTCCACATACATCGGCCCGCCACCATAGACGACGGTGCGTAGTCCAGAGCCATCAGCGCCCATCGCCTTGGCGACCTGCGTCATGCGTTTCACCATCGTGGGCGCAGCAAACATATGCACCCGCCCAAAATGCGCGGCGAGATCAAAAATCTCCGCCTCGTCAAAGCCGCCACTTTCCGGCACCACATGCCGCGCGCCTTTGAGCACATGCATCACGTTGTAGAGCCCGGCCCCATGGCTCATTGGCGCGGCATAAAGCGCTGTGTCCTCCGCGGTCACCTGATCCACATCGGCAAAATAGCTCATCGCCATGGCAACAAGCATGCGATGGGTGATCATCACGCCTTTGGGCCGTCCTGTTGTGCCGGACGTGTAAAACAGCCAGCACAGGTCACCAGGCTTGCGGTCTACAATCGCTCCACCGTCAACGCGTTCCTCCGGTACCAAGGCGCAAGCCACGTCACAGACCTCCGAGAGATCTGTCTCAAAGCGTTCGGACACAAAACACAGCTGAGCCTCCGCATCCTGCAAAATCCACGCTGCTTCTTTCGGATGCAGCTTGGCGTTGATCGGGACCGCCACTGCCCCGGCTGCCCAAATGCCATAAAGCGCAATCAGATACTCGGGGCAATTTTTCATAAACACCCCAACCCGATCGCCAGCTTGCACCCCTTGTGCGTCCAGCCACTGCGCCACCCCCAGCGCACGGCTCAGAAACCCGCCATAGGTCTCGACACAGCGCTGCCCCTCAAAAATCGCCTGCCGCTCCGGCGCACGCTGCGCCGCGCGCACCAACCATGTCGCAATATTCATAGCGGTCCCCCCTCTCCCCAACCTCAGCAAGCCGCAAGACCAGCCGCACTGCAATCCCGTAAAACCACCAGTGCCCGCCCCATCCAAAAGGTAACGGCTTTTTAGCACTCTCATGCTCAGGTGACGCCGGAACTTAAATGCTCATTCAATTTTTGGAGTCACCATGCAAAAATCCACGCTTTTTGCTGCCGCTCTCGCGGCCCTCGCCACCACAGCTTCGGCCAAAACGGTCAAACTGACCACGCTGGAATGGCCCCCATATGTGAACGCCGACGGCTCCGGCACATCGACGAACGCTGTCACCGCCGCCTTTGCCGCCGCAGGCGACGAGGTCGTGGCTGAGGTCTTCCCATGGAACCGCGCCGTGAACCTCGCCGCCAAAGATCCAAACTACCTGGGCCTTTACCCGGAATACTATGACGTCGGTGCCGACGCCGAAAAAGGCGGCGACCGCTGCGTCTACTCCGCCCCATTTGGCACCTCGCCGGTAGGCTTCATCCACCGCAAAGACAACGCCTTTAGCTGGTCCTCCCACGACGATCTCGGCAACTACCGCATTGGCGTGGTCGAAGGCTACATCAACGAAGCCCGCTTTGATGCCATGGTTGCAGACGGCTCACTGAAAGTGGACGCAGGCCCAACCGACGCCTCAAACGTGGAAAAAGTCGCCGCCGGCCGCATGGACGCCGCCGTGATCGACCGCAACGTGTTTGAACATATGCTCGCCAGCGAGCCGCGACTGGCCAAACACGCCGACGCGCTGGTGTTCCACGAAACCCCATTGGCCAACCACAACCTGCTGGTCTGTTTTGAAAACTCCGACGCAGGCCGCACCGCCCGCGACCGCTTCAATTCCGGCCTGTAAGACAACCAATCACCACACGACGGCGCGCGTAATAGGCGCGCCGTTTTTCTTTGCGCCTTCCCCTTTGCGCACACCTGTGCCATCACTGCCCGATGGAACTAAACGCCCTCGCCTTTGATCACGCCCCTGTCGGGCTCTGCATTCTGGAAAACCGTATCATCCAGCGGGTGAACCTGCGGTTTGGTGAGATGTTTGGCATCGCGCCGGAAGGCTGCGCAAACCGCTCTATTGCTGACTTCTACGCCTCTGATGAAGATTTCCAGAAACTTGGCAAAAAGGTCTACACCACCATGGGCAACACCGGTCGCTATAGCGACGAACGTGTGATGCAGCGCATGGACAAAACCCTTTTTTGGTGCCGCGTCCGGGGACAGTCCACGTCACCGGAAAGCCCTTTCTACAAAAGCGTTTGGTCTTTTGCTGACCTCTCTGAGGACCGCCCCGTTGTGGAACTCACCCAGCGCGAACGCCAGGTCGCCATTCTGACCTGCCGCGGCATGACCTCCAAAGAGATCGGGCTGGAGCTGGACCTGTCCTATCGCACGGTCGAAGAATACCGCGCCCGCCTTCTGCGCAAGTTCAATGCCCGCAAATTGGCCGAATTGGTGGCCAAACTGTCCGGAATGCCACTTTAGGCTCTGGCCCCACTCCTTTTGTACATCAGGCGTCAAATCCGCAAAATATCAGTGGTTTGGCACGCGCCGACAATAGTGGAGCTATTTTCAAGCGGGCCAAGCCTCTGAGATGACGCGGATTTGGCGTCCGTAGGATTTGGCAGATTTGCCGCCTGACGTCCTCGCAATGCCTTGAGATAGAACCACTATCCCAGCGCCATCGTTCGTTGTCAGACAGAAAATCTGCCAAACCTGTCGTGCAAAAGGAGTGGGGCCAGAGCCTAATCGACTTTCAGGGCTGGAAACTCCGTCCATTTCCCCCCATCTGAACCCCAGTTCAGCTTTCCTAGGGGCAGCTTTTTCTCTATAAGCGCCGCAGGGGAAACCAATAAGACTCAACAGCGCTTAAGCGCGTAGGGGATAGAAACGGAAAATGAGCAAAAAAAATCACGACTCTGATGTGGCCTTTATTTCTGCTTTGGCAGAGCTGCTGCGCGAAAACGACCTGACCGAACTGGAAGTGATGCGCGAGTATGGCGAAGACGACAGCCTGAACGTCCGTGTCAGCCGCCAGACGCAAGTAGTTGCCGCCGCACCTGCGGCCGTTGCAGCCCCAGCCGCCGCGCCAGCACCTGCCGCCGCCGCACCAGCCGCAGCGCCTGCTGCCGCACCGGCCGCTTCTGAGGACGATCCTGCCAGCCACCCAGGCGCAGTGACCTCGCCAATGGTTGGCACCGTGTATCTCGCACCAGAGCCAGGCGCCGCACCGTTCGCCACCGTGGGCCAGACCGTATCTGAGGGCGACACCCTGCTGATCGTGGAAGCCATGAAAACCATGAACCACATCCCGGCGCCAAAATCCGGCACCGTGAAGCGCATTCTGGTGGGCGACGGCGACACCGTGGAATATGGCGCACCGCTGGCGATCATCGAGTAAGGCGTTCTCATGTTTGACAAAATCCTGATCGCAAACCGCGGAGAGATCGCCCTGCGCGTGATCCGTGCGTGCCGCGAAATGGGCATCAAATCGGTTGCGGTGCACTCCACTGCGGACGCCGACGCGATGCACGTGCGCATGGCGGATGAGGCCATCTGCATCGGCCCGCCCCCCGGCACCGACAGTTACCTGAACATGGCGGCCATCATCGCCGCCTGCGAAGTCACCGGCGCGCAAGCGATCCACCCGGGCTACGGCTTCCTCAGCGAAAACGCCAACTTCGTGCAGATCATCGAAGACCACGGCCTGACCTTCATCGGCCCAACTGCGGAACACATCCGCATCATGGGCGATAAAATCACCGCCAAAGACACCATGATCAAACTCGGCGTGCCCTGCGTGCCGGGTTCTGATGGTGGCGTGCCTGATCTTGCAACCGCCAAGAAGCTTGGCGAAGAGATGGGCTATCCGGTGATCATCAAAGCCACCGCCGGTGGTGGTGGTCGCGGCATGAAAGTGGCCCAGACGGCTGCCGACATGGAAAGCGCGTTTATGACCGCCCGTGCGGAAGGCAAAGCTGCCTTTGGCAACGATGAGGTCTACATCGAGAAGTACCTCACCACACCGCGCCACATCGAGATTCAGGTCTTTGGGGACGGCAAAGGCAAAGCGGTGCACCTGGGCGAGCGCGATTGCTCCTTGCAGCGGCGTCACCAGAAGGTCTTTGAAGAGGCCCCCGGCCCCTCCATCACTCCGGAAGAGCGTGCCAAGATCGGTAAGGTCTGTGCGGATGCGGTTGCCAAAATCAACTACATCGGCGCGGGCACCATCGAGTTCCTCTATGAAAACGGCGAATTCTATTTCATCGAAATGAACACCCGTCTTCAGGTGGAACACCCGGTGACCGAAGGCATCTTTGGTGTCGACCTCGTGCGCGAGCAAATCCGCGTCGCGGCCGGTCTGGACATGTCCTTTGAGCAAGATGAGTTGGAAATCAACGGCCACGCCATTGAGGTTCGCATCAACGCTGAGAAACTGCCAGAGTTCGCCCCGCGTCCCGGTAAGATCACCGCGTATCACGCGCCCGGTGGTCTAGGCGTGCGGATGGATAGCGCGCTCTATGACGGCTACAACATCCCGCCTTACTACGACAGCTTGATCGGCAAGCTGATTGTGCATGGTCGTGACCGGGCCGAGGCGCTGGCGCGTCTGGACCGGGCCTTGGGTGAGCTGATCATCGACGGCATCGACACCACGACGCCGCTGTTCCACGCCCTGCTTCAGGAAAAAGACATCCACACCGGCGAATACAACATTCACTGGTTGGAGAAATGGCTCGAAGCCAACATGGCTGAGGGCTAATCCTGCTTGGGCGCGCATCATGAGTGAGGTCACACCGGACCTTTTGATGCGCGCCTATGGCATGGGAGTCTTCCCCATGTCCGAAAACCGCGACGACCCGGACATCTTTTGGGTGGACCCGATCCGCCGCGGCATCTTCCCTCTCGACAGCTTCCACATCTCCCGCAGCCTCGCCAAGCGCATCCGTCGTGGCGGCTACGCAGTCTCGCTCAACGCGGACTTCGAAGGCGTGCTGGAAGGCTGCGCCGACCGCGATGAGACGTGGATCAACGCGCAAATTCACGCCCTCTACATGGCGCTGCACGCACGCGGAGAGGCCCACTCATTGGAGGTCTGGGATCGCGATGAGTTGGTGGGGGGCGTCTACGGCGTAACCCTTGGTGGGGCCTTCTTTGGCGAGAGCATGTTCTCCCGCAGAACGGATGCGTCCAAAATAGCCCTGGCCTATCTGATCGAGCACCTGCGCCGCTGTGGTTTTACGCTGTTTGACACACAGTTTGTGACCGATCACCTGATCTCATTGGGGGCGATCGAAATCCCGCGTGCGGACTATCACAAGATGCTAACATGGGCGCTGCGGCATGACGCCGACATCACGGCTCACTCGTTGCCGTCACCCTCAGAGGTGCTCTCCGCGTCCACCTGAGCCAAGCCCGTGCAGCGCAAAACCCAAACGTCATAGCGGGCATGATCCAGCGCACTTAGCGCGGGAGATGACGCCACCATCCAGCCCTGGAACACATTGGCACCCGAGCCCTGCTCCTCATAGACCGAGATAAAGGCAAAGGCATCGCCATTTGGGTTTTCGCTCGGATGTCGGCATTGCGCCATATCCACGCGCAACGTGCCAAAGTTCACCGAATAGCCGTTATCCAATTCAAAGTCCGCCACCTGCCCGGTCAGCTTGTCCAGCCCCCGCAGCAACGCACCCTTGCCCACCGTGGCAGCGACCACGCTCTCGCTTTTGACATCGCCCAGCGGAATATCCAGCGTCTCATATTTGAGCGGCTCGATCTCCAGCATCTCGATCTGGATGTCCTGCGCCTGTGCCATCGCCGGCAGCAGTGTTGCCGCAGCCAAGGTTGCCCACTTAGTCATCGTCACCACCGCTCACAAACTTCAGAAGCAGCGAAATCAGGCTCACCGAACTCTGCGTATCCTCGATCTCGTCTCCGGCTTCAAAATTAAACGGCGAGCCACCTGGCAGAATTTCCACAAAATTCCCACCCAACAGGCCTTCAGACGAAATCACCACGGCGCTGTCATCCGGCAACGCGATACCATCCAGCACACTAAAGGTGGTCAATGCACGGAAGGTCTGAGGATCAAGCTGAATGTCGGTTACTGTGCCAATCTTCACACCAGCGAGCCGCACATCCGTGCCCACGCTGACGCCCTCAATCGAACGGAAGGACGCGTTGAGCCCATAACCGCCACCGCTCTGCCCCACGGAGGCAAACTGCGCGCTGTAAAGCATGAACCCGGCAGCCAAAGCCACCACGGCGGCACCGACAAATGTCTCTGTACGTACGGCGGACATAAAACTTACTCGGGGCTCCATGCCTCATAGTCAGACCGTTCCACCGGCGCCTTACCTTGCGCGCGAATGGTGCCCGCAGGCGCATAGGCCAGCGCGGTCCCGGTCACGTTTTCCTGATGCGGAATTTCCCACTCTTTGTGCTTGAGCGGTTTCTGGCTTGGCACCTCGTCAAAGGTCCGGTGCAACCAACCATGCCAATCAGCACTCACACGGCTCGCTTCCACTTCGCCGTTGAAAATCACCCAGCGCTTGGAATCATTTTCGGTGCGATAGTAGACGTTGCCTTGCTCGTCTTCGCCCATTTTTACGCCTTTGCGCGCTGTAAACAGCTTGGTGTTCAGCGTACCGCCGTTCCACCAGGTCAAAACGTTGTTGATCGTGCTCAGAATGCCCATAGGTATCTCCGCAAATTCTTCCCTCATATGGACTATTTGTCTGCAAAGGTCCAGTGGCGGAACCGCGCAGGTGCGAGGTTGTCGCCACTGAAGAAGTCACAATCAGCCGTTGCCGGAGCGCTGCTCACAGAAGGTCAATTTGTTGCCAAACGGGTCAGATACTGTCACCTGCGCCCCCCAGGGCATACTCTCCAGCCCCGGGTTCAGATTGGGATAGTCCCGGCTCTGCAACTCTTTGTGGAAGTCTTCAATCCGGTGCATCGGCACAAAGCTACGCCCCCCGGGTGTCGCATCATTGTGATGCCCGCTGATGTGCAACAGGCAGTCGCTGCGCGACACCTGCATATACAATGGCAACCCCTCCTCGTGTCGATGCTCCCAATCGACCGTGAACCCTAGGTAATCGATGTAAAACTCCCGCGCCTTGGACTCATCAAAACTGCGAATAATGGGGATGGCCGGGCGGATGTTCACCGCGGCACCGGCCTCAGCGATCTTCGCCGACAGAACATTCCAGTCCGGCAGATCAAATTGCTTTGCCACCAACTCCAGTGCCGTAGAGTGGGACACGTCCACACCTGTTTCTGCCAAAGCTGTTCTTAGGGATTTTGCCATCGATTTGGCATCACGAAAATCGCGCATTGCGCCTGTCCTTTTGCTGTCAGCCCATCCAATGTCAGCCTCCGCGTTGCCTCTTGATGCGCCTCAGACAAAAGTTTGGCGGTCTCATGGGGCGCGTTCACCTTCGCGAAAATCGCGTGCGGACAGCGGGCCGCGCCAGCCCTGCGCCGGACGCTAGGACAAGACCGCCCATGGGTCAACCATCCGTAGCCCTACGAAGCTGCGGGACGGCTGCGCCACATGATCACCAAGCCTGAAAGCACAATCAACGCGCTGCCGATCAGCATATAGCTGTCCAACCGCTCGCCAAACATCACCACGCCAAGGGCCACGCCAAACAGCAGACGCGAGTAGCGAAACGGCGTCACCGCTGAGACCTCTCCAGTGCGCATCGCCCGCATCAACGCGCTATAGGCAAACACGCCGCAGGCCACGGCCCCAACCACAGACAGCAGTGCCATAGGCGGCGGTGTGTGAAACGGCACCTGCTCCCAGATCATTCCATAAACCGCACCCGCCACCACAATGGCCAGAAACCCATAAAGCCCCAAAACAGCGGTGCTCAGGCTCGCCGGCGCCGCCCGGCTCGCCAAATCCCGTCCGGCAAAGCCCAGCATCCCGGCCACCGCCAAGAGCGACAGCCAGCTAAAGCTGTCCCCACCGGGCCGCACAATCAGCACCACGCCCGCCAGACCAATCACAATCGCCAACCAACGCCTCCAGCCGACCTGCTCACCCAGCACCAGCGCGGCAAAAGCCACCACCACCAATGGCGTGGCCTGCAAGATCACCGTAGTCGAACTTAATGGCGTAAGTGCCAGTGACAGCGTGAAAAACAGGCGCCCAACTATCTCAAACACCACCCGCACCTGCATCGGGCGCGACACCACCTCTTTCGGTGCCAAGGGCTGCGATTTGGCCCGCAGCCACAGAGCAAACACCATTGCACCGCCGGCCCCAAACAGAACCATCACCTGCGCAATTGGCAAGCTCTGCGCCGCCGCCTTGAGGAAGGCATCCTCCACGGCAAACCCCGCCATGGCCGCAACCATGAACACAGCGCCCAGCCGATTGGCCGCGCGGTCGGTGGCAATATGGGACGTCATGAGGCCCGCTCTCCTGTCGCAAAATCAACCGCAGGTATGGGCGAGCCCCCTGCCGGACACAAGCGCTAGCGTGGTGCTGCGACCAAGGCACGCGCCAGTTTATCTTCCAGCTTGGTTACACGCTGGCCAGTGGCATGATTTGACGCTGTGGCGACCACAAGATTGTGCTTGGGATAGACTGCGAGGACCGCAAACCACCGATTGTTGGACCCATTGTGCCACCGTTTTGGAACCAGCCCCTTCGGCTGTTCAACAATCCAACCCAACCCGTACATCTTGGACACCGGAGCCCAGAGCCGCTGGCAATTTTCCGCCCTCAAAAACTGCGGCGCGTTCCCCTTGCACGCCTGCAAGTGGACCTGCCCCCACCGCGCCAAATCCGCCATGTTGAGGTGGATTGTGCCCGCAGGCCCCATCCAGGCCGGATTGTCTGCCTCGCGTGCCTCAGGGGCCAGCGGCTTTTTTACCCCCATAAGCCCAACATGCCCCAAAGGTGCGTTTGCCGCATCCGGCGCCCCAAAGCCCAACGAGCGCAAGCCCAGTTTGCGGCCAAAGCGCGCTTGAATTTGGTCTTCCCAGGCCTGCCCCGTGACCTCTTCGGCAACCATCCCGGCCAGCACATAACCCAGATTTGAATACCGCATCTTGCCGGCCCGATGTGGCACAGGGTCTTGCCACAGCGCCGACAACACCCGCAGCCGACCAGCAGACGGGGTCTCGGCATGGCGCTGCATCATCTCGCGCAGTGAGGCATTGGCCTTCAGGCCCGCGGTGTGGCTCAACAACTGCTCCAGCGTCAGCGCCGCCCATGTCGGATGCAATGCATACTTGGGCCCGGTCAGATACGTGCCAATGGGCGCAGAAAGCGACACACGCCCCTCTTGCGCCAACTGCATCAGCAACGCGGCCGTGAAACTCTTGCTGATGGAGCCAATATGAAACGGTGCATCTGGCGTCACTGCGCCGGCACCGTTTCGACTGCGCGGCCCTGCAACCATCATGGTCGGCCTGTCATTGTCAAACGCGTATGCTGCCCCAAACGCTTGCTTCGGGGCCGCCTGCGCCGTTCGCGCAAACACATCAGACGCGGAGGCGTCCTGCGCCATGCCCCAATGCGGCCAAATTCCCAGCAAAGCTGCCCCAATCACGGAAGTCCATCGATATACCATAGCGTGTACTTGGGGACAGCTGACAATGGCGTCAAGCCCTGGCCGGGGCTTTCTCCAGTTTAAGACGAAGACACCCGCGCGGTGACTTCGATCTCGATCTTCATCGCCTCTTCCATCAGCTTGGCAATAATCATCGTCGCTGCTGGTTTGGCCTTGGCAAAGACCTCGCTGGTCACCGGCCAGCATTTCTCAAAATCCGCACCATTGGGCAGAATGTAATTCACCCGCACCACGTCATCGAGCGAGCTGCCCGCTTCTTCCAGTGCCTTGCCAATGGTGTTGAGCGTGTTGCGGCATTGATCCGCCACGCTTTCCGGCATGGTCATGGTCTCGTAATCATAGCCAGTGGTGCCCGCCACAAAGACCCAGCCATCGGCCACAACCGCGCGGGAATACCCGATTTTTTCTTCAAACGGCGATCCGGTGGAGATGTGACGGACAGACATACGCAGGCTCCTTGTATTGCATTGCCCAAGACATCCTCCGGTGGTGCCGCGGTGTCAATGGCCGGGATCTCACATCTTCTTAAGCCCCACTTGATTTCGGCGAGCTCTAAGGTTTCCACGTACTCCGAAAACGAGCGGCATTTCTTTACTTACTACATAACGCATTTTAAACGCTCACAAAAATAGGAAAGGTTCGATTGTGGCAACAGAGATTTTGACAGGGCGCTCCCATATTCTCAGAGAGATGAGACCGCTACAACGACAGGTTTCACAGGCCATTGTCTCGGATGTTCTTAACGACAACCCGCCATCGAGCAGGCGCGAGGCTATCGACCGGTACAAGACCCAGCTCGGAGCAGCCGTCTTCTTTGATGATGGCAAAGGGTGGACGGGCGACCTGCGAGAAGCAGCTATTATCTGCTTGATTCATTATGGTTTCAAAAAGGCAAAGGTTGTCCACTTCGACGAGGAAACTGACACCTTAAGCAATTGGAGCAAGAGCAAGGATAAACTGCAAAATGCAGCCGCGCTTGAATACGAGTTCGGCAGCAACGCGCGCCGCGCGATAATGCTCGACGAACTTTTGGATCAGTGCTCAGTTTTGGGCGAAGGCCGCGAAGCAGTCTATGTCTATACAGACAGCTTGCTAGACACTTTGGACATTCCCTACACAAAAATTGGTAAACACTTGAGCAGTGAGCTTGGGTCAGTCGCCAGTCGAGTACTTGACCAATATGGCACCGCCAATCCAGGCAGACCTGTTTTACGCAACGTGTTTAAGACCGCCGACTCTTCCGCGCTTGAAACTCTTCTTCACAGAGCATTCCAAGAACACCGCGTAAAAGACGGCATTGGTACGGAGTGGTTTTTGGTTGCCCACCACGCGGTTGAAAATGAGTTTTTGTCGCACGTGGCCATGGAAGAAAACCGATAACCGAAACGGCGCGGCTCATAAAGGTTGAGATGCGCCAAAGCTGGCGGCGAAAGCGTATTAGATCAATCTTGGTGCAGCGGCCCCCAAAACAAAAAAGGCGCCCCACCGGGACGCCTTCCTAATCTCTCTCAGCCTGTCACCAGACCTCAACCCGCCTCAGCTGGCTCTTTCTCGCCTTCGCCGTGGATCATCAGCGGAGCAGACTGACTGGTCGCCGCTTCCTCGTTCACAACGACTTCGGTCACGCTCTCCTGACCCGGCAGCTCAAACATCGTGTCGAGCAGGATCTCTTCCAGAATGGACCGCAGGCCACGCGCACCAGTCTTGCGCTCGATCGCCCGGTTGGCAATCGCCTTCAGCGCATCGTCGGTAAAGGTCAGCTGCACATCTTCCAGCTCAAACAAACGCTGATACTGTTTCACCAGCGCGTTTTTCGGCTCGGTCAGAATGATCACCAACGCATCCGCGTCCAGATCTTCCAGCGTCGCCAAAACCGGCAGACGGCCGACAAATTCCGGGATCAGGCCAAATTTCAGCAGGTCTTCCGGCTCCAGGTCCTGGAAGATCTCGCCGACGCCGCGCTCGTCATTGTCGCGCACATCCGCGCCAAAGCCCATCGCCGAGCCTTTGCCACGCTGCGCAATGATCCGGTCCAGCCCCGCAAAGGCGCCACCACAGACAAACAGGATGTTGGTGGTGTCGACCTGCAGGAATTCCTGCTGCGGATGTTTCCGGCCACCTTGCGGCGGCACAGAGGCCACGGTGCCTTCCATCAGCTTGAGCAGCGCTTGCTGCACACCCTCACCGGACACGTCGCGGGTGATGGACGGGTTCTCAGACTTACGGGTGATTTTATCAACTTCGTCGATATAGACGATGCCACGCTGCGCGCGTTCCACGTTATACTCGGACGCCTGCAACAGCTTGAGGATGATGTTTTCCACATCCTCCCCCACATAACCGGCCTCGGTCAGTGTGGTCGCATCCGCCATGGTGAACGGCACATCCAGAATCCGGGCCAGCGTCTGCGCCAGCAAGGTCTTACCGCAACCTGTTGGGCCGATCAGCAGAATGTTTGATTTCGCCAGCTCAATGTCGCCGGTTTTGGCCGCGTGGTTCAGGCGTTTGTAGTGGTTGTGTACCGCCACAGACAGCACGCGTTTCGCGGTGGCCTGGCCAATCACATAGTCGTCCAGCACGTCGCAAATCTCACGCGGTGTTGGCACGCCTTCGGAAGATTTCAGGCCGCTGGCCTTGGTCTCTTCGCGGATGATGTCCATGCACAGCTCAACGCATTCATCACAGATGAACACCGTTGGACCCGCAATAAGCTTGCGCACCTCGTGCTGGCTCTTACCACAGAAGCTGCAGTAAAGCGTGTTCTTGCTGTCACCACCGGACGTGTTCGACATGTCTTACCTTTCAGGCCAAATCTTGCCCCCATTTGGAGAGGGCCACCCATGATCTCAGCCAGCTTAGGCCAGCGTCAAAGTGGGCACAATGCGAAAGTGCCCAGCGGCGTCTTTGTGCCGCCGGGCACTTAATACTTAGCTCTCTTCGTCATCACCTTTGGCGCGGTTTTCGACGATCTCATCGATGAGACCCCACTCCTTGGCCTCTTCCGGGCTCATGAAGTTGTCGCGCTCAAGACCGGCTTCCACCTCTTCATAGGTGCGGCCGGTATGCTTGACATAGATTTCGTTCAGACGCTTTTTCAGCTTCAGCGTCTCTTCGGCGTGGATCATGATGTCCGTCGCCTGACCCTGATAGCCACCGGACGGCTGGTGCACCATCACGCGGCTGTTTGGCAGGGAGAAGCGCATACCGGCCTCACCGGCGGTCAGCAGCAGCGATCCCATAGAGGCCGCCTGACCAATCACCAGCGTGCTCACCTTCGGCTTGATGTACTGCATGGTGTCATAGATCGACAAACCAGAGGTCACCACGCCACCGGGGCTGTTGATGTACATGCTGATCTCTTTGGACGGGTTTTCCGCCTCAAGGTGCAAAAGCTGCGCCACGATCAGGCTGGACATGCCGTCATGCACCGGGCCGTTGAGGAAAATGATGCGCTCTTTGAGCAGGCGCGAGAAAATGTCATACGCGCGCTCGCCCCGGCTGGTCTGTTCGACAACCATGGGCACAAGGGTGTTCATATACGTTTCATAAGGGTCGTTCATATCGCCTGCCTGTTGATCGCGTTGCGGCCCGCCCGTCGGACCCTACCAAGAGAGTCTTAGTATTGGGTCACAGGGGCTGCAAGGGCACCTAATGATTTTTGGGTTAAGGCGAGGTAAAGGCGCAGGGTTTGAGGGGGAGCAAATCTGCGATGTTGCGCCAACAATTGCTTTACTTGACCGACGGAGCGAAAACTTGACGGCTCGCGCCAAAAGGGTAATTCCGAACTGCAAAACATGCTTTGCAACTACAATCAAAGGACATGCCCAAAATGAGACGAACTTTGAAAGTGATTGGATATGGGGCCGGACTGTATCTCGTTTTTCTTGTGCTCGCCTCCGGTTTCTCTGCTCTGTCGACGAATAACAAGAGTTTGGCGTCTCTTGAACGCCGCCTAAATCCTGCTCAGTTCGTGTTCTGGCAACGTGGCGAGTTTTTTAGAAACCCACCGCTATTTAAGTCCGTTATGTCTGATCCCAAAGGCCAACTCTCACAAGATGGCCCAAAGGATGCACCTGACGTAGACATATGGGTTGTTCTTCTTGAAGGTCCGAAAGACATCGCAAATTTCGCCATGGCCAGTCAGCTCGGGCTAAAACCTCAAAAGATAGCTCAGCTTGAGCCAGGCGAAAGTGTCTATTCTCAATCGGTCGCACTGCACGGGAGGCTTCATCCGATACCATTTTTTTTAGTGCGAAAGAGTGTACTGGTGATGGATGCGAAGTACTTGCGGGAAACCTACAAAACTGAGTGCCTTGATGAAATTGTGTATCGGGCCATGATTGATCAAAGAGACAAGGAATTGGATAACCACTGCGAACTATCCTAACACATAGCCAAATCACAGATTTGGCAGCGCCCGAACCGCCCCCACGGGGCGGGCGCTTCGCTTCCCGCCCCTCGGTTCGTGCGCGGTGCCGGCATACACTAGTCTAGGAATAATCGTCGGCAAGCGCCGTTAGTGCTTTCGAAACGCTCGGATCAAGCCAACAATTGCCAAACCTATTGGGATCCAAAGGAGCGCGTACAACAAGTAGAAACCCAAGCCCCACAACGGATAGAGCGCTGCCCCCAAATCAAGGCCCAAGACCTCGCAAGGTTGAGGCCCCTGAGCGGAGATCTTACACCCACCCAAATTTGCCAAAAGCGCGATTAGCAGCCCAAGAAGCCATGCAAAAATCGGCCAACAGACTATCGCGATCATAGCTTTTGAGGAGATGTTGCTATCCTCACTAAAACTCATTTCCTTCTCCAAAAAGCATGGGCTATCTCCAGAAAACTAGCTTCCCCAACCCTGTGTTCCTTGCATCTTACGATTGCTTGGCTAACTTTCAACGTAACTGAAAAGGACCCACCATGCGCTGCTTTGACGACCTCTTCGCCATCTCCGCCGAGCGCAAAGGCGGTGCCGACGCGCTCGAAGCCCAACTGACCAAACCCAAATCCGCCGCAGAACTCGCGCAAATCCCGGAGGACCGTTGGCTGGCACAATTCACCAAAGGCGTCTTTCAGGCCGGTTTCAACTGGCAGGTCATCGAAAACAAATGGGACGGCTTTGAGGCCGCCTTCCACGGCTTTGACGTAGACCGCTGCGCCTTCATGCATGACGAAGATATGGACCGCCTGATGTCCAACACCGACATCGTGCGCAACGGTCCCAAAATTCGCACAGTGCTGGAGAACGCCCACTTTATCCAATCCCTGCGCGAGGACGGCGGCGCGGGCAAAGTGCTCGGCGGCTGGGCGTCCACCGACTATGTGAGCCAGCTGGAATTCATGAAAAAAGGCGGCTCCCGCATTGGCGGCGCCACCGGGCAATATGCCCTCCGGTTCTTGGGCAAAGACAGCTTCATCCTGAGCCGCGACGTGGTTGCCCGTCTGATCGCCGAAGGCATCATCGACAAGCACCCCACCTCCAAAGGCGCGATGAAGAAAGTCCAGGAGGCCTTCAACATCTGGATGGACCAATCCGGCCGCAGCCTGACCGAGATCAGCCGCGTTCTGGCGATGAGCCTCTAGGCGCTACTGCTGCACGCTCTGCAAAAAGGCCACCAACTCCACCACCGGCTGCGAGGTCATGATCGGCTGACCTGTGGGCGTCTTGAGCGCCACATCCACACCTTCAAAGAAATCGCCATACACCGGCATCGGGCTGCCATGGCTCACCAGCGGGTCGCGCCCATCAATGCGCTTGATCACCCGCACCAAAGGAAACTGCCCGTCATTTCCTTGACTTAAGGTCAAAAGGTTGTCCGGCTTGATCAGCAAAACTCCCGCCATCGGCCCATTGCCATCCATATCAATGCCATGACAAGTGGCGCAATGCGTCAAGTACAGCGCCGCCCCCTCCTCCACATTGTCCGCAAAACTGGCACCCGCCATCACCGTGATTGCCAGCGCACATAGACCCGTTTTCATCGCAACGTCCTCCTTTGCTACAGCGGACACATGGCCCGCGTTGCTGTCCCCACACCGCCCAGTCTGCCACAGCCGCGCGCCGCCAACCTTGATCCGGATCATAGCGCGTGACACAACCAAGCCACGTGCCAAGGAGCGCCCGCCATGATCTACGCCGAAGACCTCTCGCCCAACGACACCGCCCTAACCCAGCTGTTTGCCGACACTTTCACGGCGTCCGAAGGCGAGGCCGAAGGCGCGCTGATCGGTGATCTCGTCACAAACCTCCTGCAAGACCGCACCACCGACGGCACTCAAGTCTTCACCGCCGCCGACGGCGGCACCCTCGTGGCCGCCGTGCTGTTCTCCCCGATGCCCTATTCCGACGACCCACGTCGCGTGGTGCTGCTCTCCCCGATGGCGGTCACCACCGCGCGCCACGGCGAAGGCATCGGCCAAGCGCTGATCACCCACGCGCTCACCACCCTGCGCGCGCAAGGCGCAGAGGTGGCGATCACCTACGGCAGCCCGGTGTTCTACGGCAAAACCGGCTTTGCGCCCCTGACCGAGGCCATCGCCCCTGCTCCACAGCCGCTCAGCTTCCCGCACGGCTGGATCGGCCAATCCCTCACCGACGCCCCGCTCACGCCCCTGAAAGGCACCCCAAGCTGCGTCGCCGCCCTTAACGACCCTCAATACTGGTAGCCTAACCCAAAGACCTTTCCGCGCCGCATCCCGACAACTCCAATTGACCCAACCACGGTTTCGCGCCACCCTAGCCGAGTAGTGTTACAGGGGAGACCGCACATGGGCTGCCGAATAGTTTTCGCCGTCCTTTTGGCACTCAGCGCAAGCTGGGCCAACGCGGAGCTTGGCGCACGCACGGGCGAAATCCTCAAACGAAAACTCCCGCCGCCGACGATCTCTCAATCACTGGTTCTCTTGGACGTCCCACATGTGCGCCAAAAACCAGATTACTGTGTTCCCAGTTCCGCGAGCATGATCCTCGGGTACTACGGACGCCCAACATCCCAGACAGAAATCAAGAACCGTGCGGAATCCCACAAGCCAAAAGACAAACAAAATTGGACTTTCACCTATTTTGTGGACTTACAAAAAGGACTGCGCACCTTGGGCCACCGCTGGGATATTCGCAGCTTTCCCAAAACAAACGCAGGCTTCAACAAGGGGCTCGCAGAGATCCAGCGCAGCCTAAAAAAGGGCCGCCCCGTTATGATCGACGTCCACCAAGGACCAGGCCATACCTTTGTTTTGATTGGATTTGACGACGCCAAACAGGTTGTATTTATCAGAGACCCGAATATGCCGTCCTCTCGCGCTCGCCAATTGACGTATGATCAAATGCGCAGCAATTGGCACAATCACAGGTTTGGCCCGCACCGGACTGCAGTCTTCTCAAAACCCCCAAAATAAACATCACAACATGCCCCTCACACCAACAGACTCCCAAGCCATGCTTGCCAAAGGCTTCGCGCCTTGGGTGCAGGCGCTGGACCTCACCATCACCGACATCTCGCCAACCGCTGCCACGCTCACTATGCCAATCACCGCGGAGCTCACCCGCATTGGCGACATCATCTCCGGCCAAGCGCTCGCGGCGATGGCGGACACCGCCATGGTGTTTGCCTGCTTCGGCCACCTGGACGCCTTCACGCCGGTCGCCACCACCAATCTCGACACGCAATTTCTGCGCCCAGGCACCGGCGATCTAATCCGCTGTGACGCAGAGATCGTGCGCGCCGGCAAAGCGTTGATCTTCGCCCGTGCCACCATGATCGCCCTGCCCGCGGACAAGGCCGTCGCCACAGCCACGGCAACCTTTTACGCGCCCTGATCCGCCAACTCCGGATGCCGATAGGCCTCCGGGTAAGCCATCGGCTTCACCGGCCCCAAGGGCACAACCCCATTCCAGGACCGACCAAAATAACCCTGACGGCAATGCACCAACGATCCCGCCGCCGCCACGCCATCCATCGCATAGACCCGACACAGCCATCGCCACAGATGTGGATACTCCAAAATCCGCGCGCCGTTCAGCTTCATGCGCACATAATACACCGGGTCATGCCGATAGAGCGTTGGGAACAACCGCAGGTCCGCCTCGGTGAACGCATCCCCTGCCAAAAACGGCCGCCCATCTGACAACAAAACCTCCAACGCCTCTAAAGCCGCAAAGTAGGCTTCAAACGCCTGCGCATAGACGTTTTGGTCAGACGAGAACCCCGCCTTATAGGCACCATTGTTGATCGCCACATAAATCTGCGCGTTGAGCGCATCCACGGTCGCCACCATCTCGGCATCCTCCGGCACCAACCGCACCCGCGCGTCGTCCGCTATGGTACTGTCCAATGCCGCCGCATGGCGGTCCAACATGCGTAAAATCTCCGCGCTTTCGTTGTTCACAATCCGCCCCGAAACCTTGTCATAGAGGATCGGCACCGACTGCTCTTCAGAGCCTTCGCGCTGATAAATCTCCTTGGCCAGCCGCAGCCCCAATCCGGTCCCGGTCTCAACCGTACATTCCGGCAACGTGTCCCCGGTCAGCGTCGCCACCCGACAGGGATCAAACTCCCAGAGATTTGGCCCAACCACATCGTCCTCCCCGGTGCGATTGGGAAAGGCCACATCCATGCTGATACTGCTTTCCAAACCAAGCACAGCCCGCGCCAGCGTCACCCGATGGCACCACGGACAGTTCAACGCCACAAACAGATGGTACCGCCCCGGCTCGGGCGGAAATGCTGAGTCCCCAATCGCATGGCGAAACCCGCTCACCCCGCGCACAAATTCACCTTTGGCACGG
The DNA here is from genome assembly GCF_047126315.1 of Shimia sp. MIT910701. Taxonomy (GTDB): domain Bacteria; phylum Pseudomonadota; class Alphaproteobacteria; order Rhodobacterales; family Rhodobacteraceae; genus Shimia. Next base: position 2,150,167 of record NZ_CP138953.1, on the reverse strand, counting down.
CGCTCCGCTGCCCGCGTCTGATCTTCCTGAACCGATGTCTCTTTTGTCATGGGGTCAGCTTGCGCGTCCCACGCGCAGATGCAAGCGCTTTGCCGTTCAGGCAACACCTACGCTCCTTGTGGTTACCTTTGATGGCACCACAAAAAACCCACCATCGCGAAACAGTCGCGATACCGACAGAATACCGACGTGACTTTGGCGCGCATTACGGCATTAACACCTTGCGCAACAGGACAGCTTTAGCCGTCCACCAAGACCCCGTTTTCCAGCCGCACCACGCGGTCCATCCGCGCCGCCAGCTCCATATTGTGGGTCGCCACCAAGGCCGCCAATCCGGTCTCTCGCACGAGCGTCATCAGCGCGTCAAACACCTGATCGCTGGTCGCCGGATCAAGGTTGCCCGTCGGCTCATCTGCCAACAAAATCCGTGGCTTATTGGCCAAAGCCCGACAAAACGCCACCCGCTGCTGCTCCCCGCCAGACAGCTCCGCGGGCCGGTGTTTCGCCCGGTGCGCTACGCCCACGGATTCCAGAAGCTCTTCGCCGCGTTTTTCCGCGTCCGGCTTGCTCACCCCATTGGCCATCTGCGGCAACGCGATGTTCTCTAAGGCACTGAATTCCGGCAACAAATGGTGAAACTGGTAAACAAAACCAATGTCCTCCCGCCGCGCTCTGGTGCGCCGCCGATCCGACTTTCCGCTCAGGATTTGCCCGCCAATTTCCACCGCACCGGTGTCGGCTTCATCCAGCAATCCCGCAATGTGCAAAAGCGTCGATTTCCCCGCGCCAGATGGCGCTACAAGCGCCACCATTTCCCCGGCTTTCAGCGCTAATTCCGCCCCACGCAAAACGTGGATCTCGCCCGCTAAGCCTTTGTTATATAACTTCTCTACCCCCTCTAGCTTCAGCACAACTTCATTCATAGCGCAGCGCCTCCACAGGGTTCATCCGCGCCGCTCGACGCGCCGGAAAGATCGTCACCACAAAGGCCAGCCCCAGCGACAGGCTCATGGCCGACATCACATCGCCAAACTCCAACTTCGCTGGCAAACGATAGATGCCCCGGATCGACGGATCCCAAGCCTCGCCACCTAAAAGCACGTTTACAAAGGAAAAAATCGGATCGATGTAGAGCGCAAACAGGCATCCCAGCACCACGCCGAACACCGTGCCCAACACGCCGGTAAAGGCGCCACAGATGAAGAACACCCGCAGCACCGAGCCTTCGGTCAGCCCCATGGTACGCAGAATACCAATGTCACGCCCCTTGTTTTTAACCAACATAATCAGGCCACTAACGATGTTCATTGTGGCGATCAGCACAAGAATGGAGAGGATCACAAACATCACGTTGTCCTCCACTTCCAGCGCATTGAGAAACCCGCCTGACGCCTGTTTCCAGGTCCACACCAGCGCGCGATCCCCGGCGGCCATCATCAAGGGGACAGCCAGCGCCTCAACCTTCTCAGGCTCCGCCACCATGACCTCAATTTCGTCTGCCACACCATCGCGATCAAAGAACAGCTGCGCCTCGGTGAAAGGCAGATAAACCCGTGTGCGATCAATGTCATAGCGCCCAGCAGAGAAGATGTAGACCACCTCGTAACTGCTGATCCGGGGCGAGGTGCCAAAGGCGGTTTTCACCCCATTGGGCGAGATCAACTTGATGCGATCCCCCACCCGCGCCCCCAGCTCCCGCGCCACGCCAGAGCCAATCGCGATACCCTCGTTATAGCGCCCGATGTCGCCATCGCTGGTGCTCGGGTCCGCAATCCGCGGTAGCTCAGCCAAATCCTCCGCCCGCATGCCAAAGACCTCGACACCTGCATTGCGACTGCGCAGGTTGCCCATGACCTGCCCTTTGACCAACGGCGCCGCCCGCGTCACGCCGGGCACATCGCGCAGCTTTGCCGCCATCACGTCAAAGTCCTTGATGGTGCGATCAATCACGCCAGTCTCGGAAATTTCTCCGCTCTGATAGACGGTTACATGCGCGTTGGCCCCCAGAATGGTCCCAACAAATTCAGACCGAAACCCGGCCCGCACCGCCAATGTGGCAATCAGTGCAAACACCGCCAAGGTGATGCCAATGAGGCTGATCCAGGTCATCGTGCTGACCCCGCCCTCAGCTTTGCGCGCGCGCAAATACCGCCAGGCGATCATCCATTCAAAACGGGAAAAAGGGGCTGTGCGACCTGCCATAACTGCTCCGGTTCTTGGTTGGCGCGACCCTATGAGGCCACCCGCTTAGGGTCAAGCGATCCCGGCGCATCCAGTCCCAACGGGCACGCCTTTGCCAGCCGCCGCGCCACCACCGCTCGCAGGTCGCTAAGCTCTTGCATCCGCGCATCAATCTCCGCCAGCTTGCCGCGCAGCAGGGTCTCCACTTCGGCCTGCGACAGCCCACCGCCAAGCCCCTGCACCAAAGCGCCGATCTCCTTAAGCGAAAACCCCAACGCTTGCCCCTGCCGGATCAGCCGCACCATCTCGACCATGCCTTCAGGATAGTCGCGATAGCCGTTTGGCCACCGGTCCGCGTGGATAAGCCCTTGTTTTTCATAATATCGCAGTGTGTCACGGCTCACGCCACTCGCCTCGGCCAACGCCCCGATCCGCATCATTTTTCCCCTTGACCTTGGACTTAACTCCAAGGTTTACACCTCCCCGCATCCAACGCAACTGACAAAGGATGCACCATGTCACCCTCCGCTTTTCACCGCCTGTACCGGATTTCGTCTTGGTATGATCTGCTGATCACCTGGCCCTATATGACACCGATCACGCTGGGCTTGTTCTGGAGCGCCATGAACGGCGCCCATGCCGCCGCCGGTCTTGCGCCGCTGCCGGAACTCAACACCTACGCCATTCTCTTTGCCAACTTCACGGGGTCCGTGGTGATCGTCTGGTCCATTGTGCGTATACGCCTCAATAATCCAAAGCTCGCGCGGTATGATGCCATTGGCCGCTGGCTCTTTTCAGCGTGGATGCTGAACGCACTGCTCAACGGTGCCAGCCCATTGATCTGGGGCTTCCTCGTGATCGAGCTAACCTTTGCCGTGCTCCAATCCCTGCCAGTGCGTAAGCCAGCCCACCCCGTTGCTGCATAATTAAAAAAGGCCCTCGCATAGCGCGGGGCCTTTCCATTTTCACTTAATCTGCCTGCTTGGATCAGAGACCAGTCACACGGTGATCCGCATAGATCTCAATCAGCTTGGCCACAGCCGCTTCTGGCGCCAACTCTTCGCTCTCGCCAGTGCGGCGACAGGTCAGCTCGACCACACCGTTTTTCAACCCACGCGGGCCAACGGTGATGCGCCACGGCAGACCAATCAGATCCATGGTGGCAAACTTGCCGCCCGCACGCTCTTTGCGGTCGTCATACAGCGGCTCCAGCCCCGCAGCGACCAATGCCTTCTCCAGCCCTTCACAGGCCGTGTCCGCCGCTTCATCACCCTGCTTCAGGTTCACGATGCCTGCGTGGAACGGGGTCACACCTTCCGGCCAGATGATGCCGTTGTCGTCGTGATTGGCTTCGATGATCGCACCCAGCAGGCGGCTCACGCCAATGCCGTGGCTGCCCATATGCACGGAGACTTTCTCGCCTTCCGCGGTCTGCACCTGCGCGCCCAGCGCGTCGGAATACTTGGTGCCGAAGTAGAAGATCTGGCCCACTTCGATGCCCCGCGCTGTGCGCCGGCGTTCCTCAGGAACCTCGTTAAACAGCGCCTCGTCGTGGGTCTCATCGGTGCGTGCGTATTTGGTGGTGAACTCCTCCAACACGCCCTGACACTGCTCCACGCTGTCGTAGTCAATCTCGCGATCGCCAAAAGTCAGGTCGGTCACAGCGGAATCGTAAAACACTTCTGACTCACCGGTTTCGGCCAGCACCAGGAACTCGTGGGTATAGTCGCCCCCAATCGGCCCACCATCCGCGCGCATCGGGATCGCCTGAAGCCCCATCCGCTCATAGGTTCGCAGATAGCTCACCAAGTGGCGGTTGTATGCATGCAGCGCGTCTTCTTTGCTCAGATCAAAGTTATAACCGTCTTTCATGTAGAACTCGCGCCCGCGCATCACGCCAAAACGCGGACGGATCTCGTCGCGGAACTTCCACTGAATCTGATACATGGTCAGCGGCAAGTCTTTGTAAGAGCTCACATTGCTGCGGAAAATATCGGTGATCAGCTCTTCTGCAGTTGGCGTGTAGAGCATGTCACGGTCATGACGGTCCTTGATGCGTAGCATCTCTTCGCCGTAAGCGTCATAGCGCCCGCTCTCTTTCCAAAGCTCGGCAGACTGCAACGTCGGCATCTGCATCGGAATGTGGCCCGCACGGATCTGCTCTTCGTGCACAATATTCTCGATCTTGCGCAGCACTTTGAAGCCCAGCGGCAACCAGGAATAAATCCCCGCGCTGGACTGTTTGATCATACCGGCACGCAGCATCAAACGGTGGCTGACAATCTGTGCGTCTGCAGGGGTTTCCTTCAGCACAGGCAGAAAATAGCGGGACAGGCGCATCGGCACTCACTCTCTCGGCTTGGGCTGCTCACGTATGGAACAGCCATCTCAAAACATCTGCCTTGGGCTAGCCCAATCAGGCTGGCGAGGCAAGCCATGCAGCGTCGTCGCAATGGGCTTGGTCTTTCGAGCCTCCCACCAGAAGTTTTACAAACCCACCCGCGGAGCGAAAAAGAATTTACAAAGACACACGATAAATTAGGCCGCTGTAAACGCTTTTGGCTTTTGATCAAACCCGGGAGGGGCGCTCTTTGCATTCGCTTGGGTACTTTTCGTTCCGTGTTTCGGTCAACTGGCAGGCCACGCCACGGTGCAGATTTCGCTGCGATGTCTACTGCCCCCCTTCTGATTGGTAACAAGTGAGCTGGACTATGAACACTTCGGTGGCATCAAGAATTGATCCCAAACCCGCAAATGACGGGCTGTTGACGGACCTCGGGCTTGTCGACGCAGAGTTTGAATCCGCCTTCGACAATCTCACATCGCTTACCCGCACCGTGATGAATGTGCCGGTGGCGTTGGTGTCCATTGTGCAGCCCGGCCGCGACCGCCAGTATTTTAAAAGTCAATTTGGCTTACCGGAACCATGGGCAACCGCCAGGCAAACGCCACTGACTCATTCCTTTTGCCAGCACGTCCGCGCCAGTGACAAGCCACTGGTCGTGGCAAACGCGCGCGAACATCCGGTGCTCAAACACAATGGCGCTGTGGATGCGCTCAACATCATTGCCTACCTCGGCATGCCGATCAGCTTGCCGGACGGCACTTGCATTGGTGCCTTATGCGCCATCGACGACACTCCGCGCGATTGGAGACAAGACGAGCAGCAAAAACTGCACCAGCTGGCACTCTGCGTGAACGAACAGATTGCGCTGAAACACGCGCTTCGCACCGCCGAAATTGCAAAATTCGAGGCCCAGGAAGCTGCCAGCGCGCGCGAGGACTTTCTCGCACATATGGCCCATGAAATCCGCACGCCTCTCAACGGAATCATCGGCTCTATGGACCTGCTCTCGGCAGAACTGGAAGACGCTCCTCTAAGCGACTCTATCCCAGAACTGCTGCAAACCATGGACAGCTCCACGCAAGGATTGCTGCGCACGCTAAACGATTCTCTGGACCTCAGCAAAATCGATGCCGGCAAACTCGATCTGGAAAACCGCCCCTTTGATCTGCGCGCCGCTGTGGTCGACGTGATCGCCCTGCACCGCGCCTCGGCGGAGTGCAAAGGGGTCAAACTGGTGGTCGAAGCCAGTGATACCGAAAATGGCGCACCCCGTCTGGGAGACGAGTTCCGCCTGCGTCAGGTGTTGGGCAACCTGCTGAGCAACGCGGTGAAATTCACCGACAGCGGCACCATTCACGTGTCTTTGGAAGCCAAACCGGACACGATCAGCGCAACGGTCAGGGATTCCGGCTGCGGCATGAGTGCAGAGCAACTGTCTGAAGTCTTCTCGGCTTATTCGCAGGCGGACACCACTGTGGCCCGTCGCAAAGGCGGCACAGGTCTGGGCCTGCCGATTGTGAAACGTTTGGTTACCCTCATGCAGGGGCAAATCGAAGTCGACAGTACCCCTGGGCAAGGCACGACCTTTGCAACTTGGGTGCCGATGCCCGTGGCAAACGCGCTTGACGAAAAAGACCTGCGACACGCCAAAATGGCCAATGCCTTTGCGGGTCAGCGCGCCCTTGTCGCCGACGACAGCTCGGTGAATCGCATGGTGCTGTCCCGTATGCTCGAAAGCATGGGGGCAGAGGTTGTTTGTGCCTCCGATGGTAACACGGCTCTTCAGGCCGCTTTGTCTGAGAGCTTTGACGCCCTGTTTATCGACATCCGCATGCCTGGTTTGACCGGCGACCAGATAGCCCGCTCTTTGCGCGGCAGGGACGACGGCGCGGCCCAGCCCAAAATGGTCGCTGTCACCGCCAATGTCTTCCCGGAGCATATTGCCAGCTATCTGGATGCGGGCTTTGACCACTGTCTGGCCAAGCCGATCCGGCGCGCGGATCTCTGCGCATTGACCACACGCTAACACGCCAACGACGTCAAAGGCTTGCAACCCTTGCCCGCTTGCGCGATCACTGTGCGCAACGCGACAGACCGGAGTGCAGCGCTTATGGCCCTTCCCGCCCACAAACAGTTTCAGTTCTGGGGAATTTTTGTAGTTGTCTTTGCCGTGGTGCTTTGGGCGCTTGGCGATGTCTTGCTGCCCTTTGTATTGGGCGGCGCCATCGCCTACTTCCTCGATCCGCTGGCCGACAAGCTGGAAGCCAAAGGCCTGTCCCGCGCTGCCTCGACAACCGTTATCACACTCTTCGGCGTGTTGATCTTTGTGATCGGCATCCTTGCCATCATCCCGTCCCTGATCCAGCAAACCGAAGAGTTGGTGAAAACTCTACCAGAGGCCTTTGCGCAGCTCCGTGTCTTTGTCGCAGAACGCTTTCCAAGCTTGTTGCAGCAAGACTCCATGATGCATCAGTCGCTGCAGAAAGTCGGCGACTTCTTGCAAGACCGCGGAGGAGACTTCCTGCAATCAGCACTCAGCTCGGCAGCTTCGCTGATCAATGTTGTTGTCCTGCTGGTGATTGTGCCCGTGGTGGCCTTCTACCTCCTTTTGGATTGGGACCGTATGGTCGCCGAAGTTGACAAACTCCTGCCCCGCGACCACGCCCCCACAATCCGTCGCCTGGCAAAAGACATCGACAAAACCCTGGCAAGCTTTGTGCGCGGCATGGGCACCGTTTGTCTGATCCTGGGCACATACTATGCTGTGGCTTTGATCATCGTTGGGCTGAACTTTGGTCTTGTTGTGGGGTTCATCGCTGGTCTTGTGACCTTCATCCCTTACCTTGGTGCCCTGATTGGTGGCGTATTGGCGATCGGCCTCGCGCTTTTCCAATTTTGGGGAGACTGGCTGCAAATCGGCCTCGTTGCGGCGATTTTTGCCACCGGCCAAATGATCGAAGGGAATGTTCTCACCCCTAAGCTTGTTGGCAAATCCGTCGGCCTGCATCCCGTCTGGCTGCTGTTGGCCTTATCGGTTTTTGGCGCGCTGTTTGGCTTTGTCGGCATGTTGGTTGCTGTGCCTGTTGCCGCAGCGCTCGGAGTGCTTGCACGTTTTGTCACCGGACAATACATGTCTTCCACGCTCTACAAAGGGCGCAGCGAGACCGACCAAGCAAGCGCACAGGACGCCGAATAAATCCAAATGGCTGAGCAGCTGAACTTCGACCTGCCCGTCCGGGCAGCCCTTGGGCGTGATGATTTCTTTGTCAGCCCGACCAACGCCATGGCGCTTGGTCTGGTCGATCTGTGGCCCAACTGGGCCGGTGGAAAACTGGTGCTCTCCGGCCCGGCTGGTGCAGGGAAAACCCATCTGACCCAGGTCTGGGCCGCCCTAGCAAACGCCCAAGTTGTGGCGGCCGCCGACCTCACTAAAGACGATGTGCCTGCTTTGGCAAAAACGCCAGTCGCGGTGGAAGACGTGCATCTGATTGCCGACAATCCGGACGCACAAACCGCCTTATTCCACCTGCACAACCTGACCCTGGCCGAAGGCAACACGCTCCTCCTCACCGGCGTGGGCGCACCACTGCAATGGGGATTGACCCTGCCGGACCTGCTGTCGCGCATGCAGGGCACCACCGTCGCTACATTGGACCAACCCGACGACGTGCTGCTGATGGCCGTGATGGCCAAACAATTTGGCGACCGTCAGCTGATGCCCACACCCGATGTGCTGAGCTATATCGCCAAACACATGGACCGCAGTTTTGCCAACGTCGCCCATGTTGTCGAAGCGCTGGATCAACTGTCGCTCAGCGAAAAACGCCCCATCACCAAAGCGCTTGCCAAACGGGTTCTGGAACACTCTTAAGGCTACAGCACTGGATGAACACAAGGCGTTCAGTAATAGTTTCCGTCGCGGCCCTTGATTGGTTTTCCAGTCGCCAGCTTGAAAATGGTGTTGGCGGCAAAAAACCATCCGGCAATAGCCGCAAGCAGCCAACCGCCTAGAAAAACGGTTTCAAACCCGGCGCCAAATGAACCAAGAAACGCTGTCGCCGCCATAAAGATGCCCGCTGACCAAGCGATGATCCATCCACAGATGAATATGAGGGTAAAGGCGCGCTGACCGTTCATTGCAATACGCTCTGACGGTTCCTCCGAAGTGTCTTGTGATGATTGAATTGGGGAATGGGAAAATCGATCGTTTTCGGAATTGGGTGACTGCTTAGATCGACGGCCGATCCAAAATGCGACTGCAGCAATAACAAAAACAAAAAACAGATTTTCCATTCGTACCTTTCTAATCTCAATTCTACCCCCTCTATGTATGCAGTTGCATACCGAATTTCCAGTAGAGGTCGGAACTTAGTGACTTAAAAATAGTCTGCTAAACACGCGCTTGGCGCACTTGTCGATTAGCCCTGGCTAAATCCGTTTCCGACACACCGCGACACCCTGCCCCGCGCAGCTCTCTGGACCCTCCGCACATTCCCGCCTAAAGTCATCTTCTCGTTACCTGCCAATGGCATGAGAGTGACATGACCCAAGCTGACTTTTTGAAATCCGATTTCCCCGAACCCGTCGCATTGCCTGATCTGGACCGCAACGGCCCGGACCGTTTCTTCAACCGCGAACTGAGCTGGCTCAGCTTTAACTGGCGTGTGCTGGAGGAAAGCGAAAACCCACGCGTGCCTCTGCTGGAGCGCCTGCGGTTCCTGTCGATCTCTGCCACCAACCTCGACGAATTCTACACCGTCCGCGTGGCCGGTCTGCGCGAGCTGGTCCGCGAAGGGCACAACAATCCGGCGCAGGATGGCCTGTCGCCGGCCGAACAACTGGTCCTGATCAACGCCGACGCTCGCAACCTCCTGCAAGAACAGCAACGCATGTTCAACAGCCTGCGTGACGAGCTCAAAGCGCAAGACATCCACATCCTGCAACGCGACGCGCTCACCGACGAAGATCGCGACTTCCTCGCAGACGTCTTCATGAATCGCGTGTTCCCGATGTTGTCGCCGCTGGCCATCGACCCGGCGCACCCCTTCCCGTTCATTCCCAACACCGGCTTCTCTCTGGCGCTGCAACTGGAACGCAAGAAAAACAAGCGCAGCCTCAAGGCGCTCCTGCCGATCCCCCACCAAATCGACCGCTTTGTCTTCCTGCCCTCCCCGGACGGCACCCTACGAGCCCTGCCTCTCGAAGAGCTTTTGATCCTGCATCTGGACAGCGTCTTCCCCGGCTACAAAGCCAAAGGCCACTGCGCCTTCCGCGTATTACGCGACAGCGATCTGGAGGTCGAAGACGAAGCCGAAGACCTCGTGCGTGAATTTGAAGTGGCGCTGAAACGTCGCCGTCGGGGCGAAGTGGTGCGCCTGAAAATCACATCTGACGCGCCATCCAGCCTGAAAAAACTGATCATGGAAGAGCTCGAAGTCACCGGCGACGAAGTGGTCGACATCGACGGTATGATTGGCTTGGCTGACCTCAAGGAAATGGTTGTGGACACCCGTCCTGACCTGCTGTGGCCGTCATTTGCGCCACGTGTGCCAGAGCGTGTACAGGACTTTGACGGCGATATGTTTGCCGCCATCCAGCAGAAAGACATGCTGCTGCACCACCCCTATGAGACCTTCGACATGGTGGTGCGCTTCCTGCAACAGGCCGCACGTGATCCCAATGTGGTTGCGATCAAACAGACGCTGTATCGCACCTCCAAAAACTCCCCCATCGTGGAGGCGCTTTGTGAGGCAGCCGAAGACGGCAAATCCGTCACCGCGCTGGTGGAGCTGAAAGCCCGTTTTGACGAAGCCGCCAACATTCGCCAATCCCGCCGACTGGAACGCGCAGGCGCGCACGTAGTGTATGGCTTCTTGGATCTGAAGACCCACGCCAAAATCTCCACAGTTGTGCGCCGCGAAGGCGACAAACTGGTGACCTACACCCATTACGGCACCGGAAATTATCACCCGATCACCGCCAAGATTTACACCGACGTCAGCCTCTTCACCTGTGACGCCGCCTTGGGGCGAGACGCCAACCGCGTTTTCAACTACCTCTCCGGCTATGTGGAACCCGACACGCTCGAAAACCTTGCGATCTCGCCTATCACGCTGAAACCCAAACTTCTGGAGCTGATCGAACAGGAAGCTAAAAACGCCCGCTCCGGCAAACCCGCAGCGATCTGGGCCAAGATGAACTCGCTGGTTGAGGCAGAGGTCATCGACGCGCTTTACACCGCCTCCGAGGCGGGTGTGAAAATCTCCCTGATTGTGCGCGGCATCTGTTGCCTCCGTCCCGGCATCAAAGGCCTGTCTGAAAACATCCGCGTGAAATCCGTGGTCGGACGTTTCCTCGAACACTCACGCCTGGTTTGTTTTGCCAATGGGCAGGACCTGCCGAACAAAAAGGCGCGGGTCTTCATGTCCTCCGCTGACTGGATGGGCCGCAACCTCAACCGCCGCGTAGAAACGCTGGTAGAGGTCAAAAACGCCACTGTAAAAGCGCAGATCATGTCGCAGGTCATGGCCGCCAATATGGCCGATGTGGCGCAAAGTTGGGTGATGAACGCCGATGGAAGCTTTGACCGCACACCGGTGCCCGAAGGTGAATTTGCCTTCAACTGCCACCGTTTCTTCATGGAGAACCCTTCACTCTCGGGTCGCGGTTCTGCAGGCGCTTCTGATGTGCCCAAATTGACCCATACGGATGATTGACCCAACGCTTCTCGTGGCGCAAAATTGCGTCGCGATACCAAACTGTTCCTGACGTAAGACGACCCCATGCCCCACGACCCGCAGCAGGACCACAGCCTGTTTGAACGCCCGATCTTTGAAGACCTCGAGGCCCGCGCCCTGTCGCGCGTGGGCGTGGTGGATGTGGGCTCCAACTCGGTTCGTTTGGTGGTGTTTGACGGTGCCGCTCGCAGCCCGGCCTATTTCTACAACGAGAAAATCATGTGTGCCTTGGGCGCCGGCATCGCTGAAACCGGCATGCTCAACCCCACCGGCCGCGAACGCGCGTTGGCTGCGCTGTCTCGTTTCGCGCGCCTGGCCGACTCCATGCGCCTCAATGGATTGACCGCAGTCGCCACTGCCGCCGTGCGTGAAGCCACCGATGGCCCGGATTTCTGCGCCGAGGTGCTGGCAAAAACCGGCGTGCATATCCACGTGATCGATGGCGCCGAGGAAGCGCGTTTGTCTGCACAAGGCGTGCTCACTGGTTGGCCCGGCGCGTATGGCCTGATCTGCGACATCGGCGGCGCCTCCATGGAGCTGGCTGAAATCAACGACGGACTCGTCGGCAAACGCGTCACCTCTTCGCTTGGCCCGCTCAAACTGCGCGATGTGAAGGGTGGCAAAAAAGGGCGACGCGACTTCATCAACAACACCTTGGATGACCTCTACCAACAGATGGGACACCAGCGAAATCGCCTGTTCCTTGTCGGCGGCTCCTGGCGCGCCATCGCCCGTATCGACATGGAACGCCGTGGCTACCCCTTAAAAGTACTGCACGAATACCGCATGACCGCCACTTCGGTGCGTGACACTGCGCGCTACATTCAGGAACACGACCCGGATGAGTTGCGCGCCCGCTGTGGCGTGTCCAGCTCTCGTATGGCGCTGGTGCCGCTGGCGATCGAAGTCCTCAAAGGCGTGCTGCGCCGCTTCAAACCCCATGACATCGCCATCAGTTCTTATGGCATCCGCGAAGGCGTGCTGTATGAGCAAATGCCGGACCGTATCCGCGAACGCGACCCGCTGATCGAAGCCTGCCGCTTTATGGAAGCCAAAGACGCCCGAATTCCGGGCTTTGGCAAGTCGCTCTATAAGTTCATCTTCCCGATCTTCAAATCCGCCAGGCCGGAACAACTGCGCCTGATCAAAGCCGCCTGTTACCTGCATGACGTCAGCTGGCGTGCCCATCCGGACTATCGCGCCGAAACCGTGTTTGACAGCACCACCCGAGCCAATCTCGGCGGTCTCAAACATGCCGAACGGGTGTTCCTGGGCCTGTCCCTGCTGCACCGCTACCGCAACAAATCCGAAGGCACCCGGTTTGAGGACCTAGCGCAACTGCTCAGCGACAAGGAGCGCCATCAAGCCGAAGTGATCGGCAAGGCCATGCGCTTTGGCGCGATGTTGTGGCAGCAGGATCGTGACAACATGGGCACGCTGAAATACCACCCGAAAAAGGCCGAGCTGCACCTCAAATTACCCGCCAGCACGGGCCCGCTTTATGGCGAAGTGGCCGAAGCCCGTTTCAACGCGCTGGCCAATGCCCTTGGCGCAACCAGCAGCGTACGCCTGAAAGACTAACGCTCGGACGTGGACCTCGGGTGGCTTCTTCTAACCCCAAATATCCTGGGGGAGTCACACCTGTGTGACGGGGGCAAAGCCCCCTATGGCCGTTTCACAGCTCGATGCCACCAGTGGCCTCATCCTCCCGAGACTCCCCCATCTCTTCCGGTGTTTTCTTGCGCATAATTATGTCACCATTGGGCAGCATTTCCGGCGCGTGATAACTGCTCCAGTCCTCCACCTTGGAAAACACCGCACCAAGCTTTGGCCCCATCTCTTCCAGAAAGCCCTGCAATCCCGGACCAATCTCTTCCATCATTGCCGTGAACCCGTCCAGGGTTGGCGCGATCTCGTCTTGCAGCCCTTGTAAAAACAGCTCCATCCCCTCAGCCATTAAACTGCGGCCACTGTCTTGTTCAGCAGAGGCTCCACCGGCAGACAGACACAGCCCAACCCCCAGAACGCAGGCTTTCAAAGTTTTCATGGGGCACCCTCCCAAACAGCTCAAATATCGATGTCCAAAACCACCGGAAAGTGGTCTGACGCCGTCAACAACGCATCGCGTAGCTCCGGCACATCCCAGCATGTATGATCTTCAAACGGATGCCAAATCCGCCAGCGTGGGTTTGCCGGTCGCAGTTTTTCCGAGACCATGATGTAGTCCAAAAGCGCATTCAGATAGCGCCCCTCGCGTTCGATGTGAAACCGCGCCGTGGTCGGCTGCGCCGCCAACTTATGGCGCAGCGCCATTTCCGCGTGCGGATCATACATGCGCGGGCTGCTGTTGCTGCCCAGCAAAATCTCAACGGATGACCGCCCAAACAGATCCTCAAACGCATCCAGCCCCGGACCATCATTCAGATCACCCAGCAGGATCACATCCTCTCCCGCGGCAAGTTCCTCCTCGATCCGCCGCCGCAGCCAAATCGCCTGCGCCAGTTGCTTACGCCGGTTGGCGATGGAGAGTTTCATCACCTCATCACGGTTGCGCGCGCCATGGGGCGCCTTGGATTTCAGATGCGCCCCGATCAGCCGCAGCCTGCGCCCACTTGCAGTGGTCACATCCAGCTCCAACGGCGGCTTGGAAAACACCACCAAATCCTCTTTGGCATCCACATCCAGATCCAACCGCAACGTGCCATCAAACCGGGGCGCGCCATTGGCGCCCTCCTGCCCGGTCGGCACGCCGCGCGGATCATGCACTGGCGTGAGCGCTTCCGGGTCATACAGCAACGCGATTTCCTGCTGTGTGGTATTGGCAAATCCCAAAACCGCTTTGTGTGCCCGCAATTCAAAAGCTGCGGCAAACCGCTCCAGCGCCAAAACCGTATCACGCTTGCTGCCTTGATCCGGCGCTTCAACCACCATCACCGCATCCGCATCCAAGGCGGTAAACACCGTGCCCACAGCCTCGATCTGCTGCGCCCGTGTCACGCCCTGACGGCCTGACCAGCCGTCATCCATAAGCAACTGATTTTGATCATCAAACAGGCTTGAGAACCACTCCACGTTATACGTGGCAATCCGCATCACGCCGCCTCGTTGATCTGATCCCAGGCACGGTTGATATCAATCATGCGTTTCTCGGCAATCTTGACCGCCTCTTCCGGCACGCCGCGCGCAATCATCGCGTCCGGATGGGTTTCCCGCACCAAGCGCCGCCACTCCTTGCGGATCTCTTCCATAGGCATGTCCGGCGTCACGCCCAGAACCGTGTAAGGGTCCGCCTCCGCATCCGGCACAAACCGCGCCCGCATGGCTTTGAACGCATGATCCTCAACCCCAAGGATTTCCGCCACCCGCGCGAGGAAGGCATCCTCATTGCGGTGATATTCTCCATCTGCCACCGCGATGTGAAACAAACCCTCCATCAGGTCATCCGGCCGCCCATGCACCGCACCGAACATGCCTTTGATGCGCGTGGCATATTCTTCAAAACCGGCAACATCCTGCCGCGCCATGTTAAAGACCTTGGCCGCATTGGCTTCGTCTTTTTGGGCGATTTGGAACACTTCGCGAAAGGCCGTGACTTCATCACGTGTCACCAACCCATCAGCTTTTGCCATTTTTGCACCCAGCGCGATCACGGCGATGGTGAACGCAACCGAGCGCTCCGGCGGCGCGCGCAGGTGGTCAAACACCGTGGAGAGCGACTCGCCCTGACTGAGTGCGGACAAGGCTTGGGATATGCGGGACCAAATCGACATGGCGCCACCTTAGCGGTTCTTTGCGGAATGGCTAGTGCTGCATCACAGCAATTTCTGCAACAGAACCAAGTCCATCCAGCGGCCAAACTTGCGCCCCACCTGAGGCATTCGCGCAACCTCGACAAAGCCCATTGCCTTGTGAAAAGCAATGCCACCGCCGTTTTCCCCACCGACACCGGCCACCAACACATGCACGCCCCGTGCCCTGGCTTCGACTTCCAGCTTTGCCATCAAAGCCCGCCCAACACCCTGGCTGCGAGCTGCTTCGGCCAAATAGATCGTGTGCTCCATGGTCCGGGCATAGCCCGGTCCGCCACGAAATGGCCCAAAGGTCGCAAACCCTACAGCAGCACCTGCGTCTTCTGCCACTAGGAAAACCGCCTCAGTCGCGATTGCTGCTTTGATCGCCCCAAGCTCTTTCTCGATGGTGTTGAACGTGCTGACCCCATCGCGAATTTCGCGGTTCCAAATCGCCGCTATCGCCTCGGCGTCCGCCGCAGTGGCATCTCGCAGGATCACCGCAAAACCCGTTGTCCGTGTGGCGTGTCAAACGTGGCCTGCAACGCAGGGTCCCCCTTCACAAACACCACCCGCGGATCGCTCATCCCAACATGCGCGGCCAAATCCTCATGTTCTGGATGCGCCACCTCCAGCCGCGCCAAAGCCATGCCGGATGGTGCCAGAATTTCCGCAGGCGTCACCGCCACATCCCACTGGATCAGCGCCGGAAAGCGGTTGTCGAACGGCAACACACCGCTGGCCGGCACAGCCATGCGCCAACGCAAATCGCCACGCGTCAGGTGCACCACTTTGCCCGCATCCACATCCAGCCGCGCCAGTTCCGCATCCATGTGATCGGTGCGGCAAATCCAATTCCCCAACCGCGGCGCGCCGTGCAACCGGTCCAAGTCAAACCAGCGCGGATAAGGCAAGTCGCCCGCTGCCGGATTGGCTGCAATCGCTTCCAGGTAAATGCCGTCCGCCAACCCAATCAACTGATTGTGTGTGCCGAAATGCGCATGTTCACCACCTGGCCCCATTTCAACGCCCAGCGCCTCTTCCACATGAGCCACCGCCTCAGCCAGCGTTTCCCCAGCCACCGCCAAATGATCCAACGTCAACATATCGCGCCTCCCTTTTGTCGGCACCAAAACCGAAAGGGCAGTGAAGCACAACGCAAAATGCCCTTACAGTTCCCCATCTCCGAGCAACAACCTGCCAAGACAATTATCCCTATCTTCCGCTTACGTATCCGCTAGGGTATCACCAGTCGCAGTCACCGGACCACATCAGCCAATTCAGAGCCGCGCGTCCGCAGTATAAGGAATGTTATGTCCGTCTTTTTGCGTAGCGTCGGAATGGCTATAGTCGCCACCGTAGTGGGCAGCCCTGCGTTGTCCCAGGAAATCGCCCCCAAGCGTCTATCTCTGGAGCTTAACGCGGTTCAGGATGTTCAGGGCGCGTGCCGGTTCACCTTTGTGGCCAACAACACCACCGGCAACGCCATAGACAAGGCCGTGTTTGAAACCGTGATCTTTGACACCTATGGCGCAGTGGTGCGCCTGTCCTTGTTTGATTTCCGCGACTTGCCGGCCGATAGGCCGCGTGTGCGCCAGTTTGACGTACCCGCCACAGCCTGTGATGGAATTGGTCAAACCCTGATCAATGGAACAAACACCTGCACCGTCAATGGTGCCCAAAGTGACATTTGCAGCGACGGGCTCACGCTCAGCAGCCGTATCACCATAAAACTACTGGGATAACAAAATGACTGGTTTGCGCGATGTGGTGGCCCTTGGCGGGCCAGTGGTGGCAATTCTCTTGGTGATGTCCGTGCTAACCGTTGCGGTCACTATCTACAAACTCTGGCAATTTGCCGCCTCCGGCGTTGGTCGACACAAGGTCCTGTCTGATGCGCTCGCCGCCTGGGACGCTGGCGATCCTCAAGCCGCCCAAACGCGGCTGGCCCAAAGCCGAAGCTATCTGGCACCGTTCATCCGAACCGCGCTGGAAACGCCTCCCTCCCAAGCGCTGAGCGACCGGCTGGATGCAGAGGCTGGTCTCGCCCTTGCTCGCCTGGAACGTGGCTTTCGCCTGCTGGACACCATTGCCCAGCTTGCGCCGCTTCTTGGCCTATTTGGCACCGTCTTGGGAATGATCGAAGCCTTTCAAAATCTGCAGACCGCAGGCGCTGCAGTGGACCCATCCTTGCTCGCTGGCGGCATCTGGGTGGCACTGGTCACAACTGCTGTGGGACTGGCAGTGGCCATGCCAACCTCTATGATCCTGTCCTGGCTGGAAAGCCGCACATCCCGCGAACGCGTCTTTGCCGACAAAGCTCTGCGCACCGTCCTGATGCCTCATGACCTCCGCCAGCCCACCCCGGTTGCGGCTCGGGACCATGCGTAACCTCGCGCCCTTTGTCCGCCGACCATTGGCTCTCACGCCGTTGATCGACGTGATCTTTCTGCTGTTGTTGTTCTTCATGCTGACTTCGACCTTTTCAACATTTGGCGAAATCGAACTCAGTAACGCCCGCAAAGGCAGCGGCACCGTGGACAGCGCACAACAACGCTACTTTGTCCAACTGGGCCCGGACCAGCTGACCCTCAACGGACAGCCCACAACAATGGACGACCTGCTTGCCGCGCTTGACCCCGGCCAAGTTCTGGTCAGCCTGAATGACGCCACGACCGCGCAGCGGCTGGTGGACCTGCTGCAGGGCCTGCGGTCGCGTGATGACCTGAACGTGTTGGTACTGGAGTGAGACGATGATCCGGCAGATCAATATTCGCAAAAAAACGCGACTCCACCATTCCGCTCATCAACATTGTCTTTTTGATGTTGGTGTTCTTCCTGATTGCCGGAACTGTCGCCGCCCCGCTCGATCCCGATCTGAAACTGGTACAAACTCAGGATCTTGAAGGCCGAGAGCCGCCAGACGCCCTGGTCTTACATGTCAATGGCCGCCTCACTTTTCGCGGGCAACAAACGACGCCAGAGGCTTACGTGGCCGACAACGGCAGCGGCCCAACCCGTATTGTCCCGGATCGCGACGTCGCCGCGCAACGGCTGATGGCGGTGACAGGTGCTTTGCGCCGTGCCGGTGCGACCTCCGTGATCCTGGTGACGGAACGAGCCCTGCAGTGATCCGCCGCTCCCTTCTAATCGCAGCCATCGCGCTGCTGGTGTCCTTGGGACTACACCTGACCGGTCTTGGCTTTGTGGTGCGCATCGAACGAACCAGCCCTCCGTCAGAAGTGCGCAGCGACATGGTGGCGCTTGGTAACAGCTTTGAAGACATCGCCGACCAATTGGAGGCACCCGAAGAGCCAGACCCATTGCCGGAGCCAGAACAGCCGGAAACGGTCGCGCCAGTCCAGCCCCCAACCGAGGCCGACGTGCCTGACACCGAGGTGCTTGTCGCTTCCGAAAATCCGCAAGATACCTACGCACCGGATACCGGCACGGCTCAAATTGTCGAACCGGTCCCCCTGGCAGGTACCCAAGGCGATTTTGCGCCCGAACCGGACATCACCGAACCGACTTCGGCACCGGATGACGTGACGCCTGTACCGCCGCAAAACGACACGCCAGCTTCGCTCGGCACAGACACAGAACTTCAGGAAACCGAAACACCTGAACCGGCACCAAGCCCCGAAACCGAAATCGAGCCGCCCGTCGCTTCGGAGCAAGAGGTCATCGCGTCCCTGCCGGAAAGCCTCACACCTATCGTACCGGTCACGCCGCTCCCTGAGCCAGAAATCACTGCAGAGCCGGAAGAAAACACGTCGGAGAGCGACCCTCAGCCCCTTTTCCCCGGCCTCCGAAACGGTTTTGACAACCTGCGCAACCCGTCTCAAACCCTTGAATCGCCTTTGGAAACCTTCCGCAGAGAAGGCGCGCAAGCTTCTGTCGGTGGCTTTGGCATCCAATCCGGTTCCGCCGCAAACTCCCGCGGCCCCGGCAATTCAGACACAACCAACTATGCAGGCCGCGTGCTGGTCCACCTCAACCGCACCCGTCCCGTTCATGTCAAAGCCAAAGGCTTTGCCCGCGTGTATTTCGAAATCAATCCGGACGGATCGCTCAACTGGGTAGAGATTATCGATAGCTCCGGCAACTCAGACATCAACCGTGCCGCCCGCGCCCAAATCCAAAGCGCCGTCCCTTTCCCGATCCCTCCTAATGGTACAAGTCGCGCGCTGTCCTTCATGTACAGCTCGCGCTAGGCACCTATCCGGCCAAGATTTCGCTCACGTTTTGGGAAAAGCCTAAGTGGCGGAGGAGGTGTCCGACTAATTAATCACGCAAATAACTATATTATCGTGATTTTCTATATGTCATACCCCCCATACCACATATAGCACCACATACTGATCTACTTCCATCACTCAAACACATTCGCATTCTCATATGATAATACACGAGCCGGCCCTCTCAACTCACCGCGGTCTCCCAACTGTAGACATTGGTGCAACACGGCCGCGCATCAATGGCGCCGTTCGCTGGATGTGCAAGTTCAGCCTTGTGTGCGATGTCTGTTAAGCGGGTAGCTGCAGGAATGTACGGGAAACATAGCGAATGACTGCTTTCCGCCCAAAGCCGTCATTGCTAAGTTGAAAACCAACGGCCGGTTTGTTTGTCAAAGCAAATCCTGAATTGCGAAACCGTTTACTGAAGGTCGCATAGTTCCGTAGCATGATGAGCTTGTGGGCAGCCGAAAACAATGGATTGAGAAACAGTCAAATCCCGAGAAGTTTAGTGCCTTGGCATAGACGACAGGGCTAAAAAACAGCGACATCTTTGATACTGGCACCTTTGATTGGAGTGACCACAATCTCTACAGGGGTTCTGTTTCCGTAGTGGGATAGGCTGCTTCTTAAGCTAGATGAACGCATGTTGACAGGAACGGAGTTGCGGCGCCCAAGATAGACTTTGGCCGTTGATCCATTGTCGAAGCGCACCTCTAGGTTAAAACTCTGTTTTGCGATGTCCTCAGCCTCTATTTCGATCCCGGAAGTCGCGGTGCCTTCTGCAAGTTTGACAAGGGTTGCTTGAGGCTGTTTTTGTAATTCTGCGGCTTTGATTGGTGCGCGGCTTTCGCTGATGGCGCCCAGCAATTGGCGCAAGAAGGATTGCGAGTTGAAGCTTTCGGTATAGGGCAGCTCCCAGACCACCAGATCGTGATCTTTGCGATCCAATGCGCCGGACATCACATAGGCCTCAATGGCACCAATCGGGCCTCCGCCTGACACGGAGAAGTTCTCGACATCAGCATCAAAGGCGCGGGCCAACGCGTCCGCGACCCTATAGTGATCTCGTTTGTAGCGATTGGAAAAACTGCTTCCAAGCAAGGCAATTGCGGGGTCGTCCACGTGCGTTTCCAATAGGTCGCCATTTCGAGACAGATTGAAAGTTTCCGACGTTTCTGCGGGCAAGGTTATTCCACAAGCTTTGTGTACAACTTCGGCAAGGGATCCTTCTTCCTGTATCGCGCCCGAGGCCTCAAGTTCCCGGAAAGCTAGGTTTCCATCATTGGCAAAGAGATCAGGTGCATGTGTGTTCACGGTGCGTGCGAGAGCAGTGGCGCTCACGGCACTTCCCACAGCTGTCCAATGCGTGTCGCGCCGAAAATAGAAACGGTCCCTGATGTCGGGGTCGGCCAGAGCCACATTTGACAGGTTAGGAACAATGGCGCCTGTGCTTGCGAGCTGCGCGATCATCTTATCAAAAGAAGAGCGCGCGTCTGCCACGCTGTAAAGGTGCTGTCCCATAGCTGCATCAAGATTGTCTTGCCCGGAGATGACGGGCCGCGGCGGCGCGATGAGAATGGCTAGTGGCACGTTTCGGGACGCGAATTCTTCAACGATGGCTTGGACCAATTTGAGCGAGGAAGACTTCATGTCGTAGCGGTTTTTCAACTGGTCCTGCGTGAAAATCCAGCCACTAGCTTGATCGCTGTAGATTGGGGCAATTTTTGCGTACTTCTTGGGAAGGGCTTCTCGGTTGAGAAGGTTTTCGCAATAGGGAGCGGATTGCGCGGCAGAGCCTACAACAAGGCTCGCGATCAGTGGGATGTGAAATTTCATGGGAGCTGTCTCCGGCTGGTCAAAAAGCGTTCAGGGATCTCCCAGACAACGATGGACGGGAGAGACGAAAGGTTGGAGCGCTCCTCCAGGAACGCATCCATAGGTTTGAAAGGGCCTTGCCCAACGCGGCTGAGATTGAGAACGTCAGCCTGCAGGGCCTGTTTCAGGAAGCCTTCGAAGTGGAACTCGGCCTTGGCCGAGTAACTCGTGCCTATCAGGGCGACAGGGATATCGGAGGCGCCAAACAATCCTCCGGATGAGGTCACGTTGGTTTCGAACGTATTGATGAACTCGGCCGCGGGGCCCACTCGATCCCGATAGCGACCGGTCGCGACAAACGGCAGCAAGTCGCCGTCAAACGGTGCCGCGCCTTTTGCAACGGTCGTCACCTGCGCCTCCGGCAGCGTTAAATCTCCCAGAGACGTGGCGATGGTTGCCGCGGCGCGTTGCGCGCCTTCCGGGCTCCAGTGCGTGTCTGTGCGCATGAAGCTGCCTTCGAACCGAAGGGCTTCGCGCAGATCAATCTCGATTATCCCGGCTTTCCGGATTGTGGCAAGGGCCGCATCATAGCGAGTCTCAAGACCTTCAGATCGCCCTCGCTTGAGCCGGTTTGCGTGCATGCGCGCCTTGTCAGGTATGATCATAGGGATCAGCGTTATGCTGTCCGCCGCCAACGCGTCGGCGACCTGCGCCAACTCGGTTGCAAGATCGCGGGGGCTGTCCGGCTCGGAAAATTCCTCGGCGGTGAAAAGCCAGCCGCCACTGCCAGAAACCGCTCCGGTAGCGGGTTCACGAAAGAACACCCATTTGGCCGCAGACCACAGCGCAACCGCGCTTTCCTGGGCGGGGACAGAGGTCTCAAAACGGTCCTCATAGCCTCTTTGATAGGTGCCGTTTGCCCATCCCCTTGAAGGGTCGCCCGCATCGGTGTGCGAAAACGCCGTGACCGAGAGGCCTGCCAGAAGCGCGGCGATCCCGAGTGTGCAAAGGCTGTCCAACGAAGCTTGCATAGGATTGCTCCCTAAAACTGAAAGTAGAGGAAAGGGCTGTTGGTGCGCGCCTGCAGAGCGACGAAACAGAGGATCGACAGCAGGGCGGATTGCAGCCCTGGTGAGAGTGTTCGACTGGGAAGCGCCAGACGCGGACCGATGGAGATAGCGGCCCCTATCAGCAGAAAACACAGTTCCGTTGTGGTGGTGAGCGTGATCAACTCCGGTCGCATTGCAATGCCATGTGCGCCAACCATGCCAGCGTACATCGCTCCGGCGTCAGCCAGCGTCTCCGCGCGGAACACAACCCAGCCAAGCATGACGTACGCCATCGTCAGCGGCCACGCAACGGCCCTTGGCCACACCGTTTCTTGGTGTTTTGCCCCCAAGGCGCGCTCAATTGCCATAAGGCTGCCATGCCAGATGCCCCAGACCACAAAGGTCCAATTGGCGCCGTGCCATACCCCCCCCAGAACCATGGTTAAAAGCAGGTTGCGATACGTCTTGACCTTGCCGCGCCGGTTGCCACCCAAGGGAACATAGAGGTAATCACGCAACCAACTGGACAGGCTGATGTGCCAGCGACGCCAGAACTCGGTGATCGATCGGCTGACATAGGGCGCGTTGAAGTTTTCCGGGAAGTGGAACCCAATCATAAGGCCCAAGCCAATCGCCATGGCCGAATAGCCTGCGAAGTCAAAAAGCAATTGGATGGAGTACGCTGCGGCGCCGAGCCAGGCTTCCGCCATTGTCGGGGCGGGCAAAGCGAACATCCTGTCTGCGAGGGGAGCGACGCTATCCGCCACAAGTAGCTTCATAGCCAGCCCTTGCAGAAACCTGCGAAGGCCTTTGGAGAAAAGCGAAAGCGTGGGAGCGCGGTGCGCAAACTGATGCGCGAGGTCCTTGTAGCGCAGCACCGGTCCGGCGATCAGCTGCGGGAACAATGATGAGAACGCGAGGAAATCCGAGAGCTTCCTTGCGGCAGGCGCATCGCCACGCGCCACATCAATCACATAGCTGATGGATTGAAACGCCAAGAAAGACAGCCCAATCGGCAGGATGATCTCCGGTACAATCAGGACCTCCCCACCCAATGCCGTATTGAGGTTGCCGAGCAGAAAGGTTGTGTATTTGAACCAACAGAGGACGGCGAGATTAAAGGTAACCCCAAGCCGGACCGCCCATGTCTTGGTTCTGGGGCTAATGGTTCTTGATGCAACGTGGCCCGCAAGGTAGCTGCCACCGGCTATGGCGTAGAGCACGACAAGGGCATCAGCGCGCCACCAGGCATAAAACAACGTTGAGGCCAGCAGGATTAGCCAGTTTCTAAGAGCTTTCGGCAGCGCATAATAGGCGGCCAAAAAGCACGGCAAGAAACCGAACACGAAGATGGGGGTCGAGAAAACCATTCCGTCACCCCTCGATGTTTGGACCGAACCGGTTCTCTATGAGGTCGGCTCCGTCGGGGCGTGCCACAAACGTGATGTTCTGTCCTCTTCGCAGTTGAACATCAAAACTGCCCAGAACGGCCCCTGAAGAGGTCACAACCAAAAGTGTGGCGGCAACAGGATTTACGGTTCTGCCACCGGCGCTGTTGATGTCAGTGGTGCCGATAACGTCGATGTTTTGATCTGACAGAACAAGCCGCGCGCGCTCATCGGAAAGGTTTAGCAGGGTCAAAAGTACTTGTGATCTGTCCCCTCGATCTGGCTCTCGAATGACATGGACATTGCCTGTAGCATCAACGGCTGCCGTGTAAAACGACCCTGCACGCCCGCCGTCAGTCAGAGCGGCGGAGATTGGAAAAAAGACGTCCCCGGGATTTTTAGGCATTTGGATGCCCAGTACTCTCGGCGCGGTTTCTTCCTCAATCCATCGAACAAATACCGCGTCCTCGGGCGGTGGATCGTCGTAGAGTTCATTGTCGCCCGCCCAGACAGTATCTGGCGACATTGAAACTGCAAAAATTACAGACACTGCAAATTTTGATCGGTGCATCGACCTACTCCCTTTGAAACAGGAGTATCGAAACGTCGAGGCCTATAGGGCTAGCGAAAGGATAATCGTCTGTCGCCAAAGGATATCAGGTTCTCCTTTGGGAACTGAGCCGGCAAAATATACTGTGCGAGCTAGGCGTGGCGCCTAGAAGTGCCGCAGTTTTTGTCTGAAATCGAAAGTAAACAGCTGCCAAGGGCCAATCCAGGACATCCGCAGACGTGATTCTCACACTTTGCGGACGTTCAGACAGGGCGCAGCGAAAGCCTTTTCTCCGCCCTTCTAACGGCTTCCGCTGTCGGCCCATAGCGGACTTTCGACAGCTTGCGTGCGAACGTCCGCAACATTCATTCGAGAGCAATCCATCGCGCCGTCTTGAAACCCACATAAGGACCAATGACCATTCCCGAATTTCTCGGGATTGGTCTAATTGGCGCTGTCAGACCAACTCGACCTCGTGTCAGGTGAGACAGCATCACTGTCCTTATCCCGCGCGGAGACTGCGCCACTCAGACAGAGAGTCTGTACGGTTAAGTTTGAATTTTGATCTGGAGTGGAGGCTGCGCTCCGAATTGAAAACGTTGTAGACTGAAGCATGAACGGCGGCGAATTTTTGCAGACTTCGCATGCGTCTGAAACACAACATTGCCCGTCCCCTTCGTCGAAAAGGCAGGTGCGAACTCTCAACTCAGTAGTTTAGCCAACGGCTCGTTTTCTGTTTGTGGGCGTTGCCGAGTTCCTTCATCGCAGCCCCGTACGGCCTCAATCTGTCAGTCACGATCACTTCCGGTTGACCATGCTTGCGCATTGCTTTTCTTAGGAATTTTAGCGCAGCCTTCTTGTCTCGCTTCCTCGTGACATAGCTTCCGAGCACCTCGCCTTCGCGGTCAACAGCACACCAAAGGTCATGCCGCTCACTGTTTTTCTTCACGAAAACCTCATTCAGTTCCAACGCCAGCGGATAGATTTCGGTCCACGGATATGGTGTTTGCTGACCTCAGAAGCGAACGAAGGCCCTAACCGATGCCACCAGTATCGCACTGCTTCAAGGTTTACATCTACACAGCATTTTTGCAGGAGATCCTCTATATTGCGAAACAAGCGCGGGAAACGGACGTAAAATATCACTGCCAGGCGGATAATCCCTGGACTGGTTTTGAAGTAGAGAAACGGAGGTTTCTTGGACATGTCCGGACGTTGGGTCAGCAACTTGTTCTCTTCAACTACGGTTTCCTTTCACAGTACTGTCACGCTCCAAACCGGACAAACCGACCATTGCCATAGCAATGCTCAATTCCTCTTCCAGCACTTTCCACATTTGAAAAAGGCCCGCTTCTCCATTTGCTGCAATGGCAAATTGAAGGATGCGCCCGACAAAAACGAAGTCCGCCCCCGAAACTATCGCCCTGAGAATGTCGCTGCCAGACCTGATGCCGCTATCCAAGAAAATTGCGTAGTCGCCTCCCAATTTAGACCGGAAATTGGGAACGACCTCGATCGGCGAAGGGCCACAATCAAACTGGCGCGCGCCGTGGTTGGAAACTTGCACCGCATCTACCCCGCGTTCCTTCAACCAAATAGCGTCTTGAACATCCAGGACACCCTTTACGACTAGTTTACCGTGCCACCTTTCCCGTAGTTCCGACAACGTATCCCAAGTCGCTTTGGCCCGGCTTTCCGTTCGGTCAAAGTCAAACCCGTCCTTCCTGAAGTTTGCCAAATCTGGCCGCCCTGACCTCAAAGTTCTGAGTGACCAAGAAGGATGCAGCGCGAAATCCACAAATTGCCGGGGCCCAATCCTGAAAGGCATCTTAAATCCATGGCGCAACTCCCTTAACCGCCGCCCGACCTCCGGTACGTCAACAGTCAGGACAAGCGTTTGATACGCTGCGCTTTTTGCCCGGTCGACCAACCGAAATGTCCCCTCTCCGTCGCCGCTGAAGTAGAGTTGAAACCAGGCATGCCCTTCAGCGGCCTCAATCATCTCCTCCATAGGGGTCGAAGCCACAGTGGAAACGCCAACAGGAACTTTGTACTTGGCCGCAAGTCTCGCAAGCATCAGATCGGCTCCGGGCGCAGACAGATTGCACATCCCCATCGGCGCAATTCCAAAGGGTACACCCGCCTTCGCGCCAAACACTTCCGTTGCAAGTGAGCGCGTGCTGACATCTCGCAAGATCCGTGGCGTTAAACTCACCGCGTCCAATGCGTGGCGGTTTCTCAACGCTCCCGCTTCGTTGCCAGCCGCGCCATCGATGTAGTCAAAGATCATTCTGGGCAGACGACGCTTGGCCATCTGCCGAGCATCCTCTGCCGAATGGATCTCCTTTTGGAGCATCAACCAGCCACGGCTTTCATGAAACGGTCACGGATGACAACAGGATCCATTGAAATAACAGGCATTTTAGCATTCCCACTATCGCACTTTACAACCATCACAGTGGCGACACCGTCCTCTATGGCTTTCTGCAAGGCCTCGCCTGTGTCGACGTCCTGAACCTCGACCACATTGTCGCAACCGGCGGCCCTCGCCATACCTGCAAGGTCTGTTTTCATGCCTGTATACGTCGGCTGGTCTCCGGTTGAGCCATAGGAACCATTGTCGATGATCATCAGGATGTAGTTGCTCGGTGCATTGTTCCCAATAGTCGGCAAAGTACCGAGATTGGTCAAAACGGATCCGTCGCCATCAATAACGATGACAGGTTTTGGCTGCGCGAGCGCGAGCCCTAAACCAATCGAGGAAGCGAGTCCCATGGTTCCGAGCATGTAAAAGTTTGTCGGTTGATCGTCGATGGCATGCAGCTCTTGTGAAGGAATCCCGATATTACAGACCACAAGTTTGTCACGAAGGATCGGCGCGATGTCTTTTAGAATTTCGGAACGGATCATTGGTCGCCATAGCCTCCCCAGAAGTTCGCGTCAGTCAAGATTGCCACGGGTTTGTTGCACATGAAGGTGTATTTCAGGATATTGTCGAACTCTTCGACGTCCCGTTGCCAATGGAAATGGTACGTTGGGATGTTCAACTGCGCCAAAAGCGCTTTGGTGTGCACCGCCATTTCAACCTGGCAAGCCACGGGCTCACGCAGCTCGCCGCGATAAGAAATGATCATTGGAAGCGGCATCCTATAATACTGAATGAGCGTGGCCAGCGTGTTAATGGTGACGCCAATTGCAGTGTTTTGCATGATGATTGCAGGACGTTTCCCACCCATCCAGGCCCCTGCGCAAAGTCCCATTCCTTCATCTTCCTTGTTTGAGGGAATATGAAAAATGTCGTCCCGCTGGTCGACTTCTTCGATCACGCCGGCGAGTTGCTTGCAGGGCACCGTGGTGACAAACCGAATGTCGTTGGCAACGAGATCATCTGCGATTTTCTTGTCTATATTCAATGTATTCCTCCTGATAGGCGATTGGCTTCAGCTGTCGCGATGAACATGCACAGCGCAGGGGGCATGGCGGACGACGCGCGCAGCGGTTGAGCCAATGAGGTAATCAACCAAACCCGGTTTGTGAGATCCAATGACGATGCAGTCATGGCCATGTTTTTTGGCATATTCGATGATTGCAAGATGCGCTTGTCCCCGCGTGATCTCGGCGCGCACACCTTCCATGCCGGCAACCTTCTGGTTTAGGATTTGGCGCGCTCGTACAAAACCTCGCTCGACCGTTTCCTCACCGATGTAAACACTTACAGACCCCTTTGGCACCTCGTAAACGTGCAGAGCTGTGATCTGCCCTTTCTCGCTGCAGAGGGCGCGAGAGATTTCCAGCGTTTGAGCTGATATTCCGTGATCGAGTGCCAAAGGCACGAGAATACTGTCATACATGTCTTGCTCCTTTCAGGCTCGAACTGCTTATGCCCATGGATCGAGAACGATCTTGGGTGCGGCAACGCGCCCCGCGTGAATATCTTTAAAGGCTCTTGCGCCTTCAGAAAGGGCGCGTGTTGCGAACCAGTCGAGCGGCCCGAGCCTTCCGTCAAACAGTGCCAAAGCTGCGTCAGAAAAACTCTTTGCCGTGTACGTGTAGCTGCCGATGAAGGTGATCTCTTGCAGCGTCATACGCCGAACGTCTAACCCATCAGCACTGTCCCCAAGACCGACATGGACAATAACACCCCCGGGCTCCACCCATTTTGTGGCCGATGCCCGTGTCACTCCATACCCAACCGCATCGATGACAATTGGCGCAGTGTGCTCGGGCGTATTACTGACTTTCAAGCCGCATCGTTCCTCCAGAAATTTGCGTCGCAAAGGGTTGGGTTCAGTGATTTCAATGTCTTCAACGCCCATTGCCTTCAAGGCCAGTGCTGCCGCGAGCCCGATGGCGCCTCCACCGATGACCAAAGCACTCCGTATCACATCCGGATGGATGCTTCCCAAAGCCAATGTCGCCGAATGCCAACTTACCGCTAAGGGTTCGCAAAGCGCGGCTTTTTCCAAAGGAACTGCATCAGGAACCTCGATCAAGTTTTGACTCGGAATGGAAACAAACTGCGCAAAAGCCCCTTCGCGCGGCGGCATCGAGACGATTTGCCGATCAGGACACAGGTTTTCTCTGCCAGAACTGCAATAGTGGCAGGCCCCACATGTCACCAAAGGGTTGATCGTCACACGCCGCCCTTTCCAGGCGCCCTCCTCTACCACACCCGCCGCTTCGTGCCCCAGGATCAGAGGCGCTGGTCGCCGATCGTCGTGCCCGAAGTAGGCGTGCATATCAGAGCCACAAATTCCAACCGACTGAACACGGACGAGTTGTTCGCCGTTTACAGGAACCGGCCTTTCAACATCTCGAAGGGTAAGCGTTTCAACACCCTCATAAACCAGAGCCTTCATTTTGCCGTGAACCCCCCGTCGACCATGAGAACTTGACCGGTCACAAAGCTGGACGCCTCGGAGCACAAGAACAGTAGAGGGCCGTCGATGTCCTCCAAACGTCCATTACGCCCCACGCAAGTTTGGTTCGCGTTACGCTCTGCCCTTTCGGGATCGTGAAACACCGCCTGGGTCAATTCTGTCGGAAAGAAGCCGGGGCCAATGGCATTTGCCGTGATGCCAAATTTTGACCAAGCTTCCGCCATGGCTCGCGTCAATTGCGCCACGCCAGCCTTGCTCGCGCCATAAGCGATGCCGCCTGGAAATGCCCTTGTGGTCTGCAATGACGCAAAATTTACAATGCGCCCCCAGGCCTTCGCTTTCATCGGCCCGACGAGAGCTTGCGACAGAAAAAACGGCGCAGACAGATTCAGTTCTAACGTTTTATCCCACCCTTCGCGGGTGACATCGTCCGCCTCCTGTCTCGTGTTCACCCCTGCGGCGTGAACAACAATGTCTGGGGACCCGAAGGGCGCTTCTAGTTCCTTAGTGAGCACCGCCAACTGGTTTTGATCTGTAACGTCAGAAACGATAAATGACCCCCTCTCAGGGCTGAGGTTAGCGACAAGTTCCTGAAGTTCCTGCTCTCGCCTTGCCACCGCAACAACGCATGCTCCAGCCGCGCACAAGGTTTGCGTGGCGCGGCGCCCCAAGCCAGAACTCGCGCCTGTCACAACAGCCACACGGCCAGTAAGGTCAAAGAGATCTCTAGGATCAGCCATTCGCGGTTAAATCAAAGGTTTCATCTGGGAAGTACTTAGCGAGCCGGACATCAGCAGCGCGTGCATGGCCTTCCATGCCTTCCAATCGCGATATCCGCGCTGTGGCTTCGGCAACTTGCTTGGACCCCTCACGCGTTGCCCGCTGCCACGTGACGATTTTCATGTACTTGTGAACGCTCAGTCCGCCAGTGTAGCTCGCCGCTCCTGATGTAGGGAGAACATGGTTCGTGCCCGCGGCCTTGTCTCCATAAGACACGGTTGTTTCCTCGCCCAAGAACAGCGATCCATAGCAATGGAGGCGATCTAGCCACCAATCGAGGTCATCAGCCTGAACCGTCAGATGCTCCGGCGCATACTCGTCCGATGTGGCCGCCATCTCTTCGCGATCAGAGCAGACAATCACTTCGGCATAGTCGCGCCATGCGGCCTCTGCGTTCTCGCGATTCAATTCCGGAAGGTCTGCGATCAAGCCCGGAACACGTGACAGAACGTCTTCGGCCAATGGGCGATGATCGGTTACTAGCCAAACGGGCGAGTTATATCCGTGTTCCGCCTGACTGACGAGATCGGTTGCCACGATGTGAGGATCAGCACCCTTGTCCGCCAGGATAAGGCTGTCGGTCGGGCCAGCAATCATGTCGATGCCAACGCGGCCATAGAGAGTGCGTTTGGCTTCTGCAACGAACTGGTTGCCAGGCCCGACAATGATGTTTGCCCTTGGTTGCCCAAACAGGCCAAATGCCATGGAAGCTATGCCCTGAACCCCACCAATTGCCATAATTTTGTCTGCACCGCAGACATGCGCAGCATATACGATTGCAGGAAAAATACCCACGCCTGGCTGGGGCGCTGAACACACAGTGATGTGCTCACACCCGGCAACCTTTGCCGTGGTGACCGTCATGATAGCACTGGCAATGTGACGATAGCGGCCTGCGGGCACATAACACCCAGCGGCAGAAACCGGGATCGCTTTTTGCCCTGCGAGTAGCCCTGGATTGATCTCAAACTGCACATCCGCAACTGTGGACTTCTGAACTTCCGCAAAACGACGAACATTGTCGTGCGCAAAGAGAATGTCGTCTTTGAGCTTCTGCGGAACCATCGCGCAGGCAGCGTCAATTTCGTCCTGCGTTAGCTGCACATTCCCATCATATTTGTCGAACTTTGCGGCATACTCCAAAGCGGCTTCTTCGCCTCTCGCCTCGATGTCGGCAAGAATTGTCGCAACCGTTTTAGCCGTTTCGCCTGCGTCGGAACGGGAAGTAAGAGTGGCCTTTTTCAAATAGATACGAGACATTTTGAAGTCCTATGAATGAGAGGAAACTCAAGCTTCGCGCTTGTTGTGAAGAATGGAAGCGAAGAAGGCCAAGCTGATAAGCGCAATGCCGATGCCGCCAGTTATCAGTTCATGCACGTGCACGATCGATTGCAAAAACATCACGATGGACAGCGCAAAGATCGAATAGAACGCACCGTGCTCCAGATATCGGAACTCTGCCAGGGTGCCGCGTTCGACCAGCATAATTGTCATCGAGCGCACGTACATCGCGCCAATACCCAGACCAATTGCGATGAGCAGGATGTTTGTCGTCAGCGCAAAGGCGCCAATCACACCATCGAAAGAGAAGCTCGCGTCAAGCACTTCAAGGTATAGAAACGCACCCAGTCCCCCCTTGGCGCCGATCTCAGTCGTTTTGCCAGCAATATTGTCGAGATAGGTACCGAGGCCATCTACCAGAGTGAAAACAAGCAAGCCCATAACCGCTGCAGAAAGGAACGGAGCCAATTCCTGAACAGGCAAAGAGCGGGAAATCACAACCACGACGAGGAGTACGAAGGCAATCTCGAAACCACGGATCGATCCCCAAAGCCGCAGGCGTTTTTCCAAAGCGACCACCCAATCAACCGACTTGTCTTCGTCGATAAAGAATTTGAGGGCCACCATCATCAGGAAGGTCCCGCCAAAGGCCGAAATTGGACCATGCGCATGCCCGATAATTCTGGAGTATTCGTCTGGATCAGACAGCGCGAGATGCATGGCCGCAAACGGGTTTATCCAGGCAAAAATCGCGACAATCGCCAATGGAAACACGATCCGCATTCCAAACACGGCGATCAAAATGCCCCATGTCAGGAAGCGACGCTGCCAGACTGGCGTCATTTCCACCAGCTTGTTTGCATTCACAATTGCGTTGTCAAAAGACAAGGCGATTTCGAGGGCGGCAAGCACAGTCCCAACTAGGAGAAACGAAATGACTCCCCCCCAAGTCCCTTCTGTCGCCCAGCCCAACCATCCGCTGAGTCCGAGACCAATAACGGTCGTGATCAAAGGCCACTTCAAGTAAGACAAAGAACTACGTGGTGTACTCATTCGTTAGTTTCCTGACATAAAGGCCGGCAGCCAAAGCACCAGCTGCGGAAAGATGAACAGAAGGATCAGGCCAAAGAGCTGGACAAGCATGAACTGCATCATGCCAAGGTAGATGTCCTTGAGGTCCCAGTTGGGCACCACGCCCTTTAGGAAGTAGGCCGAAAGGGCGACTGGTGGTGACAACCAAGCGGTTTGAAGGTTAACGGCAACCAGAATGCCGAACCAGACCATCAGATCGTAGCGCTCCAAGCCGTAGACATCCAATGCCTGAACGGTGGGAAGCAAAATTGGGACCACGATCAAAACGATGGGAACCCACTCCAACGGCCAGCCCAACAAGAAGATCAAAGCCATCACAAGGAGAAGGATCAGATAAGGCGACATTTCCAAACCAAGAAGGAGCTCGGTCATCATCTTTGGTGTTCCGAGTGCACTGAATTGCGCACCAAAGAAATTTGAGGCTGCCACGAGGAACATGATCAACACAGTGATCTCTAAGGCCTTGACCAGGCTGTCAAAGAAACTCGGGATGGTGAACTTGCGATACGCCAACGAGAGTAGAATGGCCCCGAAAGCACCCATGGCCGCTGCTTCGGCAGGCGTTGCCAACCCCAATAGGATCGAGCCCAACGCAAATGAAATCAATATCGTCGGAGGCATCAAGCCTGCAAAAAACTCATCCCAAAGTTCCGAGAAATAGAAGCCACCGTCAGCCTCCGCGCTGTAAATCGGCCTCGCAAGGAATGCCAAAAGAAGCGTGAACACAGCAAAAATGGTGGACCAAATAGGCAAACCGCCATCGTCACCCATGTTGGCTACGATCATGTAGAAATGGAATAGCACAGCGATTGGCAGAACCATTCGCAAGACATTGAGACGTCTGTATGCCGCATATGCCACGGCCACAGCCAAGGCCAACGCAATCAGGCCTCCAAACGGCATGACAGATCCAAAGGCACCTCCCAAGCTCAGCCCGAAAACGCGACAGACGGTCAGGATGCCGAGACAGATAAGCGCCACTTCAGCGCCGTAAAACTTGGACGTATCCGGCTGATCTTCTTCTGGCAAAACCGGCCCCAACTCAGGGTTCAACCAGCAACGACCCAAAGTGTAGACCAGATACAGTGACGCCAAAATTGCGCCAGGAATGAATGCGCCGCGGAACAGGTCAAGCGTGGAGACTTCCAATACCGGGCCCATCACAATCAACATGATTGATGGCGGAATGAGAATGCCGAGGGTTCCCCCTGCAGTGATCGTCCCCGCCGCAAGTTGTACGTTGTAACCCGAGCGGCTCATTGTCGCCCCGGCCATAATGCCAAGCAAGGTAACAGAGGCGCCGACGATCCCCGTTGCGGCTGCAAAAATCGTAGACACGATCAGCACAGCTATAAAAAGTGCGCCTCGCACCCGTGCCATGATCATTTGGATCGAAGCGAACAATCGCTCCATTAACCCGGCGGCCTCCATGACAATGCCCATCAGGACAAACAACGGAACCGCCATCAGCTGATCATTTAGCATGGTCGAGTTTGTATTGAGGGTGAGCAACAGCGTGGTCAGCTTGAAATTCGAGCCCCAAATCCCAAACACAAATCCTAGGAAAATGAGGGTGAAGGAGATCGGAAACCCGATGAAGATCACAAACAGCATCGCGCCCAGCATGATCAAACCGATTGTGGGTTTGGAGAGTCCTGGTCGTGCCTTCATAACATCCGTAAACCACTCGCCGCCCGGCACCGCGCCCGGCAAAAACACAGCGAGGACAAGCCAGATCAGGCCGATCAAATAGAGTGGCAACAATCGAACAAACCAGCGCTCACGGTCTTTGCCCATTTTGTGAAAGGCCCGAAAGATTTCCGGAATACCTTGCAGGAGCAGCAAGAATGCCCCGACCGGCATTGCTGTCCGTGCGGGCCATAAGAGCGGTCCCCAGGCACTGTCGATCTGCATCGTCTCGCCTTTTGAAAAGGCCAGCCACCAAAACTGAGACGCAACGATGGTGAAGAAGATCATCGACGGGATGAAGAACAACAGATACAGCGTCGCGTCGACTGTCGCCTGGGTCTTGTCCGTCCAGTTTCGATAGAGGAAGTCCGCGCGAATATGGACGCCGCGCATCAAACCATATCCTGCCGCAGCCATAAAAAGCATGCCCGCAATCATGCGGCTGGTATCATAAACCCAAAGCGTCGGCCCTAGACCCAATGAACGTGCCAGATCTTCAAACCCCGCGTTTTGCAGGATTGAAAAGGAATTCCGCATAAAAACTTCGTACACAACAACCGCGATCAACGGCACCATCATCAAGGCGATGATCTGGCCAGCGCGGTAGTTGATGCGGTCAATAACGGCGGTGATTGGGCGTTGCCAGGGCGTCATGTCTTCCGGCGTTTCACCGGGAGCTTCAGCACGCCTTTCCGCAATCAGTTCGTCTGCAATTTCGAGCTCATCGGGGTTCACCTCCTCTGCAGCCATGCCGTTGTCTCCCTTGTCCCGTTCAGCGCCCAATTTTCGGGTCTTCAGTTTTGAAAAGGACGCCTGTCCTCATCAAAACTGAAGCGCGGGGCCAGCGTGGCCCCGCACGTTATTAAGTTACTTCAACGTTGCTGCATGGGCTCGACCGAGCCCCGCGTTTGACGTCTGAGCGCCAGCCCAGAAGGGAACCGCAATGTCTGCGAAGTCTTTCTGGGATTGCCACACTTCAGCAAAGAACTCATTTTCATCGGCAGCTGCTTGCAGCGCATTCTTGGCTGCAGCCATGTACTCGGTGAAGTAGTCAGCCGGAGTGTCTTCCAAAATCACACCATGGTTCTCGGTCAAGTCCTTCAGGGCCTTGCCGTTCTCATAGATCCGGTACGACAACGATTTGGACAGAGAGGCGTTCGCGGCAACTTCCAGCGCTTTCTTCTCGGTGTCACTCAGGCTGTTGTAGAAGTCGAGGTTCACATACATGTCGGCATTCACAGTAACCTGGTGCAGACCCTGCAAGTAGTAATGCTTCAAGACTTTCTGGAAACCAAACACGCTGTCAGGTTTCGGGCAGCACCATTCGGCTGCGTCGATGGTACCCTTTTCCAGCGCTGGCAGGATGTCTCCGCCGCCCATAGCAACCGCGGGAACACCAATGTCGGCGTAGGCTGCGCCAACCATCCCTGGAGGGGCACGGAACCGCATTTGCCGGAAATCATCCATAGACTCGATGGGTTTGGGGAACCAACCCAAAGCCTCTGGGCCTACCGGCTGCAGCATGAAGCCTTTCACGTTCACGCCCATTTCAACCCAAAGCTGATCATAGAGTTCTTTTCCGCCGCCGTATTGGAACCAACTGAGAAACGCGATGTTGTCCAAGCCAACACCTGCACCCGCCACCGGCGCGCCAAACAGGTTTGCTGCAACGTGTTTGCCGCCCCAATAGTGGGTCCAAGCAAAACCTCCTTCCACGAGGCCCGCGTCAACAGCATCCATAATGTCGCGCGGCCCAACGACCGCGCCCGCAGGCAAAACTTCGATCGTCAACGAGCCATTTGTCAAAGCCGCGACGTCCTTGCCAAATTCGTTCAGCATATGGACTTCGTCAGCGGTGTTAGGCAGCACTGATTGAATACGTAGCACCTTTTCTGCCATTGCAGCTGACGCCATGAGCGCCAGCGCAGCGGCACTGGCTGCTACCTGCTTAAGTTTGAACATTTTTAGTCCTCCCTTGAGAAAAGCCCTCTGTATCTTTTTGATTTGTCTCAGGGCTGAAGGCGGTGCCCCGGAGTTTTTGGGGCCATTCTGATGACCCATGTTCCGCACGCGAAAGCGGCAACCTGGTTGTTGTGCCTCGCGTCATTTTGCATCCTCCAGCACAAGGTCTGCGGCTTTCTCTCCAATCATTATGCAAGGCGCATTGGTGTTCCCACTCACGATCTGGGGCATGATCGACGCATCGGCGACTCGAAGCCCATCGATCCCCCTCACACGCAAACGCGGGTCAACAACGGCCCGATCATCGTTGCCCATTTTACAGGTTCCTGTGGGATGATAGATCGTGACCGATGTTTGCCGAGCCCAATCAAGCGTCGCTTGCTCATCATCTAGAGCCACTCCAGGACCTGGCGCGTGCTCCTCTGAGACGTGAGATTTTAGCGGGGCCGTTTGCGAGATTTTCCTCGCGATCTGAATGCCCTTCACAATCGTTTTACAGTCCAGGTCCGTGGCCAGGTAGTTTGGATGAATCTCGGGGTGATCTTCCATTTTTGCAGAGCGCAAAGAAAGGTGGCCCGCGCTTTCGGGGCGCAATTGAAGAACCGAAGCTGTGAAGGCGGAGAACTTATGAGGGCCATCCGCAGGTTTGTCCGCACTCCAGGGTTGGATGTGGAACTGTATGTCCGGGGTCTCAAGATGGTCCTCAGTCTTTAAAAACCCCGCTCCAAGGCTGGCAGCCATCGTCATGGGACCACGCTGTGTCAGCGCATATTGAAGCGCCATCAGGCCTTGCTTGAAGATGCTGTTGGCTTCTGTGTTGATCGTGCTGAGATTGGTTTTGAAGACAGGCCGCGCCTGTAGATGGTCCTGCAAGTTTTTTCCAACGCCCGTCAGCGCGGCGCGCACTTCTATGCCGTGGGGTGACAATTCCTCAGGATCGCCGACGCCAGACAACATCAAAATCTGAGGAGACCCTATGGCGCCGGCGCTCAGGATCACCTCTTTGCGTGCCCGCACGTTTTCCCTAGCACCATGGCGTTTGACACGAACGCCTATAGCCCTGTGATGCTCAATCAGGACCTTTTCTGCCTGCGCATTCGTAAGAATGGTAAGGTTCTTGCGGTCTTTGATCGGTTTCAGATACGCGACGGCGGCAGAACATCGACGGCCGCCTTTCATGGTCAGCTGGAAGTATCCAACCCCCTCTTGATCCTCACCATTGTAGTCTGCCGTACGCTTGTACCCGGCCGCCTCAGCCGCATCGAGCCACACATCCACCACTGTGCGGGTCAATCGCGACTCTTGTACCGAAAGCGGACCTTCCGCCCCGCGCACACCGCTCTCATCTGCCCCCTGCCAAGTTTCGGCCCGTTTGAACAGAGGTAGCACATCTTCCCAAGACCACCCGAAGCACCCCTGTTGCGCCCAGTGGTCATAATCCTGAGGTTGACCGCGTACGTAAAGCAACCCGTTGATGGAACTCGATCCACCAAGAACCCGGCCTCTGGGCCATGAAATGGCGCGGCCAGAAATCCCATCGTCCGGCTCGGTGACATACATCCAGTCCGACTTCGGATTGCCCATTGTTCGGAAATATCCAACCGGAATGTGGATCCATGGATTTCTGTCCGCAGGTCCCGCTTCGATCAAAGCAACAGAGTATCGTTCGTCCGCCGACAATCGGTTTGCCAACGCACAGCCCGCAGACCCAGCTCCAACGATTACAAAGTCGAACTCCATTTCACCTCAAAACTCAAAAATTGAGACTTTTGATCTCGTTTTTCATAAATATTGACGCTACAATGATTCGCGAAAAATGCACTATTGTTTTTTGAAGAGGGCTTCATGTCGCCGACTGATCGGATTCCAACCAATTTGCGCACACTTCTGATTTTGGAGGTTTTGGGAAAAAGCGATCATGCGTTGACAGCGACGGAGATTAACGAACAGCTCGGGCTCCCAAAACAAACGGTTCACAGGCTATGCGTGACTCTTGAGGAAAACGGATTTCTGACACGCCCCGGCAAATCGAAGAGCTATCAGGTGGCCCGTCGCCTGCGAGACTTGGGATCAGGCCTGCTACACAACTCAAGAGACCACGTTGCGCGCCATCAAATCCTCACCGACGTGGCACGACAAATTGGCGAAACGGTCAATTACGCCGTGCCAGGAAACTCAGGGATGCACTATCTGGACCGCGTGGAGACAGATTGGCCGTTCCGAATTCAACTGCCAATCGGGTCCAGCGTTCCCTTTCATTGCACTGCAAGTGGCAAAGCATTCCTGGCGAGCCTCGCCCCCAAAAAGCGCGAAGCTTTGGTCTCCTCACTGAACCTCAAAGCGATGACCCAACACACGCTTGTCGATCCGCTAAAGCTCCTGACTCAACTCGCCGCCATCAGGAAACAAGGGTACTCTCTTGACCAGGAAGAGTTCCTAGACGGTATGGTTGCAATTGCGGTTCCGGTCTTCGATCCAAACAGTCGTTTCTTTGCCGCTTTGGCCTATCACGGCCCGGCACAACGGATGTCCCTGAAGGACGCAGTGGAACGTAAACACATATTGCATGATGCTGCAGTTCGGCTAAGCACCGTTTTGTTCCAAGAAGACTGAATTGGTTTCAAGGTATAGGATGTCAAATCTTGGACAGGTCAAATTCAACATTTCTGCTCAAGACCCTAACGTACTGAGGTTTGCTTTGAGGACACTCAACAGTCAATCAAACGACCATCGGCTGCCGCAAAATCTCCTCCCCAAACGAGACAGTACAATTTTCTTACTGAACTAAACGCATTGGTTAGTTCAACTTTTGAGTATGGCGAAGGTTAGCGCGATGCTTAGAAATCGCCGGAATCGGCCAATCCGTGCAACCGCTACATTCTTCACCAGTTTTCTCGTCTTGACGCAGAGCCAACTTATCTCGCTCGATGCACCAAATTCGTCCTTGCACAGCGCTGTCCGTCGTCAAAGTTTTTGGAACCAAAAGCGGCGTGAACTAAGAGAGTGTTCGGCTCATCGGGTCGGTTTGATTATGCTGCGCGTTGACTGTGATGCAAGCGTCGCGCTTCGAATGTCTTCCGTTTGATCCTTTCTCGTTGTTCCAGAATGGCTTGGTCACGTCCGAAGTAGACATCGGCTGGTGTGACGTTTTTCAGGCTCTCGTGATATCGCTGGTGATTGTAATGATCGACGAAGGCTTCGATTTGGTCTTCGAGATCGCCGGGCAGGAAATAGTTTTCCAGCAAGATCCGGTTCTTCAAAGTTTGATGCCAACGCTCGATCTTGCCCTGCGTCTGGGGATGATACGGCGCTCCACGTGAATGTTTCATGCCTTTGTCCTGCAGCCACTCAGCCAGGTCACCCGAGACATAACTGGAGCCGTTGTCGCTGAGTAGGCGCGGTTTGTGGACAACGTGGACCTGATCGCACCCTGACGCCTGCAAAGCCAAGTCCAGCGTGTCAGTCACATCCTCCGCCCGCATGGTCGTGCAGAGCTTCCACGAGATGATGTAGCGGCTGTAATCGTCCAGGATTGTGCTGAGATAGAACCAGCCCCACCCCAGAACCTTGAGATAGGTAAAGTCGGTCTGCCAAAGCTGGTTGATGGCCGTTGTCTTATGCTCGAACTCATTCGCGGCTTTCAGCACGATGAATGCTGGGCTGGTGATCAGGTCATGTGCCTTGAGCGTGCGATACACTGTGGATTCCGATACAAAGTACCGTTCTTGGTCTGTGAAGGTCACCGCCAACTCGCGGGGTGACAGCTCTGTCTCTTTCAAGGCGAAGCTG
Organism: Shimia sp. MIT910701; assembly: GCF_047126315.1. Taxonomy (GTDB): domain Bacteria; phylum Pseudomonadota; class Alphaproteobacteria; order Rhodobacterales; family Rhodobacteraceae; genus Shimia. The sequence goes on along the minus strand of NZ_CP138953.1, from coordinate 2,110,601 downwards.
ACGACCTTGCGCTTCACCTCGTCTGGAACGCGGTTCCAAACGTGTTTGGGCTTGGGAGACTGATCCTCAAGACCAGCCTCCCCGCGCTGCAGGTATCGGTCGTACCAACGGTAGAATGTGGTGCGAGGGATACCCAGTTTGGCCAATGTACGACGCGCTGACAGATGGCTTTCTTCAACCAACCGGATGATCTCCAGCTTCTCGGATGCGGCATACCTCATTCGTGGTCGCCCCCATCGCCTGTCATGCTTTTTTTGAGAAGACGCAGTTCCAATGTTTGCTCCGCGACAACCTCCTTGAGATCCTTTGCTTCGCGGCGCAGTTCTTTCACCTCGTCAGTGTTTGCGGCACGCGCTGTATCGCCCGCCAGCCGCTTCTTACCGGCCTCCATGAAGTCCTTCGACCATTTGTAGTAAACGCCTTGAGAAATCCCCTCGCGGCGACACAGTTCAGCTATGCTGTCCTCGCCACGAAGACCATCAAGGACGATACGGATCTTCTCTTCCGCCGAATACTGTTTACGGGTGGCGCGCTTGATATCTTTAACGATCTTCTCGCCAGGGCTCTTCGTAGTCTTTCTCATCTTCCACTCCTTAGTGGTTACGATGAGCCAGAAACTCTCCCTTATCAAATCACCCTAATTGGACCCATAGGTGCTGACGTCAGACAGTGACTGACACGCTGGACTTGGCTTTGCAGGCGTCAGGGTGCGATCAGGTCCACGTTGTCCACAAACCGCGCCTACTCAGCGACAACGGCTCCAGTTACGTCTCGGGTGACCTGGCTGAGTGGCTGCAGGACAAAGGCATGAAACATTCACGTGGAGCGCCGTATCATCCCCAGACGCAGGGCAAGATCGAGCGTTGGCATCAAACTTTGAAGAACCGGATCTTGCTGGAAAACTATTTCCTGCCCGGCGATCTCGAAGACCAAATCGAAGCCTTCGTCGATCATTACAATCACCAGCGATATCACGAGAGCCTGAAAAACGTCACACCAGCCGATGTCTACTTCGGACGTGACCAAGCCATTCTGGAACAACGAGAAAGGATCAAACGGAAGACATTCGAAGCGCGACGCTTGCATCACAGTCAACGCGCAGCATAATCAAACCGACCCGATGAGCCGAACACTCTCTTAGTTCACGCCGCTTTTGGTTCCAAAAACTTTGACGACGGACACCCCTGGCTGATGGCGCAAGGGGTTGAACGGTTCTTTGGTGACCCGGGCCCCATTCAGCGCAACTACCTGCTGGACGAATTCACTGCTGACGCCAAGCAGCATGGCATTTCAGGGTCTGTCCACATTCAAGTGGGCGCCGAGGATCCGCTGCAAGAGGCGCTCTGGGTGCAGGAGGTGGCAGACGCAAACCCACAGTGGCCTTTGGCCCAGGTCGCGTTTTGTGATCTCACTACAGACACGCTAGCAAGGGACCTCGACCTGCTGCAAAACCTCTCCACTATGCAGGGCGTGCGCCAGATTGTTGGCCGCGCTCCGGGCGAGGATGCGCAAACCGGCACCAACGCTTTGCTGCAAGACCCGCGGTTTCTGGCAGGCTTGAAAGAGATTGCGCGGCGTGGCTTGCGCTTCGATTTGCAATTGATCCCGGAGCTTATGAAGGACACCGCCCATGTGTTGGCGCAAGTGCCTGAGCTACAGGTTGCCCTCTGCCATGCCGGGTCTCCACATGATCGCAGCACGGCTGGCTTAAACGCTTGGACGAAGGAATTAGAGCTTCTTTCCGCTCTGCCCAACGTATCCTGCAGGCTCTCCGGCCTTGGTATGTTCGAGCATCTGTGGACGCAGCAGAGCATCGCGCCAATTGTGAAAACCTGCTTGGATCAGTTTGGCCAGGACCGCGTGATGTTTGGCTCAAACTTCCCGGTCGACAGCCTCTATTCCGACTATGGCACGCTGTTCGCGGCCATGGAGACGCTGGTCCCCAACGATTGGCACGCCGCCGTGTTTGGGGACAACGCCGCACGGTTTTATGACCTAAAAGCGTGATCCCTCAGGCACGTCTCGCATAGCATCACAAGGACATCCAAGGCGCCCTCTGTGCCGTAATCGAATAAACGGAGGGTCGATATGAAGTTCCTAACTGCTTTGATAATAACGCTGTCCACGGCGAGCGCTGCCTTCGCCTTGGAATTGTCAGCCACGTTTGACTCGATTGACGGCGGCACGCTTGCGGTCTCGGACTGGGCCGGACAGCCGGTTTTGGTGGTGAATACGGCGTCACAATGTGCCTTCACCAAGCAGTACCGCGGGCTGCAGGACCTCTATGACACCTACCGCGATCAAGGGCTGGTGGTGCTCGCAGTGCCTTCTGACGACTTCAAACAAGAGTTAGGGTCAAACGCCGAAGTGAAAGAATTCTGCGAGCTGCAATATGGCATCGACATGCCGATGACAGGGATCACCTCGATCAAAGGCAAAACCGCGCATCCCCTATTTGTGTCGCTGCGTGAGGAAGCTGGCTATGTGCCGCGGTGGAATTTTAGCAAGGTCCTGATTGGCCCTGACGGCGGAGTGGTTGCGAAGTTTTCTTCCCAGACCAAACCGATGTCCAAAGCGGTGACCTCGCAAATCGAAGCCCTTTTGAACTGAGCGTTGATTTTTACTTATGACAATCCAAACACCCGCGCACGCATCAGAGCGGCTTATCCTTGTGTTGGGCGATCAACTGTCCCTGCCCCTTTCCGCACTGCGCGACGCTAACAAAGACCGCGATGTGATCCTGATGGCGGAGGTGGCTGAGGAAGCCAGCTATGTCCCCCATCACAAAAAGAAAATCGCCTTTTTGTTTTCCGCCATGCGGCATCATGCCGACCTGCTCAGACGTGAGGGATGGACCGTCCGCTATGTGCAATTGGACGATGACGACAACGCAGGCACCCTGCCCGATCAGCTGAGCCATGAGTTGGGGACGTTAGGCCTCTCACAAGTCGTGATGACAGCACCGGGAGAGTATCGCCTCAAGCAGGCCATCTGCGATTGGGCCGCGCAAAATGGCGTCGCTTTGGACATGCGGGAGGACACGCGGTTTGTCTGCTCCCACGCGGAATTTCAAACCTGGGCGCAGGGGCGCAAGCAGCTGCGCATGGAGTATTTCTACCGCGAGATGCGCCGCAAAACCGGGCTTCTGATGAACGGGGACGCGCCCGAAGGCGGCAAATGGAACTATGACGCGGAAAACCGCAAGCCTGCCAAAGGCGACCTGTTTATGCCGCAGCCTCGGCAAGCCACACGCGACGCCATCACAGAAGAGGTTCTCGCGCTGGTTGGCACCCGCTTTGCCAAAAACTTCGGATCTCTGGAGCCGTTTTGGCTGACGGTCACACGCGAGGAGGCCCTGTTGGCGCTGGAACACTTTGTGCAAACCACCCTGCCCCACTTTGGCGACTACCAGGACGCCATGCTCACCGACGAACCGTTCCTCTATCACTCAGTTTTGGCCCAATACCTAAACGCCGGATTGCTTGGTCCATTGGAAATCTGCCGCCGGGTGGAGCGCGCCTATTACGACGGAGATGCGCCCCTCAATGCGGTGGAGGGCTACATACGCCAGATCATCGGCTGGCGTGAATATGTGCGCGGCATCTACTGGCTGAAAATGCCAGACTACACACACGCCAACCATTTCGACGCAAAACGCCCTTTGCCCGCCTTCTACTGGACTGCGCAGTCGGACATGGCCTGCATGGCCGCCGCTATCTCCCAAACCCGCGATAACGCCTACGCACACCACATCCAACGCCTTATGGTCACTGGCAACTTTGCCATGCTGGCGGGCATTGATCCACATGCGGTGCATGAGTGGTATCTGGCGGTCTATGCCGATGCCTATGAATGGGTCGAAGCGCCCAATGTGATCGGAATGAGCCAGTTTGCCGACGGCGGATTGCTGGCCTCCAAGCCCTATGCCGCCAGTGGCAACTACATCAACAAAATGTCGGACCACTGCCAATCCTGCCGCTATGACGTGAAGCAGAAAACAGGCCCGGACGCGTGCCCCTTCAATCCACTTTATTGGGACTTCCTGATCCGCAACGCGGACAAACTGCGCGGCAACCCGCGCCTTGGCTATGCCTACCGCACGTGGGACCGCATGAGCGCGGAGAAGCAACACGCCTACCGCAGCAGTGCGGCCGCTGTATTGGACGGGCTCACTTAGCCCCCACGCCGACAGCGCTCTGAGCAATAGCGCACCTGCTCCCACACCTTGGCCCACTTCTTGCGCCAGCTAAAAGGCCTCTGACATCGCGCACAGATCTTGCTGGGCAGATCAGATTTCTTCCGCATTTTCATTGGGTGATCCTGTTACAGCGGCAGATCAAGTTGTTTGGACGTGCCGCTTTTGCGGGGCCGGCTGCGTGGGGTTTTCCGACTGGCGTGTTTTGCCACAATCCCCTGCGCCTCCTGGCGAAAGACCTCCCCTTTACGTACCGCCCAAATACGCTCCCGCGCGTCGCGCGCTGCGCTTAGATGATCCACGACGGGTATGGGATATGCCTGTCCCAGTACAGCGCCAGCGTTCCCCGCCTTCCAGGGCTCCTGCAAAAATTGATCGTCGATCTTGGCCAACTCGGGGACCCAACGCCGGGTAAAGGCCCCGGTCGGGTCCTGATCCATGCCTTGCTTGACCGGATTATAAACGCGCACCGTGTTGATGCCTGTGGTGCCAGATTGCATTTGCACCTGGCTCCAATGGATACCCGGCTCATAGTCCGTGAACAGGCGGGCCAGTTCCAAACCCGGCGCCCGCCAATGCAGCCACAGGTGATAGCTCGCCACCGCCATGACCATGGCGCGCATGCGGAAATTCAGCCATCCGGTCGCGCGCAAAGACCGCATGCAGGCATCGACAAACGGCAACCCAGTTTCGCCGCGCGCCCAAGCCACCAATCGCTCCGCATCTGGGGCGGAGGGGCGAATGCCGTCATAGCCGCGATGCAGGTTCTCAAACTCAATGCGCGGCGCGTCCTCAAGTTTTTGAATGAAGTGGCAATGCCAATGCAGCCGACCGGAAAAGGACGACAACGCGCCGCCCCAGCCGTCCCGCGCGCCCCGCAATTTAACCTCCCGTTGCCGCGCCCATGTGGCTTGGGTGACCTCCCGCATCGACAGGCTCCCCCACGCCAAATGCGGCGACAGCCGGGAACACGCATGTGCACCGGCCAAAGGCGAAGACATGGCTCGGCGATAGGTCCGACCGCGCGCCGTCAAGAACGACGACAAGACATCCTCCGCCGCCGCCCGTCCGCCTTTTTGACGCTCCCGCGCCCCGTCGGGTACCAAATTGAGGTCCTTTGCAGTGGGAATAGGCCCTGGCGATACGCCGGTTGGCTTCAGTACAGGCGCGTTGACAATCGGCTCCGCCATAAACCGATCCCACTGGGTCGCCCACCCATTGCGCGAGGCCATCCGCCGTTGCACCCCGTGTTGCGGGATCTCGTGCCACAGCACACCTTTGGCGCGACACCACGCGCCGACCCGCTTATCTCGGGCAAAGGTCCATCCGTTGCCGGTTTCTTCATGCGACCAAAGACCGTGCACACCCACGGTTTTGCGCAAGTCGTCCAACACGTCCAGCACGTCCCCAACCCGCACAATCAGCGGCTGCCCTAGGTCCGCAAGATCCTCTCGCAAACTCACAAGGGCCTCACGGGCAAAGTCCCAGTGCCGACAGGACACATCGTCAAGCTGCCAATAGGCAGGTTCCACCACAAACAACGGCACCACGGGCCCACGCTGTGCAGCATAGGTCAACGCCCGATGGTCCTGCACACGCAGGTCCCGTTTGAACCAGACGATTTGCACGTTTGTCTCCTCAGCCCATTTTTATGGATACGAAACCCAAGCGCTGGCGGACGACATCTGCCCAATCAAAAATGATCCTGCCCAAGCGCCACGGCGTACCCAAATCATTGCCAAACAAAGAGGTTCCAAGATGTTTCGCCCTATGCACCTGACGCTTGCCGCACTCGCCTTTCCCCTTATGTCCACAGCCGGGCATGCCGATCTCAGTGTTCGGTTCATTGAAGGCGCCCCCAAAGATCGCTTTGAAATCAAAAACGTCGGCGCCTGTGCGGTGACGGCCAGTACCCTCACGCTGGATCTCACCACCTCCCAGGGCGCACTTATTTTTGATGTCACAGGCAACGGCGCCGGTGTGGAGGTCTTCCAACCCTTTGAGGTCGTAGCCGGCCGCGAGGCCCTGACCACGCTGCCAACCATCGTGGATGGCCAAAACTCACTTGACTTACCGATTGCAACACTTGGTTCAGGAGAAAGCATCACCTTTACCGTTGACGTTGACGATACCCTCGGCGCGCGTGAAATCACTGTGACCGGCGCCGAAATCTCCGGTGCCACGGTGAAACTCGTCGGCGCCGAGCCCCCCCAAATGACGCGGTTTGATACACAAGCAAAGGCGCTAGTGACAGGCCTGACGTGCTAAGAAAACCACGGGCTTCCGACACAGGAACAGATCACCAGTGACAAAATGGACCATCCGCATCGCCTTTCTGATCTTGGTCATGGGGGGCGGCATTCTGATAGGCACCTTGACCGCTCCGGGGGCTTGGTACGTTGATCTCAACAAACCCGTTTTCAATCCCCCCAACTGGATATTTGCGCCGGTTTGGACAACTTTATATGTGCTCATCGCAATGGCAGGATGGCGCCAGTTCGAAGCACGCGACCACGGCTCTCTGTTGACCCTATGGTGGGCACAACTGGTCTTGAATTTCCTGTGGTCCCCAGCCTTCTTTGTACTGCAGATGCCTTGGTTGGCGCTTGTAGTGATTGCTGCGCTTTGGGCCACCATTGTGCTGTTCATCCGCGGCACTTGGGGCTGGGATCGCCTCTCTGCGGTTGCGTTCATTCCCTATCTGGCGTGGGTGAGTTTCGCGACGGTCCTGAACCTCTCGATTGCCCTGTTGAACTGAAGGAGGCCCACCCAATGAAATGGCGCACCGTGATCGCAACTGGTTTACTCGTCGCATTTGGCATCGGAGCGGCTAAGGCTGAAGACATGTTTGAAACCTTCGACACGAATCCGTCCACACGCTGGACATATTTTGCCGACACCGTCATGGGGGGCGTTTCTACCGGTGACGCCACATTTGAGCGCGATGCCTCCGGCAGCTTCGTTCGGCTGGCGGGCAACGTGAGCACCGACAACAATGGCGGCTTCATACAAGTGCGCCGCACTCTGTCAGACCGGTTGGCCGACACTACCAAAGGTGTGCGCCTAAAAGTGCGCGGCAACAGTGGGACGTATTTTTTGCACCTGCGTACCAAAGGCACACGGTTGCCTTGGCAATACTACCAGGCGCAGTTCGCCACTTCCCCGGATTGGACCGACGTTCAACTGCTCTTCAACGACTTCAAACCATCCGGCAGTTTCCTCCGAAAGACCCCTCGGGCGGACACCGTCACCTCTATTGCGATTGTGGCTTATGGGAGAGATCACACTGCCCTAGTCGATGTCAGTGAAGTGGACTGGTTTTAGGCGCGGACTGTGCGATTACAGAGACGTCGCAATCCGCGACTGTTCAACCACTGATACATCTCTTTAAGTCCTACCACAGGCGTTTTGCATCGCGGTCGTTTTTGTGATCGTCATACTAACTGGAATACCTAGGGGAGCAATTCAAAGCAGGCGAAACCAACGTAACAACCCCATGACTGCCCGCTAAACTCGCCAGCTTTATCTTCAAAACCGCGTCGAACCGCAACATGACATGCACGTCGGATGAGATTTCAGAACTCGAATTTCAGACGTCAGTTTCCACATTGGGCTGCATGTCCGCTTTGAGCCACTGGTGCAACTACGGAAAGTCCCGCATTTGTGCAACATTGCTGACCTGATGCTTAACCCAGCGAAAGAGGCGGTCGTTCTGCCTTGTGAACAGCTGCTTCGCCTTCCCAATGCCAACATTCGCAGTTGCAGAGAGAGTCCGCTTTCCGCCCGAAGTGCTGGAGCTTCTTGGCCGCTTAGGGCTGAGATCTACGTTAAGCCCTGACTTTTCTCGACGTCCGTTGTTGGTTGTCGCGTAACTCCGCAAAGTTCACATCTTTGCGTAAAGCTGCTGCGAGAACCAAAATAGGATTATTTTCGCTTCCGGCGAACTCACGTCCGCAAGAAAAGGGGGCGTCATCCTATCCATCACGCCCCAGTCAATTCCGACAAAATCCTGTCGAATAACGCGACTTTCTGTTCGTCAGAAAGGACTTGTGGCGCAGAGGTCTTGACCGTTGCGATTTCCTCGAAAAGTGCGGAACGTTCTTCGTCGCCAATTGTTCCGTAGTGCCGTTGTGTGGTTGCCTCGCTGTCATGGCCCATGTTTTGCGACCACGCGCGGCGCTGGCGCTCAGTCAGGGGCCTGCGGTCTCGTTCCGCCGCAATGGTATCCTTTACAGAGTGAGGGGTGTATTTTACTGCAGTGTCACGACAAGCGACCGCAAATGCCTTTGACACCGCGTCTTTGGATGCCATGGGCTCAATTGGGGCTCGACAAGGGTCTTTGAGGTCCTTGTGGTGTTGAAGCACTCGAAGGTTAGGGAAGAGCGCGTCCTGCCCCGACAAGCCCTTTGACGCCAGTACATCAATCCAGTCTTCTATCGCCCGTGCAAAACTGTCCGATATCGGAAACCAGTCAATCTTAAGGCTCTTGCCGTTCTTGGCTCGCGATACATTCGCGTCCTGCAAGATCTTTTTGTCTACCGCATCAAAATGGCAGATGCGCAGTGAGGTAATCGTGTCCGCCCTCAACGCGCCGAGATAAGCAATGGCCACCATGGCGCGGGCCCGTTTGTCCGCAAGTTTCTCGGAGGGCATACCCAGCAAGAGCTTTTTAGCCTCTTCAATGCTAGGGTAAGCCTTGTCCTCGGAGGCAAGAGCTTTCGCATAAATGGCCTTAGGCATTTTCAAGTAGTTTGGCAAATCTTTAGGCAGGCGCTTAAAGCCATCCTGCTTAATCAACCTGTCCGTCGTCAAAGTTTTTGGAACCAAAAGCGGCGTGAACTAAGAGAGTGTTCGGCTCATCGGGTCGGTTTGATTATGCTGCGCGTTGACTGTGATGCAAGCGTCGCGCTTCGAATGTCTTCCGTTTGATCCTTTCTCGTTGTTCCAGAATGGCTTGGTCACGTCCGAAGTAGACATCGGCTGGTGTGACGTTTTTCAGGCTCTCGTGATATCGCTGGTGATTGTAATGATCGACGAAGGCTTCGATTTGGTCTTCGAGATCGCCGGGCAGGAAATAGTTTTCCAGCAAGATCCGGTTCTTCAAAGTTTGATGCCAACGCTCGATCTTGCCCTGCGTCTGGGGATGATACGGCGCTCCACGTGAATGTTTCATGCCTTTGTCCTGCAGCCACTCAGCCAGGTCACCCGAGACATAACTGGAGCCGTTGTCGCTGAGTAGGCGCGGTTTGTGGACAACGTGGACCTGATCGCACCCTGACGCCTGCAAAGCCAAGTCCAGCGTGTCAGTCACATCCTCCGCCCGCATGGTCGTGCAGAGCTTCCACGAGATGATGTAGCGGCTGTAATCGTCCAGGATTGTGCTGAGATAGAACCAGCCCCACCCCAGAACCTTGAGATAGGTAAAGTCGGTCTGCCAAAGCTGGTTGATGGCCGTTGTCTTATGCTCGAACTCATTCGCGGCTTTCAGCACGATGAATGCTGGGCTGGTGATCAGGTCATGTGCCTTGAGCGTGCGATACACTGTGGATTCCGATACAAAGTACCGTTCTTGGTCTGTGAAGGTCACCGCCAACTCGCGGGGTGACAGCTCTGTCTCTTTCAAGGCGAAGCTGACGACCTTGCGCTTCACCTCGTCTGGAACGCGGTTCCAAACGTGTTTGGGCTTGGGAGACTGATCCTCAAGACCAGCCTCCCCGCGCTGCAGGTATCGGTCGTACCAACGGTAGAATGTGGTGCGAGGGATACCCAGTTTGGCCAATGTACGACGCGCTGACAGATGGCTTTCTTCAACCAACCGGATGATCTCCAGCTTCTCGGATGCGGCATACCTCATTCGTGGTCGCCCCCATCGCCTGTCATGCTTTTTTTGAGAAGACGCAGTTCCAATGTTTGCTCCGCGACAACCTCCTTGAGATCCTTTGCTTCGCGGCGCAGTTCTTTCACCTCGTCAGTGTTTGCGGCACGCGCTGTATCGCCCGCCAGCCGCTTCTTACCGGCCTCCATGAAGTCCTTCGACCATTTGTAGTAAACGCCTTGAGAAATCCCCTCGCGGCGACACAGTTCAGCTATGCTGTCCTCGCCACGAAGACCATCAAGGACGATACGGATCTTCTCTTCCGCCGAATACTGTTTACGGGTGGCGCGCTTGATATCTTTAACGATCTTCTCGCCAGGGCTCTTCGTAGTCTTTCTCATCTTCCACTCCTTAGTGGTTACGATGAGCCAGAAACTCTCCCTTATCAAATCACCCTAATTGGACCCATAGGTGCTGACGTCAGACAAAGCCCGTTCAACTTCTGAGCCTACTGAATGCGCGAGGCTCTTTTCGGCCACTTCTCTCGGCGCATTGGCTTCCTCTGCTGCCCAGTCGCGGAATGTGGACCGAAACCCATGCACGGTTACACCCTCGACCTTCATGCGACGCAAAAGCATGAGCATCGACATATTAGAAAGCGGGTGATGGCGTTTCTGCCCCTCAAATACAAATTCGGATTGATTGACCATTAGCGGTTCTATGATGGCCAGGGTCTCAACTGTCAGCGGGACGCGGTGTTCCTCTCCTGTTTTCATCCGCTCTGCAGGGCAGATCCAAAGGCGCTGTTCAAAATCCAACTCAGCCCACCGTAGCCCCAAAACTTCACCGGTTCTTGATCCTGTTAGGCAAGTAAACATTAAGGCCTTGGCAGACATAGCATTCTTGGTCTTTAGAATGGCATAGAAGTCAGGCACGTCTTGCCAGCGCATTGCCATATGGTGCTTTGGTTTAGCTTTCACCTTAGGCAATACTTGCGCATCCTTGATGGCAGTCACGGGGTTCTCACCAGACCGAAACCCTCTCGACTTTGCCACATCCAACACGATCTTTATGCGCTGCGACAAACGTCGTGCCGTTTCATGCTTGGCGGTCCAAATCGGTGAAAGGCACATCATCACTTCGGGCTGATCAATGCTGTCGACAGGCATGCGCCCAATTTTTGGAAAGGCATAGTCGCGTAGCGTGTTAATCCACTGCGCCCCGTGTTTGGCGTTCTTCCAGGTCGGCATGCGATCAATATGGACCTGCTGCGCCACCTCTTCAAAAGTCGGCACTTCCTGTCGTTCATTGAAACGTGGGTTAAGCCCCTGTTTCGCCATGCGTCGATACTCCAACGCGCGCTCTCGTGCTTGGTTCAGCGTGACAATATCCGCGCCACCCAATCCAAAGTCAGTCCTAAGTGGTGCTCCCTTCTTATTCTTTTGCCCTTTGACCACCACCCGTACGATCCAGCGTCTCGCGCCCGAAGGGTCAACGACCAGGTACAAGCCGTTGCCATCGCCATGCCGCCCAGCGCCGAGATTCTCGACCAGCTTTTTCGTCAACTTTCCTGAAAGCGCCATTCAACATACCACATTTCATACCACACAAAGAAACGATACGGATATCATCGAAAGAAATCCAACAAAAATGGCAAAGACACTTAAACCCAAAGAAACAAATGATAAGTGCGAGCCAAAGTGGCCCATTCAACTCGAGACAAATTGCAAGATGGCGGTGCTGTCAGACGAATTCGAACTAGTCTCAGCTAGGACAGAACCTCTGCCCCTTAATCAGCACAAAGTTGGCGCCACTCGGCCAGAGCGGCGACGCGGTTCAGTTTGAAATGTTGTCTAGAATAGAGACTGCGCTCCGAATTGAAGAGGTTGAGAACAGAGGCGTGGACAGATGCGAATTTCTGGAGGCTTCGCAATCGTCGGAAGCGCAGCATCGCCCTCTCTCTTCGTCGAAATGGCAGATGAGAATTCTCTGCGCGATTGTTCACCCAGCGGCCAGTTTCCTGCCTATCCGCGTTGCCAATTTCCCTCATCGCAGCACCGTAGGAGCGGAGTTTGTCGGTTACCAGTGTGCCTGGCCGACCGTGGCGCCGCATTGATTTCTTGAGAAATTTCAATGCTGCCTTCCTATCTCGCGTCTTCGTCACATAGCTTTCTAGGACCTCACCCTCATGATCAACGGCCCGCCAAAGGTAGTACCTCTCGCCGTTGATCTTCACGAACATTTCGTCCAGGTGCCATTTCCAGTTTGAGTGGCAGCGTATCGATTGAGATCGTCTCTTGCGGATTTCCGATGCGAATTTAGGACCGAACCGCTGCCACCAAAACCGAACAGACTCATAGCTCACGTCGATGCCGCGTTCGTGTAGCAGATCTTCGACATTCCTGAGCGACAGAGGAAACCAAATGTACATCATCACAGCCAAGCGGATGATCTCAGGGCTGGTTTTGAAGTAGCGAAATGGGGATGGTTTTGGCATGGCGGAACGCTACCGCCCCACCCTATTCGTCTCAAGCCGGTTTCCTCTGACATGACCGTCACATAGCTTTCCAGAACTTCACCTTCGTGATCGACGGCCCGCCAAAGATAGTGCCGTTCGCCATTGATCTTCACGAACATTTCATCCAGGTGCCATTTTCAGTTCGAGTGATGACGCATGGTTTGAGTTCGCTTCTTACGGATTTCTGACGCAAATTTGGGGCCAAACCTCTGCCACCAAAAGCGTACGGATTCGTAGCTTACGTCGATACCTCGTTCATGCAGAAAGTCCTCCACATTCCGAAGCGAAAGCGGAAACCGGATGTACATCATCACCGCTAGGCGGATGACTTCTGGGGAGGTACGAAAGTAGCGAAAGGGCGATTTGTTGGCCATGCCCGAACGCTACTTCCCCAACCTGCCCAACTCAAGTCACATCCCTCTGACACTGCCTCAACTTAAGTTCCTTTGACAGTGCCCTATTGCCTAGCCCGACCAGCCTCCAAGTGCCATCGTTCTGACAAGACCTCATTGAAAACTCGTGCAAATCACACTACTGACACAAGCAGGAAAGTAAAAATGCACATGAGACGCTTGTTATGAACACCATTGCAAAATTGACAGAGCTCAAAAAACTCATGATGTCGATGGAGAATGCCTTGGGTTTGAACGATCTGTCCAAAGTTGAGCGCGATGTTTACTGTGCTGCTTGCGAACTCACAGATGAAAGTGGCAGGGTAAGAACAATGGATATGCTTGAACATACCTTCGTTCTCAACGTATCCCGCCCAACTTTTTTTCGAGCGCTCAAATCGCTCTTGAAAAAAGGGTTGCTTTCCAATAACGGGGTGGAAGGCAGAGGGTGGTACTATGTAAAGGTGACCACAGCCAACGCCAATGACTGATGGAGTGTCAACGGCGGTGTAAAAGCCTGCCACTGTGGCGGAATACAAGCAGGCCATTTCAGTGCATGCAGCTCGGAGCGTGCGGCCGTAGAATAGTAAGAACTCCAAGGCGAATTGGCGGGCGGGCCAATTGTTCATTTGCCAATTAGCAGGGTTTGCGAGGAGTTCCCGGCTTTGGTTCAAGCGGTAGCTTTGGCCGTCCATCTCCAAAATGTTCACGTGGTGTGTGAGCCAGTCGAGCAATGCGTCTGTGAGACGTTCGGTGCCGAGGGTTTCCGTCCATTCCTCGAACGGCAAATTGCTGGTGACCAATTTGGAATGCCTGACGTCAGCGCCTATGGGACCAAATAGCGGTATTTGCTAAGAGAGTGTTCTTGGCTCATCGTAGCCACCGAGGAGTGGACGATGAGAAAGACAACGAAGAGCCCGGGCGATAATATCGTCAAAGATATCAAACGCGCGACACGCAAGCACTATTCTTCTGAAGAGAAGATCAGGATCGTCCTAGATGGGTTGCGCGGCGAGTACAGCATTGCTGAACTGTGTTGCCGTGAAGGTATATCACAGGGCATCTATTACAAATGGTCCAAGGACTTTATGGAAGCCGGTAAGAAGCGGCTTGCTGGGGACACGGCGCGTGCTGCAAACACCGATGAGGTGAAGGAACTGCGCCGAGAAGCAAAGGACCTCAAGGAAGTGGTTGCGGAACAAACGCTTGAACTACGTCTGCTCAAAAAAAGCATGTTCAACGGTGGGGATGACCCCGAATGAGAGAACCTGCATCTGAGAAGATTGAGATCATCCGGTTGGTTGAAGAGAGCCATCTGTCGGCGCATCTAACATTGGCCAAGCTCGGTATTCCCCGCACCACGTTCTATCGCTGGTACGGCCGGTATCTTCAGCGCGGTGAGGCTGGCTTACAGGACCAATCACCCAAGCAAAAACATGTCTGGAACCGTGTGCCCGACGAGGTGAAGCGCAAGGTTGTCGACTTCGCCTTTCAGGAGACGGAGTTGTCACGCCGCGAGCTGGCAGTGACGTTCACGGATCAGGAGCGCTACTTGGTGTCAGAATCCACTGTGTATCGGGTGCTGAAGGCGCATGATCTGATCACCAGCCCGACGTTCATCGTCTTGAAGGCTGCTGATGGGGTCAAAGACAAAACGACTGCGATCAATCAGCTCTGGCAGACCGACTTCACCTACATCAAGGTGATGGGATGGGGCTGGTTTTACCTCAGCACGGTTCTCGACGATTACAGCCGCTACATCGTCTCCCGGAAGCTCTGCACGACCATGCGGCTGAAGATGTGACCGACACGCTGGACTTGGCGTTGAAGGCATCTGGCTGCGATCATGTTCACGTCGTTCACAAGCCACGTCTGCTCAGCGACAACGGATCCAGTTACGTCTCGGGCGATCTAGCAGAATGGTTGCAAGACAAAGGCATGAAGCATTCTCGTCGTGCGCCGTATCATCCGCAAACCCAAGGCAAGATCGAACGCTGGCATCAAACTTTGATGAAACGCATCTTGCTCGAAAACTACTTCCTGCCCGCCGATCTCGAAGCGCAAATTGAAGCCTTCGTCGACCACTATAACCACCAACGCTATCATGAGAGCATCAACAACGTCACACCCGCCGATGTATACTTCGGGCGTGACGAAGCCATTTTAAAACAAAGGGAAAGGATCAAACGCAAGACGCTCGAAACGCGCCGCTTGCATCACCGCCAGCACGCCGCATAACCGCACAAACCAGATGAGCCTAACTCTCGTTTAGTTTAGGCCGCCTCTGGTGCCAAAAACTCTGACGACGGACACTTCCTGCCCGGCGACCTTGAAGCTCAGATCGAAGCCTTCGTAGACCACTACAACCACGAGAGCCTGAACAACGTCGCACCCGCCGATGTCTACTTCGGCAGGGACAAAGCCATTTTGGAACATCGAGAAAGGATCAAACAGAAGACGTTAAAAGCGCGCCGCTTGCATCACAGTCAACGCGCAGCATAATCAAATCGAACAGATGAGCAGAACACTCTATTAGTTTACGCAGCTCTTGGCTCCAAAAGCTCTCACGACCGACAGTCTTCGTACCACATTTAGTCCGGCCGATTAGGCTTCCACGCCCCCTTTTTCACGCCTATGCTCGTCGCTGTTCAGTGGGACTTGAGATAGGTCGCGTCGATCATCACGGTCTTCTCTTCACCGAGCTCGGCGGCCAGGCCGGTCATCATTCGAGCGAAGATGCCCTTGTCGCTACACCGTTTCCAAGGGTTGTACAAAGCCTTATGCGGCCCACAGAAAGCGGGAGTATCACGTCACCGCACCCCTTTACGATTGATGAAGATAATACCACTCAATACACCCCGATCATCGACACGGGGCTTGCCGTGAGACTTCGGGAAAAAAGGTTTAACACGCGCCACTTGCGCATCGCTCAACCAGAAAAGTTCAGACATGATCACAACTCGATTTTCGAACCGTGAATCACGCCGCGGAGAGGAAATCTCTGGGTCTTGACCCTAAATACTTCAAGAGATTCATTAACCTCATGGAAATAATTTCATGTGCAAATTATACATTCAGGAATAATTTTCGAGGCGGTCAAAAATGGGGTTGGCAGAAAATACCGAATCAGTATCGAATATTTTGTTAAAGATGGAGGGCGCAAATGCTGCTGTCTCAACTACATAGCTCTCCTTAGCGAGGGCGAGATAGTGGTCTCAGTTAAAATTGAACTCGCGACGACCCTCAGCTGACCGTGACCAGAGAGATCGGAATCTAAATTCCGCCTAGGCTGAGCTGTATTTACTATTGCTGGCATGCCGGGCACTGGAGAATTTCAAATAGAAAGCTGTTCCCAACTTTCTGGCTTTTCTAGGTGTTGGACGGCTGATGACGTGATCGAAGAACACACCTGAGCCGCTCATACGTTCTGTTGCGACATCAAGATTTATGGATATTGACAGTTCAATCGACCAATCTGCCGCAACTATCGAAAGTAACACGATGTCAATCTAAGTGAAGCTTTGGTCGCAATGGATATAGGCACTCACCAGATGTTTTACTTCAAGGAAAGAATTTGAGTTGTTTAAACCAATCTACTTTAAGCTAAACGTTCTAGAGACGACTAAAGAAACTCTATTCACATCAATTTTCTATTTCTTAGCCTTTTTCATTACATTTGAGGTATTTATGCCAATTCAGAGCATGGCTTTCCCGGACTACAGCAGCCATGCTAGCCTGATATTTCTGCCGCATGGTGTCCGCGTCATAGCTGCTTGGCTACTTGGCTGGCGCTCAGTGATTGCACTACTTCCTGGTGTCTTTCTTGCATATTACTACTTGGCAGGTGCTAGTGTTTTTGAGTTAAGCCGTTTGATAGGAATGGCCGTTGCCGTTGTAGTAGCGCCGTTCTTATTCTATTTAGCCAGGGCTTTGGGATGGGATGTGGCTCCACGATCGGACAGAAAACCTAGCTGGTCCTCCATAATGATCATTGGAGGCCTTGCTGCTGTTGTGAGCTCTACCCTCACCAATCTTGCATTCGGTAGTACTGCGACTGAATACTTCGCATACCTGATCGGAGACATTTCCGGTCTGTTTTTCCTGATGTTGTTCTTGATGTTTTCTTTTCGAGCGCTAAGAAAATGATCCTCCCCCACTGAAGTGGTCCGCCGCTATGTTTAGAAAACGGAGGACTCACGATGGGAAATAAGCGACACAAGCCCGAGGAAATTGTCACGAAGTTACGGCAGGTTGAGGTGCTTGTCGGGCAAGGAATGGCGCGGGTTGATGCGATCCGTGAGGTTCGCATAACCGAACAGACCTATTATCGCTGGCGCAAGCAATATGGCGGGATGGGAACCGACCAACTTAGGGAACTAAAACGCCTTCAGAAGGAGAACGAACGGCTGAGAAAGGCTGTGTCCGACCTCACTCTGGACCAGTTGATCTTGGCGGAAGCTGCGAAGGGAAACTTCCAAGCCCCGCGCGTCGCCGGACTTGTATCGATCACGTGCGAAGCCAGTTCCGGATTTCTGAACGTCGAGCCTGTCGTGTGCTGAAGCAACACCGATCTACACAACGAAAGTTGCCTCGGGGCCGAGCCGATGAAGAGAAACTGGTCGCGGATATGATTGAGCTGGCACGTCAGTATGGCCGATACGGTTACCGCCGGATCGCGGCATTTCTGAGAGATGGAGGCTGGCAAATCAACGACAAGCGTGTGGAGCGTCTGTGGCGACGTGAGGGGCTGAAAGTGCCAATGAAACAACCGAAGAAAGGGCGGCTCTGGCTGAATGATGGATCATGCGTTCGGCTCCGGCCCGAGCATCGCAATCACGTCTGGTCTTATGACTTCGTGCATCATCGAACCGACGATGGGACGGTGTTCCGCACTTTGAACATCCTCGACGAACACAGCCGGGAATGTCTGGCAATCAGGGTAAAGCGCAAGCTGAACTCTGGCGATGTGATCGACGCCTTGAGCGACCTGTTCATCCTGCGCGGTGTACCTTCCTATATCCGCTCTGACAACGGCCCAGAGTTCATTGCTCAGGCGGTTCAGGACTGGATTAAAGCCGTTGGCGCCAAGACCGCCTACATCCAGCCGGGCAGCCCCTGGGAGAACGGATACTGCGAAAGCTTCAACGCCCGGTTCCGCGACGAGTTTCTAAACGGTGAGGTCTTCTACAGCCTGCGCGAGGCTCAAATCCTGATCGAACAATGGAGGAAACACTACAACACCAAACGACCGCATAGTGCTCTGGGCTACCGCCCGCCGGCGCCGGAAACCGTCGTCCCGATGGACCAGAGGCCAATCATGCACTAACAATCAAACTGGACCACTTGGGTGGGGCTGATCAGAAGGTCAGGACCCATTTATTTCCTCTCTGCGGCGTGGTTCACGGTTCGAAAATCGAGTTGTGATCATGTCTGAACTTTTGTGGTTGAGCGATGTGCAAGTGGCGCGTCTTAAACCTACCTTCCCTAAGTCTCACGGCAAGCCGCTTGTCGATGATCGGCGCATATTGAGTGGCATTATCTTCATCAATCGCAAAAGGGGTGCGGTGACGTAATACTCCCGCTTTCTATGGGCCGCATAAGACGTTTTACAACCGTTGGAAACGGTGGAGCGACAAGGGCATCTTCGCTCGAATGATGAACGGCCTGGCCGCCGAGCTCGGTGAAGAGAAGACCGTGATGATCGACGCGACCTATCTCAAGGCCCACCGAACAGCGACGAGCATGGGCGTGAAAAGGGGGGGGGCGTGGACGCCTAATCGGCCGGACTAAGGGTGGTATAAACACTGTCCGTCGTGAGAGTTTTTGGAACCAAGAGCTGCGTAAACTAATAGAGTGTTCTGCTCATCTGTTCGATTTGATTATGCTGCGCGTTGACTGTGATGCAAGCGGCGCGCTTTTAACGTCTTCTGTTTGATCCTTTCTCGTTGTTCCAAAATGGCTTTAACCCTGCCGAAGTAGATATCGGCGCGTGTGACATTGTTCAGGCTCTCATGTTAGCACTGGTGCTTGTAGTGGTCTGCGAAGGCTTCGATCTGAGCTTCAAGGTCGCCGGGCAGGAAGTAGTTTTCCAGCAGTACCCTGTTCTTGAGAGTTTGGTTCCAACGCTCAATTTTGCCCTGGGTTTGGAGGTGATATGGTGCGCCGAGCGAGAACTTCATGCCTTTGTTCTACAACCATTCAGCTAGATCAGTGGAAACTTAACTGGATCCGTTGTCGCTTAGAAGACGAGGCTTGTGACCGACATGAACCTGATCGCAACCTGATGCCTGCAAAGCCAAGTCCAGTGTCTCAGTCACATCCTTTGCCCTCATGGTCGTGCAAAGCTTCCATGAGATGATGTAGCGGCTTTAATCGTCCAAGATCGCGCTGAGATAGAACCAGCCTCAGCCAAGAACCTTGAGGTAGGCAAGGTCAATATGCCAAAGCTGGTTGATGGCCGTCGTCTTGTCTTTGAATTATTGTGCGGCTTTGAGCACTATGAAGGCGGGGCTGGTGATCAAGTCGTGCGCCTTCAAGATCCGATAGGCCGAAGCCTCTGAGACAAAGTAGCTTTCTCTGTGTGTGAAGGTCACCGTCAGCTCTCTTGGCGACAGTTCGGTCTCCTTCTGCGCCAACTTCACAAACTTGCGCCGCACCTCATCAGGGATACGGTTCCAGACGTGCTTGGGCTTGAAGGATTTGGTCTTGCAGCCCCGCCTCGCCACGCTGCAGGACAAGATCATACTAACGATAGAACGTACGCAGGATACCCGGTTTGGCCAATGTTTGACGCGCTGATAGCGGCGAGCTCTCAACCAGCCTGATGATCTCCAACTTCTCAGATGCGGCATACCGCATTCTTGAGCGCCCCTATCCATTGGCCGGCAGGGGATTGCGGAGCAATGTCCCGAGGGGCGTCGATCATGCTTTTTGAGAAGGCGTAATTCCAACGCTTGCTCCGCCTCGATTTCTTTCAGATCACGCGCCTCACGCCGCAAATCTTTGACTTCATCGGTTGTGGCCGCACGGGCCGTATCACCAGCCTGTCGGCGCTTCCCAGCCTCCATAAAGTCCTTCAACCACCTGTAGTATATGACTTGAGAGATGCTCTCACCACGGCACAGTTCGGCGATGTTGTACTCGCCACGCAGGCCATCCTGCACGATGCGGATCTTCTCTTCTGCGGAATACTGTTTGCGTACTGCCCGTTTGAAATCTTTGACGATCTTCTTACCAGGGCTCTTACTTGTCTTTCTCATCTTACACTCCTCAGTGGTTACGATGAGCCAAGAACACTCTCTAACAAATTTGCCCTATGTGGACCAAAACGCGCTGACGTCAGACAATGCAAAGTTCCCTTCCGATGGTAAGAAATTTACAACCACTTCAAAGTATCAAAATGACACAACTAAATGATTATGTCCGCCTAACCGATGAGCTTTTATGCACGAGCGGAATTTTTAGAATACTTAGCTGAAACTGGAATGTGCTATGGAAAAGTCGAAGATTAGAAACCAATTTAAATGGGGCATCAAGCACCAGACATTGATGATTGCCGCTATTCCACTGATGTTAATGGTTGCCGTAAGCACTAAAACATCGGGAAATTTGCAAAAAATGGATGCGACAAGTGAATGGGTGAATCATACTTATGAAGTGCTTGAAGAAACTGCAAACATAACTGCCTATGCTGTAGACATGGAAACCGGGTTGAGGGGTTTTCTTCTTGCGGGTCGGAACGAATTCCTAGAGCCATATGAGGCTGGACGGGAGAAGGTATTTGAACAACTTCACAAGTTACAAAGAAAGGTAAATGATAACCCCCCCCAGGTAGCTAGATTAACAGAGGCAGAGAACATCCTACTTGAGTGGGATAAGAATGTTGCGAAACCATTAATATTGATGCGACGTGAAATTGGTGACGCTCCAAATATGAACGATATATCAGCCGACATACAGGAAGGTCGTGGTAAAAAAATCTTTGACAAAATTCGAAGAAAAATATCCGAATTCACTAGCGTAGAAGAATCCCTTCTAGAGAAACGTAAGAGAGCATTCAAAGCTGGATTCTCGAATGAAAGAATAAATGGGGTAGACGCCGTAGAGCACACTCTTCGAGTAATAGGAAAGATAAATGCACTCAGGGAATCCACGATTAATATGGAAACTGGCTTCAGAGGTTTTCTGTTATCAGGAGATGAAAGTTTTCTTGATCCATATTATTCAGGAGACAAGTTATTTTCAGATCTCGAAAATGATATAAAACAAACAGTCTCGGACAACCAAAACCAAGTATCAAAAATAGAAGAAATCTCAAATTTAGTGAAAAACTGGAAAACAGAAATCGTTTTACCGATGATCATGAAGAGGCGCGAAATCGGAAACTCCCCAACAATGGACAATATGGCCGACTTAGTTTCGGTGGGGCGTGGAAAAACTTATTTCGATGCATTCAGGGCCAAAATGAGTGACTTTTCTGTAATAGAGCGCAACCTTATGCAGAACCGATCCGCAGATAATTTAGCAATTTCAAATGAAACTACGAAAGTATTAATTTGGGCGTCATTCGCAGCAGTCTTGGTTGGTGGTTTGACTGCTCTATTGATTGGTGGCCGCATTGTTAGCGGAGTTCAGCGTATTGGTTCCGCTATGAGTCAACTGGCAAGTGGTAACAATGATGTCAATGTTGTCGGGCTAAAGCAGAATGACGAAATTGGCGAGATGGCTCGCGCGTTGGATGTCTTCCGAACCTCACTCAAAAGAGTCCGAGAAGAGGAGCGTGTCAAGGCCTCAAAAGAGGCAGAAAAGCAAACATTGGTTGTACAATCACTCAGCAAAGGGCTGTCCGAAATGGCTAAAGGAAACCTAACAATAAAAATCGAAGATACCTTTCCTGCAGAATACGAGTGTTTAAGAGATGACTTCAACACCACCGCAGCCACTCTTGAAGAAGCAATTACTCAAGTCACCGATATCGCAGATCGAATTGATATAGGCTCGTCAGAAATCGCCAGCTCATCCGAGGAGCTCGCGAAAAGAACTGAGAGACAAGCAGCCACTCTCGAGGAAACGGTTGCTGCTTTGGACGAGCTGAACTCTAGCGTTTCTGAAGCCTCAAAAAATTCTGAAAATGTAAGAGACGTAGTCATGCAAACCAGATCTGACGCGCACAATGGTGGTAAAATCGTTCGGGATACTATATCCGCGATGGTAAAGATTGACGAATCTTCTCAACGAATTTCACAAACTATCAACGTTATTGATGATATCGCATTTCAGACAAATCTATTGGCCCTAAATGCCGGAGTTGAGGCATCGAGAGCCGGTGAAGCAGGACGTGGTTTTGCCGTAGTCGCCTCAGAGGTAAGGAAACTCGCTCTTCGTTCGGCAGATGCTGCCATGGAAATTAAAAATCTCATATCGGAAAGTGACCATAATGTTTCTGATGGAGTTGAATTAGTTGGTAAAGCAGGAGATTCTATTAATAATATAGTGGACCGCGTGGATGATATCTCTGAATTAGTAAGTAAGATTGCAGAAGGAGCCTCTATTCAAGCCCTTTCAGTGAACGAAATCAGCCAAGGCGCAGTTCATTTGGACTCCGTCACTCAGCAAAATTCCGTAATGGTTGAGGAGTCGAGCGCCGCGACCGCATTGGTCAGCAACGATGCGATGGAACTTAAAAAGATGATGAGCAGTTTCGTTATCGAACAAAGCAATTTTGAGAATGACGTTCTTGGATGTTCGCCTAGAAATGTTGCATAAATTGTCAGACATTTTCTTCCTGTTCGCAGGCGTTTCGGCGGAATAGAAAGTACTGTCAGATTAATTCGAACTAGTCTCAGCTAGAACAGTATCTCTGCCCCTTATTTAGCACAATGTTGGCACCACTCGGCCAGAGTGGTGCCACGGTTCAATTTGAAGTTTTGTATAGAATAGAGACTGCACTTTGATTTGAAGAGGTTGAGAACCGTAGGGTGGACTTAGGCGAACTTTTGCAAACTTCGTAGCCTCAGAAAACTTTGCATTGCCTGTTTTCCTCGTCGAAAAGATTGGTGCGAGTTCTCTGCTCAGTTGTCTACCCAGCGACCTGTTCCCAGCCGATCAGAGTTTTCAGTTTCCTTCAATACTGCACTATAGGATTGAAGCTTGTCTGCGACGATTATTTCCAGACAGCCAAGCCTACGCATTGATTTCTTGAAGAATTTCAATGCCGCCCTCTTATACCTCGTTTTCGTAACGTAGCTTTCCAGCACCTCGCCTTCGTGATCTACCGCTCGCCACAGGTAATGCCGTTCTCCATTGATCTTTACGAACACATCGATGGGGTGCCACTTCCAGTTCGAGTGGGACCGCATGTATTCTGTACGCCTCTTGCGAATTTTAGAGGTAAACTTCGGCCCGAACCGCTGCCAAAAGAACCGAACAGATTCGGAACTTACGTCAGCGCCACGTTCGTTTAGCAGATCTTCCACATTCCTTAGCGACAAGGGAAACCGAACGTACGTCATCACTGCGAGGCGGATGATCTAAGGGCTGGTTTTGAAGTTGCGAAATTGGCACGGTTTTTAAATGGTGAAACGTAAACGCCCCACCCTACTCGCCTCAAGCCGGTTTCCTCATACAAGGCCAATTGCCCTATTTGGCCCGATGGGCGCAGACGTCAGAGAAAATACAATTGCTAGCCAAGCTATTCATAGACGAACCAAACATTCCAAGCTGATCCTCCCCCACTGAAGTGGTCCGCCGCTATGTTTAGAAAACGGAGGATTCACGATGGGAAATAAGCGACACAAGCCCGAGGAAATTGTCACGAAGTTACGGCAGGTTGAGGTGCTTGTCGGGCAAGGAATGGCGCGGGTTGATGCGATCCGTGATGTTCGCATAACCGAACAGAGCTATTATCGCTGGCGCAAGCAATATGGTGGGATGGGAACCGACCAACTTAGGGAACTAAAACGCCTTCAGAAGGAGAACGAACGGCTGAGAAAGGCTGTATCCGACCTCACTCTGGACAAGTTGATCTTGGCGGAAGCTGCGAAGGGAAACTTCTAAGCCCCGCGCGTCGCCGGACTTGTATCGATCATGTGCGAAGCCAGTTCCGGATTTCTGAACGTCGAGCCTGTCGTGTGCTGAAGCAACACCGATCTACACAACGAAAGTTGCCTCGGGGCCGAGCCGATGAAGAGAAACTGGTCGCGGATATGATTGAGCTGGCACGTCAGTATGGCCGATACGGTTACCGCCGGATCGCGGCATTTCTGAGAGATGGAGGCTGGCAAATCAACGACAAGCGTGTGGAGCGTCTGTGGCGACGTGAGGGGCTGAAAGTGCCAATGAAACAACCGAAGAAAGGGCGGCTCTGGCTGAATGATGGATCATGCGTTCGGCTCCGGCCCGAGCATCGCAATCACGTCTGGTCTTATGACTTCGTGCATCATCGAACCGACGATGGGAAGGTGTTCCGCACTTTGAACATCCTCGACGAACACAGCCGGGAATGTCTGGCAATCAGGGTAAAGCGCAAGCTGAACTCTGGCGATGTGATCGACGCCTTGAGCGACCTGTTCATCCTGCGCGGTGTGCCTTCCTATATCCGCTCTGACAACGGCCCAGAGTTCATTGCTCAGGCGGTTCAGGACTGGATTAAAGCCGTTGGCGCCAAGACCGCCTACATCCAGCCGGGCAGCCCCTGGGAGAACGGATACTGCGAAAGCTTCAACGCCCGGTTCCGCGACGAGTTTCTAAACGGTGAGGTCTTCTACAGCCTGCGCGAGGCTCAAATCCTGATCGAACAATGGAGGAAACACTACAACACCAAACGACCGCATAGTGCTCTGGGCTACCGCCCGCCGGCGCCGGAAACCGTCGTCCCGATGGACCAGAGGCCAATCATGCACTAACAATCAAACTGTACCACTTGGGTGGGGCTGACCACAAGCACAACCCACATACTACCGGGCCTTTGCGCGCAATAACAGGTTAAGGGGGCAGTGATGACGCGGCAACGCCTAAAAAGCAAGCGGATGAAGGCTCAAGATTTCTGCGTTGAGCAATAAGTGGACCGCGCTAGTTTTAATGAAGTCTTAACTCATCTTTCGTAAAATACTATAGTTTTTTGTATCAAAAGAACGAAAACAAACCAAATGCTCTGATCCAAGCTCCAGAGCCAGGAACAAGAGAAAGCGACACTGGGGTGGATTGGAACGTCCTTGGATGACAGATGAGAAGTGAGTAAATGAACAACAACTGGACAATACACTTAAAAGGCCTTGTTGCAGCTGCGGCCGCTACCATTTCGTTCTCAATGACTGCGACAGCAGAACAGCTTCCTATGCCCACCGGCGAAGTCATTTTGACTGTATCTGGCGCTATTGGCAAAACAAACACGCAGGCAGGCGTAGAGTTCGACTTGGACCTGCTTAGGGCGCTGGAATGGGAGGAGATTAATACCTTTACGTCGTTCACCGAGGGCATGCAGACATTTAAGGGTCCTAGGCTATCATCGTTACTAGATTTCGTTGCGGCATCAGGAACCATAATTGGCGCTTACGCGATAAACGACTACTTTGTGGATATTCCAGTAGCACACGCGGAAAACCAAGAGGTTATTTTAGCAATTTTTCACAACGGCAAGGAGATGACCGTGCGTGACAAGGGGCCAATCTGGGTCATTTACCCGCAGTCCGAAGACGAGGCCAAGCTAAAGAAATTTGATAATGAAATGATTTGGCAGCTAGTTTCCATGGAAATCCGGTAACCAGCCGGCTCGGTAGAATTATGAAAACTAGGGTGCGGACACATAGCGATAGAGTTGTTGTCCATGCCTGTTAGCCTGGCCTTTTGCCGTCTATCTGCCCGCTGATTGAGCAGGGCTTTGGGTAAGGATTTGATCATGACGTTACGCCTTTTCCTCGCGTTGTGGCGGCCCGCCGTAGTACTATTCTTGGTTGGAGGCATTGTGTTCTTTGCCTATGTATCCGAGACAAGAAGAGTCGAAGTGGCCACCCAGAACGCCTTGGATCTGTCATCACTGACATGGAAAGTAAACGAGACGATTTTCGAAACCCATCGGCTGGAACTTGCTTTGCATAGATACATGGCAGGTGATCTTTCTCTGGATACGTTACGCATGAGGGTGGACATTCTGTGGAGCCGGATCGATGTGATTGATACGGCGCAATCAGAGGCCAGCGTTAACCTTCAAAACATGATTGAAACCTATCGGGCTTTTTTGTCAGAGTTGGATACCACTATTATTCGCACCGAGAGCCCGCCCACGACTGTCTTAGCGCCATTGCAAGAGCAGCTGGCCGCGCTTGTAAGCGCGTTTCGCAAAATCTGGATAGTTGAGTTCCTTCAACAGCATCGCTCTATTGTGCAGGCCTCTGCGTATCAAAGTTCTCAGGATGCTCTGTTTCAGAATCGCGTAGTCGTGGTCGCCTTGGCGTTTTTGGTGATCTACTTACTGGTAGAATGCCTAAACTACGTCCTATCAGCAAACAAAGAACGCGGTTTGCGCCAAGAAGCGAATCTTCAGAACGAAGCAAAATCAATCTTCGTTGCCAAAGTCAGCCACGAAATTCGAACACCGCTAAACGGAGTTTTAGGTATGGCGCAGCTACTTTCAGAAACATCTTTGACCGAAGCGCAGAGGAAAATGGTTGGCGTAATTTTGACTTCTGGTGAGCTACTTCAGAACACTATTAATGACATTTTGGACATGTCTAAAATTGCATCTGCTGATTTTGAAATCATATCAGAGCCCTTTGACGTGGCGCAACTAGGACAACAGTTGCTAGTCTTGCATGAGCATACCGCCAGGAACAAGAATCTGACGCTGAAGGTCATCGTTGACCCAAATTTGCCCAAACATGCTGTTGGGGACGCCATGCGCATCAGCCAGGTGCTGAACAATCTGATTTCCAACGCGCTGAAGTTCACTGAGACCGGCTATGTCACCGTAAGTTTGAGCGTCGATTTGACCAGCGCGACCAGCGCGATGCGCCTTGTTGCAAGTGTTCAGGACAGCGGTCCTGGCCTGTCAGAAACCGATGTTGCTCGAGTGTTTGAGCCTTTCTATCAGGCTGGAGGCTCAGTAGAGGCCTTACAACGCGGTACCGGGTTGGGTCTATCGATTTCATCAGCATTGTGTAAGGCAATGGGTGGCACACTATCCGTGGTCAGCACCGTGGGACGTGGCAGTTGCTTTACTGCAAGCTTTGAATTGAAGGCTATCATTCAAGACGAACCAAGCTGCATGATGGTCGAAGATGTTTGGGGTAAAGCTCTGCTCCACCGCATTGCGGATATGCGTGCAGCACAGCAGGAACATGGGCTGGACAGTGACAAGCTGAGCATCCTGATTGTGGATGACGGTGAGGTTAATCGCCGCGTTCTGCGCGCATTTGCAACGCCGCTTTGTTCGGTTATCGACGAGGCAAAAAGCGGCGAGGAAGCAGTTAGCAAAGCAGAGGAAAGTTACTACGATGTAATTTTTATGGACATAAACATGCCCGGCATTGGAGGCCTAGCGGCAACCGCAGCGATCCGGGAGAATGTCAAAAAGCGCGACGCCCCCACCTCAGCAGTGATCGCCGTGACTGCCAATGTGATGACGCATCAACTAAAGCAATATTTGGAATGCGGGCTGGACCACACCATTTCCAAACCAGTGCGCAAAGCAGATCTCACCGCTTTACTATCATATGTGCGGTCTGAATTGAGCAAACCTCGATCACAAACTGCCGGCACAGAAGTGCTGTCAGACTAGTTCGAACTAGTCTAAGCGAGGACAGATTTTCGGTCCTTTATTCGGCGCAAAGTGGGTACCACTTGGTCAGAACAGCGCCTCGGTTAAGTGTGAAATTTTGTCTTGAATAGAGACTTAAATCCGAATTGTAGAGGTCGACAACAGAAGCGTAAATTGACGCGGACTTCTGCGAACTTCGTAGCATCCAGAATCGCTGCATAGCGCGTTCTCGTCATCTAAAAGGAAAATGCGAATGCTCAGCTCTGTGGTTCAGCCAGCGGCTAGTTTCTTGCCTATCCAAGCTGCCAACCTCTTTCATCGCAGCTTCGCAAGCGCGGACTTTGCCGGTTGCGAGTGAGCCGACCGTAGCGCGGTATTGATTTCTTGGCAAACTTCAATGCGCGCTCCCTGTCTCGCGCCAACGGCACATAGCTTTCTAAGACTTCACCCTCATGATCAACGGCACGCCAAAGATAGTAACGCTCGTCGTTGATCTACACGAACATCGCGTCCAAGTGACATTTCCAGTTCGAGTGACAACGCATCGATTGAGTTCGTCTATTGCGGCTCTCTGATGCGTATTTAGGATCAAGCCGCAGCCACCAAAACCGAACAGGCCCATAGCTCACACCTAAGTCACGTTCGTGCAGCAGATCTTTGACGTTCCTAGGGTCAGGACTCATAGCCAGTAAATAACGAGAGCTGCGAGGGCGATGGCGGACAGGAAGACCTTCGGGCATCTGTCGTATCGAGTTGGGACACGCCGCCAATCCTTCAACCTGCCGAACATGATTTCGATCTGGTTGCGCCGTTTGTAGCGGCGCTTATCGTACTTTACAGTCTTTTTGCGCCGCTTTCGACCAGGGATGCAAGCGCGTATCCCTTTGTCTTTCAACGCTTCTCGGAACCAATCGGCGTCATAACCCCGATCTCCAAGCAGCCAGTCCACTTTGGGCAATCTGCTCACCAATGCCCGCGCGCCGATGTAGTCGCTGACTTGCCCGGCTGTAACGAACAGGTTGAGAGGGCGTCCCCGGCTGTCGCAGATGGCGTGCAGCTTGGTATTCATACCGCCCTTGGTTCGGCCAATCAGGCGTCCTCGCCCCCCTTTTTGACGCCCAAACTGGTCGCGGTTCGGTGAGCCTTGAGGTAGGTGGCGTCAATCATCACAGTCCTCTCTTCGCCGTGTTCGGCAGCCAGACCTACCATCATCTGCGCGAAGATACCTTTGTCGCTCCAACGCTTCCAACGGTTGTACAGCGTCTTGTGCGGCCCGTACTCCGCAGGTGCATCGCGCCACCGCAACCCATTGCGATTAATAAAGATAATCCCGCTCAAGACACGTCGATCATCGACGCGTGGTTTGCCGTGGGATTTAGGAAAGAAGGGCTCAAGACGCGCCATCTGCGCGTCCGTCAACCAGAAAAGATCAGACATGTTCACCGCTCGTTTTCAAACCGTGAAGCATGCCATTAGATGGAAATCAATGGGTCCTGACCCTAAGCGGCAGGGGGTAACCGAATGTAATTCATCACTGCGAGGCGGATATTCTCACGGGTGGTTTTGAATTAGCGAATTTGAGATGGCAATGGGATGGCGGAACGCTACCGCCCCCCCCCTGTGCGTTTCAAGCGGGTTTCCTCTGACATGGTCTTGAAATCGCCAAAAAGACGGTTAACCTAGGCGAAAATCCACGCAACTTAGAGGTATTGGTGAAATTTGGGAAACCGATTTTTTACTACAGCCTTAAGATAGATACCTCGATCTGGACTACAAGTTTGCTTTTTTACATTGCCCACATCTTACATGTGGATACACCATCTATTAACTAATCTGCATCTCAACAGATCGATACGTCTATACTTTTAATTATGACTCGCAATTATCACCTGAATCTTTGACTAGAGCTTTTCAAAAATTCTCTAAAACACAAATGACTAGGAGTAAATTCAATGTTCAGAACGATACTTTTGGGATATCTTATGATTGTTATTGGTCTCAAACCGGTTGATACTCGGGCTAATCCTGCGCCTAAAATTTTGACACTTTTTGGTGAAATTGGAGTGAAAAATCGAGATGAGCTGAGCGAGTTCGGCGATGCATTTATGCATTATCAAGGCTTGGCAGACTTTGAGAGCGCTTATAGCTTCGACCGAGTTTCTTTAGAAAAATTACCTCAGCACACTATAATCGCACATGCTGAAAAATGGCAAGGTGAGCATGGATCATACTCATTTTCCGGCCCCCTATTAGATACAGTACTGTCTCATGTTCAGGCTGATGTAGAGTCAGTAACAGTTATAGCATTGGATGGATATTCTTGGGAATTTCAGCAGTCAGAGTTAGAAAGCAGAGACTTGGTGCTCGCAACCCAGATGAATGGCGTACCATTATCTATTGGTGGTCGTGGACCACTCTGGCTAGTGGAACCCACTGAATATCCAGTAGCTGATGAAATTGAAGCGGCATGGGTGTGGGCTGTTTACCTAATTAAGGTCCAATAGTATGTCTAACGTCAGCGCCTACGGGGGCAAATAGGGCAATTTGATCCTCCCCCACTGAAGTGGTCCGCCGCTATGTTTAGAAAACGGAGGATTCACGATGGGAAATAAGCGACACAAGCCCGAGGAAATTGTCACGAAGTTACGGCAGGTTGAGGTGCTTGTCGGGCAAGGAATGGCGCGGGTTGATGCGATCCGTGAGGTTCGCATAACCGAACAGACCTATTATCGCTGGCGCAAGCAATATGGTGGGATGGGAACCGACCAACTTAGGGATCTAAAACGCCTTCAGAAGGAGAACGAACGGCTGAGAAAGGCTGTGTCCGACCTCACTCTGGACAAGTTGATCTTGGCGGAAGCTGCGAAGGGAAACTTCTAAGCCCCGCGCGTCGCCGGACTTGTATCGATCACGTGCGAAGCCAGTTCCGGATTTCTGAACGTCGAGCCTGTCGTGTGCTGAAGCAACACCGATCTACACAACGAAAGTTGCCTCGGGGCCGAGCCGATGAAGAGAAACTGGTCGCGGATATGATTGAGCTGGCACGTCAGTATGGCCGATACGGTTACCGCCGGATCGCGGCATTTCTGAGAGATGGAGGCTGTCCGTCGTCAAAGTTTGTCCGTCGTCAAAGTTTTTGGAACCAAAAGCGGCGTGAACTAAGAGAGTGTTCGGCTCATCGGGTCGGTTTGATTATGCTGCGCGTTGACTGTGATGCAAGCGTCGCGCTTCGAATGTCTTCCGTTTGATCCTTTCTCGTTGTTCCAGAATGGCTTGGTCACGTCCGAAGTAGACATCGGCTGGTGTGACGTTTTTCAGGCTCTCGTGATATCGCTGGTGATTGTAATGATCGACGAAGGCTTCGATTTGGTCTTCGAGATCGCCGGGCAGGAAATAGTTTTCCAGCAAGATCCGGTTCTTCAAAGTTTGATGCCAACGCTCGATCTTGCCCTGCGTCTGGGGATGATACGGCGCTCCACGTGAATGTTTCATGCCTTTGTCCTGCAGCCACTCAGCCAGGTCACCCGAGACATAACTGGAGCCGTTGTCGCTGAGTAGGCGCGGTTTGTGGACAACGTGGACCTGATCGCACCCTGACGCCTGCAAAGCCAAGTCCAGCGTGTCAGTCACATCCTCCGCCCGCATGGTCGTGCAGAGCTTCCACGAGATGATGTAGCGGCTGTAATCGTCCAGGATTGTGCTGAGATAGAACCAGCCCCACCCCAGAACCTTGAGATAGGTAAAGTCGGTCTGCCTGTCTGACGTCAGCACCTATGGGTCCAATTAGGGTGATTTGATAAGGGAGAGTTTCTGGCTCATCGTAACCACTAAGGAGTGGAAGATGAGAAAGACTACGAAGAGCCCTGGCGAGAAGATCGTTAAAGATATCAAGCGCGCCACCCGTAAACAGTATTCGGCGGAAGAGAAGATCCGTATCGTCCTTGATGGTCTTCGTGGCGAGGACAGCATAGCTGAACTGTGTCGCCGCGAGGGGATTTCTCAAGGCGTTTACTACAAATGGTCGAAGGACTTCATGGAGGCCGGTAAGAAGCGGCTGGCGGGCGATACAGCGCGTGCCGCAAACACTGACGAGGTGAAAGAACTGCGCCGCGAAGCAAAGGATCTCAAGGAGGTTGTCGCGGAGCAAACATTGGAACTGCGTCTTCTCAAAAAAAGCATGACAGGCGATGGGGGCGACCACGAATGAGGTATGCCGCATCCGAGAAGCTGGAGATCATCCGGTTGGTTGAAGAAAGCCATCTGTCAGCGCGTCGTACATTGGCCAAACTGGGTATCCCTCGCACCACATTCTACCGTTGGTACGACCGATACCTGCAGCGCGGGGAGGCTGGTCTTGAGGATCAGTCTCCCAAGCCCAAACACGTTTGGAACCGCGTTCCAGACGAGGTGAAGCGCAAGGTCGTCAGCTTCGCCTTGAAAGAGACAGAGCTGTCACCCCGCGAGTTGGCGGTGACCTTCACAGACCAAGAACGGTACTTTGTATCGGAATCCACAGTGTATCGCACGCTCAAGGCACATGACCTGATCACCAGCCCAGCATTCATCGTGCTGAAAGCCGCGAATGAGTTCGAGCATAAGACAACGGCCATCAACCAGCTTTGGCAGACCGACTTTACCTATCTCAAGGTTCTGGGGTGGGGCTGGTTCTATCTCAGCACAATCCTGGACGATTACAGCCGCTACATCATCTCGTGGAAGCTCTGCACGACCATGCGGGCGGAGGATGTGACTGACACGCTGGACTTGGCTTTGCAGGCGTCAGGGTGCGATCAGGTCCACGTTGTCCACAAACCGCGCCTACTCAGCGACAACGGCTCCAGTTATGTCTCGGGTGACCTGGCTGAGTGGCTGCAGGACAAAGGCATGAAACATTCACGTGGAGCGCCGTATCATCCCCAGACGCAGGGCAAGATCGAGCGTTGGCATCAAACTTTGAAGAACCGGATCTTGCTGGAAAACTATTTCCTGCCCGGCGATCTCGAAGACCAAATCGAAGCCTTCGTCGATCATTACAATCACCAGCGATATCACGAGAGCCTGAAAAACGTCACACCAGCCGATGTCTACTTCGGACGTGACCAAGCCATTCTGGAACAACGAGAAAGGATCAAACGGAAGACATTCGAAGCGCGACGCTTGCATCACAGTCAACGCGCAGCATAATCAAACCGACCCGATGAGCCGAACACTCTCTTAGTTCACGCCGCTTTTGGTTCCAAAAACTTTGACGACGGACAGCAGCTAGTTTTTTTGGCGTCGAAAGCCAATTACCGTCAACTGTCTTTTGCATGGCGATCGAACACTGCGGAGTGTGATAACCTTTTACGTTCTGAGCGCGCGATCCTGTCCATAAAGGCCTCTGAACACCAAGTATCCGGCAAAGGTATTTCACAAATCACATCCGCGATGCTTAGACGATCTCTTTCGCGGGTGTTGTGATCCCGAATACTCTTGTCAGACATGATTTCTATCCTCTCAAAAAATTACTTATAGAAAAAATCAGAAATTAAAAGCCGCGGCCGTGAAAAGGGACAATTCCAGCAAGTTTTTGCCTCTGGCTGGTGCTGTCAATTGGGTTCTCAAAAGATGAGCCGATTCCGATTTTGGATGATCTGTCATGAACCGCTACTGTCGAAGATTTCCGGACGGTGCTGTCAGACGGATACGAACTCGCCTCAGTTAGGACAGCATGGCTGTCCTTATTTTGTGCACAGACCGCGCCACTCGGCAAGTGCAGCAGCGCGGTTCAGTTTGAAATTTGGTCTAGAGTAGTGGCTACGTTCCGAATTGAAGAGGTTGAGGACCGAGGCGTGGACGGAAGCGAATTTCTGCAAACTTCGAAGTCGCCGCGAGCGCTGCATCGCCCGCTCCCTTCGTCGAAAGGGCAAGTGCGAGTTTTCGGCGCGATTGTTTTCCCAGCGCCCCGTTTCCTGTCGATCAGCATTGCCGAGGTCCTTCAACGCAGCACCATAGGATCGCAGCTTGTCGGTCATAATGACTTCAGGTCGGCCATAGCTGCGCATTGATTTCTTTAGGAATTTCAATGCTGCCTTCTTATCCCGTTTCTTTGTCACATAGCTATCCAGAACTTCACCTTCGTGATCGACGGCCCGCCAAAGATAGTGGGTTTGGCCGTTGATCTTCACAAAAACCTCATACAGATGCCATTGCCAATTCGAGTATGCGCGAAGTTGCTGAACCCGCTTTCTCCGGATCTCAGAGGCAAACATCGGGCCAAATCGGTTCCACCAGAACCGGCTCGTTTCATGGCTCACTTCGATGCCGCGTTCGTGCAGCAGATCCTCCACATTCCGGAGCGAGAGCGGGAACCGGACATACAACATCACCGCCAGGCGGATGATGTCGGGGCTGGTTTTGAAATACTTAAATGGGTCACGTTTTGTGATAGCCAGACGCTAGTTCAGCGCCCTGCCCATCTCAAGCTGGTTTCCTCTGACAAGGCCTGCGCAGCTGCTGAACGCGCCGGCGGCGGATCTCAGACGCAAACATCGGCCCGAATCGGTTCCACCAGAACCGTATGGTTTCATGGCTAATGTCAATGCTACGCTCGTGCAGCAGGTCTTCGACACTTCGGAGCGATAGCGGAAACCGGACATAGAGCATTACCGCAAGACGAATGATCTCGGGACTGGTTTTGAAGTACTTGAAAGGGGAGCCTTTGGTCATTCGGGGCCGCTACTCGGCGCCCTGCTCTGGCTCAAGCCATGTTTATCTAACAAGACCCGCACCGCCTTTCACAACCGAGTTTCCTCTAACAGCACCGGTCAGCATCATCAAAGCCCGTATCAACCCTTAGGGTCAGGACCCATTGATTTCCGTCTAATGGCATGCTTCACGGTTTGAAAACGAGCGGTGAACATGTCTGATCTTTTCTGGTTGACGGACGCGCAGATGGCGCGTCTTGAGCCCTTCTTTCCTAAATCCCACGGCAAACCACGCGTCGATGATCGACGTGTCTTGAGCGGGATTATCTTTATTAATCGCAATGGGTTGCGGTGGCGCGATGCACCTGCGGAGTACGGGCCGCACAAGACGCTGTACAACCGTTGGAAGCGTTGGAGCGACAAAGGTATCTTCGCGCAGATGATGGTAGGTCTGGCTGCCGAACACGGCGAAGAGAGGACTGTGATGATTGACGCCACCTACCTCAAGGCTCACCGAACCGCGACCAGTTTGGGCGTCAAAAAGGGGGGCGAGGACGCCTGATTGGCCGAACCAAGGGCGGTATGAATACCAAGCTGCACGCCATCTGCGACAGCCGGGGACGCCCTCTCAACCTGTTCGTTACAGCCGGGCAAGTCAGCGACTACATCGGCGCGCGGGCATTGGTGAGCAGATTGCCCAAAGTGGACTGGCTGCTTGGAGATCGGAGTTATGACGCCGATTGGTTCCGAGAAGCGTTGAAAGACAAAGGGATACGCGCTTGCATCCCTGGTCGAAAGCGGCGCAAAAAGACTGTAAAGTACGATAAGCGCCGCTACAAACGGCGCAACCAGATCGAAATCATGTTCGGCAGGTTGAAGGATTGGCGGCGTGTCCCAACTCGATACGACAGATGCCCGAAGGTCTTCCTGTCCGCCATCGCCCTCGCAGCTCTCGTTATTTACTGGCTATGAGTCCTGACCCTAAGTTTGAAAACAACGGCGAAATACCTTAAGCTAAAAGCTGCCAACCGATGATAGGCCAATTCCGGTTTAAGATAACAGCAACAACACTTCTAGTATGTGCGGACAATGCCGCGCCGCATTAGATGTGAGGACAAGCAACAAGCAGTTTTGTATATCGTTATGGAGGAAAAACATGCCACAAAAATCAGACCGCCCCGGCAACCGTCTCATGGATCGTCCTGAGTATCGTTCAAAGAAATCGCCGCTGACACTATCGCCTGCAACAAGCGTATTCAACGCTGTTAATAAAATGTCCGAGAGAAACTATGGCTCGGTAATAGTTGTCGATCCTGATAACAAAGTAATTGGAGTGGTTACCGAAAGGGATGTGATGAATAAACTGGTTGCAAAAGGGTTAGACGCAACCACGACAGTTCTCTCCGATATCATGACTGCCAACCCCAGACTCGCGAATGAAACAGATGACTTGATAGAGTGGCTTAGAATAATGTCCAACGAACGGTTCCGGCGTCTGCCCGTCGTTGACGACAAAGGTCGAATTAAGGCTGTATTCACGCAAGGTGACTTTGTTTCCTACACTTGGCCTGATCTAGTGTACCAAATGAAGTCAATTGCGACAGCCACAGTAATGAGGAATTGGGCGGTTTTCTTGATTGGCGGCGGCATAGCGTTGTATTCCCTACTGATGGTTGTCGTGATGAAGGTTATAAGTTGATAGGGGGTGCTGTCAGACGAAATCGAATTCGTCTCCACAATGCCAACAAGACTGTCCTTTGTACCGCGCAAAGACACCACCACTCAGCGAGAGCCGCGCTTCATTTCAGTTTGAAATATTCGCGTGAGTAAAGGTGGCGTTCATGATTGAAGTGATTGTGGACCGAAGAATGGTCGGATGCGAATTTCTGCAGACATCGCATTTGTCTAACGCGGAGCATCGCCTTCTATCTTAGTCGTAATGGCGGATGGGCATTCTCTGCGCGATTGGTCACTCATCAGCCAGTTTCTTGCCTGTTCGCGTTGCTAATGTCCCTCATCGCAGCACCGTAGGAGCGGAATTTGTGGGTTACGAGTGTGCCAGGCCGACCGTAACGACGCATTGATTTCTTGAAAAATTTCAATGCTGCCTTCCTATCTCGAATCTTCGTCACATAGCTTTCTAGGACTTCATCCTCATGATCAACGGCCCGCCAAAGGTAGTATCGCTGCCCGCTGATCTTCACGAACATCTCGTCCACATGCCATTTCCAGTTCGAGTGGCACATGATCGATTGAGATCTTCTCTTGCGGATCTCCGATGCGAATTTGAGACCGAACCGCTGCCACCAAAACCGAACGGGTTCGAAGCTCACGTCGATGCTACGTTCGTGTAGCAAATCTTCGACATTCCTCAGCGACAGGGGGAATCGAATGTACATCATCACAGCCAACCGGATGATTTATGGGCTGGTTTTGAAGTCGCGAAGAGGAGAGCGTTTTGTCATGGCCAGAGGCTAGATTGGCACCCTGTACTTAGCAGCAGAGATTCCTCTGACAATTCCTCAAATTCGTTTCAGAATATCGTCGGCTATGGCGCGGCCACTGATCCATCCGGCCTCAACTCTGGGACCAATACACCAATCCCCTCCCAAATACAGCGTGCGGCTGTTATCACGCAAAAATGGCTCGCCAAGGGGACTCGTGGACCGCGCATAGCGCCAGCGGTGAGCAGCGACATACTGCGCCGCTGAAGGATCCGCCCCAATTTGCGCGCACAGCATCGGCAACATAAGCTCTGCGAGCTCGGCATTGTCGCGTTCGAGGTTTTCCACACTCCAGTCCACACTGGCTTGAGCTACCCAACACCCTTGCGACAAACGACTGGGCTTGGAACTGTTGTAAGCAATCCATGAAAGGGGCTGCTGCGGCATCCGCTTGCTGGTGAAAGGGATCGGTTGCCCGTCTTTAAAGGCCGCCATGAGCGTTAGGCAGGGGGCCATTTCGACACTTAGTAGACGACGAGTGAGCGGGTGATCAACGCCGATCAGCGGCGTGATTTGAGGCGCGGGCGTTGTTACCACAACATGGCTGGCCGCAAGGCTGTCAGTTTGGGTCGTGACAGTCCACCCCCCGTCACGCGCGGCAACAGTTTCGACGGTGGTGTTTTGGCTTACATCCAGTCCGGTCACCAGATGCTTTGGCAAACCGCTCATACCGGGAACGCCAACAAAATGTGGTTCAGGCGCTCCAGCTTCCCAGACATCAACGGTTGCAGCCGCCCGCATAGAACGCAGGACTGCATGGAAGTTGGGCGCGCGCGCGGTCACATACTGCGCGCCATGATCGAATTGTCGACCGCATCGCGTGCGTTTCGTGGCAAGCCGCCCTCCAACACCGCGGCCCTTATCCAGAACCATGACGTTCAAACCTGCATCTGCAAGCTTTCCCGCACAGCTTAGGCCAGTGATGCCAGACCCGATGATGAGGATTTTGCTGCACGACATCAGTAAAGCCCCAAGCTTTCCAGCACCTTGGGAATCTGTTTTTTCACCTTGAAGAATCCCGCTGTCGCGTGGGGCCAAATCGCCTCATCCCAGGGCCGTCGCCATTCACATAACGCAATCCCCTTTGCGTTTAACGCTGGTGCGGCAGCTTCAAACCAATCATGGAGGGGGCCTTGGGGGATATATGCCGTTGCAATCTGTTTTGCGCCGGCCTCAGTGGCCCATCGCGCCAGTTCATTAGAATCAGTCGCCGTGAGATGGTCAGCTTGGAGGCTCAGGCGTGAGACAGTATCACCCAAGGCCTCGCGTTCAAACTGTGTTACGTGATCGGCGACCGGCAAGTCCGATCGTAGGTGACTGGCCGAAATAGTTGCGGCACCAACAAGATTTAGATCCGACAACGCAAAAGCATCTAGGGAACAGTCTTCCTCACTGATCAGCAACGCTGTGGGGACGTCGGGTTTTGGGGTGACAACGTCCCTAATCCGTTGAATACGGGGCAATCCATCGGGCTCAGAATAATCGAGAGGCGCGATAGGATCAGCAAGATCAGCGTCCCCGATGTCAAAGCGTAGGTTGGTGTATTTGGCGATATTCCAGGCTTTGGCCTGATAGGCCCTGCCGCGTGTATGAAGCCCAGCCACCCAGCGCCAGCTCAGAGTGTTGGCGGCCGGATCGCCATCCAGAAGATGGCGGTGGAAAAAATCAGCTCCCAGACGCCAGGGCAGCGACAAGGTGAAAATCCAGATCGACGCAAACCACATCCGCGCATGATTGTGGAGATAGCCAGTGTCTAAGAGCTCATCAACCCACGCATCGAAACAAGCGATCCCGGTTTCACCGGCTTCGGCCTGTGTCAATCGCCTGCGCAGTGCGCGGTCAGTTTGCATGGTATCATGATCCGACCTCAACCCTAAGCGATAACTGCGCCAAACACTTGGGCGACGCTCCAGCCAGCCTTTGAAATAACTGCGCCAAAAAACTTCTTGAATGAACTTTTCGGCACCATCCAACCCGTGGTTCGCCAAAGCTTGCGCGACCACTTCTTCCTCTGTGATCAGGCGCCGCCGAATGTATGGGGACAGGCAGGACACCGAAGTGTGCCGACCTGCCCCTTTGTCATAATTGCGACCAGACGCGTAGTGGAGCCCCATTTTCGGGACAAAATCCTGCAAGGTTTTGAGAGCATGGTCGCGCATTTGGATCACTCGGTTAGTGTTTTGTGGGTTACGACAGGATCGACCTTGCGGATGACCCATGCTTCAGAATGTCAGTTTTAACTGTTTGACGGGTGAGACACTTATCCCTACGGAATGCGGGTTCAGAATAGGCCCGACACGGGTGAAAGGGTGCTGTCAGACGAATGCGAACTCGTCTCTACAAAGACAGTGACGCTTTCCATTATGCCGCACAAAGGTGCTGTCAGACGGGTTCGGACTCGTCTCAGCTGGGACAGTGATGCTGCTCTTTAATCCGCACAAAGTTGGCGCCACTCAGAGAGAGCAGCAGCACGGTTTAACTTGAAATTTGGTCTGGATTGGAGGCCGCGCTCCGAGTTGAATAGGTTGAGAACAGAGGCGTGGACGGACACGAACTTCTGCAGACTTCGCAATCACCGGAAGCGCAGCATCGCCCTCTCCGTTCGTCGAAATGGAAGGTGGGAATTCTCGGCTCGATTATTCACCCAGCGGCCAGTTTCTTGCCGGTCCGCGTTGCCAATTTCCTTCAACGCGGCGCCGTAAGAGCGTAGCTTGTCTGTCACGATCGCATTTGGGCGGCCATACCTACGCATTGATTTCTTGAGAAATTTCAATGCTGCCTTCTTATCTCGGGTCTTTGTCACATAGCTTTCCAAGACTTCGCCCTCGTGATTGACAGCCCGCCAAAGGTAGTACCGCTCGCCGTTTATCTTCACAAACATCTCGTCTAGATGCCATTTCCAGTTCGAGTGACAACGCATCGATTGAGATCGTCTCTTGCGGATTTCCGAGGCGAATTTCGGCCCAAACCTCAGCCACCAAAACCGAACAGATTCATAACTCACGTCGATGCCGCGTTCGTGTAGCAGATCTTCGACGTTCCTGAGCGACAGTAGAAACCGGATATACATCATCACCGCCAAGCGAATGATTTCTGGTGACGTTCGAAAGCAACGGAAGGGACTACGTTTGGTCATGGGGCGAGGCTACGCAACCGCCCTACCCTCATCAAGGGCCATCCCTCTGACAAAGCCCGCTCCCTTCGTCGAAAGGGCAAGTGCGAGTTTTCGGCGCGATTGTTTTCCCAGCGCCCCGTTTCCTGTCGATCAGCATTGCCGATGTCCTTCAACGCAGCACCATAGGATCGAA
The DNA here is from genome assembly GCF_047126315.1 of Shimia sp. MIT910701. GTDB lineage: Bacteria > Pseudomonadota > Alphaproteobacteria > Rhodobacterales > Rhodobacteraceae > Shimia. The sequence continues at coordinate 2,070,431 of NZ_CP138953.1, read as the reverse complement.
GCTTGTCGGTCACAATGACTTCAGGTCGGCCATCCCCTTGATCAGCCCCACCCAAGTGGTCCAGTTTGATTGTTAGTGCATGATTGGCCTCTGGTCCATCGGGACGACGGTTTCCGGCGCCGGCGGGCGGTAGCCCAGAGCACTATGCGGTCGTTTGGTGTTGTAGTGTTTCCTCCATTGTTCGATCAGGATTTGAGCCTCGCGCAGGCTGTAGAAGACCTCACCGTTTAGAAACTCGTCGCGGAACCGGGCGTTGAAGCTTTCGCAGTATCCGTTCTCCCAGGGGCTGCCCGGCTGGATGTAGGCGGTCTTGGCGCCAACGGCTTTAATCCAGTCCTGAACCGCCTGAGCAATGAACTCTGGGCCGCTGTCAAAGCGGATATAGGAAGGCACACCGCGCAGGATGAACAGGTCGCTCAAGGCGTCGATCACATCGCCAGAGTTCAGCTTGCGCTTTACCCTGATTGCCAGACATTCCCGGCTGTGTTCGTCGAGGATGTTCAAAGTGCGGAACACCTTCCCATCGTCGGTTCGATGATGCACGAAGTCATAAGACCAGACGTGATTGCGATGCTCGGGCCGGAGCCGAACGCATGATCCATCATTCAGCCAGAGCCGCCCTTTCTTCGGTTGTTTCATTGGCACTTTCAGCCCCTCACGTCGCCACAGACGCTCCACACGCTTGTCGTTGATTTGCCAGCCTCCATCTCTCAGCAATGCCGCGATCCGGCGGTAACCGTATCGGCCATACTGACGTGCCAGCTCAATCATATCCGCGACCAGTTTCTCTTCATCGGCTCGGCCCCGAGGCAACTTTCGTTGTGTAGATCGGTGTTGCTTCAGCACACGACAGGCTCGACGTTCAGAAATCCGGAACTGGCTTCGCACATGATCGATACAAGTCCGGCGACGCGCGGGGCTTAGAAGTTTCCCTTCGCAGCTTCCGCCAAGATCAACTTGTCCAGAGTGAGGTCGGACACAGCCTTTCTCAGCCGTTCGTTCTCCTTCTGAAGGCGTTTTAGGTCCATAAGTTGGTCGGTTCCCATCCCACCATATTGCTTGCGCCAGCGATAATAGGTCTGTTCGGTTATGCGAACATCACGGATCGCATCAACCCGCGCCATTCCTTGCCCGACAAGCACCTCAACCTGCCGTAACTTCGTGACAATTTCCTCGGGCTTGTGTCGCTTATTTCCCATCGTGAATCCTCCGTTTTCTAAACATAGCGGCGGACCACTTCAGTGGGGGAGGATCAGGGGAGGATCACATGCGCTCGTTTGCCTCAGGTGACAGAGTGAATTGAACTTGGTAATGCAATTTGTAGCGACCAGCTCACACTATCGACAGCAACATTGATAAACAGAGAGTAGTAAAATTGGGTGTGCTAATGGTAGAATATAATAGTGCCCATCTCGAGAATAAAAGAATGGAGCATCAAGAAATTCGCCTGACCTGCCAGCGCGTCCTGAGCAGTACTCTTTTTCAGCATGATCCGAATTTGTCATTCTTGCTGCGATTTCTCGTAGAGCGAGAGCTATCTAATAATGATTCCTTGAACACAAAAGATAATGTTTTGGCGCATGCATTCGGGGATTATCCTAAAATTGCGGCGGAGCAAAAACTTTCATTCACATTGGCTCGTTTATCAGAAAAACTTGGTCAATACTATGAGGGTGAGGGTTCGAATGACCCCATTATTATCAAGACAAATACAATTCAGGCGCGTCTAAGATTTGAAGAAAATGAAAATTCGAACTCAAATGAAGGACAAATTTTAGTTAGACGGCAGCATCGCAATGGCAGCACACCAATAACTTTTTACATAGTTTTATTATCTGGTTTTCTTTTTGCCTTGGGCCTTAGTGATTTCGGCTCAAAGCGGATTTTACATGGTCAGAAACGTGAAAATCATATAGGCGCACAATTTATTGATTCTTCTATTGGGAGCGATTATTCCGAGCTTTCGGTCGGAGCTTTAGAACTTACGAGTCGTAGATTTCTCTTTCCGTTTCAAAATATTAAAGGTAAGAAAAAGGCACTTGAGATCGCAAGAGAAGTCATCTTGCGTGATCCGGCTTATGCTCCAGGGTACGCTACTGCAGGCTACGCTTTGGCATCGCAGTCTCTGATGACCACAGGAGGAGGGCTTTCAAAGAGATATTTGTCTGAAGCTTTGGCAATGAGAGACAAAGCTATGGATTTAGATCCTGACCACCCTTGGGTAAAAGCAAGTGCTGGTTTAATAGCTTATGTCGACAAGGATTTTGAAGGCGCAGTCTTTCTTTTGGAGACAGCATATGAACGCGCACCATTGGATGATTATATTGCAAAAACATATATGAGCGTAGCTTTTGTTACCCATCGGTATAAACTAGCGCGAGATGCGGCACTCCGATTCAAACCTCATAACTCCAAAAATGATGACTCAACGCCGACACGTATCTACGCATACGCTAATTTCCACTTAGGGTACTACGAGGAGACCATTGATACGTTAGAAGCTGTTCAGTTGGCGCTCGACCAAGACCACGACGTGGCCCCATTGGTTTATCTGGCGGCTGCTTACCAAGCCATTGGTCACCATGAAGAGGCACGAAGCTTAATCAAAAAGATTCAATCAGAGCGACCACTTTTCAGGCCAGATTTGATGGGAAGCATCTTCCTGCAAGATCCCAACGAAGCCAATTTCCTAATCCAAAGTTTAACAGAAGCGGGGTGGCCAGAGCTTTCAGACTAAACGGTAGTGAGAGACGGGTGGTACTTGACAGGGGCAAGGTGGCTTCGAACGGTCTACTAAGGGCAACAACGCTCGCCGCTAATCTTCACGAGAACCTCGCCCAGGCGCCATTTCCAGTTCGAGTGACAACGCATCGATTAAGTTCGTCTTTCAAGGATTTCTAATACGAATTTGTAACCGAACTTCTGCCGCTAAAATCCAACAGACACATAGGTCACATCGATGCCAAGTTCGTGCAGCAGATCTTCGACACTCCTGAGCGACAGGGGAAACCGAATCTACGTAATCACTGCAATGCGGGTACTCTAATAGCTGGTTTTGAAGTAGGGAAATTGGGGTAATTTTGGCATATGGGAACGCTACCGCCCCACCCTCTTCGTTTGAAGCCGGTTTCCTCTGCCATGATCCTGGCGGCGCGTGGTAAGCCGTTATGGCAAATGCCCGAAGGTCTTCCTCTCAGCCATCGCCCCAGCAGCACTCTTAATCTATTGGCTATCAGATGCTTTAGCGGGGCCTGCGTCACTCACCAACCTTGCCACTTGCCAGATCAACACCGCGCTTTCGCCATCCCCGTATTCATCCCAAATGGAGGATGGCGGGATTAAATTATTTATTGGATTGGATCTATCGCTTGCGAAGACATCTATTTGTGTGACCAGCGAACACGGTCAGATTATCAAAGAAGCGGAGACTGAAAGTGAAGTTCTGAAGCGTTGGTTGGGCAAACTTGACGGCAGTATCGCAGCGATTGGTCTGGAGGCCGGGCCACTGTCGCAATGGCTGCACTGTGGGCTGACCTTGGTGCGGTATTCATAGAAACGCGTCAAGTCGGAGGCGCATTGATGGCCATGCCAATCAAGACGGGTCGGCGCGATGTCGAGGGGCTCGCTCGTCTGCATCACCTTAGCTGGTTCCGCACGGTTCACTGCAACTCGGTTTTGGCTCAAAAAAACCGTACCTTTCTCAGAGCCCGCAAGGCCATTCAACAAAACATGATCGCCTTGGAAATGTCGCTGATAGGACTGCCGCTGAACTTTGGCCTCAAGGTGGGCATGATTTCTCGCGACAGATTCGAGGCCCACACTCAGGAATTGGCAGATGGGAATCCAATGCTGGAAACCTCTACAGCACCAATGCTGCGTGCCAGAGCATCTCTGCTACAGGAACTGGTCGGCCTCAAAAAGCGCGTGCGCTAATTGGCTGGGGATGATCCAATATGCCGACGCCTTATGTCGATGCTCGGGATCGGAACAATGGTAGCGTTGGCATTCCGTGCTGTGGTCGATGATCCGGCTCGCTTTCAATCGTCAAAGGGAGTTGGTGCCTAGGTCGGTTTGACGCCTTTACGCAATCAGTCCGGTGCAATAGACGTGCCAGGCGGTATCACCAAAGCTGGTGACGTGGGTCCGAGGCGTGCGTCGTGCCGAGCCGCAACCGTCATGATGAGCCGTGGCCGGTCGACTTGGTTGCGAACATGTGGCGTCCAATTGGCTCAACGCCGCGGTCGCAAAATCGCAATTGTTGTTCTCACACGACGTATCGCTGTCATAGTTCATCGGATTTAGATCGAAGGCAGCGAGTTCCAACACTATGAGGCACCGAGAATGACCTGACCTTGTCATTGCCTTACCCCTTACTAGCTTGGGCGCGGGCTTACGAGGTCTCCCAGGGACGTGGTTCCGCTGATGCCGTGGTCTGAACTGCCGCTGTTCTTTGCCAAGTACGCCTATGAGACAGGCACATCGGAATTACATCGAACCAGCATCATGTTGGCCGCCATCGACCTGGCCGAGAACCGAAGCAAGTACCCGACGGATCTCAGGGGAAAGCCGCGGGAGAAGGTGTAGCGGACACTAACAATGCCGAAACAGCCGCTCCGGCGGATCGATTGTTATACCCGAAACCAATTGAATGAAGCGCCCCAGTTACCGAATTCCTGAACCCAGGTCAGCGGCCTGCTCTAACCAACTGCGGTTTCTTTTAACAGTTCCTTTTTTTTGCGAAACAGGTTGGATGTTTCAAGTATTTTAACTCTCTCCGCCACATACGTAAATGTCTGATAGCCAATGATCATGCGATGCGATGTACCTAGAAACCAATGAACTGAGAAACGCCATAGAGGCTTATGACAACAAAAACAGCCCTAGTGGAATGCTGTTGCACTACTCCCAAAGACGCAAAAAGGACAGTATTGGCCGAGTTATACTATATGTTCTTGGCGCATTGATTTTGTTCTTTGGTGCAGATTTGTCGACTGCCCTTATAGCCTTGATCATGGCAACTTTTGGTACGTTGATCGAACTTTTTCTACTGCGAAACATTGAGCACGACCTAAACCGGCAAGTACCTTTGCCAAACCTAAAACGTACCGTGACCGTGGCATCCGTTGCGCAAGCATTAGGCGTGACTGGGTTTGTAAGTGTTTTGTGGACTTCCTTCCCAGAAGAAGCCGCATTTCCGCTATGCCTCTCTTACTTGGCACTAGGAACCACCGATACAATCATTTTTCTATCATTCCATCGCGTAGCCAAGTGGGCGAAATTAGCTATCTATGGCATCGCGGCTATTGCGCTGTTTGTATTCGACTTGTTTGTTATGGAATACCGCAATGAACAGGTTATATACAATTTTATCGCAACCTTGATAATTGCCTACACAATGCTTCCTTTCATAAATTACATGATGAAGATCAGGATGCGGGATTTAAACCAACAAAGAAACCAGCTCGATCAAGCGCTTAAACTTGCCCGCTCGAATGCATCCCTTTTAGATCAACAGAGAGAAAGCAGACGCTTATCGTCAATTGCCGAAAATGCGCTGGACAGCATAATCATGCTGGACCCTCAGGCGCGCATTATCTGGATCAATGGGGCCTTTACAAGCAAAACCGGCTACACACTCTCGGAAGTGGTCGGCAAGCACCCCAGCGAATGCCTACATGGACCCCGATCAAACCCCGCTACTCTCAAGCATTTCACAAACGCAATCCGCAATGGCGTGTCAGCGCGTGGCGAAAATGTAAACTATACAAAGACGGGAGATCCATTTTGGGTTGAAACAAACCTCTCGCCAGTATTTGACGAAAACGGTAACCTCGAGATGGCTATCTCAGTAGACCGCGACATCACACAAACAAAGAAACGCGAAAGCGAGCTCGCCGAAGCTAAACACGCTGCGGAATTAAGTGAAAGGACACAGGCGTCTTTCCTAGCCACCATCAGTCACGAAATCCGCACACCCATGAATGGTATTATCGGCATGTCCGATCTCTTGAACGAGGCGGATCTTGGCCCAGAGGAGTCCCTCTATGTCCAGACCATTCAACAGTCATCTCAGGCGCTATTGACAATAATCAACGACATTCTTGATTTTTCGAAGCTGCAAGATGGGCACTTAAAAATCAATCCAGTCGCCTTTGATCTGAAAAGCTGTTTAGTCGAAGTGATGAACTTGATGCGTCCCCAAGCGGCAGCCAAGTCGCTCGATTTGACACTAGATTGTGCGAAAAACTTACCTCAGATCGTCTGGGGTGATGACGGCCGCCTCCGCCAGATACTTATCAACGTGATCGGTAACGCAATCAAATTCACTGAAAGCGGAAGCGTGGACATTACCGTTAATACAGCCGATCTCAACAGTAACAGCAAACTTGTTATAAGCGTGACAGACACCGGTATAGGCATCCCAGCAGACCGTATCGATAAAATGTTTGACCAATTCCAGCAAGCAGACGCCACCACCACGCGCCAATTTGGAGGCACTGGTCTTGGCCTGGCAATATCACGTCAATTATCGCGCTTGATGGGTGGAGATATAACCGCAACCAGCAACTTAGGTATCGGCTCATGTTTTGTGATCCAGGTGGATTGTCCAAGCGTCAATCAGTCCATCAAACCTAGCGTGAATCTTCAAGCTATTCCGGAGCTAGGCACACTTGAAGGCGGCACTGTCCTCTTGGCCGAGGATAACCCAACCAACCGCCTTATCGTGCAAAAACTTCTGAAAGACCTACCAATCACCCTGTTGATCGCGACCGACGGACAGGAGGCCGTGGAAAAGGTCAGGAGCTGCGTGCCAGATATCATACTGATGGACATGTCTATGCCGAATATGGATGGACTGGCAGCCACCAGAGCAATTCGTAAAATGCCGCAGAAACAGCCGCATATCATTGCTCTAACTGCCAACGCGCACCGTAGCGACTACGAAGCCTGCATCAGGGCGGGCATGGACAGCTTTCTTACAAAACCCGTACGCCGCAGAGACATGATGGATGCGTTAGCGGCTGGTTTTCAGATGCGCTCACATAACGATTAGCATAGTTCATGCGGTACGATGGAGTTTATGCTAAGTGTGTTTTGAGTGCTGTCAGACGAACTCAAACTCGTCTTAACAATGCCTGCAAGATTGTCCTTTAGGTGCTGTCAGACTAATTCGAAAGAGTCTCAGCTGGGACAGTGATGCTGCCCTTTAATCCGCACAAAGTTGGCGCCACTCAGAGAGAGCAGCAGCACGATTTAACTTGAAATTTGGTCTGGATTGGAGGCTGCGCTCCGAGTTGAATAGGTTGAGAATAGAGGCGTGGATGGACACGAACTTCTGCAGACTTCGCAATCGCCGGAAGCGCAGCATCGCCCTCTCCCTTCGTCGAAATGGAAGATGGGAATTCTCGGCTCGATTATTCACCCAGCGGCCAGTTTCTTGCCGGTCCGCGTTGCCAATTTCCTTCAACGTGGCGCCGTAAGAGCGTAGCTTGTCTGTCACGATCGCATTTGGGCGGCCATACCTACGCATTGATTTCTTGAGAAATTTCAATGCTGCCTTCTTATCTCGGGTCTTTGTCACATAGCTTTCCAAGACTTCGCCCTCGTGATCGACAGCCCGCCAAAGGTAGTACCGCTCGCCGTTTATCTTCACAAACATCTCGTCCAGATGCCATTTCCAGTTCGAGTGACAACGCATCGATTGAGATCGTCTCTTGCGGATTTCCGAGGAGAATTTCGGCCCAAACCTCAGCCACCAAAACCGAACAGATTCATAACTCACGTCGATGCCGCGTTCGTGTAGCAGATCTTCGACGTTCCTGAGCGACAGTGGAAACCGGATGTACATCATCACCGCCAAGCGAATGATTTCTGGTGACGTTCGAAAGTAACGGAAGGGGCTACGTTTGGTCATGGAGCGAGGCTACGCAACCGCCCTACCCTCATCAAGGGCCATCCCTCTGACAAAGCCCAGCTTGCGCTTTACCCTGATTGCCAGACATTCCCGGCTGTGTTCGTCGAGGATGTTCAAAGTGCGGAACACCTTTCCATCGTCGGTTCGATGATGCACGAAGTCATAAGACCGGACGTGATTGCGATGCTCGGGCCGGAGCCGAACGCATGATCCATCATTCAGCCAGAGCCGCCCTTTCTTCGGTTGTTTCATTGGCACTTTCAGCCCCTCACGTCGCCACAGACGCTCCACACGCTTGTCGTTGATTTGCCAGCCTCCATCTCTCAGCAATGCCGCGATCCGGCGGTAACCGTATCGGCCATACTGACGTGCCAGCTCAATCATATCCGCGACCAGTTTCTCTTCATCGGCTCGGCCCCGAGGCAACTTTCGTTGTGTAGATCGGTGTTGCTTCAGCACACGACAGGCTCGACGTTCAGAAATCCGGAACTGGCTTCGCACGTGATCGATACAAGTCCGGCGACGCGCGGGGCTTAGAAGTTTCCCTTCGCAGCTTCCGCCAAGATCAACTTGTCCAGAGTGAGGTCGGACACAGCCTTTCTCAGCCGTTCGTTCTCCTTCTGAAGGCGTTTTAGATCCCTAAGTTGGTCGGTTCCCATCCCACCATATTGCTTGCGCCAGCGATAATAGGTCTGTTCGGTTATGCGAACCTCACGGATCGCATCAACCCGCGCCATTCCTTGCCCGACAAGCACCTCAACCTGCCGTAACTTCGTGACAATTTCCTCGGGCTTGTGTCGCTTATTTCCCATCGTGAATCCTCCATTCTCTAAACATAGCGGCGGACCACTTCAGTGGGGGAGGATCACTAAGGGCTGGTCTTGAAGTAGCGAAATGGGGATGGTTTTGGCATGGCAGAACGCTACCGCCCCACCCTATCTGCCTCAAGCCTGTTTCCTCTGACATGATCTCTGACAGTGCAGTTATTGCCCCAGAGCCGTGACCATTCGTGCGTGATCGCAGAAACACTTCTGGGCATATTCGATCTTACGTATTGATATGTCGTGTAGAACGATTGCCTGCTCGCAGCTTGCGCGTGCAGCTCCCGCCATCTGAAAAGCAGAGCTATTGCGGCCGTTCCCCGCCAATAGCTGATAGTTTGTGATTGCAGCGCTCAGATTGGTTTGCAGGTCGTTTTGCATAGCGTCGCCTATCATGGAGGAATTTACAGCAACAGTGCGGTAGCTTGGACACGCGGCGATAATATCGCCCATGCTGACAACCACGCGCCGGTTTGCGCGGCTTCTTGTGACCACCTTTACGAGCAAGTCCCTCTCGCCTCGACTGGAGATGTTTCCGACCCGCGTTGCCGGCACCCCCAATTCCAAGAACTCCTGACCTACACGCTCCGCGCGACGCTGTCCCAGTGCTTGATTATACGAACTGCTTCCAATCGCATCCGCATAACCAATGAACACTATTGGTTTCAAGCTTGGGGTCCCGATAAGCTCTTCTGCAATGGCGGCGACCTGCGCTTTACCCTCTTCATCCAATCGATCGGAATCAAATTCAAAATTTACGGTACCCAGCGATTGCGCAAAAGCTTCAGGGACACAAACCCAACCGAATATTTGAATCAGAAGTAAGGCATAGAAAGCTCTCATTCAACACTCCCCCTGAACGGCATGAATACCCCAATAGTCATGGCTTTCGTCTTGCAAAAGTAACCTAGTGACGGCCTTGGTTCAATCATGTAATCTCTTCTTAATACTGTTTTTCAACTCAAATAGGGTCTGTGAATTTGGAAGGCATCCGTAATTTCCTAGGCTACTTGACTTTGGCCGTGTTGGTGGCAAATGAAGCACGCGCCTTGACGTTAGAAGCCGCTATCACTTACGTGATAGAAACACACCCCGAAATATCGGCAGCAGAAGCCAACAAACAGGCCATTGAGTTCGAGCTTGAACAGGCTCGTGGCTTTCGCACGCCACGTGTTTCGTTGGAAGCCTGGTCCGGCTACAGCCAGAACAGAGGCAACTCTATTCCAGATGCTGGAGCGTCTGACAGTACACTTGGCGGCTACGATATGTCGGCTCGAATTTCTCAGATGATCTTTGACGGCTATGAAACGCGGTCGGAAATTGAGCATCAAGCTTATCGCATTGACTCAGCAGCGATGCGCGTTCTCGAACGCTCAGAAGTTTTGGCGCTTGAAGCTGTACGGCTCTATTCTGACGTTCTCCGAGCAAGTGCCCTTTTGAAATTGGCACAGGACAACCTTGCGTATCACCAAGAGGTTTTTGGCCGCCTGGAGAACGGCTTTCGCCGTGGGGTAATTGGCGTTAGCGATGTGCGACAGGCAGAGGAAAGAGTGCTTCTTGCCGAGGACACGATCCTCGATTTTGAACTCAATCTGGAAGATACTAAGACACTCTTCTTGGCCACAGTTGGTATTGAAGCAAAGCAATTGCACAATGTACCAAATATTGGCGGCTCGATGCCGCACTCTCTGGAAGCCGCATTAAAGACCACGCGGAACGAAAGCCCGGTCATAAAGTTCTCTCAGTCAGATGTGGGATCCGCCGAGGCTTTGATGCGGCGGGTAAATTCCAATGCCTTGCCAACCCTCAGTCTCGAAGCAGAGGCACGTTTCGGCGAAAACATCGGCGGTTTTGAGGGGCGGCGGCAAGATGCAAGTGTCGGGCTGATGCTCAGATATGAATTTCAAGGCAAGACTAAGCGCGCTGCGCGTGAAGAACAAATTCGGCGTGTAAGCGAAAGTCGCGCCCGCCTTTTAGCGCGTACAAGGAAAGTGGAAGCCGAGGTGCGCCAGTCCTGGGCCACCTTGCAATCTGCAAACCGTCGGTTGAAAACCATAGAAGCGCAAGCGAAACTGTCCCGCGAATTGCGAGAGTCTTATGAGGTAGAGTTTACGGTTGGAAGCCGCTCGCTTCTTGACGTTTTGAACACACAAAGTGCGCTTTTTCAGGCGGAAGCCAATTTGATCAACGCACGGAGCCTGTCGACCTATGCGCGCTACCGCCTGCTTGCCTCAATTGGAAAGCTTCTGCCCACACTTGGGATCGCGCCACCAGAAGATGCGCAGGCCTATGCCTCAGAGTTTGTTGGAGCGCCGGGACTGAGCGAGACGAGCCCTGAGGGCATATCGGACGCCCGCGCTTTCAAGGATTGGCGTAAATCCTTAGGCCAAAATGGAAACTAGCTGTCAGAGGCCCGCCATCGCAGATCCCATTTCATCCAAGTCTAAAGAAAGGACGCGCATTCGCATCGCTCCCCAGGCGCGCGCGGCGAACAGATCGGAATGGAATTTACCTCGTGAACCCAAGGACCCGCTGGCAGCCTCCGTTGCTGAATGCCTACGGCTGCGCGGGCATGATTTAGGCGTCGAAGCGTTGCTCAGCGGCGTGCCGCTTGGTGCGGACGGACAATTGACGCCCCATTTGGCTGTCCAAGCATTGGAGCGGTTGGGATATCGTGCCCAGCTGACACGGTCCCCTTTGGACACGATCTCCCAAGGCGTCCTGCCGGCTGTCCTCTTTCTGGGCGGACTAGATGCTTGCGTTTTGCAAACATTGGAGGCGGAACGCGCCACGGTATTTTGGCCAGCCAAATCAAGCGCGCCGATCGAGATCGACGTCAGTGAGCTAAAGGACGCCTATTTTGGCACAGCATTGGTGCTGCGTGTAGATCAACCCGCAGCTCAGAAAAACTCCTATACGAGAGCGCGCCATTGGTATTGGGGCACTACACGCAAATTCTGGCCAGAGTACTTACAGGTGGCTTTGGCGGCCATGTTGATCAACTTGCTCGGGCTCGCCTCCCCTATTTTTACAATGAACGTCTATGATCGGGTGTTCCCAACTGCGTCGTTGATCACGCTTTGGTCGTTGGTTGCAGCCGTTGCGATTGCACTGATTTTTGACGCCCTGCTGAAATGGATGCGTGCTGCGATTGTCGACAACGTCAGTCGCAATGTGGATCTGTCGGTCTCCTCTGCCATTTTTCAACATGTGTCCAATCTGCATTTGCAAGACGGAGCGAAATCGACCGGCCGCCTCGTGAATACGCTCAAAGATTATGAGCAGGTGCGCGACTTCTTTTCCTCCCAAACGCTGGCCACACTGGTTGATCTGGTTTTCAGCGTCTTCTTTATCGCGGTTATCGCTTATCTCGGTGGCATGCTTGCCGCGCCGCCAGCCATCGCGCTTGTTCTGATATTGCTGTTGGGGCTGGCCATTCTCTTTCCTCTGCGCAATGCCTCAAATGCATCGCGCCAAATGTCCGGCGTCAAAAATGCCGTCGCGGTTGAAGCCATTTCTGAACTGGAAACACTGAAGGCCATTTCCGGTCAGGGGCGGATGCAATCACGATGGGAGCAGCAGGTCGCTGACAGCGCACGTGTGTATGAGCGCGGCAAAAAACTCGCGACTTTTACGACCACATTCACGAGCTTTGCCCAACAGATGTCATCGGTGGGCATCGTTATCATCGGCGTCTATCTTGCACTTGAAGGCAGCATCACAATGGGGGCTGTGATCGCGGCGATGATCCTGTCGGGGCGCGCATTGGCACCGACTGCTGCGCTGTCTTCCCTATTTGTGCGGGGCAGTTTTGCCTTTTCCACGTTACGCAGCCTCAATCAGGTGATGAGCATGGGGTCAGACAGCGCGCCGCAGCCGCACGCGTTATCGACCCGGCTGGAGCGGGGCGAAGTCGTGTTTTCGGACGTCGGCCTCACCTATTCAGGTGCCGCACTTCCAGCATTGCAGGATATCACATTCACCCTGAAGGGCGGCGAAGCATTGGGAGTCGTTGGGCCGGTTGGTGCGGGCAAAAGCAGTCTCGTTCGTCTGATGAGCGGGCTATACCTTCCCACCGACGGCCTGTTGACTGTTGACGGGTTAAACATCGCGCAAATTCATCCGGCCAATTTGCGACGAGACGTCCAGCTGGTTGCGCAGGACGCTGTTCTGTTTTCAGGCACATTGGCCGAGAACATCGCCTTTGGCGTACCTCAAGCCAAGGTCGAAGACGTGGTGCGCATTGCCCGCCTAACCGGTGTGGACAAATTGGCATCGGATCATCCGATGGGGTTCTCGATGCCGATAGAAGAACGCGGCGCAAATTTGAGCGGTGGGCAACGACAGCTCATTGCATTGGCCAGAGCCTTGCTGTGCGAGCCAAAAGTCTTGCTTTTGGATGAGCCAACATCCTCCATGGACACAGCCACAGAAGCGTTTTTCATTGAGCGGTTACGGAACATTTTGCGCATGCGCCCGATGACATTGGTGGTGTCCACCCATCGGTTGTCGCTGTTGGAGCTGGTGGACAATGTGCTGATGATGGAAAGTGGTAAGGTTAAGCTGCACGATCGCCGCGATCAAGTGCTTGATGCATTGTCGCGAGGGCAAAATGTCCAAAGCTGATTGGCACATGCGGGATTTCTCAACGGGACCAGTTTCGGGCGGCCGCGGCCGCCGTGTTGGCCTTCTTACCCTTTTGCTCCTGACCGTGTGTCTGCTGGCCGCAAGCGCGGTGGTTTGGGCCAGCCAAGCGACGCTTGAAGAAGTGGCGGTTGCAGAAGGCCGTGTGGTGCCATCAGGCCGGGCCCGCGTGTTGGAGACCCTGGACGGCGGCATCATACGAGACATTCTAGTGAATGAAGGGGAGACCGTTGCCGCCGGTCAAATCCTCATTCGCATTGATGACACTGAAGCGGCAGCGGCACTCGGAGAGCTCAACGCTCAAAAAAACGCACTCGCCGTGCGCGCGAACAGACTGTCGGCAGAGTTGGACGATGCAGAGCGCGTCGATTTTTCGGATCTCGGCATCGATCCGGAAGGTCCGCTGGCCTTGCGCGAAGAAGCTATTTTCAACTCCCGCCTCGCCAGCCATTTTGGTCAGCGCGAAGTGCTGAAGGCACAGGCAAACCAGAGGCAACGCGAGATTGAAGAGACTGAAGCCGCCTTGCTGCGGATCGAAGAAAACATCCAACTATTGGATGAAGAGATCGCCTTAAAAACCGAGAGCGAGGTTGTGCCGCGTGCACAAATTATTCCCATTGAACGTGAACTCTCAGCACGCAAGCAAGAACTCGACAGTGTGGTCAGTCGGCGCGAACAAGCCCGGGCTGCTCTGCGCGAGGCGGAAGCGCGTATGGAAGAGCTGCACCTGCAACGGCGGGCCGAAATCAGCGTGGAACGCTCTGACACACTTAATCAAATGAGCATCATCGATGAGAGCTTAAAAAACGCCAGCAACGTTGTTTTGCGTGCGGCGCTAAAGGCGCCCGTTGCCGGGGTAATTTCGGTCCTTAATGTGCGCACGATCGGTTCTGTTGTTGCACCGGGCGAAGAGCTTCTGCGTATTGTGCCGCAAGAAGAACGCCTGCAGATCGAGGCGCGACTACGCCCTGAGGACGTCGCCTTTGTGCGTGAAGATTTGCCTGCTGACGTAAAGTTTACATCCTTTGACTTCACGATATACGGCAGCCTGCCGGGTCGCGTCGTCCGAGTTGGTGCGGATGCCGAACAGGATGAAGCCACAGGACAGATATACTTCCCTGCGATTGTGGAAACGGACGATAATGTGCTCACACGTAACGGCGAAACCCATGATATTCGGGCAGGAATGGTTGCGACGGTCGATGTGCGAACTGGCGAGCGCACCGTGCTGGATTACATGTTAAAGCCCTTCCGAAAAGCGCGGCTGGAAGCTTTTAGGGAACGGTAGCCCTCTAGATTATGGCCGTCTCTTGAGCGCCGGCCGCATTTGTGAAAATCACCTCGATCTCATTGGAGAAGACACCCGCTGATGACTCAATCGTCATGGCGTTGTTGCCGCTGACGGACAGCTGCCCATTGGCGTTGTTGTAGCCGACGAAGTCTGCCAGACTTTCGCCAGCGCTCAGCGCCACAACTGCGGTGAGATCCACCTGATCGACCGCGGTTTTTACGATCGCGCCCGTGGGGGCTTCGAAATCCAATACCTGATCTGTTGTGCTCAGGTCAGTCACAACAAAAACATCCTGACCGCTGCCACCCGTCAGGGTGTCAACGCCTGCCCCGCCTGAGAGCGTGTCGTTGCCCGCCCCTCCGATGGCGATATCATTTCCGGCGCCAAGCACCACATCAAAGGAAGAAGATGACGCGCTCAGATCTACAAAGTCCGTCCCACCCATCAAATCGAACCCGTCGATTGCCAGATAGGGACGCGTGCCGTTCAGAATGACTGCGTCGTCACCCGACGTGCCTTTGGCGATTTCTCCGCCAAGCGTGGTGCCCGTGACATCATCCATCAAATCTCGCGTCACGCCGTCAGGGCCGGTGTCCGTACCGTTTGCCACCATTTGCAATGTATCAAAATCCAAATTCGCCGTTGCCGACGTTCGTCCGGGCCCAGCGCCGCTGTCTACAACGTCATACGTCAGCTGCACAGTCCCGACAAAGGCATTGGGCACGCTCACCTCAACATTGGTGCCGACGACCGACACAACGGCAAATGGTTCATTTGCCACGATGTTTTCCACTGTCAGAGGCGGCGTGGCATCGCTGGCATTTGTCAGGAGTTCTGTAAACGTCGTGCTGAGGGTCGTGTCCGTTGATGCAAGATCAACCGGACCGGACACGACGGGCAGGTCATTGATGGACACCGAAAAGGCTTCAGCGGGAGCAACGCCGTGGTTTGTCTCAACCGTGATGTCACCGGACAAAACTCCCGAAAAAGATACGGGCAGCGTGATCGACAGGGCTGCGACCAGTAAGGCGAAATCTGTCGGGGAGGTCGCGCCACGCGTCAAAACCAGCTGACTGCCGGTCAGCGTGCCAGCGGAAGGCACAGTTCCGACGGGCGGCGCAGACGAAAAGGCAACCGTGACTTTTTCTAGCGTTTCAGACTGTATGGCCTGAACATCCGTCACAGTGGCATCAATACCAAAATCCACGACCAAAGGCGCACCAGTCTGCACCTCCGAGGCTGGTTGCACATCGACGAGCAGGTCCAAATCGAGCTCACCAGAAACCGCCACTGTGAAGTTGCTGGTGTCGCTGCCTCCTTCGTTGGTGGTGACCGTGAGCGTTCCTGCCAATGGCGTTCCATTGGTGGCGAAGTCTCGTGGCAGGATCACCGTCATTTGCTGGAAATCGGCCAAGCTGCCGATAAACGTCAAATCGGTCGAAGCGTCCACGGGCGTACCCGTTCCGATACGGTATTGGGTGCCCGCTGGCACACCTGTGATGGTGTAGTCAACATTGTCGACGAACTCCGAACTGTCGGTATCAAGCACATCAATGTCAAAACCAGTTGACGGCACAAATTCCACCGCCAGATCAGTTTCATCCAGATCTATGGCCGGCATCAGCTCGGTCACTACAAGGTCGGGGGAAACCGTTATGTCCAAAGCGACATCGGCGGGAGTTGAACGTTCGGTGTCTGGGAATATTCCATCCGCATCCGAAGAGATCGCGGTCACTTCAATATCCACCATGCCAGCAAAATGTTCGGGCGGTAAAAACGTCACCACACCTGTCGGCTCAAAGACATAGTTGATGCTCGGCGTGCCCGAAACAACGGCTGTTCCGGGGATGCTGAAGACGCCTCCGCTGGCCGTGATTTCCGACCCTCCAACAAATAGTCGCGCGCCGGTCGGTGCTGTGATCTCAAAAGAGACTGTCTCATGCGGGTCCGGTGTTTCACCGCTGATGGTCAGCGCGAACGGACTACCTGAGTCCTCGATACCGGTTGTGGGCGTAGCAGAGGCTGTCACAGATGGCGTATCCGCATCCTGCCGCACCCGAAACAAGAAATCTTGCGACCCTGTGGCTTGATCGGAATTGGCGAGTTCCAGCGTGTTGACTGTCAGAGTCAGTGGGATTTGTGACGGCAATGAAGGGTCGAGAGAATCCGGCGTCCGGGCGTGTTGATCCAAGAGCACGAGGGAGACTTGTGGGAAGGCCGCCTCTGAAATTGTGTAGCTGCCGTCGCCATTGTTGATGAAGCCACCATTGGATGGGCCGATCACGTTCAGATAGCTTGGCACACCGGAGAGAACAATCGTGACGGTCTCAGATCCATCCTGATCCGGGCTATCCGCAGTGATCACCGAGGCCAAGTTGAAGGGCACATCTTCAATCGCTGTGATCCGAGGCGTGCCGCCGGACTGGTCCACAAAAGGCAAGCCTGTTTCAGGATCGATCACCGATGTGTCTACCGTGAAGGTGGGATCGTCGGCTACAGGAATAACCTCCAGATTTGCCGTCACTTTTGTTGATTTGGTGCTGTTGTCGATGTCTTGGGAGGCCGCTGTCACTACCACCTGCAACGTTCCGCTGAAGTGGGTGGGCGGCACCAACTGCAATCCAGTCAGCTGATCATATGTCAGCGTGTAACGCGTTGTGCCGTCTCCCTGATCGACACCGGTCAGTGGTGTGCCGCCGCCATCCAGAAGCGATGCACCTACGCTGGTATCAAGATCAACGAATACATCGCCAAACGGACGCTCGCCGCCGTCTGGAGATGTGATCCCGATATCAAGCGCGTAGTTGGTGTCCTCATCAAAGGATTTGGAGGATGGAAGGGTAATAGTCGGCCCATCCACAACTGGATTGATGGTCAGGGAAAAGCTGCCTGAGCCAGACGTGGTTGACCCGCATGTGAAATTGTAGAGCAGCGTCTCGTAAGACAGGCTGTTGAGACCATCATAGGGGTCGTCTGCTCCGAAGGTTTCATCGGTGGGAAACGGGTTTTTCGGGCTCGACTCATGATCTGGCGGCGTGAATAAAATGCTGCCCGCGGATAGGGTTGGATCACTGCCATCGACCCCAAGCTTGGCAAGATCAATCACCCAGAGACCTGTGATGGGATCGAAGAGAATCGCGCCGGGTGGATCGCTGGACAGGCTGGCTCCCGGCGGCAAATGGATGCCAATTCCAAAGTTACCAGACACCCCATTTGGCAAAGAAATCAAATCGTTCAGATCTGAATAGAATGGCGGTGCCGCAGTGATCTGCACCTTGAGTTCGATGGTGGTGTCCTCATCCCCGCTACCAACCAACGCCAAAATGGGAAGTGGAAGATCCTGTTCTGGGGTACAGCTGCCACCGCCACCACCTGTGTCCGGCAGCACCATGACCGAAAAATCGAGCGTGGTGACGCTCCCGCCCGGAAAGCCATCGATCTGCGCAAGAATTTCTTCTGGTGTACCGATCAAACCACCGATTGGTTGATCGTCTTCCACAACAATCGCATTAAGCTTCATGTCGTAATAGGTGACTTCGGAGACATCAGCCGGAACAAACTCAAGCGTTGCCAGCTGCGCCTCGGTCACGACATAGCTTTCGCCGGTGCCGTCCACGGGAGATGCGCCCAAAAACGATGTCGCCGGGTCCACCCCCGTGATCACATAATAGAGTGTTTCCGAACCGTCAAAATTGCCCGATTTCGTGATTTCCGTCATCACGCCTTCCATCGGGTCGGCACTTTTAAAAATGCCCGCTGTAAAGATGAAACCGGATTTCAACACCAGTTCTCTGACCCGCTGGTCCAATTCGAAGGGGGCGGTATCAAATCCGGCATAAGCGAAAACGCGATCCGCATTTGCGACCCCATCAACGATTTCGGTCGGGCGAAAAATCGCGTTGATGTCCCCGTCGGTCAAAGACGTGCCGGGATCGTTTGTGGGATCGGGATCCTGAACACTGACAAAGGGATCATCGGCGATCCCAACTACATCCACGGTGACCTTTCCCGTTGCCAGAGTAACCTGTGTGGGGTCGATGGTTTCGTAATAAATCACCGAAAGATCGAACTCGATGGTCTCGTTGCTGTCCTGGCCCGGTATCAGCCACAGGTTTTCGGCTTGCGCCGGCGTCAATTTGAGAGACCCATCCGGTGCCAGATGGATAACATTGATAAAGCCTTTTGGAACAATGGGATGCGCCGCAGGAGGGCCGTCAAAAAAGGTCGGCAAGCGCCCAAAACTGTCAGGCTGAACATTGGTGACAAGAACCACATCAAGGAAGGCCTCGGGCGATTCCGGAGAATTGCTGAGATTGTCTATGATGTTGCCGTCGATTGACACCTGAATGGCTGTGTCTTCAAACCCGCTGGCAGACTCATTGGGATTGCCACCGTCAATCACGGGATCGACAAAAAGCACCACATCAAGGGTGGTCGTGCTGGTCTGGTTTCCATCCGCCTCCGTGGTGACAATCACAAATTCGACAGGGAAATTGCCAGCGAAATGGGTGGGAATTCCCTGAAGCTCTGCGGATGTCCATTCGCCGTTCTCTAAACTCCAGCTGTTGAAGCCGGGTGGCGTGTCCACCTCATTGAGAAGCGCTGGAATCTTTGGTCCGGTGGGATCGCTGGGGTCGGTCACATACACAGTGAGCCCGGCAGGCACCTTGCGGATCAGTACGGCGGTCACGGTTTCTGACCCGTCTGTGTCCTGAATCTGCGGGTCGATCGGGATTTGCCAGACACCGCCGGCATCGTCGATGACCTGTTCGTTGCCTCCCGGAAGCGTCGCGATCAAAGCCGTATTGTTCACGGGCGCGACATCAACATCAAACTTCGCTTCCGAGTTTTCCTGCCGCGTTTCATTGGTGTTGTCGTCCTCGACCGTGATCGAAATCACAAGGTCATCACCAAAAAAATCGCCAACCGAGGCGAAAGGGTCCCCTGCAATGCGATCCACATCATAATCTTCGTAAAGCGACGGACGCAATTGCAGGGCCGCATCAAAACTTGTGACGTCAGCGTTCAAGGCGATCGTGATGATCCCCGTCGCACTATCAAACTGCGCGCTGCTGATCTTGGCATACTCCGCGTCGGAAATCGGATTAGTGCCGTTGGAGGCGAAGAAGGCACTGCGCAGAACTGTCGTGCCGCTGAGGTGATCGGCGATCCAATCTGTTGGTGTGTTTGCAATTGTAATGGTCTGGACTTCCTCGGATCCGTCCAGGTCGGGCGTCGACGCGTTTATGCTCACAAAGAGATCGACCTGACCGGGACCGGTGCCATCCGCCGTGCTTTCCAGCAAAGTCAGGATGTCGCTGCCGGCCACCGCCCCGTTCAGTACGCTGGCGGCAACCGCTGTGGGCGAGCCACTCTCCACTTCTGTGCTGGAATTCACAAAAACCCGAGCGGACAAGGCCGCCTCGACTACAGGGCGCACTTCCTCGACAATCTGAAAGACCGAGGTTGCCGGATTGTCGCTCGGATCTGTTTCGATATCGCCGGTGGTGGTTTCAGACCAGCTCAGCGTACCGTCCAACGTGAGAATGCCGCTGAAATGCTGGGGCACCGTGATCCGCAAATGCTCTAAGGCCTCGGCGAACTCGGCTGCAGTGGTGCCAGGCAGCGGTTCAATATCGTAGTCGACCGAGTTTGCTGTCGATCCGGTTTGCGTGACGTCGACCAGTTTTGACAAAGCATTGTTGGAAATCAGCAGCAGCAGGTGAGCGCTGTTGGAGGGATCGTAGCCATCACTTTCTGTCGCAACGGTGATCGTCAGCGACAGGGCGTTCAAAACCTCGGAACCATCACTATCGTCCAAGACCAAGTTGCTCAGCCCGATATTGAGGTTTTTTGCGCCATCGGTTTTCTCGGAGGTGCGCTTGTCATCGGTATCATAGGAGAGGCCGTCGGCCACCGCATCGACATCCACGTCGACGCCATCCGATGCCGTTTTCGTGTCCGAGGCGAGCCCTGTTGCGGCATCAACAGAGGTCACCGTTGCCACAAAATCATCGCCTGTGAGTGTTGCGACGTCGCGATCATCATCTGCAGTCGGGGAAACCCGGAGCGCCGCATCAAAGACCTGCACATCTGCATTTAGGGTAATGGTCAGAACGGATCCGGCAATAGATGCGGACGCCACTTCAGAGGCACCCGCTTCAAACAACGCCAGATTTATAGCGCCGTCCCCAGCCCTGAGCCAACCGGGCGGCACATTGTCGATTGTCACCTGAGTCAGCTGCTCAGAGCCGTCTCGATCCGGGGTCTGCGCCAAGATAGTCAGCAGGAAAGTTGTGTCTTCCTTGACGATAAAGTTATCCGCCGAGGTTTGCTCGACCGATGATGGGGATGCATCAACTGAAAGTGCGATAGTCGGTTCGGCGACGGGCGTGACATTGATGTCAAAGTCTTCGGTTGTGGGAGTCGCGCCGCCCTCATCTGTGATCGCGTTTACGGTGACTTGAACGATCCCGCTGAAATGCTCGGGCAATGACGCAATGCCAAGCGCTTGAAGCTGGGCCAAGCTGCCGCTCCACGTTGCCGTTGGCCCGTTGAGGATGGTGCCATCAGTTAGCGTGGTGTTGCCCACAGGCAGGTCAGAGAAGTCAACACCGACGCTCGTCAAATTTTCTGATCCGTCAGTATCGGTGACATCAACGTCCAAATTCAAAGGAATGGTGACGCCCAAATCTTCGATCACTGTGATGTCCTGAGCCGTGATCGCGACGTCGCGCTCGGTCTCAATTGTGACCGAGAACGTCTCGGTCGCCACGCCGTCGTTTGGACCTGTGTCGACAAGGACTTTGGCCTCATCCGTGAAAAACGTCACAGAGCCCGTGATGTCCGTCGTTGTTGCGAAATCGGCCGGGACTTCGAAGATCAAACCAGTGTATTCTGGTGGGTTCAACCCGTTCAGAATGAACGTCGCGCCGCCGGGAACCATCGCGTAGGCCAAACCGCCATCTGTCGAGTACCGTGCTCCTGACGGCAAACCAGTGATCGACACATCCACCTTGCTGATCGACTCTGAGCCATCAGCGTCAGACGCCGTTCCGGCGATGATACTGGAAAGCTGGAATGTCTGTGGCACGTCTGTAGTGGTGTCTTCGTCGACGTCCCCAACGGCATCATTCTCCGTCAGGACCAGAGGCCCGGTGTTTGTAACCGAAAGATCCCCTTCAGACGACAATGAAATGCTTAGAACGCCCACATCCACGCCCAACTCATTGGTGAGGCCTAAGATCTCCAGCGACAAGCTGGATGGAGGGTTTTCGGTGGAGAAGTCCGCGGGCAGTTCAACAGCGAGGTTCATGTATTCCGCCATTGTTCCGGAGAACAGAAAAGCCCCGGTAATGTTGGAGAACGTCAGCCCGTTGTCGGTGGACACCCGTGCGCCCGGCGGCATGGTTGAGGACAGCACGGTAACTTGAACGACCGCCTCGGAGCCGTCGATGTCAGTCGCCGTTGGTACAACATGATCAAATGGAGAAAAAACGACTGGCGCATCTGTTTCAGCAATATCCAGATTAGCATCTGGCGTCGTGATATCCCCCTCAAAAAGCACGAAGAACGGGACCGTCACAGCTACCGTGCCATCTCCTGTTGTGACGCTCATGTCCGCGTTCAAGTCCACCAAAGGAGACGTTGTCGAATAATCCTGTGGCAGAATAATTGTCGGGTCTGTAGGGAACGGAGTGCTGCCATCAAACTCGTAAAAGAAATCGATTGTCCCGCTGCCACTAGGGGTCAAAGTCCCGATCGTATTGCCGCCAGCGTCTTGGACAACTGTTCCAATCGGCAATCCATCAAGGTCAAATGTCAAATCCAACACGGTTTCACCCGCGCCAACCACCACATCGATGAAGTCCTGAAGAGCCACTGAAAGCTTGCTGTCGGTTTCCTGTACCGCGATAAAACCGGTCACGACAACATCAGGAACAGGCGTGACTTCAATGACTTGCCCTTTGGTTGCAAATCCTTCTGGCGTCGTCACTTCGATGATTGACTTGATGATACCGTTGTAGTTTTCCGGAACAGTGAGGACCAGAGCGTTAGCCTCAGCAACGGTGCCTGTCCACACTCCGGAGTTCAATGTTCCGCCATTGGTTGTGGCCCCTGCAGGCAGGTTCAAAAAGGTAACCTTCACCGTCGCCGCAAAGCGCGGATCACTCGGGTCAGCGGTTTCAGACCCGTCCGCATCATCGATGGTGATGTCGAGTTGCAGATCAATATCTACAGGGGATGGTGTGCTGGTTGAGCCGTTGTCTTCTTGAACCATCAATTGATCAGGCGCTTGCAGATCGATGTCGGCCTCAAAATCAATGTCCACAAACCGCTCAGCGGTCGCGGTTCCGTCAATCAGCGTATCGTCGAGCACATTCTGGTCTTCGTCCGTTTGCACACGCAGCTCAAGACGCAGAACCAACGCGGTGGTACCGTCGGTCAGATCGGAGCGGTTCGCCGTTGAAAAATCTGCAGGAAGCTCAAGAGAAAAAGCCTGATAAGCCGCCAGAACGTCCGTCACGCCTGCTGTATTTAGTGTCAGTGTGAGCGTCGAGGACCCGTTGGTTGCGCTGGTAGAGAAACTCGCAGAGCCACCCGTCGGCACGGTAATGTTGAGCGAGGCCAGCGAGGAGCCGGCTGGCAGGCCGTCAATGATCAGGACCAGATTTTCGATCTTCTCCGAGCTGTCCAGGTCCGTCACTTTGGGCAGCAAAAGGTCCGATGGGCGAACCGGCGTCACAGCGTCGGTTTCATCGGCAACAGTATCGGGCAGACTGTCGTCAATCTCTACATCACCCTCAGGTGTGATGCGCAGCGTTACGGCCTGTGACACGCCGGTTGCATCCTCTGTGGACGTTGCCGCAAGTGTTCCCGAAATCACTGTGCCGTCTGCACTTGGGCTTTCTGTCGAATAGTCAGTCGGGAACGAAAGACGCAGGGCCAGATACTGCGCCTCCGTTCCGACAAAAACCAATTGCCCACCGAGGGAGGCATCATAAGTAACGGTGGCAGCTGGAACCCCGCTTGCCACGACCGCAGGCGGCAGGTCCTGCAGCGTGAGCGTCACTGTATTAATCGTCTCTTGCGGCAAGGTTCCGTCGCTGTCAGATATGGATACAATCCAACTTGCTGAGGGCGTCACCAAGACTGTTGCGTCGGTTTCCGCAGCAACCAGTTCAGCGATCGTGAGGGCGATGTCTCCGGTTGGTGCAATCTCAATTGTCTGCGTCGTGCTTGTGGTGCCCTCCGGGGAAAAGGCCCTTGTTTCGCTCGTGATCGTTCCTGAGTAATCTTGGGGAAGCTGCAGCTCCAGCGCATTGGCCTCGGCCATTGTCCCGCGCCAAATCCCGGTCGCAGCGTCCAGCGTGCCTTCGGAAACACCGGCTGAGGTAGGTAGTCCGGTGAATACAATTTCGACTGTGGTGCTGTCCTCGGACCCATCTATGTCAGTGGCGGCAACCGAAATGCCCAAGTCCAAGGACACCCCTGCCCCGTCCCTATCCTCGTTTGCTTGCAACAGCGGCGGTGCCGAGAGGGCAACGTCGAGCTCATAATCAATTTCCACAAGACGCGTGGCCAATGCAGTGCCGTCAGTCGGCGTGTCCAGGGCAGCAGAAAAATCTTCATCTGTTTGGACAAACAGAGAGAGTTTCAGAGGAAGGCTGACATCACCATTGGTCAGGTCGCTCCGGTTTGTGGTGGAGAAATCCGTCGGCAACGACAGGCTTAGGGCTTGGTAGGCGGCAGCGACATCCGCAACAGCGGCGGCATTCAGCGAAATGACAAGCGTTTCGCTGCCATTGGCAGCATCTGTTGTGATTGTACTGGTTGCCCCCGCAGGCAAAGTGATCCCAAGTGCGGCCAAGGTGATCCCCGCCGGCAGCCCTTCGATCGTGAGTTCAATCTCTTCGAGGCTTTCTGACCCGTCCAGATCAGTCACTTGCGGCAGCAGCAGCTGCGAGGGCACCAGCAATGTGGGCGCATCGGTTTCATCCGCCACAGTGTCAGGCAGACTGTCATCAATTTGGACATCGCCTTCCGCCGCAATCGTAAGCGACACCGATGCAGATTGACCTGTCGCATCTTCAGACGAAGTCGCCGCCAAGGTGCCATCGATTGTCAATCCGTCTGCCGACGGGCTTACCGTCGAAAAGTCCGGCGGGAATTGCAGCGTGAGCGCCGCGTACTGCGCCTCGGTACCCGTGAACTGAAACGCCCCCCCCGCGGTTGGATCATAGGAAATCGTGCTCACTGGAACGCTGCTCGTGAGTACTCCGGGCGGCAGGCCAGTCAAGGTCAATGTCAGCGTAGCCAAAGTCTCCACCGGCAGAGCGCCATCGGAATCTGCAATAAGCGCGTTCCAATGATCACTGGGTGTAACTGTGACATAGGCGTCTGTTTCGACGTAATTGGCGGCTGAAATGTCAAAAACGATGTCCCCTGCGGGCGCAATGACGATTGTTTGCGATTTTTGCAGCGAGCCTTCCGGACTGAGGATCGTGACGTCCAAATCAATCGTACCGGAAAAATCTTCCGGAATGTTGAGAGCAAGGCTGTTCGCCTCCGCCATCGTGCCTGTCCAAATACCCAAGAAGCTGTTCAACGTGCCGGTGGACACCGAAGCGCCAGATGGCAGGTCCGTAAATGAAATGCGCACAGTCGCGCTGTCTTCGGACCCATCCTGATCCGTTGCCATCGCTTGTATTTGGAGGTCGACGGACACCCCGACGCCATCAGCGTCTTCTACCGTGTTGATGATCGGGGGCAACGTCAGGGAAACGTCGAGTTCAAAGTCAACGGTGATGTCGAGTCTGACAGTGCCCGTGCCGCCTTCATCCGTCACCGCAGACACTTCGGCGAACAGATCTGTCAGCGGGTTTTCGGTCGAGTAGTCGCGCGGCAGTTCGATCATGAGATCCAGATACTGGTTCAGCGTCCCCGTGAAACTGATGGAAGCGCCAGCATTGACAAATGTCGCGCCACTGTCAGTGGAAAACCGGGTTCCCGTCGGCAGGTTGTCGATGTCGAACGCAACCATCGAAATGCTCTCGGAGCCGTCGATGTCATTCACTGCGGGCAACACGCTTGACGAAGGGGTGAAGCGAACGGGCGCGTCGGTTTCGGTTAAAACCAGATCGGCATCAGTGAGCACGAGGTCGCCTTCGGCGCCGATGACGATGGGGATCTGTCCCACTTCACGCCCGTCAGAGGTGGTCACCAAAAGCACCGAGCCCAACTGTGTGTTGGGGCTCACCGAGGAGTAATCTTTTGGAAGTATGATTTCGACATCCCGAGGATCGATGCCGTCTGATGGCCTGACCACAATATCCAGAAAGAAGGTGCCATCGCCAGCAGGGGCGCTTGACCCTATGGAGTTTCCGTTGCCATCTACCGCGAATGTCCCGGGTGGCAAGCGCACGACCAATAGCTCAAGTTCGTCGACAGTTTCGCTGGGATCCGTAACCAAAACGTCGATGAAATCCGACAGACGAATGGCTAGCGGTGCATCGGTCTCGACCGCATAAACGCTGCCCGAAATGATGATGTCAGGCGTTGGCGTTACAACAATTGCTTGCGCAGTTCTTACTGTGCCCTCCGGTGTAGTAACTGCGATTGTCGACAGGATCGAACCATTGTAATTGCCCGGGAAAAACAGCGACAGCGCTTCCGCTTCCGCCACGGTGCCGCTCCATCGATTTGTTCCATTGTCCAAGATACCGGCTGACGCTGTGGTGCCCGGTGGGAGACCGACAAAATCGATCGTCACCGAAGCCGCAAAGCGCGGATCGAGGGTGTCTGCTGTTTCTGATCCGTCCGCGTCTGTGATTGCGATGCTGATGCCCAAATCCGCCAGAACGCCGACAGAGATGTTCTGCACCCCACCATCTTCGGCCACAGTCAACAATGTTGGCGCGGACAGGTCGATGTCGGGGGTCGCTTCGATGTCGACGTTTCTGATAGCCGTCGCCGTGCCATCGACAGGGCCATCCACAGAGGGAAAATGGTCCTCATCAGTTTGCACATCCAGCTGCAGTGCAATGGGGAGAGCCACTGACCCATCACTGAGATCGGACCGGTTGGTTGTGGAAAAATCTGCCGGCAAAGACAGTGCAAATGCGCGGTAAGCGTCCAATGCCGTTGCCGTGGTCGCCGCACTGAAATCAAAAATGACGGTGGTTGTACCATTGCTGGTATCTGTCCCAACGCTGGCGGTCACGCCGGATGGCAACGTTATGCCAAGTTGGGACAAAGCTATACCGGCCGGCAGTCCCCTGATTGTCAGAACGATGCTGTCAAAACTCTCAGACCCATCCACATCTGTGACGCTGGGCAGCAAAAGCGACGACGGGGTCAGCAGAGTCGCGGAATCGGTTTCGTCTGCCACCGCGTCCGGCAAAGTGTCGTCGATTGTCACGTCACCTTCGGGCAGCAGCGTCACATCAAACGACAGGTTCTGACTATTGCCGGTGATGGTTTCGACCTGAAGGGTCGCAGGCAATGAGCCCACCGAGATATCACTGCGGCTTTCCGTCGAGAAGTCGGGCGGAAAAAATATCTGCAAATCCAAAAAAGACGCGTAGCTCCCGTCAAATGACAGTGACAAAGAGCCATCCGCCTGCGCGCTTAGCACACCTGCCGAAACCGCCGTGCCCATTGGAAGGTTGTGAATTTCAAAATGGGTTGTTGCGCTGTCTGAACCATTTGCGGGGTTGGAAAAGATCACGTCGAAGAAAAGCGATGGGCGCACAGCCACAATGGCGTCGGTTTCCAACGCCACAACCGGCGCGATCTGGACGATATCCACATCAAAGGGGGCAGATTCGGTATCATCGCTGGCTGCACCGTATCTGACCTGATCATCGCCCCCCCAAATGTAGCCCGTCGGAGGCAATAGCCTAACTATGGGGAGCCCGATCAAAGGATCATTGACCAGAATGGGATCTTCCTGAACGGAACCGGGCAAACTTGCGCCTGGGTTCATGACAAAGTGGACCGGCAAGGTCGGCGCATCATCCGGCAACGCCCATTCAGACTGAGGCGTCGCGACATCGATCAACCGTGCCAAGGGTACACCGGTTCCGTCTAGGAGGACCAAGACATTGGCATCCAACACGTTTTTCAGCACAATTAATGTGCCGTCAGTTTGCACTAGGATAAGATGGTCTTCGAGAATAAGAACTCGATTAAGGCGGCTACCTGTCGGA
The DNA here is from genome assembly GCF_047126315.1 of Shimia sp. MIT910701. Taxonomy (GTDB): domain Bacteria; phylum Pseudomonadota; class Alphaproteobacteria; order Rhodobacterales; family Rhodobacteraceae; genus Shimia. Next base: position 2,042,549 of record NZ_CP138953.1, on the reverse strand, counting down.
AGCTGAACAGCGGGCAGGTTCGCAACGTCCACAATCAGAAGAAACTCAGAGTTGCTTTCAATCAAGAAAAGCAGCTCCCGTTGGCTTAACTCGGCAGGCACAATTGCATCCGGCCTTGTCTCAACTAAGTCCATTATTTCCACCATACAACAAGAGCGTGCGAACCATTTATTGGGTTTCGATAATCCGTCTGTCGTTCTTTTATGTGCCAAACACGGAAAGCTAAGCAGCCTCACGTTACTATCGCAACTTATTTCTTTGCGTGAAATCAGTTTCTTCTGATCAGCCCCACCTGACGCTGCCAGACGGATTCGTACTCGTCTCATCTAGGACAGGATTTCTGCCCTTTATTCAACGCAAAGTTGGAGCCACTCGGCCAAAGCGGCGACGCGGTTCAGTTTGAAATGTTGTCTAGAATAGAGACTGCGCTCCGAATTTTAGAGGTTGAGAACAGAGGCGTGGACGGACGCGAATTCCTGCAGACTTCGCAATCGCCGGAAGCGCAGCATCGCCCTCTCTCTTCGCCGAAATGGCAGATTGGAATTCTCTGCGCGATTGTTCACCCAGCGGCCAGTTTCTTGCCTGTCCGCGTTGCCAGTTTCACTCATCGCAGCACCGTAAGAGCGGAGTTTGTCGGTAACGAGCGTGCCTGGCCGACCGTAGCGGCGCATTGATTTTTTAAGAAATTTCAATGCTGCCTTCCGATCTCGCGTCTTCGTGACATAGCTTTACAGGACTTCACCCTCGTGATCAACGGCCCGCCAAAGGTAGTATCGCTGGCCGCAGATCTTCACAAACATCTCGTCCAGATGCTATTTCCAGTTCTAGTGACAACGCATCGATTGGGATCGTCTCTTGCGGATTTCCGATGCGAATTTGGGACCGAACCGTTGCCACCAAAACCGAACAGACTCATAGCTCACGTCGATGCCGCGTTCGTGTAGCAGATCCTCGACATTACGGAGCGAAAGAGGAAACCGAATGTACATCATCACAGCCAAGCGGATGACTTCTGGGGAGGTACGAAAGTAGCTAAAGGGAGGTGCTGTCAGACGGCTTCGAACTCGTCTGAGTTAGGACAGTTCCGTTGCCCGTTATTCCACACAGAGACCCCGCCACTCGGCGAGGGCGGCGGCGCGGTTCAACTTGAAGTTTGGTCTAGAGTAGTGGCTACGTTCCGAATTGAAGAGGTTGAGGACCGAGGCGTGGACGGAGGCGAATTTCTGCAAACTTCGAAGTCGCCGAAAGCGCTGCATCGCCCGCTCCCTTCGTCGAAAGGGCAAGTGCGAGTTTTCGGCGCGATTGTTTTCCCAGCGCCCCGATTCCTGTCGATCAGCACTGCCGATGTCCTTCAACGCAGCACCATAGGATCGAAGCTTGTCGGTCACAATGACTTCAGGTCGGCCATAGCTGCGCATTGATTTCTTAAGGAATTTCAATGCTGCTTTCTTGTCTCGTTTCTTTGTCACATACCTTTCCAGAACTTCACCTTCGTGATCGACGGCCCGCCAAAGATAGTGCCGTTCGCCATTGATCTTCACGAACATTTCATCCAGGTGCCATTTCCAGTTCGAGTGATGACGCATGATTTGAGTTCGCTTCTTACGGATTTCTGACGCAAATTTGGGGCCAAACCTCTGCCACCAAAAGCGTACGGATTCGTAGCTTACGTCGATACCTCGTTCATGCAGGAGGTCCTCCACATTCCGAAGCGAAAGCGGAAACCGGATGTACACCATCACCGTTAGGCGGATGACTTCTGGGAAGGTGCGAAAGTAGCGAAAGGGAGATTTGTTGGCCATGCCTGAACGCTACTTCCCCAACCTGCCCGCCTCAAGTCACATCCCTCTGACACTGCCGGAACGGATACTTCGAAAGCTTCAACGCCCGGTTCCGCGACGAGTTTCTAAACGGTGAGGTCTTCTACAGCCTGCGCGAGGCTCAAATCCTGATCGAACAATGGAGGAAACACTACAACACCAAACGACCGCATAGTGCTCTGGGCTACCGCCCGCCGGCGCCGGAAACCGTCGTCCCGATGGACCAGAGGCCAATCATGCACTAACAATCAAACTGGACCACTTGGGTGGGGCTGATCAATGGACCAGTGCGTATCCAGTCGCTTTACCCGAAACTTCCCGTTGAAGCCTTCGATGAGGGCGTTATCTGTCAATTTGAAGGGCCAAGATTTGAAGTTCTAGGGTCAGGACCCATTGATTTCCGTCTAATGGCATGCTTCACGGTTTGAAAACGAGCGGTGAACATGTCTGATCTTTTCTGGTTGACGGACGCGCAGATGGCGCGTCTTGAGCCCTTCTTTCCTAAATCCCACGGCAAACCACGCGTCGATGATCGACGTGTCTTGAGCGGGATTATCTTTATTAATCGCAATGGGTTGCGGTGGCGCGATGCACCTGCGGAGTACGGGCCGCACAAGACGCTGTACAACCGTTGGAAGCGTTGGAGCGACAAAGGTATCTTCGCGCAGATGATGGTAGGTCTGGCTGCCGAACACGGCGAAGAGAGGACTGTGATGATTGACGCCACCTACCTCAAGGCTCACCGAACCGCGACCAGTTTGGGCGTCAAAAAGGGGGGCGAGGACGCCTGATTGGCCGAACCAAGGGCGGTATGAATACCAAGCTGCACGCCATCTGCGACAGCCGGGGACGCCCTCTCAACCTGTTCGTTACAGCCGGGCAAGTCAGCGACTACATCGGCGCGCGGGCATTGGTGAGCAGATTGCCCAAAGTGGACTGGCTGCTTGGAGATCGGGGTTATGACGCCGATTGGTTCCGAGAAGCGTTGAAAGACAAAGGGATACGCGCTTGCATCCCTGGTCGAAAGCGGCGCAAAAAGACTGTAAAGTACGATAAGCGCCGCTACAAACGGCGCAACCAGATCGAAATCATGTTCGGCAGGTTGAAGGATCGGCGGCGGGTCGCAACTGGATACGACAGATGCCCGAAGGTCTTCCTGTCCGCCATCGCCCTCGCAGCTCTCGTTATTTACTGGCTATGAGTCCTGACCCTAAGCTTTGGTAAGCGTAAAATAGGATTGTACATTAAAAGTTACAATCTATATCTCCTTTCGCTGCAAGAATATATAAACGACAAAATACTTAATAAAACCCTTAAGCTAAGAAAAAGCAAGCCGGTTAAAAGCACAACACCCTATAATAAATCAAATGTTTGTCAGATCAATCAGCTCAGTCGGCTCATGTAAATAGAAACCCTGCAGAAAATCAACATCAAATTTGATGAGCAATTCATATACTTCTTTGCAATGAACAAACTCCACAACAACCTCAAGGCTCATTTCTTTAGCCATACTACAGATCATCTTAACCATATTAAAAGAAATATTATCATAGTGCATTTCCTTTACAATTTGACCGTCAATTTTGAGTATATCGACCGGTAGGCTTTTGAGATACAAAAGAGAGGAAAATCCCGCACCAAAATCATCTAAAGCAATTTTAAAACCTAGTCTTTGGAGATACACAATATTTGCCCGGGCGGCTTCAAGATTACTTAACGCTTGCGTCTCAGTAATCTCAAAAACAATTTCGTTTGGATCTACACTATATCGCGCTGCCTCAAGTTCAACAAATTTTGGAAAATCTAAGTCACAGAATGAATTACCGGAAATATTTATAAAGAATCTTAAACCCTTTTTTGAATTTTTAAACGAGTTAATAATAACCCACTGGTCGATATCACTCATCATCCTAAACCTTTCTGCCACCGGAAGAAAAACCGCGGGAGAAATATACTCTCCTGATGCAGATTTCAGTCGAAGAAGAATTTCAAAATTCTGCGATGATTTGTCAATTCTACTTTCAATTTTTTGACCAAAAAGAACAAACTCGTTATCCAAAAGAGCATTAGCAATTGAGTTTGATATGCCAGAGTCAGTAATTATGATACTTTTATCAATTTCCCTTGATCTAACAGCAAGTATTTTGTCAGCCTCAGATGATTTAGCCACTCTACAAACGGCCATCAAATATGAAATTAAATCTCCAACATTTTTGAAATTTCCAGAGTCCAACTTTGTTAAACCAGCCGAAAAGTCTACTCGAATACGATCCCCTCTATGATGAACTATGATTTCATTTACTCTTTTTCTCATCAGGCCAATCGAACTCTTAGCGTTCTCAAGAGAAGTATTCTTAAAAATTATCGCAAACTCATCCCCTCCAACTCTGGATGCTACATCTGAAGGCCCGATATAGCTCAATATTGAGGTTGAAACCATTTTAAGAACTTCATCGCCACATATGTACCCAGCTAAATCATTTATGATTTTAAACCCATTTAGGTCAATAAAAGCGACTACATCACTAGATTCATATTGACCTGAACCTTCCAACAATACACCCAATCGACTTTCGAAAAATCGCCTATTGTATAATTGAGTTAAGTAATCATGTGTCGCCTCATACAAAAGGCCCTTAGTTGAAGTTAAGTCATCTATTACTACAATTGTCCAGGAAAGCTTCTTAATTGCCCTAATGCGTATAACCCTCTCATTTGAAGACTTTACCTGCTCGCTAAACTGTCTCTTCTTATTGGTAAATAAAAGTTGCTCTATCTTATCACTTATATTTTTAGATATTGCACTTATCGAGGAGAATTTTTGGTCGACACATTCCTCCAGCGACTGATCAGAAGCATTCAGTAAGTCGAGCGCGGCACTGTTTATAACATCCACACTATTATTTTTATCGAGAACAACAAGGCCAGACTCAAGAAATCCGGCTATCGAAAGAAAGACCTGCCTAATATTCTCAAAAAAATGTCTTTCTATATTCAATTTTTCACCCCATTTCTCTTCTTCCCCTTAAAACTCATTACAGCTCATCACTACTTTATTATTTTTCTAAAATGTAGTACATTTTAGTTATACAGTACTTGACCTACGTCCCAGCTTTTTAACAAGGCAAACACGGAGACCGTTAGGTTTTAAGTTTTTCAGTATTAACTGGTCAACACTTCTATTCGCGGCTCCAAGACCAATACCCAAACTCGCCTCATGAAATGTTGTATATCCATCTAGTAGTGCTAGTTGTGGAAACTTTATACCAGGCCCATCATCTTCGAATACAAGCCGAATTTCATTTGAATCGTAACCTACATATATACTGACATTTCCTGAGCTCGCATATTTAAGGATATTAGTAGAGATTTCCGCTGATGCGAGCTGCAAGTTTGCAATATCAAAGTTAGCAAAATTTATTCTTTGCGCCACGCTTCTAATTATGCAGGATACAACCCGAACATCACTAAAAGTTATTATTGGTATTGACTTATAGATCTCGCGCAATTTTTTCTTTCTGCGTTATTTCTTTCCCCTGCATTTCCAGAACATATACAATTGATGTCTTAAGGTTTGAAAAAATTCTAACATTACCGAAGGAAACCTTTGTCAGAGCTAGCACTCTTGCTAAGTCTCCACGTATACCACATATAATTGATGATACCCCCATGAGAGATAGTGATTGTGATAACGTCACAATGTTTTGAGCGACTGCTGAATCTATTGCATCTACATTTGCAAGATCAATGATCATATATTCAGATTTTTCGCTTTCACACCTTCTCAGAATAACTTCTGAAGCTTCCGCCATCCTCATTGAGTCGATTGATCCAAATAAGCCAGTGTACATACACTTATCGAGGATTTCAGAAGCGACCAATGGTGCTTCAATATCAAGTTTTTTTCTCGAAATTGCTACATTTTCATTCGTCATATTTTACTTACTTTCGTTTTCTTATATTACTTTTCTCACAATTTGACATCCAGAAGGTATCAATTTGACACCAGAAGATTGTTATCAACCTGGCTCCCTCCACGCAACCTCATTTTCTCGAAAAATGGTGCTGTCAGACGGATTCGAACTCGTCTCAGTTAGGACAGTTCCATTGCCCTTTACTCCACACTGAGGTGCTGTCAGACTAATTCGAACGAGTCTCAGCTAGGACAGATTTTCTGCCCTTTATTCGGCGCAAAGTTGGCGCCACTCGGTCAGAGCGGCGCCACGGTTCAGTTCGAAATTTTGTCTAGAATAGAGACTGCGCTCCGAATTGAAGAGGTTGAGAACAGAAGCGTGGACTGAAGCGAACTTTTGCAAACTTCGTAGCCGCCGGAAACGCTGCATGGCACGTTCTCTTCGTCGAAAAGGCAGGTGCGAGTTTTCTGCTCGGTTGTTCACCCAGCGACCTGTTTCCTGCCGACCTGCGTTGCCAATTACCTTCAATGCTGCACTGTAGGATCGAAGCTTGTCTGTGACGATTACTTCAGGACGGCCAAACCTACGCATTGATTTCTTGAAAAATTTCAATGCTGCCTTCCGATCTCGCGTCTTCGTCACATAGCTTTCTAGGACCTCACCCTCATGATCAACGGCCCGCCAAAGGTAGTACCTCTCGCCGTTGATCTTCACGAACATTTCGTCCAGATGCCATTTCCAATTTGAGTGGCAACGCATTGACTGAGATCGTCTCTTGCGAATTTGGGATCGAACCGTTGCCACCAAAACCGAACGGACTCATAGCTCACGTCGATGCCGCGTTCGTGTAGCAGATCTTCGACGTTCCTGAGCGACAGTAGAAACCGAATGTACATCATCACTGCAAGGCGGATGATCTCAGGGCTGGTTTTGAAGTAGCGAAATGAGGATGGTTTTGGCATAGCGTAACGCTACCGCCCCACCCTATTCGTCTCAAGCCGGTTTCCTCTGACATGACCAAAGCCGCCCCTTCTTCGGTTGTTTTGCTGGAACCTTCAGCCCCTCTCGTCGCCATAGCCGTTCGACACGACCATCACTCACGGACCAACCCGCCTCTCTGAGCAGAGCCGCGATCTGCCGATAGCCGTAGCGGCCAAACGGTGCTGTCAGACGGATTCGGGCTCGTCTCAGCTGGGACAGTGATGCTGCTCTTTAATCCGCACAAAGTTGGCGCCACTCAGAGAGAGCAGCAGCACGGTTTAACTTGAAATTTGGTCTGGATTGGAGACAGCGCTCCGAGTCGAATAGGTTGAGAACAGAGGCGTGGACGGACACGAACCTCTGCAGACTTCGCAATCGCCGGAAGCGCAGCATCGCCCTCTCCCTTCGTCGAAATGGAAGATGGGAATTCTCGGCTCGATTATTCACCCAGCGGCCAGTTTCTTGCCGGTCCGCGTTGCCAATTTCCTTCAACGCGGCGCCGTAAGAGCGTAGCTTGTCTGTCACGACCGCATTTGGGCGGCCATACCTACGCATTGATTTCTTGAGAAATTTCAATGCTGCCTTCTTATCTCGGGTCTTTGTCACATAGCTTTCCAAGACTTCGCCCTCGTGATCGACAGCCCGCCAAAGGTAGTACCGCTCGCCGTTTATCTTCACAAACATCTCGTCCAGATGCCATTTCCAGTTCGAGTGACAACGCATCGATTGAGATCGTCTCTTGCGGATTTCCGAGGAGAATTTCGGCCCAAACCTCAGCCACCAAAACCGAACAGATTCATAACTCACGTCGATGCCGCGTTCGTGTAGCAGATCTTCGACGTTCCTGAGCGACAGTGGAAACCGGATATACATCATCACCGCCAAGCGAATGATTTCTGGTGACGTTCGAAAGCAACGGAAGGGGCTACGTTTGGTCATGGAGCGAGGCTACGCAACCGCCCTACCCTCATCAAGAGCCATCCCTCTGACAAAGTCTTTCCAGAAGTTCGCTCTTTGAAACTGGTTTACTCACCACATCGTCGGCACCATTCTCGATATAATTTGAAATCTGATGGCTCATAACATTTGCAGTCACAGCAATAATTCTGGCCCTTTTCTTCATATTTTTCGATTCATTTTTCCGAATAAGATTTGTTGCCACAATTCCATCCATAATTGGCATCTGCACATCCATAAGAATTACATCGTATTCATTCTTAATTGCAGCCTTCACAGCGGCCAAACCGTTCCCAACCTCATCTATATGAAGCTGCGTTTTCCGAAGATATCTTTTTAATAGAAATATATTAGATTTATTATCATCAGCAATAAGCAAGCTACCCGATATATGATGAATTTCACATTCCGACAGATCAACCTCATTTCCAACCTGACCTATCAGACCCAGATCATTTTTTTCACCTTTCACCCCCTCCAATAGAGGTAACTCAAACCAAAATACAGAGCCTTCAAATCTTTCACTCTTTACGTATAAGTCACCACCCATACTTTGACACAGATTTTTCGATATAGTCAGCCCTAGCCCAGTTCCACCCTTTGATCGACTGATACTACTATCAGCTTGGGAGAAAGGCTCGAATATTCTTTCATGTAATTCTGGATTAATCCCCTCCCCACTATCGCGCACTTCAAATATAACAAAGCCGTCGCGTTCTGCTCGCCTGACATTGACCTCTATGCAACCCATTTCAGTAAATTTTATAGCATTTCCAATAAGGTTATGTAAAACTTGATTGATGCGCGTTTCATCTCCAAACAGAACATAAGGAAGGTTATCATCGCATTGTAGCTTTAGGGAATTACTTTTTTCACGAGCCAGAGGCGCATAGAGGCCTATACAAGTTCTCAAGCTATCCCTTATATTGAACTCATTAAATTCAAAATCAATCTTTCCCGTTTCAATCTTAGAGAGATCCAGCAAATCATTTATAGTTCTCAATAATGAGTTGCCCGAGTGCGATACTACCTTGAGACAATCTCTTTGATCCTTTGTCACCGGCGTTTCGAGGAGCTCGTTTGTCACCCCGATAATGGCATTGAGCGGAGTTCTTATTTCATGACTTACGTTTGCGAGAAATTGTGTCTTCGTTTTGTTCGCCAATGACGCTGCTTGGGCTTGTGCGCGCAAAGTATGTTCCTTATCTCTTGCCTGAGACAGAAATTTTGCTTCTATAATAAGATATATAGTTAGCAAGCATATGAGACCCAAAACTATTCGCTCTCGCATCGCCTCACGTGATTTGACCATCCGTTCATAGTCACGTTTAGGAAATGCCCTCGAGATATAAGTCTTTTGCCACTCTCCATGCAATGCCATTGCATGAAAATTTATATTGTCTTGAACTATGCTCAGAAAGTCACTCTGCAAAGGAACACTTGAGTAAATTGCTTCTTCGACTGATTGCAAGTAAGACTTAAGTTCATCCATGGGCTTCTTGAATTCTGGAAAGAATCGCAAGTCTGTACTCAGCGCAATATCAACATTGCTCCATAGTATTTCATAGCGCAGTAATGCAGTTTCGTACTTTTCGCCTTCTTCTTTTTTTCCAACCTGATTTTGATATATTATATCATCGATAATTTTTACTACATTTTGAGCCTCAAATATTACTTCACTAAGCCTCCAGTTCGTTTCGGCTGTATTTTCCAGTGATCTTTGCCTCAGAAGTTCCTGCTCTCGATGATCAATAAAAAAGATCAATTGCAGGGCCAGCAAAAGAAATACCGCTATAACTGTCTTCAAGTTGCTTAGTCTCAAATTTATACCTCTGATCCAGAAGGGCGGTCTACTTATTAATCAGCAAGTACTTCTATATACCTAAGTTGCCATATCATTTTTTCATCATCGCTTGATCTATAACTTAGATCCTTCTGCTTTGGATAAATTATCCATATTGGCCCCCTGTCTCTTATTCTCATTGGCTTCCCATTATGGTCCATCGCAAGGATAACATCTTTTTGGAATGCATCAGAAACTGGTATTTCAACGCTGTATCCGTCTAATGCTAGCGCTCTTAATTTCCCTGATGATACACCTATAAATCTGAGCAAATCGGCTAATGGAGTTCCTGAAAAACTGTGAGCGCCATCCAAAAATGAATTTTCAACAGTCACGTCTTTCCAAGCCATCTTTTTTAGGCTGTCCCTGTCAAAATCTATAGTATTTTTATTATTTGCAAGTGACATTTCGCCAGTAATCGTAAGAATAACTGATTGCGCTGTGGCGGAACTACCAAGATTTAGGGACGCAATCGTCGTGACGATGGTACAAATTGCGATACGAAACAATGTCATGGTTCTTCACTCCTACATCCTACGGTTTGAACAAAAAAGTCTAAATTTTTCGTTAAACCTTATAGAGATGCTGTCAGACGGATTCAAACTTGTCTCAGTTAGGACAGTTCCGTTGCTCCTTATTCCACACAGAGACCGCGCCACTCGGCGAGGGCGACGGCGCGGTTCAACTTGAAGTTTGGTCTGGAGTAATGTCTACGTTCCGAATTGAAGAGGTTGTGTCCGTCATCAGAGTTTTTGGAACCAAGGCTCGCCGTCGATGTCGATCACGCGGATGTTGCTGTTGTTGAAGTCGAAGAGTTGAAGTGCGTTGTTGGACGCTGGGCCTCAAACTTACGCCGTATCACCCCAACTTGCACGGCCCCACCAACCGAAAAACACCGCCGCGCCTACTTGTACAGAAGCGTTGAACGTCTCGGCTTCCAGTACTAACCCAAACTCTTGCAACAGCATTACCGGTACCCCGATGGCCAGTACTCCCAAACCCGCGCCAAGTGTCCCGCCTATCGCTGCTTTGGTAAACCGCTCCTTTGCCTTCAACTTCCCAATCACCCCAAGGCACCAGCGTATACAGAGGATTGCCGCAATATAGGCCGCGAACCACAACAAGCCCGCCCCTCCGCTGCCTTCCGCTCCGTAGACATCTCCTAGCTCAAAGTTCATCGTATCTGACCTCTAAAACGCCTCAAGGTATCCGGCCTCCTTTAAGGCGACCCAGACCCTCTGCTGCCACTCCCGCAGCTGCTTAGGCTCTAGGCCATGGTCATACACGTCCATGGCTTCTTTTTCTTTCGCCCAACCGCCCAACTCTTGCCGAACATCTCTGGGAACACCTGCTCTCTTCGCATGTGTAGCCCATGTGTGCCTGAACGAGTGCATAACCAGTCGTCCGTCCGTGTCGGCACCTAGAGTGTCCCGCCTGAAGCGAGTAAACCACTGCGACACTGAGCTTGCCTTGCCGTTGCTGGGCCTCTGTGGCCACTCATGAAAAAGCCTACGCTTGTCGCTGGGTCGGTCATGCTGCGCCTGCGTAGCGCCCCCCACACGCGCTGCCAGTAGGCGCTGGGCGTCTTCAACAAGCGGTATGAAGCGTCGTGCGTTGTCGGTCTTGCCGTCTGGGATAGTGAAGCCTGAGCCATCGGGTTCGACATGCCTCAACTCTAGGGAAGCGACCTCGTCCGCCCTGCCCCCAGTAGACAGTGATAGCCTCAGTATGTCGGCTTTCTTGGTTCCCCAATCCGGCTCCGCCATGAAGAGCTTGGTCACTTCTTATGCAGTAAAGGCATCACGCTTCTGGGCCTTCTTCGCCCTGTTGGTCTTCTTACGGGAGATGCCTTGCGCCTCGCGGACCCGAGGATTGGCGACAGCGCTACCGCCTTTCCCCCTCAAGACACGCCTGTCAGTGATTGCCCACGCCCACAGCCCGCGCAAGTGTGTAGTATGTTTATCGACCGTCGTAGGCGACACCTTGGCCGTCAGTGGTAGGTACTCAGTTTGAAACTTAAACGCACTCTGCGCTGTGACATCCGCAAGTGTCGCGCCGTCTCCCAAGTAGGCCGCCAGATGTTTCACTGAGGACCTCACGTCGTTCATAGTTGAGCGCTTTAGTGGGTCAAGCCCGAGTGGGTTTCCCTCCAACCTGTCGTCCAGATACTGCTCCAACGCCTCGGCCAGCGGTAGCTTTCCCTTGAGGACCACATCAGCGAACTGCTGGGCCTCTTTCGCGTAGCCTGCTTCCGTGGCCCTGTCTAACTGCTCTGTCAGGATCAGGTCATGCTCGTCACCTTCGACTGCCCGCAGCTCCCGCCAAGCCTTGGCATTCTCTGGTGAGAGATCGATGATGCCGCCGATGCTCTTTTGACCTTTGGCTTTCTTGGCCTCAGCCTCGAGTTGCCAGAGTTGACCGATGCGCACATCTCTCGTCCGCACGGCTTCAGCGTACTTCGTGGTGTCCAAACCCAGCTTGAGGGTCTTACCGAACGGCTTCCCTGTCCAAGGGTTTTCGGTACCGACCAACACTTCAGGTGTCTTGATGCGCAGAGAGTAGCCCTTGCCTCGGGGTCTTTCGAGATAGCGCATGTCACGAGCTTCCTCGTGTGCGCCTCCGTCGTCTTCGTCGATGTGGTACACCACGTACTACATGCACCCCTGTACTACATGCAATTCTCACCTTACAAATCAATGACTTAGATAAGGTGGCGGTGCTGTCAGACGGATTCGAACTCGTCTCAGCTTGGACAGCGACACTGCCCTTTATTCTGCGCAGAGACCACGCCACTCAGAGAGAGCGACGGCACGGTTCAACTTGAATTTCGACCTGGAATAATAACTGCGTTCCGAATTGAAGAGGTTGAGAACAGAGGCGTGGACGGAAGCGAACTTCTGCAAACTTCGAAGCCTGCGAAAGCGCTGCATCACTCGTTCTCGTCGTCGAAACGGAAGATGTGAGTTTTCCGCTCGATTGTTGACCCAACGGCCTGTTTCCTGCTTATCCACATTACCGATTTCTCTCATCGCAGCACCGTACGATCCAAGTTTATCGGTTACGATCACCTTTGGGCGACCGTATCTACGCATTGATTTCTTGAGGAATTTCAACGCGGCCTTCATGTCACGTGTCTTCGTGACAAAGCTTTCGAGCAACTCACCTTCGTGGTCTACGGCTCGCCAAAGGTAGTGCCGTTCACCGTTGATCTTCACGAACATCTCATCCAGATGCCACTTCCAGTTCGAGTGATTGCGCATCGATTGAGACCGCTTCTTGCGAATTTCGGAGGCAAACTTCGGACCAAACCGTTGCCACCAGAAACGCACAGATTCATAGCTCACATCGATGCCACGTTCATGAAGCAAATCCTCGACGTTTCTGAGCGATAGCGGAAACCGGACATACATCATTACCGCCAGCCGAATGATCTCTGGCGACGTTCGAAAGTAGCGAAAAGGGGATTTATTGGCCATGGAGGGACGCTACTTCCCAGCCCGACCAGCCTCAAGTGCCATCGCTCTGACAAGACCTTCTGTTGTATCGAACTATACAGGCACTCTGTTGGGGCTTACTGGCGATCACTAGCCGAAACGACTTTGTCTTGGGCGTTGACTGGAGCCAACCCCCAAAACGACAAAGCTTGTGCCAACTGTATGACGTCAGCGCCTGTGGCACAGTTTTGTTGAGGGAGCACAAAGTCGAAGTAAGCCCAATATTTGGCGAGCCACGCCAATTCAGCGCTTATTTCAAATAGAACACATGCTCCATTCCGGCCCACCACTCGTCATTCCCGCGCGTTTCTAGTGGGCGCTGCATTGGGCCACACACCGACCACCACTTTTGCGTCACTTCATCCTCAGAAATGGCAGCCATATCGGCGTCAAAATCCTCACCCGTGTATTCCCAATAGCTGAACATCAGGTTTTCAGGCTCTCTCAGGAATATCGAATAATTTGAGATATTGGACTTTTTCAACCGCGCCAAAACCTCCGGCCAAACATTCGCGTGGAGACGTTTATATTCAGGAATATCGTCGGGAGAGATTCCAATGATCATACCCATGCGTTGTACCATCACAAATTCCTATGCCGTTGAAAGATTGTAGAAGGACATCGCATTGCCCCCCATGATTTGGGCACGTTCCGTTTCGGTATAGTCGGATAGCAGACGATCTACAGTCTGGCGCCAAATTTTGTACGATGAAGCGAGGGTCACCACAGGCCAGTCGCTGCCAAATATTGTCTTCTCCGGCCCGAACCTAGCCAAAACGTGTTCGGCAAACGGGGCCAAATCAGCAAATTGCCAATCGGGACCGATTTCCGTGACCATCCCCGAAAGCTTGCAATGTACATTGGGCATCTCTGCGAGTTTTGCCATGCCAGACAGCCAAGCCGGGTCAGGCCTTTGTCCGTCCCCCATGGCAGGTTTGGCAACGTGATCGACCACGATCTTCAGATCGGGATGTCGCATCGCTACTTTGTGTATTGCCGCCAAATGCCGGGGTTGGATCAACGCATCAAAACAGAGACCAACCTCTCCCATATGCACCAAAGCTGGCTGCACTTTGTCTTGAAGTATCCAATTTGTGTCTTCGACATTCTGTAACATTGGGCGTAGGCCCTTGAGCGCCGGGTTGCAACCTAGCTTGTCGATGATCTCTATCGCGTCCTCAGCACTAAGATCCACCCAGCCGACAACGCCTGCGACCCAATCCGTTTTCTCAGCAATCTCCAAAATGAAGTCTGTCTCCGCGACAGTGTCGGTCGCCTGGACAATCACCGTCTTATTAACGCCTGCAGTCTGCAATAGTGGTGCCAGGTCAGTGGGGCCAAAATCCTTGTAAATTGGAGCGACCGAGGCATTGGGCCAAGGGTAGTCCCCTCGACTCAAGGTCCAAAAGTGCTGATGCGCGTCGACGATCATGCATCGCTTCCAATCAGTCCCTGGACGCGCAGATCGTCCCACAAAGCTGCCGGAAGAGTGGCCCGGAATTGTTCCATGTTGCGCAACAAGGAAGAGGCCTTTGTCGTCGCCACCAATGTCGAAGCCACAAGCGGGCTTTGATCAGGGTATTGCAGTGCAGCGGCAGGTAAGGCCACGTCATGGCTAGCGCAAATAGTCTCAATCTTCGCAACGCGTGCGAGAATATCCTCAGATGCAGGCGCATAGTTAAAGTGCGCACCTTTCACCGGTCCCGTAGCCAGAATACCAGAGTTGAACACCCCGCCGATCACAAGCCGAATGCCGTGCGCGACAAGCTGATCAAACAGCCGCGCCTGCGCGGATTGATCCAAAAGCGTGAAGCGCCCTGCGAGCAAGATCAAGTCCATATCAAATTGACCAATCATCTCTTCACAAATTTCAACAGTGTTCACACCCAGCCCGACCGCTTTGATGTCTCCACTTGCTTTCAGCTCTTCCAGCGCTTTTACGCCGCTATCTAGAAGCTGTGAACGATGCTCAAGCGTATCTGTCCCAGCATCCGGGTCACCTATATCGTGCACGAACAGGATATCGATACGATTGAGCCCAAGCCTCTGATAGCTTTGCTCTACAGAGCGCATAATCCCGTCGTAAGTGAAATCGAAATGTTGTTTGAATGGCCATGCATTGTGAAACCCATTCACCACATCGGGAGGATTTAGGTCTGGAGTTAACACCCTT
Source organism: Shimia sp. MIT910701 (assembly GCF_047126315.1). Taxonomy (GTDB): domain Bacteria; phylum Pseudomonadota; class Alphaproteobacteria; order Rhodobacterales; family Rhodobacteraceae; genus Shimia. Next base: position 2,027,367 of record NZ_CP138953.1, on the reverse strand, counting down.
CCGATTTTGGTAGATAGGACCCAGCCCGCGCGATCTCGTAAGAAATCCCCCAGCAGGCCCTCTGCTGCACCATTGCCATAATGCGGTGCGGTGTCGAAATAGCGAATTCCCTGAGCCCAAGCCGTATTTAGGACCTCTTGGACCGCAATTTTGCTGACGGGACGATAAAGCCCAGCCAATGCGGCGGTGCCCAAGGATAAGCGATGCGTTTCGTTCAACATAAAATAGCTCTAGTTTGGGTGGCAACCGGGCTCGAAGGGAGCCGCGGTTTTATAGGTCAGCACGAACTCAACATGTCCAAGCGCCTCGGACGCGGTCTTTCCCTCAGCACCCAGCCCAATGAGTTTGTCAAAAATCTCAGTACCGACCTCTTCCAGATCGCCCTGCCCTCTCAAAATACGCCCGGCGTTTACATCCATATCGGCAAACATACGGTCATAAGTCTCAGGGTTGGCACAGACCTTCAGCACGGGAGAGATCGCAGACCCGACAACGGATCCTCGCCCTGTAACGAAGATCACGGCATGTGCTCCGCATGAAATCAACTCAATGATCTCAGCATTGTCGTTGATGTTCGGGTAGCCATATTTTGGAGGCCCATCAGGCACCACATCAAGCAAGTAAAGCCCGCCTGTTTTGGCCCGTTCCGCTGGTCGCAAGATGCCGCTGATCTGGCTTTGACCTGACTTCGCATAGGCGCCGAGTGATTTTTCTTCGATGGTCGACAACCCTCCCTGCGCGTTGCCGTTCGAGAAAGATCCATATCCCATGGCCGCATAATAGCTCGCGGCCTTTTCGACGGTCCGAATGATCGCTGGTCGGAGGCTGTGGGACACGGCGCGTTCGGCCATGACGTGTTCGCAGCCAATTAGCTCTCCGGTTTCTTCAAAGATACAGGTCGCGCCCTTTGTAACCAGTTTGTCAAAAGCGACCCCTGCCGCCGGATTGCCTGTGATACCAGATGTCGCATCCGAACCGCCACAAATTGTGCCAATGACCAGCTCAGAGACATCCATCGGAACTTTCGGCAAAGCGTTGATCTCCGCCTGTGTCTGCGCAATCCAATCACGCCCCTTTGCGACTGCCGCAGCGGTGCCACCTGTGTCTTGAATGGTGATCACGTTCACCGGGCGTCCCGAGACACGAACGGCTTCTGCCAGTTGCATCTTTTTGAAGTTTTCACAGCCCAGTGACACCAATTGCACAGCGCCGACATTAGGGTGCGTGCAAAGCGCTTCCATCATATCTTGACCATAGTCAGACGGAAAGCACCCTGAGAATCCAATGACTTGAACGTCACTTTCGTCAAACTGCCGCGCGATTTGTTTGCACACGTGGTGCGCACATTCTACGAGGTATGCAACCAAGATCACATTGCGTATCCCCTTGCGCCCATCCCCGCGTTTCCAGGCCATCATCTCGCTCATGCGTTACTCCATGATCTCAACTGTGGTATGTCGGCTGGTTAGGTTGTGGACGTGCACATGGTCCCCAACTGCGATATCGGAGGCCGCATACCCCAAAGGGAAGCCGTATTTTAGAATATCAGCCCCCTTAGGAATTGGCGTCAAAGCCAATTTGTGCCCGAGGCCAAGCGTATCTTTGATGGTCACGGAGTGGCCCGCGATCTGGATGATCTCACCGGCTTTGATCGTCGTGGTCAAAACGCCAACGTTGTCACCCAAGGCAAGCACTAACAGCCGGGGGTCTGTGTTTGGCAATTTGCTCATGTTTCGGCTTCCCAAGAGACAGAGTTCAGCAGCGTTGTCCGCGCAGCGATCAGGTGGTCTTGGAACTTGAGGACGGCGGTGTCGGTATCGCCTGCCTGCAGGGATGTGATGACATCCAAATGTTGATGCGCAGCAACCAAATTGCGCGCGCGTTCGTCCTGTTTGTTCCAGCGGTAATGATAGTGAAAAATCACAGAGACCAGTTCGTAAAAGTCATCGATGAAACGGTTCTTGAGGTCCGTTACTAAGATGCGGTGGAATTGTTCGTCGAGGCGCGGAAAATTCAGATATTCTGTTTCAATGCTGTCGATGATCTTGTGATGTGCCACATCCAAAGAAACCAAATCCTTCCAAGCCTTACCTTCAGATCCAAGCGAAACCAAATTCCGTAGGGCACGCAGTTCAAACATCTCTCGAACGTCAAACAGCTCAATCGCGAACTCTTGCGTGAACCCCCGCAAAACCCAATGGCGATTTGGTTCCTTTTCTATCAAGCCAAAGCGAGAGAACTTGATCAAACACTCCCGCAGAACCGAGGTGCTGGCATTAAATTCTCGCACCATCTCGCTTTCATGCAAAATTGAGCCGGGTTTAAGGTCACCGCCCAGAATGTGTTCCATGAACTGGGTTTCGACCCGTTCGCTCGTGGACAGTGTTTCTTCCTTGGCGAAATAGTCTGTGGCCTTAGGCTTGCGTAAAACGGTTTTGCTGCGCCCAGCCCATTCAATGATACCCGCCTCATTCAACTGTTTCAGCACGGCACGGACGGTGGTTCGGCTGATGCCCAGCATTTGGGTCAACTCCACCTCCGAAGGCAGTGTGTTCTCAACCCCCAACGTCGCGACGTAATCTAGGCTACGGTTTAGGCTATCTTTGTATATTGAATTATCACGTGACATTGAGAGACCGTAAGTTGCTTAGCGTGATGTCTAACTGTCCTACATTACACCAAAAGTTGCAAAAGCCTCTTGCGTAGACATGCCTGCACGGATGGCCTTCGCAACGTCGTTTTCAGTGCGGACCTTTTGTAAGGCGTCAGAAATGGCCTGCTGTTCAACGGCTTTCGGAATGATCAGAACTCCCTCATCATCGGCAAATATCAGGTCGCCGTCTTCAATACGCACGCCTTCGATTGAGATTGGGATGCGGTAATCCAACACCTTCCCGCGCACGCCCTGATCCTGAGCAAAGGCGCCGCGAGAAAAAGCTGGAAACCCTAGATTTCGGATTTCAGCGGTGTCGCGGATATACCCATCTAAAATTGCTCCTACTGCCTTTAGGTGTAGCGCTCGAGTGGACATCAACCCGCCCCAAAGAGCGTATTCCAACGATGATCCTGTAGCGATGTAAATCTCGTCTTCTTTTAGATCATCAAGAGCCGCAAACATCAGGCCAAAAGGTTGATCTGATAAGGGGCCGTGACCTTCCCCTTCCAGATAATCTGCTTCCAAAACCGGCATTGCACGGCCAGCGAGTTTCGTGTCGGGCAGCAGTGGTTTGATGGGCTGTGGTAGAAACTGATGGCGATAGCCCAAAACATCCAAAACATCGCCAACAGCAGCGGTAAACAGTTTGTCTCTCATCACCCGAAACAGATCTTTATCCGTCATGGTCACTGCCCTCAAAATCCGGTTGCTCCACCGCCATCGACAAGCAAGACTTGGCCGGTGATATATTTCGCTGCCGGTGACGCAAGGAAAGCGCAGGCCCAGCCGATGTCTTCGGGATCACCAAGCGACCCCATCGGGATCCGGCTCATGATTTTGGCTTTGCGTTCGGGGTCACCCTTTGTGGCGGCACGGAACACATCCGTGTCGATCCATCCCGGGGCCACGCCATTCACACGAATGCCGCTTTCAGCGAACTCTGCGGACAATGCCCGGATCACGCCATTGATGGCGGTTTTCGAAATCGTATAGCCTGAGACATTGGGTTGACCGATATAAGCAGTCATGGAGGAGATAAATAGAACTGAACCCGTTCTGTCCTCTTCCAACATCCGACCCATAACCGCACGGCTGAGCTCAAGAGCGCCTCGAACGTGAACGTCAAATACACTGTCAAACTCACTCAGGTCGGATTCCATGAATGGTTTTTTAACAGTGTTGCCGGCGTTGTTGATCAGAATATCAAAGCTGCCGTGCTCTGCCTGCATCTGAGCCGCAAGCCCCGCGATCTCAGACATATTTGTTAGGTCAAGTACCTGATATGCGGTGCCATGCCCAATCTCCTCGCAAGCGTTTTGCAAGACATCTTCGCGACGGCCTGCGATCACCACCTGCGCACCGCTTTCAGCAAGGCTTTTAGAAATGGCTTTGCCCAGCCCCGTACCGCCCCCGGTCACAAGGGCCTTTTTACCCGTCAAACCGTATTTCTGTGCGAGAAGAGAGCTATCAGTCATTGGTGCGACCCTGCATGTCGATCATAATTTTGAAGGTGTGTTGACGGTTTGCTTCCCAATAAGGGAATGCCTCTGCGGCTTCGTTCCAAGGCAAAGTGCGCGAGATCAGTAGTTCTGCAAGGTTGCGATTGGCTTCGACGTAATTCATCACATCCTCAAAATCAGCGCGCGTCGCATTGCGAGAGCCCATGATATCGAGCTCTTTCAAATTGAAGAGCGAAGTGTTGTAGCTGACTTCTGATTTGGCATAGCCGACATAGACAACCCGGCCACTAAAGCAGACCAAATCAATCGCGTTGCGGAAGGTTTCAGGGATGCCAACGGCTTCAATCACCACATCTACCCCTTCCCCTTCGGTCAGGACATCGATCCGAGCTTGAAGGTCTTCCGTCATCGGGTTGATCACCGTCTCAGCGCCCAACCGGCGAAGAGTGTCGTGTTTGACCTCGCTGACCTCTGCCACAATAACCCGTGCGCCACGTGCAATTGCCCCAAGAACTGCGCCAATGCCTATCATTCCAGCGCCCAAGACCAATACCGTGTCCTCGGAGGCTACCGACCCACGGCTAACCGCATGAAATCCAACCGAAAGCGGCTCTATCAAGGCCAGTTCGGCCATCGAGAGTTTATCGTTCAAAATCAGCTTATCGTAAGGCACTACGATCTGATCTGCCATTCCGCCATCGCGCTGCACGCCAAGTGTTTCATTGTATCGGCACGCATTGACCCGCCCACCACGACACGAGGCGCATTTACCGCAGGCAGTGTAAGGCACCACAATCGCCTTAGAACCTGGCGCGAATTCCTGCGGGACATCTGCACCACATTGGACAACCGTGCCTCCGATTTCGTGGCCAGGAATTCTAGGCAACCCGGCCAACGGATTCATGCCACGAAAAGTATTCAGATCGCTGCCGCAAAGACCCACGCAGCCAACATCCAACAGAACCTCGCTGGGCCCAGGTTCGAGTTTTTCCATCGTCTGGAATGCGGTGCTGCCGACAGATGAGATAACCAATGCTTGCATGAAACGGGGGGCCTTCTGGAAGTAGTCGGAAAGTGCGTCGCCCGCATTTCGCGGGCGACAGTGAAGCGAGTGTTACTTAAATTCACCCACGTTATCAGATGTGATCAGAATGCCGTCGATTGGGGTAAAGGCTGGCACTTCATCACCTTTGATCAGACCGATCAGATTCTGAACCGCTTCCGCACCCATACGGGTATTGTCCTGTTTGATTGTCGCAGCCTGTTCACCTGCTTCGATGGACACAAGGTTCGCCGGATTGCCGTCAAAGCCCACGATCACCAGATCGTCGATCTTGCCCAGTTCGGTCGCCGCAGAAACCGCCGCCAAGGCGCCTGGGTCCCATGCAGAGAAAATCGCCTTGATGTCCGAGTTGGACTGCAGGAAGTTCACCGTGGTTTCGTAAGCACAGGCATCCTGCCAATCACAAATCTGGAAGATCACTTCGTGGCCCGCAGCTTCAGCTGCGTTTTTGACACCGTCACGACGTGCATTGCCTGTTTGGTGGCCTGCCGAACCTCCTAGGATAAGAACAGTACCTTCTTCAAGTTGGTCTACGATGTAATCGCCCGCAACACCAGCTGCAGCAAGATTGTCTGTCTGGACGAGACTCGCCACATGCTCGTGCTCAATCCCAGTATCTACAGCGACAACAGGAATGCCTTTGCGCTTTGCATTGTCCAGAGACGCGTCAAAGGCGCGGTTATCAACAGAACCGATGATGATCCCATCCACACCCATATTGATCGCGCGATCAACAGCGTCTTTCTGTGCTGCCGCATCAGGCGAAGAAGCCGTCAGATCCAGTAGCTCTACGCCCATTTCGTCGGCCTGTGCAGCCGCTGCTTTCGCGACGCCAATCCAGAACGTGTTGTCTGTGGAATAGCCAGTGTAGGCGATGCGCAGATCTTCTGCGAAGGCCGCACCAGCGAGAGCCGTAGTGACGGCCAGGGTTGTTACAATGCCTTTTAGAGCTTTCATTTTCATGGTCTTCCTCCCTTTAGGTTTTAGCTCAGCCCGTTGGTTTCAGGCGGACTTGTCCTGTGGACAATCCTCCTTGCCCAGCAGAATTTTATAAATTTCAGATAGTTACCGAGACGGTCGTCTCCAGACGTCCCAATAGACCGCCAAGATAATGATGATGCCTATCGCAATCCTTTGAACTGAGGTTCCGACCCCCAAGTAGGACAGCCCGACAATAATCGTTTGCATGATCAACATGCCGATCAAGGTTTTGCCTACACCGCCGCGGCCGCCGAACAGGCTCGTCCCACCGATCACAACCGCCGCAATCGCAAAGAGTTCATAGCTTTGACCGCGCGCTGGCATCGCAAAGTTGAGTTTTGAGACTTCAAGTATGGCTGCCGTAGCCGCCAATAGACCACCGATCATGTAGTAATAAATCCGGCTCTTGCGCACATTTACACCGGACAGACGCGCCACCTCTTCGTTACCACCGATTGCGAAGGCATGGTTTCCGAGCTGGGTTTTCGTCAGAAATAGCCCCGTCAGCAGCGCCACACCGAACATGACGATCATCGGCACCAGATAGCCGGACCCCAGAACCTGGAAACTCTCGGGGAACCGCGACAGGTCACGGCCACTCGCAAGAATTTCAGCGATGCCCTTATAGGCGGTCAGCCCTCCAAGCGTCACAATAAAGGCTGGCACCTTGGTAAAAACCTGTATGACCCCATTCAACGCACCCATCGCAGCGCCGGCAAAGAGACCAATCAGTACAGCTATAGACACTGGCAATTCGTATTGCGCCAATGCAATCCCAACGACCACGCCAACCACAGCAAAAATGGAGCCCACCGAGAGGTCCAACCCCCCCGAAATCAGAACCACCGTGGTTCCGCAGGCCAAAATGGCCAAGATCGAGGCCTGTCCAAAGATAGACAGCAAGGTGTCCAGGCTTCGAAAAGGTTCAGACAGAACAAAAAACACCAAATAAATCAGAACCAAGGCCGCCAGGACCTGCCAGATTTGTTGAAATTGGTGCTTTAGCAACTCAAAGCTGGTGGCCGTTGCCGGGGGCATGGAAATCTGGTTTGAGGAATTTTGGGTCATTTCAGACATCTCACGCAGCCTTGCCTTCGGTTGCACCGGTGATCAGACCCACCAGCGTATCGCCATCCACATCTTTCACGTCACGGACCGCAGCCAGCCGGCCGAGGCGCAACACCATGACGCGATCACAGTAATTCATCACATGTTGCATATTGTGGGTGATCATAATCACAGATAGGCCGTGGTCCTTTAGCGAGCGTACAAGGTCCATTGCCATCTTGCTTTCCCGCACACCAAGCGCAGCAGTTGGCTCATCCAAAATGGCGATGCGCTTGCCAAACATCACGGTTTTTGCCAGTGCAACAGCCTGACGCTGCCCACCTGAAAACGCCTCAGCTTCGCGATAGATATCGGCAATACGAATATCCAGCTTTTGGAATAGAGCGCGAATTTCGCTGTCCATCGTGGCAAAATCCAAAGCTCCAAACAGGCGACCAAATAGGTCGGAGCGTTTGATTTCTCGCCCCAAAAACATGTTCTTGGTAATGGAAAGCTCGTTCACCAATGCAAGATCTTGGTAGACCGTTTCGATACCCGCGGCCTTGGCATCCGTGGGCGAATTGATCTCGACCGATTTGCCATCCATTTCAACCTGACCTGCGGTTTTAGAGATGGCTCCGGTCAAGGTCTTGATCAGTGTAGATTTGCCTGCACCGTTGTCGCCAACGACCGCAAGGACTTCGCCTTCGATCAGATCCAGATCTACGGAATCCAACGCAACGACGCCACCGTAGTGCTTGCTAAGGCCATGCGCCCGAAGAATAACCTTGGGCTCTCCCACTGCGGCCATCTACCTTCCCCCCAAAAATGCGTCGCACTCCTTTCTGCGACAATTAGTCTTTAATCCATAAAAAACACTCCGCTATCTCGGTGTCAATTGTTTTTACTGCATTAAGTACATTTCCCAAAAAAACATTTCAAAAGGTGCTGTCATGTGTGGAAGGCTCCGTTTACGCAAGGGTTGATTTGAGCTGATTTTGATCGTCGCAGGTTGCGGTCATGTGTCCGGCCTTTGTGTGCGGTGTACGTGACCGCTGGCCTTGATGAAGTCCGCTTGTCGGATCCCAATCAGACTAACGAGCTTTGAAGCCCTGACAGCACCTCGGGTTATTCCGACATCGGATCCGTTTGATCATCATCACTCACTTCTGCCCTTGCATCTCTTTGTGGCGTTGTCAGGCGCCACATGTCTCTCCTTCGTTCAGATTGTTGGTATGGTGTTGATTGTCACTGAGAACTGACCCGGTATGCCCATAAATTGTCACTGAGAATTGACCCATGTGAACACACTACCCCGACGTTTTTGGTTGGGGAGATTTGGAGTGATCGACATGGGATTTTTGAGTGTCATCAGACGCTGGGCATTGCGTGACAAAATGCCGATACGCGAGATTGCCCGTCGCACGGGTTTGTCTCGCAATACCATTAGGAAGTATCTGCGCGAAGGCGCTGTGGAGCCAAACTTCAAGACGCCAAAACGTCCGAGTAAGCTGGATCCATATGCGGATCGGTTGTCTGCTTGGCTTTTGATCCAGACACGCAAGTCGCGCAAAGAGCGGCGAACAGTGAAGCAAATGCACGCTGATCTTGTGAAGTTGGGATATGACGGTTCATACGAACGCGTGGCAGCTTTTGCACGGGCTTGGCGTGACGATAGGCATCGTGCCGAACAGACGTCAGGGCGCGGCACTTTTGTGCCGTCGGTGTTCCAGCCGGGTGAAGCGTTCCAGTTCGACTGGAGCGAAGACTGGGCCAACATCGGAGGTGAACGGGTCAAGCTTCAGGTCGCGCATGTCAAGCTGTCGCACAGCCGGGCGTTCCTCGTGCGAGCCTATCCGCTGCAAACGCACGAGATGCTGTTTGACGCTCACTGGCATTCTTTCCGCGTCTTTGGCGGGGTGCCGGCCCGGGGGATCTATGACAATATGAAGACCGCGGTTGATCGCGTTGGCAAAGGCAAACAACGCGACATCAATGCCCGCTTCAAAGCGATGGCAAGTCACTATGTGTTTGACCCCGAGTTCTGCAATCCTGCGGCAGGCTGGGAGAAGGGGCAAGTCGAGAAGAACGTCCAGGATGCGCGTAATCGTTTGTGGCAGGTCATGCCCATCCTCAAGGCACTTGGTGAGTTGAACCAATGGCTTGAGGATCGCTGTATCGCTCTCTGGGCGGAGACCAGGCATCGAGAAGTGCCGGGCACTGTTGCGGATGCATGGGAAGCTGAGAAGCCCGCATTGATGGCGCTGCCGCCGGCTTTTGATGCGTTCGTCGAGCACAGCAAAGGTATCTCCCCGACCTGCCTGGTGAGCTTTGAACGCAACCGCTACAGCGTGCCCGCCAGCTTTGCGAACCGCCGTGTCAGCCTACATGTCTACCCCGAAAGACTGGTGGTTGTGGCTGAAGGTAAAACGGTTTGCGAGCACCCGCAGATCATTGATCGTTCTCATCGCAAGCCCGGCAAAGTCATTTATGATTGGCGACACTATCTCGCTGGTATCCAACGCAAACCTGGCGCGCTTCGTAACGGCGCACCGTTCACGGAGATGCCCGATGCCTTCCGGCAATTGCAGGATCACATGCTCCGAAAGGAGGGTGGCGACAGGGAAATGGTCGACATCCTGTCACTGGTTCTCCAACACAACGAGGAAGACGTCTTGTGCGCGGTGGAACTGGCGTTGGATGCAGGCGTGCCAACCAAGACGCATGTCCTGAACCTGCTTCACCGATTGAGCGACCGCAGACCGACAGATCACCCAGAGGTCGATCCGCCGGACGCGTTGGCATTGCAGACGACGCCAGAGGCCAATGTAGATCGCTATGACGACCTGAGACAGACTGGGGAGAAGCGCCATGCGTCATGATCCAGCCGGCGCATCCATCGTCATTATGCTGCGCAGCATCAAGCTCTATGGCATGGCAAATGCGGTCGAAGACTTGGTCGCCCAAGGAGCGCCAGCGTTCGAAGCTGCGATACCGCTTCTATCACAACTGCTTAAGGCCGAGATCGCAGAACGCGAGGTGCGATGCATCGCTTACCATACCAAAGTCGCTCGCTTCCCTGCATACAAAGATCTCAACGGCTTCGATTTTACATCCAGTGAGGTCAATGAAGCGACAGTACGTCAATTGCACCGCTGCGAGTTTATAGAAGCGGCTGAGAATGTCGTGCTGATCGGCGGCCCCGGAACGGGCAAGAGCCACACGGCCACCGCAATCAGTGTTCAGGCGATTGAGCACCGTAGACGTAAGGTCCGCTTCTTCTCCACTGTGGAGCTGGTCAATGCGCTGGAGCAGGAAAAGGCCCTCGGCAAGGCAGGAAAACTGGCTGAGACGCTGACCAAAGTCGACTTGGTCATCTTGGACGCGCTCGGCTACTTGCCGTTCAGCGCGTCAGGCGGCGCGCTTCTCTTCCATCTGCTCAGCAAGCTCTACGAGCGCACCAGCGTGATTATCACAACAAACCTCAGCTTCTCAGAATGGGCTAAGGTCTTCGGTGACGCAAAGATGACCACCGCTCTTCTCGATAGGCTGACGCATAGGTGTCACATCCTCGAAACAGGCAACGACAGTTACCGCTTCAAAGCCAGTTCTGACGCTGCAAAGAAAATAGCAAAGGAGACCCAAACATTGACCGCGTCATAAATGACGACGCATAACTGAAGGTGGGTCAAATCTCGGTGAAAATACCGGGTCAGTTCTCAGTGACAATCAACAGCGGACAGTTTGTGGAACATTTCGGCTGACATATTCAGCTTCTTGCCTTTGCTTCGGATCGAAGTGAGTGAAAGGTCCATTCCCGTCTCCAGTGTGCCCCCTTGCGATGGGATGTATTTTGGTATTTAATTATTTTGGTATTTAATTATTTTGTACACAACATCAGGCAACAGGCTGTAAGTCAAATGTTTTTAATAATTAAAAACGTAAAATTAAAAACAGTGCATTGCCAGTTACTATAAAGAGGTAAGTCACGTGGCACGCACAGATGAACGATTTCGCGAAGCTTTCAACGCCCTTCTCATGATCTGCAAGGGGTTGGAAGTGGGCGAAAGGCTCCCATCGGAAACACAGCTTGCCGTAAAGCTCGAGGTTAGCAGGACTGTCGTTAGATCCGTACTGACTCGACTGGACAACAAAGGCGTAATCCAGTGGGAGGGACGATCCAAGACACTTTTGCGCGCGCCGAGGAAACAAGATCAGCTTGCAATGCCGCAGGAAAGCCTGGCGCCGGAAGAGCTCGAACGGCGATTCTTGGACTGGATCCTGCGCTTTGACGTACCGCCCGGCACACCTATCAATGTGACTGAGCTTGCACGAAACTGGAATGTACAGCAGCACACCTTGCAAGAGTTCCTCGCATCGCTCAGCCGTTTCAGCCTGGTCCAACGGCGCAAGCGCGGCGGGTGGGAGCTGTTGGGCTTCACCTCGGATTTCGCCGTCGAGCTTTCGGACTTCCGGACTGTGTTAGAGTTGAATGCGATCAGCAAATTCATCCAGCTTCCCGATGAAGCTCCAATCTGGACCGAACTGGAACAGCTCAAACATGATCATCTAGAACTGCGTGACCAGATCGACACGCGGTTCCACGACTTCTCGTTGCTGGATGAACGCTTCCACAACACGATCGGTGGCGTGGTTAAGAACCGGTTCACGGCCGAATTCCAGCGAGTGATCGCGTTGATTTTTCACTACCACTATCAGTGGGACAAAAAAGATGAGCAACAACGCAACGCCGCCGCAATCACCGAGCATCTGCGCCTGATAGAGGCCCTGCAGAACCGGAACAAAGACGAGGCGATGGCCGCCGCAGACGACCATCTGACAACATCAAAGCAGACGTTGCTGGCCTCGTTGGGCATTCACGATTTCGCATAGTATCTCGGCTCTCAGACCGGATCGAATACCCAATCATATTTGCTGTCCCACGGCACATCCAGCGCATTCAGATTGCGTTTAAGGGACGAAACCTTCCCCGTCCCCAGCAAAACCGATGCCGCAGCCGGATGGCGCCGCGCGTACTGCATGGCGACCGTGGCCAGCGGAACACCGATGTGGTCCGTCCGGGCTTGAAGCTGGGCGACCTGCTCCATGATCTCGTCCGTGGCGGGTTGATAGTCGAAATGCGCGCTCTGCACGGGCCCTGTGGCCAAGATGCCCGAGTTGAAGATTCCGCCCAGAACCATACTGGTCTGCGCGTTACGACACCGCCCAACCAGTTCGTCTTCACCCTGACGGTCCAAAAGCGTGAGCCGCCCTGCCAGCAGAATGACGTCCAGCGGACACTCCTGTATCACGTCCAGACAGACCCTCGTTTCGTTCACACCCAGCCCAAAGGCCCCAATCCGCCCCGCAGCTTTCAGTTTTTGCAACCGATCTAGACCCGAGGACATCAGCGCCTCGAAATGTGGAGCATTCCCGTCGCCATGGGTACAGGCGCCGATGTCATGCACATAGATGATGTCGATATATGACGTGCCAAGCCGCTCGCAGCTTTGTTCAAAAGATGCTTCGATCCCGTTCCCGGAATAGTCATAACGAACGTCATTGTGCAGCGGATTTATGAACCCGTTGGCCTCGGCCATTGGTTTGCCGGACGATAACAGCCGCCCTACCTTGGTCGAGATCACAAAACTGTCACGCACGCGGCCCTTCAGAAAGGCGCCCAAGCGCTGTTCAGACAACCCCCGCCCATAATGCGGTGCCGTATCGAAATAGCGGATGCCTGCATCCCATGCGCAGGCCATAACCTCGGCTGCCTCGGCCTTGGGGATGTCGTGATACAGATTGCCAATGCCCGAGCAACCAAAGGACAGATCGGTAACATGCACGTCGGTTTGTCCGATACGATTGGTGATTATGGTTGAACCTCCAGTTTGGTGCGCCGCGCTGCGTGCAGCAGGCGTGGCATCTCATGGGTTGCGCCTTGCGCCCGCGCCCAGTCGATGAAGGCGGCAATACGGCGGGTGCATTTTTCTGCGTGGTTTCCGGCAATGTCTTCCAACCGGTGATCCAGAAAAGGATTGTCGAATCGGTCGATTGTGACGCGGATATAGGCAGCCGCCTGATCGCCAAGGCCCGCAGCCTGAAACCCAGGCAGAACTTCGGTCTGTTACAGATCTTCCAGATTCGCGCGCACGGCGGCGTCATGCATCAGGTCACGGACAAATTCCGCCCCGACCTGCCCGCGTTTCAACCACCCATCCACCAAATAGCTATGCCCCAGATTAAGGATATGCAGTTTCTGCTTCTCGACCGGATCCAGATTAGCAACCACCTGCACCGCGTCATGCCGCGCAGGCAGGATCAGCCCCGGGCAATCCTCTATCGCCCACAGCGCATAGGGTTCGGCGACGGCACCCGCTGGCTCCAAAGGCTCCGAGACGATCCGGTCCACCAGTGAAGTCACAAAGCGTGCATCCCGCGCCACCCAATCGGCGAATTTCGGATCCAGCGCGCGGGCAAGCTTTAGCACTCGATCTCGTAGGACCTCTCCATTACGGGCGACCAATTCTGTCGGCATAATCTGGATCGCCCGCCCGCACGCGGCAAACCGCGCCCTAAGCAGATGGGTCAGCTTAGCTGGGAATGACATGGGTTGGGCAAACTGAGCGTAATTATCTTGCGGCTGCGCCGCCCAGCCTGCATCGCCGGTGTTCGAAATCACAATCTCGGCCTCGTCCACGAAACGGCGTTGCAGTTCGGCAAGGTCTGTGGCTGTCGACAGCTTGCATGTCACTGCATTGGCGCGTGTTTCGAAGGATACTTCCGCGCCCTCCACGATCCCCTGAATCCGCACCGGATACCCAATGGGCGCGGCAAGCGCCTGCAAGCGACGTGCACAGACCGAATCACTCGAGGATTGGACAACGCAGATCGGCCCCACCGCATCCCCAGTTTTCAACGCGTCTGAGATGAACAAATCGGCGTGCGCCTGAAGAAAACGGCTTGTGCCAAATTGGATGGTTGGTGTGATTGACATCGCGCCCTCCGGTTTGCTATTCAGTTTTTTATTATTACATACAAAATGTCAAACCACGACACGCCTGACAGCAAATTGCAAGAATAAGACCGGCCCTAACCGGTTGCGGAGGAACAGCAAAATGACCATGCAGATAACCTTTGCTGGCGAAGTTATGGGAGAGCTGCGCCGGAACGATACGGGCTATGCCCTGGGCTTTGCCGGGGATACGTTCAACGCCGCCGTCTATTGCAAACGCCTTTTGGCCTCGGGCGAGCGGGTGTCGTATCTGACACGTGTTGGGACCGACCCCATGTCGCAAGGCGCCTTGGATACGGCGAAGGCCGAGGGCTTGGACACGTCGACCATCCAGCGCGATACCCGCTTTAATCTGGGCCTCTACGCGGTTGCGACGGACGCCAACGGCGAACGCAGCTTTTCATATTGGCGCGACCAATCGGCTGCACGGCAATTGTTTTCAGATCTGGCTGAACTGGATGCGTTGTCGCAGACCGATTTGCTGTGCCTATCCGGGATCACGCTTGCCATCCTGACGCCCCAGCAGCGTGACGCCCTGTTTCAGCGCATTGCAGAATTGCGGAGCGCCGGGACATTGCGCTTGATCTTCGATGATAACTACCGCTCCGCCCTGTGGGAAAGCCGCGAGGTTGCACAGCAGGTCATGACGCAAGCCTGGCGGCTGACCGATATCGCCCTGCCCTCGGTCGATGACGAGATGGCACTGTTTGGTGATGCGGATGAGGCGGCTGTTCTGGCCCGGCTGCGCGGGCTGGGCTTGGCCGAGGGTGCCTTGAAACGAGCCGCCTCGGGTCCGGTTCCGATCAACCCCAACATTCAGATTTCTGCCCCCTATCCCGCAGCCGAGCGTGTCGTGGACACCACCGCCGCTGGTGATAGTTTCAATGGCGGTTTTCTGGCTGCCTTGATACAAGGCGCACCTACCCATGCCTGCATGATGCAAGGTCACATGCTGGCCCGCGAGGTCGTCGGTCATCCCGGCGCGATCGTTCCTAAAGGAAAGGGCAACTGACATGGTACAACGCATGGGCAAAGTGATTGGCCTGAAACCCGAACACATGGCCGAATACAAACGTCTGCACGCCTATGTCTGGCTGGATGTTCTGGCGCGGCTGCGCAAATCGAATATCACCAACTATTCGATCTTCCTGCGCGAACCCGAGAACCTGATGTTCAGCTATTGGGAATATACCGGAACGGATTTCGAGGCCGACAGCGCGGCGATTGCCGCGGACCCAATCACGCAGGATTGGTGGAAAGTCTGCGGTCCGATGCAGGCTCCGCTAGAGACCCGCGCTGAAGGTGAATGGTGGGCATCTATGGTAGAAGTCTTCCACCTCGATTGATCCCCTCAAAATCAATATGCAAGAAGACCGCCCCAGCACGGCGGTCTTTGTTGTTTGGCATGTCAGTAAGCCGAGTTAGTTGCGATAGAGCAGCTCGGGCAGACACATAGTCAGTTGCGGCACGAAGGTCAGCAGCAACAGCACCGCCACCAGCGGCACAACGAAAGGCATCGTAGCGCGCACACATCGCTCAAAGGGCACGTCCGAAACCTTGGCCAGCACAAATAACACCATGCCCACGGGCGGCGTCAGAAGCCCGATCATCAGGTTCAGAATCACGATCACACCCAAATGAATCGGGTCCACGTCGATCTGCGCTGCAATCGGCAGCAGCACGGGCACGAGGATCGAGATTGCGGCGATAGTCTCCATAAACAGGCCAATGATCAGCACGACAAACATGATCACCAGAAGGACAACATATTTGTTCTCGCTGATCCCCAGCAGGGTTTCCGCGAACAAAGCCGCCGCCTGATTGGCGGTCAGGATCCACGCGAACACGGTGGCTCCGCCGACGATCAACAGGATTGACGCCGTCGTCTCAATCGTCTCAAGCGACACTTCGACCAGCCGGGGCAGCGTCAGGCTTTTGTAAACAAACAGCCCAAGAAGCAGCGCATAGGTGGCAGCGCAAACGGCAGCTTCGGTCGGAGTGAAGGCACCTGTCACAATACCGCCGACGATAATCACCGGTGTCATCAGGGGCAGAAAAGCACGTTTAAAGGACTGGCCGACGGTGGACAGACGGAACGCCACATCACGCGGATAGTTTCGCTTGCGCGACAGATACCAGACCATCGCCATCAAAGTGCCGGCCATAAGCAGCCCGGGGATGATCCCGGCCACGAACAGCTCGCCAATCGATACGGATGCCATGACCCCGAAGATCACCAAGGGCAGCGAGGGCGGGATGATCGGCCCGATGGTCGAAGAGGCCGCCGTCACGCCAACCGAAAAATCGTCATCATAACCCGCGTCCCGCATGGCCTTGATCTCGATCGCACCCAAGCCGCCCGCATCGGCCACCGCAGCACCGGACATGCCCGCGAAGATTATGCTTGCACCGATATTCACATGGCCAAGACCGCCATGCATCCAGCCGACTATGGAACGCGCGAAAGTGAAGATCCGCTCGGTGATCCCGGCCGAGTTCATCAGCCCGCCCGCAAGAATAAAAAACGGGATTGCGAGCAACGGGAACGAGTTCATGCCGTTAATCATGTTATGTGCCAGCAAAACCGGCGGCATGCCCTCGATCACGATATAGCCCAGCGAGGACAGACCAAGCGCCACTGCAATCGGTACCCGCAGGGCCATCAGCGCGAAAAGGGAAAGGAACAGAAGGATAACGGTCATGCGTCACCGCCTTTCAATAGGCGCCATAGCTGGCGCTGCTGCAATACAACCAACGCGGCCAGCGCCACCAGTACAAGCGCATAGAGATAGTATTTAGGGAACGGCAGCGAGACCATTTTCTGGAAGCTGGTCTGGCGCGCCAGAATATAAAGCGAGTAGATCAGAAAGCCGAACATTCCCGTCGTGACAAGCGTGGCAAAGATCTTGATCGGACGCAGCATGCGACCTGCGAACCCGTCGATAAACTCCAACCGGATATGCGTGTCGCGCAACTGACAGCGCAGCGCGCCGGTAAAGGCTAGAAGGATCAACAGATAACGCGCGGCCTCTTCCGTCCAGGACAGCGAGTCGTTCAACACATAGCGCGTCAGAAATTGCAGCAGCACCGTGAAGAACAGCGCCGTGAACACGAACAGCGCAGGGATATCCCAGACCGAGAAAAACTGTTGCCAGGATTTGGTCGTGTTGCCCATCACCTCGTCGGTGAACAGATCGTCCAGATCATCGGTAGAACGGCCCATATCCGGCCTCCTTTAAAAGGTTCAGGCGCGCAGTGAGTGGGCGCGCCTGAACACGGGGTGATGTGGGTTACTTGATCGCCTGAAGACGCTCGTAAACCTCGGCATCCCACGGAACATCCGATCCGGTCAGGGCAGGCGAAACGGCTGCGATAAAGGGTGCGCGGTCAACCTCGTTCACGATCACGCCCTGCTCGCGGAACCAATCCGCAAGGCTGGCTTCTGATGCGACGATTTCATTCGACGCCCATTCGGCCCCGTAGCGGATTGCCTCTTTCAGGGTTTCCAGATCCTTGTTGCTCAGCTTGGCCACTGTTGCGGGCGAAATCAGCGTCACCAGCGAGTTGGTGATGTGGCTGGTTAGGTTGATGTTCGACTGGACTTCATAGAACTTCTTAAATTGGATGGTCGGCAGGGGGTTTTCCTGCGCGTCCACAACACCCTGCTGAAGCGCCAGATAAACTTCCGAGAACGCCATCGGCGTGGGGTTCGCACCGGTTACTTCCGGGAACATCTGATAGGCGGGCGCATTGGGTGTGCGGATCTTCAGGCCCTCCATATCTGCGGGCGTAAGGATCGGTTTGTTGGCCGTCACCTGACGCGACCCGTAATAGGTCATCGCCACAACATGGTTGCCCGTCACATCGGTATAGCTTTGCGCCAGTTCCTTAAACAGATTGGAATTCGCATAGGCCTTCCAGTGATTATAATCGCGCAGGGTAAACGGGTAGTCTGAAATAGAGATCGGCGGATAGCTTTGCCCAAGGAATGCAACCCCGGTATAGATCATGTCGACCGTACCCAGCGACAGACCCTCGTTCAGCGCGGCCTCTTTGCCCAGCTGCGATGCCGGGAAGACCTCGATCTTATAGCGACCATCGGTGCCTTTTGCGAATTCCTCGGCCACCTGAAGCGCAGCTTCATGGTAAGGGGTCGCGGTTTCGTAGACATGCGCAAATTTCAGAACTTCCTCAGCAAATGCTGGGGTCGCGGCAACAAGCGTTGTTGCGGCGAAGGCGCCAAGAATGGCGCGGCGCGGCAGTGTAAACATTAGGTATCCTCCCATAATGGACAGTGTCACAATACTGTATTTAATTTATTAAATACCATTCTTGACAGCACGCAAGTGGTTTTAATTATAATATACACGATTAAAAACCATCTCAGATTCACGAGGTCGCCGTGGCGCGCTCTAACCGCCTGTTTGGCAAATTCTATAATGAAACACTGAACCGTCTTCAGCTCGGCATACCGGTTCCGAATCCAACGCAGCTTGCCCTGCAACTGGGCATCAGCCGCACGACAAGTCGAAAAATCTGGGCATTGCTTGTCGAACGCGGCCTGATCGACGGGACTACAGGGCAAGAACAGCCTCGCCCCCTTCTTCGTGCGACCTCGCCTGATGACTTCTTTCCCAAAGAAAGCACAATAACCACCGAGGCCCTGATACAGGAAAAGCTTATGACCTGGGTGATAGATCAAAAGATCCAGACAGGTGGCGGGTTCACCGAAGCGCAAGTCGTCCGTGCGCTTGGTATTTCGCATGCTGCTATTCACGAATTCCTAATCCGGCTCAGCAGTTTTGGGCTCATCCGCCGCGAGCCCAATCGCCGTTGGGTATATCAAAGCATGACGCCAGACTATGCGGACGAGGTATATGAATTCAGGAAATTCATCGAGTTCCGCTCGCTGCGCAAAGTCGCCACGCTTCCGAACATAGACCCCATTTGGTCTGACCTCAAAACACTGCGGATAAAACACCAACGCGCCCTTACCACTCCGCCGGGCGACCCGATAGAGTTCAAAGAGCTGGATGTTGAACTTCACGCCACGCTGAACAGATCCGCACGCCATCGGTTTCTTCTTGGAAACGACGACGCGGTATCGCTGCTGTTCTTTTCGCACTACCATTTGTCTGCTGATCGGCATCTTGTGACGACCCGCAACGAACGCGCAATCTTTGAACATATCGACATAATTGATGCGCTGATCTCAGATGATCTGGACCGGGCACTTGATGGGATGGAGCACCATCTGGACGCGGCGAAAGCCGAGTTGATAAGCCGCCTCGAAAGCGTCAGCCCCTAGCCGTTATTTCAGCTTGGACGGATCCATATCCACAATAAAGAATGATGGATAACGCTCCAGTGCTTCCAGGGTATCACTTTTCAGCTGTTGCAAATGGTGGTCCATACACTCGGCTGCACGCTTGGCGTCACCCGCTTCAATCGCATCCGCGATCTGGCTGTGTTCCGCGACCACCTGATGCATCCGGTTTGCCACTGGCAAAGTCAGATGACGGTGCCGATCCATCGGCGTTTTGATCTGCTGAATCACCCGCCACAGCCCAGGAGATCCGCTCATCTCGGCGATCTGCGCGTGAAACGCGCTGTCTGTTTTGTCAAAATCGGATTGTTTGCCTGCATCGGCGGCCTCGCGATTATCTTCGATGATCGCACGCAAATGCAGTTTTTGGGCAGCCGTGGCCGACGTCGCCGCACGGGCCACAAGATCCCGCTCCAACGCCCGCCGCGCCACCAGCGCTTCGGGCAGGATCGACAGCGGAATGCGGGCAACGAATGTGCCCGAGTTCGGCACCACTTCTACCAGCATCTCTTTCACCAGACGTAGCACCGCCTCGCGGACAGGTGTGCGCGAGGCATCAAATGCGCTTGCCACTTCGCGCTCCAGAATCGGTGTGCCGGGCGGCAAGATCAGGTTGGTGATGTCATGGTGCAGCCTGTCGTAGATGCGATCTGCCAAGGTTTGGCGCGTCCCGCTTTCAAACTGTCCCTGCCCAGATGGCGCGGTATTTGCGGCCCGCTTTCGCAGGGCTGTTCGCGGGGCCTGTTTTTCCTGCTTTGACATCATCGTCACCGTTCTGAATGCTCCCAACACGCCTAAGCGGGCACATTGATAATCTCAACTTGAATAACTGGTGTATCTGGTATACTAGTTGCGAAGAAAACGCAAACTTGCCTCATTAACCATGTCACTTAACGGACAAAGCCGACCTTGCGCAGAAGGGACACGAGATGAGCTATGAACTGTCACTGAAAGGCAAAACTGCCTTGATCACCGCCGCAGGTCAGGGCATCGGCCGGGCCAGCGCCGAGGCATTCGCCCGCGCAGGCGCAATGGTCTATGCCACCGATATCAATGACGCCACACTGGCCAAACTGGACACCGTGAATGGGATCATCGCCCTGAAATTGGACGTCATGGACGCAGACAACATCGCGTCGGTCCTAGCGCAAACCGGACCGCTGGACGTGCTGTTCAACTGCGCGGGTTTCGTGCACGCAGGCAGCATTCTGGACTGCCCCGAAGAAGACTGGGACTTCGCCTTCAACATGAACGCCAAAGCGCAATATCGTATGTGTAAAGCTGTGCTGCCTGATATGCTGGCCAAGGGCGGCGGGTCGATCCTCAACATGGCCTCGGTCGCCTCGTCGATCAAAGGCGTACCGAACCGTTTTGCCTATTGCGCATCGAAAGCAGCTGTGGTCGGCCTGACCAAATCCATTGCCGCCGACTTTGTGACTAAAGGCATTCGCTGCAACGCGATCTGCCCCGGTACCGTCGACAGCCCGTCACTGCATGACCGCCTGCGTGCGACCGGAGATTATGAACAAGCCATAAAAGATTTCATTGCCCGACAGCCGATGGGCCGGGTTGGGGATGCTGATGAGATCGCGGCATTGGCGCTGTATCTCGCGTCCGACGCCAGCGGCTTCACCACAGGACAAACCCACATCATCGATGGTGGCTGGGCCAACTAAACACGGAGAGACCAATGAAACTTTTGCGTTACGGCCCCAAGGGGCAGGAAAAGCCGGGCATTCTGGATGCTGACGGCAAAGTACGGGATCTGTCCGCTCATGTGGCGGACATTGCAGGCGATGTGCTAGGGGATGACGGTCTTGCAAAAATCGCTGCCCTTGATCTATCCACCCTGCCCGAGGTCGAGATCGACCGCTATGGCCCCTGTGTTTCAGGCGTGGGCAAATTCATCTGTATCGGTCTTAACTACTCCGATCACGCTGCCGAAAGCGGGCTGCCCGTTCCGTCCGAGCCGGTAATCTTCTCCAAGGCGACCAGCGCCATTTGTGGACCCAATGACAATATCGAAATCCCGCGCGGATCCACCGCCACCGACTGGGAAGTTGAGCTGGGCGTCGTGATCGGAAAAGAGGCCAAATATATCGACGAGGCCGACGCGCTGGATTATGTTGCGGGCTATTGCGTGATCAACGACATCTCGGAACGCGACTTCCAGATCAAGCGCGAAGGTCAGTGGACCAAAGGCAAATCTGCCGACACCTTTGGTCCAATCGGCCCCTGGTTGGTCACCAGGGATGAGGTTCCCGACCCGCAGGCCCTGTCCATATATCTGGACGTAAATGACAAGCGCATGCAGGACGGCTCGACCAACACAATGGTCTATGGCGTCGCCAATGTGGTCGCCTACCTTTCGCAATTCATGTCGCTTCAGCCAGGTGACATCATCTCGACCGGCACGCCTCCGGGTGTTGGTCTGGGCATGAAGCCTGCCCCTGTTTATCTCAAGGCAGGGGACAAGATGGAGCTTGGCATCAATGGGCTGGGCAAGCAAAATCAGACGGTTGTGCAAGGCTGATCTCATCTGAAACCGGGCATTCCTCCGATGCCCGGTTTTTCACTTGAGAGGCGCCACCCTTGGACCAGGTAACCCTCCTTCACGACCTGTTTGACGCGGCGCTTACAGCTGCGGACCCTTTGCAGGCGGTTGAGGCCGAATAGGGGCCGTGCGAGGGCATCGCCATCACGCCCCTTGCGATGCCCTGCACTGCGATGACCCCGCCGACATCGCCTCGGGCCCCACCGTGCCGGCCCCGTCCACCGCAGCGGATGCGCGCGCCATTATCGACCGCCTTAATATGGACCTGCCCGACCCATACCAATGTGGACGACTTCCGCGTGGTTCTGTTGGAGACGTCTGATGACAACTGACCTGCTCTATGGCCGGGACGGTGCTGTCAGACTAATTCGAACGAGTCTCAGCTAGGACAGATTTTCTGCCCTTTATTCGGCGGAAAGTTGGCGCCACTCGGTCAGAGCGGCGCCACGGTTCAGTTTGAAATTTTGTCTAGAATAGAGACTGCGCTCCGAATTGAAGAGGTTGAGAACAGAAGCGTGGACTGAAGCGAACTTTTGCAAACTTCGTAGCCGCCGGAAACGCTGCATGGCACGTTCTCTTCGTCGAAAAGGCAGGTGCGAGTTTTCTGCTCGGTTGTTCACCCAGCGACCTGTTTCCTGCCGACCTGCGTTGCCAATTACCTTCAATGCTGCACTGTAGGATCGAAGCTTGTCTGTGACGATTACTTCAGGACGGCCAAACCTACGCATTGATTTCTTGAGAAATTTCAATGCTGCCTTCCTATCTCGCGTCTTCGTCACATAGCTTTCTAGGACCTCACCCTCATGATCAACGGCCCGCCAAAGGTAGTACCTCTCGCCGTTGATCTTCACGAACATTTCGTCCAGATGCCATTTCCAATTTGAGTGGCAACGCATCGACTGAGATCGTCTATTGCGAATTTCCGATGCGAATTTGGGACCGAACCGTTGCCACCAAAACCGAACGGACTCATAGCTCACGTCGATGCCGCGTTCGTGTAGCAGATCTTCGACATTCCTGAGCGACAGAGGAAACCGAATGTACATAATCAGAGCCAAGCGGATGATCTCAGGGCTGGTTTTGAAGTAGCGAAATGGGGATGGTTTTGGCATAGCGTAACGCTACCGCCCCACCCTATTCGTCTCAAGCCGGTTTCCTCTGACATGACCCGCAGGTTTGACAGTGGCCTGTACGATCGCTTTTCCAAGCCTTTGCGGCACTAACACCCAAACGGCAGTCCGGTACACTTGATTTTTTCAAGGCTACGATTTGTTGATGCGCAGGTCAGCCACACTGTCGCTGCGGTGGTATCTGAGTGCCAGGGGCGAAAGACTTCCTTGCGCACAATTCTATACGGCGCATGATGCGCTTGCGACACGACATTGGTTTCGGGACATCGGCCAGTACCGGGTTGATTTTGTGTATCAGCGCATATGCGCGCGCAATCAAATAAGTTTTGATCGACCGCGAGCAATGTAGGGCAACGAGTTTGCGGCCAATTGTGAGGCCCGCTCAGCCGCAGCCGGTGAGGCCCGCTGGGAGGACAAGGATAGCACCTTTTGCGTAAAGGCTGCGCGCAAAGCTTAGTTCATCCGAGGCCAGCGTGACACTGAATTGTGTAGCGGACAGGATGCGCGTTTGTTGGCTGAGACTTTCGAACAACTCAGCATCTGGAAACAGCACAACAAAGGCCGGGGCGGCATCGTTCATCATGGTAACCAGCCCGAGGATGGATAGCCATCCAACTACCATCACACTGGCTGCGGCGAGGCCGGATTTAATAGTCATGGATATGCTCCACTATAGTGTCGCTAGCCTCGAGCCCGCGGAGCGTCTCAGCAAGGCGGCTCACAGGCATCACTATGAGGTGGCGGTAGTCGTCAGCGCCTTGGCGCGCGCGGCTGTAGATTGCGTCCGGATGTGTGGCATTTCGGCCTAAGACAGTCAGCATGATGTCATCATTGCCGGCGATTTCAACAAAATTGACCTCGGATCGCGCCATCTTTGTCATTAAATGGGTCAAGGCACGGTAGCGGATGGTCTCTATCTCTGTGGCCCCATTCCCATGCGCGATGACGGTGACACCTTCGAAACCGTCAAATGCCTCAGCTTCGGGCGCGCGGACGATCATGCGCAGTGTCAGCGCATCGGGGCCGACCTGCGCGACGGCCTGTGCGATCACATCGGCATAGGCCGCCTTTGCCGCATATTCGAGGCCAAGCGCGATGTTCCTTTCGCGGTCCCTTAAGGCGTTTGTTGCGGAGGCGGCCAGTGCAGCCCGATCACCTTCAAAGTCCCATTTGTACCACGGCACCTGTTGTA
The DNA here is from genome assembly GCF_047126315.1 of Shimia sp. MIT910701. Taxonomy (GTDB): domain Bacteria; phylum Pseudomonadota; class Alphaproteobacteria; order Rhodobacterales; family Rhodobacteraceae; genus Shimia. The sequence goes on along the minus strand of NZ_CP138953.1, from coordinate 2,002,943 downwards.
GAAAGTTTGCATAGCTTTCGGCTTGCTGCGCCGATAGATCGTCAAGCGGCGCCCGCACGTCGCCTCTGAGCATGACAAATAGCCGACCGATAGTTTCTTCATAGGCCGCTTTCATCAAGAACTCTGCCGTGAAGCTGACCCCGATCACATAAACCATCTGTTTGGTGTCCGCATCGATCTGGCCATGAGACCCCGATGCCTTTGAGAGCGCGCAGAGCGCGCCCCAAAATCCTGAGATGCTTTTCAGGAACTGAAAATCGTGGGGATCGCCAGTGGCAAGGACGCGCCCGTAATCATCATAGGCGTGGACGATGTCCCATTCTGGGTAGGTTAGCAGGGTACGGGATTCTGGGCGATGATGCTTAGCGAGGAGGAGCGCTTGGTATGGCACGGGTTCGCCCGTCGGGCGACAGGCGGTTTCGACATAGGCAACGGGTGCGCTCAGTCCCAATATCAGCAGAACGACTGCGATAAGGCCGCGTTTGAGCCAGCGCCAGAAAGTCTTCACGCTGGACGGCCGATGTTCTTGATCCCGGCCCATACCGCAACGCCACCAAGGAGAAGGTGCGGCACATTTGCGAGGATACGACCGAGCGAGAGATCCATCCCGGCGGAGCCATTGGTTAAGATGCCAAGGTCGAGATAGCCGTAGCCTGTGAAAAACCCGAATATGCCGTCGCCCAAATAGGCCAGCCCAAACAGCACCATAAATGTCCGCGCCGCTTTGTGAGAGGTCAAGCCCGCGACCAGCGCCCACAGTGCGGACGCCACATGCAGCGCATCATCGTAGATGTCCAGCGCGAAGATGCCGAAGGCGAGCCCGTCTTCGTCTGTGAGGCCCGGAACATAATTCAGCGAGGCTGCGATCATCAGCACAGCGAAATAGGCGACGCAGAGTTTTTGTAAGCCGGTCATAGACGCTCCAGATAGCTGTCCCAAAGGTTGTTGCGCAGGATAAGCTGCGGGTCGATGGTGCGTTTTGCAGCAGCAAAATCCGCGGCACCGCTGTAGACAGTGGCCATTTGATCAAGGCGGGCATGGGGCCGATAGGGCAGGTAGTAGGCTCCGCCTCGGGCCGCGATCCGGTCGATCAGCGTTTCTGTCATGCGCCGCATGTCGGCTTCGGCGCGCAGTGTCATCTCTTGGCTGAACGACATAACGGCCGCGATCCTCGGTCGTGTCGCATAAGACAGGGTGCTTTGATCGTCCTGCGCGATATAGCGGAGGGTCACGTTTAGGAACTCTTGATAGGAGGCTGGGATTACCTTGCGGCAGGCCTCCAGGAAGTTGTCAAAGGCGTCAAAGCTGACGAAGTATTCATGCAGAATGTCCGTGCGGTCAGGGTTGCGGTCATCGAGCGTGACGACCGGTTCATTGATCAGCGAGTTGCGCGTCGCTTCACCGCCGCCGATGGCGGGCAAGAGTGAGGTTTCGTTCCACCACCGAAAGGTTTTTAGCGCTTCATTGCCCAGCTGCGCGCGGTAAAGTCGCCCGGCCACATGCGACATCCAGCCAGAGCCAGATGCGGCCGGTAGATCGTTTTGATCCTTGGTCTGCCGGTAAGTGGCAAGCAGGGCGTGCTCAAAAAAGCTCTCTCGTTCGACGTTCAGGCGTCCGTAGGCCATTGTGACCGCAGGATCGTCGATGGCGGTTTGGAAAGCCGTAGGAAAATCCGTGGCTGCCATAGTGTCATAGGTCGGCGAAAGGCGAGAATTTGGTACCATGTCCACGACCAAATCGATGATAACACCGATCAGCCCGTAGCCCCCCATGGCGAGTTTGAAGAGGTTGGAATTCTCGGTCGGGGAGCAGTCCACCACATCGCCAGAGGGTAAGAGCATGCGCAGTGACCGCACCGTCGCACCCATAGGGCCGTAAGGCACCGGCCAGCCATGGGCATTCACGGAAAAGGTCGCTCCAATGCCAAAGTCATTGTTGGATTGCATAACAGCAGGCGAAAACCCTTCTGCATCAAGTGCCGCGATGACTTGTGACCAGCGCGCCCCAGCATGTACGCGGTAGGTTAGATTGGTGCGGTCCAGCTCGATCGCGCCATGATCGAACGTGATTGCCGTACCGTTCCTTGGAATTGCCTGTCCGCCCATAGAATGACGCGCGGCACCAATATTCACGGGCCGATTGTTTTTGGCCGCTTCGGTCATTTCTGTCCTCAAGACTCGAATAAGGGCGTCATCGGCGTTCTCGGACAGCACAAGATGTTTGTGGATCGGCGTGGCAGAAAGCCCGCTCGCGTCATTCATGATCTTGGCGGAGGCCGTGGTGTCTAACCGGGTTGTACCGTCGTAAACCGGCAAGTGACTTCCGTATCGTTTAGCCCCGAACCAACCTGCAGCGGCTCCTCCAAGGACAAGTGCGGATCGTCTTGTGAATGTTTTCATGGGCTGTCGAGATCGCTTATTGAAGTGATGTATTTTAACTCGCCTAACAGCGCATCTGCAAACTCCTTTGGCGCTTCGAGATGGGGGATATGTCCAACGTAGTTCAACACAGTAAGGCGCGCATTAGGGAGCAGCGCGGCTAGTTCTTGCCCCTGATGAAGTGGTGTGACGGTGTCTTTATCACCCCAGATCAGCGCTACTGGCATATCAAGCGTGCGCCATTCTTCAGGGTCCATGCTGTTGCTATCTAGGGGCGTTTTGAACAACTGAGGGATCCAGTCTGAAACGGCTTGGGTGTAGCCTTGACGTGACATCGGAGTTTGCAGGGACGCGACCATTGCTGGGTCGATCTTATCGGTTCTGTGCATGAATTTTTTCAAAAACCACTTTGTCAAAAGTGGGTTTGTCGCTGTTGCTGCCGTCGCGAGTTTCCGGACATTTCTGTTCTGAATGGGAAAAGGGACATCCTTGGGCGTGTGCCGGTCCGCCAACCCCATGGCCCTGGACACAATGACGTACCCTGAGACCAAATCAGGACGCATCATAACAGCTTCTGTCGCGGGGCCAGCTGCAACGGAATGCGCAACAAGAATGGGCTTGTCCCCCAGCGCCTCTAGCAAGCCGATCATTCGGGCCGCCTGCGCTTGTCGTTCGTAGGTCGGGGCTTTCGGATGCTCCGACCAGCCAAACGGTGGCATGTCGAACGCTGTCACAAGGTATCCCTCGGGTGCAATATTATGCTGGGTTTCGGCCCAAATATCGGACCAAGCGGCTGTGCCGTGCGCTAGCAAGACACGGGGCGTTTCGGGCACGCCTTTTTCGACAATAAAGAAAGCCCCGTGAGAGGTGTCGATGAGGCGCCCTTGGTCAGGTAGCCCCTCTGCAAACGCCAGCACTTCACGATTGGAGGCTATCCACGCAAAAACAAATGCAATGGCGATGCACAGCGAAACCAGGCTTCCTGTCAACCAAAGAAATCTTTTGATCATTCATGCTCTTATACAGGTGTCCCGCTGATTGTGTCAAAAAATCACCCAACGGCATAAGTAAGATACTCCATAAGTCTTAAAACCTTGCTTTTTTTGCAGAAACGGTCTCACCTAGACATCCGCCACTTGTGCCAAACGGAGATCCCTATGCGGTGCTGTCAGACTAATTCGAACGAGTCTCAGCTAGGACAGAGTTTCGCCCTTTATTCGGCGCTAAGTTGGCGCCACTCGGTCAGAGCGGCGACGCGGTTCAGTTTGAAATGTTGTCTAGAATAGAGACTGCGCTCCGAATTGAAGAGGTTGAGAACAGATGCGAACTTCTGCAGACTTCGCAATCGTCGGAAGCGCAGCATCGCCCTCTCTCTTCGTCGAAATGGCAGATGAGAATTCTCTGCGCGATTGTTCACCCAGCGGCCAGTTTCCTGCCTATCCGCGTTGCCAATTACCCTCATCGCGGCACCGTAAGAGCGGAGTTTGTCGGTTACCAGTGTGCCTGGCCGACCGTAACGCCGCATTGATTTCTTGAGAAATTTCAATGCTGCCTTCCTATCTCGCGTCTTCGTCACATAGCTTTCTAGGACCTCACCCTCATGATCAACGGCCCGCCAAAAGTAGTACCGCTCGCCGTTGATCTTCACGAACATTTCGCCCAGATGCCATTTCCAATTTGAGTGGCAACGCATCGACTGAGATCGTCTCTTGCGGATTTCTGATGCGAATTTGGGACCGAAGCGTTGCCACCAAAACCGAACAGATTCATAGCTTACGTCGATGCCGCGTTCGTGTAGCAGATCTTCGACGTTCCTGAGCGACAGTGGAAACCGAATGTACATCATCACAGCCAAGCGGATAATCTCAGGGCTGGTTTTGAAGTAGCGAAATGGGGATTTGTTCGTCATCGCTGGACGCTAATGTGCGCCCTGCTCGCTTCAAGCCGGTTTCCTCTGACAAGGCCCTCCTACCTCCTCCGCCGCTCCCGGCTCTGTTCACGGCGCGCAAGATTAATCGGATGCTCGCGCCCAAGCGTGCGATAGAACCCATTGCCTGTGGACCAGTTGAGGAACTGCGAGAAGCTGTCGACCTGATCATCATTGCGGCCGCGCGGAAAGCCCTGCAGCTCACGCTTAAACGCAGGAAGCCAGTCCGCTTCACGTGGCAAGAGCACGTTACCTTCTTCCACCGGAGAGCAGGCGGCGTTGAAACGGATTTCCTTGTCTTTGTCCGGCCGGATCGCCTGATAGCGACTGCGGTCGTCCATAAACAGTTTTTGGAACAGCGGCTTACCACTGGCGGCGTCCTCTATGAGCACCCGATCGGGATCCCACTGACGCACAAGGCTTTTGGCTTTGGCCTCAAGGTCAGGAAAGTCGAGCTGCCTGCGGTACACATCCAACAAATGCCAGCCGTTTCCGGTGAACCCCCAGGTCGTGCAAACCGAGAAGTCAGACCGGGGATCGGCAGACATGCCGGTATCCCAGCTCTGAACTACCATCTGATAGGCCGACCGCGGCAATGCCTCCTCATATGTCCCAAACCACTCCCAACGCAGGGTCGAGCCATCTGGTGCGATCGGGTTCTGTTGGTACTGACAATTGAACGTGGCCGTCCCCATTTCCTTGCGCATCCGTTCCAGAGTTTTGCGGTCTGTGCTTTCCGGAAAGAGGATGTCGCCGACTTTACGCTGATGGATCTCCCCAAGACTAATCGGAATATCCACTTCCTCTTCGGCGATCGCGGGAAGATTGAGATGGCGATACGTGCCCTTGTCGAGCAGATAGCCCGCAGGGTCCATTTCATGCAGACGCTGGGCAATCATCACAACGCGACCTTCAGAAGGATTATCAAAACGGGATAGCAAAGAGCCCTCAATGAACACCTGTGCCCGCTCAAGCTCCGCTTCGGAATTGGCATCCGCAGCCTTCAAAAGGTCATCGATGATAATGTAGTCTGCCCCATGGCCCGTGACGGCGCCACCGATGGAGACGGCCTTGCGGCCGCCCCCTTTTGTTGTTTTGATTTCTTCTTGCGTGTTGCCTTTTCTGGCGAGGCGGGTTCCAGGGAACAGGCGTTGATACCAGCCTGAGTACATTACCTTGCGGGTCGCCTCCGAGTGGAGACGCGCAAGATCCAAACCATAGCTGGCAACAATGATCTTGGCGTGGGGATTGTGTCCCAATACGAATGCCACAAACGCAACCGCCACCGTAACCGACTTGAGATGACGAGGCGGCACGTTGATGATCAGCCGCTGGTTTGCGCCAGTGCGGACGTTGTCCAACTCGTGGCACATCGCGCTAACGTGCCAGGCCGGAACAAACGCGCCTTCTTTTCCAGGGTGCAAAGTTCCGAAGGTTTTCCAGACGAAGGCAAGGAAGTTGGTCCGATAGTGCGCCTCAGCGACCCGGACATCCATCCGAGGATCATGCAAGGTCATGGGTCACCTCCATCACTCTCATTTTTCTTCGGCTTGTAGTTTGTTTCAGAGCCAAAACCATTCTCACGAACCTTTTGGGCAAAATACTGCAACACGGCCTCGTCGGTCTGATCTGGCAGAATGGTCTGGCCACTCTGTTCGCCATCGATTTCGACCTGCTGCATCTGTTCTGCATCGAACTGAAGCAACAACTTCAACGCTCCCGCATCTCCCGAAAGGGCCTTCGCCAAGATGCGCTTGGCCACCGCTTCCGCCTTGGAGATTGTCACTTCTTGACCGCCCTCACGGATGGTAACCTTGCGTTCCATCTCGCGTTTAATACTGGCGACAACGCCCTTTGCCCCTTTCGGACGCCCTTTCGGATTGCCCGAGCGTCCCTTTTTGAACTGGCTGTGTTTCGGCGGCTTTCCGTAGCCGACTTCATAGTCAGGGTCCTGCTTAGACATGAGCCAGCTCCTTGCCTTCGGGGGCGGTCAACTGATTGACCAGCTCATCAAAGCGCTTGCCGGTAGAGGCATGAACAGCCTTATGGCCCGTCATGTCCTGCCAACGGCGGATGGTGACATCGACGTAAAGCGGATCCAACTCAATCAACCGCGCGCAACGTCCAGTCTTTTCTGCCGCCAGCAGCGTGGCTCCTGATCCCCCAAAGGCGTCCAGCACAACATCGCCGCGGTGAGTGACATCCATAATGGCATCCGCAACAAGATCGGTCGGCTTGACCGTCGGGTGATCCACCAGATCAGCATCACGTGACTTTCCGAAGCTGTTTACGCCCGCGTAATCCCAAACATTGGTGCGGTTGCGACCATGTTTGCCCAACGCGACATTATTGATATGCGGCGCTCCAGGTTTCTTGAAGATGCAGACCAGTTCATGTTTGGAGCGATAGAGACTGCCCATCCCACCATTGGTCTTGTTCCAAACGCAAAGATTGATCAGATCAAGACCTGCTGCCTTTCCGGTCGCGATCAACTCTTCGATGTGGCGCCAATCCATACAAACATTCGCTATCCCGCCGTCAGGCAAATGATGCGCAAGCTGGCCCATAACTTCATTCAAAAAGTTGCGGAACTCAGCGTCCGACATCTCCCCCGAACCAATAGCGAACTCGCGGTGCCCGCTACCGCTTCCCGAGCGCACATGACCCTGCACCGGCACGTTGTAAGGCGGGTCTGTAAAGACCATGCGGGGGACTTTTCCCTCCAACACATGTGCATAGCTATCCGCTTCAAGAGAATTGCCGCAAAGCACGCGATGATCTCCGAGGATCCAAGTGTCTCCGGGCTGCGTCACCGCAGGTTTGGATTTATCCGGAGCCGCAACAACCTCGGCAGGTGAAGTTTCCGTTTGAGGAGAGCCACCAATAACAATGTCAATCTCAGGCATTTCGAACCCGGTGATTTCCAGACCAAAGTCCAGATCATCTGCAAGGCTCATGTCCATCAGGTCGGCAAATTCAATTTGCAATGCCTCCTCGTTCCAGTCGGAAAGCTCAGCGAGTTTGTTGTCGGCGACACGCAGCGCACGCACCTCGGGATCGGTCAGGTGCGTCGCGATCACAGTTGGCACTGATTTCAACCCGAGAGACTTAGCGGCTTGATAGCGGCCGTGCCCCGCGATGATGACACCGTCACCATCCACCAATATCGGTGTCACAAATCCAAACTGCTTCACTGAGGCTTTGAGCTTGGTGATGTTTTTCTCGCGATGCACGCGGTTGTTGTTCTTGTAAGGCTTAAGATCGCCGACCGGGGTTTGGATGACTTTGTCGGCCATCCAGATCGTTTGGGTCTTTGCTCCCACAGGAGGGCGCGATTTGGGGCAGTTCATAACTGGCTCCATTTTTAGTGCCGACAAACGCGGCGTTTTCAAAATGGATCGCATTAGTAGAATGGAGAGGTCCGAAAGCGGAACTCGCCAGATCTTGCGATCCAGTGTGTCCCCGCTGTAAGTGCGCCAGGCAAAAACCCAGCACAGGTGTCATTAGATTTCTTGCGCCTCTCTCACGCATCCAATGACAAGCCCAAACTAGGAGCCCACGCGATGAAGCGCAAGTGGTTTTCGAACAAAATTTAGCACTAACCTATTGTTATACATATAATTATGGGTGTGGTATCTTCGATCAACGCTGCACAAAAGGTAAGTTGTTCCCTCATCCGAATAGACTGGACTAAGTGCCCAGACCACGCATCACTAGTCACAGGCTCGATCAATTCGGGCTCTCCTCAGTACGGGGCACTGCCTCCGAACGCCACAATGACGAGGAGATCAATTATGACAATGCCTACTCTTGAAGACCTAAGAGCTTTGGGCCGCGAGGATCTGTCAAAGGCTTGGCAGGCGCTCCACGGCAAAGCACCACCACCACGTATGAGTCAGGTCTTTATGCGCCGTGTATTGGCATATGAGATCCAAGTGCAGCATCACGGCGGGCTTACAAAAACCGCTTTGAAAGACCTGGCACGGAAAGAGGGAAAGCGGAAACAGTCATCAAAGACCGCGCTCGGCCTCAAGCCCGGTGGCCGATTGCTGCGGGAATGGAATGGCACCACCCATGTGGTCGACGTAACCGAGGACGGCTTTCTGTGGCGCGGGCAGACTTACCGGTCGCTTTCCGTGATTGCCCGCACGATCACAGGCAGCCATTGGTCCGGGCCGCGCTTCTTCGGCTTGACGAAGACCAGAGCGCACAAATGAGCCAGACCCGCAAGATACGATGCGCCATCTACACCCGCAAATCTTCCGAGGAAAGGCTGGATCAGGATTTCAACTCATTGGACGCTCAGCATGAAGCCTGCGCTGCCTATTTCGCCAGCCAGAGGCATGAGGGCTGGAAGCTTTTGCCCACCCGCTATGATGATGGCGGCAAATCAGGTGGCACATTGGAACGCCCTGCTCTGCAACGTCTTCTGACCGATATTGACGCCGGACGGGTCGACATGGTGGTGGTCTACAAGATCGATCGACTGACGCGATCGCTTGCGGATTTCGCCAAGCTGGTTGATCGGCTCGAGGAGGCAAAGTGTTCCTTTGTCTCTGTCACCCAAGCCTTCAACACATCCTCATCCATGGGGCGGCTGACTTTGAACGTACTTCTTTCTTTTGCCCAGTTCGAAAGGGAAGTGACTGCAGAACGTATCCGCGACAAGATCGCCGCCTCCAAGAAGAAAGGCCTTTGGATGGGAGGTGTGCCGCCGCTCGGGTATGATGCGCATCCCGATCCGAACACACGGGAACTGGTGATCAATGAAGACGAGGCCCAGACCGTCGGGCGCATCTTTGAACTTTATGACGAATTGCAATGCCTGAGTGCTGTCACGCGGCAATGCGACGCCGAGGGGCTGGTTTCCAAGCGCCATGTTTTCTCGACCGGTCGTGTTCAAGGTGGGCGCCCGTTCAGTCGCGGTCAGATCTATCACATTCTGCGCAATCCAACCTATCTCGGACGTATTCGCCACAAGAACAAGAGCTTTCCCGGACAGCACACAGCTATCATCGAGAAACGGCAATGGGACCGGGTGCAGGACAAGCTTGAGGCCGCCGCAATGCGCCGTCGCGGTGGAAACGCCTCCGCGACTTTCACGTCTGACACACAAGCCGCACCGCTTTTGGGCAAATTGCGCGATGAGACAGGAGATATCCTGACCCCCTCCCACACACAAAAGGGCAATCAGCGCCACTACTACTATGTCTCAAACCGCCTGACCTCGGGCAAACCCGACCCTACCGGATGGCGTCTACCAGCCAAGGCTCTAGAGAAAGCGTTGGCACATGCCACCGCAGATCACCTGCGCACCGCCGCCCAGCGCCATCAGATTGTGATTAGTTCAGACGCGATATTATCATCGGCAGCGGCTGATGCGATGCAGGAACTTGTGGAAGCGATCAATGCGAGCGGGGCAAAAGCCCTCTCCACCATCCTCAGATCCGGCGCGATATCTGGAGAGCGGTTGCGGCTACATCTCTCCCTTAGTGACCTTGCCAAACTCCTGAACCTGCCCGCACAGGAGCTGGACAAGAACCTGTGCAAAATCGATGTCCCATTCGCCATCCGCCGCCGGGGCGTCGAGATGAAGATTGTGGCCGGGGAAACAACACCCGCCCCAGATGCGACTCTGATCCGAGCCCTGCGCAATGCTCATAATTGGGTGGCTCAAATGAAGACCGGAACATCCATCAAACAGATCGCCAGCACGACAACCATTTCGGAAAGCTACATCACCCGCATTGTCCCGATGGCCTTTTTGTCACCCCGAATCCAGTAAGCCATCCTCTCCGGGTCGCAACCTGCAGAACTTACGCTAGAAACCATCGCCCGATGCAAACTCCCAATGGACTGGCAGGCCCAAGAGCGGCTTTTTGGTTTCTCCCCAAACACCTGATCCCTGTTCAAGCTTCTGGCTTCCCTGATCAGTCCGTGCATATTCCCTGTTCGGCGATTCAAATTCCCTGTTCCGTCGCTTAGGGAATCCGCACCCTTAGTTGCTGTAAATGCTGGTAAAAGCACACTCGTTTGTGGGAAAAATCAGCTGATTCACTCAAAACTCCCTGTAAACTGACCCTTATCAGGGAAACACGCACCAAACCTCACCGGCAAAATTGGGACACTGAGACTCTTGAGATCTTTTGGGGAAATACAGCGCCACGGTGCGTCTCAGTTCAAACCGCAACCTCGCAACCGACGGAAATCGCGCCACAAATCGCAACCAATTCTGCAGGGGAAAATGAGACCGGGGTCGGTGGCGGAGGAGGTGGGATTCGAACCCACGGAGGGCGTTAACCCTCGTCGGTTTTCAAGACCGGTGCATTCGACCACTCTGCCACTCCTCCGACACGCCATCCCTACTGCCACTCTCCGCGCGGTTCAAGCGGAAAGAGCGGCGGATTTCCGACACATTCTGTTACCCGCACTTTCCTTAAAACCTAACGCGGGTTACACTCCGCGCAATTGACCGCTGCTGCGCCCCTTCAAGGACAGAGAACAGCGGCATTTGGTACGACAGGATACGAGCAGGCAAAGGGCACATAATGACCTTATTTTCAGGCGCAAACTTTCAATTTCCGCGCCGCACGGCGCCAGCCGTTTTGGTTCTTTGTGGCGTCGCGCTTGCTGGCTGCACCGATGGCGAAGACTTCAACTTCCTGAACAAAACGCCCACGACCGAGGCCGCCGCGCCGGTGGCGGGCCAAACCACCAAACTGGTGGAACGTGATGTGGAAGCGCCTGAGGTCTTCTCGACATCCGAGGCAGGCCTCTGGGATGGCCGCCCGTCCCTGGGTGGTGTGTGGGCCGCGCATCCCGACGTGGGCGACCCGGAGCGGGTCATTATCCGCAACCAGGCCAACGGCAAATTTGTGATCGGCGCTCTGTTCCGCCGCGAGCGCGATATTCCAGGCCCGCGCATTCAGGTCTCCTCTGATGCCGCAGCCGCGCTTGGCATGTTGGCCGGGGCACCTGTGGAGTTGAACATAACCGCCCTGCGCCGCGAAGAAGTGGCCGAAGAGGCCCCTGTTGATCCAGAAGCCACCGCCGAGGTTGCTGAAACGGCAGAGGTTGAAGAAGCGCCACTGGAGCCAATCGCGGCAGCAACCGCTGCCATTGCCGCGGCCGAAGCCAAGCAGGCCGCCCCTGCCCCGACACCTGCTGCACAATCCGAAGTGGCGCCCAAGCCGACCTCTTCTTCGCTCTCTAAACCCTACGTGCAGATCGGCATCTTCTCGGTGCAATCCAACGCCAACGGCGCTGCCGCGCAAATGAAGAGCGCCGGCCTGCCCGCGCTGACCAAAAAAACAACCTCGGGTGACAAGACCTTCTACCGCGTGCTGGTGGGCCCCGCGTCGAGCAAATCCGAATTGAAATCCATGACCAAGAAAGTGCACGGCATTGGCTTTACTGATGCCTATGCAGTGACCAACTGACGGAGGCCTCTGCCATGTTCAAATCCGTATTCTACGCCTGCGTGGCAGCGATTGGATTGACCGTTGCGACCAGTGAGGCCAGCGCCTTTGAAACCAAAGCCCGTGCCGCCTTTGTGATGGATCAATCCACCGGCACTGTGTTGCTGGCCAAAAACGCTGACGAAGCGCTGCCACCGGCCTCTATGTCCAAGTTGATGACGCTCTACATGGCCTTTGAGGCCGTCCGAGATGGCCGCTTGCAGATGACTGAAAAACTGCCGGTGTCGCAGCATGCGATGAACTACGGCGGCTCTACCATGTTCCTGGACACCACAGATCGGGTGGCGGTCGAGGATCTCTTGCGCGGCATCATTGTGCTGTCTGGCAATGACGCCTGCGCTGTGATCGCCGAAACCCTCAGCCCGGATGGCACCGAGGCAGGCTTTGCCCGTCTGATGACCCGCCGCGCGCGGCAAATGGGCATGACCAACTCGACCTTTGCCAACTCCAACGGCTGGCCTGCGCCCGGCCATCGCATGAGCATGCGCGACCTTTCCTTGCTGGCAAACCGCCTGATCACGGACTTCCCCGAGTTCTACCCAATGTTTGCCGAGCGCGAGTTCCAATTTGACGGCCGTGCGCCGCAAAACACGCAAAACCGCAACCCGCTACTGCGCCTCAACATTGGCGCGGACGGTCTGAAAACTGGCCACACGTCTGAGGCGGGCTACGGCCTTGTTGGCTCTGCCAAACAAGGCAACCGCCGCGTGATTTTTGCCTTCTCCGGCCTGCAAACCGCCGCCGAACGTGCCGAAGTGTCTGAGCAGATTGTCAACTGGGCCTTCCGCCAATTCTCCGAGGCCACGCTGGCCCGCGAAGGCGAACGTGTGGCCGAAGCGGACGTCTGGATGGGCAAAACCCCACGGGTTGGTCTCGTCCCGGAAAATGACATTGAAGTGCTTTTGCCCGTGCTCGCACAGAACAAGGTCAAAGCCGAGGTGATCTATAACGGCCCAATTGAGGCGCCCATCGCAAAGGGCCAATCGTTGGCGGAGCTGGTGCTCATGCCCGAAGACCTGCCAGAAATGCGCATTCCTCTTGTGGCCGAAGCAGATGTGCCCGAAGGCGGCTTTGGCATCCGTCTGCGCACGGCTGCGGGTGTTTTGATGCAGCAGTTTGGTCTCAACCTCGCAGGTGCATCGTGAGCGGACACTTCATCACGTTTGAAGGCATCGACGGTTCCGGCAAATCCACTCAAGCAAAACTTCTCGCAGACCGCCTGCGCGCGGAAGGCTTTGAGGTTGTTTTGACCCGCGAACCCGGCGGCTCTGTTGGGGCCGAAGAAATTCGGGCGCTGGTGCTTGAAGGCGACCCGGACCGTTGGTCCGCCGAAACCGAAATCCTGCTTTTTACCGCAGCCCGCCGCGACCATCTGGAACGCACAATTCTGCCTGCCGTGGCTGCTGGCAAAATTGTCATCTGTGATCGCTTCGCCGACAGCACCCGCATGTATCAGGGTCTTTCGCGTGGCGACCTGCGCGGCATTGTGGACCAATTACACAGCCTGATGATCGGCCGCGAACCCGACCTTACCGTGCTGATCGACATGGACCCAGCCACCGGTCTGGCCCGCGCCAAATCCCGCCAAACGGCCGAAGAGCGCTTTGAAGACTTTGGCCAAGCTTTGCAGGAGCAGATGCGCAAAGGCTTCCTGGACCTGTCCAAGGAATACGCCGACCGCTTCCGCGTGATCGACGGGGCCAGCGATATGGACAGCGTGTCCGACGCGGTTTACGCCACTGTGAAACAACACATCGAGGCCAGCGCGTGAGCGACGACACCGCCCCAGAGGCCGACCGCGTCACCGGCGCGCCGCATCCCCGGGAAACCGAGGTGCTCTTTGGTCAGGCATCCGCTGAACAGGACTTTCTCGCTGCGGTCAACTCGCACCGTCTGCACCACGGATGGCTGATCACCGGCCCCATTGGCGTGGGCAAAGCCACCCTGGCATGGCGCATCGCGCGCTTCCTTCTGGCCACTCCACTGGATGACGGTGCGGGTCTGTTTGGCGATCCTGTTCCACACACCAGCTTGGATGTCTCGCCAGACCACCCGGTCTCGCACCGCCTTTTGGCCCGCTCTGAGCCTGGCCTGTTCAGCATCACGCGCTCTTTGAACGAGAAAACCGGCAAGCTGCGCGACCAAATCGTCGTAGACGATGTACGCGGCTTGACCCACTTTCTGACCATGTCCTCCGCTGACGGTGGCCGTCGCGTGGTCATTGTCGACAGCGCGGATGAGATGAACGTGAACGCCGCCAACGCACTCCTCAAAATGCTTGAGGAACCGCCAGAGCGCACCACCATGCTGCTGATCTCACATCAGCCCTCGCGCTTGCTGCCAACCATCCGGTCGCGTTGTCGCGAACTGCGTCTGCATCCACTGTCGCCTGAGGACATGCACAACGCCCTCACGCAGGCTGGCTTTGAGGCCGCTGAGTCCCCAGCCCTCGCCGAACTGGCAGCAGGTTCTGTGGGTGAAGCCCTGCGGATTTTGCAAAGTGACGGCCTGGCGCTCTATGCAGAACTGATCTCGCTCTTCGCCACCGAGCAGGGCTTTGACCGGCAACGCGCCATCGCCCTCTCCAACGCCGCTGTTGGCCCCGCAAACGCCGAACGGTATGAGCTGCTGCTGACGCTGATTGACCTCTTCTTGATACGCCTCGCGCGCACCGGTGCTCTGGGACAACCTCCCGCCACCGAAGTTGCCCCCAACGAGGCACAGGTACTTAGCCGTCTGGCCCCCAATGCCTATAAAGCCCGCGCCTGGGCCGCCGCCGCACAGGAAATTTCGGATCGCACCCACCACGGCAAGGCGGTGAACCTTGACCCTGCCGCGCTTGTGCTGGATACGGTTTTCAAGATCCATCAAACCGCAACCGCCTGAGCGCCTCATGACTGACTATCCCCAGATCACCGACAGCCACTGCCACCTCGATTTCCCGGACTTCGACGGCAAACTGGATGAGTTCATCGCCCGCGCGGCTGACGTGGGCGTGACCCGCATGGTGACCATCTGCACCCGCCTGCGCAACGAACCCACCGTGCGCGCGATAGCCGAGGCTCACGCGCCAGTATTCTACGCTGCCGGCACCCACCCGATGAGCGCTGCTGAGGAGCCGCTGGCCACGGTGGACGAACTGGTCGCGCTGGCGCAACACCCCAAGTTTGTGGGTATTGGCGAAACCGGTCTGGACTACCACTACACCGCTGACAGCAAAGAGGTGCAGCAAACCTCGCTGCGCATCCACTGCGAAGCGGCGCGCGAAACCGGCTTGCCCCTGATCATCCACAGCCGTGATGCGGATGAAGACATGGCGCAGATCCTGACCGAAGAGTTTAACAAAGGCGCTTATGGCTGCGTCATGCATTGCTACAGCTCTGGGCCGGAACTGGCCCAAAAGATGCTCGATCTTGGTTTCTACCTGTCCATGTCCGGCATCGCCGCCTTCCCACGGTCTCAAGAAGTACGCGACATCTTTGCAGCCGCACCGGTGGACCGCGTGCTGGTGGAAACCGACGCACCTTACCTCGCGCCCCCGCCCTATCGCGGCAAACGCAATGAGCCGTCTTACGTGGAAAAAACCGCTCGCGTTGGCGCCGAGGTGTTTGGCATGGACTACGCCGACTTCGCCGCGCAGACACAGGCCAACTTCGAGCGCCTGTTCTCCAAAGTGACCAGCACGGCGGCCGCTGCATGAGCGCAACGCTAGCCTTCACCATTCTGGGCTGTGGCAGCTCCGGTGGCGTGCCACGCATTGGCGGCCATTGGGGCGACTGTGACCCCACCAACCCCAAAAACCGCCGACGCCGCTGCTCTTTGTTGATCGAGCGTGCAACGGCAGACGGTAAAACCACCGTACTGGTCGACACCTCACCTGACATGCGCGACCAACTTCTGTCCGCGGATGTCTTCGCGCTGGACGCCGTGGTCTACACCCATAGCCACGCGGATCACGTGCATGGCATCGATGACCTGCGTATGGTGGTCTACAACATGCGCAAACGCATTCCGGTCTGGGCGGATGGTGCCACGCAAAACGATCTGCTCAGCCGCTTTGGCTATGCATTTGTACAACCCAAAGACAGCCCCTACCCGCCGATCCTCGACTTGCACACCATCGATGACGACGATTTCACCATCTCCGGTGCTGGCGGTGACATCACCTTTAAGCCAATCAAAGTGGATCACGGCAGCATCGACGCCTTGGCCTTCCGTGTGAACGACGTGGTTTATATGCCGGACGTGGCCGAAATCTACGACGACGCCTGGCCGCAGCTGACTGACATGAAGTGCTTCATCATCGACGCCCTACGCCGCTCTCCGCACCCCACCCACGCCCATCTGGACAAAGCGCTGGAGTGGATTGCCAAACTCACACCGGAGCGCGCCGTGTTGACCAATATGCATATCGACCTCGACCACACAGTGGTGGATGGCGAGACCCCGGACCACATCACCCCCGCATTTGACGGGATGAAAATCACTTACGACCTGTAACACAGGTCACACAGCAGGACACGACACAGTTGCAAACTCTTATCTCTGTGATCCTGCCGGTCTTTTTCATTATCGGCTTTGGCTACCTCGCAGCGTGGCGCGGGCTGTTCAGTCAGCAAAACGTCGACGGATTGATGCGCTACGCCACCAACTTTGCCGTACCGGTCCTGCTCTTTCGCGCGATCTCAAACCTCGACTTGGCCGCCGAATACAACCTCAACCTACTGGGCAGCTTCTACGGGGCCGCCTTCCTGTGCTTTCTCACCGGTATGCTGGGCGCTAAATTCCTGTTTGGCCGCGACTGGGAAGACGCAACCGCCATTGGCTTTGTCTGCCTGTTTTCCAACTCGCTCTTGCTGGGCCTCGCCATCATGGAGCGCGCCTACGGCCCCGAAAGCCTGACCGGCAACTACGCCATCATCTCGATCCACGCGCCTTTCTGCTATGGGCTTGGTATAGCCACCATGGAGATCATGCGCGCGCGACACAGCTCCAAAGCCAAGATCGTGCCCACCGTGCTCAAGGCGATGTTTTCCAACGCGCTGATCATCGGCATCGGCCTTGGTTTTGTGGTCAACCTCGGCAACATCTCGGTGCCCGAACCGGCGATGCACGCGGTCAACCTCTTAGCAGGCTCAGCGCTGCCCGCCGCGCTGTTCGGCATCGGCGGCGTACTCTACCGCTACCATCCCGAAGGCGACATGCGCACCATCCTCTTCTGTTGTGCTGTCTCTCTTGGGCTGCATCCCGCACTGACCTTTGCCTTTGGCACCTGGAGTGCCATTTCCGTGGACAACCTGCGCTCCGCCATCGTCACCGCTTCCATGGCTCCCGGCATCAACGCCTACCTCTTCGCCAATATGTACGGCCGCGCCATGCGGGTGGCCGCCTCCACCGTGCTGATTGGCACCGCCCTCTCGGTGCTCACGGTTTGGCTCTGGCTGGGCACATTGCCGTGACCTCACAGCACAGCGGCTTGCGTCCACCGCAACCGCGCCCCATCTTGGCGGCCTGACCCACCACAGGAGTGCCCCAATGGCCCAAGACCCAATCCGCGTGGACATCGTCTCCGATGTCGTTTGCCCCTGGTGCATCGTTGGTTACCGCCAGCTTATGCAAGCCTCCGAGGCCACCGGCATTCCGGTAGAAACCTATTGGCACCCGTTTGAACTCAATCCGGATATGGAGGCGGAAGGCGAAAACCTGCGCGCGCACATCATGCGAAAATACGGCAGCTCCGCCGAACAGTCCCAATCCGCTCGCGACCACCTGACCTCCGTGGGCAAAGATCTCGACTTCGCGTTTCACTGGACCGAGGACAGCCGCATCTACAACACCTTTACCGCCCATCAGCTGTTGCACTGGGCCTCGGAAAGCGGACAGGCCCAAGCCCTGAAACTGGCGCTGTTTGATGCCTACTTCACCCAAGGCCGAGATGTGAGTGATCCAGAAGTCCTAATCCAGACTGCGGCTTCCATTGGTCTAAACGCGGAAGAAGCCAAGGCCGTGCTGCACGACCAACGCTATGCTGAGACCGTGCGCCAAAAAGAGCAGTTCTGGACCTCGCGTGGTGTGTCGGGTGTGCCCACCATGGTGTTTGACGCCAAACAAGCCACCTCCGGTGCGCAAGGCGTCGACACCTTTGCAAACCTGCTCCGGCACATCGCCACGTCCTAAGGCCAAAGGCCGCACAGGCCTTGCGACAATCTGGTTGTAGACAGCCCTTGGAATCGCCGATTCCGAGGGCTTTTTGCTGCGCAATTTCCTGCACGCCCCCGCCTTCTAAAGAAAGCCGTTCCCGGCACACACAACCCTAGGCGGCAAGGTCATTAAAATCCTGCCAAAGTCACCACAATCCACAAAAATATATATCCTATTCAGCCACTTAAAACCGAACTCTCACATCAGGAAGTCGGCGAAAACCCCTGCTAGTCCCCCCTATCTACCGCGCCAAACCACAAGATTTTTCCGAGTAACCGGGTGTTAAGAGCTGCCAGCTTACGTTGCCTTCAATCAGCCAGTCCGAAAACGGTATTGAACCAGACCCATGAACACAGACACATCATCATCTCAGGCCGACTGCATCGCGCTGCCGCAGCAGTTGGATTACGCACATTGCACCGAATTGCGTCTTGCAATCGAAGCCTCCCGCGGGCAACCGCTTGCGCTTGATGCGCATCATGTTGAGTTCCTTGGGGGGGCTGGCGCTGAACTGCTTTTGGCCACGCGCGCCGAATGGGCCGCACGTGAACTGCCATTTGAACTGAAACAACCATCTGACGAATTTCTAAAAGGTATGGAGCGGCTCGGCCTGCCCCATGACTGTCTTCTTGAAAGGGGCTCCGCATGACGACGAAGATTCTTGCAGTTGATGACTCCCGCACCATGCGCGCGATGATTCAAACCGCACTGACCGATGCAGGCTTTGATGTCGATCTGGCCGAGGACGGCATCGACGGTCTGGACAAACTTGGCGGCTCTGACCCTGACCTGGTCATCACCGACATCAATATGCCCCGCCTGGATGGCTTTGGCATGATCGAAGGTGTGCGTGAGCGCCCTGAGTGCGCCTCTCTGCCCATTCTCGTGCTGACCACGGAAAGCGGCGAAGAACTGAAACAACGTGCCCGTACAGCTGGCGCAACCGGCTGGATTGTAAAGCCGTTTGACGCAGAAAAGCTGGTCGCGGTCATCAATCGTCTGGTTGTCTGAAAGGAACTGAGTGATGTCCGATCTTCGTGACATGTTCTTTGAGGAATGCGACGACCTTCTTGAAGTGTTGTCCACCGGTCTGGAAGATCTCCAGAACGAGACCTCGGACGCGGAAACCATCAACGCGATGTTCCGGTCCGTGCATTCCATCAAAGGCGGCGCCGGGGCCTTTGGCCTTGATCGCCTGATCAAATTTGCCCACGCATTTGAAAACGTGCTGGACGACCTGCGCTCCGACAAGATCGGCGTAGACGCGACCATCACCGCCCTGATGTTCTCCGGCTTTGACCACCTGAGCGATCTGGTGGACGCAGCCCGCGACGACAACGACCTGCCTGACACCGACGGTGCGGCAGTTCTGGCAGAACTGAAACAGACCACCCAAAACGCCAATGGCGGCGTTGGCGGCGACGATGACGACGACGCCAACGAAGTCAGCTCGGACGATTTTGAAGTTCAAGCCATGGACTTCAGCCTCGATCTGGGTGGCGACGATGACGGTGGCATTGGCGATCTGCCAGGCCTGCCTTCTCTTGGTGGCGGCGACGACGCCACCGACGGCGCGACCCACTTTGTGGTGAAATTCAAAGCCGATCCCGTGCTTTACACCCGCGGCCACGATCCAGCCCTGCTGTTCCGTGCTCTGGGTGAGATGGGCGAGTTGTCCATCGAAGCGGACCGGTCTGAAGTGGCCCCGCTGGAAAGCCTTAAGGATGCCCCTGCGGCGATCTCTTGGACGCTGACCCTGCGCCCGGACGACGGTATCGACGAAAGCACCATCCGTGAAATCTTCGAGTTTGTCGAAGGCCAGTGCACACTGCATATCTCTGAAACCGTGGTGGAAGCCGCAGCGGAAGAAGACGCAGCACCTGTCGCAGACGCACCTGCTGCCCCCGTGGCGGAAGCCGCGCCAGCGGCAGCTGCTGCTGCACCAGTCGCAAAGGCCGAAGCCAAGCCAGCCCCTGCCAAGGCCCCAAAGGCTGAAAAGCAGGAGGCCAAAGGCGGAGACGGCGGAAAAAAGTCTTCTGAACCGCGCAACAGCACAATCCGTGTGGATCTGAACCGCGTAGACCGCCTGATCAACTTGGTCGGCGAGCTCGTGATCAGCGAAGCCATGTTGCACCAGTCGATGAATGAGCTGCCAGTGTCGGCCAACAGTGCCGTCAGCGAAGCCATTGGTCAGCTGAAAACCCTGTCCGGCGTTCTGCAAGAGAGCGTGATGGCCATTCGCGCACAACCAGTGCGTGGCCTGTTCCAGCGGATGAGCCGGATTGTGCGGGAATCTTCCCGTCAGGCTGGCAAAACCTCCCGTCTGGTGATGGTTGGGGAAGCCACCGAGGTCGACAAGACAGTGACCGAACGTCTGGTGGAACCACTGACCCACATGATCCGGAACTCGGTCGACCATGGTTTGGAAAAAGCCGAGGACCGTGTTGCCGCTGGCAAACCCGAAATGGGCACCATCAAGCTGGAAGCCGCACACCGCTCTGGTCGTGTTGTGATCTCGCTCTCTGATGACGGTGCCGGTGTGAACCGTGCCAAAGTGCGTCAGAAAGCCGAAGAAAAAGGCCTGATCCGTCCAGAGGACGATCTGACCGACAGCGACATCGACAACCTGTTGTTCCGCCCCGGTTTCT
The DNA here is from genome assembly GCF_047126315.1 of Shimia sp. MIT910701. GTDB lineage: Bacteria > Pseudomonadota > Alphaproteobacteria > Rhodobacterales > Rhodobacteraceae > Shimia. The sequence goes on along the minus strand of NZ_CP138953.1, from coordinate 1,982,311 downwards.
CCACCGCCGACGAGATCTCTCAGCTCTCCGGTCGTGGCGTGGGTATGGACGTTGTCCGCTCTGAAATTCAGGCGCTTGGCGGCCGCATCAACCTGCAGTCCGAGCCGGGCAAAGGCACCACGATCACCATCTCCCTGCCCCTCACTCTTGCGGTGATGGAAGGCATGCTGATCGAAGTCGCCGGCGAAAGCCTTGTTGTTCCAACCGTCGCGCTGCGTGAAACCCTGCAGCCTGGTCAGGCCAACATTCACGACTTCTGTGATGGCGACCGCGGCCTGTCCGTCAACGACTCGATGCTGCCGATTGTGGATTTGGGCGAGGCTCTTGGCTTCCGCGCACCACTGCCGGACTTCAGCAACCAGTCGCTCCTTCTGATCGAAGGGGAATCCGGACGCCGCTCAGCTCTCGCAGTGGACGGCATCGTGGAGCAACGCGAAGTGGTGATCAAAGGTTTGGAACAGAACTATCAATCCATTCCGGGCATCGCCGCCGCAACCATCCTTGGCAACGGCAAGATCGCCCTGATCGTCGATACAGATCAAATGATCCCATCGCCGGGCAACGGCAACCCAGGACTGCGTAAGGGGTCCGAATTGGCAGAGGTGAATCTCTAATGTCTGAACAAGCTACTCAAGAACAGACCGACAACCGCATTGAAATCGTGTCCTTCACCATTGGTGAGCAGGCCTTCTGTCTGGACATCGGCCATGTGCTGGAAATCCGCGGCTGGACCAACACCACCACGCTTCCACATGCACCTGACTATGTCGTCGGCATGATGAACCTGCGCGGTGCTGTGCTACCGGTGATCGACCTGTCGATGCGTCTGGGCCTTGGCAAAACCATCCCGGAAAGCCGTCACGTTATCATCATCGCACACATCGATGAGAAGAGCGTTGGCTTCCTGGTGGACGCCGTGTCCAACATCATCACCGTGAACACGGACGAGATCAAAGCCACACCAGAGGTCTCCTCTTCCAAGACCGCAGCGTTCATTCGCGGCGTCTACACCCTGGAAGAGACCATCGTTCGTGCGATCGATGTTCACCAGATCATGCCACAGGAAGCACTGTCCGCAGCATGACCCAATTGGCGCAAAAATCCCTTGAAGAAGGCACAATCAGTGATGCGGACTTTGCCGCCATTGCTGGGCTGGTGCGTGAGTGGATGGGCATCGACCTTCAGCCGCATAAGCGGACGATGGTCGCCTCCCGCCTCTCCAAGCGCCTGCGTGCCACCGGCTATGACACGGTCAACGACTACATTGACTACATGCACTCGCCTCAAGGGCGGGATGAGCAAACCCGCTTTATCAGCGCCTACACAACCAACATGACGCGCTTCAATCGCGAAGGGCATCACTTCGAACAGCTGGCCAATGACGTATTGCCGGATCTGATGGCCCAGGCACGTCGCGGCAAGCGGATTCGGATCTGGTCGGCAGGCTGTTCCAGCGGCGAAGAACCTTATGGCCTGGCATTCCACGTTCTGGATGCCTGCCCCGAGGCAGCCTCGCTTGATGTGAAGATCCTAGCATCTGACATCGACCCGGAAATTCTGGCCACGGCCAAGCGCGGCGTCTACCCGACGTCCTCGATCAACACCCTGACCAACGGTCAAGGCGCGAAGTATTTCGAGGATTTTGAAGGCGCGCGGGATCAGAAAGCGGTCTGCCAAAATGCCCGCGACCTGATCAGCTTCCGGCGTCTCAACCTGCACGGCGACTGGCCCTTCAAGGGCAAGTTCGACATCATCATGTGTCGCAACGTCGCCATCTACTTTGATGCACCGACACAAAGCCGCCTTTGGCGCAGATTTGGCGAGCAGCTCTGCCCGGACGGCCTCCTTTTCTTGGGTCATTCCGAAGGAATTGGCCCGGAACACGCCGAGCTGTTTCACACAGCCGGACGGGGCGTTTTCTCAATAGACACCTCCCGCATTGGCAGCAGAAGCGCTGATGCAACCTTGCACATGGGGAACTGAACAATGAGCTTGAAAGATAAGCTGCACATTCTGGTTGTGGACGACATGTCCACCAGCCGGGGACTCATCACACAGGCGCTCGATGAGATCGGGATCGTCAACTACCGCACCGAAAACGACGGTGCTCAGGCCTGGCGCAGCCTCGCGGCAAAGCCGGTCCACCTGATCCTGTCCGATTTCAACATGCCTGGCATGGACGGCCTCCAGCTTCTGGAAGGCATCCGCTCCAACAAGGCCACGGCACGGACAGGGTTCATCCTGATCACCGGCCGTGCCGACCCGGACACCATCAACCGCGGCGTCAAGCTGGGTATGAACAACTTCATCAAGAAGCCGTTCGAAACCGCACAACTCAAAGCCTGCATCGAGAAGGTGGTGGGGCCTCTGTAAAGGAGGCTCCCATGGGGGAACGACGAATGACAACGCGCACAACCGCAGACGTATTGACCACCATTTCCGAGGACGTGGCCGACTTGGCTTCCATCGCACATGCGCTGGATGGGTTGACCAGTGAACTGGATTTGGAAGGTGTCGATCACAATAAAATAAGGGATCTGCAGCGCGTGGACGCGCTGTTCCAGCACCTGGACGACATCGCGGTTTTGCTTGGCAACATGTCATCAATGATTGGCGCCGGACCGGATCTGAATGTGCAGGATCTCTCCGACAGCGTCCGTCTGGATTACCTCAAGTCCCGTCTGTCGGACGCAGAAAAAACCCGCGCAATCTCGCCTGATGCAGGCAACGTTAACCTCTTCTGAGCCACACTCGCTCAGCCACAGTGACATTGGAATAGACCCATGAACGCCATGACAAAGATCAGCAGCGCCAGCGCAGACAGCTCCGCAACTGAGGTGCGATTTGCCGCCGAGAGCATCATCACGTCAGCAACCGATCCGCGTGGCGTGATCCAGTTTGCCAACGACACGTTTGTCGAAGTTGGCGGCTACCCGCTGGAAGAGCTCATCAATGCGCCGCACAAAATTTTGCGCCATCCCGATATGCCAAAGGGCGTATTCTACTTGATGTGGGAATGCCTGAAAGCAGGTCAACCGGTCTGCGCTTATGTGAAAAACAAGACCAAATCCGGTGGGTATTACTGGGTTCTGGCCGTGGTAACCCACACCGAAAATGGCTACCTGTCCGCCCGTATCCGCCCGGGTTCAGAGCTTTTTGAAGCCACCAAGGAAATGTATGTTTCTCTTCTTCAGGAGGAGAAAGACAACAACCTGACACCAGAGCAGAGCGGCGCGCGCCTGCTCGAGATGCTCAAAGAGGCTGGCTATCCGTCGCTGGACGACTACGGTGTCGCAGCCTTGGACATGGAATTCAAAAACCGCGACATCATCGAGCCAGGGCTGGTCAACAGTTTCGCCCTGATGGACGAGCTTGCTGTGATTATCAAAGACATGCAGGATCTGGTGAACAGCATCGAACAGGGCTTTGAGCGCGTTCGTGGCGAGCCTGTCAACCTGCGTATTCTGGCTGGGCGCCTCGAAGGTGCCGGCGCTGCCCTCGGCACGATCTCGCAGAACTACGATGCTATGGCCAAAGAAATGCACGGTCTGGTCGGCCGCCTGCACGATCCGGAAAACGGCTCTTTGGTGCAAATGTACAGCGCCGTCTCCCAAGGCCGCTGGTCCATGCAGATTGCGCAGCTGTTGGGGGAAGCCCACGGCAACTGCAGCGAAGCAGAGGCCGAAAATGAAGGCTGCCTGATGCTGAAAGAGCACCACGAGCGCCTGCAACAGCGCAGCCGTTCCCGCCTGATCGAGATTTCCTCCATCGGCAAGTCCATTCCGGACATCTGCCGCAGCCTGCGCCGCCGGATCAACGGCCTGGACGTTGTGAAGCTGCTCTGCAAAGTCGAAAGCGGCCGCATGCGCGACGTGGACAGCGGTTTGGACGGCATCATCGCCCGTCTCGAAAACTTCCACGACAACACAGACCGCCACCTGGCCGACCTCTCCGCCAAGGCGTCGCAGGTCACACAAAAAGGCAGCTCCCTTTAAGGGGCTGCCCCCACCCCGCCATTGTCGCCGCTCCCATTAGCTCCAAATAAACAACAGGAAATCACCATGCCAGTTTTCCCAAAAATCAAATCCCGCTTCTTGCGGATGAGCATCAAAACGAAACTTGCAGCGGCAATCGCAGTCTGCGCCCTATTGGCTGTCGGGCTTTCGCAATTCACCCAGTATAACGCCCGCACCGCCGAAGCTGAAACCCAGGCGATGGAGCGCTACGACCTGCTCACTGAATTGTTCAGCACCCAGTTGGTCGCCGCCACTCAATTTCAGGACGTTGACCGCCTTAAGGCCACAACCGACCGCTTCTTGGAGCAAGACTCTAACATCACCGCCGTCAGTGTCCTTTCTCCAGACGGCGCCGTGATCTACAGCTACGACATTGCCGAAACCCGTGCAGACAGCATCTCCACCGCGCTGAGCAATGTGGCGGCCACCGTCTCAGACGACAAACCCAGCGCGCACGCCATTGAGGCAGCCGTTTATGCAGCACAAACGCCCATCGCCCAGGCCGGTCGCAACCCGGTAGGCACCCTTCAAGTCGCTGCGGATGTGTCCTCTATCCGCGAGGAAGCCCTGCAGGAATTCATCAAAGGCGCGATTGGCTCGTCCCTTGCGGCGGCGCTCGCCCTGGCCCTGATTGTTATGTTGGTTGGCCGTGTGGTCACCCGCCCTGTGTTGAGCCTTGGCAAAGCCATGGATGCTGTCGCAGATCACGACTTTGACTGTGATGTGCCTTGCCTGGACCGAGACGACGAAATTGGTTCCATGGCCAAACGCCTGGCCAAGTTCCGCGACCAACTGGCTCAAGATGAACGCGAACGCGCCCTGCGTGCTGAGCAAGACAAACAACGCCAACGCCTGTTTGCCCGCCTTGCTGAAGGCTTGTCCGAGATTGCCGACGGCCGTGTGGACCGCCCCATCGACATGGCGGAATTTGCAAGCCTTGGTGAAAACTCCCAGCAGATTTGCAAAGACTTCAACGATGTTCTGACCAACCTGAAGTCCGTGCTGTCCACCGTGACCCGCACCGCAGAAACCGTGCGCTCCAGCGCTCAGGAAATCTCCGAAAGCGTGATCGACCAATCCAAACGGTCCGAGGCGCAGGCCGTGACCCTTGAAGAATCCGCCGCTGCCATCGAAACGTTGAGCACCTCTGTGGAACAAACCGCCGACCACGCGGCTGAGGCCAACAAGCGCATCACCCAGAACCGTCAACAGGCGCAGTCCGGTGGCGAAGTGGTGGAACTCACTGTTGAGGCCATGCGCAACATTGAACAGAGTTCTGACAAGATCACCGCGATCATCGGTGTGATTGACGACATCGCCTTCCAGACCAACCTGCTGGCCTTGAACGCTGGCGTCGAAGCCGCCCGTGCAGGCGAAGCAGGTCGCGGGTTTGCCGTGGTTGCCTCCGAAGTCCGGGCCCTGGCCCAACGCGCCTCAGATTCCGCCAACGAAATCAAAGAGCTGATCCTGACCTCCGGCGAGCAGGTCACCAAAGGCAGCGAACTGGTGAACAAAGCAGGTGACGCGCTTCAGGAAATCATCACCGGCGTGAACCACGCCTCCGACCTGGTGTCTCAAATTGCCACCGGCTCCCGCGATCAGGCTGACAACCTGCGCGAAATCAAAGAGAGCGTGACCGAGCTGGACCGCGTGACTCAGCGCAACGCGGCGATGATCGAAGAGTCCTCTGCCGCAAGCCGCAGCCTGTCGGATGAAGCCGCCAATATGTCTCAGGCCCTCAAAGTCTTCAAACTGACCGAAGCAGATGTGGCCGCCGCCGCGACCCCGCGTGCACCAGCCGCGCCAAAACCGGCAACCAAGGCTCCGGCCGCTGCCAAGCCTGCACCCGCGAAGCCCGAACCCAAACCAGCCAAACCTGCCCCCGCACAGCCGGCGGCTGATGCGGCCAAAACGCAGGAATGGGATGACGACGCCGCTCAAGACGCCAAGGCCGCCTCAAAGGCCAAAGCAAAGGTGAAGAAAACAGCGGCTGCAAAGCCTGCCGCAAAGCCCGCTGCAGCTCCGAAACCGCAGCCCAAGCCAGCGAAAACCGCCGTAAACCAATCGGCGCCAGTACAAGACACTTCCAGCGAAGACTGGGAAGACTTCTAAGAACTGCGCAAAAACTGCGCCTTGCCAGCTGGCGCGCGAACCCGGCTGGCGTGAAACCCTCGGTGAATGGAATAGCCAATGAGTCTTAGTGAAGCAGAAGCCATCAAAGGATACCAGGTCCAGCCCCTGTTGCAGGGCGACGTGCAGGTATCCAGTGACCAGGATATCGTGATGACCACGATCCTCGGCTCATGTGTGGCGGCATGTATGTGGGACGAAACGGCGGGCATCGGCGGCATGAACCACTTCCTGCTGCCCGGCACCGAAGACGGGTCCGCTGGCTCTATGAGCCACGGTGTGCACGCCATGGAACTTCTAGTGAACGGTCTGATCCAGGCTGGCGCGCGTCGTGACAAGCTGAAGGTCAAGCTGTTGGGCGGCGGCAAAATGTTCAATAGCCGCATCGACATCGGGTCCAAGAACGCAGAATTCGCCATGTGGTTTGTGCGCAACGAAGGCTTTGAGCTGGTCGATTGTTGCCTTGGCGGACAGCGCGGCCGCAACATCCGCTTCTGGCCTGTTGGAGGCCGCATCCAGCGCCGCTTTATGAAAGACACCCGTCTGCTCAACGAAGAAGAATTGCCAAAGCGCAAGCCAAAGCCAAAGGTCGACGACAATCTTGGCGACGTACAACTGTTTTAACCCGCAGGTCCCTCCATTCCTGCAACAAAAAAGGCCCGCAATGTGCTGCGGGCCTTTTTCTTGTTCTGGTACAATGCCTTAAATATGCAGCGCGTGGCCCAAGGCCTTCAAACACGCTTCCTGCAACCCTTCCGACTGGGTTGGGTGGGCATGGATTGTCGCCGCGATGTCCTCGAGACAAGCGCCCATTTCAATGGCCAGCGAGAAGGCTGCAGAGAGTTCAGAAATCCCCGCACCCACGGCCTGCAGGCCAACAACTGCATGGTCCTCTTCGCGGTACACAACCCGCACAAAGCCGTCATCGCGTTCCGTGGTCATGGCGCGGCCATTGGCCATAAACGGGAACTCACTGGATTTGGTGCCATCGAGCTCGCCCGGCAACGCACCACAGGTGACCACTTCGGGATCGGTGAAACACACGGCCGGAATGGCGCGTTTGTCCCACTCCACCGCATGGCCCGCGATATGTTCGGCAACCATCTCGCCCTGCGCCATCGCTCGGTGTGCCAACATCGGCTCGCCGGTCACGTCGCCAATCGCGTAAATCCCCCGCATGGAGGTCTGGCAGAAGCTGTCGATCTTCACAAACGGGCCGTCTTGGGTCAACGCCAGTTCTTCAATGCCAATGCCCGCCGTGCGCGGACGCCGCCCGACCGTCACCAACACTTTTTCTGCATCCACATCGCCTTGATCGGTTTGCAATGCACCGTCGCTGTAACCTTGCGCCTTGGTGCCGGTCATCACCGTCACGCCAAGGTCCTCTAGCCGCTTGGCCACCGGCTTAGTCAACGCTTTGTCATAGAGCGACAGAATGCGGTCTTCCGCCTCCACCACCGTGACCTTGCTGCCCAGTTTGGCAAACACCGTGCCCAGCTCCAATCCGATATAGCCGCCACCAACAACGGCCAGCGTCTCCGGCACCTCGGTCAAGTCCAGCGCCTCGGTGGAGGACAGGATCGGCCCACCAAACGGCAGGAACGGTAGTTCCACCGGTGCGGAGCCCGTGGCGATCACCACATATTCCGCACGGATTTGCTGCACCTCGTCGCCATGGGTGACTTCCACGGTTTTGCCATCCAAAAACCGCGCCTGCCCGGTCACAAACCGCGCTTTGGCTTTTTTCATCAACGCCGACACACCGGTGTTCAGGCGCTGCACAATGCCATCTTTCCACGCCACGGTTTGGGCCAGATCAATGCTTGGCGCGCTGGCGGAAATGCCAAGCGGGCTATCGTTCACATGCGCAATCTTGTGGAATTCATCCGCCGCGTGGATCATCGCTTTGGACGGGATGCAGCCGACATTCAGACAGGTCCCCCCCGGCTTAGCGGCATCCACAACAATGGTATCGATGCCCAGCTGCCCGGCGCGAATGGCACAGACATAGCCGCCAGGGCCGGCTCCAATGATCAGCAGTTTACAAGATAGATCAGTCATTTAGCCCTCGACAAACAGCATCGCTGGTGTTTCCAGCAGAGTTTTCAATTTTTGCACAAACACAGCCGCATCCCAGCCATCAATCACCCGGTGATCAAAGCTGCAGGAGATGTTCATCATCTTGCGTGGTTGGAACTGCTGCCCATCCCACACGGGACGGATCTGCATCTTGTTCACACCGACAATCGCCACCTCCGGGTGGTTGATGATCGGCGTTGTGGCAATCGCGCCCAGCGGGCCCAACGAGGTGATCGTGATCGTGCCACCGGACAGCGCATCGCGCTTGATGGTGCCGTCCCGTGCCTCTTGCGCCAGCCGTGCCACGGTTTCCGCATTGTCCCACAGGCTACCCGCTTCGGCGTGTTTCACCACCGGCACATTCAGGCCGTTCGGTGTCTGCGTCGCAATGCCCACATGCACGCCCCCATGACGGTGGATCACACCCGCTTCGTCATCATAGCGCGCATTCAACTCTGGCTGCTCGCGCACCGCCTCGACAATCGCCCGCATCAGGAACGGCAACAGCGTCAGCTTCGCGCGTTCCCCTTTGTGTTTGGCATTGAGCGCCGCACGCAGGTCTTCCAGCGCCGACATCTCCACCTCTTCCACAATGGTGATATGCGGAATTTGCCGTTTGGAGATTGCCATTTTCTCGGCAATCTTCCGGCGCATGCCGATCACCCGCACCTCTTCCACGCCTGTGTTCTGACCGCGCACCACAGTACCCTGCTGAATGCCACCAGAGGCAATCCAATTGTCCAGATCACCATGGCTGATCCGCCCTGCCGCACCGGACCCTGGCACCTGCCGCAGGTCAACGCCTTCTTCCCGCGCCCGCGCGCGAACTGAAGGCGACGCCAAAGGCTTGGTGCCCGCCGCCCGCTTTACTGGCGCTGCGGCAACAGGAGCAACCGCAGGCTTCGCCGCTGGTTTTGGAGCGGGCTCAGCCACGGCCTCCACAACCGCAGGCTTTTCCTCAACCGGAACCGAAACAGGCGCTTCCACGTTACCACTCTCGTTGCCTTCGCCGTCCACCTCAATGCGGATCAACACGGCGCCAATGGCGATCATATCGCCAATCTCACCGCCCAGCGCGAGCACCTTACCATCCACAGACGACGGCACTTCTACAGCCGCCTTGTCGGTCATCACAGCGGCCAGCACGTCATCTTCGCGCACAACATCGCCAACTTTCACGTGCCATTCGACCAGCTCGGCCTCGGCAATGCCCTCTCCAACGTCGGGCAAACGGATTGCAAAAACTCCCATGGGATCAGTCCTCCATGACTTTGCGCAGCGCTTCGCCAACCCGTGCAGGTCCCGGGAAATACTCCCACTCCTGCGCATGCGGATACGGCGTGTCCCATCCGGTCACCCGGATCATCGGCGCTTCAAGATGATAGAAACAGGCTTCCTGCACGAGGCTCATCAGCTCGGCCCCAAAGCCAGAGGTGCGGGTCGCCTCATGCACAATCACACAGCGCCCGGTCTTTTTCACGCTCTCAACAATGGTCTCAAGGTCCAGCGGCATCAGCGTGCGCAGGTCGATCACCTCCGCATCCACACCGGTCTCCTCTGCAGCCGCCTCGGCTACGTAGACCATTGTGCCGTAGGCCAGAACCGTCACATCCGCGCCTTCACGCTGAATATGCGCCTTGCCCAGCGGGATGATCTCATTGCCCTCGGGCACGTCTCCCTGCGGATGTGTCTTCCAGCTTTCAATTGGCTTGTCGTGGTGCCCATCAAACGGCCCGTTATACAGCCGCTTCGGCTCTAGGAAGATCACCGGGTCGGGGTCTTCAATCGCTGCCAGCAGCAGCCCTTTGGCATCGCGCGGGTTGGATGGGATCACCACCTTCAATCCTGACACATGGGTGAAAATCGCCTCCGGGCTCTGGCTGTGGGTCTGCCCGCCAAAGATACCGCCACCGGTGGGCATGCGGATCACCAAAGGACAGGTGAAATCCCCGTTGGAGCGGTGCCGCAGACGCGCCGCTTCCGACACGATCTGGTCATAGGCCGGATAGACATAGTCCGCGAACTGGATCTCGATCACCGGCTTGAGGCCATAAGCCGCCATGCCAATCGCCGTGCCGACAATGCCGCTCTCGTTGATCGGCGCGTCAAAACACCGGGACTTGCCGTATTTTTCCTGCAAACCAGCGGTGCAGCGGAACACACCGCCAAAGAACCCGACGTCCTCGCCGAACACCACCACTTTGTCATCCGCCGCCATGGCCACATCATGGGCCTCGCGGATGGCTTCAATCATTGTCATTTGTGCCATGATCAATACCCCGCTTCTTGACGTTGACGGATCAGGTGCTCTGGCATGGTCTCATACACCCCTTCAAACATGTCCCGTGGGCTTGGCGCTTTACCGCCAGCCAATGTACCCACCGCTTCAGCCTCTTTTTGCACCGAAATCACTGTATCGAGGATCTCCGCCTCCGCCTGCGCGTGGCGGTCTTCGCTCCACTCGCCAATCTTGATCAAGTGCTGCTTCAGCCGCTCAATTGGATCGCCCAAAGGCCAGGCCGCCGCCTCGCTTTTGGAGCGATAAGCCGACGGGTCATCCGAGGTCGAGTGCCCGCCGGCGCGATAGGTCACATGTTCAATTAAGGTTGGCCCATGGCCCAAACGCGCCCGCTCGGCGGCCCACTTGGCCACCGCATGCACCGCCAGGTAGTCATTGCCGTCCACCCGGATCGCCGCGATGCCAAAACCATGGCCGCGTGCTGCAAAGGTGCCCACGCCACCGCGTGCGATGCCTTGGAACGTCGAAATGGCCCACTGGTTGTTCACAATGTTCAGCACAACCGGCGCTTTATAGGTCGAGGCAAACACCATCGCCGCGTGGAAATCACTCTCTGCAGTGGAGCCATCGCCAATCCAGCCCGTGGCAATCTTGGTGTCGCCCGAAATCGCCGAGGCCATGGCCCAGCCCACCGACTGGACAAACTGCGTGCCAAGGTTGCCGGAGATCGAGAAGAACCCGTGTTCTTTTGACGAATACATGATTGGCAGCTGACGCCCCGCCAACGGGTCTTCCGCGTTGGAGTAAATCTGGTTCATCATCGTCAGCATCGGATACTCCGACGCGATCAACAGCCCCGCCTGCCGGTAAGTTGGGAAGTTCATATCCCCTGGCTGCAACGCACGAGCAAAAGCGCAAGACACCGCCTCTTCGCCCAAATGCTGCATATAAAAGCTGGTCTTGCCCTGCCGCTGCGCATTCTGCATCCGCGCATCAAAGGTTCGCAGGGTCAGCATGTGACGCAGCCCTTCGCGCAGTTCCTCTACGCTCAACGCTCCGGCCCAGTCGCCAACGGCCTCGCCCTCTTTGTTGAGCACGCGCACAATCGAAAATGCCATATCGCGGATGCTGTCCGGGTCCACGTCCACCGCGGGGCGACCAACCTCGCCCGCCCTTGGAATTTCAAAATCGGAGAAGTCCGGCGTGTCTCCGGGACGGCATCCCGGTTCCGGCACATTGAGGGAGAGCGGAGCGGTATCAGAGCCCATGCGTCACCTTTCTGAAGTGGGGCTGACGCCGGAAGGCACGGTTGCTCCGTCTTGTTGACCCACGCAAAGGGATCAGGGGCGGATGATGGAACCGATACCCCCGCCAGTCAGCGAGAATTATTCAACCTGTTAAGTTTAGCCCACATCCCGGGTTGATAAACGGCGTTCTCCTATCGTATTTGCGAAATGTTAGCCGAAAAAATCGGCAAAGGAGATTCTTGTGGCGAAAATCACTATAGACGAAATTGACCGAAAAATCATCCGCGCGTTGAGCGAGGACGCCCGCATGTCTATGGTGCAGATCGCGGACCGGGTTGGTCTCTCCGCCACCCCCTGCAAACGCCGCCTAAAACAGCTGCAAGATAGCGGGCTGATCGCCGGTTACACCCTGCGTATCGACCGCATGACCGCCGGATTCGGCATCACCGCCTATGTAAACGTCGAGCTGGAACGCCAGGATGCCGACGCTATTTCAAATTTTCAGAAAGAAGTGGCCCGCTTTGACGAGGTTGTGACCGGCACTTTGATGACCGGCGCGATGGATTTCCAATTGGAGATTTGGGTGGAAAGCCTTGAAGAATTTGAGAGTTTTCTGCAATCCAAGCTTATGCGCCTTCCAGGCATTCGCGCCATTCGCTCCCGTTTCGCCCTCAAAAAGTTTGTAGAGCGGGTGCGCATTCCCTGACTTGAAGCCATCAGGACCCGTTGTCTTTCAATAACTTAACATCGCATCTATTCTTCGCAACACCACCTCGCACGGACCTGATCGCCGTTATTTTCCAACTCAAATTTACTCTTAAACACTTCGAAGGGATTTTGTGGGTACCGATGGGGGACCCCGTGATTTCTCGGGCGATGAGACATTTTGTGAGGAGTCAAAAATGTTCAGAGCCAAAAAGCTGTCACTTTCTCTCAAGCTGCCATTGGTAATGGTCGCTTTGACAGCCACGTTTCTGGTAACAGTGTCCTTCCTGGTTTATCGCATGGCAGAACAGAACATTCGCCAGAATGTTTATGCCTCCCACGAAACAACGGCCAACGCCGGCCAACAGGCCATCGCCGCCCTGATTGACGCCGTGCGCCGTGATCTGGTGATGAACGCCGATCAGCCAACCACATTCCGCGCGATCAGCAACTTTGACCGCGTTTTTGGCATGATCGAAGCCGACGACCCGATCAAATACCTCACGGACACCTATATTGCCAAAAACCCGAACCCAGCGGGCGAACGCGCCAAGCTGGTCGATCCGGGTGACGGCCAATACTACAGCCAGTCTCACAACAGCTACCACCCGACGTTCCTGCGCTCGCTGAACCTCAATGGCTACGCTGACATCTACCTCTTCAACACCGAAGGCCGCCTGCTCTACTCGGTGATGAAACAGGACGATTTTGCACAGGACTTCTCCAAAGGCGCCTATGCCGCCTCCGGTCTGGGGCAGGTCTTCAAAGCCGCCGTGAACTCCAAACCCGGCGAGATCAGCACCTCTGACTTTGCCGCTTACGAGATCACCGGCGGCGCTTCCGGCGCTTTCCTGGCGATCCCGATCCTAAGCAAGAAGAAAGCCATCGCCGGCGTGCTGGCCGTGCAGCTGTCCAGCGACCGCATCACCAGCGCCCTGTCCACCAATCTGGACGACAGTGGCCATCAGAACCTCTTTCTGGTGGGTGAAGACGGCACCGCCCGTAGCCCATCACTGATCGAAGGCTTGTTTGAGGTCTCCGGCGCTCTGCCCGCCACCCCGCACATTGCGGCGGCGCAGGCCCACGAGGAAGCCTTCTTTGAATCCGTAACCTCTGTTGGCGGGATTGACGCCATCAGCCTGGTGAAACCCATGGAGGTTCCCGGCTTCAACTGGTCCCTGGTCATGGAAACCGATCACGCTGCGGCCTTCTCTGTGGTCAATGAAATCCGCCTGGTCGCCATCGCCATGATCGCCGCCTCTGTGGTCATCGCCATCATCGTGTCCTGGATTGCCGCGGGTCGCTTAACCAAACCGATTCAAGCGCTCTGTGGTGTTACCGACGCTTTGGCCGAAGGGAACTATGAGATCGACATCTCAGGCCAAAAACGAGGCGACGAATTGGGCGATCTGGCCCGCACCATGGGCGACTTCCGCGATAAGTTGAAACGCGCCGATGAAGCCTCAGAACGCGAAGCAGAAAACGCCCGCAAAACCGCTGACGTGGTGGACACCATGAGCCAGGCGCTCGCCGAACTGGAACGTGGCAACCTCGCCTGTGACATCCACGAGCCGTTTGTGGCCGACTACGAAATCCTGCGCGAAAACTTCAACCACAGCCTCGCCAACCTGCGCACGCTGATGTCTGAGATCGTCGAGGCCTCCCAACACGTAGGCCAATACTCCGACGAACAGAAATCCGCGGCCACCGTGATGGAAAAACGCACCGAAAGCGCCGCCGCCACGCTGGAAGACACTGCCCACGCTGTGACGGCACTCTCGGACGGGGTAAAAGCCACCGCTGACCGCGCCACACGCGTGGATGGCGTGATGCAGACCGCCCGTCAGGAAGCGGAAAACAGCCGCGATGTGGTCTCTTCCGCCGTGGAAGCCATGGACCAGATCCAGACCGCCTCCAGCGAGATTTCCCAGATCATCGGCGTGATCGACGACATCGCCTTCCAAACCAACCTACTCGCCCTAAACGCAGGTGTGGAAGCCGCCCGTGCGGGCAGCGCTGGCAGCGGCTTTGCCGTGGTCGCCTCCGAAGTGCGCGCCCTGGCGCAACGCGCCGCCGAGGCCGCCGGTCAAATTCAGGCCCTGACCAGCGCCAGCGAAGACCATGTCTCCAACGGTGTGGAAATGGTGGGCCGCGCAGGCGACGCGCTAACCAATATCATCACACAGGTGACCTCTGTGTCTGATCTGGTCACGGAAATCTCCGAGGGCGTGCGCACACAATCTTCTGGTCTGGACAGCATCAACACCTCCATGGGCGAGCTGGACTCCATGACCCAGCAGAACACCGCCATGGCCGAAGAAGCCGCCGCCTCCAGCCAGATGTTGCTGGCCGAAGCGCAAAGCCTCTCTGGCATCGTGGCGCGTTTCGACATGGAAGGCGCAACTGAGCCGGACATGTCCGACGACTTCGAAGAGGAGGATCGCCTTAGCGCCTAAGCCTCTCCCCTAAAAGCACAAAAGCCCGCCTGATCCACTCAGGCGGGCTTTCTTGTCTTAAACAGCGAAAGCTTAGTTCAACCGCTCGCCACTGCCCGGCGCAAAGTAGGACACTTTGCTGAGGTCAAACGCCAGCGGCAACGGTTGCCCCGGCTGCGCCCCGGTCTCCGCATGCAATCGCGCGGTGACCTGCTTGCCCCCCAGCTCGGACACCACAAAAGTATCCGCGCCCGCCGGCTCCACCATGTCGATATGACACTCCGCCACCTGCACGTCTTCACCAGCCCGGAACCCGGCCTCGGCAATATCCTCAGGACGCAAGCCTAGGATCACATCTTGCGGCAGGTTCTCCGCATGGGTATCGGTCAACATCAGCGGCGCCGCACCCTCACGGGCGATCTCAATCTGCGTGCCCGTACCATTTTTAGTGGCCTTCGCCGGGATCAGGTTCATCGCCGGGCTGCCCATGAAGTCCGCCACAAACAGGTTGGCCGGACGGTTATAGATCTCCGCCGGGGTGCCGATCTGCTGCACCACACCACCTTTCAGAACCACAATTTTGGTCGCAAGCGTCATCGCCTCGATCTGATCGTGGGTCACATAGACCATGGTCGCGCCAAGGTTCTGGTGCAATTTTTTGATCTCAGAGCGCATCTCCACCCGCAGCTTGGCATCAAGGTTGGACAGCGGTTCGTCAAACAGGAACAGCTTGGGATCACGCACAAGCGCCCGGCCCATAGCAACACGCTGCCGCTGACCACCGGAGAGTTGCCCCGGACGACGGTTCAGCAACTGCTCAATCTGCAGCTGGCTGGCCACCTCGTTGAGCTTCTGCTCTTGCGTCGCCGCATCCACACCGCGCACTTTCATGCCAAAGGTGATGTTCTTGGCCACCGACATGGTCGGGTAAAGCGCGTAGGACTGGAACACCATCGCGATGTCGCGATCCTTGGGGCTGACATGGGTCATGTCCTTGCCACCAATCGACAGCGTACCGCCGGTGATCGGCTCCAGCCCCGCGATGCAGTTCAGCAGCGTGGATTTACCACAGCCGGACGGGCCGACCAGCACAAGGAAATCGCCGGGCTCAATCGCCACATTGATGTCCTTCAGGATCTCGACGGAGCCGTAGTTCTTGTAGAGTTGTTTGATATCCAGAATGGGTGCCATGGGGTTAACCTTTCACGGAACCTGCGGTCAGGCCGCGGATGAAGTATTTGCCTGCCACCACATAGACAAGCAGCGTGGGAAGGGCGGCGATGATGGCAGCGGCCATATCGACGTTGTATTCCTTCACCCCTGTGGTGGAGTTGACGATGTTGTTGAGCGCCACGGTCACCGGTTGGGTGCCCGACTGGCTGAAGCTGACCCCGAAGAGGAAGTCGTTCCAGATGTTGGTGAACTGCCAGATCACGGTCACCACCACGATGGGGAGCGACAGCGGCAGGAAGATCGACCAGAAAATCCGGAAGAACCCTGCCCCGTCCACCTTCGCCGCTTTGGTGAGTTCAGACGGAATCGTGACATAGTAGTTGCGGAAGAACAGCGTGGTGAAGCCAATCCCGTAAATCACATGCACCAGGATCAACCCGGGGATCGACCCCGCCAGTCCCAGAATGCCCAGGCTGCGCGCCATTGGCAGCAGCACCACCTGAAACGGGATAAAGCAGCCAAACAGCATCAGCGAGAAGATCAGGTTCGCGCCTTTGAAGCGCCACTGCGCAATCACATAGCCATTCACCGCGCCCAGCAAGGTGGCAATGATCACCGCCGGCACCGTCATCAGAACCGAGTTCCAGAAATACGGCTTCAGCCCCTCACATTTCACACCGGTACAGGTTTCAGACCAGGCCGTGCGCCAGGCGTCAAAGGTCACTTCCCGTGGCAGCGCAACCAGAGAGCCGGTGCGGATTTCCTCCAGGCTTTTGAGTGAGGTGGTCACCATCACAAACAACGGCATCAGATAGAAGAGCGCAAACAGGCCCAGCAAAGCAAACAGCAACCACCGCAGAGCCAACTGGCTATAGTTGCGACGCGGCGCGTCATAAGATTGGGTGAAATCAGTCATGTTTCGCCCTCAGTTCGGAGTACAGGTAAGGCACGACAATGGCAAAGACGACGCCCATCATGACCATGGCAGAGCTGGCCGCCTGACCAATATCGCCGCGCGAAAACGCCATGGCGTACATGTAGGTCGCAGGCAGATCCGTGGCGTAGCCGGGACCACCACCGGTCAGGGCAATCACAAGGTCAAAGCTCTTGATCGCGAGGTGCGCCAGCACAATGAAGGCCGACAGGAAGATCGGGGCCATCGACGGGATGATGATGGCTGAGTAAATCCGCCAAGTGGGGATGCCGTCCACCTGCGCCGCCTTGATGATTTCCTCATCCACGGAGCGCAACCCGGCAAGGAACAGCGCCATGACAAAGCCGCTGGCCTGCCACACGGCGGCAACCACCACCGCATAGATCGCCATCTTGGGATCGGTGATCCAGTTGAAGGTGAAGCTCTCAAAACCCCAGCTCCGCACAGTGGCTTCGATCCCGAGACCCGGGTTCATGATCCACTTCCACGCGGTCCCGGTCACAATCATCGACAGCGCCATCGGGTAGAGGTAGATCGTGCGAAGCGCACCCTCGGCGCGGATTTTCTGATCCAGCAGAATGGCCAGGAACAGGCCGAGGATCATAGAAATCCCGATGAACAGCGTGCCAAAGATGAACAGGTTGTCCATCGCCGTGTCCCAGCGGGGGGAGGCAAACAGGCGTTCATACTGGATGAAGCCTTTGATTTCATAACGTGGCATCAACTTGGAGCGGGTGAAAGACACCCAAGCAGTCCAGAAGATAAAGCCATAGACGAAGATGAGGACGGCCACAAAAGAAGGTGCTAGCACCATCTTTGGCACGTGGCGTTCAAGCCATTCGGTCATCACAGCGACCCTTTATTCAAATGCCCCGCCCCGAGAAGTTTCGGGACAGGGCGTGGGAGAAGGTTACAGCGAGTTCGCAACCGCGTCGGCCAGCATCTTCACCGCATCGGCAGAAGACATGTCCGAGTTGAAGTGCGCGGTCACAACATCGGTGATCGCACCCGCCTGCGCGCCGCGCAGCGCCATGCCGTGGGCATAGCTTGGCAGCAGGGAGCCTTCGTCGCTGCTCGCAGCCATATCGGCGGCGGAGGTGTGGGCACAGCTCTCAAACTTGTCCAGCGCCACATCTGTACGGGCCGGAATGGAGCCTTTGTTCAGGTTGAACACTTCCTGGAAGTTTGGCCCCATGATCAGGTCTGCCAGCAGGTTCTGACCCGCTTTTTTGTCGTCGCCGTCAACGTCAAACATGGCAAAGCTGTCGACCACATAGAGGTAGCCGTTGCCTGGGGTCGAAGAGCAGAGGAAGTCTTCACCAGGAGCTTTGCCAGCCGCCAGGAATTCGCCTTTGGCCCAGTCGCCCATGATCTGGAACGCCGCTTCACCGTTCATCACCATCGCGGTGGCCAGGTTCCAGTCACGACCGGAGAAGTTGCCATCCACATAGCCGCGCAGTTTGCGCATCTGGTCAAACACAGCAATCATCGTGTCAGATTGCAGCGCTGCCGGGTCCAGATCAACCAGAGCTTGCTGATAGAACTCTGGCCCACCAAGGCCAAGTGCCACAGCTTCAAACACCGTTGCGTCCTGCCAGGCCTGACCGCCGTGCGCCAGTGGGATCACACCCGCCGCCTGCAGCTTGTCAGCCGCCGCGTTGAACTCGTCCCAGGTGTTTGGCATCGCAATACCGTTGGCTTCCAACACGTCCGCGTTGGCCCAGATCCAGTCCACACGGTGCACGTTCACCGGCGCCGCGCACCAGCTGCCTTCACATTTCATGTGACCCGCGATGGAGGCTGGCAGCACAGTGTCCCAGCCTTTTTCCTCAGCCACGGCAGAGATGTCTGCCAGCACGCCTTCTTCATACCATTCCTGAATGGCCGGGCCTTTCAGCTGAACCGCGGTCGGTGCGTTGCCGGACAGCACGCGGGCGCGCAGCGCGGTCATCGCCGCGTCGCCGCCACCACCGGCCACTGGCATGTCAGTCCATGTACCGCCATTGTCGGCAAACTCTTTCTGCAGCACGGCCACGGACTTGGCTTCACCGCCAGATGTCCACCAGTGCAGAACCTCTGCCTGAGGCTCAGCCTTGGCAATGTTGGATGCCACAAAGGACGTAACCACTGCGGCTGCGAATACGGATTTTTTCATAATGTCCTCCCAATTTCGACTGCCCGTCTGAGCAGTGCTGCCCCATTCCTGCCAAACGCTGAGGGGGTGTAACAATCCACCAAATACCGGTTTTGCCTTTGCCATGTCACAAAATCCGGTGTTCTGTTACACGCTGTTACCTAGGCCTTGATTTTGTTGCACGCTGTTACAAAGCACGCAACAAGACAACCTGCCGTAGGGGAGCGACGGGTGGCAATTGGGAGGTAGGCATGACGATTCCACGGCTTTTGGTGGTTGATGATGACGCGGAAACCCGTGGGATGCTGACGCAGTTCCTGCGCCAAAACGGTTTCATCGCCCTGCCGTGTGACAGCGAGGTCACAATCCGGGAACAACTGGACAGTGGCCGCGTCGACCTCATCCTGTTGGATGTAATGCTGGGGGATGAATACGGCGTCGACATCTGCAAACGCCTGCGTCACGAACAGGACGTGCCCGTGATCCTGGTCTCCGCCCTCTCTGCCGACCATCACCGCATGGCGGGCTACGAAGTCGGCGCGGATGACTACATCGCCAAGCCCTTCAACCCCAACTTATTGCTCGCCCGCGTAAAAGCCGTCCTGCACCGCGCCAAACGCAGCAGCTCCCTCACCTACCGGCGCAGCATCTCCACCTTCCGCTTTGGCGGATGGTGTTATGACGCGAAACGCGACGAGGTCACCTCCCCGCAAGGCTATCAAGTCAGCCTCTCGCGTAAAGAGACCGCCCTGCTCAAGGTATTCTTGGGCAACCCCCACATCCCCCTGACCCGCGAAGAAATCAACACCGCGCTGGATGTGACCGGCGACGGTCAGGACGCCGGTAACGGCAACCCAGGCCGTGCCATTGACGTTCTGGTAGGCCGTCTGCGCGGCAAAATCGAAGCCGAGCCCAAAATACCAGAAATGCTGCGCACCCAACGTGGTGTGGGCTACGTCTTTGCCGTTGATGTGGCGGTTGAGGACGATCAATGACCGCCACGTCACAGGGCCTTCGTTTAAACACCCTGGGCGTTCTGCTGGTCGCTGCCTGTTTCCTGACCGCCTACGCCACGGCTTGGATGTGGTCCTCCTCCACCAACGGCTGGCGCGACCACCTCACCCGCTCCTACGTCGCCGGTGTGTCACTCTATGACAGCCTGCGCACCCGCGCCGATCCTCCGGTGGGCGTGGACATCAGTCCCCTTTCTCAGGTGGCGCAGACCCAGGTCATGCAAGGCGACTTCTGGCACCTGCCCAACGTGCCCCAACCGGCCTTTGTCACCAACGTCTCCATCAAAGGTCAGGGCCATGATCCGGTCTCCGGCGAGTCTCTGGCGCTGATCATTGTGTCTGACAGCTTGCAATACAACGTGTCCGAGCTGATCTCCAACGGTCGGCAGTCTGCGGCGCAAAAACTGGGCAACGTCACCCAGCTTTTGGCGACCTACTGCAGCGAACCCATCCTCTTTGCCCGCATGGGCGCACAGGACTGGAAACGCATCGATGGTCAGGACGTCTGGGGCTGTCACGCCGCCCCCACTGACCTGCGCCTGCCCGCCATCCTGCTCGCTCTGGTGGCACTGGCGGTTTTCACCACGTTGGTGCGCGACACATCTGCGCATTTTGAACGTTTCGCCCGCACCCTGCGCAACCACCGCCGCCTTGGCGGCCCTCAAAGCTACGCCCTGCAAGGCCCCGAAGAACTGCGCGAGATTGTGCAGGCGCTGAACCGCTATCTGGAGCGCGAGCGCGAGCAAATCGCCAAACGCGCCACGGTGCTCTCCGGCGTCAGCCATGATCTCGGCACCCCGGCCACCCGCCTGCGCCTGCGCGCCGCATTGGTCGAAGACGCCGAGCTGCGCGGCAAATTTGAGGCCGACATCGACAGTATGACCGAGATGATCGAAAGCGTGCTGACCTACACCCGCGCCGAACTCAACGAAGAGCCGCCCCGCAACCTCTCGCTCACCTCGCTGATTGACGCGCTGGTCGACGACTATCAGGACCTCGGCCAGCCGGTGACGCTGGAGACCTCCGAAACCCCGTCGTTTCAGGGTGGCGGCTCGGTGTTTACCGCCACCGCGGGTCGTGGCGCACTGCCAACGGAACAACGCATCCTCGTCTCCGCACGCCCTGTGTCGCTCAAACGCGCGATTTCCAACCTGATCGAAAACGCACTGAAATACGGCCGCAAAGCCAAAGTCGCCATAGAGGCCACCGCCGAGCACGCCATCATCACGGTTGAAGACGAAGGCTCCGGCATGACCGCCGCCGAAATCGAAGCCGCTGTCGCGCCCTTCACGCGGGGCGATAACACCCAGGCGATTGACGGCTACGGCCTCGGCCTGACCATCGTGGCCACCGTGGCCGAGCAACACGGCGGCACGCTGTATTTTGAAGCCGGCACCGGCGGCATGCGCGCCTGTCTAAAAATCCAGCGCCACTAGAGCAACTGAGCCGCAAAAAAGGCGCTGCAGTGTCCTGCAACGCCCCGCTTTCTCTTTCCCCAAATATCCTCGGGGGTCTGGGGGCAGACAGCCCCCGGCGCTTACGCCCGCGCTTCGCGGATCAGGCCAAGGATGTTCTCCGCCGCTTCCGGAATATTGGTGCCCGGCCCAAAGATCGCCTTCACGCCAGCATTCTGCAGGAACTCATAATCCTGCTGCGGGATCACCCCGCCACAGATCACAATGATGTCTTCTGCATCTTTGCCTTTTAACGCTTCGATCAACTGAGGTGCCAAAGTCTTGTGGCCCGCCGCCTGGGAGGAAATCCCGACCACATGCACGTCGTTGTCCACCGCATCCTGCGCCGCCTCTTCAGGGGTCTGGAACAGCGGGCCTACATCGACGTCAAACCCGATGTCCGCAAAGGCGGTGGCAATCACCTTCGCGCCCCGGTCGTGCCCGTCCTGGCCCATCTTCACCACCAGCAAACGCGGACGACGACCTTCCTCCTCGGCAAAATCCTCGATGGATTTCTGGATCGCCGCAAAGCCTTCGTCGCCTTCATACGCCGCGCCATAAACACCCGCCAATGTCTTCACCTCGGCCCGATGGCGGCCGAATTCCTTCTCCATTGCCATACTGATTTCTCCTACCGAGGCACGCGCCCGCGCCGCTTCCACAGCCGCCGCCAACAGGTTGCCGCCTTCTTTCGCCACTTTGGTCAGGTTCGCCAATGCCGCCTCACAGGCCGCGCTGTCCCGATCCGCGCGGATCTGCGCCAAACGCGCCACCTGGCTTTCGCGCACCGCGACGTTGTCCACGTCCAGAATGTCGATCGGGTCTTCGTTATCCTTGCGGTATTTATTCACACCCACAATGACTTCGTCGCCTTTATCGATCATCGCCTGACGGGTCGCTGCGCTCTCCTCAATGCGCAGCTTCGGCATACCGGAGGCCACCGCCTTGGTCATGCCACCCATCTCCTCAACCTCTTCCATCAGCGCCCAGGCCTTCTGAATCAGATCGTCGGTCAGCGCCTCGACATAGTAAGAGCCCGCCAGTGGGTCGACCACATTGGTCACGCCGGTCTCTTCCTGCAGGATCAGCTGTGTATTACGCGCGATCCGGGCCGAGAAATCGGTCGGCAAGGCAATCGCCTCATCCAACGCGTTGGTGTGCAGCGACTGGGTCCCGCCCAAAACCGCAGACATCGCCTCATAGGCGGTGCGGATCACGTTGTTATACGGGTCCTGCTCCTGCAAGCTCACGCCAGAGGTCTGACAGTGGGTGCGCAGCATTTTGGAACGCTCGTTCTTGGCGCCAAATTCGGTCATCACCCGATGCCACAACGTCCGCGCCGCCCGCAGTTTCGCCGCTTCCATGAAGAAGTTCATGCCAATCGCAAAGAAGAAGCTCAGACGCCCGGCAAACTTGTCCACATCCATGCCCGCGTTCATCGCCGCACGCACATACTCACGCCCGTCCGCCAGCGTATAGGCCAGCTCCTGAACCAAATTGGCCCCCGCTTCCTGCATGTGATAGCCAGAAATCGAAATGCTGTTAAACTTCGGCATCTCGTTGGAAGTGTACTCAATGATGTCGCTGATGATCCGCATGCTTGGCTCTGGCGGATAGATATAGGTGTTGCGCACCATGAACTCTTTCAGAATGTCGTTCTGAATCGTGCCAGCCAAAAGGCTCTTGTCATGGCCCTGCTCTTCGCCCGCCACAATGAAGTTCGCCAAAATCGGGATCACCGCGCCGTTCATGGTCATCGACACGGACACCTTGTCCAGCGGAATGCCGTCAAACAGGATTTTCATGTCCTCAACGGAATCGATCGCCACGCCGGCTTTACCAACGTCGCCGACCACGCGCTCGTGGTCGCTGTCATAGCCACGGTGCGTCGCCAGATCGAAGGCCACGGAGACACCCTGCTGACCGGCCGCCAGGTTTCGGCGGTAGAAGGCGTTGGACTCTTCTGCGGTGGAGAAGCCCGCGTACTGACGGATGGTCCAGGGGCGGCCCGCATACATGGTGGCCTTGGGCCCACGGGTGAACGGGCCAAACCCGGGCATGGAGCCCATGTGATCCAGCCCTTCGGTGTCTTCCGCCGTGTAGAGCGGCTTGACGTCGATGCCTTCCAGCGTCTTCCAGGTCAGATCCTCAAGCGGCTTTCCGCGCAGCTCTTTCTCTGCCAGTTCGGCCCATTTCTTGGTGTCCGTCATTGGTGTCATCCTCGTCTGTGTTCTTTAGGGGCCAAAGCGCCCGGCATGTCGCGCCGTGCTGGTCCCGTTTTCTTCGATGAGAAACGCCAAACCATCCGCCCCGGCGCGCAGCCAGGCCAGATCCTCAACGTATATCTCGCGTAAAATATCCACTTGGAACGCGCTGAACGGATGCCAGCGGTCCGTGCCTTTGGGCAGGCTTTGCGAGTCCAGCCCACGATCAACCAGCACCTCGCGCAACACCGGCAACTCCGGCACATGCGAAAGGCCGCTGACGCGGAAATTGGTTGGCGCACCAAACCGCCCGCTCACGGCATATTCCACAACCCGCGCCGGCTGTTCGCCCAGCCGCTCATATGGCAGCACCAGAATTTCCGCGTCTGGCGCGGCACAGGCGACATCCTGCACCACTTTACGCCAGCTGCGCGGCTGCGTGACCAAACGGTCCATAGTTGCCTCGCTGGGCACATCTGCGCCCATCTGCAGGGCATGGGCCATTGCCCCGCCCCAGTAGTCTTCCAGCGCGCGCATGCCGAACACGACCCGCTTCACACGCCCGCCAAAGGCATGCACCATGCGGGCCACACGCTCCCCCGCTGCCGGGTAGAGCCGTTCACTGGCAATGTTGTTCTCCATCGAGCCCAGCATATGTGGCTCCAGAACCAAAAGCTCCCGGACCCTTTGCCGCTCCAACATGGCACAGCGCAGCTGCACCCGCCCGGCCCCGCGTGCCCGTCGGCGCGCCACACCGTCCAGACCGGATTTCAGCGTCAGCCCGTCAAACAGACCTTTGCGGGTGACCTCCGGTGTCCACACCTTCAGCCCGTGGGCCTCCAGCGGACGACGGTTGCGGTTGAGATAGCTGGCGAGCGTGGAAACCCCACTCAGATGGGCCCCGACATGTAGGATGACGTCCATGGCTTTGCGCACCTTTTTGAGGGCCACACCCTCAAGGCTGGCCGGATATACAGAGGCCGCCATCATGCCGCATCACCCGTGCAAATGCTGTTAACCGACGTTAAAATTTGACCGACTTTGCCAAAGGGGTTCGTATTGGGGAAAACACCCCCTATATTGGTCTCAACAGGAGAGACGATGACCCACCGCTTAGCCCTTGTTCTGACGGGATTTCTGGCCGCTACAGGCGTTGCCGCACAAGCCACAGAAACCGACGAAAATGATGCCTCTGCCTCCGTGGAAACCGTGGCGGAAAATGCACCGGAATTAATACAATCTGGTTTGAACTCCGACCTCAGCGAATACCTCTGGAAAAACCGGGTGCTTGTGGTCTTTGCCGACACCGACCGCGATCCAAGGTTCATCCAGCAATTGGAGCTGATCGAAGCTTTTCCGGACGCACTGATCGAACGCGATGTAGTGGTGCTGACCGACACCGATCCATCCGCCAAATCCGCCCTGCGCAAACGGCTCCGCCCGCGTGGGTTTATGATGGCTTTGGTGGAAAAAGACGGCGTTGTATACCTGCGCAAACCCAAGCCCTGGACGGTGCGGGAACTCTCTGCCTCCATCGACAAACACCCCCTGCGCCAGCAGGAAATCCGCGACCGCCGCCAGCCATAGGCGGCGGTGCATAACGGGATATGACGCCCGCGTCGCATCAAGGCATCGGCGCTCCGCGCGCGGCGACCAACACATCGTACCAGTCCTGTCGGCTCAGCTTCACGTCAAAGGCTTTGGCGCTGTCAGTGATCCGCGCCACATTCTGCGTACCAATCAGCGCCATGCTCACCGCCGGATGCGCCAACACCCAGGCCAGTGCCACATGATCCACGCCCACGCCCTCACGCGTGGCAATGCCATCAAGCACCGACAACACCCGCGCCTCCTGCGTGCCCGCTTCCGGCTGATGCACCGCCGTCAAACGCCCCCCGCCCAGCGGAGACCAGGCCATCACCGCCAGGTTCAACTCCTGAGCGATGTCCAACGTGCCATCTTCCAACGGGTCAATGGCCAGCAGCGAAAACTCTGGCTGATTGGCCACCAGCGCAAAATCCAGCTTGCTCTGCAACGCCCGGATTTGCGTATGGGAGAAGTTGCTCACCCCCGCCTCGCGGATTTTCCCCGCCGCCCGCAACTGCGTCAGCGCCTCCGCCACCTCGTCATAGGACGCCAAGAGGTCTGGCCGATGGACCAGAAACACGTCAATCACATCGGTCTTAAGCCGCGCGAGCGACGCTTCACAGCTCTCAATCAGGTTAGACGCGCGGCTGTCATAAGGCACAGGCGGGTGAATCCCGCCTTTGGTGACCAGAACCGTCTTCTGCCGTAGCCCCTTCTGGGCGGCGTAAACCTCCCCCAAAACGGCCTCAGCCGCGCCAAAGCCCTCTTCGCCAAACCCATAGATCGCTGCCGTATCCACCAGATTGGCACCAATCTCCAAGGCAGCCTCAATCTTCGCCGTGGCGTCCGCAACCGTGCTGCCAGAAAACCGCCAACAGCCATAGGCCAGTCGACCTACCTCAAACGGGCCGATGTTTGTCGTTCGGGAAAGGACGAGCTTACTATCAGGCATCACATATTCCGTTCAAGGCGGCCCCCGGCCGCGGGTGGGGGTGAAGCCCCCGCCCAAGGGGGGCGGTCGGGGGCTGCCCGGCCAATGGCCGGGCCACTAGATTTCAGGCGTTATTCAAATTCCATGATCACATCGTCCACCGCGAGGCTGTCACCGGCCGCCGCGTTGATCTTGGTGACCACAGTGGTTTTCTCCGCCCGCAGGATGTTCTCCATCTTCATGGCTTCCACGGTGCACAGCGCCTGGCCTTCCTGCACCTCATCCCCCACTTCCACGTCGACCTTCACGATCAGACCCGGCATTGGGCACAGCAGCATCTTGGAGGTGTCCGGCGCCACCTTTTCTGGCATCAGTTTGGCCAGCTCCGCCTGACGCGGGCTGCGCACATGCACAACCAGATCGGCGCCACGGGTGCGCAGACGGAAACCGCCCGGCACTTTGCCAACCTTCAGCACCAGCTTCTCGCCACCCACTTTCAGGGTCGCCAGCTGGTCACCCGGTGTCCAATTAGAGGATACACGCAGCTTGCTGCCATCCTCAAACTTGATGGTGGATCCTTTCTTGTCGGCCTTCACCTTCACCGCAAAATCGGTGCCTTGCGCAGACACAACCCACTTCTTGCCCACACGGCGCTCGTGGTTATCCATACGGCCCGACACCCGTGTCCGACGGATTTCCGCCACGCGATACATCGCCGCCGCAGCAGCCGCCACACGCTTCAGCTGGTCTTCCGGCAGCTCCACACCTTCAAAGCCCTCGGGGTACTCTTCCTCAATGAAGGCGGTGGTCATGTCGCCGGAGATGAACTTCGGATGATCCATCACCGCGCTGACAAACGGCAGGTTGTGGCCAATGCCTTCCAGCTCAAACCCATCCAGCGCCTGACGCATCACTTCAATCGCCTCTTCACGGGTCGGCGCCCAGGTACATAGTTTCGCGATCATCGGATCATAATACATGCTGATCTCGCCGCCCTCATAGACGCCGGTGTCATTGCGCATAGCAAAGCGCTTGCCCTCTTTGGCATCATCCGCCCATTTGCCGTTGTCCAACATAGGGCCGGCAGCAATCTCGGCCGGTGGACGGTAACGGGTCAGACGGCCAATCGACGGCAGGAAGTTGCGATAGGGGTCTTCCGCATAGACACGGTTCTCAATCGCCCAGCCGTTGATGGTCACATCGTCCTGCGTGATGGACAGCGGTTCACCCGCCGCCACGCGGATCATCTGCTCCACCAGGTCCACACCGGTGATCAGCTCGGTCACAGGGTGTTCCACCTGCAAACGGGTGTTCATCTCAAGGAAGTAGAAGTTCTTGTCGCCATCGACGATGAATTCCACCGTACCCGCAGAGGCATAGCCCACGGCTTTCGCCAGCGCGACAGACTGCTCGCCCATCGCCTTACGTGTGGCTTCATCCAGGAACGGGCTTGGCGCTTCCTCAACAACTTTCTGGTTCCGGCGCTGGATCGAGCATTCGCGCTCGTTCAGGTAAATGCCGTTGCCATGCGCATCGCACAGCACCTGAATTTCAATGTGCCGTGGCTGGGTCACAAACTTCTCGATGAAGATCCGGTCGTCGCCAAAGCTGTTGGCGGCTTCGTTCTTGGACGACTGGAACCCTTCACGCGCTTCCTGATCATTCCACGCGATCCGCATACCCTTACCGCCGCCACCGGCGGAGGCTTTGATCATCACCGGATAGCCAATCTCGTTGGAGATCTTCACCGCCTCATCTGCATCTTCGATCAGGCCCATATAGCCCGGCACGGTTGACACATTGGCGTCCTGCGCGATTTTCTTGGAGGTGATCTTGTCCCCCATGCTCTCAATCGCACCTTTAGGCGGGCCTACAAAAGCCACGCCGGCCGCTTCCAGCGCTTCGGCAAACTTGGCGTTTTCCGACAGGAAGCCATAGCCCGGGTGCACCGCCTGCGCGCCGGACTGCTTGATCGCGTCCATGACCTTGTCGATCACGATGTAGGACTGGTTCGCAGGCGGCGGGCCAATGTGGATGGCTTCATCCGCCATTTGCACATGCAGCGCCTGCTTGTCGGCGTCTGAGTAAATCGCCACCGTCTTGATGCCCATCTTACGAGCGGTTTTGATCACGCGGCAGGCAATCTCGCCCCGGTTGGCAATCAGGATCTTGTCGAACATCTTATCGTCCTTCTTGGTCTTCGCGAGCCGCAACAGCAGCTTGCATAGGCAACAAAAAAGCCACCGCCGCGCTTGCGCACGTCGATGGCTTTGGGTTCGGAACCGGCTGGGTCTCAGCCGGACAATTCAAATCACCCTGCGGCGCGCAACGGCGCTCAGCAGCTGGTGGCGAATTCTTGACAATAGATCGTGTTGGCCGCACCGCCGACAACCGCACCGGCCGCAAGGCTGCCGCCAACGGCCGCTGCCGCAATGGTGCCTGCACCCGCGCCGATGAGCGCCTGCTCGCCCATGGTCCGGCCGCATGCCGAAAGCCCAAGGAGCGCAATAATGGAAACTGCTGCTGTGATACGCATGTGTTTGTGCCTCTTCCCGATATGGGGTTATCGGCGGATCTTCTGTCCACCTGACCTGTGAGTGTGCCCACAATCTCACCCGTTTTCGCCGGACGCGCAAGCGCCGCAGAAAAAACGGGTGATCCTGAAGGGACAATACAGGACCACCCGAAAGGGGAAGGGTAACGGAATACACTGTTACAGGAGCGATGCGCGACAACGCCCCGCTCCATGACAGTGACCTTGCCACGGCAAACTACGGAAAACAGGGGCAATTTTGCCTCTGTCCCGCTTTGGGCAATGGCTTGCCCATTATGTCGTGGCATCGGCAACATTACGCCCAGTCATCCTCAAATGCGTCCGGGAAAGACACCCGCGCAACGGCCTCGTCAATGACCAGCAGCGCCTCATAGTCTTCGGGGTCAAAATCCTCTTCGACCGCGACCACCTCGCGCCCAAACAGCCAGCTCAAACGGCCCGCATCCAAATTGCCCCGCTCAAACGGCTGGTCGCCAAAATGCTCCCACAGCGCCTGCATAAAGGCCGCATCCGCACGACGATCCGGCGGACGACGGTCTTTGAACCGCTCACGGCGTGTGATCGGCGTGACCCCTTTGGGGTTGGCGCGACGAATGGTGAATTGGAAATCCGTACCCGGAAGACGGCCGGGGAACCCGCGATGTTTGATCATGCCACTTCTCCCCGGATTGCTGAGAGCGTGGCGCGGGTGTGAACAGGCCGCGCGGCCTGTCCACCTGTCAGGCGGATCGCCTTACTTGTATTTGCCGGTGTAGGTCGGCTCAGTCGAGATCGGCTCTGGGTCGACCACAACATATTCTTCCAGCGGCTCGTCTTGGCCACAGGCTGCAACCAGGGCCACGAGGCCGATTGCGAGGAATGACTTGATGCTCTTGGACATCTTGTTCTCCATTCATTGTTTAACGTCCAAACCGGGCGGATTTGCCCGGCCTGCCTCACTGCCCCACGTTGGGGACATGCGCGGAGACTACGCAAATCTTCTGCAAAAAGATACAGATACAAGCCCAAGCTCATCCGATGTGACCGCAAAGCCGCAATGTCTTGCTCATTGCCCTTAACGTTAACAATATCTAGTGGTGTCATCAGAAGCCCTCCCAGATACAGGTGCCATCCTGCACGCTGAATGCTTCAAAAAACTGCGTCGCCACCTGTGTGGTTTCGCCAAATGTGGTTTCTCTGTCCGCCATGGATATGATCACCTGATCGACTGTTTCATCCTGAATGGCGAGATACGGCACTGCGACGCCAATGCACAGATGAAAGAAGTCTTCCTCAATGTCGGTGAACTCCACGCCCTGCCGAATGAGCGGCATGACATAGCGGAACCGCGCCACACGGCTTTCATCCGCGCGCACTTCGTAGAGAATTTCCTGGAGATGGAGATCGTTGCCTGAGGGCACGACCGGGGTCTCCTCCAAAACCCCGGCCGTGGCCGCGCCCGTGAGGGCCCCTCCAAACGCGGCGGAAAGCGTAAGTTGAGTCGCACGCTTGCACAGATTTTTCGTAAAAGCTCCAAAAAATGTGCGTGGGGCGAAAGTTTTTTGCGCCAAAGCCTTACGTGGCGTCACAAATTTCATGAGGACGCCCCCCGATGTTGCGCAAACCGCCGCCAGCGATCCCGCCGCTCAGGACAGTCCAAAATCTCGGCAATAATGGCCTGCGCATGGCCCTTGGCCACCGCGCCATCCACAGCCCCGCCAGCCTTCACAAACAGCCGCCCTGCCTCACGCCGCACTTCAACGGTTGGGGCAAAGCCACGCAGATCCTGCAACGCCCGCCACATATCCTGCCGCACCTGCTGCGCCGTGCGCAGCAAGCCCGCATCCGGCAAAGAGGTCTCCGCCACCACGTCCCAGCGCACCGGCAACCGGCGGCTCATGGTCAGCGCATCGCCCTCCCGTTGGATATGCCAGCGGCTCCGGCTCACTTCGGCGCCTCCTCGTCATTGGTGGCAAATTCGGCAGGACTGATGATCTCAATCAGCTCCATGTCGTCGGAGTGGCGCACTTCCCGATGCTTGATGCCCGGCGGCTGCAACACACAGGAGCCCGCGCGCAGCACATGCTCGCCCTGCCCCTCATATTCAAACACCACCCAGCCTTTGGTCACATAGACCATCTGGAAGTCCAACTCATGGGAATGCCACGCCCCTGGACTTTCCATGCCCGGCACCGCCCGAATGACATGTGCGCCAAACTTGCCTTGCGTGCTGTCCTGGATGCCCAGATCGCGATACTCAAAGAACGGCCGCAGCCCTTGGCCGACAAACTTGCTGTCATCCGCATGGGAAATGGTGAAAGCTTGGTTTTTGAAACACTGAGTCATCAAGTCATTCTCCTTCGCCCGTGTTGCGCTTGGACGGATGGACAAGGCACTCTTGGCCCTGTCTACCGCCATTTTGTATTAGGTGGCCCTCAGTCTCCTCAGAGAACCAGCCGGCTTTTAAATACGTTGCTTGACCCCAAAGAACCTGAAACCGCGACATTTTGCGTTGGACCAACCGCCATAGATTTCACCGCCGCTCTGGCGCCAGTCCAAATACAACATGATGCGATTATATTTGGTGCCAGAAAACTGGGTCTGCACGTCGTTCAACGCAGCTTTGCAGAGGTTGACCATTTGTTTGCTCAACACGCCTTTATTCGTAGACGCTGTACCCAACATGCTTGCCGCGACTCGCGGTTGCGAGCTTGTGTGCTTTTGCGTGCTCGCAAAGTCGTCGCGCGTGCGTGTCCACGTGAAGTCGCTTTCATCAATAAGGTAGATGCAAGCTTTACCACCGTGCCCGACATCGATCACAGTTCTTCCCTTACATGGATTGCTTTGCGCAACCGCAGGGAGCGCAGACATAGCAAAGATAAGGGCCATTAAGGTACGCATATTCAATTTTTCCTTGTGGTGAATCGTTATGGATCCACCTATAGGTCATTACAGCGGGATGTTGTCGTGCTTTTTCCACGGGTTCTCGAGCTTCTTGTTACGCAGGCTCGCAAACGCCCGGCTCACCCGTTTGCGCGTGCTCTGCGGCATGATCACCTCGTCGATGAAGCCGCGCTCTGCCGCCACAAATGGCGTCGCAAAGCGGTCTTCATAGTCCTTGGTATGTGCGGCAATCTTCTCCGCATCGCCCAGATCCGCGCGGTGAATGATCTCGGTCGCGCCCTTCGCGCCCATCACCGCGATCTCCGCTGTTGGCCAGGCGTAGTTGAAATCGCCCCGCAGGTGCTTGGACGCCATCACGTCATAGGCCCCGCCATAAGCTTTCCGGGTGATCACAGTCACCTTCGGCACGGTCGCTTCGCCATAAGCAAACAGCAGCTTCGCGCCGTGTTTGATCACACCGCCATATTCCTGGCTGGTCCCTGGCAGGAAGCCCGGCACGTCGACCAGCGTCAGGATTGGAATTTCAAAACAGTCACAGAAACGCACAAACCGCGCCGCCTTACGGGAGCTGTCAATATCCAGACAGCCAGCAAGCACCATCGGCTGGTTGGCCACAACACCCACGGTCTGCCCTTCCAGACGGATGAAGCCAGTGATGATGTTCTTGGCGTAGTCTTCTTGAATCTCGTAGAAATCGCCCTCATCCGCCACTTTGGCGATCAGCTCTTTCATATCATACGGCGTGTTCGGGTTCTCTGGCACCAAAGTGTCCAAAGACTTCTCGACCCGACCCGGCTCATCAAAGAACGGACGCACAGGCGGTTTCTCGCGGTTGTTCAGCGGCAAGAAATCCACCAGGCGGCGCACTTCGGTCAGCGCCTCAACATCATTCTCAAACGCGCCATCAGCCACCGAAGACTTCTTAGTGTGTGTGCTCGCCCCGCCCAGCTCCTCAGCTGTCACAACCTCATTGGTCACGGTTTTCACAACATCCGGGCCGGTCACAAACATATAAGAGGTGTCTTTCACCATGAAGATGAAGTCGGTCATCGCAGGCGAGTACACCGCACCACCGGCACATGGCCCCATAATGACGGAAATCTGCGGCACCACGCCGGATGCCATAATGTTGCGCTGGAAAACTTCCGCATAGCCGGCCAGCGAGTCGACACCTTCCTGAATACGCGCCCCACCTGAGTCGTTTAGGCCAATGATCGGCGCGCCGTTCTGCACCGCCATGTCCTGAATTTTGCAGATCTTCTGCGCGTGGGTCTCCGACAGCGAACCACCAAACACCGTGAAGTCCTGGGAGAACACATAGACCATACGGCCGTTAATCGTGCCCCAACCAGTGATCACGCCATCGCCCGCAGGCTTTTGCTCTTCCATGCCAAATTCTGTGCAGCGATGGGTTTTGAACATGTCAAACTCTTCAAAGCTGCCCTCATCCAACAGCAGCTCGATCCGCTCCCGCGCGGTCAGCTTGCCTTTGGCGTGCTGGCTGTCGATCCGGCGCTGACCGCCACCCAAACGCGCAACCTCACGGCGCTCTTCCAACTGTTGCAGAATGTCTTTCATGGCACGGCCCTCATTCGTCGATTTGGGCAGGCACAGGATGCACTGCCCCCAAAAGCTTTGCGCATCACCATAGGCCCCTTGCTGCACCCGAAAAAGGATTTTCCCGCAAATTTGCAAACTCCAGAAAATCAACCTCGCGCTAATTGCAAATCAGCAAATAGTTCACAATTGAAATTCATCCATGGACATTTGCTTTGCGCGCTCCTACCTCTTAGCGCATGAGCAGCTTAGCCCGTGGTCAATTTCTGGACCGTAGCACACCGCCAAACATCTTCACTTTGATCCTGCTGGCCGGGGTCTCCGCGCTGTGCATGAACATCTTCTTGCCCAGCCTGCCGTCGATGACGGAATACTTCGACACCGATTATGGCGTGATGCAGCTCTCAATTGCGGTATACCTCGCCGTCAACGCCGTGCTGCAAATTGTCGTTGGCCCGATCAGCGATAAGTTTGGCCGGAGGCCGGTGATCCTTGCAGGGCTTGCCATCTTCCTCGCGGCCACCATCGGCTGCATCTACGCACCCAACGCCGCCGTTTACCTGACATTCCGCATGTTACAAGCTGCTGTGGTGGTCGCCATGGTGTTGTCCCGTGCCGTGGTGCGCGACATGGTCTCCGCGGATGAGGCCGCATCCATGATTGGCTACGTCACCATGGGCATGACAGTTGTGCCCATGCTCGGCCCCGCACTCGGCGGCCTGCTGGACAGCGCCTTTGGCTGGCAAGCCAGTTTCTGGCTCCTGTTTGCCACCGGCGCCGCCATCTTTTGGCTGACCTATCGAGATCTCGGCGAAACCAAATCCAACAGCGGCCTCACTCTAGGTCAACAATTCCGTGAATACCCGGAGCTTCTGACCAGCCCGCGTTTCTGGGGCTATTCCCTAGCCAATTGCTTCACCTCCGGCGCGTTCTTTGCCTACCTTGGCGGAGCACCATTTGTGGCCACCGAGCTCTTTGGCATGAGCGCGGCGCAGATGGGCATCTACTTTGGCGCGCCCGCCGTTGGCTACTTCATCGGCAACTTCCTCTCTGGCCGCTACTCGGCACGGTTTGGCATCAATCGCATGGTCATGACCGGCTGCACCATTTGTGGTCTGGGCGTGGCTGCATCCCTGTCGATCTTCGCCATGGGGTTTGGTTCCGCAGAGATCTTCTTCGGCTTCATGACCTTTGTCGGCATCGGCAATGGCCTTGCCATCCCCAACGCCACCGCAGGCGCTCTTTCTGTGCGCCCACATCTTGCTGGCACGGCCTCCGGCCTCACTGGCGCGATTATGATTGGCGGCGGCGCAGCCCTCTCCGCGCTGGCGGGTGCTCTGCTCACACCAGAAACCGGGGCTTTCCCATTGCTGTGGTTGATGTTCATCACCTCGGTTTTCGGCGTTACCTCCATTCTCATGGTGGTCCGCCGCGAGAAATATATCGGCGCCTAACGCCCCCAGAATCTGTTTCATCACCTCGGAATTTTTCTCGGCGGCATCCGCCCGCTCAATGCAGGCACGTTAACTGCTGCCGCAACAGAATTTGCACCTCTGCAAAACAGCCGCGATACAGACACAATACCGACGTGAAAAGCGCGCCTCAAATCACCGATTAACGACCAAACGCCGCACAGTATTTATCCCTATGGATTGATCGACTTTGCAAAGCTATCTTTGCAGCTATGCAAGCCGAGAGGATTCCATGCCCACGCAAAAGCTCTACGCAGGCGCCAAACTACGCGAAATCCGCACCAGACTGACCCTGACCCAGAAGGACTTCGCCCAAAAACTAGGGGTCTCCCTGCCCTATCTGAACCAGATGGAGAACAACAACCGCCCGGTCTCCACCACGGTTGTCTTGGCACTGGCGCAGGAATTTGGCTTAGATGTCACAGAGTTAAGCACCGGTGACAGCGAACGCCTGGTCTCTGACATGCGCGAAGCTCTTGCCGATCCAGTCCTAGCCGAAACCTCCGCGCCGCTCGCAGACCTGCGCCTCACCGCCTCCAACGCGCCGGCTCTGGCGCGCGCCTTCCTGGAACTGCACCGTGCCTATCGCCAAACCCACGAACGCCTTGCGTCGCTGGACGAGGCTCTGGGCCGCCAAGATGTGCAAATGCAGGCCAGCCCATGGGATGAGGTCAGGGACTTTTTTCACTATTGTGACAACTACATAGACGCCGTCGACCACGCCGCCGAACGCTTCGCCCAAGGCGCGGTCGAGCACGGCGGAATTCGCGCCGCAGCCCTGGCCTCCCTCAAGGACTCCGGCATCTCTGTCGCCTTTACAGACATCGACCAACTACGCCACTACGATGCCGAGCATCAACGCCTGCAAATCTCCCGCTATGCGCAGCCAGAAACCCAAACATTTCAACTACTTCTGCAGGTTGCCCTGTTGCAAAACGGCAAGCTGCTAGAAGCCACATTGGACTTCGCCCGCTTCCAGTCGGACGCCGCCCGAAGCATCGCCAAAATCGGCCTCGCCAACTACTATGCCGGTGCGGCCCTCATGCCTTACGGCACCTTCCTCGAAGTCGCCCGCGAAACCCGCCACGACCTTGAGTTGCTTTCCAACCGTTTCGGCGCCTCCATCGAGCAAGTCGCCCACCGTCTCTCAACCCTGCAACGTCCTGGAAACAAAGGCATTCCCTTCTTCTTTGTCCGCGTAGATCAAGCTGGCACCATCACCAAACGCCACTCCGCAACCCGGCTTCAGTTCGCCCGTTTCGGCGGCGCCTGTCCGCTCTGGAACGTACATCGTGCGTTTGAAACACCGGGCCGCTTCCTGCGCCAACTCGCCGAAACCCCGGACGGCGTGCGCTACATCTCGCTGGCCCGCGACGTCTCCAAATCCGGCGGCCACTTCGGTGCCCCCGTGCGCCGCTACGCCATCGCATTGGGCTGCGAAATTCGCCACGCCGACGCGCTGGTCTATGCCGACCATATGGAGCTCGACAACCCGCAGGCCTTTGAACCCATTGGCATTTCCTGTCGCATCTGCGAACGCACCCATTGCCACCAGCGCTCCGTACCCCCGCTGGAGCGCCGCCTGACCATCAACGAAAACGCCCGCGGCGTGCTGCCCTACGATGTGGGTTAGACTGGCACAATTCCTGTTCCGGCTCTGCGCCTTTTGCGTGGTCTTTGCCTGTATGCTGGTCGCCGCCGCGCCCCTGCTGGAACGAATGATGATCTACCCACTGGACGACACCCGCGTCTCTCCAGCCGACGCGAACCTTCCGTCCGTGACCGAAGAGATCTTCCACCACGATGGTGAGGCGCTGATCGTCTGGACCGCCCCGCCGGCCGCCGGCAAACCGGTGATCTTCTATCTCCAAGGAAACGCAGGCAATTTGGCCAACCGCGCGTCGCGGTTCGACCTCCTGCTTCAGCAGGGCTATGGCCTCGTTGCCCCCGCCTATCGTGGCTATTCCGGCAGCACAGGCACCCCGCAAGAGGCCGCCATCATCGGCGACACAGCCGCCATCTACGACAGTATCGTGCGCCCCTTGATGTCCCCCGTGGTGGTCTATGGCGAGAGCATCGGCGCCGCCGTAACACTCGGCGCATTGGAAGCAGGCATCGCGCCGGACGCCATACTACTGGAAGCGCCTTACACCTCCATCAAAGCCATGGCCGCGCACCACTATCCCGGCAATGGCGGCTTCACAAAACACCAGTCAAATCAATGGGACAGCCTATCTCGCGCCAAGACCGTCACCTGGCCGCTGCTGATCCTGCACGGCACAGAAGACGCGCTTATCCCAATAGAGATGGGGCGACAGATTTTCGCTGCCGCCCCATCCAATAGTAAAGAATTTGTCGAAGCCCCGGGTGCCGGTCACACCGGCCTGTGGCGCACCGACACCTGGCCAAAATTGACCAGATTCATCAATCAGTTTGCTTTGAGATAAGCGTAGATCTCATCCTTCAGCGCGCCGCGCCGCTTACGCAGATCCACCTCTGCCAGCTCTTCGCGCGGTGCCACGTTGGTCTCCGCCGCATGCACCTTGCGGTTCAATTCATGATACTCATCCGCCAGCTTCGCGAAATGCGCATCGTTGACTTTCAAGTCATGCATTTTCTCAACAAATTCAGGGAATTCTGCGGCCAGTTCGTGTGGGGTGTTCGCCATGTTTGCGCTCCTGTTTTTAAGGTCGCACACACCATAGACCAATCGAATCTCACCCCTCTTTGACGCGGATCAAATCGCATTCAAAAAGCAATGGATGACAGCGCGGACAGTTCTGCTCTAACCTGTGCCGATAACAAGACTTTTAAAACCAAAACGCTTTTGATGACCAACAGGGGACCTCATGACCAAACTCAAGCCCGCAATCACGCTCGCCGCCTGTGTCTGCTTGACGGCCTGCCTCAAAAACGGTGATGTTGTTGCCGTGAACCTTGACTATGCCAAGACAAACTACGGCTACATCAACTCAGGTGACTTCAAGGCTGGCAGCTTCTTTCTGTGGGATCAGGGTGAGGCGCGCATGGTTCACCTCTCAGATATTCCAGGCTTCACGCCGCCCCCAAACCCGCGCGATAAGACCGTGCAAGTGGCGCAATACTCCAGCGGAGCGCAGATTGGCGGGGAGGCCCAAAAGGCAGCCATCAAGGTCCGTGCCGACGCAATGATCGCCAAGCACTCCGCTTTTGAAATCGCCTACCCAAACAGCGTAACCTACGACAACACCGTCACCCGCATCACGAGGTATCTCGGCGACGACATCCGAGCCGGTGGCAGCCTTATGCAAGAATGGGGATTTGCCGATGCCGTCAACGCGCCGGATCAATACTATGTGCTTGTTCGCAAAGTCACTTACGGCGATGGCATCAAGCTTTTAGTGGATGGAGAAGCCGAAGTGGGCGGCGGTTTCAACGTGATCATCAAGGGGGCAGACGTCAATGTCCGCCTGCAAGGCAAAGGACTCAATGCCATTTCAGGAACGGACACCGAAATCGCCATCGATGTCTACGTGTTCCGGCCTGAATGGAAGACCGTCGATGGAGGGCAAAACCCCAACTTCAATGTTCAGCATTTTGTAAAAGCCGACGATTTGCCCGCCCTGTTCCGCAGCACTTCTCGGCGCGACTGACAGCTGCTATCGCTGCGCAGTTTCCCAATTGGACGCAAACAAAGGTTCCGCATTAGACGACGGCAGCCGCCGCCCCAAAATGTGGTCGGATGCCTTCTCGCCAGTCATGATCGACGGCCCGTTAAGGTTGCCGTTGGTGATGCGCGGGAAAATCGAGCTATCCGCCACCCGCAACCCATCGACGCCAATCACACGGCATTCGCTGTCCACCACCGCTTTCGGGTCATCCACGCTGCCCATCTTGCAGGTGCCACAGGGGTGATAAGCGCTCTCCGCGTGCTCTCGAATAAAGCTGTCGATCTCATCATCCGTTTGCAGATCTGCGCCCGGTTGGATCTCGCTTTCCACAAACGGCTGCATCGCCTCTTGTGCAAAAATCTCTCGCGTCAGGCGGATACAGGCGCGGAAGTCTTCCCAATCCTGCTCTGTCGACATATAGTTGAAGAAGATATTCGGCGCTGCTTTTGGATCGGCAGACTGCAAGGTCACCTCGCCCCGCGACGGCGACCGCATCGGTCCGACATGCGCTTGAAAGCCATGCCCTTCGGCTGCCGCCTGCCCGTCATAGCGCACCGCGATGGGCAGGAAATGGTACTGAATGTCGGGGTAGGAAATCCCCGCACGCGAGCGAATAAACCCAGCAGTTTCAAACTGGTTAGACGCTCCCAGGCCCGTTTTGGTGAACAACCACTGCGCCCCAATCAGGCCTTTGCCAATCAGGTTCCAGTATTTGTAAAGCGTGATCGGCTGCTTGCACGCCATCTGCATGTAAACCTCAAGGTGGTCTTGCAGGTTCTGCCCCACCCCGGCGCGATCTGCGACCACCTCGATGCCATGCTCCGCCAGATGGGCAGCGGGCCCAATGCCCGACAACATCAACAGCTTTGGCGAGTTCAACGAGGACGCTGCGAGGATCACCTCCGCATTGGCCCTGATCACTTGCACCTGCCCGCCGCGCTCAATTTCCACGCCCACAGCACGGCCATTTTCCATCACAACTTTGCGCGCCAGCCCGCGCACAAGATCACAGTTTTCGCGCTTCAACGCAGGCTTCAGATAGGCATTTGCGGCAGACCAGCGCTGACCTTTGTAGACGGTCATATCCATTGGGCCAAAGCCCTCTTGCTGCTGTCCATTATAGTCATCGGTCACGGGATAACCCGCCTGCCGCCCGGCCTCCACGAAGGCCCCGTGCAACGGATTGGACCGTGGCCCGCGGCTGATGTGCAACGGCCCATCAGAGCCGCGCCAATCTGGATCTCCACCCTGCCCGCTCTCGTGCCAGTTCTCCATGCGTTTGAAATACGGAAGCACATCCGCATAGGACCAGCCATCTGCACCGCTCTCGGCCCAATGGTCGTAGTCGCCTGCGTGCCCGCGCACATAGACCATGCCGTTGATCGAACTCGACCCGCCAATCACCTTGCCACGCGGACACACCAACGTCCGTCCGCCCAGATGTGGTTCCGGCAAAGTTTTGTAGCCCCAGTCATACAGGCTCATATTCATCGGATAGCTCAGCGCCGCGGGCATCTGAATAAACGGCCCTGCGTCGGTGCCACCATGCTCAATCACCAGCACGGATTTGCCTGCCTCGCTTAGCCGGTACGCCATCGCGCAACCAGCAGAGCCCGCGCCAACAATCACATAATCTGCCTGCATCTTGTTCTTCCTGACAGAGTCGCCAAAAGGAGGGTTAGTAAGGCGCTTCCACGTCACCCATGCGCACATAGACCGACTTCACCTGGCTGTAGTGGTTGATCGCTTCTTTGGAGTTTTCACGTCCCACACCAGAGTTTTTCACCCCGCCAAACGGCGCCTCTACTGGCGCGTCATTGTAGGAGTTGATAAAACAGCTACCTGCTTCGAGCTGCCCAATAACGCGGTGGCCGCGGGACAGGTCAGACGTGAACACACCCGCAGACAGGCCATACTCGGTGTCATTGGCCCGCGCGATCACCTCTTCCTCGGAGTCGAAATCCAGCACCGACATGACCGGGCCAAAAATCTCTTCGCGCGCGATGGTCATGTCATCGGTCACATCGGCAAAGACTGTTGGCTCCAGGAAGAACCCCTCGCGGTCCATACGCTTGCCACCGCACACCAACCGCGCGCCCTCTTCGGCACCTTTGGCCATATAGCCCAAAACGATGTCCATCTGGCGCTCTGACACCATCGGACCAAAGCTTGTGGCCTCATCCAGCGGATCGCCAATCACCGCTGTGCCCAGACGTTCCGCCAGACGGGCCAGGAACCTCTCCTTGATACCCTTCTGAACAAACACCCGCGTGCCATTGGAGCAGACTTGCCCAGAGCTGTAGAAGTTGCCCAGAATGGCTCCGCCCACGGCATTCTCCACATCCGCGTCATCAAAGATAATCAGGGGCGACTTGCCGCCCAGCTCCATGGTCACATGCTTCATATGGCTCGCCGCCGCCGCATAGACCTTCTTGCCAGTAGGAACCGAACCCGTCAGGCTCACCTTGTCCACACGCGGGTCATTCACCAATGCTGCGCCGACCTCGCCCAAACCTTGGATCACGTTATAGACACCTGCAGGCACACCGGCTTCATGCAGGATTTCCGCCACTTTCAGCGCGCACATCGGTGTGGTTTCCGATGGTTTGAACACCATTGCATTGCCGCATGCCAGCGCCGGTGCACCTTTCCAACAAGCGATCTGAGTGGGGTAGTTCCACGCCCCAATGCCCACACAGACACCCAATGGCTCGCGCACCGTGTAGACCCAGTCCTCGCCCAGTGGGATATGCTCGCCCGTCAGGCTACCTGCCAAGCCACCAAAATACTCCAACGCGTCCGCGCCCGAGGTCGCGTCCACGGCAATGGTCTCCTGATACGGCTTGCCGGTGTCATAGGTCTCCAACACGGAAAGTTCGTGGTTGCGCTCCATGATCATCGCCGCCGTCCGGCTCAAAATGCGGCCGCGTTCGCGCCCCGTCATCGCCGCCCAGATCTTCTGCCCTGCTTTTGCGCTCTCCAGTGCCTGATCGATGATCGCAGGTGTCGCCGCATGCACAGTGCCAATCACCTCGCCCGTTGCCGGGTAAACGATCTCAATCGGCGCGCCAGATGTGTCTTCCACATAGGCTCCGTTGATGAAATGGCTGGCCGTCGGTTGCAGTTGCATCGCGCGTTCCTTTCCTGTGCCGGCCACGATCAAGGGGCCGCGGATTCTCAATTTGGCGATCAAATTAGCACCACAGGCAAATTTTTTAAATGACCATTTAAAAATTTTATTGATACAACAACATTGCCCCTGAGAACGATCACGCTAAAGTGGCGCCATGGGCCGTACACGTATCCGCGATATCCGACATGAAGAGTTGATCAACGCCACCATCACGGCGGTTCACAAACGGGGCTATGCCGTTGTCACTATGGCAGAAATCGCCGCCGAAGCTGGCGCTTCTGCCGCCTCGATCAACTATTATTTTGGCTCCAAGGAAAAGCTGATGGAGGCGACTATGCGCCGCCTGCTGACCTTGCTGAAACAAGCGATGTTGGAACGCTACGCCACTGCCAAAACCCCGCATGAGCGGCTGATGGCGGTGATCGACGCCAACTTTTCAGACCGGCTCTTCACCAACGAGCAATGCTCGATCTGGATGCAATTCTGGGCCAACGCCCCCTATGCGGAAAGCCTGCAACGTCTGCACCGCATCAACCGCGCCCGCGTTACGGCCCACTTCCGCGCCGAACTGCGCGCACTTGTTTCAGACGACCGCCGCGAAACGCTGCGCGAAGCTCTGCAATGCTACATGGATGGCGTGTGGCTCGAGGCTGCGCAATCGGACGCACCGCTTAACCCAGCCCAGGCACGCAAAGAGGCCCGCGAAGTGGCGGACCTCATGCTAAAATCGGAAAGCTGAAAGCTGATCCTGTTAGGGCCGCACGTATTTGAAAAGCGTGCCGTCGCCCCCGGCCAGCTGCATGATCATCTTATCCGCGGTGACCGCTTCAATGATCATGCAAGGCGGCTCGCTCCAAGGATCGATATGCGCGATCATCACCGGCCCCTGCCCATTGGATTTTTCGCAACTATCAGCCAATTGCAGCGTGTACTCTGACGAATAGTCCCCATTGATCTCTTCAGTCACCTGATCGCCCCAGACAGTGGACGTGTAGGCCGGATCTGCGGCAAACACCCACTGCCCCTGCAAGTTGGCGCGGATGTCCGCATAAGGGTCCAGCGCGGGATCGTGGCGCATCGCGTGCACGGCAAGTTCGGCGGACATATCGCCCATCGAGACAATATCCG
The DNA here is from genome assembly GCF_047126315.1 of Shimia sp. MIT910701. GTDB lineage: Bacteria > Pseudomonadota > Alphaproteobacteria > Rhodobacterales > Rhodobacteraceae > Shimia. The sequence goes on along the minus strand of NZ_CP138953.1, from coordinate 1,939,653 downwards.
CCCGCAGCCACAGCGGCGCATTCACATAAAGTGTGCCCATGGCCTCGACAATGTAACTTGGCGTCGGCTCGTTCCAGCTCACCCAATAAGTGAACCCATTGCTGGTCAGTTCGCAACTCGGCACTTCCTGCTCAAAGACACAGCCCTGCAACATCGCCACATCTTCCAGAGGCTCGCCATGGACGCCACTCTCAACACCGCTATCAATGAACATCTGCGCCTGCGCCGCGCCTGCCAGCATCCACACGGCGCCAGCGTGTTTCAGTGTTTTCAAAATCATAAATCTATCCCCTTCGCGTTGGACGCAGCCTAGGGGCACAAGCCTTAACAATCTACTCTCACGTGTGGCGAACTACTCCCCACGCGGAAAGCGCTGATTCTTCTCCACCACATTCAGGTCCATATGGTTGCGCATGTAGCGCTCCGAGGCCTTCTGCAACGGCTGATAATCCCACGGGAAGTACCCGCCCTCCCGCAGCGCTTCATAGACCACCCAACGCCGCGCCTGACTTTCCCGCACCGCCGCATCAAACGCCGCCAAATCCCAGCGCGCCTCCGACTTGGCCCGTAGTGTCTGCACCGTGCCCTGATGCGCCGGTTCCTCTGCCAGATTGGTCAGTTCATGCGGATCGGCCTCCAGATCAAACAGCTGATCCGGGTCCAGGGAACAGCGGTTGTACTTCCACTTTCCATAGCGCAGCGACACCATCGGCGCATATGAAGCCTCCGCCGCATATTCCATCCTCACCGGCGTGTCGCGCGTTCCGCCCTGCCCCAGGTGGACCAGGCTCTCGCCTGTGGTCCAGGGCATGACCTCCTCCATGCTCACCCCCGCCAATTCGCACAGCGTTGGACAGACATCGATGTTGCTCACCGGCGTGGTCACCAATCCGGGCTCCATATTCGGAGCCGCCACCATCATCGGCACACGGCTGGAGCCCTCATAGAAGCTCATTTTGAACCACAAGCCGCGCTCGCCCAGCATGTCGCCATGGTCACTGACAAACAGGATCACCGCCTCTTGCCGCGTCGCCTCCAGCGCCTCCATCACTTCGCCAATCTTGTCATCCAGATAGCTGATGTTGGCGAAATACGCCCGACGCGACCGGCGAATATCCTCTTCGGTGATGTCAAAACTGCGCCAGTCATTGGCGTCAAAAATGCGTTTGGAATGCGCATCTTGGTCCTCATACGGAATGGCCCCGACCTCCGGCAGCAGGTGGTCGCAGTCTTCATACAGGTCCCAGTACTTCTTGCGTGCCACATAGGGGTCATGCGGGTGGGTGAAACTCACGGTCAGACACCAGGGCCGGTCATCATGCCCCCGCGCCAGATCATAGACCTTGCGCGTGGCGTGATAGGCGACCTCGTCGTCATACTCCATTTGGTTGGAGATCTCCGCCACACCTGCTCCAGTCACACTGCCCATATTGTGGTACCACCACTCGATGCGCTCGCCCGGTTTGCGGTAATCCGGCGTCCAGCCAAAATCCGGCGGATAGATGTCCGTGGTCAGCCGCTCCTCAAAGCCGTGCAACTGATCTGGCCCAACAAAATGCATCTTGCCGGACAGGCATGTCTGATACCCGGCCCGGCGCAAATGGTGCGCGTAGGTGGGAATGGACGAAGCGAACTCGGCCGCGTTGTCATAGACCCCTGTGCCGCTCGGCAACTGTCCTGACATAAACGCCGCCCGCCCCGGCGCGCATAGTGGGCTGGCCGTATAGGCGTTTTGAAACCGCGTCGACCGCGCCGCCAGCTTCTTCAAGTTCGGCGCATGCAACCACTCCGCTGGCCCATCGGGAAAAAACGTGCCGTTGAGCTGATCCACCATAAAAATCAGGATGTTGGGACGAGACATGCTTTAGCTCCTTGGACGGTTTCTCACACCCTAGGAACACCACCCAGAAAAGCTCAAGACGTTTCGCGACAAATCATCGCCGATAAACGAAGGGCTCCGGGTTGCCGTAATAATAGAGCACCATCTCGTTGTCCGTGACACTGTCGATCATATAGCAATAGGGCTCTCGATCCTCCGGGTTGGTCTGCAACAACACTGGCCCGCCCGGCCCCGCATCACACCCCGGCGCGATTTGTAGAAAATAATCGGCAACCGGCTCACCATTATAGAACTCGGTCAGCTCCGCCCCTTCGATCATGATCTGCGCGGTGATGTCGGTCATATCGCGCCACATACCCTGCATCGCTTCACGGATGTCCTGATAAGGATCAAGCTCGGGGAAATAACTCACTTCACGGATCACCGTGTCCACCGTGATATCGCCATAGCTGATCATGTCGCCACCAAAGGCCACCGGCGTGCCCACGGGCAAATACTCCAGCGCATCCAGCAACGCATCTTCAGTGCCGTTGCCGTAGTTCACATAATACTTCCAGCCTTCCGCATGAAAACTGCAAAACGCGTCCTCATATTCATAGGCACAGCCCTGAAAGATGCCGACTTGAGAAAACGGTTCCCCAAAGAAACCGGAGTTCTCCATAGGCATATAAAGGGGCAAAATCCGCCGTGCTTCAGCCTCTGTCGTGTACACAATCTCCGCAGGCGGCGTTGCGGTCGCACCGCCTGCGCCCCCCGTTTCCAACGCCGTGAAAATCCCCGCTTTGATATTCAACCGATAGTCTTTGGCCGTTTTACCTGTATCGATTTTTGCAAACATGGATTTGTCATAGCCACGCGCCTCGCAATCCTCATCGCCCACAATCGAAAACCCGGAGAGCTCAGTACAAAAACTATACCGCTCCGCCGGATCAAACTCATAGCCGCGCGCGGTGGCAAAAACATAGTAGTATCGCCGCTTCAGATCGCCGGTCACCGGCGTGTCACACTCGCCCGGATCAAGGTTCCACCACCCGCGAGATCGATAGACATCCCCATCCTTGTAGGCCACCGCCACACTTTGTGAGAACCCAGCCTCGTTGCAGATCTCCAACCCCGCCCGCGCGGCCACCGGTAGCGTCACCGCGGCCGCACACCCGACCATCCAGAAAGTTGATCTCATAGTGTCCCCCTCCCGATTTTCCTCAGGATAGGCGCACTTACGGCGCTGTGGCAAATCTCAGAGCTTGGTCTGCCCCACAAGCGGCGTGATCTGACGCCGCTTCAGCATGGCTTCACGCCAGGTGATAAAGCTGATCGCGCCAATAATTGTAAGCGCCCCGACCAGCACCCAGACATCCGGCTGCTCGCCAAAACCAATCCAGCCCAGCAACACCGCCCAGACCATCTGCAAGAAACTCACCGGCTGCGTCACAGTCACCGGCGCCGCCTTAAATGCCAAAGTCATGGTGTAGTGCCCTGCCGTGGCAAAACAGGCCACGCCAAACAGGATCACCAACTCTTCCAACGTCGGCGTCACCCAGACCGACAGCGCCAAAGGCGCCAGCCCAATGGTCACCGTCACCGACAACATCCCCACAACCACCGTGGGGCTGACCTCTTCACTCAACCGCTTGGCAATCAGGTAGCCACCGGCAAAGCCCAGCGCCGTGAACAGCATGGCAAAATGTCCCGGACTCAACTCGCGAAAGCCCGGCCGCAAAATGATTGTCACCCCAATCAGCGCCACAATCACCGCCGCGATCCGCCGAAACGCAAGCTTTTCCCCCAAAAACAGCGCCGCACCAATGGTGACATAGACCGGCGACAGATAGTTCATCGCCGTGACCTCGGCGATCGGAATACGCGCCATGGCAAAGAACCACGCCACCACCGCACCAGTGTGCAAGATGCCACGCAGACTGAACAAGCCAATCTGCCGCTTGGTGAGCTTCGCTTCCAGAATGGGTTTGATCATCGGGATCAGGAACACTATGCCCAGCGCGTAGCGCAGAAACGCTGTCTCCGACGCAGGCAACCGCGTGCTCACCATTTTCACAAGCGCGGTCACCGCCACAAAGCACAGCCCCGTGACCAGCATCCAAAACACACCCTTCAGGGGCGAATACGCGCTTTCATCCGTCATGCCGCCACATAGACATGACGTGGCGGCAGTGTCGAGGTAGGAAACCTGTTAAGCAAAATTGTGCCGCGGCGTCACAGCATCCTGTCCGGCAAGGGAATAAACTCCTGATCATCCCCCGGCGGCAATTGAAACCGCCCATCGGCCCAATCTCCGGCTGCCCAATCGGCTTTCGCAGCCTCAATTTTCTCCTTGCTGGAGCTAACAAAATTCCACGAGATATACCGCGGCCCATTCATGGTTTCCCCGCCCAGCGCCATCAACCGCGCACCCTGCGGTCCCGCCGTCACGGTGATCGCATCGCCGGGCCGGAACACCACCATACGTCCCGGCTCAAACACGTCCCCGGCAATCTCTACCGCGCCGTCCACCACATACAAACCCCGATCCTCGTGATTGTCCGGCATCGGCAGCTTCGCCCCAGCCTGCAAGGCCACATCGGCATAAAATGTCTCTGACATCATGCTCACCGGCGCGCGCTCCCCCCAGGCATCCCCAAGGATCAACCGCACCTCTTTGCCTTCGCCTTCCAGAAACGGCAGCGCCTCTTTGCCGTGGTGTTCAAACGCCGCCGGATCATCTTCGTGCTCCTCCGGCAAAGCGATCCAAGTCTGAATCCCAAACAGCGAACTTGGCGCCTTACGTGTCGCTTCTGACGTGCGCTCCGAATGGGTCACGCCATTCCCTGCCACCATCCAGTTCACCTCACCGGGATAAATCATCTGATGCGTGCCCAAACTGTCGCGATGCTCAAACTCACCGCGATACAGATAGGTCACCGTCCCCAGCCCGATATGCGGATGCGGCCGCACATCAATGCCCTGCCCTGTCAAAAACTCTGCCGGCCCCGCCTCATCAAAAAAGATAAATGGCCCCACCATCTGCCGCTTCGGCGCAGGCAACGCCCGCCGCACAGAAAACCCGCCAAGGTCTCGAGAGCGTGGCACAATGACTGTCTCAATCGCCTCCAAGGCGGTGGCATCGGGCAATTTTGGCTCTAAGGCTGGGTTCCAACTCATGGCGTCCTCCTGACTTGCTACCCGCAGGATATGGCCATTCCCCTGCCGCACAAAACAGGCAAGTCCCCACAACTTATGTGCGCAACCTCACACAATGCCCCACTCTTCTCCTTCCTTAAATATCCCGGGGGAGTCGGCGCTTGCGCCGACGGGGGCAGCGCCCCTTCACATGCCCCAGATCAGTTTCGCGGCAATCGCCCACATGGTCAGCCCGACCAGCACATCCAAAATCTGCCAGGAGCGCGGATTAACAAAGAAGGGACGCAACAGTTTGGCGCCAAACCCCAACGAGAAGAAAAACACAAAGCTTGCGGTCACCGCACCCGCGCCAAAGGCCCATCCCGGCGCATATTGCGCGGAAATTCCACCCAACAGCACAACCGTATCCAAGTATACATGCGGATTGGCCCAGGTCAGCAGCACACAGGTCATAACCGCCGCGCCAAAGCTGCTCGCTGTGCGCCCCTTGTCCTGTAGAGCATCTCCGCCAGCTGCAGCGGCCTTAAAATTCATCGCCCCATAGACAAACAGGAACACTGCACCGCCATAGCGCACCCATTCAATCATGGTGGGATTGGCCGCAATCAACGCGCCAAACCCCGCCACGCCCAAAGTGATCAGGATGGCGTCACTGACCGCACAGGTCAGCACCAGTGGCAGCACATATTCTCCACGTAAGCCTTGGCGCAGCACAAAGGCGTTTTGCGCGCCAATCGCCATAATCAGCGACAGCCCCAACGCAAACCCGGCCAATGCTGGCCCCAAAATGCCTGTCTCGCCCATATCGTCTTGCCCCCAGTGGTTATCCATTGCACCTTTGTGTTGGGGTTTGACTACGGCCCGCCCATGAATTACTCAAATTAAAAAACCTGGGACCACATTAGGACAGCTTATGTCGCTTCCAAGCTACAAAACCCTGCCGCCCGTCAATGGGGAAAGCAACGTAGACTACTGCCGCCGCCTTGAGGCGGCAGGTCATGACGCGCTGTTTTTACGCAATGCGCTGGCCTTCCACTTCCAGCTGCCGCAGGACGACATCAAGCACTGCCTGGACCAATTCCCCGAGGCGCGCCTGCGTCACGTCGAATTGCTGACAAAGCTGCACCCCACCCGCTCCGCCTATGCGCTGGCGGACAAGCTGGCGGTGAACCTCGGCATGTCTCTTAATGAGGCCAAAGACTGGGCCTTGGCGCATGACGGCTCAACGCTCAATGCCAACCAAAATCGGATCAGGCCCACACACGGCACCGCAGCCAAGCTGCAATGAAACTCGACTACGCCCATCTCGCCGCCCTTGCGGCGATCCTGCGCACCGGCAGTTTTGATGGCGCGGCACAGGAACTGGGCATCACCCAATCCGCCATCTCGCAACGCCTGAAAGCGCTGGAAGAGCGCGTCGGCATGCCTTTGGTGCTGCGCGGCACACCCTGTGAAGGCACCGAAACCGGCCGCCGCCTCGCCGCCCACCTCGACCAGGTGGGCATGCTCGAAGGCGCGCTCTCCCGCGATCTGGCAAAGCTCTCCCCGCGCACCGCCCGCCTGAGAACCGCCGTCACCGCAGACAGCCTCGCCACATGGTTCCTCAAAGCCGCCGCGCAGGTGCCCGACCTGCTGTTTGATCTGGTGGTGGACGATCAGGATTTCTCCGCCGACTGGCTCCGGCGTGGCGAAGTGGTCGCCGCTGTCACTGCACATGAAGCCCCCATTGCTGGTTGCGACAGCACGCCCTTAGGGCCAATGCGCTATGTGCCTTCCGCCAGCCCAGCCTACATGGCCAAAAACTTCCCCAACGGTGTCACCGCAGAGGCCATATCGACGGCCCCGATCCTGATCTTTGATGCCAAAGACCGCCTGCAAGAGACCTGGATGACGCAAAACCTTGGCGTCACGCCTTCGCCGCCAAGCCATCGCCTGCCATCCTCCACCGGTTTTGTCGAGGCATGTCTGCTGGGGCTTGGCTGGGGCATGAATCCGGAACCGCTGGTGCGCCCCCATCTGGAAAGCGGCGCCTTGGTGCCGTTGATCCCCGACACCACCTACGAAACACCTCTGTTCTGGCAATCCAGCCGCCTGCTGGCCCCCGCCCTTGCCCCGCTTACCAAAGCGGTGCGCCGAGTCGCACGCCAAAGCCTGGCCCCTCACTCTCCGGCCAATTTGCCAACAAATTGACCAACTCTGGCCGCGCTCTGTCCCGGAACGCCAACTACACCAAGCAAGGCAAGACACCACAGGACGATCCCGCTAAACTAGACACAACCGCCCACAAAAGGCGCAGATGAGGCATAGAACATGCCAGCAACAACGTCACAGACGCCCCAAGCAGCAACCATGCGCGCAGAAATCGACACGCTGCGCGCCATCGTCTGTCTCATCCTTGTCCTGCACCACATGGTTGGCATTTCCCCCGCTTACGGCCTGGAACTGCCGCTAGACCATCCCATCAGCATCCTCAGCCACACCACTGAGGACATGCGCATGCTGATTTTCAGTTTTATTTCCGGCATGGTCTTTGCGCGCGCCACCGGCCTCTGGCCGGACGCTCGCACAACCATCCGTAAAAAAGCCCGCCGCCTGCTGCTGCCCATGCTGTCGGTTGGCACCCTGTTCTGGCTCGCCCGCCGTATGGCCGGCACCGCACAGCCGCCCCTACCTCTGACCTATGTCACCAGCTTTGCGCACTTCTGGTTCCTGCAAGCCAGCTTCCTGATCATGACCACCGCCGTCCTGCTGGTTTGCCTCGTTGGCGGCAGCTGGCACCGTCACATCGCCGCTGGGCTTGGCCTGCTGGGCATTGCCTGGTGGGGCCTCGGTCTAATACCATTGCCCGCCACCAACTGGTTCTCAATCACCGACGCCACTTTCCTGCTGCCGTTTTTCATGTCCGGCTACCTGACCACACAAACACCCAACGTCCGCCAAGCCTTGCGCAGCGCGCCCTGGGCCCGCCCGCTTGGCGCTTTACTACTCGCTGTCGGGCTGTTCATCGGTTTTCGCCTCGCCACGCAGGACTTGATCCTCACCGGCACGCCGCGCCGCCTTCTGGCCATTGCGCTGGGATTTTCCGCCTGTTTCGGTTTGCTTATGTTGCGCCCCCATCAAGCCCGCCTCGCAGACATCGGCACCAAAGCCTACGTGATCTACCTGTTCCACGTCTTCTTCACTGCCGCCGTCACGCTGGCCTGGTGGCAACTGGGCACTCCCGGCAACCTCTGGGCCGTCACCGCGCTCGGCGTGCTGCTGGGCATGCCAGGTCCCATCCTGCTGCAACGCCTGATCCTGCGCAGCCCCGTCGCCGCGCAGACCTTCCTTGGCCTGCCCGCCAACAAAGTCCGCGACGTGCTGCGCAAAGAAAAAGAGCGCGCCCCAGCCGGAGCGCGCCCTTCCAATCTCTAACAGAACCGCTGCTTACAACTGGTCCATCACCTCGTCAGAGGCTTCGAAGTTTGTGGTCACGCGCTGCACGTCATCGTCATCTTCCAGCGCATCGATCAACCGCATCAGCTTCTGCATGCCTTCCAGATCCAGCTCGGTGGTCGTGGTTGGCTTCCACACCAGCTTGGTGCTGACAGACTCGCCAAGGGCTGCTTCCAGCGCATTGGACACCTCGTTCAGGTCGGTGTCTTCGCACCAGATGATGTGACCGTCCTCAGAGCTCTCGACGTCTTCCGCACCGGCTTCAATTGCCGCTTCAAACACAGAATCCGCATCGCCTGCATCTGCGACGTAGGTCACTTCGCCTTTACGGTCGAACATGAAGCCAACAGAGCCGGTCTCGCCGAGGTTGCCGCCACTCTTGGTGAAGGTGGAACGCACGGTAGAGGCTGTCCGGTTGCGGTTGTCGGTCATGGTTTCGACAATCACCGCCACGCCATTGGGGCCATAGCCCTCATAGCGGATTTCTTCATAATCGTCGCCTTCGCCCGCAACCGACTTCTTGATCGCGCGTTCGATCACGTCTTTTGGCACGGACTGGCTCTTGGCTTCTTTCACCGCCAGACGCAGACGCGGGTTTTTGTCCGGATCAGGGTCGCCCATCTTTGCGGCAACGGTGATCTCTTTGGAAAGTTTGGAAAACAGCTTGGAGCGCGCGGCGTCCTGACGCCCTTTGCGGTGCTGAATGTTTGCCCATTTACTATGGCCGGCCATGTTCGCCTCCGGTTGTCTTTTCGCAGTATCGTAGTGTTGGGGCTCTCTATACGTCACAGCAGGCAAAATCCGCAACCCGCTTGCGTTTCCGTGGCCTGTAAGATTGACTTCCCCGCAAACAAATTTGCTTACAGGCCTTTTCATGACCACAGATCAGATCATTTTGTTCAGCCTTTTCGGCGGCGTGTTTGTGATGCTGCTCTGGGGCCGGTTCCGCTATGACATCGTAGCCTTTGCCGCCCTGATGATCGCCGTGGTGCTGGGCGTGGTCCCGACAAAAGACGCCTTTTCAGGCTTTGGCCACCCTGCCACGCTGATTGTGGCGCTTGTGCTAATTGTCTCCGCAGGCCTTGTCCGTTCCGGCGCCGTCGGCCTGATCACCCGCACCTTGGTGGACAGCGCGCGTTCCCTGGGCAATCACATCGCCATCATCGGCGCCGTGGGGGCTGTGCTCTCCGCCTTTATGAACAACGTCGCCGCGCTGGCCTTGTTGATGCCGGTGGACATTCAAACAGCCCGCAAAGCAGGCCGCAGCCCGTCCAAATCTCTGATACCGCTGTCTTTCGCCACCATCCTTGGCGGCATGGCCACGCTCATCGGCACGCCGCCCAACATCATTATCGCCTCCATCCGTGAGGAAAGCTTGGGTGAGCCGTTCAAGATGTTTGACTTCGCTCCTGTTGGGGGCCTCACAGCCATCGCTGGCCTGCTTTTTGTCGCCCTCATTGGCTGGCGCCTGATCCCGGATCGCGAAGACGCCGGTAAAAAAGTTGCCGACCTTGGCCAATACATCGCCGAACTCACCGTCCCGGCAGAGAGCAAGCTGATCGGCAAGCGCCTTGGCGAGTTGGAACCCGACGCCGAAGAGGCCGACGTGCAAATCCTTGGCCTGATGCGTGGCGGCAAACGGCTCTATGGCTCGGCCCGCACCAACATCCTGCGCGAAGGCGACGCCTTGGTGCTCGAAGCCACACCCGACGCGCTCGACGAATTCCGCACCGCCCTGTCACTCAACTTCTCCGACGAGAAACGCGAGGAACAGCTCAAAGCCGCCGGGGACGGTCTCGACATCATCGAGGTCGTGGTCCCCGAAACCGCCCGCATCGCGGGCAAAGCCGCGCAAACGCTGGGTCTCGCCTGGCGCCAGGGCGCAGTGCTCATGGGCATCTCCCGCGAAGGCCGCCGCATCCGCAGCCAGATCCGCAAGACCGTGGTCCAGCCCGGCGACATCCTCCTGATCCTCGTGCACAAAGACCGCGGCCCGGACGTGACCAAATGGCTTGGCTGCCTGCCGCTTGCAGATCGCGGATTGACCGTGACCGCCGATAGCAAAATGTGGCTCGCCATTGGCTTGTTTGTCGGCGCTGTCGCCGCCGCCTCCTTTGATCTGATCTACCTGCCCATCGCTTTAGGGCTGGTGGTAATTGCCTATGTGCTCGCGAAAATTGTCCCGCTCTCCGAACTTTATGACCACGTCGAGTGGCCGGTCGTGGTGCTGCTCGGCTCGATGATCCCACTTGGCGCGGCGCTGGACAGCTCCGGCGGCACCGCACTCATTGCCAACGGGTTGGTGGGCCTCACTTCCGGTCTGCCCGCATGGGCGGTGCTCACCGTGCTGATGCTCGTGACCATGACGCTCAGCGACGTGCTCAACAACACCGCCACCACCATTGTCGCCGCCCCGGTTGGCATTCAGATGGCCAACGCGCTTGAGGTTTCCCCCGACCCGTTCCTGATGGCCGTGGCCGTCGCCGCCTCCTCGGCCTTCCTCACGCCCATCGGTCACAAGAACAACACGCTGATCCTCGGCCCCGGCGGCTATCAGTTTGGCGACTACTGGCGCATCGGCCTGCCACTCGAAGTGCTTGTCGTCGCTGTCTCGATCCCGGCGATTTTGGTATTCTGGCCGCTATAACGACTTGCCCGGCAACGCCGGGCTGCGCCTGACCCTCCCCACGGGAGGGCGCACTTCAAAGTCCCGCCAATCGCAATGAATGCGCAGGTGGACCCGTTTCGCAATGCTATTTCGATTCGTCAGCGCCCCCCAGGGTCAGGCGCACCCTCCTGTTGCGCAACACCTCGCGCAACGCGCTTTGTGTTTACCCGCATCCCGCACCACAAGCCCCCCACCGACGCAATACCGACGTGAAACAGACAAAAAACAGACCCCGAAAACCATGGTTAACGGGGCCTGTTGCATCACTTCAAATCTGGGTTAGCCGTAGGTCGACACCTCGGTGCCCGCCAGCGCGGCAATGTTGAGCAAACCGCGCACCGTGATCGACGGCGTCACGATGTGCGCACGGTTGCCCATGCCCATCAGGATCGGCCCCACTTCAAGACCATCTGCCACAGATTTCAAGATGTTACGGGTCGCGCCCGCGGCATCTGTGTTGGAGTACACCAGCACATTGGCCTTGCCGGTCAGACGCCCACCCGGGAACAACCGCTCGCGCAACTCTGGATCAAGGGCCGCATCGGTGTGCATTTCCCCTTCATATTCAAAGTCATAGTCGTTCTGATCCAGAATATCCAAGGCCCCGCGCATCACCCGACCGGAGTGCGAATCCAGATTGCCAAACTGGCTTCCGGAACAGAGTGCGATCTTCGGATCCACCCCAAAGCGCCGTACGTGACGCGCCGCCGCAATCACCGTTTCCGCCACCTGCTCAGAGGTTGGCTCGATGTGAATATGCGTGTCCGCCAGGAACAGCGGCCCTTTGTCCAGAATGATCAAAGACAGCGACCCTACCGGATGCAACTCTTTGTTTTCCAAAACTTCCGTCACATAGCGCAGGTGCCAGCGGTACTCACCAAAGGTGCCGCAAATCATGCTGTCCGCATCGCCACGGTCCACCGCAATCGCCGCAATCGCGGTGTTGTTGGTGCGCAGAATCGCCCGCGCACTGTCCGGGCTCACACCCTGACGCCGCAGCTTTTTGTGATAGTGGGTCCAGTAATCGCGATAGCGGTCATCCTGCTCTGGATTTACCAGCTCAAAATCCACGCCCGGTTTGATTTTTAGTCCCGCTTTTTCAAGACGATGCGCCACAACCTCAGGACGGCCAATCAACATGGGAGTGTCCACCGTGTCTTCCAACATTGCCTGCGCCGTCCGCAATACGCGCTCGTCTTCGCCCTCAGCAAAAACGATCCGACGCCGGCTCATGCTGCAGGCCTCATAGACTGGACGCATGATCATGGACGAGCGGAACACCTGCGCCTGCAGCTTGTTCTCATAAGCATGCAGGTCAAGGTCTTTGGTCGCCACACCAGATTCAATGGCCGCCTTGGCCACAGCCACTGCAATTGTCGGCAGAAGGCGTGGATCAAAAGGCTTTGGAATCAGGTAGTTAGGACCAAAATTCAGCGTTTCCCCCTGATATGCAACCCCTACCTCAGCAGACGTCGTTTCACGCGCCAGAGAGGCAATCGCCTCCACACAGGCAAGCTTCATGGCGTCGTTGATTTCAGTTGCGCCAGCATCCAACGCGCCGCGGAAGATGAACGGGAAACACAGCACGTTGTTCACCTGGTTCGGATAGTCCGAGCGCCCTGTCGCGATCAACGCACCTGGCGCGGCTTCACGCGCCTCTTCCGGCATAATCTCAGGGGTTGGGTTGGCGAGCGCAAAGATGATCGGATCATCCGCCATCTGCTCGACCATTTCTTTGGTCAACAGGCCCGGACCCGACACGCCAAGAAACAGGTCGGCGCCCTCCATGGCCTCCATTGTGGTCCGCTTATCAGTATCTTGCGCGAACTCCGCCTTCTCCGCCGTCAAGTCGTTGCGCTGCTTGTGCACCACGCCTTTGCTGTCCAGCATCAAGATGTTTTCGTGCTGTACGCCCATGGTCATCAGCATCTTGAGGCAAGCAATCCCCGCCGCCCCCGCGCCCAGCGCCACAACCTTGATGTCTTCAACGTTCTTTTTCGCCACGATCAGCGCGTTGTAAGCCGCAGCAGCCGCCACAATTGCGGTGCCGTGCTGGTCGTCATGGAACACCGGAATGTTCATGCGCTCTTTGCAGAGCCGCTCCACAAGGAAGCAGTCCGGCGCTTTAATATCTTCTAAATTGATTGCTCCGAAAGTGGGTTCTAGACGACAGACCAAATCGGCGAGTTTTTCCGGATCAGGCTCGTTCACTTCGATGTCAAAACAATCGATCCCGGCAAATTTTTTGAAAAGAACCGCCTTGCCTTCCATCACCGGCTTAGACGCTTGTGCGCCAATGTCGCCAAGACCAAGCACGGCAGTACCGTTGGAAATCACTGCAACCAGGTTGCCTTTCGCGGTGTAACGCGTTGCATCCGCTGGGTTCTTTTCAATCTCGACACAGGCCTCGGCCACACCGGGGCTATAGGCCCGGCTCAGGTCACGGCCAGTAGCCATCGGTTTGGTCGCGCGGATTTCCAGCTTACCGGGCTTGGGAAACTCGTGGTAGTTAAGTGCGGCCTGACGGGCGCGATCCTGATCCTTGGTGTTTGTCATCTCTTCTTTTCTCCCAATTCCCCTCGCGCAGCTCAGCGCCGCCCCATTGCTCTGGCCATATCCAACATTCGGTTGGAAAAGCCCCATTCATTGTCATACCAGCCAAAGACGCGCAGCAGCCCGCCCACAGAAACGCTGGTTTCTCTCTCACTCACAATCAGCGATTCCGGCCGCGCCCGCAGGTCGGTTGAGACAAGCGGCTTGGTGCTCCACCCCAAGATGCCATCTCTCTCAGCCGCTGCTTTCAAACGGGCGTTAACCGTCTCAACTGTCACATCTTTTTCGGTCTGTATTGTCAGATCAATGGCAGACACACTTGCCGTCGGCACCCGGATGGCACGCGCTTCCACACGGCCTTTCAGATGCGGCAAAACCTTGTCAATCATGCGCTGTGCCGAGGTGGTGGTGGGCACCATAGACAGCGCCGCCGCACGGCTCCGCGCCAGATCAGCGCGCGGTTTGTCCACCGTGGGCTGACTGCCAGTATAGCAATGCACCGTCGTCATATGCCCGCTGATCAGGCCAAATTCCTCGTCCAACACCCGCATCAACGGCGCCAGCGCATTAGTCGTACAGGAGGCATTCGACAGGATCTTCTGATCCTTCAAAAGCTCCTGATTGGCGCCTAGCACAATGGTGTCATCGGCCTCATCAGACGGCCCGGAGATCAACACCTTAGCCGCGCCCGCTGCAAGCCCTCGTTCTGCCACCGCGCGTGCGCCTGCCATGCCGGTACATTCCAGCACCACATCAACAGCGCTGAGATCAAGCCCACTCAGGTCACTGACCGCATGAAATGGAATGGACAGCCCATCAACGGTAAGCGCCTTGTCACCCGCTTCAACGGACCCCGGATAAGCGCCAAAAACACTATCAAACTCAAACAGATAGGCACAGGTCTCCAGTGGCTCGATGTCGTTGATCCCGACAATCTCAAACTCTGGGTGCTGCCCCTTTGCCAGGATACGCAAAACCGTCCGGCCAATACGACCAAACCCGTTGATAAAAATCCTGATCTTACGCTCGCTCATGACACGCGTTCCATTTTGTCCTGAAAGGCCAATTGATAGGGTTTGCTCTGCAATTTCCACCCCAAAAGGGGCGGAAAATCCGCCCACATGCTTTTGTTATCGCTATCAAGCACAGGCATTTTGCCACAACCCAATCAGTTGCTGGCAAAACAGCCAAAATGCCCCCTCAAAGCGCCATATGGCGGTTCACATCTTTATAGAGCAGATAGCGGAACTTGCCCGGCCCACCCGCGTAACAGGCCTGAGGGCAGAAGGCGCGCAGCCACATGTAATCACCCGCCTCAACCTCAACCCAATCCTGATTGAGCTTGTAGACCGCCTTGCCTTCCAACACGTAGAGTCCATGCTCCATCACGTGGGTTTCAAGGAACGGGATCACCCCGCCCGGCTCAAACGTCACGATATTGACGTGCATGTCATGGCGCAGATCGTCCGGCTCCACAAAGCGCGTGGTGCCCCATTTGCCATCTGTATCAGGCATGTAATTGATAGGTGTTTCCGCATCCGAAGTGACAAAGGCCTCTGGCGCCTTAATCCCTTCAACCGCTTCATATTTCTTACGAACCCAGTGGAACTTGGCTGGCGCATCGCTATCGTTTTTCAGCGTCCAAGTGCTGCCCGCTGGCAGGTAAGCATAACCGCCATCTCCAAGCTCGTGGCGCGCTCCTTCAATGGTCACTGCGATGCTTCCCTCGACCACAAACAACACACCTTGCGCTTCCGGGTTCAGCTCAGGTTGCTCGCTACCACCGCCTGGTGCGACCTCCGCGATGTAGTGCGAAAACGTCTCGGAGAACCCGCTCATCGGCCGGGCAATCACCCAAACCCGCGTATCATTCCAAAACGGCAAGTTGGATGTCACGATATCGGTGAGCGTGCCTTTCGGGATCACCGCAAAACTCTCGGTGAACATCGCTCTATCGGTGAGCAATTGGGTTTGTGGCGGCAAGCCACCTTGGGGTGCGTAATACGAAGACCGGGACATGGGACCCTCCAAAAAGTTCATACCATCATCTCAGGCCAACCGCGTGACGCCAAGGCACTACCGGCCCTTGTGAAGCTGAAGGATTGTCGCAGTTTTCTTGAAAATCCTCCTCGGACCTTCGCCAAAAATCGAATACTTAGATTGGGTCGATCAAAGCAGCCCCTGCCGCTCGATTAGAGTTCACCGCACGGTCAACCTGATAAAAAGACAGGAGATCCTCATCCGCCGCCTTCATCAGAGTGGCTGCCCCGTGCCCCTGCTCTCCAAGCCACAATCCCCAATCTTCCTCGTCAATCACCACGGGCATCCGGTGGTGGACTTGGGACATGGCTTCATTGGCTGAGGTGGTCACTATCGCGCAAGTGCTCATGGCCTCGTCACCCTGCGCCCACTCTTGCCACACCCCGGCCAAGGCCAAGGGCGCGCCTGCTGAGATGTACCAGGGCCAACGCAGGCCTTCGCTGTCCTTAGTCCATTCATAAAACCCTGTCACCGGGATCAAACACCGCCGCTCTCGACAGGCGCTCCGAAACGCAGGCTTTTCCGCCAAAGTCTCCGCCCTCGCGTTGATCAGCAAAGGGCCGTCCGTAGCCGTTTTGTACCAATGCGGGATAAAGCCCCAGCGCATCGAGACCAACCGCCGCGCCGCCTCCCCCTCCCCCAACACCACATGGATCTGATTGGTAGGACACACATTGAAGTTGGGCACCTCAGGCAGGTTGTTGGCAGGTGTGGCCGCAAACAGCTGCGCCATCGCATCGGTCGGCAAGGTGATCGCAAACCGTCCGCACATCAGCGATGGGCCTTCCCTGCCAACTCGATCTTGGCGTCCATCATCGACATCTCTTTCATGATCTCTTGCCGCCGGGTCCGGTCTCCAGTTTCTCGCAACTCTTCCCGCAGTTTTGCCAATTCGCGCGATAGCAACACAAACTCCGGCACGCCCCCGGCTTCTTTCACCAGCCGATTGAGAAGTGCATTTTCTGGATCGTCTTCTTTAGGCAACGGCTTACCCGCCCCCTCAAGGTTATCAAAATCGCCAGCCTCTTCCGCCTCGCGGATTTTCTGGTTGATCAAATCAATAAGCGGATGATCCATGGCTGCCTCAAAGAAAAACCCCCGCCAGTTTCCTGGCGAGGGTTAAAACGTCAAGCAAGCAAGTACTTACTTCTTGCTGATACGACCGTCCAAAACTGCACCGGCTGCACCTTTCTCGGCGATGTACTCTGCAGTCACATCTGCCAAGTCAGGGCCATAGTCATAGGCGTTTTCTGCGTCACGGAACATTTTGTAGCCGTCACCGCCGTTGCGCACATAGTTGTTGGATACAACGCCGTAGGTTTTGGCAAGATCAATTGGCGCACCGCCGACCATCACGTCGCTGATACGGCTGCCCGCCTCTGCGGAAGCATCAAATGTGTAGGTCATGCCCGCAACCTGTGGGAACCGGCCTGCGCCATCTTCAAGCTTGCTCACGCCATTTTCCAATGCGGCCACGATGGTTTCGCCAGTCACTTGGAAGGTGGAGAGCGTGTTCTGGAACGGGAGTACTGTTAGCACCTCGCCCATGGTCACTTCGCCCGCATCAATGGAAGCGCGGATGCCGCCACCGTTTTGAATAGCGATTTCAATGCCTTGATCTTTCACACGATCCAGCATGGCGTCCGCAATCAGGTTGCCCATGGCGCATTCACCAGCCCGGCAAGAACCGCGGTCGCCATCAATCGCAGCGTCGGTAGACGCTACAACGCGAGATTTCATCTCTTCAATTGGACCGGCAAGCTCTTTCACGCGCGCGACAATGGCCTCGTCTTCCGGCACCGACGCATCCAGCAGGATGGTGTCACCGGTTGCCGCAGTCACGTTACCTGCGTCGTCAAAGGTCAGAACCAGATGTCCAACATATTTGGAGTAAGCGTAGGCTTGTACCACGGGCACATTACCCACCATGGTTGGGTACGCCATCGCACCTTCTTCGGTGTTGGAGAACTTGGTGTGAGAGTGGC
Source organism: Shimia sp. MIT910701 (assembly GCF_047126315.1). Classification (GTDB taxonomy): domain Bacteria; phylum Pseudomonadota; class Alphaproteobacteria; order Rhodobacterales; family Rhodobacteraceae; genus Shimia. Next base: position 1,921,994 of record NZ_CP138953.1, on the reverse strand, counting down.
CGCCAACTACCGCATCAACACCGGTCACCGCGCCAGCAATTTCCATGTCTTTGTTCACGCCTACGTGGTTCAGCGCGATAATTTTGGTCACGCCCTCTGCAGTCAGCGCGTCTACATCCGCTTGCAAAGACTGGATTTCATCTTGGAAAATCACTGTTTCACCTGGGCTGGACGTCTCTGCCGTGTCAGTCGCCAGCGCAGAGATAATCCCAATCTTTTCGCCACCCACTTCCAGAACAACGTGATTGCCAACTTTGCCCGCCAGAATGTTGGACTGCGATACATCGAGGTTGCCGGAGATCACAGGGAAGGACACGCCTTCTACCAGCTTCAACAGGCCTTCTGGGCCATCATCAAACTCGTGGTTGCCCACGGCCATGACGTCAAAACCGATCTTCTCCATCATCTCGATTTCCACATCACCCTTATAGGTGGTGTACATCAGAGAACCTTGATACTGATCGCCTGCGTCCAAAACGACAACGTTTTGACCGGCCAGCTCCTCACGTAGCTGCGCGATCTTGGTGGCAACGCGTGCGTATCCGCCAAAGCACTTACCTTCGGCATTGTCCTCAGCTTTGCAAGTCGAGTCGTATTTGTTGATCGGCTCGATACGGCTGTGCAAGTCGTTGATGTGAATAACGTTCAATGTGTAATCCGCAGCCGCAAATCCAGCTGTGAGCGCCAGTGCTGCCGCCCCTGTCATCAGTCGAGTAATCATGGAGAATCCCCTCTCTTTTTTATCGTTCAGTCAATATCGTGCCGTTTAATCGGCTCAAATGTCAAAGATTTAACAATCCGTGTCGCGCTTGACCTTGCGCCGTGTCCGTTGCATGAGCAGGCCATGCTGATCTTCAAGATATTCCGCTCCGACGAATGGGCGGCGCTGCGGGCCGAAGGGCACTCCGTTGGCGCGCCCGTTGATGTGGCCGATGGCTACGTGCATTTCTCCACCGCCGCGCAAGCCGCCGCAACCGCTGCAAAACACTTTGCAGGTGAGGAAGGCCTTTTCTTGCTGGCCTGTGAAAGCGACCCGATGGGCGATGATCTGAAGTGGGAGGTCTCCCGTGGAGGCGCAGAGTTCCCGCACCTTTATCGCGAGCTGCGCCTGACCGATGTGACTTGGGTTCAGCCCCTGCCGCTAGTTGACGGCACACACGAATTCCCGGCGGGAGTGCTTTCATGAGCCTGAAACGCAGCCTTGAAACTGTTGGCATGAATGTCCTGCGCAGCATGGACCCGGAAAAATCTCACGGCATGGCTCTGAAAGCTCTGGAAATGGGCCTGGGCAATGCGCCGGGCGAGATCACCTCGCCGCGCCTCAAAACCTCTCTCGCAGGCCTCGATTTGCCCAACCCAGTTGGCCTAGCTGCGGGGTTTGACAAAAATGCCACCGCATTGGATGCGCTTGCCAAATCCGGCTTTGGCTTTGTAGAAGTTGGTGCCGCAACGCCTCGTCCTCAAGCAGGCAACCCAAAGCCCCGCCTGTTCCGCTTGTCCGAAGACAAAGCCGCCATCAATCGGTTTGGCTTTAACAACGACGGGATGGAGGCGATCGGCACGCGTCTTGCAAAGCGTCCACGCAACGCTGTCATTGGTCTCAACCTGGGAGCAAATAAAGACAGCGAGAACCGGGCCGACGACTTCGCCCGCGTACTGGCGCATTGCGGCGCGCATCTGGACTTTGCAACCGTCAACGTCAGCTCCCCCAACACTGAGAAACTGCGGGATTTGCAAGGCAAAGCGGCCCTATCCGCACTCCTTGCAGGTGTAATGGAAACACGGGACACTCTTGAGCGCAAAATCCCGGTTTTCCTCAAGATCGCCCCTGATCTGACCCACGACGAACTGGCGGAAATCGCTGAAGTGGCAGCGGAAAGCCAGTTGGATGCCATCATCGCCACTAACACGACGCTGTCCCGCGAAGGGCTGCAAAGTGCGGACAAAGATCAGGCGGGTGGCCTGTCTGGTGCCCCACTGTTTGAGAAATCCACTCAAGTTCTGGCGCAGCTGTCTAAACTCACTAACGGCTTAATCCCACTGGTGGGCGTTGGCGGGGTTGGCTCTGCCGAGCAAGCCTATGCAAAAATCTGCGCCGGTGCGAGCGCGGTACAACTCTATACGGCATTGGTTTATGGCGGCTTCTCCTTGGCAGAAACCATCATTCGGGACCTAGATAAACTGCTGCAAAAGGACGGCTTCACCAATGTGACCGAGGCCGTTGGAAGCAAACGAGAGGACTGGCTATGATCACAATCTGGCACAACCCGCGCTGCTCCAAATCGCGCCAAACCCTCGCATTGATGGAAGCCAAGGGGGAGGTCTCGGTGCGCCGTTACCTTGAGGATGTCCCAAGCTTGGACGAACTCACCGAAGTGCAAGCGCTACTGAACGTGCCTGTGATCGACATGATGCGCCCGAAAGAAGCCTTGTTCAAAGAATTGGGTTTGTCCAATTCCGAAGATGACGCCACTTTGTTCGCAGCGATGGCGGAAAACCCAAGGCTAATCGAGCGCCCAATTGTATTGGCCAACGGCAAAGCCGCTCTGGGCCGTCCGCCTGAAGCAGCGCTCGACATACTTTGAGGCGGGTTCAACCCGCTTGAAACACCGCGCTGATTTCCGCCCGAATGATACGCGCAATCAAAGCGCAATCCGCCTCTGAAAACGTCAGCGGGATTCGCATATCCACAATGCCTTTCAGGATGCGGTCAGTTGCAGGCATCGCCTCAGACGGCGCATAGCGCCAACTGTCGTAGCGGGATGTGAAGGCCACCGGCTCCGCGCCACCAAACCACTTGAGTTCGACACCGCGCTCAGCACAATGGCGCAAGGCCTCGCCGATCTGCGGTTCGGTCCAATCCAACAACAGAAATTGAATGGAACTTCCGACGTAGGCTTCCCCTTCCGGCCGCTCAACCACTGTCAAACCTGGGGTGTCCCGTAACCCAGCCAACAAGATGTCATGCCGCGCGTTCCAGTTGTCTACTTGCGCGTCCAGGTTCCGTAACTGAGGCCGCAAAATGGCGGCGCGCAGATGATCCATGCGGCCAGAGACGTTTGGAGTATGGTACTTAACCCGCTCGAAAACATCCGCAGACGGTGCCGCGCCATGCCGTTCGTAAAGCATATAACTGCCGGAGAGCATCACGGCTCGCGCCATCAACTCCTCATCATCACTGATCAGGAACCCACCTTCACCTGAGTTGATGTGTTTGTAGGTCTGGGTGGAATAACACGCCATAGCGCCATGGCGGCCCGACGCCACACCTTTCCAGCCGCCACCCATCGTGTGAGCACAATCCTCGATCACCTTGATGCCGTGCGCATCACATATCGCCATCAAGGCATCCATGTCACAAATATGCCCCCGCATGTGCGACAGCATGAGCACATCTGCTTGATCCGCTTTGGCCTTCAAGTCGTCTAGATCGATGACCAGACCTTCAGTGACACCGACAAAAACCGGGAACGCACCAACGCTGGCAATCGCTCCTGGCACGGGCGCCAGTGTAAATGCGTTTGTCAGCACACGGTCTCCGGGTTTCACTTGCATGGCCCGCAACGCGCAAGCCAGTGCGTAGCCCCCGGAAGCAACGGCCAGACAGAATTTGCTACCCACTAAGGCCGCGAACTCCTCTTCAAGCAGCGAAACTTCACCAAGCTCGCCTTCTGACAGGTTATAACGATGCAATCGCCCGCTCCGCATAACCGCAACTGCAGCGTCAATAGCCTCTTCAGAGATTGGTTCTTGCTGCGTGAAGTTCCCGGTGAATGTCTCGCTCATATCAGTAATCTCAATCTCTCTAGCCAAGCTAGGATATAGGCAAATAGCCTCATCCGAATTTCAGGAAGGGTTACGCCCAATCAACGCGGCAACAACCTGTGGCAACGCCTCGTAGTCATGCAATAGGGCTTCCGGTTCCAACGCCGCCATATCTTCGCCGCTTGGGCCAAATGTCACCAAAACGCTCGGAACACCCGCCGCTCTTGCTGTACTCCTATCCGTATCGCTGTCACCAACAAGCAAGGTTTGCGCCGGGTCGCCGTTTAACCGCTTCGCCGTTTCCACCAACGGCAAAGGATCCGGTTTGCGCACAGGTAAGGTGTCTGCTCCAACCAACGCGCCAAAGGCCTCCCGAACACCCAGCGCTTGCAGAAGCTGATCCGCCAATCCCTCTGGCTTGTTTGTGCAAATGCCAACGCCGTATCCTTGAGACTTGAGCACCTCGACTGCGTCCATCGCACCGTCATACATGACTGTGTGCTCAGCAATTGCGCCGCCGTAAGCTTCCAAAAGAACAGGGTAATACTTTACGATCACGGCCTCATCCATGGCCCCAAGCCGGGTCAGCCCTTCGGTCAGCATGCGCCGCCCCCCACGCAATGCAACACCAGCGTCGGCCTCCACTGACAAAACATCGCCGTGCCCCATGTCGCGGAAGCAAACGTTGGCCGCCGCAATCAAATCACCGCTGGTGTCCGCCAGGGTTCCGTCTAAATCAAAAACTACGGTCTTCATGTCGTGCTCCCTGCCGCCTGCGCGAGTTCCCGCGCACGGCTGTTACAAGGCGCAACCTGAATTGATGGCCCTTGGCCTTGCACCCTTCCTGCACTCGGATAAAACGGGCACAATCGAAATAAAAGAGAAATCAGATGAGCATCGCACTTGTCATCCTCGCCGCAGGCAAAGGCACACGGATGAACTCTGACCTGCCGAAGGTTCTTCATCCAATCGCAAACGCGCCGATGCTGGTCCATGCCATGCAAGCGGGCGCCGCCTTGTCGCCAACCCGAACCGTGGTTGTGGCCGGTCACGGCTTTGACGCGGTGCAAACCGCTGCCAAAGAGTTTGACGAAGATGTAGTCGTGGTGGAGCAGAAAGAGCAAAACGGCACCGCGCATGCCGTCGATGTTTGCCGCGACGCCCTCCAGGACTTTGATGGCGATGTGATTGTCCTCTTTGGGGACACGCCATTTGTCAGCGCGGAAACACTTGGAAAAATGGTGGCGGCCAAAGCCGAAAATGCCGTTGTCGTGCTCGGCTTTCAGGCAGCAGATCCAGGCAAATACGGTCGGCTTATCATGTCAGGCGATCAGCTCGACCAAATAGTCGAGTTTGCCGATGCGTCTGATGAGGAACGTTCCGTAACCTTCTGTAATTCCGGTGTGATGTTGGCCGATCGCGCCACATTGTTTTCGCTGATTGACGAGATCACCCCGCAAAACGCGCAAGGGGAATATTACCTGACAGACGCAGTGGGATTGGCCCGCAAACGTGGCCTTGGGGTGACAGCTGTTTCTTGCGATGAAAGCGAAACGCTTGGCATCAACTCACGGGCACATTTGGCAGAAGCGGAAGCCGTGTTCCAGACCAATGCCCGTCAGGAATTGATGGAACTGGGTGTCACATTGCAGCAACCGGACACGGTGATGCTGTCTTTTGACACCGTGATCGGTCGCGACACGCTCATTGAACCAAACGTCTATTTTGGCCCAGGCGTCACTGTCGAATCCGGCACCCGCGTTCGTGCCTTCTCCCATCTGGAAGGGTGCCACGTTTCGCGCGGCGCCACCGTTGGCCCCTATGCACGTCTACGTCCGGGCGCAGAACTTTCCGAAAACGTGCATGTCGGTAACTTTGTAGAAATCAAAAACGCCGAAGTTGGCGAAGGAACCAAGGTCAATCACCTGTCCTACATTGGCGACGCCACCTTAGGTGCGAGCACCAACATTGGCGCGGGCACCATTACGTGCAACTACGATGGCGTGATGAAGCATCACACAACCATTGGCGATAACGCTTTCATCGGGTCCAACACCATGTTGGTGGCTCCGGTGAGTGTAGGCAACGAAGCGATGACTGGCTCCGGTTCGGTGATCACCAAAGACGTCCCTGAGGCCGCTTTGGCCATCGCACGCGCAGAGCAGCAGACAAAACCTGGTGTCGCGCGAAAGTTGTTCGAAATCTTAAAAAAGAAAAAACAAAAACGCGCATTGGAGAGCAAATAATGTGTGGAATTGTTGGGGTCCTTGGCAACCACGAAGTCGCACCTATTCTGGTGGAAGCCCTAAAACGGCTTGAGTATCGCGGATATGACAGCGCCGGCATCGCAACCGTGAACGACGGAACTCTGGATCGTCGTCGCGCGGTGGGCAAGCTTGTGAACCTCTCCGACCTGCTGGTGCATGAACCACTGCGCGGCAAGTCCGGTATCGGCCACACCCGCTGGGCCACCCATGGCGCGCCCAGCGTAACAAACGCGCACCCGCACCAAGCCGGGCCCGTTGCCGTGGTACACAACGGCATTGTCGAGAATTTCCGCGAGTTGCGCGCTGAGCTTGCAGAAAAAGGCATCTCCTTTGTCACCGAAACCGACACTGAAACCATTGCATTGATGGCGCAAAGCCACATGCAATCCGGCCTACAACCTGTTGACTCAGCTCTCAAAACCATCTCTCAATTAGAAGGTGCCTTTGCGCTGGCTTTTCTGTTCGAGGGCCAGGAAGATTTGATCGTGGCAGCCCGCAAGGGCTCCCCGCTGGCCATCGGCCACGGCGATGGCGAGATGTTTGTCGGATCGGATGCAATCGCGCTCTCCCCGCTCACCGATCGCATCACTTACCTTGAGGAAGGCGACAGCGCCGTTGTGACGCGCAATAGCCTCACCATCCGCGACCTGAACGGCAACGAAGTGCAGCGTGAGTGCAAGACCATCAACATCGATCAAACTCAGGTCGACAAAGGTGGGCACAAGCATTTCATGGCCAAAGAAATTGCCGAGCAACCCACCGTTCTGGGTGAAGCCATTCGCCACTACCTGCCTAATAACGGCACCGAAATCACTCTCCCCGGTGGTGACATCGATTTCGCCACGGTTAACCGACTTGTCATGGTCGCTTGCGGCACTGCCTCCTACGCGTGTCTAACCGCCAAATACTGGTTTGAACAAATCGCAGGCATTCCCGTAGAAGTCGACGTGGCCTCCGAATTCCGTTACCGCGAACCGCCGATCACCGAAGGCACCGTTGCGCTGTTTGTCTCTCAGTCTGGTGAGACCGCGGACACGCTTGCCGCGTTGCGCTACTGCGCTGGCAAAGCAGAGAAAATAGTGTCGGTTGTGAACGTAGCCGAAAGCTCCATTGCCCGCGAGAGTGATTTGGCGCTGCCGATCCTAGCGGGTGCAGAGATTGGCGTGGCCTCGACCAAAGCCTTCACCTGCCAATTGAGTGTTCTTTTGGTCCTTGCACTGAAAGCGGCCAATGATCGCGGGCGCCTCACCTCCGAGGCGCTAGAGGCGCATCTGTCTGACCTGCGTGCATTGCCCGGACTGGTGAACCAAGCCTTAAGTTCCGAAACTCAAATTGCACAGGTCGCAGCCAAGCTGGCAGAAGCGCGAGACATCCTGTTTTTGGGTCGCGGCCGTATGTTCCCCCTCGCGTTGGAAGGCGCACTGAAACTCAAAGAAATCAGCTACATTCACGCCGAAGCTTACGCATCAGGCGAGCTTAAACACGGCCCGATTGCATTGATCGACCAACATGTGCCTGTGGTGGTCCTGGCCCCGCATGATGAGCTATACGACAAGTCGATCTCCAACATGCAAGAAGTGATGGCCCGCGCGGGCAAAGTGCTCCTCATTACGGACAGCCATGGCCTGAAGGACGGGGCTGAAGGCACCTGGGACACAATCCAGATGCCACAGGTGTCTGATATTCTGTCCCCGATCCTCTACGCGGTTCCGGCCCAAATGCTGGCCTATCACACGGCGGTTGCCAAAGGCACGGACGTGGACCAACCACGCAATCTCGCCAAATCCGTAACGGTGGAATGATGCAGCTTCAGGATGCCCTAACCGCCCTTGAGGCGCTGATTGAACCTGGGCGCGCCGAAGGCATGGCGGCCTATCACAAACAATCGCGTCAGGTTCTGGGCATCCCAAATCCTGCGCTCAACGATATCACCAAAAGTTGGCGTCAAACGCTTAACGTAGAGCAGCGCGTTCAGCTTGCCTCCAACCTGTGGCAAACTAACATTTTTGAAGCCCGCCTTGCTGCGTCAAAAGTCCTCACCCAAGCTCGCCTACGCCCGGACGAAGCGGCTTGGGAACTGATCGCCAGTTGGACCGCCGATTTTGACAGTTGGGCCATTGCGGACCACGCCTGTATGGCAGGCCAAAAGCGTGTGGTCGCCGATCCGACGCGGCTGGACCAAGTTGAGACCTGGACCACTTCCGAACACATGTGGACTCGCCGGGCAGCCTTGGTCATCACCTTGCCGTGGACAAAGCAAAACCACCCCAAGCCGGAGGAGCTGCAAGCCCGCGACCGCATTCTGGGCTGGGCCGCAAGCTATGTCACTGATCACACTTGGTTTATTCAAAAGGCGATTGGCTGGTGGCTGCGCGATCTGTCGAAACACGACCCAGAGCGCGTCCGCGCCTTTCTGAACAAACATGCCGACGGCATGAAGCCATTTGCAGTGAAGGAAGCCAGTAAGCGCTTAGACTAGCCAAATTGTTGTCCGGACATGAGCACCTACGTTCACAAAGATGTTTTGCGGCTACAACTTTAGGCGCCCTTGCCCATCTGGATTTTGACCACTACCAATGCAGTATGACTGCACCTTTGATCGATCCGTTTCACCGCGCAGTGTCTTACCTGCGTGTTTCCGTCACAGACAGATGCGACTTCCGTTGTGTCTATTGCATGGCGGAAAACATGACGTTCCTCCCCAAAAAGGAACTTCTGACGCTCGAAGAGCTGGATCGTATGTGCTCCACTTTCATCAGGCTGGGAGTAGAAAAGCTGCGCATTACCGGTGGTGAGCCATTGGTACGGCGTGACATCATGACCTTCTTCAAAGGCATGAAGCGACATCTGGACAGCGGTGCGCTGAAAGAGCTGACTCTGACAACAAATGGGTCTCAATTGGAGCGCTTCGCTGAAGAGCTTTATGCTTGTGGTGTCCGTCGAGTGAACATCTCTCTCGACACCATTGATGAACAGAAGTTTGCGGACATAACGCGCTGGGGGCGTCTTGCACAAGTGATGCGTGGCATTGATGCCGCCCAAGCAGCTGGCCTGCGTATTAAGCTCAATGCGGTGGCACTTAAGGGATTTAACGAGGACGAGCTCTTCACCTTGGCTGAGTGGTGCGCGGAGCGCGACATGGACATGACCTGGATTGAGGTGATGCCGATGGGCGATCTGGGCAATGAGGACCGCATTGACCAATATTGGTCTCTAGATGATCTGCGCAGCCGACTGGCAGAGCGCTACACCCTGACCGATCTCGCCGAGCGCACCGGCGGCCCTGCCCGCTACGTGCGTCTCGAAGAAACCGGTCAGAAAATCGGCTTCATCACCCCGATGACCCATAACTTCTGTGAAAGCTGTAACCGCGTGCGCCTGACCTGCACCGGCCAGTTGTTCATGTGCTTGGGGCAAGAAGACATGGCCGATCTGCGGGGGGCCTTGCGCGGCAGCGAAAGCGACGCTGCGCTTGAGGACGCCATTCGCGCCGCCATCTCGCTGAAACCTAAGGGGCACGATTTCGACTATTCCCGTCAAGTTGTGGACGGGCAGATGTCGCGCCACATGAGTCACACCGGCGGATAAAACGTACTGTCTAGGCTTGTGCCTTTTCCCGCGCAGGCCCGGTGCTTTGACGATCCACCAGATACACCGGCATGACAGTCGGAGCAGCTTGGCTGGGTTGTCCGCCCCGCAAAAGCTGCAACAGACAGCGCGCAGCTTCATTGCCCATCTTATTGCGATGCTGGTGAATCGTCGTAAGCGGTGGGTTAAACACCTCGGTCATTTCAATGTTGTCAAACCCAGTAACAGAAACATCGTCTGGGACCTTGATGCCGGCCTCTGTCAAACCGGCAATCAGGCCGAAAGCAATTTGATCACTGGCGCAGACCCAAGCGGTTGGGCCATCGCGCATTGCCGCCACACGCGCAGCGGCCTCTTTGCCTGCCGCAATGGAAAAATCTCCCGGCAACATCCAACCATGCTGGATTTCTCCGCCGCAGTCCTGAACGGCTTGTTCAAATGCATTCTGGCGACGATGGGAAAGCACGTTGGTGTCCGGGCCAGCAACATGACCAAACCTGCGATGACCCTGCTGCCAAAGATGCTGCACCAACATGCGAATCCCCGCCTCATTGTCGGCGCGCACCGACGGGCCAGAGAAACCTTCCACCCACTCACAGGCAAAAACGATGGGTACTGGGGGCACTGCTGATTGCACCATTTGAAGCTCGTTTAAATCGATGCTCCCATCCAGAATGACCAAGCCATCCGCCTGCCCCGCTGCAATGTAGCGTTGAATCTGGTCAGCCGTTAACTGTACGTCGCCGCTGTCCGTCACGAGCAGGCTGTAGTCCGCCGCACTCAGCTCTCGCTCCAATCCAGAAAGGATGTTCGAAAAGAAAGGGTTGGACAGGTTTGGGACCAGTGCCAAAACCGTCCGAGAGGTATTTGTTCTTAGGTTTCTTGCAGCGCGATTGACCCGGTATCCCGTGTCTTTAACGGCTTTTAGCACAGCCTCTCTGGTCGCTTCTGACACAACCGAGGGGTCATTTAAAACACGGCTGACAGTTGCGGTGGACACCCCTGCCATTCGGGCAACATCAACAACTTTGGGCTTTGAGGTTTTCATTATTATTTTTGCGACTCGAATTATTTATTGACTCACCGCTCGCGGCGGGGCTACCGTTATGTAATCGATTACACATCACTGTCAATGCCATTCCTTTTGTTAGCAGAGGACGCTTGGACTGCAGAGATGTTCGGGAGGAAATGTAATCGATTACACGGCGATAGCGCCGAAAAAGGGAGGAAAGAATGAACTTTTACAAAGCTACCACTGCTGCAGTTGCGTTTTGCGCTGCTGGAGCCGTTTCTGCCGCAGAACTGGAAGTCACTCATTGGTGGACTTCTGGCGGTGAAGCGGCTGCCGTTGCTGAATTTGCCAAAGCTTTTGACGCCACGGGTAACACCTGGGTCGATGGCGCAATTGCAGGCTCCGGCGGTACAGCCCGTCCAATCATTGTCAGCCGCATCATTGGCGGTGACCCTATGCACGCAACGCAGCTGAACCATGGGCGCCAGGCAGAGGAGCTGATCGAAGCTGGGCTGATGCTGGACCTCACCGATGTGGCCAAAGCTGAGGGCTGGAAAGACATCGTAAATCCAGGGTCACTGCTCGACAGCTGCACAGTGGACGGTAAAATCTACTGCGCACCAGTGAACATCCACTCCTGGCAGTGGATATGGCTGAGCCACCAAGCCTATGCAGATGCAGGCATCGACGTACCTTCGAATTGGGACGAGTTTGTGGCTTCCGCCCCTGCGCTTGAAGCCGCCGGCAAAATCCCACTCGCCATGGGGCAACAAGCATGGCAATCCTCCGGCGCCTTTGGCGTGATCAATGTGGCTGTGGGTGGCCCAGATCTATGGAACAAAATCAACGTCAACAAAGACGCCGAAGCCGCAGCGGGCCCCGAGATGGCCAAAGTATTTGAAGCCGCAGCTGCAGCGCGTGCTATGGCGGCGAACTCCAAGGTTCAAGATTGGAACCAAGCCACCAACCTCGTGATCACTGGCCAAGCGGGTGGACAGGTCATGGGGGACTGGGCTCAGGGTGAATTCCAAGTTGCCGGTCAAGTTGCAGGCCAGGATTACACCTGTCTGCCAGGTCTGGGTGTGAATGAAATCATTTCCACCGGCGGTGACGCCTTCTACTTCCCGAAGCAGGACGATCCTGAAATTGAAGCGGCGCAAAAAGAGCTGGCCAAGCTACTTCTGAGCCCAGAAGTTCAGGTCAACTTCAACCTGAAGAAAGGCTCGCTGCCAGTGCGTGGCGATATTGACCTCGCCTCTGCGAACGACTGCATGAAAAAGGGTCTGGAGATCCTCGCAAGCGGCAACATCCTGCAGTCCGGTGATCAGGTCTTGTCTGCCGACACCTCAGGCCAGATCGAAGACCTGATGGTCGAGTTCTGGAATGATCCGTCCTACTCCGCAGCGGATGCTCAGGCGAAATACGCCGAAATCATCGCCGAAGCGGATTAAGATGGTCACGGAGCCCGAAACTTCGGGCTCCGTCACTCTCCGCTGCCCCAATTTCCCCAAACGACCTAATGAAGCCAAACCTCTTGGCACATTAGGCTGGAGACCTGAGCCATGGCTGTGACTGATGGTGCGCAAGTGGTGTCCCCTAGGACAACCTCCAAGCGACCAAACCGCCTTTTCAAAAACATGACGGCGAAACTCGCCTCAATCCCGATGATCTTCACAGCACTTGTGGTTTTCATTGGTTGCACGATCTGGACGATCTACCACTCTTTCACCAAATCCAAATTGCTGCCCGCGCCAGACAAATGGGTTGGCTTAGACCAGTATGAGCGCCTCTGGAGCACCCGTCGGTGGTTGGTGTCCATCGAAAACCTCGCGATTTACGGCATTTGCTCGCTAGTGCTGAGCCTTGTGATTGGCTTCACATTGGCCGCCCTTCTAGACCGCAAAATCCGCGGCGAAGGCGTTTTCCGTACCATCTTTCTGTATCCTTTCGCGCTGTCTTTCATCGTGACAGGCCTTGTTTGGCAATGGATCCTCAACCCGCAGTTTGGTATCCAGGGTGTCATTCAAAAATGGGGTTGGGAAGGCTTCACATTTGACCCGCTCAACAATGCCGACATCGTCATCTACGGCATCCTGATCGCAGGCATTTGGCAAGGTTCAGGCTTCATCATGGTGATCCTGCTAGCTGGCTTACGCGGCATTGACGAGGACATCTGGAAAGCCTCTCGCGTTGAAGGCATCCCGGTTTGGAAGACCTACATCTTCATTATTATCCCGATGATGCGCCCGATCTTTGTAACCGCGCTGGTGCTGATCGCCGCCGGGATCATCAAAGTCTACGACCTCGTCGTGGCGCAGACCTCCGGCGGACCAGGCATCGCCTCAGAAGTGCCCGCCAAATACGTCATAGAAAAAATGTTCCAAGCTCAAAACCTTGGCCAAGGCTTCGCAGCCTCCACCATGATGCTGCTCTCGGTTTTGGTTGTGCTGATCCCATGGGCCTATCTCGAATTCGGAGGCAAGCGCCGTGACTGATGCAACCGTAAACGCCACTGCAACACCACGAGGAAAAAAACCTCGCAAGCGCCTAACCCCAACCAACATTATGCTCTACGGCACTTTGTTTGTGGCCTCGGTCTACTACCTGCTGCCACTATACGTGATGGTTGTGACGTCCCTGAAAGGCATGCCGGAAATACGCTTGGGCAACGTGTTTGCGCCGCCAGTGGAAATCACGTTTGAGCCTTGGGTTAAAGCCTGGGCAGAAGCCTGCACCGGCATCAACTGTGACGGCCTATCTCGCGGGTTCTGGAATTCAGTGCAAATCCTCGTGCCATCCGTTTTGATCTCCATCGCCATCGCCTCGGTCAACGGCTACGCGCTGTCGCTGTGGAAGTTCAAAGGCTCGGAGGTGTTTTTCACAATCCTCATCTTTGGCGCCTTCATTCCCTATCAGGTGATGATCTATCCCATTGTGATCCTGTTGCGGGAAAGCGGGGACATCCTCTCCGCCATCACCGGCACCAAAATCCGTCTGATGGGCAGCATCTGGGGGCTGGTGATTGTGCACACGATCTTTGGCATGCCGATCCTGACCCTTCTGTTCCGGAACTACTTCGCCTCGGTGCCCGAAGAACTTTTCAAGGCAGCACGGGTGGACGGCGCAGGGTTCTGGCAGATCTACTTCCAGATCATGCTGCCAATGGCGCTGCCAATTTTTGTTGTGGCGATCATCCTACAAGTGACTGGCATCTGGAATGATTTCCTCTTTGGCGTGATCTTCACAAAGCCCGACACTTATCCAATGACGGTGCAGCTCAACAACATCGTGAACTCGGTGCAGGGCGTCAAAGAATACAACGTCAACATGGCCGCAACCATGCTCACCGGCCTTGTCCCTCTCATCATCTACTTTGCCTCCGGCAAACTCTTCGTGCGCGGCATCGCGGCTGGCGCAGTAAAGGGCTGACTATGACCAACGTTAACGTAAAAGATCTCACCCTTGAGTTTGGCGCCGTGCGCGTCTTGGACAAACTCAACATCGACATCCAGGAAGGAGAGTTTCTGGTACTTCTTGGGGCTTCTGGCTGCGGCAAATCCACTTTGCTGAACTGCATCGCGGGTCTGCTCGATATCACGGACGGTGAAATCCATATCGGCGGCCGCAATGTCACCTGGGAAGAACCTTCCGAGCGCGGCATCGGCATGGTGTTCCAATCCTACGCGCTCTACCCGCAGATGTCGGTAGAAGGAAACCTGTCGTTTGGTTTGAAAAACGCCAAAGTTCCAAAACCGGAAATCGCCAAACGTGTGGCCCGCGCCGCTGAAATCTTGCAAATCGAGCCATTGCTAAAGCGCAAGCCTGCCGCTTTGTCCGGCGGGCAACGCCAACGGGTTGCAATTGGTCGAGCTTTGGTACGCGATGTGGACGTGTTCTTGTTTGACGAGCCGCTGTCCAACTTGGATGCCAAACTTCGCGCGGACTTGCGGGTGGAACTAAAGCTCCTGCACCAGAAGCTCGACAATACGATGATCTATGTGACGCACGATCAGGTCGAGGCCATGACCCTCGCCGATCGTATTGCCATCATGCGCGGTGGTGTTGTGCAACAGATCGCGAGCCCATCAGAAGTCTACAACCGTCCGTCCAACAAATATGTGGCAGGCTTTATTGGATCTCCCACGATCAACTTCTTTGAGGGCTCCATTACCGATGGCGGTAGTGAGTTCCTGTCCGCAGACATGCACTTCCCACTCACGGGATATGACGCCTCGCAGGGCGTGCTGACGGCGCGTCCGGCTTGGCTAGGCATCCGCCCAGAGTCCGTCATCACTGGAACAGACGTAAATCAACAGCCCTTCACTGCTGAAATCACTGTGGAACTGGTGGAGCCGATGGGCTCAGACACGCTGATCTATACCACACTTGCAGGGACGCCATTCCGCTTCCGCATGAGCGGAAAAGCCACCGTGGCAGCCGGCAATACGCTCAAAATCGGCTTTGATCCCGCTCAAGGATCCCTCTTTGACAAATCAACTGAAAACCGTCTTTGACGCTCATTTCTGGAGACTTTCATGAGCTTTTCATTCCAACTGTACTCCTCGCGCAATGTCGCGAGCCAAGAAGCCTTTCTCTCAAATCTTGCCGAACTCGGCTACACCAGTGTGGAGGGCTACGGTGGCGTTTATGGCGACCCGGACGCTTTTGCTGAAGCCATGTCTGCGAATGGCTTGACCATGCCAAGTGGCCACTTTGGCATCGACGACCTACGCGACAACTTTGACGAAGTCATGATGCTTGCGGACAGTTTCGGCATCAAACACGTGATCGTCCCCTATCTCGTTGCCGAAGCACGGCCCACCGACAAAGCCGGATGGCAAGCGTTTGCCAAAGAACTGTCCGAGATCGGCGCAAAAGTGCGCGCAGCTGGCAAGACATTCTCCTGGCACAACCACGACTTCGAATATGAAGCGCTGCCGGACGGCAGCTATCCAATGGATATTATCCTGGAAACCGCGCCGGACATCGGCTGGGAAGCCGACCTTGGCTGGGTGGCGCGAGCAGGCCTGGACCCAGCGCCGATTGTCGCCAAACACGCAGACCGCCTTGTCGCAATCCACGTCAAAGACATCGCCAAGGAAGGAGAAGGCCTTGATGAAGACGGCTGGTCCGACATTGGGGAAGGCGTGATGGATTGGCCCGGATTGATCCGTCAAATCCGCGATCAAGCCCCCAACGCCATTCTGGTCGCAGAACAGGACAATCCAAGCGATGCCGTGCGTTTTGCATCTGTCTCTATGGCCAACCTAAAGGACATTTGATCATGGCAACCGCAGTGAAAGCTGGCATCATCGGATGCGGCAACATCTCCACCACCTACATGCGCATGGGACAGTTTTTCAAAGACTACAAAGTTGTCGCTTGCGCCGACTTGAATCCGGACGCCGCCGAGGCACGGGCTGCCGAGTTTGGCTTGCGTGCCTTGAGCATTGAAGAACTCCTGGCCGATCCGGAAATTGAAATTGTGGTCAACCTGACCATTCCGGCAGCGCATTTTGAGGTATCGAGCGAAATTCTGAAAGCCGGCAAACATGTGTACTCCGAGAAGCCTTTTGTGCTGACCGCACAAGAAGGCGCCACGCTTTCTGAACTGGCCGCAGCTCGCAACCTGCGCATTGGCTCCGCACCTGACACGTTTATGGGCGGGAGCCACCAAAAAGCGCGAGAGATTTTGGACAACGGCGAGATTGGCCAAGTGACCTCGGGCACCATCCACGTGATGAGCGGCGGTATGGAGCATTGGCATCCAAATCCGGATTTCTTCTTCCTAACTGGAGCGGGTCCAATTTTCGACTTAGCCCCCTACTACGTGACCAATCTGGTTCAGTTGCTCGGACCTGTCGAAAGCGTGACGGCCATGAGCAGCACACCGCGCAGCCACCGCACCATCGGCTGTGGTCCACGCAACGGCGAACAAATTCCTGTGGAAACACCAACAACCGTGCATTCGATCCTGAAGTTCGCAAATGGGGCGATTATCAGCTACGGCACCAGCTGGGATGTCAAATCCCATGAGCACAACAACATGGAAATCTATGGTCTCGACGGCACACTCTATGTGCCGGACCCCAACTTCTTCGGAGGCCAACTCCGCCTTGTCCGAAGCGACGATGATGAAGCGCTGATTTCCTCCGGCCACCCGTTCTCCAAACCCAATGACGGCGACAATGCCAACTACCGCGGCGCGGGCTTGGCAGATATGGCCGCCGCCATCCGGGACGGACGTCAACATCGCTGCAACAACGAGTTGGCCCTCCATGTGGTCGAGGTCATGGGCGCGATCTTACAGTCAGGCGACAGCGGACAGACCGTCGCGATCCAAAGCACTTGTGACCGCCCAGCGCCGTTCGGAGCGGACGATGCTTTTGCGATCATGGAGCTGGAGGAAACTTGATGCCCACAAATCTCAAAGGTCCTGGCCTGTTCCTCGCGCAATTTGCCTCTGACGAAGCACCGTTCAACTCGTTGGAAGCCATTGCGGATTGGGCGTCGGGGCTAGGCTACAAAGGGCTTCAGATACCCTCTGGGGACCTTCGGCTCTTTGATCTCGACACGGCGGCTTCGTCGCAAACCTATTGCGACGAACTCACCGGCATGTTGGCCGATCGCGGGTTGGAAGTCACCGAACTCTCAACCCACATCCAAGGTCAACTGCTTGCAGTCCACCCCGCATACGACAAACAATTTGATGGGTTTGCACCTTCTGCAGTGCACGGCAATGGCAAAGCGCGCCAAGAGTGGGCGCATGACCAGTTGCTTAAAGCGGCGAAGGCCTCTCAGAACTTGGGACTAACCGCGTCTGTCAGCTTCTCCGGGTCTCTGGCCTTTCCCTATCTCTATCCTTGGCCACAGCGGCCGGCAGGATTGATTGAGGAAGCGTTTGACGAACTCGCGCGACGTTGGCTGCCCATCATGAACGCATACGAGGAGGCCGGTGTAGACATCGCGTTAGAATTGCATCCCGGCGAAGACCTTTTTGACGGCGCAACCTTTGAAATGCTGCTTGATCGATTAGACGGTCACAAACGCTGCACCATCAACTACGACCCCAGTCACTTCTTGCTGCAACAACTCGACTACCTCGCCTTCATCGACATCTATCACGAACGGATCACCGCTTATCACGTGAAAGACGCCGAGTTCCGCCCCGATGGCCGTCAGGGCGTTTACTCCGGCTATCAGCCTTGGTTGCAGCGCGCAGGGCGCTTCCGGTCTCTTGGTGATGGTCAAGTCGACTTCAATGGCATCTTCTCCAAACTGGCGCAATACGGCTACGACAGCTGGGCTGTTCTGGAATGGGAATGCTGTCTGAAGGATGCCGCCACGGGCGCCGCCGAAGGCGCGCCCTTCATCGCAGATCATATCATCAACGTGACCGAAAAGGCGTTTGACGATTTCGCCGACAGCGGATTGAGCCGCGATGACACGCGCGCGCTACTTGGTCTGTAGGAGTTGAGATGCAAAAGCTGAAACTTGGTATGGTAGGCGGCGGCGAAGGCGCCTTTATTGGCGCCGTGCACCGCATGGCCGCCCGATTGGACGGGCATTGGGACTTGGTGGCGGGCTGTCTGTCTTCAACACCCGAGAAAGCGCAGCGCAGCGCAGACTCTTTAGGACTGGAACGCAGCTATGGCTCGTTTGAAGACATGGCAACTGCTGAGAGCGCTCGCGAAGACGGCATCGACGCGGTGTCCATAGTCACCCCCAACCATATGCACCTGCCAATCGCACGCGCCTTTTTGGCTTCCGGCATCCACGTCATTTGTGACAAACCGCTCACCACCGACCTGGCGCAGGCAGAAGCCTTTGCGCAGGACTGCGGCGGGAACGACGCACGCTTTTTCTTGACCCACAACTACAGTGCGTCCCCCCTCATCCGACAAGCCAAAGCGATGGTCGAAACCGGTGAATTGGGCGACGTCCGTTTGGTTCATGCAGAATACCTGCAAGACTGGCTCTCCCGCCCCGCAGATCCCGGCAACGTTCAGGCAGCCTGGCGCACCGACCCGGCGCGCACCGGAGGCGCAGGCGCAATTGGCGACATTGGCACCCACGCATACCATTTGGCGACCTTTGTCGTTGGCGAACAGGCCAGCCATCTCGCCGCGGACCTCAGCAGCTTTGTCGACGGGCGGCAGGTGGACGACAATGCCAACATCATGCTGCGTTTCACCTCCGGTGCCCGCGGCTCCATTTTTGCCAGCCAGGTGGCAACTGGAACAGAAAACGGGCTGAAACTGCGCATTCACGGCACCAAGGGCGGGCTGTTTTGGGAGCAGGAAAATCCCAATCAGTTGATCTTCACACCCATCGGCGGTGTCGAACAACGTATTACCCGTGCCGGTGTAGGCGCAAATGACGTTGCAAACGCCGTGTCACGTACGCCGGGAGGTCACCCGGAGGGCTATTTGGAGGCCTTCGGCACCCTCTACCGCGACATCGCTCGCGAATTGTCAGGCGAGCATGGTGCGGCTCGAGATATTCCGGGACTACAGGATGGCCTCGCGGGGATGCGCTTCATTCACGCCTGCCAACAGTCGTCCAAATGCAACGCTGCATGGCAAGCACTTTAGTGACAAGAAATCAGTATTCTGTTGCTGGACCAACGCGCTCGCGCCCAGTCGGTCCAGCAAATACTTGAAACGCAGCCCCCAATCCCTTCTGATACCTCTAGGAGGGCGGCCCGTGCACAAAAACATCACAGCTCTTGGACTTATGGCTCTGTTCTGCGGCGCCAATCCCGCGGTATCCCAACAAAGTGACACGCCTCCACAGGGCGTCACGTTCTATGGCCAAATAAACCGCGGTGTGCTGAGCTATGATGATGGCCCAACCAACAACACCTATTGGTTTGTCGACAACTCAAAATCCGTTTCCAGGATCGGCGCCACCTATGACACGCCCCTCAGCGACGGCTGGCGATTGCACGCGCGCGGTGAAATTGCACTAAAATGGAAAGAAACCAATGTCGTCAACCGCAACGACCCACACGACGACGACTACGAGTTTGACCGCACACAACTTCGCAAACTTGAGGTTGGTTTCGTGCACGACACCTATGGCCGGTTCACCATCGGACAGGGCGCCATGTCCGCGGACGGCATCACCGGTCTGGACCTGTCGCTTACAACTGTAGTTGCAGGAACCCCGGTGCAAGATGCCGCCGGAGGGCAACTGCTGGTTCCGCTAGGCGCAAACACCCCCGACAACAAACGGATCAAACAGGCCTTTCGCTCAATGGGCAGTTCCCGCCGCCTGCGGCTGAGATACGATGCGCCAATCACGAACGGCTGGCGCTTTGTCGTTGCTGCAGGACAGGAGGTCCTCTCCTATAACGACGATCAACTCTATGCAGACACGTCCCTGCGATACGATGGGGATCACGGCAACTTTCGTGTCCGTGCAGGCGGCGCGCTGCGTTGGATAGAAGAGCGTCCCAACGTTTTTATCGCCTCCGGCTCCATCTTGCATCGCCCCAGCGGCTGGAACATCACCATGGCAACTGGACACGAGAGCAGTGGCGCACATTATTACTACGGCAAACTCGGCTACATTGGCCGCTGGTTTGACTTGGGGCAAACCGCCATCTCCGTTGACATCTACGAGGGCGACAGCATCTATCAAAACCGCTCATCTCCCGTGTCCTTCAGTTCCAGCCGCTCCTACGGGATCGCGGTGGTGCAAAAAATAAAATCACCCAAGATCGATCTTTATGCGCTCCTTCGCAGATACGAATACACTGACTCTTCGGCACAGTATGAAGACAGCATGGCCTTTCTCGCTGGCGTCCGCTGGACGTTTTAGCAACCACCCCATCCGATGAGACACTATTTTAAGCGTCGTGCTACTTTGGCGCATCTGCTGAAAACCCTGTCTCAAATTCTTAAGTGAAGTCTATTCACATACCCCATCTTTGGTTCAAGAGATGAAGCGCGAACTTCGACAGAACCAAAAGGGAAACGCGAAATCTCTCCAACACCGAAACATAATTTTGGAGGGAACTACCATGGAAAAGAACATCATTGTGATCGGCGGCGACGGCTTCTGCGGCTGGCCAACCTCGCTTCACCTGTCGCGCAGCGGCTACAACGTGACCATCGTGGACAACCTGTCCCGCCGCCGCATCGACAAAGACCTTGGCGCGCAAAGCCTAACCCCAATCGCATCCATCGAAGATCGCCTGACAACTTGGGAAGAGGTGTCAGGCAACACCATCCGTTTCGAAAACATCGACGCAGCCCAGCATTTTGACGCTCTGCACTCTCTACTGGACGAGTTGAAACCGGAAGCCGTGGTGCACTTTGGCGAACAACGTGCCGCTCCCTACTCCATGCGCGGTCTGACCGAGAAACGCTACACCGTGGACAACAACATCAAAGCCACTCACAACCTGCTCGCCGCGATTGCGGCACTGGGGCTGGACACACATGTAGTGCACCTCGGCACCATGGGGGGTTACGGCTACGACGGCGACGGCCTGGAAATTCCGGAAGGCTACCAAAAAGTCATGGTCTCGGGCGATGACAACGTCATCTACCAGCGAGAGATCCTCTACCCAACCAACCCGGGTAGCGTCTACCACATGACCAAATCCATGGACCAACTGCTCTTCCAATTCTACGCGAAGAACGACCAGATCCGAGTGACCGACCTGCACCAGGGCATTGTTTGGGGCACGCAAACTCCCGAAACCAAACTGGACGAGCGCCTGATCAACCGGTTTGACTATGACGGTGACTACGGCACGGTTTTGAACCGCTTCCTGGTTCAGGCTGCGGTTGGCCACCCTCTGACGGTGCACGGCACCGGCGGTCAAACACGCGCGTTTATCCACATTCGCGACACTGTGCGCTGCATTCGTTTGGCGATAGAAAACCCGCCCGCCAAAGGCGACCGCGTTGTAATACGCAACCAGATGACAGAGACCCACCGGGTTCGCGATCTGGCGCGCCTGGTGGCCTCTATCAGCGGCGCGCAGGTGGCCATGGTCGAGAACCCCCGCAAAGAAGCGGCGGAAAACGACCTTCGAGTCAGCAACGCAAGTTTCATAGCGTTGGGACTTGAGCCAACCACTCTGGAAGAAGGGCTGCTGGAGGAAACCGTCGAGATTGCAGGGCGCTACGCGGATCGCTTTGACAGCACCACCGTTGCAGCAGCTTCGATCTGGACCAAAGACCAGCACGCTGGTGTGGTGACAGAAGCGGCTTTGCTTGCCGGTCAAGCTCAGCCCGCCGCATAAACACTTTCCAAACGCTATCCCGGTCCGATACAACAGTCGGGCCGGATCTTTTTTTGCCATTTTTCAGGAGACACGGTGAGCGATCCACCCAAAGCCTCCCAAAACGAATATTGGTCGGTAGACAGCCAGCCCGCAAAACTGTCTGGCCGTGTGCCGCTTTGGAAAGCGCCAGCGGTTTTGGTCACTTTTACTGTGCTCGGGGCCTTATCGCTGGTTGTCTTGCAAAACGACGCACTGCTCGGAAGCTTCTTTACGGCCAATGACTGGGTTTTTGCGCCAGTGCCCGGCCAACACTTCATCGCCATTCGCCACTTCCTGCTGGCGTTTTTTGTAAGCTTTGGTTTGTTCGCCAATGGCTCTGCCATTGTACGCCTGAAATTCATTGCCGATCTGGTCGGTTCGTTTCTGGCAATTTGTCTCGCCATCGATCTGCTTTCCATCTTTCTGTGGCAGGCTTTTGATGTCCCGATTTCTCTGCGAAATCTTCAAATCGCAACGGGTTTGATCGGTTTCGCAGTCTTCTCCGCCCGCCTCTACACTTGGGGCGAAATGCCAGCGCCAGTGCATATGGCCGTGACCCCGGCTCATCCCCTCCGTTCATTTGGGCGTTTTGGGGTACTGGTAGTCCTCGCAGGCGTTCTATCATGGTGGGTCAATAAGTTGGATTTGCAGTCAGTCTCTTGGCTCAGAGGCCGCGCTTTGCTAGGCGGTCTTGGTCCTGGGGTGTTCCTGTTCCTGCCATCGCTTTTTTTCATGATGTATTTGCTGGCGGTCTGGGACCGTCGAAAGGAAAAAGAGACGAAGGACTTCGCGCCAGATGTCACAATTGTCATTCCGGCGCACAATGAAGAATACATCATCGCAGCCACACTGCAGGCCATCGACAAGGCCGCCGAAAGGTATTCAGGTCAAGTCACGGTTTACGTTGTGAACAACAACTCAATCGACGGTACGTTTGCCGTTGCCAACACGACCTTTGACCACTTCGCGTACGCCAAAGGCAGAGTCATCAACGAGCCACGTCCCGGCAAAGCGCACGCCCTCAACACAGGTTTTGCGGCTGTAACAACCGATTTGGTCATCCGGATCGATGCTGACACACAAATTGATCCAGACTCCTTGCGGTTTGCCCTGCGCCACTTCACCGATCCGCATCTTGGGTGCTTGGGCGGCGTACCAAACACCCGCGGCCGTTCACTTTTTGAGCGCGCGCGGTTGGCTGAAGTGCTTATCAATCACGGATACTATGCCATCGCCAACACCGCGATTGACGGCCAGGTCGCGATCCCCGGCATGTTTGCGGTCTATCACAGTGATCTGGTGCGCCAACTAGGCGGCTTCGCCTTTGGCCTCAACGGCGAGGACAGTGATATGTCGATGCGCATTGGCGAATTGGGCTACCGCATCCAGGTCGACCCGCAGGTGCGCTATGAATCCGAAGTTCCGGCAAGCTACGCACACATGCGTGAACAGCGCATGCGCTGGTTCCGCTCCGCGTTTCACATCACAGCACGCTGCCGCGAGGCAACGGAGTTTCGCAACCCTTCACTGCGTGGCTGGCTTGTCTTGCCAATCATGTTGCTGAACACAGCCGTGCGCACCATGGGCATCCCCTTGGTGATCTTTGGTTTGATTGAATTGTTGGAGCCCTTTGACACCGGTCCGCGTCCGCTTTGGACGGCCGTTGCCGCCGTTATTCTCGGCGCGCCAACCTTGGTGGCGCTAGGCGCTGTACTCATCAACAAGACGCCCCGCGCCATTTTGTACCTGCCTGAATACACGGTGTTTCGAATGATGCGCGCCTATTTCACCTTGGAAAGCATGCTTTCAATCAAACTCAGCGGTCGGCAGCAAAAATCGCCAATTCAGCTACCAGAACTGGAACAGATCACCCTTCCCCTTGCGCCTGAACCCGATACGCTCGAGGCGAGAGGCCCTGCATCCGTTTGAAATCCCGGCTGAAGTGAAACGGATCTTGATAACCGCATTGCAATGCCACCTGTGCAATCGGCTTTTCTGTCGTGCGTAACACATAGCTTGCCAAAACAATCCGCTCCCTGCGCAGCCAGCCCATCGGGCTGTTGCCAGTTTCTGCCTTGAAACGACGAAACAGCTGGGATTGGCTCAAGCCAGTAAAGGATACAAAATCAGCAATGGTCCAGGCGCGATCCAGCTCTTTGCGAACCTTTTCGGCGATCTTGGAAACCACCGTTGTGTCCCGGGCTGAAAGACAATCAGAGCGCAAAGACGCCACCCTGGCGAGCACGTTGCCCACCAAAGCGCTTATAGCGCCGGGGGTGTTGGCATCCGGCTGGAAAAGCGTGGCAAGAGCCGCCTCGAATGCCACATTCAGTTCTTGACACCCGCTCTCAATCGGTGCGGCATCAAACCCCAGCTGCAGACGCAGGGCATCCAGCCCGTGTCCCGAAACGGCCATCCAGAGATAGCTCCATTTCTCTTCGGCTTCTGCGCCATGCGCATAGGTCAGCGCGGTATCAATCCATGAGAGGTCGCCCGCCTGCGCCTCATAGGCGGCGCCACCAACCTCGATAGCCCCTGTGCCACCCAGCGTTAGTATCAACACATGTTGGTGATAGTTCTGGCGGACCATGCCATCTACGCCCCGCGCATTTGTGCGCCCTGCCACCGGCACGGTATAGGGCCAAATGCCAAGGTCCGCAGGCGAAGCATTGAACACAATGCTCGAGTTTTCAAACGCAACCAAGGCTGCCTGCCCTCACACCTGCGTGTCCGGCACGTTGATCTCCATGCCCTGCATCTCTTCTGTGACCAGCACCTGACAACTCAAACGGCTGGTGGGTTGCGGATCAATCACAAACTCCAACATGTCCACTTCATCCGCTTCCGGCGCAGCTACGCGTTCGAACCACTCTTGCGGCAGCACGCAGTGGCATGTTCCGCACGCGCAGGCGCCGCCGCATTCCGCGGCAATCGCATCAACACCGGCATTCACAGCCGCCTGCATCAGCGAAGTGCCAAGAGACGCCTCTGCCTCAAACCGCGCGCCATCAGCCTGCACAAAAGTCAGTTTAATCATAGCCTTGTCCTGTTCTTACGCCCGTTTCCACCCAATGCGCAGCGCTTCTGGCCCGCGCACAGAAAGGCCGTGTTTGTACTTCACATCTGTTTCCGCCAACACGATGTCGGAGAACCGCGCGTTGATCGTTGAAAAAATCACATCCATGTCCAGGCGTGCGAGGTGGTTGCCAAGACAAAAATGTCCACCGCCGCCAAAAGCCATATGCCGGTTCGGCGTCCTGCCAACGTCAAACACATCCGGGTTCTCAAACCGTGCTGGATCGCGGTTGGCCGCGCCATACAGCAACCCGAAACGCGTTCCGGCCGGGAACATCTTACCGCCAACCTCCGTGTCTTCAGTGGCAAACCGATGAAAATACGGCAGTGGTGATTCAAACCGAAACATCTCTTGCACAGCCGTTTTCATCAACGATGCATCATCCCGAAGCCTTTGATGTTGTTCTGGAAAGCGCAATAATGCGTGCATGCCACTGCCCAGCACATCAATGGTAGACCCGTGCCCCGCCATAAGGATCAACATGGCCGTAGAGATAAGTTCGTCCTGGCTCAATTGCCCGGCATCGCGGTGCGCGATCAAGCGACTGAGCAAGTCTTCCTGCGGCGCGGCCTCGCGGTCCGCCAACAGGTCCAGCAGGTACTCGTAGAACTCCTTTGTGGCCAGTTCCGCGCGTGCCTTGTCCGCGTCGCCCCGCCCTGGGTCATAGTAGCGGACGACCTCCTCGGACCAATTCCGCAGTTTTGGCGCATCTTCGTCCGGGACACCCAGCACCCTACCAATGATATGCCCTGGCACATGCGCGGCAAAATCACTGACAAAATCAATTTCGTCTTGTTCTGACAGATCATCTAGCAACCTATCGACAAAGGCCTGAATGGCATCTCTCTGACGCGCAATCATCGCAGGGGTAAATTCCCGAAACACAACTTTGCGCAAGCGGTCGTGTGTCTCTCCCTCGCTTTCCAGCAAGTTCACCTGCACATATCGCTCGTGAAAGGGCATATCGTGAAAGTTGATCGCGCGCTGCTGTGCCTTGCGATCTGCCGCACTTATGAAGGCTTCATTGTTGCGCAACATGGTTTTGTTGAGCGCCACGGCCTCAATATCCGCCATCTTGGTCAACATCCACGTGTCCGCCTCTTCCCAATAGTAAGGCGTGTCCATCGCCCGCATGGCGGCATACACGGCATATGGGTCTGCGGCGAAAGCCGCACTATGGGGATCCAAAGCAAACTTGGTGGCTGGGTTGACTGACATTTCTTCCTCGCGCAATTCGAAACTGGACAATACTTTCACCGAGGGCAAAGTAAATGACCAAACCCACCACAAAAATGGACAAAAGTCGCATCTAAGCCACACATGCACCCACACACGGAGCCCAGTCTTTCATCGGCAAGTCGATGAATTCACAACCCAAAAGTGTGAAATCTGAAACTTTCGTAACGCGTGACGAAAATATTTGACCAAATGATACATTCCCCCCATGGTAGCGGCACCAAACACCGAAAGAAAAATCCCAGGGGGATATGTTCCATGAAAAATCAATCATTTAAGCTGTCCGCGACCATCGCCGTTGCCGCCACACTTGGCGCCGGTGCTGCGTCCGCCGACACTCTGCGTCTTTTGACCTGGGGCGGCTACGCACCAGAAGAAATTGTTGCCAAATTTGAAGCCGAAACCGGCCACACCGTTGAAGTGACCAAGTCCAACAACGAAGAGATGATCGCGAAGCTGCGCGCCACTGGTGGCGGTGGTTTTGATCTGGCACAGCCAAGCCAGGACCGCATCGCAGGCCCCCAGGAAGAGTTCGGCATCTACAAACCAATCGACCTGTCCAAGATTGACGCCTCCCTCTTCATTCCGTCCATGCTGGACGCCACCAAAGGCAACACCACAGTAGGTGGCGACGTCTACGGCGTGCCACACGTTTGGGGCACCTCCGGCCTGGTTGTCGACACAGCCAAAGCCTCCATGGTTCAGGACTACACCGACCTCTGCGCCTCTGACGTCGCAGGCAAAGTGTCCTACCGCCTGAAGCGCCCAACCCTGATCGGCTTTGCCTACTCCATGGGTTTGGACCCGTTCGCAGCTTATGGCGACGCAGCAGCTTACGAAGACATCATGAAGCAGGTCGAAGCCAAGCTGATCGAATGTAAAGCAGGCGTGAAAACCTACTGGGGTGGCGGCGACGAGCTGATGGGCCTGATGCGCTCCGGTGAGGTTGTGGCCTCCATGGCGTGGGATACCGGCGGATGGAAACTGAACGCTGACAACGCCGACATCACCTTTGTGGCTCCAGCATCCGGCGCACTGGGCTGGGTTGACACCTTTGTACTGCCAGCCAAAGGCAAAGCAGACGACGCAGCTTATGCGTGGATCAACTTTGTGATGCAGCCTGAAGTGGCCGCGATGATCACCGCAGCCGCAGGCAACTTCACCGCCTCCAAAGGCGCAGACGCCTTCGCAGCAGACGATCTGAAAGCCCGCTATCAGGCGTCCTTCCCAGCCGAAGCCATCGACAACATCAAGTGGTATCCACCAGTGCCAGCCGGCCTGGAAGCCATCGAAGGTGGCGTTCTGGATCGCGTTAAAGCGGCCAAGTAAGCCCTACCATTTTTGAAACAAAAACAGCGTGTGCCCAAACCGGGCGCACGCTTTTGACGACTTTAAAGGACCTCACCCAATGACGCCTGATCTGCAGTGCACCAACCTCACCAAGCAATTTGGCGACAGCAAAGCGGTGGACAACGTGTCCTTCTCCGTGCCAGCGGGGTCCTTCTTCTCGATCCTTGGGCCATCCGGCTGCGGCAAAACCACGATCATGCGTATGATCGCTGGTTTCCTGGAACCAACCAGCGGCGACATCGAGATCAAAGGTAAATCGGTTCTGAACGTGCCGCCAAACAAGCGCCACGTGAACATGGTGTTCCAGCACCTCGCCCTGTTCCCCATGATGAACATCGCCGACAACATCGGCTACGGCCTGCGCCGCGCGGGCATGCACAAGAAAGACATTGGTTTCAAAGTCGACGAAGCCCTCGAACGCATCGGCCTACCCGGCATCGGGCACCGTCGTGTCGACGAACTCTCTGGCGGTCAGAAACAGCGCGTGGCCATTGCCCGCTGTATGGTGCTTGAACCCGATGTGCTGTTGCTTGACGAACCTCTCGGCGCGCTTGATCTCAAGCTCCGCGAACACATGAAGGTGGAGCTCAAAAACCTCCAAGCCGCGTTTGACACCACTTTTGTCTACATCACCCACGACCAGTCCGAGGCACTGGTGATGTCTGACAACATCGCCGTGATGAACGCCGGCCGTTTTGAGCAGGTTGGCAGCGCGCAAGACCTATACTACCGCCCCGACACCGCTTTTGTGGCGGGCTTTGTAGGCGACAGCAACCGCTGGTCGGGCAAGGTTGTGAAACAAGACGGCGGCAACGCCCTTGTGCAAACCACCTCCGGCCTCACCCTGCGCGGCGCCACACATGGGCGCACCCTGTCTGAAGGCGACACCGTTGACGCTTTTGTCCGTCCGGAAGCAATCCGCATTGCCCACAACGCTGATGACCTCGCCAATTTCGACAACCAAATCTCCGGTACTGTGACCTCGATCCTGTTTAATGGCGCAGCCTCCCGCGTCATGATCCGCGACACGGCCGGGCACGAAGAGGTTGCGGTCAACCTGCCGCAATCCGGTGAGTTTGCAAACCTTTCCAAAGGCGCGCCAATCCATATTGGCTGGGCCAGTGATCAGGCCAATTGCTTTGCCGCAGGAGCCTCCTGATGCACCGCGAAGCCAAACTTGGATTAGTCCTTCTCCTTACCCCGCTACTGCTGTGGCTGGTGCTCCTCATCTTCATCCCTCACATCGACCTGTTTCTGGTGTCGATGCGGGAGCGCGTTGGCGTTGGTCAATATGACCTGAGCTTCGCCAACTATCTAACGTTCTTCCAGGAACCGCTTTACCTGGTGACCTTCCTGCGCACCGCCGTGATGTCGATCTTTGCAACCATTCTGACGTTGCTGATCGGCTTTCCTGTGGCTTACTACATCGCCAAAATGGCCAAAGGCCGCACCCAATCGGCGCTGTTCCTGCTCTGTCTCGTGCCATTTTGGGTCTCCGAGCTCGTGCGCACTTTTGGCTGGATGATCCTACTGCGCGAAACCGGCATCATCTCCAATCTGTTGCAGTCCGTCGGCCTTGCCAGCGGCCCGGTGGAGATGCTCTACAACGATGCAGCCATTATGGTGGGTCTCGTCTATACCTCGATGCTCTTCATGGTCGTGCCTTTGGTCACGACTCTGGAAAGCCTTCCAGACGAAGTTGTCGAAGCGGGCTACGATCTGGGCGGCAACGGGCTCAGCGTTCTGCGCGAAATCATCATCCCGCACGCCATGCCCGGCATCGTTTCCGGCTCCATCGTCGTCTTCATGCTCTGTTTGGGCAACTACCTGACCCCCACCATGCTGGGTGGCAAAGAAAGCCTCTGGTTCACCGAGTTGATCTACTCGCAGTTCATCGTGCGCTTCAACTGGGAGCTTGGCGCCGCCTTCGGCTTCCTGCTGTTGATCCTCTCTTCTGTGATTGTCTGGGGCATGTTGCGCCTGACCGGCCAATCGCTTGAAAAGACCATGGGATAAGGAGCAGACACTATGATCCCCTCAATCCCACAATCCCGCCTACTCACCACGGCATATGCGGCCTATGTTGTTCTGTTCTTCATCTTCCTCGCATTACCCTTGATCGTAGTTGCGGCCTTTGCCTTCAACGACAGCCAGTTTCCGTCCCTGCCTTGGGAAGGCTTTACGTGGAACTGGTTCTTCGGCTCTGAACGCCCCATGATTGGTGTGTTCCACGAACGCAGCATCCTGCGTGCCATTGGCACGTCGGTGTTTGTGGCCTTCTGTGTCTCCGCACTTTCGATGGTTGTCGGTCTCTCCAACGCCTTCCTGTTCAACCGCTATAAATTCCGCGGTCAGGGTCTACTCTATGTCTTCATGCTATTGCCGCTGGTGATCCCGGGCATCGTTTTGGGCATCTCAATTTTGGTGGCCTCCAGCCGTCTGGCCAATGGTCTCTGGGATGGGTTCCAATGGGATGTGGAAGCGCTGCGCCCTGGCCTTTGGCTGGTGATCCTGGGGCAGTTCTCCTTCATCACAACCATCGCCACGCTGGTGATTGGTGCGCGCCTTCAAAAGTTTGACCGCACACTGGAAGAAGCCGCGCTCAACCTTGGCGCTGGACGCCTCACAGCGATCCGCACCATCACCCTGCCCTATCTGGCGCCTGCCATGATTGGCGCCTTTGTGGTGGCCTTCCTGATGAGCTTTGAAAACTTCAACACGACATTGATGCTCGTTGGGTCCGATGCGCCCCTGACCATCGCCATGTTTGACCGCCTTAAAGAAGGCTCAACGCCTCTCTTGAATGCGGTCAGCCTGCTCTTGATGCTGGGTTCGTCCTTACTGGCGTTGATCATGATCGCCTTTCAAAAGAAAAACTAACCCGAGGCCTTTGGCTTCAACAGGCGCGCCGCGATAGGCGCGCCTAAAATCACCAACACAATCCGTGTCAGGTGATGGGCGATGACAAATCCCAGGTCCGCCCCAACGACGATGGCCAGCACTGTCATCTCAGCCTGCCCCCCAGGCGCAAAGGCCAAGAACGCTTCCATTGCAGGCGCAAGCCCCAACAGCGTGGCGATCTCCGCGAAACAAGCCGCTAGCACCGCCAACACCACCATAAAAGCCAACCCGGACAGCACCACGCTGCGCAACTCGCGCAGGGTGACACCAACGTAATACACGCCGATCACCACGCCGATGAAAAACTGCGCCGTCCAGATTGCTTCCTGCGGTGGACGTGAGTGGAGCACGCCGCCCATGGTCAAAGCCGCAGAAACAATCATCGGCCCCAGAATAGACGCGCCAAACAGCCCGACCCGTTCGCCACCTTTCCAGCCTACCAACGCAGCCACCAGCATGATCACCATTTCATGCAGCGGCAGTTCAGAGGCAGGCTGCCCGATCGGATTGGACAGGCTCACGCCGTACACTGAGATCAACATGATCGGTGCCACAGTCACGATCACCAACACCCGCGTCGCATGGATCAGCGACAGTACGCGTGCATTGCCCCCCGCTTCCTCCCCAAACAAGATCATATCCTGCAACCCCCCGGGCATCGCGGCGTAGTAGGATGTCACCGGATCAAATTTGCAGATCTTGTGAAAGAACGGCACGCCGATCAGCGCGATCAGAAAAATATAGAGCGGCATCAAAGCGATCGAACCGGCCATACTTGGCAACTGTGCAGCCACCTCTGGCGTTATTGAGGTACCAACCGCCACGCCAAGAATGGTCCGCGCGCCCGCCGTGATCTGGCCAAAGCCCGCAAACTGGGCTCCACCCAGCGCCGCAATGAGACAAGCTGCCATTGGCCCAAACAGGAACGGCAAAGGCAGAGCCAGCATCCAGAAAACAAAAGCCCCAAACGCCGCCACCGCAAAGGTGGTGGCCCGAAGTCGCAGCATGGTCACGGGTGATTCCAATCTTGATTGACTGACTGCATCCCCTTGTATACACATGGATACAATAATTCAAGTCACAGCGAGATAGCCCCATGAGCGACGACCTCACATCCGGCGAAAACCTACAAGGCAACGCTGCCTATGGCGCATTGCTCATGGAAATCCGCGAAGGACGTCTGTCTCCAGGAGACCGCCTCCGGGAAACGGATCTGGCCACCCGTTTTGGGGTCAGCCGCACCCCCGTCCGTGAAGCCATTCGCCAACTTGAAGCCGACGGTCTGGTCACTCACCTGCCGCGCGTTGGGGCCAGCGTCCGCAAGTTGGACTATTCAGAAGTCATGGAGCTTTATGAGATGCGCAGCGTGCTTGAATGCACCGCCGCGCGCATGGCTGCGCGCGTGGCCTCCGATGTAGAAATCACTGAGTTGGCCGCGATTTGCGAAGAAATCGCCAGGGCCGGCAAAGGCATCGAAGCTTCGCGCCTCAACCGTCAATTCCACCGTGCCCTTTTGGAAGCCGCCAAAAACCGCTTCCTGATCAAGTCGATGCTCGCCTTACAGAAGGCCATGCTGATCCTAGGCCGCACGACCTTGGCTGACGAAGAACGTTTTGAGAGCGCGATTTCCGAGCACGCGGCCATCCTTGACGCGCTGCGCGCCCGGGATGGCGACTCGGCCGAGAACGCGATGCGCGCTCACATTTCCGCCGGTCAACGCGCCCGAATTCGCGCCCTGCGCGCCGAATTGAACCACAGCGCATTGCTATAACTCCTTGACGCTTTAGTGGCGAACCAAAGAACTGACGTTTGAAACCCTCTCAACAGGCCTCACTGAGCGCACCAGCCCATTGGCAGAAAGACCTGCTGTCGATGGTCATCTGACATGCTGCTCTCACGCCACTTACGGCGACTAGAAGTCCGAGAGGTCCGGAGAAGTGCTTACAAAAAATTTGGAACCCCGAGAAATGAAAACCCCTCGAAAGGGGTTTTCCTACAGATGCTAAAAAGGAGAATGATACCCACTGGGTTAAAGTTATTTGGTCAATATCAACTTGCCCTGACGGGTAATCCGCAAAGTATAAACGGCTTCCGAGAGACGTATTTGGGCTAGGTTACCGCCAGCGGTCAAATCTTCCGCGTTGTATACTGGCGTTTCGCTGGTGGTTGGGGTGGAAGAGCCCTCAGGCATGTCCGTCTCCAATTTGGTCAAGATATTAATAGTGCGATCGATGTCAGCCATGTCGCTGAAGCGACAGGTTTGATTGCGCGATTCTGTCCATGAAGCGGTCTGTGCACCACAATCCTGGCCATGGAATTTCACTGAAGAGCTCCGCTAGGCAGAGCCGATCCCGAAAACCTTTGGAGCAACTTGTTACTTCTGTCGCGCGCATATCAAACCTCTAGGTTGATTCATGCAATCCATACAAAAATAATCAGGTATTAGCAAGAGGCTGAATTCTGGCGCCCTGCCCCGAGGGAGGACGGGGCGCCAAAGTGGCTTAGAAAGTCAACGTCGCGGTCAACGCAATGGTGCGCCCCGGCTCGTTCATCGGGATAGGACGGTTATTGGTGTTACCAGCGGAGTCGTTGGCCCGCGCCACATAGGTTTCGTCAAATAGATTGCGCAAATCGAGACGCACCCGCAAGTTTTCCATATTCGGCGGAACGTACTCGGCATAGGCGTTCCATACGGAATAGGCCTCCATGTTGGCATCGCTGTAAGTCGGAGCAATTTCTGCAGTCCCGCCAAGTGTCCAGCCCTTACCAGCCTGCCAAGCGCTTTCCAGTACCACAATGTGTCCCATTGGGCGCCCTCGATAATACCCTTCGGAATCGATGGTTGCGCCATTCTCCTCAACATCCGCGTAAGTGTAGTTCAGTCGTGCAAAACCAGTCCCCCAATGGTAAGCCAACGAGCCATCGAAACCTTGCGTGGTGATGTCAGAGGCTGTCGCCCGTGTTCCACCTCGAACCGGGAATCCAGACACATAATCGTTGATCTCTGTGTAGAACAACGCACCATTCGCGACCCAAGGCCCGTTGTCGAACCGAAGGCCAAGCCGCGCGCTGTTGCTGCGTGAGGTGTCCAAGCCGGTGTAATCCCAAGGCGCAAAGAAGTTGATCAGTGTCGCCTCACCTAACTCGTAGCCGCCGAAGATCGACGCAATCCCTGCATTCACTGTCCAGAAATCAGACAGAACATAGTCAATCGCTGCATTGGCGCTCAAACCGCTGTCATCAAACTTGGACCCATCTGCACCGGTGAAGTTTTGGAAGTCAAAACGCGCACCGTAGGATACGGATGCACGACTCGATAGGTCCTGACGGACCTGTGCAAAAACACCGATGTTCCGCGTTTTCTCTGTACCTCCGTAGGCCAATGGCGTTACCGAACTTGCTGTGCGGCCTTCCGCCTTTTCGTCAAAGAAGTCCAATCCGCCGGAAACAGTGCCATTGTTGAGCTGGAAGGTGTTTTTAAACGTCCCGCTCAGGCTGGTGTTTTCGCCCCAACCATCGCCCGCGTCGATTTCCTGTTGGTTGTAGGCAATCTGGAAAAACGGATCGAACCAACCCTGCGCATCCTCTTTGGTATAGGTCAGCGAGTAAGATGTGCGCCGTGCAAGCGCATCAATGATGATGTTTGGGCCTGAGTTCAAACCAGCAAAATCCGGGCGGATAAATACAAAAGGGCCCGGTCCTTCCTGTGCTGCCCGATCGCCGGTGTCACGTGTATCAGAGGCCGAGAACGCCACCCGATGACCTTCGTCAGACGTATAGGCAAATTTGGCGACATAGTCTGTCAGGCCAGCCTCAGTGCCCTGTACTGTGGTGCCATCACCATCTTTGTAGTCATCCCCTTTGTGACGTGCGCCGTGCAACACGTAGTCAAGACCTCCGGTTTGACCATAAAGCGACAGGGTTGAGCGCAATCCAAATCCGTTGCTGCCGCCGCCCAATGTCAGACGACCACCAAACGTGTCGCCTTCGTCCAGCATGTCTGACGCATCTTTGGTGGTATAGGCAATCGAGCCGCCCAAACCACCGGGGCCACCATCTGCAGGTGCCAGACCCGAGGTAACCTCGACCGCTTTCAACAAGCCGGGGTCAATCAACACGTTACCAGTGTGGTGGAACGCAGATTTGTTTTGACGCGCACCGTCAATTGTCACGTTCAACAGGCTTTCTTCGATGCCGTTCACATAAACCTTCTTTGCAATGGCAGCTCCGCCACTGGCATTCACCGCGGATTCGCCGTCAAACACATCACTGATAGTCGCTGGATTACGCTGCTCGATGTCTTCCTGCGAAATCGTGTGGTTGCCCAGCACAGTTTGAGCGTCATCAGCCTCAATGCGGATTTCATCAAGTTCATAATCTTCTGCCAGATCCTGGGCATAGGCCGACAGGGCGAAGAAAGGCGCACACAAAGCTGTTGTTGCTAACAGCTTCAGGCGCGGGAGCGGATGGGTCATACTTTGTCCCTTCATTTATTGACTATTATTGTCAGGTAAGTAGACTGCCGCTCAAACCCACGCCAGACGACGACCTTTGCCTCCTGTTCAAAAACCTTTGCAGGCTGTGCAAACTCAAAACCGCCAAGCTTTTGGGACCGTTTTGAAAAGAAAGTCTGTCAATGGCGCAGCCCTGCACCGCCTTCTACAGAGGCGCGACCCACTCTGACAAAATCAACTGGTTTCGCCGCGCAGACCTGCCGGAAGACAACGTCTTTGAAGGTCTAGTCACAGCCACGGAATTTCGCGAAGGGCTGGGAATCCATACACTCAACGCAAAAGCAAGACGCAGCTTCGAGACCAAAACCCAGCGCATCCCAGGCGTGATACTCAACTGCTTCCTAGAGGGGGCCACCGAGGCTTGGCTGGACGACAAACCAATGGAACTTGGCCGCAAAGAACATGGTCCGGTGAAATTTTCCTTATCTGCAACTGACGAAACGCTGAGGTTCCAGCGCAGAAGCGCTCCGGGCGAATATGTGCGCAAAGTCAGCATTCAGATGTCACATGAGTGGTTGCATGAACAAAACCTCAAACTACCGCAACCAGCTGTCCTACAAAACAAAAAGCAATACCGCGCCGATTGGAATGCGACTCCAAAAGACGTGAAAATCCTGGAGAACCTTGCATCGATGAATGGCTTTCATTCGCCCATCTCGCGCCTTCAAGGCGAAGCCATGGTTTTGGAATTGGTAGCCTCTAGTTTCAAAAATTTGTCCGCGCCGGAAACAACAATAGGCCTCACGCCTCGCGAAATATCCCAACTCAAACGCGTTGAAGACCTTATTCAATCCACTGGCCCCCTACCCGACTTGGCAGCGTTGGCAAAGGCAGGCGGGCTTAGCCTTTCCTCGCTCCGCCGATTGACGCAAAAAGCTCATGGCTGTGCACCTTTGAGCTATGCCCGTACAATGAGGTTGTCTATGGCCAAAGAACTATTGGAAACCAGTACACTTTCCGTTTCTAACGCTGCCGAAATCGCTGGTTTTTCCACGCCAGAGAACTTTTCAACAGCGTTTCGGCGAGCATTTGGCATATCTCCGTCTGCTGCAAAGCACCGCTGAAACAACCAGGCCGCGAGTCCGCACTACTTGACAAAAACCATCAACATTTTTATCCGAAGGCAACGCTTCCAGCCATGCTTACAGCTTAGCCGCAGCCGCTCGCCAAGAAGTCAAAACCGCAATGCCTGTGGTCGGACACCTAAACGCGCGCGCTTTCTGTCTCACCCTGGCTAATGAGTACACTGGAGTCGCCATGTCCACCCGTTTGACCACCTCAATTCTTCAATCTGCGGCGCTATTTTGCGCCGTCACGATTGCTGGCGTCACCTCGGTTTCAGCACAGACCGACAGCGTAGCGGCACCAGAACTACCCACATCCCCGGTTGTTGAGACGGCACCACAATCGCTCCAAATGCATCAAGAAGGTGTCCCATCTATTGAAGCGCCTACCGCTCCAGAGAACTTAAGTATCCCGAATTCGGAGGCACAAGTCCCCGGCGACACCGCACCGTCCTCTCAACCGAGTGTTGAAACAGATGGTGCTACAGCTCCTGTTGTGGAAAACTTAATCACTGAAGATGATGCACCGTCGTTAGATGACCAGACAAGCGCCAATGTTTCAGAAGCGACGTCGGATACGCCGGTGGAAATACTCGACGCAACCCCACAAACTGCCACCGAACAAGTGGAAGCCGCTGCCAAGCGAGCGACAACTTTCTTGCAAGACGGTGGTCCATCTATCTGGGCAATTGCAGCGCTCTCAGTCATCACCGTCGCGCTAATTCTTTGGAAAATCTGGCGCCTAGCCCTGATTGGTGCGTGGGCTCGGGGCAAGGCTCAAAAAGCCGTAAAACTATATGAGGATGGCAACACCGAGGCGG
Source organism: Shimia sp. MIT910701 (assembly GCF_047126315.1). Classification (GTDB taxonomy): domain Bacteria; phylum Pseudomonadota; class Alphaproteobacteria; order Rhodobacterales; family Rhodobacteraceae; genus Shimia. The sequence goes on along the minus strand of NZ_CP138953.1, from coordinate 1,885,119 downwards.
CTCAGGCGTTGGTTTCGCGCCGTAGAGGCTTGCGGTCCAAAGTGGTTGGTGCAGCAATCACAGCTCGGGAAACCCTTACGGAAGATGCCGCACGGGAAGAAACTTCCCGCGTGGCCAAACGCGAGTTGGGCGAAGCCGCTGTCGGCCTGCGCGCATTGGAACTCATTGCCACAATCGCCCCCTTGCTCGGTCTGTTGGGTACCGTTCTGGGTATGATCGCGGCATTCCAAGCCCTTCAAGAAAGCGGTAGCCGCGCCGATCCCTCCCTGCTGGCCGGGGGCATCTGGGAAGCGCTTCTGACCACCGCGGCTGGTATGGCAGTGGCGATTCCAGCCTCTGCCGCGCTGACCTGGTTTGAGGCGGTTATCGACCGCATGCGCCGCGACGTCGAAGATGCCGCCATGCGTATCTTTGTGACACGCAAAGAGGTTGATGGGTCTGATTTGCAAGCCCTGGCGGCTGAGTAACCCAATGCAGTTCACCGACTCTCGCCGGTTTCGCCGCAAACCCAGCCTAACGCCCATGATCGATGTGGTGTTTCTATTGCTAGTATTCTTCATGCTGGCATCCCGATTTGGTATGGATCAAGTGTTGCCAATCCCGTTGGCGTCATCCGGCGGCGATTTCACCGGTAACCCAAAACTCGTGGACATCTTGCCCGAAGAGTTACGCCTCAACGGTATCACACGCACCGCCGAAGGCCTCATCCCTGCCCTCACAGAACTGATGGAAAAACCGACAGAAACAATTGTTTTGCGCAGCACCGATGGCGCGACCGTGCAACGAGTTGTGGCCATTTCCGAGCAACTTCGCGCTGCCGGCTTCACCTCAATCGTACTGGTGGAGTAGACATGGACTTCGACAATCCCCCTCGCAAACCACGTGCAGAAAGCATCGTTCCGATGATCAACGTGGTTTTCTTGCTGCTGATCTTCTTCCTGATGACCGCGCAAATCGCACCGCCAGAACCTTTCGAGGTTTCCCCTCCCACCGCAGAAAAAGCAGCAGAGCCGGATGGGGAGTTCGTTCTTTACGTAGGCAAAGAGGCCGCTTTGCAGTTCCAGGAAACAGCGGGAGATGCCGCCTACGCCGCCATTTCCGCCGCTGCCGGAGACGGCAAGGTCCTGCAACTGCGTATCGATGCCTCATTGGACGGCGACCGCCTAGCACAAGTCATGCAACGCCTGTCCGCAGTCGGCTTTTCCCGTGTTGAAGTGGTGGTGCAAGCGCCATGAAAAAGATCACTGAACTTATCGTATTCCTAAGCCTCGCCCTTGGCATCCACGTCCTGATGGCCATGCGCAGTGCTGAGGATGGAGGAGATGCTGACGGGGCTGGCGGCGACGCATTTGTGTCCATCACAGGCGCCCCCGCATCCATCGAAACGGTCTTGGCGGATTGGACAGCAGCCCCGACGCACCAGGCTCAGGTCGTGGAAATCGAACAGCCTGAGCTCGACATCACCGATGCGATAAACGCTCCGGCAATGGCCTTGCACGAGGCGCCAAACGCGGAAATCAAGATTGCCGCACTGCAACCCAAAGATCTGCCCAATCAACCGGACGTGGATCTTGCACGCACACCGCTGCCGACACAACCAACGCTCACCGCGCCTACAACGCCCACTCTCCAGGTGCCTGAAACAGCCCCTGCACCGGAACTTAGAGAAACGGCACCAGCGCCTGTCACGCCGCTCAAACGCCCCACTTTGCGGCCACCAGAACCGACCATTGATCAGGCTATAGACACGCCGGAGCCGGCACCGGAGCTACCGCCTGAACCCGTCAAAAAACCAAAACCGAAACCCACTCCGAAAAAGAAACCTGAGAAGAAGCCAGATCCAAACAAAAAAGTTGCGGACAAGGCGTCTTCAGCGTCCGCTGGTGCCGCAACACAAAAAGCGGCCGGCGCAGGAAAAAGCAATCAAGCGGGTAGCTCCAAGAAATCTAATGCCCTAGGCAAAGGCCAAGAGGCCAGCCTGATGTCGGTTTGGGCGGGAAAAATTCAGTCTCGCCTGCAACGCGGCGTGCGCATCGGGAAGGTTAAAGCTACGTCAAATCGCGTGGTAATCCGTTTGAAAGTGGCACCGAACGGCCGCTTGCAAAGCGCATCTGTCGTCAAATCATCGGGGTCCGCCAAAGTGGACCAAGCAGTGCTGACTTCTGTGCGTCGTATCGGAAAATTCGCGAAAGCGCCTAAGCAACTCACCAAGAGCAGCTATGGCTTCACCCTTCCCGTGCGGGTCAAATGACCCGTTCTAAGGCATTACAAACGGCGTATCGCCCACCACGGCAACTTGCGCATCCGTGCGAAACACATCCGCCAGCAGCGCCCCTGTAACCATGTCCGCAGGTTTACCTTCCCGCTCAATGCGGCCATCTTTGAGAACCACCAAATGATCCGCATACTGTGCGGCAAAATTGATGTCGTGTAAAACGATCACAATGGTTTTGCCTTCCTCATCCGCCAACCGACGCAGCAACGCCATCAAAGCGCGTGAGGCAGCGATATCGAGGTTGTTCAGCGGCTCATCGAGCAAAAGATAATCGGTGTCCTGCGCGTAGGTCATCGCGACATGAGCCTTATGGCGCTGACCACCAGACAGCGTGTCCAGAAACCGGCCCGCCAGAGGCATCAAACCAAAGGCATGGAGCGACGCCTCAACCATCTCATGGTCTTCTGTCCGCAAACGCCCCTGACAATGGGGATAGCGCCCAAACTGGACCAGTTCTTTCACCGTCAACCGCGTGGCGAAATGCGCTTGCTGAGGCAAAATCGCCAATTTGCGGGCCAGCTCCTGTCGATTGGAAGGCGCGACGTCCATTCCGTCGACCGTAATGCGGCCCGACTGCATCGGTAGGAGGCGCGCGATGTGGGAAAACAGCGACGATTTTCCAGCCCCGTTGGGGCCGATCAGTGCGGTTATGCCCCCTTTGGGCAATGTCACGGACACATCGGTCAAAATTTGCGCACTTGCCACTGAGTAGCTCAGGTTCTCAACAACAATCATGTCCATCCTCTCCGCAGCAAAAGTGCCAAAAATACAAAGCCGCCGACAAAATCAATGACCACGGCCAAAGGCGTCGACATGCCCAAAACCCGCTCCAAAATGGTCTGCCCGCCTACCAGAACAATGCCTGCAATCAATACAGAAAGCGGGATCAGAACGGCATGGGTTTCATTGGGCGCAATCAATCGGGCAATCGACACCACCAAAAGGCCTAGGAACGCCACCGGACCAACCAGCGCCGTGCTCACCGCCACTAGCACCGCCACAAGCACCAAAGCATGTTTCTGACGTCGCGCCACGGGCTCACCGAGGTTGGTGGCGATTTCAAAACCAAGGCTCAAAACATCCAACTGCCGCCGCATGCGCCAGCACAGAACCAAAGTCAGCAAAGTCAGTCCGGCTGCCAGCCAAAGCAGGTTGAGCTCTATGTAGTTGAACCGCGCATAAGAACTCACCTGAATAGTGGCAAACTCACTGGGGTCGATCATCCGGAACACAAATGAGGTCAACGAGCGAAACAGGACGCCAAAAATGATCCCGGTCAGCACCATGCGCATCAGATCCACACGATGTTGCCCCAACAATGTGCCAAACAGCAGAAGCGCCGCACCGATCAACAGAAACAAGTTTACAAAGAACACCAGCTCAGGCGGCAAATGATTGTAGCCTGCCGCCCCAATCGTGAACACCGCCAGCGTGACGATCAGCGTGAACAGCGCATCAAACCCCATGATGGAGGGGGTCAAAATGTGGTTTCGGGAGATGGTCTGAAACAGCAGGGTAGCCGTGGATACCGCCGCCCCAACCAGTAACAGCGCCGCCAATTTCCGCCCCCGAAACCAAAGAACAAAGTCCCAGTTCCCCCGGGACTCCAGCGTCATAAACAGTACACAGCAGACCGCAAGCAAGATGCTACATATCAGCATAGACCTAGCGCGCATGTTTCGGCCCCGCATAGAGCAACCACAAGAACACCACCGCGCCCAACACGCCGAGAACTGTGCCTACCGGAATTTCATAAGGTGCCCGTATCACTCGGCCTATGATGTCAGACACCAATACCAGCGATGCGCCGCACAGCGCCGTTAGCGGAAGCGTGGCGCGCAAGTTGTCACCAAACCGACGGCTGATGATATTAGGTACAATCAGACCGACAAAGGGGATCGCGCCCACAGTGATCACGGTCAACGCAGCCACAACGGAAATCGCCAGCAGCCCAAGGATCATCACCTGATCATAATTGAGGCCAAGATTGATACTCGCGTCCCGCCCAAGCCCAGCAATCGCAAACTGGTCCGCAATCACGTAGGTCAAAGCGGTTATCAACGCTGCAACCCACAACAACTCATACCGCCCACGCATCACGCCGCTAAAGTCGCCGTTCAACCAGGTGTCAATGTATTGCAACATGTCCCATTGATAGGCGACAAAGGTAACTCCAGCACCAATGATCCCCCCATAAATCATCGCAACAAGCGGCACCAAAAGCGGCTGCGCCGGTGGCAAACGCCGCACGATCAGGAGGAACCCAATGCTCGACACCATTGCAGTTGCAGTGGCAATGCTCATCTTCACAAGAATAGAGGCGCTGGGGAACAACAAAACCACGATCAAAATGCCAAGCGCTGCCCCCTGCCCTGTGCCCGCCGTCATCGGCTCGACAAATCGGTTGCGCACCAGCATCTGCATGATCATCCCGCAAACGGCCAAAGCAGCGCCGGCGATCAGCGTGGCCAAAGTCCTAGGCAAACGGCTGTCCAGCATAAGCCCAAAAGCCGCGCCGTCCTGGAAAATTTCACTTGGCCGCAGTGAAATCACCCCGACAAACAAGGAAATGGCGGCCAGAACCAAGGTTCCAGCCGCCAGAAAAAGTGCTGCGGAGTGCCGTCGCATTTAGCGTTAGCCCGAGGTGAAGGCGTTCAAAAACGCGTCCAGTGTGCGGGACATGGATTGAATGCCACCACCAGCGATATAGATATCCGCTGCGTTCAGGTAGACAACGTCACCGTTTTTCCAGGCGGTGGTCTCGGCCACCAGAGGGTTGTCCAACGTGGTTTCCGCGCTTTCACCCGGACGACCGATGGCTGCCAAACGGTCAATCACAATCAGAATGTCTGGGTTGGCGTCTTTGATAAACTCAAAAGAAACGGCTTCGCCATGCGTTGATTTCTCAACGCCATCCACAGCTTCTTCCAGCCCCAGTTTGGTGTGCAGCCAGTCGAAACGCCCGCCAGCGCCATAGGCGGAAATCTTAGGACCATTGGTCAAAACGATCAACGCGGTGCCTTTTCCGTCAAGCGCCGCTTTTGTGTGCGCCAGCTTATCCATGAACGCGGCTTTCAGCGACTCTGCTTCAGCTTCCTTGCCAAAGATCGTGCCATAAGCCTCCAAACGATCAAGGCCCTGACCCACGGTGTCTTCCCAGATGGTCATGTCGATGGTTGGGGCCATGTCGGACATGGCTTTCAACTGCTTGGAAGAACGACCGCCAACGACGACCAGATCAGGAGCCAACGCGTTGATCGCCTCAAAGTCCGGCTCAAAGATGTTGCCAACCGTGGCCGCGCCTTTAGTCGCATCCACCAGGTAGTCTACGTATACGTTTTCCGGGACGCCGGCCAAAGGCACTTGCAGAGCGGCCAGCGTGTCGATGGCTGCAATATCAAACACCGCCACCTTTTCCGGGGTGCCATCTACATTTGCCTTGCCTGCATAGGTGTCCACCTCTGCGGCCTGCAGTGAGGTTGCGCTCAGAGCCAGCGCGCAAAAAATACGCTTAAACAATGGAGTTCTCCAGTTTACGGCGTCTGGCTATTTATCTGGCTGAACGCGATTGAAGCTTGATTATCCCCTCAAAATGCGCGAGTCCAGAGTAACAAATAATTTTACTCAGGAACCCGCCCGATGTTGACGGCCACTGGCACCTTTTCCACTGAAAACGCTACAAAATATCTTGTGCAGATGTGCAAACACTTCGCCCATAAAATCGACGTAACTTACACGGATAGTGAGGGAAACTGCAGCTTTCCCATGGGCACCGCCGCTATGTTCGCCGATCCTGAGCGGTTGCGTGTGGATGTCGAAGTAAACAATGCAGAAGGTCTGAAGCAGGTCAAACATGTGATCGACGTGCATCTGGAGCGCTTTGCCTACCGCGAGAACTTCAAAAACATGGACTGGACCAGTTAAGCTAGCTTGCGACGCGCCCAATTCATGGCCAATGTATTGTAATGAGTGACAAAAGTTTCCCTGATGAAGACAGGTCGCCCAACGCGGCCTTCTTCAACGACGATGATCCAAACATCGCCTACAGCCGCGTGTGGTTCTATATTCTAAAAAGCCAGCGCAAGTTTTTTCTGAAGTTTTCCCAAACCCTCAAAGATCACGGGTTGGGGGACCCATCTTGGTACGAAATACTATTTGAAATTAACCTTGCCGGGCCTGATGGCAAGCTCATGGGTGAATTAGAAAGCAAGTTGCTTCTGCCACAATACAGCTTGTCTCGCCATGTCAGCCGCATGGAAAAAGCTGGTCTCATACGCCGTGAATATATTTCGGACGGGCGCCGGAAACAGGTTTTGTTTTTGACAGAAGAAGGTGACAGGCGGCTAGATATCGTCTGGCCACTATACCTTGGCACCTTAAAAACCGAGATGGGCCCCTTACTTGATACAGACGAAGCCTACGATCTGGCGCGTTTTTTGTTAAGATTATTGCCGTAGCACAGAGGTGGTCCTAGATTTTAGACCAATTTGCAGCCGGTTTAAGATGGATCATGGTTTCGTTTAGGCTGCTATTCTCATCGGTTCTGTTTTGCTGGCATAGGCCTCGTTAGGGGTCAACAAGCCGTGCGTCGAGTGTGGACGTTCGGAGTTGTAGTAGGTCATCCACTTGCCGATCCCAGCCCGCGCGTCGGAGCCTGTTTCGAATGCGTTCAGATAAACGCATTCGTACTTCAACGAACGCCACAATCGTTCGATCATCCGATTGTCACGCCAAGCGCCCTTGCCGTCCATGCTGATCTTAATCTTTGCATCGGTCAGCACGTCGATCCAAGCACCACTGGTGAACTGGCTGCCTTGATCGCTGTTGAAGATTTCAGGCGTGCCATATTTTGCGATGGCCTCTTTCAAAGCTTCCACGCAAAAGTTCGCGTCCATGTTGTTCGATAGACGCCACGACAGAACCTTGCGGCTGTACCAATCCATGATAGCGATCAAATATAGGAAGCCACGCCGCATCGGGATGTAGGTGATGTCTGCGCACCAAACCCGATTGGGACGATCAATCACCATGTTGCGCAGCAGGTATGGCCAAACCTTGTGCTGGGGATGCTTCTTGCTGGTGTTTGGCTCCTGGTAGATCGGCACCAGCCTCATCAGACGCATCAACCGCCGTACGCGATGCCGACCACATCGATGCCCGTTCCGCTTCATGTACCGGGCCATCTGGCGCGATCCATACCACGGCGTTTCCAAAAACTGCTTGTCGATTATTTCCATGAAGCGCAGGTTTTCTGCGCTTTCACCTACCGGCTGAGAGTAGAGCCGCGACCGTGATAGCTGCAACAGTTCGCACTGTTTACGAAGGCTTAACTTGTGATCCCGGCTCACCATTTTTTGCCTCGCGTCCCGAGAAGTTGATGCGAGGCTTCCGCTAAAAAATCCCGTTCCACCACCAGTTGGCCAATCTTCGAATGGAGCTTATCGACGTCGGCGGCGCTAACCTGTTCTGGGGCGGCACCGCGGCGCGTAAATGCCGTCGCCATGTTCTCAATCGCCGCCCGCTTCCACGTTCCGATCTGCGTCGGGTGAACGTCATACTTCTTGGACAACTCCGCCAGCGTCATCTCCTCGCGGATCGCTTCAAGCGCAACTTTGGCCTTAAACTCTGGCGAATGGTTCTTGCGTTTCTTCATTTCGGATCGTCACTTTCATCATGCGATCCACCTTAACGACTGGCCCAAATTTCTGCGACCACCTCTCACCAATTAAATAAGCCCCACCATAAAGCAATGATGGGGCTGCTCTCTAGATGTTAGGCCCTGTTGCCGGTCTTAGAACTTTGCGATCGCTTGAATAACAAAGGTTCTTCCGGGCTCCTTAATCGGGGAGAAGCTTGGATCACTTGGGTAGTCGCCACCGTAGGACGCACGATCAGAGTAATCTTCATCGAACAGGTTCAAAACTTCACCACGAATAGTCCAATTCGACATCGATGGTGGCGTATACTCTGCGAACAAGTTCACCACCTCATACCCTTTGAGGCCTTGGGTCGGCCAAGGGTTGGCCCCATTGTAGGTAGGGTTGTAGTCCAAAGCCATATCTAGGCTGCCGCCAATAATCAAATTGTTAGCTTGGGGAATCCGCTGCATGATTTCGAACGCAATGATTTCTCCTAAAGGAGCACCATAATCGATCATCTCTCCCGACGGTACGAGATTCCCGTCCCGCTTGGTTTCAGTGTTTGAATAGGAGAATCGAGCGGAACCAAGGTCCCATGCGAAGCCCGCGTTCAGGTTGTAACCTTGACTGGAAAAGTCAAAGTTTTGATCCCCATCGCGCGCATCAGCGACTTCGGTACGGAATACTTCGCCACCAACGGAGAAACCTCCGCGTCGGAAATCAAAACCAATGTTGGCGTTCTCTGCTCGAGACGCCTTAATCCCAGTGTAATCCCACTGCCCCCACTGGGAGAACTGTGGGTCCGTTTGCCAAAAGTTGTACCCATCTTCGATTTGCAGCCCACCAAAGACGTTCGAGTATCCAGCTCTGAGACTGAACTCGTTGGTGACATCAAAGATTGCCGAAGCGTTTCCACTGAAACCGGAGAAAGTGTCTGTATAACCGTCACCACCTTCAAACTTTTGTGTATCTCCGCGCACACCTGCGGAAATGCGCCAGCGATCCGAGGGTTCAAAACGGGCCTGCGCAAAAACTCCAAAGTTTTGAGCATTTTCAGAGCGGCGTGTGGAGCTGCTGAAGTACTCAGCGTCTCTGTCATAGTAGTCAATACCAGCAACGATTGTGTTAGTATCCGAGAGATGGAACGTGTTTTGAGCTTTGAATGACAGCGTTTTGGTTTCTGTATTACTGTCCTCAGAAACAGGCGCAAAAATGCTGCTGTCAGAATAACCCAAAACAATCTGAGGGTCCCAATTCCCGCCGCCGTTTGTGAGCCCATAATTGAACGACAGATTGGTACGTTCGGTATCGTATTGCACCAAACCAGCTTGGCTATTGCCAAAGTTTGCACGTCGATTGCGAAGTGCATCATCAAATAGCTTTTGTCCGGAGAGCTCAAAACGGTGCCCAGTGTCACTCTCATAGGCTAGCTTCAACAAGCCAGACTGCATGTCGGCTGCAGTACCAGTCGCGATTACGCCTGATCCGTCTTCATAGTCGTCACCCTTCGCAGACCTTACATACCCAAGAACTTCCCAACCATTAGATGCCGCAGCCACAGTAGCGGACCCATTCAGAGTTTTGCCGTTGTCGGCAAACCCAAGACGCACTTCGCCACCGAACGTTTCACCTTCGGAAATTATGTCCGTTGCATCTTTGGTTTCCATGATCACTGCGCCAGCAACAGCATTGGGACCAGTGTCTGCCGCAGCAACACCGGGATCAACCCGAACAAACTTTAGCAGTCCAGGATCAAAAACGCTTGCTGAGACGTGGTGAAAGCTGCGGTTGTTTTGAAGAACACCATCCATCGACACAACCAAATTCAGCATATCGATGCCGTTCACGAAGATTTTCTGCGCAACCGGAATAGCACCGCCGACGGAAACGTTGGCCATACCCGCAAAAACATCTTTCATGTCGCCAAGACGCGCGCGCTCCAGCTCCGCGTCTGCAGCATAGACCGATGCACCGCGGTCAGCTGCGCCGCGTTGTTCGTCTTGCGCCTCAATGGTGATTGTGTCGAGCGTGTAGTACTCATCTTCAAGGTCCTGAGCCATTGCTGCGGTGGCAGGCAATACCGCCGCCAGACAAGTGCTCATCAACCCAGCGCGCGTGCTGGTGCGAAAAACAGACATGAGCGTCCCCCTTCTCCATAATTGGGTGTCGTGCTCTGGCTGTCTTCGTCTGGAAAATCTGGCTGAGTTCGGCGCCTGATAGCGTGGAGGTTTCTGACATGCAAGTGCATGACACGCTTTGTTGCGGCAAGGCGCGATGGAATTGTCACACTTTCCTAACTATAAGTATGCCTACCGAAAACGATTGCAAAACCGTGTTGGCTTGCTCCTTTGCTGGCCGAGCTTTAGAAAGGTTGTCCGTACTCAGACCAAACCTCGCTTCGACGTTTTTACCCAGTCCCCAGCCCAGCGAGCCATGCCTTAAAACTCCGCAGGCGTCTTCCCTCTGTTCAACCGCAAACATTTGCCTTGCCCCTTTATCTTGCCTTTGAAATAAAGCCGAAAATTTCCGCTCTCTGACAATTTGGCGAGACCCGATGTCCGTAAAAAACCGCACCTCCTTGGCCACCCGCGTTATCCATTCCGGACATGAACCTGATCCGGCAACCGGCGCGGTTGTTCCGCCGCTTTATACGGCAACAACCTATGTTCAGGACGGCATTGGCAAGAACCGTGGCTACGATTACTCGCGATCTGGCAACCCAACGCGTCAACGTGTAGAGGCGTGTCTCGCGGACCTCGAAAACGCCCAGGCCGCTTTTGTTTTTCCTTCCGGCCTCTCCGCTGCTTCAACAATGTTGGCAACATTGAAGCCAGGCGCAAAGATTGTAGCTCACGAAGACCTCTACGGCGGCGTCTACCGTCTGCTCGCGCAAGTTGGTCCGGCCATGTCCGGATGCAAAGTTGATTTGGTGGATTTCTGCGACATCGACGCCCTAACAACGGCGGCCAAAGGTGCCGACCTTCTATGGTTCGAAACGCCCTCCAACCCACTTCTAAAGATTGTCGACCTAACCGCAGTTGCCAAAATCGCCCGGGAGGTTGGTGCCATCACAGTATGTGACAGCACATTTGCCTCTCCCTGTGGTCAGCTTCCATTGGACCACGGCATCGACGTGGTGATGCACTCGGCAACCAAGTTTCTGGGCGGTCATTCCGATCTTCTGGGAGGCGTCCTTTCCGTCTCCGAAAACGCCAAAGACGGCCTTGCGGACCGGATCGGCTATCTACAAAATGCGCTTGGTGCTGTGATGTGCCCAAGCGACTGCGCACTTCTGTTGCGGTCTTTGCGCACCCTCGCCCTGCGCGTGGAACGCCAGACAACCTCCGCCGCCTTTCTGGCTGAGAAACTGACTGCAAACGCTGCGGATCTGGGCATTGCAGAGGTCATCTATCCCGGACTCGCAACGCATCCCGGCCACACCATTGCCACGCGCCAGATGTCCAACTTCGGCGCACTCATCTCTCTGCGACTGATGGGCGGCTTAGACCGCGTCGAACGTGTCCTGACCGCCACACACCTGTTCCACTTCGCCGTGAGCCTTGGCAGTGTTGAGAGCCTGATCCAGCACCCGGCATCCCTCACCCATGCCGCTGTAGCGGAGGAACACCGCGAAAAGATCAGCATTGGCAACGATCTAATTCGCCTGTCCGTAGGCTGCGAAGACACGGCTGATTTGGCCGCCGACCTGGAAGCTGCCTTTTCGCAGCGCTAGCCCAATCGGCCACAACGGATTCGAGGTCCTTTTGCCCCCCTTAACGTCTAAATACACCTCACGCACTTTGCGTGAGGCTGAAATCCAGTTCGCGCTGTAGCTCGCTTCGCAATTCGCGCAGGGCAAATGATCCCAATATCGTTGCCCCAACCGAAGACCACGACCGGCACCTAAGCGCTTCGCCGCCACTACATTACAAGCAGCTCCGACCGTCACAACGCGCACACCAATATCGCGGTCCATTTCAGGCATCAGAACATTCAAGAATACCAGAGCAGGCGATTCAGCCTGCCCCCAACTGATCCAACAGTTGCAAGCCATTTTGGCGTGTGCCCCCCCCCCCAATCTTCAGAATCTTCTTCAATGAAGCTGGCAAAATCGGGATTACCATCCGCACAAAAAGATCAGTCATAAGGAAAGACCTTCTCAACACTGGGTGACGTGAATTTTGTCTTCACCTCTGAAGAATTTTTCAGCCGATGGAGCAACAAAGCCAGCCTCGGTCATTTGTTTGCCATTGCTCCAAGCACAGGTGCGGAATTCCCACGAGTCGCTGGCTTGCCTTCCTCGGAATTTTGAGCGCGGTACGAAGGCCTTTCCGGAGCCTTGTCCCCCAAGCAAGCTGCATTTAGATCCTTCTTCGCACAACACGATGCCTTAACCCGCGCGGTGCAGACTGCGATCAGTTCATCTTCGAACACGCCTTTCCCCTCCAGCGCCTGCGGCACTGCGTCCAGGACACAAGCTGCAAGTCGCAACGAAGGCAAAAACCTGACGCTAGAAACGCAGTTTGTTGACTTGCACCGTATTGTAGAGCCTGTTAGTGGAACCTTGTTTTTCAGCATTTCCGGAGCCGCATCTGACCGTTCCTAAGAGCGCTGACAGGTCCCCGGAACAGCCCTCCCTGAGCTTGCCTGGGTTGCTTTATCTTCTTGTCCAAAAGTGACATTGTCGCGCCTGGACGAACTGACTGACTGGCGGAGAATTCATTGAGGGACCGTTCAACCTACACAACCCCGCTGCCGACACAATGGGTCGGCCCGATCGCGTTTCGGGGCTCCATCGTTGACGGAGAGATAAGTGCGCCACTTGCGACTTATGAGAAGCCGCTTTGGCCGTCGACCGCGCGTGGCGCAATCGTGTCGCGTCGCTCCGGCGGTATAAACGTCACGCTTGTGGACGAGCGCATGACCCGCTCCCTTGCCTTCCGCGCCACCGATGGCGCATCCGCAATCGCAGCCTGGAACGCCATTCAAACCCGCCAGGACGAAGTTGCCACGGTGGTCAGCAGCACCAGTCGTTTTGCCCGATTGATTGACCTCAACCGTCAGTTTGCAGGCAATCTCCTGTTTGTCCGGCTGGAATGCGCCACCGGCGACGCCTCCGGTCACAACATGGTGACCAAAGCCGCCGAGGCCGTGCAAAACTGGATTCTGTCCGAGTACCCCGAGCTCGCTTACGCATCGATTTCCGGGAACATGTGCACCGACAAAAAAACCTCAGCGGTCAACGGTCTATTGGGCCGAGGCAAATATGTTGTCGCCGACATGCTGATCCCCAAACGCATTGTAGAACGGGTTCTGCACAGCAGTGCGGATAAAATCGTACGGCTCAACTACGAGAAAAACTATGTTGGCAGTACAATTGCTGGCTCGCTGAGAACCGCGAACGCGCATTTCGCCAACATGCTTCTTGGTTTCTATCTGGCGACAGGCCAAGACGCTGCAAACATCATCGAAGCCAGCCAAAGTATGGTTCATTGCGAAGACCGTGACGGTGACCTCTACTTTTCTTGCACGTTCCCAAACCTCATCGTTGGGTCAGTCGGTGCCGGAAAAGACATTCCAGAGATCCAGGAAAACCTTGAAAAAATGGGGTGCCAGGACGAGAGAGCGCCGGGCGATAACGCGCGCCGGCTGGCCGGCATCTGCGCTGGCGTTGTCCTGTGCGGGGAATTGTCACTCTTGGCAGCGCAAACGAATCCTGGCGAACTGGTTCGCACCCATATGGAACTGGAGCGATGACCGACAGCCAAATTGCAGACCGCAAAGTCGAACACATTCGCATCATCACATCGGACACAGGTGTTGAGCGGAACAACAGCGGCTTTGACCAAATCCAGCTGACACACCGCGCGTTGCCCGAGTTGAACTACGGGGATATCAACACGCAAACCACCTTCCTCGGCAAACCGCTGAGTTTTCCGCTTTTGATTTCCTCGATGACCGGAGGAACAGGTGACGAAATCCTGCGGATCAACCGCAACCTAGCGACAGCCGCCGAAAAGACCGGCGTCGCTATGGCTGTTGGGTCTCAGCGCGTCATGTTTACCGATCAATCGGCGACATCAAGCTTTGCCTTACGAGACGTGGCCCCTACCACACCAATCGTTGGCAATGTTGGTGCGGTGCAACTGAATTACGGTTTTGGGCATTCCGAATGCTTAGAAGCTGTAGAGGCTATTCAGGCGGACGGGCTGTATTTGCACCTGAACCCTCTTCAGGAAGTGATCCAGCCCGAAGGCGATGTCAATTTCGCGGGCCTTCTCGCTCAAATCGCGGTCATCACTGAGGTTCTCCCTGTGCCAGTGCTGTTGAAAGAGATTGGCTGCGGCTTGTCGGCACAAGACATTCAACTGGCTTTTGACGCTGGCGTTCGACATTTCGACGTCGCGGGGCGCGGCGGCACCTCCTGGAGCCGGATTGAATACCACCGTCGTGCCCACGATGGCGACGACTTGGGCTTGGTTTTTCAAGATTGGGGCTTAACTACAGTCGATGCTCTGCAGGACGCGCGCGCGTATCTAAGCAAAGCAAACGAAACAACAACTTTGATTGCCAGTGGAGGCATTCGAAACGGCATTGATATGGCAAAGTCGCTGATACTTGGCGCAGACCTATGCGGCGTCGCGGCGCCGTTCCTGAGCGCCGCGCAAACGTCCAGCGAAGCAGTCGTGGCAGTGATTGAGAAATTCCGACGAGAGTTTCAAACCGCTATGTTCCTGCTCGGCTGCCAGAACATTGCCGCGCTTCGGTGTAACGCTGACCTTCTGAGACAACATGGGAACTCGCTTTGACAACACCGGGTATTGAGGCGCTGAGCTTTTTCACGCCACGCAGATATGTCCACCTCAATGAATTGGCCACCCATCATGGGATTGATCCGGCCAAGTTCTCTCGAGGCATTGGCCAGGAGAAGATCGCGCTGCCAAATGCGGACGAAGACATCGTCACAATGGCGGCAGAGGCCGCTTTGCCAATTGTGGAACGTGTTGGCGTAGAAAGCATCGACACTGTTCTTTTTGCGACGGAAACCGGGATTGATCAGTCCAAGGCCGCCGCAATTTACGTCCACCGCCTGTTGGGACTGTCGCCCAACTGCCGCTGCGTCGAACTCAAGCAGGCCTGTTATTCCGCCACCGCAGCGCTGCAAATGGCAGCCAGCTATGTGGCCCGGAAGCCAAGCCGCAAGGTTCTGGTCATTGCCTCCGATGTGGCGCGCTATGACCTTGGCAGCTCCGGCGAAGCCACCCAGGGTGCAGGTGCGGTTGCGATCCTCGTCAGTTCCGAACCCAAAATAGCCGAAATCGGCACCGAGTCCGGCCTATACACTGAAGACTGCATGGATTTTTGGCGACCAAACCATCGTCGCACCCCCTTGTTTGATGGCAAAGCATCGACCCTGCGCTATCTCAACGCGCTCGTGGAAGCCTGGAAAGACTACCAGGCAAACGGCGGCTTGGACTACGATGCCTTCTCCCGGTTCTGCTTCCATGTGCCCTTCTCCCGAATGGGGGAGAAAGCCAATAGCCACCTCGCCAAGGCCAACGGCCAAAAACAAAATCCTGACCACGTGCTGCCAAGCCTGATTTACAATCGGCAGGTCGGCAACTGCTATTCCGCGTCCCTCTATCTGGCCCTCATCTCCGTGCTTGAAAACGACGAAACCGATCTCACCGGCAAAAACATCGGGCTATTCAGCTACGGTTCCGGTGCGACGGGTGAGTTTTTTGACCTTCGCGTTCAGCCAGGCTACGCCGAGCATCTGTTCCCGGAGCAACACCAAAGCCTTCTGCAAGACCGCGACGCCATCGACTATGATGGCTACATCACGCTGTGGCACGAAAAAGACCTGACACAAGGCACGCAAGAATGTGCGTCCGGTCGGTTCCGTTTGACCGGCATCGAAGACGACAAACGAATTTATGTCGATCAGCAGGCCTGAAGCGGGGGCATATGCGCCGGGCAAGCTGATCTTGTCCGGTGAACACTCGGTGCTCTACGGCGCTCCGGCCTTGGCGATTGCCATTGCCCGCTATACCGAGGTGTGGTTCACACCGATGGGCCTTGGAGAGGGGCTCAAAACCGCGTTCTCCAATCTGTCCGATGGTGCCAACTATCCGCTCAAGCTGGTTGCCAAGTTCAAAACCTCTCTGGACAACCGGTTTGAGCAGTTTGCACGCGGCGAATTACGTGTTCAGGACGTTCTTACCAAACCCGATGACCTTGCGGTTTATGCGCTTGCCTCTCTGTTGCAGGACAAACCTGTGAACGGCGACGCGATACCTGGCATTGGCGCGCAATGGCCCCTGCCCTCGCCTGGCGAGCTCGGCAGCCGCTCCGACCTCCCCATTGGCGCAGGCATGGGCTCCTCTGCCGCCATCGTCGCCGCCACAACAGTCTTGTTTGAACGCCTTTTGGCACGTCCTAAGACGGTACAGGAGCGTCTTGACCGTGTCCGCTTCTGTGAGCGCCTCAAACATGGCAAAGCCGGCCCAATAGATGCAGCCGCGGTTGTGCTAGGCGGCTTGGTGCGGGTCGAAAACATCCGCGACAACGCCGAACAAGTCCAACTGCCTGAAACGCATGACCTTGTGTCCGGTAACGGCTGGTACTGGGTCCTGCACGGACGCCCCGAAAGCAGCACCGGAGAATGTGTGAGCGCCGTCGCGGCGGCACACGGTCAGGACACAGGCCTCTGGGCCGATTTTGCAGCTTGTACCAAGGAAATAGAAGGCCACCTTCTGACCAATGGCGCCCCCAATGCGGCCATCGCAGAAAACCAACGCCTTCTCGAACGGATCGGAATCGTGCCGGATGCCGCCACGGCCTTTGTCAAAGAGGTAGAAAATCTAGGCGGCGCAGCCAAACTCTGCGGCGCAGGCTCGGTGCGCGGCGCCAACGGCGGCATGATCCTGGTTCGGATCAACGATCCCGAAGCGATGAGCGCGCTGATGTCCAATCACCCGAGTTTACAGTGGGACACCTTGCAGATGTCACCTGTTGGGGCGGGCCATGGCACGCCGCCTGTGCCAGTTGCAGGGCTCCCGACGTGACCCAACAAGCGGAAAGCATATTGGTTAGCGCCCCTGGCTCCATCATGATCACAGGCGAACATGCGGTGGTCTACGGACATCGTGCCATTGTCGCCGCCATCGAACAGCGAGTTGAGGTCACATTACGCCTTCGCACTGACGGCCTTGTCCGCGTAACTTCGGAAATTGCGCCTCCACTGGAGTGTTCCGCAACTGCTCTCCCCCGAAGTGGCCCTTACAAATTTGTGCTGGCCGCTTTGGAGGTCCACAAGAGCGCCATTGCCTCGGGCTGCGACCTGGACATCCGCTCTGAGATAGATCCAACTTTGGGCCTGGGGTCCTCTGCCGCTGTAACAATCGCAACCTTAGGCGCGCTGTCCAATTGCAGCGGACGGACCGACACCAAACAGCTGCACCAAGATGCGCTCAAGATTGTGCGGGAAATTCAAGGCCGCGGCAGCGGCGCTGATCTCGCGGCCAGCCTCTTGGGGGGATTGATCTCTTACCGGGCGCCCACATCCGAAAATACCAACGCCGAGATTTCGCCTCTTCCGCTTCCGCAGGTGCCGGTCAGTCTTCGATACTGCGGCTACAAAACTCCAACCGCCGAAGTCCTCCGTCTAATCGCGGAGCGACGCGTGGGACAGGAGGCCTTTTTTGACGCGCTCTACAAACGTATGGGCGAGGCTGCTGAAATAGCCATCAAGGCGGCACAAGCCAAAGATGCCGCGTTCTACGCCGCAGTATCCACCTATCAGGATCTGATGGGCGAACTGGGCGTCAGCGACCCTACGCTGGACCAGATCATAGCGGACGCCACTCGCGCGCCAGAAACCTTGGCCGCAAAAATTTCCGGCTCCGGACTGGGGGACTGCGTTGTTGCGTTTGGTCCAACACCAGTGGACTTCCGTCCTGTAACCATCGCGACAGAAGGACTTGTTGTGCATGACTGACGCTGTTCGCACACTCATTTCAAAAGCCATGGCCGATGTGCCGGATGTACAGCCAGCAGAGGCCTTTGCACCAAGCAACATCGCCCTGTCCAAGTACTGGGGCAAACGTGACAAGGCCCGCAATCTGCCTCTCAACAGCTCGATTTCGATCTCTCTTGGAGATCTGGGGTCGCACACTTCTGTCGCCCTCTCACCAACCGACAAGGACGAAGTGACTCTGGACGGAGAAACTCTGGATCCGGACAGTGCCTTCGCCGCGCGCACCTTGGGCTTTGTCGATATGTTCAGAGGCGACAAACACCTGCCCCTGCTTGTGCAAACACGCAACACGATCCCGACCGCAGCCGGCTTGGCCTCCTCCGCCTCCGGATTTGCGGCGCTGACACAAGCGCTTTGTGCAGCCTTTGATCTGTCTCTCTCCGGCACAGACATGAGCCGCATCGCCCGCCTCGGCAGCGGCAGCGCCACCCGATCACTGTGGCATGGCTTTGTGAAATGGTCCAAAGGTGAAGCCGAAGACGGTAGCGACAGCCACGGCATCAAACTTGACCACCGATGGGACAACCTGCGGATCGCAATTATCCCCGTAGACAAAGGCATCAAACCCCAATCCTCTCGCGACGGCATGAACCACACCGCGCGCACCAGCCCACTGTTCCCCACTTGGCCTGCTCAGGCAGAGAAGGACTGCGCGTTCATTGAAACCGCCATCCTGGAGCGCAACTTTGACGCCCTTGGGCCGCGTGTTGAAGCAAACGCGCTGGCCATGCACGCCACTATGATCGCAGCCCGCCCCCCTTTGGCTTACCTGACCGAGAAAAGCTGGTCCGTTTTGGCAAACCTCTGGAACGCGCGCGACAACGGCTTGTCAGCCTTTGCCACGATGGACGCCGGCCCAAATGTGAAGTTGGTTTTTGAAGAAAACAGCACAAGCGACGTGCTGTCTGTTTTTCCAGAGGCCCAAGTGATTTCCCCATTTTCGGACCACGCCCAAGCACCAAGTTGACCGACCACCAAGGCAACATGGACCTGGCTCTGTCATTTGGCGCTCATCAGAAAACACTCATTGCTGCAAAGAAGGCGAACTAAGTGACTGGACCTGATTGACCTGAGCACCAAGTTTCCTGCTGCTCCTGTAGAGTTCTTGGGTTTAGCTTGATGGCCTTAAGCGGCCAGTTTGTCCATCATCGGTTTCTCGTCTTCCAGCGCCCGGAGCGTCTTTGCGTCTGACGGTTCCATACCGCCATACTTACTCTTGTATTAGTGGAAGGAGCCCTGACTGATCCCATAGCGCCTGCACACGTAAGCCGCCGTCTCGCCAACTTCCTGCTCCTGGAGCATCTGAAGGATCTGCTCATCGGTGAAGCTCGCCTTCATTGCTCCGTCTTGAAGTTGGGCAGTCTCTACACAAAGCTGCTGGAGAGTAAGGGGCTCAGATCATGGTCTTTTCTTCGCCATTATCGGCAGCCGGCCCCATCAGCATTGCAAAGACGGCCTAGTCGCTCGCTGTACCCAACACGGCATGTGAAATGCGCCTCAAATCTGACAACCGACCTGCATTTAAGCCAGCATTTCAAAAATGCTGTGCGGCAGAACGAACGAGAGACAGTGCGTTAGGTCATTACGCCTGCAACCTTTGATCCGAAGAAGCAATGTGTCACCCATGGTGAATAGGCGGATATGGTATGCAAAGTGTCCTCAGTCAAATTTGCAAAAAAGACCGCTCTTAAATGAATGTCCAGCCCCCTTTGCATCTACGCCTCTAACAGCTTGGATGAGTTCTTTGACCATGGTTCAGACCTTGACCAAGGCGATCGCACCTTGACGCCCTTTCGGTCAGAACAACCAGTTCCAGCCCCTCGGCCTTCAGGAGGTTTACAGTTTACGCAATAGGTTGATGTTTTGAGCAAAGCCAATTCTGGGAAAATCCTTCCCTCAGCCGCCCCATGAACAACGGCGTATGTTCGATTCCTGCTTAGAGGAATGAGACCCAGATGAGTCACCCATCAACGTAACCCGCAATGGTAGCTTCAACCCCATCCGAGTACAGCTGCGCAAGAAACCGCGAAAATGCCTCCGAGAATCCGCCACTGTCGGCAATGTCGCCGTAAATATGTCGTTGCTCCAACCATGCTTGCGGCGTCTGCTTTGCCGCATTGGCAGCTTCAGAGAGGCGCGCCCAATCCGGGTCATTGGCCTTGATTGTGCTGCCATCTTCCCGCACGCCCTGGCACATGCGCGCCCAAAGCGCCTGAGACAAAGCTAAGCCATTCGTTGGCGTCCCTGCGGCCAAGGCAGTTCGAATGATCGGCAAAACGGCCCCTGAGTGGCGGCTGGATCCATCAAACGCCACCCGTCTGACAGTGTCGACCATCGCGGGGTTGGAGAAGCGCGCGTCGATAAGGTCCACATAGGCTTCTGGCGAGATCTCAGGCACGGGGGTGATGTGAGGCAGGATTTCTTCAAGCGCCACTTTTCGAAACAGCGCTTTGATCATAGGAGTGCGCATCGCGTCTGCGATTGTGTGGAGCCCCAGTATCTCAGCTGGCGCTGCAATCACTTGATGACCGCCGTTAAGTAACTGAAGTTTCATCGCTTCATAGTCGTACACGCGATCTGAAACCGTTACACCGACGTCCTCCAGCGGGGGGCGACCGGCGCAAAAGTCATCTTCGATCACCCATTGACGAAAATTTTCATGTGTCACAGGCGCAGCGTCGCCTATGCCGATGCTTTGCGCCAAGGCCACCTCTCCTGGTCCGGTGGCGGGTACGATACAATCCACCATGGAATTCGGAAAACTAACAGTCTCTGCAATCCATTGCGCCAGATCAGGGGCGCTTAGCTTGGCCAAGCCTATCACTACCTCTTTAAGAATGCGCCCATTGCCCGGCAAGTTGTCACAGCTCATGCAGGTGAAAGGACCAATGGCCGCGGCCCGCCGCACTTTCAGCGCTGCGACAATGGCGCCAAAGGCGGTGCGAGGGGTGTCACGGTTGACCGCGTCATGCTGAATATCGGGATGCGTGCGCGAGAACCGTTTGTCAGCTGGATCGAGGAAATAACCCCCTTCGGTGACCGTTAGGGACACAATCCGGATACGCGGGTCCGAAAGTTGGCGGATCAAGGCGCGATTGCCCTCCTCGATCGACACAAAATCAACCATCGCCCCGACCACCTCGGCAGAGGAGCCGGACGGGTCCAGTTCGATCAGGGTTGTGAGGTAATCCTGAGCCGCCAGCTTATCGCGTTGCGCACTGTCATAATCGCGCACCCCTGCGCCGATGATGGCCCAGTCCAGCGCTTTGCCCAGCTGCATAAGACGGTGCAAATACCACGCCTGATGCGCGCGGTGGAAATTGCCAACGCCAATATGCACGATCCCCGGGGTAAGCGCCGCGCGATCGTAAGTCGGCACAAGAACACCTTCCGGCATCTCTTGAAGTGTCGCGTTGCTGAGCTTCATCGTTTCCGATCTCCTCGCGGGGTATCCCATCAGCTCTTCTTTCTTTGCGGCTGGGTTAAAGGGCGTAGGGCGGCATCACACGATGCGCAGCCCATCTGTGTCGAACTTGTGGATCTGCTCAGCCTGCGGCGTCAGATATACCGTGTCGCCATGGCGCACAGCAATATCGCCGGTGATGCGCACAGTGAACGTCTCCGCAAGCCCCGTGTCATGCACGTGGATGAAAGTGTCGGATCCAAGATGTTCTGCCACGCCGACCACTCCTTTCCACAGACCTTCCGTCGTGCTGACCTCGGTGTGTTCAGGGCGGAGACCAATGGTGTGAGCGCCTTGTTTGGCCGCTTCGTCTCCTGAGATGAAGTTCATCTTGGGGGACCCAATAAAGCCGGCCACAAACTTGTTTCGTGGTTTGTGATAAAGCTCCAGCGGAGAACCAACTTGTTCGATCACACCGGCCTGCAGCACCACAATCTTGTCAGCCATGGTCATGGCTTCGACCTGATCGTGGGTCACATAGATCATCTTGGTTTGCATACGGTTGTGCATCTCGCTGATCTCAAGGCGCATACCCACGCGCAAGGCAGCGTCCAGGTTGGACAGGGGCTCGTCAAAAAGGAAAGCCGAGGGATCGCGCACAATGGCACGGCCGATGGCAACCCTCTGGCGCTGTCCACCGGAGAGCTGCCCTGGCTTGCGGTCCAGATAATCCGTGAGGTTCAACGCATTGGCCGCCGCGGCTATGCGCTTTTCCTGCTCGTCCTCATCCACGCCCGCCATGCGCATCGGAAAGGCAATGTTCTTGCGCACCGTCATGTGCGGATAAAGCGCATAGGATTGAAACACCATTGCCAACCCACGCTTGGAGGGCGGCACCTCTGTCATGTTTTCATCGTCAATGATGACCTTGCCCGAGGTTGTTTCCTCTAGCCCGGCAATCAGCCTGAGCAATGTGGACTTACCGCAGCCTGACGGCCCTACGAAAACCGCGAACTCACCGTCTTCAATGGTCAGGTTCAGTGGTGGAATGACCTCCACGTCACCGAAAGACTTGGTCACGTTTTCAAGTTGAATGCGTCCCATGACGTTTCCTTACTTCACGGCGCCAAAGGTCAGGCCTTGGACCAATTGTTTTTGACAGAACCAGCCGAGCACCACGATGGGGCCAACAGCGGCAGTGGAGACAGCCGACAGGCGGCCAAAGAATAGGCCTTCGGGTGCGCGATTGCCTTCGATGAGTTTGGAAAGCGTGGCAGCGTCGGTGGTGGTTAGACGCACCGTCCAATACGCCTCGTTCCAGCAAAAGATGAAGCACAGCAGCGCGGTCGAGGCGATGCCTCCCCAAGCCAGCGGGATCAGGATTTCCTTGATCTCCCCGAGCGTATCGACGCCGTCCATTTTGCCAGCCTCGATGATGTCCTTGGGGATCTCCTTGAAGTAGGTGAAGAGCATCCAGATCACGATCGGCAGGTTGATTAGGCTTAGCACCAGAATGATCATGAAGTGGGTATCAAACAGTCCCAGACTCTTGGTTAAAAAGGTCATCGGGTAGAGCACTACAGCAGCGGGCAGCATCTTGGTAGACAACATCCACATCAGCACATCTTTGGTGCGCTTGGTCGGGTTGAACGCCATGGCGTAGGCCGCTGGAATACTCACCACAAGCGTGAAGATCGTGGCAAACACAGAGGTGATGACCGAGTTGCGCGCAAAGCGCCAATAGTCGTAGTTTTCGGTCATATTGAGATAGTTTTCGAGCGTCGGTGTGAACCAGAGCAGATACTCAGACTTCACCGCATCAGCATCGGTTTTGAAGCTGGTCAGCACCATCCAGAAGATTGGGAAGAAAAACAGGAGCCCCACAATCCAGGCCAGCACTGGCCAGAGGACATTCGAGAGTTTTGAAGATTGTGCAACGATGGCCATGGTCCGTTACTCCATCAAAGTCTTGCCAATCATGCGCAGCAGAAAAATTGCGACGATGTTGGCAAGGATGACTGCGAAGATGCCGGTTGCGCTGGCAGCTCCGATGTTGTTGTTGGCAAACTCACCGATCAGATATGGCAGGTTCTTGTTGCCGTTCCCGCGGCTGACGATCTCGATCTCCGCGTAAAGTGACAGGTGGAAAATCGCCTGGATCATCACCACGATGGCAATTGGTCGGCCCAAGTGCGGCAAGGTGAGAAAGCGAAACTGTGACCACGGACCAGCACCGTCCAAAACAGCCGCCTCTTTCTGTTGCTGGTCCTCAGACTGCAGTGACGTCATGAAAATCAGCACCGCAAAGGGGGTCCACTGCCATGTCACCATAATGATGACCGCAAGGGCGGAGGTCTGTGTGGCCCGGAAAGAGATCGGTGTGAGCTCCGGCCAAAGTGAGAAAAACCAACCCACAAGCGGCGCATTGCGCAGTCCCTCAACCATGTCGTTGATGCTGCCCACTGTGATGCCCTGCAGACCAAGCACAGGATCCAAGATCATATTGATCCACAGAACGGCGTTTACGGCTGGCATGACAAAGAAAGGCGAAATCAGCAGCACGCGAACGATCCCACGACCCGGAAAGGCACGGTTGATCAACACGGCGATCAGCACACCGAGGATCACGGTCAAAAAAAGGATGCTGCAGACAATGACGAGGCTGTTTTGGATCGAGAGCAAGAAATCTTTGGACTTCAGGACAAATTCGTAGTTCCCAAACCCCCGCCAGTTGCTCAAACTGGGGCTGGTCCATTCAGGTCGCCGCAGGCTGTTCAGCACATAGCGAATGAACGAAAAATACAAGGTCATTCCTAGCGGCACCAGCATCCAGACTAAGAGCAATAGGACCGCTGGGGTTTGCAGGAGCCTTGGAAGCGTTCTCTTAGACATGAGGCTTTCCTCCCGCCAAGACGATAAAATCGTTCAGCGTGTTGTTCGTAGATTGCAATTGGGTGAAGGGTACGTGTCGCTAAGTTATCAGAGCAAGCCAGCGATTAGCTTTAAAAGGAGGGCGACGCTAGGGACCGCAACCCTCCCGGGGAGCAGAGGCTTAATAGTAGCCAGCCTCTTTCATGATCGCATCAGCAGCCGCCTGTGAAGCAGCCAGGGCCTCATCGACAGACTTGGCACCAGACAATGCTGCGGCCATCTCTTGAGCAACAGCGGAGCCCACTTCTGGGAACTCAGGGATGGCAGCAAACTGCACACCTACGTATGGCTTCAAGTCCGTCGCCTGTGGTGCAGCGCTTTCAATCGCCATCATTTCCGCCTTGGCGAAACCGGCCGCGGCCTGGAACTCAGGCAACGCATAGGTGGACGCCCGTTGTCCTGTCGGAACTGAACCCCAACCAAACTCTGGGTGGTTACCAACAGCTTGCACATACTCTTTGGAAGTTGCCCACTCGATGAAATCGGACGCCGCCTCGGCGTTTGGAGAGCCAGCCGGAATGGCCATGGCCCAGGCCCATAGCCAGTTGGCACCGACGGAGTTACCTGCGTTTGGCGATTGCGCGTAAGCAACGCCATCTACTTCCAGGAAGGACGCAGCAATTGTGGCGTCAATCCACATCCCGCATTTGCCTTCGTTATAAAGGGCAAGAATTTCGTTGAACGAGTTGCCTTCTGAGCCCGGAGGACCGTAGTTGCCAAGCAGGTCAACGTAGAAGTTGATTGCTGCGCGCCACTCGTCGCTGTCGATGGTTGGGCGATAGTCTTTGTCAAACCAAGCGCCGCCAAAGGAATTCACCACCGTTGTGATAAAGGCCATGTTGTCGCCCCAACCTGGCTTGCCGCGCAGGCAGGCGCCGTAAACGCCTTCGTCTGGGTTGTGGATCGCGGCGGCTGCAGCTTTCACATTATCCCAGCTGTCGTTGTCGGCAATGTTCACGCCGGCAGCGTCCGTGAGGTCTTTGCGATACATCACCATGGAACTCTCGCCATAGAACGGCGCCGCATACATTTGGCCCTCGTGGCTCAGCCCCGCGCGGATCGCAGGCAAGATGTCCCCTTCATCATAGGTGGCGCCGAACTTGAGAGGCTCAATCCAGCCTGCCGCGCCCCAGATAGCTGCTTCCTGCATGCCAATGTTGATGATGTCATACTGGCCACCACCGGTGGCCGTATCGGAGGTCACTTGCTCGCGCAGAACACCTTCCTCCAGCGAAACCCAGTTCAGTTCCACTCCGGTCTCTGCCGTGTAGGCTTCAGCAACCTTTTGCATGTTGATCATGTGACCGTTGTTCACGATCGCAATGGTCAGGCTGGTGTCGGCAGCAGCTGCACCGGCCATCAAGGTCATGGCACTCACCGCACCAAGCACGTTTCTTTAGGACATCCGATCCTCCCTGTCTCTGGATGTTGCCCGCACAGGCTATCGTCGCAATGCGCCTTGCGTCAGTTTATTTTTTTTACGCGCGCAAATTTTTATAATTACATGAGACTAATCAATGCATTACGCAGAGCCGCGCATAATCAACCGCCCCTCAAATAATGTAACATCCCGCGTTGTCGCACGCTGCCTCGACTCAATTAGCCTCAAAAGTGTCTCCACACTCCTCGCCCCAATGGAATCGTAGTCTTGAGAAACCGTGGTCAACGACGGACAGGTGTATTGCGAGAACGGATGGTTATCGTGCCCCGCCACGCGCAACGCACTGCCTGCGCCTAAACCAACGCGCAACCCGTTTTCATAGGCAGCGGACAAAAAACCAATCGCCAAACGGTCATTGGAACACAGCACTGTGTTGGTTGGCAGCAGGCGATTGGAAATCAACCGTGTGCCTTCGCGAAATCCAATCTCCTCAAAGTCCCAGCCCTCGCCATCTGTCTGGATCAAATGTGGCTTCTGGTCCAAACGTTCCATTGCCGCGACATAGGCTGCTCGCCGTTTGTATGCGTTTGGGTTGATAGGAGACTTCATTTCAAAAAACACCGGAGGCTCCCCGGTTCTGCACAGGTATTCGACAATCAGTTCAATGCTTTGGTCATTGTCGGAACCAAAGAAGGCCTCCCCGACCCCTTCCAGATTGGCATCAAAAAGAACCGTCGGAACTTCCTCTGCGAACTCGGCCACCTTTGCAGTGTCAGACGCGCGTCCCAATGGGGCCAAAAGCACCCCTGCCGGCTTGATCGCGCGTAAACTGTCCAGGTTGGCGATTTCCTGCTCTGGCCCCGCGTGGGAACTCAGCAACAGTGGGTTAAATCCCGCCTTCAAAATCATCCCTTCCATTGTCCGAGCAATACCGGCAAAAAACGGATCGGTCAGATTGGGCACCACCAGACCGATGTTTTTTGTCTGCCTTCGGTTTTGATTGATCGCATAAATATTGGGTCGGTAATTATATTGCTCCAATGCCGCTTCGATGCGCGCACGCGTGGTTTTCCGCACGCTCTCCGGATCGTTGAAATACTTCGAAATCGTTGGCCGGGAAATCCCGCTGATCGCAGCGAAGTCTTCCATGTTTTTGATTTTGGGCTCGCTCATTGCCTGTCCTTCTGGCGCAAATTCGCGCGTTCGCTTCCAAAACTAATGTAAAACGCCAGTCAAAGACATCTGAAACTTGACGCCCGGAAAGTTAGTTCACCACACAGCGGGACTCAGGCGCGCACGCCCCGCGCACCATTCCCTTGAGGCGAAAATTGTTCTAGACAGCATTGACTGATCGGAAGCCAGCCCTCGCATTTTTCTCTGCTCTCGAAGCAAAAACAGTATCCCAAATTTGCGATTTTTCATTGCGAAGATCCACAATTTCGATATTTTTAAGTTATGTTTAATCCAGTCGAAACACCGCCAGTTAAGCCGACTGGCGAAACCGGATCCGCCACGCAGCAAGCTTATGCAGCGTTGCGTCGAATGATCGTTATCGGGGAGTTGTCCCCTGGCGAGAAACTTAAAATCGACACATTGCGAAAGACGCTGGACACCGGGGCCTCTCCTGTCCGCGAAGCACTAAGCCTTTTGGTGAGCGATCAACTGGTTGAACGACTTGATCAGCGCGGGTTTCGGACAGCCTCTGCAAGCCGCGGCAATTTCGAAGAGATCCTGATGCTGCGCTGTCACCTGGAAGAGATGGCCCTTCGGCGCAGCATTACCTCCGGCAATCAAAACTGGGAGGAAAGCCTTGTCCTCGCCCACCACCGTATGGGGCGGCAGAACCGGGACGATGTGGAAGCCTTTGAAGAGCGCCACAAAGCCTTTCACATGGCACTGCTTTCCGCCTGTGACTCCCCAATTTTGCTCAAGTTTTGCAACCAACTGTATGATCTCAATGTGCGCTACCGCTATCTCGCGGGACGCGCATCGGGCTATCAAAAGCGGGACGTCAGCAACGAACACGCGGACATTTTGGCGGCAACCGTCGAACGCAACGCCAATCTGGCGGTGGAACGCTTGATTTCACACTATCGGCAAACCGGCGACTTCCTGACGGCGCAGTTTGACACCCCAGAGTAGGCAGTCGGCCCGCCCCTCAGGACAGGCCAACACTGCTCAAGCTTTCGCCAATACCAGATCAAAGTCGACCCGCGCGTAGGGCCCATTGACCTTGCCGGACAGTTCAAACCCATCTGGGAAGCTGCCAGCAGGCTGCGGGACATAGGTCATGACCAAGTCCTCGCGCACACCAAACACCGTATCCTGATCCAGATAAGGATCATCGTCCGGGAACACTTCCGTCACCAGCGAGCGGAAGCCATCGGCGGTCACGATGTAATGCAAGTGTGATGGGCGCCACGGATGCCGCCCGGCCGCATTGAGAATATCACCAACCGGCCCACCTGAGGGCACAGTGTATTCCACGGGTCGCACCGTGGTGAACGCGTAGCGTCCATTTTCATCCGCCGTCATCAGCCCATGGAACGAATGGATGTCCTGCTCCGGGTCCTGGCTGGAATACATCCCGTTCGGTGCAGTCTGCCAAATGTCGATCTGGGCGCCCGGGATCGCATTACCATCCGTATCACGCACGGTTCCTTCAACGAGCACGGTTTCACCTTCATAATCCCGCTTCATATCCCCCCCAACCGCAAGCGGCGGCGGATTGGACACATGGAATGGGCCAAGCACGGAGGAACTGGTGGCCTCCGGAGTGGAGTGCAGCATATCCACCAGCGAGGACAGGCCCATGACATCGGACAGCAACACAAACTCTTGACGCTCAGCGGTGGTTATCTCCCCTGCCCGCGTCAGAAAGTCGATCCCAACCCGCCACTCGTCGTGGGTCAAGTTCACCTCCCGGGCAAAGTCATGGATGTGACGCGCCAAAGCCGAAAGCACTTCTTTGACGCGCGGGTCCGTGTCATCGCCAAAATAGGACGTAAAAACGTCGGTTATATTGTCTTTGGTGACAGAGCGCATGGGCGCCTCCTAGTTCAGAATAGCGAGGCTGAGCGCCGGGTAGCGGATCAGCAGGATAAGAACGATCAGCATCACACCCGCAAAGGGCAGCGCGCCGAGGAACACATCTTTGAGCGAGATGCGGTCATCGTTCAGCGTGGCTTTGATCACAAAGCAGGAAATACCGAGCGGCGGCGTCAGCAGGCCGATTTCGGCGCCCACCACGGTGATGATGCCAAACCACACCAGGCTGAGCCCCATCGGCTCTACCAAAGGCAGGAACAGCGGCACAACGATCAGGATGATCGAGGCTGTATCCAAAAGCGTGCCGAGGAACAGCATCAGCAGGACATACAACAGCATCACAGTGAAGAAGCTGGCATGGCTGTTGGCGAGCATGTCGCCCAACTCATTTGGCAAGCCCGCGAGACCAAGCATACGGCTGTAAATCGACGCCGCGGTGATCAAAAACAAGATCGACGCGGTGATATAGCCGGTCTCGAGCAGCGCTTCCCAGAACCCTTTGGCGGTCATACGGCGGCGCACAAGCGCGATCAGAAGCGCAACAAGCGATCCTGTGGCCCCGGCCTCCACAGGCGTTAGCCACCCGGTGTAGATGCCACCCAGAACAACAAAGATCAGCCCCACGGTCGGCAATGTCTTGGAGGCAATCTCACCCCAGCGCATCGCCTCAAAGTCTTCTGCCGGACGCCCGCCAACAAAATTCGGAAAGAACCGCCCCATGAAGAAAATCGCGCCCACATAGGCCACCGCCAACATGAGGCCCGGCACGACACCGGCTAGGAACATCTCTCCCACAGATTGCTCAGCCACGAAGGAGTAGATGATCAGCATGGCCGACGGCGGAATGATCATACCCAAAACCGAAGACCCGGCGACCACCCCAACGGCAAAGCGCGGGTTGTAGTCGTACTTGAGCATCTGCGGCACGGACACCTTGGAGAACACAGAAGCGGAGGCGATGGAGCTGCCGGTCACGGCGGCAAACACCGCGTTGGCCCCAACCGTGGCCATGCCAATGCCGCCTTTTACCCGCCGAAAGCCGGTACTCATGACGTCATAAACGTCTGCGCCGAGCCCGGCTTTGGACACCACAAGCCCCATGAAGGTAAACAGCGGCACCGTGGCAAACGTGTACTCCATCACACTGTCCCCAACGGCGATCTTCAACAGGTTCATCGCCAGATCGAAGTTGTCCCGCATCAGCCAGATGGAGACAAAGGACACCACGCCCAGCGCAATCGGAATATACATCCCGAGGTAAATCAGGACGACAATGGCAACGACAGAGGCCATGCCAATTTCAAGCGGACTCATTCTTTGTCCTCATGTTCGGGAGCACGGATCAGCTCTGATTTTTCAGCAGGGGAAAGAACTTTGAAGGCAAAGAGCACCGCACAAAGGGTCGCGCTGGCAAAAATGGTGAGCTTGATAGGCCACCACGGCGCTGTGAAAATGCCCGGCACGCCAAAATAGTCACGTGTGTCCAGCATCTCCAGAAACTCGGGCCAGATGGTAATCGCCACCAGTGTCATGAAGATCGCGCTGATCGTGTCGATGACGTGGCGCAGTATATTGGCAAAGCGCGGAAACCTGTGGCCAATCACCACCAGGAACCCGTCCGAGCGAGTTAGTCTATTTACCCGCACCACATCCGGCAGCTGAAGGAATACAATCAGCACCATGGCAAATTGCACCACTTCATAAGCCCCACGGAACGGCGCGTTGAACACACCCCGCGCCACCACATCAAAGTTCACGATCAGGACAAGGCCCAGCACCACCAGCGTGCCAATGGCGTTGGCGCCAATTGCGGTGGTGCTGGCAATTCCGGAAAGGGCCCGGAGTGTCTTGCCAAAAACAGAGGTCGTCACAGTCAGGCCCTTTCAGTCTTTTGGATCAGCCGATCACTCGGTCCAGTTGCGCACGCCGGTGTAGCCAGCGGCTTCGAGCTTGCCGAGGTAAGCGCTGAGCATCTCGCTGCCTGGCTCCCCCTTGTCGTCCAACGTCTTGGCCCACTCCGCCGCAATGTTTGGCATCGCTGCCGCCCATTTGGCGCGGTCTTCGGTGGTCACGTCAACAATGGTGCCGCCTGCCGCGGCGTAAGAATCCCGGCTTTCTGCAGCGCGATCCATGGCAATACCAGCCACGTGATCCCGATACATCACCGCGACCTCTTGCAGGGCGGTTTTGACTTCATCCGGCAAACCTTCCCAGTAGTCTTTGTTCACTGTGATGGTTTTGGAGTTCACTGCGCCCAGGTCTGCCCGCAGCATGTAAGGGGCCACTTCCGCGATTTTGAAGGTCTTGGCCGCTTCTGGCCACAGCATGGCTTTGTCCACCAGCCCCGTGTCGAGCATGTTGTAAAAGTCAGTAAGCCCCCCACGTACGCCAGCGGCCCCCTCGATACCTTCCAGATAGCGCAAGTTCATACCGGCGCCGGCAACCTTGGCACCTTCCATGTCACTCACCGAACTCACAGGTTCCTTGGAGAATACCTGATAGGTGTCCAGCACCACGCCAGTCGCCAGGTAGACCTGATTTTGTTTGGCAAACTCGTTCTGCATTGTTGGGTATTCTTTGGCGATCTCGTCCACCGCCTTGGCCACCGCACGCGCATCCGCTGCCACAAAAGGCGTCACCGCAGAAATCGCCTGAGAGGGCAGTTTGGAGCTGTGGAAAATCGTGGTCACGATGCCAATGTCACCAAGGCCAAGTTTGACCCCTTCGAGCACACCTTTGGGCTTCACAATCGAACCACCATAACTCTCTTGCCAGTCCATTTTGTAGTTGCCGGTCTTGGCGAGCTTTTTGTCCACCTCTGGGATGAAGAAATTGGTGAATTCCTTGACCCAAAGCGCGCGCGCCGGATACCCGTCTATAACAACTGCTTTGATGGTTTCCTGTGCAAATGCCGGGGCTGCAGCCAATCCGGCCATCAATGCGCCCAGCGCCAGTCCTTTGTTAATCATTCCCATCGTCTCCTCCCTGGATGGTTCAAATTTACGAGGTCATTTTTTGGTCCAACTGACCTCCACCTCTGTGCCTGCATTTTTGTACATCTTTGAAACGGCACAGTATTTTTCGGTTTCCGCCGCCACCTGCGCCAACTCCTCTGCGCTGGCAGCCCCGTCTGACATCACGTCCAGACGAATGGCTTTGAACGGCACCTCGATCTCTTCCTGCAACAACACGCCGCGCCGGTCGAAATCGATCTCCATCTCAAACTCGAGATGCCCAACGTCGACGCCCAACTTGGCCGCACATTTGTGCCCGATGGTGTTGGTGCAACCGACCAAGGCGGCATAGGCTGTTTCGGTTGGCGAAAACCCAAGATTGGTCCCGCCCCGCTCCACAGGCTCGTCAATGGTCAGCGACAGGTCGCGTGTATGCACGACGCAATGGCTATGACTGCTGGCAAAACCAGACATCTTGATCGTCACAACAGTCTTTTGACGAATGGCCATAGAGTTAGATCCTCACGCGTAGTTGCAGGCTTGTTCGAACGGAAACCTCGGCAGCTTCTGGAACAGCGCGGCTTCATCCGCATAGCCAAGGTTACACAGGAAATTTGACCGCAGTGTGGTTCCGGCAAAAAACTCTTCATCCACAACTGCATTTGAAAACCCGCTCATGGCGCCAACGTCCAGTCCAAGCGCCCGTGCTGCAATCATGAAGTACGCCCCCTGCAACGTGCCATTGCGAAACGCGGTGGTTTCACTGTGCTCAGGTTTGCCTTCAAAATATGGGCGGCGATCTTCATGTGGAAACAGGAACGGCAGGTAGCGCCAGAATTCCAAATCATGGGCGATGATCGCCGTCACCGGCGCAGCCATCATCTTGTCGATGTTTTTGTCCTTCAACGACTTGGCCAGCCGCTCCTTGCCCTCTTGGCTTTTGACAAACACAAAGCGTGCGGGGCAGGTATTCATGCTTGTTGGACCAGCCGCCGTGATCTCATAGAGACGATGCAAAAGCGCGTCTGACACCGGCTTATTTTGCCAAGCATAATGCGATCGGGCATCGGCAAGGATCACATCAATACTGTCACCATCCAGTTCCGATTTTCGACCTCTAAGAGCGCGGACAGAGGCCTGGGCCTCGGCCCGCGCGCGCTCCAAGTCATCCCCAACCAGAGCGGTCATTGAGCGGCCCTCGCCACCACGTCAGCTTCGTCCACAATCGGATTTGCGCAAATACCAATACCTTCGATTTCAACCTCTACGGTTTCCCCGGGCCGCAACCAGCGTGGCGGCGTCTTGGCGTGTCCAACACCTGGCGGTGTGCCCATGGCGATGTAATCACCCGGCTCCAACGTGGTATATTCAGAAATGGTTGCGATGGTTCGGGCGACGGACCACATCATGTCAGAGGTTGTCGCGCTCTGTAGGATCTCATCGCCGACGCGGCTCTCAATCTTCAGACCCACCGCACCTTCCGGCAGTTCATCAGGCGTCACAACCACGGGCCCAATCGCACCTGTGTCATCGAAGTTTTTACCCGGCGTCCACTGATGGGTTTTGCGCTGATAATCCCGTACAGACCCATCATTGAACAATGTGTAGCCAAACACATGGTTGAGCGCATCTTCCTCACGAATATGCCGACCGCCTTTGCCAACAATCAACATGAGCTCCACCTCATAGTCGAGCTTCTCAGAACAGGACGGGCGCACCATCGGCGCCCCGGCTGGCATGATGGAATTGCGGCCACGCATGAACAGCGCCGGATACTCTGGAACGTCGTACCCACCTTCTTTGATATGATCGACATAGTTAAGACCAAGACAGATGATCTTTCCCGGATTGGCTATGGGCAGCGCCGGCTCAATCGCATCTACCGATACCGGCGCCGTATCGATTGCGTCAAAGGCTGGCGCTGCGCCCCCGTTTTCAATCAACTGCATCAAGTCGCCATCCACACCCGGAAGCTTTTTGGCTGCGTCTCCTTGCACCGCAAATACGCCAGCCGCGCCGGCCGTTTTACCAACAATGAATCTCATCGTTTTCCCCTAGCTTTTTTTCACCATTGCCGATTATTTATGCTAGTGTCAATAAATATCGATATTTTTGTCAGAAAGGGCGAAACATGCCGAAATGGGAAGAGTACAAAGCACACGCCCGCGAGAGAGGGGCACTCGCGCTGGAATTATTTATCGTTGAATCAACCCCTTCCGCGGACGGCCCGCCAGTTCCGGACGTTTTGCCTGACCATCTGGCCTATCAATGGGACATGGAGATCGCAGGCAATCTGGCCTTTGCAGGCCCACTTTCCGATCTCAGCGGCGACCTCATGGAAGGCACTGGCATGCTCGTTTACCGCGCTGAGTCGCTGGACGAGGCCCGCGCCATGGCAGATGGCGACCCCATGCACAAAACCGGCGCGCGCACCTATACACTCCGACGTTGGCTCATCAACGAAGGCAGCCTGTCGCTGTCCGTTGGCCTATCCACAAAGTCTGTGACGCTGAGGTAGCCCGTGGCCAAACCAACAAGCGTTTCGGACTTTCTCGCCGGGCTGCTCGACCTACGCAAAAGCAGCAACGATCTGGACGACCGCTCCATTGCGGAACTCTGCGAAGCCTTGCTGTCCACCGAAGGACAGGTCTCAGGCCGCCGTATCGCAGCAGCCCTACTGGCGCGGTATCAATCCATGGACGAAGCTGGCAAACACGCCTTCTTTACCCACTTGAATGACGCTTGGGACGTGGCCCCGGCGCAAATCAAAGAACTCGCCGCACAGTATGATGAGGCCCCCACTCCGGAAAACTTCGCCGCTTTGGTGACGGCCGCGGAACCGCGTCGCCAGGAACTGTTCCGCCGCCTCAATCAGGCCGAAGGCGCGACCGCCGCATTGGTTCAAATGCGCGTCGACTTACTGGACTATGTAAGAGACGATCCGAACCTGAGGCGCACAGATCTCGATCTGGTGCACTTGCTGACCAGCTGGTTCAACCGAGGTTTTCTAGTTTTACGGCAAATCACATGGTCCACGCCAGCCAACATCCTTGAGAAGATTGTGGCCTATGAGGCTGTGCATGAGATCAAGGATTGGGAAGACTTGCGCCGCCGTCTGCATCCGGAAGACCGACGGTGCTTCGCGTTTTTTCACCCTGCCATGCCAGAGGATCCTCTGATTTTTGTCGAAGTCGCGCTGACCAAAGACATTCCCGGCTCCATCCAAAACGTGCTGGCAGAAGACCGTGAGACGCTAGACATCGACGCCGCGCGGACCGCTGTCTTCTATTCCATTTCCAATTGCCAACAAGGGCTCGCAGGCATCAGCTTTGGCAACCTTCTGATCAAACAAGTGGCCTCGGAACTCAGCACTCAGCTCCCTCATCTCAAAACCTTTGTGACCCTGTCTCCGATCCCGCTGCTGCGCAAATGGCAAGCGCAGCAATCGCTGGAGACACTGCCAGTCGACACTGACTTGGCGGCCCACTACTTGCTCAACGCCAGACGCGAAGACGGCTTCCCCTATGATCCCGTCGCCCGCTTTCACCTTGGCAATGGTGCGTTGATCCACGCGGTACACGAGGAAGCTGACACCACCGACAAAGGCAAAGCGCAATCCGGCGGTGTCATGGTGAACTACCTCTATGACCTCAGCCAAACAGAGCGAAACCACGAGAGCTTCGCCCTAAATCACACCATCGCCGCATCTCGCGCCTTGCAACAAAAAGCCCGCAGCATGGGGCAACGCCTGAACACTCAGAAAACCGAGACTTCGAAATGACCAACATCCTATTTGACGCCCTGCTGGGGACGCACTCTTCCAACCCCGCACCTTTACTAGAAACAAACGACGGGGCGATCCTCTCCTACGCGGATTTTGTGACGCTGGTGGCCAAAACAGCAAACGCACTGGTTTCTGCAGGCTTAAAGCCGGGGGACCGGGTTGTTGTTCAAGCGCCCAAACTCGCGGAAACTCTGGCACTATATGGTGCAACCCTTCAGGCAGGCGGCGTCTACCTTCCCCTCAACACCTCCTACACCGCAGATGAGATGCAGTATTTCATTGGCGACGCCACCCCAACTGTGATCGTTTGCGAAACCGCATCAGTGAACGCGCTCTCGCCAGTGGCCGAAACCTGCGGCGCGCGCATTTTGACACTGGATTCTGGTGGTCGGGGCAGCCTGACAGAACAAGTTACCAATGCTTCTGACACCTTTCAAACCGTGCCTCGTGGGCCCGAAGATTTGGCCGCCCTGCTCTACACGTCAGGCACAACTGGGCGCAGCAAAGGCGCCATGCTCACCCATCGCAACATCTTGTCCAATGCAGAGGTATTGACCGACCTTTGGCAAATCACCAATCAGGATCGCCTGATCCACGCCTTGCCAATCTTCCACACCCACGGTCTCTTTGTGGCGATGAATACAGCGATACTTGCTGGCGCTCAGGTACGGCTAATGCAGAAATTTGATGTGGACACCGTCCTTTCAAGCCTACCAAAAGCCACTCTGATGATGGGGGTGCCCACTTTCTACACCCGCCTGCTGTCAGACCCGCGGTTCACCAAGCAGGCTTGTGCCAACATGCGCCTCTTCACGTCCGGTTCCGCCCCCCTGCTTGCTGAAACACATAGTGAATTTGAACAGCGCACTGGCCATCGCATTCTGGAGCGTTACGGCATGACAGAAACCAATATGAACACGTCGAACCCTTATAGCGGTGAACGCCGCGCCGGCACCGTTGGCTTCCCCTTGCCGGGCACTGAGGTTCGCATTACCGCGCCGAACAGCTCAGAAACAGTGCCAGACGGCGAAGTAGGCATAATCGAAGTTCGCGGCCCCAATGTGTTTGCCGGCTATTGGAACATGCCAGAGAAAACCGCCGAAGAGCTGCGCGAGGACGGGTTCTTCATCACGGGTGATTTGGGCATGGTCGATTCGGGCGGCTATGTGCATATCGTCGGGCGTCAGAAAGATCTGATTATCTCTGGCGGTTACAATATCTACCCCAAAGAGATCGAAGCGGTTCTCAATGACATAGAGGGCGTTGAGGAAACCGCCGCGTTTGGCGTGCCCCACGCTGACTTTGGAGAAGCGGTTGTGGCCGCAGTCGTTTTGGAAAGTGGCGCTGAGGTTCCCGAGAGTGTCTTTGCCGACACCGTCGCCAAAAAACTCGCACGCTTCAAACATCCGCGACGCTACGAACTGCTGTCTGAACTGCCGCGCAACACTATGGGCAAGGTGCAGAAAAACCTGCTGCGCGACCGGTTTTCAACTTAGCCAGCGCACCAAAAGTGGGCGGCGCGGGGCGGCACGCCGTCCCGCTATTCAAATGTTGCCTGAATATGGTCAGCTGTTTCTCGCAGCGCGCGCTCAATGAGATTCCGTTGTTTTTCAAATCTGGAAGACGGCACCGGCACAGAAATAGCGTGCAAATCCCCGACCCAATCCCGGAATGCGAACCCTATCGCGGACACCCCTCCAGAATGCTCATCCAAGTCGTAAGCCAAGCCGGTTTCGCGCACGCGATCCAGCTCTGACAAGAACCGAGAAACCTCCACAGTCACACCGTTTCGGTCCCATTCATTCTGGGCCAACTTCAAAGCTTCATCATTGGGTAAGGCTGCCAAACACGCCTTGCCATTTGCGGTGGTCGTCAGCGGGAAGACCTCCCCCACTTGAGACACAGTTGTCAAACGGTGGGTCCCGGGCACCTGATCCAGAAACACCATGCCAATCCCACGCATCACCGCAAGGTCTGTGGTTTCACCGGTCTTTTGCGTCAGTTCCGTCAGTAAAAGGCGGCAGTGCTCTACAATGTTGTATTGCGCCGCATTGGCCAAAGCGCCGAACTCAGGCCCCAGAATAAGCCCGCGCCCCTGCGACGCGCTGATCACGAGGTTTTCCTCCACCAGCGCGCTTGTGATTCTCTGTACCGTAGAACGGGGCAAACCCACTTGCTCTGCGATCTGACCGAGGCTCAATCCGGTTTGTGTTTTTTTCAGAACCCGCAAAATGGCCGCTGCACGGGCAATGACTTGAATGCCGGATCTCACATTTTTGTCTTCAACTTCAGTCACTTGGAATATCCTCAGCGCCAAATCTGTTTGCATCGCCCTCGGCGATCATTTGCTCATTACTGTACCGCCATGCGGTTCATGTCAACCGCATTGTGATTTTTACCATTGACCGCATTGCGGTGCACGCGCATCACTATGCGAGACAGGTGGGAGGAGCCACCCGGACATTTTGGACAGCAAAAACGCCGAATTCGGCGAACAGAGGAGGTGTGCCCAATGGTAGAAATTCGCGGCATCGAGTTTCAGGCAAACACAGACAACGACATGGGGCTGGAGTTCTACAACCTCAGCCACCGCTACGGATTCCAGTGCCCAAACTGGCCTTATTTCAAAGACGTGCAGATCGACCGGAAACACTACATTGTCCGTCGTCAAAGTTTTTGGAACCAAAAGCGGCGTGAACTAAGAGAGTGTTCGGCTCATCGGGTCGGTTTGATTATGCTGCGCGTTGACTGTGATGCAAGCGTCGCGCTTCGAATGTCTTCCGTTTGATCCTTTCTCGTTGTTCCAGAATGGCTTGGTCACGTCCGAAGTAGACATCGGCTGGTGTGACGTTTTTCAGGCTCTCGTGATATCGCTGGTGATTGTAATGATCGACGAAGGCTTCGATTTGGTCTTCGAGATCGCCGGGCAGGAAATAGTTTTCCAGCAAGATCCGGTTCTTCAAAGTTTGATGCCAACGCTCGATCTTGCCCTGCGTCTGGGGATGATACGGCGCTCCACGTGAATGTTTCATGCCTTTGTCCTGCAGCCACTCAGCCAGGTCACCCGAGACGTAACTGGAGCCGTTGTCGCTGAGTAGGCGCGGTTTGTGGACAACGTGGACCTGATCGCACCCTGACGCCTGCAAAGCCAAGTCCAGCGTGTCAGTCACATCCTCCGCCCGCATGGTCGTGCAGAGCTTCCACGAGATGATGTAGCGGCTGTAATCGTCCAGGATTGTGCTGAGATAGAACCAGCCCCACCCCAGAACCTTGAGATAGGTAAAGTCGGTCTGCCAAAGCTGGTTGATGGCCGTTGTCTTATGCTCGAACTCATTCGCGGCTTTCAGCACGATGAATGCTGGGCTGGTGATCAGGTCATGTGCCTTGAGCGTGCGATACACTGTGGATTCCGATACAAAGTACCGTTCTTGGTCTGTGAAGGTCACCGCCAACTCGCGGGGTGACAGCTCTGTCTCTTTCAAGGCGAAGCTGACGACCTTGCGCTTCACCTCGTCTGGAACGCGGTTCCAAACGTGTTTGGGCTTGGGAGACTGATCCTCAAGACCAGCCTCCCCGCGCTGCAGGTATCGGTCGTACCAACGGTAGAATGTGGTGCGAGGGATACCCAGTTTGGCCAATGTACGACGCGCTGACAGATGGCTTTCTTCAACCAACCGGATGATCTCCAGCTTCTCGGATGCGGCATACCTCATTCGTGGTCGCCCCCATCGCCTGTCATGCTTTTTTTGAGAAGACGCAGTTCCAATGTTTGCTCCGCGACAACCTCCTTGAGATCCTTTGCTTCGCGGCGCAGTTCTTTCACCTCGTCAGTGTTTGCGGCACGCGCTGTATCGCCCGCCAGCCGCTTCTTACCGGCCTCCATGAAGTCCTTCGACCATTTGTAGTAAACGCCTTGAGAAATCCCCTCGCGGCGACACAGTTCAGCTATGCTGTCCTCGCCACGAAGACCATCAAGGACGATACGGATCTTCTCTTCCGCCGAATACTGTTTACGGGTGGCGCGCTTGATATCTTTAACGATCTTCTCGCCAGGGCTCTTCGTAGTCTTTCTCATCTTCCACTCCTTAGTGGTTACGATGAGCCAGAAACTCTCCCTTATCAAATCACCCTAATTGGACCCATAGGTGCTGACGTCAGACAGCTACCCCAAGGCCCTCACTATCGCATCGACTCAAAAACCACCTCCAACCTCAACAGCATAATGGGGCTGTCACACCAACTTGAACCAGTCTCAGCGGGGACAGAATTTCTGCCCTTGGTTCGAAACAAAGTTGGCGCCCCTCGGCCAGAGCGGCGCCATAGACCTTCGACCCATTTGTCGTTTGCTAGCCAGCCTACAACTCTCAGCAAAGCGGCGATCCGGCAATAACCGCATCGACCGAACTTCACCACAATCGAGTTTGCAGCCCAAGTGAACGAAACCCGAAGAATCGCATGAAGCTTGGACCAGAAACGGAGCGAACATCCAATGGGCCAAAGCCCCTAACTCCGCCGCCGTTTTGTGTAGTTTCTCCCCACCTTTTGGGACGGCGCACTGAAGGCGAGATTCACCGACGAGCAGATCATACAGATGATAAATGACCAGGTAGCTGGCGAGACAAGGCTGACGCGTGTAGACGCTTCGGGAACGGCCAGGGCAGCTTTTGCGAATACAAGAGCAAGTAAACGGGACGAATCCGGCAGACGCAAAGAGGCTTCGGACGCTGGCAGACGAGAACGCGATACTGGCGGCGC
Source organism: Shimia sp. MIT910701 (assembly GCF_047126315.1). GTDB lineage: Bacteria > Pseudomonadota > Alphaproteobacteria > Rhodobacterales > Rhodobacteraceae > Shimia. The sequence continues at coordinate 1,844,910 of NZ_CP138953.1, read as the reverse complement.
AGATGCGCGACACTGCGCTGTTACGGGATAGGAACACAAATGGGGGGACACCGACGCCGAGCGGAAAGTGGTGGTTCATTTGATAGAGGTGCATCAGGTGAACCAGCGTCAGGCGTGCGCTGCTCTGGTGGTGGATCGGCCAAGGTGCGGTATCAATCGCGCCGGCCCGATGACACGGAGCTGCGCGACGCCTAGGAGATCTTCGCGGAAGACCGTCGCCTGTTCGACTATCGGCGGCTGCATATGATGGTGGAACGGCAGGGCTGGCAAACGAACCCCAAAAAGCTCAGACGGCTCTACCGCGAAGCTGCGCCTGCATCCGGGAATGGCGGCAACCTACCGGGAGCGTCTTCAAACCTAAGTGCGGGAATTGGATCAAGCCGACCATTGCGACACCTCGGGGGAGGCTCTACGCGGGCTGATTGATCGCATTGCGCTCCACCCGGCGGCTGAGACAGGGAAGCTGACTTTGGAACTTGAGAGCGCTCTTGCCGGTCAGTTGGCGTTGGCAAATGCCGAGCCCCCTGCGCCCGTTTTGCGGCCCCCCAACCTCTCCGAGGTGTACGGCACCAAGGTCACCAACCTGACCAAAGCACTGAACGGCCCGGCGACCAAATCAGAAGCCACCACGATCATCCGCTCCCTGCTGGAGAGCATTCGTCTTGCGCCTAATGCTGATGGGAGTTTGGCCCTCGAACTGATTGGAGAATTGGCGGGCTTTCTAACTTTGGGTGCAGGTCAAAACGAACAAATCCGCCTTGCGGCGGCTTGTTGTTCGTCTGTGCTGGTTGCGGGAGCACGCAACCGCCGGTACCGAACTAAATTGCGTTGCCGTACGTAAGCACGGCCGAAATTTGTGTGGAACTCCGACGCTTTGGCGCCAAATGGACCTTACATAAGACTATTGCAAATGCAGCGCTGCTGATCAGCCCCACAATAATCCGTCTTTTCTAACAACAGTTACGGAACAAATCAGTTGCAGGGTTTCACGATGCTGGGACAGAACGCAAAGCTGCTGAATCCGCTCAGCCCTGACAACCCCTGCGTTGGCGTGATCCCAAACAGAGTTGCTGCGGTCCGTGTCAGATGTGCCGCATCTGAGAACCCTGCCTGTATGCCTGCAAGACCGATCTTCTCACCATTAAACGCAGCATCAACTGCGCACATCATAGCCGCCCATATCTTGAACTTTCGGAAGGTCTGGCCCGTTGTCGATTTAAAGTGGCGCATTGCAAGCGTGCGCTCGAGCTGTAACTCTTGAGCAAGGTCTAACTGAGACAGCCTTTCAAAAGGATCTTTGTAAAGACGCTCTACGATCCGCATTACTCCGGCATCCGAAGGTATGTCGTCTCTGTTGAGCGTCTGACGATAACTTGCCAGAGCCATGTGGTCCCTCGCCTCAATTGCCTGAGGTAAATTTTGCCAGGCTTCGGACAGCTCTCCAAATTTTGGGGCATTCTCGTCCAGTTTTACGCCATCCAGATATACAATCTCCGCGCCCCCCTCTTGGATGGCGACGCGATGCGGCACATCGGGTTTGATGCAGATCGCATGCGCTTCCCTTTGGTCGCTGTCATCGCAAACTAGAACAGGCTCTCTGCGCCCGACAATGACGCATGTCATCAGGTTCTCATGCATCCCAAGTTCGCCTTTATCGAAGGAGAATTTGTGGTTGCGAAAAGCGGGGGCAACTGAAGGCATAACCACTTCACCTAACTTTGCGGGCAACTTTGGCGCAATCCTGAGAATGCTGCAGCAAGGGGGAAATGTGAAGGACAGTACGAAGGGACTTGCACGTTTCTTCAAGAGAGGCGTCTGGAAGATGTGCTTAGTAAGGGCTTCTGGCTCCGACTATCTAATCCGAGGACTTATGACACACATTTTTCGAAGGCTGGCCATTGCATTTGGTCTGCTAATTTTCTGCGGCGTGGTGGCTTGGCATGCGCTCCCATCACAGGTCGCAAAAGGTCTGATCGCCTTAAACAACGCCTCCGCTGGACTGAGCGCCAAGGTGATTTCAACTGACGTTGGAGATATCCATTATTTGGAAGGCGGCCAAGGTGAAACGGTTTTGCTGGTACATGGCATTTATGCGCGCAAGGAACATTGGGTCGAAATGGCCCGTGACCTTACAAAGGATTACCGCGTCGTTGCCGTTGATCTTCCCGGGTTTGGGGACAACGCCCTGCGCGCAGACGACGACTATTTGTTAGATCAACAGCAGGCAAACTTACTGACCGTGATGCAGGCGCTTGATCTAACAGCTGTTCACGTTGGGGCAAACTCCATGGGGGCCTACGTTGCAGCGCTCTTGGCCGAAGAGCATCCTGAACTAATCGCAAGCCTTGCCTTTATCGGCAGCCCACTTGGGGTCCCTACCCCAATACCAAGCGACATGGATAAGGCACGAGATCTCGGCATTACCCCACTGGTCGTTCAAACAACCGAAGACTTTGCTGAACGTAACGAGTGGCTGTCCCCCAATATTCCATATGTCCCGGGCCCGATCCTTCGGACTTGGGCGGAGGAAGAAGTGGCCCAGGCCGATCACAACGCCCGCATTTGGGAAATCGTGCATAGCAAGTCCGACGTGCCTACGGTCTTGGATCTTGCGCCCTCACTTGAGATGCCAACGCTGATAATCTGGTGTAAAGAAGACCGGATTTTTCATATCAGCGGGGCTGCACTACTCGATCAGAATTTGCCGTCATCACATCTGGCGACGCTGGCCAACTGTGGACACGTTCCGATGTTGGATAAGCCCACAGCTGTAGCGTCAGAGTACCTCAAGTTCCTGTCGTCTCTTCCGGATCCTAAGTAACAATAGCCGGCCTGTCGCCCTTGCGAGGTTCAGAACACTTTGCCAACTCTGCGAGCAGCAGGCCGGACGATCCCGGCAGTGGTCGGGATACTGCCGTAGTGTTACGGGAGGAAGTGACTTTTCGCAGCTCAGTTGGATAAAAACTGCCAAACGAAGAACACAATGATTGGCCCTGAGGAGACTTGGATTCTACTTAGGGAATACACCGATCTTTCAAGCGAAGATGAGCTAAAATTGGTCCGTTGGCGCTGTTGGCGCGTATATTTTTTACTTACGCTTTCTCGCCTTGTCGTACCCTGCCTTTCAAACAAAGGCGGCTCTTTTCATGTACGTCCGAGGAGGGTGCGTGGGAGAAGATGCAACATGCAACGGGAGTTGAAACATGACCACTAATATGAACATCAAAACGATGTGGGATTCAGTCATGAATGAAAACAAGAACCCACTCAAAAACCAGCCCATTCCTACAGCCCACTTATTGATGCAAATGCTGGCTTGGATGTGGAGCGCAATCTTCTCGCTCATGGTCGGCAGTTACTTTGTTTTTGGCGTAACGGCTGCGGCACATACTCTGCTAATTTCTGGGATTTTCATAACGATCCTAGTGTTCAAAAAGGCTGAATCGGACAATTCGGTCGAATAGAACGCCAGAAGACACACACTCTTCAAAAAGGCGCGGGTCCGGTGAACATCTATCAGGGCAGACTAGGTTGTTAGAGTATTGAAAAGCCGAGGGTTGTGAGACGATGCTGACACCGCAAATCAAATTCGCCAAGACACGAAGAATTCCGTTGGTACAAAACGCGGCTACTCGCAACATCCGTTCGCTACCATCGTCCCCACTCTGGACCAAAGACCGCTTTGAGCTGAGATTAGACGATACCACTTGCATCAACAAACTGAGCGCCGAACTCCGCATAACGTGAGACAGCCCTTAAAGCCGTTTTGGCCGGTTGCCGTGAGCGACAGCACCCAGCCCAAATCGTAAGCGATGCAGGCCTCAGTTTCGCCGAGGCCTGTATTCCACTTTATGGCTTTTTTAGTGGCAGGCAGGGCGGGTGCCAGGCAGCAGAACCTTATCGACCACATGGATCACACCGTTGTCGGCCTCAATGTTTGCAATAACAACGTTGGCGATTTCGCCAGTGCCATCTGCTATCGACACGCCAGACGAGTTTTTAGTGATGCACAAGCGCTCCGAATCCAAAACTGGCTTGAAGTAGTTCGAACCGCTCGGGATCATCTCGGCGCTCAGCTTGCGGTCATCGACATGGTAGAGGAGCACATTGGTCAGCTGAGCTTTGTTCTCAGGCTTAAGAAGCGTTTCTACAGTACCCTCAGGCAGCGCAGCAAAAGCGTCGTTCACGGGCGCATAAACAGTGAATGGACCGGAGCCCTGCAGTGTCTCAACCAGACCGGCAGCACTGACAGCGGCCACAAGGGTTGAGAAACGCTCGTCGCCCGATGCGATTTCAACGATGTCAGCAGCGCTCGCGGCGGAACTCAGTGTCATGACTGCAACCGCGGCTGCGCTGAATTTACAGATGGTTTTCATTTCAATGCCTTACCTTTGGATTATTCACGCTCATTTACGTGTAGAGAGGTACGCACCCGCGGCCGAACTCCGATTTCCCGTTCACGCCAACGTGAGAATTCGACCTTCGAAGCACTGATTTTCTGCAATAATCAGCGTATTCCGAATGTTTTCCGTGGAAATGTTACAGACGCCACCAACAATGCCCTTCCCGCATCCTCAAGCGTTGTTTTCGACTTTGCGTCACTGCAGTCGGAGCATTCAACTCATCGCGTCAAAAAGGCAGAAGGTTTGTTGAAATATACGAAAGGTTATGTGAAGTAACCTTTATACCTCCCAGCTCATTTGTATAGATAGGTTAGCCGTTGCAAAGCAACGGGAGGTCCTTCAGTGGCGCGAGTTAGAAGACGATCCGGAATATTCTGCGGCATAATCCAAAGAGTACGTGTTTACATTTTTTTGGGCATGCTGTTTGTCTTGCTGCTGGCGGAAACCATCCTTGTACAAAACAGCTACAACGTAGCATACAACCGCGCGATAGCTAATGCAGAGCAATCACATCTAGTTATCGCCGAGAACCTTGCTTCGACGTTAGAACGCTACGCAGTTGATGTTCGGGCAACTTTTGACTTTGTAATGGCGAACGATGCCCTCTCATTCACACGAGGCTCGATGGATGCATTGCTGGATTCGTACCAATTTAGAATGTTGGCAGTTTTCGATTTCGAACAGAGTTCTCTCGACATTTTGTATTCCCGAGAATTCGATGCCCCATCACAGGAAATTGTGGCCAGTCTTCGCGAGATTGCCGTTCGCGACAGTTCAAACTTTTCAGGTGTCCGACAGTCGCCCTTTGGACCTGTTATCTACATAGCTCGCGTGTCGGAGTCAGGGGCTCTATTGGTCGGAGCCGTCGACACGAGTTTCGTGATTTCACGACAATCTGAAATTGCATTTGGAGAACGTGGTCACGCCATGATTGTAGACAACAAGGGCCGAGTTTTAGCACATCCGAAACAAGAGTGGGTTGATACGTCCAAAGACGTAACTGGACTTGAAATCGTTCAACGAATGACGTCAGGACAAACCGGAGCAATGCAATTCTATGCTCCACGATTGAAGGCCGACGTCATTGCCGGCTTCACATTCGTTCCATCCACGGGTTGGGGAGCGATGGTACCGCAGCCGGTTTCCGAACTTGAAGAAGCCGCGAGACTTGAAGCTAACGAGCTTCTGGAAAAACTACTACTGCTCCTGTTATTTGCAGCTTTGGTCAGCTGGTTCCTATCGGGTCTGATTGCGCGACCTATCCAATCTATATCTAAAGCTGCTACGAAAGTTCGCAGCGGGGACCTGGCGGCGCGGGTACCCGAATTCAAATGTCTGACGCCGAAAGAACTCATAAATCTTCGCTGTGTTTTCAACGGCTTGCTGGACAACTGGTCGGATAACCGAGTTTTACTCGAGAGTTCGTTAGAAGCTGCCAACGAAGCCAACAGGCGAAAGTCGCAATCTATTTCGGTGCTTAGTCATGAGATGCGTACGCCGTTGAATGGTGTCATCGGAGCTGTCGACTTACTGGAGCGGACTGAATTAACCGATTTACAAAAGAAATACCTTGGCTACGTGAGCACCTCTTCAAATACACTGCTTAAGCACGTCAACGACGTACTAAAAGTGAGCAAGCTCGACAGCAGCAAAGTCATTCTCGAAAAGGAGTTAGTCAACCTTAGAGACCTGATGAGTGACATTGTTCAAGAAAACTATGCACAAGTCGAGCAGTCTGGCGGTCGGATCATCCTCACATTCGCACCAAATACTCCACTTGAGGTAGAGACCGACCCGAGGCTGTTAAAGACAATAGTCGCAAACCTCGTCGGCAATGCAGTAAAGTTTGCAGCGGGCGAGAAAATCAGCATTTCAGTGGAGCACGTTTCGATTGGAACTCTAGCGTTCACAATTAAAGACAGTGGCCCAGGAATCCCATCATCTGATTTTGACAGTGTCTTTGAACCATTTACAGTGCTTGACGCATCCTATGGACGCCACTCTGAAGGCACAGGTCTTGGGTTGAGCATTGTAGCAACGTCTGTCGAGGCGTTGGACGGTCAGATAGAGTTGCATAGCGAGTTTGGTAACGGGTGTGAATTCCGCGTACAAATTCCAGTTGATCTCCCTGAAGGCTGCTCCGAGTTTACCACCCGCGACAGTCTAAAAGCCCCTTCTTTGCGTAATAATCCTGAACCCATCAAAAACAAGGAACGTAAAAAGGTGCTTGTAGTCGATGACAACAAAATTAATCGCCTGCTACTTACGGACATGCTTCAAGGATTGGGACACTCAGTTTCTGAGGCTGAAGACGGTTCGATTGCGCTTGAGGCGGCAATGAACGAACGTTTCAACCTGATTTTAATGGATATCAGTATGCCGTACATCGACGGTACCGAGGTCTCAAGAAGGTTGCGAGAAAGTGACGGTCCTAATCGCACAACAAAAATTATCGCGCAAACCGCTCATGCCAGCCCGAATGACCAAGAAAAGATTTTTTCCTCTGGGATGCAGGGTGTTCTAACCAAACCGATCTCAATTGAGGCGCTTCATTCAACCTTAGCTACCTTGGCGGAAAAAGAGAAATTTTTCACTTTCGATAACCAAGCATACCGATCCGTGTTTGAAACGGAAAAGCTTAAAGGCCTGGTTCGAGCAAATGGCGTTGGACCAACTGACCTAGTTCTGGATGAACTGTTGGATGAAGCCACTTCCATCATTCTTAGGCTGAAATCCTGCGACGCGTCACATTATAGGGAGAAGGCTTTGAAAACCCGTGTCCACAACGCAGTTGGTGCCTGCGCCTCCCTGGGCGCTAATGCATTACACAGAAGTTTTAGAAAAATCGAAGATTGTCTGAAGAATGGAACATTGAGTTCCTCTAGAGATTTGCTTGACACCGCGGAACGTTCGCTAGTCGAAACACGTTATGTCGCATCCAATCTAATGTCTCAATTGAGACAAGCGCAATGACGACGACATAGTTGCGTTGCGCTCAGTGAATTGACGCATGCAGGGGATGGCCGCCGTATCTTTCTCCAACGTCCAGAAAAGTCTGATTGTGGTAGCACGATGGTCCGGCAGCGCTTATCCATACTCTGAGGTCCACGAGACTTAAAGCGGATCATCCAATTGTTTGGGGCCACTCCATCGGCCTTTTGTGGAACAACAGCTGTGAATGCAACTAATGACCTTCCTCCCGCTAAAGGCACTCAACAACTATGAAAAAACGTAAAAGTCCCTGCGTCGATGTCTGTGAATTTACAGGCCCTTGTGGCTGGTGTCTTGGCTGTGGCCGCACAAGGGAGGAATGCGCAAGGTGGAAAAAAATGAAACCTTACGAGGCAAATATCATTGAGAAGGAACTAAAGAGTCGAATGACTAAATTGACCCAAACGCCGCCTGTGCCGAAGTAAGGCCGTTGCAAAAAAGAGAGCGGACGAATGGCCGCTGGGATCCCTACCCCAACACCAAGTGACATGGATAAGGCACGAGATCTCGGGATAACCCCTCTGGTCGTTCAAACAACCGAAGACTTTGCTGAACGTAACTAGTCGCTGTCCCCAAATATTCTATACATCCCCGGCCCGATCCTTAGGACTTGGTCGGAGGACGAGGTGGCCCGGGCAGATCACAACGCCCGCATATGGGATGTCGTGCATAAAAAATCTGGCCTACCAACGGTCTTGGATCTTGCGCCCTCACTTGAAATGCCGACGCTGATAATCTGGTGCCAAGAAGACCGGATTTTTCATATCAGTGGCGCTGCACTACTCGATCAGAATTTGCCGACATCACATTTAACTAAACTTGATGAATGTGGGCATGTTCCGATGTTGGATAAGCCCGCTGCTGTGGCGTCAGAGCACCTCGAGTTCCTGTCATCTTACCCCATTCATGCGTTTCAATAACCGGTTAGCCGCCTATTAGCTTTTGAAGACGCCACCTTCTTAGTATTCATAAAAACACCGACGCTCCAAAGTGCGTCAAGTAGTCGTTCATTTGTAAAGCGGCATCGATGACACGGATTAATGCCGTTTTCTCGGAGCTCGAAGCTAAAAAGTCCTCAGAAAAGGCTTAGTGGTTCAATACCTCAACCTGTACGTTGAACACCCAATTCATCCATGGCAATCCGCCCTCCGATTTCTTTTAACAGATAGTCAATTTCGCGCTTGCGCACCGGTTTGGCAACAGTTTGATCCACACCGCATGCTCTGTATTCTTGCAACTGATCGGGCATCACATTGGCCGTCACTGCTATGATGATAGGGGGCGGCAATCCCAGCCTCTTTTTCTCACTAAGAATTTTTGAGGTAGCAGCCATTCCGCCCATACCAGGCATATTGATGTCCATAAAAATGACGTCGAAATATTTTTCTTCAGTTAGACTGATAGCTTCCTCGCCAGTTTCCGCTTCCTCAATGGAATTACTGTGTTTTTTGGAGAAAGCTCCTAATACTCTACGGTTGATCTTGCTGTCGTCCACTATCAGCACACGCAACCCCGAATTACTCAATTCGTTGTCTTGTCTCGCTCTTTTGAGATCTGAAATTTTTCGTACTAGACCATCGCCAATTTTTTCCTTCTTTTCGATATCTTGCATCGCCGAAGAACAGAACGGTTTAACCTCAAAAGTTGCGGTGAACGTGCTGCCACGCCCAAGCACACTTGATACCGTCAGATCTCCCCCCATCGCCTTACATATTGCGCTCGAAATCGACAGTCCTAGACCTGTTCCCTTATACTTCTTTTGGGTCGCCTGCTCTGTCTGGTAGAAGGGATCAAAAACCAACTGTGCTTCGTGTTCGGATAAGCCGCAACCACTATCCTCAATTGAAAACATCAACTGTCTGGTGCTTGGCGAGCCACCGTCACGAACTGATACACGAAGATTAACAAACCCGACGTCCGTAAACTTGAGTGCATTAGATACCAAGTTATTAACTACTTGGACAATCCTCATCGAGTCTCCCAGCAACTTTACGGGACTTTCACTTGAAATTTGAAAGCTAAAATCGATGCCAATTGATCTCGCCGTTGGCTCATTAATCACAAAAACATTTTGCACAATTTCTTGTAGCGAAAACACGCGCTCCGCAAATACAAAAGCATTGGAGTCAATTTTTGAAATGTCTAGAATGTCGTTTATTGTGTGCTGCAAAACCTTTCCTGAAGTTAGGATTGTGCCGACCATTCCGTTCTGCTGAGGTGTAAGTGAAGTTTCAGACAACAGCTGTGCCATTCCCAAAACTCCATTCAGAGGAGTGCGGATTTCATGGCTAACGTTGGCCACAAAGGCAGACTTTGCCTCACTCTTCTTTATTGCTTCTCGGCGGAGAGCTCTTTCCTTTTTCGCTGCCAAGAATGAAACAACGCACTCAAAAGCACAATAAATCAATACCGCGACAAAAGATGCAATTATAAGATTATTGTGAAAAACCGCATCCCGATTGCTGTTATATTGTGCGAAATGAACGACGGACCTGTGTTGTTGAAGGTAGTCGGTTATCCACAAACGCCTAAAATCAGTATTTAACGCCTGAAGTTCAAATTTGGCGGCCTGAAGTTGCTGACTATTGAAATTCAGGTCTTTGCCCCAAGACTTTTCAAGTGCCGTCAAAAAGCTCTCATAGCCTTTGACCATCTCCTTTAGGTCTAGATCGCTGAAAATGTCCCTTTGATCAAAGGTTCCCAAGCGGCTCCATAGAACGTCAATTCTTGTCTGGAGAGACTTGGCCGGTACGTTTCCCTGTTCGACCTGAAGAAGCGCAATGTGCAAACGAAGGGCTTCGTAAATTGCTTCATTTACTTTCCAAGTTAAAGATGAAAGTCTGAGCGCGTCGTCAGTCGAGACTTGACGACGTTGATTTTCCGAATTGATTGCGGCCCAAAGCACTGCAGCCAATACGGCGACCACGGCGAATGGTCTTAAAAGCCGAGTACTCAAAATTCTATGGAGCCGCATACCTATCGAATCTCCATAGAAATCAGCTGCCAAATCATCTCATTGTCAAATTTCTTTAGCTTGGCCTCATCTTCGGACTGCGGGTAAATGACCCAGATTGGCCCCTTGTCCCGCACGGTCATCGCCTTGCCATTGTGCAAAACGGCCAAAATAACCCCTTGGTTTTCTGCATGTGTAACTGGAATGTCCACGAAGTAATCGTTTATCGCGGACGCACCAATTGTGGTTCCTGATGCCGAAACGAAATCTAGTAACGACGATAGCCTAGGGCCCTCAAATGTCTGCATGCCGTCGGTGAACGACGTAAAGGTATTCACCTCCTCCCATTCCAGCGCTTTAAGCAGGTCTAAGTCGAACTCTGCGCCTGCCTGCGTGTTTGTTTTTCCAATAGCGCCAGAAATAGTCAAAATTACTTCGCCGGCGGGCAGCGGAAGCTGTTCTGCTGTGGCAGTCATTGAGAACGACATGATAGCGGCCGCCACCGCAACAAGGCGTTTGAAGTGAATTGACCAGTTGTTCATTTAGTCACCTCTCAAGTTTCATCCAAGGATCTTCAAATCCTCAGCAGTGTTACTTTCTCTCGTTTCTGCATCCGTAGCCCGGATCAATTAGTCCGTTTCTTCTTCTCCACTGCCGCAGGGTGCGACTGCATTCAAATAAAGATACATTTAAAATGCATTAATTCTTTGGAAGGCCAATTTTTTTCTTCAACACATGCATCCTTGGCTATCTTGTGCTCACTTTTTGAACACTGCAGGGCTTGCGCAAAATTTGAGGATGGGAGGTAGGAACTCCACTCCAAGTCAAAGTTCCGGCCGTGAGCTTTGATGCCCAGGCTGTCTGGCTATCGTTCTTATCGAGCAAACTGAATCTGGGTGATCTATCGATGATTTAGGCTCCCTAATTCAGAACCGAGAAGCGCTTCCAGCTGCGTCCGACGAATAGGAACTGTAAAGTTAAGTCCCATTCTAGTTCCGGAACTCCAAACAATTCTTGCTTTTCGAGAAATGGAGTTGGCTAGTATTATTCGAATTTCGGCTTGACGAACCAGTCTGTGAATATTGAGGCTTGCTTCGATGCAGGCTCCATGCGCTCCAAGATCAATGGTCACGGCCCCCAACGTGTGGTTCTCAAACTGAACCTCACATGCTATCTGTTTACTGAACCTTCGCCCAGATTTTCGGTTATCTGAATATCGTCTATTTCCAATCAAGTCCAAGTCAGGTGTCCCCCAAGTAGACAGTGTTCTAGCGAGTTCTCTGGTATTTGTCCTAACTGTGAGAAAAGAGAAAAATAGTCGAACCCAGTGTAATGCTCCGTCATCCTGCCGCTCTCAAATTTAGCCACTAGAAAGACATCAATGGTGATTGGTTTGAGCTGAGTGGCTGGCTTTCCAATCAGTTTGAATGTTGCACTGCACCATGGCGTATCTTCGATAATATTGGTGATTTCGACCACACCCGGGCCGGTCAAGCGCCTGAACAGTTCAACAAGTTCCGGAAACTCTGCCCTTGGAAAGTGCTCTGAGGCAGGCAGACCTGCGATACTGAAAGTAGCGGGCAGAATACTGTTTACCGTATCAAGCTCACCGTTTAACCAGCCGTGTTCAATCCAACTCTTTAATAATTCTTTGGACATCTATGCCTCGTAGCTACCGAAATGCAGAAGAAGATTGCTATGAAATATTATAACAATCTTACTATGCTTGTGCTGTGACTTAGAAACAGAGGCGGAGTAACCGTTCCAAACCGTTAGCTATATTGCAGTTTCGTCCCATACGGGAACCGAAGGCCGTGAGTAATCACAATTGCCTCGAGTTCAGTTTTGAATGAGACCGCCGCTACCTCCGAGCTAACAAACATAATAGATTTGGCACAATCTTCATCGGAGCCATCCGTTTTCAATGAAGTAGCTTTGAAGCTGTTTACACATGCGAGCCCAACCGTTGCTTGACCGACTTAAAGGTGAGTTTCAAATACATTATTTGCGCCTCAAATTATTTCCATAAGGTTTCTAAGACGTCAACAGTTTCAAGAACCCGCAACAAAACCCATATAACCTTCAGATTTTACGAGATAATTTACAACGCATGGGCTGAAAAAGTCGTTTGGGCTTGTTGAACCTCACAAAAAACCGTCGCCTTGTGGTAGTATGTCGCACCACAAAAAGCGAGCAATCCACACCACGTCAGGACGACGCAAAGCGTTTGAGCTAGCGTTGATCACAGAAACCACGCCGGTGCGACTGGCATAGTGGCGGACGGTAAAGACTGCAGGGTTTTTGTTATCGCTCGTTGCCGCTCTCCGTTAATCTCAAAGCTGTCCAAACATGTCACCAACACAGCGCCCCACCCGGAAATCGGGCTTCGATAGTGATATTGCAGTCCAGATTGCGGCAAGTTGGCTGTCCGTCGTCAAAGTTTTTGGAACCAAAAGCGGCGTGAACTAAGAGAGTGTTCGGCTCATCGGGTCGGTTTGATTATGCTGCGCGTTGACTGTGATGCAAGCGTCGCGCTTCGAATGTCTTCCGTTTGATCCTTTCTCGTTGTTCCAGAATGGCTTGGTCACGTCCGAAGTAGACATCGGCTGGTGTGACGTTTTTCAGGCTCTCGTGATATCGCTGGTGATTGTAATGATCGACGAAGGCTTCGATTTGGTCTTCGAGATCGCCGGGCAGGAAATAGTTTTCCAGCAAGATCCGGTTCTTCAAAGTTTGATGCCAACGCTCGATCTTGCCCTGCGTCTGGGGATGATACGGCGCTCCACGTGAATGTTTCATGCCTTTGTCCTGCAGCCACTCAGCCAGGTCACCCGAGACGTAACTGGAGCCGTTGTCGCTGAGTAGGCGCGGTTTGTGGACAACGTGGACCTGATCGCACCCTGACGCCTGCAAAGCCAAGTCCAGCGTGTCAGTCACATCCTCCGCCCGCATGGTCGTGCAGAGCTTCCACGAGATGATGTAGCGGCTGTAATCGTCCAGGATTGTGCTGAGATAGAACCAGCCCCACCCCAGAACCTTGAGATAGGTAAAGTCGGTCTGCCAAAGCTGGTTGATGGCCGTTGTCTTATGCTCGAACTCATTCGCGGCTTTCAGCACGATGAATGCTGGGCTGGTGATCAGGTCATGTGCCTTGAGCGTGCGATACACTGTGGATTCCGATACAAAGTACCGTTCTTGGTCTGTGAAGGTCACCGCCAACTCGCGGGGTGACAGCTCTGTCTCTTTCAAGGCGAAGCTGACGACCTTGCGCTTCACCTCGTCTGGAACGCGGTTCCAAACGTGTTTGGGCTTGGGAGACTGATCCTCAAGACCAGCCTCCCCGCGCTGCAGGTATCGGTCGTACCAACGGTAGAATGTGGTGCGAGGGATACCCAGTTTGGCCAATGTACGACGCGCTGACAGATGGCTTTCTTCAACCAACCGGATGATCTCCAGCTTCTCGGATGCGGCATACCTCATTCGTGGTCGCCCCCATCGCCTGTCATGCTTTTTTTGAGAAGACGCAGTTCCAATGTTTGCTCCGCGACAACCTCCTTGAGATCCTTTGCTTCGCGGCGCAGTTCTTTCACCTCGTCAGTGTTTGCGGCACGCGCTGTATCGCCCGCCAGCCGCTTCTTACCGGCCTCCATGAAGTCCTTCGACCATTTGTAGTAAACGCCTTGAGAAATCCCCTCGCGGCGACACAGTTCAGCTATGCTGTCCTCGCCACGAAGACCATCAAGGACGATACGGATCTTCTCTTCCGCCGAATACTGTTTACGGGTGGCGCGCTTGATATCTTTAACGATCTTCTCGCCAGGGCTCTTCGTAGTCTTTCTCATCTTCCACTCCTTAGTGGTTACGATGAGCCAGAAACTCTCCCTTATCAAATCACCCTAATTGGACCCATAGGTGCTGACGTCAGACATTTCTCTCAATTTCTTAAACACTCCACGCGTTAGGCACTGGCGGCCTGATACCTCTGACCCCTCCTCACTTATCGCACGAATGCGCCCAATCCGTGGGGGGGCCTAACTATGACGCGGAAGTCCCCTCTCCAAACTGAGCCGGCAGTTTCAACACCTGCACATGACAGCCTCTTGAGGCTTGCCCGGCTTATTGGCCAGCAAGCCGCCAGACAAAGCTACACGGACCACCAAGTTACCGGTCAGGTTCCCTAACCGCAAAAAACTGTTGTCGGCGCCCCTTCGAGCCCTCTAGCTATTGGGGCGCCATTTGCACGACCACTGTTCAGGAGCCTGCCTTCATGCGCGCAGCGATTTACGCCCGTTACTCCACCGACCTTCAGACCGACGCCTCCATCGAAGACCAACACCACCTCTGTGCCCGCTTGATTACCGGCAACGGCTGGCGAGAGGCCGAGACCTACGCAGACCACGCGATCAGCGGATCCACCCACCTCCGTCCCGCCTATCAGCGCCTGATGGAGGACGCTCGCAACCACACCTTTGAAGTGGTCGTAGCCGAAGGTTTAGACCGTATCGCTCGTGACCAGGAACACATCGCTGCATTTTTTAAACAGATGCAGTTTCAAGGCATTCCGATTGTCACTGTGGCCGAAGGCAACATTACTGAGTTGCACATTGGCCTCAAGGGCACAATGAGCAGCCTTTTTCTCAAAGATCTCGCCCAAAAGACCCATCGCGGCCTTGAGGGCCGCGTACGCAAAGGTAAAGCCGCCGGCGGCATCACCTATGGCTATGACGTTGTGCGCACACTGCAAGCCGATGGCACGATGACCACTGGCGAGCGCACCGTCAACGAAGTGCAAGCAGAGTTCGTTCGTGCGATTTTCCAGGACTACGCCAACGGCATCAGCCCGCGTGCCATCGCCGCTGCGCTTAACCGAGACGGTATCGCTGGCCCTCGCGCTGCTGGATGGGGGGCGTCGACCATCTATGGCAATCACAAGCGCGGAACAGGCATTCTCAACAACGAGCTCTACATCGGACGCCTTGTCTGGAACCGCCAACGGTTCATCAAAGACCCAAACACCGGCAAACGTCGAGCACGACTAAACCCGCTGGAGGACTGGATCATTGAGGAAGTGCCTGACCTGTGTATTCTCCCTCAGGACTTGTGGGATGCCGTCAAGGCCCGCCAACTGACCTCCCGAAGTGCCGTGATCGCCAAGGGGCTCAATCGACCTGAGCGTGCCAGGCGGCCCAAGCATTTGTTTTCAGGCTTATTGAAGTGCGCATGCTGCGGCGGAGGATACACCATTGTTGGCAAAACCAACTATGGCTGCGCAAATAGCCGTAACAAGGGAACCTGCGACAACCGCAAGACCATCAAGCGGGCAGAACTGGAAGGCCGTGTTCTAACTGGCCTCAAAGACCAGCTTCTGCATCCAGACCTAATTGCTGAGTTCGTCAAAGCCTATCAGGAAGAACACAACCGATTGACCGCGCAAAGCACCTTCGATGACGCCAAGACCAAACGGGAACTGGGGGAGGTCTCGCGCCAGATCGACCGGATTGTCGAGGCTATTGCCGAAGGGATGTTCCACGAGAGCATGAAGGCGAAAATGGACTGTTTGGAAACGCGCAAAGCGGAACTAGAAGCTGATCTGTCCAATGCGGACCAGACGGCGCCGGTGTTGCTGCACTCCAACCTGTCCGACGTGTACCGCAAAAAGGTGGCAAACCTGACCGAGGCTCTGAACGATCCAGAGACCAAAGCCGAAGCGACCGCCCTGATCCGCTCTCTACTGGAGGAGATCCGGCTAATCCCGAACGATGAAGGCCCCATGACAATTGAGCTTGTTGGCGAACTGGCTGGACTGCTGGCTTTGGGACAAACGAATGGGCATACAAAAACGGCCTCGAAGCTTGCAGCTTCAGGCCGTTCTGTATCGCTGGTTGCGGGAGCAGGATTTGAACCTGCGACCTTCAGGTTATGAGCCTGACGAGCTACCGGGCTGCTCCATCCCGCGACAGTTTGGTTGGCCTACCGCCGGTAGGGCTACTTGAGGCCGGTTTGATCTCTTTCCGGTTGGGTTTGAGATCTGTCGCCCTTCAGGACGTTTTGATTGTTCTGAAGGTATTCTTTTTTTTTTCATCGTAGAGAGATACTGAGGTCGTTTGTTAGGTTTGGCGATGACCTACTCTCCCACACCTTAAGATGCAGTACCATCGGCGCTACGGTGCTTAACGGCCGGGTTCGGGATGGGACCGGGTGTTTCACTCGCGCTATGATCACCAAACCGAACAAACGGCCTCATACTCATTTGCGCTACCGCCCGGAGGGCTACTTGAGCGCGAGAGTTGGTGTCCAAGTCATTTCACTGATTGTGTAGTGTGTATGCTTTTGATTTCCAGTCTTACTTTTACTGGATCAAATCAAGCCTATCGGACCATTAGTACCAGTCAACTGAATGCGTTACCGCACTTACATCTCTGGCCTATCGACGAGGTGGTCTACCTCGGTCCTCAGGGATACCTTGTTTTGAGGGGGGCTTCCCGCTTAGATGCCTTCAGCGGTTATCCTGTCCGATCATAGCTACCCTGCACTGCTGCTGGCGCAACAACAGGTCCACCAGTGGATCGTTCACCCCGGTCCTCTCGTACTAGGGGCAACTCCTCTCAAGTATCCTACACCCACGGCAGATAGGGACCGAACTGTCTCACGACGTTCTAAACCCAGCTCACGTACCTCTTTAAACGGCGAACAGCCGTACCCTTGGGACCTGCTCCAGCCCCAGGATGAGATGAGCCGACATCGAGGTGCCAAACACTGCCGTCGATATGGACTCTTGGGCAGTATCAGCCTGTTATCCCCGGCGTACCTTTTATCCGTTGAGCGATGGCCCTTCCACTCGGGACCACCGGATCACTATGGCCGTCTTTCGACTCTGCTCGACTTGTCAGTCTCGCAGTCAGGCTGGCTTCTGCCATTGCACTCAACGAGCGATTTCCGACCGCTCTGAGCCAACCTTCGCGCGCCTCCGTTACGCTTTAGGAGGCGACCGCCCCAGTCAAACTACCCGCCACACAGGGTCCCGGATCCGGATAACGGACCGCGGTTAGACATCAAGCGATGCAAGGGTGGTATCTCAAGGGAGGCTCCACCGACACTGGCGTGTCGGTTTCAAAGCCCACCACCTATCCTGCACATGCATGGCCTGATGCCAGTGTGAAGCTGTAGTAAAGGTGCACGGGGTCTTTCCGTCTAACCGCGGGAAGCCTGCATCTTGACAGGCAATTCAATTTCGCTGAGTCGATGTTGGAGACAGCGGGGAAGTCGTTACGCCATTCGTGCAGGTCGGAACTTACCCGACAAGGAATTTCGCTACCTTAGGACCGTTATAGTTACGGCCGCCGTTTACCTGGGCTTCAATTCGGAGCTCTCACCCCTCCTTTTAACCTTCAGGCACCGGGCAGGCGTCAGACCCTATACGTCGTCTTGCGACTTCGCAGAGCCCTGTGTTTTTAGTAAACAGTCGCCACCCCCTGGTTTGTGCCCCCAGCCAATACTTGCGTAGAAACTGGGCCTCCTTCTCGCGAACTTACGGAGGTATTTTGCCGAGTTCCTTCAACATCGTTCTCTCAAGCGCCTTGGTATGCTCTACCAGTCCACCTGTGTTGGTTTAGGGTACGGTCTCATGGAGGGCTATTTCCAGGAACTGATCAGCAGCCCATTCAATCCGATAAGAATGAACTACCTTCACAATCCGTCACATCCTCCTGGCCTAGGAATATTAACCTAGTTCCCATCGCCTACGGCTTTCGCCCTCGGCTTAGGGGCCGGCTTACCCTGCTCAGATTAGCTTTAAGCAGGAACCCTTGGACTTTCGGCGAGAGTGTCTCTCACACTCTTTGTCGCTACTCATGTCATCATTCTCACTAGTGATCTCTCCACGGGATCGCTCACGCGCCCGCTTCATCGAAAGCTCCATATCCTCCAAGGCATTCCGAAGAATGCTAAAGAGGATTGGAACTATGTCACACTACGCTCTGCTACCGATGCTTACGCATCCCTAGACTTCGGCTCATGGCTTGAGCCCCGTTACATCTTCGCCGCAGGACAACTTATTTAGACCAGTGAGCTGTTACGCTATCTTTAAAGGATGGCTGCTTCTAAGCCAACCTCCTGGTTGTTTTGGTCGTCCCACCTGCTTTCCCACTTAGCCATGAATTAGGGGCCTTAGTCGTAGGTCAGGGTTGTTTCCCTCTCCACTACGGACGTTAGCATCCGCAGTGTGTCTGCCACATAGTACTCCCGGGTATTCGGAGTTTGGTTAGGATCAGTAAGCCTGTGGGGCCCCATTACCCATCCAGTGCTCTACCCCCCGGGGTATTCGTGTGACGCTCTACCTAAATAGATTTCGCAGAGAACCAGCTATCTCCGAGTTTGATTGGCCTTTCACCCCTAGGCACAGCTCATCCCGATCTTTTTCAACAGATGTGGGTTCGGTCCTCCAGTGCGTGTTACCGCACCTTCAACCTGGCCATGCCTAGATCACTCGGTTTCGGGTCTGATCCATCTAACTCATGCGCCCTATTAAGACTCGCTTTCGCTGCGCCTACACCTAACGGCTTAAGCTTGCTAGATAGACCAAGTCGATGACCCATTATACAAAAGGTACGCTGTCAGCCCTCAAGGGGCCTCCAACTGATTGTAGGCGTTCGGTTTCAGGTACTGTTTCACTCCCCTCGTCGGGGTGCTTTTCACCTTTCCCTCACGGTACTGGTTCGCTATCGGTCAGTAAGGAGTACTTAGCCTTCGAAGGTGGTCCTCCGATCTTCAGACAGAATTTCACGTGTTCCGCCCTACTTAATACATCCTTCAAAGCTTCGAATACGGGGCTGTCACCCACTATGGCCCGTCTTCCCAAACGGTTCTTCTCACTTATCAGGCTTGGCTGGTCCGCGTTCGCTCGCCACTACTAGCGGAGTATCAATTGATTTCCTTTCCTCCGGGTACTTAGATGTTTCAGTTCCCCGGGTTTGCTCTTAAGACCCTATGTATTCAGGTCAAAAGTACCTGGTTCAGTAAGTTATAGGCAGCCCGAAGGCTATTATAACAAACTGTCAGGTGGGTTCCCCCATTCAGAGATCCTGGGATCAAAGCCTATTCTCGGCTCCCCCAAGCTTATCGCAGAGTATCACGTCTTTCATCGCCTCTTACTGCCAAGGCATCCACCAAACGCCCTTCTCGCGCTTGATTTGATCCAGAAAGAGAAAGACTGTTTTGATGTCCTACCGCCCACTAAAATAAATCAGTGCGCTACTTGAGGACTAAGTCATTCGTGATCGTTTGGCTGGCATGCCGCACAATCCTGTTTCTGAACCAAAAGTCATACTTTTCCCGCTCCTTACCCTGGAACCTTCGCTGCCGATGTCGGTCGGCCCCACGAAGAGGATAAGGAACAATGCAAGATCTCTCGATCTTGCGGGTTAGTGTACTTGACTTGGACAACTCTGTTCGTTTCAGCAGGCAGACCCTTGGAAGACCGAGGAAACAGTCTTGATCAAAGGCTCGCGTCACCTCGAAAGGATCGGCACCTAACTGAGATCATCCCCGTACTTAGGGCGATCAAA